>CALRMU020000002.1:0-967630 GCA_943369295.1 Synechococcus sp. UW140 | reverse complement strand
TCGATTCTTCTTGAAAGCTCCTGAAGTTCAGCCTGTTCTTTGGTGGGAGGCTTCCTGGGGGTTTTCCAGTTCTTCTGCGAGCACACAGCCAGAACATAGGCGTCTGTCGCATCATTCTTTCTGATGATTCCAAGACCCTTAGCAAGGCTTCTTGCCTGATTGGGAGCCATCACCACAGCAGGGACTCCCTCTTCAGCCAGGTGCCATACCAAAGCCTTGTGGCAGGAAGAGGTCGCTTCCATCGTGATCCTCCACTGGTCTTTAGGAGCCATCTTCTCCAGCTTCTTCACAATCTGCTCAAACCCAGCTGGAGAGTTCTTGACTGTGAAGCTGTGCTTGATTTGGTCTTTGGCAAAGAAGCACAGATCCAGGGTGTCTTTAGAAACATCGACCCCGATGTTCAGGTGTAGACTTGACATGTTGAATATCCACTGGGGCCTTCCAGCTCCAGCTTCAACTTGTTAAACGGGACGCCCTGGTAGTGGCCGGGGCTCCCTTGATACCGTTCTAGCCTTGGAGCTGAAGAGAGCCTGCACGCTATCTCACTTGCGAGTCTTTCACTCTGGTGCCACGAAGCGTCAAACCAGGCTCTTCCCCAACAATGTTAATCTTACAGGGTGCCACGATCCTTTCTGAGGAACGAGAGAAAGGTCGTGATTGCCTCTTTAAGACTCAGGCTTTCCTGGCTTAGCAGAGCTAAACCAGGCCACAGAAACTCTATAACTGAGTTCTAAACCCACCCCTTTCAAGTGGCCTCAAAGATTGAGGAGACGCCCTACAGGTTAGTAAAGGTCTTTCCAAAGATGGATGTCGCCTACCCAAAAAACAAAGAGCCCCCTGACCAACATGGCCAAGGGGCTTTGAAGAGCGCAAGACTTCTTACTTCTCTCGAAGAGGAAGACCCATCTGCTTCAAGAAGAAGCGGGCTTCAGCATCGGTTGCAGCCGTGGTGCAGATAGTGATATCCATGCCACGAATCTTGTCGAATGAATCGTAATCGATCTCAGGGAAAACCAGCTGCTCCTTGAGTCCGAGGGAGTAGTTTCCTCGACCATCAAAGCTCTTGGGAGAAAGACCCTGGAAATCGCGAAGCTTAGGCAAAGCGACTGTGCAGAGCTTGTCGAAGAAGTGGTACATCCGGTCGCCTCGAAGGGTGACTCGGCATCCAATCTTCATGCCTTCTCTCAGCTTAAAGTTCGAAATCGACTTTTTAGAGGTGGTGCTCACTGGCCTCTGGCCGGTGATCTTGCCCATGTCTCGAATGGCAGATTCAAGTTCCTTGTCGTCGATGCCGGTGCCCATGTTGACGACCACCTTGGTCATCTTGGGGGCCTGCATCGGGGTGGAGTACTTAAACTCTTCCATCAGCTTGGGCAGAACGTTCTCCTTGTAAATCTTCTTCAAACGAGAAGTGGGGAGAGCGCCCTGTGGGCCAGTTGGTTCAGGTGCCTTCTTGCGTGCCATGGCTTATTCCTTGGTCTCCACGTTGGGGGTATCGACGATGGTTGCGCCGCTCTTCTTAGCGTAGCGGACGATCTTTCCATCTTCGACCCTGCGACCGATCCTGCTGGGCTCGCCCGTGGAGGGGTCGATAACCTTCAGGTTGCTGATGTGAATCGGCATGGGCTTCTGGAACCTGGCCGATCTCTCGCCCTGGAACTTGGCCTTCTGATGCTTGGTGGCAGCGTTGAGGGGCACGTAGTTGCCGGGATTCTCGGCGTCTTCCTGCACCACAAGAGCCTTCATCTTCTCTCGTGAAACTGCGGCGACGATTCCCTGCTGTCCCTTGTCCTTGCCGGCAACGATCAGAACCTTGTCGCCAGTGCGAACCTTCAGCTTGATCTTATGCTTAGCGGCTTTGATTTCAGCTTTAGTAGGCATGTTTACAGCACCTCCGGAGCGAGGGAAACGATCTTCATGAAGCTGCCGTCGCGAAGCTCTCGGGCCACTGGGCCAAAGATGCGGGTGCCACGGGGCTCCAGGTTGGCGGGGTTGATAACCACGCAGGCGTTGTCGTCAAACCTCAAGGTGGATCCGTCTGCTCGGCGGACGGCCTTTTTGGTTCGAACAATGACTGCCTTAATGACATCGCCCTTTTTAATGGGCATGTTGGGGGTAGCCGACTTGACGGCGGCGACGATGACGTCACCGACCCCTCCATATCTTGGCTGAGATCCCTTGAGAACTCGGATGCACATGACTTCTCGTGCTCCAGAGTTATCAGCGACCTTCAGCCTCGTGAACTGCTGAATCATAGCTGCGCTCCTCTTATCGTGTCTTTTTCAGGCAGAGGGCGCGGGCGAGATTTTCTCTCTGCCGCGCCGTGCCCGGGCTGGGATAAGGCTTGAAATCGCTTTGTGATTCCAAGCCTCGTTTTGCCAAATTCCCTTACTTGACCTTTTCGATGATTCTGGTGACCCGCCATCGCTTTTCGCGGCTGATGGGTTTTGTTTCCATAATCTCGACGGTATCTCCCTGATCGCAGCTCAATTCATCATGAGCCTTGATGCGGGTGGACTTGTTCACAGTCTTTCCGTAGAGGGGGTGCTGAACCTTTCGGGCCAGCAGAACCACCACGGTCTTCTGCATCTTGTTAGAGACGACGAGGCCCCTTCGGACCTTACGACGTCCCCTCTGCTGAGCGTCTGTTACCTGCTCGCTCATGCCTGACCTCTCTGTTTCTCCTGAATCAGGGTCATCAGGCGGGCAATGTTGTGTCGGCGAACCTTGATCTGACACGCATCGGTCAGACGTCGGAACACCAAGTCACGTCGGGCTCTGTACAGAGCCTCCCTTTCCTGAGCGATCAATTCTTCCAGCTCCGGCACGCTCTTATCGCGGAGTTCCTTAGCCTTCAAAGCCTTCATTTCAAATCTCCCTGATTCATTCCAGACCTGCGATGTCCTGGAATTCCTCCTTGGTCACGAACTTAGTGTCAATCGGCAGCTTGTGCTGAGCAAGCCTCATGGCTTCTCTGGCAACGTCAATGGCAACACCGTTCATTTCGAACAGGACCTTGCCAGGCTTGACGACGGCTACCCAGCCTTCAACGCTCGCCTTACCCTTACCCATTCTCTGCTCAAGCGGCTTTTTGGTGTAGGGCTTGTCAGGGAAGACCCTGATCCAAACCTTTCCGCCTCGCTTGATGTGGCGGGTCATGGCAATACGAGCGGCTTCGATCTGCCGGGCAGTGATCCAGGCAGGCTCAAGAGCCATCAGGCCAAAGTCTCCAAAGCTGACCTCGTTGCCACGAGTAGCCATTCCGGACATTCGTCCTCGGAACTGCTTGCGGTACTTGGTCCTCTTAGGCATCAACATTAGGCTTCACCTCCAGCTTCGGTTCCTCGATCGGGACCACCCTTCTCGCGTCGAACGCGTCTTTCGTCGCGCTCCTTGCGTCGTCGGGTATCGGCCTCATCAGCGGCTGCGTTCATAGCGGCCAGCTGCTTCTCAGGCAGAACTTCGCCTCGGTAGACCCAGACTTTGCAGCCCACAGATCCCGTGACTGTATCGGCAGTGGCAAAGCCATAGTCGATGTCAGCTCTGAGAGTGTGAAGGGGCACCTTGCCGAACATGTCGCCTTCGCTTCGAGCAATTTCAGCACCGTTCAGACGACCGGCCACAAGAATCTTCATTCCGCGGCAGTTCATCCTCTGGGCTCGAGTCATCGACTGTCGGATGGCTCGCCTGTGGCTGATTCGCTTTTCAAGCTGGACGGCAATGTTCTCGGCGACGAGCTGAGCGTCGGTCTCTGGCTGTCTCACTTCGGAGACATTAACCTGGACCTGAGCTTCAGGATCGAGCTTTCGGCACATCTTGTTGAGATCGGCGGTGATTCCGTCGATTCCCTTGCCTCCCTTGCCGATGATAGCGCCAGGCCTAGAAGTGAAGATGGTGACCTTGACCTTATTGGCAGCTCGCTCGATTTCGATGCGGCTGATAAGGCCCTTGCCCACCTTCTTCTTCAGGTCTTCACGAATTCTGTAGTCGCTCTCAAGGTTAATTGGGAACTGCTTCTTCGTGGCGTACCAGTGGCTGTCGTGTCCTCGAATGACTCCCAGTCTAAAGCCATTCGGGTGAATCTTCTGACCCATAAGTTACTTACTTTCCTCCTTGGCTTCGTTCTGGGCTTCGACGACGGCTTCAGGAGCTTCAACAGCTTCTTCCACTTCGACAGGAGCCTCTGCCTTCACTTCTTCCACCGTTTCGGTGGCAGCAGCGGCGGCTTTCTTGCCCTTGGCCTTCTTAGGTGCCAGGGTTGGCCTCGGCTTAGCCTTGCCTTCTGAGCGTGGTGTCAAGTCAGATTCCTCTGCCTGGTCCACAACCACAGTGATGTGGCTCATCTTCTTGTTGATCCGGTTGCCTCGGCCCATCGATCGCTGGGTGATCCTTTTAAGAACCGGCCCTTCATCGACCTGAATTCGGACGATTTTGAGCTGGCGAGGATCGGCGCCTTCGTTCTCAACCGCGTTGGCTACTGCACTGGCAACAACCTTGCGGAGATAGAAAGCACCCTTGCTCGGATGGAATTTAAGAAGATCAACGGTTTTGACAGCCAGAGAACCTCTGACTTCATCAGCGATGATCCTAACCTTTCGAGGCTGGACTCGGACAAATTTGGCGACTGCGCGAACTTCCATAAGTGTTCACCCTGCTGGGTGAAGGGGGAGGCCCTGGGGTGAAGGGCGCAGAGATTATAGTTCTCTTTTGCTCCTCACCTTGGGCCATCCCACCTTCGTTACCTCAGGCGGGTCCCCCTATCGGGCAGGCTTCCATCGTGACCCTTATAAGTTCGCGTAGGAGCGAACTCTCCGAGCTTGTGGCCCACCATGTTCTCGGTGACAAACACGGGCACGTGCTTGCGGCCATCGTGGACCGCAAAAGTGTGCCCGATCATGTCGGGGATGATTGTTGATCGGCGAGACCAGGTTTTGATCAGTTTCTTCTCGCCGGACTCGTTCACAGCGTCCACCTTCTTGATCAGGTGGTCGTCCACAAAGTAGCCCTTCTTCAGACTGCGTGCCATAGTTCGCCTCTCTTATTTGCCCGCATGCCTCCGGCGGACGATGAATGGGTCAGTGCGCTTGTTGCTGCGCGTACGAACGCCGATAGCCTTGTTGCCCCATCTGTCGACGGGTCCCTTCTTGCGGCCGACGGGGCTCTTCGCCTCGCCTCCACCGTGGGGATGGTCTCGGGGACTCATCACAACGCCTCGGGTGTGTGGCCTTCGGCCCTTGCCTCGTGCCTTACCGGCCTTGCCAAGCTGCTCGTTCTCATGCTCGGCGTTGCCAACTTCACCAATGGTGGCGCGGCAGTCCAGGTGGACCATTCGCATTTCACCGCTGGGAAGTCGAAGGGTGGCATAAGTGCCTTCCTTCGCCATCAGCTGAGCGCTGGCGCCAGCGCTGCGGACCATTTGGCCGCCGCGACCGGGCTGAAGCTCGATGTTGTGAATCAAGGTACCGAGAGGGATGTTGCGCAGGGGTAGGCAGTTGCCGGGCAGAATGTCTGACCCGATGCCAGCCGTAACTGTGTCACCCTTCTTCAGCTTGTTGGGAGCAAGAATGTAGCGCTTGTCTCCATCCTTGTACTCCAGAAGAGCGATGCGGCAGGTGCGGTTGGGATCGTATTCGATCGCGGCCACGATGGCCTCCACTCCGTCCTTGTCCTTTCGCTTAAAGTCAATGATTCGGTAGCGCCTTTTGCTGCCGCCACCATGGTTCTTGACCGTCACTCGGCCAGTTGCGTTCCTACCACCGGACTTGGTGAGAGGAGCAAGCAGGCTCTTTTCTGGCTTCTTGCCCTTGGTCAGCTCGGAGTAATCCGAGGTGATCATGTGGCGTCGGCCAGGTGAGGTCGGCTTATAGCGTCTCGTCGGCATCTTAGACTCCGTAGTCCTCCAGGACCTGGCCCTTCACCAAGGTGACAATGGCCTTCTTTGTGTCGGGACGCTTGCCGGGCTTGCGCTGGCCAACCCTGCGCATCTTGCCCTTCACCGTCAAGGTGTTGACAGCCGCAACCTCAATGAGGTCCTTGGCTTTGGGATCCTTGCCCTTGTTATAGATGGCCTCAATGGCCGCCTTAACTTCGAGCTTGTTTGCCGTGTTCGCAACAATGAAGGTGTACTTGTGGATCACTTCTTCAAGGTCTCGAATGCGGGGATCGCCATGGCTCAACGCCACCGTCTTTTCGGTGATGTGAGGCCGGACGATAATGGAATAGGGATCTTTCACTTAGACTCCTCTGCCTTCAGCCAGGCTTTCTCGGTCTGCTCCATTGCCGCCTTAGACATGACCACCTTGTGGGCAACCATGAGGTCTCGGGTTGAGAAGGGCTCGCCAACGCCTTCGCGGTTGGGGGCCGTTCGAACCTCGACGTTCGACAGGTTTCGGAAGCTCTTGAGAGCGATTGGATCGTGCTGAGCCAGCACAATAAGAACTCTCTTGGTGTTTTCGAGTCCAAGACCCTTCAAAAGAGCAACCGCATCTTTGGTGCGGGGCACTGAGAAGGAGATTTCGTCCACCAGGATCAGAGATCCGGCAGCCGACTTGGCATTAAAAGCACCAATGATGGCGAGTCTTCTTTCCTTTCGGTTAAGACCCTTGGTGTAATCACGGGGCTTGACTGCAAGAGCCATGCCGCCATGAGCAAACTGTGGAGCTCGGGTCGTACCCTGTCGGGCATTACCGGTCTTCTTCTGCTTGTAGGGCTTGCGTCCGCCGCCTTTTGCTTCGGCGCGGGTTCGGGCGCTCTGGGTGCCCTGCCTCTTGTTGGCTTCTTCTGCAACCACTGCCCTGTGCATCAGGTGGGTGGGAACGGAAGCGGCTTCGAGAACAGGATTGACCTTGTAGGTGCCTGCAGACTGGCCGGTTGCCTTGAGAATGTTGAGTTCAGCCATTAGCGGTTACTCCTCTTGATGGTGACGAGGCTGCCGTTGGCTCCGGGAACTGATCCGCTGATGAGGATGAGGCCTCTTTCAGCATCGACCTTCACAACCTTGATTCCCAGCTGGGTGACGGTTTCGTCTCCCATGTGGCCTGGCTTTCTAACGCCCTTAAAGACCCTCTGGGGTCCAGTGGCGCCGCTTGACAGGGGCCTTCTGTGAGTCATGTAGCCGTGGGTCATGTGCTGGCCTTTAAAACCGTAGCGCTTAACGCCACCGGCAAAGCCGCGTCCCTTGCTGCTGCCTGTTACTGTGACCTTTTCACCCGCGCTGAAGATCTCCGCATTAATCTCTTGGCCAAGAGCAAAACTTCCGGTGTTTTCAACGCGGAACTCTCTCAGGTGCCTGAGGTTGGTGGTGACCCCGGCCTTCTTAAGATGGCCGTGCTTGGGATAAGTCAAATTCTTGTCGGTGATCGACATAAAGCCGACCTGGACAGCTTCATAGCCGTCCTTCTCCTTCGTCTTGATTTGTGTGACATATACCGGCCCAGCTTCAATGACGGTAACAGGGATCATTCTCCCCTCGTCACTAAAGATGTGCGTCATGCCCACTTTGGTGCCTAAGATTCCTGGAAGCATGGGATGCTCCTGACAGCTTCTCCTCGTCTAATTCCATAACCAAACAGAGCCGACTCCCATGCTAAAGGGCGGAATGTTCTAGGTTTCAACGATCTGAAGCCGCATGCATGCGTGGGTGTCCACGCGCAATAGACAATGGTGACAGCTTCGAAGGAATCTGTGTGAAACTTGGGACCAGAAAGTGACCCAGGGCCTAGCTTTTAGGGCCATCTGGCGAAATATCACGTGATTCCTTCAGCAGAGCTTCCTTTGCGAGGGGAGCCTGAATCACTTCGCCATTGAACAGCCCAAAGCCCGTACAGAAGGGGCAAAGGCAGTTTCCGGCCGCATCCTTCTGAGTTTGGCTGGTCGCCGCAAGAATCCCAAGACCGGCCGCCGTCCACAGGATGACCCTTTTGACAGTCTTTGCCTTTCCTGGCTGAGCTGATTCCTGGGTCATTGCGACCTCAGTTCCTCAATCGAAGGAAATGGGTCAGGCAGCTTCTTCCAGCCTTCCGGACCAAGCTTCATTTCTTCATCGGTCAAGAGTGCTTCATCAAGCATTGCCGTCAAGTAATCCTTGTTCATGCCCATTCCAATCAGAACGATCTCCTGCCTTCTGTCTCCGTAGGGATCAGCCATGTTCTGAAGAATCCTGAGTCGCGATTCATCCTCATCAGGCCAGTAGACCTTGGGGACATCCACCCACCAGGTGCCAATGATTCCGTGCCGGCAGGCTCCACCCGCTTGGCTCCACTCCCCGATCCACTCCATTCGAGTTGCCAGCCAGAAAAACCCCTTGGATCTCACAACTCCTGGCCACCCTTGATGGATAACCTGATAGAAGCGCTCGGGGTGAAAAGGCCGACGAGCTTTGTAAACAAAGCTGGAGATTCCGTACTCTTCCGTTTCCGGGACGTGGTCTCCCATCAGCTCTTTAAGCCAGCCCGGAGACGACTGTGCCTTTTCAAGGTCAAAGAGCCCCGTCCCTAAAACCTCGGTGAGCGGAACCTGACCTTCAGAAATTGTGATCACCTTGGCAACGGGGTTAAGAGCGCTGATGACACCCTTGACTCTGCCCAATTGCTCTGGAGTTGTCAGATCGGTTTTGCTGATGAGAATAACGTCGGCAAACTCAATCTGGTCTACTAGGAGATCCACAACGGTTCGATCATCGTTATCACCTAAACTTTCTCCGCGATCTCGAATATAGTCAGCTTCATTAAAATCTTTAAAGAAGTTGAAGCCGTCGACGACCGTCACCATGGTATCGAGCTGTGAAACCGAACTCAAACTCTCGCCCAACTCATCTTCAAACGTAAAGGTCATAGCAACCGGCAGAGGTTCGCTAATGCCCGTGCTTTCGATTAAAAGATAGTCAAACCTCCCCTCTCTGGCCAAGCGAGAGACCTCCTTTAGAAGATCATCCCTTAAGGTGCAGCAGATGCAGCCATTTGTCATCTCGACCAGCTTTTCTTCTGTCCGTGACAACCCTGCCTTGCCTCCTTCGACGAGCTGAGAGTCAATGTTGACCTCGCTCATATCGTTGACGATGACCGCGACCTTTAACCCCTCGCGGTTTGAAAGTATGTGGTTGAGGACAGTTGTCTTCCCTGCCCCAAGAAATCCGCTGATGACAGTGACCGGAAGCCTCTTCGGTGGATTCTTGTGCTCGATGCTCTCCTGGCCAAATCTCATAGTGATCCATTATTGCACTCTTGTTGCAATTAGGAGGAGGACGGGATCAAATGGAACCATTTGAACAATGAGTTTGAGGCCGACCGGCTTTCAATGGGCTCATTTCCTGTCAAGCCCGTAGGGTCCAAGGTCCCCTACCTGATTTTTCCGTTCGTAAACACCTCACCCAGGAGGGCAAACGATGCAATCGAACGAGGGCAGAATCAGAGAATCTCAAAAGGTTCCGACAAAGGTCAAAGAAGTGGCCATGGCCGCCTTGCTTCTCTGTGCTGGAGGATCCGCTTTGGCATGGGGAGTGGGACAGATGTACAGACCCACTTCAAGCACACCATCCCCGAATGATCAGTGTCGAATGCTGGCCAACGCCTTTTTGGCCGGAGATACTGATCTGGTTTTTGAGCATGTCAACAGCTCTGATGCCAAGCATCTGAGCTTCAAGTTAAGTCAGTTAAAGGCATTCCAGGACAAGATGTTGTCACCGAGGCTGGGCGCTCCTGTGGCTTGGCGGCCACGACACAACAGGGTGATTGCCTGTCACTCTGATGAAGGCATCATCTCACTGCATCTCAGCGATCCAAAAGACACCCGACGGTTCGTGATGTCTCTTGTCACCCAAATGGAAGGTGACAAGATTACCTATCGCTACGATGATCTGCTTCGGGTTCTCTCTAACCTGGATAAGAACTCTGGATTGACCAGAGAGCAGAAGTACGCAAGGATGCGGGAAGATGCAGAGGCCATGGCGCTAACAGGCCTGCCTGGATTCTCTCAACTGCACCCAGGCCCCGAAGCTGAGTCGATTTGGAAGGAAGCCGTGAATCGGAAAGAACTTGCCCAGGCTTCAGCGCGCCAAAGTTCTCCTCAGCCAGGTTTCAAACGACTAACCCCCCTGGCCATCGATTAGCAGCCTGAAGCAGCTGGCTTGGGTTGGCGGTGAACGTTTACGGCCAAGCCAAGCCAGCGACTCCACCAATCTCCACAAAAAATATTTGATTCATTATATAAATTCTTGACCACACAGAACCGATGAAATAAAAACTTCTTTACGAAGGCTCGCGATCGTGGAGTTGAGAACATGCAGTTTTCATCTGGAAAGAATCTACTCACGTGGGATGCCACCGAACAGGCGCATCGTCTTGATCTTCATCGTATCTCTGAGGGTGATCGACACCTCTTGAGGCAGGCGGGAAACCTGGTTCGGCCCCACACTAAACAAATCGTAGAGGCCTTCTACAGTCACCTCGGTCAGTTCCCAGAGCTCGCTGGCATCATGGCCAGCACGGGAAAGACTTTTGAGGACTTGAAAAAGACGAATCCTGCCTACCTTGAGCAGATCTGGCGAGCCGAGTTTGGTTCCGACTACTTTGAGAACAGACAGAAGATCGGCCAGATTCACGCCATGATCGGCTTGGCACCGAAATGGTTCTACGGGGCCTATTCCAGCTACCTGCAGGTGATCATCCCTTTAATCGCCTCGAAGAACCGCTTCCACCCGCGAAAGGCAGCCGAATTCATCTTGGCCTTTCAGAAGGCTCTGCTTCTCGATCAGGAGCTGATCATTGAAAGCTACATTCACTATGGCTTTCTGGCTGAGATGACCGAGATTGCCGATGACAACATCAGAAGCAGCAAAGCCATTTCTTCTTCGAGCAACGGGGTTCGTTCGGCAGCTAACGAGTGCAGCCAGGCGATGCATGAAATTGCACTGGCCAGTCAGAGCGTGGCGAACACAAGCGAGCAGTTAAGCATCACCACCAAGTCCGCAGCAGAATCAGCAGAACGTCTTTCAGATCTAGGTTCGGAGATGGGTCAGGCTGTTGAGCAGAGTCTGGCGTCGATAGAGCTGCTAGAAAAGGCCTTATCAAGGACCAATCAAGCCAGATCTCTGCTGGTTTCCAGTGCTCAACAGGGACAGGAAGTTGGCCACCAAATGTCGCACCTGACTGAGGCAGCAGTGATGGCGAGAGAAGCCAGACAGCAGACCGACGAGGCTTATAACGCTTTGAAGCAGATCACCGAAGCCCTGCGGGCCATTGATCAGATCTCGGCCAAGACCAACATGATCGCACTCAATGCTTCTATTGAAGCAGCAAGGGCCGGCGAAGCTGGTCGAGGATTTGCAGTAGTGGCTGACGAAGTACGCAGTCTGGCCGACCAGACCTTGGTCTCGGCTAGAACTATCAGCGGGCTCTCAGGACACCTTGGTTCTGCCCTAAAGAAGACAGGCGAGGTTATAGAATCTCTCACCGAAGCAGCAGAATCAGCCAGTGAAAGCGGCCAGCTTGCGGTAACCCTATTCAATCAGCTTGCCGATGAAGGAACAGAGTTGGAGAAGGCTGGTCAGCAGGGAGAGACAGCTCTCACCAGGCTGCATGCTCAGTCTCAAATTTTAAGGGGCTGCACCGAAGCAGCACTGAACCAAGCCGATACCTTGAGGCCCTTGGTGGAAGAAGCTGCGACTTCCTGCATGGAAACGACAGCAGCAAGCCAGGAAATGTCCGCCTCGATTCAAGAAGTCTCGGCGATCATGACAGTGCTTGGCGAAGAGGCCAACCATCTGGACGCAGAAATCTCACGGCTCTCTGGCAGCATCGAACGATCAACGGCTGCCGTGGCGAAGGCACGGACCGTCTCGTTAGATAAGGCGGCTTAGTCTGGCCCCCGGAAAGAAACCTGCACTCCGGACAAAACAAAACGGCCTCCCTCAATTGAGAGAGGCCGTTCTTGAATTCATGGAACCTTACAGGGTTTTGATTTCGATATCGACGCCGCTGGGCAGGTCGAGTCTCATCAGGGCGTCAACCGTCTTGTTGGTTGGTTCCTTGATGTCGAGGATTCTGTTGTGAGTCCTCATTTCGAAGTGCTCCATCGACTCCTTGTCGATGTGTGGTCCTCGAATGACGCAGAATCGTCGGATTCTGGTGGGAAGGGGAATCGGGCCAGCAACTCTGGCTCCGGTTCGTCGAGCAGTGTCCGCAATCTTTGCGGCGCTCTGGTCGAGAATTCTGTGGTCGTAGGCGCGAAGCCTGATCCTGACAGTCAAAACAGCAGACATGGTTTTTCCTTAGTTGAATTGCGCCTGAATTCCAAAGGATCGTCTGAGACTCCTTCCAACCTCAAGCGCGGACGCATAAGGTACCTCGGCCGAGTTTGGGCTTCCGGGTCTTGGGGTTCCTTCCTGCCCAAGATTGGCTGCCTGCTCAATCAGGCTGCTGGCGAGAAGAGGGTTTAAAGGATAGCCTTTCCAGATATTGGTTAGTCTGGGTGACCGGCTCGATCAGCCTGTTGTCGAGCAGGATTCTTGGCAGCTTGAATCCTCCCCCCAAACGCAGGTTGTATGTAATGGTTTGGTGCCCCGATCTGGCTCCGACTCAGGCCGGGAAAGGAGCCTCTAAACTAGCTGTTCCCGCCCGACAGCAAGCTGATCGGGACGGGGCACCCCGATCAAACACAGCTTGGCTCAGCCTACCTTCATGCCTGTTCCGGGGCTGCTTCTCGTTCCTCAAAGCCATCCCCGGCCAACCCTGATCGTCTTTGATCAATCGGATCCCCACAAAATGCGGTTTCTGGCAGAAGCGAAGCGAAGGGCCAGAAACCGCCAATCTAAAACAAAGCCCCCGCCTGGAGGAGGCGGGGGTTTGGGGGTGGTCGACTTTTGAGTCACTAGACAATCGCTTTGGAAAGAAATCTCACGAGTCAGAGACTCGTGGCCCCCTTTAAAGTCTTCCCAAACTCCACATGCTGTGCCACTGGCAGCGCCAGTGTTGCATCTGGTGCGATTGATTCACTTCCCCAAACGCGGTTTCTAGCCGAAGCGAAGCGGAGGGCCAGAAACCGCCAACCCAAAAACAAAAGAGCTCCATTCGCCTAAGCGAATGGAGCTCTGAAGCTCACTTCAGTCAGCCTATTACAGGATGACTTCGATGATGGAACCGGCACCCACGGTTCGGCCACCCTCTCGGATAGCGAACTTGGAGCCTTCTTCCATGGCGATCGGAGCGATGAGCTCGACTGCCATCACAATGTTCTCACCCGGCATAACCATCTGAACGCCTTCGGGCAGGTCGAGCTGACCCGTGACGTCGGTGGTGCGGAAGAAGAACTGAGGGCGGTAGCCCGTTGTGAACGGAGTGTGTCGGCCACCCTCTTCCTTGCTCAAGACGTAAACCTGCGCCTTGAACTTGGTGTGGGGCTTGATTGAGCCGGGCTTGACGATGACCATGCCGCGCTCGATGTCGGTTCGGTCCACGCCTCGAAGAAGCAGTCCGACGTTGTCACCGGCCTGGCAGGAGTCCAGAAGCTTTCGGAACATTTCGATTCCGGTGCAGGTGGTCTTGCGAGTGTCGCGGATTCCAACGATTTCGACTTCGGTGTTGACGTTCAGAGCGCCTCTCTCAACTCGGCCCGTAGCAACGGTGCCTCGTCCCGTGATCGTGAAAACGTCTTCAACTGCGCAGAGGAAGGGCTTTTCGGTTTCTCGGGTAGGAGTGGGGATGAATGAGTCAACTGCGTCCATCAGGTCGAGAACCGACTTGACGTTGGCCTCATCGCCGCTGACAGTGCCAGCTTCGACGTGGTCCAGAGCCTTTCGGGCAGAACCCTTGATGACGGGGGTGTCATCGCCGGGGAAGCCGTACTGGTTCAGCAGGTCGCGGATGTCCATTTCGACCAGTTCGATCAGCTCGGGGTCATCCACAAGGTCGGTCTTGTTCATGTAGACCACGATGTGGGGGACGCCGACCTGACGAGCGAGCAGGATGTGCTCTCGAGTCTGGGGCATGGGTCCGTCGGTTGCAGAAACGACCAGGATAGCGCCGTCCATCTGGGCAGCACCGGTGATCATGTTCTTGATAAAGTCAGCGTGTCCGGGACAGTCGACGTGGGCATAGTGCCTGGTGTCGGTCTCGTATTCCTGGTGAGAAATGTTGATCGTGATTCCACGAGCCTTTTCTTCAGGAGCCGAGTCGATGTCGTCGTACTTCCTAGCCTGTGCCAGACCCTTAGTCTGCAGCACGCCCGTGATGGCGGCCGTCAGGGTCGTCTTGCCATGGTCAACGTGGCCGATGGTGCCAATGTTGACATGGGGCTTTGTTCTTTCAAATTTCGCCTTTGCCATGTTCGTTGATTGTGTCCTTTTGTGATGTGCCCTTAGCTGCCGCCCTGGGCCTTCTCAATAACTTCCCTTGCGATCGACGCGGGAACTTCCTCGTAGTGTGACGGAGTCACGTTCGGAGTTGCACGGCCCTGAGTGAGACCGCGCAGAGTCGTAACGTATCCGAACATTTCCGCCAGGGGCACGTGAGAGTTCACGATTGTGACTCCACCAGGAGCTGAATCCATAGATTCAATCCTGCCGCGCCTGCCGTTCAAGTCTCCAACCACGTCGCCGACATTGGTGTCGGGCGTCGTGACTTCAACATGCATGATCGGCTCCTTCAAGATAGGTCGAGCTTTCTTCATAGCTTCTTTGAAGCCAAGAATGCCGGCCTGCTTAAAGGCATTTTCGTTTGAGTCAACGTCATGGTAGCTGCCGTCAACAACAGCAACCCTCACATCGACAACTGGGTATCCAGCCAGAACGCCGTTCTGCAAAGCTTCACGGACGCCCTTTTCGATGGCAGGAATGTATTCACGAGGAATAGCGCCTCCAACCACCTTGTTGGCAAATTCAAATCCCTTGCCTGCTTCCAGAGGCTCGACTTCCAGCGTACAAACACCGTACTGACCCGAACCACCTGTCTGGCGGACGAATCGGCCTTCGGCCTTTGAAGGAGCGCTGATAGTCTCTCTGTAAGCAACCTGGGGTCGGCCCTGGTTGGCCTGAACGCCAAACTCTCGGTTCAAGCGGTCCACGATGATTTCAAGGTGGAGCTCGCCCATGCCGGAGATGATCGTCTGGCCAGACTCGGGGTCGGTCATGACTCGGAAGGTGGGATCCTCTTCAGCCAGCTTCTGCAGGCTGGTTCCAAGCTTCTCCTGGTCGGCTCGGCTCTTAGGCTCGATAGCAACCTGGATGACTGGTTCGGGGAACTTGATTGCTTCGAGAACCACAGGGTGGTTAGCGTCGCAGATGGTCATTCCCGTTCGGATGTCTTCCAAACCAATAACACCGACGATTTCGCCAGCGTAGACCTCGTCCAGGTCCTTTCGGTTGTTGGCGTGCATTTCAAGAATGCGTCCAACTCGGCCGTTCCTGACTCTCAGTTCGTTGGTCTGAGGATCGCGGAAAGCCACACCGACCTGGGTTCCCTTCTTAAGAACTCCGCTGTAGAGTCGAAGGAAGGTCAATCGGCCGACGTACTTGTCGGTCATGATCTTAAAGGCCAAGGCGCTGAAGGGTTCGGCGTCGTCAGCCTTTCGGGTGACTTCTTCTTCAGTGTCTGGGTCCAAAGCCTTGATGGCTGCCTTTTCCAGCGGGCTGGGAAGGAAGTCAACGACGGCGTCGATCATGGCCTGCACACCCTTGTTCTTAAAGGAGCTGCCACAGCAGGCAGGAATGAACTTCATGGCCAAGGCACCCTTTCGGATAGCCAAGCGAACTTCATCCTCGCCGATCTCTTCTCCTTCCAGGTAGCGCATAGCGATTTCGTCATCTGCATCTGAGATGGCGTCCATCAGCTTTTCGCGATACTTGGCAGAAAGCTCCTGCATGTCGGCGGGGATGTCGACCACTTCGTAGGTCTTTCCGTCGTCCGACGTGTAGAGGGTGGCCTTCATGGTCACGAGGTCAACGTAGCCGCGGAACTCGCTTTCTGCACCGATCGGAATATTGATCGGCACAGGGTTGCCGCCCAGTCGGTCGCCGATTCTGTCCATGACAGCAAAGAAGTCCGCACCAAGGCGGTCCATCTTGTTGACATAGGCCAGACGAGGAACCATGTAGCGGTTCATCTGGCGCCAGACGGTTTCTGACTGGGGCTGAACGCCGCCAACAGCGCAGAACACAGCGACAGCTCCGTCAAGCACTCGAAGCGAGCGCTCCACTTCGACGGTGAAGTCGACGTGACCAGGAGTATCGATAATGTTGACGCGGTAGTTGGGAGCACCAGGAGCCACTGTCTTGCCATCGTCGCTCAAAAAGCGTGATGGGGTCCAGAAGCAGCTTGTGGCGGCAGAAGTGATCGTGATGCCACGCTCCTGCTCCTGCTCCATCCAGTCCATGGTAGCAGCACCGTCATGCACCTCGCCGATCTTGTGGTTTCGGCCAGTGTAGTAAAGAATTCTTTCCGTAGTTGTCGTCTTGCCGGCATCAATGTGCGCGGCAATGCCGATATTGCGGACGTGGTCAAGGGAATGTGAGCGGGGCATCTGAAATCACTAAAGCTTAGAAGCGGTAGTGGCTGAAGGCCTTGTTGGCATCCGCCATACGGTGCGTGTCTTCCTTCTTCTTTACAGATCCACCGGTGCCGTTGTAGGCATCCACGAACTCGCTCGTAAGCTTTTCGATCATGGATTTACCGGCTCTCTTTCGAGAGAAGGTGGCCAGCCATCGCAGGGCCAGGGTGCGCCGACGCACTGGTCGGACATCCATAGGAACCTGGTAGGTTTGGCCGCCCACACGTCGAGGTCGAACCTCAACGCCGGGCATGATGTTTTCGATAGCCTTGTTGAACACGTCAACAGGATTTTCTTCGCCCACCTTTTCAGCAGCCTGCCGAAGTGAGGTGTAGACGATCATCTCAGCCTTGGACTTCTTGCCGTCAAGCATAAGTCGGTTGATGAATCTCTGAAGGAGTTCACTGCCAAACACGGGGTCTGGCAGAATCTCGCGAGTGTAATCTTTGTTTTTGCGCGACATCTGGGTTCCTCCTTACTTATTTCTTCTTGCCGCCCTTGGCTGCGGCTGCTGCCTGACCGGGCTTGGGCCTCTTGGCTCCGTACTTGCTGCGACCCTGCATTCTCTTAGAAACGCCGCCAGTCTGCTGGGCTCCTCGAACAATGTGGTAGCGAACGCCGGGCAGGTCCTTAACTCGACCGCCGCGGACCAAAACAACGCTGTGCTCCTGAAGGTTGTGGCCCTCCCCGGGGATGTAAGCCGTGACTTCAGTTCCGTGGGTCAATCGCACACGAGCGACTTTGCGCAGAGCTGAGTTGGGCTTCTTGGGGGTCATGGTCCTCACAACCGTGCAGACTCCCCTTCTAAAGGGACACGATTTGAGGGCGGGCGATTTGGACTTCGTCTTCTGATTGACGCGTCCTTTCCTCACGAGTTGGTTTACGGTCGGCATTCGTTCCTCTGTTCCTGCTTGCCTTGGCTTTTCCGGGGGCCCGTCCGTTGTATGGTTAACCCACTATTGAAAGCAAAAACCCTGCTGTGTGCAGGGCGAACCGTTCGGGTCATGTCGGTAGCCTTTGAGCGGCGACTGCATTTTTGAACCGGACGGCCTGCCTCCTCCTGAGTTGGCCAAACGGACAGGGTGGTCCCTGCCAGGCGAGAAGTATGAGGGCTTAACCCACTTTGAGCCAGGGACCAACGGGACCTGATCCCGCCATTTGCCACCTTTGGCCGCAGAAACAGATCACTTACCAATAGTCCTGGGTCACGGAATTATCAGTCACCACTGATCTGTAGTAGAGGGCAGGACAACCTCACCCCGAGGATTCCAGAGTAGACCAATGAAGCTGTTCAAATCCATCGCTCTCTCCGCCACCGCTATTGTGGCTCTTGCTGCCACCTCAGTTGCTCAGGCTCCCACCGCCGACATCGTCGACACCGCCGTTGCTTCTGGCAAGTTCCCCACCCTCGTCAAGCTGGTCCAGACTGCCGGCCTGGTCGAGACTCTCAAGGGCAAGGGTCCCTTCACCGTTTTCGCTCCCACCGAAGCTGCTTTCGCAAAGCTTCCTAAGGCCACCGTCGATGCTCTCTTGAAGGACAAGAAGGCCCTGGCTGAGGTTCTCACATACCACGTCGTTCCCGGTCGAGTTCTCGCCGCCGACGTTGTTAAGCTGAACGGCAAGCAGGTCACCACCGCTCAGAAGGGCAAGGTCAAGGTTTCCGTCAAGAATGGTTCAGTCATGATCAACAAGTCCAAGGTTGTCCAGACCGACATTCTGACCAGCAACGGCGTCATCCACGTGATCGACACCGTTCTGATCCCCGCCAAGAAGAAGGCCAAGCACTAGGTTTTCAGCCTCCCTCAACCAACCACAAAAAAAGTGCTCTCGAAAGAGGGCACTTTTTTTTGTTTGGAGAGAAAACAAATTTTGAATGAAGATGGGAGGCTTGCCTCCTCATTCTTCATTCTTCATTCTTCATTCTTCATTCTCTCTCAAGACTTGGCCTTCAGCAGATCTCTGATCTCGGTCAGGAGTTCTTCCTGAGTTGGGCCAGCAGGGGCGGGAGCAGGAGGAGGGCTGAGCTTGTTGACAAGCTTCACGACGAAGAAGAGGACCGATCCCACGATGACGAAGTTGACAATCGCGTTGATGAACTTGCCAATCATGATTCCCTGCGGAACCATCTTGCCATCAATTTCTTTCGTTCCGAGTGGAATAACCCAGCCGCTGAAATCAGGCTGACCGCCAATCGCGCCAAGCAGCGGGGTCAGAAGATCGGCAGTGAAAGAAGCAACAATGGCTCCAAAGGCGGCTCCGATCACAACGGCAACGGCCAAATCGACCACGTTGCCTCTCATCAAAAAGGCTTTAAGATCCTTTAACATATTCGTCTCATTGGCGGCCACACTGGCCGCGGCCTTAACGGCTTTCAATCACAAGACGATCTGATACCGGTAAAGGATCATTTCCATACCGAACAATCTTCCAGCCCTTGCCTTCCTGCTCAAGCACGGCATTGGTGGATCCTGTTTCTGATTTTGCGGTGAGCAGAAGCAGCAGATCGGTCGATTCCCTTCTCCAGCGTCCTGTAAAGAGCTTTTCCTTGCCTTCGCTCTTTTCGGTCCAAGTCAAAGAGCCTTTATCCTGCAGCTCAACTTCCAGGGTCACCTTTTTGCCCAGAAGTGTGCCTGTTCCGACAAAAGAACCCATTGCTTTCTGTTCCGGCGATGGTGCGACCGAGATGGGGCCAGCAGATCCTTCTTGGGCCGAAGCACTTGCAGGAGCGGCAGGCTGTTCTTTGGGTGCACAGCCAATCAACACAACGCTGAAAAGAGCGGCATAGACAGCCAAAGAAAAGGTCTTCATGATTCTGATTTCAAGGTTATCAGACTCACCTCAGGGCGGGAGAAAAGCCTGGGTCGTCCCGGGCCCTGGCCCCCTATTCCGCGGGTCACATAGACCCTATGGCCCTTGCCCTGAACCAATCCTCGAGCGAACTTGGTGCCATACCGGCTGGGAGTCACGCCAGGAATCCATGCAAAGGGATAGGCCTGCCCCCCGTGCATATGGCCGCTGATCGCCAAGTCAACTCGCCAGTCAGGAGACAGTTCTTCCGAGGCATCAGGCGTATGCTGAAGCATGATCCGAGGTTCATCCTTGGGCAGGCCAGCCAAGGCGAGATCTGGACGATACACCCCCCGCCGAAGATCGTCTGTTCCGCAGAGCCAGATTCTTTCCCCATCTTTTGAGAGGGGTAAATGCTCGTTCATTAAGGTTCGGCAGCCCAAGCGGTCCAGAGTTTCAACGATCTTGTGCACCGGCCCCATGTGGTCATGATTGCCCAGGACAGCAAAGACACCAAGAGGAGCTGTGAGCCCTGGCAGGCCATGTCGCAGATCGGGCAGAGCCCATTCCAGCCCCTTCTGCAGAAAGTCGCCTGGCATCAAGATCAGGTCGGGCTTTTCTGCCATCAGCATCTGACAGCAGTCCTGAGCTTCTTTGGGTGAAAGCCGATTTCCGAAATGGAAATCCGACATGACCCCGACTTTGAATCCTTCGAAGGCAGAAGGAAGGTCTTTGATCGTTACGGTGGACTTGACCAATTCAAACCAAGTCGGCTCGATGAGAATCGAATAAAAGGCGGAGACGCCAATAACGCCTCCGCCCCATCTTATTCCCTTCTTCAGAACTTGACGGCGAGAAAGCTTTTGTGCCTCCTCTTCATCTTCCGTCAGCCTTTTTTCCTCCATGACCTCACTCAGGCTCCATCCTAGAGCCTTCGTCCCTCAACCTCTTT
Source organism: Synechococcus sp. UW140 (assembly GCA_943369295.1). Classification (GTDB taxonomy): domain Bacteria; phylum Armatimonadota; class Fimbriimonadia; order Fimbriimonadales; family Fimbriimonadaceae; genus JAKRSE01. The sequence continues at coordinate 947,355 of CALRMU020000002.1, read as the reverse complement.
ACTTAAAGAAGTCGAAAGCTTCCAGCTTGGCCTTTAGAGCCTGAAGGAACTTGCCAGCCATCAATCCATCAACCAGCCTATGGTCGTAGGTGAGCACCAGGTTCATCATGGACCTGATAGCCAGCATCTTGTTGACCACTACAACCCTTTCGACAATGCCGTAGGTTCCCAAGATTCCGCTCTGTGGGGCGTTGATCATGGGGGTCCCCAGGGTCGCGCCATAGCTGCCTGGATTGGTAAGGGTGAAGGTGCCGCCCTGAACATCTTCGACGCCCAACTGGTTAGACCTTGCCTTGCCGGCAATGACTTCGAGATCCTTGGCGATCTGAATGACGCTCTTGGTATGGCAGTCTCGGATGACCGGAACGATCAATCCGCCGCTGCCATCTTTGCCCAAAGAAACAGCACAGCCCATGTGGACTCCCTTGTTGACCAGAATCTTGTTGTCTGGCATCAGGGCCGAATTGAGCATGGGAAAATCGTGCAGGGTTTCTGCAATCGCCTTGATAAAGAAGGGAGTGTAGGTGAACTTAACCCCGTACATCTCCATGAAAGATTCCTTGTTGCGTGCCCGGAACTCGACCATGCTGGTGACATCGACTTCATTCAAGGTGGAGACGGTCGGGACCTGGGAGCTTCGCACCATTGCCTCGGCAATCATCTTTCTCATGCCAACCAAGGGCACAATTTCCTGCTCTGGTCCGGCGTGAGTAACGGGTGCCGATTCCTTGATCTGCAGGCTGCTGGCCGCCGCGGCCGCAGGCTTGACTCCAGTTTCCGCATGAGCCAGCTTTCTGCCACTGGCCATGTAGGCTTCAAAATCTTTCTTGCTGACTCTGCCGCCAGTTCCTGAGCCGGGGATTCGAGAAAGCTCAGCTGCCGTGACTCCGAGTTCCTTTGCCATGGCCCGCACGAGGGGGCTGTAGAACCTTTTGTCGCCATCGACCAAGGAGGAATCTTCGACTTCAACCCTTTCTGCCGCCGCTGGTGCTGGCGCTGCCGCTTCGACCGCTGCAGGAGCCGCCGCAGCCGCCGCATCTCCGCCGCCGTCAGCGATCATTTTCTTGGCTGCTTCAACGTCTGGCTCAATCACACCCATGGCGTGAAAAACCTGAACCTCACCGCCTTCGGGGATGATGATCTGGACCAGAATCCCTGCGGCAGGAGCCTGAAGCTCTTGATTCACCTTGTCGGTCATGATCTCGACAACAGGCTCGTCTTCGTTGACGAAGTCCCCGACCTTCTTCATCCATCGGGTAACGGTGCCCTCATGCACAGATTCGCCCAATTCGGGCATCAGAATCTCGACCGGCATATAAAGATTGTAGACCTTTTAACCCCGGCTCTTCAGGAGCGAAGGGGCCCAAAATAGGGATAAACTGAAACCATGCAGCGAAGCATCATCCTGGTAGCCGGGGCAGGCAGCCTAAGATGCGCTCCCCCTGTTCTTGCGGGGCTGGCTGCCTATGCGCCCGATCACAACGTCGAGATCCGTCTTTGGGATGCCGACCCTGAGATGCTTGACCTCTTTTTCCGCTTTGCCCAGTGCTGTCTGGAAGAGACAAAAATGGGCCATCAGCTTTCGGCTGGCATCGAACCTGTCGAAGCCTTTGATGGGATTCATGCTGTGATTCTCTGCATGGGAACTCGCTGCGTTCGACGATTCCTCTCTCCTCCGCCCGAACATGCTGATGACGACCAGACAGACGAGATTGAGGGTGATGCCGAATCTGCTGTGAAGTTTGGCTACGGAGACAGAAACCGCCCCACGCCTCGCCATCGATTGAGCGAGAACCTGCGGCACATGCTTTACCACCCGGCCGATGACTTGCCGAGAAAAGAAGCCATGGCGATGGCAGTCAAACGACTCCAGCTGCTTATCCCGGACAACGCCGCCCTTCTTAGCCTGCTTCGAGATTCCGACATGCACCTTGGCCGGGGCGCGCACTTGGATTGGCCATCTGAATTGACTCCGACCGAACTGGCCCAGAGGCCACACGAGATTTTAAGGTGGATTCAGGGTGAACCAGGCCTCAGGATGTTTATTGAACAGCACAGGCTAAGCCCCGTCACTCGGTGGCTTTCTCAGGTAGAAGGAAGACCTCTGTGAACCATTTTGACTTCTTTGCTTCTGCCCTTGCCCCCGAAGAAACTCTGACCCGCAATGTCTTGACCATGACCCTTATTGGGTTTGGGGCCGGCCTTGTGATCTTTGTGGCTGGCTACTTTGTGTTTCTTAAATGGCAGAAGTCCAGCCGCGATCTGGGTGATGAAGAGGCCAGGGTCGGGGAGAAGTTGGAGACTCTGCCTGGTCGGAGTCGGAAGAAGTAGGCAGGGCCGACAGATTCTTTGGAGAGGCCTGGTTGGACGACGCAGTCGTTCAGCCAGGAACCGTGCCAGAAAACAACGCCTCAATCTTCAGTCGAACTAGCCCTACATGGGTCCCCCCTACAGGCAGCATGTCATCAAGCTCATTTAGATTCGTGGCCTGGTTGTACGACGCAGTCGTTCAGCCAGGTGGCAGCTCAAACCTATCGAACTAAAAATGATAGGGATCGACTTGAAATGAGCTAGCCCTTGAATCTGCATACCACTGAGCACTAGACCAAGGATATTCAGTGGGGGAACTGCACATGCCAGCCCTTAAAGGATTTGCATGTATGTAATCAACACATTCTCTGACTTCATCGATTCCAAGCAGGTTTCTGTCATAACCACTTCCAGCTTGCCAAAATCTTGGTCGATTTTTATGTAGTAGAGCCTGATATTTCTTCTCGCCAGTCTCTCTCGCCACCTTTAGTACAGCTTTAGATATCGGGGTCTTGATTGACTGCCTTATCGTCTCCATTTTGTATTCTTGGGATCGTGGCCACAGCAGCAGATGCACATGATCCGGCATCAAGACATATGCCCAGACTTCAAAGTTAAGCTTTTCCCGAGATTTTGACAAAGACTGTAGAAACAGGTCCGCAATCCACGGCTCTGAGAGGAGTCTGTGCCGCCTGAAAGTACTGAAGGTCAGTGCATGAATATCGCCTGGCTGATTAAAGGTCCGTCTAGGATTTAGTTCACTCATCAATTTGGAAGGGCTAGTTTACTTGCGTGGGGCTAGGGTCATCTTCACTCTTTCCTTGTTGCAGCAGACCCGGCTGAGACTACGTCACAACCGGGCCACGAACTTCTAAGAACTTCGGTTCTGGCCCGATTTGGCGTGGCTAGGGCGGGAACAACGAACTAGAAGAGCAAGGCTCCGGAAGATGCGGTTTTCGACTGAGCCGAAGGCGAAGGGTCGAAAACGGCCAGAGAAAAGAGAACCCCTCCCAACGGTTTTGGGAGGGGTTGGGGTGGGCTTCGCAGACTTTGAACACATATGAACTAAAGCAGTGAAGTCAAATCATATTGAATCTAAGGGAAACCACGTCAGGCAATCGCCGTCGTGGTTTCCCTCATAATAACCCTCATGTCCGACACCGTCCGCATGGGTTCAGGAACCAATCCCGACCTCCTCATCATCGGAGCCTGGTCCTCAGAAGCAGCCTCGAATAGCAGCCCCCACGCTCAGGAAGCGCTTTCCCGAAAGGAGTTCAAGGCAGAACTCGGCGAGGCAGCAGAGGTCTTCCCCACTTCTGGCCCCCGCGTCGTCGTGATCGGGCTGGGTGAAACCCCAGACCTTGACCCCAAGGCCATGAGGAAGGCAGCTGCCGCCGCCGCTCGCAAGGCAGATTCCGCCAAGTCCACATCAATCTCAATCGCTATCGAGGGCCTGAGGGACCCCGCCTTCATGGGCCGATGCCTGGGAGAAGCCTTTGGCCTTCTGGCCTGGTCGCCCAAAACCTTCAACTCAAAACCTGCTGAGGCACGCGAAATCGAGCTTCATTCCTCCGACCCTCTGCTGACCCAAGGGCTTGCCTACGGAACTGCCCTGGCCGAATCTGCCAACTTCAGCCGCACCCTGGCCTGGACTCCCCCCAGCATTGCCACCCCTCTTTGGATGGCGGAGCAGGCCAAAGCCATGGCCGAAGCGACGGGCCTGGACTACAGAGTGATCCAGGGTGAAGAACTGGAAGCCGAAAGGCTAACAGGCTTGGCGACGGTCGGACGCGCCAGCCACAACCCTCCCTGCCTCATCCGGCTAGCCTGGAATCCGGCCGGAAGTGAGGGGCAGAAACCCGTCGTTCTGATTGGAAAAACCGTGACCTATGATACGGGCGGATTAAGCATTAAGGGCCGTGAAGGCATGCTAGGAATGAAGGCAGATAAATCGGGCGGCTGCGCGGTTTTGGGGGCGATGCACGCCGTAGCGACCCTGATCAAGCCCGATTTTCCGGTGGTGGCTCTACTGGCTGCGGCAGAAAACTCGATCAACGGGGACGCCTATCGCCCCGACGACATCATCACCTACCGGGACGGCACAACGGTGGAAGTCACCAACACAGATGCCGAAGGCCGTCTGGTTCTGGCCGATGCTCTCTGCTGGGCGAAGGATGAAGAAAATCCTTGGGCGATGGTCGACCTCGCCACCCTGACTGGCGGCGTGGTAACCGCCCTGGGCAGCACCTATGCCGGAGTTTTCTGCCACGACACCAACCTGCTGGGCGACCTAAACGAAGCAGGTACCGCTTCTGGTGAAAGAGTCTGGCGGCTGCCCTTGGACCCCGATTACAAGGCTTTGATGAAATCTGAAATCGCCGACATGGTGAATTCCAAGCTTGGCGGCAAGGCTCATCCAGTTCAAGGAGCCATCTTCCTTGACCACTTTGTGCCAGCGGGCCTGCCCTGGGCGCATATCGATATCGCCGGAGTCGCTGGCCATTCCTCAGACACTGGCCCCTTCAGAGTCGGTCCATCTGGCTTTGGAGTCAGGCTGCTGGCCGACCTGCTTCGCTCTGGCTTGTCTTTGCCAAAGTAATAAGCATGTCCGCTGACACTTCACCAACCTGGGTGGGGCCGGCGTGGGAACACCTCCTCGCCGACCCCCTTTTAGGCTCATTTGCGGCCCAGATCCCCTGCCCCGAGGTGACTCAATCAGGCGACATTTTGGGTGACATCGTGTCTTCGGTAGTTTCTCAGCAGCTCAGTACCAAGGCAGCCGCGACCATCCAAGGCCGGTTTGTCGCCCTGATGCCGGGAGGTGTCTCTCCTGACGCAATTTTGTCTTTGAGTCTGGAGGAGATGAGGGGCGCTGGCCTCAGCCGACAAAAAGCTGCCTGTTTAAGAGACCTTTCCGAGAGAATTCTGGATGGGCGGCTGGACTTGGATTCTTTGCTGGAGATGGACGCCGAAGGGGTTGAAGCGGCCCTGACCCAGGTGAAGGGCATTGGCCCCTGGACGGCGGAGATGCTGCTGATCTTTCGGCTTGGCCACCCGGATATTCTCCCCGTCGCTGATTTGGGGATTCAGAAAGGGTTCAAGCGGGTTTTGGGATTAGCGGAACTGCCTTCTAAGGAAGTGATGATTTCGACAGCTGAGCCGTGGAGACCCTATCGGACTCTGGCGAGTCGGCTGCTTTGGCGGGCCTATGATTCGATGCAGTCTGGTGATGTTTAGGCGCAATCTCTATCTAATTCATGCGCCATTCGGCTCTCCATCCCCTACCCCTTCCTCTCGCTGACGGCGAAAGGAAGGGATCTCGGTAGCTCTTGGCCAGCTTTTTTCTGGTTGCCAGGTCTGGCCACGAATTACGAGAGCAAGGCCCAGCATCCAATCCCCCAAAAATGCGGTTTTCGACCGAGCCGAAGGCGAGGGTCGAAAACCGCCAAAAGGCAATGAGCCCTTCCCCAGGGAAGGGTTGGGGATGGGCTGATTAGAAAAGGCCACAACTAATGCTACTTGTACAAATAATCCTGTTTTTGGGTTAAAGATGCAAGAGTGAGCATCGCTAGTTCAGTCTGGCGAGCCACTTATTCGTAAAGCAGAAAATCCTTCCGAAACTTCTTGAAGGCATCTACCCCAGCCGACCATTCCTTAGGAACTCCTGGCCCTGGTTTGAGAGCAGCTTCTGCCGCCGCTCGATTCTGCACCAGCCTAATCAAGGTCTCTTCCTGATATTCAGGATAGAGCTGATTCAGCAGACGAGCAATTTCAAATCCCACCCTCACCGGACGAAACTTCGCACGATCTGTAATAGAAAAGGCCATACCCTGGCACTCAACGCCGACAAACTTAGAAGAAGTTGGAGTGAAGCGAACGGGATAAGCTTTGATGCCAGCCAGCCCAAGGGCATTGAAACGAATCGCCAGATCCTGCCCCTTGATGTAGGGGGCCCCGATCCGCTCGAAGGGGTCATCGGTTCCCCGCCCGACCGAAACATTGCCCGCTTCGATCAGGCAGATGCCCGGATAAAGCAAAGCAGCATTGAGGCTGCGCATGTTGGGGCTGGGGTTCACCCACTCCAGTCCAGTCTCATCCCACCACATTTTTCGGGTCCAGCCTTCGGCTTTAATGACCTGAAGATCTACATTAATTTTCCGCACTGACTTATACATAAGGGCCAGTTCTCCAGCCGTCATTCCGTGGCGGGTAGGAATGGTGTGGTAGGCAGTGTGCCCCCTGAACTCGGGGTCAGAAACAGCCCCTTCGACCTCAATTCCACCAATCGGGTTGGGGCGATCCAGCACGACAAACTTCAAACCGTTTTCGGCAGCAGCTTCCATCGCGTAGCCCATGGTCGAGGTGTAGGTGTAAAACCTCGCTCCAATATCCTGAATATCAAAAACCAAAGTGTCTAGCCCCTTCAGCTGGTCTGGGTTGGGCTTGTAGCGGGCCTCTCCTTTCTCCTTCAGATTGTAAAGCGAATAGATTGGCAGGCCGGTTTTGGCATCCTTTTCATCCGAAATCGCCTCGTCTTTGGTGCCCCTAATCCCGTGCTCCGGCGCGAAAAGCGCCTTCAGCTCAATGCCCTTTGCCTCGTAAAAGGCATCAATGGCGTGGCGGCCGTCTCGGGTCAGAGTGGTGTGATTACAGATCAAGCCAATCTTTCTCCCCTTCAAGGGTTCAAAGTCGGCCCTCACCAAAACGTCCAGGCCACAGAGCACCATCGCGGCTGAAGCAAGCATGCCTTCAGCATGACGGGTAGCTGGGGTGCGGGTCAAGTCGCGTTGGGCGGCTCGGTCCTGCCCAACTAGGCTCGGGACCGGGAGAAATCGCCTGCCTTCTGGTACCCTCTTTGCTCCTACTGCCCGATCGTCTAATGGTAGGACAGCGGTTTTTGGTGCCGTTAGTTGGGGTTCGAGTCCCTATCGGGCAGCCAGAATCATTCCTACATTCGTCCGTAGGAGCATGAAAATCACCTCCGAGGGGCAGGTCACCATCCCTCAAGATATCCGTGAGAAAGCCGGACTACTCCCAGATACCGAAGTTGAGTTCATTCTTGATGGAACAACTGTTACTTTGGTTAAGAAGTCTGATCTGACTAGACCAAGCCGTGGCCAGCAAACTCCCTCGACACAACGAGATTAAGAACAACACTGCCCGCAAAATCTGCTACGATTTGGGCGTCCCACGCCATCCAAGCCGGTGAATAGCTTAAGCAACTGAAACGCTTTCGACTACTGCGCCGGGACGTGAGAGCGCCTTCTCTCTGCGATACTCCAGAATCTCCTGCAGAGCTTCCAGCACCATCGCCCGAGCTTCTTCGATGGTTTCTCCCTGCGAGTTGACCCCAGGGACTTCGGCGATATAAGCGCTGAAGCCACCCTCTTCCGCTGGCTCAAAAACTAGGGTCAGCTTTTCCATCTTCTTGATGATACGTTTGCACTTGACCAAAGAGATAGCAGATTGGGAAGAGACGGAATGGGTGCTGAGAAATCCACCATTCCGTCTTCAGCCTTCCTTATTCTGTCTTCGGCGGAACGCCCTTAGCCCCTACCTCGTCACCGCCCCTTCATGAGCCGGACCCACCGACCGAGCGTACTTAGCCAGAACCCCCTTCTCATACTTGCAGGCCGGAGCAACGAAGCCAGCCCGTCGAGCCTCCAGCACAGCCTCATCCACATGGAGGTCCAGGCGGAAGCCTTCGGCGTCAACCGTCACCATGTCGCCTTTTTCGACAAAAGCAATCGGGCCTCCATCAACCGCTTCTGGAGAAACGTGGCCGACCATGAGGCCCTTGGTGGCGCCGCTAAATCTGCCATCAGTCAGCAGAGCCACCTGCCCACCCAGTCCTTGACCCACCAGAGCTGATGTGACGCCCAGCATTTCTCTCATGCCGGGGCCGCCCTTGGGGCCTTCGTAGCGAATCACCACCACGTCGCCGGGCTGAATTTGTCGAGACTGGACGGCCTTCATCGCGTCTTCTTCGCAGTCAAAAACCTGGGCCGGTCCTGTGTGCTTAAGACCCTTGACTCCGGCGGTTTTGATCACGCCTCCGTTGGGAGCAAGGGTTCCGTAAACGGCCACCAAGCCACCAGTTGGGTTGAGGGCGCGGTCGGCAGACACGACAACATCCTGCCCTTCTGGCAGAACAACATCGGCCAGATTCTCCGCCATCGTCTTGCCAGTGACTGTCATGCAGTCGCCATGAAGCAGCCCAGCTTCGAGCAGAACCTTTAACACAGCCGGGACTCCTCCGACCTTGTGTAGGTCCATCATTACATAGCGGCCACCGGGGCGAAGGTCAGCAACGATGGGGGTGCGCTGGCTGATCTCGTGAATCTCCTGAAGAGTCAGAGGGATCCCCAGTTCATGGGCGATTGCCGGAAGGTGGAGGGCAATGTTGGTGCTGCCACCGGTTGCTGCCCCCACCATCACAGCGTTCTCCAAAGCCTTGCGGGTGATGATCTGACTTGGCAGTAGACCGTTGTTTGTCACAAACATGACTGCATCGGCAACGTTCGCCAGGACGGCGCCGCGGCTGCCATCTGGGTCAACGGCAGGGGGGCTGGATGAACCAGGGAGAGCCATTCCCAAGGCTTCAGCGACGCAGGCCATGGTGTTTGCCGTGTACTGTCCACCGCAGGCACCAGCTCCGGGGCAGACCGCGCATTCCACGGCATGAAGCTCCTTTTCATCAATCTTGCCAGCGGCATAGGCTCCGGCAGCTTCAAAAGCGTCCTGAATCGTTACATCCTTTTCTTTATGGCGGCCAGGCAGAATTGTGCCTCCGTACAAAAAAATCGAAGGAACATTCAGCCTCGCCATCGCCATCAGCATTCCCGGAAGGCTTTTGTCACAGCCGGCAACCCCCACCAAGGCATCGTAGCAATGGGCGCGCATCATCAGCTCGACTGAATCAGCAATCACTTCCCTGCTGATAAGGCTCGACTTCATGCCCTCGTGCCCCATTGCGATGCCGTCGCTGACGGAGATCGTGTTGAAGCGGCGAGCGGTGCCTCCTTTCTGCATCACGGCATCGGCAATCACCTTTCCCTGCTCGTCAAGGTTTACGTTGCAGGGTGTGGCTTCGCTCCAAACGGTGGCGACCCCCACCCAGGGCTGCTTCATGTGCTGGTCGCCCAAGCCCATGGCGCGCAGCATGGCTCGGTTGGCGGTTTTGTCCGCTCCTTCTGTGATGGTTCTGCTTTTATGGCGAGGATCGAAAGTCATTTGCTAAAGCTCGTGTTTTTGTATTTGCGCCTCAGGCTCCCCTGCCCAAGGGTCGAGAAAGAAAGAGTCCGACAGAAGGACTCAAAGATTCCTCTGTGTATTCGTAGCCAAGTTCTTTAAGAAACTCGTTGAACTGAGATCGAGTCGCGACGGGCACCTGGAATCCCACCAAGACTCTTCCTCTGTCAGAACCGTGGTTGCGGTAATGAAAGAGGCTGATGTTCCAGCGGCCGCCCAGCCGGTCAAGAAATTCAGAAAGGGCTCCAGGCCTCTCGGGGAAGATGAAGTGATAAACATTTTCATCCACGACAGATGCCATTCCGCCGATCATATGCCGAACATGAGTCTTGGCCAATTCGTCTTGAGTCAGGTCAATCGAAGGGTAGCGGGCATCAACCAAGCTGTGAAGAATCTCCTTGGCTTCGCCTTCCGTGCTCGTTTTAACCCCGACAAAAACCACCGCCTCGGCTGCATCGCTTAGCCGATAGTTGAACTCGGTGACACTGCGCCGACCCAAGACAGAACAGAGCTGCTTAAAGCTGCCCGGTCGTTCCGGAATTCTCACAGCGAAGATGGCTTCGGCGTGCTCGCCCAAATCAGCCCGTTCTGAAATGTGCCTCAGCCTGTCAAAGCTCACGTTGGCACCGCCTGTGATCGCCACAATCGGCCTGCCATCAGCACTCTCAGATTCAAGCCACTGTTTGATTCCGGCAATCGGCAGAGCCCCGCTGGGTTCCAGAATCGACCGATTCTCTTCGTACACGTCTTTAATGGCGGCACAAATCGAATCGTTGCTGACCAAAATCACTCCGTCCAGCAGTTCTTGGCAGAGCCTAAAGGTCTCCACCCCAACCTGCCTGACGGCCACGCCATCTGCAAAGAGCCCCGGCTTTTCAAGCTCAACCCGATAACCAGCAGCCAAAGAGTCGTGCATCGCAGGCGAATCTTCTGGCTCCACGCCGAAGATCAAAGATCCTGGCCTTAGCTGCTTGACCGCCAGGCTGAGCCCACTGACCAAGCCGCCGCCACCGACAGCAGCAAAAACGACCAGAGGACCAGGAGGAAGCTGTTCATCTAATTCCAGACCAATAGTTCCCTGCCCCGCAATGACGTGAGGGTCATCGTAGGGATGAATGAAGGTGAGAGATTCTTCCTGCTCAATCTCTCTGGCTCTTAGGTAGGCGTCGTTGTAGGTGTCCCCGTGGGTCACCAGTTCTGCGCCGAGCCTAACAATAGCTTCCCGCTTTACGTCTGGGGTCGTTGCCGGAACGACAATCACTGCTCGGCAGCCCATTTTTTGGGCAGCCAAAGCCACACCCTGAGCATGGTTGCCTGCCGATGCCGCAACGACTCCTTTGCCCCTCAATGCAGGGTCCAAACGAGACATAGCGGCATAGGCACCCCGAAGCTTAAAGCTGTGGACGGGCTGGAGATCTTCTCGCTTGAGAAAAATCTCTGCCCCCAGGCGTCCACTGATAACGGGCGCCGGGTCGAGGGGCGACCTGACGGCCACCCCATAAACATCCGACTGACGTATCAGCTCAAGGTAGTCAGAGCCTGAAAGATGAGGCTCCATTTAGGCCTGCTTATCCTTGATGAAAGGCATCAAGGCTCTCAGTTCCTTGCCCACTTCTTCCAATTGGTGAGCGCGGTGCTTCTGCCTAAAGGCGTTGATTCGGGGTCGGCCCTCTTCGTTTTCCTTAACCCATTCGTCGGCAAACTTGCCCGACTGAATGTCGGCCAAAAGCTCCTTCATGGCGGCTCGGCTCTGATCGTTGATCACCTTGGGGCCAGCAATGTAATCGCCCCACTCAGCGGTGTCGCTGACTGAATAGCGCATATAGTTGAGGCCGCCTTCGTACAGAAGGTCAACAATCAGCTTGGTCTCGTGAAGGCACTCAAAGTAGGCGGCTTCTGGCTGATAGCCAGCTTCGACCAGAGTCTCGAACCCTGCCTGAATCAGGTGAGAAAGTCCGCCGCAGAGCACAGCCTGCTCGCCGAAAAGGTCGGTTTCCGTCTCCTCCTTAAAGGTCGTGTCAAGCACTCCAGCGGCAGCTCCGCCGATTCCCCAGGCGTAGCTGAGGGCCAGTTCTCGAGTGGTGCCGCTGGGGTCCTGATGAACAGCGATAAGGCAGGGCATTCCGTTTCCGGCAGCGAACTCGGCTCGGAGCCTGTGGCCAGGTCCCTTAGGAGCGATCATGCCGACATTCACGTCAGCGGGGACAACAATTCTCTTGTAGTGAATGTTGAACCCGTGAGCGAAAAGCAGAGTCTGACCGGCCCGTAGGTTGGGGGCAACTTCGTCATTAAAAATCCCCGCCATCGGAACGTCGGGGGTGCAGAACATCATCAATTCGGCCCACTTGGTGGCTTCGGCCACAGTAGGCACTTCAAAGCCATCGGCCTCTGCCTTGGCTCGGCTGGCGCTGCCTTCGTGCAGAGCGACTCTGACATCCACGCCGCTATCCTTCAGGTTTTGGGCATGGGCATGACCCTGGCTGCCGTAACCGATGATAACGACCTTCGTGTTCTTAATGAGATCGGGGTTGACTTGATTTGCGTAAGTGATGGTTGCCATGGTGGTTACTTAACTCGGATAGCGACGAGACCGCTGCGGACAAGCTGTTTGATTCCGTAGGGTTGGAGAAGGTTGGTCAGGTGATCGATATGGCCAGGCTCGGCGGTGAGCTCAACAGTCACGGCATCGGGTTCCAGATGAACGATTTCTGCCTTCGTGGCTTGGACAACATCCAGCACATGGCGGCGAGTTTCATCTGTTACTGTCACCTCAAAAAAGGCGAGTTCGCGCTGAACCGACTGAGTTTTGGGGAGGTCATCCACCTCCACAACGTCGATCTGCTTTTCAAGCTGCCTCATGCATTGGCGAAGAATGTTGTCATCGCCCTTGACCTGAATCGTCACGCGAGAAAAGCCTTCCTGCTCGCAGTCGCCCGCATTGAGGCTAGCGAGGGAAAACATGCGGCGCCTAAAGAGGCTGGAGAGTCGATTGAGGGTGCCGTAGTCGTTGTGGACCAAGGCAGTGATGGTGTGGGTGGTGCGGCTCATCTGGTTTCGACCTCCTGAGGAGTGCCGGTTTCACTGGCTTCAGACGAAGCCTTTCGAGGGTCAAGGTCAAGCCCCTTGTAGGCTTCAAACTCCTTGGTGGGGTCTGTGATCACATGGTCGTTGCTGCTGCCAGCCGCCACCATGGGGTAGACATTGTCTTCCATCTGGACTTTGAATTCGCACAGAACCACGCCTGGTGTGTTCCTGGCTTTCTCCATCGTTTCATCCAGAGTTTCGGGGCTGTCGCACATAAAGTAGCTGACCCCGTACGCCTGGGCCAGAATGCCAAAATCGGGGCTGCCCATCTCGACGTGGCTGTAGCGATTCTCGTAAAACAGCTCCTGCCACTGCCTTACCATGCCAAGGAAGGAGTTGTTGATGAGGGCGATCTTCACGTCGATGCCAGTTTCCTTCGCCGTCTGCAGTTCCTGCAGCGTCATCTGGAAACCACCGTCTCCGACCACCGCCCAGACTTCCTTTTCAGGGTGAGCAAAGGCCGCGCCCATGGCTGCCGGGAAGCCAAATCCCATCGTGCCAAGTCCTCCGCTGGATAGCCACTGATAGGGCCGATTGAACTGATACATCTGGCTGACCCACATCTGATGCTGGCCAACGTCGGTGCTGACAATTGCGTCGCCCTTGGTGTGGCGGTTCAGACATTCCATCACGTGGCGAGCCAGAAGGGGTCCCTTTTTGACCGGAACCTTAATGGGCTGGTCGCGTCGCCAGGTGTTGATCGCCTTCCACCAGAGATCGTGCTTAGCCTTCTGGGCAGCTTCCAGAAAGGCCGGGAAGCTTTCTGCCAAGTCACCAGGGACCACAACCTCGGTTTCAAGAACCTTGCTGAATTCGCTGTGATCGATATCAAAGTGGATGATCTTGGCTCGGGGGGCAAATCCGCTGACCTTGCCAGTGATTCGGTCATCCCACCTCATGCCGATTCCGATAACCAGGTCAGCTTCTTGAACCGACTTGGTGGCGGCATATTCTCCGTGCATGCCCATCATGCCAAGTGACCGAGGGTCGCTTCGGGGAATGTTGCCGAGGCCAAGCAGGGTGGAGATAACGGGCAGATCGCACTTCTCGGCCAGCTTCTGCAGCGTGTCTGAAGTGTTTGACCAAATGACTCCAGCACCAGCCAAAACGACCGGTCTTTGTGCTTCTGCCAAAAGCTTGGCAGCCCTTTCAATCTGCAAAGGCTGAATAGGAGCAGATGGTCTGTAGCCCTTGCGCTCGATCTTCTCAGGGAAATCGTTGCGGGTGGCGGCGATAAAAACGTCCTTGGGGATATCAACCAAGACCGGACCTTTTCGACCTGTTCTTGCGAGGTGAAAAGCTTCGGCCAGCACATAGGGCAGGTCATCCACGTGGCGCACTAGGTAGCAGTGCTTGGTGATAGGAATGGTGATTCCTTGGATGTCAGTTTCCTGGAAGGCATCAGTGCCGATAGCCCAAGAATTGACGTTTCCTGTCAGGGCCACCATGGGAATCGAATCCATCATGGCGGTGGCAATTCCGGTGACCAGGTTGGTGGCTCCGGGGCCGCTGGTTGCCAAACAGACCCCGACTTCACCGGTCGATCTTGCCCAGCCATCGGCCATGTGGGCGGCGCACTGTTCGTGCCGCACAAGCACATGCTTGACCTGCGGCCAGTGAATCATTTCGTCGTAGAGAGGCAGCACAACCCCTCCTGGGTAACCAAATACCGTGCTGACTCCCTCGCGTTCGAGAGCCTGCATGACCAATTGCGCGCCCGTTCTGAGCGGCTTGTGTTCGTCCATAGGTGTTCTGCTCCGGCCTTGACAGCTGGACCAGCCACGCTGCTGCTCCGCCTCCCGTAAACGACTTCGGCCTTCCCCTTTCACCGGGGAAGGCCGACTTTATTTTTTTGAATTGTTTTCGACGTTCCCCAGGTTCCTCAAGCTCTAATAATGAGCCCAATAAGGAGTCCAAGAAGAACAACAACGCCAAGGCCGCTGAGCAGAAGCTCAGAGCCAAGAATGGTGTTCTCCAGGACGGCCATGGTCGTCACAGTGCGGCTATCTTACTCGGATGACAACTAAATTGCAAGAGCTAGGACTCTTGGGGCGAGTTTGTGTGGTGTTTGAGGGGAGGGGGTGGAGGATGAAGAATCTTCAGCAATGTGTCTGGTGGCCAGGTTCAGCTTTGCTGAGCCAGGAATTACATCTTCTCTAAGGATCCAGAAGGTTTGAGTCGTCAGGTGCCCCGCCCAGACCAGCCTGCTGTCTAGCGGGAACTGCCTCAGAGGGAACCAACCATTCCCGACCCACCGCTCGCATCCTCACGGATGGGATCGGGGCACCCGGAACCTTGAACTTGATTGAAACTGGGTGCCACCGGTCCTTGACCGGTGATCCGCCCCCCTCTATCAGGCAGCTGCCTGACCAGATGCCAAGGCCGCTAGCAGCTCAGAAAAACGCCTCACGGATTCAAAGGAGGAACCCGATCCGGAAATGGTTCTTCCTTCTTCTCCTCACCCCGGATCACGACTTCCTCTGCAAGCCAGAGTCCGTCCATTTTGCGGACATAGAGGGAGAGAGTCTCATAGTGAGGAAGTTCGTTGAGCATGCTTCCCACGCCCTCCTCTTCGGGGACGATGACATAGGCGTAGGTCGGACTGGTGACCACTTTAACCTTGCCATCAGGAGACTGCCGGGCCACGAGAATCACCTTCAGCACCTGGGAGGCAGGGTCGTAGCCCCGTGGACAGGCTTCGAATCTTTCCGTTCCCGCCCTTGGCCATTCCTGCTTGGCCGGCATGGCGTAAGTAGGAGTCGAAACTCTTCGGGCCCTTTTAAGGCTCCAGTAAGGGTTGCGGATTCCTTTTGGCGAATAGATCTCAAAGTGTAGGTGGGGGCCTGTAGCCCAGCCGCTGTCTCCCATGTAGCCAATAAACTGCCCTGCTTCAACCCTTTGGCCTGGCTTCAGATTAGGGGCAAACATATGGTCGACCGTGCCTCTGTTGTCTCTGGTGCCAGGGGTGTCGTCGTTAAAATGAGTCATCAAGGTTCGCCAGCCGTCATCGGCCACGATCCAGATCGACTCCTTCTTCAAGTTGATTCTTCCGGCAAAGGGGGCCAGAAGAGGGGTCATTCTTGGACCGGCGATATCCACCCCTGTATGGCGGTAGCGGCCACGATTGTCGTTGTAGCCATCCCTGAAACTTAAATTTCTAAGGACAGGAAAAACTATGGGGTAGGTCACCCCTGCTGTCGGCAGAAGCTCTGGCCCGAAAGGAGCCACTGGAGGAGGAATTGCCCCTATGGGTTTAGGGAAGGCCAAAACAGCCACTGCCAAGAGCATGGAAGCCATTTTGTCCTGTAAGTCCCACTTTGGTCAGGGCACCTGAAAATGAAATCAGATACCCCTTGGGGTATAATCCGATTGTGACCCAGGAAGAGAAGGCCAAGCTCATCCGCCGTCTGGCCCGTGTTGAGGGGCAGGTGGCTGGAGTTCGGCGCATGGTCGAAGAAGACCGCTACTGCATGGAAGTCTTGACACAGATTGCTGCCGCAAGGTCGGCGCTGAGTCAAGCCGGGGTCGAATTGGTGTCCCATCACATGGAGCACTGCCTGCTGGGAAAGGGCAAAGACGCGGCCGCCCACCCTCACTCAGAGTGCATGAGCCGCGAGGAAATGACCGAGGAACTTAAAGCGGCCCTGAGCCGACTTGTTGACTAATACCTAAGGGGGTATAGAAAAAATGAACCACGTTTTTGAAATCAAAGGAATGTCCTGCCAGAACTGTGTCCGCCACGCCACCGAGGCTCTGCAGTCTCTCCCCGGAGTCGGTGAGGTGATTGTCACACTAGAACCAGCAAGGGGCGACGTGCAGCACGATGGATCTCTGAGCTTCGAGGCCATCGCCGCCGCTCTCGATGATGAAGGTTATGAAGCCATCCCCCTTGCTTGAGGCCGAGACTGCACCCCAAGAAACACAGATTTCGAAGCTCGAAATCGAAGGGATGCACTGCGCCGCCTGTGTAAGAAGGGTCACCAAGGCTCTAGAGAAAGTTGAGGGGGTCGAGGCGGCATCCGTCAACTTTGCCACTCGCGCCGCATGGGTCAGCCATGCCGGAGCCCTTGATGAAAGCGCTCTAACCCAGGCCGTCTCAAAGGCCGGTTTTACTGGCACGATTCCCGAAAAGGGGGCAAGATCTCTTCCCAGCGAGGCAGCCAAGAAGGAAGCCGATGCAAAGCAGAAAACCTTCATCATTTCGGCCCTTTTAACCCTGCCAGTCTTCTGCCTTTCCATGTTCTGGCACCCGAGGCCAGAGGCGGTCAATTGGCTTCTGCTCGCCCTCACGACCCCTGTCGTTTTTTGGGCGGGATGGGAGTTCTTGGCGGGAGCCTGGTCAGCCCTCAAGCAGAAGACCGCGACGATGGATACCCTCGTTGCCCTGGGAACGCTTTCTGCCTACGGCGTTTCGGTTTACGGTCTGCTTGCCCATAAAGGCCACCACCAAAGCGATCATCTCTACTTAGAATCCGCCGCTGTCATTGTCACCCTTATCCTTCTCGGAAGGACCCTAGAGGCGAGAGCCAGAGGCAGAATGACTCAGGGAATCGAGGCTCTTAGCCAGCTTGCCCCAGAAAAGGCAGTCCGAAAAAACCTGGTCGGTGAGTGGCAGGAAGTTCCTGTCCAGCTCGTGCTTCCGGGCGACCTAGTTCAGGTGAGGCCAGGCGAAAAAGTCCCCGCTGATGGGGTCATCGTCGAAGGATTGGGAGAAGTTGATGCCTCCCTCATGACGGGCGAACCCCTTCCCCGCTCTGTCAAACCAGGCGATGAAGTTCAGGCGGGACTGCTTAACCTCACTTCCCTTTTGGTTATGCGAGCCGAAGGTGTCGGGGAAGAAACCGCCCTTGCCCGCATCATTCAAACGGTAGAGGAAGCCCAGGGAAGCAAGGCTCCTTTGCAGAACCTTGCCGACAAAATTTCTTCAGTCTTTGTGCCAATTGTCATCGTCCTGGCTCTCGTTTCCTTCGGCCTTGCCTATGCAGCTGGGCTGGGTTTCGAGGGTGGAATGATCCGTCTCGCTACGGTTTTGGTGATCGCCTGCCCCTGCGCTTTGGGGCTGGCGACTCCGACTGCCTTGGTGGTTGGCGTCAGCAAGGGGGCAGAGCTCGGCATGCTGATTCGCAGTGGGGATGCTCTGGAAAGAGCCGCTCATGTCAAAACCTTGATCCTCGACAAAACCGGAACTCTGACCCGAGGAAGGCCAGAACTCCAGAAGCCCTTGGTTCTCGCTGCAGACTGGAGCGAAGCAAAAATCTTAGCTTTGGCCGCTGGGCTCAGCGACTCATCCACCCACCCCTTGGCCCGATCCGTCGCCGCAGCGAGCAGTGACCGGCTCGAAGTCACACAGATTGAGAACTATCCGGGACAAGGTGTTGAAGGTGACTTCAAGGGCGAAAAGGTAAGGCTCGGCAAGCCAGGCTGGGCAGCAAACCAGGCTATTTCGGAACCACCTCTTCCAGGCAGCCTCTCTCTGCTTACTCTGGGCGGGCGGCCTCTAGCCTGGCTGAACTGGCAGGATGAACTTGCGGAAGGAACCCTAGAGGCGCTTAAGAAGCTCCACAGGGATGGCACGAGAGTGCTTCTTGCAACTGGCGACAGAGCCGAATCTGCCGCGCCAGTTGCCGCCGCAGTAGGGATCGACGAAGTCCACGCAGGCATGACTCCGCAGGGCAAGGCAGATCTGGTCCTTTCTCTTAAAGAGAGCGGCCCCGTGGGCATGGTCGGTGATGGCGTCAACGATGCTCCCGCTCTCGCCCACGCCGATGTGGGAATCGCCATGGGCATGGGTGCCGATGCTGCCCGCCAAGCAGGCGACATCGTGCTTCTGCGATCAGATCTGCGCCTCTTGGCTTCCGGACTTGCTCTTGCCCGCCAGACCCTGAGGACCATAAAGAGCAATCTCGTTTGGGCCTTCAGCTACAACGTCCTCATGATTCCCTTGGCCATGGCAGGCTTTATGAACCCTATGCTCGCCTCGGGCGCTATGGCCTTTTCATCCGTCTCGGTTGTGCTCAATGCTCTGCGGCTGAAGCGGTTCAAATCCTGATCAAGCAGGGCCCTGACTTGATCTGACTCTGCACCCGTTTGTTCATGGCGGCTATTGCCTGAAGGTCGAAAACCGCCAATAAATAGAAAGCCCCTTCCTCAGGAAGGGGTTGGGGATGGCTCCAAGCGACTGCTCATAGGGTGACTGCGAAGAATGAAAGGGCTGTAGTGCGCTGCCAAGCGCCAAATGTGGCTAGACTAAAATCATGTCCATCAGCCTGGCCCTCTTCACTTCCCTCTTGGTGCAGGCCCCCGCCAAAGAAGTGTCTCTCTTCAACGGCAGAGACCTGACGGGGTGGCACACGGACGTGCCGGAAAGAGACAGCAGCCCCAAAGCTCGAATTCCCTTTGTGGTGAGGCGCGGAAACCTTGTTAGCTTGGGGACTCCGGGTGGACACCTTATCACCAACAAGGTTTACAGCAACTACCGCCTTGTCATCGAGTACCGCTTTACTGGCCAGCCGGGCAACTGCGGAGTTTTGGTCCACGCCTCAAAAAAGCGCCGCCTCTACGATATGTTCCCTCAGTCATTGGAAGTGCAGATGCAGCACGGTGACGCGGGCGACTTTTGGTGCATCGGCGAAGACATCACGGTTCCGAACATGGTCGCGCGCCGCGGCCCCAAAGATCAATGGGGAGTCGATGGCGACCTCAATCGCCGCATCGCCAACCTCACCGACGGCAGTGAGAAGCCCTTGGGTCAATGGAACAAGATGGTCGTCGAATGCAGGGGCAGCTCTGTCGCCGTTTGGGTCAATGGCGATCTGGTGAATCACGGCACCAAGTGCACGGCATCAAAAGGGCAGATTGCTCTGCAGGCTGAGGGTTCTGAAGTGGAGTTTCGACGAGTTGGCTTGGTCAGGCTCTAAATTTTGCCTTCTCCGCTCGCAGCCTTCTTGCCGGAGCACTGGCGCTGCCAGTGGCACTGGTTCTGCCCCGTGGCCATGAAGCTGAAGAAAAAGGCCAGAGGAAGTAAGCAGTTGATTCGAACGATCAGCAATTGTGTGTGCCACTGGCAGCGCCAGTGAAAGCAGGAATTGATCTCGAACGATCAGCAATCGTGTGTGTCACTGGCAGCGCCAGTGAAAGCATTAAGTTATCTCGAACGATCAGCAATTGTGTGTGCCACTGGCAGCGCCAGTGCCTGCTGAGCAAGACCTTTCTAACATTCAGCCA
Source organism: Synechococcus sp. UW140 (assembly GCA_943369295.1). Taxonomy (GTDB): domain Bacteria; phylum Armatimonadota; class Fimbriimonadia; order Fimbriimonadales; family Fimbriimonadaceae; genus JAKRSE01. The sequence goes on along the minus strand of CALRMU020000002.1, from coordinate 927,486 downwards.
AAACCTTAGCAGGATCACTTTTACGACGCGGCTGGCCGAATGTTCAACGAAGAATGAACCGGCAATAAACCTGCAACTCGATCTTAATCCTGAAGAACGCGGCCATAGCCGTCGTACTTCACTCCGCCCATCAGGATGTAGATGGCATCGAAGAAAGACCAAATGATCCCCACCCCGCAGAAGACGAAGGTGATGAGCTGCAGGACTCCGTGGGCAGAGTAGCCAAGGTAGAAGCGCCCCACTCCAGGAATCAAGTTCAGCAGACCGGCCGTGATTCGGCTCTTGTCGCTCTTCGGAAGATTCTGCTCCAGCTGGCTCCAGTTGACTCCCTGAGCCTGCATCCGGATGGCCTGCTGCTGCATTCGTAAAGCGTGCTGCTGCTGGTCGTAGGCGGTGCCCCCGTACTGTCCCATCTGCAGAGGAGCGACTGGCTGCGAAGGAGCCATGGGCTGCATTGGCTGCATTGACTGCTGCCCAGCAAGAGGAGGAGAGGGCATGTTGGGCCGAGGCGGTGGCGGAGGAGTATGCATCTCCGAGACGATTCGGCTGCGGAGCTCGCTGATGCTGCCCGCCTGGAGCCAATCGGTCATGCCATGACGCCACACATAGGTGTCTGCGTCAATCACTCGGTCCAGAATCAGGTCCTGCATTTGACTCAGGCTCAAGGGCCCCAGTTCGCCGTATTGGCCAACGTAGTACCACTCGGTCTGTTCCTGCTGAAGACTCATGCGGGTTACCTGGATGTGCTGAAGAACTTCAGCCTTAAGCTGCCGACGAGGCGAGGGCCTTGTAGGTTGCGCTTATCGTTAAATTCTAGCCGAGCCCAGACAATCTTTGGGCCTTACACCAAACAAGGGGTCACATGGGAGGTTAAGAAGCCTTCCCAGAGAGCAAAAAGGGGGGACTGGTATCTTGAAGTTTGGTTCCCAACCCATGAGTGTTCGCGTTCGCTATGCCCCCAGCCCCACCGGCAGCCCCCACGTGGGCAACATTCGGACGGCCCTGTACGACCACCTTTTTGCCCGACACCACAAGGGCACTTTCGTTTTTAGGCTCGAAGATACAGACCGCACCCGCTTTAAGCCAGGCAGCGAAGAAGAACAGCTGGAAAGCCTGAAGTTTGTGGGAGTCCAGATTGACGAAGGAGTCGGAATCGGCGGGCCCTGCGGACCCTACAAGCAGAGCGAGCGCAAAGAACAAGGCCTCTACCAGCCCTTTATTGACAAGCTGCTGGAAAGCGGCGCCGCCTACTGGGCGTTTGATACCACCGAAGAGCTGGACGAAATGCGCTTGTTCCAGCAGGTTAACAAGCAGCCCACCGGATACTTTGGCGGAAGCTGGCGCGATGCCAGCGAAGCTAAGGTCGCCGAAGCCTTGGCCGAAGGACGCAAAGGAGTCATCAGGCTGCGCATCCCCAAGAATGAGAGGATCGTTCTGGAAGATGCGATCCGAGGCCGCCTGGAGTTCGACTCGAACACCTTGGATGACCTGGTGCTGATCAAGGCCGATGGAATGCCGACCTACCACTTTGCCGCCATGGTGGATGACCACTTGATGGACATCACCCACATCTTCAGAGGTGAGGAGTGGATTTCCAGCGCGCCGAAGCACGTGGTTCTCTGGCGGGCTTTGGGTGTGACTCCTCCGGTTCTGGTGCACCTGCCTGTCATTAAAGGCAAGGATGGCAGCAAGCTGAGCAAGAGACACGGAGACACCGCCTGTCTGGACTTTAGAAAGTCTGGCTACCTTGGCGATGCCCTGGCCAACTTCATCGCTCTTATCGGCTGGGCTCCTGGAGACGACCGCGAGATCATGAGTGAAGAAGACATGATCGCCGCCTTCAGCCTCAAGGGCATTCAGCCATCCAGCGGCATTTTTGACTTGGATAAGCTGAACTGGATGAACGGCACCAGGCTCCGCGCCTTGAGCGTGGAAGAAATCGCTCGCCGCTTCAACGAGTACACCGCTCGTGAAGAGACTTCTGCCTACTGGCAGACGAAAGCTGAAGCCGAGCCGGAATTTGTCAGCCCCTGGCCCCAGGTGCAGATGCTGTCGAAGGTTCAGGATGAAGATCCTGACTACGCTGTCAAGGTGATGGCTTTGGAACAAGAGAGAGTCAGTTCTCTCGCAGACTTCGGCCCGAAATCAGCCTTCTTCTTGGTGGATGTCCCCGAACTTGACCAAAAAGCCTTGGCTAAATGGAAGGGTCAGGCGCATATTCCAGACCTCTTTAACCATGTGGTTGAATCCCTGTCTGCTGCTGATGCAGATTCAGTAACAGAAACATGGTGCGAAGCTTTGGTTCGCGAACAAGCTGAAAAACTTGGCATGGATAAACTCGGTCCGGTGGTGCATCCTTTGCGGCTAGCTTTGACCGGGCAGACAGTCGGCCCCGGTCTGTGGGAGCTGATGGCTGTATTGGGCAAAGAAAGAATGCTGAAGCGATTGGCCGCAAACGGAGGCAACTTCGCGTGAGCCTTCTGCCCATCTACACAGTCGGCGATCCCAAGCTGAACTCGTTTCTAAAGCGTCGTCCTCATTACGATGCCGAAGCTTCAGCACTCGTGGCACAAATCATTCAGCAGGTAGAAGAGCATGGCGAGGCAGCTGTGCTGGGTGTTGTGCGTACTTACGATGCCCCCAACCTCACCGAACTTTGGGTGACCGAAAAGGAGCTTGAAGAGGCGACGATTTCGGAAGAGCACTACGATGCTCTGCTGCAGGCCATTGACCGAGTCCAGGAATTCCACGAGACTCAGCTTTCTGTTATCACAGAAGGCTGGGAGGCATTGGAACTCGGCTGGGGATGGCGCACGACCGCTGTTGAACACGAACCAGAGCCAACAACTCCCAACACAATGGAGCTTGGTCCCTTCAAAATTCCAATGCCTGACCAGATGGTTGAAACCGGTCCGGTCGGCAGCGGAATGCTGGGACAAAGACTGCTGCCCATTCAAAGAGTTGGGGTCTATGTCCCGGGCGGAAAGGCCAGCTACCCTTCAAGCGTGGTGATGAATGTGATTCCTGCCCAGGTGGCAGGAGTTGAAGAAATCATCCTTGCCACCCCTCCTGACGAAAACGGCAAGGTCCCTGCTGCTGTTTTGGTCGCTTGCCGTGAGCTGGGAATCACTCAGATCATGAAGGCAGGAGGAGCTGCCGCCGTCGCAGCCTTGGCCATCGGAGTTTCCGACCGAGAACCAGTTGACCTTTTGGTTGGACCCGGCAGCCGCTGGGTGACTGAAGCCAAGAGACAGCTTTGGGGGAGAGTCGGTTTGACCGCCTATGCTGGCCCCAGCGAGGTCTGTGTATGCGCTCTGCCAGATTCTGACCCTCTGGCCGCTGCTTCGGACTTGCTGGCTCAGCTGGAGCACAGCGATGACAACTCCGGACTGCTGATTGCCTTTAGTGACAAGCAGTTGAAGGAGATTTTGGATGCAGCCGCGATCATGGTTGGGGTCGCTCATCGAGGGGCGATTCTAAAAGAGGCTCTTGCCAAAGAAAGCGCCGCCGTGGTTGTAAGCAGTGTCCAAGAGGCGGCCGAGATCATCAACCGCTACGCTCCGGAACACTTGGCCCTGGTGGGTGACGACCCTTCTGAGATCATGCCCCTCATTCGCAACGCTGGCTGCATTGCCATGGGCGCCTACACTCCCCAAAGCGCAGGCGATTTTGCCTCTGGCCCCAGCCACACTCTGCCAACCAGCGGAGCGGCAAGATTCGGTTCTCCGCTTAATGTTCAAGACTTTCTTAAGTTCCAGAACATGAGCGCCCTTGAATTGATTGACTTGAGAGTGCTGAACCCGATCATTCAGGGGTTTGCAGAAATGGAAGGCTTCCCTGCTCATGGCCAGGCTTCCACCGTTAGGTTAGTACCCCGTGTCTAACATCGCCATTCATATGTCGTGCGGTGAAGTCAGCCAATTAAAGCTGTCTTCACTTCCCCACTCTGCTAATGCCAAATCGACTTGCGAATCAGCGCAAAGCAGGGGTGAGCGATCATGCTGATCCTCACCCCCCTCAACCAAAAGGTTAGTGCTGTGATAACTATAAGAGACAGAGTGAGGAGGACGCTTCTCAGGGCTGAAGGCCTGATTATTCAAAAGTAATGGCCCGCATTCTCATCGTCTTGGTGATCGTTGTTGGAGGACTGATTTTTGGCTTCGCTTTCTTTAATTCCTATTGGGCAAGAAAGCAGCTTGAAAGCAACCGAAAGGTTAAAGCCAAATTCGCCAAATGGTTAAAGCGGCCAGAACCAGGCCCTGTCACAGAAAATCAGGTCACTCATCTTCTTGTTCTTTGGTGGGCTGTTTTGGCCGGAATAGTCGGCGCTTTTTCTGCTGGGCTCGTCGTACGGGGCATCCAACCCTTCCGCATCCTTATCATCGCGGCTGTCTGCGCTGCCTTCGGTGGCTGGGTCACTCACCACCTTCGGGCTGGGTGGATTGATAAGAAGGGCGAAAGAGAAGCGTAAAAATTTTCTTTACATCTTGACTTGCGAGGCAGGTATGCCTATACTTATGACATGCAGGCGAATCTGCATACGCTACATTCGGTCTGCAGGGTATCAGACATGACGGATTGGTCGTCACTCAGGTCGATCCTGCCTTAAAAACCTACCTCGACAGTCTCTTTCCCTATCAACCATCCGCAGCTAAAGAAGGTCAGCAATGCACCATCACCGCGCCTTTACCCTCATCGAAGTCCTGATAGTCATCGTTATCATTGCGATTCTGGCCGCCCTGATTTTGCCGGTCTTCGCAAGGTCTAAGGTGGAGGCAATGAAGACAGTCTCAAAGAGCAATCTAAAGCAAATCCACACGGCTGCAATTCTCTATGGTCAAGATTACGATTGTTTCGATGATGTTCCAGGATTGGGTGGCTTCCCTTTAATGCCATTGATTGACGACGTCAGGATTCTAATTCCTTATGGTGCGACAGCAGATGTTCTACGGAGCCCCTTGGCAGCAGGATCACCTTCTTGGGAATGGTTAACAACATATACCCGACTTCCTCCAGTTCCAAGAACGCACCCACTTTACGGACCAGGCTTGTATGGATTGTACGAAAAGCTCCAGAAAGAACAGCAAGCCTATTCAGTGATTCAAGACAAAGCTATTGAGTGGCGCAGATGGACAAACACTCCAGCTCCTGATCTTAGGAACGTGACAATTCCTGCGATCTCACTGTCTCTTTCTGGGTCCGTGACTGTTATCCGTCGCCCATATATGGGGCAGCTTGAACCAGACTGAAAAGAAACAACAGAATCTTGCTGCCGTCGCAGCAGGGCCAAACAAGGTAAACACTCCCCATGGAATACAAGTCCTTGGGACGAACCGGAATCCAGGTGAGCAGCCCCTGCCTGGGAACCATGACATTCGGCTGGGCGCCAGACGATTGGGGGTCCACCGAAGAGCAGGCCAAGGAAGTAATGGATGCCGCCTTTGAACTCGGCCTCAACTTTTTTGACACAGCCGATGTTTACGCCAGAGGAATCAGCGAAGAGATTTTGGGCCGCCTGATTAAGGGGCGCAGGCACGAGCTGGTGATTGCCACTAAGTGCCACGGAAAGATGTCTGACACTGACCCCAACGCCTGGGGGAATTCGCGGCGGCACGTTATCGAAGCCTGCGATGCCTCTCTGCGGAGGCTGCAGGTGGATTACATCGATCTCTACCAAATCCACCGCCCTCAGCCCCAGATCCCGATCGACGAGACCTTAAGGGCTTTGGACGACCTGGTGAGGCAGGGGAAGATTAGGGCCGCCGGCTGTTCTACCTTTGCCGGGTGGCAGGCGGCTGAAGCCCACTATGTCGCCAGGATTCTGGGGATCAGCGGATTCGTTTCCGAGCAGCCCCCCTACAACCTGCTCGACCGCCGCATCGAAAGAGACCTCCTTCCCTTCTGCCGCACCTACGATTGGGCGGTGATTCCCTGGTCTCCTTTGGCGGGAGGACAGCTGACAGGCAAATACCTTGACCCGGGCACTTCTGGTGCCAGATATTCTGCCAGCGACCCCATGAAGAGGGTCAACGAAAAGTCTTCTGAAGTCGTGGGACAGCTAAAGGCTATTGCCGATGAAGCCGGTCTTTCACTTCTTGAACTGAGTCTCGGCTGGGTGGCCTGCCAGCCTGGAGTTACGGCTCCGATCATCGGGGCCAAATCTGCCGATCAGCTTCGCAGCACGGTTTCGGCCTGCCAGACAGTGATCTCGGCTGAGGTTTCGGCGAAGATTGATGCGGTGGTGGCTCCGGGGACTCATGTCGTGGAGTACTACAACGCCAACTTCGGCCCTAACGCTCGCCCCTATGCTTAGGAGGATCGAGGGAAAGGAGGATGAATGATGGAGGAGGAAGGAGGCTTCTTCCTCCAACTTTCTTGTTCTCGTCAGAAGCTTAGCTCGCTAGCACTGGACAAAGTCCAGTGGCACCCGGAAGCTCTCTTCTAAGTCGGGTGCCACGACTCCGTGAGTCGTGTTCAACTAATCCTCGGGCCTGGAGTGGCGGAACGGTTGCCAGGATTAGCAGAAGAACGAGTGAGGAGTCGGACTTCATTCTTCATTCTCCCCTTCTCCCAAACGAAAAAAACCCCGCCGAAATCTATCGACGGGGAATAAGTGCAATGGGTGTGTTGCGTATGATGCTGTTGTTATTTGGTGGCGAAAGACAGACTCGAACTGTCGACCTAACGGGTATGAACCGTTTGCTCTAACCAACTGAGCTACTTCGCCACACCTAAAATTATAGACGTATTTTCTGCGAATCTGTTTCGAGCCCTGCCCTGCGTCCTAATCGGGCAGGGCCGAGTGGCCCTTTGGGCTCCGTCGAAGTGAGTTTGCGAGAAGGCAAGCAAAGCCAATTGACAGGCAGTCAAAGATTCAAGTTTCCTGCTTGACAGCAGGCTGATCAGGAAGGGGTACCCATTCTGTCCAGACGAGATCGACCACGGGAAAAGTGATCTGTTGACAAGAGATTCCCGCCCGACAGCAAGCTGATCGGGACGGGGCACCCCGCCACTCAAAGTTAGGTTCTTGTGAGGTCACTTACTCCTTCCCTGTCGCCTTCGGCGACCCGGCTGAGGCTTTGCCACAACCGGGCCACGACCTGTCGAAAAAAGTCAGAATTTGGGTGCCACGATCTTGAACGACGAAGGAGGGCAAGGTCGTGAATGACCAATTCCCTAACCATCACCACCACTGAAACGTAGGTTCCTGTGCCACTGGCAGCGCCAGTGAAATCACTAACTCGTTCCCTGTCGCCTTCGGCGACCCGGCTGAGGCTTCGCCACAACCGGGCCACGAATTTCTTACTTGCCCATCCAAGCTGCGACGTCTTTCTTCAGCTCAGCCAGGCACTCCACATTGATGTACATCATGTGACCAGCCTCGTACTCTTTGACCTCAATGTTCCCTGCCAGCTTGGAGCTAAGCCCCATGTGCGAAAGGGTGTATTCGGTTGCGAAGAAAGGAGTCGCGAGGTCGAAGTAGCCAGAGGCGATAAAGACCTTGGTGTAGGGGTGGCGAGAAAGCGCCTTGCGAAGAGCGTCGCTGGTATCGGGGTAGCCCTCGCGAGCAGATCCCCAGTTCCAGGGCTTTTTAATCCCGCTGAAAATGGTGTATTCAAGGTCGGTTTCCCACTTCAAATCTCGGCGGACGTAGTCCAAAAAGAGGCTGACATAGGGAGGCATAAGAATATCCATCGAAGGATCGGTCTCACCGCGCTGATCGCTGTTGCGCTGAGTGTCTTCCAGCCCCTTGATTCTCGAATCAAGGCGTCCCACTACTTCGTGGCGAGATCTCAGAAGCTCTTTGCAGAAATCGTGGATGTTGATTCTCAGGTCGCAGCCGTCCAGCCAGGTTTCGCTCAGGCCAGTGAGGGATGAAAGCTTCTTTCTAATCTCGGCCCGCTTCTTGCCCTTCAGGCTGCTGCCTTGGGCCAGGGCCAGCCAGTAGTCGCCCAGGGCAAACTCCTTAGCCTGCTTAAGCAGAACTTCCTTTCTTCCCTTCAGCAGGCCGTGGTAATGAGCCGTGGCGGTGTAGGTCGGAAGAAAGAGGGGATAGGCCAGATCGTTGCCCTTTCGGAACTCCAAGGTCTGAAAGTTGAGGACAGAAGAGACGAGAATGATGCCCTTGGGCGGAGTGCCCTTGCGGACCAGAATCTCGCTCAGGCCCGCGCACCGGGTGGTGCCGTAGCTTTCTCCGCAGAGGTAAAGGGGAGATGTGGTTCGGCTGTGACGAACCAAAAAGAGCCGAATGAACTCGGCCATAGAATCCAAGTCACCCTGCAGACCCCAGTACTTCTCACCCGTCGCGTCATCTTTGGCGCGAGAATAGCCGGTCCCGACCGGATCGACAAAAACCAAGTCAGCCAGATCCAGCCAGTGATGTGCGTTCTCTTCCAGCGTATGGGGCGGCTCGGAAAGGTTGCCATCGGGCAGCAAAGGAGCCCGCATTGGCCCGACTGCCCCCATGTGAAGCCAGATGGTCGGAGATCCCGGCCCACCGTTGAAGACGAACATGATCGGCCGCTCCTGCGGCTTGGCTTCTTGATCCTTAAAATAGGCGATCGAAAAAACCAGGGCGTCAACTTCGCCTTTATCATTGGTTAGCGGCAGATGGCTGGCGACGACTCGAGTAGGAATTCCACCAAAGTTGTGCTTCGTCTCTACCGGCTCTTCCGGCTTTAAAACGGCGGTTGGCTCCGACTTCTCTGTCGTGGCAGCCTTGGCTTCTTCGGGCATGTTAGGATTGCACCACGAGAGGACTGATTTTTGCCAGGAAGTCGGGATCGGGCTGGGCTCCTAAGCCCGGAATGCAGGGCAGATGGGCACAGCCATCCTCGTATGTCATGCCTCCAATCACAGGGTCAATGGCGTGATCTTTGTGAGCATCAAGATCAAAGTACTTAAAGACTCCCCTAGATGCGGCAGCATGGCCAGCAGCCGTCACTCCGATTCGGCTCTCGACCATTCCTCCCATCATGCATTCCAGACCGCCCGCTTCGGCGACGGCGGCTGCCTGCAGAGCGCCATAAATGCCTCCAGACTTAGTGAGCTTCAGATTGACCATGGGGCAGGCGTTGGTACGAACAATCGCCATAACGTCATCGGCATTAAAGGCAGATTCATCTGCCATGACCGGCACGCGGCTGAAGCCAGAAAGCCAGGCCATGCCTTCCAGGTCAGCTCTCTTCAAGGGCTGTTCGCAGTATTCGGCTCCTTCAAACCGGCTTCCGCCAAAGGCTTCGTGGGCAGCTCGGCGGCTGTAGCCTTGGTTGGCATCGAGCCGGATTTTGATTTCCGGGTTAATCTGATTCAGAGCCGCGCGCAAGGCCCGGTATCGAAGAGTGTCCTCGTCCACTCCAGTCCCGATTTTGAGCTTAATGACCTTAAAGCCTTCACCTGCCAGCTCGGCTCCTCTCGTGGCAGCAGCTTCTGGAGAAACGGCGCTGATGGTCATATCTGTCAGCAGAGGGCGCCACTTGGCCCCCAGCCTCTGCCACAGGGGCTGGTTGGCAATTTGGCTGTCGCAGTCCCAAAGGGCGATTTCTATGGCGCAATGGGCGCAGTTCTGGCCAGGCAGAAGGCTTTTCATTTCAGTCGCCAAAGCGACCGGCTCTCTCACGTCTTTGCCAATCAGCCACTCGGCCAAATGCTTCATGGCGGCCATCACGGTGGTTTCCGTCTCGCCGTTGATGCTCTGCATAATGCTGGCCTCTCCCCACCCTTTCACTCCTCCCACAGTTGTGATGCAGGCCAAGAGATTCGGCGCATGGTGTGCCGTCATGGTCGCAATCTTGAAAGGATTTTTGAGCGGAAGAGCAAAAGGATAAAGCTCAATTCGGTCGATGGCGCTCTCGAGCCGGCCAGACATAGAACACAAGGCTACTCTAAAGTGCCTCTTCGGGATAAGATTCAGGGAACATGCCGCTTCACATCCGACCGCTGGAACTGGGCCGCGATTACCCACTAGCGGCAGACTTGGTCAAAGCCGACCCTCTGGAAGCAAGTCGATCAGCCTCAGAGCTTGAGGCGATGGATTCTAAACTGCCTCGGCAGTGCCTCCTTCGTACCTGGATTGTTGAGGAATCAGGCCAGGCAGTCGGGCTAATCAGCATGATGAGGGCGATTTGGGATGTGAGAGAGGGAGGCATTCTGCTCAGAATCCACATGACTCCGGCCGCCTCTCTTTCGGCCCTTCGCAGCACCTATTCGTTTTTAATGAAAGAGGCGAAGGCCATGGACGGAGCCTTTATTGTCATCTGGACTCGCGATGACCAAGCCAGAAGAGTGCAGTTTTTTCAGGACAATGGCTTTCTGCAGGTTAAGCGCCATGCTGTTACCAGATTAAAGGTCAGCCAGTTTTTCCCTGACCCTTACCAGCCCAAAATCACCGTGCTCGAAAAAAGAGGGGTGGAGTTTATGACCGGTCGACAAATGTCTGACCAGGGCATGAACGTTAAGTCAATGGTGGATGCAGCCCTAGAGCAGGTTCTGCGAGAAGAATTTGGCTTTCAGGGCCAACCCCGTCCACCCTACGAAAAATTCGTCCGTCGGGCGGCCGAAGCCCAGGCGGATATGCTCGACACATCCTTCTTTGCCCTGCATGAGGGCAAGGTTATCGGCTTCACCCGCCTTGTTCCTGCCCAGGCAGAGAAAGGTCTGTGGCGCACGGGCTTGACAGGAGTTCTTCCTTCATGGCGGCGGCGAAAGGTCGGCACCTGCATTAAGGTCGTCAGCTTGATGGCGGCAAAGGAACAAGGAGTCGAGTGGGTTCAGACGGATAATGCCGAAGACACTCCGACCCTGCACCTGAACTATCTTCTTGGATACAAAAGAACGGCAACTCTGCTTGAGTACGAAAGGGTGATGCCGAAGAGCCTGAAAGATATTCCGACTGAGTAAGGCCGGGGAATCGTAACTGTCTCCAATGAGTAAACATCGTGGCCCGGTTGTGGCGGAGCCTCAGCCGGGTGGACGAAGTCCATTCTCACCCTCGCCCCCCTCAGCTTTGCTCTAGCCGAGAAGTAGGGTGCCACGACCTTGACGAGGAATGAGTCTAGGTCGTGAACATCCAGTCACCAAATCCCAGCACCAACAACTGAGGGCACCTCTACAGCTGAGTTTCCGTCACGACCTTTTTCTCGAAACCCGAAAAAGGATCGTGGCACCTATCAAATTCTCCTCTGCCCCATATTGGCGCGGCAAAAACACTGGCGCTGCCAGTGGCACTGACATTGAAAAACAAAGAACCCTCTCCTTTCGCTTGTCGAGAGGAGAGGGCAGGGTGAGGAGAGCCGACTTCAGATTAAGCCAGAGCCCGCTCGATGGCCGCCACCACATCCTGAGTCGAAGGCAGAGCCGCGTACTCGTAAATGGGGTTGTAGCCAATGTGGACATCCGGCCTCGAAACTAGTTCTGGAGCCGAATAAAGAAGAGAAAATCGTTCGGGAACCGAAACAATTTCCGAGATGATGTTCTGCCCCATTCCGCAGGTCTTGGTGTCTTCCTGAATCACCACCAACCGACCCGTCTTCTGTAGAGACTGGGTGATGATCTCCATGTCACAGGGGACCACAGTTCGCAGATCGATGATCTCAACACTCGCTTTTGAAGCCAAAAGATCAGCGGCTTCTTCAGCTAATTCCAGAGTGTTGCCCCAGGTCGCAATGGTGACATCAGAACCTTCGCGAACGACCTTGCCCTTGCCAAAAGCAAGAGCCTCTGCCCCGGTGGGTGAGACTCTCTTTCGGAAAATATGCTTCGGAACGAGAATGAAGTGAACATCATCGCCCTTAATCGCCGACCAAAGAAGTCCGGCAGCATCTTCGGGAGTCGAAGGAATTGCAACCTTGATTCCGGGAAGATGAGCAAGGCCCGCTTCATAGCTCTGCGAGTGCCACAAGGATCCTCCGGGAAGATAGGCGCCGTAGGGAGCATAGAAAACCATTGAAGTCTTCCACTCACCAAAGCTGCGCCACCTTAGGCTGCTGGCGTTGGCCGCAAGCTGGTTCCAGGCTGGAGTGATGAAGTCGATGAACTGAATTTCAAAGACTGGCTTCATGCCGTAGCATGCCAAACCGATGGCGACACCAACAATGGTTGCCTCGGCAAGCGGAGCATTGAACACCTGCTTGGGAAACCTCTGGCTCAACCCCTTTGTCAGGCCGAACACGCCGCCTTTGGGGTCTTCAATGTCCTCGCCAAAGAAGACTACATCAGGATCTTCTTCAAGAGCGCGGACAAAAACCCTCTGGATCGATTCGACCATGGTCTGGGGGCCAGGCTCGAAGGGAGGAGCCACAGCTTCTCTCTGCTCGCCCCAAACATAGTTCAGAACTTCATCGGCCCTTGGATCTTCAGCCTGCTCTGCATCAAGGTAAGCCTTATCGACTTCCTTCGTGATCTCTTCGGCCATCTGCTGGAAGCCTTCGAGAGTCAGCAGACCCTCGGCAATCAGCTCATCGCGCAGAAGGACGATAGGGTCCCTCTTCTGCATGGCTTCAATCTCGTCCAGAGGTCGGTAAACCCTATGGTCGTCTGAGGAGGTGTGGCTGGAGAGTCGGTCGAGGTCGAGCCACAACAGAGTCGGTCCATCGCCTCGGCGAGCCTTCTCTACTGCAGCCTTGCCGGCCTCGTAAACATCGTTCAGCTTTCGGCCATCAACCTTGACAACGTAGTCTTCGGCGATCACTCCGCCCAGATTCAAAGCAAGGAACTTGGCCGTTGGAGTAGAGATGCCGTACTTGTTATCTTCGATGACGAAGACGACAGGCAGCTTTTCTTGGACTGCAAAAGCGTAGGCTTCAAAAAACTCTCCCTGGCGAGAGGCAGCATCACCCACAGTGGCCAGAACCACAGAATCGGTTCCTTTAAGCTGCATGCCCCAGGCTGTTCCGGCTGCGGGGATGAGACCGCCACCGGTCGGGGTGCAGACGCTGACAACGTTGTGCTCGCGGCTGGAGTAGTGACCGGGCATCTGCCGACCGCCCGAACTGGAATCTCGCTTGGCAAAGTAGGCCAAGGCAAGCTCTTCGGTGGTCAGGCCGCGAGCGATCATCAAAGATCTGTCGCGATAATAGGGGTATAGGTAGTCGTCGGGCCGAAGGCTGAGAGCCAAGGCCCCCACTGCCTCGTGGCCCATTCCAGAAACCTGGAACCAGCCCTTGCTTTGACGAAGTAAGATGCCTTCGCGCCGGTCTCCCTCGCGGCTTAGCATCATGAGGCGAAGATACGAAAGACGGTCAAGCACGGCGGTTTTTTGGGTCTCAGTCGAGGTCATCATCGCGTTTCAATTCTCCGTTGAACTGCTGCGAATGGGCGTTTGGCTTCCCGCCACAGTATAGCCCTGGGTGCAGAGACGGGAGGAACAAGGGTCACTGCTTCGACCCAGTCTGAAGGGGCCTTAGGGTCCCGCCCAGAGTGATCCCTTGGGCTTCTTTGTGGTCTGCAGCTTCAGGGCCGTCAGGCTGTCCCTTGGCGTTCCATTCAAGATTGGATGATTCGAAAATCAAGAACTTCTCCTGAAGACTGGGGTCGTAAGGGTCTTTGCCGCTCAGTTCACTGTTCATGGCAAAGCCGTATTCATCTTCAGCCAATCCTTTCTTTGCCTTCAGCTGTTTCTTTGCCTCCGCTTCGGGCAGATCAGCGGTCTTAAGGCGGGTATAAGCGGCATCCATCCAACCGCCAGCATCAGGCAGCACTCCTTCAGATTCAGAGTACATAAGGATTGCCTGATGAACTGTCTTGAGGTTGGCAAGAGTCTGGCCTTCTTCAATGGTTCTGTCTTCCTGCTTATCCAAAAACCCAGCGCGAACCGCCGCACTGACAGTTGGCCCCAGCCAAATGACAAGCCCCAGAAGGAGCAGGCCAGGAACCACTCCAAACCAAATCCAACCCTTGCCCTTCATAATTCTATTGTGCCGTCCCCTTCAGCCTCAAACAGGACTCCGCTGCCCGCACTGCCACGGCACCCCCTGCTCCACTTTCATACGCCTCTGCAACATCTTCCGGTGCTTAGCCAGCAGTTAGGAATCGATCTTTGGATCAAAAGGGATGATCTAAACGGCTTTGCCTTGGGCGGCAACAAAGCCAGAAAGCTGGAGTTTTTGGCCCCGGCCATCTTAGAATCGGGAGCGACCCACGTCGTCACCTGCGGCAGTCTGCAAAGCAACTTCATCAGGCAGATGGGCGTGCTTGGGGTGATGACAGGATTTCATGTGACAGCTGCTGTCATGGAAATGCCCTACGATGGCGCAGCCGGACACCCCGGCCATTCAGTGGGAGAAAAGGGCGGCAACGTCTTGATCGACAAAATGGCGGGAGTCGATCTGGTGCTTCTGCCCGATGGCACCTGGGAAGACCTTGCCGACGGTGCGGCTAAAGAAGCCGAGAGACTGAGAAGCCAGGGTCATAAGGTTTACGAGATTCCTGTCGGGGGAAGCACTCCTCAGGGTGTCTACGGATTTTTGAAAGCAGGTGAGGAGCTTGAAAGCCAGACCGACAAGCCCTTCGATGCCATCGTCACTGCATCCTCCAGCGGAAGCACCCAGACAGGCTTGGCTCAATGGTTTGCCGGAACATCAACCCGCATCATCGGGATAGCCTGCGACCCTGAGCCAGAACTTCCCCACGACCTGGCTGACCTCTCAGTCCAACTCTGCGACCTCCTCGATTGGGGAACTCCCCTAAAAGCCTCTGATCTAGAGTTTCACCTTGATTGGGTGGGGCCGGGCTACAACGTCCCTTCACAAGAAGGGCAAGATGCTGCTCGGCGGTTGATGGAGACGGAAGGTATCTTTCTCGACCCTATCTACAGTGCAAAAGCCTTCGCCGGATTGCTCGGTCTCGTGGAATCAGGGCGCCTTAGCGGGCGGGTCTGTTTTTGGCACACTGGGGGGATCCCCACTCTCTTCGCTCACGTCTGAGTGAAAGAGTCGGCCCATTGCGTAAAAGGGACTGTTGTACTTAACCGAAACAAACCTTATTATTCCGTGAGTCACAAAGGTGGCAGCGAAGGCCACCATAAACCAGTGAGTCACTGAGCCAACCTGCCATTTTCTCGTCTTGAGCCAGCCGTAGAGCCCCATCCAGGCCGAAACCGTGAAGATGAGATACATAAGGGGCCCCATCATGTTGGCCTTGATCGCCTTGGGAATCTCGCCCCTCACAGTCCAAGCGAATGAGGTCGTCAAACCACATCCCGGACAGGGACGGTCGAACATCTGAACGGAGGGACAGGCAGGCAGGCCAAGACGCGTATGGGTTCCATGCCCTTCGCTGTGAGGCGTGACAAAAAAGGCGGCCCCAGTGACCAAAAACCAAATGATGAACCAGATGAGCTGAGACGCAATAAATCTACGGCTTGGAACATCTTCCAGCCGAGCGATCAGATCTCCAGCGATTTTGGAATCACGCATTCTGGCTGCAGCTCCTTACCCTGGACCTTGGCCAAGGCGATAACGTCTCCGGCACTGTCCAACAGACCGGCAAACTCAGACTCAAGTTCTTCTTTAATCTTAATGGCTCGACCATCTCGCACGTAGGCTTCCTGTCCTTCGTTCAGGGTCACCATCGGCATAGGAGCCAAGGCTTCCTTGAGAGGCACAGGGACAGCATTCGGCAGATCATCAAGATCCACTGCTTCCTCTACGCCAAATTTGCCAACTCGGGTGCGCAGCAGCTCAATGATCGTGCCTCCACAACCGACTTCCTGCCCAAGGTCGTGCCCCAGGGTTCTAATGTAGGTTCCGCCAGAACAGACGACTTTCATTCTCCGGTCGGTCGCAGAGCCAGTCTGCTCAATTTCGAGGGATTGGATAAAGATTCGGCGGGTTTTCCTCTCTACTTCCTCGCCTTTCCTCGCGTAATCGTACAGAGGTC
The DNA here is from genome assembly GCA_943369295.1 of Synechococcus sp. UW140. Taxonomy (GTDB): domain Bacteria; phylum Armatimonadota; class Fimbriimonadia; order Fimbriimonadales; family Fimbriimonadaceae; genus JAKRSE01. Next base: position 911,610 of record CALRMU020000002.1, on the reverse strand, counting down.
TGCCATCTTTTTTCACTGCGCTGTACATGGGGGGAAGCTGTTCTATCTCTCCCGTAAACCTTGGCAGAAGATCGGCGAGTTTCTGATCGAGATCATCTGGAACAGGCAGCTCCTTGACAATCTCTCCTTCGGCATCAAAGGTGGTGGTTTCCTGCCCAAACCTTACCACTGCGCTGTATTCTTTGGGTTCAAGGGGCAGATACTGCAGAAACCTTGTGGCGGGGCCGACAGCGAGAACAAGCAGTCCTTCTGCCAGTGGATCCAGAGTGCCTGCGTGGCCGATTCTCCTGGTGTGGAGAGCTTTTCGTGCTCGGTGGACGACATCGTGACTGGTCAGTCCTTTGGGCTTGTTGACAAGAATGATCCCGAGCATCGTCCGGGCGGGAGCATGGCTGATTGTGCCGAGTAGGGTCGGGACTTCCTGAACGTTCAGCAAATCCCGACCCAGCTTTGCCTTGCCTTAGGCTCCGGCCTTCTCTTTCAAGATGGCAGGATTTTCCTTTGCCTTGCCGGCGCACATCTTGCAGCACACGAAGTAGCGGACGCCTTCGAAGTCAACAAACTCGGCGGTCGAAGGATCTTCGACAACCTGCTTCATGATGGGGCATTCCAGCTTGCCGTCAGCGTTGCGGTACTCGGTGATTCCAGCCGGAAGTTCAGCAGTTTTGGCAGCGGTCGTGGTCGGCTCAGCGCCTGAAGAAGCAGATTCCGTACCGCCAGAACAGCCGGCCAGAAGCGCACCCAAAATCGCGCATGGGATGAGAAGTCGCGAGAACATCAATTACATAACGGCATCCGGTCCCTTTTTGCTCCCGCTCGGCTGCATAAACTGATCTTATGCCGATGAATTCCTCCCTTCGCGGAGCTGCGATGCCTCCTTCTCCAATCAGGAAGCTGGCTCCTTTTGCGGATGCGGCGAAGGCTCAGGGGGTCGAAGTCCTTCACCTCAACATCGGCCAGCCCGATATCGCCACCCCCGAAACCTTTTGGGAAGGAGTGAAAGAGGGCCACGTGAGGGTGCTGGAATACAGCCCAAGCCCAGGGATTCCCAAGCTTCGTCAGGCTATGGCCGAGCATTATCAGGGCATCGGCATCGACGTCACGGCCAGCCAGCTTCTGGTAACTGTGGCTGGTTCAGAAGCACTCAACTTCGCCATGCAGGCCTGTTTGGATGAAGGAGATGAAGTCATCGTCCCCGAACCCATGTACGCCAACTACATCGGATTTGCCAAGGCGACGGGAGTCAAGGTTAAGCCTCTGACGACGAGAATTGAAGACGATTTTGCCCTCCCCAGCCCGGAAGCTTTCGCGGCAGAAATCGGCCCGAGAACCAAAGCCATCCTCATCTGCAACCCCAGTAATCCTACGGGGACGATTTACAGCGACGAGCAGCTCGATGGCCTTAGGGACCTTGCCATCAAGCACAACCTCTTCATCATTTCAGATGAGGTCTACCGAACCTTTAATTACACAGATCGCCCCTTGAGGTCAGTTCTTCAGCTCGAAGGCCTGGAAGAGCACGCGATCATGGTGGATTCGGTCAGCAAGCGCTATTCGCTTTGCGGAGCCCGAATTGGATTCCTTGTCACTCGCAACGCGAAGGTGCTGGATGCCGCCTCCCGCTTTGCCATGGCGAGACTGGCTCCTCCCGGACTCGAGCAGTCTGGCGTTCTGGGTGCCCTCAAAACTCCCCCGAGCTATTTCGAAGAAGTCAGAACAGAGTACATGGCCCGCCGCGACCTGATGCTCAGCCGGCTGGCTAAGATTCCTGGAGTCTTGGTCCCCAAGATCGAAGGGGCTTTTTACGCCACTGTCCGGCTCCCCATCGATGACTGCGACAAGTTCTGCCAGTGGCTGCTGGAGGATTTTCGGCACGAAGGAAGAACAGTCATGCTCGCACCGGCCAGCGGCTTTTACGAGACTCCTGGCCTCGGCAAGGATGAAGTCAGACTTGCCTATGTGCTGAACCAGGAGAAGCTCTCTTTAGCCATGGACGCCTTGGAAGAAGCTCTGAAGGTTTACCCCGGACGAACCAACTAAGCACCTTGTTAGCCTCAAAACAAAAAAGCCCCTTCATCTTTTTGAGGAAGGGGCTTTTTTGTTTTAACTAAGCTGATTTCTTTTTGAACTTCTTGGCCAGCAGGATTCCAGCCGGAAGCAGAAGCATGAGCCCCGGCTCTGGGACAGGATAAACCAAGGTATCTATCAAGAGTTCGGCCTGCTTCGTACCAAGGTAGAGATAGCCTGCATCATTGGCATGAACACCATCAGTGTCAAGATGTTTGAGGGGATCCCACCCACCGGCAACTTCGGCAATCTTCATCCATCGACCAGCATCTCTCTGCTCACTGGCAATCTCCTTGAGAACTTCGTTAATCAAGTCGTGACGCTTCTCAATTCCGGGATACCACTCAGGCTTGGCGATGGTCTGCTCGCTCCAGATGATCTTGGCGCTTGGAGTGGCGGCGTAAATCTCCTGAACCACTCTCATAAACTGAGTTTTTAACTCCTCCTTAGTAGAGCCTTCTTCAGTCTTGCGGCCAATATCAATGACGTAAATGTCAGCCCGAGATTCATTCAGCCAGTTCGTGATGTTTCCGAAGGCTTGACCGTCCACTTCCACGCCATTGAAGAGGTCATCGATTCCCTGTCCGCCAAAACCATTGTGAGCCGGGTTCTTCATCCCTTCGGAATTGGCAGTCCTGCGGCCAACAAAAGAAAAGGTCGCCCCCTCTTTAGTCAAAATGTCTTCGATCACTTTTCGAGATCCACCCTGCCAGCTTAGGTTTTCGCTGTAGTGACCTTCGATAAAGCTGTTGCCCAGAAACATGATCCGGCCAAGATCGACATTTGTTGGCTCGTCCGCTTGAACAGCCTTAGGAAGACCAAGAACCAGCAGCGATGCGGCGATCGCGGGCAGAACGAGGCGGGATAGAAACGACATGACTGTCATTTCACTAGGGCAAGTTTCAGGCCACACAAGAATCAGACGAACCTGAATTGGCTCTGCACAGGGCCCCGCGGTCAAAAACCTGTCACTTCTAACAGGTTCTGAAGATGCCCTTAAGACCTTTGCGGGTGAATGGCCAGAGCGGCCGCCCCTTCCAGGCCCGCCTCTTCTGGACCAAAAACAATTTCGCTCAAGATCTCCGGCGGGTGCTCCGTCAGCCTCTTTCTAAGCCACGGACTCAATCCCACTCCCCCCGTGATCACGATCTTTTCTGGCATCCAAATCTTGTCCATGCTGATTATCACGAGCCTGGCTGCTTTCTCCGCTTCATCTTTTTGTTCCTCGCTGGGTTCGCGAGTCAAAGAGAGGCCCCCCAAAACATCTTCAACCGTCTTGCCAGAAGGCAGAGGAAGATCGTTCCATCGAGGGTAGCTGCCTCGATGCCCCATAAGAATCTGCCCTTCAATCACGTAGCCAGCCCCGACTCCTGTCCCAAGAGCCAAAGAAGCCACCTTGCTGGCGTAGGTCTCTGGTCGACAGAAGTGACCCCAGGCTGCAGCGAGGCCGTCGTTCAAGGCGCGCACCTCGACACCGGGGAAAGAGAACCTCGTCCCCAAATACTCGGGAATAAAGTCTTTAGCCTCCCAAACCTCTCCGGTGACAGGATCAACCGTTCCTCCTGCCGAGACTCCTAAGCGAGTCACTCCCGTGTCAGCAATCTGAGCCGAAATCCAATCCAGCCTCTCCTGCCGCGTTTGGGGCTGAGGGGTCCGTCGAATCTCCTTGAGCTTAAGGTCCGGTCCTGCGAGAGCGAACCTCAGCCAGGTGCCGCCTAAATCGACTGCTCCGGCCAATTCAGTCTGAGGAAGCCCCTTGATAAACCACTGAGTCTGCTTGACAGGATCATTAAGCGAACCGCCGACCACGACCCCAGCTGCCCCTAACCTCAGAGCCGCCGCCATCTGCCAAGGCTGAGAAAACCTCCCTTCCGCAAAGACTGGTCCGGGGCTGTTGTTTAAAAACTCGGCCAGAAGAGGCAAATCTGGTCCAACCGTTGAGGACCTCGCCCCCGTATAGCCAGCGAGAGTCGTCGAGTAAACATCGCATCCGCTCGCCTTAGCGTGGAGTAGAGACTCAATCGAGTCGCAGTCTGCCCAGGCCAAGGCACCAGCAGCATGAATCGCCTCGATGAGGCTCTGCAAAGACACCCCACCCGGACGAGGACGGCTCGTCGCATCCAGAGCAATGACCTGGCACCCTTCAGCCAAAAGAGCCTCCACTTCGGCAAGAGTCGGGGTGATGTAGACCTCACTCCCTGGATAGCTCTTTTTGACAAGACCAACAATAGGTCCTGAAAACCATTGGCGAATCGTCTGAATTGTCTCGATGCCCTGCAGCCTGAGAACCTTGACTCCCTGATCGAGGCTGGCCTGAGCCACTTTATCGAGAATTTCAGGCGACTCCATAGCCGAGCCGGGGCTGGCTTGAGCACTGGCAATGAGAGGGCACTTCTTCAATTCGGCCAGAAAGCTCATTAGAGTCATCTGCACAATTGTGTCTTCTTATAAAGCCCATTCTCTCAAAGACCTTTAGGTAGCCTCGACCCATGGCCGGAAAGACCCTCATTCTGCTGGATACAGACATCGGCAACGACATCGATGATGCGATCGCTCTGGCCTACCTTCTCAGGCATCCTCGGGCAGAACTGATCGGAATCACGACAGTGACGGGGGATGTCCAACAGAGGGCGGCCCTCTGCGAGATTCTCTGCAATGAGGCAGGCAAGTCGGAGATTCCAATCCATTGCGGACGCAGGGAGGTTTTATGGCGCGGCCCCGGACAGCCCTGGGTGCCCCACTACGATAAAGTCTCCCACCTTCCCCACTCACTCAATCGACCGGAAAACACTGCGGTTGATTTTCTGCGTGAGACGATTCGAGCCAACCCTGGTGAGGTCGTCCTCCTCTCGGTCGGCCCCTTCGGAAACATCGCCAACCTCTTCTCAGTTGACCCAGAGATTCCTAGCCTTCTCAAGGGATTTGTCTCAATGGCAGGTCGGTTCTTCCCCGAAGCTGGACACGAGTGGAACTGCATCGTTGACCCCGTCGCCACCAGCCTAGTGAGTGAAGCCCAGATTCAGGGTCAGCTATGGGTTGGACTGGATGTCACTCTGCAATGTCAGCTAACCAGAGAAGAAGTAAAGGAGCGGTTTACTCATCCCCTCCTCAAAATCGTCGCCCTCATGGCGGAATCTTGGTTTGAGCACAGACCGGAAATCACCTTCCACGACCCCTTGGCCGCGGCTCTGCTTTTTGATCCCAGCCTTTGCCGGTTGGCTCACGGTTTGGTCCACGTTCCTTTACCAGATCAAGATGGCAAGGGAGGAATCACCTGCTTTACACCGGATGATGGTCCCCACCGGGTAGCGGTTGATGTGAATGTAAAGGCCTTTTTCGAGGAGTACTTCTCTGTCTTCTAGAGTGAATTCGAGTTAAAGCAGGCTGAAGCTCCAGATCACAGAAATGTGAACTCAAGGGCAGATTCTGCTTCTCAATTCACGGCCAATTAACGGCAGACCCCCTCACTACACCTCATCTCCCCGTAAAATTGCGGGGAGACTGCTGTCAGCCCCCTCTAGAGTCCGCACCTTTTGATCCGATAATGGAGAGGAAAGGCAGGCAGGGATGCTGAGCCTCTGGTCATGGCCATGAAGATCACACACAAACTTTCTGCCCTAGCGGCAGTGGGAATCTTGGGGGCGGCGCTAGCCGGCTGTTCTGGTGGAGGCGGCGGAAGCCTCGCCAAAATTAATGGAGATCCCATTACCCTTGAGGAGTTCAACAACTACCTTGAGACCAAATCCACCGTGAGAGTTATGGTAAGCGGCCAGACGGCCGAACTCCCCGTGGCTGATACTCTTGCCTTCCAGGCAATGCAGGATCTGGTCGCCCAGAAGCTGATGATTCAGCTGGCCAAGAAGGCTGGTGTCGCCCCAACCGACAAGGAAGTTGAGGACGAGATCAAGTTCAAAACCAAGCTTCAGTCCACTTACATCCAGACGCTGAAGGCTCGCGGCTTGACCACCAAGCAGATTCGAGACCTGGTTGAAGTTCAGCTGGCTCAGGAAAAGCTGGTCAGCAAGGGTCAGACAGTGACTGATGCCGAGCTGGAAGAGACAATCAAAAAGAATCCCAATCTCTTTATCGAACCCGCCAAGGCGACTCTGGAGCTGCTTTTCGTTGACAAGCCGGCAGACAGAGAGGCCGCAGACAAGGCATTGAGGTCTGGTCAAGAGTTCACAAACGTTAGAGGACTGTATGACAAGGCTCCTGCCAACCTGAGGGCTCAGTTCGACGCAACCCGCATTCAGGGTGGCGGCTTGAACACTGAGACCTTGAACGACCCCTTCAAGAGCGCCGTCGCCAAAACTCAGCCAGGCAGATTGACTGACTGGATGAGAGCAGGAACCGGCTGGGCCCGAATTAAGGTCCACCAGAAGTTCCCCAAGAAGGATCTCGAACGGACTCCAGAGAGAATGACCTTCCTCAAGCGTCAGCTTGCGATTCAGAAGGGCGGCAAGAACACCGATGTAGGCAAGCAGGTAGCAGATCTTCTTAAGGAGAGCAAGATCGACATTACCGAACCGAGTCTGAAAGAGCCCTGGAAGAGATTTGAGGAGAGGCTTAAGGCTTCTTCTGCGACCACCAAAGTCAAGACTGAGTAGCCGATCTTTTTTGGCGGCTGGCCATCGCCCTCAGAAACCCTTCAAAAGAAGTCAGTTTCTGGGGGCGTTCTTGTGTGTCTTTATTGGTCGGGATAGCCAGGAACAAGCTAAACTCAAGTGACCCCATGCTGCCCTTAGCCTTTACCCTTTTGGCCGCCCAGGCGGACCAGGTTTACGTTAAGACGATTGAGTCTTTCACTCCTGTGCAGCTTGATGAGAGACACAACAAGCTTCACAAAGAGTCAGCAGGGGCATGGACAGGTCTGACCGCACTAAAGCTGAGCTACCTTTCGCCACGGTCCCCTGGGAACACGCCTCGGCTGAGCGGAGCGCTTTTTCTGCCCAAAGATGTGAAGGCTCGCGGCTTGGTGATCTACTACCATGGCACGGTTGCGACTCGAAGCTATGTTCCATCACGCTCTGCCGACTACGCTTTGAACTGCGCGGTAACCCTTGTCGGCCAAGGATTTGCCGTCGCTATGCCTGACTATGTAGGCCTAGGGGATTCGGGCGAGATTCACCCCTATCCTTTCGGCCGAATCAATGCCTGGTCTGGCATCGATATGATTCAGCCCTCCATCAAGGCGGCAAAAGATCGGGGCCACGACCTGGGCAGCAAGCTCTTTATTTCAGGCTATAGCGAAGGGGGAGCGGTCGCTATGTGGGCGACGCGACTTCTGCAGGAACAGCCTCAGCTCGGACACAAGGTCACAGCTTCGGCCCCAATCGCTGGCCCCTACGATCTGACCGGTGCGACGGCCCAATCGATTATTTCAACTCAAAGCAACCCCACGTGGAGACTGGGACGCAGCTATCTTTCCGGCTATCTGGCTTACAGCGCGGCCCGTTGGGTGCCAGGAGTGAAGATTGAAGACCTCTTTGTTCCTTCTATGGCCACTTACATCCCCTTTGTGTTTAAGAATGCGAAGTCCGACAAGGAGGTAATGGAGAAACTGGCGGCCAAGGCCCTTCAGCTAAAGCCCTTGGCTCTTTCTATCCGCCCCATTATTCAGCCCGAGTTTGCAGATGCTCTGGAGGCCAAGGATCTGAGTCATCCCTTGATCAAGGCTCTTCACGAGAACAACAGCCACGACTGGGCTCCAACGACTCGCATGAAGCTGATTGCCCTTGAGAATGATTTCATCGTCACATCAGAGAATTCTCGGTCAGCGATCAAAGCCATGAGGGCCAGAGGGGTGCCTGAATCACTGGTTGATCTGCACTTGATTCCGGATGGCACCGACCACATCAAGGCGGAAATCCCCAGCATTCTCATTGCCGCCAAGTTCTTTTCGGAACTGGCTGCCAAGTGACTGATTAACAAGCCAGCCTGTGATTTTGCAGGCTGGCCCTAGGGTAAAGATTGAGCAGTCTAGTAAAGCTCAAACCAGAGACCCCATGAACATCAGCATTGCCTCCTTTTCTTTCCACGGCGCTCTTGGCCAGGGCACGATGGATATCTTCGCCTATCTCGAGGCCTGCCGCTTCCGCTACCACCTTCATACCGCCGACATTTGGAACGGCCTTTTGGGATCGGACGTGGAAGTTCAGCTTAACGAAGACAGGCTGAAACTGGTGAGGCAGGCCATGGATGAACGCGACCTCGTCTGCGTCAACTACCATGCCGATGGCTGCCACCCCTGGGAAGAAAAAGAAGATCAGCGGGAATGGCACAAAAAACTGGCCCTGCGGCATTTGCGTGCGGCAGAAATTTTGGGGGCCCGAACAGTTCGGATCGACCCGGGCGGACGAGAAAGAGAGTGGACGGACGAAGAGTTTGACGTCATCGTCCCTGCCTACAAAGAGTTCTGCGCCATAGCTGGTGACAAAGGATTTAAGGTCGGCCCGGAAACGCACTGGGGCGCGGCCAACTACCCCGACAACATGCTTAAGCTGCACGAGGCTGTGGATTCACCTCATTACGGGATTCTTCTCCACATGGGCAAGGACATCTGGACGAGCCCAGATGACTACGATCGCGCTCTAGCACCCATCGCGATTCACACCCACATTGACCAAAACACCTGTTACAACCGTCTGGATTCGGCTGTGGAGATCTTGATCGAGAGCGGTTACAAGGGAGCCCTTGGGATAGAACATCACAGCGGCAAGAATGAACTGGCCGAAGTGGAAGCTCAGATCGGCCTGCTGCGAAGGGCGATCTCTCATGCCAGGTCGGGTCGGCCTGAGGGGTATCGGGGTAATCCTTTGCTGGATCGGATTAACGAGCGATCAGCGAACTAGGGTTGGTCGCGGTGGCATGACCGGCAGATAATGATGGCCCTGGTCCTGGTCCTGGGTGGAGGAAGAACAAAACACGCCCACTTTGTTCAGGAAAATCTTTACTAGATATATATTTCATTAGTATCCGGTCTGGGTAGCTTCCCCGCAGCCAGTTTTATGGACACATTGTTGAAAGGTCCTCAGGAAGGGCTGAAATCGGCCGGAGAATGGGGCAGTTCTGGCGAAAAGGTGGAGGCCCTGGCGGGTCCAGAGCTGCACGTTAAGTGGAACTTAAAGGACTAAAGATAACTAATCAAGTCTCACTCTCCTCACCCTGCCCTCTCCTCTCGACAAGCGAAAGGAGAGGGTTCTTTGTTTTTCAATATCAGTGCCACTGGCAGCGCCAGTGTTTTGTCGCGCCAATATGGGGCAGAGGAGACTTCGATGGGTGCCACGATCCTTTTTCGAGTTTCGAGAAAAAGGTCGTGACGGACCGCGTGAATGACAGCTATTGAAGGGGCCAACCTTCAATCACGACTAGGCTTGGTGTGGACTCTGGCTTAACCTGAACAGGCTTTCCTCACCCTGCCCTCTCCTCTCGCAAGCGAAAGGAGAGGGTTCCAAATTGTTCTTTATCGAGTGCGCCGCGGCTACCTAGCGAAGTAGTCGAGCTCGTTCAGAATCGCCATGTTGCCGCGCCAGTTATCTCGAACCTTGACGAAAAGCTCAAGATAAACCTTCAGGCCAGTCAGCTCTTCAATCTCGATTCGAGCCTTGGTGCCGATCTCCTTCAGCATAGATCCACCCTTTCCGATCAGGATGGCCTTCTGCCCTTCCCTCTCTACCAGGATGTCTGCACTGATGACAACCCTTGGGCCTTCCTCTTCCCACTGAGCGATTGAAACCGCCAAGGCGTGAGGCACTTCCTGCCGAGTCAGCTGCAGGGCCTTTTCACGAATGAACTCTGCAACCATGAACCGAACAGGCTGATCGGTGTATTCATCTTCAGGGAAGAGCGCCGGACCTTCTGGCATTGCATCCACCAGACAGGCCACCAGCTTATCGACGTTCTGCCTTTTAGAAAGGCTGGTCATCATGATGATGGGCGCTGGGAAAAGCTCGCTGTAGGTGTCGTAGTTGCGCTGAACACTGGCAGCCTGAAGCTGGTCCATTTTGTTCATGCAAAGAATCACCTTTTTCTTAGCGTAAACGTTCTCCTTCTGTAGAATCTCGCCCAGAGTTTTATCGTCCTTGGTGGGCATGCGGCTGACATCCACCATGACCAAAATGACGTCAGCATCAGGAATCGCAGACCGAGCTGCTTCGTTAAGCAGCTTGTTCATCTGGGTATGAGCCTCGTGCAGGCCCGGAGTATCCAAAAAGATGATCTGGTAATCCTCTTCAGTGGCAATGCCCATCACCTTGCGGCGAGTGGTCTGAGCCTTGTCACTGACGATCGATACCTTGTGGCCGACAACCTGGTTGACCAGGGTGCTTTTGCCGACGTTCGGCCGCCCAATGACGGCAATGGTTCCACAACGATGCATAACTATTCGCGCTTCCTAAAGAGGAAGTTGACGGTCTGAGCCTGCTCTTGAGCCTGCTGACCGGGATCTTGTCGGCCCTTGGTGCGCTTCCTCTTGCGCCTCTGTCCGCTGGATCGTGGAGCTTCTCGCTCCGTTTCTGTCACTGATTCTTCACCGACTTCTTCAATCATCGAAGGCTTAATCAGCAGGTCGTCGGCCAGGTCTTCACCCCAGGCTTCTTCAACCCACTCGTCAAGCTTCATGATCGGGACGTCGAACCGAATCGCGTCCCACTGAATCGTGTTGTCCTGGTGGGCAAGAATCTCAGCTTCCGTCACCAGAGTGTCGGGAGAGCTGTTCAAAATTGCCTCGATATCTGCCTTGTGGCCAATAAGGAAGGAGTAGGTTGAACCATCCAAGCCCAAGAACTTGAGCGTGTTGTTTTCAACCGGCATCCACACCCTTTGAATCAGGTCGTAGCAGACCTGCTTGTCGGGGAGAGTGATGGTTCGCACGCCTGCTCCAGAACAGTGAAGGCTAAGGAAGGGCGCACGAACATGAATGACATCGTCATCCAAGCTGTAAATGTGGCAGCCAGCCATCTGGCCAAGGGCTCTAAAGAGTCCCGGCGTCACTACCGGCTCACCCAAGAACACCGAAGTCCAGGGCTCGTCGTTGGTATTGGGGCTGGGGAATCGGCGGACAACGAAGCTGGGCAGGCCAGTCTGGCTGTACTCGCCCAAAACACTCGCATCTTCAGGGATAGCGAAGTAGCTTGGCTCGAGAGTTCCGCCTTCCGCCATCATGTCGTTAGGCAGAGTTCGGCACAGCGGATCTCGCAGGTTCACCAAGTTCGTGCCAGGCTTGGAGTTGAAAGGCTGTGGCCTGAGCGCAATGCCAGTCACTTCCCTTGCCCTCTCCAGGCTTTCTCGTCCGCCTTCAAAAAGGCCAGCCGAGTAGAGCCAGAACAGAACCTTGTGTTCCTTCTGCAGTCTCGCCTTGATGCTGGATCTCACCTCAGGGCGAATATCCCAGGCATTGACGAAGATGAAGAGACGTGAATCGGGGAAGTTCTCTCTGTGAGCCAGGTCGCTAAGCAGGTAGAAGCCCACCGACATGCCAGACCTAAGCAGAGTCTCTCTCACGTCTTGGACCAGCTCCTCAAAGGCTCGAGGGTCGGCCAGATAAGCCAAGGACCTTTCGTCGATCAAGAGAGCGACATCAGGGTCAACCATCGGAGTCGAGATGCGCCAGTTGAGAGCCTGGAGAACCTTGGATCCTCTTTCCCAGATTCCACGAGAGTTGAGCCAGCCTTGGCCCCTCATGTCCATCCAGTTCAGACCTCCGCCGTGAGCCAGGGCCGCACCGGCTCCGCGCCAATGCGCGGCTTCCAGTGCCTGAGGGGTCTTCATGAGAGGAAGCTTTTCGTCCTCGTCACTTCGACCAATGGGGGTTCGGAAGTCTTCTTCCAAAACGGCGAGCTTGCCGTTGAGTACAAATGAATCGATCGGCCAGGGGAAGGCGGCAGAGCCACCAGGCTGTCGGGTCTGATAGTTGCAGGGGCCCGAAATGTAATCAATTTCGTTGCAGCGAAGCAGCTTGCCGAGGCTAAGATGGCCAGAAGCGGGATGGCTCCATTCGAAGGTGTAGCCATAGCTGACACCCACAATGATCCTTCCCTCTCCGGCAGATTTGGCCGCGTAAGCCATGCTGGAAATTCGGTCGACCAGGCTGTCGCTCAGGAACAGGTTGTAGTCAACCCATCGCCTGGCCCTTCGATCAAGTCGGACGAAGTCGTTTTCAGAACCGTGCCGCTTGGCATAGTTGGGAATGTAAACCTCGTCGAAGCTCGCCTTGCCATCGAACCACGAGGCGCGAAGGCTGACAACGTCGTTGCCGTACCTGTGCCTCAGCCACAGACCAAACTTCTTGCGAGCGGCAGGCGAGTCATCGTAGCCATCTTCGTCAAGGTAGTGCCAAGAATGGCGGTCCAGGTGAACACCGAGGAATTTGGGTCCGAAGGTGCTGGCCTGGAGATTCTTAATCAGGTCTCCCAAAGCCCGCTCGGCCTGACCCCACAGCTCATCGTCACAGAAGCTGGGGCGCGATTCTCGACCAGAAGGAGTTCTCCACCTAGCGGCAGGCGAATCCTGTTCCCAACCAATCGGGAAGGTGAAGCAGACCTGTCCGACAAAAACAGCCTCAGGGTTGGCGGCAAGAATGGCTTCCATTCTCTGCTTGGCCATGTAGACAGCAGTGTCGAAGCCTTCGTCGCTGACTTCCAATTGAATCGGAATGGCAACTGTGTGAACGCCGGCTTCGGCGGCGGTCCTTACCTGCTCGTCCATCTGAGCTGGGTTCGGCTGAGTGCCTCCCAGATAGAGGAAGAGAGGGGGCAGAATCTTCTTGTCCGCGACCAGGGTCGGAACGCCCTGATGAAGAACGACCTGAGGAGCATCGACCGGAATGGGGATGCGAACCTTTTCTTTCTTAACCGGCTTGACAGGAGCGGCAGGAGCCACGAACTCCTCTTCAACTTCAGCTTCGGCCGCTTCGACCTCTGCATCCATTTCGTCATCGGCGACTGCCTGGCTCGTTCGATCCCTTCTGTCGCGTCGGCGATCTTTTCGGCGTCGTGATCTGAATCCTGTTGCAGGCTCATCATCCAAGGCGGCGGCGACTGAAGGTGCGGCTGGCACTTCAACGACCTCTCCGTCCTTGGTTCGCCAAACCCCGACAGAAATCTCTGTCACGAGGGGAGGAATGTCATCCAGGCCAAGCTCTTGAGTTGCGGCTAGAGAAGCAATGATCTCAGCCTCAGAAACTGCTTTGCCCGGATTGAAGGCCTTCTTTTCTTCCTTGGCTCGGAATGAGAAAGTGATCGTGGCGTTGGCATCCAAGGAGGCAATCTGAGCCTCAGTCAAAACGATGGGTTCAGCCGGTTCCTGCTCTACGGGCCGGTTCTGAGGACGACGATCCTGTCGATTGTTCCGATCTCGACCGTTCTGCCTCTGATCGCGGTCGCGGTTGTTTCGACCGCCAGCTTCTCTCTGCCCTGGACCTCTTCTTGATCGATCCTCGTCGCGGGGAGCCTCTTTCTTCACCGGCTCTGCCGGCTTGGCTTCGGCTTGTGCAGGGGCGGCCTGACGATTCTTGGGAGTTCTGAAACCAGCCTTCAACTGGGTGACAGGCAGATCAAAAACGGCTTCCGCTTCCTTCTGTGGCTGAGGAGCTGCTTTAGGTTCTGCAAGCTTCGGCTTGGCGTTTCGGCCTCGCCCAGCAGGCTTAGCTTCGGCTTTCGCAGCCTCTGGCTTAACTGGCTCAGGCTTCGGTGCTTTCGTAGCGGCTGGCTTGGGTGCTCGCCCCGCCTGCTTCGCGGCTTCGGCCAAGGTCGGGCCAGACATCGGAATTGTATCGCCCGGAGTGGGCTCAGCCTTTTTTCTGCCTCGGGCAGGTTTCACGGCAGGAGCAGATGCGGCTGCCTCAAGTTCTTCGGCAAGAGTCTTTGGAACCTTTGTTGATTTCGCAGCAGGTTCAGCCTTGGCCACGGGAGCAGCGATCTCGCTGGGCAGAGCCTCAGCTTTCTTGCGTCTGCCCGCTGGCTTGGTAGATGCTTTCGGTGCATCTGGCTCGGCGGGTTTGGTTGGTTGGGCAGTCTCCGTAGAGGTGTTCAAAGTGTCGGACAAAAGCGTTTCGGTGATCTTCTTTCTCGGCATAGTCAGCCTTGGCCTGCGGCCCGGACCCTACACATCTCGCTCGGCAGGTCAAAACGCACGTCGCTGAGAAGGAGGTCCTTAATCAGGGTCAAGTATGGCAGGACACACAGGTCAAGAGAAGGTAAAGATGTTTATGACTAGGGCCTAAGGAGTTTTTCTTTCTCTTCGGAATTTCTCAGTTAGAAATCCACCGACCTTTACCCTTCACCTGCCCCTTTCAGCTTTCCCCCGAAAATCAGAAAATCCAGGCACAAAAAAGCCGCAGTCCAGATGATTCCAGATCTGCGGCCCGGGTGCTTCACCTAAAAAAGCTTACTCGCCGCCAGACTTCTTGAGCCTGCTGGCGAACTTGCGCCGAAACTCAAGCACCTTAGGAACAACCACTGCGTTGCAGTAGCCAGCGTTCATCTTGGCCCTCTGCTCAGGTGTGGCAGTTTCGAACTTCTTGAAGTAATCCTGGTGATAATCTTCCGCCACATAAAAGGTGGTCAGAGGCTCCAAAGTTGTAACCAAAGGATCCTTCCAGATCTTTTCCTTGGTGACTTCTGCCATCACTTCCTGGGCCAGCTTCTTCTCTGTATCGTTGGCGAAGAAGATGGCTGAACGGTACTGTGTGCCGACATCGTAGCCCTGCTTGTTTAGAGTGGTGGGGTTGTGCACGGTGAAAAAGATGCGCAGCAGATCCCTTTTGCTGATGACGGCGGGGTCGAAGGTCAGCTTCACGACTTCGGCATACCCGGTCGTGCCGGTAGAGACCGCTTCATAAGTGGGGTTGGCGCCCCTGCCTCCGGTATAACCTGAGACAACGGAACTCACGCCTTCAAGCTCTTCGAACACACCCTCGACACACCAAAAACAGCCACCCGCCAAGACCAGGGTGTCGATCTTGGGAGCCGATTCATTAGGAGCCATAGCAATCAGACAAATAAGGGAGGTAAGCATCCTCTCCTATCACAACGCCTTTGAAAGAGATTAGTTCGCAATCCCTAAGGCTCTGCCAGAATAACAGATGCAGCAGGGCCCAGCAACCCTCGCCGCAAAGGAACCCGTCTTAAGTCATGCAAGTGGAAGGAAGGAGATTGATTGATGAACTTGGGCTGCAGCTTCTGCCTGGCGGATTCTGCCTTTGGGGGCCGACGCTTATCGCCTCCGACCCTCTGTTAGGTTCACCAAGACCGAAGAACTTCCCTTCAGACCATCAGCTCCTGAGAAACATCTCCCGGACTGCCCGAGAAAACATGGCTTCCAGAATCGTTCTCTTGGGCGGCCTCTTTGGCCCCTCCGCCGACCCTGAAGGAGATCTCCCCGGCCTATTGGTCCCTTGGAGATCAGAGCTTTTGGAAGTTGAAATTGCCTGGGTCTATCCCAAGCCTGCCCCCCAGTGGGATCAGATTTTGGACTTTTTGGAGATCAGTCGAATCGCCAGCGGGGCAAAACTGGGGGACGCCGAGCTGCTTTCTCCAAAGTCAGCTTTCAGGGTGGGAAGAGGTCTCAGCTTCGTTGGGGGTCAAAAGCCGTGCATCAAATCCGCCCATGGAAAGAAAGCAGCCGCCTGGGCGATAAAGGAGAAATCATTGGTCTTCCCCTCCTGTGGCGGTTCAGTCTCCAAAAGTTCAGAGATGGCTGACTGGGATTGGTCTCAGGAAGTAGAGCCGCTTCTACTGTCTCCCCTTGAGGTCCAGCTTTCTGATTCAGAAAGTGATCTTGCCTTAGGGGCTGCTTTGTGAAGCAGTTTTACGCAGTCGGATCGGGCGAGTCCTTTCAGGGTCTTCACCACATAGCCAGGATAAAAGGCCTTCCTCTTGATGATTCTGATGGAAATCTGACTCTTGGTCCAGCATCAGGCTGTGCAATTTTTTCTGCCCTGATGCTATGGGATAGACAAGAGCCAGAGGCCGCACCTCACTGCAGCTTCTCAATTTTTCCCTGCGCCATTCCGAGGCCAGATGTCCGCTTTGAAGGGGTTGCCTGGCAGGGAATCGAGTTAAGTTCAGAACTCATCAAGGATGTTATCGAAAGTGCAGAAGGAGAAGCTTCTTGGCAGGAACTTCGCCTTCGATTCGAAAACAGACCCACTCCGCCCAGACCCTCACCCTATGTTGGAAGAGAAGAGGCGGAGCAGCGAGTTCTTGACCTCATGCTAAAAAATGACCTCATCATTTTAGAAGGTCAGCCTGAGATAGGACGAACTTTCCTTGCAAAAGGAATTGCTCATTCAAAAGGAAGGCGCTGGGTGGACGGGGTCAATTATGTAGATTTCGCTCTGGGGTCAAAGGATGATAAAGTCCAAGAACTTTTGGCTATGAATCCAGAAGAAGCTGCGATGCTTTGGCGGTCACGGCACCAGTTTGTGATTTTAGACCATGTGGACTTAAGTTCAGAATGGCTTTCAAAGACTCTTGAGATCGTTGTGGCACAGGGGAGCTTGGCAAATCTCCTCATCATTCCTTCAAGAAATCCTGATTCAAGCCGTCTGCCTCAAACAGTCCTTGCCCCCCTCGATCTCGGGAGATTTTCAACTATTGCTGGAGAATCCCTAGGGCTGAAATCATCAGATGAAACTCTTGCTTTAGCTTCAGTCACTGGCAGAATGCCTGGAGTCCTAACCCATTTTCGTGATGGATTTGGATCAGCAGCCAATGGCTTACCTCCTAAAGAATCGCTCAGAAGTTTGGCTAAGCATTCCACCCTTTTGGAGAAACTAGGGTCTCGGCTTAACGAACTAGATGCTGAAACGCTTGGAATGCTGCGGCACATCTGCTGTTTTTCTAGTCAGGTGAGCCTGAATCTTGCTTCAGTAGTGGCTCATTCCGATGCCCATGCGCTGGCGCTCATTGCCAAGCTGATCGGACGGGGTTGGCTTTATGTTGAAGAGGAGGGCTACCGGGTGCCCAATCCTCTCATCATGGCGGTTCGAAAAAGCTGCCCCCCTAGCGATGAAGAATGGGCAGTGGCGGTGAAAGCCATTGTTGATGAGGCTGAATCTCTTTCCAAGCGTGGTACTGATTTAGCCCCAACAAAGAATCTGGCAGCTTTTAAGCGACTTCTCATAACTGGCTACGATGCTCTCAAATGGCTGAGCCAGCAGGACGACCAGATTGATCTCAACCTCACTGTCGTAGGGCTGATTTGGGTCTCGGCACTTACCGAAGGATTTTCGGAAGAGTTCTTGATTTTAACTAATCGTCTTTACTATCAGCTGGATGATGTTCCGATCAGCAGCAAAACGGTTCTTTACTGGGAAGCCCGGGGCAGGCATATGCGCACGAGAGGCGACCTCTCTGCAAGTTTAGAAGCTCATGAAAGAGGCTGGAAAGAAGCTTTAGAAATTGGAGATGTGCGGGGAGCACTTTGGAATCTGCACTTTAAGGCCTCCAGCTTCTCATTAATGGCAAGAAGGCAGGAAGCAGAAGCTGCCTATGAGGAGCTTATTCCTAAGTGGCGAAAACACGGAACTCAAAAAGATATCGCCTACGGCCTCTGTACTCTCTGCCTTCACTTCTTTAGGTACAGACAGCTAGATTTGATGCCGGATGTCATGGTCGAAGCCTTCTCTGTAGCAAGAAAGTCCGACGAAGTTGGGCTCCTATCAGCCGTTAAGGAACTGCAGGGCTGGCTGGCGCACGCCGAAGGCGATTACGCCAAATCGATTGAGCTGATGGATGAAGCGGAGCTGCTTGCAAACCATGCAAAGCACGCAAGAAGAGACTTGATTGGCTTGGGAAGGGGCCTGGCCTACTGGCTTACCGGAGATCGGAAAGGCGGCATTGACTGCCTCTATCGAATGATGGACCTTCCTCATCCGATTGAGGCAGTGAGTCGATTCTCGCTGGAGCTTCACCTCGCTCAAATGGAAGCGATGATCGGAGAAGTTGATCAGGCGGCTATCAAGACTGCAAGCCTAAACCAAAGAATGATTGACGGCAAGGCACGAATCTGGATGGGTGACCTGATGGATCTCAATGCCTTGATCGCGTGGAGCCGTGGTCATGCCTCATCGGCCGCCATTCTCGCTGGATGCGGCTTTCATTGGCACAGCCTCACCAACCGTGGCACGCTGGAAATCGAGAAGCAAGTCCGCTATTGGATGCCGGAATGCCGGCAGGAGTTGGGCGAATCGCAGTTCCAAGCTCGATTTCAGGCCGGAGCCCATCTTGATCCCGACAAACTCCTGGCACTCGCCCGAGTTGATTTTGCCCTCGTGAGCCAAATGCTCCCCGAGCTTTTTGAGAGTGAAAACAGCGACAAGCCCCTTCTCAGCGCAAGGCAGAAGGACGTTGTTCGTCTCGCCGGACAAGGCCTTTCCAACAAACTGATCGCTGAGGCTTTGTTCTTAGAAGAAGGGACAGTGAAAAGGCATCTGCACAACGCCGCGCAGGAGCTTGGCGTCAAGGGGCGGATGGCTTTGGTCCGCAAGGCCGTCGATCTCGGTTTGATTCCGTAGATCGGTTTGTCCTTTCAGCTTTTCGTCTTGCTGCGCGGCACTCCAGACCTTTTCTTCGTCACAATGACATTCACGAAAGATGGTTTGGCCCATTCGACGACTCTTCGTCGAAGTGCTGTTCCGCCCCTCGAATCTGAAGGGTGTTGAGCTGGTCAAATGGCCATCTCACTGCTGAGTCATGTCGGTGCAGGCAGCTGCCCGACTCAGGAATCTGAAGCAATGTTTAAGGAGTACACAGTCGGAGGGCGAACCTTTGTGCTTGATCAAAGGAAGGCCGAAGAGGCTCTCAATGGCAAGAGAGTCATTAATGGCCGGGAGACCATGACCTTCAATCTTCTGCCTCTGCGGTATCGGTGGGCTTACGACCTCTACCGCACCATGAAGGCCAACCACTGGGAGCCAGAAGATATCCCCATGCAGAAAGACATTGAACAGTGGCGCAACCCTGGCGCCCTGACAGATGTCGATAAGTGGATCATCATGATGGGGATCGGCTACTTCAGTGCCGCTGAAGGCATTGTTGGCGACAACATTCTGCACGTGGTGAGAGAGGCAGTCACTGCCTCGGAACTCAAGCTTGTTCTGGGCCGCCATGCCCACGAAGAAAACATCCACGCCGACTCTCTGCTCTACATGGTTTCGAGCCTGGGCATCAACCCTCACGAATGTGAGGCGATGTTTGAAGACATCGATACGATTAAGAGAAAGAACGAGTTTGTGACTGGTGTCAGTCAGCCGCTGAGAAGGGGCCTTGATTGGACATTGGTAGAAAACAAGCAGCTTCTGGCCAAGAACCTTTTCGTGTTCGGCCAGTGCATGGAAGGCACTCAGTTCTACGGCCTCTTCGGCATGGTTCTGTCCCTTTATCGTCAGGGCAAGTTCCCGGGCATCGGCCAGATGTTCCGCTACACCCTGCGAGATGAATCGAACCATATTGAACTGTTTAGGCAGCTGCTGGTCGAGATGGTAGGCGAGAACCAGGATATGTGGACCCCTGAATTCAAGGAAGAACTGCGCGGCCTTATGGCGACAGCGGTTCGGCTAGAGAAGGAGTTCATTGCAGACTGTCTGCCCGTCAACTCGGTCGGACTTTCACTGGAAGAGTTCAGCCTCTACATCGACTACATCGGCGACCGAAGGCTGGAAGGCTGCGGTTTGGCTCCGTTGAACGAGCCGATCAACAACCCGCTTCCCTGGCTGGCCGAGCTGATGGACATTAAGAAGGAGCAGAACTTCTTTGAAGGTCGAGTGACCGAGTACCAGAAGTCAAGCGCACTCGGATCGGTTGACGACGACGAGCTGTAGAGCCAGATCTAGACCCCGAATAAACAAAAGCAGGCTCCTCAATGAGGAGCCTGCTTTTGTTTGTCTCATGCCTGGGTTTGCCTGTTTATGTCAGGTCTCTCATTCGTATACGGGAAACAATCCAGAGATCAGAAAGAAACTGAGTCGAATTTGACAATTATATAACATATACTATAGAAACCATGCGTGTTTCGAATCTCGGATTTATCGGAGTGCCCGCCATGATCATCCTTGCAGGATGCGGAGGTTCAGGGAACGGAGCAGCTCTCACGTCTGGCGGCGGCCCCGCCCCTTCCTTTGCAGAAGTAGGATCAGCAAAGTTCACCATTGACGCTGTCAGCGGTTCGGTAAAAGTAGTGCCGTTAAGCAGCGACGGCAGAGCGGTCTTTGGAGGAAGTTCCGTCGGCCTTGCCTCGTCCGTCCTTCTTTCAGAAGGCTCACCAGAAAGAAGGGTGCTCAAGGTCACCCTCACCAACAACACCAAGGAAGCAATCGGCGCCAATGGGAGCTTCAGAGTTCTGTTTTCCAGCTTCAGAAACGACAACGCTCCCATCACAGATCTGCGTTCCACAGTTCGAACAATGACACTTGTTGGGAACGGGACAGCCCCGACTGTCTACGGCTCCCTTGCTTCGGCCCGAGTTGAAGCTCCCAAGTCTATCGCCTATGATCCCGCAACTGGCGACATCTACTGTGCCTCAACCAGCCTAGGAGTGATCAAATCTGGAGTCTTCACTCGCTACACCCCGATGGACTTTTCTGCTGTTGCCATCGGAACCGGGGCCAAGTTCGGAGGCACTGGCACAGGCATCTACCTACTCAGCGACGGAGAGTCAGCGATCCTGTCCGCGGGCCATGAATCGGCTGTCGGCTTGATTGACGGAGACTTTACCACGGCCCGATTCAGTGACATTCGCGACATCTTTGTCCAGGCATGCACGAGCGAAACGGACTTCTCTCTCCTTGTCGCTGACGGAGACTGCATTCGGAAAGTGTTCATTTCACCTGCGGTTCCGGGAGGAAGTGTTTCCACCCTTGCCACAGAGCCCCCAATCGGAGGCTTTTCTGGCGTGACCGAAAAGGACGGAATCATCTACGCCACGATCAGCCACATGATCAAAATCTGGCGCGACCCAAGCAATAGAGCGGTCATTGGTCAGCTAGGATCCGGCAATAGTGACGGAGCCCAGGCCACGGCCAGGTTCGGTCATCCGCTTGGTGACCTTGACTTTGTAGATGGAACCCTGTACGTAGCCGATCGAGGGAACAACAGAATCAGACAGCTCAGCCTCATCCCCGGTTCATCACCCATGAGCCCTGGTGCCTGGTGGATTTCGACCCTCAGCGGCGGCAGCACTGCTGGTGGAACTGATGGGACCGGCACGATGACTCATAACCAGCCCCTTGGCATCTGCCGGGGCAATGGCGATGAACTGATTGTCGCTGATTTCGCAGGAAACAAGCTGAGGAGAATAACCCCAATTTCCGGAAGATTCTCCGTGGGTCACGGAGACTCGACTTCCAATCCAACCGAGCTGGCAGCTCTGGCCAATCCCACAGGATTTGCACCGTCTCAGCCAAAGACGAATCCCTACATTCAGGAGGAAAAGCTGGTGCCTGCCGGAGCGGCGATTGAGCTAAATCAGTGGCAGTTCAACCTGCCAGAAGGATTGAAGGCCTTCAGCTTCGTCGTGACAATTGAGGCTGAAACTTCAGCGCCAGGAGTTCTGCCTGCTGTCAGCAACACAGGCACAGGCACAAGAGGATCTGCCAGCGTTCTTGTTCGGGGATTTACTGGACGGCCAAGCTCTGGCAACGTTGATGGCGCTCTTTCCCAGGCAGCATTCAGCAACATCCCAGACATCACCTCAACGCTAGATGGCGACATGTTCGTCACTGACTTCAACAATCACGCCATTCGCAGGATCGGACGCAACGGCCAAGTGACCACCATCGCCGGCGGCACACCGGCAGGAGGCTCTATTGATGGTCCGGCAGGCACAAGCACGGTCTTTGAGCCCTACGGCATCGCCTGCTCTCCCGACGGAAAGTTTGTCTTCTTCACGCAGGTAAACCACGTTGTCAGAATGGCAGCCTTGGCTGAAGGCATGGACCCAGCCCAAAGAGCCTCTTGGACCCTCTACACAATTGCCGGTCTGGCTGACTCGATTGGGTCAGCGGACAACACTTCTGGAACGGATGCACGCTTCTTCGGTCCAACCGATGTCATCTATGTCTCTCCAAATACAGTCTATGTAGTTGAACACTACAGAATCAGAATTGTAAATCAGATTGCCCCTGGTTTTGGATCTGGCAGCTACTCTGTGCGTACATTGGCTGGCAGCCCAGGTGGCGCAGTTGGTTTCGCAAATGGAACAGGAGGTTCGGTCCTCTTTAACCATTGTGTTAGGGCAGCCCTAACACCTTCTGGTGACCTGCTCGTGGCAGACAACTACAATGACCGCATCAGGCTTGTGACTCCAACTGGTGTCACTACCACTATTGCTGGAAGCGGAGTAAATGGATACGTTGACAACCCCAACGGGATGCTTTCCATGTTCAAAAACCCCATCAGCATTGCGGTTGAGCCATCTGGCTATGCCTATATCTTTGACAACAACAACGGTGTCATCAGACGCCTTTCGCCTGGCGGTTCTGTGACGACGGTCGCGGGAGTCGCGGCAACTTCCGGCGATCTCGATGGGCCTGGAAACACTGCCCTCTTTACTCCAAGCGCGGGCAATGGCTTGTGGGTCGGCGCAGGAGGGGACCTCTATATGACCCACCACACAAGGGTTCGCCTGATTCAGCGGGTGATTGGCAACTAGGTAGTGCCCCTAAGCTCTGCCCCGGAAAAACCTTTCGGGGCAGAGTCGTGTGCTGCTTGTTCTCTTGCCAGAAGGCTAAGTGAGCGGTTAGATTCTTCTTCTGTATCTGCTTTTGCGCGAAACATAGAAGCACCTCCCAGTGGGTTCCAATCCCGAATCAATAGAAGACAAAACGAAATGCTAGCTTAAACCATCCTGCGTGCTTCCCACCTCGGATTCATCGGAATGCCCGCCCAGATCATGCTTGCACAGGATGCGGAGGTTCTCGAAGCCAAGCTCCTCATGCCTCCGGAGGCGGTGACTTAGTGGTCACAGCCTTTACGCGCCTTCGCCTTCTGCAGAGGATCATCACTAACTAGCGCATCCTGCTGATGCACACCTAAAGCGGCCGGAGACCCGGCCGCTTAATTTTTTGCTTTACTTTAGTAAGCTAGACAGGCTGTAGGGTTAATAAGTTAAACTCTGCATTCAATGCATAAGCGTTTCCTGCTCGCGGCTTCGGCTCTTGCAATATTGGCTGGCTGCGGTGGTGGTGGAGGGTCTTCCATTGCTGGCGGTGGCGGTGGCCCGATACCTGCCCCAACAGCCACTCCAGTCGGCTCAGCCGAATTCACCGTTGACGCCAGAACCGGGGCAGTGACGATTAAACCTCTGTCGGATTCTCGGGCTGCCTTTGGTGGAAACTCCCTAAGCTTCACTTCCTCCATCCTGCTGTCAGAAGGGTCTCCCGAGAGGCGAGTTCTGAAGGTAACAGCGAAGAACAACACTCAGGAGACCATCGGGCAAGATGGCAGCTTCAGGGTGCTCTTCTCTAATTTCCGCAACGACAACACGACTTCTACAGATTTAAGAAGCACGGTCCGCGCGACAACCTATTGGGGCAACGGAACGGCCAATTTTGCCTACGGTCCCTTGGCTTCATCGCAGGTGCATACGCCGGACTATGTTTCTTACAACGAAGCGACTGGCCGACTCTTCATGAGCGGAATCTCCGGAATCATTTCTTCCGCCGCTGAAGGCACATCTTCAAACTACCAGGGCATCTTTTTCGCCGGAGGCGGTGTTGCCACGGGACCAGGCTTCACCCTTTTTGGCACTACAACAACGATCTTCGCTCTTTACGACGACAATTCTCGCGAACTGCTGGTTGGGGGCGCTCAGGGCAACGTGGATGGCACCTTTACCACCGCCCAGTTCACCGACCTGAACGATGTCTTCATGGTTCGGGCTGTCAGCAAAGATGACTTCGAAGCATTGGTCGCTGATGGAACGAGGGTCCGCCGAGTCTCCAGGACTCCAGCCAACCCGGCCGGCACTGTTTCTACCCTTTTGACCTTTGGCACAAATGTAAAAGGAGTGACTGAAAAGAACGGTCTGATTTACACCACCGAGGGCAATCAAGTAGTTGTCAGTCAGCTCGGCGGACCATCCCTTTATATTGGATCAGGAACGGCATCTTTCGTTGATGGGCTTCAAGCCAACCTGCGGTTCAACAACCCTGGCCGACTGCGCTGGATTGGCGATAATCTTTTTGTTGCCGATACGGGCAACCACCGAATCCGACAGTTGAATGTTCGCCCCGGCGCAAATCCCGTTGGAATCAATGCCTGGTGGGGATCGACCATTAGCGGAACCGGCACTGCAGGTGGAGGTGACGGAACTGGCAGCTTCATCACCCACAATGGTCCGGCTGGTCTGAGCAAGGGTGTTGGTGAGGAGCTTTTCGTCGCAGATCAAGGCGGCCACAGAATCAGAAGAATCACCCCGATCAACGGGCGGTTCACCTCCAACTTCCCCGATGGCACCCCTAACCCTATCGAACTCGCTACCCTTTCCAACCCAACCGGCTTCGCTCCCTCGGACCCCAAAGCTGACCCCTACATTGCCGAGACGGCAAGCATTGCGCCAGGAGCTTCACTAGAACTTGGCGAATGGCAGTTCAGCCTGCCAGAAGGACTCAAGACTTTCAGCTTCATCGTGACCCTAGAGGCAGAAACCGCCGCCCACGGCGTTATGCCTTCTGTCCTTAACTCTGGCACTGGCACAAAGGGGTCTCCTAACGTCATTGTGAGAGGCTTTGCAGGCAAGGCGGGCGGCAGCAGCTTTGCTGATGGCAGCCTTGCCACAGCTGCTTTTGGTGCCAGCCTAGCTGGCATCTGTTCTGCGGCAGATGGAACGATATTTGTCGCAGACCGATTCAACAATGCCATCAGGCGAATAGGAACGGACGGGCTGGTCACAACTATCCTAGGCGGGGCTTCGACAGGATCCACGGTAGATGGCAGTTCTGCCGTCAGTCAGCTTTTTGAGCCCGTTGGTATAGCCTGTTCTCCAGATGGCCTTACGCTGTATTTCACCCAGGCAAACTTTGTCGTAAGAATGGCAGCAGCCAGCGTCCTGGCGAATCCCTCGACGCGGGCTGCCTGGACTGTCACCACCGTTGCCGGGCTGGCAGACACTGCCGGGGTGACCGACAACACTAATGGCAGTAGTGCAAGGTTCAACGACACGAAGGGAATTGTCTATGTTTCCCCGAGCACTTACTATGTTGTCGACGCAACGAGAATCCGTATTGTCAATAGAACCGGAATTGGCTTCTCTAGTTCGGACCACTCTGTTCGAACTCTTGCGGGGGGCACAGTTACCGGCTATGTTGACGGCATTGGAGCCTCAGCCAGATTTGGCGGAGATCTCATGATTGCTCTGAATCCTGAAGGTGACCTCTACGTCTCAGATCCAAGCAACTCCCGTATTCGCAAAATCACTTCCAGCCGGACAGTCTCGACTTTCGTCGGCAGTGGAGTCGCTGGCTACCAAGATTCTGTCACCCCAGGAGCAGCTAGATTCAACTTCCCAGGCGCGCTGGCAGTTGACAAATCTGGCTACGCCTATGTGCTTGATGTGGGCAATATGCTTGTGAGGCGCATTTCTCCACTTGGAGCCGTGAGCACAGTCGCTGGGACGCTAAGCCTTCAGGGAACATCGGATGGTCCTGGCAACACGGCTCTCTTCACTACCGGCATCAACGGCACCACCCTGCTGCCGGGAGGTGACTTGCTCATTACTGACTCGACCAGGCTGAGGCTGATCCAGAGAGTGATCAGCAACTAGCTCTTTGAAACGAGAGAATATTTTGGCGGCCAGAATTCTGGCCGCCAAGTATTTTACTTACCTGTAGTGGGCTAGACAGGCCGGAGGGTTAATAAGTTAAACTCTGCCTTCAATGCATAAGCGTTTCCTGCTCGCGGCTTCGGCCCTCGCAGTTCTAGCTGGCTGTGGTGGTGGCGGAAGTTCTTCCATCTCAAGTGGAGGCGGTGGCCCGATCCCTGCCCCAGAAGCAGCCCCAGTTGGTTCAGCCAAGTTCACTGTTGATGCCCGAACCGGCGAAGTAAAGGTTGAACCCATTTCAGCTTCCAGAGCCGCCTTCTCTGGAGGGGCGCTCTCCTTCACATCTTCACTGCTGCTTTCAGAAGGTTCGCCAGAACGACGCATCATCCGCGTGACGGCAAAGAACAACACACAAGAGATCATTGGTGCTGACCGCACCATGAAGCTGCTCTTCACCAACTTCCAAAACGCAAACACGCCCCTCACAGACTTAAGGAGTCTTGTTCAGACATCCACAGTTTGGGGCAACGGCACAGCGACGACAACTTTTGGCGGGCAGACAACGGCCACAATCCAATCACCCAGGGCAATTCACTTCGATGAGGCTGCGGATACTCTTTACGCTTCCGATATCAATAGTCAAGTGTTGGCCGCTAACAGCGGAACGGTCTCTAGGCATTCAACGGCAGCGTCGAACGTGGCTGGCATTGCTGTCGGACCAGGATTTGTTCTCGAAACCAGGTTCGCTCAGGTCTTTATAAAGCTCAACGGTTTACCGATTGTGGCCTTGACTGGCGGTGCACCAGGCAACATTGATGGCGACTTTGCCACTGCCAGGTTCTCTGATGTCGCTGATATCTACATGATTAGGGCCACGGGGCCAAATGACTTTGAAGCGGTGCTTGCAGAAGCCAATAGACTGAGGCTCGTTAAAAGGACACCCAGCTTCCCCAACGGAAACGTGACAACCCTCACTACCCTTGCAAACGCAATTCTAGGGGTCACCTACCAGGATGGCGTTTACTATTGCACCAGTGGAAATTCTGTTGTCGTTTTTGCCAACGGCCAAACCGGAACAATTGGCAATGTTGCTTCTGGATACGTTGATGGAATCCAGACATCGGCAAGGTTTAACCTTCCCGCTGGAATCAGATGGGTTGGCAGCAGCCTCTTTGTTGCAGATTATTTGAACAACCGAATTCGACAGCTGAATCTTAGGCCAGGCGGCAACGTCTTCTCTCCAACTAACTGGTGGGTAAGCACGGTAAGCGGAAACGGCACATTCTCCGGTGTTGATGGCACAGGGTCGTTTATTACTCACGCCCAGCCTTTCGGACTGACCAAGGGACCGGGAGAAACACTTTTCGTGGCTGACCTAGGCGGACACAGAATCCGAAGAATCACACCCATCTCGAACAGATTCCTCGACAACTTTGGCGATTCAACCGCAAACCCAGCAGAAACGGCCCAGTTGGCCAATGCGACGGATTATGTTCCGTCCGATCGAATCCGCACTCCTCTCATCACCGAAAACCAGTCCATTCCTGCGGGTGGGTCTGTCACTCTCGGAGATTGGCAGTTCAACCTGCCAGAAGGGGTTAAATCCTTCAGCTTTATTGTTACAGTTGAGGCAAGCACGCTTGCCCCTGGGGTTCTGCCTTCGGTATCAAACACCGGTTCTGGCACCAAGGGGTCAACACTGGTTTCTCTTCGCACTCTTGCAGGGGCAGTTGGACCTGGCTCTGCTAACGGGTCTTCCGCAGTGGCTGCCTTCAGTTCCCTGCAAAGCATTTGTGTTACAAATGCCGGCGATATCTTCGCGGCTGATTTCAACAACTTTGCTATCAGGCGAATCTCTAAGGGTGGAATTGTGACCACCATTCTCGGACCTAATGCAGCAGTCAGCACGGTTGATGGTGTTTGGCCAACCAGCTCCAGTGGGGCTCCCCTTGCCATTGCCTGCAGCCCCGATGGCTCAAAAGTCTTCTTCTCCCAAAGCGACCGCGTCATTCGTGTTCTGGAGTTTTTAGGTGGCGATGCTGGGCAGCCTCACAACTGGAAAGTGACCACCATCGCCGGAGCAGTTAACTCTCCTGGGGCTATATTTGGAACCACCGGAGACTTGGCCCGCTTTGATTCTGTTCAAGGACTGGCCTATATTGACCCTCAGACCCTTGTGGCAACGGATTCGTTCAACAACTGCGTCTTGACAATAGAAAAACGGGGCACCGGAGCTTCATCCGCCGACTACTACGTGAGAGTGCTGGCAGGCCTCACCATTCCGGGTTACGTTGACGGCCAAGGCAGTGTTGCCAGGTTCAATAGCCCCGCGGGAATCAGCTTGAGCAAGAGTGGATTTCTTTTTGTGGCTGACGTAAACAATCGGCGAATTAGAAGGCTGGACTTGGGAGGATCCGTTACGACCTTTTCCGGGTCCGGTCTCACCGGCACCCAGGATGCCTCGAGTCCACAGGGTGCGAGCTTTGTAGAACCCTTTGGGATCGCAGCGGAGCCATCTGGATACTTGTATGTGACTGACCTCACCGGAAGAAACATCAGGCGTCTCTCTCCGACGGGTGTTGTTTCTACTGTTGCTGGCACGGCATCCCTTCCCGGAACAGGGGATGGAACGGGCAACACTGGCACCTTCACCTTCCCTGTCGGAATAGCTGTTGGCCCGGGTGGAGACGTGTTTGTTACAGACAGCAACAGAATCCGCATTCTTCAGAGAATCATCACCAACTAGGCAGGTCATTCGAATAAAGCAAACGGGTCCAGAGTAATCCTCTGGACCCGTTTGCTTTTGGCTAAGTCTTGGCTTGCCTAGAGCACAACCTTGTTCAAGGGATACTCGACCAGCCCGGTCGCCCCTGCCTTCTTCAGAAGAGGAATAAGCCGCCTGGACTCCTGAGATTCCAAGATGACTTCCGCCGCCAGCCAGCCTTCATCCGCTAAGGGAGAAAGGGTCGGCTGATGCAGTGAAGGCAGAATCCCCAGAATCTCTTCCCTTCCTGCTGCCGGGAGGTTCATCTTCAAACCGACCAGCTTGGCCGCATTCATGGCCCCGGTGAGAAGGATTTCGAGAGATTCCAGCTTGTGCCTTTTGAAGTCAACTTCCCACGCCTTGTGGCTGCAGACAAAGCGAGTGGTGGAGGTCAGCATCGTCTCCATGATCCGCAGATTGTGGGCGCGAAGGCTGCTGCCTGTTTCTGTGTTCACCACAATGGCCGGGACAAGGCTTGGCACCTTGACTTCACATGCGCCCCATGAGAACTCAACGTGGACGGGAATGTTCCTTTCGGCAAACCAAGCCTGGGTGAGGCTGACGTATTCGGTGGCGATGGTCGCCCCCGCCAAATCTTCTGGCTTATGATAGGGGGAATCCTGGTGAACAGCAATCACGACCCTGATGGGGTTGTTGGTGATCTTGCTGTAACGCAGTTCGCAAAGCTCCCTAATGTCATCCTGTGCCTGGCAGTCGCGAATCCAGTCGTATCCCGTCAGACCAGCATCAATGATGCCTTCTTTCAGATAGCGAGGAATCTCCTGCGGACGCAGAAGCACAGGCTCGATTTCGGCATCGTCGATGACCGGTTCGTAGCTGCGAGACGAAACCTTCACTTCAAAACCGGCCCTTCCGAAGAGGGCAAATGTTGCCTCCTGCAGACTTCCCTTTGGCAGGCCAAGGCGCAGTCTTGGGGCGGATGACGAACTCATGGAACGAAGGTACCAGGGAGCCTGCGGACTGACGATGGCCTATAGGTTACAGTCCCCGGCCTTGAGCAAAAGTGGTGGGGCCGAAGACTGGCGATCAACCCCTGATCTGCCGAAGATTTAGAAGAGAACGTTTACTGCAATGAACCGTCGGCCTTCTAAGCTTCACCTCACGACAAGCCCTTCTGACCAGCACGCCGCTTGGTTTGTCGAAGCTGCACACCGGGCCGGGCTCATTTTCACCCATCACGCTGATGGTCACCTGCCCGAGCTTTCCACTGCCTCGGTCATTATTCTTTGCGGTTCAGGCGCTCTAGAATCAGGCGAGGCTGCCACGCTCGCTCGCTGGGTCGAGATGGGAGGCACGGTTCTTTGTGTCGGTGGCACCTGGGGTCTTGAACCTGTTCTTGGCCTAGAACAAGCGGCGGCCCACAGCACCAGCCGCGATTGGATTGTTCCTGCCCCCGATGCTGCCTGGTGGCCCAAAGAAGCAAAACGCTCTGCCTTTTGGGGTGGCCCCCAGTGCCGCTCGAAGGGAGCCGATGTTCTGCTTTCTTCAGAAGCCGGAAACATCGTTTTCTCCCGGTCTGGCCGCTGGCTGTTTTTTGCCCCTCACTTGGCCCAAACCTTGGCCGTCACCCTTATGGGGCAGTCGGTTGAGACGGATAAGCCTGGCCCTGGGGATGGTTCTGCCGAGACAATGGATGGAATTCTTCGATCAGAAGACGGCACCTTCCTCGATTGGCAGCTAGACCGATCTGCGCCCCATAAAGGGCAGCCATTTTTTGCCGAACCTTGGGCCGATATCCTGACCGAAATTTGGACCAGGGTGGTTTTGACCGCCTGCGACGCCGCCGGAGTAGAACCCATTAAGTTCTGGCAGTGGCCCCACGGCTGGGAAGGAGTCGCCAGCATCAGCGTCGATTTTTCCGACGGTGACCCAGGCCTCGCCACCAGTCTTCTCTACACCTTTGCCAAGTTCGGCATCAGAGCATCCTGGATGGCTGGATCTAAGGGCGTCCCTATGGATGTTTTCAGGCAGCTGAAGCGTGCTGAACAGTCCCTTGGGCTTCTGTTCCACGGAAGCGAAACTGCCTGGAACAAGGAAGAACTCCGTCTGGAAATGCTTGCCTTGGCCCGCGCCAATGGAGTGACCTCATTAGCTGCCGCCCGGCCCCAAAAGGGTGGCTGGCAGGGGTGGGATCAGTTTTATCAAATGACGGCAGCGGCCGGCTGCCGAGTCAGTCTCTCTAAAGGTGGAATGCAGCCAGGCACCTCCGGAGCTATCTTCGGAACGACTCGCCCCTTTATCGCCCATGGCCGGGGCGGAAAATCTACCGGCGTTGTTGAGATTCCGTTTCTTGCTGCCCTGCCAGGGCTTGAAGGTTCGGCAACGGCTCCTTTGGTCGATATGACCTGCGATTGGAATGGGTGTTTTCATGCCCGAATGGACTTAGCCAACAGCCGCGAACCAGGCTTCGAACGATCTTTACAGAACCTGGTGATGCTTTTGAGGCAGCGTCGGCTTCTGCTCATGGGACCGGATCAGATCGCCCACTTTGAAACGCATCGACGATCGATGCAGGTGAAGATCGCCCCCAACGGTGAGATCTCATTGATGAGTGAAGGCAGCCTGCCTGGTCTCACTCTACTGACGAGCCCTCAGACGAATCTGCAGAAGTTTGGTCAGGGCTGGACTCCAAAACCAGTGGAGCGTCACGGGCGAAAGATGCTCGCCTGGACATTGGATGTTGAAGCTAGAGCCGTTCAGCGCCTGATGATGGACCAAGAGTTTAAGGCAGCCTAAGGCCGCAAGAATAACATCATTCTCAGCCGATTGATCTTGCGCCGAGCCGCCCCAAAAGGCCACGCTAGAGATGGATGATTCTATCTTCCGCTTTGGCTATGGCAGCCCTCTCAGGTTCATCGACGACAAGCCCCTACGATGCGAGGGAGAAAGACTGGCGAAACGGGGCCTTGGTCTACCAGATCTTCGTCGACCGATTTTTTGCCGCAACCCCGATTGACCAGAAGACCAACCTTTACCCCAGCCCAAAAACCCGAAAGGCATGGAGTGACCTGCCCAAGGCTGGAAAGCTGGATTCTGAGATTGGATCGTGGACTCATGAGCTTGAGTTCTGGGGCGGTGACCTGAAAGGCATTGAGCAGAAGCTGGATTACGTAAAGGGCCTGAACGCCGATGTTCTGTACTTGACGCCGATTTTTGCGGCAAACACCAACCACAAGTACGACACCCAGAGCTACTTCGAAATCGCTCCTGAATTCGGCACGATGGCCGACTTCAAAAGCCTGCTTAAAAGCGCCCACCAGCAGAAAATGAAGCTGATGCTGGACGGTGTTTTTAACCATTGCGGCCGAACATCGCCCCTTTTTCAGGAGATTTACAAAGACCCCAACCACCCCAAGCGCGACTGGTTTAACTTCGGTGAGGAGTTCCCCACCGGCTACCGAGCCTGGGTAGGAGTCCCCAACCTTCCGGCGTGGAACCTAGAAAACCGTGAGGTGCGGGATTACCTTTGGAACGATAAGAACTCGGTGGTCCGCCATTGGCTGAAAGAAGGCATCGACGGCTGGCGGCTGGATGTTGCCTTTGAACTTGGCCCTGACTTTTTGGTCGAGTTGAAGAAGGCCGCTCAGAGCCAGAAGAAAGGATCGGCTGTGATCGGAGAGATTTCTGGCTACCCTTCATCGTGGCAGGGGGCGGTGGATGGGGTCTTTAACTTTATGGCCCCCAACCTCATCATCTCTGCCTGCCGAGGGGAGATGTCTGGCGGCAAGGCCGGACGGCTTTTGAACCAGATGAAGGAGGATGCGGGCATTGACCATCTGCTGAAAAGCTGGCTTCACCTGGATAACCACGACACCCCTCGAATCGCATCCGTTCTTCCTAAAGCCGAAGATAGAAAGCTGGCCTGGGCTGCCTTGATGACCCTGCCAGGGAGCCCCGTTGTCTACTACGGTTCTGAACTTGGTCTGCCCGGCACTGGCGACCCTGCGAATAGGGCCCCCATGGATTGGACCCTAGTAAACGACAAAAACCCGGACTTCACCTGGTTTAAACAGCTTTCTGAGTTTAGAAAGAAACACCGCGCCTTGAGAATCGGCGACTTTACCGTGCTTGAAACCGATTCGCTGATTGCTTACACCCGCACGACTGATAAGCTGAGGGAATCGGTGATGGTGCTGATCAACCCCACTGACAAGCCCGTGACCGAGACCTTTACAACCCGAATGGGGCGCATTTTAAGCTGGGGAGAGTTTGAAGACGCCTGGACGAAGGAGCGATTTAGGTCGATAACTGGCATGGCCACCGTAACTCTTCCTCCCAAATCGGTGCGGCTCTTTACCCCTGTGACAGCACCAGTTGGCGGCGTTTCTATGTACGACAGAATTCCATGAGCACAGATGAAGATTCTGTGTTAAGGAGCCTGAAAGCAAACTGAGGCTACTCTGGTTTTGAAGTAATATCTGTCTGTGGAAGAGGCGGAGGAGGTTCAGCAGAACGTGGCCGCCCGAGGCGATGAGAAGGTTTTCCCGTGGCTAAGCTCCTGGGATATCTTTATGGCAGAGCCTCCGCTTCATGCCCTGAGGATGGGGATCATGTGGTGGCTGACAAGCACATCATTAGAATTCACCCTCCATGCTGCTCTCCACGTTCTGCTCGTCACTCTAGCCTGTGTGATCGCTAAGTTTTTGGCTGGAACGTGGCGTGTTAAGCTTACAGAAGAATGCCTAGAATGGAAAGCTTTCTTCTTTCGCAAAAGGCTTAACTGGTCTGACATCAGCTCAATTCATGAGTCTCAGAAGTACGGACTTTCCCTAGCAGTTCAAACTTCCTCTCGCATGATCAATCTTCCAGTTTATGGCATCGCAGACCTTTCCGGATTGAGGAAGGCCCTGAGGGAAAAGAGATATCTAGAGACGGCGAGCTCAGCGAGTGAGATAAAGCTGAAATACTCACTTCCACTTGTTGCCTATGCCAGCTTGATAATAATTGCCTTCTTCTTACCTTTCATCTATCCGACTCAAAAGCCAGTACCGCACGAATTAGTCTGGCTGTACCCGCTATTCATTCTGCCTTTCATCTGCTTTTACCCCTTGACGCCTAAATCAAGACACTTCCTGCAGATTAAAAATAATGAAATCAGGAAGATTGAGTTTTTTCCTTTCAAAACGAGAATTCGGTTAGATGAGCCCTTTATCTTAACGCTTGATGAAGAGAAACTTGTAATCAAACGAGATCGAGGGACAGTCAGCTTTGATAGCGACATCACCATACCGAGAACGACTGCAAAGTTTGATGAGATTCATTCTTTGCTAGAGAGCAAGCAGGATGCCCTGAAGAGACAGGATCCTGCCCTTGGCGACGTTCGGCAGGAGCTAGCCTAATGGTGAGCCCGGAGTTTGCGGCCCTTATCAAAATTGGGTCAGAAAGAACCTTTACGACCGAAAGAGGCTTTGGACGTTCCTTTTACTACAATTGCAGTGGAACCCTCTTCCTTCTTGCGGCATTCCTGGAACTCTTGCACCCTTATATTCCGTTTCTCCCGCACCCCCTTATTTCATGCATTTTTTCCATTCCACTTTTTGCCCTGGGAGCCTTATATACGATTTCGCGAAAGATGACTAGGTTAACACTCTGTTCCGCGGGAATCAGATGGCGAAATAAAGAAATCATGTGGTCAGAGGTAATCTCAATATCTGAATCCTGCCGAAACTTCCTCTCCCTAGAGGTCGAGACGAAAGATCAGAAAGTGAGTATTCCTCTAGCAGGAATGGAGCATATTCATCAAGTTCGAAACATAGTTCAATCAAATGCCAACTATTTGCCTTTGAAACTCCCACAGAAGTCTCCAAAGTGGCTTCTCCTAGCAAAAGATGTCCTAAGCTTCCTCTTCATAGATCTTGCGCTGTTGGTGTCATTCTTTGCTCTCATCTCAAACAACACCTTTCTTCAGCTGCCACATGTAGAATATAAATTTTTCGATCTGCTCTATAGACAAATCTTAACAATCGCGACCATCATTCTGCTCACCCAAAAATCCCCCTCAAACTGGTCACTTGATCAAAAGACCATCATTGATGCATCTGGGATCACGAAGCGAAGCTATTTCAAGAAGGAGCTTTTTTTGCCATATGAGGACATCAGAACCCTGTGTAGGAAATCCAGCAAAGAAATACCAGACGCTGGGCTGATGATTCAGTCGGAATTCAATCAAATCTGGCTTGACCACAGCTTCCCCAACTATCCCCAAGTTGTGGAAGAGATCTGCCGTAGAACCGGGCTCGAGGTGCAGGATGCGTGAGCTTGAGCCCTATGAAACAAAAACATACACATCCTTCACGACGATCTTTTTCACGATACCCTTGCAGGCTGTCGTCTTGATGCAGTTAGCTTTCCCCTTTGTGGCTCCGCTGCTTCCCATAAAGCAGCAAGATGCACCTGGCCTGTGGCCTGCCTATGTGACAGGTCCAATACTGGCCGCACCATTTTTCATAGCTTCATTGGCAATAGCACTTCTGGCAAAATCTAGAAAGATCACACTTGACAGATATGGCATCACTTCGCATTCAGCCTACAGAGAAGTGAGGCTGGATTGGAATGAAGTGGAATCAATGAGAGAATCGACTAGTCATCTTCTCTCATTTGAGTTTCACACGAGAGGCAGGATCGTCAAAATTCCTATAGCAGGGATCGCGGCAAAAGAGGAACTTAGGGCCCTAGTCCGAAAGAGAATTCCAAAGATTCCTAAAGAGATCAAAAGGACCTCTTACCAACCTTGGAAAGTATGGGCCTCTCTAGCTTTATTAGTTATTATATCCGTGAGTGCTGGAGCGCTTTCTGGATGGTTAACAGAGACCCTTTCACCTCCTTTTACGCGTTTGCAGCTTAGAGCTTTGAGTTCCATCTCTCATTGGCTGCCATGGCTCATGCTTGCCATGTACAAAGATAATCTACAAACTTTCATCAGTTCACTCGACCTGACTGGTGAAGAATTGGTCTACCGTGAGTTTCCGAGAAAGAGAATAATCATCCCATACGGACAGATCACCAAACTGGAGATCAAAGAAACTGCCCTTGGCTTTCTTGATGAGCTGGTTGTTCACCACAACAACACTCATCTGACCCTCCCCAAGGGCCATCTTGACCTTTTCGCCGTCGCTGACCAGCTCAGTCAAAAGTCAGGCAGAACGATTCAGTACACAGCCTGAGATGCTATGGAGGCGGCAGCGAGATGATGGAGATCCTCGGGACGATCCGAAAGTTCTTCGGCTACCCTTGGCAGAAGGAGTGGCCTAAACCCCCTTATGAAGCTCAGCTCTTCATCGGCGGGGGCCTTAAGTCTGCGACCCTAGTCCTCTTCACTGCCAGTATCCTACGCCATGGATTTCCCGTTCTTTTTGGCGGATGGTTCGATTCTCCTGAAATGGCCGAAGAGATCGGAAATCTACTCTTCTTACTCTATCTGGCAGTCTTTGGGATTCCTCTAGTTTTCAAGAACAAAAGATGGTTTCTGTGGGTTTGGAGTGAAGGGGCCGTTTTACAGAGAGGATTTGAGAGGATAGAGCTTTCTGGTCAACAATTGGGAGATATTCGTGAAGTTGGCAATGGAAGACTTCACTTTCAGGTTCATGCGAACAATAAGCGCTATAAACTGCCATTGGACTTTGCATCAAATCTTTATGGGTTAAGAAAGCTTCTCGGACCAATTCAGCCTCAGAAACCCCTTACAGGTCACCAGGCTTTTAAGAGTTCACCAATAAATCAAGACAATGTGAGATTTGGAATCCTCTGCGTTTGCGGGATTGTTCTAGACATTGCCAAGCTAGAGCTCACTCTCTTCAATGCC
This sequence comes from Synechococcus sp. UW140, assembly GCA_943369295.1. Lineage (GTDB taxonomy): Bacteria > Armatimonadota > Fimbriimonadia > Fimbriimonadales > Fimbriimonadaceae > JAKRSE01. The sequence continues at coordinate 875,200 of CALRMU020000002.1, read as the reverse complement.
GAAGGATCTTTGAATCCCAGTACTGTCTTCCGCCTTGCAATCATCATTGTAGCTCTCGGAGTCATCGGCTGGCTCATGATTCGCAATCCCAAAGTGTCAGTATCACTTGACCTGGAAGGCTTTAACTATAGGAGAATCTTCAGGAAGCGTGTTCGATGGACAGAAGTGACGGCTGTTCGAATTAAAGAAGGCGCAATTGGCAGTGATGTTGTGTTGACTATTGAGGCAGGCAGTCAAAACTTTGGGATTCCTGCTTCAATTCCCAATTACTGGCATCTTGAACAGCAAATCCTTGAAAGAGTCCCATCATCTGTTCAGGTGACAAGACAATGAGTGACCGCAAAGAGTTTATCTGGCCGTGGCAGAAGAACTGGCCGAAGCCACCAGCAGATGCAAAGCTGGTCAGTCATATGGACCAGAATTTCAACCATCTTTTGCTGGCATGGTCATCGGTTGCAATTCTGCTCTCCGCAAGCCACGTGGCGTACGGGCCTCCGAGTGAGATTCCTAGCTACATTGAAGGACCACTGAGTCTCACATTGCTAGCAGTAATCATCTACGGCATATCCTCTGATCTTTTCAGACCAAGGTTTTGGAAACTCTACCTTTGGAAAGATGGTGGGATATTCCAAACACTTTTTACGCATCTTGAACTGACGGCTTCAGACCTAAAACGGCTCGAAGAGTCAAGTCGTTTTGGACTATCGTTAAAAGTAGCCTCGAATGGCAAGATTCGGTACGCATCTTTCATGGGCATAGGTAGGCTTGATATTCTCCGAGAAGCACTTGACAAGTACTCAAATCTTCAGAATCAGCTAAATGACAAGATCTTCTGCTCACCTTTTAACTTCGCCAAGTTGAGAAACATGCTACTGTTTTCTAACGGTTATGGACTCTTTTACTCTGCCATCACTATCGAGCCAGAATCTAAGCTCTTTGATATAAGATGGATGCCCTTGTTTTTCGCTTCATGCCTTATTGCCGGTCATCTGGTCTCATTAGTCCAGAGTTTCCGAATCAGAGTTGCCACGACAAGGGAAAAGCTAACGATGACCCATTTTCGCGAGCAATCAATTTGCTGGGAGGATGTTGTCAAGGTGACAATAGTCAATGGAGAAAAATTCGGGACTGGCAGCTTGTATGTCGAAACCCCCGACAAGACAATCACCATCCCCGAGACCGTGATCAACTATTGGCAGCTGGTCAAGCAGGTCAAGGCTCGAATTCCAGCCACCGACCAGGTGGTAGAGAACTAGCCACTCTCCGCCCGAGACCATCAGTGTACGAATTGTTCAAGGCCCTATCTGCATTGTCCATATCGTCAAAGATTCTTGGACAATAGCTGTTCACAAGCAGTAAACTACGGCCAAATGAAGCCGGAGAAGTTTGATGTCGTGATCATCGGGGGTGGCCCTTCTGGCTCAACCTGCGGAGGCTTTTTAAAGAAGCACAACCCAGACCTCAAGGTCTGCATCCTCGAGCGCGAAGTCTTTCCCCGCGATCATATCGGAGAAAGCCAGCTTCCCCTTATCGGCCAGATTCTGAACGAACTGGGAGTGTGGGACAGGATTGAATCGGCTGGGTTCCCTATCAAGATCGGCGGAACCTACCGATGGGGCACCACCGACAACCTTTGGGACTTTGATTTTCTGCCTTACGGCAAGTTTGAAGATGAGCAGAGGCCAGCCAAGTATGCCGGTCAGCGCAAGCTCACTGCCTTTCAGGTCGATCGGTCGGTTTACGATAAGATTCTGCTCGACTACGCCGAAGAGCTGGGGTGCGAAGTGCGCTACCAAAACGTGGTGCGCAAGATTGAAAACGAAAATGGCCGAGTGCAGAAGCTGGTGCTCCACGATGGTCAGGAAATTGAAGCTGACTGGTATGTAGATGCCACGGGCCACGTTGGCATCATGCGGCGCGCCTTGGGGATCCACACCGACGAGCCTTCGACCCTAAAGAACATTGCCGGCTGGGATTACTGGCGCAATGCCGAATGGGCCGTCTCTTTGGGCATTGGTGGAACACGAATTCAGATCATGTCTCTGGGCTACGGCTGGATCTGGTTCATTCCCATCGGTCCAGATAGAACTTCCATTGGCTTCGTCTGCCCCGCTGACTACTACAAGAAGTCGGGGATGAAGCACGAAGACCTTTACATGAGGGCTTTGAGCGAAGAACCAAGACTGCAGAATCTGCTTAAAAACGCGACTCGAGAAGATAGGTTCGAAGCCACCAAAGACTGGTCCTTTGTGGCAGAAAAAATGTGCGGAGAGAATTGGATCCTCACCGGAGAGGCGGCGGGCTTTGCCGACCCCATTCTTTCCGCCGGAATGACCCTCGCCCACGCCAGCGCCCGAGAAGCCGCCTTCCTGATTCTAGAAGCTTTTCGGGGCGGTGATGTCGAATGGATGGGGGCTCAGTACACCCGCCGCAACGAAAGGCGAGTCCGGCAGCACATTAGGTTCGCCGATTACTGGTACGGGGCCAATGCCAACTTCACCGATCTTAAAGATTACACCAGCGAAATCGCCCGCGACGCGGGGCTGGATCTGAACGGAGACGATGCCTTTAGGTGGCTTGGCACGGGCGGCTTTATCGAAGAAGATATGGAAGTTGCTGGCCTAGCCCTTATCCGACTTGATCAGCTGCATTCAATTTCGGGCAAGCTTTCAGCCACTCCAGTCAGCAGCTCGCTTGATGGATATTCCAGGTTTGATATCGATGTGAGCGGGTCAGAAAAGGTGAAGCTGGCTCGGTTTGAAAACGGAGGAGTGAAGGAGTTTTACGCGATCAGGCGAAAAGATCGCGTTCTGCCAGTTCACGGATTCTTCGGCTTTATGGTCGAGGGCCTGTTCCACTCTCCGTACCTTAACCTTGCCATGCAGCACTGCGCCAAACTGATGGGTCAAAACGGAATTCCCTTCAACCATGAAACGCATTCCAGGCTTACCGAATGTCTTGAGGCCATGATTAGAGACGGCTGGGTTAAGGCCAAGCTGGACCCCAAGTCACGCCCCGTAAACCACAAGATGCCCATGGAAACGGCGGCCGTTCACAACCACATTCCGGATTACGCCGATGAGCTGCTTGAATCGGAACCGGTAAGTGCAGAAAAATGACCTAACCAGGGCTCGTAGCTTCGCCACCGCTGGACAGATGAGGCATACAAAGGCTGTCTTGCCTGCCAGCGGCTAGGCGTGTTGATAGCCGATTTGTTCTGATCATGATGAAGGCAGGCTTCTTCCCAATCTAGGTCAAGAAACTCTACGATTCTGCTTATCTCTTCTCGTGGATTCGAGATGATGGATTCGTAGTCCACTTCAATCAGCTGGTCTGGCCCCAAGGCTTCGCGCCAATAGTCCATCGCGTAAAGGTAAGCCTGGTAGGCATTAACAATGCGCTCTTTGTTGTAGCCGAAAGATGGCCCCTGTCCGAAGTATGTTGTCCAGATTGAGAGGCAGGTATCCAGAGGATGCCTTTTGATATGGACAAACTTTGCTTTTGGTAAAGCTAAACTAATCGCTCCAAGGCAGGAAAAGTTCAAGGGCATCTTGTCTGAAACCCTATCTTTCGCCTGCGAAAGAAGCTTCGAATAGCCCATGTAATCTTCAGCAAGGTGATCCAGATGATGATCTTGCCCAGCAGCGACTCTTAAGGCTAGCTTCTTGCTTTCTTCCAGCCAGAACCTAAGCTCGCCTACCGAAGAAACCTTCGAATGGCTAGAGAGAATCTGGTCAAGCAGGGTCGTGCCAGACCTAATCATTCCAACAATGAAAATCGGAGATTCAGTGGGTCTGCCTTGCAGCGAAATCTGGTCACGGAGAGCCTCAAAGGTTCTAATCTGCTCATCAACTTCGGTCTTGAACTTATCTTCAGAAATCTTGGCAGACTGCTTGTGTAGGCCAAAAGCGAGTTCATTTGCCCTTTCAAAGTGCTCTGCTGCTTCATCAAAATGTTTCAGCTGCTCAGACGCTCTGCCTAGGGCATAGCGCAGATACATCTCACCTTTTACGCCTTGTTCAGCCGCAAGGTGATCTTTCATTTTCTCAAGGAAACCCAAGTCTTCTTCAATCGGCTTAAGTTTGCGGCTCAGCATAAGGTTGTAGAGGCTAAAGCCAACCTCGTGCCCCTCTTCAATGGCTCGCCAAAAAATCTCGTTAGATTCTTCAAATCTGCCCTGATTCACCAGCCATGCGCCGTATGTGATTGCCGATCTACTATCAATCCACTCTGCCTGTTGGTGCTGAAACTCTGCTTCTTCATCATTGCGAAGCAGGGTGTAGCAGCTGGCTAAGGAAGTATGAAACTGGGCGTTTTGGGGACACTTCGCAATGCCTTCCTGCAGGCAGGCAATAGCATCACCCAAAAAGCCGAAAAGCATCAAAGCGCCAGCCAGGGCCAAATAGTTCTGTGCATCAGCAGGGGCAAGCTCTGTGGCCTTTTTTAAGTGCGAAATCGCCTCGTCATTCTTCTGCAAGGCTAAGCAGCACTGACCAAGGTTGTGCCTGTGTACTGCCGCTCTAGGTTCAAGAATTGCGGCTTTCTTAAAGGGCTCATAGGCTTCTTCTGGCCGATTCTGCTTCAGGTTCACTTGGCCCAAAACGCTGAAGCCGCTCGCATCATTCGGCCGCAGCTCCACTGCCTTTTGAGCATAAGAAAGGGGAATTTTGGAATCTGCGTCCCCAGCATGAATCAAGGCAAGCCATGTGTAGGCATCAGCCTGATAAGGATCCATCATCACTGAGCGGACGAGAAATGGCTCAGCTTCTTTAAACCGAGAAAGTCGGCATAAAGCGGCTCCTACCAAAACCTGCCACAGGGCAGAGGTTCTGTGTTTCGGAGCGGTGAGCTCGAAAACCCGCACGACACGGGCGAAATCACCGCTCTGATAAGCTGAAGCCGCCTTTTCTAAGGCCGCATCTTCCTTGGAATTTTTAGTTTTTGCCAATCTAGTTTCGACGCTGGCCTACTGAAGACCGTTTCGTTCCTTAATGACCTGAATCCTTCGGGCTCTCTCTTCGGGAGTCAAGGTGGTATCAGCTTCAATGTTTCTGATCCTTTCTTCTGGAGTGCCAGAGACATTGGGATTGCCAGGACCTTCATGCTTCGGGCTGACAGGAACCTGTTCCTCACAGCCTGCCAGGCTAAACATGATCAAGACGACTGCAAGAGCACTTAAGAGAAGGTTTGTTTTCATTTCCAATCTTAAAGGGGAGGAGAAGAGACGGCCGCGAGCAGACCGCCCCTTCTTGATGACTTGTGGCTTAGAAGGCTGAGCCTTCGCAGATCACGTTCCAGTTGTCGTAAGTCCAGCCAGTGCCTGCGATGAAGGGATTGGGAACACCCGTCAAAGTCGTTACAGTAGCGTCCGAGCCACCGGCAGGAACGTTCGGTGGTCGCCTCTGCCCCAAGGATCGACAAAGACCGGTCCATCCGAAGTTGCTGTACTTAATAGCGGACTTCTTAGCGTATTTGGCGTGGCCATCGGCATAGCCGAAGTTGGCGCCAAGTGTAAAGTTCATGTGAGTCGTGGGCCCGTCAGTTCCTGTTGGGCATCGGTTGGGAGTTGGTTTTCCAATGACGCCTGGACAGCTAGCGTCTGAAAAGAAGTTCCATTGAGGAACGGACTGGGAAACTTTCGTCTTCTGAGTCTTGTCGCTGATGATAATCGTACCGGCAGGCTCAGGCATGGCTGTCACAGACTTGTTCTGAGCGAGAGCATTAAAGGCCTTGCTGCCGCAGAACTGCGTGGCGCGCCCACCAACTGAACTGGGATCAAAGCAGCCCCAGCCATTGGTTGTGTCCGTATCGACTGCCACGGCATCACCGTAAATTCCAAAGTTTCGAACGTAAGGGTGAATTCCTCTGGCCCAGTTGACAGGAGCATTCGGATCCATAGCTCCGTTGACGTAAGTTTCGCCATAGTAGGTGTTGCCGGGGTCTCCACCTCTGTCAAAGGGAAAGATGTCGTCGTAGTCAGTGGCATAAATCGTTGCGCCCAAAGCCAACTGCTTGGTTCCAGACAAGCTTGATGTCTTCTTCGCTGCTGTTTTGGCCTGAGCAAAGACGGGGAAGAGGATTGCGGCGAGGATCGCAATGATTGCGATAACGACGAGCAGTTCAATGAGAGTGAAGGCGGATTTCCGCGTTCTAGATGAATGATCAAAAGAGGTATGCATAGGCTGTACTTTGCGACCGTGGTCAAAAGTTCCAAGGCAGGCTGCCCTAGATGTCCGACGAGAGCCCCCGAAGAGACCGGTGCATGTACTCAGATGCTTCTTTAGGGAGCCTTAGCCTGACACCCTTTGGAGGACAACGTTGTACTTCACTTGAACCACACTATACAGCAATTGTTTGTTTTTTGGAACTCTTTTCCAGAAAAAGTGTTCACTTTTTTGATCAACAAATAGACAATTTGCACAAAAATATACAATTCAGATTACGCGATGATGACAGCCAGTTCTATCCATCATTCGTCCTTGACGAGAATCAACTGCCTGTAGATGAACGCAGGACAAGTGGAGCATCTAAAAGAACATGCCTTGGCGAAAAGGCTCGAGAAGAAGTCAGCCTGTCTAAGAGAAGGTCGGCGGCGTGGAGCCCAAATCCTTCAAAGTCTTGAGACATAGTCGTCAAGACGTCGATCTTGGGGTCCTCCCATCTAGCGATCCAATCGAACCCAATAACAGCCACCTGTTCTGGCACCTTGATCGAAGCCCCTTGAAGGTAAGCCAAAACCCAAAAGGCCAAAGCATCACAATTGACCATGATGGCTGAGGGCAGTTTAGGCAGCTCCAGAAGAGATTCCACCACTCTTTTGCCAAGATCATCAAAGCTGGGACTGTACTTGAGGTGCGGCACAAATGTGCCTCCTGGCGAAAGGTTTGTCGATCTCACCGCGGGTAATGAAGTGGCGACGATCACCTTCCCTTTTTCCTTCAGTCCAGCTTGAGAAAGGGCTCGCCAGTACCCGTCAATGCGCGAAAGGCTAGACATGGCAACATCCGAGTCAGTGACGAACCAGACGTCTTGATGTCCTTTTGTGATCAGATAGTTGGCCGCCTTTCTGGAAGCAGAGACATTGCTGGTCCCCACATGATCTGCATTTAAGCCATCTGGGGCAGAAATATCCACGAAGACCAAGTGACGCCCCTGGGCCAGAAGCTTTTCAAAAAGATCGTCATTTTTGGCAAAGGGGTCGCGCTCTAAAATCGCCCCGGCAGCTTGAGGAGACTCCAAAAGGTTCTCTAGAAACTCTCTTTCCTCCTCGCCAACGTGATCACGCAGAAACTTCAAGGGTTCACGAACTACCGTTCGAAACTGGGTTCCCATCAAGCCTGTCGATACGCCTTGCAGAAACTGCAGGGTGACGGGGTTGGCAATGGGCTGGGTGATCCAAACATGAATCTCGTTGGCTGTTGAACGAGAAGTCTTTGGGGGCCGACCTGTAACAATGGGTCGAGATGAGGGCTTGCGTTTCAGGTCGCCCGAGTCTATAAGGCACTCGATTGCCTTGCGAATCGTGCCCCTGCTCAGGCCGGTCTGATCAGTCAGCTCGTGCTCGGATGGCAGCTTGGTGCCACGACTGAACTTGCCGGAGGCTATGTTCAGCTGGATGTAATCGATAGCCCGCTTGACGGCCGGTGTTCGAGATGCATCAGCTGCCTGCGCCTTCTCCGAGAGAGTGCTTTTCATTCAAATCAACAAGGACGCCAGGCGCCCAAACTCTTGCAGTGATATGCAAAGCTGCAAAAATCAGCCCTGCATCAAGCCAAAGATAAGCTCCTTCCGAGCCTGATCTTCGCCGAATCGCAATTTAGACAATATACTTCAATCTAGACAAGTCAAGTTCAAACAACGGTGCACCTAGTCCCAGTTACAGTGTTTTTGAATACAAATTGTTCATTGCCAGAGGCTGAGAATTGTCCTGCGTTGCGCTAAGGGATCACACTGGACCAACCTCCTCTTGACCGATCACTAAAGACTACGGTAAGGTGCAAGGGCGAGCAGGTCGCGCCCCGTCCGCGGGAAGAACTGAGTTCACCTGACTCAACCAGACATCCAGAGCAAGTTCTTTCGAACTTCCTTCGGCTCGATTCAGCGGACACGGGCAAAGACAAGAGGAAGTACGAAATGAATAACACCTTTGAGCGCAGCCTGCCGGTCCGACCGAATCTGGATCAGCTTCGAAACCAGGCAAAGGATCTTCTCAAGGCCTTTAGGAAGGGCGATCCAGAGGCCATTGCCGAATTCGCCAAGGCCCTTTCCGCAAAGGCAGCCAATGGCGAGCCAAAGCTTTCAGATGCTCAATGGGTTTTGGCAAAGAGCTACGGCGCCTCAAACTGGAATCGCCTTGTCGAGTGCTGCAGCACAGTCGAAGCTATTTGGAAGAATGACATTGAAGGCTTGAGGGCCTTGATCAAAAAGCACCCCCACCTTTTGGTTGAAAGTGTTCGAATTCGCCCCTCGAACTGGGGTTCACCCATGGCTTATGCCGCCAACCTTGGCCATAAAGAAATGTGTCTAATGCTGGCCTCCTTGGGAGCACAAGATCTTCAGCATGCTTTTGAGAGAGCCTGCCTGCAGGGGAAAATCGAGACAGCTAAGATGCTGTTTGATCAGGGGGCTCGCCCAGACCCTAAGGCACTCCTCGGCCCGTGTGAGACCCTAAACCCTCAGGGTCTTGCACTGCTACTCAATATCGGTGGAGAGTACGATCTCGTCGAGGCAGCCGGTGCAGTTCTTCAAACCTATTCCAGAAACGCCACTGGCAAGCACGCCTGCCTTGAACTCTTGATCAAGCAGGGGCTGACTGTGCCAGAGACTCCCCCTATGGCTCTGCACCGGGGGCGAATCGACTTGCTGGAGGAGCATCTTTCCCAGGATCCCAAGCTTCTTGGCCGCACCTTTAGCCACCGCGAAATCTTTCCCTTGGAGCTTGGCTGCAGCGAAGACCCCACCTACGCTCTTCACGGAACACCCCTTGCCGGAGGAACTCTGCTTCATATGGCGGTCGATTTTGACGATTTCGAAATTGCCGAGTGGCTTCTAGCCAAAGGGGCTGAGGCGAATGGTAAGGCGGCAATGGATGAGGATGGTTTTGGCGGCCACACTGCTCTGTTTGGAACGGTGGTTTCTCAACCCTATCGGGTTGGGGTTAAGGGGCACGAACGTTTCGCGAAACTGCTTCTACAGCATGGGGCAGATGCTTCCATCCGAGCCTCACTTCGCAAAGAGCTGAGGTTTGTTGAGGATGAAACTCTGCACGAGTTTAGAGATGTGACTGCGGCTGAGTGGGGAGAGGGGTTCCAGGATCAGGACTGGGTGAACCCAGCTGCTCTGCAATTGGTTCGGGGTTGACCGCCAGTGCCGAATCAATAGAGCCCACCCCTCCCAAAACTCTTGGGAGGGGCTGATTTCCTTCCGGCGGTTTTCGCTCGTGACTAGCTAACTTTTGCCTGCTGACTTTATTCTCGCTGGGCAAAGATTGTTCGTTCCCGGCCTTCAGCTCGTTCCTCGCTGCCAGACCGGGGCACCAAACCATTGATCTTGATATAGAATGTGGATGCCGCCTCCCAAAATTGGCCAGAGTCGATACAGCACTGGTCGGGGACCAGTGACACCCAACACCAAAGCATTAAGGGAAGGTGCCACGGCTCCGTGAGCCGTGACTAAATCGACTACGAAACCATATTCAAGCAGACCCGCTCGACCAGTCCGGCTCAGCCAATGGCTCCACATCCTGCCGACCCGACATGATGTTGTAATCCTTCAGTCGGCCAAACAGAGCCTTCACCTTCTTCTCTACTTCCTGGTACCTCAGAGTCTCGAAGATGGCACCAGTCCTGAACAATCCCTCTTCATTTGGAATCAAACGCGAACGTCTAATTCCCTCTTCCACCAGCCTCAGGCTATCCAGACCAAGCTGACTCAAGGCCACCTTCGCCACATCTCGGCTAAAGTTTCGAGGGCCGTAGACCCCGATTCGCATCACAGTTTCGCTGAACTTGTTAAAGTCCGGAATGATATTGCCCGCTGGCATGGCAAAGTGCCGAAGAACGTTGGCCAAGGCTTCCAGCGACTGCAGCGGGAAGAAATAGAGGTGCATGCGCGCGCACTCTAAGAAAAAGTGATAATGGGCGGCTTCGTCGGCTGCAATCAGCTTGCATGCGTGCTCTAAAACGGGGTCGGCTGCTGCCTCTCCGCCATAGCCTTTGCCTTTAGCAATGATGCCCAGGTTCAGATAGTTCACCTGGGTGGCTCTTTCCTGAAACACTGTGTACATCAGCATGTGAAGGGGGTCATCCCAGGGCAGGCGCCACTCTTCGTTTCTCAGCTCTTCGCCGTATTCGTGAACCCACTTGGCGCTGCGTCGGCCTCCCCAAAGCATGGCGTTTCGCCAAAGCTCCATGTGCTTCTGCTCTTCACTTCCCCATCGCAGCTGAAAGTGCGATCGGCCGTGGCTCTGCCGGATCTTGTTCAAAAGGTGGCTGGTGTAATCCGGTACGTACTGCTCAACGGCGTAAAAACCTTCAATGGTCTGGTGAACCTCATCGCTGTGGTCTTGGCGCATTTCGCCCCACTTAATGGTGAGGTCGGGGTTCCAGTTTCGATCCGACTGGCTTTTGGCCACGTACCATCGGTAGAGGCTGACAATCGCCTCCTCCAAGTGCTTGTGCCTCTCGGCCTGGCTTAGCTTGATGACGGGTGGAACCTCGATTTCTGGAGGCAGTAAAGATTGGTCGCCGAGAATAGACACTGCTTATAACTACGCCTAGAAGCAGGCCAGAGCATCGCACGGGGACTGATTTCTATCGGCTTTTCTCCATGATCCTTAAGGCCAATGAGGCCGATTTCATCTATACTCCCTGCATGACTGAATGGGATTTGGCAATGCCTCCAGACCCGATTCAGTGTGTTCAGCACTTTGCTGAGGAGCAGGGTCTGACTACTAAGCTGCTCTCCTTGGCGACCCTGCCTGGCGCGAGCCATTGGCACCTTTCCAAGCCAGGCAGCAAGGGAGTTCTTGAAGTCACCTGGAATCCGAAGTCGGGGAGATTTTGGGCAAGCTGCCACGGCAATCGTCAGGCCGATTGGATTGAGCCGATGGCTCTATGCCTTAGCGAATGGGGGAATCGTAAGGATGAAGATTCTGAAGGATAAATTGGGCCGTCTAGCGGTCCTATGCATTGCCTTGCAAATCCTCGTGATTGCTGGCTCTTGGTTCGCTTTTTCCTTTTTGGATCCAATCAGTCGATCGATCAGTATCGTCCTAGGCTGCCTCCTTTCGTTGCTAGTTCTTAGGCAGGTAAGAAAGTCGGTTATGGAAAACGAAAAGGATGTTACTCCGCCCCATTTCTGGGAAGAAAACGAATACACAGACTATTACACCGACAGCAATCTCCTCGGACGAACCAAAGCCTGCCTCATCGCCGGAGCAATCGGTGACGCTCTCGGCGCGCCGGTCGAGTTCATGTCCTTAGAAGACATCCACGTGAAATACGGACCCGAGGGAATCACCCGATACGACCAAGCTTACGGCCGAATAGGGTCGATTACCGATGACACCCAAATGACCCTTTGGACCATCGACGGGCTGATTCGCGCTCATCTCGCTGGCCTTAAGGGAGAAGAAGCCGAATTTCAGATCGGCCTTGCTTACCAAAGATGGCTGGCGACTCAGGGTGAAAAGGCTCTCCCAGAAGCAGTCTCCGAAGACCAGAAAGGATGGCTGTTTGAACAGCATGAGCTCCACAGCCGACGTGCCCCCGGCAACACCTGCCTTGGGTCTCTGCGTGTCTGGAAGTGCAACCGGCCAGAAAACGACAGCAAGGGCTGCGGAACCGTCATGAGGTCGGCGCCTTTTGGACTGCACCCATCTGGACCCAACATGGCTGGGAACACGGCCGGATTTACTCATGGTCATTGGGACGCCTACGAGTCGGCTTATCTTTTCGCCGAGATCATTGATAAGGTCATCAGTTCGATTCCCCTTAAAGAGGCAGCCCAAAAGGCCTGGGAATCAGCAAGCGGGCAAGAGCAGACCAGAAACAAGGTTGGCCTGGCACTCGAACTCGCTGAGTCAGACCTCAATCCGACAGAGGCGATCAGGCAGCTTGGGCAAGGGTGGGTGGCAGAAGAAGCTTTGGCAATCGGTCTTTACTGTGCGCTTAAAGCAGAAGATGACCTTTTGCAGGGCCTGATCATGGCCGTGAATCACGATGGCGACACCGATTCAACCGGATCGATCTGCGGAAACCTGATTGGAGCCGTCTATGGGTGGGAATGCGTGGGGGCTCTTCCACACGAGTTTCTCCGCGATCTGGAACTGAGAGAGGTGATTGGCCAGATGGCCGAAGATCTGGTGAATGTTCAGAGGCTGAGCAAATGGCAGTCGGGTGAAGAGCCAGAGAACTCCCATGTCTGGGAAGACCTGAAAAGGCGCTACCCTGCTAAACCTATATCAGAAACGGGCAAGGATCAGTCAGATTAAGATTCAGTAAATTCTCACCGTAAAATTGCCGGGCTTCTGGCAAGTAATGCTTATGTAACGGTGGGTGCTGAACATACTAGCCACATGTGGGGACGTGCCAGCTTTATTGCTGTGGCCTTGGCCGCAGGTTCCATCGCCTCGGCGACGGGTTTTAACTTTACTTTTGATTCAGACAATCAAGGTTGGACCAGGGGCAACTTCGGCAGCGGCTTTGCCGGAATCGACACCAACATCGGTGCAGCTACCTGGGATGCCGGCACGCAATCGATTCTCGGCAGCGACTTTGCGGGCTATGCATATCATTTCAGCCCCGACTTGGGCGGCAGCCACGGCGCTCTTTTCGGGACTGATTTGACGCTGGATTATCGCAGTGTCGGCAGCGGCGGTGAGGATCCTTTTGTCGTCCTTATGTCTTCCACTGACTTCATTGTTCTGGAAAAGACGATTCTTGCCAGCGGAAACCTTGATCCTTATTCGATCAAGCTGGATTCAACGAGTGGGTTCTTCTACAACTCCTCGCAGTATTACAACGGAGGATCGACCGTGACGGCTTCCGACGCTCAGATTCAGGCAGTGCTGAACGACCTGCGATTCATCGGTGTTACTACGGACGTCGCTGGTGGTGGCGACACTACCTACCTGGACAACGTGAACGCTGTGCCAGAGCCGACGACCATGGCTCTTCTCGCCTTGGGCGGCGCGGCTCTGCTGAGAAAGAGATTTCAAAAGCAGGCTTAGGCTGGGCTGAATTCATCCCCAATGCCTCCTCGGTTCTTTTTGGGAATCGGGGAGGTTTTGTTTGTGTGGGGAGGTGGATTTGCGGCAGCTTTGGGTGCGAGGCTCAATTATGATCACGGGGTGAATGAGGAGCTCAAAATCCTGCAGTTCCCGACCGAGAGCAGGCTGATCGGTCGGGGCACCCCACTCATCATATGTCCAAACTCCTAAACACAAGGTGGCCGGGGACGTGAAACAGAAGATCACAATTCTGTAGTTCCCGACCGACAGCAGGCTGATCGGTCGGGGCACCCCACTCAGCATATGTCCAAACTCTTAAACACAAAGTGGCCGGTGACGTGAAACAGAAGATCACAATTCTGTAGTTCCCGACCGACAGCAGGCTGATCGGTCGGGGCACCCCACTAAAGGGTTGCGAACAACCCTCAGTCGGTCTTCGTTCCTACAACATCTGGCATCTCCGGAGGAACAAAGGAGCCCCTCTGACGCCGAACGATGATCAATTTTCCTTCGGAAACCGAACAAACCCAGTCCTGTCCGTAGGTGCCGCCTGTCCAGCGAATCTTCACTGCAAGAGAACCATCGTTCTTCCAAGCGCAAGATGCAGAAACGGAAGCTCCACCGATCTTGCCAGCCACCCAATCCTTGGTTCCTGCCGCGAAGCTGATGTTCTCAACATCACCTGTCAATTCAAAATGAACACTGCCTTCGCCAACCACAACTCCAGCGTCAGAAAAGTCTCCGCCCGTCACTTCGTACCGGCCGGCCATGGCTGCGTTTGATTTGGCTCCCTTATCACCTGTAGCCAAGGGCAGCTTAAGAGCAGCCAGTTTTGCCTTCAGCTTCTTCTCGTCTTCAGATGCCTTAAGGCCCTTGTCAGCTGCGGCTGGCATCAGTTCATCCCAAATGCACCTCAGCTCCGCGCCGATGTCATCCACGCTGGCCGTCACTGCCACAACCATATCTAGCTGAGGAATCACAACGCAGAGCTGGCCAAAGGCACCGTCCCCACGGTAGCAGTCGGTTTGGCAGCGCCAAAACTGAAAGCCGTAACCCTGGCCCCAATCGTTGGTGCCGCCATCGCCATTTTCAACCTGCTTGGCGCTGGCTTGGGCTACCCACGTTGCGGGAATCACCCTCTTCCCTTCCCACATTCCATCCTGCAGGCAGCACTGACCGAATCGGGCGATAGCATCGGTGTTGATGGAGAGTCCCCACCCGCCGTATTCAATGCCCTCTTCGCTGGTTTCCCAAGCGTATTCGGTGATTCCCAGGGGATCAAAGAGTCGAGTCTTAAGGTATTCGGTCAGCTTCTGCCCGCTTAGCTTCTGAACCAAGGCTGAGCACATATAGGTGGCCACCGAATTGTATAAAAACTTTTTGCCCGGCTTGTGAGGCACCGCGTGGTTCATAAAGCCCTTGCGGCTCGCCCGACCGAACCCATCCGTCGCCCAGGGCTCAGATTCATGCCCGGTAGACATGGTCAGCAGGTCGCGGACCCTCATCTGCTGTAGGTTCTCGCTTGGCTCAGCAGGAGCCAATTCTGGGAAATGGTCAATCACCCTGTCTTCGAGGGTCAGCTTCTTTTCGGCGACGGCGAAACCGACGGCCGTGGCGCAGAAGCTTTTGCTCAGCGAATAGAGGATGTGGGTGGAATCTGCCTTATATGGCCCCCACCAGCCTTCTGAAATCACCTTGCCGTGGCGCAGCACCATGCAGGAATGAACCTCCTGCTTTTCCAAGGCTGCGTAGAACTTGATGAGGGCTGAACTGGGGATTCCCTGCGACTCGGGCGTTGCGCGGGGAAGGCTTTTGACCATGCCCTAACCTTACCCTTGACCGAGATTTTTCGCGAAGGTGCAGCGATCCCTACTCTTTCCTGGAGTCCCCAGCAGCTAAAGAGCTGTTCGAAATGGCTCAAAGAAAGCTTCATCGACGTCGTAGACGGTTCGAGGCTTAACGCCAATTTCAAGTCTTTCCATCAAGGCGATCAGCTTCTCCCCATCCACAAGTTCGATTGGTGCCACGCCTTCTCGGGCAGCTTCCTTTCGAGCGTCGCTGCTAAAGAAGCCGGTCGTGATGAAAATGCCTTTGTCCGTCCGACCGCTCATTGCGCCGCGAAAGTTTCTGATTTCTGGGGCTCCAACCGTGCCCTGATATCTTTTGCATTGAAAGAGCACTTGAAACGAAACGAGTTCATTGATCTGAAGAACCCCGTGCCCATCAATTCCGCCATCTCCGGATTTGCCGGTAACTGTCACTTGGGCAAAACCTGCTTCGCGCAGGATTCTTTGGCAGAGTCTTTCAAAGCCGGAAGGCGGGAGACTCTTTATTGTGTCGAGGAGAGACAGAGGCTGATTGGAATCCTCAACTAATAGCTCTTCTTCCTCAATTTCTAGCTCTGGGATGCTCGAGGTTTTGCTCTCAGTCTCAGGCACTAGCTGCTTGGATCGAACCATACCGAGATTTGAGGCTTCTGTGAGAGTTAGATGAGTTCGCCACCCTTCAGGAGTCAACTTCCAGAGTCCCCTGACGGACGAGTCTAGAAAGCCCAAGTCCTTTAAACTGTTCCTGGCCCACGCGACCTCATTCTCTGCAGCGTTATAACCTGTTTTTGTCAACCTAGCTCTTTCAGTCTGATCGGTGACGACAAGATCAGCAACTACTGACTTGACTTCTGACGCCTGAGCTTCTCCGCCAAACTCGCGAAGGACATCTAGTATTGGACCGTACATCCGGACATACCTCGTGCTCTTGGGTTTAGCCACCTGTGAAGGATGGCACAGAAAGCCCAGGCAAGTCCTTACGCCGCCATGGCCAGGGCAGGAGCCTGATCTGTCAGTTCCCTCACCCGAGCCACACAATCGGCATCGAGGGCAGACTCAGCCTCCTTCTCAAGAATCTCCAAGACCTTCTCGCGCGGCATGGCGCTACGATAGGGCCGCTCGGCTGAGAGAGCATCGTAAACGTCGGCCACGGCAAGAATCCTCATTTCCAGGTCTAGCTGATCACCCCTTAGGCCCCGCCAATAGCCGCTGCCATCCAGCCTTTCGTGATGAGCAGAGGCAATCTCAGCTTCTCTCTGAAAGACTCGAATCGGCTTAAGGATTTCCCATGAGTGTTTAGAGTGCTGTCGGATGACGGCAAACTCTTCGTCGTTCAGCCTGCCAGGCTTTTCGAGGATTCTATTGCTCACCCCGAGCTTGCCAATATCATGAAGAAGCGAGGCACGGCGAAGAGTCGTTAGCCGCCGGCCTTCAAAGCCGTAAGACTTGCCCAGCAACAGGGCGTAGTCAGTCACGCGAGAGGAATGCTCTGCGGTAAAGGATGACTTTGCGTCAACGATCATGGCAAAGGCCTCGCAGATCTGGTCGATGTCAGCCTCGGCTGCATTCTCTAGGGCAGCCGCAACAGGAATCTCCTGGGCCGACCTCTCGGCATGAAGCGAGACACTTCGCCAGAAAGGCTCGTCGGGAGCGAAGGAAAGGAAGGCCTGGACGAGATTGGGTGTAAACCACGAACCCTGCCTTTCCTTAGCCATGGCCACAGCCGCATCGATTCCGTAGGCGGTGTAGAAGACTTCAATGGTCTGGCTGATGCTGACGATCTGAGCTTCAAGCGGAATCTTGTCTGCCTTTAGGTGGTAAGGCGACCCCTTTCCATCCCAGTGCTCATCCAAAAGCTCAACAGCCCGCGCCGCTTCATCAGAAAATCCAAGCTTTCTGGCAATAGCAGACCCTCTTGTGCAGCGGGCCAAGGTCACCTGATCCATCACCTGGGCAGGGGTCCCCAAGTTGGAAACCATGCGGCGGAGCTTTTGGCCAATGGTGCCTCCGCGCTCGGTATTGGTTACTGCGTATTTCAAGGATTCGATCGGGTTCGACCAATCAACCAGCTTGACCCCATGCTTGATGATGAAGTCATCTCCGCCGAAGATTTTGTGGATTCTGGCCGCGTTGCTGCTGCAGCCTGCATCCTTTAGCAGGGTGGCAAAGTAAACGTCATCCTTCTGCTTTTCACTCAGACCCAGAACAGAAGCGATGCGAGATGAGACCAGACAGGTTCTGGCGGCGTGGCCTGCTGGCTGCCCTTCGACAAGATCAAGGGCATGACTCAAGGAGATCAAAATTTCTGCCTTGGTCACCTGCGGCACTTCCCTCTCCACCATCCCAGACTGTTACTTCCACAGTGCCAAGGATTTTCGGCTGGTGAAACTGCCAGGCAGACCGGCTTCTTGAGGGGGAGATTCACCCCGTGAACTATAGGGATTTCAACCAATTGGTTAACCAAAGATTCCTCCAAATGCCGAGGTTTCCTACAAAATTCTGATAATTTCGGTTCCAAATGTGGTATATTTATAAGTGGCAAACTTTAACGCATCTAGTTCTGCGGCGACCCCAACACGTCGGGTTGTCCTCCTTTCAAGTCACCTGCCTCGGCAATGTGGAGTTGCCATTTTTTCATCAGACCTGACCTCCGCTCTTAGGGTCAATCGAGATTCTCTTAAAGTCGTTCCTCTGGTGCTGGACGATATGGGTGGCTGGAAGTACCCCGCTTCACAGTTCAAGAACATCACTACTAGCGACAAGGCCGCCTACAAGCTGGCAGCCAGCGAAATAAACCAATCCGATGCCGATCTGGTCATGGTCCAGCACGAATACGGCCTCTTCGGAGGCGATTCTGGATCACATCTGCTTGACCTTATGCAGGATGTTAAGATTCCGATGGTCACTACGCTTCACACGGTGCTGCGCACCCCATCACCCACTCAGAAATCCACTATGGATGAAGTTTTGAATCTGAGCGACAAGGTGGTGGTCATGAGCAAGACAGCCATCAAGCTGCTGCAGGAAGTTCACGGAATCAGTCCTGAGAAAATTGCCCTCATTCCCCATGGCATCCCGGATATCTCGGCCAAGGCAGGAGTCAACCTTCGAGCCAGGCTGGAAGTGGAAGGCCCCATGCTGCTTACCTTCGGCCTCCTGTCACCTGATAAGGGAATTGAGCAGGTGATTGAAGCCATGCCGGCGATCCTAAAAGAGCATCCAGGCGCTGCCTACTTTGTGGTTGGGGCCACTCATCCTCAGGTTTTGGCTGTCCACGGCGAGGTCTACCGAAACAAGCTTAGAGCCCAGGCTGAAGCCCTTGGCGTTGAAGAAAGGGTCATTTTTGTCGACAGGTTTGTTTCGAAGCCTGAGCTGATCAGTTATCTGGGCGCGATGGATTTTTACATCACTCCTTATCTCAAAGAAGATCAGATCACTTCTGGCACCCTGGCCTACGCGATTGGGGCCGGCAAGCCGGTTATCTCAACCCCCTACCTTTATGCCAAGGAGATTCTGGATGAAGGCAGAGGCATTTTGGTTCCTTTCAGAGACCACGAGGCCATCGCAGAAGCTGTCTGCCGACTTCAAAGAGATCCGGATCAGAAGAAAGCCATGGCGCATCAGGCTTTTCTCTTTGCTCAGTCGATGCAGTGGAACAAGGTAGGGGAACGCTACCTGCAGGTCATGGATTCTTTGTTGGAGAAACGGCCAAGCAAGCCTAAGGCGCTGGAGTTTAAACCAGCGGCGGCCAAGCAAAGCCTAAAGCTAAGGTTCAACCATTTGGTCAGCATTACCGATGACACCGGGATTCTGCAGCATGCCTGCTTCTCTATGCCAAAACGAGAAGAAGGCTACTGTGTTGATGACAATGCCAGAGGGCTTCTGCTCACATCGATGCTCGAATCAGAATCTCAGCTTTCACCCGAGATGGATAGGCTGCAAGGCACCTATTTGAGCTTTGTTCTGCATGCTTTAAACCGAGAAAATGGCCGATTCCGCAACTTCATGACCTACGATCGAACCTGGCTGGAAGAGGCTGGATCAGAAGATTCTCATGGCAGATCGCTTTGGTCACTTGGCGCGATGATTCGTTACGGCAGACAGACGGGCCGAACCAAGCCAGCCGAAGGAGCCTTTAAAGACTCTCTTGCAGTTTTGGAATCGACTACCAGTCCGCGCACCTGGGCTTATTCTGTGCTCGGCTTGACCCATTACTTGGCTGCCAAGCCGGAAGACGCCGAGGGGCTTCGGCTTATCAAGCTGCTTACCGGCAGACTGATTGACTGCTACGAAGCCTACAGCAGCCCCCTGTGGTCGTGGTTTGAACACAGCGTTACCTACGGCAATGCTCGTTTGAGTCAAGCCCTGATCGAAGCATCGGTGTTGGCTCCGCACCCCAATACACTGAGCCGCGGGTTGGAATCTTTGGCGTGGCTTATGGCGGTGCAGACCGGCCCAGAAGGAGTCTTTGCCCCGATTGGTTCAGAAGGATTCTATGACCGTGGCGGGGCTAGGGCGTGGTTCGATCAGCAGCCCATCGAAGCGGCAGGCAGCGCCTCGGCGTGCTTATCAGCCTATCGCATCACTCGCGACCCTATGTGGCTCTCTGAAGCCAACCGAGCCTTTGCGTGGTTCAAGGGAGCAAATTCCTTGGGACTTTCATTGATCGATGAAGAAGTCGGAAGCTGTTTTGACGGACTTCATTCAACCGGTGTCAACAGAAATCAAGGGGCAGAATCGACCCTCTCGTTCCTTAGCTGTCTGGTTGAGATGAGGCAGGCGGAGCAGTTCCCCGCTAAGGTCGGAACGGCTTGGCTTCTTAAGTAGGGTTATGGATGGATCGGGAAGTTCGGTATTTCTAAACTTCCCGACCTTCGTTTTGCTGCCGACTTGGGGGAGTATAAGAGCCAATTGATGCTTGGCATTCCTGGTTCAGCTTCGCTGAGGAAGGAATGCCAAGGTTGAAACGGGCAATTCCCGCCCCACCGCTCGTACCTCACGGATTGGATCGGGCCACCTCGAAACGGAATTTCTGTAAGTACCCGGTTCGACTGGCCACGCCTATGAACCACCAGGCAAACCTCTATTTGCCCAGGGCCATTTTAACATCGTTCCATTGAAGCGTTCTGTGGCAGGCTAGCCAGTTGCGTGATTCGAAACCACAAGAAAGAAATGGCCGCAGTACGCTCCTTCTTTAAAGATTCTTCGCCTGTGCCACTGGCATCGCCAGTGCGGTCACGCATGGTCACTCTTCTCGACGGAACTAGAATGCCGACGATGGAAGAAGGGTCCAGGAGTCAAAAGTGGGAGGTAACTGCACTGGCGATGCCAGTGGCACGAGGGATATCGAGCTTGGTAAAGACCCGATCTATCACCAGCGGGCGGTACTTGTGTGTGCTGACAACGAGGCGTTTCCCACCTACAGCCCCATCTCAGATTCAACCTTTTGGTTAGGATGTCCAGCCTCATCAGCATGAAGCCAAAGATTGATGAAAGGATTGTGCTGACTGCTGATAAGGTGATGATCCTCCCCAGGTTCGATGACAAAGATGTCTCCAGCCTTTGCTTCGTGCCGAACCCCATCAAGCTCCAGCCAGCCTTCACCCTGCAGAAGACAGAAGACTTCCTGATCCACCTCAATATGAGGGCGATGCTCATCGTGAGTCACCGTTCCCGGACCATGAAACGAGAGTCCTCCGTGGTACAGCCTCTTCCCTTCCATGATCCCTGTCAGAAAATGTCCTCCATCTCGCGTTGGCTTCAGGTCATTGAAGGTCAGCTTTTTCATTTTCTACATTCTGCCAGAGCGGAGTAAAATAGCCTCATGCGCATCGAAAAGATCTGGCGCATTACGACCCCAGAAGAAGCCGAGCAGCAGGATAAGGAGTTTTACAAATCCCTTACTCCGCAGCAGAAGCTCGACATGATTTTTGAGCTAAGAGATGCCTGGACAACCCCTGATCAGCGACGACTTAAGCGAACTTATCAATATATTGAACTCCCACCAGATTGAATTCAGAGGGGTTCGAAGGAATGCGTAAATCCCCTTTCACCAATGAGGTTTATGAGGAGTGGGAATTTCTAACCTTCACAGAGCGGAAACGATGGCTTGAGTCACCAGAAGAGAGTGACTTCCTCGAAAGATCTCAGCGGCTCTACGATAAGACTTTTGTAGATGGGAAGTGGGTCGTAAATATTGATGACGCTGGGTTGGTGACTTTGCTTTGCAGAACAACCTCCATGATTCAGAACAACTGGGACGAGGCGATTTTAACAATCAATCGCTGGCTGACCCACCCAGATGCCTGCAAAGCAGATGACATTCATCATGGCGATTTCCTTGGCAATCGAGCTCTGTGCAATTTCATGAAAGGTGACTTCGAGGCTTTTCTCGCCGACTTCAAATCATCTCTTAACTTTCCCGAAAGAGTCTTTGGCGTGATGGGCTTAAACTCACTGCTTGTCTACTATGGTGAGAATCCTCCAAAGGCAGACCAAACCGTAAACCCGTGGCTGAAAAAGGCGGCTCTTTTGGCGGCAGAAAAGCTTAAAGCTGGCAAGCGGATAACGGCCAAGATTGAGGCGGCTGAGACAGATTGTGAACTAGATGAGATCCTCACTGTCTGGAAACAAAAGATTGCTGCAAAGTCGAGAAAGACAAGGGTCCGGAGAGAAGAGACAGACTCCAACTCTCAACATGACGAGGACCGTGGCCCCTCAGACAAGGAGAAAGATTGATCCATGGAGTTGAAGAATGCGATCACCCTGACAACTCCTGAAGAAGCCGCTGAAGCGGACCTTGAGTTCTGGCGCAGCCTCACCTGCCAAGAACGACTCAACCACTGCCTGAGGTTGATCTATGAAGGAACCACTGAGGAAGAGCGCAAGCTCGAGCGAGTCGTGAGATGACTGTCCTCGATTGATCGCCTCGACCCAACACCTCACTCAGAAACAACTGCCCGCGGAGTTCGACAGAAGCTCTCCACATCACATAAGATGCTGTTGGCAGACCTCAGGACCTGGCCGATCTGGACGCCTTGAGAAAGATAAACAAGCTCACCGAAGAATAATCCTAATCACCCCCCACCCCCGCGCCGTAAAGAGTCACTTCAGGCTAAACTGAACCTTCGAGGTCACAGATGTCCAAGGAACTTTCAAGAAGGGATCTGCTTAAGGGATCTGCCCTGGCCGCAGTCGGAGTCGCTCTCACCGGAGCCGCTTCTAAGGCGCAGGCAGAAGCAGTCGAAGAAATTCAGTCAACCAGCCGAAGAGAAGGCAGACCCCGACTTGGCATCATTGGATGCGGAGGAAAGGGTTGGAGCGGCATGCAGGATGCCGCCAACTTCGGCGATGTCGTTGCACTCGCCGATATCGATGTCAACAATCGCAGCAAGGCAATGCTGGAACACCCACGGGCCTCCACCTTTGTTGATTACCGCGAAATGCTGGACTCGATGAAGGGCGAACTCGATGCCGTCATCATCAGCACTCCAGACCATCACCACGCGATTGCTTCGGCTATCGCCATGAAGCAGGGTCTGCACTGCTACACCGAAAAGCCCCTGACCCGCACGATTTGGGAAGCCAGACAGCTTGCCAATATCGCCAGGCAGAGAAAGGTTGCCACTCAGATGGGCAACCAGAGCACGGCCAGCACCAACATGAGAAAGGTCGCCGCTCTTATCAAACAGGGAGCCTTTGGCCAGGTGAAGGAAGTTCACCTTTGGACCGACCGAGCCGCCCGCTACTGGAAGCAGGGCATGGCAAGGCCAGCCAGCGCACCAGTGCCCAAAGGAGTTGATTGGCCAACCTGGCTTGGACCAGCCGCTGACCGACCCTACGGCCCTGGCTACCATGGTTTTGCCTGGCGCGGATGGTGGGATTTCGGCACAGGTGCCCTGGGCGACATGGGCTGCCACATTTTCAACGGTCCCTTCATGGCTCTTGACCTCAGGGACCCCATCTCAGTCAAGGCTCAGACCAGCGGCCACAACAGGGACAGCTTCCCCGAATGGGCGATTGTCGATTACGAATTCGGCGCTCGCGGCGGCCGGGCTCCCCTTATGCTCAAGTGGCACGATGGCGGCAAAAAGCCAGATCCCGCTCTCTGCCCCGGCATTGAGTACGGCGGCAACGGAGCCATCATCGTCTGCGAAAAGGGCACCCTTTACAGCCCAGATGAATCCAACAACAGCTTCAGGCTGATCAGCGGCGCTGAGATTCCTGATATCAAGGTGGATGAATCCCCTGGACACATGGCCGAGTTCTTCCGCGCGATTCAGGGCGGTCCGGCTGCCGTTTCTAACTTCCCCAATTACTCAGGCCCTCTCACCGAGACGGTTCTGCTGGGCAACCTGGCCATCTGGGCAGATGGCACCAAGGTTGAGTGGGATGCCAGGAACATGAAGGTCAAGGGCACCAACGAGTTCGACAGCCTTATCAAGCCAACCTACAAGCCTGGCTGGGCTCTGTAAGTTAAGTTCAAAGTGACCTCAACCCCTGGGTTCGACAAAATGTCGAGCCCAGGGGTTTTTTGTTTAGACTTCAATCAGGTTTGTGTTCTTGCGCTTAACTTCTGTGCATCTAAGTCGCTACAATAAAGGCCTGATGCTGAGCAGTCTTCTTGCTCTCTACATGCTGGTTCCTGCCGCAGCCTACGCAGAACCAACTGGCGCCTTTGCCTTGGAACTGCCAGACAACTGGACCACCCAAAGGCAGGAGGTTGCGCCTGGAACTTTCTACATTCAGTCGCACAAGAAGGGCGATGAAGAAGGCGCCCACATTGACTTGGTTCTGCAGAAGCTTGATGCCGACCTGCCCGCAGAAAGCCAAGCCCAAGTGAACGAAGCTATGGCGAGCGGCTTTCTCACCAGCTTTGGGGCTGAAGCTGATATCACCAAGCAGGTCAAAAGCCAAGTCACCTTTGATGGCCGCAAGGCAACAAGGGTTGATGTTGAGTTCAAAGATGAAGAAAACACCCTTTGGAAAGGCTACATCATTGCCGTCACTGGCAAGCGAAACGCGATCCTGCTGATGCCCTATGCCAAGGCTTCCGATTCTGCTGGCTTTAAGCTAGTTGATGAGCATGCTCAGACCTTGGCTGTTGAATCCAGAACGCCTCGTGCTAAAGGGGCGGCCGCTTCTGGTCCCCTCTCAAAAGAAGCCCTCACAAACATTGCCGGAAAGGTGAAGGCAAACATGAAGCGAGAGCCCATGACCAAAGTCATCGCTCAAGGCACGCCTCCCCTCACCTACGGCTCAATCGCCAACTTTGTCAATGTCATTGAGATTCTCTTCGATATCCAGCTCACTGAAGCTGAGTTTGATGCCACTCGCGAGAGATTTATCGAGTTTTACAACAAGGCTGATGCCGAAGGCAAAAGGATTCTTGCCGAGCAGGGAGCTTCCCTGCTCCAGACCTTGACCACCGGCACTCAGGCCGAAATCAAACAGAGCCGCGAAGAGGGGAAGGCCGTATTCACCAATGCCTTCAAAAACGGAGCCGCTCAAGGAATCGGCTACGCCCAAGTTATGTGGAGCGCTATCGAGCGTCGTCAGGCAAGGCTTGCTTCAACAAAATCCGCCCCTAAAAAAGAAGATTGGGATCAGGTGATTTCCGAAGGCGATCTTGATGCGACGATGGAGATGCTCTACTTTATGTGGGTTGGGGCTGGCCGCGATGCCAGCGACGTGACCATGGACGACATCGTCAAAATCCGCAACCAGATCGTGCAGGGGCTTCCGGAGATGGATGCCCAGCTGCAGCTCATGATCGCTAACGCTCCCAAAATTTATGCGGCCATTCGCCAGCAATGGCAGGCAGGAACTCCAGCCCAAAGGCTGGCCATGGCTCAACAGTTTTCTGCGGCTTTGGATGAATGGGGGATCGGAGCGACCTCCAGCTTCGACCAATCTAACGGCGGAGGAGGAGGTTCTGGGGAGTATTCGATGAATGCTCAGATCGCTCAGAACACGGCTTGGAATGCGGCGAAGACATGGTCTTCAAGCAACTGAGTGAGTTTGGTTATCTGATAGTCTGGCCCTTTCTATCTCGTGCAGCAGTGCCACTGGCATCGCCAGTGCAATCAGGGCCAGAGGCAAATCCATCGCCAGAAGTAAAGCGGACTCTTTCAGCAATGTCGAAAAAGAGCACTGGCGCTGCCAGTGGCACAGGTGTGAAATGGGCGGGAAACAACTCGCTCGTGGTTTTTGAAAGCACGGGTGCCGAACTGCTCGCGAGGAGTGAACTTTTGTTTCAATCAACTTTTGAGAGGGTGCCAGGGTGTTTCATCACTGTCGCAAGTGAGCACTGGCGCTGCCAGTGGCACAGGTGAAAAATTGGCAAGAAGTGAAGTCACCCACCTCTTGATTGGTGGGGCGCCCCGTCCCGATCAGCTTTGCTGTCGGGCGGGAATCGGAATCTTTTTGGAAGACTTCCAAAGCGGCCGAGCGGCGGTCGAAAACACTCTCCCCTCAAAGTCTTCATTCACGACCTTGACGCGTGCCTCGTCAAGATCGTGGCACCCAAAAACCCTTTAATTTAAGAGTCTGTGCGGCCAGTTGTATCCGGGACGAAGGAGGAGAGGACGGAAGACTGATCCTTGCTCAAAGTAGATTCAAAGAGCAATCAGAAGGTAAATGTGGCCTGGTTTAGCCCTGCTAAGCCAGGAAAGCCTGGTATCTCCCAGAGTAGCCCCCGACCAACTAAGAAAAGAACTCTATGCAGTTGCCGTCGGGGTCCTGAACCACTATCTGCGTTCCCCCCGGTCCCTCAAGAGGACCGTTCGCAATACGTCCGCCGAACTCGTGAATCTTCGCCTGCAGATTCTCCCAGTCTTCAAGAGGAAGAACGATGCGAGTAAAGCCTCCGGGCTCCGGCTTAGTGCCATCTTCCCAAGCTTTTGCTGCAGAAGTTTTTGGACCAGAAACCCACAGAGTCAAGTCGCCTTTGGCAAGAATGGAAATGGCCGGCCCCCAAGATTCTGCCACTTCGAAACCAAGAGCTTTAGTGTAAAAAGCCGTCGCCTTTTTCACGTCAGAAACAAAGACCCTTACAGAAGCCACGAGCTGATTCTACTCATCCGAAGGCAAGGCAGGTTAATAAATAAAGAGCCTGACCGAGCTAAGCTCGGCCAGGCCATAAGCCAAACAATCACGAATCTTACTTAAGAGTCTTGATCTTGATGTTCCTAAAGGAAACCACGCCGTGGTCGCCCTGAATGCCGATAGCACCCGTGCGTGCCTTGGCAAAGTTGGGCATCTCGCCGAACTTGCTCTTGGCCACTCTGGCGTTCCAATCTGAGCTGCCCAAAACGTATTCGTAGTACTTGACCCCGTTAACATAGGTCGCGCACTTGTCCTTGCTCACAATAATGCGGAAGTGGTTCCACTCTCCAGCAGGCTTTGCGGCATCCTTCGGGGCGGAATAAAGCTCATAAAGGAATCCAGTGGTTTCAACCCCCTTCTGAAAAGGATGGTCGTAAATCTGAATCTCAGGAGCCGAATGCCAAGCAGCTTCGCCACCATCAGCGACGTGGTACATGATTCCGCTGTTCTGCCCCTTCTCCATGTTGAACTCAACACTCAGTTCAAACCAGCCGTACTTGCCAGTCGTCACAATGTCACCGGCGGTGTTGGGGTCAACCGTTTTGAGAACTCCATCCTTCACCACCCAGCCTTTGCCGATAGTGGTGGCGCCAAAATTGCGCCAGCCTTTTGTGGACTTGCCATCAAAAAGCAGCTTCCAGCCATCTTTCTTTTCTTGGGCTGTCAGGGTGTTGTGAACTGGTGTTGCCTGAATCATCGAGGCGGCGGCGAGTGCAGCAAGCATAGGCTAGAGTTTGGTCCATTTATTCCCATCTATGCTCGCGTTCAGCTTCAAACAAAGAAGAAATTTTTGTCGCAGCTGGACTTTTGGACAAAAGTCGGTGGGGTCACTGCCCAAGCTAAATCGATCAAAGTCCCTTGAACCGTTACAAGTTGGTTACAAAAACGGCAGAGCATCGATTTAGCCAAAAAAATGTGTGACCATAGCCTAACAAGATCATGAATGGAATGCCTGTGCCAGAGTGGCCGACAGAAGAAGAAAGAGCGATGCTTCGGGTCTCCTTCATGAGGCTGATACCACATAGTGAAGAGGTCAGCGAGAGGGTGTACACCCGGCTTTTTGCCGACCATCCAAACCTCAGAAGGCTTTTTCCCAGCGACCTTTACAGCCAGCAGGAGAAGCTCGTCTCCATGCTTGCTTCGGCAGTCGATGCTCTGGAAGATCCGGGGGCCTTTGTCGCAACTTGCCGTGACTTGGGCAGGAGGCACATTGATTACGGCGCAGAGCCAGGTCACTATCCAGTCGTTGGCACTCTGCTTTTAGAAGAGCTAGGCGCAGCCCTCAATCCACCCATCACTGCTCAAGAGCTTGAGCTGTGGAACAAACTCTACAACCTGGTCGCCATCGAAATGCTCAAAGGAGCTGGTCAAACAACGCCCTAGCGCCAAGCAGCGAATAAGGCCCCTCTGCCTTGCCTATCCCTCCGACTAACTCAATAATCGAATCACGAAACTCGATTTCTGGTTCGACTAGGATCAAAGATTCGGCCTCAGCTAAGCAGCTGGCATAGGAAAGAGCATGCTGGGCTAGATCCGTCTGGCCCTTTTTATGCAGCAGTAACGCCAAAGAGCTTATCGATTGACAGAGCCCACCTGAATTGTTATCCTTCACCCATTTATCGGCAGACTGCAGCAAGGTTTCTGAAGCTTCATCCCAACGTTCCTGTGCAAGAAGAGCCCTTGTGAGAGACAAGAGCTGATCGGCTTCTTGAAAGTCAGATTCGACTCGTGACCAGAGCCGGAGAGATTCCCTGAAAGAAGCTTCTGCCTCCACAGCCCTATCGTCGCTAAGAGCCATGCGGCCCTCGATTTCATGCATGTGAGCTTGACCAACGAGTTCGTTTGAGGAAAGGATGAGCTGTTTTGCTTCAGCAAGAATTGACCAAGCCTTCTTTTTATCCCCTACATGCTGATGATAAATCACAAGATCCAATCCGGAAAAGCCAGCTTGTGCCGTCATGTTCAAAGATCGATAAAGATCAAAAGCCCGGGTCATGCTCGCGGTTGCAGACTCAATTTCTTTTGAGTACCAGTAGATCGAACCAAGCAGCTGATGCCCTCTAGCCTCAAGACCCAGATTGCCGCAGTCTTTAGCTAGCTGTAGAGCGGCGAAGGCATGATCTTTGGACTTCCAGAAGTCTTTTCTAAATGAATAGCTGGCCCTGTTTCCAGCAGATCGAGCCTTGAGTTCAAGGGTAGAGCTATTGACAAGGGATGATTCCGCCCTTTCTATTGATTCAAGTGCTTTGTCCGATTCCCCGGCAAGCATCTGCAGACCATAAAGGACGATATCCAGTTCTGCCTGCTGGTCGACATTAAGGCTTCTCCAGCTGTCTTCAAGTTCATAAATTCGGGCTAAAGCTCCCTTCAACCTTCCGTTCGCTAGCTCAAAAAACGAAAGCTTGGGAGTCACCTCGACGGCAAGCTTCCAGTCGTGCTCTATGGCCCAGTCCCACGCAGCGTGAATGTTTTCATTTTCCTCATCCAAGGCTTTCATCTGCACCTGGTTTGGCCAGCAGGCCGAAGAGGGCACTGTTTTCTTGACGTATTCCGCTGTTGTTCGCCTTGTTTGCTCGACGATAGCCTGCCAGTCTTCTTGATGGACTGACTCGCGAACGAAGCCTTTTACTGGTCCAAGAATTCTGATCCGAACAAAGGTTCCCTGGTCATCCAGGCTGACAAGAGCCGAATCCAGCAGGCGTTCAAGGGCATCCAGATGGGAATCCTCGCCGAGCAGCATGGCCGCCAAGTCCATGCCTGCGCCGCCTGGCAGGGCACAAAGCAGCTGCAGCGCAGTCTGGTCTGATTTTTCCAGAGATTCATAGCTGGCAGCTAGAGCTGATTCCAGAGACCGATGCCGCTCAGGCAGATCGTTGGCGCTGCTGGCCAAGCCTCCTGTGCTGTCCAAGTGCTGAAGCAGTGCAGCAGGCGATAGGATTCTGAACCTTGCCGCAGCAAGACGAAGCGCCAAAGGATAGCCATCCAACCTTTGAGCGATTTGGTTGAGGGCCTCATCATTTGCCGAAACTACCGCCGCCAAAGGACGATGTGTTTTAAGAGCGTTGACAAGAATCTGCCGACCTTCTGTCATCGCATCCAAGGGACCGACGTTCAAAGGAGTTTCGCCCCCTATCTTCAGAGGGGTAATGGAGGTCGCCAAGATGGATAAGGTCGAACTGGCTTCAAGCAGCCTTTTCACCCCCTTGCTGATCTCTGGCATAAAGGTCTCTGCGTTATCCAGAACCAAAAGCGTGGGCTCGGACTTCAGCAGGTTGCTTAGCAAATTCAGCGGCTCGGCATCCGAAGGAATGGCGGATCTTAGCTGGGCTGCCACAACTCGCGCCCAGTCTGAATTAGAAGCTGCCTCGGAGAGGGTGACAAACAAGACTCTCCTATCACCCTGCCGCTTCAACGCTTGGGCAGCTTCGATAACGAGGCGAGTCTTGCCAATCCCACCCGGTCCGACCAGTGTGAGAAGCCGAATGCCTGACTCAGGTGATGTCAGATCTTTCACCTGCTGAAGAAGCTCAGCTCGGCCGACTAACGGCTCGATAGGGTTGGGGATCTCTCCACCAAGCTCATTGGCGGACTGTCGATCCTCCTCTGCTTGATGGGGCGCAGCGGCCGAGAGGCGAGCTCTTGGCACCAGGGACTCTGTGAGCTCCTTGACCACCTTCTCTGAAGCCTCTTTGGGTTCTACGCCCAAGGCATCCTTTAAGCCACGACGAAACTGCTGATACTCGGCAACTGCACTGGCAAGGCTTCCCAATTCTCCATGAGCCTTAACAGCGACCATGCGGATTTCTTCGTTGTAAGGGTGTTTAGGAATCAGCCACTGGGCAGTCTCAAGGGCGGATTCTGCTCGACCATTGGCCAATAGATGCTGACCGTGAGCGATGGCAGCCTGAAGCTGCAGTGCCTCGGCGGGAGCTCGTTCGGCCATTGTCCAGACTTCATCCCAAGCGGGGAGAAACTCATTTTTGAAAAGAGCTTCGACATCGAATCCTTCTTTTGCCGCCCCGTCTTTCTGGACAATCTGCCTTAAGATGTCAATGTCTGTCTCGAACATCGACCGGTCCAGACCAACATCGGTCGTCGTAGTGACGACCATTCCCTCGGCCGGTCCAAGCGCCTTTTTAAGGCGATGGATCTCCTGCCTCAGTCTCAGTCTGGTGGCGTCGTAGAGGTCATCTGGCCAAAGCTGTTCTGCCAAGTGCTCTCGCGGCATGCGGGCAGATCGAGTGAGTGAAAGGATGACCAGGAGCTTAGCGGCTCGGATGGTCCCAAAGTTTCTTGATTCATAACCTGGACCTTCCAGGCAGACTTCACCAAACAGCTTGAGACGCCACAAAGACACGAAGTCCTTATTATGATGGCCTCGGACCCATCAAAGCTTGATCCAATTGCTGATCGGGACAAAACAAAAAGGCTCCCTTTTCAGGGAGCCAGATCAAGCTGGGTTGGAGCCTTTAGCAGCTTAATACTTTTCCATCAAGCTCTTGATGAGGGGGGCCGAGGCGTGGCTCATCATGGCTTCGAACTGTGCGAAGAAGCCTGGCCGTTCAGCCTGCTTCTCTGTGCCCTCTTGGGCGATTTGTCGTTCTGCCTTTCGGATCGAAAAGAACCGGGGCAGGATTGCGGGACGCGCGAAAGCGCGAATGTTGATCATAGGATACGGACCTCTTTCTTTCTGAAATGGCGGCTGCGGGCGCCGCCCAGTCCTAACGCAAAGCGTTGTTAGGTATCGCCTGCTTCAGCTTCCGGGGCTTCCGAAAAAAGAAGAGCGATTGTCGAGGTCGTCAGTGACTGACAATACTAATGATGGTTGTTTAGAGGCCGTTGTTGCTGCTGCAACAAAAATCTGGGGGGTTTGACCCAGAATAAGGTCCTACTTACTAAGGGTTTTGAGTCTGCACGGACAGTTTGACCCTGGACCGGCTCAAGGGTCTATTGACTCTCTGTGCCGGGCAGGAACAGTCGGAAGAGCCAGGGTCTCGCTGGCTGGAGTCATGTTTGTGACTTTGAAAATGCGGCTCATGGTGACCTTGAGGGCACCAGAAACTGGATAGGCCAAGATCATTCCGGGGAGTCCGAAAAGCGCACCACCCGAAAAAACAACAAACATCGAGACCAAAGGATCAAGACCAACGGCCTTGCCCACCAGCCTAGGCGTCACGACTGAATCGTAGCCTGTGCTGATGATCGAGAAAAGAATGGCGACAATCAGTCCCCAAGTCCAAGAGCTTCCGACTGTGAAGAACCAGTTGCCCATGGTTCCGCTAAAGCCAACAACGAGGAAGAGCGACACAGAAGTCAGGACCCCTCCCAAAACCGGTATCAGATAGAGAGTGCCAGCAAGCAAGCCAAGAAGAATGGAATAGGGGAGTCCGAGCGCACTAAAAACGAGAGCGAAGAAAGTTGTGTAGATGGCGACGTTGACCAGGACTCCTCGCAGGTAGCTTTTAAACACCTGACCAACATCGGTCACAACTCCCAGGACGGTAGCCTGAATCGCAGGCGGAACTAGGCGAATCATCTTGCCCGCGTAGTTCTCCATGTCCATCAAGAAGAAGAAGACAAAGAGAGGCACGAAGACGAACAGGAACATCTGGCTCGCCGCGCCAATAAGGATTTTGAAGAAGCCATTGAAAAAGCCTCCGATCCCCTCCGCAATCTGATCTCTCTGGGGTGCTACGTACTGCTCAAAGATAGCTCGGCGGTTTGATGGAAGTCCAGCCCGTTCGAGTGCCGGAGAAACCTGTTCTAGCGTCCTATCCAGAGCGGCCAGGGGTCCGGGCGGCTGGGATCGAACAACAGGGTTCCACCTCAAAAAGTGGTTCTCTGTGCGGCTTTCTTGGCTGATAGTGGTGGTTAGTTCGTGAATTGACTTCTGCAGTTCACCAACCTGGCCTCCAATTCGGGGCCCAACCCACAAGCCTACGCCAGTAGCAAGAACAAAGAAGACAGAGACGATAGCTAGGATGGCGACAACCCGATTCATCCCCCAACTTGTCATGCGTTTGACAAGGGGCTCCAGAAGCACCGCGATGATCCAGCCGACGCCAAAAGGCAGCAGGACCGAACGTACGCTCCATAAGAAGATGAGGGCAGCCGTAACCACGGCCGCCCATAGGGCAAATCGCCACCAGGCCATGTCAGCCTGTTTTCGCCTTAGGCACCAGCTTCGTCGCTGGCTTCAAGAGCAGCGGTCTGCTTCTTGGCCTTCTGCTCGGCGATCCACTCTTCTGACTTGCTCTTGATTTCTTTCAACCTTCCGGCAAGTTCATCTCTGGTCTCAGTGCCAGCCTTGGGGGCAAGCAGAAGTCCGGCGAGGGCTCCGATAAGGGCGCCCAGACCGAAACCGGCCAAAAGATAAACGAGGGCGTTGTGATCGCTGTTGTTGTTCATAAGCTCACTCCTTGGGTCCCGGCAAAGCTCGGGAATTTCGGTTCTTCCAGTATGACTGAAAGAGCCGTGCTCCGACCAATCCTACGGTCATCCAGGGTCCTCGGCTGCGCCAATTCATCGCAGTCTCAACAATTCCCATAATTGGGTCCTGTTTTGGCGCTTCCAAAGCCTTCTTTAGTGCGGCGACTTCCATCACCTGACTATTCAGCCTTTTCTCCAGCTTTTCAATGCGGATGGCTGTCTGCTTAACTTCGGCGGTCAGCTTGATCAGCACCCTCAAGAGAAAGGTGAGAACCAAGATAAGAATGGTTCCCAGAACGAGAGCCAAGATTAAGGGAATCCACTCGTTCATGATCCAGCCAGAATCTTACCGCCTGCAGCAAGGGTCGAACCGCGATAAGCGACAGCTGCCTGGCCAGGGGTGACAGCCCTCACTGGTTCGGCAAACTCCAGCCAGGGTGTTTCGCCCGGGTGCAGAGTAGCCTTTTTCGGGTCCATATTATAGCGAATCTTAGCCATTACGGGGATTGGCTCGCTTGGCATCACACCTTCAGACCAGTTGACTTCGGTGAGATAAACCTTTTTCGAAAAAAGGCTCTCCTCGCTGCCAACAACGACCCTATTGCTCTTGGGCTCAAGGCCGATCACGTAGAGGGGCCTGCCAGCCGCGACACCAAGGCCGCGTCTTTGACCGATGGTGAAATCGGCGACTCCGTGGTGGGCACCAAGCACTTCCCCGCTGGTGGAAACCAACTGGCCATCACTAAAGATATCGGGCTTGGATTTTCGCAGAAACTCTCTATAGCCGCCAGCCTCACTCACAAAGCAGATATCTTGGCTGTCTGGCTTGTCAGCAACGGGCAGACCCGCTTCTCGAGCAAGCCGCCTTGTTTCAGCCTTGTCGCCTAGTTCTCCCAGAGGAAACATGGAAGCGCTCAGCTGATCCTGGTTCATGCCGTACAGCACGTAGCTCTGATCCTTGCCGGAACCCAGAGCCTTCATAAGGCGGTATGCGCCAGTTTTCGAGTTTCTTCGGATTCGGGCGTAATGGCCAGTCGCCAGCTTTTCTAATCCAAGTTCTCTGGCCGCTTTGAGCAGTGCATTGAACTTGACCTTCGTGTTGCAGGTGACGCAGGGGTTGGGAGTTCGGCCGAGCTCGTACTCGGTAATGAACTCTTCGATGACAGCCGACTTGAACTCCTCTTTGAAGTTGATGACGTAGTGAGGAAAGCCCAGAATGCCTGCTACTCTCCTCGCGTCTTCAACGGCTCCCAAAGAACAGCAGCCAGCATGGCGAGGATCAGTCTGGCTTTCCTGCCAGATCTGCATCGTGATGCCCACAACGTCGTACCCCTTCTCCATAAGGAGAATGGGAACGACGCTGGAATCGACGCCGCCCGACATGGCGACGCATACTCGTGGTTTTCGGCTCACTTTTCTTTCAGTAGGGACGAATAGGGTTCTGAGTTCAGAGTCTTCTGAATATCGGGGCCAGTGACAGCCTTGGCTCCGATGCCTTCAGCGTAGAGAATGAATGTCGGAGTGCCAGTGATGTTGAAGCTCTGGGCCAGGTTCATTTCCTCAGAAACTCGAGCAGTCAATTCGTCCAGCTTGGCGGTGTAATCCGCTTTGTTAGAGAGGATTGAGGAGAGTTCTCGGCTGTTCAGACCGACTTCGCGAGCAATAGAGAGAATGCCCGAAACATCCTTAATCCGCTCCGTGTTGCCTTCCTCAAAGACCTTCTCGTAAAACTCCCTGTACTTGTTGTGCTCAGCCGCATATTCCATTGCGACAGCCACCTGAACCGATGTCTCGTGACCAGGAATCTGGAAGAGGGGTAGGTTTCTGTAAGCAAAGGCGATAGTCTGCATGTAGGGAGCAATCAGCTTTTTGACTTCCTGATACGCCCGGCGGCAGCTTGGACAGTTGGGGTCGGCAAACTCGACCAAGATCACCTTGGCATCCTTGTTGCCCCAAATTCTCTGAGGGTCAGAAGGAAGCAGGGTCTCTCTGGTTGCCAGATCCACCTTGACTGAGGCCGTGACCCTGTTAGTTGCCTCGGAAGCCGCCATTGCTGAAGGAATGAAAAGGGTCGTCGCCAAAACCAATCCTGCGACGCTGGCAAGAACATCCACCTGTCCTGGTTCCTCAGGTGGATTCTTTCCCCACAGAGAAGCGTGAAGGAAGAAGAGTGCGATCATGGTGGCGGCAGAGCCCAAACACCAGAGGCAGGCTTCTTGAATATAAACCAGGGAGGCGAAGGTAAACCAGAAGCTAGCCAAAACTCCGACGGCAGTCAGACCAAAACCGACCTTGATCAACATTGTCCAATCCGCACCAGCTTTAGTAGAGCGGAGAACCGAAATAGCTGCCAAGGCAAAGTAGGCACCGAGACCAATGTAGGCAACGGGCAGTCCGAAGAAGGAGGCAAAAGGACTGGACAGGACGCCGGTACATCCGCCAGAGCTTCCACAAGGGGGCATCTTGTTGGTCAAGTGCGAAAATGAAAGCGTCCCGGCAATGAAAATGCCAATGAAGGACACCAGAATGGTGATCCTATTAAGCATCAAGGCGCCAGAACCGGCAGGCGCAGTCTCCTGAGTCACCTTTGCATGGTACCGCCCCATTCTGCTGCAGATTGCGGACCCATTGACCTGTCGAATTCTGCCAGGTTGGCTGCTGGTATCATTCACTTCCCCCCTTTCATGTCTTCCATCGTTTTTCGACCCGGTTCTGAACCTATGGCACGCCCCAAAGGGGTGGTGAAGGGCAGCTATTTTGTCCAAACCTGGGGCTGCCAGATGAACGAAGAAGATAGTGAACAAATGGGATTGCTTCTGAGCGAAATGGGCCTAACACCCGCTAAATCGCCTTTCGAAGCAGAAGTGATTCTTCTGAACACCTGCAGTGTTCGCAAAAAGCCAGAAGATAAAGCCTTTTCGTTTCTTGGCGAGCTGCGCAAAGTGAAGGAGGCAAGGCCGGAAACGATCATTGGGGTCGCAGGCTGTATGGCTCAAGTCAGGGCCAAGGAAATCCATAGCCGCAACCCTCACGTTGATTTCATTGTCGGCACGGCGCACGTGAGCGAAATCCCTGGTCTGGTCGCCGAGGCCATGCAGACCAAGCGATTCGCCAAGAGGCTGGAACTTCCTGAGCGCAAGGGGGCTGTCGTTACAGATATTCCTCAAAGAGCTCTTGAGCGGCCAGGTCGTCTTAAAGCCTTTGTGCCGATTCAGTACGGCTGCGATAAGTTCTGCACCTTCTGCATTGTTCCTTCGACCCGTGGGCGCGAAAGAAGCCGCCCGACCGAGCACATCGTCCAAGAAGTCAGACGGCTTGTCGAGCTGGGCACGAAGGAAGTCACCCTGCTCGGTCAGACGGTGAACTCATACGGCAAGAATCTTGCCGAGGGTCGAGTTCCTTTTTCCAAGCTTCTGCAGCTCTTGGCCGGCATCCCTGGCCTGGAAAGAATCCGCTGCACGTCACCCTATCCTCGCGACTTTAAGATGGATGTCATCGAAGTCATCCGCGATGTTC
Organism: Synechococcus sp. UW140; assembly: GCA_943369295.1. Lineage (GTDB taxonomy): Bacteria > Armatimonadota > Fimbriimonadia > Fimbriimonadales > Fimbriimonadaceae > JAKRSE01. The sequence goes on along the minus strand of CALRMU020000002.1, from coordinate 839,092 downwards.
CCCAGGTGATGGAGCAGTGCCACATGCCTTTGCAGGGGGGCCACAACGACCTTCTCAAGCGGATGAAGCGGCTCTACACGGTCGAAAGCTTCCTTGAGATCGTTGACAATCTGAAGCGGGAAGTTCCGGCCATCGGCCTGACCACCGACGTCATCGTCGGCTTCCCTGGTGAAACCGAAGAAGAGTTTCAGGGCACATTGGATGTCATGGCCGAAGTAAAATTCGACAACGCCTACATGTTCAAGTATTCACCCCGGCCAGGAACTCCGGCAGCCGAGATGGAGCAAGTCCCCGTTGAAGTCTCGGAAGCAAGGCTCAAGAGGCTTATGGAGCTTCAGAACTCCATCACGGTTCAAAGGCACAAGGAAACTGAAGGCAAGGTCTTCGAAGTTTTGGTGGAAGGGCCATCACCCAAAAATCCGGGCCGACTGCAGGGCTACACCCGCTGCTACAAAATGATGCACTTTGAAGGGGATGCTTCCCTGACGGGCCGGCTGGTGATGGTAAAAGCGACCGAAGGCCGCATGTGGGGAATCACAGGCGAGTTGGTTGAGGTTGTGAGCTAAGACACCCTGTTAGAGTTCTCAGGAGTTCTTCTTTTGTGGGTTGCCACCCACCGATGTTTGTGGAAAGGCAGGGGTGCCACGATCTTGTCCGAGCATGCGAGGACTAGGTCGTGATTTGGCAGTTCTCACATGACCTAAAGTGAAAACAGTCCGTTTCCTGCTCGACAGCAAGCTGGTCGAACAGGCCACCCACCCATGTTAGTAGAAGAGAGGGGTGCCACGATCTTGTCCGAGCCTGCGAGGACTAGGTCGTGAATGGATTGGCTTTTAACGTGCCATTCCTGCTCGACTGCAAGCTGGTCGAAAAGGCCACCCAAGCCTCCTGCCAATGGCCCAAACCTAGAAGATCTGGGTCAAAAAAGAGCTGAACCTTACTTCGAAATCGGAATCCGGAAATCCTTGGCGTCGTGTGATCCGCCAAAGCCCCATCGGCCTGTCCACATCATCTGATTGCGCCCTCCGCCGGGACGAGGATAGTCAGTCCTCACCGTCATGGGAAGCATCATTTCCCCGTCAAGAATCACTTCCATCTGGGAGTCATTGCTTTTGTGCAGAACGCGGTAGATGACCTTTTTCTGACCGTTGATGGTCTCGGTTTTCTCTTCGACCTTCGTTCCCTCTTTTGACCACTGTCGGAACAGCGGCCCCCAGGTTTTGCGATTGTCAGTTAGAGGTGAAAACATGAGGGCAGGAAACTCTGCTGACCAGGCTGCCAGTTCAGCTGGTGATGCTTCTCCGCCTTCCTTCTTCACAATCCGCCACTGATCCTTCTCCATCTCTGCCTGCTTCTCGCCATCAGCCACAATGACCGACTGCGCAGCTTCGTTCTTTGGAAGGTTGTAGGTGACCCGGAACATTTTGTCGTTCTGGACCTTGATCTCAGATTTACCGACCAGTTCACCAACTTCGGTTTTGAAGGTCAGCCTGGCATCAACGAAGGCGGGGGGGAGCTTCGCCAATGCCTGATCCACCTTGCTGCCAATCTGCGCCAGCTTGGGCTGCTCATCGGATGGCTTCCAATTGCCGCTGCCGCTTGGCTTGATTGTCAAAGCCTCGGCGGTGGCAATGGGGGTGGTCATCATCTTCTTTGCAGCCGTCGCGGCAGCATCCTCTTGGGCAGAGGGACGATCCTTAGGCTGATCCAGCTTGATTGAGCCGTCGCTCGGAAGCTGCTCAGATTCCTTAACAACTTCAGCCGTGGCTCCCGCCCCTTCTGACTTGGTCTCTGGCTTGGCAGAAGGCTGACAGCCTCCTGCCACAACCAGGGCGCTGACAGCCAAAAGCCAGAAAGACGATTTCATCTTGGTGTTTGGACGCACTAACTTTCCTTTCTTGTTCAGTTCTTGACCCTGCCAGGGACAATGACCTCGCCCACAGCGTAGCTGCGGCGAATATCGTGGAGGACAACCCGGACTCTCTGACCGATCATGTCAGCGCCGCCCAGCAGCTCAACATAGTAGCCATCGTCAGTCCAGCCAATCACCTTCCCGCTCTGATCAAGGCCGCTGCGACGCACGGTGCATTCCAGCACCTGTGACCGCTTGTAGCCCATCAGGCGACGGTCCAGAACTTCCATGGAGTTGGAAGTGATTTCCCACTCCTCAAAGTCCTCTTCGTAGCTGGCCCGAATGTAAAGGCCCCGATTGAACTCATGCTCCATCTGCTCAATGGCTTCGCCATCGGCGCCGATCAGGCATTCGACAACACTGGGGTGGCAGGAGATCAAAAAGGCGTTGCCGGGTTCATCAAGGCGTCGGCGAAGCTCTCTCTCGATCCAAAGAGCAATGGTCTCGAAGGAAGCAATTCTGCCTCTGCCTTCGCACATGGGGCAGAGATTGGTGATGGCCTCTGTGACCGATTCTCCGGTTCGCTTTCGAGTGATCTCAATCAAGCCCAAGCTGGAGATTCGGCCAACACGGGTGCGGGCTCGGTCTCTCTCAAGAATCTTGGAGAAGTAATCGAGAAGCTGCTTTTTGGCCCCTTCATCTTCCATGTCGATGAAGTCGATAACGATGATTCCACCCATGTCTCGAAGTCGAAGCTGTCGGCAGACTTCTTCGCTGGCTTCCAAGTTGGTCTTCAGAATCGTATCGTTCAAACTGGTGGTGCCCACCTGCTTGCCCGTGTTGATATCGATGGCGGTCAGGGCTTCAGTTTCATCGATGATGAGGTAGCCGCCCGACTTGAGCCACACCTTGTGTTCAAGCAGGGTGTCCAGATCTTTTTCGATATTGTAGTAGTCGAAAACTGGCTCTTCATGATCGTAAAGAACGATCTTGTCCTTAAGCTTGGGGGCCACCATTCCTGCCACCAAGCTGACCTTTTCATACTCTTCGGGGTCATCAATCACCAAGGCGTCGATCTCGTCGCCGAAGACGTCGCGGATGGTGCGGTAAAGCAGAGTTTGATCGCGGTGGACGACGGCAGGAGCTCTCAGCTTCTTGGCCTGATCCAGAACCTGGCTCCAAAGCTGCTGAAGGAACTGAATGTCGGCACGGAGTTCAGCTTCGCTTCGGCCTTCACATTCGGTTCTCAAAATGAGTCCGAAACCATCGAGCAGAAGCTTGTCGCTCAGCTTCTTCAGCCTATCGCGTTCTCTTCTGTCTTCAATTTTGCGGCTGACGCCTGTGTGGCTGCCTTCTGGCATCAGGACGACGTAGCGTCCAGGCAGTGAAATTCTGGTGGTGACCCTGGCGCCCTTGGTGCCGCGGGGAGCCTTGGTCACCTGAACCATCAGCTCTTGACCGGGACGAATCAGTTCCTTGATCTTGCGTCGGCGAAGCTCGCTTCGCTTGACGCTGGCCGGGCTGTTGTCGGTATGGGGCTCATCCGGAAGGATGTCGGCGACGTAGAGGAAGGCGTTTCTCTCGAGGCCAATGTCGACAAAAGCGGCATCCATACCGGGGAGAACGTTTTGGACGATTCCCTTAAAGATGCTGCCGACGACGCGCTCTTCGCGCTCGACTCGGTACTCCATGAGCATCGAATCTTCAAGCAGCGCAATGCGGGTTTCGCGGCTTGCGCAGTTGACAACGATTTCGATCTTCTTAGGGGGACTGGTCAAAGTCCTTGACTGGGCGGCCTGTCGAGGCCTGGCTTTCTGCCTTTGCTGCTGTAAATTTCTCATTTGGTCGATTCCTGGGCAGGGTTTCGCCCGGGGTTCGGTGGCCCTCTTTGAGGCCGACAGGTGCAATTCTCACGTGGAAGGCGGTCTGGCCTTCTCAGTCACGGAGTCGTCGCTAGTCTTATGCTACCTCTTGGGCAGTCTAGAGATTAGGGATTTCTTTCTTGCCTTGGGTTTTGCGGCTCGGTGGCGCGAGAGCTCACGACTGACACCTCCTTTTTCCTCAGATTTCATTCGCGAGCGCAATCTTAAGGTCAAGCAACTAAAGGTTAGAATTTTCCTAAAACTCACGCTGCGGACAGGAGAATAAACCAGTACCCTAGGGTATGGCTTCAAAAGCAGAGCCTTTTATTCATTGGGCGCCAGAAGCAGGATTAGAAGAACTATCCGGCATTCATCGCTTGGCGGTCAGCAACCGGGGAACGCTGGCTGGGGCCACTCTCAACAATCAGCTCTTTGTACTTGAGCCGCAGGGCCTTAGGTTCATCGCTGTTCTAGACCCCTCTGAAAACAAATCGCTCTGGAACACGGCCATCCACGCCATCGCATGGGACCAGACAGGCGAATCGCTGCTGATTGCTGAAGGCTCTCGAATCACTTCCGTTGAAGTCGCTTCGGGGCTGATTCAATGGCGGATTATGCTCAAGGAGTTCCTGCCCTTTATGGCCTCAAGCGCCCTAACTCTATCTCTTATGCCATCAGGCTCTCTTGCCCTCGCTACCGAAGCGGGAGTCTGGCAGATGTGGTCTCCCAGCGGAGCCATGCTGCGCAAGCGTAAAGATCACGCCGCCCCCTATTCTGTTGGTGTCACCAGTTTGGGCAACCTTCTGGGAACAGATGGTCACGTCGTAACAGAGTGGGATGGAGAAACCTTCGAACCCCTTCGCCGCATGTTTAGCGAAGGCAGAGTTCACTCAATCGCTCCCTGCCCAGGAACCCCCTTGCAGTGGTGGGGCAAGGTTGAAACTGACCTTGTCCTGATGGAATTTGGCCGGGACGAACCCCTCTTCAAAGTGGCCACTCGCCCGGGTCTCCCTGCGATTTCCACTTCCGTTGATGGCCACGAAGCAGCCTGGATTGAAGAAAACAGGGTCATGATTGTGCTGAATGGAGGCGAGCCAAGGGACGTGATGGAAGCCGATTCCAGAGCCCTCTCCGTTGCCTTTCTTCCAGATGGCAGGCTGGCTTCTGGCTGGGCCGATGGCCAGATTAGAGTGGCGAGGAGCTGAAAAGCGCCTGGCTCTCAGCCTTGGTCTTTGAATAGTAGAGCACAGGGTAGGTCGCTTCTTCTTTAAAGCCTAGCCTTCGGTAGAAGTCGAGCGACCTTTTGTGCCCCAGCAGACCCGCTGAACGACAGCCTTGCTCTTTGGCGCTCCTGATGCAGGCCTTCATTACTGCGGCCCCCAGTCCTTTGCCTCGGTGTTCCTCAAAGGTCATGACACTGGTGATCAAGCCCATGCCTTGGTGACAGAAGAGGCTGGCGCATGAGACCGGCCTTCCCTCGACTTCCGCCACAAAAACCTTGAGACCAAAGGATTCGCTGAGCTGCTTGTGCAGAAGCCACCAATCAGCTTTCTGCACCTTAGGAACCCACCAAGAAAGGGGGTGCCCCTTCCAATCCAGTTCCCATTCAGGGTGCTCGTGTACCAAGTCTCCAGGGACTTGATCAGGTGAGAGGTTCAAATCCACCAGATCGCAGGTCATCCCTTCAAGATACATTGGCCCCATCATTCGCCAGTCCTTTCTAAGAACCTTGGCGAGGTTCTCAGGCCGACATGAAGGCAGGATCAGGAAATCAACCCCTGTCTTTCTCACCCTCGCTGAATCGAGAATCATCTCGATGGTGGGGACGAGAGTGCCTTCTTCTGCCTGAATCTGCCAGCAGACATTGGCTCCGGCCGGGCGCTGAGCTAGGCACCAGCAGGTTCCATTCTGCTCAAACCTCTCATGCCCGCCAAGGGAAATCTTGGCTTCGATGAAGGCGGCCTGAGCAGATTCAAGAGGCGTCACGGTGATCCAACAGGTGGACGAACGGGAGGAGTCGTGGTGGTGACTGGTGGCGCGGCTGGTGGTGGCGGTGCCGTCCAAGACCCCACAACTCGGAAGGATTCTGTGTCGTACAAAAAGGCCTTGTCTGGGTTCACGCTGGGGCTCCACATCAGCAGCCCGAGAGAGGTATGGACAGGCACAGGATCCCATGTCGGCCTCAGTTCTGCCCCCGTTTCAAGGTTGGTGTAAACGTTTTGGCTGCCCTCGCGCCAATGAAGAATGTTAGGTTCTACAACTCCGCGAATCTGCCCCCTGATCTCGGCCGCCTTGCGCCAAGCCGAAGTTCCAAGGTCGACCAGAGTCACCAAGGTCGTCCCGTAACCCGATGGGCTGAGGCCGATTGCCTTAATGCCACCGGGAATGAGACGGGCCGAAGCCGCCTTAGGTCCGAAAGAGGTGAAGGTCTTGGCCCCGTTTTCTGGGACGATGGAAGCCATTCCCCACTCTGTCCCCTTGACGGTAAAGGCGGCAAGGCGGCCATCGCGAAACTCCAGCCTGTCATCAACCCGACCAGTGGCGTAGCTCATGCCGTCAAATCGACCAATAAGGGCTGGCTGAAGCTGCTGCTTGCTAAGGTCAATCCCCACCAAAGCTTCCATCCAGGGGGTGCCGTTCTTCTCTTCCCACCTTAACAGCAGATAAAGGGTGCTGCCAACGTACTCGAAACCACTGAGTGCCGAAAACCCTGCTTCCCTCACTCCGGAAGCAATCTTCTCCTTGGTTTCTTTGATCTCCGCGTTGCCGAAAAGCTTGGTCGTCATGGCCAGGCTTGGCATTCGAGAGTAGCCAAAGGCTGCCCCTTGACGGATTCCGAGCCCCTTGGCATCAAACGTAATCTGCCTTCCCGCGTAGCTGAGGGTTACGTTGTCGCTGGGGAAAGGGGGAGGCCCTACATAGCGTTCGGTGGCGACTTTCAGACTCTGAGCCTGGGTTTTAAGCTCAAAGGCACCATCGATATAGGTAATGGTGGCGGTCTGCCCCATTAGAGCACCTGCAAGGGCCCAGGTCGGCAACATACGAGATATGATGGCACCAATGAGGTGTTCGGATTGCCCCCGTTTTGACTCGGAAAAGTCTTTATGCAAAGACGGCAAGGTCAACCCTCCCTCCTGGCCCATGGCGGTCGAAGTCGCCAAAGTCATGGGAGTGCGCAGCATCTGCACCTTTAATGACCACAGGGAAAAATTAGTTGCGACCAGAACTTTATCCAAGGGAAAAGTCCGCATCAAACAACAGATTGAACCTAAGGAGCAGTAGAAGAAGGTGCAGCCCTTAGCCTGAACCTTGGCTGAAGGGGCTACAATAGCATGATTAAAGGAGACGCCCAATCTGTGCTGCCCGAGAAGGTAACGGAAACCCAGAAACGTGCCTTTCAGTATTTTTTGGCTGCCTATTCACAGGCTACCAGAAGGATTAGTCGTGACCTTAATCGGCATTCTGAAGTCAGCCTAGAGCAGTACGACGTTTTGGTCACCCTGGAATACAGCGACGACTATCGCATTCGACTTAACGATTTGGCGGATAGGGTTCTTCTTTCTCGTTCTGGCCTGACTCGCTTGATTGACAAGCTTGAACAGAAGGGCTATGTCATCCGGGAGACCTGTCAGGAAGACCGCAGGGGTGCCTTTGCTGTGCTCACTCCGCTTGGGCTAAAAGCAAGGCAGGACACCTGGCCCGTGATCGAGTCTTCGATGATCAGGCACTTTGCCAACCTCTTTGAAACAGAAGAGGAGACGGCCGCCTTCATAAAAACCTGCCGCAAGATTGCCTTTGGCGGCCAACCCTCTGGGCAGCCCTGGGATCAGGATGGCGAGGGGCCCTTCCCTTCTGCGAACCATGGTGCCGAAATGTGCCCCCAGGCACTGAACATTCCTCCTGACTGCGAAGATTGAGTTTTTTGGGTTGGCGGTGCCGCTGCCTCGCGCAAGGGTGACCGTGGATGGCCCGAAGGGCAGCCGCGGAACAAATCCAAAACGAGTCTTAGTGCCCCGGTCTGGCAGCGAGGAACGAGCTGAAGGCCGGGAATCCTTTCCGAAATTCTCTCCAGAGTCACGCTCAAATGGCCAACTGACACCAACCTTTCTTTCACCTTCGGCATCGCAGGCCCCAGAAAGGACGTAAGCTAAAGACAAGGAAACTTTATGGAGTCTGTCTATCCCGTTCTGGCCCAAATCGTCGGACCCCAGGAAGTCAAGAAGCTTTCCCGAAAAGAGCTTCATGAACTTGCCAAGGAAGTGCGCCAGGCGATTTTAGACAATGTCAGCCAGACGGGGGGACATTTCAGCTCTAACCTGGGCACGGTTGAGCTGACCGTCGCTCTTTTTGCGACCCTGAACATGCCGCCAGACAAGGTGGTTTGGGATACCGGCCACCAGGCTTACCCCCACAAGCTTCTGACCGGACGACTTCCCCGCTTTGGCAGCCTGCGCCAATACAAGGGCTTAAGCGGATTTTTGAAGCGAGAAGAACACGAACTGGACGTTTTTGGAGCTGGCCACGCCGGAACAGCCGTAAGCGCCGCTCTCGGATTCGCCCTCGCCCGTGACCAGATTGGCGGCACAGAAAAGGTAGTGGCGATCACGGGAGATTCCGCCATCTGCAGCGGCATTAGCTGGGAAGCCCTGAACCACGCCGGGGAACTTGAGAGCGACATCATGGTTGTTCTCAACGACAACCGCATGTCGATTGCCCCCGCCACAGGGGCTTTGAACAACTACCTGAGCAGACTCCGCGCTGCGCCTCAGGTTCAAAAACTGGCGAGAGCTGCCAAGGGTGTCGTCGAACAGATTCCTGGCCCTGCCTCGCGAATCGCAGCCGGACTTCGCCATGGTGTGACCCACCTTATGGCTCCGGAACAAACAGGCACCATTTTTGAGGAGATGGGCTTTGAATACATCGGCGCCCTGGACGGTCACGATCTGGACCTTCTGCTCGATGTTTTCAGCAGCCTCTACGAGGCAAAGGGGCCCCTCTTCGTCCATGCTTTGACGACCAAAGGAAAGGGCTACGAAGTCGCGGAAAACGATGCCACCAAGTGGCACGGGGTTGTGCCTTTCAACCTCAACGAAAAGGAACTCCCCACCCAGAAGGCGGCCTCGCCCGCCTACACCGCCCTCTTCGGCCGGACTCTGATGGAGATGGCAGCTGCCGACCCCACCATCACCGCAGTCACAGCCGGGATGCCCGATGGAACAGGCTTGGTCCAGTTTTCAAAAGATCGTCCCCAGCAGTTTCACGACGTAGGAATTGCTGAAGAGCACGCAGTCACTATGGCAGCCGGTATGGCCGCTGGCGGACTGAAGCCTTTTGTCGCGATCTACTCAACCTTCCTTCAACGCGCTTTCGACCAGATCATCCACGACGTATGCCTGCAGAAACTGCCTGTACGCTTCTGCCTTGACCGAGCTGGATTGGTTGGCGCCGACGGCCCGACTCACCACGGAGCCCTTGACCTCAGCTTTTTGGGGATGATGCCGGGAATGACTGTTCTGGCTCCTCGCGATGGCACCGAATTGAATGAGATGCTGAGGTGGATGCAGGGCTACGAAAAGGGTCCAACCGCCATCCGTTACCCCCGAGGCACCTCGCCAGAATCTCTGCCTGAGTCTCGATCGCCAATAGCTTTGGGCAAGGGTGAAGTTTTAGGCGAACCACCCGCCAAAGCAGATGTTTTGATCATCGCAATCGGAAGCATGGTGGCTCCGGCCTGGGAAGCTTCTGTTGAGCTGGCTGGGCAGGGAGTGAAGACGGCTGTCATCAACGCCCGCTTTGCCAAGCCATTGGATTCGGAGTTGATTCTGGATTGGGCCGCCCGGGCTAAGACGGTTGTTACAGTCGAAGAGAATTCAGTTTATGCCGGTCTTGGCTGGGCGGTGAGAGACGTTCTGTGCAGCGGCGGCTTTGCGGCACTGCCCCATAAGCTGATGGCACTTCCGGATGGCTTTGTTGAGCACGGAACCCAGGCAGAACTACTGCGGGATGTCGGACTGACGAAGGCAGATATTGTGAGAGAAGCTAAGGCTCTTTCTCGTCATCGGAAGGTCTAGAACTCAGGTACGGCGTTACGTCATACATTGAATTCGGTTCGTAAATCCAGCGGAATTCGAAGTCGTTAGCGGCTGCATGAAGCTCGATCTGCTTGGCTAAAAGGAAAGCGAAGGCTATGAGGATAAAGTGCAGAGCGTTGCCAAACATTTCTGTGCTTAGCAGAAAAGTGTGCTGGTTCATTGATGTGTAGGATTCTTCGACCTTGGCTAAAGTGACTGCCATCGAATCAGCATAAAAGACCAGGACGAGAGTTGACAGCAGAGAAGTGATCGAAATGATAAAAAACGGCATCAAGAAGCTTCGGAAGGTCATTCCGTACGCAGTCTTGACTTTCCAAAGATAGAAAAAGCCGATCAAGGACCCAACCCAATAGCTGAATCGCACACTGGAGCCAAACCTCTCCGCAGCGTATTCTCCGAACCTTCTCGCGTGACCAGCTTCAAATTGAGCGGGGTTGATTAGGAGTTGGGCTAAGGGAATTGCAAGAAGGAGCAGACTGTAAACGACCAAGACCAGAGTCAAAACAGAGAAGAGCTCTTTCATCGGAAAGCTGGAAAGCAGTTTCTTCATTATTCAGTCTTCACCAAAATGGGGGCGGGCAGCTTCTCTCTGCATGAGCTCTTTTCGAACAGACCGCTTGCGCACCATTATGACACACCTATTTCCAATAAGAGAAGTTCAAAGAAGCTGCCCATCACAAGATGCTGAACCAGAACGCTGCGATGTTTCAACTGTTAATGCATAATCGCACCATCCTCTGGCAGCACGGTTCAAACTTCGGATAAAGCCAGAGACTGCAGCCCATCTTGACTCTTCAAAGACATTCATCAGCAAGAACTCTGGTTTACAAGTTGGTTCAAGGACATGAAGTGCAGGTCAGTGAAAGAGAGGACTGGCGCGCAAACAGCTGTTCCCTACACACTGAACCTAGAATAAAGCTCCCAATTCACCAAGCCAGTTCTGAAAGGATTCTTGCTAGTGAAATGCTTGGAGTGCAAGGACTCCTGGCAGTTTTGTTCAAGGAAAGTCTACAAGAATGTTTACAAAAGCAAGAACGAGCATCAGCGACAGCGACCTCAAAAGCAATGTCCTCTCTGAACTCAAATATGAACCCAGTGTCAAGACCAGTGACATCGGTGTCCTGGTCCACGAAGGAACCGTCACTCTCAATGGCTTCGCAAGCAGCTATTGGGAAAAATCTAACGCGCTGAAGGCAGCTAAGAGGGTCGCCGGAGTCAATGGGATAGCAGACTCTATCGAGGTTAAACTCCCTGGCTCTCTCAATCGAACTGATGGCGACATTGTCTCCAATGCCACAGAACAGCTCAAATTGACTCCGTCAATTCCTGCAGATACCGTTAAGGCGGTCTGTCGAGAGGGCTGGATTACTCTTGAAGGTGATGTTGAATGGTGGTACCAGAAGGTTTCTGCTGAAAAGGCCATCCGCTACATCCCAGGTGTGAAAGGAATTTTCAACGAGATCAGCATTAAGCCCAAGCTTACTGCCGCCTCAGTTGATTCTGATATTCACTCTGCTTTCAGGAGGAGCGCCATTCTGGACGCTGATGAAGTGGCGGTCACAACGGATGGAGGAAATGTAACTCTTAACGGAAAAGTTAAGACTCATTCTGAAAGAGTTGAGGCTGAGCGCGCCGCTTGGGCAGCCCCGGGTGTCAAGTCAGTCCAGAACAATCTCAGCGTCAAGTGGTCTTTGATCGGAGCCTAACCAGCAAAGACAAGGAGCCTGATTTAACTTCAGGGTGGCGAATATTCAACAAGAAATTCACCCCCCTGAGGTGCAGGTCGGGGCCGGATGGCTTCTACATTAAACCAAGGATCAAAGCGTTTGATTCCCCTATTCCCTACTTAGCAAAAGAATGAACACTACGAATCAATCTCTGAAATTCGACCGACACACAATGGCTGTGTACAACAGCCATGAAAAGGCAGAAAGAGCCATTAGACTCTTGAATGCGGATGGCTATAAAATGATGAACTTGAGCATCATCGGTCAAGACTATGAAACTCAAGAACGTCCTATCGGCTTTCTAAATGCGGGAGATCGAATGCTGGCATGGGGCAAATTTGGCGCCTTCTGGGGGTCAATATGGGGTCTTCTTTTCGGCTCTGCCATGCTTGTTATTCCTGGCCTCGGCTTTCTGCTCTTTGCTGGCTACATTGTTGCAGCTGTTGAAGGAGCAGTTATTCTTGGCGGTTTCAGTGCTCTGGCCGGAGCGCTTGCCAGTATCGGAATTCCAAATGACTCAATCATCCGGTATGAATCTGAGTTAAAAGCTGGAAGCTTTTTGGTTATCGCTCATGGCACCGAAGGTGAAACGGCCAGAGCAAGAGACATTCTCGCCTCAGCTTTGCCCACAGATATCAAAGAATTCTCACAAGAACCAGTTCCAATTCATTAGCACCAAGTGGACTAGCTGATGGGTCAGCCGGTTAGTTCAAACTGCCACATTGCCTTCAACACATATAGAAAGAGCAACTCTTTTATATGGTAATTCCTGCGGCCCACAAAAGAAAATGATCAGCGAAATTCAGCACAATTCAATCCAGGCTTCACTCTCAGCAGTGAGTGAAATCCAAAGCGAGTGGAACCACAAGGTTCTCCAGCCCATTCTCTACGACTTGATCGACCTTGGTCGAACTGTTAAGCAGCTTCATTGGAACGTTGTTGGACCCCATTTCCACCCGGCCCACCTCTTTCTTGATGAAATCTATGCGACCCTTGATGGTGCGACTGACATGGTTGCTGAAAGGATTAGCGCGACGGGGCATAGTCCAAACGGCAAGGTTCAGGAAGTCGCTAAACACACTACTGGCGAGGTCGTTCCAGATGGATTCATTCAGGATTCAGATGTTCTGCTGCTGGCCCAGCACGGCTTAAGACATTTGATCGGCGCGGTTCGAGCTCGTGGATTAGAAATTGAAGATATTGACAGAGTCACCTCTGACATGCTTCACAAGATTTCCTTTGATCTTGAAAAGCACCATTGGATGCTTGCTGCCCAGAGAGTCTAGGCTCAGCATAAAGCACATCGGCCACCCTGCCTGCTAGAGGCGGAGTGGCCGATGTTCTGAGCGAAAAAACCCCTTAAATCGCCGACTTCCGAACCCAGGTTGTTCCGGTCGGAGCATCGCGAAGCTCAATCCCTTCATCATCCAGCTGAGCCCGAATCGCATCAGCCCTAGCGAAATCCCGAGCCTTCTTAGCCTCGGCTCTTGCCAGAATCAGGCTCTCAATCCTTTCGGCTTGGTCATCTTTCAGCTCAGCCTGCACAACCACATCGCCGGCCGAAGAGTAGTCCCCGCGAATCAAACCAAGAAGATCCTCCATCTTGTTCAGGAACCAGGCGGCTGCCGAGGCATCGCTTGGTGTGGAGAAGGATTCTCTCATGATCGCCTTGATTCCTTCCAGCAGCTTCGCCAAAGCAACAGAAGTGTTCAGGTCGTCGGTCAGGGCGTCAAGAGCCTCGTCGTAAAGCCTCTGAAACTCCGGATTGGAACTCCCGACAAAATCTCGCACCGGAACCTGAATGGCTTCCGCCACCTTCTTTTCTGCTTCTTGAATTCGGTTAACGTGCTTAACACAGTCGCTCAGAAGCTGCAGAGTGAAGTTAAAGGGTCGGCCGTAAGGCGTTGAAATGAGGGCGAACCTAAGGGCCAAGGGGTGAACTCCCTTGTCGTTAACCAAATCGCGGACAGTGTAGTAGTTGCCCTTAGACTTAGCCATCTTCTCGCCATCGACCTGCAGAAACCTGGTGTGAACCCAGTGTCCGCAGAAGGGCTGGCCGGTCATGGATTCGCTCTGGGCGATTTCGCATTCGTGGTGAGGGAAGACCAAATCTTCTCCGCCGCCGTGAAGGTCAATGGTGTCGCCAAGGTAGGCGCGGGCCATGCAGCTGCACTCAAGGTGCCAGCCAGGGAATCCCCAGCCCCAGGGCGAATACCACTGCATCAGGTGCTTGTCGTCCTTCTTCCAAAGGGCAAAATCGCGGGGGTCGCGCTTGTTGTCGTCTTGGACAATCTCGCGGACCGCAGTCATCAAGTCATCCTGCTTGTTGCCGCTCAGCTTGCCGTATTCAGGAAAGCTGGCGACAGAAAAGTAAACGCCGGTCGGAGTTTCGTAAGCCTTGCCCTGCTTGATAAGATCGCTGATCGCTTCGATCTGCTCTTTCATGTGCTGGGTGGCACGGGGGCGAATAGTGGGCGGCACCAGGTTAAGCCGAGCCCAATCTTCAATAAAGCAGTCTTCGTAGTGCTCGGCCAGCTCCCACACGTTGTTAAACTGGGCTCCTTCTTTGCTGCTCAGGGCGCGGGCCATCTTGTCTTCCCCGCCTGCATCGGCCTGGTCGTCCTGAGTCAGGTGGCCCACATCGGTGATGTTAGAGGCGTAGGTCACCTTCCAACCCAAGGCTTTGGCCGTTCGAACAATGAGGTCGGCGGTAAGAAAAGTGCGGAAGTTGCCGATGTGAGCAAAAGAGTAAACGGTCGGTCCACACGAATAGAAACGAAGGTGTTCGGGCTCGGAAGGCTTCAGTTCCTTCACGGTCTTGCTCATCGTATCGTAGAGTCTAAACGTGCGGCTCATGGAATCCTTCTAGAGTACCGGGCGAGACTTTACAGACTTGGACCAAATAGGTTCACAATAGGGGTCTGGTGAGAAGGCTTATTCTCTCTTTATCCTGCCTGGCTGTCCTTGCCTCAATCGGCTGCGCCCAAGATCGAGTCGCCCAGGCCAGAAAGAACGTCGGCACCAACCTGCAGACCCTGGCCAAGAAAGCTGGACTGCCCTACCCCATTCCGCGAATCCATTTTCGAGCGATTAAAGACGAGAGGCTGCTGGAGGTCTGGGGATCAAAAGGCAGAGGCGAAAAGTATGTGCTTGTCAAATCCTATCCAGTCCAGGCTCAATCAGGAACCTTGGGACCGAAAAGGAAGGAGGGGGACAAGCAGGTACCAGAAGGGCTTTACGTCATCGACCGCTTCAACCCACGTTCCAGCTTCTACCTTTCTTTAGGCATCAACTACCCCAACACCAGCGACCTGATTTTGGGTGATCCCAAAAAGCCAGGGCTGGATATCTTTATCCATGGCAAGGCAGTTTCAATCGGCTGTCTAGCCATGGGCGACCCTGCCATTGAAGAGATTTACCTTCTGGCTCTGAATGCCAAGAATGCTGGCCAAACAAGAATCCGGGCCGACTTTTACCCCTTTAGAATGACCTCGGCCCGACTGAGATCTGAGGAAAAGAAGTGGCCAAAACTCTCCAGCTTCTGGCGCAACCTCGCTCCTTTTTGGCAGAAGTTTGAGGCGGAAAAGGTTCCGGCCAGATTTACCATTGATAATTCTGGCCGGTATGTTTTCGTCCCGCGAGGCAGTGGAAGATAGCCGAATGATATTAAAAACTCACTAGAATGCAGATTATTCATGCTACTATTTAGCAGGTAATCACGGCATGGCTGCTGAAGGAAACACAAAAACTCTCGCCTGGATCTTGTGGCTTTTGGCCGTCAGCCCACTCGTTAACTTTTTCTCTGTGGTGCTTATTAGCATCGGTAACAGGGCGCCGAGCTTCTCAAACAGCATCGAGGATCATCTGGTAGCGCTTGCAGTACTGCTCATTCCCCATGGCCTCAGTTTCATATGGCCTAAAGCTTCCACTTGGATCTGGATGACAATGGTCGTTTCCCTATCTACTTTGCTCTATATCGTCTGGGTGGTTCACCAGCCTGGCAGCCCCATACTCCGGTGGATGCAAGGAGTGCTTTTCACGCAGTCTCCTCTCTTTTTAAGTTGGCTAGGTGGAATGTGGCTGGCTAGGAAACTTGACCTGCCCATTTACCAAAGAATTCATGAGCCTGAGATAAGGCTTCGGGCGGAGGGATGAACCAAAATAAAGGATTTAGCCTAGTTGAAATTCTGATCTGTGTGGCAGTCGTTGCCATTCTTGTGGCCCTTCTGTTCCCTGTCCTCAGCCAAGCCAGGCGGTCGGCCCAAGGAACTGTCGCAGCAGCCAACATGAGGAGCTTGATTCAGGCTGCTAGGATCTACAAAGAAGAATCTGGAGCATGGCCGCTATCTGAATCGCTCAAGACTAAAGTTCCGCAGGAAGCCACCTGCGATGCAAGGGATGGAATGGGAGGATGCGGTACAGACAAAAAGTACTTCGTCGGATCATTTGTCTGGAAGCCCGACCTTGCTCTGGCCAGATTTGAGGAAACCAGACGCTTTGCCAGGGAGGATCGAACTGACACCGCTCTTATCGGGAGTCCATTTGTTGAGAAGAGTTCGTTTAACAGAAGTCTCGCAGACGAACTTGCAGACAAGGGGGTGACCATACTCAACGAAGCAGTGAAGGCCTGCTACCAGGACATGAAAGCCTGCCGCATGCCGACCAAAAGACTGCTTGGCTTCGCAGATGGAAGTGTGAAAGTGATCAGCCGTTCACCTAGCACTCTGCTTCTTGATTGGCCGAACTTTCTGGTCGTATCGCCGTTTGACAGGTCTGAAAGCCTGCCAATCGAGCACTAAAATGCCCCAGCCAGAATGTGGCTGAGGCGCAATTGGGTGGTGACGAGATTCAGCGAATCCGGTCGGCCATCATGCGGCGGACCATAGAATCAGCAATTTCCTGCCCTGTTGGGTTGTACTGACCCGCTTCGATGCGAGCCTTCAGGGTCGCGATCATCTCTTCCCTGTCAGGCATGGCAAGCACGTCTTTGGCGGTCTGCTCGATAAGTTCAGCATCAACGAGCCGAATCACTGTGGTCTCGACCTTCACGGCATCGGGGGTGATCTGTCCGCCTGAGGTCAGAACTGCTTGAATCTGGGAATCAGAAATTTTCACGATTGGCTTCCTTGATATCTGCCCGGTTTGGTGGCCCAGCCATCTCCCTGCCCTCATGGCATCCAGAGATCTGTTGGCTTTGCGCGATCGGGGTCGCCCCCGTCTTGCCCTTTCAGTCAAGGCCTTTCGTGCTTCTTATTAAGGCTTCCTTTTGCGGCTTCTTTAGGGTCCCCCCAAGAAAATTTACGAGTTTGTTGAAAATTCTCTTTTTGGGAGAAGCTAGGATGCTTGAAAGGACACATTTTGGGTGCCCGGTCCCGACCAGTATGCTGTCGGGCCGGAACTGTTCTTTGGCAGGCATATCAGAACCCCTTCCTTTCGCTTTAGCGAGAGGCAAGGGGCAGGGGATGGAGAGTATCCGGAAGGGGCATCTTCGGTTCAAACCCTGCCATCCCCCTGGCCCCTTCCGTTCAGATGACTCTCAACTGGCCAGACTTGCCGCACGGAAGGGGAGATGTTTTTCTCCCCATTGAGCGTCTCCTCGTTCCTCGGAGCCACTCGAAGGGGGTTTTCCGGTAGGCCTCTGCCAACCAAATAATCAGGTCCTCCCGCCAGCTAAGGGATAGGGAAGCTGCCCTTTTGGGAGGGGAAGGCGAATGGTTATCTTGCGAGAGATCTCCGAGCCTAGCGATCTAGAAATCAATTCAGGCACGACCCGATCATCAAATTCCATGGATATTCACTACCCAAAGCAAAAAAGCGGTTTTCGACCGAACCGTCAGGCGAGAGTCGAAAACCGCCAGAAAACTCACCAAGTCCCCTTTCTCAACAATATTGCCTTAATCCTTGACGCAGAATTGTTGCATTTGCAATAATCCTGCAATGCGCAAAGCCTTCACCCTGATTGAGCTTTTGGTCGTCATCGCGATCATTGCCATTCTTGCGGCCATTCTCTTCCCTGTCTTCAGCCAGGCAAAAGCGGCAGCCAAGAAAACTCAGGACCTCAGCAATATTAAGCAGATCGGGGTGGCTCTGCAGATTTACGCTGGCGACAATGACGACCGGAGCGTGGTGAAAGACGAGGAGATCGAATACGATTGGTACCCATCCCTTTACCCTTACGTCAAGAGCGCCGGTATTTTTAGAACTCCCGCCTACAAGGCGAGAGAGGATGAGCCCGAAACTGACTACCTGCTTAACGGAGTGTTTGCTCACGGAGCCAACCTCACTCAGTTCTCTGAACCTGCCGCTCAGATTGTTCTGTCTCTTCGCCTGCAGGGAGTCGAGGATTCTGACTATCACCCCTGGCCCGGCGACTACCTGAGCTGGGATGACATTGATGCCTATGTTGGCGAACACGACGGCGAGGTGGAGAACTGGTTTGACGAAAGAATCTTCCAGACCGCCTTTACCAACGGGTCAAACTTCGCCTTTATCGATGGCCACGCCAAGTTCCATCGCTGGCAGCAGACTGTGGCCGGCCGCCCTTACCCAGGAATGCACAACGTGGATCGCATGATCGGAATTTACGAAGATCACCGTGACTGAAGAGAGAAAGCGGACGACTGGGCAGCCAGTCTTCTGCTCATCTAACGCGTCACTTCAAAAATGTTCCGGGCCGTCTCGTGAAGGCGAACCCTCTCCAACTGGCCCGGAACCACTCCTTCCAGCTGAGTGAATATCTCGCGGGCGACGACTTCGCTGGTCGTGACCTTCCCCGCCAGCTCCTCAACGTCCAGATCAAGGTTTCTGTGGTCGTAGCGGTTGAGAATCCTCTCTTCGACCACAGAATCTAGCTGGCCCAAATCGGCAAGCATGCCAGTCACAGGGTCAGGAGTTCCTGAGACCGTGACTTCTAGAACATAGTTGTGGCCGTGCCCGTTAATGTGGTTGCACTTTCCGTAGAGCCTAATGTTCTCTTCATGCGGAAGCTCTTCGGTATTGAGCCTATGGCTGGCGGCAAATTCGTAAACGCGGGTGAGTGAAATCATGGGGCCGTGCGGGGGTGTTAGGTCTAGCTCTCCGTAGAGCAGGGGGTGTTCTTCCAGCTTCAAATGAATCAGTTTTGCATCGCCGGGCAGCTGCTGAAGCTTGTCGGCAAAGTAGGTCAGCAGGTTCTCGATCGAACTGGATCGATCAAAAAACTCAGGAATCTCGTCATTAATCGACTTCTGGTCAAAGCGGCGAATCACCCTTTCTTTGAGCACATCGTCAATCCATTTAATGTTCACCACCATCCCGGTGGTGGGGTCCACTTCGCCCTCGGCCGTCACCCAAAGCACGTAGTTGTGGCCGTGGTTGTAGGGGCTGGCCCAAGGGCCAAAAAGATCGCGATTCTGCAGCTCGGTTAGGCTAGGCAGCCAGTAACGGTGCCCGCTGGAAAAAGTGATTCTCCTCTGCAGCTTGACGGTTGATTTCATTTCGATTCTTTCCAAGGCTGGCCAAGCGATTCTGGGGCAGCGGTTCCCTTGCCCGCCACGATCAACACCACCAGGGCACAGACGTAGGGCAGGATTGAAAAGAACTGGACAGGGATGCCTTGGTTGACTGTCTGCAGACTGAACTGCACCTGCTCGGCGGCACCAACAAGCAGGCTGGCGAGCAGAACCCAGACCGGATTCCAGCGGCCAAAGGTGACCATAGCAATGGCGATAAATCCACGCCCGGCAATGGTGTCTTCTGCAAAAGATCCCGTGATTCCCAAGGTGTAGTAGCTGCCTGCCAAACCAGCCATCAGCCCGCCTCCTATCAGTGCCATCCACCGTACTTTTGCGGGGGAGAAGCCAGCAGCAGAAAGTGCCTTAGGGTTCTCGCCTGCCGCTCTCACGGCCAATCCCCACTTGGTTTTGGCAAAAAGCCAAGCGAGCAGAATGGCGAGAACCGGGATGAGGAGCAGGACGAAATCCAGACCCCAAAAGAGGGTCGGAAGCTTGGGGACGCTGATCAGCTGGCCCGAAGCGCCAAAGATCATCCTAAACACTGTGGAAGTGATGCCCAGGGCAAAGAGATTGACGACGGTCCCCACCACAACCTGATCCATCGACCAAGTGAGAACGAAAACTCCTTGAAGGAGAGCCAAGATCAAGGCAGCCAAGAGCCCAACCGCCAAGCCGATCCAAGGGTTGGAAGTCTGCTTTGCCGCGAGCATCGATGTAAAGGCTGCAGTCAGCATCAAGCCTTCGAGCCCAATGTTGAGCACTCCCGATTTCTGCTGAAGCGTCTCGCCCAAGGCTCCCAAACAAACTGGCGCTCCGAAGCGGAAAACGTTCACCGCAAGATCAAGCAGGGGAAACCTCCTGATGGTGTTCATCGGGCAGAACGGGTTCTGGCTGAGCTGCCTTCCAGGCAAGGAATCCGAGGTAGCCCAGCACGGCAATGGCTTGAATAAGAGTGACCAGGCTGGAGCCGATGGGTGAAGTGCGAGCGAGGCCTTCGCCACCAGCCATAAGCGCACCAAAACCGAGCCCGACCGCTGCCGCACCAAGGGGGTTGAGTCCACCCAAAAGCGCAACGGGAATAGCAAGAAAACCAAAACCCTCGGCGAATCCTTCTCCAACCTGGCGGCTGATTCCCAGGTAGGTGACAGCCCCAGCCAAACCGGCCAATGCTCCGGAGCTCGCCATGGCTTTGAGCTGAACATTCTCCACCGAAACCAGGCTGGCCCGAGCTGCCTTCTGGTTTTCTCCGACCAGCCTCAGATGAAAACCTCCTTTGGATCGAGCGAGATAGAGCCAAGAACCCACGGCGAAGGCCAGGGCAAGAAAGACTCCGAGGTTGACTTCAAGCCCATCGAAGGGACGCCAAAGCAGAAGTGATTCTGGGATTCGGTCCGTCATAGGCCGCTGCTTCGAGGCTTCTTTAAGGGGGCCGTTGACCGCCCAGCCTAGCATTCCCAGGAGAATAAAGTTGAGAAGGATGGTGGAAATCACCACCTGAACCCCTCGCTTGATCTGCAGCCAGGCGGCCAAACCAGCCGCCAGAGCGCCGCCCAGGCAGCCAGCCGCCAAAATCAGGATTTGGAGGATAAATTCAGGAGACTGAGGAACGAACTTGTACACAGCGGCGGCAAAAAGTCCACCCGCCACATACTGTCCTTCTGCCCCAATGTTAAACATGCCTGCCTTCCAAGCCAGACAAAGAGCAACTCCGCAGAAAATCAGAGGAGTCGCCCTCACCAGAGTTCGACTGAAGGCAAAGGGGCTTCCAAAAGCGTTCTTCATGATGGCGGCAAGGGACGCGCCAACATCCAGCTTCGCCAGCCAGAGTACCAAAACCAGAACAGCGAAGATTGAGACGATCAGAACAAGTCCTGCGGACGAAGACTTTAACAATTCCTTAGTCTTCATGTAACGACTCCTGCAAGGACGTCAGCTTTCAGATCCTGCCTGTCTGCCGGGGTCAATTCTCCCCGGGACATGATCATGATGCGGGAAGAAAGGGCTGAAAGCTCCTCTCTATCGGTTGAGATCAAGAGCAAAGCCGCGCCGTTTCTGGCAGCTTTCATCAGATTTTCATGAACAAATCTTGCCGCCGATATGTCGAGTCCACGAGTAGGGTTGACCGCAACAATGATGCGGGGATTCCGACTTAAAACTCGGCTGACAACTATCTTCTGCTGGTTGCCGCCGCTGAGATTCTTGGCCTTCACGTCCAGATCAGGAGTCTTGATCTCATAATCCGCCGCAAGACGCTCGCCCCAACGGCGGGCTTCCTTCATCTTCAGCCATCCTGACCTCATCAGTTCGGCCGAATTAATTCCTGAAATAAGCAGGTTATCAAAGACAGACATGGTCAAAGCGAGACCATCTGTCTGTCTGTCTTGAGGAATGTAGGCAGGTGATTCTTTCGCGTCCAAGACACCAGAAGAAACAGGCCGCACGCCTGCGGCGGCTTCAGCCAGTTCCACCTGACCGTTCCCATCCACTCCCCCGATTCCTAAAATCTCACCGGCATGGAGCTGAAACGAAACGCCCCTGACCGCCTCCTCACCTCGACTCCCCTTAACCCTCACCTCGTCGAAGGTCATCAGAACTTCGCCCGGGGTGACTTCCAGCAAAGAAAGAGGAAGAGGAACTTCGCCCACCATCCAAGTGGCCAAAGCGTCCGGGGTCAATTCGCTTAGCAGTCCCGTCCCCACTGTCCGTCCCTGCCTCAGCACAGTCACGCGGTCGGCGGCGGCATAAACCTCATTGAGCTTGTGGGCGATAAGAATGACTGTCTTTCCCTGCTCCTTAAGCTGTTTTAGAACTCGGATCAAATCCTCAACTTCATCTGGAGTCAGGACGGCAGTCGGCTCATCCAAGATAATGACTTGAGGATCGAAGGCCAGAGCCTTGATGATTTCGATTCTCTGTTGAACTCCAACGGGGAGGCTGCCTGTTTTGGCGTTAAAGTCAATCTGCCAGCCGACCGATTCGGCCGCTTTCTTGGCTCTCTCTTCCACCAGAGCCGGGTCGGTCATGCCTCCCAAGCCGCCCATTTGGTCGAGAAGAAGGTTATCGCGAACCGAGAACTGAGGCACCAGCATAAAGTGCTGATGGACGATGGCGACGCCCATGTCTCTGACTCCACTAGGTGAGCCGAAGGGCAGAGCCTTTCCACCCAAACTTACCGAACCAGAATCTGGAACCAAGTGGCCAGAGAGCACGGCCATGAGAGTTGACTTCCCCGCCCCATTTGCCCCAAGAACCGCATGGATCTCCCCCGATGCCGCTTCAAAAGTGACATCGGAGAGGGCCTGGACCCTCCCGAAGGCTCGGCTGAGCCCCCGGGCGGTAAGGAGGGGAGTCATACGCGAAGAGTGGACTTAGAATTCGTCCTTGGGAACGACCAGCGATCCATCAAGGATCTTGGCCTTCATGTCCTCGACTGCCTTCTGGGCGGCCTCGGGCACCTTAGATTTCAGGGCGTCGTTCCAAACAAACTCAATCGCACCTTCCTTCATTCCAAAGAGGCTAAGGGTTCCCTTGTACTTGCCTTCTTTCACTTCCTTTGCGAGGGCCAAAAAGGCAGGCTGAGCCTTGATGATGGCGGAACAGAAAACGACCCCGCTCTCATTGCTGTTCTGGTCCAAATTGGCCCCGACAGCAAGAACGTTCTTCTCCTTGGCGGCATCAAAAACGCCCTGAGCAGCGGCATTGGCCTGATGAATCAGCACGTCAGCTCCGGCTCCGATGGCGGTCAAGGCAGCCTGCTTGGCTTTGGCAACATCCTGTCCATCTCCAGTGAAGATTTCCTGGACCTTGATTCCCGGCTTGGCAGCTTCTGCGCCAGCCTTGAAAGCCTTAAAGGTGGAACGAATCGAAGGAACATCCGGGCCGCCAATCATGGCTACTCCGCCAGTCTTGCTGGTCAAGGCAGCGGCAGCACCGGCAAGGTAGAAGCCCTGCTCCAGATAGAACCTAATGGCTCCACTGTTCTCGGTGGTCTTGGCTCCAGATGAGCTGACGAAAACAGTGTCCTTGAACTTAGGAGCAATCTCGGTGCCTGGCTCGTTGTACTCAAAACCATGGCCGATAACCAGGTTGTACTTCTCCTGGCCATAGCTCGTCATGGCATCAGGAATCTTGGCGTCAAGGGCTTCTTGGGTCGAAACTTCGGCTCCCAGTTCAGTCTTGATGGCCTGCAGACCTTCGTAAGCCATGGCGTTCCAGCCAGCATCGCTGATGGGGCCGGGGGTCAAGAGGGCGACTTTGAAAGTCGAACCTTCGGCGGCTGGCTTTTCGCCAGAAGTTGAAGAGGCTGATTCATTTGGGCCAGTGCATGCCCCCAGGACCAGAAGGCCAGCCAAAAGGGTCCAGGAAAAAAAGTGCTTCACGATCTACCTGCCATCTACGGACCTCATTGAGCGAAAAGTCGCTTAAGACCCATGGCATCATCATTTTGGCTAAGTTCAAAGGCGAAATTCTGGCGGGAGGACAGTTTCTCTTTCTGCTGGTAATCTGACTCTATGTCGGAAACCGTTGCGGCAGGTCACGCCTGGCTCAAGGAACACGAAAACGAACTTCTCGCTGACCTCAGAGAGCTGCTGCAGATTCCCAGCCTCGAAGATGAAGCCGCCCCAGGCGCGCCCTTCGGCGTGGAGAACAAGAGAGCCCTTGATTTGATGCTGAAGAAGTCGGCCGAGCACGGGCTGAGCACCTTTGACCTCGAAGGCTACTGTGGCTGGGGCGAGTTTGGCAAGGGAGAAAAGATGGTCATGGTGCTGGGTCACCTTGATGTTGTTCCCGTCGGACCAGGCTGGAAGCACGAGCCCTTCGGTGCTGAAGTCGAAGATGGCTATGTCTATGCCCGCGGAGCCTCTGACGATAAGGGTCCAACCGTCGCCGCCTTTTACGCCGCCCTGGCCCTCCTGCACTGCAAGCCAGAACTCGCCTGCAGAGTCAGGCTGGTTTTTGGCTGCAACGAAGAAAGCGGCTTTGGCTGTATTCACCGCTACATGGAGACGGAAGAAGCCCCGACATTCGGAGTGGCTCCTGACGGCGGCTGGCCCCTGATTCATGCCGAAAAGGGCATTTCCGACTTTATTGTGGAAGTCCCTCTACCCACCGGTGACCTGGAACTGATCTCTATTTCTGGCGGCCAGAGACCCAACATCGTCATCGATTCCTGCGATGCCGTGGTCAAGGTTTCGGCGGAAGCCAGGGCCCACGTTGAAGAAAAGCTGTCTCAGGCCTGGGATAAGAACGCGACTTGGACTTGGGACGGCGACCTGCTGAAGATCCATGCGGTTGGCAAAGCTGCCCACGGTTCTTGGCCCTTTGGTGGAGACAATGCCGCCATTCGCGCTCTCCGGCTCTTGGCCGAGATTTCTCCCCTCAGCAGTCAGGAAGCTTTTGAGGAGCTGTTTGAGCGATCCCACATTGCTGGTCTCGGATTGGGGATCGCCGGCAGCGATGAGCCAAGCGGAGCTCTTTCGGCCAACCTGGGAATCATTGCTACGGTCGATGGAAAGGTTCGCATGACCATCAATGTCCGCTACCCTGTCACTTGGTCGGGCGATGACATTAAGGCCAAATGCGAAGCCCACCTCGGCGAGCTGGGCCTTGATTGGAAGCTGGCCGACTTCAGCGATTCAAAGCCCCTTTACTTCCCTCTGGATCATCCCTTGGTCGGGGCTGTCGTTGAGAGCTACAAGGAAGAGACTGGCGAAGAAAGAAAGCCAGGAGTCATGGGAGGCGGCACCTACGCCCGAGCCGTTCCCAACTCGGTTGCTATCGGAACAGGCTGGCTGGGAGATGGCCCTGCTCATGAAACAGACGAGAGAATGAAGATCGAGCATCTTCACAAAATGGCTAGAATCTATTACAGAGTTCTGGACCGTTTGACAAGTCTGGCTGTGGAAAACTAACTCAGGGACAAATAAAGCATAAGCCGCCTCTTCAGGGTCCTGAAAGGGGCGGCTTTTGAACTTGTTTTTCTCAAAATCTTTCTCGCCAAGCGAACTATTTAGTTTAACGATCCCTCTAACAATAGGGCGATTCCCGCACATTAAGCAGTTTTCTGCTAATATGCAGCGAAGCGAATCACTCGCCTTGATTTACAATGAGGTACACGTTCAGAGCTCTGGCAGTCAGTTCCTTAATGGTGCTGACATTTGCGTCCTTCGCTCAGACGCATTTTGTCTCTCGGCCTGGGGTGCAGGAACTCTCCGGCCGCATGACGGTCCGCCCTTGGTCAGAAGCTGACTGGCAGGCTAGAGGCCTCACCCAAGCTCAGGCCCAAGCAAGAGTCCGCGAAGCAGTCAGCCGCGCTTCAGTCAACGTCATCCGACGAGCCACCGAAACCGGCGAAATCATCATTCGCGTTCCGGCTGGCCAGACAGAAGATAGAGTCTTCTTCAACCTCAATGCAACTGGACTTTACGAATACGTTGTGCCGGACTGGAAGGTGTTTCCTCTGACCAGACCAAACGACAGCTTCTACAACAGCCAGTGGCACCACGTTAATGTCAAGTCTGAAAGAGGATGGAGTCTGCACACGGGAAGCAATAGAGTGACTGTTGCCATCTGTGATACAGGCGTCGACCTGACCCATCCCGATCTCGCTCCCAATCTCGTTCCTGGCTACAACGCTCCACAAAGACGAAGCCAGGCTGCTGGCGGCGATGTGATGGACATGCAGGGCCATGGCACCCACGTTGCAGGTGATGCAGCCGCCATTGGCAACAACGCCCGCGGAGTGGCTGGCATGGGCTGGAACTTTAGGATCATGCCCATCAAGATTGTGGAAGGCGGAAACGGCTTCGCCTTTGTTTCGGACATGCTTGATGGAGCCATGTGGGCCACCAACAACGGCGCCAAGGTTTCCAACGTCAGCTTCGGCGGCGTCATGTCTCCTTCTGTCCAAGTAACTGGAGCGGAAATGAAGAAGAAAGGCGCTCTGCTGGTTTTCGCCGGCGGCAACAGCCAGGAAAACATCACGACTGATCACAAGGACGTCATTATCGTAAGCGCCACCAACCGAGCCGACCGCTATGCAGGCTGGCCCGCTTTCGGAATCGGTATTGACCTTATGGCTCCTGGTGAAGACATTCAGAGCACCACCATGGGCGGAGGCTACGGCCCAGCTACCGGAACATCGATGGCTGCTCCAATCGTCGCTGGCGCTTTGGCCCAAATCTACTCTTACAATCCCAGGCTCTCAGCTCAGCAGGTTGAGGATATCCTCAGCCAAACAGCCACGAGCATTGGGGATGCCAACAGATACGGTTTTGGCTTGATCAACATGGAGAAGGCGATGACCCGTGTCCGCTCCACTTTGACGGCGAACCAAATTGTGACGGCCAATTCAATCGCTCAGCACGACGGAACTCACGTTTCTGGAGGCCTGCTCGACATCAACAATCTGGACAAGCTTGCCTATCGGGCTCGTTCTACCAGAGTTGCTTCGGGTCAATCTGCTGGAGCCGTTGCTAACTTCACCGTTCCGACACCCACCAAGGTCGTTCGACTTGATCTGATGGCTGCTTCAAACAGTTCCAGAACCAGATACCCTGTCTCGAACACTCTCTTCCTTTGGAACTGGCACACTTCGAAATTCGACGTGATTGCTGAATCTGCTTTGAGGCCCTTGGGAGACGATGAGCTGGTGCGCAGCCTGACATCAACCTCACTGCCCAAATACATGAATGCTTCTGGCCAGGTGAGAATGCTGGTGAGAGCTTATTCTGCAGACAGAAGAAACACTGGAATGGCTGAGCCCTTTGATCTCCTGATCAATCGTCTCGTCCTTAGCGCCGAAGTTCAGAACTAAGCGATCTGTTCCCGACAACCAGGCAGCCTGGAGCCCAAAAAGCTCCAGGCTGCCTGCGTTTTTGCCTGTCTCTCAGCAGAATCTGTAATGAAAATCTGGTGAGAACTTGCAGGCTTGATGCCTTCACCTGCTAAGATCAGGCCTAGCGAAAAAGTCGCTGTGATTTTTCATGAGGCACAGTTTTAGAGCTCTGGCTGTCAGTTCCGTTATGGCACTGGCCTTTGCGTCGTTTGCTCAGACGCATTTTGTCTCTCGGCCCGGAGTGCAGGAGCTCTCTGGACGCATGGTGGTTCGCCCCTGGTCCGAATCTGCTTGGCAGGCTCGCGGTCTCACCCTCACTCAGGCTCAAGCCAAGGTGCGCGAAGCCGTCACCAAAGCAAGCAACGTCATCCGCCGAGTGACCGAAACAGGCGAGATCATTATCAGCGTTCCCGCTGGACAGACTGAAGACAGAATCTTCTTCAACCTGAACGCAACAGGGCTCTACGAATATGTGACCCCTGACTACAGGGTCTATCCTCTGACACGGCCAAACGATCCCTTCTTTCAGAATCAGTGGCA
The DNA here is from genome assembly GCA_943369295.1 of Synechococcus sp. UW140. GTDB lineage: Bacteria > Armatimonadota > Fimbriimonadia > Fimbriimonadales > Fimbriimonadaceae > JAKRSE01. The sequence continues at coordinate 811,689 of CALRMU020000002.1, read as the reverse complement.
CCACGCCATGATTAGATCTGAGAGGGGATGGGCTCTGCACACAGGACACACTGTTAAGATTGCCATCGTCGATACAGGCATCGACCTGACTCACCCCGACCTTGCCCCCAACCTGCTTCCTGGCTACAACTCAGTAGACAAGGTCACCCAGGCTAACGGCGGTCAGGTGATGGATATCAACGGTCACGGCACCCACTGCGCTGGAGATGCCGCTGCCATTACCAACAACGGTCGCGGCGTAGCTGGTGTCAGCTGGAACGTAAAAATCTTCCCTGTTCGAACTTCAAACTCCCCTGGCGGAGGAGCCTTTGTCACGGACATGATGGATGGCGCACGCTGGGCCACCAACAACGGAGCCAAGGTCGTGAGCGTCAGCTATGCCGGCGTTGATTCACCGCTGATCCAGACCACTGGACAAGAAATGAGAGCCAAGGGCTCCCTTCTGTTCTATGCCGCTGGCAACGACAACCGAGATCTGGCTGGCTTCGACCACGCTGATGTGATGGTCATTGGTGCCAGCAACGAACAGGACACCAAAGCCGGATTCTCTGCCTACGGCAAGGCAATCGACGTTTTTGCCCCTGGAACTGGCATCGTCAGCACCACCTTGGGCGGCGGTTACGGCCCAGCCTCTGGCACTTCAATGGCCTGCCCAGTCGCCGCTGGCCTGGCAGCCCTGATCTACTCCTACAACCCCAGGCTAACATCGAGACAGGTCGAAGACATCATGAGCAACTCAGCTAAGAGCTGGGGCGACTCGAACAAGTACGGCTTCGGCCGAATTGATGTTGAGAAGGCCATGCTTCTCACCAGGGCCACCCTGACCACAGCTCAGGTTGTTGTCCCATCTTCAATGACTCAGAGAGATGGCACCCACAACTCGGGCGGTCTGCCTGAGGTCTCCACGATCGACAAGCTCTTCCACGTTTCGACTTCAGCTCGAGTAACCTCGGGACAGTCGGCGAGCGCTGAAGCCACCTTCACACTGCCCAACCCGACCAAGCTCTCCAAGATTGAGCTCTTGACATCGGCAAACAGCTCAGACAGAAGGTACACACCAGCAAGCACTGTCTTCCTCTGGAACTATCAGACCAGCAAGTACGACATCATTGCCGAAGGCTCTTTGAGAGCAATTGGCCAAGATGAAATGAAAAGGAGCCTCTCCGGAACATCCTTGACGAGATACGTAAATGCTTCCGGTCAGGTGAAGATGCTCTATAGAGCCTATTCAGCAGACAGAAGGAACACGGGTATGGCCGAACCCTTCCGGCTCATGATCAATCGCCTGGCGATTGGCGTTGAGACGAGCAACTGATCTGATCAGTACCTGAATAGAAAGTGGCTGGCACCCGACAGGTGCCAGCCACTTTTTTGCTCTGTAGCCAGTTAAGCAGACAGATCTTTGAGTCTGGCCAGCTTCTCTGCCTCATTCTTCACTACCCAGTCATCCTGGCTGTGAAGATCGTAGGCGAGTTTGAACTGCTCTTTGGCTTTCTCTGCTTCTCCTAAGGAGAGGTAGTTCTCTCCCATCTCTTCTGGCACATAGCCATCAGATGCTCCATCTAAATTGGTAAGAATTGAAAGTGCCTCCTCATGGCGTGACATAGACCTGAGGCAGCGAGCCACGGCCCACTTTGCGATATGGTGCTGCTGGCCGCCTTTTTCGGCAAAAAAGGTTTCCGCCGTTTTAAAGACCTCCAGCGCCTCATCAAACCGATTAAGGTCGTGAAGGCTCCAGCCCAAGTTGTTGCTGAGACTGCCCACCCATCGTCTAGCCTGGGGCATGGCTGATGCTGACGCCTCTTTCAAGGCCGTCTGATTCCAGCTAAGGGCCTCTTCTCCAGAACTGACTATGGCGAGCATATGCAGGGCATCAATCCGCAGATCCTGCCACTGCGACTCGGCCGCCTTCTCGAAGAGAGGTCTTGCTTCTTCCTTCCTGCCACTGGAGTTCAGGGTCCTTCCTTTTTCCAGATGCCAGCATGCCCAGCTTCTCAGAGCAGAGTCAGCTGGGAGAGTCAAGGAATCCAAAAGCTGGTGAGCCTCTTCAAAGTTTCCTTCAAGACCGTAGGTTCTGCCAATTTGGCACCGAATCTCCTTCGCAAGTTCATCATCCTGCCCCTTAGCTAGCAGGTCTTCAAACTTTGCCCGTGAGCCGGTAGGATCGCCAAAATTCCAAAAGTCTCGCAGGTCCAAGGTCAACTCCAGCATTTCAATCAACTCCAAATAGAACGTTTATTCTAGCCAAATCCTGCTTTGATAAGTCTGAATTCCATCTGATCCAAATACGCAAACAGCCCCTCTTCAAAGTGAAGAGGAGCTGTTTGCCTCCCAGCAAAGCCGAAGCTGAACTAAGAAAGTGTGGCGACTTCTGTCGCTAGATGGCGGCTGATTTGATCGAGATGAACAATATCGTTAGCCAAAACAATGCTGACATAGTCAGCGATGGTGACGGCAATGCCGCCGAGAATCAGAGTCTTGCTCCAGTCTGTATCATGAAGCTCGCGAAGATAATCGATCGTCATCATTCGGCGGGATTCGTAGACTTCAGCTTCGTGAAAAACATCCTTTTCGTCGTAGTGGTATTCCTTTGCCCTTTCTAGGGCATTGACTGCATCGAAGGCCGTACCCGGCTTGAGATTCGCAGTTCGGATTCTTTCCAGAATCAGAGTTTCGTTGTCGGCCAGGCTGGCGATTGCCATTCTCGGACTGAGATCAGCGTGGCTGGGCCTGTCGTCAAGACGGTCTGCCGGAAAGACTCGGACCATGCGCTCCATCAGGCGCGGCGTCGCACCCAGGGCTGTCAGGATTTCTCCTCTCATCGGTTTTATCCTACTCTTAATTTCGGCTTTCTGTGTTGGGGAAAAAGAAACACTTTTTGTCGAGATTCAATAGCAGTGGAAAACCTGGCAGACTCAGGGGGCGATTCATGAGGCCCAATCAGGACGAGCCACGAATCTTCGCGGCGTAGTAACCTTTGTTCTAGAAGTTTTCTTCGAACAATTTGGAGCCTGAAAAAGATCATGTCTGTGAAGCTAGTTACCGTTCCGGAAGCACTGCCTGAGAAGGTTTACACCACCGAAAGGGTCGGCATCAGCCGCGCCACCCACGACGCTCACCTGACTCTGTTCAAGGGCTACGCTAACAAGACTAACGAAATCCGAAAGGCTTTGGCCGAAATGGAGATCGATCCTGCTGCTGCCAACCAGATCTACAGCCAGATCCGCGCCCTCAAGGTCAACTACGCCTTTGCCTACGGCGGATTCATCAACCACACGGTTTACTTCGATACGATTGGCGGCGAAGGCGGCCCAGCAACAGGCGCTGTCGGCGACCTGATCAACGAGGCCTTTGGTTCCTTCGACAAGTTTTCTGCCGAGTGGGCCGCTACCGGAATGGGAAGCCGCGGCTGGGTCTATTTGGGCTACGACCTGACCGAAGAGCGAGTCGGCATCTACGCCGGCGACAGCCAGGACACCTATCCTGCCTGGAACCACAAGCTTCTTTTGGCCATGGACGTGTACGAGCACGCCTACTTCCTTGACTTCCAGGCAGCCAGGATGAAGTACATCCAGGCCTATGCTCAGGTCATCGACTGGAACGCAGTCAACGCTCGCCTCGGCTAAGCGTCTTGGCTTGGTGAGTTGTGTCTCCCGGTGAGGTTTTTCTCGCCGGGAGGTTTTTGTTTCTGGTCATTCGGCTCGTGGCCCGGTTGTGGCGAAGCCTCAGCCGGGTGGCCGAAGGCCAGAGGATAGGATGCAGGTGCCCTAGCTGAACGACTTCGTCGTAAAACCAGGCCACGAATCGGCAATATCTGAGAAGAAAGCAGACTTGCTTTCGGGTGGCCCGGAATGGCGTGACTGAAAATCCTCGAATAAATCCAGTGGGGTGCCCCGCCCCGATCAGCTAGCTGTCGGGCGGGAGCTGAAAACCAAAGCCGTGGCCCTATCCTCCTCTGCCGCTCGTCCCTCGCGGACAGAAGAGGCCACCCACACCTCATCTCGATTGGAACTGGGTGGCCCGGGATGGCTGCGCGAAGCGGAGTAGCCCGGGATCTTGTGGCCCATATTGAAGCTGGGTGTCCTGCTCGACCAGCTTGCTGTCGAGCAGGATATGTTAACAAATATTGTCCAAATTTGCACTGTCGATGCCAGTGGCACGGGTATTCATCTCGCAGAAATTGGTGATTAAGTGTGGCCTGGTTTAGCTTTGCTAAGCCAGGAATGCACAGCCTCAAACAAGCTCCCCCAAATGTCCCGATCAGACAGCTGTCGGGCGGGAACTGGCAAGGCGATCACAGAAGAGGGTGGCCCGGGATGGCTGCGCGAAGCGGAGCAGCCCCGGAATCAAGTGTCAGTTCCTGATAACGGCGAGCCAGCAAGTCCTTGAACCCGGGGCTGCTCTGCGAGCCATCCCCGGCTACCCGTGGCGGTGTTTGTGCACTTCGTAGTTCGCAGCAACTCTGGGTGCCACGACCTTGACGAGGAACGAGTCTAGGTCGTGATTGAAAATCCTCGAATAAATCCAGTGGGGTGCCCCGTCCCGATCAGCTAGCTGTCGGGCGGGAACTGAAAACCAAAGCCGTGGCGCTATCCTCCTCTGCCGCTCGTGCCTCACGGACATAAGAGGCCATCCAAACACTCAATGAGTGTAAGGGAGAATATCCAAAAATCTAATAAGCCACGTCGTCCGAAACTCCAGCCGAAGAAGGAGCATCCCCTGCCAGACGCCTCTTCAGCTCATCCAGAATATCCGCCGACTTGCTAAGGCCAACCCGAGTCACCCCAATAGCCCGAGCCTTCAGAAGAGTATCCAAATCTCGCACCCCACCTGCCGCCTTCACCTGCACGTGGGCAGGAGAATGCTTCCTCATCAGCTTCAAATCCTCTATCGTTGCTCCGCTAGGAGCGTAGCCCGTCGAAGTCTTGACCCAATCCACGTTCAGTTCGCCACAGATCTCGCAGAGTGCGATCTTGTGCATCTCGGCCAGATAGGCGTTCTCAAAAATCACCTTGATCTTCTGGCCAGCATCGTGAGTCACCTCGGTCAAGGCCTTCAGCTCAGCCGTCACGTAGTTCCAATCTCCGCTGAGAACGGCGCTGATGCAGCAGACAACATCAAGCTCCTGTCCGCCATCGGCAAGAGCCCTCTTGGCCTCAGCGACCTTGATTTCGGTTGTGTTGCCTCCGTGGGGAAAACCGATGACTGTACTGGCCTTAACCGTGCTTCCCTGCAGCATGGCTGCGCAGAGCTTAAGGGCGTAGGGCATGATGCAGACGCTGGCGCAGTCGTACTCCAACGCCAGATTGATTCCCTTTTCGAGCTCAACTCTGGTGAGAGTTGGGTTCAAAACGGAATGGTCGATCATTTTTGAGATATCTGAGTAAGTCACTTCCATCATGCTCTCCAGCCACGCATCTGTCCTTTTCGGACGAAATTTTGAAGAAGCTTGGCATGCTTCTTTTCTGTCACTCCATGTTGTCCCCAAATCCAAACAACATCAGCCATCCCCCGTCCCCTTCCAATGGAAGGGGTGACTTTTCTTTGGCGCTTTTAGACCCTTCGCCTAGCGGCTCGGTCGAAAAGCGCATCTTGCCTCCAGTCCGAATTTCGAATTCAATCTAAGTCCCGCTGTTTGGGTTTAGTTGAAAACAGCACTAGCAGCGCCTCAGCTTCACACCTTGACCCAGCTTCGGCTGCGGTGGCTTTCAAGAATCCTCTCGCAGAGAACGATTTCCTTATGGCCATCGGCGAAGGTTGGGAAGCTGCGAGGAGCTGTCATGTCACCTGCCGCAATGTAGCCGTAGAAGTCTCGGTAGAGCTGCTTGAAGGTGTCGGGGAAGCCTTCGTTGTGGCCGCCAGGATAATGAGCAAACGCTCTGGCTTCTGGTGACAGCAGCGAGGGGTCTCTCAGAAGTTCCTGGTTTGGCTGGCTTCTATGGCCCATCCAGATTTCGTTTGGCTTTTCGCTGTTCCAGCTCAAAGATCCTTCGCTGCCCGCAAGCTCAAATCGCAGGCAGTTCTTGCGGCCCGCGGTCACCTGGCTGACGTGGAGGTAAAGCCTTGCGCCACCTTCGCAGTTGATCAGGATCATGCCCATGTCGTCGGTCGTGATCTCGACCGGAGCGCGGTCCACCTTCACGTTTTCTTTGTCGGTGAAAGTCTGGACTTCACCGAGAGGGCGGAACCTGGTTTCGTGAACGGTTCTCAGGTCGGCAAAAACCTCGACAGGCTTCAGACCAGTGATTGAGAGAACAAGATCGAGCCAGTGGGTGCCAATGTCGCTGACGGCTCTCAGATCGCCGCCTTCTTCGGCCAGAACTCGCCAGTTGTAGTCGGTGTTGTAAAGCAGCCAATCCTGAACGTAGCTGCCGTGGACTGAGAAAACGTCGCCAAGGACTCCGGCCTTGACTCTCTGTCTGGCCTCAAGAGCGATGGGATAGTAGCGAATGTTGTAGTTCACAGCCGCCGCCTGTCCCGTCTGAGCGGCAGCCTCGACGAGCTGAGCCGATTCTTCACTGGTCATTGACAATGGCTTTTCGCAGAGAACGTGCTTTCCTGCCTTGATCGCCTGCATAGCCATGGGAAAGTGGAGCTTGTTGGGGGTGGCGATGTGGACCGACTCGACTTCGGGGTCTGCCAAAAGCTCTTCGAAGCTGGCATAAGCCTTGCCGATTCCTAGCTTTTCTGCGGCAGCGGTGGATTCTGCCTGGTCGACACCCAGAATGCCGACAACGTTCACTCCCGCTCGGCGCAGAGCCTCAACGTGGACTGGTCCGATAAATCCTGCACCTGCAACCGCGACTCCAATCTGTCTCATAGTCTCTGCCTTTGCCTCCGAAATCGGGGCCAGGTGAAGGATACAGCAAAGGCGGAACCTTGGGCAGTCTCAGGGGATTGGGTCCCGGGTTGGGTGGCGATGACTTTTCAGACTTCGGCACCTTGATGGCCTCTTCTGTCCGCGCGGGACGAGCTGCAGAGCAGGATAGCGCAAATGCAGGTCAGGCAAGTCCCGCCCGACAGCAGGCTGATCGGGACGGGGCACCCCACAACACGAGAGTTTGGAACGCGAGCCAGGAACTGTGCATTCAGGGGCGCTGCCCCTGCCACCCATCAACTTCAAGTTGAGTCAATTTATGGGTGGCGTGGGTGAAACCCACGAGTGCAAAAGCTAGAAGCATCTTGGCAAGGCTGCGAAACAACGGGGAATTGAGCTCTCCAACCTGATAAGAGCTCTCTGTGGTCTGGTTTGACTTTGCTAAGGCAGGAATCCCCTCTTCCCAATCTTCATTCACGACCTTTTTCTCGTTCCTCGAAAAAGGTCGTGGCACCCGAGCACTCTGCATGTGAAGCGATCCTCAAGCCCTCTCTTTCCTGGCTCAGCAGAGCTGAACCAGGCCACCCGAACATCACGCTTCTCCAATGTTTTGGGTGCCACGACCTTGACGGAGCCTGCGAGGTCTAGGTCGTGAATGACGACTTTGAAGGAAGAGCTGGCACCCTCACTCGTGTGGTTCTCTAAACCCTACTCGACGAGGCTCGCGCCATGACCGGGGCGATCAGAAGGAATCACGACTCCCGTCACCATCTTCAGCCCCTCAGCCGGATCCGGGTTCAAGTTCAAATGAGAATCCAAATCAATATGATCAAACAGGATCCCGATCGAAGCACCCGCTGCAATAGCGATAGAAGAATCGCTCATACAGCCGATCATAGTCTGAAGGTTGTGAGCCCGAGCCACGGCGACCAGCTTAAGAGCCTCGGTGATGCCTCCCGTCTTCATCAGCTTGAGATTGACCCCATCACACCGGTCGGCGAGCTTTGGAACATCAGAGGCAAAGTGAACAGATTCATCCAGGAACAAGGGCAGTTTGCGAGCGGCAAACACGGCAGGAAGTTCTGATTCCATGCCCTGGGCCAAGGGCTGCTCAATGTAGTCGCAGTCTCTTTCGGCCAGCCAGTTCCCCATTTCAATGGCCCCTTCCGGAGTCCAGCCACCGTTGGCATCCACTCTAAGGCCCACTTTGTAGGGGGCGGCTGCTTCTCTTGCAGCCTCGTAGCTGGCCTTATCGTGCTCAATGCCTTCGGGGCTGCCCAGCTTGATCTTCAGACGCCTCGCCTTCCATCGACTCAGCATTTCTGGGACAAGCTCAAGAATTTTCTCAGGGGGATTGATTCCAATCGTTACCGATGTTGGCGAAACCGGCTTTGGCAGGCCAAGAAGCTTGTGCAGGGGCATGTTTGCCTGCTTGCCCAAAAGATCCCACTGTGCGATATCCAGGGCAGCCAGGGCAGCAGGGTGAACCCCCATGTCTCGGCCCTTAGCGTAGGTGAATCTTGGCCCGAGTTCCAGACAGCCGGTAGCGATCAGAGCCTTGAGAGTGGGCTCAGCATCTTTCGCCAGAGTCTCGATGTCAGACGTGCCAGGGGCGGCTTCACCCACGCCCTCATGAGTGCCGTCGCTGAGGGTGACGTAAAGATTAAGACTGCCTGCACTCGTCCCCCTGCTAATCGTCAAGGGGTAAAGCTTTGAGAGGCGGAGGGTTCTGAGACTGAAGCTGAAGGGCATAGCAATCCTTACGCGGTCGGGGGAACCAGTTCTTCGGTCTCTTCGGCGGGGACTGCCGACTTCAACTTTGCCATCTTAGATTCAAAAAGCTGAAGGGTCCTTCCTTCCAGTCCATGATCTTTGCCTTCCAGCATTCTGGCCAAGCCGGCCAGCTCTGCTTTGCTGAACCTTACCGATCCCTGAATGTGCTCTTCGAAGGCTTCAAAGGCCATGGGAGCCACGGCCTTGGCGCACTTGGCCAGAGCCTCGGCATAGACTCGAATCTCGTACTGAGCGTGAGGATCGAGCCTGAGCCGGATGAAGTGAAAGAGGTTATGGAGATCAATCTGCCAGTACCACTCGGTGTAAAGCGAAAGGGGCAGGTTGGTTCGAGCGACTTCCCTGGCCAAGCCCTTATCGATCATGCCCAAATAGTTCTTGTAAAGGTGCGCCTGATCTGCCTGAAGCTCGGCAATGATCTCTTCACCTTCTGGGATCGTTTCGTCGCTTCGAGCCTGCTTGTTGTCAGTGCTCTGGGCCTTCATTTGGTTGAGCTCTGGCACATAGAACTCATCCTTCATTACAGAGTAGCGGCCAGAAATTTCGTTGAGTCTGGCGGTGCGGTGCCGAACCCATTGGCGGGCCACAAAAATCGGCATTTTGCAGTGAAAGGTCAGGACAACCTGTTCAAAGGGGCTGGTGTGCTCGTTCCTCAGCAGGTAGTGAATCAGGGCTCGATCCTGCCTAAAGCTTTTGGTTCCAGAACCGTAGCTGACCCTCGCCGATTGAACGATGCGCTGGTCTCCCCCCATGTAGTCCACCAAGCGAACAAAACCCTTGTCCAAGACCGAAATCTCTTGATCCAGAAGCGCTTCTGCCTCGGGCACTACCGCATGAGCCATAGGGGTCATTGTGGCACCCCGGACGCCATCGTCAGGGCCGTGTAGAATCAATAGTGTGAAGGCCAGGACCAAGGTAATCATCATCCTCATCGGCTTTGTCGTCGTTCTCTGTGGCGGAGGATCCTGGCTGTTTATCAGCAATTTTCAAAAGAGCATCATCGGCTACACCGAAAATGCTCTGATCGAAGGGGACTACCTCATGGATCGACTGGGCACAACCTGGTCCGAAGAGGATCTTATGTACTTTGCCAGTGCCGACTTCCTGGTAGTCACCGAAGAGGAAGACAGAACCCGCTGGCTGAAGCTGATGAAAGAGAAACTAGGCTTCTTCAAATCTGGACAAGGTCGAATTCTGGGAAATCTTGCTGCCATTGAAGATCTCGCCGGTGACGAGGCCCTTGGGACGATCTACGAAAACAAGGCTGTTTTTGAGAAGGGCCCGGCCACGGTACGGATTCAGCTGATTGAGAGAGCCAAGGGCGGCGGCTGGCAGATGGCTTCTTTCGTAGTGTTGGACGCCAAGGGGGATCCTGACCCAAGATTCGCACCGGTTGCTCCAACCGAGCCAGAGGCAGCTCCCGCGAAGGGAGAGAAGAAGCCTGCCGCGGATGCGAAAGGCCCCTAGCCTTTGGCTCTTCTCGGACTCATCGTTCAGGACCGATATCTCGTCTTTCAGTAAAGGTTGTCAACAGGAACCGGTGAAAGTGCGATCAACTCCGGCCATCCCCGATTGCATGAGGGCACCTCAGTCTGTGAGGCACGATCAGCAGGTGCCTCGTAGGCATTTACTCATCGTCGCCAGCTTGGTCACACTGACTCGATTTATTCGGCTAGAACCGCTTTCTCGGCGGGCTGCACAGTCACAGTTACCCCCACGGCCTTTGCATATCGCATCATCAAAGAAAGGCTCATTGGCTTGGTGCCACGCTCAACCTGAGCAATATATGGCTGAGAAACGTTGAGGCTTTCTGCAAGATCCTTTTGACTCATTGCGGCTTCATTTCTGGCACGAACGAGAGCCAGCAGGGCCATCTCTTCATCGTAGCCAGCCTTAAATTCTGGATCCCGCTTTGACCTTTCATTTGCGTATTTGTCAATCCATGTCATCTGATTTACTTCCTTGCCTTCCAAACAGCTTTTCGCTGCCTAGCCGTTTCGATCACACTCTTCGGAGTCTTGCCGCCCTCTTTTTTGTAAACCACCAAGATCACCAGTCTTTCAACATCATCAATCTTTTCAGCTGAAAAGAAAATCATTCGTGCTTGGTAGGCTGGCTTAACATGACGAAGCCTGTACAGCCCGTCTCCGTAATCATCTATTCTTGCCGGAGCAGGGTTTCCAAAGGCACAGTTCTCAAAGTGGTTGATGAGTGCTGCCAGCTTGTTCGCATCTGAAGCCGGAAGACTGTCAAGTTCCTTTTCTATGACGCTCTCGTCATACGGAACAAACTCTCTCCGCACATCCAAACGATAACCTATAAGTTATACGATTTTCAAGGGAGAATGTTCGGTTTGATTGGGTCTAGCCAAAATTCATAAAAAAGGCTCCTCCCCGCCGAAGCGAAAAGGAGCCTGCTGATACATCTCGCTTCAACTAGGGAGCCAAGATGATGTCGGCATTTGTGGGGACCGGAGCCCCCATGAGGTGCTGAACAAAGTACTCGTACATGCGCTGAGTGAAGTAAGGAGTCATGTCGCCGAAGCCATGAGCCTGGCCCGGCAGCATGAGCATATCGAACCTCTTGTTGGCTCGAATCAGAGCCTGAGTCAGCCTGATTGTGCCAGCGTGATGAACGTTGTTATCCATGTCGCCGTGAACCAAGAAGAGGTGTCCCTTAAGGTTCGCGGCGAGTTCGGCATTGGTCGGAACCTTAATATCGAACTTGGTGCCAGTAGATGTAGTTCCTCCCTGGCCGGCCTGAGCAGCCTGGGGCATATCCATAAAGAAGAACTCATCTTCTGGGCCACCTCCGCCGCCACCACCACCTCGGCGACCACCGCCCTGACCTGCTCCACCACCACCGGTCGGAGGAGTGGGAGGAGTCACGGGAACTTCACGCAGACCATGGTGCTGTTCGCTCCAGTTCTGGTTGTAGATGTTGTTGTCGTGATTGCCCGCGCTGGAGACTCCCACCTTGAAGAAGTCGTTGAAGGGGGGCAGCAGCAGAGCAGCAGCCGTCATGAACCCGCCACCAGAATGGCCAAAAATTCCAACTCGGTCGATGTCGACAAAGGAATGCTGAGCGGCAAGCTGTTCGATTCCCGCCTTTTTGTCGGCCAGACCGTAGTCGCGCAGATTGTAGTAGCCGTAGCTGTGGTAAGCGTTAGATCGAGCCGGGTGACCGCCTCGGTTGCCGATTTGAATGACGACGAAGCCAAGCTGAGCCAGCCTCTGGAGGCCGTTTGTGGCAGAGAAGGTCGTGCTGACGCTCTCGGTCTGCGGACCAGGGTAGACGTTGGCAATGATGGGGTACTTCTTCTTCGGGTCGAAGTCGAAAGGCAGCCACATGTTGCCGTAAATGTCTGTCACGCCATCGGCAGCCTTGACCTTAAAGGTGCTCGGCATCTTCCAGCCAGTCTGGGCAAGACGCGAGAGATCAGTTTTCTCAAGCTCCATGATGACTTCGCCGCTATCGTTGCGCAGAACGGCGACAGGAGCCATATCGGTGCGAGAATGGACATCAACGACGAACTCGCGGCTTGTCGAAAGCTCAGAAGCATGGTCGGCATTGCCCGGATCAAGAAGAGTCAGGTCCTTGCCATCAAGGCCAACCCGATAAAGGTGGCGGTAGTAGGGGTTCTCGTTTTCTTCTCTGCCGTGGCTGTTGAACCAAAGCCTGCCCTTTTCTGGGTCTACAGCAACCAAGTTGTTGGCGCGGTAGCTGCCTGAAGTGATGGGGTTCTTCAATCGGCCGTTGTTGGCGTAAAGGTAGTAGTGGCCCCAGCCGGTGCGCTCTGACCACCAGATGAAGTCTCCACCTGGCTTGAGATAGCGGATCGACTGCACTTCAAGGTAGGCGTTTTCGACCGATTCGGTAAGGAGAACGCTGGTTCTCTTTTCCTTCAAATCCATATCGCAGACTTCTAAGTTCCTCTGAAGCCTATCGCGTCGGACGAACCTGAGGACATCGGATGAAGCATCTTGGAAATGGACGTCGGAGAGCCTCTGATCCTTCCACTTATCTACGGGCAGCTTGACCAGCTCTTTCTTCTCTGGATCAAAGGCGAAGAGCTCCTGCTGAGTCACATCGGGGTCGCCCGGCATGGCGTACTTGTAGGTCAGAAGAGTTGGCCGGGGCGTCGAAACATTATTGACCAGGAAGAGGTCTTTGACCTTTCTGGAATCGAATCGGCTGATGAAGAATCGCTTCGAATCCTTAGACCAGGTTCCGCCGGCCCTGACTCTGGTTTCTTGAGACTGGGCACCACTTCGGCCTCCCTGCTGAGTCTGGGTCTGCTGCTGTTCTTCTGTCTGTTCTGCCCGGGCACCAAAGGAGTAATCCTTCTCTCCGTCCTTGGTCAGCTGAATCGGATCTTGATCTTTGCCGTCAACGACCGCAACGTAAAAGAGATTGTGATCTTTGGCGTAGATGTAAGCCTTGCGATCGGGCGAAAAGTTGCGGAAGTTGGCCTGACCGCCGCCAGGGCCACCCTGACCTCCACCGCCTCCTCCGCCAAATCCACCGAAGCCGCCGCCAGTTCTGCCGACGAACGCGGGGTTTTCTGGAGGAGTCGCAGGTGGTCCTGTGGGAGGCTTGGGTTTGCCAAGGTTCTTAAACTCCTTAGTCTTTGTGTCGTAGCTGAACTCAATTCCGTCGACAAGGAACTTGATAAGGTTTGAGTTCTTCTCATCAAAAGTGATCGTCGTGATCGGGAGATTGGTTACGTCGTAAGGCTTCTTGAGCGATTCGCTGAGCAGCGAAGCCATGTGGGCAGAATCGAAAAGAAGCTCTTTCTTTTTGGCTTTGGGGTCAACACGCCAAAACTTGATTCCGCTGCTGTCACGCCACGAATACCAAAACTCGTCGGTCTTATTGATGAAGCTTGGGTTGATAGAAGTGCTGTAAATGTACTGGCGAAGGTAGCTTCCGCTGAACTGATTCGCCAGCTTCCAGTTGGCTTGCGGAGTCTGCTGGGCGGTCCCCATTGCCGCCAAGACAGCCCCCAGAACGAGGCTTGCTCCCAGCCTCTTCTGCCATGCCTGCTTTTGCATGGTTAACATTCTAGATCAAGCAGGCCTTCTGTTAGCTTAAAACAGCTTCAAAAACGCAGAACTTTCCTGACTCCTAGAAGCAGGCTATCAGAATTCAAAGGGAGTCTTTAGAGGCAGGAGATAAGCTCCCGCCTCTAACTGGGTTATTTCCCTTTTGAAGCCGCCCTGAAGCAGCTGATGGCGGCCAGATTGGCAATCTCTCTTGGAGTCGAGTTGAACGAGGCGACGTTGACCGGGTGCTTCATTCCCACCAAAATCGGACCGATAGATTCCCTGCCCTGCCCCAGGTAAGTCGTGAGCTTGAGAGCAATATTGGCCGCATCCAAGTTCGGGAAGATAAGAACGTTGGCGTCGCCTTGAATCATGCTTTGGGGGAAGTTGCGCGCGGCAGCCGCAGGCAGCACAGCGACATCTCCATGCATCTCGCCATCGACGATCAAGCTCGGACGATCCTTTTTAATCAGGCTCACCGCCTCCTTGACCTTTCTGGCTTCAGGCTGGCGAGATTCGCCAAAGTTGCTGAAAGAAAGCATCGCCACTTTTGGCTTCAATCCAATTTCTGCTGCAAGGTCTGCGCCTTTTGAGGCGATCTTGGCCAGCATCTTGGCGTTCGGGTTGACCTGCAGAGTTGTGTCGCCGAAGACGATGATTCTGCCTTCGACCATGATGAGGTGAAATCCCGCCGCTTTTTCGACGCCTTCCTGCATTGTCAAGAGAGGAAGAAGGGTGCGAATTGTGTCTGAGTAAGCGTCGTTGGCACCGGCGACCATAGCATCGGCCTTGCCGAGACGAACCATAAGAGCGCCATATCGAATCGGCTCTTGAACCTGGTGGCTGGCCTTGATGGGCGTAACTCCATCTCTAATGCCAAGTCGATAGAGTTCTTCGGCAAAAGCTGCCTGATCATCCGACTGAGCTGGATCGATGACATCGCATTGATCAAGATCAAACTGAATCGCCTCAGCCCTTTCCTCAATAATCTCTTTGCGGCCAAGCAGAATCGGCCTGCCAGATTCTTCCTGACACACGATGCGGCAGGCTTCAAGAACTCTTCGGCTTTCGCCATCTGAGAAGACAATTCTCTTTGGGTTGGCGCGAGCGATGGTGCGGATGCGCTGCATCACCATTTCGCCGCTGCTCGTCATGCCGGTCAGCTTCGCCGAATAGCCCTCCCAGTCTGTAATTGGTTCTCGCGCCAGGCCGGCATCACACGCGGCCTTGGCGACTGCGGTAGAAACGACCGTCATCAAGCGAGGATCGAAGGGCTTGGGAATGATGTAGTCGGGGCCGAACTCGAAGCTCTGTCCTCCGTAGGCAAGGCTGACTTCCTGCGGCACGGGTTCTCGGGCCAGCGCAGCCAGAGCGTTAGCCGCCGCCACCTTCATCGATTCATCAATTCCCTTTGCCCTGACATCAAGGGCTCCGCGGAAGATGTAAGGGAAGCCCAAAACGTTGTTGACCTGGTTGGGATAATCGCTTCGACCCGTGGCAACAATGGCATCGGGGCGCGCCTCCCTTGCTTCTTCGTAGGTGATTTCTGGGTCGGGGTTGGCCAGGGCAAAAACCACCGGATCCGCTGCCATGCCTTTGAGCATTTCTCCAGTCACCAGCCCCTTCGCCGAACAGCCGAGGAAGACATCTGCCCCAACAAGAGCTTCGGTCAGGGTTCGGGCCGAGGTTTCAAGGGCGTAATGGTCCTTGAACTTGTTCATTCCTTCGGTGCGGCCCTTGAAGATGACCCCCTTAGAATCGACCATCGTGATGTGCTCGGTTTTGACTCCAAGCGTTTCGTAGAACCTGGCGCAGGCGACGGCCGATGCTCCTGCTCCGCTGACCACAACCTTGATCTCTTCGATTTTCTTTCCGTTAAGCTCCAGAGCGTTGATCAGAGCCGCACCAGAAATGATCGCCGTCCCGTGCTGGTCGTCGTGAAAGACGGGAATCGACATGGTCGCTTTGAGTGTTTCTTCGATCTCGAAGCACTCGGGAGCCTTGATGTCTTCAAGGTTGATCCCTCCGAAGGTCGGCTCTAAAAGCTGGCAGGTCCGAATGATCTCCTGCACATCGTTGGTGTCAAGTTCGATATCAAAAACATCCACTTGGGCAAAGCGCTTGAAGAGGACTCCTTTGCCTTCCATAACCGGTTTGCCGGCCAGGGCCCCGATTGCTCCCAAGCCCAGCACCGCGCTGCCGTTGGACAGAACCGCGACAAGGTTGCCCTTGTTGGTGTAGCGGTAGGCGAGGTTGGGGTCTTCGGCGATGGCGAGACAGGGCTCGGCGACTCCGGGAGAGTAGGCGAGGGAGAGGTCGCGGGCCGTGACACAGGGCTTGGTCGGAATAACTTCGAGCTTGCCGGGCCTCCCCATTTCGTGGTACCGAAGAGCATCCGAATCGCGCTGTGCCATCCGGTAAGTATGATGGGTGGCGGGCTGGAGGTTCGGGCTGGGAATGGACTTGATAACTTGCCTCAATCCTCACAGGGTTGAGGCTTGTGAAACCTGACCCAAGTCTGGGTGGCGTGGGTGAAACCCAGGAACGCCGTAGCTGCTGAGACCCGACTCACAGCCTCAACCCTACGAGGGTTGAGGCATGAAACTCCGAAAAGAAACAAGCGGTTTTCGACCGAGCCAAAGGCGAAGGGTCGAAAACCGCCAACAAAGTAAACAAGTCCCCCTCCAGCAAAGCGATTTGGAGGGGGATTTAGGGGGTGGGGGCCAGGCCCTCTCGATCCGCCTTCTCCATTGTATGAAGGGTCAACCGTTCAAGCCCGGATGGCATGGGTGAATAGCAACTTGTCGAGCCAGGAACGCATGGCCCTCGATTACAGATCCAGCCATCGCGTTGGAGCCATCACCCCGTCCCTCTTCCCGGGAAGAGGGTGACTCTTTCTTCCCCTTCGAGCGACCCCTCGTTCCTCGGGGCCACTCGAAGGGGGTGGTTCCGGATTACAACGACACACTTATTGCCGTTGATTTGTGGACTGGTTGAGCTTCGCTCAGCCAGGTGTGCTGCTTGTTTTGGCTGCCAACTAAAGAAAGCTGGACTTCGTCCACCCGGCTGAGGCTTCGCCACAACCAGGCCACGATTAATCATGGATTAGCATTCAGGGGCGATGCCCCTGCCACCCAAAACCTGCCAAGCACCGAGTCCGGGTGGCCGGGGATGGCTGCGAAGAATGAGCTGCAGCCCCGGAGATTCCAAAATGCGGTTTTCGACCGAGCCGCAGGCGAAGGGTCGAAAACCGCCAGCAAAGTAATCAAGTCCCCCTCCAGCAAAGCGATTTGGAGGGGGATTTAGGGGGTGGGGGCCAGGCCTCCTCGGCCCGCCGTCCCGACAGTGTGAAGGGTTTCTGGGAGGCGTCGCTTAAACCCATGAACGCCGAAGAAGCTGAGAAGCAACATAGAGCCTCAACCCTACGAGGGTTGAGGCATGAAACTCCGAAAAGGAACATTCGGTTTTCGACCGAGCGAAAGGCGAAGGCTCGATAACCGCCAACCATTCTCCGTTACCATTCCAACCTAACGATCCTCTCACAACCCATTGCGAATCAAAAGATTCACACACAAGAATGCTTTTTGAACTTAAACAAGCAGAAGTTCCCTGATAGCCAAAATGTTATCCTCTCCCCACTGCATCTATGCAAACCCAAGGCTAAACTAGCACCTAGGATGACCAGCATCGCTGCCGCAATCGCCATGGGAATGACAACACCCCGCCCAGAGCATCCTCGCCCGGACATGTTTCGTCCCGCCTGGACATCGCTGAATGGCGAGTGGGAGTTTGCCGAATCCAACGACCCCACCCAGCCCGCCAGCTTCCCCGATAAGATCATCGTCCCCTTTGCCAGGGAATCTAAGCTCAGCGGCTTGGGCCGAACCGGTTTTATCAAAAACGTTTGGTACCGCCGCACTTTTACCGTGCCCAAAGAAATGGCCGGCCAGAGGGTGCGCCTTCATATCGGAGCCAGCGACTGGCGAACCACGATTTGGGTAAACGGATCTCAGGTGAGAGAGCACATCGGAGGTTCATCCCAGATCACCGCAGAGGTGACCCAGGTTCTCAAACCAGGTTCCAACACCGTTTTGATCCACGCCTTTGACGATTCTGCAAGCGGACTCCAGCCCCTTGGCAAGCAGTCGAGAATCGAGAAAAGCGAAGGCATTTTCTACACCCGAACGACTGGAATTTGGCAGTCTGTGTGGCTGGAAGCAGTGGGCAGCACCTTCGTTCGCCAGACAGCCGTCGAGCCAGATCTGCCCGGCAAGCGATTTTTGGTCGCAGTTGAAACCGAAGGCCCCGCTGCCGGAAGAACCGTAAAAGCCACCCTCAAAGCCGACGGCCAGGTTGTCGCCACCGCAGAGGCCCCCGCAGGCGGAGCCCCCACCCGACTAATCCTCAAGCCCAAGATCGTTAAGCTCTGGGAGCCAGGCAAGCCTTTCCTTTACGACCTGACTTACGAAGTTAAGGAAGGCCGCAAGGTGATTGACAAGGTCGAAAGCCAGACCGGATTAAGGAGCGTCGAGACCGACGGCCGATCCATCCTCATCAACGGCAAGCGCGTCTTCCAGAGGCTGATTCTCGACCAAGGCTTCTACCCCGATGGAATCTGGACCGCCCCCAGCGACGAAGCCCTGAAGAAGGATATTGAACTCAGCATGGCGGCCGGATTCAACGGAGCCAGGCTTCACCAGAAGGTTTTCGAACCCCGCTTCCTCTACTGGGCTGACAAGCTGGGCTACATGGTTTGGGGTGAATACCCCAGCTACGGCATGGATTACGGCGACCCGAGAGTGAACCGACCCGTGGCGGAAGAGTGGGTCAACCTGATTGAAAGAGACCGCAACCACCCCTCAATCATTGGCTGGTGCCCCTTTAACGAAACCGCCGATGACGCCGTGCCCATGCAGAACCAGGTCACCCGAATGACTTGGGCTCTGGACCGAACCCGCCCGACCATTGACACCAGCGGCTGGGTTCATGGACTGCCCGAAGCCAGGCTCTCGGACGCCCATGACTACGACGACCAGCCAGCCAGGCTTCACCAAAGGTGGATGATGGCCCTGGGAGCCATGCAGTCAGAACTCCCCGCCCGCTACCGATCCGAATCAGCCAGTGAGATCCCCTTCTTCATCAGCGAATTCGGCGGAATTGGCTATAACGTCAAGGGCGGATGGGGCTACGGCGGCACCCCCAAAACCGAGGAAGAGTTCTTCACTCGCCTGCGTGGCACAGTCGTGGCCCTGCTGGATAACCCCAATCTTTTTGGCTTCTGCTACACCCAGCTCACCGACGTTGAGCAGGAACACAACGGGCTTTACAACTACGACCGAGTTGCCAAGTTCCCCGCTGCTAAGTTCAAAGAGATCTTCACTCTTCCCAGCGCTTACGAGCAGAAAGGGCCGATTCAAACTGGCAAAGACCCCATTTATAAGGTTCTTGTCCATTCGGTGAAAGATAACCCTCAACCCTGGGAATACACCTTCGATCAGCCCAGCGAAGGCTGGCAGACTCGATCCGGCGAGGGCTGGAAATCCAGCATCGGCGGCTTTGGGTCATCGGATTACAAGAACGTGAAGACGACTTGGAAGACCGACGACATTTGGATCCGCCAGACCTTTAACTACGATGGCGCCGACTTTAAAAAGGCTCTGCTGGCTATCTACTTTGACAACCAGGCTAAGGTCTATGTCAACGGAGCTCTGGTCTGGGCCGCCGAACCCGGCACCTGGAACTATGGCTACGACGCAATGAACATTACGGCTGCGCTGAAGAAGGCTCTTAAGAAGGGCTCAAACACCATCGCCGTCCATGTTCATCAGGATGCTGGCGGCCAGTTCATCGATCTGGCTCTGCTGGTGGATTAAGCGGGCTCTGTTCTCGCGGGTTGAGTAACAACTCCCCCGTCGGCCCTTGCTGGGTCAGCGGGGGAGTGTTACAAAAACAGAGTCACATTATGAGTCAACCTTGATTTTCAGATCAGAAACTGGAATAGAAATTGCTTCGCTTATCAACTGGTAGATTGGTATGTCCGCGCCAATCACTTCAAAGGAAACGACTAGAGAGAACAAGGCCTCTGCGTCAGGGTTCTCATGTGCCCAGCCTTTATGTCCCCTGACTGAGACACCAAAGACTTCCGGTAAATCGAAATTTTTAACTAATGTCCAGTCTTTTTGCACGGTTCCATTAGATCTGCTGATCCCCACTGATTCTCCGTCATTGAATGGCTTACGACCTATGGTCCATCGCATCCTTGAGCCTCGAGAAAGGGCCTCCGAGTCGGAGTTTTCCTCTATATCTTTGAGTGCCCTCACGAGAAATGCCTGAAACGGTTCTCTTTTCCAACTCGCAATCCAATCCAACCAGACACTTAGGTACCTAGCTCGACCTCGAAATGTTCTTCGTGGCTCAGATGTATAGGCTAATGTTACATCTACCCTTACATCATAATCATCTCCAGGCTTTCTTATCTCGGGTGGAACAGGCACTCCGAAGACGAATCCATCCTGGGCCTTGATCTTATAATCTTTCTCCGTGATCAATGTAATGCGATTTTCAGAATTTTGAACGGAACGATCCAAAGACGGGACTCCGTATCCGATCGTTCTCAATACACTGTCTCGATCAGATATGGATGTTAGCTCAGCCCAAAGTGGCCAGCGAGCCGAGTTAACAATTAGAGCACGATATAGCTGAGTACTGCGATCGGGAAAAAGTGATTCCAAGTAGCCTGCAATTCGAGCCACCTTTGGGGCCGCAAAAGAGGTTCCAACCTTGTCTCGGCTGAACAATGCCCCCCCGTACATCGTAGACCTTAACAAGAAAGGGCAGACTTCTTGGGGCGTGGTGAGCCGGGGGTTTGCTGATTTCTCAAGCACCAAGTCTCCTCCAAATTCAACAAGTTCTGGCTTAATACTGCCCCACAAGCCTAGCCCGGTACGTGAAAAGGCAGACGAATGCATTGGGGCTGCTAAGGAAAATCTGTCTCTATCTTCGAAGGAATCCCTGGCTATAGACCCAACGGATAATGCACTTAAGCTTTGTGAGGGATTTGCAATTCTGCAAGATTTCTCTAGCAGATATTGGGGATATTCCCGTTTGGCATGTAAATGGTCGAGTATCCCAGGGTTAGTAGTCGAGCCAATTTCCTTTAAATTCCCTGCTGATACTATAAAAAGGAGATCTTCCCTGAAGCTCAAGTCGTCGATTGTTGCTGCCCAAGTGCTCATCCTGTCGGGGTGGCAAGGAACACGTGAGTTGATCGAATGGTTAAAAACTCGGACTCCCGATGATTGGTACTTTTCTGCAATATCTCTTAACAGCCTTGGTGGAAAAAGCTTCTTGCTGAGGCCACCTTCACTATCTAAGACACGAGCGTTCGCTATCCAAAACTTCGCCTTGTTCGATTGTTGAGGTTGGGGTTCTTCAGGGTAAAGCAATGCACCAGCAACACTAGTCCCGTGACCTCCTCCTCGAACATAGTCTGCCGTGTCGTCTGATTGAGTGCCCGGAACGAAGCTCCTTGAGAGACTGGTAAACAATGCGGGACTCAATAGGCGATGTCCTTCTTGAATCCCACTGTCAATAACACAGATGATTGGATCATCTTGATCAGGAGGGAGTAACTCAATTTGACTATGAAACTCATCGACTTGATTCTTGCCCTCTGGAAGGTCTATCTCGTCTGGCAGCACAACTTCAAACAAACCTGGAAAGTTAAGGACGAGGTCCCTGAAGCCCGCACCTGACATACGGATCCGAATAGAGAAACTGTCTGGAAACTTCACCTTATGCGAATCGTCATAAATATCAAGTATCTCTCCACCGTAAAACTTGACAAAGTCCTCCATTTCATTTTCGCGACGGATTCTCAGTTGATCCCAATCACGACTGAAGCTTTTACATTCTTCTTCAAATTGTTGCTCGATCTTACGCCTTGTCGGCTCATCTTTTGCCCTTCCATACAGCAACTTTGGCAAAGCTCGGTCAGCAACACATTCAATTGATACATCAAAGGTGAACAGTTCAAGATTTTGAAAAGGCCACTTCTGAAAAAGCTCCTCACCCAATATCCTTCTCAAGCGCCCTTCCGATGACGGATCGTCGTTAATCTCTAGAACGCTTGCTAATGAAGTGTATCCACGCGTTCCCTTAGCGAACTCTGCAGCGCTCTCCACAAGCTTATCCACCGAAAGCTCTCTTGTGGCAGCCAGCAAGAAGCCATCCTCAAACTGAGCGACAACCTCTAATCCGGCTTTCAGACTCAGATAGTCGACGATCTTGCTATCCTTTTCTGGGACAATAATACTGAAAGGAGTCCCACCGGACACGGCTGGCAATCCGTTCTGCTCCCGGTCCAACTTTCGTGAAAGGCCTCTTGATTGAATTGAATCAAAGCTTCTGACAAGCTCGGTTGCATGTTGGGAACGGTTAGCTAGGTTTTCTGCAACTTGCGGTAGATCGGGCCCTCCACGCTCCAATCTAGCCTGGCCAGACCTGCGAATGATTAAGTTCAAGTGGGGGAAGTTTGTGGAATCCATGTATCAAAGTCAAGAATACCTTCGTGCGTCAATTGAGCTTGCTTCCAGGTCATCAGCAGTGATTTCATCACGCCCAGAAAGCAAACATCTCTTGGCTGCCCGCTGAGCGATCTTCACAATGTCGCTACAACTCAATCCATCTAGACTTCTAGCCAATAAGTCATATCTAAGGGATTGCCCAACGTCGAGAGCAGAGAGAGTAGTTTTGAGCAGTCGTTCAATCTCAGCAACCCCTGGAAAAGGCAGCTCGACAGTCACGTCGAATCTTCTGTAGATTGCCTTGTCCAAACCTTCATACAGGTTCGTCGCAGCGATCACCAAGCCGTCGCCTCGGAAATCCTCCATTAGTTGAAGAAGCACATTCACGATTCTGGAGGCTTCACCAACTTCGTTGTTTCTTCCACGGGCAAGAGCTATCGTGTCACACTCATCAAAGAAGAGCGCGCACGGCTGCTCCTCTGCGGACTCAAACAGCTTCTGAAGATTGACTGCAGTCTCACCAAAGTACGATGAGATTAAAGTGTCAAATCTCACTTTGTGCAGTGGCAAACCAGTCGACCATGCCAAACGTTCTGCCCCGAGGCTCTTGCCACAACCGGGAGGACCATAAAGCAGGATCCGTCGGGCTGCCTGCAATCCAAATCTGGCTAGTCTCGTTCTAGCTGAGTATTCTCTCTCAATATTCTCAAAATGTTGTTCGACTACGCCGGGAAGCACCATATGGTGCCTGAGCATGTCGTGACCGAACACTTTGACCAAAGGAGCTGCATCCCTCCGGTTAGTACTCAAAGGCTTGAGCGAACTAATTGCAGGCTTTCCAAGTTTGTTTGACTCTTCTCGAGCGCTTCTCTCTTGAAGGAGTGACTCGAGTTCACTAGCAAGCTTGTCATGGCCACGCTGCCGCTCAGAGTCCACGATTCTTTGGCACACTGAGATTAGGTCCGCATCAGAACCAATCTTCACTGCACCAAATAGTCGCCTGAGCATGTCAGCGTTCATATCTCGTCTCTATACCTTTAAACGCAAGCGCCCGTCGATTCTCTTCACCAAATGGGACAATTCTTTGCAGACTGTTTGAACTAAATCTTCGGCCTCAGAAGCGAGGGCTCGAAAGAAACGGCACTGTCCAACTCGAGTGTTTTGATAGCGAATCCAACTCAGACTACCGGCAGATGTCTTAGCATCCGAGGCACAGCTTGCAACAACATTTGAGGCCCAATTTACTGGATTCAACCATATACAGCTTAGCCCAATTGCAAAATGAGATCATTCCAATGCTGAAGAGTATTCAGACAGCACGATGACCTCTCAGCCCTCAAGCCCTCTCACCCCTCGGGATGAGAAGCGCGGTTCAGGCGATCCCAGACCGCTTCCCAATCGCTGGAATCCGGAGGGATCTGAACCTGAATCTCCTCCACCCCCAGAACATCGAGCCTACGAAGGCCAGCGTAAAGAGCCGCCCCGTATGCCCGAGCATCCAAGGGCATGCGGATTTGCAGGTCGTTGACGGCCGGAGCCAAGGTCAGGCCAGGAGAATCATCCGCCACCTTTTGAACCAGAACCACCTTAGCCCGCGGTGCGTAGTGGCGAGGATGGTTGCCCGGCGACTTGCGCAGGTGCAGGGGAGGAACTTCGCCCAGTTGCCTGCCCAAAGCAGCCTGAATATCTGCCCGGGTGATTCCTCCGGGGCGGAGAATTCTGGGGTGGTCTTCGCTGAGGTCGAGCACCGTGCTTTCCAGCCCGATGGTGCAAGGGCCGCCATCGATCACCATGGTCACATCAACCAAAATCGCCTCATCCACCGCATCTGCAGTGGTAGGCGAGAGGCCCATAAAAAGGTTCGCGCTAGGAGCGGCCAAGGGCAGACCAGTGCGGCGAATGAGTTCCAGCGCGATAGGGTGGTTGGGGACCCTGACTGCGACAGTATCCAGCCCGCCGGTCGTTTCTTCCGGAACACGTTCCTTCTTTGGCAGCACCATGGTAAGGGGGCCAGGCCAAAACCTTTTCGCCAGAGCTTCCGCCTCTTTCGGCCAAGATGCGGCTACGGTCCGGACCTGATCGAAGGAGTGGAGGTGAACGATAAGGGGGCTGGTGCTGGGCCGCCCCTTGATCTCATAAACCCTTCTCACCGCATCGGGATCCAGGGCATTGCAGGCTAATCCGTAGACAGTCTCGGTCGGAATAACCACAACGCCGCCTTCGCGAAGCACACGGGCGGCATTTTCTAGAGCCTCGTTTGTCGGCTTAAGAATGACCATGGATCGCCTGAAGCATAGCCGACCGAGGGGCAGGCCGATTAAGCCACCACTCAAAAGATAGGGCTCCCTGCTCCATCAGCATTACAGAACCATCCCTGGTCTTCAGCCCAGACCGGCTGGCTTCGCGGAGAAAGGAGGTTTCTTTGCCGTAGAGCAAGTCAATCGCCAGGACGTCACCGGAAGTCTGTGACCAATCGAGGTCTAGTCGGCCGCCTTGAAGTTCGGTAGAGGTGGCGTTGACCACAACCTGCATCTCCTTAAGATTCGGCCGAGTTTGAATCACGGCTGGTCCGGGCATGGCAGGCAAAGCCGCCTCCCACTTGCCTGGGGTTCTGTTCCAAAGGTGAACGGGCCAGCCTTCCTGGATCAATCGGTAAGCCAGGGCCTGCCCTGTTCCCCCTGCCCCCAAAATGAGAATCTTAGGCTTCCCTTCGGGAATGGCCTCTTTGACCAGAGCGAGAAAGCCGGCTTCGTCGGTCGAGATTCCGGTCTGATCTGTGAGGTTTAGGGTGTTGACCGCGTTTGGCCCAGGGTGACAGCCAATCTCCTGCCCCTTTAATCCCCCTCTTGCTTCTGCCCAGGCTCGGGCCGCGCCTTTTAAGGGGAGGGTGCAGTTGACTCCCTTCACTCCCAAACTCGTAAGATGAGCGATTGCTTCATCAAACTCTTCCAAAGGAATTCGAACGGCGGAATAGGTGAGGTCAAGGCCAAGAGCTGCGTAGGCTGCTGAGTGCATAAGGGGCGACTTGGAATGATGAATGGGATCACCCACCACGGCGAAATCGCAAGGGGGCGCATCTCGCCATTCAGTCCAATTGTTCACTTTTTAAAGGTCCAGCGCCTCTGCGCATTAAAGTTCCAGGCAAAGCCTGCCGCAATTCCGGCCAGGCTGGCCAGCCCCCATGCCATTTTGTTTTGGGGGAGAGCGAGTTTTGCCATCGAACTTGCTGTGACCGAAATCACCATGCCCACCAGAGCCACGGCGTAAAACCGACTGGCCTGGTTGACCGACATTTTAGAATCCGCTGTCCTAAAGGTCCAGCTCCAGTTAAGAATGTAGCTGACCAAGATTGCCACCAAAACGGGGCCGATCTTTAATGGAGCAAAAGCGGCGTCATCCAAATGATCAGCATCCAGAGGCCAATTGAGGTTAAGGTTCCTAATCACCCAAGTCCCCACCTGATCTTTAATCAAGGCACCGTTTAAGACCGCCCTGTACATCAGCCACCAGTGGATTCCTAAGTCGACAATGGTCGCTGTGCCGCCAACAACGCCAAACTTCAGCAGCTGGCGTACAACGTCACGCTGAAAGAAGCCGGACCTCTGCGAATCGCTGTTGCTCTGAAACCACCTTCTTAACAGAATGCCAAGAAACCGCTCAACATTGCGCGAAACAACCTTTGTACCAAGGAATTCAACGCTGCTGATCCTCTGCACCCAAATGGAATCGATTCCCGCGCGGCTGGCCCCAAGAATGTCTGTGAGAAGCTGATCTCCCACCATGATGGCCTCTTCTGGCTTGACCTTAAACTGATCTAGAGCGCGATGATAAGCCTCGGGATTGGGCTTGAATTTTCCCTTCACCCAGATGATCCCCAAAGATTTGGCGATTCTATCCAGCCGGTCGTGCCGCCTGGTATTGCTGAGAATGCAGAAGGTCAGGCCGATATCCTGTCCGCGCTTGATCCAGGCTTTGGTGTCATCAGGGACCTCTTCTGACTTCCACTCCATAAGAGTGTTGTCAACGTCGATGATGATGAGTTTTCGGCCCTCGGCAGCAATCTGGTCCAAATCGATCTCAGTGATCGAGCCCAGGGCCTCTGTCGGGCAGAACTTTCTAAGGGGCTTAGGAACTGCCTCTTTTTGAAAACTGCCTTGACCTGGGTGCCTCATTGAGCGGCTGCCTCTTCTTTTTCTTTTGCTTCTTTTGCTGCCCTAAACTCAGCACGACCCAGCCGGATGTTCTTTATATGATCCTGGTAGCTAGTGGCGAACCGATGGGTTCTATTCGGACGAGCCATATAGAAGTAGTAGTTGTGCTGCTGCGGGTTTAAAGCGCCTTTGATGCTCATCAAGCCTGGCGATCCGATTGGGCCAGGCGGAAGTCCGTCATTTAGGTAAGTATTGTAGGGTGACTTGACCGTACGCACCACGCCAGGGCCTAGATTCTTCCATTCCTGCAAGGCGTAGAGAACCGTGGCATCGATCTCGAGCCTCTGCCCCTTCTTGATCCTGTTCTCAATGACCCCCGCAATGGTCGGCCTTTCCTGATCAACTCCGGCTTCAAGCTCTACCATCGAAGCGACAGTCAAAACCCGCTTGGCATCCTTATCTTTCAGCAGAGGAGCCGCCTTCTGCTCAAAGGCTTTCAACTGTCTTCTAACCACTTCTTCTGCACCCAGCAGAGGCGGGAAGTCATAGGTATCGGGGAAGAGATAGCCTTCCAATGATCCCTGAGGCAGAGGAAAATCGAACTCGCCCTGGAACCTGGCTCCTTCCGAAGCCATGGCGATGTACTCCTCGGCGGTGCAGACTTCCTTTCTTTCCAGAATAGCTGCCGCCCGCTTTATCCACCAGCCTTCAGGCATTCGCACCATCTGACGAATGGGCTTCTGCAGCACCTTCATCAGTTCGTCTAGTGTCATGCCTGGCTTGACCTGAAAGGTGCCGGACCGAACTTTGAGGGGCACACGCTTAAGGGTGAGGTAAATCTTTGCGACCTGAGGGTCGCGCACGACCTTTTTCTCCTCAAGCTGGTTTAAGACTTTGGTGAAATCGGTTCCAGCTTGGAGACGCAGATAGAATGGTTCGCCCGAGGGCATGGGCTGAACCTGCTGATTTATAAAGAAAGCGCCTCCGAGCCCGCAGATGCCGACAACAGCTAAGGCCACCAAACAGCCACGGCCTTTCTTTTTCTCGCTCATTGTGCGGCTCTCCATCGCTCAAGAATACGGATCGCTGCTTCGCCATCGACCCTTTTCTTCATCTCACTCGATTTCAAGCCGGCTTCCTTCATCACAGCTTCGCTTTCAAAGCTTGTCATGGCTTCATCAACAGTTTCGACCTTGAGGCCAAGCTCTTCAATCTTTCCGGCCAGCATCCTGCAGACCTTGCTCATTTTGGTCTCACCGTTCTCATCCAAAGGAAGACCGACAACAATCAGGGTCGCATGCTCTTTCGCGGCAGCGGATTTGATTGCGGCCGCATCTTTAGCAAGGGTGCCAGATGCGGTCAGAGTGGAAAGGGCACGAGGGAAACCGCCTGGGTGATCACCCACGGCCAGGCCAATTCGTGTTCCGCCAAAATCGACTGCTAGAATTCTCATCTTTACGTGCTAGCTGTTAAGCTCGTTGACCAGCCAGTCGGCAAAGTTTGGCGCGGCTGAAATAATCTGGCACTCTCCGCCAGGGTGAATAGGGTCAAGGGCGCTGCCGCCATGCCGGTTTTGGCAGATCGCCCCTGCTTCTAGCAAGATGGGCAGCACTGGCGAAACGTCCCAATGGCTGACTACGGGGTCGATCATGGCATGGGCTCTACCGCTGGCAACCATGGCATGACCATAAGCATCGCACCAAGTTCGGGTCGCCATCACTTGGCCAGAAACTCGAACGAGGCCATCCAACATTCCTGTCTCGGCCACATTCTTTATTCCTCCGTGGCAGAAGATTGCCCTCTCCTTTGCCTTCTCGTCGCTGACTTGGATTGGTCTGCCGTTCAAAAAGGCTCCCTTCCCTCTTTCAGCGTAATAGGCTTCGCCAAGGGCGGGGAAAATCGCGATGCCGATAGTAGGTTCGCCTTCTTCTTCCCAACCCAGGAGGGTTGAGTAGAGAGGAACACCCGCCACGAAGCTCTTTGTGCCATCGATTGGATCAATGATCCAGCGGCTTCTGCTGTCTCCCGTGAGACCTTCTTCTTCGCCCAGAACAGTTTCGCCTGGGTAAGCCTGGGAAATCAGTTCTCGCAGAATTCTCTCGGCTCCGCGGTCGGCCTGAGTCAGGGGGCTTTTGTCCGCCTTCAGGTCGACTTGAGTTCCAGTTCCGTAGTGAGCCAGCGTGCTCTGGGCAGCCTTGTAGGCGGCATCCAGGGCAAAGGCAAGTCGAGGCGACATTGAAGCTGATTGTGAACGAAGCTGACCATTTTTGCCGGGCATCTTGAACCAGACTCAGCCCGGAATCAAAAGAACCTTGCCGGGCAGAATCTTGGGCAGCCATGCCTGTGAAGGCAGCCGAAAACTGAACGGCCGTTGAACCATTTCTGTTCAGGGAACCAAGTTGTCCTGAATGAGTTCAATACATGATAGAGAAAGCTCAAATCACGCCGTAGTTTTGAGCATAGTGTTTGCTTTACAGAAAGAATTCCCTCGTGAAGCCTGCCCTGAGAGCAGGTTTCACTTTGGTTGCCGAAAAGGTTGACAAACCTATTGCGACAATTAACAAACATTGTGTATAGTATGCATGTGGCAACGAAGCCAGGCCGACTGAACAGAAATGGGTATCGCGAAATAGTCGCGGCTCTCCAGGCTCGTATTGAGTCTGGACAAATTTCTGCCGGCAACTTCATCGCCACTGAGAAGGAACTTCAAGACGAATTCGGAGCCGGGCGGTCAACGATCCGCAAAGTGCTCTCAACATTAGTCGAAGAGGGATGGGCTGTCAATGTCCCCAAAAAGGGAGTCTTTGCTGGCAGAGGCCTAAAGGCTATGCCTGGCAACAGAATCGCCTTTGTCGAAAACGACACCTTGGTTCAAAAAATCCTCGGACGCAGATTTGAATCTGGCCTTATGCAGCGGGGTCTGCAGCTGAGCCCAATTGGTGGAGTTGAGAATTACCCCTTAGAATATGCGCTGCAGCAGGTGCTGGATGGCGAATATGCAGGAGCCCTCGTCTGGTGCTTCCATCTCGATCCTGATCCCGAATTGATCTCAAGGGTCACTCGAGAAATTCCGGTCGTTGCCTTGGACCACAGGCTGGGCCGAGCTGAAACTGACTTGGTGACCTTTGATCACGAAGAAGCCGCATTTGAAGCGACAAGCCACTTGATTCAACAGGGCTGCCGCAGAATCGGCGTCACTGGCATGCTTGACACCCTAGATGTCACGGTCTCGAGGCTGCGTGGATACCTCAGGGCTATGTTCCAGCATGATCTGCAGCCCCTGCCCAACGACTTTCTGTTTACCCACACCAGCGGACTTACCGAACCACGTACAGAATCTTTAGAAGCCAGCCTCAGGTCTGGAAACCGTCCTGACGGGCTTCTGCTTCTACAGGATTTCTGTGCACCGCAGATTATCGAATGCGCTCTGAGGTCTGGGCTTTCCCTTCCCCATGATCTCAAGCTGGCCGCCCTTGGTGATGACTGCACCTGCAGTGTAGACGGCATGGGCTTGACTTCAATTTCTTTCGACTGGCTGACCTTAGCCGATATTTCACTTGATCTCCTGAAGGATCGCCTTCAGGATCTTCAACGACCGGCCCAGATCAGAACGGCGCCTCACAAACTCATTGTGCGGGGCCTTTCTGGCGCACCATCATCCCAATGGACCCCAGATGCCGAGCAGACTTTCTCTGCAGAGCAGCTCGGAGTCCCTCGACGAAATCATTTGTATCAATCTCCTTGGCGACCGAATCCGGTCGTTCAAGACAATTCTTAGGTAAATCAATGAAGAAAGCCTTTACGCTCATCGAGCTGCTCGTGGTCATCGCGATCATCGCGATTCTCGCAGCGATTCTCTTCCCAGTCTTCGCCCAGGCCAAGAACGCGGCCAAGAAGACTGTCGCTCTTTCGAATGTCAAGCAGACTTCTCTGGGAGTCCTGCTCTATTCAGCCGACTACGACGACGCCTATCCCATGGGTTCGGGCGCCTGCTGGTGGTACCCCCTTGATGGCGGCTGGGCACTGGATACCCGACCCTACATCAAGAACCTCCCCATTCTGCGAACTCCTGACGATCCCTTGAGCAAAGCAGGCTGGCAGGGATGGCTGACCACCGACCAGAACGGCATCAACATTTCGTTCGCTGCCAACGGTTTGATCCGCTGGAACGGTTCACAGAACGAGAACTACGGTCTGATGACCATGGTTCAGAACCAGCCCACCACCAGGTGCGGCCCCCAGAACTGGATGGGCAACACCATTGTCACCCAGACCTCTGTTTCGAACCCAGCTGACACCATCATGCTGGCTACTCGATACAAGAGCCAGCTGACTTGGGGTCCTGGAGACTTCATCGCTGGTGTTGACTGGTGGGACTGGACCGGCCATGCTGGTCGACTTCCTGATGGCAGCAGAGACGGCACACCCTACACGGTGAATGGCGTTGTTCACAACACCAACAACCGACACGGTGCTGTTAATGCTGGCTTTGCCACCAAGGCTGTCTTCAGCTTTGCTGATGGCCACGCCGCAAGCCTCGACCCCGTTGCGACAAACCCCAACGAGTCCGCACAGCCACAGTTGAACAAATGGAACGCAAAGCGCTGATCCTCTTGGCCGCCCTGACAGTCAGTGGGGCAGCACTCTTCGGATGCGGTGACACTCAAACTACCGCTACCCCCGATGAACAGGCCACCTACCAGAACCCCAAAATGGAGCCACCCGCTGGCGCCAGCAACATGGGGGGACCTGGCGGCGGCGGTGGAGCTCCTGCTGGAGCCGCACCACCACCTCCGCCACCTTCCGATGCCCAGGCTGGTCCTGGCTAGGAAAAAAACTGACCACCTGCCGACAAATTTTGTCGGCAGGTTTTTTTGTGCCCTCCGGTCCTCAATGATCTGCAGCAGAAGTCTGATACAGAACTCATGTTAAGAACCGATTTGTGGGAAACTTGAGGGCTAAGGAAACAAGCAATGAAAAACACTTTCTTGGTCATCCTGGCCCTCGTCGGCAGCTTTGCCCTTCTCGGCGGCTGCGCTAGCGGCGAAACAACTGCGACAAAGGAACAGGAAGAAGCCTTCCGCAACCCATCTAAAGAGCCGCCAGCCGGCATGGCTGAAGGCATGGAGAAAGCCGCCGAAGCAGGCCGAGCCAGCGGACAGGCTGAAACTCGATAGAGATCTATCAGGCTATTTGCCTGGCATAAAAAGGGGAGGCAGGTTAAACCTGCCTCCCCTTTTCAATAGCCAATGTGCCTTACCCGTCAGGGCGTGACTCTGGACGGATAAGTACAGGAAAAGGAGGCCGTCCCAAGGGTCGGACCGCAATTGACAGCAGCACCAACTCCTGATCTTCAGAGGCGACTCTGTGGAAGGAAAGAATTCTTAGGATTTACCTTCTGACTGATTTTCCAAACCTGCCTTAAAGGGTGCCGCCTGCAGTTGGGCAAGAACATCACGATTGCTTTGATCTGTCTCAAACATTTGACTGTAGATCCTATCAGCCAAGCCAAAGACTTCTAGCAGGCCTTCCAGTCTGTGAGAAATAACTTCCCCTTCCGGAGTCAGCTTCTGATCTTCCGGGATCATGGCTAGGCAGTCGCGGATGACCCCAAAAGTAGGATCAATCTCTCGCCTCTTCCTCTCTCGAATCACTCGAACGATCATCTCAAGGATGTCGCCTTGGCATTGATAGATATCTTTCCTATAGCCAGGATTGCGAAATCGAGTGATGAGTCCCCAATCGCAGAGATCCCTGAGATTCATGGAGGCATTGCCACGGCTGATGTGGAGCCTCTCGATAATCTCATCCATGCTGTAAGGGCGACCAGAGATCAAGAGAAGGGCGTGAATCTGCGCCATGGTGCGATTGATGCCCCAAGCGGCCGACATACGCCCCCAGGCTAGGATGAATTGATCCTCTACCGACTTTAAATCGGCAGAAATTTCAGCCATGGAATCTGCCCGAATCAGCCCTTGAGCTCGTTTGCCTTGGCAAGATTTTCAGCGATCCAATTCTTGAAATTCGGTGGAACATCTGTGTCGACAAAAATAGCCGAGACGGGGCATTCAGCTTCGCAGAGCCCACAGTCGATGCACTCGTCGGGATGAATGTAGACCATGTCATCTCCTTCGTAGATGCAGTCCACAGGGCAGACCTTCATGCAGGACTTGTCTTTGACACCAATGCAGGGTTCCGTGACGACGTAAGGCATGGCTTCTTCTTTTCGTGTCCCGGTTTTTAGCCGGGACACTTATTGTGACACGGCAGGGCCTAGCCCTGGGCGGTGCCGGGTCCGGGTCCGAGGACTCGAGTCAGAAAACCTGCCGAAACGCCTCGGCTTGCATCGGTGTAAGCAGGGTGCAGCGACATAGCGCCATGAACGATCAGGCTTGCCTGTGCTCTTGCGTGGTCTGCATCCAAACCGTAGACTGTCATCAAATGCTTTTCAAGAGGAAGATAAACTGAAAACTCAAGGTGCTGCTTCAGCGTTTCCCTCGATTCAGGTTTCTTCAGGGCCCTCAGGTCTCGCGCCATTTGTAGAATGTCCATTTCTGGGCCATCAATCAAAGCCTCAACAATCTTCTCAAGGCTCTTGGAAGAATCTGAGAGGGCAGCACGCACCTTTTCTGCAATACGGTCTAGAGCAAGAGTTGCCCAAGCCACGTAGAGCCCTTCTTTATCCTGATAATGATGATAAAGCGACGGAGCCTTCAACGCGCTGTGTTCCAACAGCTGCGCCACACTCACTTCTTCGTAGCCACCGTGGCAGAAAAGCTGAGATGCCGCATCCATCAGCCTTTGCCTTCCGTCAGACCTCTTCGTCACAGCTTCCATAAGTCCGCTCACAACCGTTACAACGTCAAGGCGAGATTAATAGTGCCAAAAAAGTGTAGATTTAGTCCTGGTGATGGGGCCCCCGTGTCGTAGGATAGAAACAGGCAGGGGCTCATGGCCCGAGATGCCTTTCAGTGGCAGCACACAATGTAGCCACTGATTCTGTCAGAGGCAAAAGAGGCAATGTCAATTACACTCACCGAGCGCGCAGCGTGCGAACTGAAGGACTTGATGGTCAGCCAGGAGAAAGCTCAGGCTGCTCTTCGTGTCTGGGTCGCCGGAGGCGGCTGTTCCGGTCTCAGTTATGGGATGGCTCTTGATGACGGCGAACCCGAGAGCGACGACCAGGTCTTCCAGCAGGAAGGCATCAAGGTTTATGTTGATGGTTTGAGTCTGGAATACATGAACGGAGCTATCGTCGACTACGTTGATGACGTCATGGGCGGTGGATTCAAAATCGAGAACCCGAATGCGACTTCATCCTGCGGCTGTGGAAGCAGCTTTAAAACCGAAGGCAGCGAAGCTGGCGGCGGCGGATGTGGAAGCGGCTGCGGATGCGCTCGCTAAAGAATTGACATTATAAAAAGCAAGGGGCTCCCGTAATCGGGAGCCCCTTGCTTTTTTTTGGGCCTGCCTTTTGACTTAGGCCAATTCTTCCTTATGTTCCTGAAACACGCGGTGGACATAATCCCCCCACTTGATGCGTGCCGATGCTTCTGGCATCAGAATTCTGAATCCTGTTGAATAAAGGTCAGTATCGGAAATCGGCTCTGAATATCTGACCTCGGCCAGAACTTCCAAAGGAGTTGAGTTGAGCTGGCCAATGTGCAGGTTAAGCCTGGCTCCTCTTTCAAACCTCTGCCTGCTGCGGACTTGAAGACCGCCAAGGCTGACGTCAACTACGACAGAGCGCGCCTGGGCAATAGCCTCACCAGAGATAAGAGCGTATTCAAGGAGCTCAAATCGGGTGCCACTTCGTCGGTCAAGGATCGATTGATGAGTATTCATGGCGTTGCTAATGTCCGAATCCATGTAGATAGTCGGAGACTTTTTGAATCAACTTGAGGGTCAAGCTGCTCTTCGACCAACTGAATTTGGTTCGACCTGAGGAATCACGCCGCTTTCATCCATCGTTCGGCGCAGGGCTTCGACAATCATGGGGTCAAGCTTGCCCTGCTCGACTTCCATTTTCAGAATCTCAATTGCCTTCTCGGCCGGCATCCCGTCACGGTAAGCGCGATTCGAGGTCATGGCGTCAAAGGCATCGGCGACAGCCGAAATTCTGACCAGAAAAGGAATCTCTTCGCCTTTCAAACCATCCGGATAGCCCGATCCGTTAAGCCTCTCATGATGCCACCTGACAATGGGAAGACATTCTTTAAACAGCCTGAAGCGCTTGAGAATCTCTTCTCCCACTGCAGGATGAGTCTTGATGATCTCGAACTCTTCCGGTGTCAGTCGGTCTGGCTTGCCCAAGATGGCATCAGGAATGCCAATCTTGCCCACGTCGTGGACCAAGGCTCCCAGTTCCAGCATCCGCAGTTCAAAAGGTCCGAGCCCAAGGTATCTGCCAATCCGAACCGAATACTCCGCCACTCTTTCCGAGTGACCAGCCGTATAGGGGTCTTTTGCTTCAACCGCTCGAACGAGGCAATGAACGACTGATTCAAGGTTCTCTTCAAGGTCATCCAGAGCCATGGCCAAGAGACTGCTCTTCTCGTCCACCAGCTTAATCTGGGCGTCCAAAGCCTGCCTAGCCCTTTGTTCTTCTGTGACATCAAGAGCAAAAACTAGGCAGCGCTGATCGGGGTCTTTATCCGATCCCAAAGAGGAGAGCCTTAAGGCCAGATGGCGCATCTTGCCATCTGGAGTCACAAGACGACAGAAAACGGGGGATGCAGGATTCTGAGCCGGGCTGGAAAGCGCAGTCAGAACCTTAGGAAGATCTGATGGGTGAATGAACTGGCTCCACGAGCTTCCCGAGACTTGTGATTCACCCCCCATGATGAACTGCCAAGCTGGGTTGCAGAAATCCAAATGGGTTTTGGTAAAGGTGCCCAAACCGATCGGCATGGCAGTCACCAGGCGATCCATGTTCTCTTCGCCTTCAACAGCTTTGGTTTCCAAAAATCTCTCACGTCGGCGTCGTGACCGGATGAGTAGGGAGAGCCCTAACCCCGCTGCGGCCAGGACGATGAGGTTTTCTCTGATCGAAATTGATGCCGATTCCATGCCCTCTCTTACTGTTTCAGTCTGAGAGGCAGCCACCAGGGACTGGTGCGAAAGAAGGCTGAGGAGAGCTGATTGATCTTCCTCGCGCTTGGCCTGAAGAAATGATTTAGCCAGCCAAGGTCGAGCCGTTTCGGATAGCCGTGCGGCCGCTTCGAGAACAGGAGGTGATCCGGCGGGAAGTTCAATAGCGGCAAGGGCCTGGCTCAGCCCTTCAAGCAGCTGAACCTGGCTGGATTGAGCTTGGGCTAGAAAATGAAACTTCGCCTGCCCCTGCACAGCATGAAAAGTAGACCAACAGAGAACGAGCACAAGCGCGCCTTCTGCCCCCATGAGCAGCTTTGAGTTTATCGGCTGAGGAACCCGGGCAGATTCTCTGGCATGCCACAGCATGGCAAGGAAACCGATGACAAAAAGCGAAAGCGCCCCTATAAGGACGAACCTAAAAACTCTGTTCAGCCCGCCGAGCTGAGCCACAAGCGGACCCGTATCATAGACAACCCCGAGGGTGCCGATTGGGGTGCCAGATGACTCTGAAAGGGGCAAGTAAGCAACAAGCCTCGTTGCATTCTCCGAGACTTCTTCGTGGCTAGGAAGCGATATAAGGCCTCTGGAAATTTCATCCCAGTTTCTCTTGGAAGGCAAAGGAACCTGCCCCTCCGTAGGATGGGTGTCCCCAAGGATCTGAGCTCTCACCTGCGGCGACCCAGTAAAAAGGAAGATCCTCTTTATTGAAGTGGATGTGGCTAAGGCTTCCTGAAGCTGGGCATTGACGGCGGCAGAGTCTGAGTTTGGCTTAAGGTTCACGGAAGCCTGGCGACCCGTCGAAGAGACCGAGCTTCTTACCTGATCGATAACCTGAAGCCGCAGTTGGGTTGATGCCTGTCCCTGAAGCACGACGGCTCCGACCCATGCAGCAGCGAGACAAAGAAGCGCTGGCAGCAGGGCAGCCTTAAGTGATGAGTACCTTTGAATCACTGAACCGGCTGGCAATAGATTCACCCAGCATTTTTTTCGGCTCAAATCAACCCAAACTTAAGGCTCAGGTTGAGGTTTGGGTAAAAAAAACCTGCATGACAAAAGTCATGCAGGTTTTTCACTCTTCAACTGGGAGATTTACTTTCCTTTGCCTTCGAGTGTGCTGACCAAAACGTGGCCGGTGTTGGGGTCGAACTGAACCTTGACCTTCAGGGCATCAACCATGAAGCTGAGAGGAACAATGACTCGACCAGACTCAAGGAACGGAGTGGTTTCGAAGCGGTACTGCTGACCGTTAACGTCAGCGAGATCCCGACCAATCTTGAACCAGACTGTCTTGCCCATTCCCTGAGCGGAGACTTCCTTGAGGTCATGCTTCCAAGCCACTACTCCGCCAGCCTCTTGGAAGAGGTGTCGGAAGGGAGTGAGAGCCACACCCTCTGCGACTCGAGGAGCTACGTCGAAATCGACATAGGCATTGTTGAGCATGATCTGGAACTCGCCATCCTTGGGAAGCCTAGTGCCATAGTTGATGGCAATAGGAGCCAGGGTTGTGGTTCCGGCGGCAGCTGTCGAAAGGCTGATTGCTCCACCAGTGCCGTTGGAAGAGGCAACGGTCCATCTTGGTCCGTAGACAGCCAGGGGTTCTGACTGGAGACCAGGGTTGACGTTTCTCGTTCCCAAAGCGCTGCCAGAACCGGCAGCGGCACCTTTAGTGCCAGCGGGGGCGACCTTAGCAGTCTGGGGAGAATTGGGCGTGAGCTTTGGCTTGGCTGTGCCCTTTGTAGGGGCCTTGATTGCCGGGGCCTTGACTGAGGGGGCCGTAGGGGTAGTGGCTCCCATAGCAGTCGTGGCGGCACCGCTTCCGGACTGAGTGATTCTGATTCCTGAAGGAGAAGCGCCAGGAGTGCTGTTCAAACTGACCGTTCCGGCATTGGCGCCAGTTCGATCAGTTCGGCCCTGAGAGTTGTTGATGAAGAGCCTCATCTTCTCAGTGCGGAAAGTGTTGTTATGCTCGTCAACGACCCAAGCCTGCACTTCGTGCCAGCCGTTGCGCTCGCGTTCGGTGTCCCAAAGGTAGGCGAATGG
Source organism: Synechococcus sp. UW140 (assembly GCA_943369295.1). Classification (GTDB taxonomy): domain Bacteria; phylum Armatimonadota; class Fimbriimonadia; order Fimbriimonadales; family Fimbriimonadaceae; genus JAKRSE01. The sequence goes on along the minus strand of CALRMU020000002.1, from coordinate 774,227 downwards.
AGGAACCTGCCTGAGCATGCGCAGCTGATCGTTAATGAAGAAGCTGACGTAAACGTTCCTCATATCCTGACGGAAGCCGAGCTTGATTTCAACCGGTCCGGAGACAGTTGAACCAGATCTTGGCTTGTCCAAGAAGATCGGGCCAGCACCGCGTCGGTCGATATTGACCTTGCTGATCTGGGTTCCTACAACCTTTCCGTCAAGGTCGTAGAGTTTGATTTCGATGGTGTTCTCGCCGTCAGCAAGTTCAGCCGTCTCGATGGCGAAGCTGGCTTCGCCGGTCATCACCCTCTCGTTGAGACTGCGGGTAGCAACGGACTGACCGTTGATCCTCAGCTCAGCAAGAGCGGCAGCGGCGCCGCTGTAGCGGACCGTCAGAGTTCGATTGTTGGCTGCCCTTTCCACCAGAACGGTGGCGTCGGCGAGGCTGGCCTGGGCGACAACCGCCATCACCGACAGACCGGCGATGAGGCTCATCCTCGTCCAAAGCTTCGTCTTCATCCTGAATACCCCTTGGCTTTTACGCTGCAAAACTGGAGCGCAATCCTCAACATTCTGCCACTTTGCCCCCAGAAAGTCAACCTCTTGCCCCCGCTGCAAGTGATTGGGCAGGGATAAGTTCCCCAATTTTTTGGAGAATTCCCTCTGGCCTCAATGCTAACAATGACTATGCAGGTTCAAAAGTCGTGCAGTCTGACTTGATCACCAAGATGGGAATTCCAAAATTTTCTTTACAAAAATTTATCCTTCGGCTGCGATTTTTCTGCCAGAGCCACGTGTGACCTCTTAACCTGAGTCACAGTTTTGGGTAGGACACGACTTTGAAGGGCCCTTGATGACTTGGTAAAGTAGCCTCGTGCTTCGTTTGACGGGAACCTTCCTGGATGAAATTACTCACGACATCCCTAGCCAGAACTGGGGTGTTAAAGAGTGGAGGAGAGAGTTTCAGCTTTACTCAAGAATTGGAATCGACACCGCCATTATCATCCGGGCTGGATACCAAAACAAATGCATCTTCCCTGCCCAATCAGTCCCCGACCTTCTACCGGTCCGCGAAGATTTGGCCGAAATGTTCTTCGACCTGGCTGAAGAAGCTGGAATAGGGCTGTGGTTTGGCACATTTGATACCGGCCGCCACTGGGTGAGAAGAAGCTGGTGGAACGAAGTTGACCTAAACAAAGCATTTCTGGATGAAGTTGGCCAGAAGTACGGTCACAAAAAGTCATTTGCTGGCTGGTACCTGTGCCACGAAACGAGCCGCAACGACAGCCACATTATCGAGCTCTTTAACGGAATTGGCCGCCACTGCAAGGAAGTCAAAAATCTTCCTGTCCTCATTTCCCCCTTCCCTCAAGGTTCCAAGCAGTTCTCATCTGGTGACAGCTTCACCCTTGAGGAATCGCTGGACCACTGGGATCGCATTTTTGCCGAAACTGCCGGTGCTTTTGATGTCTGTGCCTTTCAGGATGGCCAGATTCAGTATGTTGAGCTTCCTGCATTCCACGCTGGAATCCACGCTCTGGGTGCCAAGCACGGAATCAAAATCTGGTCGAATGTCGAGAGCTTTGACCGGGATATGCCGATCAAGTTCCCCCCTGCAGATTGGCGCTATTTAAGGCTGAAAATGGAGATGGCGAGCGAAAAGGCAGAAAAGCTGATCACCTTTGAATTCCCCCATTTCGTCTCACCTTTCTCCTGTTATCCTTCGGCTCACAACCTCTTCCGTCGCTACTGCGAGGCGGTGGGGATTGATGCTGATGAGGCTTTAGAAGGCCTCTAAATCTGCTATGGAAACCCAGCCCCAGTTAGAAAGGTCCAGCATCGGCGAGGCTGTCGTCGGGTCGGGCGTTTCGGGGCTGGTCTCCATCCTCTTCACCTGCTACAACCACCTCGCCTTTATTCAAGAAGCCTGGCAGAGCATTCTTGACCAGACCTACCCTCATTGGGAGGTGATCGCCCTTGATGACGGCAGCACCGATGGCACTCGGGAATGGCTGGCTTCCTTTAGTCACCCGCAGTTGAAGGTTGTCTTTAATGAGAAGAATCTAGGCACCTACGGGACCTTGAACAGAGGATTGAGCGAGGCAAAGGGTGAGTTCATAGCGGTCTTCAACGACGACGACTTGTGGGCCCCAGAAAAGCTGGCGAGCCAGATTGATCTTCTAAAGGATCGTCCCGATGTTGGCTTGGTCCATACCAACGGCCACTTTATTGATGGCAAGGGACAGAAGATCGAAGGCGAACCGCTCGGGTTCAAGTTTCCCCGCACAGCAACTGGCGACCTTCTTCTGGACCTCGTCTACGCCAACAAGATCATCGCCAGTGCAGTGCTGGCCCGTCGAGTCTGTTTTGCCAAGGGCGGTTTTGACACCTCGTTTTTTGGGTCTGGCGACTGGGATATGTGGCTGAGGATTGCCATTGATTGGAAGGTGGGCTTTATCGACAAGCCTCAAACTTTCTACCGAGTCCATGGCGGCAATGCTAGTCATAAGCTCAAGCGAATCTGGGAAGATGACTACCGCTTGAGGTCTCGCTTGATTGAGACTTTGAATGAGCTGGGAAAGATTTCTCCTGCACGATTTGAAAAGGCGGATTTGAAGGCGGCAGTCGCTCACAATCTCGCCTGTGTCGGAACGGTCGCCTGCTTGACTGGGCACTCTTCGGCAGGCAGATCGGCTTATGCAAAGAGTATTGCTGTCAACCCGAAGCGGGTTCAGAACTACGCACGGTGGCTTCTGACCTTTATGCCTCAGTCTTGGTGGGAAAAGGACACCTTAGCGAGGAACACTCAAGGCCTCAAGGACGCCTGAAAACCTAAACCTGCGTCTTGTGCAGTTTATGCCTCAGCCCTCGCAGGGTTGAGGCTGTTCTATTCTTCACATTGGATTCCCGGCCTTCCCCTCCTACGTCGCGGCCAGACCGGGGCACTAATCATGTCTACTGTCTGGAACGTGGCTCGCACCTCGAAGCCCCGGTGCCCCGCTCTGGCCCGAGCTTGCGAGGGAAGGGCGGGAATGAGAATTCTTATTGAGAAGGGAGCAGGCTTCACTTTCATGGGTTTCACCCATGCCACCCGAACCCAAATGCTCAGCCGTACAGGGGAAAAAAGAAATGCCCTCTGTCATCGCCTGAGCAGAGGGCTAAGCTTCTTCCTGGTTTTTGGTGACGCCCGACCCGGAGGTCAAGCGACAGCAAAGGGGTTCATCGCCTTTACCAAGGTCTCCCCTTCTGCACCTTAATGATGACTCACAAGAGCCCCGTAAGTTCAATAAACGTCAAACAATCAGTGTAGGTGAACCTAAAGGAGGGGACTTCAGTCCAGAATAATCTTTTCCCAATCCTCTCTGAAGAGCACCGTTTGGACAATATCGAAGTATTGTCCTTCTTTGAAAGCCGCCTTTGGCTTCACTCCCCAAATCTTGTAGCCCGCTTTTTCCTGCATGCGAGCCGAGCCAGGATTGTTCTCGTGATACTCCGAATAGAGCACCCTGAGGTTCAAGGTATGAAAGCAGTACCGAGAGCGAAGTTGAGTGGCTTCAGTGGCATAGCCCTTGCTGTGCAGATCTTTGCGGCCAATGATCGTTCCCGTCGATGCGGATCGGTCGACAAGAGAAATGTCATGGATGCCGGACATGCCGATGTGCTCGCCTGTCTCAAGCAGTTCGATGGCCCAGACGACATCTGTTTCAGAACCCTTGGCCAGCTTCTCCATAATCTCTCTTTCCTTCAATCGAGATAGAGGAAAGTCACCGATGGCGAGGGTGCGGGTGATCTCAAAGTCATTGACCCACTCCAGAGTCGTTTCAAAGTGCTTATCCAGATCTAACGGAACCAGGCGCACCTTCTTGCCGATCAAGCCCATAGCCATAGTCCAGCGATTATGCACGAGGCAAAAAAGAATGACCAGAAGGGTCTCTCCTCCCCCCTGGCCAATTTAGATTTACGGATGAATCCCGATTTGCCGCCACTTTTGTGGCTGGCAGGAACCATCTCTCTGTCTATGGATGACAATTTAAGTTGATGCAAGGCCTGTGCCAGAAACCGAGAATTGTAAGAAAGTCCTTCACTTTGCTTTTCTGGAAAATGCAGCTCGGGGTAGCTTGTCTGCATGGCTCTTGGCCGCAAAGATTGGCACTTAACCCAGAATGGACAGCCGCTTTACTGGCTTGCTGACACGGCGTGGAATCTTTGGTGCCGTGGAACACCCCAAGAGTGGGACGCTTATCTGGCCCAACGCAAAGCCCAGGGCTTTAACTCCATTCAATTCGTTGCCGGCTGGTGGCGAGGATGCATGAATCCCCATTGGGGCCGCCCCTTTGATCTGGTTGAAGGAAAACTCGTCTACAACGAAGCAGCCTGGAAGTCGGTCGAGGACTGCTGCGCTCGCATCGAATCCCACGGCCTCATCCCTGCACCCATCATCTTGTGGACTTTGACCGACATCGACCCTGGTCAGGTCTTTAACGAAGCTCAATGCATCGAAATCGGCCGACATATGGTTAAGTCGATGCCGAGCAGAAACATTTTCTGGCTTCTGGGCGGTGATGGCGACTACACGAACCCCGAAGTCGCGGCCAGATGGAAGCGAATAGGCCAAGCTGTGTTCGGGGAGAAGCCCGAAGTCATGGCGACACTTCACCCTTGCGGAGTGACTTGGACTGCCCCTGAGTTTGCGAAAGAACCTTGGTACCAGGCCGCCACAATTCAAAGCGGACACGGATCGATTGAGAGTGATATTCGCTTCCTCGTCGATGGCCGATTCGCCCACGACTGGCAGGAGATTCGGCTGCCGCACCTTAACCTTGAACCCAATTACGAAGATGCTCACTCCTATGGCGAGCGCGTGCACCTGACTGATTTTCATGTTCGCCGGGCCAGTTATTGGTCCAACCTTGTCGCGCCGGCCGGGGGGATCACTTACGGAATCGGGTCGATCTGGATGTGGGCCAAAGAAGCAGGAGAGATTGCAGAAAACCACGACGAAAGCTGGGTCGGCCAGCCTTGGCAGACACAAATGCAGACTCCGGGAGTAGGTTCTGTCATCAGGCTCAAGGAGTTCTTCGAAGGACTTCCTTGGACAGAACTTCGTCCCTGTCCTGACCTGCTGGACAAACAGCCTGGCAAAAAGGACCCTAATCTCTGGCAGGCAGCCGCATGGGCTCCTCGGTCGGGATTGGTGGTGATTTATTCTCCCACCGATCTGCCTGTTGCGCTTGACCCTGATGTGCAGTGCCGCTGGAAGGCGGTTGATCCGGTTGACCTGAGCGATGTTCCCTGCTCGGTTGAGGGCGGAGTTTTAAAGGCAAAATCAGTCAGCAAGGGAGGGGATTATCTCTACGTTGGGCGTCCGTAAACCCCTCACTTTCGCTCGGCGAGAGGGAGGGGCAGGGGTGGGAGAGCCAACAACTGCCTAAGCCCGCGGGAAGGCAAAGTTCAAAATTGGTTTATTCCCGCGAGTTGGGTTGAGGCACCCAGGTTACGCTTGATCTAGTTGATTAGGCGATCTGTGCCACTGGCAGCGCCAATGAACACTCCACTGGGAGTTTGAGCCAAATCTGACGCTCTAGCATCTGGCCAGATGCAGCACTGGCGCTGCCAGTGGCACAGGTCTACCCGAGTACGATCTTATGCCAGACCAAGAAGTTCGGCTGCTTTTTCCGCAGTCTGCTCGAGGACTCGACTGCCCGAAAGCTCATCTTTGATCTTGGTGAATTCGGCGAGTTGAGCCTCCCTACCTGGTCCATCCAAAACCTGCTTCAAAGCGGAGACGATATTCTCACCCGTCGCCTGCTCCTGTAGAAGCTCTCCAACAATCTTTCTACCCGCCAAGATGTTAGGCAGAGCAAAGAAATCGAACTTAGGATTAACGATTTTGTACTCAAGGTTCATCATGGCTGAACCTCGGTAGATCACGCAGCAGGGGCAAAGACACAAAGCCGATTCGAGAGTAGCCGTACCGCTGCACACGATCGCGGCTCGGCTTGATTTCAGAACTTCGTGAACAGTCCCTGTGTAGGTGGCTGGCGGCCCCCCTAAGGCTGTCCATCGCCTTTCAAGCTCTTGAACATCCAGAGTCTGGGCGACACCAAAGCGGAAGGGTCCAGGAAGCTGCTTGGCCGCTTCTGCCATGACGGGCAGGTTGTACTGCACCTCATGCATTCGACTGCCTGGCAGAAGAGCGATGCCCTCTCTTACATCTTGATCTGGCGTTTTGGCGACCATCTCAGCCAAGGGGTGTCCCCAAAACGAAACAGAAGCCCCCATCTGATTCAGCAGATCGGCGGACCAAGGAAAGGGGGTGATGATGTGATCAGTAATGAAGGGTAGATCCCTGCCCTGTTTGTCTCGCCTCCAGCTGCCAGGAGGGATGAAGTAGATCACCTTCCATCCTTTCTTTTTTGCCCAATTGGCCAGACGGATGTTGAAGAAGCCGAAATCGATGGCGATGAGAAGGCCGGGCTTTTCTTTGGCCAGACGGGCCCTGATGCGATAGTAAGCAATGGCAATTCTCGGCGCGACTTTGAGGCTTTGATAGATTCCCATCGCACCCCAAGTGCGGCTTGAAGCCAGGATCTTGATCCCTGCTTCTTCCATGCGCCTGCCTCCGACCCCAGACATTTCTGAAAGAGGAACCCAGCGAGACAGTTCTTTAGCGATGAGGCTGGCGTAAGTGTCACCCGACGCTTCTCCCGCCGAGAAGAACACCTTCATCTCTGATTGCCGCGTCCGTTTTTGCCGAGCCGTGTGTGCTCAACAAAGCCAATGAGTTCTAAGACTTCTGGCGTCTGCTCGACTTCCCTTTCCACAATTTCCAAAGCAGACTGGGTGGCGAGTTGAGACTTGAAGAGCAGCTTGCAGGCCTTGTGCAGAGCGGTTCGCCCTGACTGAGTGATTCCAGATCTTCTCAGACCCACGGCATTGATGTCAAAGACTTCCTGATCCATTCCGCCTGTGATCATGAAAGGCGGAGCATCTCGGTTGATACGGCTCATGCCGGCCAGCATTGCCATGCGTCCGACCCGAACAAACTGGTGGACCCCCGTCATGCCGCCAATGGTCACCATATCTTCAATCAGAACGTGGCCAGAAACTCCGACTCCGTTAGCGATGGTGATCTTGTCTTGCAGAGTGACGTTGTGGCCCAAGTGGACAAAGGCCATAAGGTAGTTGTCGCTGCCGACTGTGGTGTACATCCCCTCGCCTGTCGCTCGGTGAACCGTAACGTACTCGCGGAAGGTGTTGCGATCACCAATTTTCAGGAAGGTGGGTTCGCCGTGATATTTGGTGTCCTGTGGGTCGCCACCGATGATCGCGCCCTGGTGAAACTTGTTGTCTTCTCCGGCTGTGGTGCCCGAAATGATGGTGACGTGGCTTTCAAGAACACAGCCTCTGCCGAGCTGAACGCCTGCGCCGACACTGCAGAAGGGGCCGATTTTTACATCAGCTCCGATTTCAGCCGTGGGGTCAACCCATGCCAGGGGGTGAATGTCTGCCAAGTTTAGCCTCTAGGCACCAGTTTGAAAACCAGCTCCATTTCTGCGGCGAGCTGCCCTTCAACTTCCGCTTTGCCTTTAATCTTGCCCGCGCCAGATTTAAACCACATCAATTCAATAGACATAATGAGCTGATCTCCCGGCACTACCATTCGTCGAAATCGCACGTTATCGATGGCTCCGATGACAGGAACCATGCTTCCGGTTGGGTTTTCTGCCATCAGCATGACTGCGCCAGACTGGGCCATCGCTTCTACGATTAAGACGCCCGGCATCAAGGGCATGCCTGGGTAGTGGCCCTCGAAGAAGGCTTCGTTTACCGTCACATTTTTGAGAGTCACGGCAGACTTGCCCGGATCGCAGCTCAAAACCCTATCCACCAACAGCATGGGGAACCTGTGAGGAAGGATTTTTTGAATCTCTGTTACACCGTAGGCAACCATTCCTCTGATTGTATCCCTGACAGGGCTGCTGGTGGGGACTGGTCTGGCTGTAGATGGTGAAACTCACTAGTTATCAGACTCTTTGTGGCCCCAGTGAGCTTTTTAAAATGCTGAGGGCAGGGTTATTCAGGAGTTGGTCAGTTCCTGGCTCAACAAAGCTGAACCAGGAACTGAAAGCTTAGTTTCAAAGATACTTGCCGCTGCTTCTGCAGACTAGAACGGCACCAGCCATGATTCAAACTCTCCCCCCACGAGCGGTTTTCGACCAAGCCGACAGGCGAAGGGTCGAAAACCGCCATTCATTTAAACAAGTCCCCCTCCAGCGAAGCGATTCGGAGGGGGATTTAGGGGGTGGGAGCCTAGTAAAGATTCCTGGGCAGAGGCAGGGGCATTTAAGATCTGGTCAGCTCCTGGATATGCAAAGCTGAACCAGGCCACGAAAGATTCTCCATTGCTTCTGCAGGCTAGAACAGCGCTATCCAGGATTCAAACTCTCCCCCCACAAGCGGTTTTCGACCAAGCCGACAGGCGAAGGGTCGAAAACCGCCATTTATGTAAACAAGTCCCCCTCAAGCGAAGCGAAACGGAGGGGGATTTAGGGGGTGGGAGCCTAGTAAAGATTCCTGGGCAGAGGCAGGGGCATTTAAGATCTGGTCAGTTCCTGGCTATGCAAAGCTGAACCAGGCCACGAAAGATTCTCCAATGCTTCTGCAGGCTAGAACAGCGCTATCCAGGATTCAAACTCTCCCCTCACTAGCGGTTTTCGACCGAGCCGTCAGGCAAGAGTCGAAAACCGCCTAAAATCCAAACAAGTCCCCCTCCAGCGAAGCGAATCGGAGGGGGATTTAGGGGGTGGGAAACCTCAATAAAAATCAATTTAGAGCCGTTCCAAACGACACAAAACCGAGCTGAATAGACACCTTGGCCCAGTCGGGCCGAGGTTGCAGCGACCCAGCCCGGTACCGTACACAACCATGGATCCCCGAATTGACGACCTAAGGATTGAACAGACTCGACCTCTGGTTTCTCCGGCGATCCTTATTGAAGAAATTCCCCTCTCACCCCAGGCTGCAGAGATGGTTTCGAAAGCACGTCGAGACGTTGAAGCGGTGCTCGCAGGAGAAGACAAGCGCCTGATGGTCATTGTAGGCCCCTGCAGCATCCACTATCCCGACGCTGCACTGGAGTACGGCAAAAAGCTGAAGGCTGAAGCAGACCGATTGGCCGATGATCTGCTGATTGTGATGAGGGCTTACTTTGAAAAGCCACGAACCACAGTGGGTTGGAAAGGTTTTATTTATGACCCCGAACTGAGCGGCAGCCACAAGATTAACCGCGGCCTGCGCGATGCCCGCACTTTGCTAAGTGAACTGACCGACCTCGGTCTTCCTTTGGCAACCGAATACTTGGACATGACCGTTCCTCAGTACATCAGCGACTTTATCTGCTGGGGATGCGTCGGAGCCCGAACGAGTGCAAGCCAGCCTCATAGAGAATTGGCGAGCGGACTATCTATGCCTGTCGGGTTTAAAAACCCAACCGAAGGCAGAATTTCGACCGCAATTGAAGGAGTGATTGCCGCTAGAGAGCCTCATTGGTTTGCCAGCAACACGAAGGATGGAGTCGCTGCTCACTTTAGGTCACGAGGCAACCCCAGCTGCCACATTGTTCTTCGCGGAGGCAAGGATACTGGCCCGAATTACGATAAGTATTCTATCGGCAAAGCATGCGATCAATTGGCTGCCGAAGGTTTGGCTGCCAGAGTGATGGTGGACGCCAGCCACGATAACAGCGGCAAAGACCTTGAAAAGCAGAAGGCTGTAGTTTTGGACCTCGCGAAGCAGATTACTGAGGGTTCCGAATCAATTTCGGGAGTGATGATGGAGAGCTTTTTAGTTGGGGGCAGACAGAACTGGCCCGAATGCGGGAGCCTGGCCTACGGCATGAGCATCACTGACCCCTGCCTGAGCTTTGACGAGACGGTGCCCCTGCTTGACGCCCTGGCCGAAGCTGTGCGAAGCAGAAAATAGACCCCGATACGCCTGCTTTATCTGATCTTCTTCAGCTAAAGTTGAAGCATGAGGACGGCGATTATCGGCTGTGGCGGCAGGGGCAGAGCCCACATAGCGGCTCTTCCCTACGATTCCCGATACGAAGTTGTGGGGATCTGCGACGTGAACCAGACTTCTGCCGAAAGTGCCAAGGGCGACTTTGGGTTTGAGCAGGCTGCCACCTTCACTAACCATAAGGTTATGTTGGATGCGGTGAAGCCGGAAATGGTGATCACCAGCCTCTGGACTGCCCTTCACCTTCCTATCTTTAGAGACTGTGTTGATGCTGGTGTCAAGTGTGTCCACAGCGAAAAGCCCATGGCTCAAACCTGGGGTGAGTGCCGAGAAATGGCCGATCTTGCCAAAAGCTCTGGTGTGGTGCTCACCTTCAGCCATCAAAGGCGCTTTGCCGAGGGCAGCCTCCTTGCCAGAAAGTGGATGCAGGAGGGCGTTTTTGGAGCTCCGCTTAGGCTGGAGATGTTTTCTCCGCCTCACTTTTTAGACTGCGGCACCCACACCTTCGATCAAGCCATGTCGATGATGAATGAGAGTCCGGGCCGATGGATCATGGCGGCAGCCGATACCAGCACCAGAGTCAACTACTTTGATGTTCCGGCAGAAGGAATCTGCACAGCGAATCTTGTCTTTGAGAATGGAGTTCGGGGCACAATTCAGTGCGGCGGACCTGATATGGAGATTTGGGGTGGTCTTCGCCTGACAGGAGAGAAGGGCTTTTTCGAAATCTCTTGGGATGGCGAGTTTAGGAATGTGCGGGTCTACGATGATCCTGCATTTGTCGTCCCGACCATTCAACCAGATGGTGAAGGGCAGATGAGGGCTATGATGTCTCACATTCTCGACTGCTATGAATCTGGCATTGAATCAGAAGTCTCGCTGCAAAAAGCTATGCGAGCGGCGGAGATTATCTTCACTGGCTACGAATCGATTCGCCGGCGAGAAAGGCTGGAGATTCCCTGCCTTGACTTCGATGACAATCCGATTCACGACATTCTGAACCAAAGCTAAGCCCGAATTCGGGGTTTAGCCGCAGTGACTCCAATGCCATCTGGCAGGTTTCCAGTTGAGAAAACTCTTTCAACCTTTAGGTTAGCTTCATCAAACATGACGACGGCGTTGGCATTGATGATGACGACAAAGAAATAGCCACCAGCTGGGTGGCGATCGAAGTTCATTGGAATAGGGTTTGGTCCCTGAACGAGCTGCAAGTCCTTGATTTCTCCCAGGGGAATTCTCTTGATTTCGACAAGGGTCTTGGCATCAAAAACAGCAAGGTCTCCTGTCGCTGCGCAGGAGACCAAGAGTTTTGAGCTATCCGAAGTGTAGAAGGTTCGTATCGGGGCAAGGGTTCCTTCCAAGGTTTTCACAACCTCATTCTTAGCCGTATCGATAATGGAGACAGTGTTGCCTCCCATGTTCCCTACAGCGACCTGCCTGCCATCAGGAGAGATAGAAATCCCCTCTGCTCTCACGCCGCAGGCGATTCTCTTGGTCACCTTCCATGCTGCGAGATCGATAACGCTCACATCCTGACTGACGGCGTTGACTGTGTAGGCAGTCTTTTTATCAGGCGCCAGGACAACCAAATGAGTTCCTCTGCCACCCGATGCTACGGCTTTGTCGATCTTATTAACCTTAAGGTTGACACTCACCAAAGAATCCGATTGATGAGATGTGTAGAGCAGGGTGTTTTTATCAAGAAAAACGAGACCGTGGGGAGCACCATGATCTCCTAGATCTATCTCTCCCTTCACCTTTTGGTTGGCGAGGTCAACGAGGGTCAAGGTCCTTCCCATGTTCACTCCGCCATGCCCCATGTTGGAGACAACGCCGAGTGAACCATCTGGTGAAAAGACGACTTCCTGAGGATGGGGACCGGTTGGCAGCTTGACGTGAGTCTTTCCCGTAGCCAGATCGATGAGCGACAGGGTGTTTTCTGCCTTGTTGACTGCGGCCAGAGTTCCTTCTTTGATCTTGACCGGGTTGACAAATGCCCCGCCGCAGACTGCCAAAGCGCAGAGCAGGGCAACTAAGGATGAGCGTGACATTGTGAAGTGAATACTGTGCGCGTGCACGGCACAGTTCCTTAATGGGAGTTCTGGGCCGATTGGGGACCTATGATCTCTTTATTTGCCCTAGATGTTTGCCGCCAGCGACGACCTTTGTGTGGACTAGCACTTCTGGCCGCAGCAGGCGAGACAGCCCATCCCAGGGATCTGACTGAGCAGTATTCGGGTCAGGGTGCCACTGGTCCTTGACCAGTGGAAATGTCGCAGTATTGCCCATCTCCGCAATTTTCAAGGCTGGCTGTTTGGGCTGTTACTGTTCAGAATGAGCCATCACCCCGCCCCTCTTCCTGGGAAGAGGGTGACTTTTTCTCTCCCATCGAGCGTCCCTTCGTTCCTCAGGGCCACTCGACGGGCTGGCTCCGGACTAAATTTCTAGATGCCAAAAGTAGCCTGGTTGAGCTTCGCTCAGCCAGGTTTGCAGCAATCTGAGTATGGACTCCGTCCACCCGGCTGAGGCTTCGCCACAACCGGGCCACGATGTTCGCTTCCCGTTCCTCTCATTCTTTCAAACGAGAGGGCACCAAGCCTTGGGCCAACCTAACCATCAAACAGGAACTCAGGGTTCTCCCTCTCAGGTGGATCCTCGCCCAGCAACGCGAGCCTCATCATGGCCGGAGGCATTTGATTCTGCCGCAGCATGGCATCATGAATCTGCTTCAGGCTCCACCCTTTAGCCTGCAGCTCCTCAGAAATCGCCCTGAACTGAATCCCTCCGAGCAGATAAGCCGCTTGATAAAGGGGAGGGTAGGTTCCGTTGAAAGATCGCCTGACCTCGCCTTCCGCGTTCAGCCTCTCATGACCCACCCGGTCGACCAGCATGTCCACGCATTCCTGAGTCGTCATGAGTCCCATATGACATTTGAGCGAGAAGACAACCCTAACACATCGGTGCATGCGCCAAAAGAGCATCCCGATTCTTTCTTCTGGGGTACGAGGAAAGCCCATCTGCCAGAGGAGAAACTCCCAGTAAATCGTCCAGCCCTCAATCCAGAAAGGAGTTGAAAAGAGCTTTCGGTAGGGGCGGTGCCTCTGAAGCATGTAGAACTGCAGATGGTGCCCGGGGATGAGTTCGTGCTGCACTGTAGCCCGAGAGAAGTTGGGGTTGTTACCCCTCATGCTCATGGCCTTCTCCTCAAACGTCATTGCATCAGTGGGGTAGCTGACGATAATGGCTTCGCCGCCCAGAAAGAAAGGGCTCACCTTCTGCCTTTCTGCCGCCATCATTTCCATCCGCCAGACTTCCTTGGCGTATTCCGGCACCGTGACAAGGTCCGCAACGTAGTCTTCAGCTTCACGGGCAAGACCAAGCACCATCTGAGGCTGCTGCCCCGGAGCGAGGCAGGTCTGCTTCACATGTTCTTGAGCTGCCTTCCAGTCGTCCCCAAAGCCAAGCTCCTGGCTTGCCTTAAGCATCTCATCCATGCACCACTGGTATTCCCTTTCGCCAATCTCAATCAGGCGCTCGGGAGTGTAGGGCACCATGTCGAACTTAAGATCATTAAGCAGCCCTTCACGTCCGATGGGGCGGCTTGGAATCTGGCTGCTCAACTTCTCGGCTTCTTCTAACTTGGAGCAGAAAGAATCCAAGCCAGAGTTAACCCGCGCTAAAGGCTCTCGAATCCACCAGTCAATATCTGGATCGTAGCCTTGGTAAAACTGGGCCCATTCCTTCATGGCCTTCCTTAACTGATTGGCCCACATGAGGGCAACAGCATCTTCTTCCTGCTCAGGTGCGCCAGCAATGTGGGCAGCCAAGTCATCGAGCTTTTTTGAAGCGAGCTTGGCATCAAGCGGCTCAAAGCTGGTTCTGTCTCGGTCCAGCTCGCAGATGGTTCTAGCGAAGGGCAGCTTAGTCTCTAGCCTCTCTGCTTCTTCTCTTTCTCTGGCAAGGTCCGAAGAGAGACTCTCCAGATGGTTTCGCAACAGAGAAAAGTCGATCTTGCCTGCATGGCTCATCTGATCGAAAGGCAGTTGGCTCAGTCGATCCTGCCAATCCGCAATCAGTCTCCCTTTGCGGTCTGCGTGGACCGGCGAGTAAGTCAGCTTCCATCGCCTGTGCAGCACGGACCAGTCGGCCGAAAACTCTTCGACAAGGGGGCAAAGACCAGGGTCGTAGTTGGGAAACGTGTCTGCCATCTTGAACCTATGCAGTCTTTATGGCAGAGAACGTTTTGAGCCCGCTGGCAGGCGACCCTAAACAAAAATCTCCCCCAGGTTCAAAAGAATCTGGAGGAGATGGTGGTCGGTATAGGATTTGAACCTACGACCCCTACAGTGTCATTGTAGTGCTCTACCGCTGAGCTAACCGACCGAGCGGAATGAAAATGTACCTTAAGCGAGGTTGATTTGCCAGGACGGCCCCGGCTGGTCCTGAGACTAGCTCTTACTCACCGTCGGTTTCGTCTTGATAAGCCTTCATCGACTGAGCGTGAGTCATCCAGCCATTGATGGCCATGATCACGGCGCCAGCGATGTACAAAAGCGCCAAGTTGGCTTCCTGAGTCTGGCCAGGATCTTGAATCACCCTGTCACCCGAGGCCAATCCCCACAGGCCGAGAGCCAGAAGGATGGCGGCAAACCAGAAGAAAGAGTTCTTCCAGAGGGCAGGTGGTTTGGGCTTTCGGCTCAAGGTAAAAGAAAGATACCAGGCAGACTCTGTCTGCCTGGGGTCAAGACTTGACTAAGGGCTAAGCCTTAGGCTTTTGCTTTGGCTTTTCTGCGCTTCATAAGAAGCAGTCCACCAGCGGCGAGACCGATCATAGTTGCTGGTTCTGGAACTGGAGCAAAGGCTTCAACTTCGGCCAAGTGAAGGTAGTTGCTTCCATCCAGCTGGATCTCAACGCTGTTGGCCAAGATTCCGCCGGGAGAAAGCAGCATGCCCTTGGTGAAGTTCAGCCCATCGTTGATATTGTCATCAAAAGTGAGGCCGGTTGATTCCCAAGCCAAATTGGCTCCATCGTAAAGGCGAACGGAAAAGGGGTTCAGCCTTCCACTCAATTCAACACGGTTCCAGATATTCAAGGTGTCGATGCTGTAGGTGTCGTTGAACATGATTTTCAACCAGGCACCCTGCTCTGCATTGGTGTGGTTGAGAGTAAAAATGCCGTTGGCACCCCAGACTCCGTTGTTGTTGCCATCAATGGCTTTATCTGCCGTTGCGGCCGCAGTCCACAAAGAGCTCTGGCTGGCCGTGCCACCGTTTGCCGCGGCAGCAACATTGATCTGCGCGCTGGCCGAACCGACAAGACAAGCCGCAAGAATAAATGCAGGAAAACGCATAAGAACCTTCACCCGAAGGCTGAATCCTACCACTTCAACCCAGGTTTTGTTACTAGGACTACAGAACCTGGCAATTCTGCTGGTCAGGATTAACTCCGGTATCGCCAAGAGGCTGATCAGAGGGGACAGACTAGGACCAGGACACTGGCATATATGCTGGATGATCCGAAGATAGAGGTCGGTTTGGCACGGTTTCTCGGGTAGTTTTGCTGGGTAATGGTCACCCGATCAGACTGCAAAGAAAAGCTTTACGAAGCCTATGTTTCCACTGGCCAAGGCTTTCATGATGCAGCTGTTCAAACAGTTGAGATCGGGCATAGAGCTCCCTCGATTCAAAAGCTGGTGGCAAAGCACTTCCCTGCCAACACAAATGCGGCGATAGTCGATTTCGGCTGTGGTTACGGAGCCCATCTCTATGTTCTTCAACAGTTGGGCTACACCAACCTCAAGGGCATTGATGTCTCACCAGAGATGGTGGCCCTGGCGGGCAAGCTGGGTGCACCAAACGTGACTCTGGGCGACTTGGTTGAGTCGATCAAAGCAATGGCGACTGAATCGATTGATGTCGCCATGTTCATCGATGTTCTTGAGCACATGACCCTCCCCGAGCTTTTTGAAATTCTAGGAGAGGCAAAAAGGGTTCTGCGCCCTCAAGGAAAACTGATCGTCCATGTGCCCAATGCCGGCGGAATTTTCGGATCAACTATCCGCTACGGAGACTTGACTCACGAAACCGCCTTCACGTCAACCTCGTGGAGGCAGTTGAGCGAGGCAATCGGCTTTAAAGATGCCTCAACCTTTGAGGACCGCCCCGTTCCTCATGGAATCAAGAGCATGGTCAGGGCAATTCTATGGCCCTTAGTCAGCCTGCCCTGGCGGCTGGCTTACACGGTTGAGTCAGGCGAACTCAAGGTGATTCTTAGCATGAACATGACCTGCACGGCTCTAAAGCCGTAGCAGATCAGGCTCTGATATCGAGATTCTTGCCCTTGGGCTCAAGCAGCTTCAACAGCTGGTCGGCGGCGCTGGTCTGAGATTCAAGCGCCTTCTTAAGGACTCGAACCTGGTGCTGCTGCTTCAGGCCCTCGGTCTGTGTGCCCTGAAGCTGGGTCACATAAGGTGATGGCCCATTGATCCTCATAGGGGAATGATCGGATGGGCCAGGCAGAATCTACAGGGATCATTTGAGAAAATTTCCCAAACTATTCCATGATCTTCTCGTGGCCACGCACAAAGAGCACTGGCCTCGTCACCTGAGAAAGCACGCCCCTCATCAGCTTCACACACTTGTCCTCTCCTAAGCTCTCGTCTGGAATCGCCAGAACGGTGTAGGAGGCCTGCAGCTCTTCACTGAATTCATGCAGAAGCCCTGGAAGGTCGCGAGTTCTTTCCAGACGAACTTCGTGTGGTGTGCGGCACTCGTAAAAGATCTCTTTGGCCCGGCTAGCCGACTTGACCGCTCTTTCTTCTATCTCAACCATAGGGGCGGTGAGGGGGAGATCTCGCGGCACAACGATGGGAAGAAGAATGAGAACCTTAGCCTGAATGTTGTTCACCAGCTCTCGAGTGATGACCAAGACATCCATGTCGTGGTCGGACCCCTGCAGAACACAAAGAACCCTCACCTGGACTTCCTTGTGAACCTTGGACTTTTTGCCGTTGGTGTCAGAAACCGCATCCAGCACGTCGAGAGACCGCCGTGCGTCATCGACCGTGGGAACGATAGGAAGCTGCGACCTTACTTCAGGAGTGTCCTTGAGAATCTCCATGATCGGAGCCGGAACAGCGGCCAGGACAATGCGGGCATCATTCTGGCTCTGGACAAACTCCATGGCATCAGTGAAAGTCAAAACGCCCTGATCGTTCATCTCAGTCAGGCCGCTGCAATCGATGATGACCCCGGAAGGGTGTCGACGCAGGGTCAAGCCAATGGCCGTTTGAATGGTGTGCCAGTTGTTGCTTTTAAGGGCGCCAGAAAGGACGATGACGTCTTCGTAGGATTCAACAATCATCTTCTTTTTCTCACTTCACAAAATAGCGGACGTTGGTAACCACCACTCTCTCGCGCGTGCCCAGGGCTCGCTTAAGCCAAAGGGCGGCGTTGTTGTGGAGGAACTTATGCCACCACCTAGGAGCGACTCCCTGCGGCACGATCACCGTGATCATGAGTTCGGGATCAGATTCCAGGGTCGCGTCAATGTATTCAAGAATTGGCTCGATCAAAGATCGGTACGGCGATTCTAAGACCACGAGCGGGAGATCAGAACCAAACTTGTTCCAATCTTCCTTGAAGGCAGGAACAGATTTAGGATCGATAGTGACGTGGAGGGCCCTGACATCCTTGGTCAGAGATTTGGCGTAGCCGATAGATTCCAGAATTCCTCTGTGCATTCGAGGCACAAGCAGCAGGGCAACAGTTTTTCGAACCGGCACCTTTAGGTCGCTGGTGAGAGCCAGTTCCTCCCTCATCTTGTTGTAGTGCTTCTCTACAACCCAGAAAAGTGCCATCACGCCTCCAACGGCGAAGACAGTAACCCAGGCTCCATCCTGAAACTTAGTGATGGTTAGAATAATCGTGACTAAGCCGGTTGTGATGGCTCCAAATAGGTTGAGGAAGAAGCGCCAGTCGTGTACGCCCCTCTTCTTCCAAAAGGCCACCATGCCAGATTGGCTCATGGTGAAGGCGGTAAAGACGCCAACAGCATAGAGGGGCACCAGCTTGTGGGTATCGGCATTAAAGGCCACCAGAAGAATAATGGAGAGGAGCGAGAGAAGGATGATTCCGTTGTTGAAAACCAGCCTGTCGCCCAAACCCATCAGAAATCGTGGAAGCAGGCTGTCTCTCGCGATGAGACTTGAAAGCCTCGGGAAGTCTGCAAAGGCCGTGTTCGCAGCCAGGAACAGGATAGCAACCGTGGCGAACTGAATGAAATAGAAGCCAATGCTGCCCTTGCCAAAAACTTCGCCTGCTAGCTGTGCCAAGACGGTTTGATAGCCAGCCTGGGATGATTCCATTGGCAAAATGGCGTAATGCTGTGCGCACCACGATACACCCATGAAGAGGAAGCCAAGAATGGCGGCCATCATGATCAGAGTCTGAGAAGCATTCTTTGCTTCTGGCTGCTTAAAGGCCTGGACTCCGTTGGAAATAGCTTCAACTCCGGTCAAGGCGGTGCAGGAGGCGGCAAATGCTTTTAGAAGGAAAAGCAGCGGCAAAGCATGAATCCACTCTGGAGCTTGGCTGGCATACTCGTTGATAATTGCCGCCTTCTCGGGCAGTTCTGTCACAAGCTTGTACTCGTGCATGCCAAAAGCTTCGCGTGATATTCCCCACATGATCAGTCCAGTCACGCCAAGCACAAAGGCGTAAGTTGGCACTGCAAAGACTATTCCGCTTTCTTTTGCGCCCCTTAAATTGGCGTACATGATTATCAGTACTGCCAGTACAGCAATCAAAACCATGTAAGGCTGGAGGTTTGAGAAAGCTGAAACAAGAGCCGCTGTTCCGGCAGAAACCGAAACGGCAACGGTAAGGATGTAATCAATAAAAAGTGCTGCACCAGCGACTTTGCCGGCAAAAGGGCCAAGGTTGCTTCGGCTGACGGAGTAGCTGCCGCCGCCTTCTGGGTAGGCATGAATGGTCTGGTAGTAGCTGGTCGCTACGAGACTAAGCAGCAGAACCAGAGCCAACGAGATGCCAAGAAGCCAGTAGTAAGCGGGCTGGGCACCGAAAAGAATAGGCGCAGTGCCAGCGAGAACGAGAATCAGAAGAACTTCTTCAGTAGCATAGGCAACTGATGACAAAGCGTCTGAAGCAAAAACGGGAAGGCCGTACCTCTTAGGAAGCCGCTCGGAATGAGCGTGTTTTGTGGCAATGGGCTTGCCAAAGAGTGCCTGTTTAAAGACTTGCCAGCGAGACATGGAAGCTTGGCCCCTTCTGAAGCCAGCAAGGCCTATGTTAGCACCGAATCGTTACATGCTCTGAGAAGTCAGGGCTGAACTGGACCCAAACCCTAGGCCGATCAGTCAATTTTAGTGCTCGGCGTGGGTTGAGACTGCAGGTTCTGATGGCTGCTTCGAGTCCAAAATCCTGGCAGATATTGATAAAGGCATCCCTCAGAGTGATCGCACTGCCGGCCAAGGCACCGTTCGACTTGAGTCTGACTTCCTTGTTTTTAGTGACGACCTTCAGGTCCCACATTTCAAACTCAGTTCCACTCGGCATGCCGGCAGCCCGGGTCGCATCGCTGACAGCGATTACGCCTCCCCACCCTTTTGCCTGCAGCAGAGCCTTGGCCGCACCAAAGCTGACATGGATCCGATCGTAGATGAGTTCGGCCATGATGCCGGGCTCTGAGAGGATGAAGCCAAGGGCGCCGGGCTCTCGGTGGTGCAGCCCCTTCATGGCATTGTAGGTGTGGGTGGAATGCCTGACTCCATTCTGGAAGCCGACTTGAGCTTCTTCGAAAGAAGCGGCTGTGTGACCCATCGAGGCGATGATTCCTCTCTGGTTCAAATCTTTTATCAGGACATTCGCGCCTGGTCGTTCCGGAGCCAGGGTCATGACCTTGATACGAAGATCCTTCAAGACCCCATCCCAGGCTGCATCCCGTCCGGCAGGATCCTTAATGAAGCCGGGAGGCTGAGCACCAGGGTAGTCAGGTGAAATGAAGGGCCCTTCGAGATGGACTCCAGCGACCATGGGGTGGTCTGGAAGATTGTCCAGAGCCTTTTTGGCAGCTTCAGCCGAACAGGTGACGGTCGTTGGGAGGAAGTACTCGTAACCTTCTTCAGCCAGCTTCTCTGCCCAAGCGGCGATTTCTTGGCTGCTGGCCGACATGAAGTCATAGCCAAACCCGCCATGGCAGTGGATATCGACAAATCCGGGAGTGAGAATTCCTTCGGCTTCCCCTGATTCTCCTTCGGCAAAAGGAGTGATGACTGGCCCGTCGCTGGACCAATCTACATGAGCAAGTCCGGCGCGGCCATTTGGAAGCAGAGTGAGAAGACTTTTGCTCATTGCTGTAGGGCATACCCCTCAGGGACTCTGACTACCAGGCCTTCGACTTCCAGCATAGTCAGCTCGGCCATGATCTCTCCCGGATCCAGCCCAAGGGTTTCGGCCAGAGCCTCAACCATCTGGGGTCCATCTTTGAGGACCTCTGTGATCTGTCCCCCGATTTCGCTGACTTCCTCGGTTGAAATAAAGCCTCCTCCAAAATCCTGAATTCCTAACTGTTCTAAGATCTGGCCGGGATGATCGACAAGGGTTGCGCCATCTCGAATCAGGGCATGGCTTCCGCGAAAGTTTTCGAGTGTGATGGGGCCAGGAACCACAAAGACTTCCCTGCCGAGTTCTGCCGCTGCCCTTGCTGTATGGAGGGCTCCCGATTTCTCCGGGGCTTCAATAACCACCACGGCGTGACTCATGGCAGCGATGGTGTGGTTTCGGGCGATAAAGGCGTCCCCCTTTCCCGGAGAACCAACCGCGTACTGACTGAGAATTGTCCCCTTGGCAATGATCTCTTGAAAAAGGCTGGAGTTCGCGGCGGGCTGAAGGTTTTCTATACCCGTTCCCAAGATTGCCATAGTCGTGCCTCCGGCATCCAAGGCTCCTCGGTGGGCGTTGGCATCAATGCCAAAGGCACCTCCACTCACAACCTGTACTCCTGCTGCAGCCAGATGCTGACCGAATTTGAGAGCAGCCGCCTTGCCGTAGGTGCTGGCCGTCCGAGTGCCAACGATAGAGACCCTCGGCTGATCTGACTGAGGGATGGCACCACGACCAAAAAAGGCGGGAGGGATCCCCCATTCACGCCAAGGCAGGTTTAGATCCTGGCATGATCGGCACCAGGCTCCCTGGTGGAGCACTTGTTCGAGCTTGCGGGAGTCGGTCTTGGCTAGGAGCGCCCGATCTCGCTCAGTGAGCTTTGGATGAGTTCGCAGAGCTCCTAGGGGGTCAAAAAGTTCAGCGGCCTCCAGAGCTTTGTAGAGCTCAGGAAGCCGCCTTCCGTAGGGGTCAACCCTCAGGGCCAATTGCCAGAAAAGGGGGCCAACCACTTGCTTATCTTGTGCTAGCCGCCGCCAGCCATTCCGCCACCTGCGCCGCCAGCGTTAGCAGGAGGTCTTGGGCCTCCGAGCGGGCGGTCGATGGCCGGATCGACCAGAAGAATGAAAGTTGTGTCAGAAACATTGCCAAGCCAGTCAGAGGCAGTGACCTTGATGTTCAATCTGCCGATTGGCAGTGACCTGTTTCGTGATCCAGCAACCACCAGCAGTCTGTAGATTCCATCCTTGTCGGGAGTCACAAAGGCTTCCTGTCCATTCATGGTGACTTTGACACTGGCTGGATTAATGCCAGAAGTAAAGTCTTCGATCTTGAAAACAAGCTCAGCAGGAGGGTTGGGGGAAACCTGATCTCCAGCAGTGGGCCAGAGCATCTTGACCGTTGGGGCAGTGAGATCGATGCCGAAAACCTTGTCGAATGACAGAAGGCTGCCATCCTGAGCCAAAACCATGAGGCTTGAGCCGGAGACCACTGCTGGGCCAGCCGTGGCTACCGTGCTGGGTGCCTCTGCCTGCTGTCCTGTGGCTCCGCCACCACCCAAGGCTCCACCACCGCCTCCCATTCCGCCACCGGAGGTTGGTCCATCGCCGCCCATTGCAGCTCCGCCGCCAGCGGCGCCGGAGTTCTGCCTGGCAATAGCGGGGATCGTGTAGCTCCAGACAGTGTCGCCTGAGCGTGGATCAACCATCAGGAGCGTGCCGCCTGCCGAAGGAACAAGAGCGTACTTTCCAGCCCACGAAGGAACTCCACCTGGCTTTATGCTGATGGGGAAGCCTCTGCGTGAAGTTGGTCGGCCTGAAGTGTCGAAAGTGAAGATCTTCTGGGCTTGACCCACAGCAATAACGCCTTCAGGACCCGCTGCGACTCCAGCGACCAAAGGCTCCAAAGTGTTGTTCTGCCATCTGACTGAACCAGTAGCAGCTCTGAGGCCGATAACGAAAGTTCCTGAAGTCAGGTAGATGGTGTCGCCATAAACGACTGGCTTGGTCAGAGACGAAATGGTGCCAAAAGCCTGAGTCCAGCGAGGTCGACCTGTGTTGGGATCGAGGGTGACCATTGATCTAGAGGTCATGGCCACGATGCCTGTTGTGGTGCCTGCCAAGTTGGGCAGAACTCGATCGTTCAGCTTTACTGGGCCGCCCCAAAGAGGCTGACCATCAGCAAGGCCAAGTCCGACCACCTGTCCGCTTGCGGTTGGAAAGGCAACAGCGGTGCCGGCAGTGGCAGGCGAACCGATGATGGGGTCGGCACTGGTGTGCTGCCAGATAATCTGACCATTGTCAGCATTGACAGCGTAAACCACTCTCTGATCTGAAGCCGCAACAATCGTTCGGCCAGTCATGACGACGCCGGTGCGGAAGTTGCCGCTAAGAGGCTCGCCAGAGGGGTAGCGCCAAACCAGGTTGCCAGTGTCGCGGTCGAGGCAGTAGATTCGGCCCCCGACAGCCACGATCACCCTTTCGCCATCGATAGCGGGCTGACCAGACGGGCTGGCGGCAGTCGATTCCGACCATCTCCACGCGAGAGGGGCGGGGCCGTCAAACTGGGCCAGGCCAACCGATGCGGCCGCCACGGCGCCAGCTGCGAGAATAAAACGGTACGAAATCGGCATCATGCTCCCGAAGTCCTTGTCAGGCAGACTTAGGTGGGAGTCTACCGGGCAGGAGGGCTCTCTGTCAAAGAGACAAGAACCTGTTAGCTGAGACGTTCGAGAGGCGGCAAGTGTCACGCACTTCCCCGCTACAATTAATCATTCCCTCGTGATCACCCTTTGCTTTCACAAAGTTGGCCCTGTACAAGAGGAGGGCAGAAGCCTAAATATTGAACCAGCGAACCTAAAAAGGCTGGTTCGCTGGCTGAAAAGAGGGCAGAATCCGTTCATTCCTGCGTGGCAGCTTGCCAGCGCCTGGCCAGAAAAAGGTGTCTGTTTGACCTTCGATGACTGCTATGTCTCTACTTTGACCTACGGGATAGAAGTTCTGCGAGAGGAAGGAGTGACTGCCAGCCTCTACGCAGTTTCGAACCTAGTAGGGCAATCTTCAACCTGGGATGGAACTTTGGCTCGTCCCCTTGCAGATTGGGACCTTTTGCGGGAGGCAGAAGCTGAGGGCTTTGAGATTGGCTGCCACACGGCCAGCCATGCCCGCCTTGGCGACCTAGATTTTGAAGAGCAAAAAAGAGAGATCATCGACTGCACTCTCAGAATGAGGACCGAAGGATTAGATCCGAAAAGCTTCTGCCTGCCCTATGGAAGCCTTAATGGCCATACAGCCGACGCCATTGAAACTAGCGGCTACAAGGTTGGTCTGGCCTTAGGAAAAAGAACCGCCAAAGGATCTGACAACAGGCTGCTCCTGCCCAGAATCGTCGTGGCCTATTCCGATTCGCCGGCCAGCTTGGCTTACAAGCTGTGGGTGAAGCCACGCATCTACAGATTGATAGGCAGGGCCTGAGCCCCTGGGACCTGTTCCTTGCCTTGCCTTGTCGGGCTAAGGTAGCATTCATTTTCGGTCGGGCTTATAGCTCAGTTGGTTAGAGCGCACCCCTGATAAGGGTGAGGTCACTGGTTCGAATCCAGTTAGGCCCACCATCCTCCTCCGACCGAACCCAACTTTTCTCAGCAGGCGCAGTTTTGTGCCCAGGCGTGTTCGCCGTCTTTCTTGTTTCATACACGCGGCTGACCGCCTTTTGGTAGCATAGCAGCAATGCCTTCCCCTTCTCGCCGTGACCTTTTGGTTGGTGGAGCAGCCGCGGCCGCCGGACTGGGCCTTGCCGAAGCGTTTGGTGGGACAGAGGTTGTCCCTGGAGTCATGACTCAATCAGGTCAGGCCAAGCCAACCAACGCCAAAAGGTCGCTGCGAATCGCTCACTTGACTGACATTCATGTTCAGCCTGAGAAAAAAGCTGACGTGGGGATGGCCTACACCCTTAAGCAGGTGAACAGCTTAAAGGACAAGCCCAACCTCATCATTACTGGTGGCGACCAAATTATGGATGCCTTTGGAGCGGGAGCAGACCGTACCAAAGCTCAGTGGGAGCTTTACCAAAAGGCGCTTAAGAACGAAAACGACCTTCCGATTGAGCACTGCATAGGCAACCACGACGTGTGGAGCTTTAAGAAGCGAGAAGGAGCTGAGGCAGCCAAAGAGGGCAAGAAATGGGCTATGGACGAGTTAGGTCTTGCCAAACCCTACAGAAGCTTTGATAAAAACGGCTGGCACTTTATCGTGCTGGATTCCACTTTTCCTAGGGATTCGGGCTACGTGGCCAAGCTGGACGAGGAGCAGTTTGAGTGGCTTGCAGAAGACCTGGCTCGAACACCAGCAAAGACGCCGATCCTCATTGTCTCTCACATTCCCATCATCTGCTTCTGCGCTTTTTTTGATGGTGACAACGAGAAATCGGGCAATTGGCAGGTGCCAGGCGCGTGGATGCACATTGATGCCCGCAGGATCAAGGATCTTTTCGCCAAGCACCCCAATGTCAAGGCCGCCATCAGCGGACATATTCATTTGATTGATCGCGTTGATTACAACGGAGTCAGCTACTACTGCAATGGAGCGGTCAGCGGCGGCTGGTGGGGCGGCAATTATCAGGAGTGCAGTCCCGGCTATGGAATCCTTGATCTCTACTCAGACGGAACAGTGGCCTGTGAGTACATTGAGTCAGGTTGGAAGGCACAAGCATAGTTCCGGACAAAATTTCAACACGACCCTAGGTAAAGGGGGGCACACCGAGTATCGGGCAAATCGACTATCTCAGAGAAATCCACTGAAGTGGAATCTCGTTGATTCCTGGAGTTTCGACAAAGGCTCTAGGAGGCGACCTGCGATCAAGGGAAACACGGTAGATATCCTTCTGTTCGAAGCTCCCAGATCGTAGCGACCGGGCAAAGACAATCTCAGAGCCAGAAGGAGAAAAGAAGGGTGCAAAATCTCTGCCGTCCGTTCCTTCAATGATCTCAACCCCTTCTCCCCTTGAGTTCATAACATAGACTCCTGGGGTGCCAGGAGTAAGAGCGGAATAGCTTCTGACTGCCGTGATTTTTGTGCCATCAGGGGACCAAGCCCCGTAGTTCCAAAGGCCGTCATCCCCAGGCAGTTCGGTTAGTCCAGAGCCATTGGCATTCACGGTCATGAGCCTGTCGCCTTTCAGGTTTACAAAGCGAGTGAAAAGGATTTTTGCACCGTTGGGAGCGAACCTGGCCGAGCTATCCCTTTCAGCCTCTGGCCCCACCAAGAGCCTTTGTTCGGAAGTCGATGCGCCGAGATCAGTCATGGCCAGCTTCAAAATGGCGCCACTGTCTGATAATCTGGGTGGCCGGTTAAACAGAAGCTTTCTGCCATCTGGGCTCCAGCTCAGAGGTCCTTGGGCATTGGTGGCAGCCCTTATTGCTCCGGTCCAGCTGCCGTCGCGTTCCCTTGTGACAGATGCCCGAAGCACACTCCCCGACCTGCCAATGCCAATCGCCACGGTTCGCCGGGTGAGAGGGGCCGTCCAGAGCGTGGTTCCGCTGATGAAAGCAATGAGCCTGCCGTCAGGCCGAATTGCACCAGTCAATGCACCCGCCGATTCAGGCTGCTTGATATCAAGCGCGTGACGTCCTGCTGAGCTTGAAGTCAAGAGCTGAGTGCCAACACGCGGGTCTCCGTAGCTGGCATAAAGAAGAACTGGGTTTGCAGGGGCGGCAAGGCCAGATGCCATTGCCAAGGCGGCGGCGACCATTTACGAACTTTACCAGCCAAGAAGAAGCCTAACCACGAAACTTTTACTGAGTTTCCACAGCCTTAACTTGGTGAAGCCGCCTACATTGTCTTCAGTACTTGTTCATCAACCACTTTATACTGAGCCAAAAACTTTATTCGGTTTGAATTCGGCAGCTTTACACCCAGAATCCACTCTCCTTTGGTGAGCCTGCCTTTCCATGCCCAGACTCCATCTGAACCTAATCTGAAGTCAAGAACATCACTTGACAAGAGGCCACCCTCTTTCTTAGGGAAGATGACTAAGGTTCCCTGCCCCGACATTTTGTACTTGAGTTCAAGGTCAATTTCTGTTGGCAGTTCCCCAGATTCTCCCCCAGAAACAACTTCTACTCCCATTGAACTAAAGTCTGCGAAGAGTAAAGGAACTGAAGCCTTTTTAACATCTTCGGATGCCATCAAAGGAAGGGTACCAACGCTCCGGAACATTTCCGAACTTCCAGACTTCTTAACAAACAGTACTGCCTTATGCCAGCCGCGAGATTTTGGCGCAAAGGCAAAGCGGACCGACCTTCCCTGTCTTAGAGCTATTGCCTGACCATTTTCCACTTCCACATCGCCTGAGACTTGATAGATTCTTGCCAGAAACTCGACCCCTTCGGCAGCGGGCCAAGTGAAACCTAACCGTCCCGCCTCCTTAGGCTCGGTAGAAACTGCCGGCGGCAGCAGGCCGTGCTGGCGCAGGGCACCCCAATCCCATGATGGCAGCAGTTCGACAGCGGCCCTATCCAGCAGAGGCTCGGAATCTTGACGATTGAGAGTGGGCCTGTGGCTTGAGGCCATCTGTTTCGGATCCAATAGAAACCAGCCCAGACCTGGGGTCACTTTTCCTTTGATTGGCCCTGGAAGAGAAAAGGTGGGGTCAATCCACTCTATTCCTTTCGGGCTTCGGTACCTAACCCAGGCATGAGGAATCCAATCTGACTTGGGGCCATCTTTAGTGAAAACCAGTTCTCTGGCCTCGCCAGCAGCCGACTCTACCGAGACGCCAACCGCTCGCCCCATTTGAACGAAGAGCTCTGCGATTGCCTGGCAGACTCCTCTTTTTTGCCGGTAGCAGGTCGCGGCGTCGTAAATGGCTCGGCCACGGCTCAAGCCTTCATCGTCATAGGTGAGAGATTCGATCACCCAATACTGAATCGCCGCCAGCTTCTCTTCATCCTTCGTCAAACCTTGTGTCAGGTTCTTGGCCAAGGTTTCTGGCCGCGGAGGAAGAGGCTGAGCCATGACCTCCTTGACACTGGCCAAGATTGGGTCTGGAGCTTCCTGCTGTGCCCCAGCCGCTCCCAAAAGTACAAGGCCGCAGAGAAGGTTCATGAATTTATTTCAGCAATCATGAATCATTTGCTCAGGTTTGTGGAGAAGAGATTGTCACCCTTGACTTCAGCTTCAGAAGCTGGAGAGGATCACCCACCCTTTCGGCATGAGAGTGGAATCTGTTCACAGCAAAAGTGCCAGGTTTTTGCGATCTGAACTCAAGAAAGTTTAAAAAAATGTAAAGAAGATGACTTGGCTCAGAAATTGAGGTAAGACTTAATCGGTTCCAAAATGAAGCTTCCCACTGGCATAGCTCTGCGCGTTGGCGCTCTTCTGCTTGGCACATCGGCTGCCCTGGCAGCCTCTGCGCAGGTCACCTATTACAACAACAACGCTTCGTCACCTTACTACCGAAACTTCTCGGCCGGCCCAGATGGAAGTGTGTACTTTGGTGACTTTAACCAAACCAAAGTTTTCTCTGGCGGCGGAACCAGCCTGCTCGACTTTGGTGTCTGGGGCGTTTCGAGCGATGGAACGAGGGTGGGTGGTTATAGAAAATCTGACGGCAGCTATGCCGCTGGTTTTCTTGATGCCCTTGGCAGCTTGAACTCGGTTGACTTCGGGCCGAGCAGTGCGGCATTGATTTCCAAAGAAGGTGATTACTCCATCTTCGGCACGACTAACAGTTCCGGAAGGCTCTATAGCGGCACAACTGATCTCGGTTCCTTCAGCGACATCAAGGGCCTAAACGCCAGCGGTCAACTGCTCTACGGAAACAACTTGAGGCTGGGCGATGGGTCGGTTCGAGACCTCTCGATTGCCAGTTCCAGCAGCACCTTGGGCGGCGGAGCGCAGGACCTCAACAACCTGGGCAAGGTTCTCTTGACCAGCACAGATCGTGCTCCTGGTGGAATTGGTTTTCCCTACGCTGAGAACTTCACTTTTAACTTTCAGACGTACGATGCTGCGACTGGGGATCTGTTGAATCTTCCAGCAATGCCGTTCGTCTACTCCGACAGCTTGGTCTTCGACAGCATGCGTAAATCTGTTGTCGCATCTATAAACGATGCCGGGGACGTGGTAGCGGCTGTCCGAACCAACGATACTGGTGAGGTTGATTCTTCAGTCATCTGGCATTACAGCCAAAACACGGGTTGGAGCAACCTCACTTCGCTGTACGCCATTCCCACTTTTGACTATCTGACTGGGATCGACATCACCAACGAAGGGCTGATCTACGGCACCTACACAGGCCCTTACAACCCCTGGAACTTTACTACGGTGACGAAGGGCTTCACTATGAACGCTCCCGTTCCCGAGCCTGGAACGATGCTGCTCCTGGCCGCCGGAGCAGGCGGCTTGATTGCAGCCCGCAAAAGAAAGAAGAAAGTCTGATAAATCCCTCGCGATTGCCGCGACTACAAAACAAATCTGAAAGATCATGAACTCTAGTGCAAAAATCGGGTTAATCCTGGCCGCGGGCTTGACCCTCGCCATACCAGCAATCGCTAATGCCCAGGTGACTCGGTACACCAAAGCTGACGTAGGTGCCTCCATTATTGGGTTCCGTGTTGATGACAATGGGCGGGCAATCGTCTCAACCTACAATTCTCCATTTGGTTCAAGGATCAATACAAACGGAACCTGGACTTCAAGCCCGCTTTTTGTGAACGGCCTCTCGTCAGATGGAAGGGTCTTCGGAAGCATCGCAGAATCAGCCTCATCTTACAAAGCCGCCTCTTGGGATTTTTCAGGCGAGATCAAGCTCTTCGAACCTGCATCTGACTCTTGGGGCTTCGGAGGCGGAAACAATATACGCCAAATGACAGGTGAGTACGCAGTAGTTGACGCAGGTGGCGGGGTTAACGCACCAGAGAGATTTGGCAGTTTGGGTACGAGGCTGGAGTTCTATAAGGGAAGCGAGATCCTTTGGAGCATTGACACCACAGGCGGTGCAAATACTCTGTACAACGGCACGCTTACTGAGAACGGAACTCTCATCTATCTTCACTCCAACGAACTAGGAGAATTCGAATCGACCGTCAGAAAAGTAGACGGAAGCACAGTATCACTTTCCAATTCTCTTGGGAATGGAATCATCCAGGCACAGCATGGTGGCACCAACATTTATGCTGAACTTATCGATGCCAATGATTTAGGTCTCGCCCTAACCTCTTGGAGAAACTTTACTACTAACGAGTCCGGATATTCCCTTTACGACTCATCTACAGGAATCATCAAGGATCTTGACAACTCATTCTCTGGCTTTTCGATCCAAAAGGTGAACAACCGAGGCGATATGCTGGCCACTAAGCTGGCAAGGAAAGATGGGCTGGACAACTATCTCGATGTTTGGTTCTTCGAGAATGGGAATGGCTGGGTGAATGTTAGTGAGACGACAGGCCTAGGTTCACTCCTGAGCAATAAGTACTCAGCATTTAGCCTTGATATGACTAACGACGGCTCAATTTTTGGCACTCTTGCCGCACCCTTTCCCCACCTGAATTACGATACAACGACTGCCTTCCGCACTAATCCCGTCCCCGAGCCAGGAACCATGCTTCTCCTCGCGGCCGGAGCAGGCGGACTCATCGCAGCCAGGCGCAAGAAAGCCCTCCAATCTTCAAGCTCTACCGGAGCAGACAAATGAAAAACATCTCAGTCAAACCACTTACGCTAGTTGGGATCGGAATCTTGATAGCGGCATCGTCAGCTTCTTTCGCTCAAGTCATTCCACAAGGCAATAGCTTCGACCCCAATGCATTTGTTTACGACAGGTTTTTCGTTGGCGAGAACGACCTGAGTTATCATAGTTCGTTCCGGACAATCGACACCCGAAGCTTCGATGGAACTTCTATCGAGAGCTTCGCAATCAAGTCAGTCGGAATCTCTAGCGATGGAAGACTCTTCGGGTCTATCAAGGCGAACCCACTTGACGACTTTTTCCTGCCCGCCTACCTTGACCTAACCGGAACACTCAACGTCGTCAGTGATGCGGTCGGATCGATTTCCCGCTTGAATGGCAGTTATATGGCCATCAACAACTCAATCTATGCTAACGGAAGTCTTCTTCACTCCATAGATGGATCCCTAATGGATCTCAATTCAACGGGGTCCGCACTCAGTTTATCGACAACAGGATCCTATCTGGTGACAAAGGCAGATGGAACCATTTTCGATGCGGCAGGCTCTGCATCAAGTTATCTCGGCGCCAGTGCGAAGGTGTTTGATCTTGAGGACAGCAACAAGCTTCTGGTCGGCACTATTTCTCAAAGTGCGGCAGGAATTTCGGGATTGGGTTTCCTTGATCTTGCCACAATGGATCTAACATCATTGCCCCCGATTCCAACCCCCGAGACGGCTTACCCTGAAAACAATGGGCTTAGAAGAAACTACTCGGCATCCAAAATCGCCTCCACGTCATCTGGAGATGTTGTGGCAAGCCTGTTTTTCACGGGCGGTTATCAAAGCTATGGGATTGCCACCTGGACCTACACTCCTGGAGGTGGCTGGAACAAGCTGTCAGAAGCATTCGGCACTTATAACGTTTTTACTGACTTGACCGACAGTGGTGTTCTGTATGGGCACGGCATGACGCGGACTGGCATCAACACAGGCGGATACCGGATGGATGCAGTCCCCGAGCCAGGAACCATGCTGCTCCTCGCCGCCGGAGCTGGAGCCATGATCGCAGCCCGGCGAAGAAAGAAGCAGGCTTAGCCAAAAACCGATTGTCAGACAGAAAGAGCCTGTGCGGACAATGCAAAGTTTCCGTGCAGGCTCTCTCTATGACCCGCTCCAACCCTACCAGAAACTGAGGCACAAGAGCCCAGCAAATCTGCCAGGGGCATGGCAGAAATACCAGCTTTTCTGACCAAGCTTTCCTACAGCAATTTCACCAGGTCTATAATCCTCTCCAGCCGAGCTAGGTTAAGGATCTCACTCAAAGGCTGACCACAGTCCTGAGTGAAACCTGAAGAACGAACCAGCTGGGTTCGTGTGGGGTTCAAATGATGAGAATTGCTGCCTTGGCCGCTGTGACTTTGCTTACCGGAGCGAGTTTCGCCTTCGACTACTCGGAAAACTTCGAGAGCCCGATCGGAAGCGAATGGTCATCAGTAACCACAAGCATTTTCAATGGATCAACCGTGCTCGGCAGGTTCGGCAACGACACAGCAACTCTGACTCTGAACGGCCTCAACACCGGAGACATTGTCACTCTAGGCTTCGACCTCTTCATCCTTGATTCATGGGATGGCAACACTGGACCAGGGCCAGACGTCTTCAACGTAAAGATTGATGGCACGGACGTTTTGAATACAACCTTTACCAATGTTGCAGGCTACAACCAGTCCTACCCCAACCTCACCAGTGCTGGAAACTTCGCGAGGCAGACCGGGGCCGATAATGTTGATGCTGCCGCAGGCGGCACCTTGCCCAACGGCTTTTATGGCAACTCTCTTTACAAATTCGGTGGTGGACTCAACCCCAACTTCACTGCCATCGCCACGAGCTCGACCATGACCTTCTCCTTCTCCGGCGTTGGCCTGCAGGGAATTGGTGACGAGAGCTGGGCGATTGATAACGTCAATGTCAGCGCTGCCCCCGTGCCCGAGCCTGGAACCATGCTTCTGCTCGCCGCCGGAGCAGGCGGAATGCTGGCGGCGCGGCGTAGAAAGCAACAGGCCTAGCTAAAGAGCCAGGCCCGGGACCCCGATAGCATCAGGTATAGTCCGGAAACAACGAAATGGTTCAGTTCGTTAAACTCAGCAAACAGGTTAAAAAACCCGGCCACTGGTCTGGATAGCCTCTGCTGTGTGAACTGCACCGCAAAACGCCGCTCCAGACTGAAAAGTCTGGAGCGGTTTTCTTTTGTCACTCATCAGTCTAATAAACACCAAACAACTCAACACGAGCAACAACCATGAAGCCAACTCAGCAAACGCTTAAACCAAAGCCGGTCCTCAAGCGCAAGCACATCCCCGTGCTCTCTGCCTACACCGCCCTCTCTCAACACACCGGCTATTGCGAACGATCATGAACCGCCCCCCCTTCCACATTGTCGAAACCACCCTCCGCGAAGGCGAACAGTTTGCCAACGCACATTTCAGCTCAGCCCAGCGAGTGCAGCTCGCTCACATGCTCGATGAATTCGGTGTCGAGTACCTAGAGCTCACCTCTCCCGCCGCTTCTCCGCAGAGCGCCAGAGACCTTGAAGTCATTGCTTCTTTAGGCTTGCGAGCCAAGGTTCTTACCCACACCCGCTGCCACATGAACGATGTGAAGCTGGCGGTCGAATGTGGAGCCCAAGGCGTGAACATGCTTTTCGCCACCTCAGAAATTCTGAGGCGCACCAGCCACGGAAGATCCATTGACCAGATCATCGCCGAAGCGCGAGAGGTCATTGGCTGGGTTCAAAGCCAGGGAGTTGAAGTCAGATTCTCCTGCGAAGATTCATTCCGCACCCCCATGAGAGACCTCATCCGCATCTACTCCGCGGTTGATGAACTGGGTGTTGATAGAATCGGAATCGCAGATACAGTGGGCATTGCCACCCCCACTCAGGTTCACGATGTGGTCCGCACTCTGCGCCAGGCAGTCAACTGTGGAATCGAGTTCCACGGTCACAACGACTGCGGCTGCGCCGTTGCCAACAGCTACTCTGCCTTCGAAGGCGGAGCCACTCACCTCGATGTCACGGTGCTCGGCATCGGAGAAAGAAACGGCATCACTCCCCTTTCTGCCCTCATGGCTCGCATGCTCAGCATCGATCCTGCCCTGGTCGCGAGATACAGGCTGGACATGCTGCCAGAAATCGATTCGGCAGTGGCCCGCATGATCGGAATGGATATTCCTTTCAATGCCAGCATCACCAGCCCCACTGCCTTCACTCACAAGGCGGGTCTTCACACCAAGGCAGTGATTCAAGATCCTAACAGCTACGAGATCATGAATCCCGCCACTTTTGGCCTCAATCGCACGATCAGCATGGGCCACAGACTGACTGGCTGGAACGCGATTGCCGCAAGGTCTCGCGAACTTGGCCTCAGCCTTTCCGATGCCACTCTAAAGGCGGCAACTCAGAGCCTTAAGGCGCGAGCCGACGATAGAGCCATGAACATGGAAGAGATCGACAGAATGCTCCGATCACTTTCCGCCCACCCCGCCAAGCCCTGCATTGGAGGAGCCTGCTATGACGCTCAGTGAACAGATTTTAAGCAACGCCGCCGGCCGCGAAGTAAGAGCCGGAGATTTCGCCACGGTCCGAGTGGACCTGGTCATGATGCACGACAGCCTTTCTCCCAGCATCATCAAGGTGCTTCACGGAGAGCTTGGCGCCAGCGGAGTTTGGGATAAGGACAAGGTCGCCGTAGTGGTTGACCACGTCGCTCCCGCCGCCACAATCCAGACCGCCGAGCACCAGGCAGGCCTTAGAAAGTGGGTTAAAGAACAGCAGATCACCCATTTCTTTGATGCTGGCCGTGGAATCAGCCACCAGGTTTTGGTGGAAGAAGGCTTGGCTCAGCCAGGCATGGTCATTGTGGGTTCAGACAGCCACAGCACCGCCTACGGCTGTGTCGGTTCCTTCGGCTCTGGCATGGGAACTACCGATATCGCCTTGGCTGCCGCCACGGGTCAGACCTGGTTCTTGGTTCCAGAGACAGTGCGAGTCATTGCCAAGGGAAGGTTCCAGCCCGGAGTCAGCGCCAAGGATCTTGGCCTCAAGGCATGCCGCGAACTAAGGGCAGAGGGCGCCACCTACGCTGCTGTCGAATGGCACGGAGTTGACTTCATGTCCATCGGCGACCGAATGGCTCTCGCCACTCTCTCTATCGAGATCGGAGCCAAGGCCGGCATCATTCCCCCTACCGGAGAGCCTGCCGCAGGACTCAACGTTCCGGACTGGTTGAGGGTGAGGGAGGACGCTGTTTACAGCCGCACCATCGAAGTTGATTTGGATACTCTGGAGCCCCAGATTTCCATGCCGAGCTTCGTTGACAACGTCGCCGACATCAGCGATGTCGGAGATGTCCCCGTGGACGTGGTCTACCTGGGCACCTGCACCAACGGACGCTACGAAGACATGAGGGCTGCCGCTGAGATCATCGGCGACCGCAAGCTGGCCCCTGGCATGAGAATGATTGTCGTTCCTGCCAGCAGCGAAGCCTTAAGGCAGGCCATGAGAGAGGGCTACCTTGAAACCCTGATCGCCGCCGGAGCCACCATCGGCACGCCTGGCTGCGGAGCCTGCATCGGACGCCACATGGGCGTTCTCGCCGGAGGCGAAACCTGCCTCTTCACCGGAAACAGAAACTTTAAGGGACGCATGGGAAGCCCCAACGCCAACATCTATCTCGGTTCACCCGAAGTCGCCGCTGCCACAGCCCTGACTGGACGCATCACCCATCCTCGAGACGTGATGCGAAGCGAGGTGATGGCCTAATGGCACGAGTCTGGATCTTCGGTCCCAGCGTCAACACGGACCAGATTGTTCCTGGCCGCTACGCCCCCTACATGCTGCCCAACGAGGCGGACCTTAAGAAGTACCCCTTTGTTGAGGCCCGTCCGGATTTTGCCCCCAACGTTCAGCCCGGCGACCTTATTGTTGCTGAGCAGAACTTTGGATGCGGAAGCAGCCGCGAATACGCCCCTCAGGCCTTGAAGATGGTGGGAATCGGAGCGATCATTTCGCCCCTCTTCGCCCGAATCTTTATGCGCAACGCGGTCAACTTGGGCATTCCCTGCTTCACCGCCGACTTGGTGGATCAGCTTGTGGATGGCGAAGAAGTCGAGTTCAATCCTGAGCAGGGTCTGATTATCAAGGCTGATGGAACGAGAATCCAGCTTCCCGAGCCTCCTCAGTTTATGAGAGACGTTTGGGCGGCAGGCGGCATGGTGGCTTACTACCAGCAGCACGGCAGGTTCCCCGGCGCATGATTCGGGTCTGCAGCATTTTGGGGGATGGCATCGGTCAAGAGGTCATCCCTATCGCAGAACGTGTGCTCACCCACCTCGTCCCTGGCATTGAATTTGTCCGGGGCGAGGCGGGGTTCGAGACCTTTCAGGCTCGTGGCATCGCTCTTCCGCAGGAGACTATTGACCTTGCTAAAGACTGCGAGGCTGTGTTGTTTGGCGCGGTCGGCAGCCCCAGCTATCCGGTAGAAGGCTATCGAAGCCCCATCGTTCAGCTACGTCGTGAGCTTGATCTTTACGCTAATCTGAGGCCGACGCAGGGTCCACGGGCGAACCTATTGATCGTCCGAGAGAATACAGAAGGTCTGTATGCTGGTCGAGAAAGACGAGAGGGCGATACGGCTATCGCTGAAAGGGTCATCACAGTCAAGGCTTCTCAAAGGATTGTTCAAAAAGCGTTTGATGAAGCTCGGGCGGGTGGTTTTAGCCGCGTGACCCTGGTTCACAAGGCCAACGTTCTGCGTGTTTCCGACGGCCTGTTTAGAGAAACGGCCCTCGCCGTCGCTGCTGAAAATCAGGACATCACCATGGACGAGATGCTGGTGGATACCGCCGCCATGCACCTGGCTGGCAGCCCAGAAAAGTTTGAGGTCGTGGTGACTACCAACCTTTTCGGCGACATCCTCAGCGATGTCGCAGCGATTCACGGAGGAGGCCTCGGCTTGGCATCCAGCGCAAATGTGGGTGCTAACTACGCCCTGTTCGAGCCGGTTCATGGCTCTGCGCCAGACATTTTTGGCAGGGGAATTGCGAACCCATCGGCAGCCGGTCTCAGTGCTGCGATGATGCTTAATTGGGTAGGGGCTCGGCGTGGGCTTTCTGTTTTGTCAGAGGCTGGGGTGGCTTTGAAGAAGGCAGTCTTGGGGGCTGGTTCTCAGGCGACTACAGCGGACTGGGAGTCGGCGATTCTGGCTGGGTTGGGCTGAGTTCAGGCTTGAGTGAGTTCATGACTGAGCCTTAACGCACTGGTCGGGGATCAGTGGCACCCAAAGACTGCGAGTGCCCGGGAACCCCTTCCTTTCGCGACAGCGAGAGGCAAGGGCAGGGGATAGAGAGTCAGGGGATTCGAACAGAGCTGAGACTCGAGTTCGTAATTGTCAAAACGAAATCCAAATTCACTGGTCGGGGACCAGTGGCACCCAAAGACTGCGAGTGCCCGGGAACCCCTTCCTTTCGCGACAGCGAGAGGCAAGGGGCAGGGGATGGAGAGTCCGGGGATTCGAACAGAGCTGAGACTCGAGTTCGTAATTGTCAAGACGAAATCCAAATTCACTGGTCGGGGGCCAGTGACACCCAAAGCCTGAAAGGGTGGGGTTGGCCGGGGATGGCTGCGAGGGACGAGCTGCAGCCCCGGCTTTGATGTTGCTGCTCAACTCAAGAACCCAATTTCGAGAGAATCTCATATCCTGCCGGGGCTGCTTTTCAAGCCATCCCCGTTCACCCTTGGCAAAAAAGAAGGGCCGACCACCTAAGCCAGACCAACAAGCCAGTCCAACCCTTAACCCCGGCTCCACTCACCAAAGAGCTATCATAGGTGACTCGCCAACGAAGGCACAAAGCAGCTCCCATGGCAGATGCGTCTCTCAAAATTCTGGTTCTCTTTGCCCACCCTCGCTACGAAAGTTCGGTGGTTAACAAGGAACTCCTCGAGTCAATCGAGGACCTGCCCTTCGTCACGATTCACGACCTTTACGAGGTCTACCCAGATTTTGATATCGATGCCAAAGCAGAGCAGAAGCTTCTTCTCGAACATGACGTGATTGTTTGGCACCACCCTTTTCACTGGTACTCAGCCCCGCCTTTGATGAAGCAGTGGATCGACCTTGTTTTGGAGTTCGGCTGGGCTTATGGGCCAGGTGCAGACAAGCTAGCCGGAAAGATCTTCTTCAACGCATTAACCGCCGGAGGAGCCTACGAGGTGTATCAGCACGAAGGCAGAAACAGGTTCAAGATCCGAGAATTTCTGGCTCCATTCGATCAAACCGCCGTGCTCTGCCACGGAATCTACTTCCCTCCTTTTGTGGTCCACGCCGCCAACACCTTTACCAGCGGATCCATGTGCCATTCCTTCGGCAATCAGTACCGCAAGGTGCTGACTCAGATTTCCAGCGGTCTGCTTGATGAGGACGAAGCAGAAAAGCGCGACTACCTAAACATTTGGGCTTACGAGCCAGACCAAGCCGATGCCATTGCTGAGCGAATGGGGATGGATAAATGAGCACCGCCTTTCTTCAACAGGCTCTAATCTTTCTTGGGGCGGCGCTTCTTTGTGTCCCTTTTGCTAAAAAGCTCGGGGTCGGCAGTGTCATTGGCTATCTCCTTGCCGGAGTCATCATCGG
The DNA here is from genome assembly GCA_943369295.1 of Synechococcus sp. UW140. Classification (GTDB taxonomy): domain Bacteria; phylum Armatimonadota; class Fimbriimonadia; order Fimbriimonadales; family Fimbriimonadaceae; genus JAKRSE01. Next base: position 736,474 of record CALRMU020000002.1, on the reverse strand, counting down.
TCCCTTCGGGCTCAAGTTCGTAGGGGCCGAAGGGCAGGACATCATGCACGCCTCCGAGTTCGGCGTCGTGATGATGCTTTTCCTCATTGGCTTGGAGCTTAACCCTCAGTCGCTTTGGAAGATGCGAAAAGCGATCGTCGGCCTCGGACTCACCCAAGTGCTTCTCACAGGTGTGCTTTTGGCGGGGCTGCTTTGGGCGATCTTCCGCATGGACTTTCTGGCGGCCGGAATCGTCGGCTTTGCCTTTGCCATGTCCAGCACGGCGATTGTTCTTCAGACTTTAAAGGAAAAGGGGCTGTCGGGCAGCCAGTCAGGCCAGGCCACCTTTTCTGTTCTGCTGATGCAGGATATCGCGGTGATTCCCATGCTGGCTCTGCTGCCCTTAGTGGCAGTCATGCCTGCGGCAGCTGCCGATGGAACGGGGGGAGCCACGACCTTCACTGGACCGGTCCAGGCGCTGGTTTCTATCGGGGCGATCGGGCTCTTGTTCGTTGTCGGCAAGTTTGTTGTCAACCCTTTTCTGCGCCTGATCGCCAGAACCGGCATGAGAGAGCTTTTTACCGCCGCCGCTCTGCTGCTTGTGATCGGGGTCGCTTACCTCATGCACTTTGCCGGAATCAGCGCCGCTCTGGGTGCCTTCTTGGCCGGTGTCCTGCTTGCAAACAGTGAATTCCGCCACGAGCTTGAGAGCGATATCGAGCCTTTTAAGGGGCTTCTGCTCGGCCTCTTTTTCACAGCGGTTGGATCGACAATCAACTTCCATCTCATTGGTCAGGAGGCTGGACAGATTGCTGGCATGGTGCTGCTGGTCGTAGCGGTAAAGGCAGCGGTTTTGTTCTTCATCGCCAAAAGAAACAAATTCTCTTTCGACCAGACAATGCTCTTTGGTCTGCTTCTATGCCAAGTGGGAGAATTCGCCTTTGTTCTCCTCTCAGCCGCCAGCCAGCAGAACAGCATTTCTAAACAGACACTTGAGCTGGGGATGGCTGTAACCACGATCACGATGGTTGTTTCTCCCCTCCTTCTGCTCTTGAACGAAAAGCTTATCATTCCAAGATTCGGCACTAAAGAAGCGGCCGGGCCGGTAAAACCAGCCGACCACATTGACGAGCACCACTCCGTAATCATTGCTGGATTCGGCCATTTTGGCAGCACTGTGGGAAGGTTTTTGAGAGCCAATGGAGTTCAGGCGACGATTCTAGACAACGACAGTGATCAGGTCGAGTTTCTTCGCAAGCTTGGCTTCAAGGTCTTTTATGGAGACTGCACCCGGCTGGACCTGCTTAAGTCAGCCGGAGCAGAAAATGCGAAAATTTTGGTCTGCACCCTCGGTTCAGAAGAAGCCACTTTGGCCTTGATTCATGTCTGCCGAAAGCACTTTCCAAACCTAAAACTATTCGTCAGGGCTCGGCACAGATACCACGCTTACGACTTGATCGAAATGGGAATTGATCAAACCTACCGAGAGACGGCTCTCTCCTCGGCCTTTATGGGGTCAGAGGTTCTTCGTGAGCTTGGCTTCCGATCCTACACGGCCACCCGCAAGGCTCAAGAGTTCTATAAGTACGACGAAGCCGCTATTCGACGGCTAGCTAAGACTGTCACCAACAAGGATCAGTACATCGTCTCGGCCCTGGAAGAAATTGCTCTTCAGGAAAAGCTGATGTACGAAGATGTGCGGTTCAAGAGCGATTTGGCCGAGCTGGACGCATGGGATGGCGATAGGTTGAGGGCTGCCGCCAAGAGGCCAGACTCGCTGCAGGAATCCTAGCGGCGCTAAAGGGATCCTGACTGCCTCCTTGCATAGACGTCAGGACTCAGCCGAACACCGACAAGGATCGCCATCCCCCGTCCCCTTCCAGAGGAAGTGGTGAGTTTTATTAGGCGGTTTTCGACCCTTCGCCTAACGGCTCGGTCAAAAACCGCATCTTTTCTCTGGAAGTAACACGGAAACCGACATTTGTCTCGCTATGCAGATGAGGTTTGCCCGCTCTAGTCGAAATCAAGATCCTCAGCCCCAGGCAGCGGACTGCCTAAGATAAACCTGTTGGGCACCAAGCCTTCGCTGGTCAAGGAGATTGTGATGGGTTCCTCGCCGGTCTGCTTGATCACAGCCAAGGCTCGCCCTTTGTAGGTTCTGTGTTTGGAATCCTGCAGAGAATCTACATCAACCGGACTGGCATTGCCGAACCCGATCAGCTCTCCCGGGCCATCGATGCTAAGGTTGACTTCTCTATCATCGACACGAACCAACTGGCCCCGAGCATCGATGAGTGAAAGCTTTAACCAGATGAGACGATCTGGATCATTTGAGCCGGTCAATTCGGATTCGGCTGCAATAGTCTCGACCGCTCCCACAGTGCGCAGGCTTTTGACAATAATCTTCTCTTCAGAATCCCACCCCTTGGCCACCAAGGTTCCTGGCTCATAGGGCACTTCCACAAAGACCCTTCCTTTGTCATCTGGGGTCACTTTTCGCTCAGCGATAACCCTTCCGTTCAGGCTGACTTCGAGTCTGACGCAGGAGGTCGTGAGTTCTACTTTCATAGGCTGACCAGCAAAACCGGGCCAATTCCAATGCTCCTCAACTTCGTCCCATCCCCACTTGTACATCCAGCCATCCGTGATTCTGCGTTTGGCAAGAGATTCGGGCACGTGAACGCTGAGGCTCAAAACACCCTCGCGCCACAGGCTTTCACGATGATGTGACTGAGGTTTACGGTCACCGATGAGGTCAAGATCTCCGCATACGGCGAGATGATAGGGATAGGCGCCTTTCAGAGGATCATCCGGGCCTGCAAATGACTGGCCGATTCCCGATTCACCGATGTAATCCTGTGCCGTCCAGACAAAGTCGCCGAAGTTCCAAGGGCATTCTTCAACTGACTTCCAAGAATCCCACGCCGCGAGAGGGTAGGTCTCGGTCTGCATCATCAGGCGGTTAGGATGCCTTTCGTGATCGGGCCTGACCTTCTGCCAAATGTAGTTCATGCCCCCGATTTCAAGGTGCTCGAAGGCAGGGCCGCTGGAAGTCTCCCAGTCAACCCAGACTTCTGACTGCCACCAAGGGGGGCAGAGTCCAGCGGAGATAGGGCGGGTAGGGTCACAGGCGAGAACTGCCTTTTTAAGGCGAAGGGCGATTTCTGGGGTCTCGAAAGATCCAGGAATCTCGTTCCCCACCGACCAGCACCACACCGAAACGTGGTTCCGATCTCGCCTCACCATGGCCTGGGCATCGGCTTCACCCAGACGGTTGAAATGCTTGTGATAGCTGTCGGCTCTTTTTGGCCTCTCCCATTCATCGTGGACTTCGTCGATCACCAAGATTCCTTCTTGGTCGCAGGCATCTAGCAGGGCGACACTGGGAGGGTTGTGGGCTGTGCGGATGGCATTAAACCCAGCTTCTTTCAGCAGAAGAATCTTTCTGAGCTCGGCTGAAGCATAGGCACAGGCACCCAGAATTCCGTTATCGTGGTGGATGCAGCCCCCTTTGAGGAGCACCTTTTGACCATTGACTCGAAGCCCGTTGACAGCATCGAACTCCACCGTTCTAATGCCAAAAGTTGTCCGGGAAACTAGCCCTGAATCATCTCCGACGACTCTCGCTTCGAGGGTGTAGAGTGGCTGACGACCAGGAGCGCTGAGAGGCGAATCCCACGAGTTCCAAAGCTGGGGACTGCGCAGAAAGAACTCGGCAGCAGCCAAGCCTTCAGGGCCGGCCCTTTCTTCCTGCCGATCAATCTCTTCTCCCCCAGGGCCAAGAACTCGGAATTCGACAAGGCAGTCGGCCTCGGTTTCGGCAAAGGCTTCCAGAAGGGCCCTTTCTGGGGTGATCCTGCCAATTCTTGCGACCAAGCCATCTCTCAAGATTGCTGTCTGGCCAAGAGCTTCGATCTCAACGGGACGGTAGAGTCCCGAGCCCGTGTACCACCGTCCGACCTCGCCTGTGTTCACGACCTTTAGGGCAATCACGGCTGAATCTCTCCCTGCTGGAATGACTACGGAGAATGGTGTGTAGCCGTAGAAATTTTCTGCTGCCAGCTCGCCATCGACCCAAACTTGGGTCTCACCAAAAACTCCCTGAAAGGTGATTCTGTGCCTTCGTTCTGGGTCGAGAGTGAGGGTGTTTCTGTACCAGCCTGTTCCCCCCACCGTGTGGCCGCCATCCCCTTTGAAAGTGCTGAGAGAACTGGAGAAAGGAGAATCTGTGCCTGGCACATCCTCAATCGACCAATCGTGAGGAAGGCAGACTTCTCTCCAATCACTGTCGTTCAAGCCAGGGTCGCCAGCTCCCCCAAGGTCTTGGCGAAGAAACTTCCAGTTGGAAAGGAAAGTGGGCATGGCTTGTCTTTTGAGGGTACAGAATTGCTTCGACTGTTTGCCAGGCGCAGCAGTTTGGCCGGAGTTAGAGTTTTTGTCCAGGATAGACGGCGACTTCGGAGCCAACAGCGAGGAGAGCGGATTTGGGCTGGCCGCTGAGCACCTCGACAAACTGCTTTCCATAGAGCAGAGGAATGTCACCTTCGAAGGCAGCAGAATCGCACCGCCACACATTCCATCTTGGATGTGTGACTTGATACTCTGAGGTGAAGCCTCTTGACCTTTTGGTGTAGCCCCAGTAGTGTTCGGTTATGAACTCCTCTTCGCTGCCCGTCTGCATCTCGACGGCTGGTCCTTGTACTTCGGCAGACAGCCTGTAGTCAGTGTCGCGAAGAGTCCATGTGTACTCCAGGCTTCCCCCTTGGTCAGGGTCAATAGTGATTTTGTGCCCCATTGGAGCAGCAAGATAGGGTTCATCATAGATCGTTCTGGCAGTGAAGGCGATCATGGGTTTGGGGACTAGTTCTTTGATGAAAACCACTCCTCGCCTTAATTCCCCTTGGGGCGTTACCCGTTTAACGTAGAAGCGGAGATTCACTTCTTCGAAGTTGACGTGCCCCGGAATTCTGACCCCCAAGACTTTGGTGTCAAGGAACATGAATCCGACGATGCTGACTAGGGTCTGACCTTGCCAGGTATCCAGCTCGACGCCTTGCGGGAGGTAGGGGGTTAGGAGCTCTGGCGGGCAGGGGTAGTTGAGCATGAGGAGGTTTTCCCACCTTGCGGTTAAGAAGGGTTTCCCTTGCCTGCTCATGGGTTCACCTTACCCCTGGTTCAATTGCTCGGGTGGCAGCTCGGCACTGGCGATGCCTGTGGCACACAAGATCCTGATTCATTTGGGAGTTGGGAGTGGCGTGGGTGAAACCCACGGACAAAAAACCTTGATATTCTTCCATTCACTGGCGTTGCCAGTGGCACTCCTTAACTAGAATCACAGAAAGTGTTTGGGTGGCGTGGGTGAAACCCACGAACGGACAGCTAAGTTGCACTTCTTTAGATTCGTTCATGCTCTGCGAGCCATGAAGAGCAAAGCATGGTCGGGGGGTGCCACGGGTCCGTGACCCGTGAGACGACCCAATTGTGCGGCTCCAAGTTAAGCAAATTAGGAGCCTCAACCCTACGAGATTTGAGGCATAAGAAGCCTGATCCTCTGGAAAGTAAAGGGTGGCGTGGGTGAAACCCACGAACGGGGAAGGTTTCAGGCCATCCGTTCAGGGGCATTGCCCCTGCCACCCAGAGTGGTTCGTGATCGGAGGTTGCCCTGGGTCCGTGACCCGTGGCACGACCAAATCCGAGCAGATCCAAGAGCGACAGAAAGAAGAAGCCTCAACCCTGCGAGGGCTGAGGCATAAGAAGCACTGGACGGGGTCCAGTGGCACCCAGAGGAAAACATGGTCGGAGGGTGCCACGGGTCCATGACCCGTGAAACGACCCAATTGTGCGGCTCAAAGTTAAGCAAATTAGAAGCCTGAACCCTACGAGATTTGAGGCAGAAGAAGCCTGATCCTCTAGAAAGTAAAGGGTGGCGTGGGTGAAACCCACGAACGGGGAAGGTTTCAGGCCATCCGTTCAGGGGCGTTGCCCCTGCCACCCAAAGTGGTTTGTGATCGGAGGGTGCCACGGGTCCGTGACCCGTGAGAAGGGCCACTTGAGCAACTCCAAGTTAAGCAGATTGGAAGCCTCAACCCTGCGAGGGTTGAGGCATGAAAGACACTGGACAGGGTCCAGTGGCACCCAAAGCAGAACAAGGTCAAAGGGGCTATGGGTCCTTGAATCTGCTTGGAGTTCCGAGCATAGAAGGCTTAAGCCTCCAAAGGCTGAGGCATAAGAAGCACTGGACGGGGTCCAGTGGCACCCAAAGTGGTTTGTGGTCGGAGGGTGCCACGGGTCCGTGACTCGTGAGACGACCCACTTGAGAGGCTCCCGATAAAGCAAAGAAAAGCCTCAACCCTGCAACGGCTGAGGCATAGACATTAGAGGAGAGGATCCGAACTTAGGCTCAAGCCAGAATCTTCTTCAGCCACTCCTCAAGAGTCGTCACGATGCTGGGGTTGAACTTTTTGCCCGCCATCCGCCACCTAGTCAGGGAGTCTTTCTGTGAAGTCGTCTCGAAGAATCCATGATCTGAGTTAGTCAGAAGCTTGAATTCCGCCGTGCCAGGACGCAATGCATTGACAGAGTTGACAATAAACTCATGGTCTTCGCGGCCAGAAAGAAAGTCATTTTCGCCGTAGGTGACCAGAATCTTGGTGTCAGCCTTTTCCCAGGCGGCCATCAGATTCTTCTTTGCCAGCTGCTGGAAGAAGGCGATCCCGACGCCAGAGTAGGTTTTGCCGTCTGGAAAGTTTTCTTTGATTGCCGTAGCCCAATTTGGATACTTGGCAATGGCTTCTGCCGGGCTCAAGCTTTCATTGAAGATGAAGTGACTGATCGCAATCTGTGATCTCATCTCATCATCCACCTGACTCGGAGTAGCTCCACTGAGAAGAGCCTGCCTTCGTGTGTTTTCAGATTGGTATTCGACCCAAGTCTTGCTCACTGTGCCGTTGACGCTGAGACCAGCAATCTTCTCCTGTGCCGCAAGCAGAGGACCAAAACAGCCTCCCATGCTGTGGCCCCAAATAGCGATCTTGTTGGGATCGATGACAGGAATCGTCTTGGCCAATCGCACAGCCTGAATGTAGGCATCAAGCTCATCGTCGAAAAGCAGATCGGTGTAGACAGGGCCTTCGCTATCACCCTGACCAGGCTTATCAATTCGCACTGTGGCGAAGCCTGCCTTGGCGATCGGGCCAACCACATTTCCGTAGGCGATGGATCCAAAATCGCCGTCAACCGAATAGGCGCCGATTCCACCGATGAGGAAGAGGGTTGGGAAGGGTCCCTTGCCTTCGGGGTGAGTGATGATCATGCGAATTCGCTTGCCCTTGCTCATCACCTGGTCATAAATGACCTTGAAACCGTCTTCCTTCTGCCTTGGCCTTTCTGCAAGATTGGCTTCCAAGGTGACCTTTTGTCCGGCTCGAAAGACCTCGAACTTGATTGGCTTGCCAGAGGTCTGCTGGCTGATGATGGGGCCGACCTCGGCTGGGCCAGCGACCGCTTGACCCGCGATTGTGAGAAGCACGTCTCCCGCCTGCAGCTTGGCCTTTTCTGCGGTCAAACCTGGCAGCACGGCAGCGATCTTGACGGCAGAAGCCTTGCCGGCAGCCTTGGCTTCATCGGCCGTGGCGGGGGCAAGTTGAGCTCCAAGTGCGCCTTTTCTGGCTAGGGGTGCGCCCCTTTCTACTTGGGCAAAGGGCACGGACAGAAGCGAGCCCAAAACCGCAAGAGTCATACCGACTCTAGAAAAAAGTTTCATCACGCATCAGCTACCCTACCTGGGGTCGGGGGAGTTTCGTTAAATTGTTCAACAGGGACTTGTGAACTGGACGTGAACTCTGGGAGGCACTGGCGCTGACGCAGAACCGCTATGGGCTCAGATCGTTTCCCACCCCCTTTCATCCCCCTCCCAGCTTCGCTCCTGAGGGAGGAGGAAAATTAGTTTATGGCGGTTTTCGCCCCTTCGCCTGCGGCTCGGTCGAAAACCGCATTTTAGGGACCGAGGCAAATAATCTGGCTCAGCAATCTCATTTTGAGAGGATTCATTGAATTGTCTTGAAGGAAAGTCAATCCCAAAGATCCTGCCAGTCTTTGGCGCCTTCCCACAAGAAGACCTGCCCCTTAATCAGGCGGCAATTCTTGTCGATTCTAGCGATGGCAGCCATCTCATCATCCGTCAGTTTCAGTTCAACAACTGCCTTCAGCAGCCCTTGATACTGAGCTGGTTTAACCGAAAATGGAATCGGAACAGACCCTCTCTGCACCTGCCAGAGAACGCAGACAACTGCCGGATGAACCCCTAATCGCTGGGCGGCATCCAGGATGATAGGGTCTTCTGTGTCAACCGTGTCGTCGGGAGTTCTGTCTCTCTCTGGCCTGCTTGGAGATCCAATAGGGCTATAGCCAATGGGAACCATTCCCTGCCTGACAACAAAAGCAAAAAGCTCCTCCTGCTGAAAGTGAGGGTGGATCTCCATCTCGTTGACTTCGGGCTTTATCTCAGCCCGGTCCAACAAGGCGGAGAGCTTCGAGATGGTCATGTTGGAAGTGCCAATGTGATGAACCTTTCCCGACTTATTCAAAGCCTCCAGCTGCTGCCAAGTCTTCATAAAACGGTCGATGGAAAAAGGCACAGCGTGGGGGTCGCGGGAGCTGACATCGACTCCTGGGGCGTGGCTGTTGGGGAATGGCCAGTGAATCAGGGCGAGATCCAGGTAGTCCAATCGCAGATCTGAAAGCGATTTTTCGATGGAATCGCCCACTCGATCGTGCATGTCATTCCAGACCTTGCTCGTGATCCAAAGCTCTTCTCGCTTCACTCCCTCCTGCTGAAGTGTTTCAAGAGAAGCCCCAATCTCTGCCTCGTTCCGATAAACCGAAGCACAGTCGAAATGGCGCCAGCCGAACCTGCCTGCCTCCAAGACCGCCTGGGCAACCTCGGCGTGGGAGTATTTATCGGACCCGAAGGTGCCGAGCCCGACAGCAGGCATGGCATCGCCATCGCTCAGCTTAACTTGAGGTACGGCTGCAGGGTCAATCATTTCAGCTCCTCGTCAAAAGCGACAGCGACCTTGCCACACTTCCCTTCTGCCATCAAGGAATAGGCGTCAGCGACATTCTCCAAGCCAAACCGATGAGTGATGAGATCGGCGGGATGGAGGTTCCATCGCTCCAGCCTCTCAACCAGCTCTTCCATGAGCCAAATGCTGGTGACCCACGAACCATGGATCTTCTTCTGATCGTGAATGATGTCGGCCGACGGAGCAAAGCAGCAGCTTCCCCCCTCTCCGACAAAGGCAGAATCTCCCCATTGCCTCGTGCCCTGGATCGCTGTCAGCCGCCCGGCTTCACTGGCAGAACACTCGATGCTTTTCTCGCAGCCCCTGCCTCGGGTGAAATCTTTGATTGCGGTGAGAGTCTGCGAATCGGCAGCAAGAATGTGATCGGCAAGTCCAAGCTTGGCGGCAATCTCTCTTCTTTCTGGAGAGGTGTCAGTGCCGATAAGCTGGCTGGCACCCATCGCTTTGGCGAGCATGAGGGCGGCCAAGCCGACCGGCCCCAACCCTGTCACCAAGACTGAATCGCTGCCGCTGATTCCGATTTTATGGATCGCCTCATAGACTGTGCCGAACCCGCAGGCAACCTGGGCGCCATCGGAATAGCTCAGAGAATCGGGCAGAGCAACCAAGTCCTTTTCTTCAGCCAAAAGATATTCGGCCATGCCTCCATCTCTCTGCCAACCGTAGGCGCGCCGCCATGGACTTGTGCAGGAAATCATGTAGCCACGACGACAATCGTTGCAAAGCCCACAGCCAGAAATGTGATAGACAATCACCCTGTCGCCAGTTTTGAACCGCCTCATTCCAGGTCCGCATTCGACAATCTGGCCGGCTGGTTCGTGCCCCGCAATCATCCCCGGCCGGTAGCCCTCTGGTCCCTTGCCCAAGTGTTCGCGGTAGATGCACCTAATGTCGCTTCCGCAAATGGTGGATGCCTTGACCTTGATCAGCACCTCTCCATGGCTAGGAGTGGGGATGGGGAATTCTGCGAGTTCAGCCGTGCTGTTTCCTGGCAGAATCGCTCCTTTCATTTTTGAACTCATTGAAGGGTCACCTTAAAGCACACGGCATGACGGCTGGGCAGAGCCTCTGGAGGTGTGATAGACAAGCCACTCTCATCTTGAACCCAGACGACTGCCTCTCCATTCATCAAGGACACATCGGCGACCTTTTTGTCAGTCAAGGTCAGGGTCGTGGAAAGAGACTTGACCAATAGAGGCCCCTTAGGCTCGGTCAGGCTGGTGATGAAAAGAGTGTCGTTCTTTTGAGTGAAACGAAAATCCTTTTCAGTGAATACCTTTTCTTCACTATCGGTAAAGTAGCCCGCCTTGACCTCGGTCGGCCCTTCGCCAAAGACTTTCCAGGGTCTCGTGCCATAAATGGCCTCGCCATTCATCTTCAGCCAGGCTCCGATTTCTTTTAAGATTGCCTGATCTTCGTCGGGAATAGTGCCGTCAGCTCTTGGACCGATGTTAAGGAGCAAAGCTCCGTTTTTGCTGACAATATCCACCAGGTCATAGATCAGGGTCGAAGCATGCTTGTAATCCATGCCCTCGACATAGCTCCAAGAATTCTTGGCTACAGCCGTGTCCGTCTGCCAAAACCTCTCGCGGATTGCTGAAAGCTGACCTCTTTCGACATCGTAGATAGCAGCCCTTTCGGGGAATGCTTGATGCTTGTAGTTGATCGCAACTCCGGCTCCCGAAGAGTAAGCGCGGTTGTAGTAATAGCTGGCAAAGCGTCGAAGGTGAGGTGCAAATTCTGCCTGCTCGATCCACCAGTCAAACCAAAACAACTGGGGACGATACTTGTCAATCAGCTCGGCGCACCTGGCCAGCCAGTCGTCCATAAAGACCTGGTTGGGCGGATTCTTGTCCTTATCCATCGTTCCTGTCACGGCTGGACCGTAAAAATCTTGGAACTCAGGATCTTGAACGTCAGATGGAAAATCTCTGCCTCCGTTCATAAAAAACCAGTGCTCGGCCCGGTGGGAAGAGAGGCCAAAGATCATCCCCTTTTCCCTCACTGCGTCGGCGAGTTCACCAATCACATCTCTCTTGGGACCCATTTCTTTGGCGTTCCACTTGGAGAGCTTGGTCTCGTACATGGCAAAGCCATCGTGGTGTTCGGCTACGGGAACGACAAACTTTGCCCCAGCCTCTTCAAAGAGTTCTGCCCAAAACGTGGGGTCAAACTTTTCCGCCTTGAACTCAGGGATGAAATCTTTGTAGCCAAATTCATCGTGAGGCCCGTAGGTGGCGACATGGTGGTCAAACTCCTTGGTGCCCTTAATGTACATGTGGCGCGGATACCATTCGTTGGAGAAAGCAGGAACAGAATAGACCCCCCAATGGATGAAAATCCCGAACTTGGCATCCAAGTACCATTCCGGCACCTGCCAGTTCTCTAAGGAATCCCAGGTCGGCTGAAAAGGACCAGGCGGGTTTGAAGTGATCACGTTATCACAATACCGAAGGGCATCTGGGCATGTCTTGGGCTGCAGCGAAGATTCTAGACAATTTTTCCCGCTACACTAGCAAGCATGAGTGAAGGGCAGGGTTCCGGAAATAGAACCAAGCGCCCCACCCTCAAAGACGTGGCGCAGCTTGCGGGAGTTGGCACCATGACAGCTTCTCGAGTTGTCACAGGAGTCGGCTACGTCTCGAGTGAAACGAGGACAAAGGTTGAAGCTGCCATCAGCCAGCTAGCCTACATTCCGAACCATCAGGCTCGGAGCCTTAGATCCAGCCGATCCGGAACGATTGCCCTCATTGTCAGCGACATCACCAACCCTTACTTCACAACCCTCGCTCGCGGAGTCGAGGATGCGGCCCGTCCCAGTGGTTCACTGCTGCTGCTTGGAAGCAGTGACGAAAGCGAAGAAGAAGAACTGAGATACATGAACCTTTTGGTTCAAAAGGGGGTGGATGGCGTCATTCTCGTTCCCAGTCATTTAGGAACCTCTGCCATCGCTTTGGCTCAATCGCGGGGAATACCAGTTGCTGCCGTAGATAGGCGTGGACCTGAAGGCATTGACTGCGTAAGATGCGATTCTGAAAAAGCCGCCCAAGAACTAGCCCAGCTTCTTTTGGATAAAGGTCACCGATCGGCTGGAATTCTGGGCGGTACAGAAGGAATCACCACTTTCGAAGATCGCATTCGAGGATTCACCCGAGCTTTTGAAAAAGGCGGGGGCAGATGCCAATTGACGAGGGGAGAAATGGAGGTGGAATCTGGGCAAGAAGCGGCTCGCATGTTCATGCTCTCCAACCAGGCCCCAACCTGTTTCTTCTCAGTGAATAACTTTCTGGCAATCGGCGCGCTCAAAGAGATTCAGGAGCTTGGCATGGCTGTGCCCCAAGACATTTCTGTCGTGGGATTTGATGACCTCCCCTCTTCCATGCTCGCCTTTCCATTTTTGACCGTGGCGGCTCAGCCAGCCTATGATCTTGGTTTCAGGGCAGCATCTCTGCTTCTAGAAAGGATCGAACAGCCAGATCTCCCTCCGAGGCACGAGATTCTCGGCACCCAGATCATTCAAAGGTCGTCGGTGGGCTCGCCGCGCCCGGCAGCCCCTGGCTCCTGAGAAAGACCAAGGCAGGCTTGTGCGTTCCACCTGATTCCCTGCCAGCCGCGCCTCCTGACTGGAGACCCCTGAGTCATTACGTCCCAGTCTTCGTAGCTGATTTGGGCAAGCTGCTGCAGGTTGGGCCACTGGCGAGGCTTGAGGTCAGGGTGCTTCGCCTCCTGGGCTCTTTCTGGCTGGGAGTCACGCGGCTGATTAAAGGGGCAGACTTCCTGACAGATGTCGCATCCAAAGGTCCAGCCGCTTAGGTTATTGGCGATGTGAGTAGGAATTGGACCTTTGTTTTCGATTGTCCAGTAGCTGATGCACTGGTTGGAATCCACCTGCCAGCGATCTTGATCGAAGATGATCGCACCGGTCGGGCAGGCCTCGATGCAGAGTCGGCAGGTGCCGCATCCTCCTTTGGCTGGTTCATCTGGTTCGGCTTCTAAAGTCGTCAGAAGAAATCCCAGCAGAAACCAGCTCCCTTTTTGACTGTGGATGAGGCAGGTGTTTTTGCCAGGCCAGCCTAGCCCGGCTCTCTGAGCCCACTCTCTTTCGAGCAGAGGTGCCGAGTCGGCCACGGCGCGAAACTCACCATCCGGATGGTCAAGGCTCAGTTCCTTGGCCAGCTTTGAAAGTGTCTTTCTAAAAAGTGGATGATAGTCGCGCCCCTGGGCGTAGCGGGCGATTTTGGGGTGCCCCTCTTCATGCTCAAGATAATGGTTGTAGTTGAGCCCAACAGCCAGAACCGACTTGGTCCCCGGCAGGATTGAATCGAGAGACTTTCTGAGTTCAAGAGATCGGACCAAATAGTCCATACCCGCATGACGCCCTTGGGCCACCCAATCGGCATAGAAAGGCCAGGTTTGTGGCTCACCGGCAGAACAGACACCGGCCAGCTCAAAGCCCATCTCATGCGCCCGAGTTTTTAGGCGCTGTGAGAGGAGAGCTGTTGGTGCAGGTTCTGCCATTGCTCCATTGTAAGCTGATGAGGCCGGACGCTTGCCGAGAGGCCACAGGATTCGATCATTTCCTGGGTCACCCCCATGCTTCGAAGGTTGTTGGAGAGAGTTTTGCGCGGCTGAACAAATCCCTGCTTGATCATTTTCAAAAGATCAGAAGCCGGGCGGGAAGGCTTGGGCACAAATTTAAGAACAACACTGCTGACCTTAGGCGGGGGCAGAAAGCACCCCGGTGCAGCATCGCAGACATGAGAGATTTCGAAGACTCCTTGGAGCCAGACCGAAAGGTAGCCGCGATTCGAATCACCAGGAAGGGCAAGAATCTTGTGGCCGACTTCCCTTTGCATCATAAGAACACAGCCAGTCACCAGATGGGCCGCATCTGCGCACCGTCCCAGCAGGGGTCCAGTGATTTGATAGGGGAGATTGCTGACGATTCCACGTGGTTCGGGGAGAGCCAAAAGAGCACCTTCCCAATCAGCCTGCAGGGCGTCGATTCGATGAACTTCGGCCAAAGGCGCCTGAGTCTGTGCGAAGGCAGCCATGCCCTCATCAAGCTCAAAAGCGGTGACTTTAGCCTTCTCGCTCAAAGGCTGAGTGAGGACGGCCGGGCCAGGGCCGATTTCGAGAACTCCGGAAAAAGAAGAAGAGGCGGAAAGAATCCGCCCAATAACTCCAGAGGAGATAAGAAAGTGCTGGCCCAAGCTGTGTCTTGGGCTTAGGCCAGCGGCTTTTAGCCTCTTCGCGAGCGAGAGGGTAGGTCCTGAGTCACCAGCTTCGGGAAGACGATGATCCTGATCTTGCGGCGACCCCATTGTAGTGCATCCTGTCGGCTTTCAAGGCAGACATCCACCTTCATGCCCTTAATGGCTCCGCCTGTATCGGCGGCCACTGCCCACCCGTAGTTCTCAATGTAGAGAAGCGAGTTCATGGGAATGACCCTGGGGTCAACGGCAACCATGCCGTGCCGAGCGGGGCGTCCTGTGGCGGTTCTAAAGGTCGGGTTGCTTAAGCCAGCGTCAGGAGTATAGGCGGTCGAGTTGACCGTCATGACCTTTCCTCCTTCCAAATTCCAGCCATTGAGTCTTCCGTAGACTCGTTGGCTGACCGACAAGGGCCACATTTCTCGGCCGAAGCCAAGAGCTTTAAGCTGTTCTGGGTTGGTGCCTTCGTTGATCGCGTTGGCTGCGGCGGCGGCAGTGCGGCCAGAGCGGGTGAGCGATCGACTAGCGACGGTTGTGGAGCCAGGGCGGCCTTTTGCTCCGACTCCGATATAGATGACTTTCGGCTTTGGTTCCGTTCGGGCGGTTGAAATCAGCTTCTCGCTGACAACCTTCCCGTCAACCTTGATCTGTTGAAAGGTCTTGGTCTCAAAGCCTGCAGCTCCCGGAGAAACCGTTTTGGTTCTTCCGACAGGCAGATCGGTTCGATTTTCGCGGCGTTCAGGAGCAGAAAGAGGGGTGGTTTCAACCCTCTCGGCGACTTGGATCTCCTGAATCGGAATAATCTGCGCTTTTGCGCCCCTTACTCCGAGGGTTCCCAAGACAACCGCTGCTCCGCAGAGAAGGATCAATGCCCTGCTCTGCCGCTTCCATGCGGACTGCATTGAGAGGAACTCTACCCGAGGGAGCAAAAGGGGGTTCTTAAGCAAAAATTCACTTCAGGTTCAAAATTCCGAAACGAGAAACGATTCGGAAGACTTTGGCCTGGGAAGAAGGACCCTTTTTTCCACACCCAAACGAGTTAAAAGTACAAGTTAATCCGGTTTAAATAGACTCTTTAAAGTTTAGGGGGCAAAAAAGATTCCCTGCCTGGCGAAATTGCGAGGTTCGGACCTGCTTTTTAAGGCATTCCGACCAGGGAGACTCGACAGGGCGTGCCCTCACTTGTGGTCAAGATTCGCCTTCCATCTTGACTGTAAGCGATTGCCTCACCCTGCGTTTCACCGGCAGGGTTGAGAGTCTTTGGTTTGGATTTGAACCAAGATGCAAAGGCACCCTTTGGTGCGGTGAACTCCAGCGCTCCGGCGTAAGACCGAATCGCCACCCTCGTGCCATCTGGGCTTATGTCGCCCGCAGTCACCATCTTGGCCCCCAGTCCGTTAAATGGAATCGTAATCGAGCCGAGCTTCTCAGCCGTGATAACAGCCTTGCCTTTGGGAGACTTGACTCTATAGATAAGGGTCCCATCGCCTCTATCTTTGGTCACAAGCCAGATGTCACCCGTGGCGGGGTGAACCATAAGGGCTTCGCAGTCGTGGGCGGCATCGGGGTACTTGATGGTCCAAGAATCAAACCTTTCGTAGGTTTTCGATTTTTCCCCCGCTTTTGGTTCCTTGACGCGATGAATGACAATGTTCTTGCGAATTCTGGCGTTGTCGCCGATGTCACCCAGGTAGATCCAGTTCTCGCCCTTGACTCGGGCCACGGCCATGTCTTCCCAGTCGAAGGCCTTGATTCCTTTCAGTTCAAACTCGCCCGTGATTTTGCCCTTCTCATCAAACCGGAAGAAGCGCGGCTTATCGCCGCTGTCGTTGTGGGTGTACCAAACTCCTTTCTGGCCAGGGCTTGCCCCTAGTCCAGAACTTTCATTGATCTCCTTATCCTTGATCTCGCAGAGAAGGCTGGGCTGACTGGCCTGACCAAGAAGACAGAGGGCAAGGAGGGCAGTGGTCACTCTTCTTCTGACGTTAGGGCCCGCAGCTTGGCTTCTATCGCCGTCAAAGCCGAAAGAGTTGGGGCCTTAAGCTCCTCTGGCAGTTCACCCTCGATGGAGGAGTTGACCTTGTCCAGCATGCGGCGAACCTGCTTGATCTTGGCTTCGCCGGTTTGAGTGAGAACAAGGGTTCTCGCTCGCTTATCTTTGGGCAGAGCCTCCTGAGTCAGCAGCCCATTCTTCACCTGTTCGGCGACTGCTTCGCTCAAGGTGCCAGGAGAAACTCCCAGACGATCGGCGATTTCGGCTTGGGGCACCTGCCCCTTGGCGGCATGAGCAGCGGCTAACAGCTGGAACGAGCTTAGTGTCAGGCCAGCGTGGGCCAAGACAGGATCCAGCAGACGGCCTTGAAGGTCAGAAATAACCGCTATTCGTGCCAGCAGTCCGCCATCTTTCGCCATGAAAGAAGGCTACCATAGGCTGCCTATGCTTTGATGTCAAAGGAGCGGTGCATTAGCTCGGCACTTGTTTCATGCACAGCATGCTGTACCGATTCTTTAGCTTTTTCTGCTGCCCTCAGGCTCTCTCTAGCCTTTGGCGTTGCGGGAGGCTTCTCGATTCTATCGAGAGTCGCCTGCACCTGCGATTCCATTCTTTTTAACTGAGCCAGGGCACTGGCCATCGTCCTTGAAGCTGCATTGATCATGGCGTCACCTCTTGCTGCCGCCCGAGGTGGTCTTTCCTTAGCCCTGACCCTATCTTCCCCGCATTGTCAGGGGGTCCGTTAAACAAACCAGCAAAGATGCCGTGAGCTTTTGCACTCACACTTCCTTAATGGTGGAAATGTGGGATGGAGGGCCCCGCTTTTATCCAAGCGGCAAAGGAATTTGGGCAAGATTCCAAGTGGCTGAGTTCAAATAGCTGAGACCAGCCGGTGCATTGTTCGGCCAATCAGGCTTCAGGCTGGCTCCCCGACTGCCCCAAGCAAAACCACTCAGTCCTCCAAAGGATGGGATGACCGACCAGTAGGATCCGGTTGCCGCAAATGCCTTGCTGAAGTCTTCGAGAATGCCCTCTAGACTATAAGGACAGAAAAGCATGTTGTCTGCCTGAGTCACCACGAACCCGCCATCGGTGAGGCGGTCATTCAGATCGCTGTAAAAATCGAGAGTGAAGATTCTTTCGCTCAAACTCTCATCTTCCTCCTCGTAAACGTCGGTGACGTCCGTGATGATGAGGTCGAACTTCCCTTCCAGCTTCTTGATCTCCTGGTAGGCGTCTCCGATGATGAGCTTGACGCGCGGGTCATCAAAGGCACCATTGCTGAGGCCGGGCAGGTGAGCTTTGCACTGATCGACAACTTCCTTGTCGATCTCAAGCATGTAGATTTCCTCCAGACTGGTGGATCGGCATAGCTCTCTGAGAACGCCTCCGTCTCCTCCACCAATGACCAAGGCCCTCTTGGGCTGGTCGATGCTGAGAAGGGGAATGAGAACCAGAGCTTCGTGA
Organism: Synechococcus sp. UW140; assembly: GCA_943369295.1. Lineage (GTDB taxonomy): Bacteria > Armatimonadota > Fimbriimonadia > Fimbriimonadales > Fimbriimonadaceae > JAKRSE01. Next base: position 718,739 of record CALRMU020000002.1, on the reverse strand, counting down.
TAGGCTCTTTCATCAACCTCTGCCAGCTGAACGTGACGATCCAGAAGCAGCATCCTGCCCAGACAGGGGGTCTCGACGATTTCGATTCGCTGGAAGGGGCTCTGAACGTCGCAGAGGGTGCCAGTGATCTCCGTCACCATGCGCAGCTTGTCGCTTCGGATGGGGTAGTCGAGAGTCTGTAATTCCATACCGTAATTGCACCCCATCTTGGGTGACGATTGAGTGACTGCCCAGCAGCTTCTTTAACAGACACTATTGAACTCAAAAAGTCCTGCACGACTGCCATTTCGAGAGAACTTCTGCCCTAGGTGCCTCTCTGAATGAACTTCTTGACTGGCATTTGATTGATAAGCAAAATCTTCCGCAAAAAACCTTTCAAGAATTGATTCTCATGAGCAACAATCATTCTCATGGATTGGCTGGCACGTGAACTCAAAGAAGAGGAAGTCAAGCTTCTGACAAGAAGACAGCTCTTCGGCAAGACCGGTTACGGGATTGGAGTCCTGGCTTTGGCGCAAATGCTGGGAACAACTGCCTTTGCATCCTCGGGTTCGGCGGGCGATGGTTCGCAAGTAGAAAACCCCTTGGCCCCAAGACCGCCCCATTTCACGCCAAAGGCAAAGCGAGTCATTTTTCTATTCATGGCCGGAGCACCCTCGCAGCTCGACCTTTTTGACCCCAAGCCGATCCTGACCAAAAACCACATGCAGCCGATCCCCAAAGAATATTTGGGCAACGACAAGTTTCCATTTATGCAGGGAGTGCCAAACCTGCTGGGATCACCCTATAAGTTCGCCCAGCATGGAGAATCGGGCGCATGGATCAGCGAGCTTCTTCCTCACACTGCCTCCATCGCTGACGATATTGCCATCGTCAAATCCATGCATACCGAACAGCTTAATCACGCGCCAGCCCAGATTTTTATGAACACTGGGTTTCAGCTTCCTGGCCGACCCAGCATGGGGTCGTGGCTAAGCTACGGCCTTGGAAGCGAGGCCGAGGCCCTGCCCGGATTCGTCGTCCTGCTGTCTGGACAAAACAACCCCGATGGCGGCAAGTGCATGTGGAGCAGCGGCTTCCTTCCTTCCGTCTATCAAGGAGTTGAGTTCCGCAGATCTGGCGACCCTGTCATGTATGTCAGCAATCCAGAAGGAATCCCTGATGCGATGAGGCGCCGGGCGCTGGATACCCTTAAAGAGCTGAACCAGCAGAATTTCGAATTGGTGGGTGACCCAGAAATTGCCACCAGAATCAACTCCTTTGAGCTTGCCTACCGAATGCAGTCCAGCATTCCGGAACTGGTCGATCTGAACAAGGAAAGCCAAGAGACACTTGATCTCTACGGGGCAAAAGTCGGGGAAGCTAGTTTTGCGAACAACTGCATTCTCGCCAGAAGAATGCTGGAACGCGGCAGCCGATTCATTCAGCTTTACCATCGCGGCTGGGATTCGCATGGCACCAGCTCAAGCGACGACCTTATGCACTCGCTTCCGGCAAGATGCAAAGAAGTCGACCAAGCCTCAGCGGCACTCATCAAAGACCTTAAACAGCGTGGAATGCTGGACGACACCCTGGTTGTATGGGGCGGAGAATTTGGCCGAACACCCATGAACGAGGCCAGAAACGGTTCCAGTTATCTCGGACGTGACCACCACGGCAAAGCATTCACCATTTGGATGGCTGGAGGAGGCATTAAGCCAGGCATATCATTTGGAGCAACTGACGACCTTGGATACCACGTTGTCGAAGGCGGAATTTCTGTCCATGACTTCCATGCAACGCTGCTGCACCTGATGGGGCTAGACCACACCAAGCTCACCTATCGATCTCAGGGCAGAGACTACAGACTCACAGACGTTTTTGGTGAAGTCCAGGAGAACCTGCTGAAGTGAAGGGCTTTCTTTTTGGGCTTTCGGTTCTGGTTCTGCTTGCCGCATTGGCTGTCGGCGATCCTCAGGCACCTGCGCAGCCCGCTCCAAAAGATGGCGGAATTTCATTCGTCGATCAGATTTCCCCTGTTCTCAAGGCAAGCTGTATAGGCTGTCACGGCGCCAATACCCCGATGGATCTGACAACTCCTGAAGGAATCAGCAAGTACATTGTCGCCAAAGATCCAGCGAGGAGCAAGCTGATGCACGCTCTGAATGGCACGGATGGAGTCAAGCGAATGCCAATGGGCGCGAAACCCTTGGCCACTGATGTCATTCGGCTGTTCGAAAGATGGATCGCTGAAGGGGCAAGATTCAAAGATCCAGTCGATTTTTCACTGGATATCGCCCCCATTATCAGAGCTTCGTGCCTCAACTGCCATGCAGATTCTCCCGCTGCAGGCTTGGATCTTAGAAAGCAAGCCGACATTGCCACTGTGATTTCTCCTGGCAATCCCGAGAAGAGCACCCTTCTGACTAGAGTTAAGGGTGAGGGCGGCATGGAACGCATGCCCAAGGGATTCCCAGCCTTGCCCAGCAAGGAAATTGACCTGATAGAAAGGTGGATTGCTGAAGGCGCGAGCTTTGCACCAACTGGCAGAGTCAAAGTCAAGCACTGGGCTTACAGACCATTAGCCACGCCGAATCCACCAAGCGGCGGCCACCCTATTGATGCCTTTGTGGCAGCAAGGCTGGAGAAGGAAGACCTTGCCTTCAGCCCCTTAGCCGACCCTGCGACCAGGCTGAGAAGAGTCTATTTGGACATCATCGGCCTTCCGCCGACACCGGCCGAAGTTCAGGCTTTTCTCAAAAATCCCTCGGCAGCTGAATACAGCCAAGTGGTTGACAGACTTTTGAAGAATCCTCAGTACGGGGTGAGACAGGCTCGGCCCTGGCTGGATCTGGCCCGCTATGCCGACACCAACGGCTTTGAAAAGGACAATTCTCGAAGCATTTGGCCTTACCGCGATTGGGTGATCAACGCTTTCAACAAAAACATGCCCTTCGATCAATTCACGATCGAGCAGGTTGCTGGTGATCTTCTGCCTAACGCAACTCGAGATCAGATTGTGGCGACAGGATTCAATCGCAACACGATGCAGAATCTGGAAGGCGGCGTGGATGATGGCGAAGCTCAATACGCGATTATCTCGGACAGAGTCAACACGACGGCGACAGTCTGGATGGGGTCAACTTTGGCCTGCGCGCGCTGCCACGACCACAAGTTTGATGAAATCAGCCACAAGGATTACTTCTCCTTCTATGCCTTTTTCAACAAGCCCAATGTCAGGCTGGTCGGCAGCCCTCCCTTTGAAACTGACCTCTGGGAAAACGAGCTGTGGCTCTACGGACCAGGGCAGGAAGAGGAGCTTAAAAGGCTGAGAGAGGCAAGAGCCGCTGCCAAAAACCCGATGGAGCAGAAACGGCTGGACACCCAAATCAGCCTATTGGTCGACCGCATCCCCAAGACAAGAGTCATGGGCGATGACCCTAAGATCGACATCCCCAAAACCTTTGTCAAGGCAAGAGGCGAGTACCGAGCTGATGCAGAGCCGGTGACACCAAGGACTCCTGAAGTCTTTGGCGAGATGCCCCCAGAACTGCCCAAAAACCGCCTTGGCCTGGCCAAGTGGCTGGTTTCTGACCAAAACCCCATGGCCGCAAGGGTTCATGTCAACCGCGTTTGGGAGCAGTATTTCGGAAGAGGAATTGTAGAAACAGTTGACGACTTCGGAGTCAGAAGTGCCCCGCCAAGCCACCCTGAACTGCTGGAATGGCTTGCAAGCGAGTTTGTGAAGAGCGGCTGGGATCAGAAATGGCTGCACCGCACAATCGTGACCTCGCGCACCTATCAGCAGAGTTCTAAGGTCAGCAAAGAGATGCTTGAGCTTGATCCTTACAACGAGCTTCTTGCCCGGGGCCCCAGGTTCCGCATGGAAGCCGAGATGATCCGAGACTCTCTGCTGCATGCCTCTGGCCTGCTCTCAACCAAGATTGGCGGCCCAAGCGTTATGCCCTACCAGCCTGAAGGCACCTGGAACTCTCCTTACTCGGGTGAGTACTGGCAGATGAGCAGCGGTGTGGACCGGTACCGACGTGGGATTTTCACCTTCGTCAAGAGGACGGCTCCTTACCCCAGCTTTATGACCTTTGATTCTGGCAGTCGAGAAGAGTGCCTGCCGCGCCGCTTGAGAACCAATACGCCTCTTCAGGCTTTGGTCTTGATGAACGACCCTGTCTATCTGGAATCAGCCAAGGTGCTTGCCACCAAGCTTCAAAGGTTGGGCGGATCGGATGACCATAGACTCTCTATGGCTTACCTCTGGGTGCTTTCCCGCCCGATTAGAGAATCCGAGAGAACAGCCATGAAGAAGCTGTTGGAAGACCAGGTGAAGCTTTACAGCGCTAAGCCAGAAGAAGCAGGCAAGCTGGGAATGAACGTTGAAGGCGCCGCCTGGCTGATGGTGATCAATGTTCTAATGAGCACGGACGAGGCGATTACCAAGGGCTGACGAAGATTGAGGAATGAAGGATGATATGACTTCATTCCTCATTCCTCATTCTTCCGCTACATCATCTGGAACTCTGGCGAAGCGAAGAGAATCTTCGTAGCCAGTCGTACTGACTCTGGACCAAGATCGTCGGTACCGGCCGCTGCCTTGACCATGGCAGCCTTTGTGTTTGGGCTGACTTCGGCGTCGAAGAGGCTGAGAATTCGATCTGCCACTTGATTTGGGTTGGTGGCAGTGCCAAAGATCGGCCTTGGATCAATACCAATGGTGACGCCCCCTCTGTTGCCACCTGCATTTCCGCCCAAATTGGCTCTCGGTCTGGCCTGCCCCCCCTGCCATAAACTCTCTGACCACTTGATCCGCTCAGTCATGGTCGCCGAGGTAATCCACTCCAGGCCACTCTGCCAGCCTGCCACGTCTGGCGGCTCCATCAGCTCCATCCCCATTGATGTGGTGGATTGGAGGATAGCAAAGGCAGGCGCGACAGCTCGAATCATGGCCAGATTGGTTCCGTTCTGCTCGTTGATCTGGGGGTTTCTCTTCCCTGCCTCAAGCAGAGAGCTCATTCTCGTTCCCACGCCCAGAGCGCGGGCTGTCGCCAGGCAGAAGTCGACAGGATTCTTGACAATCGATCTTTGGTTGGCTTGAGAGGTGAATTCTGGATGCAGCATCATATGCTTGATCAAGGCGGCGATGCTGAGCTTAGAATTGACAAAAACCTGAGCGATTGAGTTGTGGGTCGCCGTTGAAAGCTTGGGGGAAACAAACCACTTCCAAAGCTTTTCTGAGATGTAGAGAGCTGTTCTTGGCTCATCGCAGAGCAGGTCGAGAACTTCGTTGCCTGTCATCTTGCCGCGTTTGCCTAGTACGACCTTTTCACCTGTATCGTGCTGATCGGCCCGGTAAGCAAAGGTGGCCTGCCGGCCAGGAGGTCGGCTTGCACCCCGAGAACTTGCCCCGAGGTAGCTCCAGCCTGTAAAGGCGCGGGCTGACTCTTGAACATCCTTCTCTGTGTAGTTCCCGATTCCTAAAGTGAAGAGCTCAAGCACTTCTCGCCCGAAGTTTTCCTGCGCTCGGCCAGCGACATTATCCTGACCGTCCAGCCAGTAGATCATGGCGGGACTGCGGCTGACTTCGGTCAATAGCTCTTGAAAGCTGCCAAGGGCCAAACGCCGCATGACATCGACGTACTGGTTCATCGCAAAAGCGCTTGTGACCTTATTGGCCCCTACGGCAAAGTGATCGTGCCAGAAGATGGTCAGCTTTTCTCTAAGCGGCTGGTTGGAAAAACAGAGGCGGGCGTACCAAAGGCCCTGCATGACGCGGATGTTTACTACACCCTGCCCGTTGGCGAAATCCTGCGGATCGATGAGCTGAGAAGGCTCTTCCATTGAGACCTTGATGAACTTGTCGACAGCCTCTTCGTAGGTGCCAGATCCGTAGTAGTCCAGTTCTGCTTCGCTTGCGCCTAATCCGAATCTGCGCAGCAGGTGAGCAGTTTTTTGAATATCCGAAAGAGCCATCTTGTGATTAGGGACGCTGAAGCGGTGACCTTGTTCACAAGACTACATGATCACTTTGCTAAGGATGAATGACCTTTTCTTAGGACAGGCGTGCAGGAATGGCTTTTTGCAGCGTAGGATTTGAGCAAGCCATGACTTCCAATAGCTTGATTCTCTCTGCGGCCACGATTGCGCTCTTGGGCTGCCAAGCAGCAGAAGCACCTCTTGCCGGCGCAGCCGCCAGTGCTCCAGCCGCATCTGCCCAGTCCAAGGTCCAGATGACCGACGTGACCACGAAGGAAACGGGTTGGAAGATGACTCAGGTTGTTGGTGGAATCCGACGACCTTGGGGCATGTGCTGGCTCCCTGATGGCCGCATTCTCATCACTCAGAAAGAAGGCGGCTTGGCCCTTGTTAGAGGCGGAAGCTTCACCAGCATTCCGATCGAGAATGGTCCTGAGGTGAACGCAGGCGGACAGGGTGGCGTGATGGATGTTGCCATTCACCCCGACTATGCCACCAACAAGCTGGTTTACATCACTCTTGCCACTGGCCCAGGCAACGCAAACAAAACAGTTCTCATTAGGGGCAAGTTCGACGAAACCAAGATCAGCAATGTCGAGGTGCTTTATTCCAACCCCCAGACGAAGGGCGGCGGACTTCACTTCGGATCAAGAATCGTCTTCTCGAAAGACAAGACGATCTTTTTGACCATTGGCGATGGCAACGTACGCCAGTTGAGCCAGGACAGGCAGAGCCACTTTGGCAAGGTGCTTCACCTGACCGATACAGGCAAGCCAGCCAAGGGCAACCCTTACGAGACCGACAAGAGCTTTTCACCAGAGGTTTGGAGCTACGGTCACAGAAACGCTCAGGGCATGGCGATGGACTACGCCTCTGGCCGTCTGTACGTTAACGAGCACGGCGCCCGCATGGGAGACGAAATCAACCTCGTTAAGAAAGCTGCCAACTACGGATGGCCTGTGGCCACTTTCAGCATCGAGTACTCCGGTCAGACCATCACAGACAAGACTTCGCTTCCTGGCATGGAAGACCCGATGGTCGTCTGGAACCCCAATCCTGCGCCGTCTGGATTGGCTTTCTACACGGGCAATGTCTTCCCCAATTGGAAGGGCGACCTCTTCTCGGGCGGTTTGGCCGGATCTGACATCCGGCGCATCGACCTTGATGGCAGCGGCAAAGTCATCGGCCAGTCCAAGCTGCAGATCGGCACCAGAGTCCGCGACGTGAGGCAGGGTCCTGATGGATACCTCTATTTCTTGACTGACGAAGGCAATGGCCGTTTGATGAGAATCGAGCCAGCGTAAGCTTTGTGCTAACGAGACACGCCCCGGATTGACCATTTGGTTGATCCGGGGTTTTTGTTTTTCGTCTGTGGGCTTTGTGCAGTTGAGACCAGGCTGCCGACCTGCCCCCTGCTAAACTGTGGAGCATGATCGAGACCCAGATTGTCGAAGTAGAACCCTGCTTCTGTCTTTTCTTGGCGGGCTCCTGCCGACACGAAGATTTGGGTGACTGCGTTTCTGGCCTTTACGAAAGGCTGATTGAAGCCGAACCAGAGGCTGAACTTATTGAAGCCCCAAGGGTTTACTACACGACCTTTACTGAAGAGGGAGTGACTATTGAAGCCGCTTTTCCGGTCGAACCTGCTTCGGTGACGGGACAGGCAGCCTCAAAAACCTATCCTGGCGGGCAGGTGCTTATGGGAATCCACAACGGTTCCTACGCCAACCTTCACGAAAGCTGGGGCTACATGTGGAAGGCCTTTGGGGCCTTGAACGTGAAGCAGAGAGGCGACTGCTGGGACAGCTATGTCACCGACCCGAATGAAGAGCCCGATCCATCCATGTGGGTGACCGAGCTCTGCATTCCTATTGAGCTGACTTAATCGGCTTCTGCTTTCTAGGCTTCGTCGTTTTAAGCGGCGGAGCCTTCTCTTCTGCGGCCATTAGCAGAACAGGAGCATCGTTGGGGTGTGGAGCGCGCGGCTGTCTCCTCTGCTTCGGCACTTCTATCTTCTGAACACCAGTGAGGTACACCGAGGTCGGACTTTCTCTCGTGATGAAGTCTTCATAAGTGCCTTCGTTCACAATCTGCCCTCCATGCTCACCAGCCCCTGGGCCGAGGTCAATCAGCCAGTCTGCCGCCTTCATCGTGTCTTCATCGTGCTCAACGACGAGAACCGTGTTGCCGAGGTCTCTCAGTCGAATGAGGGTTTTGATCAGGCGGTCGTTGTCTCTTTGGTGGAGTCCGATTGAGGGTTCATCCAGAACGTAGAGGCACCCCATCAGACCGCTGCCGATCTGAGTGGCGAGTCTGATTCTCTGGGCCTCGCCACCGGCCAGGGTGCTGGCAGTGCGGTCCAGAGTCAAATAGCTGAGGCCAACATCGTTCAAGAATCTCAGCCTCTCGATGATCTCCTTGACCGCCTTTTCGGCAATGGCCTTTTGTCTGTTATTGAGCCTTTCTGAAAGATGCTCGAAGAATTCAAGGGCGCCGGAAACGCTCATGCAGCTGACCTCAGCGACGTTCTTGCCCCCCACCTTTACGCAGAGAGTCTCTGGCTTCAGTCTCTGTCCCTGACAGGCAGGGCAGGGCTTGGTCGTCATGTACTGCTCAAGATCCTGCTTAACCCATTCGCTTTCGGTCCCTTCGTACTTTCGCCGCAGAACTGAAAGAACGCCATCCCACTTGTGCTTAAAGACTCGCTCAGTTCGCGAGTATTTCATGCGGACTTCAACTGGCTGTTCGAGGCCAAGCCAGACAGGCTCCATCTGCTCGGGGGTCAGCTTTGCCGGCGGTAGCGAGGCATCGAATCCGACAGCTCGACCGACGCCATCCAAGACATCTGGCCACCATTCTTTACTCTCGCCAGATTTGTAGACGAAGGGCTGAATCGCGCCATCTCTCAGGGGAAGATTGGGGTTGAGGATGATGCGTTCCGGGTCGAATTCAGTCTTGGTGCCCAAGCCAGTGCATTCTGGGCAGGCACCAAAGGGCGAGTTGAAGGAGAACATTCTCGGCTCCAGCTCTGGCATCGAAAAGTTGTGCTCAACGTTGGTGTAGTGCTCGCTGAAGATGACGTCCTTCCATTCAGCATCCTTTGTCTCGGAAGTGACGTGGAGCGGAATGGAATCCAAAGAGGTGCCATCGGGAAGCTGAAAGGAGACAACGATGATCCCCTTGCCCAGCTTCAAAGAAGTTTCGACAGAATCAGAGAGGCGGCGCTCCAGCCCCTCTTTCATCACCAGACGGTCGACAACAACTTCGATCGTGTGCTGCTTGTAACGGTCCATGGGGATGTCATCCCCAATTTCGTACATGGTTCCATCGACCCTGGCGCGGGCGTAACCCTGAGCCTCGGCCTCTTTCAATTCCTTTTTGTACTCCCCTTTGCGGCCCCTTACAATGGGTCCGAGGATGTGCATTCTCGTGCCTTCAGGCAGAGACATGATGGATTCGACAATCTGGTCAACTGACTGTCTTTCCAAGGGAATATCTGTGCCAGGAACGTAGGGAATTCCAGCTCGGGCAAAGAGGACACGAAGGTAATCGTAGATCTCCGTGACTGTGCCAACGGTAGACCGCGGGTTGCGGCTGGCGCTTTTTTGATCGATTGAGACTGCGGGAGATAAGCCTTCGATGTGGTCAACATCGGGTTTATCCATCTGACCTAAGAACTGGCGGGCGTAGGCGCTTAGGCTCTCGACATAGCGGCGGCGTCCCTCGGCATAGATCGTGTCGAATGCGAGGGAGGATTTTCCGCTTCCGCTCAGGCCGGTGATGACAACCAGCTTGTCGCGCGGAATCTCCACCGTGATGTTCTTGAGGTTGTTCTCCCTCGCCCCCACCACCACGATCTTATCCAGAGACATTAAGGGGAGGATACCTCCCCTGGACCCGTCAGATGTCTACTGTTTTGGGCACATTTATCCCCTCTGGTTCTTCAATGAAGAAGATGGAGAGAAGCCCAAAATGTCTAAGGAACTGCTATGTGGGAACCGGGGTTTCCTTCAGCTTGGCGACCAAATCCTCTTTTTCGTACACGGCCACTTCGCCGGTCCGAACATAGATTTCAAGGTCGTCAGAAAGCCCAGCATAGTCGGGACTGTCCCAGGTGCCCAGAGGGCCAACCTTATCCAATTCGACAAGGGTCAATCGAAAGCCAGCGTTCTTGGCTGAGCCTTCAACACCTGTCAGTCCGTTCTCGACAAGATCGTGGACTGAGGTGAAGACACCAGCCACAGAAGACTTCCCTTCTGCATCCAGCTGCTCGGTCACCCAATACACCTTGCGAAACATCTTCGTTTCCATCATGGCGGTCTCGAAACTTACCTCGGCAGCGCGCGAGACTGTGCGGTCCCGGACCCCTTGCCTGGGTAAGTTGTGATAACTTTCGGCTTACGCCCCTTCGTTCTTCACGTCTGACTGGGCTTGAAAGTGCTGAGGAAAGAACTTTCGTCCAAAGGCAAGCGAAACAGCCACCAGCCCGATCAGAGCAGGAACTTCCACCAATGGGCCAACCACGGCAGCCAGAGCCTGGCCCGAACTGATGCCAAAAACCGAGATCGCAACCGCGATGGCGAGCTCGAAATTGTTGCCGCTGGCTGTAAAGGCTAGGGTGGCGGTTTTTGCATAGTCGGCCCCGGCCTTCTTAGCAAGCCAGAAGCTCACCAAAAACATGATCACAAAGTAAAGAGCCAGAGGAATGGCAATTCTGAAGACATCGAGGGGCACCTTGACGATGAGTTCACCCTTGAAGGAGAACATGACGACGATAGTCGCCAGCAGGGCCACCAAGGTAACGGGGCTGATTTTGGGAAGGAACTTGTTTTCGTACCAGTCCTGCCCCTTCGTCTTCAAAGCGATCAGCCGAGTCAGCATTCCAGTAAAGAAGGGAATGCCAAGATAGATCATCACCGAGATGAAGATTTCTGTGATTGAGATCGGAACAACCGCTCCAGAAAGGCCAAAGAGAGGCGGAAGAACCGTGATAAAAACCCAGGCGTAAAGCCCGAAAAAGAGGACCTGAAAGATGGAGTTAAAGGCCACCAATCCGGCAGCGTAATCGGTGTCGCCTTCGGCCAAGTCGTTCCAAACCAGCACCATCGCAATGCACCTGGCTAGGCCAACCAGAATCAGACCCGTCATGTATTCGGGCTTATCTGGCAATAGCAGAACCGCCAAGGCAAACATGAGAATCGGACCGATCACCCAGTTCTGAAGCAGCGAAACAAGCAGTATCTTCTTATTCTTAAACACGTCGCCGAGCCTTTCGTATCGCACCTTGGCCAGGGGGGGATACATCATCAAAATCAGACCGATAGCCAGAGGAATATTGGTGGTCCCCACCTGGAACTGATTGATGAAGTCCTTGGTGCCAGGCAGAAAGAATCCGATGGCTACGCCCAAACCCATGGCGAGAAAGATCCAAAGGGTGAGGTAGCGATCTAGAAAGGAGAGCTGCTTCTTATGCGCTTGCGACATAAAGGCCGACTTCAAACTTACCAGCACATATCTAGATTTCTCGATTTATAAGGATAAAGGCCAGGGGCCGACTGAAAGGGATCAGAGACTTTTATGACCTGTGCCGAAAAGAAGAAAATTTTTGCCCAGCAAAACTTGGGAGCCGTAAAGCTCTCAGTGCAATCTGCCGATAAGTCTGATAAGCCGCCATGCAGGACGATCTGAGCTCAGCACAAACCACCGAAGCTGTCCATCAGCTGGTCGTTTTTCATTTGGGAGATGAGGCCTATGGCATCGACATCTTTCGGGTCAACGAGATCATCCGTCTGAAGGAAGTCACTCCTGTCCCCGGCACTCAGGCTCACATCAGGGGGCTTATCAATCTGCGCGGCAAAACCATTCCTGTCATGGATTTGAGACTTCGACTCGGCATGGAGTCGACGGAAGAGACAGACGCCAGTCGAATTGTCGTTGTCAACCTCGAAGGAGAAAGCATTGGAATCATTGTTGATGCAGTGAATGAGGTGCTGAACCTGCCAGAAAGCGAACTTCAGACCCCGCCTGAATCGGTGACGGGCGATGGAACTGAGTTCATTTGGTGCCTGGCTCAGCGAAGCGGACGAATCCTTACCCTTCTTGACCTCGACCAGGCTTTGGCCGCCTAAACCGCCAGGAAACATTTTTAAGGGCAGCATCAATCATGAGTCAGAACCAAGACATGAACCAGTACCTCGACCTCTTTCTGCAAGAGGCCGATGAGCAGCTGGAGACCCTTGAACAGGAAACCTTGAAGCTGGAATCTGATCCCAGCGACGAAAGGCTCCAAGCCATTTTCAGGGCTGCCCACACCCTCAAGGGCAGCAGCAGGGCCATGGGCTTCAGCCATTTTGCCGAGCTGACCCACGAGATGGAAAATGTTCTGGACCTCCTACGGTCTGGACAGCTTGCTGTCACTCTCGATTCCGCAGACTGCCTTCTTTCATGCATCGACACCTTGGCTCAGATGAAGGACTCGATCAGTGCCGGACAGGGTGATGGTCAAGTAGAAACCAAAGCGCTGGTCATTGAGCTGCAGAGGCTGCAAAGCGGGGTCTCCCCAGCTTTGACTGGCAAAAAATCTGCCGTCTCTTCTGCTCCTCAGTCAACCTCCATCGCCCCAGATCTCTGGCCTGCTTTGGAGCTTGCTTCCGAAGATTCCCCAGTTCTCCACGCAAAAATCGTCCTTTCCGATGACTGTGCGATGAAGTTCGTCAGGGTCTTTATGGCCATCAATGTTGCCCAGCAGATGGGCGAACTTTTGGCAACCCACCCAGCTCAAGAAGATTTGGAAGAAGAGCGGTTTGAGAGTGCTTTCGAGCTTGTTTTCCACTCCAATGGAGCGGTTGAGGAAGCGGAAGGTCTCTTCAAAGAGATTTCTGAAATCGAAAGCGTCGAGGTTCAGCCCTGGCAGACTCCGAAACCCGAAGAGCAGACCCAAGCCCCGCAGGATTCGGCCCCGAAGCTTGAACTCCAGGTGAACGAAAACCTCGTTAAAGCCCAGGCAGAAGTCAAGCCAGAAGCGCAGCAGAGGAAATCTGAAACAGGTCAGACCATTCGAGTCGACGTCGCTCGACTGGATGCCTTAATGAACCTGGTCGGCGAGCTGGTCATTGACCGGACAAGAATTGCCCAGGTAGCGGCAGAGCTTTCGGCAGCCACCAATCACCCAGCCATCGAAGCGCTAAACGAGACAGTAAGCCACATTGGAAGAATCAGCACCGACCTTCAGGACCAGATCATGAAGGCCAGAATGCTGCCCATCGAGGTGGTCTTCAACCGTCTTCCGAGAGTCGTGCGAGACTTGGCGCATAAGCTTGATAAGGACATCAACCTTGTTCTTGAAGGCGGCAATACCGAACTAGACCGAAGCGTGATCGAGGTAATCGGTGACCCCCTTCTCCACCTGATTAGGAACTCGCTGGACCACGGAATTGAGCTTCCTGACCAGCGAGAGGCTTCCGGCAAGCCCCGCACTGGAACAGTCACAGTCAAAGCTTCACATCAAGAAAACCACATGGTCATCGAAATCAAGGATGATGGCCGTGGCATTGATCCCAACCGATTGAAGGCTAAGGCCGTCGAGACGGGCAGACTGACTCAGGATCAGGCCGACAAGATGAGCGACCGAGAGGCCCTGCATCTTATCTTCGGAAGCGGTTTCAGCACCGCCAAAGAAGTCAGCGAGGTTTCTGGCCGAGGCGTCGGCATGGACATCGTCCGATCTAACCTTCAAAAGCTGGGAGGCATGATTGATGTCGATTCGAAGGTTGGAGAGGGCAGCACCTTTACGCTTCGGCTTCCCTTGACCCTGGCAATCATTCGTGGGCTATTGGTCCGTGAAGATGGAAATGTTTTTGTACTGCCCTTGGGCAGTGTTGTAGAAACGCTCTTTTTCAAAGAAGAGGAAGTGCAGTCTATCAACCAAAAGGAAGTCATTCTGCTTCGCGGAGTGACGACACCCTTGGTAAGGCTGCCCCACCTATTTGAAGGAGGAGCCAAGGCATCGGACAAGCCCGGCTACGTGGTGATCGTAGGACTTGCTGAAAGCAGGGTGGGCCTGGTGGTCCAGGACTTGGTAGGTGAACAGGAAGTGGTCATTAAATCGCTTAGTGGGTTCGTTGGCGAGCTGAAGGGAATCAGCGGAGCAACGATTCTGGGCGATGGCAGAGTGGCGTTGATTGTGGACGTCTCTTCAGCTTTGGCTGCCTAATGCCGATAACACAAGGTAGGGAAGACAAAATCATGGAGGAGTCATGGCGTTAAGGTCTGAGAGTTTTCTGCTCAGGCGATACATTGAGAAGGCGATGGTCGATCTGCCGGCCATGCCGGCGGTGATCATGGAGGTCATCCGTGCCACCGATCGCGAGGGCGTGACGACTCACGACATCGAAGTGCTTCTCAGTCAGGACCCGGCTTTGGCCACGAAGGTGCTGAAAGTTGTGAACTCTGCCTACTTTGGTCTTCCCCGGCAGATCACCAACATTTCTCACGCTGTCGCCATCCTTGGTTTTCAGCAGGTCCGCAACTTGGCCATGAGCCTTGGCGTGCTTAACGCCTTGGGTTCAAGCAATCCTCGAATTCAAGAAGTCCAGACCCTGTTCTGGCAGCACAGTTTTGCTTCTGGCACCTGCGCCGAGCTTATTGCTCGACGAAAAGGGCTGGCCAGGCATGACATTGAGATCGCCTACATCGGCGGCCTGCTGCATGACATCGGTCGACTTTTCCTTATGACTTTGTTCAACCTGCCCTACCAGCAGGTAATGAAGGAATCTCTGAACCGTCACCTGCCTTTGAGGCTGGTAGAGCAGAAGGTTCTGGGTGCCAGCCACGCTGAACTCGGTGCAGAGCTGGCCGAACGATGGAACTTCCCCCCCGAGCTGATCGCCATGATCAAGGCTCATGACGGAGACTTCAGCCCTGGCGAACCGGTTCAGGAATACATCGTCCACATCGCCGACATTCTTTCGGATTCGATTTCTGATCAAGCCTTTGTTGGTTTGAAGACGCCCATCCTTTCGAGAGCAGCCGATTGGGCTGGATTCTCAACGGATGACTACGAGGAGATCAAACAGAAGATGACCGCCTCGGTTGAGCAGGCGAAGAACATGCTCGGAATTTTGTAAAGGAGCGCAGATGAGCCAAGGAATTACCTTTTCCGGATTGAGTTCTGGTCTCGACATCAACGGGATTGTCGGCCAGTTGATGAACCTGGAAAAGATTCCGATTCAGCGTATTCAACGGCAGCAGGCTCTGCTGACGCAGGATCAGAGTGTCTACAGTGGCTTCCGAAGCCGAATTACGTCCTTTACATCTGCCCTGAGCGGATTGAATCAGGCCTCGACCTTCAACCCCCTCACTGCGAACTCCTCGACTGCCGAGACAGCGACCCTATCAGCTTCTTCGACTGCGATTGAAGGCACTTACGAGCTCAAGGTCTTTAAGCTGGCCCAGGCTCATAAGATCTCAAGCACTGCCCAGAGCAGCACCACAGATGCCCTGGCGCAGACTGGGGTCTTTAAGGTGAATGGCAAATCGATTACGGTCGAAGCAACCGACAGTCTTTCGTCAATTGCCGGAAAAATCAACGGTTCTGACGCTGGCGTGACGGCGAGCTTGATCAATGGTGGTGCCGGCAAGGCCTACCTCACGCTTACCGCTAAGGAATCTGGTGCGGGCAGCGAGATCGCTTTAGAGAGCGTGAGCGGAACTGCGCTTTCCACTTTGGGTGGAATCGCGACAGAGATTTTGGCCGCCCAGGATGCAGAGTTTGAACTTGACGGGTTGGGTCTCACTTCATCAAAGAACGAGATCAGCGATGTCATTCCCGGCTCAACCTTGACGCTGAAAAAGGCGAACATCGACGGGTCGCAGAAATCAACTCTCTCGATCGCCAAGGATTCTGAGGCTCTAAAATCAAAACTGAGGGAGTTTAGGGATTCCTTTAACTCGGTTATCGACTTTATCCGCCAGAACAGCGCGTTTGACTCAGAATCCTATAAATCTGGCCCCTTGTTTGGCAACACCACTGCGGCTCAGGTTGAAACATCGATGAACGATGTTCTCTTGAGATCAGTCGGAACCGGAACGATCAAGAACCTCACTCAGCTTGGCTTCAGCCTTGATGAGGATGGCCGAGTGACCTTTGATGAATCGGCCTTTTCTACCGCCATTGCCAGCAACCCCGATGCCGTTTCTAAGGTTATGGCAGCTTCGGGTACCGGTTCAAATTCTTCAGTCCGTTACGTAACGAGTTCGACCAAGACCAGTGCTGGCACCTTCCAGGTCAACATCACCCAGGCTGCCACGAAATCAGTTGGAACAGCGGCAGTCGCCCAGACCACCAACTCAGGCGGAGGCGAAGTTCTGACCTTTGGTGGATCCGTCTTTGGTGGCAAGTCCGTGCTTCTGACCACCAATGCCGGCAGTGCTGGCGACCTGGTCAGCCAGATCAATAACGACTCACGATTGAGAGACTTTGTCTCGGCAAGCCTTGATAACGATGGCAAGCTTAAAATCGAATCGAGACGATTTGGAGCAGGTGGAGCTTTTTCAGTCACTTCGGACCAAGCGGGCGGCACAAGCAATTCGGGGATCGGAACGACTGGCCTCTCGATCACAACCGGGCTGGATGTCCAGGGCACGATTGACGGCAAAGCATCAACTGGCACGGGTCAGTTTTTGATGGGCAATGTCGGTACGAACGTTGAGGGCCTGCAGGTGATGATCAGTGGTTCTTCCACCGGGAACATCGGCACGATCAGCTTCTCGCAGGGCATCGCCAATCAAATGACTGATGCCATGTTCTCATTCACCGATTCGGTGAATGGTCTTCTAACGGCAATGGATAAATCAATCCAGACTCAGCTGGAAGATATGGATGACCGAATTGCCCGAATCAACACATCTTTGACCTTAAAGGAAGATGCTCTTCGCAAGCGGTTTGCCCTCATGGAAGAATCCATGTCGAAGTTCCAGAGCCAAGGCAGCATGCTCTCGAACTTTATGTCTGGCCAAAGAAGTTAATCTGCGGCGGGGCAAAACAAAAGAGTCCAGGGCATTTCTGCCTTGGACTCTTTCTATGTTTCCTTCTTTGGATTACCGGGTCAGGGAAACGATCTTGGCGGCTGCTTCCTGCATGGTGGCAGCACCGATGATCTTTGAACCAACAAGAAGTGCCAATCCCTCTTCCCTTGCCGTGCCATCCAATCTGGCGACGACAGGAACGTTGATATCAAGCTGCTCGAATGCCTGAAGAAGACCCATGGCTACTTGGTCGCCACGGGTGATTCCACCAAAGATGTTGATCAAAAGCCCCTTGACGTTGGGGTCCTTGAGGACGATTTCGACGCAGGTCTTGACCCTCTCGGCCGAGGCTCCTCCTCCGACGTCGCAGAAGTTGGCAGGCTTGCCGCCAGCCTTATTAACTTCGTCCAAGGAGCACATGACGAGGCCAGCACCGTTTCCGATGATTCCAATCTCGCCTCCGAGCTTGACGTAGGCAATGCCGAATTCGGCAGCCTCTGCTTCCAGAGGATCTTCGGCGGCATCGGCCGCCGTGGCCTGGTAGTCGCTGTGCCTAAACAAAGCGTTGTCGTCGATAGAGACCTTTGCATCGGCAGCCACGAGTTTGCCGTCAGGAGTCCAGGCACAGGGGTTGATTTCGATCAGATCGGCATCACTTTCAAGGTAGGCGGCCACCAAACTCTTGATCATGGGAACCATCTGTCTGTGAGCCTTGGCGGGGATCTTTGCCTTGATAAGAGCCTCTCTCACCTGGTAGTCATCTAGTCCCCAGGCGGGATCGACAGCCAATCGGACGATGGCTTCGGGGTTCTTTTCTGCGACCTCTTCGATCTCCATGCCGCCTTCGGCAGAGATCATGACAACGAGGACTCGTGAAGCTCGGTCGAGCAGAACGGAGAGGTAGTACTCCTCCTGAATGTCGACCAGTTCGCCGACCAAAACCTTTTCGACGATCATTCCAGCAGGATTCTGGTAGCTGATCAATCGCTTGCCGATGAGATCTTTGGTGAAGGCTGCTGCCGAATCGGCATCATCAAAAAGCTTGACTCCACCAGCCTTGCCTCGTCCGCCCATAAGAACCTGGGCCTTGACCACGCACTTGCCGCCAAGCTCTTCAGCGATGGCACGCGCTTCCTCGGGATCGCTGGTAACCCTCCCACCTGGCACGGGAACGCCGTGCGCTGCCAGAAGGTCTTTGGACTGATACTCGTGAAGCTTCATGCCTGCCAAGAGGATACCGGGAGGGGAGGATTTAACGGGGGGGATAGTGGGCCGGACTTATTTGCTGGCATTCAAGCTTTACTTGGAGCGGGCGAGAGTGATTTAGAATTTTCTGTTCAGGGGCGATGCCCCTGCCACCCAAAACCGGTCAATTAGTGAGACCGAGTGGCCGGGGATGGTCCGCAGGACAGCCCCGGAGATCTGAGTTTTTGACAATCCGTGGCCTGGTTGTACGACGCGGTCGTTCAGCCAGGTGAGCCGCGCTCAATCGTTTAGCCGGTCGATGATGACCGATGGTCACCCGGCTGAGGCTTCGCCACAACCGGGCCACGAGTTCAAAACCAGCAGACTCAAGGCTTGCTGAGAGTCGCTACAATTGTCACTCCCGCAAGAAACGATCCGGACCCACCCATAAATTTTTCGTGTGGAAGATATGTCAGGGCCGTTATAGTCCAGCCCCCTAAATTTGCCGAAGCCACAATGTCATCCATAGCGCTCCGGAGCTGTTCCTCATCTGGCACCGCCTTTTTGAACTCAAAGAAGCCACTGTCATCCTTGTACTCAATTTTCTTGTAAATCCAGCGATTTTGCATCTGTGTTCAAAGTTCAGAGCCAAGGCTCTAGCCCATTAGGTGTTTACCGTATGGCTCGCAATAAGGATGCGAACTTAAAAGAGACAAAAGTGAGCCCGGCCGAGCCTTGCTCGACCGGGCAGACAAACTTCAAGAGCAGACTTACTTCCAGTCAACAAATCGATCCAATGAGTGGCGGAAGGTGGGGAAACCATCTTCATCTGGAACACCGATAGAAACGATCGCAGGAACAGAAGCGCCTTCGGGTAGGCCAAGAAGCTCCTTGACCTTGGCTGGATCGAAGCCCAGCATGGGGCTGGTGCCGTAGCCCAAAGAAGATGCGGCGAGGAGCAGAAAGGACATGAAAGAGTAGCCCTGAGCTCTACCCCACCAAGTCAGATCCTCGGGAGTATAGGCACCAAAATGCTTTTCGATTCCAGCCTTCACACCGCCAGCCGCTTCGCCAAACCCGGGATGAATGATTTCATCAAGATTGCCCAAAGCATCGGCCATATCGGTGTAGATCACGAAGACGGCCGAGGCGCTGCCCACCTGGGGCTGTCCGTAGGCGGCTTCGGTCAGCTTGGCTTTGACTTCTGGGTCCTGAACCACCACCACGCGCCAGGGCTGAATGTTCCAAGGCGAAGGGGCCAAGCTCGCCAGCCGAAGGATCTCGGTCAAATGCTCCTGCGGCACGACTGCATCTGTGTACTTGCGAATAGAACGTCGGTTCTCTGCGGCTTCTCGGAAAGTGGCCATCAATAGTTGCATACGCAACTTTCTTCGTCTTGGCTCCACTATGGTCATGAATCAGGACATTTTTTCCACAAACTTCATTCAGTGGCTTGACGACACCTTCAAAATAAAGGCATTCTTATGACGTGAAAGCTTCTCGGGTGATGTCACTCTGTCTTGGATCTCTCTTGTTAGCTGTGACCGGAAATGCACTTCAAGGCAGGGCCCCTACAGATCAAAGAGAAGCAGTCTCAATCCCATCATTCAACGAAATTCTTGGCAAATCCCCACAATGGGCGGAGGAGAACATTGGAAAATTCTCAAGTCAGTCTGAGCTGAAAGAATGGCTTGAGCGAAAGGATCCCCCGATTAATCAAGCCGTTGGTACTGGCTTTCATATCTTCCTGTCCGACTCAAAAGGCAAGCTTGGAACCAAATCTCTTGAAGTCACCATCACGCGGATAGCAGGAAAAAGGCCACTTATCACATCCGTAAAATGGGGAATGGCACCTCCTCAGAACTTTGATGAAGTCTTCTCGAGTGCGAAGCTGGAATTGAAAGACTTCGAATTTGTGAGCGAGAAGACGATCATGTACGGTTGGGATGTAACAACCCTTAGGCGGAAAGACAATCCCAAAACTCTTCTTGAAATCAATCGGACTGAATCGAACTACTCACTTACACTCCGCCTCGACCTTCAAGCCTTGATCAGAGAAGCCGTACCAAAACCTTCACCGCTCTAAAGTGATCGTCCCTGGCTCGCCTTCGCGGCCCAGAACGGTCGCCTTGATCGGTAGAAACTGCTTGATCGCCCAGACCATCGTCGTGAGCCGTCGGGTGAGCTGAGAAGTCGTAAAGACAGTCTTCTCCGGTGCAAAGGCAGCCGGGATCAGCACTTGGTCTGCCACGTAAGGGTCAAGGGCGGCTTCGGAATCGTACCAATCGTTGAAGCTCCGCAGAGCCGTATCTGCCATGTGGTGAATGGCCAGTCCTTTTCCTAAATGGGCCGAACCTGTGCCGCCGCCTCTTTCGCACCTTGCCCAGACGGTAAGGCTGGCGCCTTTATCCTTCGCGTGGACCTCATGAACATCCACGACGGGTTTCAGCCCCTTGGCCCTTAGGTCTTCGGCGGCGAGTTCAGCCTGCTCTTCTAAGGCGGCAGAATCCTCGTGATTGTAGGTCACGACTACCCCGCATTCCTTAACCTGCCCCCGCTTAAGCCACTGGACCGATTCGAAGGGGCCCGGCTCAATTTCGAGATGCAGCTTGCCCCGAGAACCAAACCCAAACCCTGCCTCAACGAGTGACGGAAAGGAGTAGAGGCCCTGCCTTTGGTGAAGCGTAAGAGTGCCCTGCTCGAAAGAATCGTAGCTTAGGACAGAGCTGCCATGGGTTTCGCCGATGATCGTCAGGCGAGAGATGGCTCCGGCTTGAGAGAGGACTGGCAGAAGAGCATGACCAACCACACAGGCCGAACCAGGATGGGTGCCCTTATCATGGGAATGAACATCCAAGGTCGCCCTGAGCGGCTTGGGCCCATGGGCGGGCTGAAAAACCAATCGGTCGCTGCCTAAAGAAAGATCTTCGAAGTTTTGTCCCGTCGATTCCCCTAAGGCAAGCAGGAAGGTGAGATCTTCTGCATTGAGACCAGGCCGACGCATGGCTCCACGAATCGAGTGCAGCACCAGCCCCTGCTGGGTTAAGGCCGCCATCTGGAGGAGCGTACGAAAAAGAGCGCCGCCCCCTTCTCCGTGGGCGCCGCTCGCTGTAATCGTCCTCGATTGATCCGGCCTCATAGGCGGTTAAACCTTGAGCCTAAAGAAGAACCATTCGATCATTCGCACGGCATAGCTGAAGCCGACAAAGAAGAGAATGATGACCAAGAGGTCATGGACTCCGAAAGTGCCGATGAGACTGGGGTTGGTGATTGAAACCTTGCCGGTCGAATCGAGAGTTGCCTGGTTGATAAGGCTGTTAGCTCTGCTGACAGCGTTGCCGATAAAGTCTCCGGCTGGCTCGCGAAGAGCAAAGTAGAGCAAGACTGTCGCTACAAAAGTAGTGGGCAAAGCAGCCTTGTACTTATGCTTCTGGTGCTCGTTGTAAATAACGCACTGCTGGCACCGCTCAGCCTTCTGCTGCGGGGTAAGGCGAGAATTCTTAGGGATGTAGGCGGCAGCAGCAACCATATCCTTCGGGATGGCCTTACCCTCCATCGCGTTCTTGATAACCTGTTCTTCGCACATGCAGCCGACTCGCTCTTTCCAGCAGGTGCGACGGGTGTGATAGATAGGGCATCGTTCGCGGACAAACTTTCGGCAGTAAGGCAGCTGCCAGCACTTGCCCAAAAAGACATTGCGGGTATCAATCTCTTCTTTGTGGCCTTTGCCGAACCTCAAGCTCTCTGCCTTCATGCCTTGAATGGCGCGCATTCGAACACGGCTGATGACATCGATAACTAACGCGATCAAGCCAATGATTCCAATGCCATAGCCGCCATTTGCCATGGCCCCAAGGATCGCTTCTGGATTGGGGGGAGTGGCTCCTTGGATGACCATGGGAACCCAGAAGGGAGCAAAGACTCCCAGGGCACCCCCAATAAGAATCAAGACGGAGAGAATTTCTTCTCCCCAAAAGAGCCAGCATGCCGCTATTCCGCAGGACAAGCCACCCCAAAAGGCAAGAGGCCCGAAAAGAGCAATGTTTCCGGCAATCTGGGTTTCCTGGCCTGTCTTGCCGTTCATGAAGGTGAAGACAAGCATGGCCATCCCAATAACGTAGGATCCTAATCCTCCGTAAAGCATCGCCCGACCCAAGTTGTCCAGAACAGGCATCAGCCCTTCTGGGACACTTAGGTTATCTTCTCTCCATTCCTTTCTTCCCATTCGCCCTCGTCCTCTTCCATTTTAACGCTGAAACAGCTTGCCATGCTTCGGCAGACTTGCAGAGATACCTATCTGACGTCCACACTAAGCCATGTATTCCCTTTCGGCTGAACTCTACGACGTCATTTACCAGGGTAAAGACTACTTAAGTGACGCTAATAAACTGAAGAATTTGTTCGGCAGCCGCAGACAATCTTCAGGCAAAACCCTTTTAGATGTCGCGTGTGGCACGGGCTGCCATTTGCAGCAGTTCGCCGATGAGTTCGACTGCATGGGGGTGGAACTAACCCAGGAGATGGCAGAGCTTGCCAGAAAAAAGCTCCCTCAGGTTCCGATTCACATCGGCGACATGCTGGATTTCGATCTGAGGCGAGAGTTCGATATTGTGCTCTGTCTTTTCAGCTCGATCGGCTACATGAAGACTTTTGCTGAGCTGAGGACCGCCGCTGAGAACCTGATGAGGCACTTGGCTCCGGGTGGAATTTTGATCGTCGAACCCTGGCTGAGATCGGACACCTACACAGCCGGATTCTTGAGCGCCAGCCTGGTTGATCTGCCCGAACTAAAGATCTGCCGAATGATGAGGTCAGAAAGAGAAGGCAGTCTGAGCATCATGGATATGCACCACATGGTGACTCGTCCTTCTGGCGTGACTTACTTTGTTGAGAGGCACGAGATGGGGCTCTTTACTGACCAAGAATATGTCGAAGCTTTTTCTGCGCAGGGTTTTAGGGCGAAAATGTCCACCGAGAGCCTGACTCAGGAGCGCGGACTGATTCTCGTCACCCGAGAGGCATAGAAAACAAAATCTCCCTGCCCGGGGCTTCCGAACAGGGAGATCGATTGTTTTCTTTAGCCTTGGCTTACTTCTGCTTGACTCGCTCGATGTAGCTGCCAGTACGGGTATCGACCTTCACCACATCGCCTTCTTTAAGGTGATAAGGCACCTGGATGTTAGCGCCAGTTTCGAGAGTGGCGGGCTTGGTAGAAGATCCACTGACGGTGTCTCCCTTGAAACCTGGGTCGGTCTGGGCGATTTCGAGTTCCACAAAGTTGGGGACTTCGTAGCCCAGAACAGCTTCGTTTGCGGTCAGAGCAAGAAGCTTGGCTTCTTCCTTTAGGAACTTAGCGCCGTCGCCGATCTCAGCTTCGCTGACCGTGATCTGCTCGTAGCTGTCCAGATCCATCAGGATCAAGTCGGTGTTCTGGCGGTAGAGGAACTGGTACTCAACCTTTTCGAGCCAGACGGGATCGACCTTTTCACCTGATCGGAAAGTCTTTTCAATGACGCTTCCGCTCTTCAGCCTTTTGAGCTTGGTGCGGACGAAGGCGCCTCCCTTTCCGGGTTTGACGTGCTGAAATTCGATAATCTGGACAATCTCGCCTTCAAGGTTGAAGGCCATGCCGTTCTTAAAATCACTGGTATCGGCCAAGGCAATGTTCCTCTGGGTGGAATCCGCTTGGCATTGTATCGCTCTGGAGGGTTATGGCGTCGGGTCCTGGTCGGGCGGGTCGGTTTCTAGGCGACATCTGGACCAGGCTGTACATCATTCCAAGTCTAGCAATGAGGTGAGCAGTTTCCTTGTAGGCGGAGATTGAGCCGTGTGCAGGACTCTGAGTAAACGCACATTATTTCGGCCTTCAAGGATGAAGTAAAGTCGATGCCCGTAAACTGCTCCGGGCCATCTTGCCAAGACAACGTGCATCACATCTGATCCCAATTCGATCCTTGATGTTGAACCAGCCAACACTCTGGTTTTTAACGAACTCAGCAGGAAATCAAGATAGATTTCGCTCTGATCCTCGCTCCATGCTCTTTGTGTGTACTCGGCAATCTCAAAGAGGTCAAAACTGGCGGTCGCAGAGATCGTGACTAAGCAGTCTTCGGATCCTTCTGACTCCATGTCTTGCGCGCTTCCCTAATCGCATCTCGAACTTCCTGCTCAGAGTACATTCGTCCAGCTTTGTAGTCGGCCAAGCCTTCAAGCACCAGTGCCTCCTCTTCAGGAGTCAACTTATAAACCTCTTCTGAAACTTCTTTCTCGACCATGTTCTTCAGTTTACGCCAAGGAAAACGGATTTTTTACCGCCCCGGAGTACGCAAGGCGTGACACAAAGCAATGGCAAGGGCATCTGCCACATCGTCCGGCTTTGGAGCCTCGGACAAGCCCAAAAGCTTCACCACCATAAACTGAATCTGCTTTTTCTCTGCCCCGCCGTGCCCCACAACTGAGAGCTTGATTTCCGGAGGACTGTATTCGGTGACATTCAGCCCCTTAGCGCAGCAGGTGACAAGAATCACCCCGCTAGCCCGGGCGACATCCATAGCCGTTGTTTGGTTTTTTGTAAAGAAGACTTTTTCCAAGGCCAGGGCTTCAGGGCGATGCTCAGAGATGAGAGCCTCAAGCTCTTCTTGAATCTGCAGAAGTCTCGGGCCAAGCGGCCCCTTGGGGGTCTTTATCAATCCGTAAGCCGGTGTGGTGACCCGACTGCCGACCCGATCAACAATTCCCCACCCTATTCTTTCGAAGCCGGGGTCGATTCCCAAAACTCTTATCGCTTAAACCTCCGGCGCAGATCACCCTTGGGCATTAGGATAGAAATAGGGCGGCCATGGGGACAGAAGTAAGGATTTTCCGTCTCGCTTAAATCCTGAATCAGCTGCTCCATTTCTCGGATTCCAATCACGTCTCCCGCCTTTATCGCCATCTTGCAGGAGGCGAGAATGTAAACCTCGTCTCGGGCCGGAACAATGCAGCCTTCTGTCTGGCCTTCGGCGAGCTGGTCCAAGATATCGCGGAGAATCGCCATTGGTCCACGGCCTCTCGCCAGTGCCGGGACCGACCTGACAAGCAGAGAATCGTCCCCAAATATCTCACAGTCAAACCCAACTTCTCTCAGTTCCTGCAGGCGGGGTTTGACCTCCTCCAATGCTCGCCGTTCGAGATGAACCACTTCGGGAGTCAGCAGGGGCTGAACTTCAATCGGTAGAGAGCCACGGGTGTTCCTCAGCCTCTCGTAGATGATCCTCTCGTGGGCGACGTGCTGGTCGATGATCAGCATCCCCGCATCGTTTTCCGCGATGATAAAGGTCTTATCGACCTGCCCCAAAACTCTCAAACCAGAGAGCAGATCGGGCAGGGCGGTCGGAGAATCGGCGAAGCTGGGCGGAGCATAGTTGTGCTCGCCAAAAGGCAGCCTTAAACTCTGATCTGGGCTCATCTCACCAGAGCTCAATGGCCGCTGGGCATCAATCGACATCCACAAAGGAGCCCCTGTCTGAGGCTGCAGACCCCTCATGGCTTCGTTGGCGGCGGCGAGACCGGCGGCGTCTGGCACCATGCCAGCCTCCAAGAGAGCCTCTCTAATCGCCCGACGGACTACGTCAAAGACCGGACCTTCTCGATTGAACTTAACTTCAGATTTGGTCGGAGATACGTTGACGTCAATCGAAGCGGGATCGACTTCGATGCAGAGAACAACCAAGGGATAGCGCCTTTCTGGGGTCAGGCTTCGCGTGGCTTGGTCCAGAGCGGCGGTGAGAATTCTCGCCTTCATAGGACGCTGATTCACAAAAACCCATTGATGACTTCGAGTCGGCTTAGTGAAATGAGGGGGAGAAATCAATCCCCAAGCCCGAATCGTCCCATCGAACTTGTCAAAAGCAACCAAGCCCCTCGCTGCATCTCGCCCCCAAACTTCCGCGACCGCGGTTGCCAAACTGTCAGAACCCGAGGTCTGCAGCAGGGTGCTTCCGTTGTGTTTTAAGCTGAATCGGACATCCGGCCGGGCCATGGCCGCTCGGCCCACGACTTCCACACACTGAGAAAGCTCGGTCGAATCGCTTTTGAGAAACTTCAGTCTGGCCGGAGTTGTGGCAAAAAGATCTTCGATCGTGATCTTGGTGCCCCGCGGGCCGGCTACCGAGGGCTCATCGGAAATCTGCCCCGATTCAACCCTGACTCGAATTCGCCTGCCCTCGTCGAAGCCAGATTCAAGGGTCATGACTGAGACTGAAGCGATGGCAGGAAGGGCCTCGCCTCTAAATCCCATCGAGACCACTCGGCTCAGATCTTCTATGCGCTCGATCTTTGACGTTGCGTGGCGCTGCAGAGCCATGAGGGCGGATTCGCGATCCATTCCGCAGCCATCATCGCTGACTTCTATGCGCCTGACTCCAGCCGCTTCCAATTCGACGTTGACTGTCGAAGCACCTGCGTCCAATGCGTTCTCGATCAGCTCCTTGAGGGCTGATGCCGGACGCTCCACAACCTCACCCGCGGCGATCTGGTTGATCGTGTGAGGGTCGAGCAGGCGGATAGTCGGAAGAGCAGCCGGGCGCATTTTGTTGGTGGTCAAAAGATGATGACGCCTGCCAGCCCTTGTCTGCATCGCAATCCTTACCTGCCTGTGCCATCCTTCCCTTCATGTCACCCGACCAAGCTCCAAGAGTGTCTTTGGCTGCCTGCCAAGCGCTTGATGCGGCAGACCCCTTCGCACTGTATGGCGGGGAGTTTGAACCTCTGCAAGAAGACTTGATCTACTTGGATGGCAACTCCTTGGGCCGCCCCTTAAAGCAGTCACTGGCGGACCTTCAGGAGGCAGCAAACCACCAATGGAGCCGAAGACTGATTCGATCCTGGAACGAAAGCTGGATTGATCTGCCAGAGCAGCTGGGGGACAAGCTTGCCGACCTTATGGGGGCGGAAAGAGGAAACGTTTTGGTCTGCGACCAAACATCTGTGAACCTCTTTAAGCTGGCATGGGCTGCGCTTGACTTCAACCCATCCAAACCCAGCATCGTCACAGATACTCTTCAGTTCCCCAGCGACGTCACCGTGTTGAAAGGAATCTTGGCCGCGAGAGGCAAAGGAGAACTAAAGTTTGCCCAAAGCCCCGATGGCATCCATGGCGACCTAGAGGCGCTGGAAGCAGAATTGACGCCGGATGTCGGTCTAATCTGCCTTAGCCACACTTCGTTCCGAACAGGGTTTGTCTGGCCCATGGATGAAGTTGAGGTCATGGCAGCCGATCATGGGGTTCTTGTCCTCTGGGATCTAAGCCACTCAGCCGGGTCGGTTCACTTAGAACTTCAGAAGAGCGGAGCCGAGCTAGCCGTCGGCTGTACCTACAAGCACCTCAACGGTGGGCCGGGCGCGCCAGCCTTTCTTTATGTGACCAGAGAACTGCAGGAAGAGCTTCAGTCGCCCATTTGGGGATGGCTCGGCCACAGTTCACCTTTTGATTTCAGCTTTGACCATGAGCCGGCGGTGAACATCAAAAGGTTTTTCGCTGGCACACCTCCGATACTTTCTTTGGCTCCACTCAATGCAAGCCTGGACCTCCATCTTAAGGCCGGCCCCGAAGCAGTCGCGGCCAAAATGCAGTCTCTGACAGATCTGATTATCAGCCTCGCCGATGAGTGGCTGAATGAGTTTGGGGCGACAGTCTGTTCCCCCCGTGACCCACTGCATCGCGGTGCCCACGTCAGCCTTAGGCACCCTGAAGCCAGGCTTCTTTGTCAAAGCCTCGTTGAACAAGGAATCATCCCCGACTTCCGCGCCCCTGACGTGCTGCGAATTGGCGTCACCCCCCTTTACACAACTTGGGAAGAAGTTTGGAGAGCCATGGAGACATTAAGGGATACTTTGAAAGAGGGCAGGCACAGGTCAGCAGTCCTCCCCGAGGGACCTGTCACCTAGTTTTCGCCTCAGAATCTGGTAAAATTCAATTCCTCGCAGGGGTGTAGCTCAGTTGGTAGAGCGAAGGTCTCCAAAACCTTAGGTCGCGGGTTCGAGCCCTGTCGCCCCTGCCATTCTTCTTTTCATGTCTGGATAACAGACACATTCTTCCTTGGTTATTCACACCAGAATCTGTCGGGCACGAGAGCCCGGTCCCAAGGGTTGAAAAGAGACGTGAGCCGAATCAGCCACAATCGCCCCATGCTTCGACGAGGCTTCGTTGGCCTTTTGACTTGTGCGTGCTTGGCATTCTTAGCTGGATGCCAGTCTAGCCCCGTTGTTGGCGGTCAGCCCAGGGCAAAAATGATGCCCCAGGTCATCAGTCTCTCGCCTTCAACAACTGAGCTGACCTCAAAGTTTGATGTCAATCAGAACTTGATTGGCCGAACAGCCAACTGCAATTTTCCGACAACTACTATTTCATCAGCTGAAGTCGTAATGGACGGGACCTCACCGGACTACGAAAAGATCGCAGCCCTGAAGCCAGATGTCGTGATTTACGACAAGTCGCTCTTCAGCGAAAGTGAAATCTCAAAGATTGATCAGCTGGGCATCAAGACCGTTGCCTGGGACCCCCTGACGTTCGAGGACTATCGCAGACAGATCTTCACCATGGCTTCGGCGATTGGCGGAGAAATGACCACTTCAGAGTACATCGACTCGATCTTCAGAGGATTTGCTCAGGCGCGCGGCGTTCTTGCAGAGAAAGGGATCGAGAAGCCAGGCATGATGTTCCTCATTGGACAGCCTGGCAGCTACCTGGCTCCCGGCTCTGAGAGCTTCTGGGCAGACATTCTCCGACAGTGCGGTGTAAATCCCGTCGGTCCTGCTGGAAAAGCCTTTGCACCCATCAACGTCGAAGCCATTATTCAGGCTGACCCTCAGGTGATTTTCACTTCCTCTGGAGTTGGCACGAAAATTCTAGGTGATCCTCGTCTGCAGTCAGTGGCGGCAGTAAAGAACAAGCGGGTTTACGATGTTGAAACCGACATTCTCGTCCGCAGAGGAAGCAGGGTTGAAGTGCTGGTTGACACGATCGGAGTCGCGATCGGCAAACTTCGGGCCCAGAACTAGTAATTCTTTTTCATCTCATCAGTCCACATAAGAGAAACATCACATGACGGCAGAAATCGGAGTCTTTGGCGGATCGGGCTTTTACAGCCTGCTTGAAAACGTGACGGAAGTCAAGGTTGACACACCCTACGGTCCGCCCAGCGACGCAGTGATGCTCGCCGAAGTGGCAGGACGCAAGGTCGCCTTCCTTCCTAGGCACGGCAGGCACCACACAATTCCCCCCCACAAGATCAACTATCGAGCCAACGTTTGGGCCATGCACAAGCTGGGAGTTCGAGCGATTGTCAGCCCATGCGCTGTTGGTTCACTTCAGAGGCATATCGAGCCAGGCCACTTTGTCGTCGCTGACCAGTTCATCGACCGCACCAATGGCCGAGTTCCTGATACCTTCTACGATGGCCCGATCACGGCCCACGTTTCTCCGGCCGACATGTACGACAAAACCCTGCGCAAGCTGGCTGTCGAAGCCATTGAAGCGGCAGGAATCACCTGCCACGATGGCGGCACGGTCGTTGTCATTCAGGGTCCCCGATTCTCTTCAAAGGCAGAATCAATGTGGTTCACCCAGATGGGATGGCAGATCATCAACATGACCCAGTACCCAGAGGCTTACCTCTGCCACGAACTGGGCATGGGTGTCGTGAACATTTCACTCGTCACCGACTTTGACAGCGGCGTTGTTGCAGACACCGAAGCTGTCACCGCTCACAACGTTCTTGAAGTTTTCAAGAGCAATGCAGAAAAGGCCAGAACCGTTGTTCTCGACCTCATCTCACGACTTCCTCAGGATCTTAGCGGCATCGGCAGCAAAGACACGCTTCAATACACAAGGGGAGACGGACACGCTTCTTCTCCCTTCGACGTCCGCATTTTCGAGTGAGTCGGCTATCATCGTAAATCGTATGCGCAGCGCTGCCATCATCACTGTTCTGGCCATGACGGGGTCCGTCTTGGCCCAGGCTGGTGGTGGCAGTGAAAATCTCAGAGTGAAAGTGGTTCTCCTGACGAGGACCACAACCTACGTCAAGATGCCTTCTGGCGTCGTCGTTCCACGGCGATCTACCCTTGAGCCCTTCATGGTCGAAGACATCAAGGCGGCTTTCAAGGAAGTTTCTGACCAAGCGGCCTCAGTCACTGGCGGAAAGCTGAGGATCACCCTGGATTACTCTGAGGATGCTGAGCATCTTACGGCCATCTTGAATTCTTCAGACTTCGGACAGCCAGCTTCTGGCAAGGAAGAACCGAGAGCCCTGGCACTGGGCGGCAGAGATTCGCTTGATCCCCTTGCCCGCAGGCTTCTATGGGAAGGTGCGGGAACGCTCTCGAACTCTGATCGTTTTCAAGCGATTGACAATGTCTTTCGCGGCCCCTATTCGGCTTCTTTCGTCATTCATTCCGGTTTGGATGGCCCCACTCAAGACTTCACTGTTGATGGTCAGAGACTGACAGTCTTGAGTTGGAATTCATTTTCTAGACTGGCCCCCAAAGAAGTTTTGAAGAGCCAAGTGCTTGACCAAATTTCAGGCCTGCGTCCTGAGCTTTCAGGTCTCAAGCCGAATCAAACTGAGATTCCTGCAGCGTTCGGAGAAGTGGAAGCAGTGACTTCAGGCGAAGTCACGACTGTTCGCAGCAAAGGTGTGATTCCTCGTGGCGGAGTCAATGTTCTGCGTCTTCCCGCCAGCGATTCTGCCCGTCCTGGAATCAGCTTCAAATTCAGGTCGACCAGCCAAGAACCACTGGCTCTCACACTTGCTGACGAAAAAGGCAGACCTCTTTACTTCTGCCTGCTTAAAGGTGAGATGCCAGGACACGAAGGCACCTTCGGCAGAGTCTTCAAAAAAGCAGAAGGAACCTGGGTCAACCCTGGTTCTGAGTGGACGGACTATTCGATTTCGCTCAATGAACTCCAGCTTTCGGGCGTGCCCGCCTTTGTCCAGCTGGGCCCACCTCCAGTTCCTTACGAAAGGGGACCACTGGAACAGACCACTTTTGAGTATCAGCAGGTCAAGACTCTGTCCTCTGCAGAAGCGCTTCAGGAGATTCGTAAATCAGAGCTTTCTGAATCAGAAAAGCTTGTTCTTGGCTGGGTGTCCAGCCTGAATACAGGGTGGGATGACACCAAGATCCTGAAATTCAACGAATTTTTGAGCAGTGAAAGAAGCTGGATTAGAGCTACGGCCATGGACGCGGCCGCCTCTAAGCCAGATCCTCGGCTCATCGGTCCTTTGAGGGCAGTTGCAGGCGGCGGATCAATCGGCGATACCTATCTTGCCTGCCGAGCGTTGGGAGAACAGGGTCCAGACGGACAAGCCGGCCTAGTGGATGTCCTGAAAAAGGGTCCTTTTGAAACGAACAGACGCTTCGCTGCCGAGTTTCTGAAGGGCGACCTCGACCGAACCACGCTCAACCTCGTCAGCGTTCTGCTGGTCAACCGTGGATGGCGCACCAGGCTGACTGGTGTCGAGATTTTGGGCCGCAGCAAGGCCAGAGAAGATCAAGTGGCCATGGCGGGCGCACTGGACTTCAGGGGCGAGCCACATCCAACAGTCCGCTTAAGAATCGCTCAGTCACTGGATGTGACATTTGATCTTGCGGCTCGAAGACTGCTCTACTCCGGTGTCAACGATCCCAGCCAATGGGTACGAGCCACGGCTCTTTCGAGACTTTTGGAAACTCCTTTTGATGAGATTCGAGCAGAAGCCATCAGGGGCGTAAAGGACGATTCGGCTACGGTTCGAGTGATGCTGCTCAATGCGATGCAGAAGTCACCGAAGGCTGAATACAGAGCCTCCTTGAGGCAGGCAGTTGTTGATCCATCAGGAAAGGTGCGAGCTGCTGCTCTTCTTGCCTTCAGCACTCAGGCTGAACCTGTGGCTCAAGGCGAAATCGAAAACACCCTGACTGATAATTCAGAGGATGTTCAGCTTGCCTTGATTCAGCTTGGTTCAAGTGGAAAGTTCAAGCTGCCTGCGGCTGTAGTTGAGCGCTTGAAGCAGAGCACCCACGAGAGCGTAAGGAAAGCTGCAGAAACTTTGTAGGCTGGTTCAAGCGTAAACAGAATCAGCCCGCAGTTGTGCCCGCCTTTTTTGTCCCTGGTCACGGTACAACAGCTACGTAAGGATCTCTAGCAAGATGCAAAAGCCTGCCCGCCAATGGGGATGGATTCCCCTCGTTCTCGTTCTTGCGGGCTTTGCCGGCGGACTGGTTGTCAGAAAAGCTCAGGACACAGGTCAACCCTTGGCAGCGGTTGGTGATCCTCTGTTCAGCCAGCGAATCCTTGCCAGCCGAGACGCTCCACTTTCACTTTCTGAGGGGGAGTACTTCTACCAGCTCACACGGATGCTGGAGCAGACCTACGTTGATGGCGTGAAGGATGAAGATGGCCTGGCGAGCGGCTCGATTCGAGGCATGATCGGCAGCCTGGCTGACCCCCTTTCTACCTACCTGCCAAAAGAGCAGATGGCGGCTCTTTCAAAACGGCTGACCGGCACTTATGAAGGTATTGGAATCGAACTCAGTCTCAAGTTCGACCAAGAGGAACTGAAGAAGCTTCAGGACAAGGCTCCAGATTTGGATTCCCTTATGCTACTGCCTGTTCTCGAAGTGACCGCGGTGCCAGAAGGCACTCCTGCCGCGAAGGCTGGTCTTCAGCCTGGCGACCGAATCGTTGGACTTGACGGGCGAGCCGTCCTTAGCGCCTTGGACATTAGGCAGCTGAGGGAGCTTCAGGAAAAGGCGGACAAAAAGGAGATCCCCTGGACCAAGCTGGAAACAGCTCGAGAAGCCTTTAGAAAGAAGGCAGAAAACAACTTTGTTGCTTCCAGAGCAAGAGAGCTTCTGACCACAGGGAAAGAAGGGACCTTGAAGGTCGAGTGGATGAGGCAGAGCACCCCTATGTCGGCCTCAATCACGCGCTCCATCGCTCAGGTCAAGCCCTTAGTCAAACAGACTGACGGCAGCTACAAGGTGAGATTTATGAGGGGCCTGCAGGAAGCGATTCAGCAGGAAAAGCTCTCAGGCAGGGATGTCGTTCTGGACTTGAGAGGCACGGGTCAAGGGGACATAGGGGCGATGAAATCTGCCCTCGAAGCTCTGGCAGCTCCGGGAGTCTACGGAAGTCTTGTTTCTGAGAAGGACAAGGAACTCAGGCCCCTTTCAATCAGAGGCGGTATTGCCAAGCCAGGCCGCCTGACACTTCTTGTTGATCAAACGACGAGAGGAGCCTCTGAGATCTTTGCTCTTGCCTTATCTTCACGCGGACAGGCAAAGCTCAAGGGATCTTCGATGGCGGGCGAGCGAGCCTGGATCGAAACCTTTGCCGTCCAAGGTGGACACGGTTACACTCTGGTAACCGGTCTCTTTAGACCCCAATCTGGCACCGCTGCAGCCAGCACAACAACCAAGGCAGGAGCAGGAAACTAATGAGCTTGAAACTTGCTGGTCAGGCAGCCCTCACCGTGGGCGCCAGCCTCTTTGCCTTTACTTCTGGCTTTGTCCTTAAAGACTTTATGGATGGAGGCACCCCGGACCTTGATCGTCTGACCTCTGTCTTCATTCCTCAGGCCACCAAAAAGCCGCCGTCGGAAGTTTTTAGAGAGCACTACGCCACCATTTCTGCCCGCTACTATCGAAAGACTGAGAAGGATCAGCTGAGATATGCGGCGATGCAGGGCATGTTCTCTTCGCTCGGCGACCCCCATACAAACTTTCTTGAACCTGTGACGGCAGAGCAGTTTGCTCTTGAAAATGAAGGCGGCTTTGTCGGAATCGGCGCAAGGCTGGACGACGACCCCTTGGGAACCAAAATCGTAACAGTCTTTGAAGGCAGCCCGGCAGAGAGAGCCGGAGTTCTGGCCGGTGACGTTGTGACAGAAGTTGACGGAGAAAGTGTTGCTGGTCTGCCCTCCAGCAGCATCGTCAGCAGAATTCGTGGCGAAGAAGGCACTGTCGTCAAGTTGACCGTGATGCGCAAGGGCGATAAAACTGTCCTTAGCGTGAGGCGTGGAAAGGTGACGATTCCAACGGCCGAAGGCAAAATGGTTCCGGGGTCAGATATTGGCTATATCAGCCTCACCCAGTTCTCCGAAACCACTCCGGCTCAGTACCGAGAAGTGATGATGAAGCTGATGGACCAGGGAGCCAAGGGATTGGTGATCGACGTTCGCGGCAATCCCGGTGGAGTCCTTGAGTCGGTCAGTGAAATCATTGGCGGCTTTAGAGCAGGCACGAAAGTCGTGACGATGAGAGGCAGGCAGGGCACTGTGAAGACACAATCTGCTCCGGGTGTCCCTGAATTTGGCTGGAACGGCCCCATTGCAGTTCTCATGAATGGCGAGTCTGCGAGTGCGGCAGAGATCATGGCTGGAGTCCTGCAAGAACTGAAGGGAGCGATTCTGGTTGGCGAGCATTCCTATGGAAAGGCTTCGGTCCAAAACGTCTTCACCCTCTTTGATGGAGCCAGTGCCAAGATCACGACGGCAAAATACTTCCTGCCCAGCGGCCGAGACATCTCGCGCAAGGTGGATCAGGATGGCGCCTATCTTTCTGGCGGTCTGAAGGCCGACATTGAGGTTGATCTCAAGATCTCAGAAGACACCAAGATCGGCGAACCGGGCAAGGACAGTCAGCTGGATAAGGCCATTGCCGTTGTCAAGGAAAAGATGGGGCAGTCGGCAGGCGGCTGATACCCCCTTTGGTATCTTGAGTTCACCTATGTCAACAAAGGCTGCCGAAGCCAAAAAGGTTCCGGCCGTCCAGACTCATCTGGGCGGCTGCCGATGGGAGGGTGTGGAAGTCATGCCCTACAAGGAAGATGGCACCCACTTCAAAAGCATTTCCCGCCAGATTCTCTACCCTGGCGGGCATGATCTGCCGGTCGAGCTGCGCGCCTTTCAGATGCAGGCGGATGGCTATTCGACTCTGGAAAGGCACAATCACGCGCATTTGGTGATGATCATTGAAGGTCATGGCCATGTGATGGTCGGAGGCAAGATTCGAGAGATCGGGATGCTGGATGTAGTCCATATCCCCCCCATGACGTGGCACCAGTTCCGAGCCGACAAAGGCGAGCCCATGACCTTCGCCTGTGTTGTCAACGTGGAAAGAGACCGTCCACAGCGGCCCACAGAATCAGATATTGCCAATCTGTGCCAAGACCCCGCCGTAAAAGAATACATTCGGTACTAAATGAGCGACGCAAGAAACTTTGGCTTCGAAACCCGGATGCTGCATGCCGGCCACATTCCGGACCCCTACACAGGCTCTCGCGCCGTCCCCATTTATCAAACCACCAGCTACGTGTTTAACGACACGGATGAGGCGGCTCACCTTTTTGAACTAAAGCAGTACGGCAACATCTACAGCCGAATCAGCAACCCGACGACGGCTGTTTTTGAAGAAAGGATGGCTTCTCTGGAGAACGGCACTGGTGCAGTCGCCGTTGCCAGCGGGATGGCTGCCATCTTTGGAGTCTTTATGACTCTGCTGCGTTCGGGCGACGAGATTTTGGCCTCGAACCAGCTTTACGGGGGCAGCTTGACTCTGCTGACCCACACCATGCCCAAGCTGGGAATCGGGGTCAAGTACGTCAACCCCGACAAGCTGGAAGATTGGGAGGCGGCGGCTGGCCCCAACACTAAGGCTCTCTTCGTTGAAACGGTCGGCAACCCCTCCGGCGCGATCCCTGATCTTGAAGGGCTGGGAAGGCTCGCCAAGAGTTTGGGTGTGCCTCTCATCATCGATTCGACCTTTGCAACCCCCTATCTCTGTCGACCTATGGAATGGGGAGCCACTATCGTCATCCACTCGGCAACCAAGTTTATTGGCGGCCATGGAAGCTCGATTGGTGGGGTTGTGGTTGACTCGGGCGACTTCGATTTCTCCAACTATCCAAACCTGGCGGACGCCTCGCCCGCCTACCATGGCATGAAGTTTTACGACACCTTTGGCCACTACGGCTTTTTGGTGAAGCTGAGGGCAGAAACAGTTCGCGACACTGGCGCCTGCATCTCTCCCATGAACTCCTTCCTGCTGCTGCAGGGCCTGGAGACTCTTTCGGTGAGGATGGACAGGCACGTTCAGAACGCTCTCGCCGTGGCGAAGTTCTTGGAGTCTCACCCTCAAGTCAGCAAGGTCCACTATGCGGGCCTTGAAAGCCATCCCCATCACGAAAGGGCTAAGAAGTATCTGCCCAAGGGTCCGGGGGCGGTGCTTGCCTTCGAGATCAATCCTGGCTCTGGAAGCCAAAGGCAGGCAGGCAAAACCTTCATCGAATCACTGCAGCTCTTTTCTCACCTAGCTAACGTTGGAGATGCTCGAAGCCTTGTCATCCACCCCGCCTCAACCACTCATCAACAGAACAGCGATGAAGAACTGAAGGCAGGAGGAATCACGGCTGGAACGGTGCGGCTTTCGGTTGGGCTGGAAACGACAGATGATCTTCTGTGGGATCTGGATCAGGCACTATCCGTCGCCGCAGGGTGATGCTGTGCCTAGTAAATTAGATCGTGGGGTGCCCCGATGCATCGGCAAGCGTGAGCGAGTAGTGCGTCGGGAGCTAGAAAACTGAATAGTGGGGTGCCCCGATGCATCGGCGAGCGCATGCGAGAAGTGCGTCGGGAATTCCAGTCAACAAAATGCGGTTTCCGACTGAGCCGAAGCCGAGGGTCGGAAACCGCCATAAAGCGAATAAGTCCCCCTCCAGCGAAGCGAATCGGAGGAGGATTTAGGGGGGGTAGTCCACCCTAAGCGCAATCCGATGTCACAAGCAGACATCATAAAACTTAAGAGAAAAGAGAAAAATGCGGTTTCCAACCGAGCCGAAGGCGAGGGTCGGAAACCGCCAAAAAACAGATAAGTCCCCCTCCAGCGAAGCGAATCGGAGGGGGATTTAGGGGGTGGGAAGCCAGAAAAGCCCACACCATAATCAACAGTTTAACAACCACATAAGAAAACTGCCGAAGGCCACCATGACCCAATCCCTCAGCTGCGACATCCGCCTCAACTCTTCCCTCCCCGCCGAGGCAAGAGCGAAGTTTCAGGACACCAAAGTCATCAGGTCAATCATTGCTGAAGCCAAGGTCATCGCGGTGGTGGGAATCAGCAGCGACACCACCAAACCAAGCAACATGGTAGCCAGCTACCTGCAGGACGAGGGCTACCAGATTGTGCCGATCAGCCCCCGAGGAGGAACCCTGCTGGGAGAAACCGTCTATCCCGATCTTGAATCGGTTCCCTTCCCTATCGACGTGGTGGACTGCTTCCGCCCTTCAGCCGAACTTCCTGGCCTCTTCGCTACGGCAGCAAAGATTGGGGCCAAGGCGGTCTGGTCTCAGTTAAAGCTTTACGATCTGGAAGCAGGCGATGCAGCCCTCGCTGCCGGGCTAAAGGTTGTGATGGATAAGTGCATCAAGATGGAGCACGGTAGGTTTGGAGGACAGCTCCATTGGGCCGGGATGAACACAGAGGTCATCACGGCTCAAAGGGCGCGACGCTAAGCCTCACACCACATCGGCCCTGTAAGCCAAGATCAGATAATGGACACCGTGGTTCGCGGTTTGACCGAGCAGGACTGGCCGGATGCACTGGTTTTGGCTGAACGAGTCTTCGGGGTCGGACCCTGGCTCTTTCATTCTCTACACCAGGGCAGCAGTGACCGAAGGTTTAGTGACGCCAGCGGGGCCTGGGTAGATGGCGAACTGGTCAGCCTGGTTGATGTCTTCTTTCGCCAGGTGCGAATGCCTGATGGCCGAACCGCCAAGATGGGCGGAATCGGCACAGTCTGCACCCACCCCAACTTTCGCGGACAGGGGCTTTCTGGCAAGCTGATCAGCCGAGTGGACCAAGTGATGATTGAGCAGGGCACGGACTGGTCCATGCTCTTTACAGGAGTCCAGGGCCATTACGCCCGATTCGGATGGGTGGAAGTTCCTCGATACTGGCTTGAAAAGGAGTCCTTCTATATGCCCGATTCACCTAAGTGCAGCATGAGAATCGAGGCGAAAGAATGGTGGAAGCCAGGAGAGGTTAAGCTTCTGACTGACCTTTACGACCAGAGTGCAGAGGGCATCCCTGTGACCTGTGTTAGAGATGAAAAGCAGTGGAACTTTGCCACTCGTGAGAGGCTAAACCGACCAGAGACTCGCACTTTTCTTGCTTGGGATGGTGAAAAACTGGCTGGATATCTGGTGGTCAAGCTTGGAAATGGTCTCGACCTTGTTGAATCGGCAGGAGACAGCCAGGTTCTAGAAGCCTTGGCTTATGCTGCCTGCGCATGGGCACAGAGCGAAGGAAAAACCAGCCTCAGCATCAATCTGCCATCACATCATGCGGCAGGTCTGCCAATCTGGGCCACCGAAGGAGCTGTTGAAAACTCTGGAAGCTGGACGATGGTCAAGGCCATTTCTGACTCTTGGAGCCAGGCTGAAATTGAGCAGCTCTTTACTGCTAAACAAGCTCACCACTTTAGTCTGGACGACTTCTGAACCAGTCCTTCCCTGCCCCATTGTGCAAAGCAATGACCGGGCAGGGAGGCCTGAAACCTAGAGCCTTTTTCTGGCCTTCAAAGCGGCTTCCGTGCCGGCAACAACTGCATCAACAAGCAGCTTTTTGCCAGAAGCCGAAGCCACAAAGGCCTCGTCATCTTTGAGGGTCAGGGTTGCCATTTCCACCAAAACGACTGGCACCTCGGAGAAGATCGATCCGGTCAAGGCGCCCTGCCTGGCCCCGACGGCAGTCTTGGCTTCTGTCATCAAGCCACGGTCGGGATGCTTGCCCTTGAGGACGGAAAAGACCCCCTTATGAAAGGCTGTCGCGGCGAGTTTAGACTCCTTTAACACCCACTTTGATGGCCCAGTGACTCCCTGCACTGTCCCCTGCTGATGCGGATAGTAGGTTCCCCAGCCTCGCGCCGGAGCTGCATCCATGTGCAGGCGGACCATAAGGTCTGCCTTGGCTTTGTTGGCTGTTTCTGCCCGCTTTTTGTTGGCGACAAACTCCTCTTCTGATGATTTGGTCATGACGACCTTGATGCCTTTGGCTTCAAGAATCGGCTTGGCTGCAACAGCAATTTCCCAGACCGCTGTCAGCTCAGTCACTTTTTTGCCTCTGGTTCCCTTGCCCACTTCACTCGGGTGACCAGGATCAAGACAGATGACTGGCTGAGGGGCAGTGACGGCCATAACCGTCAAGAGAGCCAGACTCGTCACGACGAAAGAGCCTCTGGGTTAAGGCCAGCCAGTTCTTCGATCACAAAGATCCCATCTTTGCGAATCAGAACATCATCGAACCAAACCTCCCCTCCGCCGTACTCGGGCCTTTGAATGCAGACAATGTCCCAGTGGATGGCGCTCTTGTTGCCGTTTCCTCCGGGAGGCGGGTAGGAGTTGCCGGGGGTGAGATGGAAAGAGCCAGCGATCTTTTCGTCGAAGAGGGTGTCCTTCATGGGGTGAAGAACGTAGGGGTTGTAGCCCAAAGACCATTCACCGAAGGAGCGCCCACCTTCGTCTGTATCCAGAATCTGATTCAAAAGCTCTGTCTTGTCTCCAGCAGTGGCTTCAACAATTCGGCCGCCCTTCACCACAAAGCGGATATCTTTGAACTCAGTGCCCTGGTAGAGGCTGACGGTGTTGTACTGAACCACACCTTCTCCTGTGCCGAGAACGGGCGCCGAGAAGCATTCGCCATCTGGAATGTTGCGGCGGCCGTGGCACGAAACAGCCCCGACCCCCTTGATGCTGAAAGTGAGATCAGTCCCTGGCCCGACCAGCCTTACCTTGTCGGTCCGGGTCATGAGGTCGACCAGAGGCTTGGCGGCGGCTTCCATTCGGCCGTAATCAAGCGTGCAGACATCGAAGTAGAAGTCTTCAAAGGCTTCGGTCGACTGCCCCGCCATCTGAGCCATTGAGGGGCTTGGCCACCTAAGCACCACCCACTTGGTGTGGGGAACCCTTTGGTTCATGTGGACGGGCTGGCTGTGGACCTTCTGCCACATGGCTCGGACTTCGGGAGGAGTATCGGCTCCTTCCATGGCATTTTCGCTGCCGCGAAGAGCGATGTAAGCCGTCATCTGCTTCATTTCGTGCAGATCAATCTCGGCCTGGGTTTGGGCGTTGACTTCGGTCATGCCCATCATCAAAGCTCGCTGAACCTTGGTGTTCTCAATCTTCACAAAAGCCTGAGCCCCCGTCGCCTGAGCAGCTTTGACGAGTTCAACAGTCATCGCCTCGGGCAGATCGAAGGCATGGATCAAAACCTTATCGTCTGGCCCCAACTGGGTGGAATGGGTGCAGAGCCTCTCTGCCAGCAGCGTCATTCGCGGGTCTTTCATGCCCTGCCAGAATACCGGGCTGCCCTGCTTTTAGTCAGGTTCGATGAGGGTTGGCGAAATTCTGTAAACCAGTTCACCAGTTTCGGGCTCTTTCTCAGTCGGGGGCCAATGGTTTTCCACCTCAGCCCAAGAACCATGAGTGACAATTTGGTCAACCAGCTTTAAAAGAGCTTCTGAAATCTCATCCGGGTTGTATTCGAGCCTGGTCAAAGATTGATGCCAGCCAGTCAAGGTGGATGACCCCTTGTTGGAATGGCTGACAATGAGGACGTCTCGACCTGGAACCAGGCCACGACTGTGAAGAGCCATAAGAATGCCGACCGTCAGCATGTCGTCACAGCTAAGAATGGCTTCGCCAGGCTTGAGTTCAAGTGTCCCTGCCCATTGCCAGCCCTGATGGACGGGGTCGCTTGATTCCAGCGGCTGTTCCACTGGCTCTTCTTCTCCGAGAAGAATTCGTTCTGCCTTCAGACCACACTCTTTGGCGAACTCTTCCAGATTTTCAAGATCAGCCAGCCTAGAAGCGGCGACGTAGACCTTGGCGGCGCCTTTATCTTTAAGAGACTTGAGCCCCTGCTGTAAAAGGTCTCTGTGATGAAACTGGACGATGCCCTGACCATAGCCTGCCAGAGAGACCACTGGCACACCAGCCTCGGTGACGACGTTGACCGCTCCTTGGCTTAGGCCAATACAGACGGCGGCGTTGACTCGGTGATTGTTGAGATCTTCAATGAGAGCAGAAGGGAGAGCCTCGGGGGAGAGAGAATCGTAGCCGGAGACCTTTGGCCAAATAGCTCCGAGGTGAACCGTCGCCGCCCAGCCCTTTTCTCCTGATGCCTTGCAGATCGCTTTGAGAATGAGGTTCCAGATTGGCGACCTGTTGGCCATGAGGAGGAACTTGGGATCAAGAACGACTGCCACCCGCACTTGGTCTGACTCAGCCGAGGCATAAACACCCGACCCGTGGCGGCGGACGATAAGACCTTCCCGCTCCAACTGTTCGAAAGCCGAAGCGAGGCTGGCTTGGCTGAATCCTAGGCGCGCCTTGAGCTCTCTCACCGAAGACAACCTTGTTCCTGGCCCCTTGCTCAGCACTTCCTGCCGCAGCACTTCGGCAGCTTGGGCGACTCGACTGGCTGGCTTCGGTGCTGGCATATCTTAAATTATGCGTTTGCAGAAAATTGTTTGCTTCGACTGAACCTGAGGTCCCGGGATTAATCGGCCCCTAGGGGGGCTTGACCGCTCCACCGCCACTTCCCCCTGACCTGTAGCTCTGCCTATACTGCTCTTTTAAAGGAGCAACCTTAGCCTGAAAGTCTGCGGGAAGATCTGAGAACTTCATCAAGCTGCCGCCCTTCGATCTTGGCAGCTTGTAAACCCTTTTCTGCACTCCGGCTTTGCCAAGATTGAGAGTCAGATTCAGCTGATCCTGCTCTCCTTGAACAAATCCTTGCAGGCCTCCGTACTGTCTGCCGGGATTCATTTCTTGCGAGACGAGCGCCCAAGCCACAGTATTTGGAGTCGCAGCCTGCAGCTGCCTGTCGACCTCTGAAGTGCCAGTCACCATCATCAGCCTATCTTGTGTTTTGAAGCTGAACTCCACCCATGATTCAGTTGAAGAAACGCGGGTCAAGGCGTTTGTAGGTTCAGAGTTCCAGCTTCTATCCTCCCAGCTGTAGGAGTCCTCAACCTCTTCACCATCCATGGATACAGCTCGGTCCTGTGCAGGCTCTGGCACCGCCCTGATGCCCTTTTCTGACCATAGAACCATTTTGTTGACCTGTCTCAGCATCTGAGGGCTGAGCGCTGCCAAAGAAAGCTTAACCTCGGAGGCCCTAGCCTGACTTTTCTGCTGAGAGGTCAGCATGCCGTAAAGCTTAAGCATTTCGAAAGCCTCTGGTTCGAGAACGTATCTGACCGAGGGATCGAAGAATCCCCCCAAAAAGGCTGGAAGCAAGGCATCTTGAACCGATTTTGATGCGGCGAAGACGAGAGCAAGGGCATCAAAGGCATCCTGCTTTTTGTCAAGGACCTTAAGGTACTTGGCTGTGGATGACCTATCCATTAAGGAGGGGAATGGGGTTACCGAAACAGCGGGGGGACGAAGGGTAATCAGATCATCCGCAACCTTGACCGCGTCTCCTGGCCTGCCAAAGAAGCCAAATGAAAAGGTCAAAGCCTCCTTCATTGTTGGAGTGCCAGCATTTGGCTGGCTAAATGTAGAAACCAAGAAGGAGAGGTCAGTAACTTTTGCCACGACACTCTTGTTCTGCTTCTGAGTAAATCTCTTGAGAAGTCGGCTTGGACCAAAGAGCAGTGGATCCTGCTTATCCATGTTGAGAAGCCGCTCTCTAGTGACCTGACTGATCTCGATCGTGTTTCCTGAGAAGACCTGGCGCAGCTTTGCCATATCCTTCTCGAACTCGGCATCTTCAGGGTCGATCTCGATTTTCTCAGTCAGCCCGGCGAGTTCATCAAAAGCAGATTTCTCTGCTTGCGGAGCAGGACCTGGCTCAAGCGACTGGCCGCTAATTTGGAGACGATCGCTTGCCGCTTGAGTGCCATCTTCCCAATATATGTTTAGAGCCGCTGTGACGAGAGAACCTGACCGGGAAAGAGCTAAGAGAAACTTTGTGCTCGGAGGATTTTGGACTGTCTGTCTGAATGGATCCAGAATAGGATTCCAGTAGCGGCTGCCACCTTCATCTCGATCAGGAATAAGACTGGCCTTTTCTTGAAAAACCTGCATCTCGGCAAGATAAGCAGCCCAGTGATTGGCCGCTTGAAGACCAAACTTCCTTTGGAGTGAAGTTGGCTCGAGAGCGAAAACCTTTCTTTCTCCCTCTTGGAGAGAAGTCATTTCTGCAAGCGGAATCTGCCCTACCAGTCTTCTGATAAACCTGTTGCTGGGCGCAAGCTCCTGCAAGGCGTTCAGCTTTCTCATCTTCTGCTCATCAAAAGATGTGGCATCGGAAAGAGCGACGGACTCTCTTTGAGATTTGGCTATTGCCTCGGGGTCCAAGGGTGCAACAGGCTTT
Organism: Synechococcus sp. UW140; assembly: GCA_943369295.1. Classification (GTDB taxonomy): domain Bacteria; phylum Armatimonadota; class Fimbriimonadia; order Fimbriimonadales; family Fimbriimonadaceae; genus JAKRSE01. The sequence goes on along the minus strand of CALRMU020000002.1, from coordinate 675,158 downwards.
TGGGCCTTGTACCAAGTTTCAACGCTCTCCCTAAAACCTCTATCTTTCAGCCAATCGGGGCTGACCGTTTCTAGAGTGTAAGTTTGCTCAGCCTGAATCCACCGACCGTGGGTGACTTCGGCGAGAGCTGCTCGTATTCTTGATGGCGTCAAGTCCTTGACAGAAACAAAAACCCTCTGTTCCGTATCTGGGCCGGAAACTCGGTAAAGCTGACCAGTCTTCGCCTCTAGTTCTCTCAGCACAGATTGGAGAGGAAGAATAGGAAGCTCAAGCGAGATTTTAGGCTCTTGTGCGGCTAACAGTTGCGTGAAAACAAAAGCTGCTATCATCTCGCTTCACTTTACCCTTCAGTTACCTCGCAGGCGGCTTGGTGGCTCCGCCGCCGCCACCACCCAAAGGAAAGTTCTGCATGTCCTTTCTGTAGGTCTCCATCAATTCCTTAACCTGCTTCTGAAAATCAGCAGAGAGATCGGTGAGTTTCATAACTCTGCCATTCTTTTCAATCAAGGGTGCTTCGACAGACCTTGTTTGAACGATAGCTTCGCCAAATGCAAACCTAGCAGTTAGGGTTCGCTGCATGCCATTTACAAAGCCATTCAGCTTCATAAACTGTTCGTTAGGGTTCTGCTCGCTTTGAAGAACTGTAAAAGCGACAGCGGAAGGTGTCGCCACTTGATTGCCCATGAACATGCTGCCCCCCGTCTTCATAAAGAGTTCTGGTTTACCCTTTAGGGTCATAAGCAGGCGCCCTGACCCTGCGGGGAGGTTGGCCAGCTTGACTGTGATTTCATCGTTATAGTGACTGCCGCCGCCCTGCATCATTTCGGCCATCTGCTGCTCATCAGGCGCGCCAGCTGCTTCGGCGGCAGCCGGTGCAGACATCCCGTTAAAGCTTTCGCCCGAAAGAAGCATCTGCCTCACATGCTGTGCCATGGGTCCAACCATGCTGCTCAAAGGAATAGACAATCCATCATTCTTGACGACTTGCTTCTGCGCAGGATTCAACTGACCATAAAGCTTAACCAAATCAAAGCCCTGCTCGGCAAAGAACATCATTGTTTCTGAACCAAAAAGCATCGAAAGCAGGATAGGCAGCTGAATATCTTCCGCAGTCTCTGCCCTTGCCGCTAATGCCGAAACAGCCTCAAGTGAGTCGCTACCACCCACAATTGAACGCAGAAACTGCGCTGTTGCGGGCCGGTTCATCTCAATCGGGAATGGGACCATCTCTGATTGAGTTGGGCGAAGAGTGATCATGTCATCCGACTCTTCGTAGCCTTCAAATCCGCCACCGTAGGCTCCTAAGGCAAGACTTACCGCCGAGGCAAGAGTTGCCGGCTTTTCCATATCAATGCCAAAGGAAACCGAAAAAATCGCGAGATCTGTGACTTTAGCGACAACGTTCTTCTTTTTGACATCAGCAAACTGCTGAAGCATTTGAGTTGGCCCGTAGGTTAAGGGGTCAACCTTATCCATGTTCAAAAGGCGCTGCCTTGTTACTTCGCTGATGGGATCTTTTCTTTCATTCCCCATCATCATCATGCCGCCAAAGAGATTGTCTTTCAGATCCTTGGCAAAAATCTTATCTTCTTCAGAAAGGTTGACCGGCATGGTCAAATCCTTCAGCTGTTTATGAAAGCCAGCTTCGACATCCATCGCAGCGACTAAATCTTCTCCTTCAGAACTTAGTGCGCCCCCCTCGGTTTCAACTCTGTTTCCCTTAGCATCGTAAAGCAGAAGCTCGTAATTGACAGTGCCTCTGGTTCGCTTTAGGGCGAACATCATGGCTGCGGCCGGAGCCACAGGACCGCTGTTTCGGTAGGGGTCAAGCAGGGGGTTCCAATTGCTAAAGTTATCGTCATCCGAGTCAAGCTGAGCTGGATAGAGTCTGCTCACCGAGTTCAAATAGTCAGCCTGCTCACGTCGATACTCGGCCAGCGCCGCCCCACTGCTGCCCGGCAGAGCCTTCTGTAGAACTGTGGGGTTGAAGGCATAAACCCTTCTCTCCTTATCCGCCAAGCTCAGTACTTCGTTGAGTCCAAGTGAAAGAATGATTCTTGATGCCAGTCGATTCTTAGGCAGCTGTCTGCCCATGGCATAAAGCTCCATCATCTTCTTGCCATCAGTTTCAGCCTGCTTAGCCAACTGTTCAGACTTCTTCAGAGTTTCTTCCAAGGCAGCCCTGTTCAGGGGCGCTACGGCCTTCTGCTTCGCAAACCAAGCCGAGAGGGCTTTTCTGAAGGCGGCATCCTTCACGGTCACTTCGTTCTTGGTGATAAGAGCCCAAGTGCTGCCGGCCAAGGTCCAGTTTGAATCGGTGACTTTCGCAATTGCCTCGCGCAGTTTGGCCGAGGGCATATCTTTGACCCTGATAAAGATCTGCTGATTTCTGTTCGGCCCTGTCACCTGGTAGGCAAAGCCAGTCTGAGCCTCTATCTGTTTGAGAACGACGGGGAGAGGTGCAATGGGCAGATCCAAGGTGACCTTAGCGTCATCCTGAACAGGCAGGGCAAGAAGAAAAGAAAGTGTCAGCACGGGTCTCCAAGAGGTTCAACTAAGACTTACTGCAAATTGTGCCACCGGGATGAGGTGTTTTTTCGCATTCGTCCTGCCCTTTTGACTCTTGGACGAGCAGACAGGTGTAACGATTCCTGCGAATGAGTTACACTCCGCCTCAAGACCCTCAGGCCCTTTCAACCAGACATCACCGGATTTCGTAGGCCAAGAGCGGACGGATAGCTGAATGCAGAAAGAAGAACTTGCTGGGGTGATTGCACGGGCTCAACAGCTGCAGGAAGTCACAGATGAACAGATCCTAAGGGACCCTGACTCAAAACAGCTGTACGATGCCATGGTTGAGGCGGGCCTGGATTCAAATGCGTCCTTGCTGGCTCTGCGAGAAAGATTAAGCGGAGAAGCTAGACCTCAACTAAAACAGGGCGACCTGATTTTGGTCAGTGTCGATAATGGCTGGCAGGTGCCGGCAAAGTTTGTTTCAGAAGAAAGAGGAATCGCCAAGGTGCGGTTTATGTCTGGAACGGATGGCGAGATTCCCCTAGAAAGCTTGAAGCGGCTACAGGTCTACCCTGGATTCAAGGTCCACTGCGAATACTACGGCAGCTGGATTGAGGCTGAAGTCACCAGTTTCAACCCTGACGCTTTGAGCCTGCAGGTCAACTATTACGGATCCAAATGGAACGTTGGTCTCGACACTGTGAAGGTGAAAGACAAGTCAAAAATGTCACCGACTCAGGTTAAGCTGGAACAGCTTGCTTACTACGCCATTACAGCCGTGGTAAGCGGAGTCGTTGGCGCGATATTCATGCGCATTCTCATGCGCTGACGTCCGCTTTACGCTGGGGCAGCGGCGCCCTGCTCTCGCAGAAATCCTCGTAGTCTGCCCATGGCCTGTGTGTGCAGCTGATAAACCCGGCTTTCGCTGACTCCGAGCACTCGACCGATTTCCTTAAAGGTCAAGCCTTCAAAGTAATAGAGGGCGATGACGAGCCTTTCTCTTTCCGGAAGGCGATCGACGCCTGAGGCGAGAATTCTTCGCAGCTCTCTACCTTCAATTTCCCCAAGAGGGCTGGCGTTTTCGTCGACAATCATCTCGACGAAGTGAATGTGGTCGTCACCATCTTGGCTCCCGCCACCCACCACATCATCAAGGCTATAGACTGAGGTTCTGCCCATTCGGACAAGCAGCTCAGAGACTTCCTGATCGGACATCCCGAGATACTCGCTGAGTTCGCGGGTGGTTGGCTCGCGGCCAAAATCTGTTTCAAGCTTGTGCTGGGCGCGATCCAGCGCCTTAAGCCTCTCGCGGATGGACCGGGGCACCCAGTCTTCGTCGCGAAGCATTTCCAAAATCGCGCCTCGAATCAGGGCGATGGCGTAGGTTTCAAACTTAACGTCGCGGGTGGGGTCAAACTGATCGACACTTTTGATCAAGCCAATGACGCCAGCGGAAACAAGGTCATCTCTATCCATGCCGCCGGGGACAGAGGTAACCAGCCTTCCGGCCGTAATTTTGACGAGGTAGGAATAATGTGCGATCAGGTCAGATCGGGCATGGGTGCTCTTAAAGACCTTATACTCTCTCCATGCGGTCTGGAGTTGGTCTGGCGACAATGACATAAATATTCCTCCTCAATCCTACGCTGCTTCCTGCCGTTCGGCAGTCTCAGCGTTCTCGTCAGTTTCCTTTTCCGGCTTTATCGAAAGAATCGATTTGGTCAAACCTTCCCAGATTGAACCAACTATCCATCCCACAGCCGCAGCCACCCCACCGTTGATCACGCAAGTGAGGGAGTCTGAACCTGTGAAGATACCGGATGCGAGGGCGGCTAAACCCAGGATTCCGGCAACGATTCTCGACATATCCGATTTAATCCTTCCACATTTCAAAGGATTCCCCATTAACATCCTGGCTTTTTGCCGCCAGATCTAAAGAGAAGGCTCAGAGTTTTTCTGAGGTTTTTTAGTCTGAAAGGTGGAAAGCCTCTTGAGGTTTGGCCCCAAGGTCCTGAATTTAAGAGAGTTTGTGAGGTTCTGCTGGGCTCTATCGCAGCAGCTACAGAGAGCGAGTCAGGCCAGGGTTAAGTTCAAGCAGAGCTCAATTCAAGGTCGATTTCTAAACCATCATAAGCGAAAAAGACTCCCTGGGGAAGATTCTTCTCATCCCGTCCGTGGTCGAAATCATCGCTCAAGTGGGTGAGATAGGTGGTTTTCGGCTTCAAGGCCGCCACAACTTCCAGGGCGGCATCCAGATGAAAGTGGTTAGGGTGAGGCTTCAGCCGCACAGCGTCTAGCACCAAAGTATCAAGGTTTTCCAGCCTTGGCCACACGTCTTCAGGAATCCTGCTGACATCGGTGACATAGGCAAAGCCGCCGCACTTAAGCGCCATCACGGGGTTGGGTCCGTGCTCTACCCACATGACCTCCAGATCAAAGCCAGCAAGACAGACTCGCTCGCCCGGATCGTAGAGGTCAAACCGAGGGACCATGATTTCCGGAGGGAAATCGAGGAAGGCATAAGAAAAAACGCGCCTAATATCTTCCTGATACCGTGGGGAGGTGTAGATGTCGATCGGCCGTACTGTCTGCTGACAGTAGGCTCTCAGATCATCCAAACCCATGATGTGGTCGGCATGGGTGTGGGTGATGAGGCATGCCTCAATCGACATCACATTGTGCCGAAGAAGCTGGTTCCTTATATCTGGCCCAGCATCTACCAAGACTGATCCTTCAGGACCATCGAAAAGCATCGCGCAGCGAGTGCGGTGATTGCGAGGATCGGACAGAAAATCTTCCGAGTACTTTTTGCCAATAAGTGGCACGCCTGTCGAGGTTCCAGTCCCCAGCAGAATGGCCTTGCGCATCAGCCCCCGAAAGATTTTTCCAAAACCTTAATGCCAACGTAGGCGCTTGGAAGCTCGCAGTAAGTGCCGATTCTCTCCAGGCACCTAGCGTAGTTGCGCTCGGCCATGTCATCGGCAATCGGGGTTTCGATCAGGGCGTTGGCCACAATCTCAACCGCCTCCAGAAAGAACTTGGCGCGGTTCTGCGGAAGGCTCCTTTGAGGCGTATTGGCGTACTTGCGGCTAAGCTGTTCGTAAACCGTTTCCCAGCTCTTGCCTGCTTCAACTTCCTTGCGGGCTCTGGCAAGGGCCTGCTCCTGAAGGCGGCGCTTTTCAATGTCTCGGCGCTTTTCAGTTTCCCAGTCGGCAAGAGCCGTACCAGCAATCATCCTCAGTTCGACTCTCGCGCCATCGACCCTCTTTTGGAAGGTGGCTTCGATGATGCGCTTCGTCTGAGGAAGTCTGAGGTGGCCCGCCAGCTCGGTCTGGCCGCTTGGGAGACCAAGCACCAATGTGCCTTCTTCGTAGGCAATGGGCACAGCACACTTTAGTGCAGTCCAGACACCCATGCCCGTCACTGCGTTCATGACCTCGGGGAGGCACTCACTCCAAATTGCCTGAACGTCGTACACCGTTTGAATTATGCCCTCAGTGGCCTTTGTAATTCAGGGCAGAGCAAGCGGCTCTGCCCAAAAGTCAGTTGATTGTCAAGATTATGTTAAGGCTTTGCCGCAAAGGAAGGCTAAGCCTAAAGCTGGCCAGAAGCAAAAGGATCTGGCGGAATATCTCTATCGTTATGTTCAGATAGACCCCCAATTTCGGGCACCCACGAAGTCATGGTCCTGCCCTGCAGAGTCATGGTGCCTGTCATCCCTTCGCCGATATTCCCCCACAGCTGCATGGGTGAATGGAGTTCTAATTTTCTCCCCGTTGCCAACTTAAACTGAACATAAAACCTCAGTTCATCCTCGTCGTATTCATCAATATCGAAGACAGGCTCGCCTTCTGCGGTAGTCACGACTTTGCTGATGACATAAGCACCGCGGTGAGTCTCCATCGGCTTCTTAGAATCATCCTGCATCACTGTTCCCATGCCAAGAACCAGAGCATAAATGACCGTTCCCAAACCAGCCAAGCCAACAAGAACGGCTAAGGCAGAGAGCACCAAACCAAAAACGCTGCCCACCAGAATCGTGGCCCATCCGAAAAAGAAGAACCCGATGACGCTCCCGATCATCATCAAGACCCCGGCGCCTAGAATTTTCGCAATCTTGGCCTCTCCGCCAAACCCCATGCTCATACAAAGCAACTCTACCTCCCAGAGGCATGTGCGTTTCATCGCGATTAGCTGATCTTTGTTAAGACTCCGGCCTTGAATGGGGCCTCAGAACCCAGGACTACGAAGGGGGCCTCGGTCAAACTCTTGTGATGCTCAAGGCAGTGATCTTTGATATGGACGGAACCTTGGTGGACAACATGAGGTTCCACGACGAAGCCTGGTTTGAGCTGCTCTCCGCCCAAGGTGCTTCCTTCAACCGAGACACCTTCTTCAGCCAGACCGCTGGAATGAAGAATCCTCCGATTCTGAGAATGTTTCTTGGCAATGACCTGAGCGACGAAGACTGCGAAAGGCTGAGCCAGGAAAAAGAATCTCACTATCGCCGACTCTATAGGCCAAACCTTGCCCCCATCGGAGGCCTGGAACAGCTTTTTGCCGATGCCGCCGAAGCTGGCATCGCGCTGGGTGTCGCTACTTCTGCCCCCGTAGAGAACATCGATTTCGTGATGGATGGCCTTGAAATCAGGCACAAGTTCGGAGCCATTGTCGGAGCCGCAGACATCAAGAATGGCAAACCAGCACCAGATATCTATCTGAAGGCGGCTGAGCTGCTTGGAGCCAAACCGGAAGAGTGCCTTGTAGTAGAAGATGCTCCTCTCGGCGTCGAATCTGCCTTCCGAGCTGGCTGCCCCTGCCTCGTTCTGACTACTTCCTTGACCTATCCAGAGTCCATGGCTCTGCCCGGAGTCGTGGCGGCCGCCACAGATCTGGCTGCATTTCCTATCTCCGAAATGCAGAAGCTCTTTAGTTAAACAGAGTTTTGAGCCAGACTAAGGCATGATCTCGGCCGCACTTCTGCTTGGTACGGCGGTGGCACAGTCGCCACAGCCCGTCCCACGTCGATTGATCGACTTGGTGGTTTTCGAAGGAGAAAGACTGGCTCAGGCCGTCAACCAAGAAGGGGGCTTTTTTGTCGACAAGGATTCGGGCGGTCTGCCCTTGGAGACCCTTGAGACTTGGCAGGGCAAGCCTTCACTCCGGCTCATTGTCTCAGGGTTAGGCAGGCAGTGGTCTGCGACTCTGGCTGGTCCTGGCTGGGCAAGCTACGACCTGACCCCTTACTGGCAGTCAGGCAATTTGGAGCTGACGGTCAAGGGTCAGAAAGGGGGAGAGACTTTCCGAGTCTCAATCGCAGACCGTGACCCCATTCGGAGGTCCTCAACTGTCTTCAGCCAGAACATTACGGTTCCAAGCCGCGAGTGGACCACACTTCAGATTCCCCTGCGCCGTCTTATCGCCGATCCTGGCCCCTTTAGACTGAAGCAGACAGCGGAGATTCGACTAAGCGGCGATAAAGAGCTCGCCATCTACATCGGGTCGGTCAAGATCACTTCTCCAGACAAAGAACCTGCCCCTCCTGCTGTAAAGGTGAACCAGGTCGGCTATGAACCAAGCTGGCCGAAGAGAGCTATCGTCAGCGGTTTTGCTGGCGAAATTAGTTTCAAAGCTGGCACACCCTTTAGGGTCTTAGATATCACTGACAAAGTGGTCTTTCGAGGCACCTTAAGTAGTCTCAAAGACTTCGATTCAGCTTCAGGAGAGAGGCTTTTCTCGGCCGATTTCTCCCCTCTCAGGCAGACCGGAACCTTCAGGCTTCTTGTTGATGGAGCCGGAGAATCCACCACTTTCGAGATCCGTCCCTCCCTTTACTCAGGGCTGCTGAGAGACCTCTGCCGCTACTACTTTTTCCAGCGGAGCGGAGTTGACCTTTCCTCCAATCACGCTGGAATCTTTGGACGCAAGGGTGGCCACCGGGATGATGCCGCCCTGACTTACCAATCTGGCAAAGAAGGCACGCGAGATGCGGCCAAGGGCTGGTACGACGCTGGAGATTACGGCAAGTACGTCCCGACGGCTTCCGTCGCAATCGGCGACTTGCTCTGGACATACGAATCCTTCCCTTCCCTCTTTACTGATCAGCATTTGACCATCCCCGAAACCGGCAACAAGGTTCCGGACCTGCTGGATGAAATCCGTTGGGGGCTGGATTGGATTCTGAAGATGCAGGATGATTCGGGTGGCTTTTATCACAAGGTCTGGCCCAGCATCACTGATCAGATTCCTGCCCTGGACAAAACAAAAAGGCAGATTTACGACAAGGGTCCGGATGGAAAGACCATTCTCCCGACTGCCTCCACCGCCAATGCAGCGGCTGTTCTGGCCCATGCGGCTGTTGTCTTTGCAGCATCGGCACCGGCCTTCGCTGCTCAGTGCAGAACCGCCTCGGTGAAAGCCTGGGACTGGCTGGAGAAACATCCCCAAGAGATTGTTGCGGAAGGCATGACCTATAGTGAAAAGGGGGACAAGGACAACCGTCTCTGGGCCGCTTTTACTCTCTACCGATTGACCGGCGAGGAGAGATTCCACAGCTACATCAAAGCGAACCACAAAGAGCTTGGCTCGGTTTGGAACGACAAGACAGGCAATGCTGGCGGAGAACGGACCATGCTGGCCTGGCCTCATTACTTTCTTTCTGCCAAGCAGGATCCTGCCCTGACGGCATGGCACAGAACGGCCTTTCAGACTTGGCGAAAAACTCAGCTTGATCGATGGAAGACCCTTGGCTGGGGGAACTTTCTGCTGGACGAAAACTACTACTGGAGCTCGAACGCCGCTACAGCCCAGACGGTGATGGTTCTCGCTCTGAACAACAGATCACAGAAACTGGGTGAAGCCGATATTCTCCAGGCAGCCATTCGGAATCACGACTACCTGCTGGGAGCCAACCCCGTTCGAGTTTCTTTCGTCTCCGGTGCTGGCGAAGAATCGGTCAAGAACGTTTACAGCCAGATCTACAACAACGATCGCCTGGAACAATGCCCCCCTGGCTACATGTCAGGAGGGCCAAATCGATACGAAGGCAGGTTCTATTCCCGCTGGCCAGCCAAGTGCTACCGAGATGTTTCGGCTGATTGGGTGTCCCAAGAGCACTGCATCACCTACAACGCTCCCATGGTCTTCGCGACCGCCTTTCTGCTTGATTCTGCTCGGAGACGCCCTTAGGTGATTGAGCCGATAAAGGGCTACAAGATCCTTAGGTTTTCGCAAAGTTTTGCTCGCGCAATCTTTACGACCTACTTCATGATCTACCAAATTGACAAGGCGAAATTTGGCGCGATGGAGCTGGTTCTGGTCGAAACTGCACTCGCCCTGGGCATCCTCCTTTTCGATGTCCCAACTGGCACCTTTGCCGACTTGGTAAGCAGAAAGTTCAGCGTTCTACTCGGTTTTCTCTTGGTCGGAATCAGCTTTCTAGTCATGGGTTTCACCACCATCTTCGGGGTCTACTTTGCCGCCGCTCTGGTGTGGGGAATCGGCGAAACCTTTATCTCGGGGGCTCGTGAGGCCTGGGCGGCTGAAGAGATTCCCTACTCCGCCCAGCCGGACCTCTCCCCAGCCAGCCTCTTTTTGAAAGGCAGTCAGGCTGACTTTCTCGGTGGCCTGCTGGGCATCACTCTGTCAGCCTTTCTCGCTTGGATCGACCTCTCACTTCCTCTTCTCGTTTCGGGCTTCAGCTTTCTAGTTCTGGCTGCTGTGGGATTCTTTCTCTTCTCTGAGAAGGGATTCAATCGGGTCACACGGTCTGGGGCTGGGTTCGCTGAAGCTTGGAGAAGTTATCGAAGCGGCTGGGGTCTGGTGACGGGGAGCGGGGCAATGATCGCCTTGATGGTGCTGACTGTCAGCTACGGAATGAGCAGCAAGGGCTTTGATGGATTGGCCAAGCTCCACATCATTCAGAGCGATGGTCTTGGCCTTCCCAGCCTTGGCCCCTTGCCAGATACCTTTTGGTGGGCGTTTTTAGCAGCCGGAGTCATGCTGCTTGCCTGGGCGACGACAGCCTTGGTTCAATCTAAAGTGAACTTGAATGATGAAAAGGCTATCGTCAAAGTCCTGACCCTTATGACCTTTTCAATGCCAATCGGATTGGCCGCCTTTGCTTTCGCGCCGAATATTTGGGTGGCTTTGGGGGCCTTTCTCTTTTGCCGGACTATCCGCAAAGCAAACAGCCCCCTCATGACAGGCTGGCTTGCGATTCATGCTCCGAAAGAAGTGAAGGCCACGATCCTCAGTTTTGAGGGACAGACTCATGCCTTGGGCGGCATTGTCGGGGGGCCGATGGCGGGCGGCATTGCTGAGCTCTTCAACTCGGTGAGATTAGGAATCCTGAGCTGTATTGTGCTGATTGCACCTGGGGCCCTGCTGCTTCCCTTTGGCCTTTTTTCTTCGGCAAGGGCAAGAAAGCAGAACTGCGGATAAGAGGAATCTGCCGTGCCAGACAGGCCAACACCTAACAAATCGTGGAATCCGCAGCATATGGCGAAAAAATCTTTTTTGTACTGGGTTTGTTAGGCAGGCGGGCATGGGTATAGTTATTGATCCAAACGAGGTTTGGAGTGACAAAACCAGTTCTCATCATTGGGGCAAGCGGCCGAGTAGGTCGGGCCCTCACAAGAGTTCTGCTGAAAACGACACCAGTCGATCTGCGGCTGGCCAGCAGAAACATAAAGACTGCCGAAAGGCTATGCCATGCCGGTCCCTGGCTTTCTGCGGGCAGACTTCAGCCCTTTGTCTGCGATGCATCCGACCAGGAATCTCTTGAGCGCGCGATGCTGGGCGTCAGCGTTGCCATAGTCTGCTCTGCAACTCGAGAGCAGATTGAAAAGATTGCAAGGGCCGCGCTGCGCCAAAACTGCGACCTCATAGATATTCACTCAAGTCCGACCCAGTGGAACGAGGCAAAAGCCTTTCGCCAGCACTTTATTCAGACTGGTCGAACCTGGATCAGCGAGGCAGGCTGCCGGCCTGGCCTTCCTGGCGTGCTGCTAAAGTGGACTAAGCAGCACATTGACATGATCGACTCGGCGAGAATCTCGGTCGCCTGCTCGCTGAAGCATAATCTCGGCCCCTGCTCTGGGCTGGATTTCCTTAAGGAAGCCAGCAAGAACCGCAAAGCTGCCTTTAGAGAAGGCCGCTGGAAGGAAGGCGGACAGGTTGGAGTGGAGCCGATTACAGAAGATTTTGGCGAAGGCTTTGGCCGTCGGCTCTGCACTCCCTGCCACCTGCCCGAACTGGTCCAGGTCAGCACCGACATGGAGTATCTGCATGAGACAGGTTTCTATCTGGCACAGGGACCCTGGGCGCTCGATAAAATAGCCGCCCCCTTGGCGGCCAAGTTAAGCCGCACCCATCGAAGCCTGGTCAAGCCTGCTGCCAATCTTCTTAGAAGCGTATCAAACTGGGTTCCAGAGCCTGGTGTTGGCATCGTGATGGTGCTCAACGCCAAAGGCACGGCAAGAGGTGAGCCAGCAGAACTGAAGCTGAGGCTGCGCCACGTTGACACCAGCGAGTTCGCTGCCCTTTGTTTGGCCTGCTGCCTTGACCAGTGGTCGACAGGCACCCTGCCTAAAGGGGTTTACATGATGGCCGAGGTCGTGAAGCCTGAACTGTTTTTGGCTGACCTTTTTCTGCACGGGGCTGATGCACAGCTTGTCACGAAAGGCATCCATCACGAAATCAGTCTCAGCACATTGACTCCTTACAGCTATCTTTCGGTTTAGCTCAGAGAGGTTGATGGAAGCCATCTCTCGCCGTCTGGAAGTCTGCAAACTATGAGTGGCCTGGTTTAGCAACGCTAAGCCAGGATAGATAGGTTTGAAGTGGCAGCTTTTCTGCTTGATACTTCAGCCGGGGATGGCACGGAGTGCAGCCCCAGAATCAAGGGTTTGAGGGCCAAAGCCTGCCAACCCCCTTGCCCCCTTCCATCACAATGCCGCTTCGAGACTGAAAGCCAGCGGATGGAAGGGGGATTCTTTGTTCTGCCCATCGAGCGTCCCCTCGTTCCTCGGGGCCACTCGAAGGGCCATTATCCGGACGAAGTCCAGAAGGATATTGTTATTGAGCGGCGTGGGTGCAGCCCACGAGAGCCAAGAGATAACACGACAGCACAGGCTGCAGGCCAATTTTCAGACAAGCACCTCGAAGAGAATTCGTAGCCTGGTCCAGCTTTGCTAAGCAGGTTGAATAAGTTCAAAGTGGCCGTTCTTCTGCTTGATAAACCAGCCGGGGTGGCCGGGGATTGCACGGAGTGCAGCCCCGGAATCAACGCTTAGAGAGCCAAGTGATAGCCCGCCAGCTGCCCATGACTTAAGGCAGACGATGCTGATCACCTTTGATCCGTCTTCAGGCTTGCCAAACCACCCCTAGAAGCCGGCCCCCGGAGCCCCTTCCAGAATGGGGAATGGCGCATCTTTGTAGCCCAGCTTCGCCCACTTGGCTCTCGTCTTCATGGCGTTCTTCACCGCCTGAGGATGCTCATGAGGAATCCCGCGAGATGGCGTCTTGAAAGCCTTTTTCAAGATGGGAATGAACTTGTCAATGTCATGGCTGTAATCAAAGACCATGACTCCCTGAGTGGTGAAGGAGGCCGCCTGCAAGACTTCCGCAAGTTTGTCTGGGTTTCTGGCGTAGTCGGCCAGCATGACTCCGGCATAGCCCCAGGTTTGATCTCTTGCCACCCGGTTGGTCAGAATTCCTCCCGCTTCAACGGAACGTCCTGGCGGCAGACCACGCTCGACGGCTTCCTGCATTGTGGCGACTGGGTAGTAGCAGCCTGTGATGAGGAAATCGATCGCGCTGGCAAAACCAGCCCGACGATAAGAGGGGGTCATGAAGCCGAATCCAGCCGAGAGAGCATCTGAGCCGTAGTTGCTGCCGTATTGGGCGTAATCACCGTACCAAGACCCAGCGTAGACGCCAAAAAGCCGATCTGACTTGTGAGCCAAGGCTGCCGCTTCCTTCACAAAAGCGGTCATGGTGTCGGCCCTAAAAGCCATCCAGGCATCGAAGTAGGGGCCAGGCCGCACAGATCGAAAGGCGCGTCCCTGGTCGTCGTGGTTCAGCCTGTGGTTGAGAGGATAGGTGAAAACGTCATTCGGCCAGGACAGCTTCTTCCCTACTTTCTTCTCAAAAGCCTGCCTGGTTGAGGGGTGGAAGTCGGCATTGATTCCCCCGAATCTCAGCCGGTCGTCATAGATCACGCCATTGACTTCATAACGGTCAAGAACTTCCTTGATGAAGCTGAAGGCACGATCCCAGTTGCGGCGATCGTGAGGATTCATCATGAGGGGCAGCTGAGTCTGCTTCTCGCTGATCGGGCTGAAGCTCACTCCGTTTCCGAACTCAGGTTTGACTCCGGGAGCCAGGAACCTTTCAACCCTAGAAGCTGCCGAAGCCTTGAAAGCTAAGACAGATCCTCCGGCTGGCACATCCAAAGGCTGACTTCCGACTTGAGTGATTCGACCGGCAAGATCGATGGCGGCGAAGAGGCTCCAGACTCCTGCCTTGGGCTTGGTCAGGTGGACAGCGGCCTCTTCAGCCTCTCCACCTGGAGTCTCAGAAAGTTTGACTGCTGCGCTTCGACCCAAGGTCACTTGTGGGTGCGGAATCGCCTGCATCGTCTGGAGGTCAGGGTGGTTGTAGCCCCAGCCTGCATCGTTTGGCTCCGGCCTGATCTCGGCCCCACGATCCTTGATGACTCTGTGCCCTTCTGAAAAGGCATTCAGGGCCGCGTAAACTCTGATTCCCTGCCGCTTGGCCGCTGCCAAAAGAGGCTTGACCGGATCGTAGCCAGGGACGAAGCTGTTTCCGCGCCAGGAAGTCAGCTGCTTGGTGAGCTGGCTGGGATACATGGTGTAGCCGATGATCGGCTTGACATCGTAAACGATGCAGTTGAAGCCAGCATCCTTTGCCTTGGCCACGAGGGCCTCCACCTTGGCTTCGCTGTTCATAAAGCCCATGTTGGCTGTGGCATCTACCCACAGAATCCTGGCTTCCAGACCCCTAGCCTTGGCGAAGGATCTAAGGAGTCCATAACTGGCCAATCGGCTGTCAAGCAGGACACTGCCTAGTGCGGGATAAGGGGCCTCTCTTGTCAAGCGTGGGCCCGAAACGGGCTGAGAAGCCCCGAGCAGAAGTCCAACGGCCAAAGCGGTGGGCGTCATGCACTCCATTGAACCCGAACCGTGGAGGCACTTGAGTCGTCCGAAGGAGAGGAGACCCTAAATGAAACCACTTCAGTTCCTTGCCTTCTGTTCCTGCGCCTTTGCCGGATGCCTTATTGGGAGCTGGATTGCCTTGACTCCAAGAACCACGGCTTCTGCCCAGATTCGATCTGGCACCAACCAGGTGACAGTCAATGAAACCCTGGTAGTCCCCGATGGAGGTCTGAGGATTGTCGATATGAGGCAGAGGCCTCTTGGCTACTTCGGCATTACTCAAAACGGCCTTAGCCTTGTTCTGCTCAGTAGAAACGGAACCCCGAGCGTGACAATGGAAGGCGGACCAGGAGGTCAGGTTGTAGTCGGAGCCAACAACACAACCGCCGGAGTTTCTGCTGTCAGTCAGGGCGGCGCCACCGCGAATCTCGTTGCCAGCCAGCAGGGCGCGAGGCTAGAGATGATCAAGCAGGACCGTTCGATCAAACTCAACCTGACCGATGACTCGGCGATTACCATGTCGGGCCGCAACAACCAGAACGTCTTTAGTGTCACGACCCTGACTGAAGGCGGACAGATTCGCCTGATGAATAGATCGGGCAAAGAAGTCTTCGACGTCTCCTCCAGTCTTGAGCAGGGCAAGCTGAAGCTCTCTTCAGCTCAGGACAGCACTCGATTGGAGGCTGATGGCAAGGGCAATCTGGCCATCATGAAGGGCAACGAAGTCATTTGGTCCACGGCCAAATCGAGTGCGAAGCCAGAAGGGGGAACGGGCGACCTCCCGCCAACGCGCTGACCACCCAGACCCTCTTCGGGATTCCTAAGCCCAGCCCTGCAGTCACTTGGTGACACAGGGCTGGGTTATCTTTGTGCTTAGGGCGCGGATCTACCGAGCGCGGCGTAATGTCGCACGAGGCTGACCATCCCCATGAGTCCGGCGCTCTTTCCCATCGATAGCTCGCGGCCAAAGATGCTGTAGACCACATCTTCAGTCAGGCCTGCCGCCAAAGCAGGATCCTCTCCGTTTAAGGCGTCCCGAAGAACAACAGCCATAGTCATGGCAGAGATTCCCTGGGGGTTAAGCACAGCAAATTCCACCCTCAGTTTTCCTTCTTCTACCCACGCCCAGCCGTAGGCTTCTGATTCGCAGGCAGGAACCTTGTGGGCTTCATCGTAAGGTGGCGAGGCGAGTTCCGGCAGAATAGGTCGGAACCTTTCGGCAATCGAAATGAGAACCTGAATCTTCTCTGCCCGATCGGGAAAGAAGCTCAGGTCCTCGATGATTTCAGCGAGTTTGGGGGGCAGACTCATTCGCCCTTTTCAATCGGCACGCCCACCGAATTTCCCCACTCGGTCCAGCTTCCGTCGTAGTTGCGGACGTTCTGATGACCAAGGAGATGTCGAAGGACAAACCAGGTGTGGCTTGACCTTTCGCCGATGCGGCAGTAGGCGACGACATCCTTTTCTGGCTTGAGTGCCGCCTGGCCAAAGTAAAGATCCTTCAGAGCCTCGGCGGGAAGAAATGTTCCGTCATCTGGATTGACAGCCTTTGCCCAGGGGACATTCTTAGCTCCAGGAATGTGTCCGCCGCGAACCGCGCCTTCCTGTGGATAGCCTTCCATGTGAAGCTTTTCACCCGTGAATTCGGCTGGAGATCGAACGTCGATCAACTGACCACCGGCTCGCCAGTGGCGCAGAACGTCTTCTCTAAAAGCGCGGAGAGTGTAGTCGTCTCTCTCACCAGCCACATAGCTGGATGGCTCGACTGAAGGAAGATCCTTAACGAGGGGGCGTCCTTCCTTCTGCCACTTCTGACGACCGCCATCCATGATCGCACACTTGGTGTGGCCAAAAAGTGAGAAAACCCAGAAGGCGTAGCAAGCCCACCAGTTGCTTCGGTCGCCATAGAAAACAATCAGAGTGTCTTCAGTGGCTCCCAACCTCCTCATGAGGTTCTGAAAAGCTTCCTGACCCAGATAATCGCGGACGACGGGGTCATTCAGGTCGCGGGTCCAGTCGACTTCGTGGGCACCCTGAATGTGTCCGGAAGAATAAAGAAGGAAATCCTCGTTGGATTCAACCAGTCGCACCTGGGGGTTGTCCAGGTTTTCGGCAACCCACTGGGTTGTCACGAGAGCGGAAGGGTCGGAGTAGCCCCGATCGACAACCTCTTGAAGCAAAGCCGAGCTGACCATTTGATTCATACTTTACAACAGAGTACGGTTTTGCTTATCCAAATTTGGCTGCGACGGGACGCTCGGCGGCTGGAATAACCCGCCAAAACCGTCTATCATTCGGCTATGAAAACCTGGCCACTGCTCATCGCTTGTGGGGCAGCCATCCTGATGGGGGGATGTGTTCGGAACTCGTCCGTCTCGGAGATCTCATCCACGGGGGCAGTAAGTCGAAGCCTGACCCTCACTATCTCGGATTCGGGAATGGGGGGCGACAGCAAGGCTAAGCCTGAGGACCACCTGATTCTGGCGAACCCGGGAGCCTGGAAAGTCGCCTCAGCCACCAAGGACACGACAACTACCTTCACGGCAACCCGCACCATGGCTCCTGGAGCGCCGAAGGCCGTTGAGTACCGGCTCTCAGATGGCAAAACGGGCAAGGCCAAAGTGGAAGTCGGCTTGCGTACACTCGCCAACGGAGATCAGGAATACACAGAAACCTGGACCTGGGAAGGCGAGAAGGAAACCATCACCGACGACATCGTGAAGGATGTCAAACCGATTCTGACCAAGCACCTGAAGCCCCTGGGCGCGACCGATGAGAAAATCACGGAATCAACCGACTTTGTTTCTGACCTCGTGATCAAAACCATGATGGGCCCGAGCGAGCCCATGCTGATGCAGCTGATCACTCAGCCTGAAGAGGGACTTAGGCAGTTCCGACGTAGAATCTACATCGGTTTCAGCGAGTGGATTCAAAAAGAAATCCCTGGTGTGGACGAAGCTAAAGCGAAGGCCACGGCCAAAGCTTGGGCGCTTGACCTACAAAACCTTCTGGAAGAAAAACAGTCGGCAACTACTTCTTCACCGACCCCACCCGGTGGTGGCGGGCAGCTTGTAACGATTCAATCTTCAGTCAAGGGAGCTGGAGCCCTTGTTGAATCGAACGGAGTTTTAGACGAAGTTGACGACAGAATATACTGGTCCATGTACCTTGAGGCCTGCTCCAAGAAGCCAGTTGTCTTCAGGGCCGTCTTCAAAAAGTAGCTCTCCTTCTTAAGGAAAACTAAGTGGGCAGACCTTGATGAGGGTCTGCCCGCTTTGCTTATCGAACTCTCTTCATAAAGCCGTTGGGATGGAAGGTCACTAAGAACCTCTCCCGCGACTTGTCGATCTCAAAGAATTTGTTCGTCGCCATGTAGTCGGCGATGGCTTCGTAGGGGCCAGGTCCGTGAGCCTTAAAGACAGGGTGGCCGTTGACATTGCCGTCTTCCACGATCATGTAGCAGCCGGGAGTGACCATTTCGGCCAGCAGCTGCATTTCTCTAAAGACGTGATCTCTTGAGTGGTCTGAGTCAAGGATCAGCATGACCCTCTTCGCTTCGCTGGCCGCCTTGCGGCACATCTCAACCGTCTCAGGAGCGGTGGAAGACGCCTTGACGTATTCGATCCGGGGATGCTCGGGCAGACCGTCCTTCGGGTCGATATCGATCGAAAGCACCTTGCCTTCTCCCATCAGCTCAAGCAGGTGCGCGAGATAAAGAGTGCTTCCCCCGTTATGGGTGCCCGTTTCGATGATCAGGTCTGGCTTGGTTTCGAAGATGATCTCTTGGTAAACCCACAGATCGAAGGGGCTTTTGAGTGCTCTTGAACCCATCCAATAGGTTGATTCCCAGGTTTGTGTCGCCCTGAATTCATAAAGAAGCTGATGGAAGATTCGGATGCCAAGCGGCTCCCAAAGGTGCTTCCAAAAAAAGCCACGAATGCGGCGGTAGAGGCCCTTGGCCATTCGGACGGGAAGAGCTTGACTCACTAAGCGTCAAATGTACCAAAAAACGGGGTCTCAACCTTCGATTGGCTTCGAATCTCGCCATCTTCGCTTTCGACTGAAACTTTCAAGAGGCCGCCGGGGTTCTCAACCAAGATCTCTCCCCATGCATTTTCAGTCAGGGCAGTCACCAGGGCGGCTGCCGAGCTCCCCGTTCCGCAGCCGAGAGTAGGGCCAACCCCTCGCTCCCAAATTCTGAGTCTGATGTGCCTTTCTCTTAGCTTCTCTGTCCACATGATTGAGGTTCTTTCGGGGAAGGCAGGGTCCTCTTCGATTCTAGGCGAGAGAGTTCTGAACTCCTCATCGCCCGGAAGCTGGTCGACTGGCACGACGAAGTGGGTAGTACCTGTAGAGACAGGGACACCCTTCACTCCTTGAACAGTCGCCCACTTCTCTTCTCTCGTACCCGTAAAGGGGATTTTTGAGGATTCGAAGGAGGCTGCAGGGAGCCAGGATGCTGCTTCGCTGCCGGGAAAAACTTCCACCTGAACGGGAATTCCCTTCTGTCGGATGATGAATCTGCCTGAGGCCCAGTTCTGCTCGGCAGCGTGAACGGCGGCGCATCTGACTCCGTTGCCGCAGAAATCTTCTGTGCCATCGGGGTTGAACATGCGCATCTCAACCTGATAGTCAGAGCCTTCTGGCATAGGTGAAAGAACAAGAAGTCCATCGGCACCGATTCCCCACTGCTTGGCGCACATTTTTTCAGCCAAGACTGCAAGATCCAAACCCTCGGCATCCTTTTCGTGCACAAGGACGAAATGGTTTCCGATCGTTTGAATCTTCCAGAAGGGGATCTTCGACATTGATCTAGCTGTATAACGTATTTTCTTTCCCGCCTGCTGAGTTGGGCCCGGTCATTTGATCCTGAATGGGAATCCATCATTGCTTTCTAGCTGGCTAAGGTCTGTTCCTCGCTCCACTCTGTCCGGGTCCCCCTGGCATCCCTGTCTCGGAAACTAAACTGATCGGCGAGAGGCTATGAGCGCACACCTTGATTCCCTGGCAGTAAACACTTTAAGATGTCTGAGTCTGGACCAAGTCGAGGCGGCGAATTCTGGCCATCCCGGCCTGCCATTGGGAGCGGCTCCCATGGCCTACACCCTCTTCAGCCGTCATTTGAACTTTGACCCAGCCAAGCCAGACTGGTTCAACCGCGACCGATTCATCCTCTCCGCCGGTCACGGATCGGCGCTGAACTACGCTCTGCTTCACGTTTTCGGCTACGAGCTGGGAATCGACGAGCTGAAAAACTTTAGGCAGCTTCACTCGCGCACCCCTGGTCACCCAGAGTTTCGTGAAACCCCAGGCATCGAAGCCACCACTGGCCCCCTCGGCCAGGGAGCAGCCATGGCGGCTGGGATGGCCGTCGCCGAGGCTCACCTTAGGGCCGTGACCAAGGGTCTTGTTGACCACTACACTTATGCCTTGGTCAGCGATGGCGACCTTATGGAAGGCATTGGCTGCGAAGCCGCGAGCCTTGCCGGACACCTTAGGCTCGGCCGATTGATTTACCTTTACGACGCCAACGATATTTCTTTGGACGGCCCCACTTCTCTGGCCTACACAGAAGATCCTGCCGCGAAGTTTTCCGCCTGCGGATGGCACGTTCAGACCGTGACCGACGGCAACGATATCGAAGCCATCGATCAGGCGATCATCGCCGCAAAGAAGGTTGAGGACCAGCCAAGCCTGATTGTCATCAAAACAAAGATCGGTTACGGCAGCCCGGCCGAGGGCAGCAGCGAAGCACACGGTGCTCCTCTTGGTGCAGAAAAGACCAAGGCCACCAAAGACAAGCTCGGCTGGCCCACTCACGAGCCCTTCTTCGTTCCCTCCGAAATTGCTCAGGTCCAGCAGACAGCCAAGGATAAGGGCGCGGCTGTTTCTGCAGCGTGGGAAGCTGAATTCGCCAAGGCCGACTCTGCCATCAGCGAGATGATCACCTCTATCAGCACCAGCGACCTTCCGGAAGGATGGGATGAGGGTCTGAAGAACCTGGCGCTGCCCGACGGCAGCCAGGCCACCAGAGATTCCGGCAAGGCAGCCCTGAACGCCGCCGCCAAGGCTCTGCCCTGGCTGATGGGAGGCGCGGCCGACCTCGCCAGCTCAACCAAGACTGTCATCGAAGGCAGCCCCAAGTTCCAACCCGAGACCCCAGAAGGACGCAATATTTGGTTCGGAGTCCGAGAGCACGCTATGGCCGGAATGGTCAACGGCATGGCTCTGCACGGCCTGATTCCTTTTGGCTCCACCTTCCTTGTCTTCAGCGACTACATGAGGGGTTCGATCCGACTCAGCGCCCTGATGGGACTGCCTTCTCTTTGGATCTTCACCCACGACTCAGTCTTTGTTGGTGAAGATGGCCCCACCCACCAGCCCATCGAGCAGATCGCTTCTCTGCGCTTGATTCCTGGCCTGAAGGTCTACCGACCAGCCGATGCGGCGGAAACGGCTGCCTGCTTCGGCGCGGCGATCGAAAGCCAGCAGGCTTCAGTCATGGTTTTGACTCGACAGGCTCTGCCCGTGATGAAGGACAAGCAGGCTCTTATCTGGGAAGGAACCCAGAAGGGCGCTTACATTCTAGAAGACGCTGAAGGCGAAGAGCCTGAGGTTATCCTTGCCGCATCTGGCAGCGAAGTTTCCTTGGCCCTCTCGGTGAAAAAGGCTCTGGCTGAAGAGGGAATTCAGGCGAGAGTCGTTTCGGTTCCCTGCCTCGAAGTCTTTAGGGAGCAGGATGTGGACTACATCCTGGATGTCGCCCCGATGGAAGTGCCCGTGGTTACCATGGAAGCTGGCGTCACCAGTGGATGGGAAGACCTGGCGGGCGACCTTGGCCTGACTTTGGGCATCAACCGATTCGGAATGTCTGGCCCCGGCGGCAAGGTCTACGCCGAACTCGGCTTTACCGTCGAAGCTATTGTCGAAGACATCAAGTTCCTCGTTCTTCTTCAAGATCGAGACGAGATGGAGGATGAGGATTGAAGATCGCCATCGGCAGCGACCACGCTGGCTTTGAGGTCAAAGAGTTTCTGAAGGGCTTTGTAGCTGATCTCGGCCACGAAGTCGAAGACCTAGGGGCCTTTACGCCGGAAGCAAGCGACTACCCTGACTGGGCTCGATTGGTGGCGGAAAAGGTTGCTTCTGGCGGGGCTGAAAAGGGTCTGCTCGTCTGCGGATCAGGCTTGGGGGCGGCGATCGCCGCCAACAAGGTCCCTGGTGCCAGAGCCGGAAGCGTTAGCGACACCTACTCGGCCGCCCAGGGGGTTGAGCACGACGATATGAACGTGCTCGCCGTAGGAGCCAGGGTTTTGGGAATCGAGGTAATTAAAGGTGTTGTTAAGGCCTACCTCGATGCCAAGTTCACGGGGGAAGAAAGACACGCCCGAAGGCTTGCTAAGGTCCAGGCCATCGAAGCTCATTACAGTAAAGTGGAGGGGTGACCACCCTCCACAAACTCGCTGAACTCGGACAATCTCCATGGCTAGACTTCATCAGCCGCAGGGCTTTGGAGAATGGCGAAATGCAGGCCTACCGAGACCAGGGAATTTTGGGCGTCACCAGCAACCCTGCCATCTTTGAAGCAGCCATTGCCGGATCGAACGATTACGATTCTGCCATTGCCGAGCTAGCCAAGCAGGGTTTGGATTCCTTCGCCATCTACGACCGTCTTTCGATTGAAGATGTTGGAGCCGCCGCCGACCTCTATCTGCCCGTGTACGAGGCCACCAAGGGCGTTGACGGCTATGTGAGCCTTGAAGTCTCCCCCTTCCTTGCCGATGACACCGAGGGATCGATCGCGGAGGGCCGCAGACTGTGGAAGGAACTGAACCGCCCGAACGTGATGATCAAGGTCCCTGCGACCGAGGCTGGGATTCCAGTCATCGAGGCGCTTATCGCCGATGGCATCAATGTCAACGTCACCCTGCTTTTCAGCCTTGAGCGTTATGAAGCTTCCGCTAAGGCTTATCTTGCTGGGCTGAAAGCCAGAGCCAGCAAAGGACAGAGCCTTAAAGTTGCCAGCGTGGCCAGCTTCTTTGTCAGCCGCATGGATGCCCTGCTTGATCCCAAGCTGGAAGAAGCTGATCAGGGCAAAGCCGCTATCGCCCTTTCGCACTGCGCCTACGGAATTTGGCAGCAGCTCTTTTCGGGTGTTGAGTGGCAGGCTTTGGCCGCCCAAGGTGCCAGGAGCCAGAGGGTTCTGTGGGCCAGCACCTCTACCAAGAACCCTGCTTACCCCTCAACTTACTACGTCGATGCCTTGATCGGTCCTGACACGGTCAACACCCTTCCCCTCGTGACCGTTAAGGGTCTGCTTGAGAAAGAGAGCCTTGCCTCTGCTCTTCCGGCAGGAGTGAATACGGGCCTTGCCAAGAAGGCAGAGCTTGAGGCCAAGGGAGTCGATTTCGACCAGGCTGCCAAGACCCTTGAAGTAGAAGCTGTTGACAAGTTTGTTCAGCCCTTCCAGAAGCTGCTTGATTCTGTGGAAGCAAAGCGAGCCGCTGCCCTTGCCGGATGAAGATTCTGATCACGGGGTTTGGCCCCTTTCGAGACATCGCAGAGAATCCTTCGGGAATCTTGGCGAAAGAGCTTTCAGATTCTTGGCCCGGCAGCGAATGCCGGGTCCTTGAAGTTTCCTGGGAAGTCGTCTCTGACTTTGCTCAATCGGATCTTTCTGAATGGGATGCGGTGCTTTCGCTTGGGGTCAGTGCCAAGGCAGAACAGCTTTTGATTGAGGGAGTGGGCAGAAACGCAGCCTCTCCTTCCCCTGATGTTAGAGATGTGGTTTGGGGCCCCGGACCCCTTGATGCTTCGGCTCCCTTTCAACTTGGCAGCACTCTTTGGCACGGTACAGCACTAGAACCCAGCGACAAATGGGATTGGAGCGGGGACGCTGGCGGATATCTGTGCAATGCCCTGCTTTTTCAGCTTCTGCTGCACAAGCCTGACAAGAAAATTGGCTTTGTTCATGTGCCGAAGTTTGAGACAATGAACCAGGACTTACAGAGAGAGACTCTGGCCCAGATTGTGCAACCCTTGAGGGGATTTTAAGCTATGCCTCACAGCCACTTGACCGACGACCTTAGGATCTGCCGGGTCAAGCCTCTTATTCCCCCTTCGATCCTCATCGAAGATATTCCAGCGACTGAAGAGGCTCAGGCGCTGGTTGTCAAGACTCGAAATGCGGTGGCAGCAGCCCTGAACGGCGATGATGACCGCTTAGTGGTTATCTGCGGCCCCTGCTCGATTCATGATGTCAAGGCGGCTCTTGAGTATGGTGATCTGCTTAAGTCTGCGGCCAACAAATACGATGATGAGTTGATCGTCATCATGCGGACTTACTTTGAAAAGCCTCGCACCGTGACAGGTTGGAAGGGGCTGATCAACGACCCCGCGCTGGACGAGACTTTTCAGATCAACAAGGGCCTTAGAATGGCTCGCCAGCTGCTTTCCGACCTCAGCGCCAAGGGTCTGCCGGTTGCAGTCGAGTTTTTGGATAACGTTATCCCTCAGTACATTTCAGATTTCGTCTCTTGGGTGGCCATTGGGGCGAGAACGACTGAGAGTCAGATTCACCGCGAGTTCGCCAGCGGATGTTCTATGCCAGTTGGCTTCAAGAACTCCACCAGCGGAGGTTTGGGAGTCGCCATTGATGCAGTGCGATCTGCGATGTCGAGCCACTGGTTCCCTTCCATCACCAAAGACGGGGTCAGCGCGATTCTTCAGACCACGGGCAACCCCAACTGTCATGTAATTTTGAGGGGCGGATCAGAAACTGGTCCGAACTACGACGCCTCCTCTGTAAGTTCGGCTGTGGCGCAGTTAGAGAAGCACTCGCTTCCGGCAAGATTGATGATCGACTTCAGCCATGGCAACAGCTCCAAGGATCACAAACGGCAGTCCATTGTCTGTGAGGATGTCTGCACTCAGCTTGCAGAGGGATCCCGTTCAATCTTCGGAGTCATGATTGAGAGCCATCTCGTCGAAGGCAAGCAGGATTTGGGCAATGGTCAGGGGCTGGTTTATGGTCAGAGCGTGACGGACGCCTGCATCAGTTTCCAGGAGACGGAGAATCTGCTCAACGGCTTGGCGGCCGCAGTCAAGAGCAGACGTTTAACTCCTTGATCAAGAGCCAATAAACGCAAAAAGCCTGCTGTCTGCTAGACAGCAGGCTTTTAGTTTCGTGACCATTCGTCTAGGGCTGGCCGCTAGCGTCTGCTGGCGAAGGTTCCGTTCTAAGGTTTGTCCTCTCTGCTCTTCTTGCAGCAGAAGGATCAATCGGCGCAGGAGCCACTGCGGCAGGAGCGGCTGTGGACCCCGAAGCGGCCTCAGCTGGCGCTGGGGCAGTCATAGTCTCAGCCGGAGCATCAACTACCGGAGCATCCACGGCCGGTGCTGACGCTGGTTCCCCAGATCCGCGCTCAGGTCTGCTTGGAGTTGGCGATGCCTGACCTGATGAAGCAGTCCCGGCCATTTCAGCTGGGAGCACTCTTTCGCCCTGCCGCAGACTGCCCGTCAAGGTGACTTCTGGCAGGGTTGATGGATCTCGAAGAGGGGATCTATCGAAAAGTCCGGGAAGAATTCCCAGAACCAAAAAGACACCAAGTGCACAGGTCACCAAAGCAGCAGTGAGTCCCATGCTTCTCGTTCCAGATGCATTGGGCACTGCGGTCTCATCCGCTACGAAACAGGCTCGAAGAATAGCCAGATAGTAGGCCGCACCCAAAACCGAAGTAATGGCCAGGATCAGGGCGAGCCATAGATAGCCAGCTTGTGCCGCACCTTGGAAGATGAGAAACTTTCCGAAGAAACCAGCAGTCGGAGGAATGCCGATCTGGGAGGCCAGAAAGACGATGAGCATGGCCGCGGCAAAGGGCGACCTCTGCCAGAAGCCATAAAGATCTGAAAGCCGAGTGGCCTCTTTTCCATCCTTCGCTGCCAAGGTCAGGACTGCAAATGAACCGAGTGTGGTGATGGCATAGCCGGCCATGAAGAACAAAACCGGAGCCAAGCTAACCGTCTGTGGGGACTTGGCATGAGCCAGAATCGCCACCATGACGTAGCCTGCATTGGCGATGGAGGAATAGCCAAGAATTCTCTTGATATCCACCTGGACCAAGGCGGCAGCGTTGCCAACGATCATTGTCAAAGCAGCTAGGACGGCAATGATCGGAACCCAGAATTCGTAGACCGGCAGAGCTGCCGTTAGAAGCCGAATCATCAAGCCGACGGCAGCCGTTTTACTGGCGGCTGCCATAAAGGCCGTGACGTTGGTTGGTGCGCCCTGGTAAACGTCGGCCGTCCACTGATGAAAAGGCACCAGAGCCAGCTTGAAGCCAACACCGATCAACATCAACAGCAGGCCAGCCAGGTAAAGCCTTGTCAGGAACGGAGCTCCATCCTGTGGCATTGTTGCCGCGGCAGCAAGATCAACGGAGCCTGTGGAGCCGAAGAAGAAGGCAATTCCCATGAGCAGGAATGCGCTGGCAAACGCACCCATAAGGAGGTACTTCATTGCCGACTCTTCTGACTTCGTCTCCTCTCTGGCCATTCCCGCAAGAATGTAGAGAGAGATAGAAAGAACTTCCAAGCCAAGGAAGATCATGAGAAGGTTGTGGGTGCCGACCATCAGCATTCCACCTGCCGTTGCCCACAAAGCAAGGGGATAGAATTCACCCCAAGCGATCTTTCTTTCTCTCAGATAGCCTTCTGAAAAGAGGAAGACAATAAAGCAGGTGGCCAAGAGCACAGCCTGCAGCACAAGAGCTGTAATGTCTCGGCTGACCATGTTATTGAAGGTCATGCCGTCGGCCATGGGGAACTGGATGAAAAGGAACCATCCAGCGACAGCCAAGCCTGCCAAGGAAACTCCGATCATGAGATCGTTGTTTCTCTTTGGCTGCAGGACCTCAATCATCAGGGCCACGAGGCCGGTGATGATGACAGTCATGACCGGGGCCAGCATCAGCCAGTCGATTACGGGAAACTGAAAGGGCTGCATTAGCAAGAAGCCTCCTGTGAGGCAGCAAAAAGGTGTGAAACTGGCGGCTGATTCAGGAGCACAATGTCGCTCTCTGGTGAATCGCCAAAGAAAGCCCCTTCCCTGTAAGGTCGAATGGCGTTAGTGTGAATTCCTGTGGTCTGGCAGTCCCACCCAAGGGCATGGCAGGGCAGGTCAGCAACGAACTCAAGATAAAGCTCTTTGTCGCCCTGAACCCAGACTGCGTTGAAGACAGCCCCAGCAAATTCCTGCAGAATCTCACGGTCGAGTTCAAGCAGAAAGCCGCCGTACTGCATGGGAGTCGTTTGAGTTGGCTCGGCGCCTGCAAGGATGTAGCAGATGCCGTCGGCTCCTTGTTCCAGAGCGTGGCGAATCTCCATGCGTGTCTTGTCGCGAAGGCGAGAAAGTTCCTCGTCTCCACTGACAGGGTTGGCGTGAAGAGCAGACATGAGGTCAAGCCCTTCTTCTTTAGCCCAGCCAAAAGGCGACTTAACAGCGACGAGAAGACAGGCATCGCCAGCTGATTCTCGAGCCTGAGGGATTTGTGAAGCTGAGGCCAGAATCCAGCCATCAGACATCAGCCCGAGCTTGGCACTGTTGAACCAAGCCAAAGAAGGCTTCGACTCCACCTCTCCACCTCGAGAGGCTGCAATCAGCTTCTCTCGCCCTGTCACTCGCCCTCCTTAGGGATGACTTCTGCATGAGCCTCTGAGTGATCTTCAGTCGGTGTTCCGACAGGCTTCTCCACTTCAAAGTGAAGACTGCCGTCGTTCACAACCTCAATCACCTGAGAAGGACCAAACTCTTCGGCTCTGGCTCTGGGCTGAAGTCGGACAAGCTTGCCCTCTTCGTCAATATCAAGGCTGATATCGTTCCAAGTTGGCCTTTCACCTTCAGGATTCACAGCCATCTGCCTGGCGGCCCCGATTGCCTTTTCCATCGGCTTGAGGAAGGTGTTTGGATAAAGACCTCCCCAGAAGATGAAGACAACAAAGACACAGGTCAGACCGATTTCCCACGGCTTAAGATCTTTAAGCTTGCTGATGGTGGGGTTCGTGATTGGGCCGTAGAAGACCTTCATGAACATCCAAAGAAGATAGACAGCGGCCAGGATGACACCGGTAGCTGCAACCACTGGCATCCAAACCTGCAGTCCGTAGGCTCCGGCAAAAGAGGCCTCGAAGGCACCCATCAGCGCAAGAAACTCACCGATAAAACCGTTGGTTCCGGGGAGTCCAACCGAGCTGAGCATCACGATCAAGAAAAGGAAAGCGAAGATCGGCATCTGCTGCTTCAAGCCGCCGTAATCCTTAAACTGCCTCGTGTGCATTCGCTCATAGATCAGGCCGATGAGAAGGAACAAGGCGCCAGTGCTGATTCCGTGATTGAGCTGCTGAACTGTTCCGCCAATCATCCCGGTATGGGTGAGGCTGAAGATTCCCAGAACAACGAATCCCATGTGGGCAACCGATGAGTAGGCGACAAGCCTCTTGACATCTGGCTGCATGGCCGCAACAATCGCTCCGTAGATGATGCCTATGATGGCGAGCACCATCATCACCCAAGGCGCTGTTACAGAGCCAAGTGCGGGGAGTGTGCCGCTTGCCACCTCTGGGAAGAGAGGGAGACAGAAGCGAAGGAATCCATAGGTTCCCATCTTGAGCAGGACACCAGCAAGAAGAACCGAACCGGCGGTTGGAGCTTCTGTGTGGGCATCGGGCAGCCAAGTATGGAAGGGCCACATGGGGCACTTGACAATGAAAGCTATGGCAAATCCCCAGAAGAGCAATGCCTGCAGCTTGATCGACTCAGAGTTCCAAAACTCACCGCTTGCCACGAGCTTTTGAATGTCCACCAGGTTGAAGGAAATCTGGCCTGAGGCATCCTTGTAGATTCCTGCCATCACGATAATGGAGATCAGCAGGAAGATGGAAGCGAGGAAGGTGTAGAGGAAGAACTTGAGAGCTGCCTTGCTTCGATTCTCACCGCCCCAGATGTAAATCATCAGGGCCATGGGAATAAGCGAGGCTTCGAAGAAGGTGTAGAAGAGGATGAGGTCGAGAGCCATAAAGACTCCGAGCATCGCTGCTTCCAAGAGCAGAACCATGATGAAGTAGGTTTTGACTCTCTTCTCAATGTAAACACTGAAGATTGAGCTGAGGAAGGTCAGCATCGTGGTGAGAAGGATCAGCCACAGGCTGATTCCATCGACACCCAAATGGAAGCTGATTCCGTACTGGGGAAGCCAGTTCAGCTTCTCCTGCATCTGCATGTGATAGCTGCCTCCGGTCACCACTGGCAAAAGCGAGAGGGAGACCAGGAAGGCCACACCGGTCATGCCGATGGCAAAGCCCTTAATCGCCTTAGAAAACTCTTCTGGAATGAAGGCCAGAAGGAGAGTGCCAAGGAGTGGCAGAGCGATGAGGAAGGTGAGGAGGCCGGGGCCGCCAATTGCTAGGGAGCTTGTGGCGTCCATCATTAGTTAAGTCCTCCCATGGTGCCAAAGAAGTAAATCATCCAGGCCACAAGGGCAAGGGCGCCGATCTGCATGAGCAGGGCGTATTCGCGCACCTTTCCTGTCTGCGGCTTTCTCACAAGACTGCCAACAAGCTGCGAGAAGCTGCCCGCCCCCATAACGATGCCGTCAACGATCTTTTCATCAAACCACTTGAAGACATTGCCGATTGAAGCTCCGACCTTGAGGGCCAGGAAGTTGGAGAAGAGCCAGTCGATTCCCCACTGCTGCTGGGCAGCCTTGAGGACTGGGTTCCAGGCTTTCTCGTCGTGACCTTCACCCTTCGGCAGTCCCTTCCAGTAAATGAAGAGGGCTCCGAGAACGCCGATCGTGAAGGTGACAAGGGAAAGGCCAATCAGGAACTCAGTTCCGTAAGTTTTGGCGTGTTTGACAGCTTCTGATCCATGCTCACCAGCTGCATGGACGGCTGGGAAAAGCCAATCGTTGAGAGGGTAGTGGCTGTGCTTAGGATCCCAAATGTTTCCGTAGCCCATTGCGCCAACAAATCCAAGACTTCCGATGGCTAGGAAGAAAAGGGGAACCCACATGACCGCAGGAACGTCCTTCGGCTCATGGTTCTTGTCGAGAGCGTGATGATGATCGTGGTCATCGTGGCCGTCCGCTGCGGGGGCCTCGGTCATGAAGAAGCCATGAGGATCATCGTGATGCTCATGATGGTCGTCATGAGCGTGGTGGTGATGATCATGTCCGTGGTGGCCGTGGTCGCCAGCGTGAGCATGGGCAGGCTCAAGATCGCGCCATCTTTCTCTGCCTGATCCGAAGGTGAGAACCATCATTCGGGTCATGTAGAAGGCGGTCATGGCGGCGACTAGGAATCCAATCCAGCCAGCCAAGGTTCCCCAGGTCATGCCGAGGGGGCTCATCAGGGTCACGTGGTCGTTAAGGGCCTTGCCCAGCACCGCTTCCTTGCTCCAGAAGCCGCTAAAGAGGACGGGGAACCCGACGATCGCCAGATAGCCGACTCCCATCAGCATATAGGTGATCTTCAGCTTCTTGCCGAGCATGCCGTAGTTCCTCATATCCTGATCGTGTGCCATGGCGTAGATGACCGCGCCAGAGCCAAGGAACAAGAGGGCTTTGAAGAAAGCGTGAGTGATAACGTGGAACATGCCCGCCCAATAGGCTCCGACTCCGCAGGCTATGAACATGTAGCCCAGCTGAGAGACAGTGGAATAGGCGAGAACCTTTTTGATATCCGTCTGGCCGAAGGCGATGCTCGCACCCAGCAGAGCCGTTATTGCCCCAACCATCGCCACTACCGAGAGGGCAACGGGAGACTGGCTGAACAGGGGCGACATTCTGTTAAGCAGAACAACACCCGAAGTCACCATGGTAGCGGCGTGGATGAGGGCTGAAACCGGAGTCGGACCCGCCATTGCGTCTGGAAGCCAGACATAAAGCGGGAACTGAGCGGATTTGCCCATGGCTCCGATGAAGAGCAGAAGACAGATAATCGTCGTCTCGGTTGGGAAGAACTTGAAGATTGTCTCAGCTGCCGGAAGGATAACGTCGTAGCTCAGCCACCTTGCATCGGTGATTCCCAGAGTGGCTTTGTTGCCAGCAAGGAGAAAAACAATGTAGAAGATGCCGAGTGTCAGGCCGACGTCGCCAATTCGGTTGACGATAAAGGCTTTGTTGGCCGCCTTGCTGTTGTTAAGATCTTTGTACCAAAAGCCGATGAGCAGGTAGCTGCAGAGGCCGACACCTTCCCAACCCACAAAGAGCAGGACAAGGTTGTTGCCCAGCACCAGCACAAGCATGAAGGCGACGAAGAGGTTTAGGTAGCTGAAGAAGCGGGAGTAATCCTTTTCTTCAGCCATGTAGCCAGTGGCAAAAACGTGAATCAAGCCGCCGATGCCAGTGATGACCAAGGCCATGGTCATTGAGAGCGGATCGACGCGCAGTTCAAATGGAATTGAAATGCTCTGTAGAGTGATCCAGTCAAAGATCTTTACGATCGCAACCTTATTCTCTGGGCTCTGATTCCACAGGTTCCAAGTGATTCCCGCCGCCAAGCCGAAAGCAGCCAAGATGGGAAGAATCGCAAGGATTCCCATGAAGGTTCTGCCGTTCTTGGGTCCGAGCGATGCGATGAAGCTTTTGCCCACCGCAGCCTGGATGATGGCCCCCATCAAGGGCAGGAAGATGACGAGCCAAATCAAGTTGAATTCAATTGCCATTCTGATTAGCCCCTCATCGTGCTCATGTCGTCGATGTCGACCTCTGCTCTATTGCGGAGGATCGCCATGATGATTCCGAGCCCTACAGCGACTTCTGCCGCTGCAACAGCCATGACAAAGATGACCATCATCTGGCCTGTCATGGCGGCCTGCGTCACTGCTTCCGGGCTCAAAGTTGGGCTGGCGGGAAGCTGGTAGGCGAAAGCCAAGAAAGTGAGATTGACTGCATTGAGCATAAGTTCAATGCACATAAAGACCACGACTGGGTTCCTTCGAAGAACCACACCGATTCCCCCGATGGTGAACATGGCCAGGGCCAGGATCAGATACCAGTAGAGGGGCACGGCGCCGCTCGCCGAGACAGCAGTGGCGAGAGGAAGATGCATTAGTGGAACCTCCTTTTGGCAAGCAGAATCGAACCAACGACTCCGACCAGGAGGAGAACGCTGGCGATTTCGAAGGGCCAGACGTAGCCTGAATAAAGTGTCATTCCAATGGCCTGTGGCTTAGCAAGTTCGCTGGCGAACCTGGGGGTCATGGTTTCCTGTGAAAGACCGGAAAGCGGCCAGATAACAGAAGCAAAGATGATGCCTGCAAAGCCAAGTCCAGAAGCTAATGCCAGCAGTCGGACCAGAGGGCTTGAATCTTCTTCTTTCTTGGCATTGGTGGCCAGCTTCAAAATCATGATCACGAAGAGGAACAAGACCATGATTGCGCCGGCGTAAACCATGATCTGCACAATTCCAAGGAACTGCGCTCCCATGGAGAAGTAGATCAGGCCAAGGACGAAAAAGTTGACCACCAGGCAGATTGCCGACCAGACAGGCTTTCTGCCATAGCCAACGACTCCGAGGGCGCCCAACAGAGCCACCGCTGCCAGAACGAGAAAGACGATCTGCGCCCCGCTCATCTACCTCTTCCCCACTCTCTCAAGACTGTCATTCGAGAATCCACCACGTTTAATTGCCTTCTGCTTCCAAGTTAATCTGCTGTCACTTTGCGTTAGGGTCCACAAGCAGAACCCTGCGGCTTGGGGTCGATTCTTCCACCATCTCGACCTTTCTGGGGCCAGAGCCTTTCGACTTTTTGGCCGCAGAAACCAGATTCATGTAAAGCACGCCGGCAAGTGCGCCAGCCAAAATGAAAACTCCCCATCCAGCCCAAACTCCATAGAGCTTGGTGCCAACGATCCAGAGGCCAACAATGATGAAATTGGCAACTGCGAGAGGCAGCAGGCTCTTCCAACCCAGGTTCATCAGCTGGTCATAACGCAGCCTTGGCAGGGTGGCTCGAAGCCAGATGAAGAAGGTAAGCCCGGCCGTACACTTAGCCAGGAAGCCGAGTGGAGCCAGCCAGTAAGTGATTGACTCAAGCGCTCCGAAGACTCCAGCGCCAGCAGGGATCTGAGCAGCAAGAACATCCCAGTTGAAGGGCATAAGGTTGTGCCCACCAAGGAAGACTGCGGCGAAGACGCCACTGAGAAGGAACATGGCCGCGTACTCTCCCATAAAGAAGACCGCGAACTTCATTGAGCTGTATTCGGTGTGATATCCAGCAATGAGTTCGTTCTCTGCTTCAGGAAGGTCGAAGGGAGCTCGGTTCGTTTCAGCGATGACCGCGATCAGGAAAATGACCGCTCCCAGGAAGCCGTAGGGCGTAAAGATAAACCAGTTCTGGAAAGCTTCCAGGCCAGGGATCCCCCAGAGAGGAGCTTCCTGCGCCTTGACCATCTCGCTCATCTTAAGGCTTCCCGTCGCCATCACAACGGCGGCGAGGCTCATGCCCATAGCCAGTTCGTAGCTGATCAGCTGGGCGGAGGCTCGAAGGCCGCCCATCAATGAGTACTTGTTGTTGCTGGCGTAGCCTGCCAGAACGACACCATAAGCGCCCAAGCTGGAAATAGCTAGGACATAGAGGATGCCGATCTCAATATCAGCAACCGGCGTAAGGAATCCGTAGAAGCCGGTTGTTGGTCCCCAGGGCAAGGTGCCTCCGATGGCGAAGGCAGGGAAAAGGGCTACCCAGGGAGCGGTGAAATAAATCACCTTGTCGACCGTGCGAGGCGTAATGTCTTCCTTCAGAAAGAGCTTGACACCGTCAGCAATCGGCTGAAGCAGGCCTGCACATGGGACTCTCTTCCCCCGCAGGAACTTGATCGGAAACTTATCAGGAAAAGTCAGGGTTCCGGTTCGGTTCGGTCCAATTCGGTCCTGCATCCAGCTCAAAAGCCGACGCTCCCACCAAATCATTCCCGGCACGAGAATGAGAATGGGAAGGACCAGAATCAGAACTCTGATCAATCCGAGCCAGAAGGGATGATCCTTCTGGAGCGAGGCAAGGAAGTCGTAGAGCAACGCACTGACTTTACCTGTCTTGACTGTTAGGCAGCCCGGGCGAAAGGCCAGGGGAAGGAACACCAAAGGACTGTTTTGCGTGGAATGAGAGGCCTCAAACAGTTTTTTGAAAATTTGCTAGACGACCTTGACAGACAAGGACTAGACGAAACTATACTACTGGCTGTTGGCGACGAGATGGTGTTTGTGGAAAAGCACGTGGTGCTTTTACGGGGTTCCTTTCGTCTGGATTCGTTGCAGCAGCTTGACCTTTTGCGAGGGCGCTGATCGTGCGGGTGGGCAGACTTGCCACCCGAGGTCAAAGGTTATTCTTTCTGCATTCATTTAAGTTTTTGTGTAAGACCATGCATAGTGCGTCTGTTGAGACCGAACATTGCCGTGCTTTCCACATGATGTGGAAAAACAATTTCTCCGCGCCCGCCGCAAAAGCGGCTACCCTGGAGGCCAACTGAGCCATGCAGCCCCGATTTCCTATTCTTGAAGACCTTGAGGTCAAGCGTATTGTCACCACTGAGGGCACTCGCCCCCTGCACGATTGGAGGCCAGCCGCAGAAGGTTTGACTCTGAGCCAGGAAGTGCTGGTGAAACGCGAAGATGGGGTGAAGGAGCTTGATCCGGCTGAGATTGCTCAGACAGTCGGCGATGCCTTGGCTGGGCTTTGGATCAGCCGAGGTCGCCCTGACTTCACGGGCGAAGAGGCCACCCGGTTTGT
This sequence comes from Synechococcus sp. UW140, assembly GCA_943369295.1. GTDB lineage: Bacteria > Armatimonadota > Fimbriimonadia > Fimbriimonadales > Fimbriimonadaceae > JAKRSE01. Next base: position 640,679 of record CALRMU020000002.1, on the reverse strand, counting down.
CCGTTCTGTGACCATGGGCGTCATCGGTCGACTCTCTAACCTGGATTTGAGCGGCGGCCCTGTTACAGTTGCCTCATACGACATCTCAGTATTGATCGAAGCTGAGTTGATTGCTCACGACGCCTTCGAGATTGCCAAAGCCCTCGTTCTCATGAGAGGAGCGAGGCGAGATGCTGCTAAAACGACTGCGAATGATCTGAAACTGATTCGCCGTAATGGCCGAGTGGTGCCCTGGAACGACGGCAAGATTGAAGTCGCCGTGAGAAAGGCCTTTTTGAGCCTCAAGCTGGATGCAACTCCTTCGGTAAAGATCGCCGAAAGAGTAACGGATCGCGCTCACAAGCTGGGCCAAGCCTACATTTCAATTGAACGCGTTCAGGATCTGGTTCAGGAAGAGCTGATGCTCGCCGGAGCCTTCAAGGTCGCAGAAGCTTATATTGTCTATCGCGCCGAAAGGGCGATGATTCGAGCTCAGAAGGAAGCTGACGAAACGAACGGCGCAGGCCAGTTCGCCATGATCCTTCTGAAGAACGAAGACGGCACCACCGCTTTCTGGGATGGAGAAGATCTTAGGCGCCGAATCGAGTACGCCTTGATCGGACTTGAGCTTCCCATGAGTCAGAGCAGGCTCATGTCGGAGCTCTTGAGATCGGTGACAGGCGAAATCAGCCGAACCGATCTGCAGAAGACCATCATTCTCAACGCAAAGACTCTTATTGAGCAGGATGTTGACTTCAGCCGATTCGCCTCGCGAATCCTCTTGACTTATATTTATGAAGAAGCTCTGGGCTGGAGCATTGAGACTGACGGCATCGAAAAGCTGAAGGAGTTCCACGCCAAGGCACTGCCCAAGTACATCGAAAGGGGAGTTGAAATCGGCCGCCTAGCCGAGGACATGAAGTCCTTTGACATCGCTCGACTCGCCGAAGCCCTGGACCCGTCAGCTGACCTTGACTTCGACTTCCTTGGTATTCAGACTCTTTACGACCGCTACTTGATTACAGACAAGACGGCCAAGAAGAATCGCAGACTGGAAACCCCTCAGCTCTTCTGGATGAGGGTTTCTATGGGAATCTTCAGACAGGAGCCTGGCGACAGAGAAGCCAGGGTCATGGAGCTTTACGGACTCTATAAGAGCCGCCGATTCTGCTCGTCTACCCCGACTCTTTTCAATTCAGGAACCCTGCGAAGCCAGCTTTCCAGCTGCTACCTTTACAAGGTGGATGACTCGATCGAATCAATCATGATTCGCGGCATCGCAGAAAATGCCTTCCTCAGCAAGTGGGCTGGCGGCCTTGGTGGATCATGGACTTCAGTTCGTGGCACTGGCGGCTACATCAAGGGCACCAACGGCGAAAGCCAGGGCGTTATTCCCTTCCTCAAAATGCACAACGACCAGTTGGTCGCTGTGAACCAAGGCGGCAAGAGAGCAGGCAGCGGATGCGCCTACCTAGAAAGCTGGCACAACGATGTTTTCGACTTTCTTGAGCTGAGAAAGAACACGGGTGACGACAGACGCCGCACCCATGACATGAACACGGCCAACTGGATTCCGGACCTCTTTATGAAGAGAATGGAAGCCAGAGAGAATTGGACTCTGTTCCGAAGCAATGAAGTGCCGGATCTTCATGACCTTTATGGCAAGGCTTTTGAAGCCAAGTACGCCGAGTACGAGGCCATGGCCGAGAGGGGAGAGATTTTTGGTCAGAAGATCGAGGCGATTGATCTTTGGAAGGCCATGCTCAAGATGCTGTTTGAGACGGGCCACCCATGGATCACCTTCAAGGATCCATGCAACCTCCGGTCACCTCAAGATCATGTCGGGGTTATTCACTCCAGCAACCTCTGCACTGAAATCACTCTGAACACTTCTGCCGACGAAACTGCCGTCTGCAACCTGGGTTCGGTCGTGCTGGATTCTCACATCAAGCCGAATGGTGAACTGGATCTTGAGAAGCTGAAGGAGACGATCCGGATTGCGGTTCGGGCTCTGGACAACGTTATCGACATCAACTACTATCCTACTGATGCGGCCCAAAGGTCTAACCAAAGGCATCGCCCAGTTGGACTTGGTGTGATGGGTCTCCACCATGCCCTCTACATGAAGGGAATCAACTTCGACTCTGCCGAGGCCGTCGAGTTCAACGATGAGTTCATGGAAGCGATCTGCTACTTCGCTTACGAGGCTTCCAGCGACTTGGCCGAAGAAAGAGGCAGCTACTCCACCTATCAGGGATCCAAGTGGCAGAGAGGCTTGATGCCTCAGGACACCCTTGAGATTCTCGAAAGGGAAAGAGGAGTTCCGGTTGAGGTCCCCCGTGGCGGAAGGCTCGATTGGGCCAGCCTGAGAGAGAAGATTCAGTCGCAAGGCATGAGGAACTCAAACGTCGTGGCGATTGCTCCGACGGCGACCATCGCCAATATCATGGGCACATCGCCCTGCATCGAGCCTCTCTACAAAAACATTTACGTCAAGTCGAACCTCAGCGGAGACTTTGTTGTCCTCAACCCCTTCATGGTTGCCGACCTCAAGAAGGCTGGGCTTTGGAATGAAGATGTCCGAGAGGAAGTCAAGTACTTCGACGGCGACCTTGAGTTTGTGCAGGGTCTGCCCGATTGGCTGAAGCAGAAGTATCGCTGCGCCTTCCAGATCGATTATCAGTGGGTGCTTGATGCCGCTGCTCGTAGACAGAAGTGGATCGACCAATCGCAGAGTGTCAACCTCTTTTTGGGCAAGGCCGACCTTAAGATCCTCAGCCACATGTACCGACATGCCTGGCGAACCGGTCTCAAGACGACTTACTACCTGCGAACTTTGGGTGCTTCGAACATCGAAAAGGCCACGGTCAGCAAGAAGAAGTCCGATGTGCCCCGGCTGGAAGTCCCAGCTGAAACTGACGAAGTCACGCCATCTGCCGCTGCAGCCTGCCGTCTTGACGCCATGCTGAACGGCGGCGAGTGCGAAGCCTGCCAGTAATAACACTAGCTTCTTCCCATTTCAGAAACAGTTCAGGTGGGAAGGAGTCAAAATAGAGTCTGTACAGAGGGCTGGCAGTTTTGCCTGAGCAACTTTGCTGGCCCTTTGAATGACATTTTTTACTTCCCGATTGGGGTGACCTTCATATGAAATCCTATTCAGCTGCCCTCGTGGTACTCGCGGCTGCTGTGCTTTCCAGCACAGCCTCGGCTCAGAACCTGAAATATACAGGTTTGGCCCGCCCCGATGCCTTGACTGCCAATGTCTCCGTTAACGGCGGAGCTTTTACCAGCCTTTACACCGGCAGCCTTAAGTTCACCGATGGCACCGATACGTTCTTCACCTACTGTGCAGATCCCCTTTCGATCCTGAATTCCAACTTCAACACCTACTCATCCAGCCTTGTCGACCTTGACGGTGCAAGCAGCATGAGCCTGGCCGGAAAGATTTTGGCCACCAACTACCTTGAGGCCGACACAGCCGACGAGCAGGCTGGAATGCAGCTGGCTATCTGGTCCGCCCTGCTTGATGGAGGCCCTGCCTTCAACGCAAACGGAACCAACTTCAAGGTGAACAACGTCAGCGCCAGCGCACTGAACTTTGCCTCCAGCTACTTCGCCTCGGCTGTCAACCCAGGAGACACCTTTGTGACTCTCTTCAGTTCCAACGCTGCTGGCGCTCAGTCACAGCTGACTGCCAGCCCAGTCCCCGAGCCCTTCACCATGGGTCTGCTGGGTGCTGCTGGTCTTGGCTTGGTTCTTCGACGCCGACGCCAGAATCAGAAAGCCTGATCGTCAGGTCAATAAACAGAAAAGGCTCGGAGCTTCTGCTCCGAGCCTTTTCTGTTTACAATTTCCAGCTTTAGCCCTTGATCTGAGGCAGCAGGGTCACCATCTCGGCCAAGGCCGAAGCCGCTTCTCTTCCCTTGTTGCCTAGCTTCATGCCAGATCGTTCTAGGGCCTGCTCCTGATTTTCGGGAGTAAGGACACCCCACGAAATAGGAATCCCAGATGTAAGCTGAAGGTTCATCAGGCTTCCTGCCACGTCTCCGCCCAGCATAGCTGCGTGGTTGGTGGCTCCCTGAAGAATGCAGCCGAGGCAGATCACACCATCGACTTCCTTTTTCTGCAGCAGAGCATTGACTGCAGGAGGAATCTCCCACGAGCCGGGCACACGAACGAGTGTCACGCTTGGGTCTCCCATCTGCTTCAGCTCGTCAAGGGCGCCTTTCAGCAGCTCCTCGGTCACAAGCTCGTTCCATCGCGAGACAACAATGCCGATCTTGGCTCCTGTCAAATCGCGCCGCCCTCGGAATTCCACCATCCTTGAAAGTATGGCTCTTCGGACAGAATGCTAGAGGGGCGAGGCAAACCGCTCGTGACCAGTTCAGTGGCTTAGGCATGTAAAGTGCGCAGCCGTTTTCTGCTCTATTGCAGAATTACCTGTGGCCTGGTTTAGCTCTGCTAAGCCAGGAATGAAGACTTGAAATCCAGAATCGAAAGCTGACGAACTATGTCCGCAGGAGTTTGTTTTGGTCGTAACGTAGGACTGGGCGGGAATCAGGGCTTTTGGGCAGAATTGAGGTATGCCAGACCCGTACAAAAGAGCAACGTACAACGCACCTAGGCAAGCGCACGAATTGACCTTCTCAGTGAAGGATCGCGTACCAGTATTCAATGATGCTTGGGCCGCGGAAGTCTTCTTAGCTGCCCTCGACAAGGCTAGAAGGCGTTATGAGTTTGAGGTCTGGGGCTACGTAGTCATGCCAGATCACGTGCATCTCTTGGTCTGGCCCAAGTTAGAGCCTTACAGCATAGAAACATTCCGTCAAGCACTAAAGATGCCATGCTCTCGGCAAGTTCTAGCTAGAATGCGTCAAGAAATTGACCCTAGACTGGAAAGATTGACTGACAAGCTTGGATGCAGAGTTTGGGAGCGAGGCGCAGGATACGACAGGAATCTTGGCCAAGAAGATGATCTCAAGAATTGTTTGAACTACATTCATAACAACCCAGTAAAAGCTGGTCTTGTTCAGCTTTCTCAAGAGTATCCCTACTCAAGTTCCTCATGGTATTCGGGAGAATCGATTCACTGGTTTGAGCCTGATCCTATCAAACTATAGAATGGAAGCAGTTTGCTCTTGCTTCGAATCAGATTCTTTGCACTTGAGACTGTCCAGCCGAAAGCTCCATTCCTGGCTTAGCAAAGCTAAACCAGGCCACAGAAACTTGAATGCTAGAGGGAAGCAGCTCCCTACCCGTGCCAAGCGCCTTCAGGAAGAGGGCGATCCAGCTTCGCCCACACTGAGATATCCAAGTGGGGGAAGGGAGCATCCTTCACCTGGCACTCCTTCAAGAACTCCAGTTCTTCTCCGGTCGGGCGGTAGCCATCCTTCACCTGCCAGGCAATGGCCGCGAGCTTGTTAAATCTTTCGATATGGTCGCTGAAACGAGCCTCGGAATAATCGCGAGCAGACCAGGTTGAGATAAGGAACTGCCAGTCGCTGGCTTCGGCCAAAAGCAGCTCGCGTCCCGCCTGGGTCGCCCATTCCAAGGCTGGCTCCTCAGAAATCCCCTTGGCCAGAGCCACCATTTCTCTCTGGCAGGGGTAAAGCTTCTCCCAAGTCCAGACGTTATCTGGGTTCAGCCAAACCGAGTGGTAGCCGCCTTCTCCCCATGAGCCTTCGGGCAGAGGAATTGCCTTTTCGGCTGGGAATCTTTCGATGAGTTCATTTGGGGTGACCGATTCGATTTCAGGGTCGTTGTGCAGGTGGACGGCAAGTTCATACAGAAACTCCGGACCTTCCCACCACCAGTGGCCGAAAAGTTCTGTGTCATACATAGCCACAACGGTGCCATCTCGGTTAGCTTGGCCACGATAGCCAGCCAGGGCTCCTTTCAGCACCTCGGTCATATCTTTGGCGTGGGCCGGAATATGCTCCCAAGCCTCCCATGGCAGATAGGGTTTTTTGCCCCCGAGGTCTGCTTTGTTTTCGCTGATGCGCCAGTAGCGCAGCCGGCCAGGATAAAGCTGCTTGTGGAACTCAAGATAGTAGGGGTCGCCAGGGTAGCCAACATCACCAGACCAAACCTTGACAGTCGTTTGAGGGTCGCGGGCAAAGACGGTTTCGTCGCTGGCTGTCAGGTAATGCTCGTACTCACTGCGGAACTCTTCGGGAGGTGTGAAGAGGTGCTTGCTTCTCTGGAACATTTCGGCCAGTTGAGGGAACTTCTGCCAATAAGTGCCAAGGGGCTCCCCGCCTCGAATCATGTGAGAATCGACAAAGAAGAACTTGATGCCGTTCTCGTTGAGGAACTCATCAACGCCTTTTCTCGCCCAAACTGGTTGATCCTGCCCCACCGGAGCCTTCCAGTTGTAAGCAGGCCGATAGGCGCATTCGGGCAGCCAGATTCCGGCCGGAGCCTTGCCAAACCTTCTCTTGTGGCTGTCGACCGCCACTTTGACCTGAGCCTGCACAGATTCATCGGTGCCCAGAAGGGGGAAGTAGCCGTGGGTGGCGCCGCAGGTAATCAGTTCAATGCTTCCCTGCTCTTCAAATTCCTTAAAGGCATCGCAGATCGAGCGATTCCATTGGTGCTTAAACTGAACCAGAGCCTTGGTGTAGAACCTCTGCCACATGCCGGCTGTGCCGATCAAGCTCATTTCGCCTTCCATTTCAAAGCGCTTCATGTCGCTAAGAGCGGCGTCGATCTTCTCCTGGCAGTACTCCTCAAAGCCATCTTTAAAGCTGGGGTCATCCAGCTGCTCCGCCAAAATCGGAGTCATGTTAAAGGTCCAGCGGGGCTTGATTCCCTGGTCTCTCAGCCTGTCCAAGGCATCAAGCAGAGGAAGGTAGCACTCGGCGGCCGCTTCAAAAATCCAGTCCGTTCCGTGGGGGCTGCGTCCGTGGGAAAGAACATAGGGCATGTGGGTGTGCAGCACCAACATGAAGCGGCCGATAGGCATGGATTCAGTTTAGCCCCTGAAGGTGGCTTTAGGTGAGGGGGAAGGAATCCTTATTGAAATTGCTAGTTGGACGCAGGCCCTGGAGTTAAACTACTATTAAGATTCCTTACAGAAGGAGTCTCTTGCCCCAAACTGAACTCTAACTGCGACACTCGTGGTGAGGTTACACAGCCCGTGGCAGGTACATTCTTAGTCAGAGGCCACATGGGAGAAAACATGGAAAAGTTCCGTCACCTCGACGGAAGCGAAGCGATTGTTGAAACGGAACATATCCGGATCGTGTTTCAGCACGGACACCCAGAAGTGGAGGGCATTAACGGATGCCGCATTGAAGACGTTATTGACGTGCTGGTCAACAAACTGCTGTCATTTCAGGGCAGAGATTTGGCCTGTGAAGAAAACGCAACCGCTCTGTACCACCTAGATATGGCTCGCGAAGCTCTGCTTCTGAGAAGAAGAAGAAGAGAGATCCAGGGCCTGATTGGCAGGCAGAGCAAGCACAAATCAACATGAGCGTGCCCACCGATGGATGGAGGAGCCTAGACCCCAAAGTAAGGACGGTCTGGCGAGTCAGTGCCGTGATCACAGGCTTGGTGGCTGGGGGCATGGCCCTCTTTTTCGAGTGGCTTATCACCCGAAAAATGCAGGGCTACCCCATGCCTTTCGGTTTATGGGGTTTGGGCGGCCTGCTTGTTTTCGGCCTTCCGGGCATCATTTTTGCGAATCTGAGCTGGAAGAATGCCAAGTACAGACTCGGCGAAGACGACCTTGCTTTCGTTAGGGGCATTTTTTGGAAATCGGAGCGCTACGTTAACCGAGCCAGAATTCAGCACGTGGATATCACAGCCGGACCGCTTTCTCGCATGCTGGGCTTGGTCGAGGCCAGCATCCACGTGGGTGCCGGGGTCTCGGCGGCCATTTCGATCAGCGGCTTGACTCCCGAGATCGCCGAAGATCTGAAGAAGGCTCTGCTTGAAGGCAGCATGGTCCGATACCAAGCAGCCCTAGAGGCCCCGCCTCAGGCTGTCGAGAGTCCGGCTGAACCCGCCGCGTCTGTTCCTCCTCCTCTCGATCCCTTTCCAGGGCAGATTCCTCCTTTCAACCAGCCACTGACCCCACCCGTGGTTGAAAACACCCCGCCTCGAAGCAATGAACCCTGATTTTCAAAGGCTTCACCCTCTGACCATCATCGTCGAAGCATGGCGAGCGGTGAGCCGATTCATTATCGTCATCGCCTTTCTTGGCTTTAACATCCTTATGGGGAGAGGAGTCGGCGACACAACCGAACTCATCTTTGCTGGGTTGGGCTTCTTGGTGGTTGGTTCGGCCCTCATTCGCTACTTCACCTTCAGCTTTGCCATTCATCAAGGCTCCCTTCTGGTCAAGCAGGGACTCATCACCAAGCAGGCAAGGACAATTCCCTTAGCCAGAATTCAAAACATCAACCTCAAGCGAGACCTGATTCACAGAATTCTCGGCTTAGTTGACCTTGAAATTGAAACGGCAGGTGGAGTAAAGGCCGAAGCCACTCTGAGCGCAGTCACTGAAGACCAGGCTCATGAACTGAAGCAGAGACTGCTTGGCCGGTATGAGGCGACTTCCAGCGCCCTGATTGAAGCCCGCCGAGAAGAAGTCATCTACCAGGCCACACCCCGAGAACTGTTTCTTGCCGGAGCGACTGAGAACAGGCTCTTTATCATGGTGGCTTCCGTATTCGGCATCGTCGCCACCTTCCCAGGCTTCATGAATTCAATTACTGATTTCATCGAAGCAGCCGTTAAAGGCGCTGCCCAGACGGCAGGCAGGTCTCCAAACGATTGGGTTCTGTGGGGAATCCTTGGCTTCCTTGCCATCGCCTTCGGATGGGTGGCCTCTATCGTCACCACTTTTGTCTCCTACTGGGGTTTTGAAGTCGCCTGGCGTGATGGCAGTTTTCGCCGTCACTACGGCCTGTTGAATCAGTTTGAGAACGTGGTTCCGGCCCGCAGAATTCAGTCGGCGAGAATGACCGACAACATCTTTCAGAGGATGCTGAAGGTCAGCAAGCTCTATCTCGATACCGCCGGTGGATTCAGCCAAGCAAACGGAAACGAAGGCCAGCAGTCGGCACGTCCGACCCCCCTCATGGCTCCTTTGATTGATGCCGAAGGGGCTCAGAAGATTCTGGTAAAGGTCTTCCCTTCCTACCTCCCCGCCGAAGAAGGCTGGCACGTGCCACCGGTAAAGATGATTTGGCGAAGCCTCTACTCCACTTTCATTCCGGCCCTTATCATTTCTGCCCCTGTAGCCTGGTTTTTCCAGTACTGGGCCATTGCAGCCTTCTTTGGTGTCTTTGCCCTTTCGGCCCTTTCAGCATGGATCGAAAGGCCAGGCACAGGCTGGCTAGACGATGGCGAAAGGATTCTGGTTCGCAAAGGGCGCATTTGGCGGACCCTTCACATCGCCCCAATTCAGAAGCTGCAGATGGCTGAACTGACCCAGACTCCAGCCCAGAAGAGATTTGGCCTGGCGACGGTTAAGTTCTCGACTGCCAGCATGTCTGGAAGCGGAACCCTAAGCGTCGCAGACATTCCGACTGAAGAGGCTAGAAGCCTTGTGTGGGATCTGCACCGACGAAGCGGACTCGACGCCTGGAAGAATCCTGACGGCTTGTAGTCTTTGGATGTTGGCTGAGGTTACTTCCAGCGATCCTGAAGGTGATCTCTCATCCAGACACAGATATCCCAGAGGTCGGCGGTTGGTTCGCGAGTGTAAGGGATTGTTGGCATGTAGGTGGGAGGACCGAACTCCACATCGACATAAATCTCTTCAGTGCCTCGCTCCCCGGCTGAATCCAAAATCTGATCCCACCAGCCGCAGAAGTGTTCGACTTTGTCCTGCCACTCAGGGGCTCTAGGGTCTGGAACCTGGGGTCCGTTTTCGTGCCCGACTCTCGAATGGATGTAGCCGGTTCTGGCAATCGCCAGATCCATGGCTTCTTTTTGATCAGGCATCAGAGATTCGCAGACGCAGGTCCAGTGGCTGAAGTCAGCCGTGATTTTCACTTCCGGCACGGCTTCGAGTAGAGCCTTAGCAGAGCTGGGCTGATGGAACAGCCTTCCCCGATGAGTCTCAAAATAGAAAGGAGCGGGGGCTGAAAGCTTTACAGCCTCAGACAGGAACTCGATTCCCTCTTCTAGGGTCCACCAATCTTTGCCAGCATGAACGTTAATGATCACGGGGTTCAGGCGGGCCGCCTTGTCCAGTCCAGCCTTCAGCTCATCCAAAGTAGTTGGGAAAAGCATGGCGACCACTCCCAGGCCTTCATCGGCAAAGGGTGCGGCGCTGGTGATGGCATCGGCTGGAGCTTCGATAGCCGTGAATCCAGCCGCCGCGATCTTCTTGGCCGCCTCGGGGTGAGGGGTCGATTCCATGCCCCACAGAGCCTTGACGAACTTCACTTGAGGACGAACCATTTGGCTTCTATCCTGCCACTAATCTGCACTTCGTCGCAAGTCAGGGATGCTTAACTTCGGTGATCAAAGAGAGCCTGCCACCCCGCCCCACTTTTCTGACTGTCGGAATCTCTTGCCTGCCCTCATTTGCGGTGCCATCAGGGCGGGAGAAGCAGATATCCAGAATAGGATCCTTGACCGGCTGGTTAAAGAAGAGCCTTTTACTGCCTGTCACCTGCAGGTCATTGACTGTCTTCCATTCGGCTGTGATTCTTTGGACTTGTCCTGCCTCAATCCCTGGCTGAATACAGACTGACTCTTGTCCAGATAAGGATTTGTTAAGGCGCCAGCTGGCATCTTCACCCAGGTCGTGGGGTGTTTCAGCTCTGAAGTAGACGCCTAAGGCCAGAGCGATAGCAAGCATGATTGAGCCATAGCAGCCAGGCAGAAACTGAGGTTTTACTTCAGCAGTCTCATGAACCTCTTGTAGTTCCACTTGACGATCCCAGTTCCACTCCTCCATGGTTTCAATGTAGGGTTTGCTTCTAGCATTCTGAATGCGGTTGGCTAAAAAGTCGCTATGGGGACTGACCGGCATGACTGCCCTGGCAAATTCACCTTTGAACTCAAGCCTCATTAACTCCGAACCATTCTCTCCCCTTCGGACAAGAGTGATCTCCTCGACACTTTTGACAAAGATCATTGCCTCTAGCAGATCAGGAGCAGTTGGCTTATCTGAGTCTGGCCTAGACTTGACACTCGGATGAACTGAGTCCGCCCTCCATGTGAGGATCTGCCAGCATTCCTCAAGCATTGGCTCTTCTAACTTGACGAGGGCCCTTAGAAGAAGCAGAGGGTCGATGGATTCGAATGCAAATTCTTTGGAATCTGCTTGAGCGTAGTTGATCAGAGATTCCTTCAGGCCCCACTCGATCTCGTCCAAATCAGAGGCATCGCTAAGTTCCAACAGAGTCAGAAGCTTGACAATCTCTTCATCATCTGTCCGATAGATGACAGGGTGCCCCTGATCAAGAAAATAGTCAAAATCAATCTGATCGGCAAATACCCTAGTCGCGACAAATTCATCGGTTGAATAGTAACGAGAAGCAAGCCGGGCAAACTCTTCGCCTGGAGTGAGTTGATCATCATCAACTTCCTGAGACGTTTCGATCAATTTCCGGAAGTTAAACGGCTTATCGACTGATGTCTGCCAAGAGGCATCAAGAATGAAGTCTGGCTTGTGAAGAAGGAGAAACCTTATAGCCGAAGCAAGAGAGAGGGTCTTATACCTTAGCTTGTACTTCATTTCATTCTCACGCGACTAACTTACATTATCACTCATGCCCGCCAACGAGGCGGGCATGAGTCTTTCCAAGACTCCCAGACCCTCTGCTTAAAGGGCCTGGAAGTTCTAACGCTTCGAGGAATCTGCCGCCTCAAAGCTCTGCTTTTATCTGTCAGTCAGTTGTCCGTGCCTGGACGTTCCCACACCATCGCCAATTGATTGAAGACATGGCGGAAGCCGAGCTGTTCATTCAGCAGGTACATCGGGTTCTTTTCTTCGTTGTCCGTAACAACAGATTTCACTCCTTGATCCTTGCCCCAGCTGAGACACTTGATTTTCAACGCCTTGGCAATTCCCCTTCGACGATATTCTCTACGGACGCCCGTTAAGGCTGTAATGCCAATTGCAGGGTCAACAAGGTTGGGGGCGAGGCTAGTCGTTCCTGCAAGATCGCCATTGGGCATCACTGCAAAGAAGCATCCATCCCAGTTGAATCCCGGATTATTGAGGAATTCTGAAAACACTTCCACTGTGTCCTCAACAAACTCGCCCGTCATTGGAACATCTCTCAAAAGATCCATATCCAGGCGCCAATAATCATGAAGCCAGGTATCCGGCCTTCGATTTTTCAACTCAGGCAGCGAAATAATCTCGTAATCAATCTCACCAACTTCTAGGCTGAAGTTGGTGAGATCGACCATTGAGACCTTCTGCTCCATCTTGGTCTTCCAACCGTGCTTTTTTGCAAGAGCAACAATGCTCGGCCTCCGGTCCTCAATGCCGGAATGAATCTTTGCTGCCTTGAACTCTTCTGCAAGGGTTAGAATTTGGCTAAAGCCATAGTCAAATGTCTCTAAATCGTCTGGCAGGGCTGCGACCCGACTGGTGAAACCAAGAGGTTCGTTGTACCAAAAGGCAGTGACAAAAGAGAACATTCCGACGACTTTGTTGTCGCGACAAATTACGTTTCGAATAAGAACCTTGTCAGAAAACATGGCGTCTTCTGATTGAATTTCTTCTCGAGTCACAGGAAATTCAGGATGCAGCTGCGCACGGATAGCCAGGGCCTCCTGCCAGTCGGAATCTGATTGTAAGGGACGAAATGTATAGTTGCTCATAACAGGAAAAGGCCATAAAACGGCCCAGGGCCGGGGGCAGAAAAACACTGCCAAGGTTTGGAGTTTTGGGGTCCGGGGAGCCGGACCATCTTGGTGCGAAGTGCGGTAGAGAACCGACTAGATTGCTGCCAAGATGAGGCCGGAGTATTTGGTGTGAATTTTCATCATGCTTCCGCCTCCTGTGAGAGTGAGGTGATCTTGCCACAAGACCAAAACAGCCATCGGGACCATGGGCCAATCTGAACCTAACATTAGTTAACAACTGCCCAGGAGTGACAAAACTACGTCAGCAGTCGCTGCAAAAAAGCCGATAATGGAGCAGAGCCATGGCGAAAAAGGTGCTGATCTACAACATCGGAATGCTGGGTGACGTCCTCACCACCATTCCGGCGCACAGAGCCATTCGTCGCCACTTTGCTGGTTCTGAACTCACCCTCATGCAGCTCAAGGTTCCCGCTGGCAGAATCACGCCTGCCGATGTGCTTCAGCCGCAGGGCTTGGTGGACAAGGTCTTTGACTACGAAAGAGGCGGCAAGCTTCCCGTTAAAGAGGTGAAGGCACTGCTCTCCCTGCGGGCCCAAGGGTTCGATACAGTCTGCTACCTGGCCCCCTTTCCGCGATCGGAAAAGCAGGTCAGCCGAGACAGGCTCTTTTTCAAGCTGGCTGGAATCAAAAATCTGATTGGCTTTGAGAGCATTGAGGACGAGGTTTACAACCGTCGAATTGATGGCAGACCAGACCCCAAGATCAAGCACCAAGTCTTGAGCCGCCTTGAAAGGCTGGAAAACTGCGGGATCTCTTCTTCGCCCTCCGACCTTTCCCTGCCCTGGCTCAACTTTTCGTCAGATCAGCAGAGCCTCATTTCTCGCTGGCTGTCCAGCCGAAACCTTGAGGGCAGACCCCTCATTGCTTTGGGAATCAAGTCAGCCATGTCCAGCAAAGATTGGCCCTTGGAAAGGTTTGAGGAGCTTGGCAGACAGATTCTTAAAGAGCAGAGTGCCAGCCTGATCATCGTGGGTGGTCCGGCTGAAAAGGAATCTGCCGCCAAACTCATTTCAGCCTGGGGAGAAGGGCACAACGCCTGCGGTGAGTTTTCTCCTTTGGATTCTGGCGCACTGCTCTCATACTGTCAGCTTTTTATCGGAGTCGATACCGGCACAACTCATTTGGCACGAGCGGCAGGAACCCCTGTCGTCAGCATCTTTAGTGACCGCGCCCCTCAAGATGACTGGCGGCCCTACGGAGACGAGGTGAGGGTGCTGCAGATTCACCAATCGTGCGGTGGCTGCATGGCCGTTGACTGCCCCGTTGCCGGACACCCCTGCTTAAATCAAATCACCGTCCCCATGGTAATGGAGGCGGTGAGAAGCTTGTTGAATAAAGCGGCCTAACTACTTTTCGCCAGAAAGGCGCTTGTAGTACTCAACCACCTTTCTTACGTAATTCTGGGTTTCTCTGAAAGGAGGAACTCCGCCGTGACGCCTTACTGCTCCGGGGCCAGCATTGTAAGCGGCCAGAGCCAAAACCAGACCTCTAAACGAGTCTCCAGTTTTGTTGGTGTAGTTCTCAAGGTGCGACCTAAGAAGCTTTGTGGTGCCGTAGAGGTTCTGCTCTGTGTCAAAGCTGTTGCTCACACCCAGTCCTCGTGCCGTGCCGGGCATCAACTGACCCAGCCCTCGGGCGCCGGCGTGGCTGACGGCGTTGGGGTTGAAGTTGCTTTCTGCCATCAGCAGAGCCATGATCAGCCTGGCATCAACGCCAAAATAGACGCTGAATTCCAACACCGATTCGGCAATGTCGGTCGCTTTCGCAGCGGAAAGCCTCCGGTTCTGATTTCGAATAAAGCCAGCGTAGGTGGGAATCAAGGCTCTGACTTCAGGCGAGAGAGCTCGGCTTCCTGCCCTGGCAGCCATGGTCGGCAGTTTCCCAGATGGAACTCGTGGTGCGACTCCGCTTCGGCTCGTTGTACTGCCTGCTGATCTGCGGGCTGCATCCTGAGCTTTCTTAAGTTCGGCCTGCCTTGCCGCTTCGTTCTGCCTGTCTTCCCAGGCAGCAATAGAAGGCTCTGTGATCGCGCCAAGAAGCTCGGCAGTGATCATTGAAGTTTCGCTTTCGCGAATTGCCTTGACGATAAGGCGGACGTTCTGACTGCCGGATTTCAGCCACTCGGGCGATTCCGGAGCTTTAACGTAAAGCTCTCGACCCTTGGGATCGGGATTCTCCAGGATCAGCACATTGCCGATCATGCCGGTCGTGCGGCCTCGGACCTCCATCACTCGGCTGCCGATGAAAGTTTCTAGGGCAGCGGCTCCGACTGACTGGGAGATTTTGTGAGTTCGACGCAGAGTCAAATACTCATCAAAAGTCTGAGCTGGAACCGCCATAGGCAGAACCAAAACAGAAGTCAAAATGAAGATCCTTTTCATATTGAAAACTTCTGGCGGACAGGTCGGGATTCGAACCCGAGAAGGGATGTGATCCCTTACCCACTTAGCAGGCGGGCGCTTTCGTCCACTCAGCCACCTGTCCGTCCTTCTAATGTACCATGGTCGGTCGCTTCGGGCCAGTACCTGAGGTCTGGGACCCAACCGGCCGGTAATTTTAGGGGGACTGGCAGAAGGCAGAAGGCAGGAGGCTGAAGACCGAAGGCTGAAGTCCGGTGATGGAAGGCCAGACATTGATTGTGGAAGATAAGAAGCTTAGCCCCGCATCTTCCTTCCTCATTCTTCATTCCGTCTCCCTCCTCCCTCTCGCTAAACGCCTTACACGCAGCCCACCTCAACCCTCTGCAGCGTCTGATGGTAATAGGGTCAAGGAACGAAATCTGATGGCGCCAATCTATTACAAAGCCCCCGACGTGCTGCATTGGCTGGATGAAGGCGGCAAAGCAAGCACAGCAGAAGGCAAGCGCAAGTTCAAAGAGACATCAATCGATGCCAATTTGGGCTCAATCGGCGATGCCTTTCATAAGGTGGCCAGGGCAGCCAAAGACTTGGGCAAGGGCGCTATTGCCGATATGACCTTTAGGCACTTGGAAGAAAAGGGCTACACCCTTTACGAAGACGCCTTCGAGTTCCCCCACCAGGGCGGAGTCAAGAGGGTTGCCTACAGCGAGATTCGAGAAATCAAGGCTGAGCCGGACGATAAATTCACCCTTCTTTATAACGGCAGCAGTCTGACAATCAAGCCAATTGCCCACCTTGTGGCGGGACACACAAAGGTGCCCATCGGCTGGAATAGGGGCGGAATGGAAGTCCGTTATGCCATGCTGATTGAAGAAATTGCCGCCAGAAGCCGCCAAACAATTGTCGGCCTTTGACGCAGGAAAAACACATGAGGCTGGGTTGGAAGCACCCTGAGCCAGAAGGGTGGGTGGAATCCGCCGACGGGGCTCTGAAGGAGGATCTTGGGTCGGGCGACCTTGCGGCTGCCCTCTTAGACCCTGACCACACGAGCCATTGGTTTATTGAAAGCCAAGGCACCGGCATTGTCTGCGGCCTGGGCATTGCCCTTCACCTGCTGACAGATTCTGAAAGGCCAGATCGCGCCCCAAGGCTGCACGCCCACGACGGTGAAAAGGTCGAGCCTGGCGAGAGGCTGATCGACGGCCTGACCAGAAGCGCCTTTCTTCTGAGCCGGGAAAGAACCGTTCTCAACTTTCTCATGATGCTCAGCGGCACAGCCAGCCTCACCAGGCAGTTTGTCGATGCTGTGGCGGGCACCAAAGTTCAGATTGTTGACACAAGAAAAACTGTTCCCGGCTTAAGAACTCTGCAGAAGTACGCAGTCCGTTGTGGTGGAGGCAAAAACCACCGCATGGGCCTTTACGATGGCCTCCTGATCAAGGACAACCACATTCGCGCCGCAGGCTCCATCACCGAAGCCATCAACCGAGCAAGGCATGGCCTCGGCCACATGGTGCCGTTAGAAGTCGAGTGCGAAAAACTGAGTCAGGTGGATGAAGCCCTTAAGGGTGGCGCACAGATCATCATGCTCGACAACATGTCGCTTGATGAAATGCAGGAAGCCGTGAGTTTTGTCAAGGGTCGCGCCCTGCTTGAAGCTTCGGGTGGAGTCACCTTGGATCGGGCCGCCGATATTGCTCGGACTGGCGTGGACATCATTTCAATCGGAGCCCTGACCCACTCTGCCGCTTCCCTTGCCCTCCACCTTGAAATCGAATGAGCCATTGGCCGATTGAACGCGTTGACGAGATTGATTCGACGCAGGACGAGCTGAAACGAAGAGCATCTTCTGATCAAGCTCTTCCCGCCATCTTCATGGCACGCCACCAATTTAAAGGTCGCGGACGCTTTGATAGAACCTGGGAAAGCATCGAGTCGCAGAGCCTTACCGTCAGTCTTGCCCTGCCAGAATGGCGGAATCACCCTGCCCCCTGGCTGCCAGGAATGATGACCGCCTGCGCGGCAGCAGCAGCTTTTTCGATAAGAGTTCAGTGGCCGAACGATCTGACGATTCAGAAAAAGAAGACAGGGGGAATCTTGGTAGAGAGAATCACCCTGGCGGATGGTTCTAGTCAGCCTATCGTCGGAATGGGAATCAACCTCACCAATACTGAATTCCCAGACTCGATCGCTCATCGGGCCACCAGTCTTTTGTTGGGTCGCAGCGTGACACTCACCCCAGATGAAGCCCTAGAGAAGGTTCTAGCCCGGCTTCAACCCCTGGCCCTCATCAAGACTTGGCACGAACTGCTTCCCTACTGGAGCCTTCTTGATGACACTCCGGGGAAAATCTACACACTTCCGACGGGAGAAGAAGCCATCGCTCTCGGATTGGGGTCTGAAGGCCAGCTGATCTGCTCAGTAGATGGTGAGGCAAGATCGGTTGTTGCGGCCGAAGCACTGTTTGGCACGGACGATTCCGGGTAGAAGTGGGCCATGGATGAGCTGATTGCCGTCGTTGGCAGCTGCAACGTGGACCATGTTTGGGTCGGAGAGAAAATTCCTGGCCCTGGTGAAACTCTTCTTGCCGATGGCTACGAAATTCATCCAGGCGGCAAGGGTGCCAATCAAGCCACTGCCGCAGCAAAGATGGGCGGCAGAGTCCAGATGGTCGGCTGCTTAGGAAAAGATGCCGGTGGCGCTCTTCTTAAGGGAGTGCTGCAAAAAGCGGGGGTCGGAGTCAGCTATCTACAGGAACTTGACGGAGTCGCGACAGGAACGGCGGGAATCTTTGTCGGCTCTCAAGGAGCGAACTCAATCTATGTAGGCCCAGGTGCAAACCGGCTGGTCAAAGAGGACAAGGTCAGTTTCGCGCTGACCATGCTTAGACCGAGCTGGATCGTTATGCAGGGAGAGACTCCCTATGAAGGCATCGCTGAAGCTGTGAAGCACGGCAAGCTGATTCTCAACCCCGCCCCTGCCTTTGAAGTGCCAGACGAGATTCTTGCTCGGACCTGGATGGTGACTCCGAATGAGCACGAAGCCGCCTTGATCGTTGGCCACCCGGTTGAAACCGAAGAAGACTGCGAGAAAGCATGCCAGGCACTTCTGGCCAAGGGAGTTCAGCATGTGGTGATAACTCGGGGCAGCCAAGGCAGCTATGCTTCCGGCATCGGAGTCGTCCCTCCCTACCCTGTCCAAGCGGTTGATACCACTGCCGCAGGCGACTGCTTTACTGGCGCCCTGGCCGCCGCCCTTTCCAAGGGGCTGCAGCTTCAGCCCGCCCTAAGGGTGGCTTCAGTGGCGGCAGCACTCAGCACCACACGCAAGGGCGCTCAAGAGTCGATTCCGAGCTGGCAGGAAGTGTCAGCCATCATTTCCAGCCAATAACTTATTCACATGGGGCGGGGGAAAACTTTTTATTTTTCCTGCCCCATTTTCAGTTTTCTGATGTAGTATTTACATGGGAGATCTGAAAAGAGATCCCAACTAGAAGAAAGAAGATTCGAGGAAATCTGCTCAGCATCTGGAGCCAACTAGCTTGGTGAAGGGGTTTGCTGACTGATAAGAAACGAACACCTTCGGAACTTCGAATTCGGCAATTGCAAAGCAAAGGTCGAAAAAAGCTGAAGCATCTTAACTGCTTAGCTCCTGCACTCGTTGTGGGATTATTTGAGTTGGACCGGATGCAACGGTTTGGGTGTCTGCCCTGACGTCTCCTTCATTGGAGAATCAGGTAGGGGCAGAGCAGAAAGAGATGAAAGTCTCGGACTGTGCGAGTCGAGTTTGGCTGAGATTTCGCCTAGCTTCGCAAGAAGTTAGTGTGAGGTCAAAGATCGAAACGTGTTAGGCTCCCACCCACAGTGACCCCCTGGGATTTATTCCAGGGGATCACTGTTTATGAGGTTGAGTTTTTAGTAAATACTCATTGATTGGGTTGTGGGGAATTGGAGTTTTCTTCTGGGTCACCACTCACGACCTAGGCATCGTTCCTCGCCAAGGTCTTGGCACCCGCTGCTCTTGCTCAGCCAGATACTCTCTCCCCTATGGGCGCCCCAATCCGATCGGCTTGCCGTCGGGCCGGAACTGACCTTCGACAGTTTTTCTTAAGCCGTCTTTCCAGCCCCTCATCGCCATCCCCCAACCCCTTCCAACCATAAAGAATTCGTTCTCCAGACCTGTTCGGCTGGAAGGGGAGATCTTTCTCTCCCCATCGAGCGTCTCCTCGTTCCTCGGAGCCACTCGAAGGGGGATTCCCGGACAGAATTCATAGCCTGCGAAGACAACAAAGTGGGGTGCCCGGTCCCGATTGGCTTGCCGTCGGGCCGGAACTGACCTTCGACAGATTTTCTTAAGCCATCTTTCCAGCCCCTCATCGCCATCCCCCTAAAATCTCGCCACTCGACGGGGTTGTTTCCGGACGGACTTGACAGTCGCCAAAGCATCAGTGGCCTGGTTTAGCTCTGCTAAGCCAGGAAGACAGAGCTTTCGCTCACCATCCATCCCGGATTTCTTGAATGCGGGTGACAGGGGATGGCTCGGAGAGCAGCCCCGGAAATAGCACCATAAAACCTAAAGCGAGCCAAACCCAGCGCCTTCCATCGAAGACCCCTTTGCAAAGTGAAGCCTGTGCGGTTGGAAGGGGAGAATTTTCTCTCCCCATCGAGCGTCTCCTCGTTCCTCGGAGCCACTCGACGGGGGTTTCCCGGACAGAATTCATAGCCTGCGAAGACAACAAAGTGGGGTGCCCGCTCCCGGTCGGCTTGCCGTCGGGCCAGACCTAACCCGCCATTACTTCCTAGCCGTCCGAACCCTCTGTTTGACCACCTTCCCATCCTTCCATGTGATGTCCACAATTCGACCGCCACGAGCGCGAAGGCCGGTCACAGAACCTGACCCAGCCCATTCGGATGGCAAAGCCGGTAGAAGCCGCAAATCACCATCATGACTCTGCAGCAGCATTTCAGCAATTCCAGCCGAAGCGCCAAAGTTTCCATCAATCTGAAAAGGAGGATGAGCGCAGAAGAGATTGGCATAGAGCCCTCCCCCGTTCGTCATGTTGAATCCTGTTCCGCCGGTGGGAACCATCAAACGCTTAAGCAGCTTGCTCGCCCTGTCCCCCTCGCCTAGCCGAGCCCAGAAACAGACCTTCCAGGCCAGGGACCAACCCGTTCCATCATCGCCCCGCTTTTCCAGGGACTTTCTAGCCGCCTCAGCCAACGCAGGAGTCCCCCAAGGTGTGATTTGATTGCTAGGGTGCAGACCGTAGAGGTGAGAAACGTGTCGGTGCTGGGGCTCAACTTCTTCATAAGGTTCAAGCCATTCCTGCAGTCGGCCGTCCGGACCGATGATGTGTGGAGCAAGCCTCTTTTTCGCTGCCGCCAGCTCTGCCTGCAGACCAGAATCCAGGCCAAGAATCTTGGCCGATTCAATTGTGTTCGTAAAGAGTTCTCGGACGATCTGCTGGTCCATAGTTGGACCCATGACAGTCGAAATCCGGCCAGAATTACCGATCCTGAAGCCGTTTTCTGGCGAGTTGCTGGGAGCGGTCACGAGCCACTTGTTCTTTGGCTCTTCGATAAGCATATCGAGGAAAAAGAGCGAGGCTTCTTTCATCACCGGATAGGCCTTTTTCAAAAAGTCTTGATCGCCAGAAAAGGCGTAGTGCTCCCAAAGATGCTGACTCAGCCAGCCTGCGCCGCTTGAGGTCGAACCCCAATCAGCACCTTCACCGGGAGAAGTGAAGTGCCAAGGGTTGGAGATGACATGGGCGACCCAGCCTCTTGCATCGTAATAGGCTTTCGCGGTCTTCTTTCCGTTAGGCACCAGTTTAGGAATGAACTCCATGAGTGGCTTGGCACAGTCGCCGAGATTGGTCGTCTCGGCCAGCCAGTAGTTCATCTGGAGATTGATGTTGATGTGAAAATCGGCGTTCCAAGGAGTCTGAAGCTCTTCTGCCCAGATTCCCTGCAGGTTGGCGGGCAGGGGGCTATCTGGCCGTGAGCTGCCGATCAGCAGGTAGCGGCCGAAGTGGTAAACCAGGGCCGCCAAGCTTGGGTCTGATCCACCCTTAGCCTGAGCCACGAGCCGATCGGGAGTCGGCAGCTGAGACGCCTCGGTTGTCGGCAGGGTGAGGATGCTTCGGCGATAAAAAGACTGGTGATCCTTCACATGATCCTTCAGCAGCCTGCTGTAACCCTGCTTGGCCGCAGCATCAAGATCCGTCTTGGTTTTTGCTGCCGGATCACTCTCGAACATTGACGTATTGGCGGTGAAGAGAAGGACCGCCTCATCGGCCCCATTCACTTCAATTCCTTTCGCGGTGACGGATTGAGTTCCACCCTTTGTCATCACGCGCAGGCGGCCTTCATAACGGACTCCATCTCTGCCTGGGAACCCGCTGGCCAGGGCCCCGAACATAACCAGATCCTTGCCGTCGGCCTTGGTGGAAATTCGCTCACCACGAGTCAGGGTTGCCTTGAAAGAAATCTGTTTGGCTCTGCTCGATTTGATTCTGTAAACGGTCACCTTGCCAGGGGCCGTGACAAAGCTCTCTCTTTCAATGTCGGCTCCGTTTGACGTGTGGCGGATGAGGGTGACTCCCCGATTCATGTCAAGCGAGCGGACGTAATCTGCCTCGCCTGCCGACCAAGGGAACTCAAGTTCCAAGTTGCCCAAAATTTGGTAGCAGCCAAAGGGGCCATCTTTAGCTCCGCCAAAGCTGGAACCTGGCCCCTTAGCAACAAACTCCTTTTGCAGAAGCTGCTGAGCCTTTTCATTCTCTCCTGCGATCAAAAGGCGCCGCAGTTCGGGCAGCACCTTGTGAGCCTCTTCTCTATCGGCATCCTGAGGCGACCCGGACCAGACAGTAGATTCGTTGAGGACGACTCTCTCCTTGGCAACTCCGCCGAAAACCATGGCGCCCAGTCGGCCATTGCCCATGGGGCAGGATTCAGTGAAGTGGCTGGCGGGCTTTTTGAACCAGATGGTATGGGCCGGGTCGAAATTTGGCACCATGGCTCCGGCTGCAAGCACCGCAGTAAGCAGAGGCATGGCAAACCTTTTACCCCGAAGGCATTGAGGAGGTCTGTATGTCTTTTAGAAAGATTGGATTCTTTTGATTGTCAGCCTTCCTTCTTCATCCACCGAGATGGTCATGATGAGGGTGCCGGCACCACGGCCCGACTGGCGCACAACCACTTCATAAGAATATGTGCCAGAGATCGCACTGGCCGAGGCAGTGAAATCGAGATTCACCACGTACCAGGTTTTTCCTTCAAACTCCGTTGTCGCAAGCTGGCTGACTGCCCGACTGACCGTTCCTGGTGAAACAGTGATTCCGCCTGGAAGCACCCCTTGATCCGCCGCGACAAAGATCACTTCTAGAGGCTGCTGGCTGGTGGCGCTCAGCCCTTGAATCAAGACTCTCGCCCGCCCCGCCCCGCCACCAGGCCGCAAGGTGAGATCGCCCGGATCAATAAGAGCTTGAAAAGCGGCCGCAGGGTCTGGCTGACCAGATTTGTTGGCGGGGTTCACGCTGCCTCCCCCTAATCCAGCTCCATCTCCGGCGGCTCCACCGGGCATGGCCATCCAACCCTGACTCAAAACTCCCAAAGGCAAAGGCCCATCAGAACGAATAATCAGGGTCAACAGAAGGCGCGATTCGATTCCGGGCTCTTGAAACACCGTGATGGGCAGAGCGTAAAGCCCGGGCATGATTCCTGGCTTAGCCTGAATCTTTAGAGGCCATAGCAGGTCCCCATCGGAATCTAGAGGAACATCCTGGGGTGAATGGGATCCCTTGCCGACCACGGTCAGAAACCGATTCATCTTCAGGGTTCCGCTGTCCTCAACTGTTTCGAACTGCACTTGTAAAGGTGGTCCAGAGAGATCAACCCCTGAGACAACAATGGGCAGTGTCGTGGCAACGCCGTCTTTCGGTGAGATTTCGAGATTGTTGACCTTGAGCGAGGCGGAAAATCCGCCCCCGATTAAGGGAGGCAGCTTGAGGGAGGCCGAATCTTGGCTGCTTTTCTGCGATGAAGTGACTCGGAAGAGCACCGATTCTTGTGCCTTTATCTTTGATCCGGTGACGGCAGCCGAGAGGCTGATTTCAAAATCTCCTGACTGAGGAAAGATGGCTGAAAACCGGTGAGGACGAGTGACAGGGCTGCCATCGGCATTTCCTTTAATCAAATGCTGGGTGGTGACACTGGCGTCACTTCCCTTGCTCTCGCCTGCTTGGCTTTTTTCGACCATCGTTTTGATGATTTCAACCTGAGCAGAGCCGTTGAGAGGCAGGCCTTCGACAACATAGCGGCCCGATAACGAAACAGGAGCGCCTGGAGCAAGCGACTGCTCAGCCGGGCGGATGAGGCCAGGGATAAAGCTCACTTTGAGAGGAAAAGGTTCAACCTCCATCTCGACTTCATCAAGGGCGTAGCACAAGGCTTCTTTTCCTTTGTCATCCAGCCCAGAAAGAACAGCGACGACTGTGAGCCTGAACTTCCCTCTCTCCATGAGTGAGAGGTCCGATTCGCTGATTCGGGGATAGAGGGGGCCGTTGTGGTCCAGGGGCAGAGAGAGGGGTGCTCCTTCCTGCACCGTCACTCGGCCAGAAACCCTTTGCAGCAGCAGACCGCTCCCCTTGCTTGTATTCGCCACCAGTGCCTCCAGCTTCTTTTGTGCCTGGCTAGCGGGCAGCTTTTTAATCTCCTCGTTCAGGCTTTGCATATCTGCCGAACTGGTGAAAATGACAAAGTTGATTCCCGGGTTTGTGAGAGTCGTTTGAGAGGGAAGAATGCCTGCTGAAACTCTGCCGGTTACAGCCTGCCCCGGCCGCAGCTTCGCCTCAGAGAGCTCGATTTTGATGGCGAAAGGGTTGGCTTGTGCCGCGCCAATGACTGGTGCGGCCAGGCACAAAATGAAGGCAAAGAGAGGAATCAGGCGACTTTGGAAGAAAAGAGCTTTCATGCCACACCCCATTTGGCCGAGTTTGAACCTGGCAAGTTCCATTTTACGTTAGTTATCGGCCGCCACTGCTCTGCTTTGCTGCAGGGAATCTAACTTTCTTAAGGCGTGAATGACTCTGAAAGCCAGCTATCATAGAGTCAGACCCATGCCCGGACTGCCAGCCCGCCCCTACACGATTGAGGAATACACGCGGACAGTCTGCCCCGAATGTGCCAAGAGCGGACTGAGATCTGACCAAGCCGGAACCTTTATTGACGGGATGCTGGTGAGCCACAGCGGGTCGATTTGGATGAGGCGCTGGTGCCCCACCCATGGGCCGAGCGAGAGCCTTTATGAAGAAGACGCCAGCCTTTGGCGGGCCAGACACGGGTGGCAGACTCCCACCCTTGAAATGATTCCGGACCGAACCGACAACTTTGCCGGCTTCCCGGATGGGTATCGAAATGGTCTGCCCGCCAGCCACGGACAGCATTCCTGCATTCTGCTGTTGAACCTGACTGAAAACTGCAACTACCGCTGCCCCACCTGCTACGCCTCGGCTCTGGATCCTGGTGCTCAAGCCGTAGAGAGGCCGACTCTGAAAGAACTGCTCCACACAGTCGATGTGATGATCGAGAGGGAGCAGGGCCGGCAGAGTGTGATTATGCTCTCTGGCGGCGAGCCGACTCTGCGGAGGGATATCGAGGAGCTGATTCGTGAGCTTTGCCGGCGTCCCGTCACCCGCATCATGCTCAATACCAACGGAAGGCGGATTGCAAAAGACGACAGGTTCTTGGCCTTTTTGAGTCAGCACAGAGACAAGGTTGAAATCTATCTTCAGTTTGACGGGTTGAAAGAATCGACACATTTGGCTCTTCGTGGCGAGGAACTCAATGCTGAAAAAGCTTTGGTTCTAAAGCGACTGAATGAGGCCAAGATTTTTACAACCTTGGTCATGACCATTAAGAAAGGGGTGAATGACGACGAGGTTAAGACTGTCTTTGACCTGGGAAGGGAGACACCCTACTGCTCAGGAATCGCCTTTCAGCCTGTGTTTGGGTCGGGAAGAAACAGCGGCATTGATGGAATGGACCGCGTGACTCCGACTGGAGTTTTGAAGCGGCTCGGCCTGGCCGATGACTTTATTCCTCTTCCTTGCAGCCACAGAGACTGCTGCGATATTGGCTATTTTATAAAAGACAACAAGGGTCAGTGGCGGTCTCTGATGGAAATTGTCGGGCGAGAGAGAATGAAAGAATGGATTCATCTCGCCAGCAACACGATTAGTTTTGAGAACGTGGGCGAAAGCCTAAAGAGCATGATAAAAGAAGGCGTGCTTCAGCGCGTTTTTAGCGAGCAGCAGAAAACATCCTCTTTGCAGATTGCCTGGGATTTGATGAAGATGTGTGACTGTGTTCCTGGAGTGCGTGACTTGTTTACGAGTTTATGGCCAGGTTCTAAAAAGCCAGACCTTGAATCTTTGGCGACAAACACCTTTAGAGTCACGGTTAAGATGTTTATGGATGCTCACACTTTTCATGAAGCAAGAATTCGGCAGTGCTGCGTGCATGTGGGGACATTTGAAGAGGACCCAAGACGCCATTCATTCTGCTGGAGATGGATGTTTGAAGATGCGCAGGACTTTCCTGAAAGAATTTCCACCCTGCCAATGAGATGAATCAGATTTCCACAAACACCTTGATCGGGTTTGGCTTCAACTTTGCCGCCTATGCTGTGGGCTTCGGCGTTTACCTCTACGAAGCCAAGCGCCGAGGCATGAACAGATCCATGACGACAGAAGTCGCTTTGGTCGGGGTGCTAGTTGGTGTAGTTTTTGCCACCCTGGCTCAGGTCGCATATTCACTCATCTTTCCGGGGCCTGAGGCTGGCACTTTTGCGGCAGGACGAACAATTGTTGGAGGCGTTCTAGGCGGCTGGGTCGGTGTCGAAGTGGCCAAGCGACGCCTGGGAATAAAGCAGTCCACTGGCCCTTTGTGGGCTTTGGCTTTGCCGGCTGGCGAGACGCTGGGTCGTATCGGCTGTTGGTTTCATGGGTGCTGTCACGGCAAGCCAAGCGATCTTCCTTGGGCTGTTTTTCAGCATGATGCCATGCGCCACCCAACGCAGTTTTATCTTTCCTTTGCGGCCCTGGCAACCTTCATCATTCTATGGCTGTTAAAAGATAAAGAAGGCCTCTTCTATTGGGCTGTTCTGCTTTGGTGCGTCAGCCGCATCATCATAGAACCTTTAAGAGAATCATCGAGCAGAACTCCTTGGCTCGTGCCGGCGATCTGTGCGGCTGTCGGAGTTTTCTGCATCTACAAGCTGGTGTTTTTATGGCGGAACCCGAAGCTAGAGACGAACAAAACTGCAGAACCTGCGGCAGAGAACTAGCAGGTGACAATACCTGCATATCCTGCTCGTTTCGAAGACGAGTATGGCTGCTCTTCGGCGTCTTTATTGTTCTTCCCTTCTTCGGGGTTGGGGCCTGCATCTTCCCTATGGGTTCATTGGTGGGTGACATGAGAAATCTGTTTATGATTCTGCTTTGCGGTGTGAGTCCGCTGATAGGCGTCGCCTTGATGATCACTTGGGGGAAAAGGTGAAAGAGGAATTTAGGATAGAAGAACTGGAAAGCCAGGATCGGTTGGCCCCAGTTCGGCGCTGCCATAGAGGGCATGGGGAACTGACACCTGAGGGAACCTGCCCCATCTGCCGGAAACGAAGCTGGATGCACTCTCCTTTGCTGCATTTCGCCTATGGCACAGCTGCTGCTATCTTAAGCTTTCTGATTTCAAACTCGTCTGGGCTGCTAGTAGGACGATATGATTTTATCTACCCATTTTTCCTGAGCCTTTCGATGTTTGCCTGGGGAATCATCACCGCGGCTGTTCAGTATGAGTTGAATTGGCGCAAAGAAAAGCCTGCTGAGCAAGCGGATCAGGGTCCATATAAACGCAGGCTCCCTTGCAGCATCTGCGGAGACCAACTAGACGAAAAGAACTGGTGCCGAACCTGCTCAAAGCAACGGAGTAGAGCGTTGACGATCCTTGTTCTTCTGCTTCTGCCTGCGTTAGGGATGAGTGCCTGCTTCACCTTTTATATTCTTAACAGCCTTTCTCCTTTTCTCTATGTCCTGCCAATAGCCATCTTACTGCCGCCCATCATCTTTGCGGTCATCCAATACAACGACTGCCTGCCCAAGAAGAACTAACGAAGAAGAGATGAGTTTAGAGTCAGAAGACAAGAAGCCTCCCTACAAACCCAATACTAAAGAGCCAATAGAAATATCCTTCGACACTATTCGCTACTGCAAGCGCGGCCACGGAATGCTGCCCAAGGATGGCAGGTGCCCAGAATGCTCCAAAGGAGGGTGGCTGACATCACCACTCTCGTATGTTCTTTATGGGTTAGCGGCAGCGGTTTTATCCATCTTCTATATTGGGTTCGATAAATCTATGGGCAAGCTAGGTTCTGGAAGCATATACATTTTCATCTTTTTCCCTCAGTGCGTTTTTTCTTGGGGGCTTGTGATGGCAATCGTTGAACACAAGTTCAGGAAGAGAGAAGTTCCATCTTCTAGACCACGAGCCAGAGCGGCGTACCGCCGAGCTATGGACTGCGCTGTCTGTGGAGATCGCCTTAATAAGGAGGGGTGGTGTGAAGGCTGTTCTCGTAAACGCACAGTTCCCCTCATTCAGCTGCTCATCGTCCTGCTGCCAATATTCGGGGTGACCAGCTGCTTTACTCTGTTCCTCATCGGTAGTGAATCTCCATTGGCCGCTTTGGTTATTGTCATTCTCGCCCTGCCGCCTGTCATCGCGGCCGTGGCAAGATATAGGGCAACCCTCCCTCAGAAATGAAAGATCTCCCTCAAATGATTTCAAGGCAAAAAGAAGCTGAAATGGGGCTCATGTGCACTAAGGGGCATGAGCTGCCGGAGGGGGAAGTATTCTGCATTCACTGCTTTAACGAACCCATCAGTCGAGTTCCACTTCACCTCATTGGAGTTGGACTTGGATCAGGCTTGCTGGCTGCCGCAGCAGGAACCTTGCTGTCAGATATCGTGGGGATGGAGAATGCAGCGCTCGTGATTGCCATGGGGGTGGGATTGGCGCTTTTGGGGCTGGGCTGTGCGACTGTTTACAAACTGACAGTCACAAAAATGCCACCACTGAAACTAGAAACAGAGAAGTCTGCTTATTCGAGATCTCTTCGCTGCCAAAACTGTGGTTCATCTCTCAGAAACGGAGAGTGTCCTCTTTGTACTCGCCGCAAGAGAATCAGATCAGATGCCATTGGGCTGGCTTGGTTTCCTGCAGTTTTCTTTGGATCATTTGCCTTCATCTTCACCGTAAACGTATTCGGAATTATTGAGGGCATGATAGTCATCATCGGTTCCTTCCTCCCTTACTTAACCTACGCAAGATGGCTTGATCGTCAGCTGCCAAAATTCAAGGATCTTCCTTTCAGACTATGAGCATCGTCCGGGGACTAGTCACCAGCCGATGCTGCGGGGTGCCGCAGTGATGCTGATTCCTCTTGGGTTGGTTCTGCTCTGTGGAACCGCCATCGCCAGCACTCTGCTTTTCGCAAAGGCGGTGCGGAGAAAGATTGAAGAGCCCTAGGGTTCGTGCTATCTTTATGGTCACAGGACACACCCTTGAGTCTGCCGCCAACACCCACCAACTCAAACGAACCTTTTGCCCGTGGTGAACCCTGCCCCAAGTGCCGCATGCCTCTTGAAGGTGATGGATGGTGCAGCAACTGCTCGAAGAGAAGAAAGGTCGTCACCACACTCATGCTGCTGGTCGGTATGCCAGTCATCGGGTTTGGGTCATGCCTCATCGGCCTCTCATCCGAAACTTTAATGGTCCTGGCCCCGGTCGGAATCCTGCTCCTTCTCCTTGGACCGATCGCCGGGCTCATTTATCTATTTCTGGCACTCTTCGTCCTCAGAAAGTAGTCCGGATTTGGCAAGATGAAACCAGAGACTTCCAACAATGATGAGCAGCTATCAGAAAAGCTTGGCCGCTTGGCTTTTGCATGGTGCAAAGTGGCCACCCCCTGCCTGCTGCTAGGGAGGTTTGCTTTGCCAGTCGCAGCCTTTCTTTCTTCCAGCCTATTCATCTGGGCTTACCTTCAAGGCAAGAAGAATACGAAATGTGCTCTTAAGTATCCTCTTTTTGCAGCCGGCTTCTGGATCATAATCTTAGCTATCTGGCTGTTTCTAGAATTCTCGCCCGGACAGACACCGGCCTGGCTTTCTTGGCTTCACCGATAAGTCAACTCACAAAATCATGTCGCTTTCAGAACTTACGACTCTCTATCGTCCCGTCGGCCAGGCAGAGCTTGACCTGATTAAAGAACTTGGCAAGTTTCCACCCAGACTGGCCATGCAGCCCATCTTCTATCCCGTTCTTAGTGAAGTTTACGCCATACAGATTGCTTCCACTTGGAATCTGAGAGATGCGAGTTCGGGGTTTGTGGGATATGTGACAGAGTTTGAGGTTGAGACGGAATTTCTCAACCGCTACGAAGTGCAGAGAGCTGGCTCAGATGCTCATCTGGAGTATTGGATTCCTGCTGAGGACCTGGAGGAATTCAACAGGCATATTGCGGGAGAGATTAAGGTCACCCATGAATTCAAATAGTCAGATTTGAACAGCTTTTGCCCTTGTCTTGAATGAATCCCTCAACGTCCCGAGGGCCTGCTTAGTCTGTTCCCTGCACCAGGTCCCTTCGGTCATCTTTCACTTCTGACCTTCGACCAAGCCTGATTTTCGTGTCAGGATTAACCTGATGTCAGTCACTGAGGCTCTCCCCAAGGGCAAAACAGGCCTTCAGCGCCTTTGGCACTATGCCGGCCCCCACAGGGGCAAGGTTGTTTTGGCCACCACCTACACGACCTTGGGCAAGATCATGGATGTGGTGCCGGAGGTCTTGATCGGCGCCGTAATCGATGTGATCGTGAGGGGTCAGGATTCGATTGTTGCGACGACTCTAGGAGTCTCAGACCGCTGGCAGCAGCTCGTCATTTTGGCCATTGCCAATGCCTTCGTCTGGTTTTTCGAAAGTCTTTTTGGCTACCTTTCAGCCCTTACCTGGCGAGGTCTCTCCCAAACTCTGCAGCACAGCATTCGCACTGAACTTTACGATCATGTTCAGCACCTCGAAGTCGCCTGGTTTGAAGATACTTCAAGCGGTGGCCTGCTGAGTGTCTTAAACGATGACATCAACCAATTAGAGCGATTTCTTGATGGAGGGGCATCTTCGATCATTACACTCTTTTGGAATATCGTGCTGGTAGGAGCTGTCTTCTTCTTGAGCTCACCCCTACTGACTCTGCTCGCCTTTCTGCCGATCCCTGTCATCATTTTTGGATCAATTCAGTATCAGCGAATACTTGCTCCCAAGTACCTTAAGGTTCGCGAGGCAGTCGCGGAACTGAGTTCGACGCTTAACACAAACCTGGGCGGAATCACCACAATTAAGGCCTTTACATCTGAGGCCAAAGAGTCAGAAAGAGTCGCAAAGGTCTCGAACGATTACAAAGAGGCAAACCGAGAAGCCATCCGATACTCGGCAGCTTTTGTGCCCATTATCCGCATGGCAATTCTTACTGGCTTCACCTGTACTCTTGTGGTCGGAGGCTGGCTTGTTCTTAACCAGAAAATCGAGGTCGGAATCTACTCAGTCTTGGTGTTTATGACTCAAAGACTGCTCTGGCCTCTCACTGGTTTGGGCGAAACTCTTGACCAGTACCAGAGGGCAATGGCCTCCACTTCTCGAATCTTCAAGCTCCGAGATGTTCAGCCCACCATGCAGCCTGGAGTTTCTGATCTGCCGACTCCTGTCAAGGGCGAGGTCGAATTCAAAGGGGTCACTTTTGGCTACGCCGATGGCGGTGACATTCTTAATGGAATCGACATCAAGGTTCCGGCCGGAGAAACCCATGCGATTATCGGGGCGACTGGCGCAGGTAAATCCACCGTCATTCGGCTCCTGCTCAGGTTCCACGATGCCAGAAGTGGACAGGTGCTGCTCGATGGACACGACGTCAAGTCACTTTCCTACACTTCCCTGCGCGGCGCCATGGGCTACGTGAGCCAAGATGTCTTTCTTTTTCACGGCACAGTCCGCGACAACATCGCCTACGGAAGAAGCAGTGCTTCACAAGCCGATATCGAGGAAGCGGCAAAGTCTGCCGAGGCTCATGAGTTCATCCTCCAGCTCCCTAACGGCTACGACACAGTCGTAGGGGAAAGAGGCCAGAAGCTCTCTGGTGGCCAGAGGCAGAGGCTGTCTCTAGCGCGCGCCATTCTCCGCGACCCCGCCATTCTGGTTCTCGATGAAGCCACTTCAGCCGTCGACAACGAGACCGAAGCTGCCATTCAAAGGTCTTTAGCCAAGGTCACCAAAAACCGAACTTCCCTGGTCATCGCCCACCGCCTTTCAACGGTCCGAGATGCCAATAAGATCTGGGTGCTGGAGGCCGGCAAGGTGATTGAATCTGGCACTCACGATGAACTGGTGCATGGTCGGGGGCTCTATGCCGCTCTTTGGAGAGTCCAGACGGGTGAAGTGGTTTAGTCTATCCAGCCCAAGATGTCGCTCTTGAGCCCCGAATCAATCACGAGATCTTGATAGGACAATGCTGTCCTGAAGGTCTCCACAAAGGAATCCTTGAGGCTTCTGAAGATTAGGTTGTCAAGATCGTCTCGTCCATTTCCGCTTTGAGCAGATTCTAGTGCAGCAATGTACTGGGGCCTTTCCTGCAGGTGAATAACAGCTATCGGATAGCCAGCTTTCATCAAAAGCAGGTTCAAAAGGAGTCGGCCGACCCTGCCATTTCCATCTTGAAAGGGATGGATCGTGACAAACCTCAGATGGGCCTCCGAGGCAAAGAGGATGGGATGAAGTTTAGGTGGCTGAGATAGCCAGGCAATGAATTCCGCCATCAGGTCAGGAATCTGCAGGTAAGTGGGATAGCTATAGTCCGTCCCAGCGGCCTTCACATCCAGCCGTCTCCAAGCTCCGGAGTGCTCCTGAGCCTGGCCCTTCATCACTAAGCTATGGATGCTTCTCACATCCCACTCGCTCACCATAGCTTCGCCTCCGGCCAGCACAATCACATAGTCAAGAGCTTCCTTGTGCCCGACGACTTCCAAATGATCGAGTAGTGGCTTTCCCGATATCGTGATTCCCTTCTCAATGACGATCTGAGTTTCGCTTTTTGTTAAAGTGTTGCCTTCAATCGCAGTTGAGTGGTGAGAGAAGTCCACCTCATAACGATGGTTCAACTCCTTCAACACTAGATCAGGAAGGGGACGAAGCTGGTTAAGCCAGGCATGGGCACGGGTGAGTTCATCAAGTGTGACCATGGTGTTGGGTCTAGTTTAACGCCTTTTTCAGTTCGGCATGGCAAGATAGCTTCATGTCTGAGGAAACTGGTTCGAGCCCGCGCCTGTCTGGAAACCCCATTTTTCCTGGCTGGTACGCCGACCCAGAAATCCATCTCTATGAAGGCAGATATTGGATCTACCCCACCTACTCTGCCCCCTATGAAGAGCAGACTTTCTTCGAGGCTTTCTCGTCTAGCGACCTCACCGACTGGAGAAACGAAGGCAGAATTCTGGACTTTGCTGATGTGCCTTGGAGCACCAACCGAGCTGCCTGGGCGCCCTCTATGGCCGAAAAAGATGGAAAGTACTTCTTCTACTTTTCTGCGGGAGACGGGGCTGGCCTTGGCGTGGCCGTTTCGGATAGCCCTGGCGGACCCTTTGTTGACGCACTTGGCCACCCCTTGATAAGCGAATATCACCACGGAGCCCAGCCGATTGATGCCCATGCCTTTATCGATGACGATGGCACTGCCTATCTCTACTATGGTGGTTGGAAGCACGCAGTGGTGGTGAAGCTTGGGGCGGACATGATTTCAATCGATGGCCCTTTTATCGAAATCACCCCCGAGAACTATGTCGAGGGACCTTTCATGGTCAAGCACAAGGGACGATACGTGTTCATGTGGTCCGAAGGTGGGTGGACCGATTCCAGCTATGCCGTCGCCTATGGCTCCAGCGATTCTCCCTTCGGCCCCTTCGTGCGCGAGGCCAAAATTCTTGAAACTGATCCTGCCATCGGCAAGGGGGCTGGTCACCATTCTGTGCTTAAGCTGCCAGGCAGCGACCAGTACATCATCTGCTACCACCGTCGGCCTTTAGAAGAGACAAGCGCCCACAATCGGGTCACCTGCCTGGACTACCTGAACATCGATTCAGAAGGAAACATCGCTCCAGTAAAGATCACCCACGAAGGCGTGAAGGCATGGCCGGCAGATTCCCAGTAAACTCCGCTCTTCCATGATTTCAGCCGCCCTCAGCATTCTTTTTGCTCAGCCTGTCGGCCCGGTGAGGCAGGAAGTGATCACTCCGATCCGGAACGCCACCTTCAACAAGGGGGGCCAAGCGAAGAAGAGGGTCCAGGGCGGCGGGGCAAAAATGGTCAATGGCCTTTTGACTTTTGGTGGTTCGCAGGATGGCAACCGTCAGGTCGACCCTCAAATCGCGGTCGGAGGCGGCTTTGTCTTTCATGGCACCAACAGTGGATTGGTCATTTACGACAAAAAAGGAGCCTATGTCGATGGCGTCCCCCAATCTGAATTCAACGGCGGCATTGACCCCAAACTGTTTTACTGCGCTTCAAACAAGGTTTTCGGCTTCAACCTTTGGAACCCCTGGGACAAGGAAGAAAAGAAGCCGGTAAACGTTTCGGTATCTGAAACCTCAGATCCTCGCGGAGCTTGGAACACCTATCCTGTACCAGCTCCGAAAGGAGTTGACGGAGGAGGAATCGGGGTCAGCCGCAAATGGATCGGCTATTCTTTCCCAGGCGGCAGTGAGAGAACTTTCGTCATGAAGATGGCAGAGGTCAAGGCAGGAAAGCCCGCCACCGTCTACCATTTTGCTGGAAGTTTAGGGCATCCCGTTTTGACTCAAGACGCCACGGATGATCTGCTTTTCGTCAACTTAACGGACACAGAAATTGTCATCACTACAGTTGGCGAGGGAGCGGGAACCACTCCTGTCGTCAAATCTGTAACCAGGGCCGCCCACAACTTCAAAAATTTCGGCTGGCCGCCGGCTTCGCCCATGAAAGGCACCGAAGCCAAAACATCTTCTGGAGACAGAAATCCCAAAAACGTTGTCGTTCAAAGCAATCACCTTTGGTTTTCCCACACGGTTAACGTTAATGGCAGAGCGGGAGTGCAGTGGCACCAGGTGAGAATGGATGGCACCTTTGTCCAGTCAGGGCTGATTGCTGACCCTATCAAAAGCTACATCCAGACAACTATTGCCGTTAACAAGAAGAACGATGTGATCGTAGGCTTTCAAGAAACTAGTCCGACCAGCTTCATCTCGCCTCGGGTTGCCTGGCGAAAGGCAGGGGATCGTGCCGGAACTCTTCGCCCCAACGTCAGCCTTGGAGAAGGAGTCGCGGCCACTGAGGGTGGAGCTTGGGGCGACTACTCCGGATCCTGTTTCGATGGAGACAACTTAACGGATCTCTGGACGATTCAGAGCATCGCCAATGAGAAGGGTCGCGGCGGCACGGTCATTGCCAAGATTCCTTTCTGATTAAAGAGAAAAGGCCTGAAGAGATTTCTCTTCTGGCCTTTGTTCAAACTTCCGCAGCCTTGACACTGGGGCTGTGAACCACCCCCACGTACCAAGTGGGGTTCCCTTCTGATGGCCTTTCATGCCAATCGTAAAGGTAGTTCTCAATCAAGCTTCCCTTGGCCAGCCTTTGAGGCATCACCACTGTGGGGAGCCAGATTTCACCGAGAATCGGGTAGCAGTCAACGGGCTGAGGTCGACGGTTCCGTCGGTAGTCATCCGTAACGTCTACCAGCACTACGTGGGCCAAGTTATGAACCCAAAGATCTCCATCTAAAACTGCTGACATTGGGCGTCCTGCCTTCAGACATCCAAGACGGATCAGCAGACAGAAGCGCACCTGTTAGGGCGCAAAGTTTTCCACAAGGGCAGACAGCTGCAGCGGACGGGTGGCATTTCAAAAAAGTGACTCCTGAATCTTTGACCCATTTGCAGCAGTTCTATCCTTGTAGTCTTCCAAATACCCCAGATAAAGTGCCGATAAAGCCAGTTCAGACTGCTTTTCGTTCAGTTCATCTCGTATTGCACTTTAGGAAGTTCGAAGTCATTTTATGTGGATCGCAAACGTCAGCCATGCCAGAGATGTGGATCAGAGGAGCACCGAAGAATTCGGCCTCCCCGCCATGGTTCTTATGGAGAGGGCAGGAATGGCGGTTTTCGAAACCATTCAGCAGATGCTCCCGGAGAAGGGGAGACTTGGAGTCTTCTGCGGCAAAGGCAATAACGGGGGAGACGGATTCGTTCTCGCCCGACTCGCACTTCAGCACGGGTTCGAGGTTGAATGCCTCGTTACAAGCCCGGCAGATAACTTAAGAGAAGAGTGCCGCCAGCAGATGCTGCAGGCCAAAGCTCAAGGAGTCCACCCCATCTTCAGTGATGAACCAAGGTGGAAGCCCAGACTAGAAAAGCTCGGTCGCTTTGACCTTCTGGTCGATGGCATTCTGGGCATCGGTGCAGAGCATCATGTCAAGGGGCCAGTTGGCGAAGCAATTAGTGCCATCAATCGAAGCGGCGTCCCCGTAGTCTCTATCGATCTTCCAAGCGGGATTCATGCCGATACGGGCGAAGAGCTAGGTGAGTCAGTCTGGGCTCTTAAGACCGTCACCTTTGGTCTGCCGAAACCGTGCTTCTTTCAAGGAATCGGCTTGGAGCATAGCGGCCATTGGCACGTTGCCGACATCGGCTTTCCTCGTGAGCTAGCCAAAGAACCAACCGAAGCCTTTCTGCTTGATGGAAGCTGGGTAGAGGCATTGATCCCTGAGCGACTAAGGTCAAGCCATAAAGGCAGCAACGGACATGTCCTCATCGTTGCGGGTTCTAACCGCATGAGAGGGGCGGCAGTTTTGGCAGCTAAGGCAGCCTACCGCTCCGGAGCCGGGCTGGTGACTGTCGCTGGC
The DNA here is from genome assembly GCA_943369295.1 of Synechococcus sp. UW140. GTDB lineage: Bacteria > Armatimonadota > Fimbriimonadia > Fimbriimonadales > Fimbriimonadaceae > JAKRSE01. Next base: position 604,469 of record CALRMU020000002.1, on the reverse strand, counting down.
ATTGAATCTGTCTGTCAGGCTGTTCTATCCCAGTGTCCAGAAGCGATGGTCATTCCTTTGCCAGAAAAGAATGGCGTGGTTTCAGAAGAAGCCGCTGACCTAATCCTTGCCGAACAAGGCACCTACGAAGGGGCTGTGTTTGGGCCAGGTTTGACCCATGAGCCAGAAGTCTTGCGCTTTCTGGAGAAGGTTTGGAAGAACTGGCAGGTGTCGAGCATCATCGATGCTGATGCTCTGAACGCCGTGGCCATGGGAGTCCTCCTTCCCCCTTCCGACTGCCTCCTAACTCCTCATCCTGGCGAAATGAGCCGACTGCTCAAGAACACAGTCGCAGAAGTTCAGGCGGATCGATTTGAAGCAGTAAGGGTGGCCATGACCCACTTCAGGCGGTCTGTTCTGCTTAAAGGACCCTACAGCATTACGGGGGCTGCCTGCGAACCTCTCTTGGTTAATCCCACCGGAAACCCCGGAATGGCCTGCGCCGGAATGGGAGATGTTTTGGCAGGAATGGCGGGTGCGTTAGTCGCACAAGACCTTCCCTGTTACTACGCCGGTGGGGTCGCCATGTACTGGCACGGGCTTGCCGGAGACCTTTGTGCAGAAAGAATCGGTCCAGTTGGCTTTGTTGCGCGAGATGTTTGTCAGTCAATACCCGCCGCGAGGGCTAAACTAAGCACAGAGTGCGCCGAAGTCTGATTACCCTCCTGTTCCTGCCCGGAATTCTAGCGGCTGCATGGGCTCAGCCAGCCAAGGTCACCTTTGATTTTGGCAGCGACGGCACCCGCAAGGTTTGGCAGAGAGAGGCAAGTGACGCCTCTTCCGTCGGAACGCCCGTCAGCGTCACAGGAATCTCGGCTGACATCGAAGTAACCCCCGGCAAAATTGTCGGAGTCTACGATGAGGCTACAGGCAAGGCAGCCGAAAAGCCAGCCGACGATATTCTTAAGACCAAATCGTGGAAGCTTGCCGCCGCAGACTTCACCCGTCTTGGCCGCCTGGAAGTGACGGTCGTCTATGAGCTTAAGCCCGTCGCGGCCGGAAACGTGATGGTCTCTGTGGCTGGCGAGCAGCGCACCGCTCTTTTGACTCCTGGCGACAAAGGCAAGGTTGAGTTCTGGAACCTTCCCAGCAAGCCTTTGGTCATCAGCTTCACGACGAAGTTTGAAGGTAAGGAAGTCAAGACTCCTGCCATGAGCATGAACCCTTCGCCCGGCAAAGACGGGATGAAGGTTAATCTGCCAGTCTCAGAAAAGGTTGATGTTGTCGGAGCGGAAGCCGAGGCCGCACCAGAGGGTTCAGCAGTTAACGGAGCATCACCGGCCGCCTCCGATGAAAAACCGAAAGAAGCCCCGAAAGGATCGAACCCTTTGGGAACCTTGGTCAGCCTATTTATCGGGCTTGCGATCTTGGGAGCTCTTGGCTACGGAGTCTATATGTATTTCAGGGGAAGTCCAGACCAAGCCAAAGACCTCTTGAAAAAGGCTGGCCTGGATCCAGATGCCGCCGATCAGGCCGCCCAAGCCCAGGCTCAGGCTGCCCCCGCCCCTCAGCCTATCCAGAAAATCGTCTTGGATGATGCCGCTCCTACTCCCTTTCAGCAGGGTGCTGCCGTCGTTGCCGGTGCCGTCGGAGCTGTGCAGGATGCGGTTGGCATTCACGCCTACAAGCTCGTTGGTCCAAACGGTGAGGAGTACGACATTCGAGGCGGCGAGTACAAAATCGGCCGAGAAGGAGCTGACATCAGCTTTGGCGCAGATTCTGGCGTCAGCCGATCTCATGCTGTGATCTCAAGAAATGGCGGGGTTCTGACCATCACCGATCTCGGCTCTACCAACGGCACCTACGTCAACGGAGTGAAGATCACGGGAGCTACCGAGCTCAAGGCTGGTGACCTCTTGATTCTGGGGACTGTTCGATTGAGGTGTGAGTAGTGGGGAGAATTCTTGCCAAAGCCATCCTCTGCACCGTAGCGGGCATCGTCGCTTGGATGCTGACGGCAGGTGCTTTTCCGCAAGATTTTGTGCCGGGTGATTTGGCATGGGCCAGAGCAGAGCTGATTTTCATGTCTCTGCTCATGCTCTTTATTGCAGGCACGGCGGGGCTTTACCAAGGTCTGCAGCAGGGCGGAAAGCAGAACATCATCCTCTCGGTTGGCATCAGCGTGGTCTTTGGCGGCATGGCCGGGATGCTGGGCTACAGCATCGGGGGAGTCATCGCCCGAGCAGTTTTTGGCCCTGAAGTCTTCATGGGTGAAGGATTCAGTGTCCTTCGCATTTTTGCCAGAACCATTGCCATTGGCTTTTTGGGCGCCGGACTAGGCGTAGGCATTGGCGCTTCTCTTCGGAGTGTTCGAGGAGCTGTTAGTGGCCTTGTCGGAGGCTTGGCCGGCGGAATGCTCGCTGGTTTTCTCTTTGACTTTTTGGGACAGGCCGCTTCTGGGTTTATCCTGGCCGCTCAGCAGGGCAACGAGGTGGGTGGCCCAAGTCGTGGGCTGAGTGCAGCCCTTCTAGGCTTCGGGGTCGGTCTCTTCACCGCCCTCTTCGAGTACTACTCACGCCAGGCGTGGGTAAGGCTTGTCCTTGGCCGAAACGAAGGCAAGGAGTGGGCGATTGACGCCAATGTCACCCGGATCGGCAAGGATGAAAGGGCCGAAATCCCTCTCTTCGCCGACCCCAATCTTCCCGGGCTTGCCGCTGTCATTCATAAACAAGGGGGGCAGTATGTGCTTCAGGATCCTGGCAGTCCGATCGGTGTTGGCCTGAATGGAGTCAGGGTGGCTTCGGCGGCCTTGAACCCGGGAGACAAAATTCAGGTAGGAAGCTTGACCCTGGAATTCCTGATGAAAGCAGGAGCAGCCAGGCGTTCGGCTGAGGCAAGATCCAAAGGTGTCGCCGTCGGAGGGTTTGCCGGACCAGTCGGGGGTGCTCCGATAGGCGGCATGGCTGGTGGAATGCCCCAGGGCATGAATCAGCCGACAATGGCCGTCCCTCAACCCCAGATGCCCCAGACTCAAATGCCTCAGGCACCCTACGGACAGCCGACCATGGCCGTTCCTCAGCCCATGCAGACTGGAGCTCAGACTGTTATGACGCCAGGCGGAATTCAGGCTCCTGGAGGACCGAACAGATTGATAGCGATCAGCGGTCAGTTTTCTGGAAGGCGCTTTCCTTTGGGGCAGCCCCTAGAAATTGGCCGAGAAGCCAGCGGCATTGCCTTGACCGGAGATGCACAGGCAAGCCGTAGGCATGCCATCATCTCTGCAGGACCTCAAGGTCTTCAACTGCAGGATCTTGGCAGCACCAACGGAACCTTCGTCAACGGGGCAAAGGTTTCCATGACACTTTTGCGGCAGGGCGACGTGATTCGGATTGGATCATCTGATTTTAGAGTGGAGTAAAAGGAGAGAAGGGGATGATGAACGACAAGACTCAAGCTATGAATCCGGGCGGCTTTGACCCCAACAAGACCATGGTTGGCGGCGGACCGAGCATGAGGACTCAGGCTATGCCAGCCGGAGCCTTGGGCGGAAACCCAATGAACCGCACCATGGCTGTGCCTCCCCCCGATCTTGGCCTTCAGTTCTCCATCACCCCCAGCCGCGAGGCCACCATGGCCAACGGGCCGGCCCGAGAGCAGTTCCTTCTGGAAATCACAGCTCCCCAAGAACCCGGCCTCACTGGCATGGTCACCAGCGGCACTAGAACTCCCGTCAATCTCTGCTTGGTTGTTGACCGCAGCGGCAGCATGGAAGGTGCGCCCCTGGAATACGCCAAGGAAGCCTGCCGCCTTGTCGTTGACCTCCTTAGCCCCGACGACATTTTGAGCATCGTGGTTTTTGATGAAGTTGTCGAGGTGCTGATGCCTCCTCAGAGAGTCACCAACCGTGAAGCGATCAAGGGCGGCATTGCTCAGCTCCAGCCTGGCTACACAACCAACCTCAGCGACGGCTTGACGCTTGGGGCTCAGCAGATTGCGATGGCGACAGACCCGGGCCGCGCTCAGAGAATGATCGTTTTGACCGACGGCGACCCGACTGCGGGAATCAAGGATTATCAGAGCCTTGTCGCCCTGGCCGGGGACATCAAGGCGAGAGGAATCACCTGCACCTTCCTCGGTTTTGGACCCGACTACAACGAAGAAATTCTGGCGGGAATGGCGAAGAGAGCGGGAGGCAACTACCATTACATCTCAGCACCTCAGCAGATTCCAACTCTCTTTAGAGATGAACTCAGCAAGCTCATGTCCACCCAGATGACGGGTGCTAAGTTCGCCCTCAAGGTGGCACGTTGGGTTGACCTAAGGGGAGTCACCGGGGCAACAATTGCTTCTGGCCAGAGAGAGATTGAGATCGATCTAGCTGATTTGGAGCGAGGCTCCACACTGCAAATCCTGATTGATCTGGAGTACGGCAACCATCCTCTCGGCCACTATCGGGTGGCTGCCGGCAGACTGATTTACAACCAGCCCTTGACTGGCCAGACTGAAACCAAGGAAGTGGATTTCATCATGGAATTCACCGCGGAAGCGGCCAAGTTCAGTGCCCCGGTTCATCCGAAAGTGGCGGCTGCTCACCAGGTTGCGACTGTCAGCCGCGCGGTTGAAAAGACCATGCTCGGGCTGAAGACTCAGGCCATTACAATGGCGGCTGCCTTGCAAGATCTGCAGAAAACCCAGATGCTACTCGTCAGCCAGGGAAGAACGCAGGACGCTCAGGAAGTCACCGTCGCCATGCAGGCGATCCAGCGTGGTGACAAGGGCGGAGCTGAAAAGACCCTTATGGGAACCGTCGTTCACATGGATCAGGGCAAGACCACCAACTAATCTTGGTGGTCTTTTCCCGATCTTGGGCAGTGGCTTAGTAAGGTGATCCTTCGTCGATGGGTGAGAAGTAGATGACGGTCACCAATTGGTTGGGAGTCACAAAGTCGGAATAGATGCGGGAGAGAAGAGCGATGACGTCATCGACGTTTCGCATCTCGGGATTTTCCCTCTCAATGTCGCGCGGGGTCAGCTCTGAAATGGGCTTCACCTCAACGCGATCGAGAATTGCGCAGTAGAGCTTGTGTCGCCGCGCAAACCTTGCACCGACAGTCACCCAGACAACCTGCCCAGTGGCATACTTGTCGGACTTGTCTCCAAGGCGGATGGTGGCTGTCTTTCGGCCCTTTGTCAGGAGATCAGCGTAGAGGTCGGAGTAGAAATTCAGGGCAAACATGGGGAGTCGCCGAATCTTGATTGTATCTGAGGGGAAGGCCCCCGCGTGCTGATTCTAGTCTGGATTGCGGCAGGAGCCCTGTTTCTTTATCTCCTGATCAATTTCATTGCGGCCTGGTTCACCCTGCGGCCCTTCCGAGTTCCCATCTACCTCTCCCCAGGATTCATGGGTTTTCCGCAGGAAAGAGTCGAACTGACGACCGAAGATGGAGTCGTCCTCTCGGGCTGGTGGGTGGCTCATCCCAACCCGCGTGGGGTCCTCATCGGCACCCACGGCTACATCATGAACAAGTGCGAGTGGGTGCCTCTGCTGCCACTACTCTTCACTAAACTCGGTCTCAGCTGTCTATTTGTGGACCATCGCGGACAGGGTCGGAGCCAAAAAGCTCTCTGCACCTTTGGCCGAGATGAAGCGATGGATGTGAAGGCCATGAACGCTTTTGTGGATAGTAGGCTGCCTGGGACGACCAAGATTTGGCTCGGAAGCAGCATGGGCGCAGCAGCCGTGGTCTACGCGGCGGCAGAAAACCCCTCGCTCGGCTCTGGCTTTATTTTGGATGCCCCTTACAGGAGCCTGGACGAGGCAGGTAAAGGCTGGTGGCTTATGGTGGGTGGCAAAGCGCTTAACGCTCTGCTGCACTTTGTATTGCCCATCGGCAGCCTGCTGGCGAAATTCAATCCCAAAAATCTTTCAGTCGAAGAATCTCTGCCCAATCTCGGAGGCAAACCGATTCTCCTGATGTACGGCACACAGGACCCCCTGGTGCCAGTCGCTTCTGCTCAAAAGGTAAGGGAGGCAGGCGGTGAGGGTGCACAGATCGAGTTCTTTGAAGACGCGGGCCACGGTCACGGAAGGTTCAAAGAACCTGAAAGGTGGCACAGGCTGGTAGAAGAGTTCATTGAAAAATGTCTCAATAACCAGTCACCTAAGTGAATCCCTCTAGTGGAATCTACACGTCTTTGTAGATATAATAGCGAAGCTGGACAAGGGTGTCTGTGCTTTGGCCGACAGTGAAGTCACGGTCAATGAGTCGATTTTTATGAGCGTTCATAACGACACCTGGATGATTGCCCAGGTTCAGCGGCTGGCCAATACTCGGCCAGAGAGACTGACAGTCATTCTTTCTCAGTTGAAAGAAAGTCTGCCCGAGGCTTACGAAGAGCTTCTTCTCACTGCTCTTGAGCACGGCGACCTCACCCTCAGCGAGTGCGCAGGTCGGCTGGGAGTCGAACAGTCAGAACTGCAGATCAAGCAGGAATCTTATCGGACCCTTCTTTGCGAGGCCAACGAGTTCCCCATGATCGCCAAGGATTCTCAGGGCACTGCCCGAGTCAAAGGGACAATGGTGGCCGTTTGGGAAATCGTCAGAAAATTCCGCAAAGCCGCCTCGGTTTTGGACCTTAAGGAATCCTTCCCTAGCCTCACCGAGCTTGAACTGAGGTCGGCTCTGGCCTATGCTGGGCGACACCCTGATGAAGTTCAGTCTCACATTGCTGCCTACGAGGAACTGAAGAAGCAGGCAACTCATCTTGCGGTTGTAAATTCCGCATCTTAGTTTTGTTACAGCCATCCTGTGATTTGGCTGGCCTGTTCTGCCTGCGAGGAATCAGCGTCAGAGCTGGACTGATAAACGTTTTTAGTTCCCGCCCGACAGCAGAGCTGATCGGGACGGGGCACCCCATCTTTTTGATTGACGAAAAGTGTCGGGTGCCACGATCTTGACGAGGGACGAGTCAAGGTCGTGAATGAAGAATTTCAGACATTGCATTCCTGGCTTAGCAAAGCTAAACCAGGCCACATTTACTCTTTAAATGAGCAGAAGTTCTGCGCCACTGGCATCGCCAGTGCATTTTTCACAGCTTTTGGATTTGACGTATCCGGCTCGCCAGCGGGCTGATCGAGCAGGCCTTCCATCACCATCGAACACACGAAAAGTGTCGGGTGCCACGACCTTGACGAGGGACGAGTCAAGATCGTGAATGAAGAGTTTGGAGCGAGGTTTTTTCAATCTCCACAGACTGGGGGGTGGCCTGTTCTGCCCGCGAAGCATGAGCGGCAGAGCAGGAATGAGTTGTCCCGAGTCAGCAGCTCAGTTCCCGCCCGACAGCAAAGCTGATCGGGACGGGGCACCCCGTACTCAATGTTTGTGGGAGCTTAGTTGAAGAATGCCATTCCTGGCTTAGCAAAGCTAAACCAGGCCACATTTACTCTTTAAATGAGCAGAAGTTCTGTGCCACTGGCATCGCCAGTGCTGATTTCACAACTTTCAGATTAAACATATCCTGCCGGAGCCATCTCTACAGACCTGGAATGCCTGCCGGCATCTCAAAGACTACAATCAGGCCATGAACTATAACGACTGGCTAAAGGCCGTAGACCAGGCTCTAAAAGCGAATGGCAAACCCTACACTGCTTCTAAAATTGACCCAAACCACCTAACTGCCTCTTTCAATGCAGGGGTTAGCCCGGTCATCTATGCCAGACAGCAGTATCACCCTATGGCCCCTGTTTGGACCCCGCCTAAATACGTCGCTAAGCCTTTATCTTTGCCTGCCCTGTCTAGCAATTTCCTTGCCTGGCTGTTTTGGACTCTTAGTGCTACCGGAGTCGCTTTCTGTGGGGTTGGCTCTATCTTCATGCTTCTCGGGTTCATGTCTTGGCTAGGGTCGAGTTATTCAGAATCAGAAGCAGAGAGAATTTCCAGGGCAATAAGGGGTCGAGAACAGACTATCGCCGACTTTATTGCCAGTATCATTATTGGAGGACCTGGGGTTGTGTTATGGTTTATGGGGCTCATCTGCATTACCCTTGCCTGCCTGCTTCAGTTAGCTGCCAAGATTTCAGGCCATTCTGCCGCCCCTTGATGACTCGGCAAAGCCTTACAAGACTCGATATTGGGCACAGGATTAGCATCAGCGGGAAGAATTTCGAACCCCACCGTCTACAAGCAGCTTTGAACCTGGGTAGGTTCTTCAGGCTTGAGGCAAGCAAAAGACCCTGGAACAATCTCCAGGGTCTTTTCATTTCAGCCGCTTCCCTATTCGGCTGGCTCAGCAGCAGGCAGACCCGCCGACGACTTTCCTCTCAGCTTTGAGAAGGCTTCAGAGATGTCGTCGAAGATCGTGTAGCTGCAGGGGATGACGAAGAAGGTCAAGAGGGTCGAGAGGGTGACACCGCCAATGATGGTGATGCCGATAGTCTCTCGGAACTCAGAACCTCGCCCGATGGCCATGGCGACGGGCAGGGTGCCCACGATCAAGGCAATCGTCGTCATGAGAATGGGTCTCAGACGGGTCATGCCCGACTTGATCAAGGCATCTCTACGATCAACCCCTTCTGCCCGAAGCGTGTTGGTGTAGTCGACCAGCAGAATCGCGTTTTTGCCCACCAAGCCGATGAGCGCCACGATTCCGATGAATCCGACAACGTTCAGAGCCTTGTCTGTTATGACCAGGGCCAGCAGAGCTCCGACCATAGCCTGAGGCTGAGCCAGCTGAATGATGAAGGGATAGAGCAGGTTGTTGTAGAGCGCTGCCAGAACCATGTAAACCAGAATCAATCCTGTGACAAAGGCTCCGATCAAGAAGGGAGCTTCATCACCCTGGGTTTGGGCTTGGCCAACCGGCTGGTAGATGACTCCTTCTGGAATCAAGTTTTCTTTCTTGATGTACTCGTCAATCTGACCCTGAAGAGGTCCGAAGGCGACGCCTGGCAGAATGTCTGCACGGACAACGACCTCCTCCAGCCTGTTTCTCCTGTCGATTCTGTCAACACCTTGGTCCCTTTCCACCTTGGCCAAATCACCAAGGTAAATGGGTTCCTCATTGCTGAAAGTGACGGGCAGAGATTCGATCAGGGCAGGATTGTTTCTATCCTCCAGATCCATCATTACTCGGATGTCGTACTCTTCCCCCTTGACTCGGAACTTAGCCTGATTGTCGCCTTCATAGAGGATTCGCATGGCCGTACCGAGAGTGGCCGCAGAGACGCTCAGGTCTGCCATTCGAGCTCTTTCTGGGATGGCACGGAGTTCCGGCTTTCCTGGCTTGGTGCTCAGGTCGGGGTTGATGACGCCAGGGACTGCGCCAGATGCCAGAGCATCTCGAACTTTGGCAGCCGTCTGCTGAAGAAGCTCGCGGTTTGTGCCTTGCAGCGAGAGCTGTACGGCCGCACCGTCATCAAAGCCGGCCGCTTGGGAGATCGAAAGCTTGACGCCAGGGATCTTGCCAACCTCGGCAATGAAATCTCCGACAACAAACTCAGTCGAAATGTTGCCCGGCCTCAGCTTCTCTTCATGCTTCACCCAGAACATCAGCCTATCCAGCAGAGCCTCCTTTTCGTAAAGGGTGACTGTCATTCCAGCAAAGTTGGTGCCTTGGTCGATGGAGCTGAAGCCACCACCGCCTCGAGTACCGATGTTGCTGACAACAAAGTGCGCCTGTGGGTGCTTGGAGACGATGTCCTCGACCCTCTTGGTCACCTTGACCGTTTCTTCCAGGCTTGATCCGGGCGGCAGGTCAATATTGATCGTGATCTGACCGGTATCTTGAATCGGGAAGAACTGGAACTTAAAAACTTCTTCGTTCTTGTAAAGGTTTCGGTAGGCATAGCCACCCACAGGTCCGAGCATAAAGACGGCAGCCCAGACAAATCCCATTACGATCCAGCCCGGCTTTGGCTTGTTTCGTAGACTGAATAGAAAGGCCAAGATGCCAACACCAATCGAGATGTAGGCCATGTAACGGCCAATCGAAGCAACCGCGAAGAGGTTCTTTGTGAACTCTCCCTCTTTAGCCACGATGTTGGCGCCGCCAAGGGCGAGAAATGTCGCAATGAGGACGACAAAGCCGCCGTTGAACACGTTCCAACGGTTCTTAAGCGCCCAAGCCAGGCCTCGGCCGTAGCTTTCGGCCAACCGATGGAAAGCCTTTTCAAACCAGACAGCGAAGCGCCCCTGTGGGTGCTCCCAATCTTCGCCTTTCTTGTACCAGCGAGCTGCCAGCATCGGGGTGACAGTGAAGGAGACGAGAAGAGAGAAGAGAACGCAGACCACGTAGCCCAAGCCGAGAGGCTTAAAGAACTGGCCCGAGATTCCACCCATGACACCAATTGGGAAGAAGACGACCACGTCTGCCAAGGTGATGGCGATGGCAGCGAGTCCGATTTCGGATCGACCATTGATCGCGGCTTCTTCCGGGTCTTCACCCATCGTTAAGTGACGATAGATGTTTTCAATGACAACGATGGCGTCATCGACAAGCACACCGACGGCCAGCGATAGGGCCAGCATCGAGAGGTTGTTGACCGTGAAACCAAACAGCCAGTAAGCGGCCAAGGTAGCGGTGATACAGAGTGGCAGAGCGACGATGACGATCATCGTTCCGCGGAAGTTGTGAAGGAAGACGTAGACGACAACCGTCACCAGCAGGATTCCGAACCCGATGGCAAAAAAGAGGTCGTTGATCGACTCGACGATACGAGTAGAGATGTCTTGAGTGACAACAAAGCTGATGCCGTACTGATCTTCAATCTGCTTGAGCAGAGATTTCCCGCCCGGCTTGGCCTGCTTCAGCGCCTTCGAAATTTCGACCGCGTTGCCTTCTTTGGACTTCTGGATGACCAGAACGACCGACTCTTCACCATTCAGGCGCGAGAGGGTTCTCTGCTCCTGGCTGGTATCTAAAACCGTGGCGATGTCGCCGAGTCTAACGGCCTTGCTTACTCCTTCAGGACCCCTGCCGTCACTGATTGTGAGGTAGGTGTCTTCAAGATCCTGGATGCGATTGAATTCACCCAGCATTCGGACCGTGTATTCTTCGCCGCCTTCGATCACTCGGCCGCTTGGAACGTTGAGCGAAGCGCCTTGGATTGCCTGTTGAACATCAGCAATGCCGACTCCGAACTTCAGAAGAGCATCTTTCTTAAGCTGGACTTGAATCTCACGGATCTCTCCACCCGACACACCCACCTGGGCAACGCCAGGAATTCGGGAGAGTCTGTCTGAGATTTCGCGGTCAATAATGTCTCTCAGCTGGCGATTGCTCAGCGTCTTGCTGGATGCGGCCAGAGTGATGACCGGCTCGCTGGCGGTATCGATCTTTTGAACGATCGGCCTTTCAGCTTCTCGTGGGATCTCACCCGTAACCTGGTCGACTCGGCTTCTGACTTCGTTCAGCGAGGCATCCATATCGGTGCCAAGCTTGAACCTCAGCTGGACTGAGGAGACACCTTCCAAAGAGGAAGAAAGAACGGTATCGAGGTTGGCGACGCCAGAAACGACATCTTCAATCCTCTGAGAAATGAGGTTGTTGACTTCGTCCGGGCCCGCGCCTGGATAAATGGTCGTGACGGTGATGATGCCGTACTGGACGTCGGGGTTCTCTTCGACTCTCATCGAGCGATAGCCGACGATTCCAGCCATGATGGCCAAGGCCATCACCATTAGAATAAGGACTGGCCGCTTGATAGAGGTCAGGGTCAGATTCATGAGTGGTCACTCGATGGCTTTGGCGCTTCCGCCGCGTCTGCCTCAACCGCCTTTGGATCTTCGATTCGAACCTTTGCTCCGTCGAGCAGACCTTCTTGGCCTCGGATGACAACCTTTGCACCAGGCGTCAGGCCCCGTACGATAACCTTTGAACCGACAATGCGGCCTGGCTGGACTTTAACCTGCTTGGCCTTTTCGCCCTCAATCACCATCACGGTTCCGGTGTTTCCGTCAACCTTGACTGATTCATCTGGGAGCATGTAGATGCCCGACTGTCTGCCAACAATTAGGCTTCCTTTGCCAAACATGCCGGGCTTCAACATTGCGGCTGAATCAAGCACTTTGACGCGAACCGCATAGAGGCGGGCCACAGAACTGGCCATGGGGTTGACCAATACCACTGTGCCGCGCAGAGTCGAACCTCCTAGAGCATCAACCTGGATGTTGACGGGGGTGCCGGCCGAGATTTGACTGACTTTGTTTTCAGGGACCTGAGCTTCAAAGTAGATCGAATCAGAGGAAACGATGCGAGCGACTGGACTGCCAGGGTTGAGAACCACACCGGTCTGAGCGGGGCGATCAACGATTCGGCCCGCATAGGGAGCCTTAATCGTCGTCTCTTCCAAAGCCTTCCTTGCCAGAGTCACGCCTTCTTCTGCCGAGCGAACGTTGGCCCGGGCGGCATCAACTCGATCCTTGTAGGTGACATCAAGAGACCGATTTGTCTTTTCGATTCTCAAAGCTTCTTGCGCGGCAACCAGATCCTGCTCAGCTACTCTCAAATCTTCCGTTCGAGTCGGGTCCTGAACCAGGCTTCTATTTTCTAGTGCCGACTTATAGGCAGCCAAGGTGTTGTCGTAGCGGTTTTCAGCATCTTCAACGTCAGCCTTGGCGATTGCGCCTTCGTTAAGCAGTCTGCGTGCTCGATCCAAGGCGATCTTGGCCGTCTTCATATCACTGTCAGCGCGAGCGACGGCGATATCGGCCTGGGCCTTTTCTTCGTTTCTCGAACCGTTGCGGAGCTTGGCAAGCACCTGCTTGGCCTGAGCCACCTTCGCCTGGGCTGACCGGACTGAAGCCGCCGATCTTTGAGGAGCAGCGACAGCATCAGACTGAGCCTGCTTAAGCTGAGCTCTGGCAGCATCAACCTGAGAGAGAGCCTGCCTCAGCATTGACTCCTGATCGCGAGATTCCATTCGGGCAATGGTCTGACCGGCAGAAACCACAGACCCTTCTTGGACGAAAACCTGAGAGAGTCGCCCAGAGACCTGAGCGCCAATGACCGAGTCTTGATTCACCTGAAACTGGCCGGTGATTTCGACCTCGTCATTAATGGTTTGTGGAAAGACGGCCAAAACAGAAACTGGAACTGTGGGGTCGCCAATAATCTCTTTCGTTCTTTCGTTCTGGGCCTGTCGTTCTCTATCAACGCATCCTGAGGCAGCGAGTAAGAACACTGCAGCGAGTGCAATGAGGGGCAGTCGATTCATTTCTTTTCTCCGGGTTGAGCAGCTGCCGCAGGGGCGGTTAGGGTCAAGGTGTCAGATCCGGCTGCGCGCTGGATCTCGGCATAGGCGGTCAGATACTGATATTCAGCGAGAACGACGGCATTGGCAGCCCGAGTGAATTCGGCCTGGGCTGTCACGAGGTCTACAAAGAGTCCGACATTTTCGTCGTACCGCAGTTGGGCGAGCCGAAGGCTTTCCTGAGAAAGCTCTTTGGTCTTCTGGGCTGTGGTCAAGGATTCCTGCGCGCTGATAAGGCGGGAAAGAGCCGACCTGATTTCCAGGGCGATTCCCAGCCGAGCCAGTTCGAGCTGGATTTGAGCGTTCTCGATATCTTTGCTGGCCGACCTCACTTTCGTTCGGGTCGAGTGGCTGTCATAAAGCGGCAGGCTGACATTGATTCCAGCCACTGTCTGGCCTCTCGCTGCTCCGATGCTCACCGGCCCCAGAAGCTCGGAATGGCTGGCACTGACTGAGAGCTGTGGACCCATTCCGAGCTTCTCCCTCTCCATAACCTTGATCAGAGCCTGAAGTGACTTCTCGGCGGCCAAAAGATCAGGCCGCCTGCTGAGACCAACCTGGGTCACGGTATCTGGGTTGAGATCTGCCGAGGGAAGACCGGTGACAGGAACAACTTCAAGAGTAGTTTCGATGGGTCGGCCAAGAATGTTGTTCAAGTTCTGGCGGGCGAGAGTGGCATCCAGTTTCGCATCAATCAGAGCCTGTTCCGATCTTCTCAGTTCGGTCTCGAACCTAATAACATCGAACTTAGGAATCGCATCGTTTTTGAATCTGACTTCAGCTTTTGAAAGTCTTTCCTTGGCAGCGTTAACTTCTGTCTGCTGGACTGCGATTAGGCTGTCAGTCTGAAGAATTTGGAAGTAAGCCGATCGAACCCTGGCCTTAACGCCGTTGACCTCAGCCAAAACCAGCATTTCCTGAGCCTCTTTATTCAATCGGGCTTGTGAGACAGCTTTGCCAAGGGCTCCGGTGATATCGATCACCTGATTGATAGCGAGAGAGACCTTTGTTTCATCCTGAGGAGGTCCGCCAGCAAAACCGCCCCCAAACCCGCCGGGAGACTGCTTGACTCCCTGCTGTTCGATTCTTGTATAGCCGCCGTTCAAAGATACGTTTAGACCTTGGCCTGTTTTTGCAAGATCAACAAGATCCTGCGCTTTGCCAACATTGACCTTTGCCGTCCGAATGCTGAAGGCCTGAGTGGAGGCCAAGGCGACTGCCTGGTCTAGAGTGAGTGTTGTGGAGTTCTGCAGGGCGGAACCTTGCTGGATTGCCCAGAATCCGACCATGACAATAAGGGACTGCATAAGGTGGACCTTTACGTGAAGATTCGACTCTCCACAAGCCATCATGACCCCTGACTGAACGGTTGGTCAAGAACCTCTAGGCCTCTTTTCTAAAATCTAGGGACCAAGGGATTCTCTTCTTCCTGTTCGTCAAATGTGGAAGGTGAACAGGCCTTTACTACAGGCACAAGATGAAAATGGTTGCAGAATTTTAGTTAAAACTAGTTAAAGAAAAAGGCCCCTAGGGAAGATTCCCTGGGGGCCTGCGAATTAGGTCCGGCTCAGATTAGATTATGAGCAGGGGACGGTGTCTTCGGAGTCAGTGATGTTGGAGCCGGGAACGCCGTGAAGGTCGTTGTATGGACCAGCAGTTCCATTTTCGGTGTATCCAGTTGGCACCGAAGGAACAGCCTGAAGCTGACCATTGGTTCGGCAGAATCCAGTGGTGCCACAGTTAGTGGTGTCGGTTCTCCAAGAGTAGTAAACGGGAGCTCGTGAGCCGGCAGGAGTTGGGGTGCTGGAACCAATCGACCTGACAGCGTTCCACCTGTAGGTCTTAGCATGTCCGTCAGCAAAGTTGATAACCAGCTGCTCGGCGTGTCGAGCCTGACCAAGGAAGGTGAAGAAGTCGAGAGCGGGCACACCCTGCTTGATGTAGCCATCAAAGAACATGATGGTCTGAACGGGATCGCTGAGAGCCGTGTGGCTGCCAACTGGAGTGTAGGCAGACTTGATGGGCAGTCCGCAGAGGTTGTCAGCGAAGAGACCAAGGTTGGGAACGTAGCTGGCTCGCTCAACAATATCGTTCTGAAGTCCGAGAGCGTTGAGTCTGGCTCTCCAAGACTGAGCAGGCTGATCGGAAGGACTGGTGAGAATGTTGACGTTCTTCAGGTAAGGCTGAAGCATATCGTAGACCGAAACAACAGTCACGCCGGTGGTTGCAAAACGAGGATAAGCGCTGGGAGGCATCATATCGTCATAGTCAGCCAGATAAATCATCGTTCCAGTGGCCAGCTGCTTCATGTTGCTGACGGACTGCGTCTTCTTGGCCGCATCCTTGGCCTGAGCGAAAACTGGGAAGAGAATGGCTGCCAGGATCGCAATGATAGCGATAACGACCAGGAGCTCAATAAGGGTGAATGCTTTCCGATTCATATCTGCACCGTAGCAGGCCTGGGCGGCACTGCCCTCGAAAAAAAGGCCACGTGGGCCAGCCGCCTATGATATCTCATAGAACGGCTCACGTTAAATGGCCTTAACATAATTCGGGCCCAAGGGTCAAATCGTCTCAAAACCGCGAAAAACACCGGGTCATCAGTCCCTCCCCCCCTTCACTCTGTCCGCCCAATAATCTATTGGAATCGAAAGAGGTTTTAAATGAAGATCGGAGTTCAGCTATACACCCTGCGCAGCTTGTTGGAAGTCGACTTGTGGGGCACCCTTGAAAGGCTCTGCAAGGCAGGCTTTAAAAATGTCGAACTGGCAGGACTTTACGACAAGAGCCCCCAGGAGTGGGCCGCAAAGCTCTCCGACCTTGGTCTGCAGGTTTCTTCTTCCCACACCGGGGTCACAGAAGTTGAAGAAAACATCGATGGTGTTGTCGAAGTGGCCAAGGCTTTGGGTTACAGCTATATTGTCTGCCCTTGGGTCCCCGCAGAAGCTTATGCCGGCGGCTGGACCGCTCTTGGCAAAAGACTTGACCAGGCAGGACTGCGTCTTGCCGATCATGAACTGCAGTTTGGCTACCACAACCATTCGTTTGAGATGGTCAAGGTCGGGCTTCAAACGGGCCTTGAGCAGATCTTTAGTGCTTCCAGCGGCGCAAATTTGATCGCCGAGATTGACTGCTACTGGATTCACCATGGCAATGGCGACCCCGCCGCCTACATCCAGAATCTTGCCGGGCGCATTCCCCTTGTTCACTTCAAAGATATGGCACTTGAGGGCCACTTCACTGAAGTCGGCGATGGAGTCTTGGATTGGGACGACATTATTGAAAGCTGCCAGATGGCCGGAGTCCAGCACGCGATCATCGAAAACGACTCTCCTCGAATCGACCCCATGGAATCGGTTCTCAAGAGCCGCGAGTTTCTGTTGAGCAAGGGTCTGCAGGACTAAACCTTAACATAACCGCGCCACAGCCCTTTCAGCACCGCGCTGAAGGGGCTTCTTTGTGCCCATTGACCCCTGGGTCAGCCAGCAGGAATACCGGAAAAGACTTCAAATCCCCCTAAAGAAGCAAGGAATTCCTCCGACAAAGACGATGTGCCCCACTTGGGGCTAGCGAAATCACCTGGGAGGCAAAGAATGCTGAATCGACTTTTTGGAGTCCACTCAATCAACCTTGAAAGAGGCCTGGATCGAGCCAGCCAAAGGTTTTCTTTGGTCAGCACCAACTTGGCAAACGTCAATGTCCCCGACTACAAGCGGAAAGATGTTGACTTCGGCATCCAGCTGGCCAAGTCTGAAAGCGATATTCAGCGCCGCGAAGCCGGATTTCAAAACGACAAGGGTGAGATTCGCGTCGATGGAAGCTCGGTTGATTTGGAGCAGGAAGCTATGGCAGTTTCGGAATCGGAACTCCGCTACCAGCTTTTGACCGACATGACCGGCCGCTATTTCTCTGGCCTCAAGAATGTAATCAAGGAGGGCCGCTAAACCATGAGTTTAAACGGAGCCATGCGAGCCTCGGCTAGAGGCTTGACCGCTGAAAGAATGAGGATGGACCTGATTTCGGTCAACCTCGCCAACGCCAACTCGATGAGGACTCCCTTTGCCGAAGCCTATCAGGCAAGGGTCGCTGTCCTTTCGGCAAGCCAGGATGGCCCAAAGATCGAGCGAATCGAATTGGACCGATCTGATTTTCGAAGGGTGAATGACCCAGGCAACCCCTTGGCCGATGGAGAAGGGTTTGTCACCTACACCAACGTCAACCCCATCAATCAGATGGTTGACATGATGTCGGCACAACGAAGCTACGAAGCCAATATCGCCGCCTTTAATGCCGCCAAGACCATGAATCGGTCTGCCCTCTCGATCGGAAGGGTTTAAGGAGCACCTGAATGAGAATCGGCGGAATGAACCCTCAAATTGCCCAGCTTAGTCAGGCCGCTTCGGGCCTGACTCCCGGCTTCAAGGCAGAAGAGCTGACTAAGGAATCTGGCGCAGATTTCGGCGAGATGCTGAAGGACGCCCTGGCTGAGGTCAACGGAATGCAGGGCCAGAGCAGGCAGATGCAGAACGACTTTTTGGAAGGAAAGAATGTCGAGTTCCACGATCTCATGATCACGATGGAAAAGGCGTCGACTGGCATGGCTTTAACCATGCAGGTCCGCAACAAGCTGCTGGAAGCTTATCAAGAAGTCTCCAGAACTCAAATCTAGTTTTTAACTCTCAGGTTAGCCTTCGATGAATTTTCAAGCCTTTTTTGACAAGATCCGGGAGTGGTGGGAAACGAGTGATCGGACCCAGAAGCTCGTCAGCATTTTTGGCGCTGTCTTCTTGGTCTTTCTGGTCGCAGGAACCATCTGGTTCTCCACCCGTCCTCAGATGGAGCCCATCTTCCCCGGAGCATCGCCAGCAGACCAAGGAATGGTGCGAGATGCAATCGCTGCACTCGGCTTCCCTGTTCAGATCAACAGCAAAGGCGACGTCCTGGTAGCCACCAAGGATATGCCTGAGATCAGGATGAAGCTGAGCCAGGAAGGCAAAATCCCGGCCTCGGCCATGGCGTCAGTCGGAGGTCCGACTGTTCCCACAGAAGGTGGCTTCTTCATCACTCCTGAAGAAATGCAGCAGAGGCTGAAGTCGATGAAGGAGGCTGAACTTTCCAAGTCCATCATGACTTTGGAAGGCGTCAAGTCGGCCATCGTTCACATCAACTTCGGCAAAGACTCACCTTTTGGCGACCAAAAGATTCCCCCTTCGGCTGTAGTCAACTTGACGGAAGATCCCGGCACGGGTCTGGCAATCACAGAAGGCAAAGCCATTGCTCGACTGGTTCAAAACTCGATTCCCGGTCTTCTGCCCAGCAACGTCTCCGTTGTTTCTTCAACCGGAAGAATGATTTATGACGGCGAGGAACTGAACAGCGAAGATTCTGCCGCCACCCGCAAGCTTGACGCTGAGAAAGAAGAATCGAAGAGGCGTGAAAGAGACATTCAGCGAAGACTGGATGCCGCTTTCGGCGAAGGCACCACCCTCGCCGTTGTCCAGGTCGAACTCGACATGGACGAGGTGGAGAGGAAGGAACAGAGTCAGCTCACTGGCGATACCCCTATCACCAAGGAATCGATGGTCGAAGAGATGCAGGGAGCTCCCACGCCCCCCATCGGACCATCCGGAACCGCCAGCAACCTGCCTGGCCAGCCAGCCGCTGCTCCAACTGATGGTTCAACCCCCGGGGAGAGCTACAAGACGGAAACTGAAAAGGCTCAGTACCCCACAAGCTTGATCAACACCTCCACTCGCAAGGCCGCTGGTGAAGTTGTCCGAATGAACATCAACGTCTTGGTGGATTCGAACAAGGTGCAGGACATCCCCGCAGTCGAAGATTTTCTCAAGGGATTCTTGGCAACGGCTGAAGAAAGAACCTTCTCGGCCAAGGTCACCCCAACTCCGTTCAGCAACGCAGCCCAGGTGGCTCAGCAGAAGATGGTCGAGAGCGCCACAAACGCTCAAAGAATTCAGCAGGCTCTTTCTTTCCTGCCCATCATCGCTCTGCTCGGCATCGGCCTGATGATCGTGAGAGCCATTGGCAGGCAGGGACCCCAGCCAGTCCCCGTCGTCGAAGCTCCTCAGCCCGCCTTTGCTGAAAACGAGCCGATGGATGCTCTTCCTGCACCAGAGGATTCCAATTCTCCTGAGATTCTCGGATCGCCCGTATTGGCGGACCAGGATCCTGTCTACGATCTCTCTGAGCTCGATTCCCTTACGGTCGACTCGATTCTCAACCCCACCAACCCTGACGGAACCCTTTCCGAAGGTCAGGAACAGAACCTTAAGGAATTCCAGAACATCATGGCCGCCAAAGGATACGACGACGAAGACGACGATGACAGCATCACTCCGATCAGAGGAATCAAAGAGAAGATCGACATTCCTCTTGAACAGATTCGCAAGCTCGCCAAGGAAAGGCCTGAGACCGTCGCCATCCTGCTGAAGAGCTGGATCATGGAGGAGAACTAATGCTTCTGTCCAAGCGTTCCGAGCACGAACTGACCCCGCGCCGCAAGGCTGCTATCGTCCTGACCGTTCTCGGTCCACGAATCGCCGGCGAAGTTCTTAAGTATCTGACGGAGGAGCAGGTTGAGCTGCTTTCGCTGGAAGTCGCCAAGCTGGAAAAGATCAGCCCCGACATGAGGCACGCCATTGTTCATGAGTTTCATGACATGTGCATGGCTCAGGACTTCATCGCCGAAGGTGGTGTCGAAAACGCCAGGCGAGTTCTGGAACAGGCGTTCGGCTCAGAAAGAGCGGAAATCGTGATCAAGAAGATCATGACCGCCATGCAGGTCGTGCCCTTCGAATTTCTTAAGAAGGCCGATCCTGGCCAGCTTCTAGGCTTCATTCAGGACGAGCATCCTCAGACCATCGCTTTGATCTTGGCCTACATGCCCTCAACTCAGGCTGCTTCGGTTCTCACCAAACTGCCTCAGGATTTGAGAGGAGAGGTTGCCGAACGAATCGCCTCGATGGATCAGGTTCCACCGGAAGTTATTCGCAGAGTGGAAGCCGTTCTGGAAAGAAAAGTCTCCAGCCTCATCAACGAAGAGATCACCAAGGCAGGCGGCCCCAAGGCCCTTGTCGACCTTCTGGCCCGAGTCGATCGCAGCAGCGAGAGGCTTATCCTGGACATGCTGACGGATAACAATCCGGAGCTGGCCGAAGAGGTCAAGAACATGATGTTCGTCTTCGAAGACATTCTGGGTCTGGACGACAGAGCCATCCAGGCAATCCTCAAGGAAGTGGATGTCAAGGAGCTTGGTCTGGCCCTCAAGGGTGTCAACGACGAAGTCCGAGACAAGATCTTCAAGAACATGTCCGAACGAGCCAGCAACATGCTCAAGGAAGACATGGACTACATGGGTCCGGTCAAGATGCGACAGGTCGAAGAAGCTCAGCAGAAGGTGGTTGCCATCATCAGGCGGCTGGAAGAAGCGGGCGAGATTCAGATTGGACGCGGCGAAGAAGATGTCTTGGTCTAGAAACATCATCAAGACGGGGCAGGTTCAGAACGCATGGAACCTGCCCACCTTGGAGGAAGCAAATCGAGAGCTCCAAATGGAGCTTGAGAAGAAGCTTGCACCAGTCGAACCAGAGCCCGAGCCAGAACCTCTGCCCAGCTACGAAGAGGTGGCTGCCGCCGCCAGGACCCAGGCGCACAAAGCCGGTCTGGAGGAAGGCAAAGCTGAAGGGCTCAAGAAGGGTCTCGAAGCAGGCTTCGCCCAAGGTCACAGCGAAGGCCGCGAGGCAGGACTTGCCGAGATCCGAGCCGAGATGGAAGCCGAAAGGCTCGCCCATCAAGAAGCTATGAAGCTTGAGGCAGAAAACCTTTCAGCCAAGATCAAGGATTTTGTTGAAACCAGCTACGAGGAATTGAGAAAGTTCCGCGAGGCGGCTACTGCCAGCCATGCCGACTTCGCCCTGGAAGTTGCTCGCAGAGCCATCCAGAGCGAAATGAAGCAGTCGCCAGAGATCGTTTTGGCTATTGCTCAAAGCGCATTAAAGGAACTGCACCAGGGCACTGAGTTCAGAGTCTTGGTTTCACCTGCCGACCTGGAGTTCCTGGACGCAAACAGGCAGACGATTCTCGAAAACCTGACCCACGTGAGGGGTCTTGAAATTGTGCCGGACCGCACCATTCAGGGCGGCTGCATGATTGAATCTGAAAGCGGGACGATTGATGCCCGCATCGAATCCTATCTCCGGCGCATTGCCGAATCGATCCTTAAGGACGCCGAATGACACAGCTCGCAGATCTCGTAAAGTCGGTGCCTCGATTTGACCTTTTGGGTCGAGTTATTCAGGTTGTTGGACTCGTTATCGAATCCAACGGCCCCGTCAGCCGAATCGGCGACGTCTGCCTCGTCGAGACTGATGGCTTCGGCACTGTCCCCTGCGAGGTCGTCGGCTTCAGGGCAGAAAGAGTTTTGATGATGCCTCTTGGCGAGATGACAGGCATCCGAGCCGGAAGCCGCGTGAGAGGCACTGGCGAGTGTCTGCGCGTTCCGGTTGGACCTGAACTTCTGGGAAGAACTCTAGATGGCCTCGGTCGACCCATGGACGATCTCGGTCCCCTGCTGACTCACAAGACCGGCCCAAGCATCGCCGCTCCGCCCAATGCCATGCAGAGAGCGATGATTGAGAAGCCCTTCAGCACAGGAGTGAGAGCCATTGACTCTATGCTGACCATGGGTGAGGGCCAGAGAGTTGGGATCTTCGCCGGATCTGGAGTTGGCAAAAGCACCCTCCTTGGCATGATCGCCCGCTATGGCCGAGCCGATGTTAACGTGATTGCCCTTGTTGGAGAACGAGGCCGAGAAGTCCGTGAATTCATTACTAACGATCTAGGTCCCGAAGGTCTGGCCCGAAGCGTCGTTATCTGCGCCACCAGCGACGAACCTGCTCTTGTGCGCATCAAGGCTGCTCTCTCAGCGACTGCTATCGCCGAATACTTCCGCGATCAGGGCATGAACGTCATGCTCATGATGGACTCGGTCACCCGATTTGCCATGGCTCAAAGAGAGGTCGGACTTGCTGTCGGCGAGCCACCCAGCACCAAGGGCTATACCCCCAGCGTCTTCGCCCTTCTGCCCAGATTGATGGAGCGTGCCGGATGCGGACCCAAGGGCGCGATCACTGGGATCTACACCGTCTTGGTAGATGGCGACGACACCAACGAACCCATTGCCGACGCGGCCAGATCGATTCTTGACGGCCATATCATGCTGGATAGAAAGCTGACCAGCAAGGGGCATTATCCGCCCATCAGCGTCATGAACAGCCTCAGCCGAGTCATGCCCATGGTCACTCACAACGACCATGTTCGGTGGGCCAACAAGCTGAGGGAACTGATTGCCGCTTACTACGAAGTCGAAGACCTTGTCAGTGTCGGAGCCTACAAGCCCGGCAGCCAGCCCATGAGCGACAAGGCGATTTCGGCTTGGCCTTCGATCAACGCCCTTCTCAGGCAGGGCAAAGAGGAAGGAGCCGATTACCAGGAAACCCTTGACCGACTGAGGATGATTGTCGATGGCTAAGTTTAAGTTTCGACTCCAGCGGCTTTTGGATCACAGACGATTACTCGAGAAATCGGCCAAGGATGCCTGGCTGAAACAGAGAGCCGAAAAGGTCCAGGCCGAAGAAGAACTTTCTGAAATGAGGGCTAAGCGGAATCAGCTTGCCAGCCAGACGGTCACACAGTTCAGCGACCTCATTCAACAGCAGCACGCCCTTAGCCGCTTGGAATCTCTTGAAAAGTCATTCATGGCAGCAATCGCTGTGCTTGAAAACGAAGAAGAAGCCGCCTACCGAGTCTGGATGAACGCCAAGCAGGACGCCGAAGCGATTGAAAAGCTGAGAGAAAAGGCAAAAGAGTTTTGGGATAAAGAAATGGAACGCAGAGAGCAGGCCGAACTCGACGAGTGGGCTGTTATGAGGAGGGCCGCATGAGGCTGGAACCTCGCGGACCTGAGGCGATTCGAGGCAGAATCGCGGAGATTCGATCCAAGCTGGCTGGGCTCAAGCAGAGCACAGGCGGCACGGGGCCTCTTGAGCCGCCGCCGACTCCGAGACCATCGCCAGACGCATTTCCGAACCTGCAGGGCCGCATGCCGGGCCTCCCCTCGGCAAGGATCCAAAACTCGGCTTTTTCAGGGGCTGCCGGACTCAGCGGAAACATGCCCTTAGACCCTATGGCTGGCGGAATGTCCCTGAACACGATCAATTCTACGGCGAGTCGAGAAGCATGGCTTCCGGCAGTCAGAGAGATTGCGGCCAATCATGGCCTTGATCCGGCCTTGTTTGAATCTCTTGTTGAACAGGAGAGCGCATTCAACCCTAGTGCGGTATCCAGGGCAGGAGCCCAGGGCTTGACTCAGCTTATGCCAGCCACGGCAAAGATGCTGGGAGTCTCTGACCCCTTCGATCCGATCCAGAACCTTGATGGCGGAGCCCGCTATCTCGCCCAAATGCTGAAGCAGTTTGGCGGAGACGAAAGACTAGCCCTGGCGGCCTACAATGCCGGGCCAGGAGCGGTGAAGAGGAACGGAGGAATTCCTCCATTTACTGAAACCCAAAACTACGTGGCCAAGGTGATGGCCAAGACTGCCGAAAGGAGGGCCGGATAAATGTCAGATGAAGCCATTTCAGAAGTGATTGAAGAAGTTGTGCCGGACGAGCCAGTAAAGAAAGGCAGGGGAAAAAGGGAGAAAGTCAAGAAAGAAAAGGTCAAGAAGAAGGGCAAGGGCAAGCTCCTCATCATTCTCTCCTTGGCCATTCTTCTGCTAGGCGGAGGCGGCTTTGCGGCTGCCGCATTCATGGGTCTGATTCCTGGGCTGAAACTTGGTGCAAAGCCAGTCGCAAAGAAGCAGCCTGAAAAAGAAACACCAGCTAAAGAAGCAGCGCCAGCAGCAAGTACGGCTCCAGTGGCCCAGCCCCCGACAGCTCCAGTAAGGCCAATACGAGAGGTCAGTCCGGAACCCGAGCCCCCTAAGAAAAAGGTGCCAGCCGTGACGATCGACCCTGAAAAGGGAGCGAAAGCTATAGCTCGGATCTGGGAGAAGATGGAACCAGAGAAGCTGGCCGAAATTGCCGCCACTTACAGAGATCTTGAATTAGCACGCGTTCTACGAGGCATGGAAACCAAAAAAGCGGCCGCACTTTTGGGCCAGCTCCCAGCTGATCGGGCAGCCAAGCTGAGCCAGGAGATGGAGAAGCTGGCTTCAAGAGTGACAGAGGGTTCTGGAACCTAATCAGCTTACAGCCGAGACCAGAAGGCAGTTATCGCCTCCTTGTGTTTTAAGCAAAGAAGTCTGCCCGGACAATATGACCGAGCAGACTTCCCTTTTTAAACGATGCAGCGGCTACTCGGCCAAAGGAGTTCGCAACCCCATATCCAGAATTACTGTTCCAGGGTCGGTCAGGCCGCCGTCATCAACTCCGTTTGGACCAACGCTCCAAAGTCGGTAGGTGACTTCACCGGGCCGGTAAGCCAGATCGCCCTCACCATAGGGGTCCTTTCGAAGAGATTCTGGAAGAAAGTCTAGATTTCTCGGGACTTTCCCTTCCTGCTTCAATTTGGCTTCGACTGCGGAGGTCACAGCAAGAAGCCTGAGCCGAGCAGTCACTCCCAATCGCGCCTTTCTATAGGCTTCGTGGCCCGCCATGATCTGCGGGGTCATATCGCGCCAAGGTCGAGTCACACCCTGCCAACGCTTTGATCGCGGCTTAAAGATGTCTTCATCAAACTCTTTGCCCGAACAGGCAGCCACATACTCTGTACTGAGGTCAGCACATTCGTCCCTAAAGGCACGGAAAAACCATCCCAGCTTCCCTTTGTTGCTTCGAATCCAAGCAGCTCCGTCGTGGCTGGTTGGACCAATGATGGGGAGCATTCCTTTGTAGCCATCTGAACGGCAGGCTGTCTGGAGGGACTGCAGAGTCGTCGAGATTCGATCCATCTCGTTCGAAAGGGTTACTTCCGGGTCTGCCATCCCCTTCAAGGCATCCTGAATTCCCAAGGACACAGCGGTCAGGGTTTTCGGGCCCATCTGACTCACTTGGGGTGCTAAACGTGAGGCATGAATCTCGGCAGTGGCCAAGCCACCCACCGCTTCAAAACAGTCGCCGGTAGTCAGGCGAAGGCCAAATCGAATAGCGGTCAAAGACTTTGCGGCAGCCAAAGGCCAATTCTGCTGTTCCAAGGCTTCCTGCGACTGCCAATCCAAAGATCGTGACAGCCAGTTCCAGCCTTTCACTTCGTCCGAAACTTGGTCGACAGCAGAAGCCTGATACGCCCTGGCCCAAGGGCCGCGGAGAGACCTTTCGAGCTTGGCTTCAGGACCAGCAAGGGCGGCAATAATCTCTTTCTTTTGCGTCGGTCCGTACTTGGCATCCAGAAGGAGCCTGTCCGGCACAGCCCGAAGAGCCTCGCGTGCAGCAGCAGAACCTTCGATAAACGAAGCGCTCTCCCCGGCCAAAGTGGGTCGAGGTTTGGGGGTGAGGTCGGTTACCTCGTCTGGCGCTGACTCCGAACATCCTGCACAAAGCAGGAGCGGAACGCCCAGGATCATCATCCATGACAGCCTGGCATCCATGGCACTTATATCCTACCACTCAAATGAGGCAAGTGAGGGTAGTCTCATAAACTCAAGGACGCTTGAAATGAAAGCTGTGATTCTCGCTGCCGGAAAGGGTTCAAGGCTGTACCCTGCCACTAAGGCTATTGCCAAGCCGCTTCTGCCTTTGGCCAACCGGATGACTCTGGAATATGCCTTTGACCAGCTTCATGAATGCGGAATCACCGAGGTCTGCATTGTCGTAGGTGAAAACGAACCTCAGATGCGTGAAGCCCTGGGAGATGGACGCATGTTCCACCTCTCAATCACCTATGTAAACCAGCCCGAGGCCAGAGGCTTGGCCCATGCCGTGGGCTACGCAAAAGATTTTGTTGGCGGCGACGACTTTGTCCTCTATCTTGGCGATGCCATCTACACTCACCCGATCAAGCCCTTTGTCGATCAGTTCAAGGCCAGTGGATGCGCCAACCTGAACTTGGTCAAGTGGGTCGATGATCCCAGGCGGTTTGGAGTAGCCAACATCGAACACGGCCGCATTGTTAAGCTGGTCGAAAAGCCCGAGAATCCTGAGAGCAACTGGGCGATGGCCGGTTTTTACGTTTTTGGTCCGGAACTATGGACGATCATGCCGGAACTCAAGCCTTCATGGCGAAACGAGTACGAAATCACTGATGCCATTCAGCTTCTTGTTGATAAAGGCTACGTCGTTGAACCTGGTCAGTATGAGGGCAGATGGTTCGACACTGGAACTCTGGATTCCTTCCTGGAGACCAGCCGGTACCTGACAGAAGGCAAACCCCACGTTGCCCCTGATGCCGTGGTCGAAGCTCCTTATGAAGGCCATGTGGTCGTTGGAAGCGGAGCCCACGTTAAGGCAGAAAGGCTGGAAGACTGCGTCATCCTCCCCGGCGCCCGCATCGAATCCGATGGTCCCCTGGTCGGCTGCCTTTTAGGGGGCGAACTCAACCTTCCTGGCGGCCTGACAGCAGAAATCAAATACGGCGACTTAACCCTCTGAGGCTGAACGCTAGAAAAAGTGGTGACAAAAAGAAGAGCGCCTGGCCGAAGCCAGACGCTCTTTTCAATTTTGCTGACCTGCCTAAATTACTTGGCGGCTTCGCCTTCAGCAGCTGCACCTTCGGCCTTGGGTGCATCAGCAGCGGGTTCGGCAGCGGGGGCGCAGCCAGCGACGATGGCGCTCATGGCGCCGAGAGCGAACAGGATCACAAGAAGCTTCTTCATAAGGTTTCCTCCTCCGAACATGGCACGACCGAAGTCGGCCCGCAGCCTGGCATAGATTGACCCTCAGCCTGACTGCGCGTTCATTATGACCATACGTGAGGCTTTGATGCTTGGATTCACTGAATAGGAAGAAAAATCCACAGGCTGCCCCAGGCAAATTCAACAGGCTGTGTTAACAAGCTGACCCTACCGAAAATCTCCTTGAGCCAATTTAGAATGCCAGCAGCTCAGCCAGATCCCGCGGCAAAACCCGCTCGGAAAGCCTCAAAACCAAAGACAGCCCCCTCTGTTAAGGGAGCTGCTGAGCTTGATTTGGCAGACCTCATCACCGAGCTCCGATTTTTGAAGGGCCTCGTTGTGGGTCTTCAAGAGGAAGTTTTGAGTCTGAAAGAGGCTCCAAGACCAGACTCAGCCAACCACGCTTCTGAACCAGAAGAGGTTTCAGAGCCAGCATCAATTCTTGCTGACTTTGAGTCAAATATTGACTCGAGTGACGATGATCAGGACACTCCGGCCGTTGAATTCCTGGCAGAAAACCTTCATGTGCCCGAGCATGAAGAACTAGAGGAGACACCTGCCCCCGTCTTTCAGGTCGAGCAGGACTCGGTTATCGAGCCGCCTCCCATTGATTACAACGATTCAGCCGGGCCTTTTCAACCCTTTGACCCAAATAGTTTTGCTGAAGATTTTTCGATCGCCTTCGAAGACCCCATTCCGATCGACTGGGCGAAGTGGGCAGAGGAAGAACCTTCATCTGAGCCCCTAGCCGGACAAAGAGACGAAGAGGCTGCGGAAAGCTTGGAAGCCTTGGCAGTCAACCATCCGGCCCTGATTGAGACCGTTCTGGCCTTCAACGCCCAGCATCCGCCAGATTTCGTCGTCGAGAGCCCCTTCGACAAGATGGCTGAATCTCTTTCGGTCAAGTTCGAAGATCACGGGGTCAAAGTTAAGGTCCCTGAAACGCCTTTGCCCCTCACTACTGCTCACGACATCATGGCGGAGCTGGTCGCAGAGGCCGTGCAGAACCAAGCGGTCGCAGCCGAAGAAGCAAGCGTCGGGGCTGAGCCAGTCATTGCCCTCGACAGCCTCTTTGCCCAGTCGAAGCTTGAGAACCCTGAAGCCAGTTTTTCGGCGGATATCGAGACGACTCCTCCTCACATTGACCCAGAGGTCTTGGCCCAAATTCCTGCCATTTCGGCGATCAGAGCCTGCCTTCTTCCCTTGTCGATTGAAGAAGGAACTGTCACCTGCGGGATCCCCAAGCCGATTGACTACGACGCGATTAAGGCGTTTGAAGAAGAGACTGGCCTTAAGGTCGCCATGAAGCCGATGGGCCTGCAGGCGGTAGTTCATGGACTGCGTGAAGGCTACGCCACTAAAGACGAGGAAAACTTTAGGACCTCTCTACTCTCTGGTGCGGCCCCTCCTGAACCGATAACACTACAGGAGAGAATGCTCGCCAGCATTCCGTTTTTGAAGGCTAAAAAATGAGAAGCATCGCCGTCGCTAGTGGAAAGGGAGGTGTCGGAAAGACGATGCTCTCGGCCAACCTGGCCTGCTGGCTGGCCCTTGAGAACCAAAAGGTTCTCGTCTTCGACGCCGACTTGGGCCTGGCAAACATGGATATCGCTCTTGGTCTTGAGCCAAAGACGACCCTCAAAAACGTGATCCGTGAAGGACTCCCGATGGAGTCAGCCATCACCGAGGGCCCCGCAGGAATGCACCTTTTGGCCGGCGGATCTGGCATTGAAGAATTGATTGGCATGGGAGGCACGCGGCTGGATCACCTTCTGACCCAAGTGACAGAAACCGCCTCTGGCTATGACTTTCTTATCATTGATGCAGCAGCCGGTGTTCACGGCCCCGTCATCTCATGTATCGCCGCAGCAGATGAAGCCTGTATTGTATGCACTCCAGAGCCAAGCAGCTTGATTGACGCCTATGCCGTTATCAAGCAGCTGAACCAGATTAAGCCACGCGCCGAAGTCGCGGTTGTCGTCAATATGGCGGACACCCAGAGGCACGGCGTGATGGTGTTTGAAAGACTCAAGATGATCACCGGCCAGTACCTCAGCGTTCAGCTCAGGTTTGCCGGAGCCGTAAGAAGGGATGACTGCTTTATTGCCTGCAGCAGGCAGAGACAGCTTGTTCTCTTGGCTCACCCCACCGCACCCAGCGCCCGAGATCTTGAAGAAGCCGCCAGTCAGCTCTTCTACCGAAAGCTCCCAGATCGTCAGGAAGTCAATTTGTTTGACAAGCTGAAAGGAGCCTTGGGACAGAAGCCAGCGGCCTGACACATCCTACTGGTGTTCGCTTAGCGCCGCCCTAATTGATTGTTCCGGAGCTAGCTGGTAACATTACCAGTCGGCACGGAGCTTCATCAATGGCACAGTCAGATTGGGCTCTCTTAGCTCTCCAACTCGGAGTCATTCTTCTTTCTGCCCTGGCCGTTGGCCAGCTCTTCAGAATGATGGGACAGCCATCACTGGCGGGGGAAATTCTCGGAGGCATCGTTCTCGGGCCCACCATTTTTGGCCGCATTTCTCCTGATCTCTATCAGGCTTTTCTTCAACCTGGAGGTGAAGTCTCAGACGCCAGAAACGCTGTGATGCGAATCGGCATGCTCTTTTTCATCTTCACGATCGGAGCAGACATCAGCCTTAAACAAGCAATCCGAGTCCGCAAGGAGGCGCTCGCGGTTGGAGTTGCAGGAACTTTGACTCCATTAATCCTTGGATTCTGCCTAAGCATCGGCCTGCCCTGGATCATTCAAGCCCCGGCAGGCAGAGAGATCGCCCTTGCCGGATTTCTCGGCGCAATCCTTTCTCTTTCGGCCAACCCGATCATCGCCAGAATCCTGATCGACCTTGACCTCTACCGAACCCGAATCGGAGTCTTGATCATGAGTTCGACCCTGGTTGACGACATTATTGGCTGGGGAATTTTTGCCGTGCTGCTGGCTCAATTCGCACCAGGAAAGACGGCCAGCCAGTGGGGAGTTCTTTCAACACTTGCCTCTGTCGGGCTGATGACTGCGGGAGTTTTTCTAGTCGGCACATTTCTTCTGCCCTGGGTGCTAAAGAAAACCAAATCTTGGGGGCAATCGCCGATGGCAACTCTGATTGTTCTCATGGCCTACACGCTCATCTCCGCGTCTGCGGCTGAGGCAGTCGGAGTTCACTCTTTTCTGGGCGCGTTTTTGGCTGGCCTGACGATGTCTGATCGACTTGGAGAATACCAGGAGGCTCTGAATGCCGTTTCGACCTTCTCTTTGGCTGTTTTCACACCGATGTTCTTTTTCACCATGGGAATTGCCGCCGACTTTATCCAAGGCTTTGACCTCGTGTTGGTTCTGCTCATCTGCGGAGTCGCCTTTTTCGGAAAGATCGCGGGAGTCTACGCGGGCGGCAGACTGGCGGGGCTCAGCCACACAGAAGGGCTGGCGATCGGGGCAGGCCTAAACGCGAGAGGCATTCTCGGACTCCTCATGGCAGGTTCTGCTCTTGAATCGAAGCTGATCGACCAGAGAATGTACGTCGCCTGTGTGGTCATGTGTTTGGCTACAACCATTGCCGCTGGTCCTGCCTTGAAGTTAATCCTCAGAGGAAAGGCGGTCCCCCGGTTAGCGGCAGAGTGACAAGCAAAAGGCACCTGCCCTGCATTAAGCAGGACAGGTGCCGAGGTCTTTCAGCCAACTAGGATTAGTTGGTGACGGGGTTGCCGGTGAGGGGGTTGAGAACGGGGATGCCGCCGTCGGTGAGAACGGTGGGGCTCCACATGTATCGACCTGGATTGATCGTTGCCGAGAACTTGGCGTAGCGGGCAGAACCATCAGCCATGCCGTAGTTGTCGCCTTCGTTCCACCTGTTCACAGACTGGTAGACAGCCAAGGGATAGTCGGTGCGAGGAGTGGTGCGGCAGAGCTCGAAAATTCGATTGCTGGCGGACGTAACCTGAGACTGAGCCAAGGCCCAAACGTTGGCGGGTCGGCTTGCACCGTCTTCCTGGCTGCCAAAGTAGGCTCTGGTGTTGGCCTGGTCGATGGAGTAGCCGTTGGTGGATCGGTGAGAGGCGCTTCGAACCACTGAAGTGATTGAAGAAGAGGCCAAGCAGGAAATGTTGTCGACGAATCCTGCGATGAGGATGGTGCCGGCGACATTATCGAGCGAGGTCTGGCTGACAAGGCTGATGCCTCGGTTCACGTCGCCAATGTTGCGGTAGCGGGGCACGACTGCGCTGTTGACTGTGTAGCTGATTCGGGGCACCTGATCGTCGACGATCACGCCGCCACGGACGAACTGGGGTGGAACGAGTGGGTTGACGTTGGTGCAGACGTTGGGAGCCTGGCCGGAAGGAATGCCAGCGCCAGAGTTGTTGTCAGACGAGCTGAAACAGGTGGGAGCATGGCCTCGAATCGAGTCGCCAGGGCTGACATAAAGCTGGGTGTTCTTCACGTAGGGGGCAGTCATGCCGGACCAGTGAATGTAGCCAGAGTTGGTGCCGCCGAGAGCCGGGTTGAAGGCTCGGTGGAAGTAAGCCGAGGGGTAAGTGTCGTCGTAGTCGGCAGTGTAGAGGGTGAAACCAAGGCTGACCTGCTTGACGTTGCTGAGGTCGGCAGACTTCTTGGCGGCAGTCTTGGCCTGGGCGAAAACGGGGAAAAGGATAGCAGCAAGAATGGCGATGATCGCAATAACGACCAAAAGCTCAATCAGGGTAAAGGCTTTCTTCATTTGGTGCTCGCAAAAGACGGGCCGTCGGCCCAGCAGGACGATTGTGCGGGGAAGGCAGAGGACGAAAGATTAAGTGAAGGTTAAGACTTTGGCTGAAGCAATCCAGCATTGATTATTAAGAACAATTTGAACTTGGCAAGCTCGATTTTCGAGAATTCCAGGAGTCCTAGCCAGTACGGCCACATACCTCAAAGGTCCTAAAACTGCTCAAAATTAAGCATCAATAAATCGAGAACTTTCGATGCATTGAACCCATTTGAACCAAAGCAATCTATTGCTCAAATTGTTAAGGAAACGTTAAAAAGTCAGATTGATCAGAAACCTTAGTGGGTTTCTACGGGCCAATCTGAATGAAGCTGTTCTTTTCTCGGCTGGGGTTCCACCATTTCAAGCAGAGCCAAAAATGGTTCAACGAACTGCTTGTCAGCCCGAAAGTACAGGACTCGACCGTTTCTCTGCTCTTTTACAAGGCCTACCTGCCTTAGCAGCGAAAGGTGTCGGGCCAGACTGGTGGGATCGACGTCAACCCATTCCTGCACTTGGGCAAGAGTGAGCTCTCGATCAGTAAGCAGATCGAGGACCTTGAGGCGGGCGGGGTGGGCCAGCACCTTGAGGATTGAAGCGTGTCGCCGATAAAACTCCATACAAGCCGGGTAGGCGAAAGTATAAGGTTAAGGCGGCTTAACACTTTAGAGTAAAGGACTTTTTCTTGAACCTAAAGGTCAAGACCCAGAATTCTTAACTCTTCCTTAATCTGTAAGGCGGGGTTGTTGACCGGATCAATCTGCCTGACCCGCCAACCGACCGCCCTCGCTCCCTCAACATTCCTTACAGTATCTTCGAAGAACAGAATCTGCTCGCTGGAAACTCCGGCCTTCTCTTCCATCGAGTGGAAAATGGCGGGGTCTGGCTTGTTGATCCTTTCTCTGTGGCTCGCCATCTTAATGTCGAACAGCTGAAAGGCGGGGAAACGGTCTCCCCGGTGCATCTCCTGCCAATGGATCTCGGCTGTGTTGCTGAGGCAGGCGGTCTTGATTCCATGCTCTTTAAGCTTCGTCACGATTTCAAGCAGACCGTCATACTCCCGCATCAAGATTCCCTTGTGGACTTCCAGCGCCTGTTCGGGGGTCACACCAATGTTTTCTGCCAAAGCCTGGCAGTACTCCTCCAGAGTCAGGTCATCCTGCTGGTAGGCATCCAAAAAGGGTGAATGAGAAAGACGATCCAGTTTGGGTTCTGGACCAGAAAATCCAGCGACTTCCCTGGCTTGGGTCCAGGTATGGCAGATTTCAATAACAACCCCGCCAATATCAAAGACAACCAGCTTCAGATCCATTCTTATTTGGGTTTACCCTGTCCGGAAGGATTTAGACTGGGTGATGGTTTTATCCCAGTCGAACAGGAGCTCTTTTTGTGCGCCACTAGCTCTCCGAGCGAGGAGAAAAGCCAGAACCCCCTCCTTTCGCGCTTGCGCCGAGAGGAGGGGGCAGGGGGTGGAGAGCAGATTCTTGAAATCTGTCCTGCAGCTCAAGCCAATCGCTTGAAGGCTTCCAAAAAGATTCCCATCTCTTCTTCCGTGCCAATTGATACCCTCAGGTGGTTCGGCATTCCTAAAACGTCACCACAGCGGGCAATGATTCCTTCCTTCAAGAGTGCATCAAAAAGGGGCCGGGCTGGCTTGCCAAGATCGATGCAGGCAAAGTTGGCCAGACTGGGAACAACCGAGAATCCAAGCTCCCTGCAGACTGATTCAATCCGCTCAAGTCCCTGCCTGTTAAGAGCCACAGTCGAAGCAACGTGGCCCGGATCACCAAGAGCTGCGATAGCTGCGCTTTGAGCCAGAATGTTCACGTTGAAAGGCTCGCGGATTCGATCCACAGCGTCGATAATGGCCCGGGGTGCTGCTCCCCAGCCCACTCTGATTCCGGCCAATCCGTAAGCCTTGCTGAAGGTGCGCAGCCCTACGACGGGAGCTCCTTTGCGGATGTAATCGAGACTCACAGGAAAGTCTTCAACTCCCTCTGCAAACTCGACATAGGCTTCATCCAGCACCAGAACACAGCCGCTGGGCAGCCTTTCTAGAAGCCAATCGACCTCTGCCTTAGAGACCATGGTGCCCGTGGGGTTATTGGGGTTGGCAATGAAGACAAGCCTCGTCTGAGGGGTCAAGGCCGCGGCCATGGCCTCGACATCGTGCCTCCACTCGCTATTCAAGGGGACCTTAATGACCTGGCTGTCGGCCAACTGGCCTCCCGATTCGTACCTAACGAAAGAGGGGTTCCCCATCATCATCTGCGTTTCGGCGCCATCCAAAAAGCACTGACACAGATAGTGAATCAGCTCATCACTCCCGTTGCCGATCATGAGGAGGCCAGGATCAAGATCGTAGGTTTCTGAAATCGCCTGCTTCAGGCTGTAGGCTGCCGCATCTGGATAGAGATGCAGATTCTCCGCCGCTGCCTTAACCGCATCTACTGCTTTCGGAGAAGGCCCAAGGGGGTTTTCGTTGCTGGCCAGCTTGATCACTCTTTCCAGCCCAAGCTCTCTTTTCACCTCGTCAATCGGCTTGCCTGGTGAGTATGGAGACATGCCCAAGAGGTGTGGGCGGAGGGAGAAGCTCATTGCCAGTGAGTTTATCTCACCCTTGCTGGCAGGCCAATTCTTTCGTTCCCGCAGACCTAACCATGAAGATCGGTTTATAAGAAAAACCCCCTCTGCCAAGAGTATTTAACAGGGGGGGCAGCTGCCAGTTTAGGAACTTAGTAATGCCAGTCGATATCAGAAGCCTTTTTAGCGTGCCTTTCAATAAAGGCTCTTCGAGGCTCGACCTTCTCACCCATCAAGGTTGAGAAGAGAGTCTCGACGTCATGGTCGAATTCCTTGTCGTACTCCACTTTCAGCAGAACTCGTTTGCCAGGAGCCATGGTAGTTTCTTCCAGCTGACTGGCGTCCATTTCTCCCAGACCCTTAAAGCGAGTGATGATAGGATCTTTCTTCTTCAATCCCTTAAGAATCTCGTCTCTTTCTTCTGCAGATTGAGCGTAGTGCCTTTCGTTGGCACCCACCTTGATAACAAACAATGGCGGCTGAGCAAGGTAGATGTAGCCCTCTGTGACCAGCGGCTTCATGTAGCGATAGAAAAAGGTAAGAAGCAGAGTTCGAATGTGCTCACCGTCAACGTCGGCGTCAGTCATGATGATGATTTTGTGATAGCGAAGTTTGGAAAGATCGAAACTTCCCTTCTCCTCGCTTTCCTCATTCTCATCCGAAATCGCTCGGCCAGTATCAACGTTGAGGCCAACGCCAATAGAGGCAATCAGGGCTCGAATTTCTGTGTTGTCAAGTGCTTTCGCAAGGTTTGCCCTTTCGACGTTGAGGATCTTTCCTTTAAGACCAAGAATCGCCTGAGTGATTCTGTCTCTGGCTCCCTTAGCCGAACCACCGGCCGATTCGCCCTCAACAATGAAGAGTTCACAGTCTGCTGCGTTTTTGCTCACACAGTCAGAAAGCTTGCCTGGCAGGCCAAAAGAATCCATCGCACTGCTGCGCTTTACGGCTTCGGCGGCCTTTCTGGCTTCTTCCCTAGCACGCTGAGCCAGCATGGCCTTCTCAACAATCTTCTTGGCTACCTGGGGGTTTTCTTCCAGGAAGGTGGTAAGACCGTCGCCGACCAAGCTGTTTGTATGGCCCTGGACTTCAGGGGTCACCAGTTTGACCTTATCCTGCGAGTTATAGCTGGGATTTTCCAGCTTCAAAGCGATAACAGCGGTCAAACCTTCGGCAATATCGTCTGCCGTAAAGTTCTTATCCTTCTCTTTCAGAAGGTTCATCTTTCGCGCATAAGCGTTAAGAACTCGGGTGAGTGCCTGACCAAAGCCGCTGACGTGAGTTCCACCATCTGGCTGGTGAATGTTGTTCGTGTAAGCCAGGATGTTGGTGTGGTACGAAGTGTTGTACTGCATAGCCACTTCCATTTCCATACCTTGTCGAACACGGTGGAAGTAGATTGGCTTATGAATAACATCGTTCGCTTCGTTCAGGTCCTCGACCAGCTGAACGATTCCCTTCTCGAAAAGGAACTCAGCTGAGTTCTCAGGATCGATCTGACTCGTGTAGATGATCTTGAGACCTTTGTTAAGGTAGGCAATTTCCTTCAGGCGCCGGACGATGATCGTCTCGTCGTGAATTGTCTCGGTCAGAACCTCTGAGTCTGGCTTCCAGTGCTGCATAGTTCCAGAACCGACCGAGGTTCCGACAACCAGGACGTCTGTAACGGGAATTCCCTGTTCAAATCGCTGACGGTACATTTTGCCGTCGCGCTTGACAGTGGTTTCCATCCAGGCACTGAGAGCGTTTGTACAGCTGACACCGACACCGTGCAGACCGCCCGACACTTTGTATCCGCCGCCGCCGAACTTGCCGCCGGCGTGAAGGATGGTCATGACCAAGGTCAGAGCCGAGACGCCTTCTTCTGGGTGAAGGTCAACGGGAATGCCTCGACCGTTGTCTTCGAGGCTCATCGAGTTGTCTTCGTGAAGAGTGACCCGAATCGTGTCGCAGTGACCAGCCAAAGCTTCGTCCACCGAGTTGTCCAGAACTTCTCTGAACATCTGGTGAAGGCCCTTTTTGCCGTTGTCGCCAACGTACATGCCGGGTCGAAGTCGAACAGCTTCCAGACCCTTGAGGACTTGGATGGCATCGGCGTTATAGGTGCCTTCTACCTTGCCCGGGATAGAGGATTCGTCGTAAGCTTCGCTTGTAGGCTCATTCTCAGGATCCTGGGGCAGATTGGCATTCGTTTCGCTCATGGCAGAAGAGGGGAAGAGGAGGTCCGATTCCCTTGAAGGAAAGGACGGATCAGCCTCTAGGATTGGTGTAAAGGATACCTGCCCTTGGGGCCCCTAAGCTGGCCGAGTTGGGGACTCTGCTGCCGAACAGCGTTGGCCCAGCTTGTGCCCACAGATGCCCATTGCGGCGGCCATACCCTATTCGCCCAGGTGGGGATAATGAAGACAACTATGAGCCTCTATCAGAGCCTCCTACGCCCGCTGCTTTTCCAGATGGATCCGGAAAAGGCTCATAACCTGGCCCTCAAAGCGGTGAGGAAGGGGCTGATCAAGGTTTCGGTGCAGAATCGGCCGGAATTGGTTAGGGAGGTTTTCGGGGTCAAGTTTTCCAACCCAATTGGTCTGGCTGCCGGTTTCGACAAAAACGGAGTGGCCTTGGACAAATGGAGAGACTTAGGGTTTGGCTTCATCGAGGTAGGAACAGTCACCCGCCACGCTCAGCCCGGCAATCCCAAGCCCCGCATGTTCCGCTTTCCTGAATCAAAAGCGGTCATCAATCGACTTGGGTTCAACAACGAAGGCGCTGATGCCCTGGCCGCAAGGCTGGAAACGGCTCAGCCAGGGATTCCTCTTGGAATCAATTTGGGGAAGAGCAAAATCACCCCTCTCGAAGAAGCGGCCGAGGACTACGCCTACTCTTTCAATCGCCTGAAGGCTTGGGGAGACTACTTTGTGGTCAATGTTTCTTCGCCCAACACTCCGGGGCTCAGGCAGCTTCAGGATAAGGATGCCCTCACGAAAATTCTTTGGCGGCTGAAGGAAATTGATGGTGCCAAGCCGCTCTTCGTCAAGATCGCTCCAGATTTGGAAGTTCCTCAAATAGAGGAGATTGTTGAACTCTCCATTGATATGGGATTGACCGGCCTCATCGCGACAAACACGACTCTCTCTCGAGCTGGTTTGCCCCGCGACCCTGGTCAGGATGGAGGGCTTTCGGGGGCGCCATTGACGAACCGCTCTTTGGAGGTTTTGCAGCTGGTAAAGAGTCTCGCCGGCGATAGGCTGAGCCTGATCGGGGTCGGGGGAATCATGAATGCGAAGGACGCTCAGGCGAGGCTGGATGCCGGGGCTGACTTGATCCAAACCTACACAGGATGGATCTACGGGGGTCCAGGATTTGTCGAGGATCTGAAAGCTGGATTGCAGTGACGGCCGCGCTGGACGAGGTTAAGCCTTCAAAAGCTCCCTCGCGTTCGCCAATGCCGACTCCCCGATCTCCTCACCTGCCAGCATCCGAGCCAGTTCCAAGACTCGCTCCTCCGCGCCAAGCTCAGTCAGCCGAGTCACGGAACGCCCCTTCTGCTCCACCTTTTCGATCTTGATATGGCGGTTGGCTTGCCCCGCAATCTGCGGAAGATGGCTGATGACAATGACCTGTCGATGCTGAGCAATCTCCCTCAATTTTTTGGCCATCACGGCAGCGGCGCGGCCGCTAAGGCCGGTGTCTACTTCGTCAAAAATCAAGGTCGGAACACCGGCTCTTCCGGCCCCCGAAGCCTTGATGGCCAGCATCACGCGGCTAAGCTCACCGCCAGATGCGACTCGGCTTAGAGCCATAAGCGGCTCGCCCGGATTGGCTGAAAAAAGGAAGCTCACTTCATCTGCCCCCTCTGGCCCTGGCTCAATCGCCTCAATCTTCACAAGGAAGTCTGCCTTAGGCATGGCAAGCTCGCGAACGTGAGTCAAGACAGCCTTGGTGAATTCAGTTGCCTTCTGCCTTCTCACTTTGCTGAGAGCAGCCGCGGCAGCCGTTAGAACCTTTCGGCACTCCGTTTCTTTGGCCTCCAGCTCCTCCTCCGATCCTTCGTCTGAAACAAGTTCATTCAGCTCAGCTTCGGCCTTGGCCAGGTATTCAAGAACCTCTTCGATCGATTCGCCATATTTGCGAATCAGCTTCTTCAAGGAGTCCAGCCGGGCAGCGGTTGCCTCCAAAGCCTCAGGGTCAGATTCAAGATCCTCAAGGTAGTGGCGCAGATCCCTTGCTGCCTCATCGATTTGGGATTGAGCCGCGTTAAGGCTTTGAAGAACCGGATCCAGGGTCTCGTCAAGTCGCGAAGCAGAATCAACCAAGCCGACGCCGTCGCTCATCTGGTCGATCAAAGAGGCTTCTCTCAAGCTAAAGAGGTCCAGAGCCCCACCAACATAAAGGCGAAGCTTTTCGACATTCTGAAGGCGGCGAACCTGCCCCTCCAGCTCTTCAATCTCGCCGACCCGAGGTTCCAAAGATGTGATTTCTTCGACCTGAAACCGAAGCATATCCAGCCTCTGCTCCCTTGCCCGTCGACCAGATCGAAGCGAATTCAGTCTTCGTCGCACAGATTCAAGCTCGGCATGAGCAGCCTGGCAGGCGTCTTTTCCTTTTTCTGCCTCTCTGCCAATCCAGGTGTCCAAAAACTGGATCTGCTTTTCTTCATCCAGCAGGCTTTGGTGGTCGTGCTGGCCATGAAGGTCAACCATAAGGCTCCCAAGCTCTTTCAAGGCCCCAACAGAGGCGGGTCGGCCATTGATCCGCACTGACGAGCCTCCTTTGGCGCTGAGCTCCCTGTGAATCAGAAGGCAGCCTTCTTCCAGCTCAATTCCCAGCTCTTTGCAGCGAGAGGCAATGTGGCTTTCGTCGGCAAGATCAACCTTCAGCCAAACACTTCCCTTCTCGGCTCCGCTTCTCACAAGCTCAACGGAGGCTCTTCCACCCAGCACCAGCCCGATGGCATCGACAACCAGAGACTTTCCGGCTCCTGTCTCTCCGGTCAAGGCCGTCAGGCCAGAATTCAGAGAACAATCGGCACGATCAAT
This sequence comes from Synechococcus sp. UW140, assembly GCA_943369295.1. GTDB lineage: Bacteria > Armatimonadota > Fimbriimonadia > Fimbriimonadales > Fimbriimonadaceae > JAKRSE01. Next base: position 565,043 of record CALRMU020000002.1, on the reverse strand, counting down.
GATCGCAATATTCTCAACAGTCAGTTCTCTGAGCATAGGCCGATGATTCAGACGAGACTAAGGGGGCAGGCGTCGCCCTCTCCGCCGATAGGACCCCACTTCTGACTCATACACAATGACCATGATGGCTGCTGCAAAGGGACAAGAACTCGCCCAGAAAGCAGCCTGGGTGAGCTTAGCTGCGACGATTGTCGTCGTTGCAGTAAAGCTGGCTGGGGCGGCGCTTTCAGGCTCTGTCAGCGTCTTAGCAGAAGCCCTTCAGTCGATCCTCGACGTGGTTATGTCGGCCATCGTAGTGTGGGCGGTCAAAATCGCGGCCAAGCCAAGCGACAAAGATCACCCTTTTGGCCACGCAAAAGCGGAACTTTTAGCAACAGCCTTCCAGATGCTCATGGCGCTGATAGTCGCCGGAGTGATTATCTGGCAGGCAGTGCCCAAACTGTGGGCTCCAAATGAGATCAGGCCTGACTGGGGGATGATTGCCATGGGCTATGCCGTCCTCAGCAACATCGTAGTGGCGTTCTGGCTCAAAGGGGTTGCCAAAAAGACAGGGGCCACCAGCCTTTCTGGTGAAGCTGCCCATCTGGCATCAGACACCTTCGCTTCGATTGGAATTCTTGCCGGGCTGACTCTTTACTCTTTCACAGGCTGGAAATGGCTCGATGCTTCAGCAGCAATCCTCTTCACCGCTATTGGGGCAGTCAGCGTGGTCAAGCATATCTACCTGGTAGTCCACCCCCTGATGGATGGCGCTCTGCCTCAAGAAGAGATTGACAAGATTGAGTCAATCCTCAACGACCACCCTGATGTGAAGGGCTACCACAACCTCATGACCCGCACGACAGGGCGTGAGCGAAGAGTCAGCCTCCATGTGACAATGGACGACAGCCTTTCTTTTGTTCGAGCCCATGATTTAGCCGAAGAAATCGAAGAAGAAATCATAAAGGTGCTGGGCGGAGCTTGGGTGACAATTCACTACGAACCTCACGATGCCGAAATGGAGCACAGACGGGCCCACCACCCTGAAGCCCAATAGAGCCCGCGTCCGTAAGGAAACTCAACTATGGAACGAAAGAGCTTCCCTGGCATCAGCCACCATGCCTTCAGCAGTGATGCTGACCGCAAGGCCCGTGAGGCTCTTGAAAAGCTTCCTCTCCTTCCCATCGTGGTGCGCAAGTTCCACGAAATGGGCATCGACCGCTGGATGTATTCCTGGAACATGGCGATGTCGATTCGCTGCGGTCGAAGGCAGTACCCCACCCTTCAAAGAATTCTTGAAGAGTGCTGTACGATTTTGGACATGCCGGTTCCGGAGCTTTACGTCTCCAACCACCCCTTCCCTAACGCCTTTGCGGGAGGAGTCGAGCGGCCCTACATCACGATCCGAAGCTCGATGATCGACACCCTTTCGGATGAACAGCTTTATCATCTGATCGGGCATGAACTGGGGCACATCAAGTGCGGGCACGTTCTTTACTTCTCGATTGCCAGGGTGCTGATGCCCTTGCTCGAATTGCTTGGCAGGCGAACCCTTGGCGTCTCCGATGCTGTTTCGATGGGATTGGTTCTGGCGTTCCTAGAATGGTCTCGACAGGCCGAACTGACTTCTGACCGAGCCGGGCTGCTCTGCAGTCAAGACTTCCAGCTTTCAGCGATGTCGAACATGGCACTCTGCGCCGGCCCAAGCCGCCTCGCTCATGAGGCTAGCCTAGACGCCTTTCTCGACCAAAGTAGGGCTTACCAGGAGATGTCTGGACTTGACGCGGCAGGAAGATTCCTGGTCTTTATGCTTCACGGAGCCCAATCTACTCACCCCATGCCGATTCACCGCACCAAGGAACTTGAGAAGTGGTTCGCGAGCGGCCCTTATGAGAACATTCTGAACGGGCACTACCAAAGGGTTGAATAGAGTTCCGACACCAGGCTGCTGCCTCCGGCCACCCCTCCTAAAAATTGCCCAGCAGGGGTGCCACGACCTTGGCCGAGCCTGCGAGGGCTAGGTCGTGAATGTGCGGAGTCTAAAAATGTCAAATTCCCGCCCGACGGCAAGCCGATCGGGACGGGGCACCCCACCACGCGAAGTCTCAAGGGTTTGGGTGGCGTGGGTGAAAGCCACGATAGAGAATCCTTTGGAGTGAGTCAAAGTCCATCAAAAAAGAGAATCCAAGGTCGGGTGCCAGGACCTTGGCCAAGCCCGCGAGGGCTAGGTCGTGATTGTGCGGAGTCTAAAAATGTGAAGTTCCCGCCCGACGGCAAGCCGATCGGGACGGGTCACCCCATCACTCGAAAACTCAAGGGTTTGGGTGGTGTGGCTGCAACCCACGATAGAGAATCCTTTGATGTGAGTCAGTGACAAAACCAGAAAGAGGCGATCAATTGTCAAACCTCTGAGTTCTCTCACCACCGCTGGCGGAAACTGCCACGACATGAATCTGACTTCCTGAAATCTTTTTTCTCAGGTCGGCGAGGCTGAATTCGGCCGATTCTCCAACGAGCGATTGGCTCCAGCTCAGCTTGTTGTCCTGCCAGACCGAAATAAGCCGCAGCCCATCTTCAGCTGAGAGAATGATCTTGTCTCCCGAGCGGTTAATCTCAGGCACAATCGGCTTGGGATCAATCTGCCTGTCAGCATGAAAATAGGGGTTCAGGTTGAGTCTGGCCGAGTGAACGGAATCCCAATAGGAGCCAATTCTGGTGACAATCCGCCCGTCAGGCCGTGGCTCTGTTCCGAACAGAGCCGAGCCAAATTGATCAAAACCTCTGGACATGATGCAGCGGTTGTCAACAGTGTGAGGCAGGCCAAAGGTGTGACCCATCTCGTGCATCATTGCTCCAATCGTGGTCGAGGCATTGGCCCAGGCTCGAAACCGAAGACCTGAATCATCGAAGCTCACCTTGGGGTCGACTAGAGTGACATCGTGAAAAGCCCTGAAAGAATCCTCAACGCTCGTGGGCCAGTAACGCATCGAACCGCTTCCGAACAAGCCAAGCGAACCTCCCCCCAATGCCGTGTGACCAGTCGACTTCTGGGTCGATGCATCGTAGCGGGTGAATCCCATGATGGCCAGAATCTTCTCCCGGTCAAAGTCATAGATCTTCGAGAGCTCGCCGTAGAACTGACTCCACAGCCTGTTGCCATCTTTCGCTCTAAGCGAGTCTCCCGTTTCCTTCAGAGTAACGAAGTCGACCCTCACTTGGCCATTGGCCAGGTAATCCATCGTGAAGGTTCGGTCGGCTTGGCCCGATGCACGAAAGTGGTCTTCGCAGAAGCCCTGCATCAGCTTTGCCGCAGTCGAAGTCCGAGCGATCACATCTGCTTTGGTTGTTCCTAGCAGCTCCATGATGGTTGGTGCAGGCTCATCGGAAGCCTGAAGGTAAACCACTCGAACCTTATAGGCAGATTGAGCTGGCTTCCAAGTAATGCGGCGAGTCTGGGTTTTCCCCCCAGCCGAGACCTTGACCGTGTTCAGCCCCGGCTTCAGCTCGACAGGTGCGGCAAATGTGTCCCCGACCGCCTCGAAAACCATGCGAGGTCCCCCCTCGCGGCTGATTTCCACCCTGCCATCCGCAGCCTTGCCCCTAACCACAACTACGCTGGAGCGCAGAACGTCGCCTGACTTCAGATTCGTGATTTCAAGCGACGGGGCCTGCATCAGCAGAAGCATGGGGAGCATAGCGTTAAGCTACCCCAGCACCACCCAGAATGGAACCTGCGAGAAACTAGAGCGGAGGATCTCCACCCAAGGTCTCGACCAGAATCAAGTTGGTCGAGCCAGGGATTCCTGGAGGCACTCCGCAGGTGAGAACAACCTTGTCGCCATCCTTCAGCTTTCCCTGATCCTTAAAGGCTTGGATTGCCGCAATAATCGCCTCTTCGCTGGTGGAGGGATTGACCATATCGGCAGCCTCGACTCCCCAGACCAAGCTGCAGAAGTTTCTGGTCTTGCGATTCCAGCAGGCGCAGTAGATGGGGGCCTTGGGTCGGTAGCGGCTGATAAGGCGAGGCGTCGTTCCGCTGGTAGAAGTGGTTACGATTGCCTTGACCTTCAGCTGGCCCGCCAGTTGAACAGCGGCGCGGCCAACGGCATCGGTTTCGTTGTCCACCCTATCCGCGGTCTTCGCCTCCCACAGACGATCCTCAAAAGCCATCAGCTTTTCTGCCTTGCGGGAAAGCTGGACCATAACCTTCACAGATTCGATGGGATAGGATCCTGCCGCCGTTTCGCCCGAGAGCATCACAGCATCGGTGCCATCAAGAATAGCGTTGAAAACGTCACTGGCTTCAGCGCGAGTCGGTCTCGCTGCGTGGAGCATCGATTCCAGCATCTGAGTGGCGGTAATGACGGGTTTCCCTGCGTGAAAGCAGGCTGTGATGATGTTCTTCTGGGCCGCGGGGACATCTTCAATGTCCATCTGGAGGCCAAGATCGCCACGGGCGACCATAATCGCATCGCTTTCGTGAATGATGGCTTCAAGATCGTGAAGAGCTTCCCTCGTTTCGATCTTCGCCACGGTTCTGATGTCAGAACCAAGGGCTTCAATTTCCGCAGCCAGCAGGGCAATATCTTCTGCCCTCTTCACATAGCTCAATGCGACGAAATCGGCATCAGCTTTGACTGCTTCCTTAATGTCTTCCTTGTCCTGCTCAGTCAATGCGGGGACGTCAAAGCTTCGACCGGAGAGGGTTATTCCTTTGCGGCCCTGGACCAAGCCACCAGCCAGGACTCGAGCCTGGAACATATCGCCCAGGTCAGCCATGAGCTTGAGCTGCACCTCCCCATCTCCCAGCAGAACCTTATCGCCCGGCTTCATCGCCAGATAGACGGCATCTTTATAGAGGGGAATCGCGGCCTGGGGGTCGATTCCGATGGTCACCATCTGTCCCGTGCCGACTTTCACCCCTTCGACCGGCATGGGGCCGAGTCTGAACTTGGGGCCCTGAAGGTCAACAAGAATCGCGATGGGGCCGTACTTTTCGCTCGCCTCACGAATCCACTGCACCCATTGATGCTTGGCTTCCCAGGTTCCGTGGCTGCAGTTAAGCCGGGCAACATTCATTCCTGCCTGGGCAAGAGCAAAGATCTTCTGGCGTGTTGCTGTCGCGGGTCCAAGGGTGCAGACGATCTTTGTACGTCGTTTCATAGGCTAAGACTGCTCTACATTCATCATGCCTGAGGAATCGATTTGAATACTGGCCTGACTGGTACTTGCTGCAGCATTAGGCTCTCAGGTCTTGGTCTTCTTCCTGCGAAATGCCAAGATCAGTGCAACTCCTGCCCCGGCGAAAATGGGAATAAAGAGCACTGGGTTGAAACCTTGTCCTGCCGAAGGTTCATTAAGACTCTTGCTGCCAGCAGTGCCAATTTGATCAAGCAGAGGCACAGTTTTCGGTGTGTAGGTCTGTCCCACGCAGCTCGAAATAGTGACTCGACAGTCGTTGATAGGAACAAACCTTTGCCCCTCACTCACCCAAGAGTCAAGCTGTCCTTCAAAAGTAAAGTCCACATCCGGTCGGCTGGAAGGCGATTCAGCGGTAAGGGTCCAAGAATCGGAGACGCTTTCGGTGGCCTGCTGAATATCCTGATCGATCCGGTCAGGAAGGGTCACGCCTCCAATCGATTTCCATCCCGAGATAGAAAGTGTTGTTTCTGGCTGAAGCTTGTCTGGCCAAAAGAGGTTTTTCAGCCTTCCTTCGCCATCCAAGACGATGTCACCTTCTCGCCTCCGATCCAAACGAGGATCATGAGCCAGATAGGTATAGCTGACTCGCCCCTTTTCATTCTGGCCCTCTGCCCTGCCTAACAAAGGATGATCAGCCCATACGAAAGGCAGGCCGATTCTGATCGGCGTGTAGCTCTCGCCATAGAAGCTGATTGAAGAGGCTTTGCCTTTGCGCTGATCACGCAGAAGGGTCCCCCCTTTGCGAATGAGGATTGTCGTCGTTGTTTCGTCTGAATCAACAATTTGAGCAAGGAGAGCATCATCTCTCAGCCAAAAATCAACCTTTCCCTTGAGAGGTTCACCCTCCTTCGGGATGCTGACCCGGTCATAGCGAAACTGATGCTCGCCGCTGAGAGGCAGGGGAGTAAAGCTCTGGCCGAAACTGATGCCGGCCAGAGCGGAAAGGGCGGCTAGTCCTGCGAACCGCAGGGTGCTGATGCGTTGGGGCAAGGCCCGCCTGCGTAAGCTACCGCATAGCGAAGCTCGTAGGTGACTCCAATATCCTCGGTGCAAGCATTTGCCGCACATGAATTGAGATTCGGATAGGCGATCCTCCAACCTGGATATACCTGGGTAATTCGCTCGACCAAACACTCTTTTGTACCAGTCTTTCCAGCGCAGCTTCCCTGCCTGGTCACCTTGGGCTGAGTGCACTGCGGAGCGCTGAACCAAGGCTGGTAGCACTGTCCGCCGGGATCGAGCATAAAATTCTGAGGAGTCGGACAAGCCGTCAACCCCATGGACGCAAGAAAGCTGACCAGCACGACGGCAGTCGCCTGGCCCTTTACAGAGCGGAGCATAATTTTTGAACCTCACACAACAGATGACCACACAATCACCTGCTTTCTTCATCATGCCCATACCCATCATTAAGGAATCAACCTTCCCGCACTTTTAGCAGCCAAAAACCGACTTTTTTTCAATCTTCCCGATAAAAGTACCAGGATTAAATACTAAGATTCACCAGGAAGTTTTTTTTTCAGATCCTCAAACTTAGCGACCATTCTATCGATGCTGTCAAAACCTTCCTGCCAAAACTCTCGGTCAGTGAGATCAACTCCAAGCCTGCCCATCAGCTGCTGAGGAGTTTCTGACCCACCTCTTTGAAGGACGTCGAGATACTGCTCTGCGAACCCCGGGCCCTGATTTTTGGCCCTTTGGAAGAGACTGAGAGTCAGAAGCTCGCCAAAGCTGTAGGCGTAAACGTAGAAGGGAGCGAAGAAGAAGTGCGAGATATAACTCCACCAATCTCCATGCTGCTCCCCAAGATGTACAGAATCCTGAAACATCGACTGCATCTCTTCCTGATAAATTGCAGCAAACTCCTCTTTTGTTAACTCTCCGCTCTCCCTTCTCTGCCTGTGGGCCCGCTTTTCAAAGCGATACATAGAAGCTTGCCTGTGAACGCTGGCAAAAATTCCCTCAATCTTGTCTGCATAAAGGGCGGCCTGGTCCTTAACAGAAGCTCCCTGAATTACTTTATCGAACACTAACATTTCTGCAAAAATGGAAGCAAGTTCGGCCAGGGGCAATGTGCCCTGAAAGTTAAAGGGAGTTTGAACACGGCTAACGGAGGCGTGGACTCCATGGCCAAGCTCATGGGCCAGAGTCATGACGTCTCCAATCTTGCCCTGATAGCTCATGAGAATCACAGGGTGAAGATCTGGCGTGATGTAGCTGCAGAAGGCTCCGCCCGTCTTGCCTTTCCTTACTTCTGCGTCGATCCAGTTCGAGTCGAAAAACTCCTGGGCCGCCTTGGCTAATGTCGGGTGGAACTCTTGGAATGAGCTGAGAACCATCTCTCGGGCAGTCGGCCAGTCCACCAGTTCTTCTGCTTCGAACAAGGGGGCATAGCGGTCAACATGAGTCAGCTCGGGGAGGCCAAGCAGCTCTTGTTTGGCCTTGTAGTAGCGGGCGACCATGCCGCTGTTGTCTCGGCAAAGGTCTGCGACGAGGTCCACTGTCTCCTCGCACAATTCGTTAGCCATGTGCCGACTCTGCTCAGGATAACCAAACCGCCTCAGCCTGTCTTCAAGCTTTTTGTCGGCAAGAAGAGTGTTGTAGATAAAGACAATGACCCGGTTGAGTTCTCCAAGTCCAGCTGAGAGAGAATCAGCCGCTGCCTGTCTCAAGGCTCGGTTTGGACTTCTGAGAAGGTGAAGAACTTCTTCCTGGCTCAGATCCTTTACTTCTCCAGAGTCTGGATCAGTCAGCTTGAACACGTGATTGCTGAGAATCTCGTCATGAAGCCGAACCCAAGCCCGAGATCCGGTGTTGCTCGTTTCTTCCAGAAGGATTTCTTCTGCTTCGCTCAGTCGGTGAGGGCTGTAGACGCGAGTGACATTGATAGCGTGGACGTAGCTGGCCAAAGCAGGGTCTGCCAGCAGAGGCTCAATCCATTCCTTCGGGGCTGCCTGGAGTTCAAGATCGAAGAAGGCCAGCTTGACTCTAGCCATGCTCATCTCTTCTGACTGAGCCTGATAAAAGGCCCCGTTCTGAGGATTGCTGGCATCAGCGGCAAAGAGAAGAGAAGCGTAAGTCGGAGGCTTTGTGGCAAGAAGAGTAATAGCCTCAATCTCCTTCATGGCCTCGGCCAATTCTGCCCCCGTCAATTCGCCCGACTGCACTCGACCGCGATACTTGGCGGCGAATTCTTCAGCTTGGGTGTGGCAGGCAGCCCACGTCTCGTTGATCTTTGGATCTTGAGGTGAAGAAAAGAGGGCTGAGAGGTCCCAAGTGACTCCGGCGGCAGGGTTGGAAGCTTCGGCGGCCATGATGTTTATCATGACCGCACGGAGTCACATTGATCCGGGTCTGATGAGGGTGAGAATGCGGGATGTTTCACCCTCAAAATCAATCTCAATCTGCCAGGCATCTTTGGGGTCAATCAGTCCGCCCAGACGGTCTGGCCACTCTATCACGCAGAGGTGAGAGTCCAAGTACTCCTCCAGCCCGACCCCTTCGGCTGAGTTAAGTCGGTAAAGGTCAGCGTGCAGAATCGGGGGCTGAGTCTGATAAGGGTGAAGCAGGTTGTAGGTGGGGGAACGAACAGCTTCTGTCCACCCTGCCGCCTTCAAGAGCCCCCTGGTCCAGGTGGTTTTGCCAGCCCCTAATGGACCGGTCAAGAGCACCCAATCTCCCGCATTCAACTCAGCCAGAAGGGAGGCGGCATGAGCCTGCATCTCTTCATCCGAGGACACCCGAAGCCTCATTTCCCGACTTCTTCTAGCTGAGCGATGTGATAGAGGTCGTGCCCCAGCATAGTGGCGGCCCAGCCGTAGGCTGTCATGCGACCCTTAACCGGATGAACAAAAGTTCTTTCCCACTGGTCGCCTTGAAGCGAATCATAGAGAGCTGCTGTCTTCGCCCTTTCATCGGCAAAGGTCTTCATGGCCTCGATTGGATCTAGGGTGGCGTAGCTGAAATCTTTCGCGTGCTGATCTTCATCCCAATCAGGAACCTCAGCGCCATTCTCTTCCAAAGCCCGTTCCAGCCTCCATCGTGCCACTGGCTCCCAAAAGGTCATGTGATGAACTACTTCTCGCGGGGAGAACCGATCTGGCCCGGTCGGCACATCCCACTGTTCTTGGGGGATTCGGTTGAAGGCAGCCTCAATGAGAGCTGGACCAAAGACAAGTGATCCCGGGCAGTAGGGGTTCATGCCTCGAGTTTATATCAAATCAGCCGAGAGTCGGCACCGTCTCATGCCTCTAGCCAGGAGGCCAGGTGAGGTCTCGCCCCCCAATGAGGTGAGCGTGAAGATGAGGAACCGTCTGCCCCGCTGCCTCCCCTTGATTGATGACCAAGCGATAGCCCTCAGTCAGCCCCTCCTGCTCAGCAATCTTTTTGGCGGCATTAAGAATGTGAAGGTGGTCACCTGATTCGGGCAGCTCAGCCAAGCCAGGAATCTCCTGCTTAGGAACGATGAGAATGTGGGTCGGGGCCACAGGATTGATATCCCGAAAGGCAAAGACATGATCGTCCTGGTAGACGATCGTGGATGGAATCTCACCCTGGAGAATTCTTGTAAAGAGCGTCGGCATGCTTCGGCTAGACCCCTGTCTCGCCCTCAGGGGCAGGCTCTTCTTCCGGAAGAGGTTCGCCCTCACCATCTGGCAGAACCTCGTCCGTGGGGACGACCTCTTCCTTCGGCACTCCTTCCTTCACCACTGAAACTTCAGACCTTCGATGCTTGTTTCGGCTGCGCTTGATAGGGTCGGGATCGACTTCGACCTTGCTCTTTGGCTCAGGCTTTTCGACTTTTTCTTCAGTGGGAGGAGGAGCCGGAGCCAAACCTGTGCTGGCTGCAACCAGATCGGTGACGGCCTGAGCGCCCTTTTTGGCCTCAGGAACCTTGCCGATATTGGGGCCGATGACAAAGAACCCCAAGGCCGCGACTCCTGCCGGAATCACGAGCCAAATGAGCAGCCCTAGCAGCACCTTCTTCATGGGTTGCACCCTTACAAGCGGTTGATCACTTTGAGGAAGTTTTCCTCGAAGAGTTTATTGTGCTTGATCAGCCCCCAAACTAAGCCACCATGCCTGTGACCTTAACTGAGGATCTGCTTGATTTAACGCTCGGCGGGGTGGAGTTTGTTCCTTTTCGGCTGGATGGCCCCCCATCTCCCTGCCATCCCCTGCCTCAGCTTCGGCGCAGAGGAGACTCCATGCCTCGATCCTTCCGATCTGTGGTGCTGGAAAGTCCTTTTCTCAAACTGACTCTGCTGCCGGACCTTGGCGGAAGAATCATCAGGATTGAAGACAAGAGAACTGGGCGCGACATTCTGCCATGGCCGCCCAAGCTTGACCTTCACGATGGCTCTCATCGTGGACTGTGGCTTAAGGATGGCATTCGATTTTTGGTCGGGGAGCCAAAGCAGCCAGCCAGAGACCTGGACCTTTCTGCTGTTGAGTATCAGATTCGCCAGCCGCAGGATGACGATGAGCCAGGCATGGTGATTCTTTACGAACTGCTGCCAGGCGGGTCGGCTTCGTGGCAGGGAGGAATTACCCTTTACCCAGACCGGGCAGAGTTCCTTATCGAGTTCAGCCTGCTGAACCGCTCGAAAGGGCTCCTTTCGATCGATACGGGATTGGCAATTGGCTTTACCGGCGACCTCTGGTCAGGCGAAGATGGATCTTTGAAGATCGCCGGTCCGACAGGAGAAGGATATTGGGTTCTGCTCGAACCAAGCTTTGGTCACAACGAAATCTGTGATGCCGGGTTAGTGATCCGCCCACGACCAGAAGAATCTCCCCTTCTGCCTCGAGAGGTTTTTTCTTGGTCTCTGCGTTTCGCCCCCTATTCAGGTCTGGGCGAAATCAAGGATCTCTCCCGATCTGCCGGCATGGGTGAAAAGGATGGGCATCTGGTCATTCAATCCGCTTTTCGTCAGCTGGATGTCGAACTGAGACTGGACACTAAGGAAGGGAGCTTTGCCGCCAAAGCCGACCTTCACCCGGAGACTCTCTTCTCGGCTGACTTGAGCAAAGTTCCTCCGATTGAAACCATCTCACTGCCCGATGGCGGTCAGTTGGCCTGGACTGCTTCTGATGCGGCCAGAACCGAAACTGGCTCTGTGCAGGTCTCCATGACAAGGCCAACCAAGCTTTGGCATGAATCTCCTGAGGGAGAATTCTGCAAAGCCTGGGCTTACGAAACTGAAGACCTGCCCTTCCCTGCTTCGCCCTCCTTCATGCCGGCCTGGCGATTGGCCAGAGCTCAAGCCTTTGCCCGTCAAGACAACTGGATTGAAGCAGACAAGGAGATTGACCAAGCTCTAATCCTCAACGGAGAAGACTACGCTGCCTGGTGGCTGAAGTCAGTGATTCGTCGAAAGATGGGAGTTGGCGACAGACCGGAACTGCTGAACGCTCATTACCTGGCTCCGCTTGAACCTTTGCTGAGAGCTGAAGGCTATCTGCAGCAGGGGGGCAGCCACGAAAAGCAGGCCAGCCCCGTCACTCTGCGCCTCGCCAAAAACCCCGACCTCGGGTTGGAGTGCATTGATGCTCTGCTGGAGATTGGTTTGGTTCAGGAATCCGCGATGCTGATGGACGAGATTCTGCGGCACGAAGATATCGGTTTGGTCCGACTGATGCTGGCCTGGAGCCTGCTGACCCTCAGCCGAATGGAAGTCGAAGCCGCCCAGCACATTGCTCTCTTTGAAAAAGCGGCCTTGGCTCCGCCACTGCCCAGCCGTCCCCGCGAGGTCGAGGCGGTCAAGGCTCTGGCAGCTCGTTTCCCTCAGTCTCAGAAGCTGAATGAGATGGCTCAGCTTGCCTTCATTAGGGGGCTGGCATGATCAAAGCCGTCTCTTTCGACTGCGCCCAGACTCTGCTCGAGGTCAGGTGGGATGCCCACTTGGTGGCTATGGAATCAGCTCGACTGGCTGGGCTTGAATTGCCGGAAAAAGCGGCGACTGACTACATGAGGCTCTTTGGAACCAGACAGGAAGATTGGGCCAAGGCCTGCAGCCGACATATTCAAGGCGAATCAAGTGAGGAGTTCTGGAGGAGGCTGACTAAGGATTGGCTTTCCATGCATGGAGCAGAGAGCCACTCGGAATCTGTCATCGAAGCCTCGCTTCAAGTCTTTTTCGGACCGAACAGCACAGTCTTCAGGCCATTCCCAGGAGCGGATGAAATTGTCAGCAACCTTAAGGAGCAGGGCCTCAAGCTGATTGTTCTTAGCAATTGGGATGACTCACTTGAGAAGGCCCTGCATCATTGCAATCTGCATCAGCCTTTCGACTTGATCTACGCGTCACTGGTTGAAGGGGCGGAAAAGCCTGATCCAGCCTTTTTCTCGCTGGCTCAGAAGGATCTTGGCCTGGAACCACACGAGATTCTGCACATCGGCGACAACCCCTTGGATGACGCCATTGGCGCGCTGAACATGGGATGGAATGCTCTCTTAATCAAGAGTGAGCTTGCCGCAGGGCCATGGAGTCTTAATGAGAAAGGCCGCGAAGTGATAGCGAAGGCCAAAGTCGATGCCTCTCCTTGGATCTCCGAAGGGTCCTGGCCCCCTTGTCCTGTTATTGAAAGCTACGACCAACTGCCCTCAATCCTAGAGGAGCTCAACTCATGACTTTGGAAGACTTCGACTATCATCTGCCAGAAGAGCTGATCGCCCAACACCCCCTTGATGACAGGGCCGCCAGCCGTCTGCTCCATTTGGACCCTTCAACGGGAGAGATTCAGCACAGGGCCTTTAGAGACTGTGTTGACCTTCTAAACGAAGGTGATGTGCTGGTGGTCAACAATACAAGAGTCACCGCTCTTCGACTTTTCGGCACCCGCATCCCGAGCAGCGGCCGCGTTGAGGCTCTGCTTCTGCACCCCACCGGCGAACCAGATTCCTTTCTCGCCCTCTGTCGGCCTGCCAAGAAGCTGAAGGTGGGTGACCATGTCGATTTCTCCCACGGTCTGACCGGAGAAGTGATGCGGATGGGCGAAGAGGGGCGGAGAACGATCTTTCTTTCCTGCGAGACAGGGTCGGTGGAAGACGCCCTGGCAAGGGTGGGAGAGACTCCTCTGCCTCCCTATATCCACGCCAAGCTGGCTGACCCGGAGCGCTATCAAACCGTCTTTGCCAAATCTGCCGGAAGCGCGGCGGCTCCGACTGCTGGACTCCACTTCACGCCAGAGATTTTGGAGGCAATCAAAGCCAAGGGGGTCAGGATCGCCGAGGTAACCCTAGATGTCTCTATCGATACATTTCGACCAGTCCAGTCCTCAAACTTGGACGAACATGTGATGCACGGGGAGAGCTGCCGCATAAGCCCCGAGGCGGCAGAGATCATCAATTCAGCCAAAGGCAGGGTCATCGCAGTCGGGACAACTGCTGTCAGAACCCTGGAAACCATGGCCGTCGGTCCTGGTCTGGTAGGTCCTGGGAGTTCAATTTCAAAGCTTTTTATCCGTCCTGGCTACGATTGGCAGGTTGTTAAGGGAATGTTTACTAATTTTCATCTGCCAAAGACCACGATGCTGCTCATGATCTCTGCCCTCGCTGACCCCGAAATGGTTAAGAAATCATACCAAGAGGCCGTTTTTAACCGGTATAGGTTTCTTTCATTCGGCGATTCCATGCTTATCCTCTCAGTTTATTAGCCTGGCCGAATCTCACTTTCCGGGCCTAGTCTCCCCGCCTGGAGGTTCGATATGTTGAAGGTACATTAAGGAACATTCCTATGGCTGGCACCAAGCAGTTTGACCCTCTGGCCTACATTGAGGACGCGTTTCTCGATCAGGCAGGGAAGAAGAAGGGTCGCACTTCCACGACGGAAACTGCGGGCACTAAGTTCCGCCGCACCAAGCTCAGCGCTCCCAGGCCCCGACGCAAGTCCGCGCCTGTAGAGACCAAAGTGATCGATCCCGATCTCAAGGCTCTTTTGGAGGCAATGCCCCGAAACATCGAATTCTTGGCCAAATTCTATGGCGATGACGTTACGGCCAACTACTACCAGGGCAAGTTCAAAGAGAACCGCGAAGATCTGATTCGGCGCCTTCTTGACCCCGAACTCACCTTGGAAGAGGTATCCAGACTCCTTGGTGTCTGCCCTGCAACGGTCAGGCGCTACACCAACCGAGGTTGGCTTGGACACCACAGAACCCAGGGTGGTCAGAGACGATTCCGACTCAGCAGTCTGGTTCGGTTTGTTGATGAGCACGGCCGAATGCCGGAGTAGTCAATCTGAAGACCAAGACGAGGGCGATCCCATTGAGGATCGCCCTTTTTTCTGACTCAGCCTTCCCTATTCTCAATGGGGTCAGCGTCAGCGTGGATCGTCTGAGATCCAGCCTGATCAAGCTGGGACATGAAGTTCACCTTTACGCTCCAGATCACCCCGAGGCGGCCAGAAATGAAGAAGGCATCACTAGAATCCCAAGCTGGATAACCCCCTTTGCCCGCCGGTATCCCTTTTGTGATCCTTTCTGGTTGAGAGGCTACCAGGGCTTTGCGCAGCAGGAGTTCGACCTGCTTCATCTGCATAACCCCTTTTTTGCGGGAAGCTTGGCCATGCGGTGGGCAAAGCGAAGCGGACTGCCCCTAGTCGGCAGCTTTCACACAGATTTCCGCAGATGTCTTGCCTACTGCCCTGCTCCTCTTGGCTGGGGGGGAGCCTTTGCGGCCATGCAGGTGAGACGCATTTTCCGAGCCTGCGATCTTGCCATCGTGCCAAGCGAGACAGCCGGAGCATGGCTTTCTAACTATGGAGTCCAGACTCCTCAAGTCGTCGTTCCGACGGGGGTTGAGATTTCCCCTCCTATGGATCGCCAAACTCTCCGGAGAAGCTTGGGCTTCAAACGAGACGAGGTGATTCTGCTTTCAGTCGGGCGTCTGGCCCCTGAGAAAAACCCTCTTGCCATCATCGAATCTTTTGCCTTGACCGCCAAAGATGTCCAGCGAGCCAGGCTCGTTATTGTCGGCGATGGCCCCCTGATGAACAAGCTCAAGGCGAGAGTCCATGAGCTTGGGCTTGAACCCAGAGTCAGGTTCACCGGTCCCCGAAGCCCAAGCGAAACAGCAGCCTTCCTTGCCGCTTCAGATGCACTTGTGATGACTTCGTTTAACGAGACTCAAGGGCTTGTCGTGCTGGAAGCCATGAGCCACGGCCTTCCCGTCGTAGCAGTCAACCAAGGCGGCGCCAGCGAGCAGGTCTCAGATGGTATCGAGGGCTGGGTGACAAATTCTTCCCCTTCAGAAATCGCGAAGGCAGTCAACACAATCCTCAGCCAATCGAACCTGAGATCGAAAATGAGTCAGGCAGCCATGGCAAAGGGACGCAGCTGGACTTCCCTTGCCCATGCTGAAAAGATGGTGCAGCACTACCGATCAGTCCTGGGTCATGATCATGAAGTCGAACAGGAATCTGTTGTCATTGGTGAGGAACAGGTGGAGTCTATGAAGAGGGTGAGAAAGCCATGACCGCAGGAGCAGCCGCCATGCCAGATGGGGCAGAGAAAGCCCTACCTTTTGCGAATCAATCCAAATGGTTTTGGTATGCGGCAGGCACGCTTTTCGTGCTCAACGTTGCTCTCGGACTGCTTAGAGTTCCGCCAGTAATCGCCATCGTCCTCAGCATCCTCACGGGGATCATCTTTGTTTCCCTTCCGATTGTAGGGCTCTTCTTTGCCGCTTCATCTGAATGGAAATGGGGCAAGGCTTTGGCTCACCTTGCCGTCGGAGTCGCACTCCATGTGGGGTCAGTGATGCTCGCCAGGATGCTGGGCCCAGGTGTCGCGACAGTTTTTGTCCAAGCGGTGGGGCAGTTCGGCCTCCTAGTCTGGTGTGCCGGCCTGGGTGCCAGCATCGCCTTGATCATCAAAGACAAGAACCTCATCCTTCCTGTCTGCATATTCTTGGCCGGTTTCGATGTGTATCTCATCGTAAGCCCAACTACTCCGGTCAGCCAGATGGTGGCCAACAACAGCCGCGCCTTTACCGATGTCGCCATGAAGGTGCCCCTGGCCCAGTCTTCAGCTCCACCTGAAGCCAAACCTGAAGACAAACTTCCGAGGATCGTCCCCTCGGCCTACATCGGCCCGGCGGACCTTCTGTTCTCTATGGCCTTTTTTGTGCTGCTTTTCAGGTTCCGCATGGAGGTTGAAAAGACGGCGAAGATTCTTGTCCCCGTGCTCTTGGGCTACTTGGTTTTGGTCTTCGTGACCCCTCTCGGCATGCTGCCCGCTCTCGTTCCGATTGGCGCGACGGTTTTGATAGTCAACCGAAAGCACTTTGCCATGACCAAAGACGAGAAGATGGGAACATGGCTGGTTGGCATCATTGCCTTCGCCCTCGCCACTTGGGCCATTTACCAAAGAGCGACTTACAAGCCTCCGGTCAGGACGCCTCAAGCGATTGAAGGGCCTTCGAGCGCGCAGCCAGGGACAGGGTCTCCCGAATCGGGCGGCTCGCCTCAGCAAGAAGGCGGCGATCAATCCCAGTCTCAATCCCTTCCCGCTCCAGCAGAAGGATAAGGTCGTCGGTAGCGAGGTTGCCCCCCGAACCCTTGGCATAGGGGCAGCCTCCCAATCCGGCAGCAGAGGAATCGAAAGCACGGAAGCCTGCCTGAAAGGCGGTCCAAGCGTTGACGAGCGCCATGCCGCGAGTATCGTGAAAGTGCCAAGCCACCTTTTCACTCGGCATGATGTTTTGCAGATGCTCAATGAGAGCCGTGACTTCACCCGGTCCGGCTGCCCCGATCGTGTCCCCCAAACTTACTTCGTCGCATCCCATTTCGTGCAGTCTTCCGGCTAGTTTTGCGGCAGTCGCAGGTGAGACACGGCCTTCATAAGGGCATTCAAAGACGACGGAAAGATATCCCCTCACCCAGCCTCCAGGAGTCTTCTCTTTGAACTCCTGAACTAGATCGGCAAAGAGGGCGAGCGAATCTTCTATCGTCGAATTGATGTTCTTTTGAACGAAGCTCTCCGTCGCTCCGGTGAATAGAGCAATTCTCTCTACACCCAGATTCAAAGCGGTCTCAAGCCCTCTGCGATTCGGAACAAGAGCAGAGTAAAGGGGTCCGGAAGGAAGCAGTGGCCAAAGCTCCGCCCCATCTGCCAGCTGGGGCACCCATTTGGGAGAGACGAAGGAGGTCGCTTCGATTTCTTTCAAGCCGGCATCGGCCAGTCCCTTAATGAAGGCGAGCTTCATCTCGGTCGAGATCGGAGTCGACTCGTTTTGGAGGCCGTCTCTCGGGCCGACTTCGATGATGCGGAGCATGGTGAGATTATGAGACCAGGGACCCCCGACTAGGTAAGTCGTGACATTCCCCGCTTGGAATCGTCTAACCCATGTGAGCAGAAGATACACTGCTCGCAGAGATTGAAGAAATGAAAGGCTGGATGAAGGTTGTGCTGGTGGCAGGGATCGCCGCGTTGTGGGTCCTGGCGGCTGGCTTTGCGCCAACCGCGCAGCAAGCCTATCAGCCAAAGGCTGGAGAGACAGTTCTGGTTCTTGATGTCGAGGGCAAAGGCGAAGTGGTCATCAGCCTGGCGACTCGAGAAGCCCCCAAAACAACAGCCCAGATTATCAAGCTGGCACAGAGCGGCTTTTACAACGATCAAAAGTTCTTTAGAGTCGTAAAAACTCCGCGACCTTTCTTAGCTCAGTTCGGCGACCCCCAGACCAAGGAAAAGGATGTCACCGATGCCAGCATCGGCACAGGCGGCAGCGGCACTACGGTTCCTTTTGAGAACACGGGACTGAAAAATGTCGAAGGTGCAGTCGGACTTTCTTTGAAAGATAACGATAAGGCCACAGGCGATAGTCAGTTCTATATCAACCTGGCGGCCAACGGTTTTCTCGATGGAGGCTATTCTGTCTTCGGCCAGGTGGTGAAAGGCATGGATATCGTCAAGAATCTCAACGTGGGCGACAAGGTCAGCACTGCTGCAATCAAGCGCGGCTGACCCAACAGAGCCTAAGGCAGATGCCTCTTCTCAAGCAGAGGCCTGCCCTTCCACGAGATAGAAGATAAAGGTCGCTCTACTCAGTTTTAGATTTCTTGGGCCAAATCGCCTTCAAAATCCAAAAACCTGCCACCGCAATAATGAGGAGGACGATCAAGGGTCTGATCAGGCTCGGCTCGGATGCGGCTGGAAGCCCAGCAGAAGTGGCACCCACGACTGCACTCTGCTTCGCCTGCAAACCTGCGAGGGCATTAGAGGACCCCTTTTTTACAAGGGCGGCAAAATCAAAGTGGGAATCATCAAGAAGTCCGAACTTCTCCTCTAAAATCTCATAGTCAAATCGATCCTCATCCAGCCCACGAGGGACTTTGTGATTGGGCTGATCTTCTCGCTGAAGAATGTGCTCAGGAATGACGCTGTAGTCAGAGGTTCTTGTAAAGCTCAGCGTCTTGTCGGATGACTCAAAAAAGTCAAATCCAAAGAACTCACCCCCCTTGCCCGCCAAGGGCCGTCCAGACCTCTTAATGATTCGGGGGTTTGCAGGGTCCCTTAGGCTGATGTGTTCGCGGACTTGACCGCCAGCATCGAAACTAAGCCGGCTCACTCCTTCTAACTCTTTCTCTTCAATGTTCTGAGCACCAGCGAGTTTATCAACAAACCAGCCTTCAATCGTCCTGCCGTATCTCCATGCCACATGAGTGAAGACACCAGTCGAAGGTCTGAGCGACGTTTTTGAGAGCCTTGGGGGCTGAGAAGAAGCAATAGCATCAAAGACATCCCTTGCTGACAGTCCCTCTGTCTGGCCATATTGGCCAATTGAAACCTTGGGCGATCCGACCGTGGAGTCGTCCTGAATAGTGGTCGTCGCTAAAAGGCAAAGCTCCTCGCCATCCTTCAGTTCAATCAAAACTTCATCAAGCCTCAGCAAAGATCCCTTGATCGACAGACGCTCCAGTGAGGACTGGTTGGTTTTTGTATCCAGCTTTCGGTAGGTGATGACCAAGCCTGATTTCGCTTTTGCTCTCAACTTCTTCAGAAGCTCGATAGCCTGGCCTTGCGAAGATCCCTCGGTCTTTTGGGCTAAGGCACCCGTGGCAGACGAGAAGGTCATCAGCAGGGCGACCGCCATTATCAAGGCATTTCGAAAGGATATTGGACAAATGAAGACTCTGTCTCTAGTCATAAGGGTGCTCGACAGCCAACAAGATTATCTTCCTTCTTGAGGCACAAAATCTATGTTAGGAGCAGCGAAAACACGGATTCGCCCGCCAAGGCCCTTCACGCCACAAGAAGTCAATTTCCCGGCTCGCAGTTTTCCAGTCCGGTACCCTGAGGACTCATGAGTTTGGTACAGGTGATCCCTCTTGGTGGGTGTGGAGAGATCGGGAAGAACTGCACAGCAGTTGTACAGGGTGAAGACGTCATTCTTGTTGACTGCGGGCTTTCTTTCCCCCACGAAGAGCAGTACGGGGTGGATATTGTTATCCCCGATTTCACTTGGATTGTTGAGAATAAAGCCAAAATTCGCGGCCTCTTTTTGACTCACGCTCACGAAGACCACATCGGAGCCGTTTCCTACCTTCTCAAAGAAGTCGATATTCCCATCTTCGCTTCGGCCTTTACCGAAGCCATGCTGAAGATGAAGGTTTTTGAAAAGGACCGCAACCTAGAACCCCGCATCATCCGCATGGTTCCGGGAGACAAGGTGAAGGTCGGCGGACTGACAGTCGAGCCGGTCCAGGTCACCCACTCGATTCCTGAAACCTACGCTCTCTCGGTTGGCACAGAGCACGGAATTCTGCTCTTCACCGCTGACTTCAAGTTCGATTTCAGCCCGGTGGACGGCAAGACTTCAGATATCCGTCGTCTGGCCGAGCTGGGTGAAGAAGGCGTTCTGCTTCTTCTTAGCGACTCAACCAACATCGACCGAAAAGGCTGGGGACCCAGCGAATCCATCGTCGGAGATGGCCTGAAGGACATTTTCCTGGAAGCTCCGGGAAGGGTGATGCTCACCACCTTCTCAAGCAACATCCACCGCATGCAGCAGGCTTTCGATGCCGCCCATGCCACAGGCCGAAAGGTCGCCATTGCTGGCCGCCGTATGGATGCGACGGTGAATATGTGCCAGTCGCTGAACTACCTTAAGATTCCTAAGGGCACCTATCAGAGGCTGGAAGATGTCAGCAAGGTCCCCGCAAATGAGCTTGTGATTTTGGTCACTGGCAGCCAGGGCGAACCCTCCGCCGCTCTCAGCCAGATGTCTCGCAAAGAGTACAGCAGACTCAAGATCGTCCCTGGCGACACCATTCTTTACTCTGCCAGACCCATCCCAGGCAACGAAGGTTCGATCTATCGAACCGTCAACAAGCTGGTTCAACTTGGCGCCAGAGTTGTTCTAGAGCACGACCGCCCCATCCACGCTTCTGGCCACGGACACCAGGAAGAGCTGAAGATGATGGTTAACCTCACCAAGCCCTTCTATGTTGCGCCAGTGCACGGCGAACCCCGCCACCAGGTTCTGTTTGAAGAAATGCTGGTCGGCATGGGCCACCCCAAGCACCGCATCTTCAAGCTTGGCAACGGAGACAGCCTCTACATCGACGACAACAAGGCTTGGATCGGTGAAGGAGTCCAGGCAGGCGAGGTTCTGCTCGACCAATCGGCAGGAGTTCGTGTTACCGAGGATGTCCTTTCCGATCGATACCACATGGCTCACAACGGCGTCGTCGTGGTGACTGTGACAGTGGATAAGAAGGGCAAGTGCTTTGTGGGCAAGCCGCTTCTGACTGCCGCCGGGTTCTGCGGAACCGATGAAGATGTGGATGAAGTCACCCGCCAAGTGGTTGATCAGATCAGCCACATGAAGCCGGATGAAATCATCAACCGACCTGTGCTGGAGGATCAGCTTATCGATCCAGTCCGCAGGTCAATGGGCCGCATGTTCCGGCAGAAGCCGGTGGTCATCCCCGTCATTCTCGGGTTGGACTAGGGGCTCAGTTCGGACCAAAGTCCAAAGCCAGCCGTCTCTTGTTGAGATGGCTGGCTTTTTTGTTTTTGTCCAGCCAACTATTCAGGGGCTTCAGGGCACTGAACCAATGTACTGGCATGGATTCAACTTCTGATCTTGTTAGGCAGGCATTCAGCAGCCACCTAGATTCCATCTATCGCTACTGTCATCGAATGACTGGCAGCCGCGAAGAGGCGGAGGATTTGGCTCAGGAGACATTTGTTTCTGCCCTGACCTTATCCAATTCTGTTTGCGAAGAAGATGAGATGAAAGGCTGGCTGTTTGGCATAGCCCATAACAAGGTCCGTCATCACTTACGGCGTAGAAAGCTAGAGACTCTCCTGAGGTTAAAGGTCAAAAACGAGCCGGAATTCTCGGCAGCAATAGCTGTGCAAGAACTCATTCTGGATCTTCCTAGACATCAGAGAGAGGCGTTTCTTTTGGTGAAGGTCGAAGGCTTTACCTCTCAAGAAGCGGCCAAGATTTTGAAGGTTCCAGAGGGGACTGTCAAACACCGTGTTTACAAAGGTGTTGCTAGACTGCAAAAGACACTATGCGAAATTGAATCTATGCCAGACGAGGTTCGCAATGCACAATAGACTCAAGACAAAAATCGCCAATGAAAGTCCTTTGACGGAGTCGGAGGAAAGGATGGTTAGTGGCGCCCCTCAGTTAACACTGTTTCAGGGAAGAATGAACCAAATCAGAGAAGTCATTGATGAGATTCGATCAGATAGCCTTTCCGAGCAGTCTCGGCGAAAAATTCTTTCCGGAACCGCTAATCCATCAGGGAATCTCTGGATTAGTAAACTTGCCGTTGCTGGGGCAGCCTGCTTAATCCTGGCAGTGCCTTTGGGTGCTCTGCTGGTTAACGATCTTGTAAAGCATAGCAGCTTTAACGGTTCAAACACGAATGGTGTCCAATCCAGTTCCAAGTACTATGCACTCGACACCTTCGCTCGCGATCAAAAATCTCAGAAGCTCTCAAAGCTTGTTAAGTTCTTTGTGGAACCCTACGACCGCGGCGATTTTAATAGGGACAACGCGAAGTCAGAAGCGAGTCTGAGGGCTAAAAAATGGGATAAATTTTATCCCATTTCTAGTCCGAACTCGCCGCCACAGATAGAGCAAGCGAGGAACGAATTGGGAGGCTTTCCGCTGTTGTTTTCCATGAGCCTGGAAGAATCAGTTTTAAAATCGAAGTTACTTTCAAAGCAAACGAATCCGTTACTCGTAAGCCTTGGACCGGCTATTGTCGATTTTGAAGGAAAGGCTCTTCGATTGCAGAAGTGGCAGATCAAAGGAGACAATCCAGAGCAGTGGTGCCTGTCATACGCAGCAAATTCTGAATCCGTCACTAGGCGGCTAGAGTTCTATTCAAGGATTGAAGGAACGCCGACCCTCATGTACAGGTTTGATACCCATCCAATTTCCGAGGCAGAGTTTAGAAAGCACGTTCCAAAAGACAAAAATCTTTGAGTCGCCTTGCATCTTCTTGCTCAAAGTTGATTTGCAAAAAGATGCAAGGTAGGTCTGCGTTTAGCCTGTCCCGGCGCCGGCGGCAGCAGACAGGAAGATCAAGGCAAACCAGCCAATCGTGCCACAAACGCCAAGACAGGTCCAAATGATTCCAAGAATGAAAATCAGGTTGCCTTGGCTGTGGCCCTCATCCTTTGCCTTTTTGCCAAAGTAAATGGCGCCAGGTGAGATCAGAAAGCAGCAGACGATTCCCAAGGCAAAGCAGATCCAGCCATACATGACCGCCTGCTTGGCTGCTTCAGATTCTCCCGATGCCCCGCCGTAATTGCTGCCAACCGGACCCGTATAGGGGTTCTGCTGGTAAGGGCTGGGGCTGGCTCCCGGTGACTGATATGTGGGACCTGGGTTCGAATAGGGAGAAGCTGTTCCGACGGGGGTCTCAGTCGGGGGCGTCTGCTGAATCGTTGGCTGGGCAGGAGGAAAGAGGCCCGGCACCTGGCTGGCCTGAATCTGCACGCCGGTCGCAGCATCTTCCAGCATCGATGTGGGGGTCAGTCGATTTTCCGCCACCCACTGCTTCAGCGTATCAACATCGGCTGGCCCATATTTCGCACCACCCTCGGCCACCACAAAGTACATGGCCTCCTTTGTACCACGAAGGAGGCCCCTGAATTCCTGACAGGATCAATCTGAAAGTAAGAGTGATTAGTTGATGGGCGGCAGGCCAGAACCAGAATCGGGCTGAAATCCGCCGGTCGCCGCGCTCAGGCCAATTCCGATCAAGGCACCAAGCACAATGGCCACGGCCGCACAGATCATCAGCAGCTTTCCATGCTTGTATCCTTCCTGGTCGGCCTTGTAGCCGCAGTAAATGGCAGCCGGACCGAGACAGATGGGGCAGCAGAGAAGAGAAACTGCGGCCAAAATCCACCCCACAATCGCGATAGTCGGCGCCTTCTCGCTGCCCGAATAGTCAGGCCGAGGATAGCTGGCATTTGGTGTGGAGTAGGGATTCTGCTGCTAGTAAGGATTTTCGCCAGGCTGAGGTCCACCAGGCTGAGCTCCGCCGGGAGATTGGTAGGGCGAGCCCGCTGCGCTTGGCCCGGTTGGAGGAGCGGCCGGCGGAAAGAGGTCTGGCACCTGGCTGGCCTGCATCTGCACGCCAGTAGTCGCATCTTCCAGCATCGAAGTCGGTGTGAGCCGATTCTCTTCCGCCCACTGCTTTAGGGTCGCCACATCGGCCGGACCATACTTTGCACCACCCTCTCCCATCACCCAGTACATCGTTTCTTTTGTACCATGCTGGGGTGCTCTCCGACTGCAATGTATGACTTCAAGGAAATGCTTACTTCAGTACTGTCGCCTCAACGGCTGACAGCGAAGGCGGCCAACCCCAATCCAAGAGGAACTGTGGCCGCGGCAAGGATCAGAAGCATATCTGCCTTCCTGTAGCCTTTGTTCTTGGAATCTTGGGCGAAAGCAAGAGCCGCTATCGAAAACAAAAGGTAGAAATAGGGTAGCAGCAAAGCACAAATCAGAGCGGAAAGGGCACAAACCCATCCCGCCCAAGCCAGCCGAGCGGCCTTTTCAGAGCCTGCTTTCGACTCCTGTACTCCCTTCTCAATTGCTTCCCTTGGCATTCTTCCTGGCACCGCACGGGTGTAGGGCAACGGACTCTTGTAAGGACCGGGAGAGGCAGAGGGCTTGAAGCCTGGCTGAGAAGCGATGAAATCTGGCAGAAGGCAAAGAGGGGTTCTCTCACCATTCTGCGAATGCTCAACAACCGCATCTGCTTCTATCCGGCCTGAATCGACCATTTCTACAAGCTCATTTATCTGGTAAGGGCCGGACTTCTCCTCAACCTGATTCAGCAAAATATACACGGGATCATTTTTACCTGCGGCTTTGTGTTGAATCCACTCAATTCAAAGCGCCTCCAGTCCCCCTCCCCAGCAAACTTACCGAACTCGGAGCCAGACAAAAGTGGAACAAAAACCTCATGGATGCGCGTGGGTTGTCGGTGGGAGCAGCAGCATTTTTGCTGGCTGGAGCCGTTTTGTGGCTGCCGGTGGGAGCCGTTGGCCAGACATTAGCCGGGCAGGCGGCAGCGACAGGAATCGCTGGTGACCTGAATTCCAGGGCGGCAGCCAACGGAGTCAACAACCTTCAACGAGCCAAAAGAATGCTTGGCACCCCTGGTCCAGACCGGACCTGGGAAGAAGGCGGAGCCAAAGCTCTTGGCGCTCCAACTGGGCAGGCTCCTCAGCAGCCGGCACCAGCCCCAGTATCGGATGTCGCCTCAATCAAGGTGCTTGCCGAAGCCAAGGAACTCAAGCCTCTCACGGGGTGGATCGTTTCTGCCTCAGGCAAAATTGAAGACAAGGAACTGGTAAATGGTCAGTGGGTTTACCGCTTGATTCCAGAATCCGACAGCGGCTTTTCTTCACGTGATCGCCTGATTTTCGAAGTCCCCCAGGGCGAAACCTCTTTGGGACGCAAGGGCGAAAGAGTGCGAGCCTACGGTGCCTTTGAAGTGGAGCGCAGATCACCGAAAGGCGTGAGAATGATGATCTTCAGCATGGGACAGATTGTCACAGGTCAAGCCCTGGCCGAAGCCGAAGCAGAAGCCTCGGCCAACGCTGGAGCAGTGGGAGCCTTCGCTGATCCGCTCTCAGGATGGAGACTCACCGGTACGGCGTCCGGGCTCGGAGAAGGAACTGCCGTCTTTGTTGGTCCTGACGACAAGCCTCGATTCATCAGCCCCGGCGACAAGTTCGGCCCTGGCTTCAAGCTCGTTGGCGTCCGGTCTGGCGAAGCCATTTTGGAGCAGGGAGACAAGGAGCTCACGGTTATCGCCTGGTAGCTTCGTCTAAGTCAAAGCATCTCAAGCGTCAAAAATCCAACAAAAACTGTTAAGAAGGGCTGCATTCAGCCCTTCTTTTCTTGTGCAAGCCACGCACTTGGCCCTCCAAACGTTGGATAATCTGAAGGACAAGCGCAGAGGCATGAGCTCTTCCCCTCCCACTACGCTGGGCAAGTACCAGATCATCCGGGAGATTGCACGTTCGAACGACATCGTTTACGAAGCGTGGGATCCTGGGATGAACCGCAGGGTAGCTGTAAAAGAGCTGGCCATGCCTTCTGGCGCCTCTCAATCGCAGAGAGAAGACAGGCTCAAAAGGTTCCTTCGCGAAGCCCGCGCGGCCGGATCACTCACCCACCCTAACATCGTCACTGTTTTTGAGGTCGGCGAAGATCAAGGCAGAACCTATATCGCCATGGAGTATCTGGATGGCAGAACTCTAAGGGCCGAGATGGACCAATCCGGGTTTCTGCCTCCCACCCGTGCCATCGAAATCGCTCAGGAAGTTCTAAAGGGTCTGGCCTTCGCTCATTCAAAGGGAGTCATCCACCGCGACATTAAACCGGAGAACATTCAGCTTCTAGAAGGAGGAGCGGTGAAAATCACCGACTTCGGCATCGCCCGCCTGACCTTTGAACCCAACATCACCATGGATGGGCAGGTGTTTGGCACCCCAAGCTACATGTCTCCCGAGCAGATTGGGGGCAAAGAGCTTGATGCGCGAAGCGACCTCTTCAGTGTCGGCATCATTCTTTACGAAGCTCTTTCTGGCCAAAAAGCTTTTCCGGGCGATTCGGTGGTTTCCATCACCTACGCCATCATGAACAAGGAGCCGGAGTACCTCTCGTCAATCCCCTATCCGGTTTGGCAGGTGGTGGAACAGGCTCTCAACAAGATTCCGACCATGAGGTTCTCCACGGCGGAATCAATGAGGTCTGCCTTGGCTCGGGCGACCCTCAGCCTGGGATCAGACCCAAATCCGGCTTCCCAGATCCCCTCGGTCTTCGGTGTAGCCCCTCCCATTCAGGCTCCGCCTATTCAGAACCAAGGTGGATGGCAGCCAGGACAGGTTCTTTCACAGCCTTATCAACCCTATGGTCAAGGCGGCTACGGGCAGGCTCCGCAGCAGCAGCAGGGGGCGTATCAGCCTTACAGTTCACCTTACGCAGGGCAGTATTCCCAGCCTCAAGTCGGCTACCCGCCTCAGCAGGCAGGGGGAGGAATCGGTCAGCCCTACAGTCCATACAGCGGTCAGCCTCAGGCAGGTCCGGCAGGCTTGCCTCCTGTGCCGGGCGTTCCTGGCATGCCCTTCCCTGTTTACTATCCTCCGCCGCCAAAGCGGCCCTTGATTGAGTTCAATCCTGAGAAGGTGCGGGCCTTCATTAAGGTAGTCATGCTGACTGGCTTGGTTATCACGGCTGTGGCCTTGATCATCATGTTTTTGAAACAGCTGGGCGAACAGCAGGCGGTGAGCGGCTCTCAGCCAGTCCCTTTTACGAGTCCAAGTTCAGCTGACACCCAGGCCGCGGCTCCCCCAGACCTGACACCCGAGCAGCCACAGAATCCTGAAGTCGCTCAGACCCAGCCCCCTGCCGTAGAACTTCGCAGCAATCCAACAGGGCCAAGTGCTTTCGATTGGTTTTCGAATGGCGAAGATTTAGCCTATCAAGCCAGTCAGGAGCCCATAGATGATGCGCGACGCAGACTGTGGAACGACTCTTCTGTCAGTTTTTTAAAGGCAGTTGAATCAGACCCTGCCCAATCATCCAGAACGAGGGAGGCGGCTGTCCTTGCACTTTTGGCCCGCGCAGAGCAGCTGGCAGCCCAAGGAAACTTTCGCCGTGCCCGAGAAGCAGCCCAGGCGGCTGATGGAGTAGCGGCAGGAAGCGCCGCCCTGCAGCAGATGACTCAGGAAGCTTTAGCCCGCTACGGAGCATAATGCCCCTCGCTTACTCCGCTAATCCTGTATCCTACTAAAGAGTCATGAAAAAGCTTCTGATCTTTCTGACCTTCGTGCTTGGCATCACTGGCATCATGGCTTTGCTCATCTCCTCTCAGCAGGATGAGCTTGATCGTCTTGATCTTGAGGCCCAGTTCGACGAAAGCGAATTTTAACCTAAGCGGTCGAACTTGCCAGGCATTTCTGCTGGAGTCTGCCTGGCAGACTCGGCATGGCATCAAGTCTGCTAAAACCTGAAACGGAGCCGCTTTTGGCTTCGATCTCAAATGGGCTCTCAGGCCGTCCCAGTTTCGGGACGGTCTTTATTCTGCCCCGCCGCCCGCGTCTCCGTCGCCAGTGTCTCCGTCACCTGGATTGCCTGCGCTGCCACCGCTGACTCCGCCAAGGCCGAACCAATTGATCTCAGAAGTTGATCCATCGGCCCAAGTGATGGTGCCAGCCCCCTTGGTATTCCAGACCGCTGTCGCAGGCAGGAGAGGATCTGGCCCAGTGATGGAACCTGTACCACTTCCATCGGCAATGCCGTTCAAGGTCATGGTGTAGCCATCGCTCGATGTGCTGCGGCTGGTCCATGATCCATCGCCTTTCCATGATCCTTGATACTCGCGAAACTCTGAACCTGCGGTCCAGCGAGAAAGATAGCTCCCCGATCCATCAGCCAGCCACTCACCTTCATCCTGGCTCGTGCCGTAAAGGGGGCTGAAGCTGCTGCTGCTATATGAGCCAGTGCCCAGCAGATCATCCATCGTGTAGGCGGATTCTAGGGTGTAGCCTTCGTTGGGTCCGGCCGTGATCCTAACCTTGGTTGTGCCGCTGGTGCCAGATTCTGTAGTGACCCAGGTGCTGACCGATGAACCGGCTGGCTGAGTGCCTGCCTCGTCCAAGGAATAGGTGGCCGTGTAGCTGTCTACAGTTGAACTGTCCACCACCCAGACACCAAGAAACTGATCGAAGTAGGGGGTGCCAGCTTCCCTTGTCGCGCCAAGCCGCGTGCGCCCACCAAACCGGCCAATAAAGCTTTCGATCCCTGCATTGGCAGAATGAGAATTGAACCCAGCCATCACCCAAGAGAGAAGTTCTGGCTTGCTTCTTGTGATGGCAGAGATCAAGCCGCCTGCACCACCGCACCCGGCCAGAAAAGCTGAAACCATGAGGGCGAGAAGGAGGAATCCGGCGCGCTTGAGCATTGTTAGGATTTTGGCTTAACCAGTGTCGAAACAAGCCGCTGTTTGGCAATCTTGATCAGCATCCAGCCATTTGAAGCTAAAGAGCGATAGACTCCTTCTATATGGAATTGGCGGATTGGGGAGTCGTCGGGCTCGGAAGGATCGGCGGTGGCTTGGCCTCTCAGGCGATGGCCAAAGGGTGGAAGACAGCCGGATTCGATGTGGCCGGAGCGGGTGAAGAGCTTTTGTCTGCCGGATTATCTTCTGCCCCTACCCTGGCCGAACTGCCCGGACTTATCAAGACTCCTCGAGTGATCTTTCTCTACGTTCACGCCGGGAAGACGGTCGATGAAGTCATGGAAGGCCTCGCCCCCAATCTGTCGCCTGGCGACATCCTGGTCGACGGAGGGAATTCCTACTGGGGAGATTCTTTGGTTCGCCACAAGTGGTGCGCCGAAAGTGGCTTCGAGTTTGTTGACCTCGGCACGAGCGGGGGAGTTCAGGGCGCTTTGACAGGAGCCTGCTTTATGGCAGGCTGCTCTCCTGTTGTTTTTCAAAAGATCG
Organism: Synechococcus sp. UW140; assembly: GCA_943369295.1. Lineage (GTDB taxonomy): Bacteria > Armatimonadota > Fimbriimonadia > Fimbriimonadales > Fimbriimonadaceae > JAKRSE01. Next base: position 535,857 of record CALRMU020000002.1, on the reverse strand, counting down.
AACCGATTCTCAAAGATCTTGCCGTGGAGGGCGGTGTTGTCCATGCCGGGGGTCCAGGATGCGGACACTTTGTGAAGCTGGTTCATAACGGAATCGAGTTCGGCATGATGCAGGCAATTGGAGAAGGTCTGGCCCTTATGGAAGCCAGCCACTTGAACCCCAACATTTCAGAGACCCTCGAATGCTGGCGGCACGGCTCGGTCATACGTTCCTGGCTGGTTGACCTTTTGGCCGAATCCATGTCTTCTGAAGGCAGGCTGGATGAAACCCCGAGCTGGATTGAAGACACGGGAGAGGTGAATTGGCTGGTGCAGGATGCTATCCGCATGGAGGTTCCGACCCCCGTCATCACCCAGTCAGTCATCCAGCTTTTTGCTTCGCGCGACCAGTCCTTAGCTTGGGCGAAGGCTATCGCCCTTATGCGGCAGGGGTTCGGAGGCCATAAGCTCGGACCGATTCCTGCTCTCGCCGAAGAACGAATGACAGCCCGACTCCACGGAGTCCACGAGGAGAATTAAATGCAGCACCTTACCGATCAAGTTGACCCTCAGCGAATCATGCAGGTGATCAAACACCTTGCCTCCTTCCACACTCGGAACACCCTTTCCGAGGATTACCCTCGGGCAGTGGAATGGATGGAGGCTCAGCTTTTGGCCATTCCTGGCATGAAGGTGGAGCGGCGCCACACGCCTCTTCCTGTCGGCAAGCGTGTTCCCGAGCCGACAGATTCGATCCAACTCTTGGCGACTTTGCAGGGGGAGACAGATGAGCCAGCTCTCCTTATTGGTTCCCACCTGGACAGCTTGAACCTGAGAGATCAGGAAGCCAACCCACGTGCACCAGGTGCAAACGACAACGGTTCGGGCATCGCCGTGCTGCTGGAATGTGCTCGAATTCTTGCCACCATTCCAAATCGAAGAAGGACGATCTACTTCGCCGTCTTCACGGCAGAAGAGCAGGGTCTGCTGGGTGCCAAGCACCTATCGGCTGTCTTTCACGCCGAAGGAATAAAGCTTCTCGCCGTTTTGACCAGCGATATGGTCGGCAACACTTCCTGCGAGGAAGGTCGGCACGAAGCGGGCAAGATTCGATGCTTCAGCGCCCCAGGGCCAAGCCGCGATCTCGCTCTATGGACGGCATGGCTGGCAGAGCACAATCTGCCCGACTTTGGGGTCGAACTGATTCTCCGCCACGATCGTTTCGGCCGAGGCGGAGACCACACTCCCTTTCAGCTCCATGGCTACCCAGCCATCAGGTTCACCGAAGTGGTCGAGGAGTATCGCCGCCAACACACAGCCTTCGACCTTCCTGAGTTTGTCGACCCGCACTATGTTGCAGGAACAGCGCGGGTGAATCTGCTTGCCTTGGCGACTCTGTGTCAGGCAGGCAAGGCTCCTGAGTCGCCCGAGCTGGTTCTGGATCAAAGCCATTCGACCACCATTCGCTGGACTCCTCGGCAGGATCCGGTTCGGATCTATTGGCGGGAGACTTCCTCGCCTCGCTGGCAGGGTTCGACCCTTGCGGTCGGAGGTGAGGCGGTGATTGAGGGAGTGAACAAAGATGACAACATCTTTGCCATTGGGGTCGAGGGTGCTCCACCAGTAGAGCTGGGCTGAGGGCTAATCCATCAGAAGCAGGGCCGCCTCGCTGCAGAAGTGTCGGCCCTGCGGTGTGAGCTTGATGAACCCAGACGACCGGTCAATCCAGCCCCGACCATCCAATTCAAGAAGAACGGACTCATCCAAAGCAAGCCCCTCGGTCCGAAGTCCAGAGTTCAACCGCAGCCCCATCATGATCTTCTCAGTTCGGATGTTGTCCGGAGTCAGCCAGTCGATTTCACACCAGAGCCCGCTGCCTTCCGAGACCCTATCGCAGTAGCCGCGAGGATGCTTGAAATTGGTGTAGCGAACCCGACCATTTTCATGAGTCATGCAGCCGACTGCGCCGGGGCCGTAGCTGGCGTAATCTTCACATTCCCAATAGGCGATGTTGTGGCGGCATTCCTGACCTGGCTTGGCAAAATTGCTGATCTCGTACTGATGCATGCCTGCCGCGGCCGTCTTCTCAATCGCCTGCTCGTACATAGCGGTCTGGACGTCATCTTCAGGAAGGTCCAGCATTCCTCGTGAATGGTGGCGATGAAAGCGCGTGTTGGGCTCGATGGTCAGGCAATAGAGGCTTAAATGGTCTGGCTTCAAGCCCAAAGCAGTCTCGAGATTCCATTCCCATGCTTTTCTGCTCTGTCCGGGCAGGGCAAACATGAGGTCGAGATTCAGCCTATCAAAGCCTGCCTGCCGGGCCGCGACCACCGCCGCCGCAGTTTCGTCGGCTTGATGAATTCTTCCCAGCCTCATCAGGTCTCCGGCATGAAAGCTCTGAGCTCCCATTGAGACGCGGTTAAAGCCCCCCTGCTTCATGGCTCCGAACTTGCTGGCATCCACTGTGCCGGGGTTGGCTTCGCTGGTAATCTCGCATCCCTCAATCGGGGGATGCGCTTCTACCAAGGCTTCCAAAAGGGCGAGCAGCTGTTCGACCGGAAGGTGAGTGGGGGTGCCTCCTCCAATGAAGATGGTTTTGGCCGGAACTCCTCTCCACGGAGAGCGCTTAATCTCTGCAATCGTGGCCGCTGTCGTTTCGGCCATGATGTCGCCTTCCATGGCAAAGCTGTTAAAGTCGCAGTAGCCGCACTTAGAAGGACAAAAAGGCGTGTGAAGATAAACCGCGATTGGCTCAACTGGCTGAATCCAGCCCGGATGCCAGGCGTTTTTCAAGCTTCGGCAGCCCTCTGAGCCGCAATCCAATCTGGCCCACAAGAGAGCTTTTTCGCAAGGGGGCTTTTAGGTTCAACTAGTCGCCAAAAAGGGGCATCAACAGAGGCTTCTGAATCTAGACTGGCCTCGCTGACTGTTCGCAGAAAGATCCCTGTCGTGAGAGGGCAAGTGAAATCCGCGCCATGCTCTTTCGCCAGAGATTCTCTCATCTTAATGACCGAGGCGGTTTCGCCAGGCTTCAGGGTCATCAGAAAAGCCTCGATCAAGCGAGGTGTTGGGATAAGCATCACCGATCCGGGCTCAAACCCTGCAAAACCCTTCTCAAGGGGCTTCACCTCTGGTGCTGCCGGGTGATTCATCTTCTCCTGCCAGGTTTTTGTTTTGGCCATCTTCGTTGTTTAAATTCTATTGCAGTTGCCAAGGAGGTGTAGACCAAAAGCAGAAAAAGTCTCCCTCTCGCATTCGAGAAGGAGACTTAATCCAGATCAGCTGCCGACTAGCGGGTTCCGGCTTGTCCGGCCTGAACTTCTTCAAGACCGACATTCGAGGAATCGTTGACCGGGTTGTTAGCTTGACCAGCTGCGAAATCACCACCCACCTGGCTGTCAGCTTGAGTCTGAGCAGCAGTGGCAGGATCTGGTGCGGGAGGAGGCGGAGTTTCTTCCACCTTCGCCGCGCAGCCGGCCAAAAACACCGAACCAAACAAGGCCGTTCCTGCAATCAGAGTCGTGATCTTCATTTAGTTGGCGAAGGAGTTGTCGGGGCAGAAGGCAGCCGCATAGTTGGCTCCTCTCAGACCACCCATGCCTCGGAAAAAGGCACCGGGAGATGAGGGGATTCTGCCGTTGGTGTCAAGGAACTGCCACACAACCTGAGAGTTGGTAGAAGCGGGGAATGAAGCCCTGTTGCCCTGACCGTAGTTCACCAGCTTGGCTGAAGAATCAGCAAAGACGTGAATCTGGCCGCTTCCATAGACTGTGTAGTCTGTGTTGAAGTTGAAGCCGAAGATCTGAGGGTTGCCAGTAGCATTCGTCTGAGGACGTCCGCTTGGATTGTAGCGGCAGGGTCCGCCGGCAGGATCGTTACAGTTGAGCCTTGGGCTAAGGAAAGCAGCGCCACGATTGGTGGTGTTGCCGAATCCCTGCCAGATCAGGGTCAGTTTGCTCTGCTCAACAACTTCGGTCTGGCTCATGTACTGAAGAAGACCGTTGTAGGAGAAGTTGACACCCTTGGGTGCTCGGGCAACGTTGTTGTAATCCCAACCGCTGATGTTCACGGTGTTCATTCCACCGGGATTCATCATGTCGTAATTCTTTCGATAAGGTTCGGTTGCGTTGACCCAGATGTGACCATGCTCTTCCTGTGCGACAGGATCAGCAGGAAGTCTCCATCCCTGAGGAGTCTGGGGAGTGAAGTCGCCGAGGCGATAGTCTTCAGCAACAGTTGTAGCGTTGGGAACCAATCCACCAGGGTACTGATCGTCGTAATCAGCCTGGTAAATGAGAATTGCGGTTCCTGCCTGCTTGGCCTGGCTGAGGGCGGCGGTGCGCTTGGCAGCCTCCTTAGCTTGGGCGAAAACGGGGAACAAAATAGCGGCCAGGATGGCAATGATCGCAATCACGACCAGAAGCTCAATGAGAGTGAATGCCCTTTTCATGGGTTTTCCAGCTCGAACAACTGCTTTCATTTGAAGGCAACGCTGCCCAAGTTATCTAAATTTTACCATTGGTCGATGGACTTGAAGTAGAAGGTTAAGGACAAATTTTAACAAGATTAGGTCCAAACTTCAAGATCTAACTACCGCTCTGCTTCGGCAAAGAATACGCGCGAGCGAAGCAGTCGGTAAACTAGAGTTTCAATGCCTCAGTTCGCCATCTCACGAGAGTATCTGCTGCAGGTTCTGGAAGATTTGATCAGCACTCCGAGCCCCACCGGTGATACCGAGTGGGCAGCCTCGATGATTCAGAACGAGCTTCAGCTTATGGGGCTGAGCGGGGTGAAGACCACCAAGGGTGCCTTGGTGTGCGCCTGGGAAGGATTGAAGGACGATGCTCCTCGCGGACTGACTGCCCACGTTGACACTCTTGGCGCGATCGTCGCAGAAATCAAATCCTCTGGACGACTTCGACTCAAGGCCCTCAACGGCGTCAACTGGCCGACCGTCGAAAGCGAAGGCGTTTACATCCAAACCCAGTCTGGCCAGCAGATCCGAGGATCTATGGTTCTCACCAATGGTGCTCTTCACGTCAACCGCGAAGCTGGCAAAACAGAGCGAAACGCTGACACCCTTGAAGTCCGCATTGACGAAAGAACTTCGAGCGCGATTGAGACCCGCCAGCTTGGCATTGAGGTTGGAGACTATGTCGCCTTCGATCCTCGCTACGAAGCTGGAGATGCCGGATACATTCGGTCACGATTTCTTGATGACAAGGCGTGCGTCGCCTGTCTCTTGGCTGCCTGCAAAGCCTTGAGGGACATCGACGTAACGCCAGCGAAGAGGACTCACCTGCTCTTTTCGGTCCACGAAGAAGTTGGTCACGGTGGATTCGACGGACTTCCCCTGGACCTTCAGGAACTCCTGATTTTGGATATGGCCTGCATCGGCAATGGCCAAAACGGATCTGAACACAACTGTTCAATCTGCCTCGCCGATTCATCTGGCCCTTACAGCAAGCAGCTCAGCGACCGGCTGAGGTCCATCGCCCAGGATCAGGGAATCGTGCTTAAGCCCGACATCTACCCCTACTATGGCAGCGATGGAAGCGCCTACTGGCGCATGGGCGGTCAGGCTCAGGTGGCTCTCATCGGTCCAGGCGTGGACACGAGCCATGGCTACGAGAGAACTCACATCGATGCCCTCATCGACACGGCTCTCTTGATCGCTGAATATCTCGTGACTGACTAAGGTCAGGCGCAGAAAACTCAGAGCAAGCGGACCAAAAACGGTTCAGTCCTTTAAGGAACTGAACCGTTTTACTTCTTGAGATCGCTCCTTAGGAAGAATCATCACTTCATCTGGAGTCACGACGACCACCAGATCATCGACTCCGAGCAGGTTCACCCTTTGGCCTTGAGTCGAGACAATACAGCCCTTTGATTCGATAAGCCTCGCCTTGCCTTGAATCGTGCTGCCAGATGAATCGACGCCCATGCTTCTGGGCAGGGCATCCCATGAGCCCAAATCATCCCATTCAAAAGTGGCCTCGATTCCAAAAACTTTGTCGGACCGCTCCATCAGGGCGTAGTCGATGCTGAGACTCGGCAGAAGGGAGAAAACCAGTTGAGCCTCCTCATTTTGGCCAGCCTTCAGGTGGGCCGTCACTTCATCCAAAATCTGCTTCATCCGGGGACGAGCCAGTTCAAGCTCCTTGTTGAAGCCTTTGGCTGTCCAGAAGAACATTCCCGCATTCCACAAAAAGCGGCCAGATTCGACAAATTCTTCTGCCGTTTCCTGGTTGGGCTTCTCTCTAAATCGCTCGACAATGAATCCTGGTCCAGCTTCATCTCCCATTTCAAGGTAGCCGAATCCCGTTTCGGGCCGCGTTGGCCTAATGCCAATCGTCACCAAACCTTCAGTCTCGACAGCCAGGCGAATGGCCTTTTCTGCTGTGGCCAAAAACTGCTCCATAGGAGAGATTCTTTGGTCGGCGGTCAAGATGGCAAAAACGGCATCATCAGCATCATCCAAAGTCGCCGCGATCTTAGCCATCGCCCAGATCAAGGCTCCCGCCGTGTTCTTTTTATAAGGCTCAGTCAGAAGGTTATCAGCCGCCAGCTCCGGTACAGCCGCCTGGCTTGCCTCTTTTAGTCTTGGCAGAGTTGCCAAGTAGACCTGGCCAGGATCGGCTAAAGCATCAGCCCGATCAAATGCCAGTTGAAGCAGAGGTTTGCCATCGCCGGTCAAATCGAGGAGCTGCTTTGGGCGGTGTGGGGTGGAGAGAGGCCAAAACCTCTCTCCTGACCCACCCGCCATGACGATGGCGATTCTTCTCATTATTTCTGCCGCTTAAAGGTGCCTGTGGCCCCGGCTGGCATTGCCTGGCCCTTAGGGGTCATGACGATCTCGTCATTGTTCTTCCAAGAGACATCGATCTCCATTTCTTTCGGCAGGCTTCCCTGAGCCTGAGCCAGCATGGGAGCCGGAATTCCAGGAGCGTCCAGCTTCATGTCTGTCACCTTTGCGGTCAGAGCTTTGTCGTCATAGGCCAGTTTTCCTGTGATGGTAATTGAACTGCCCATCACGTTTGCTGTGCCCTTGTAGTCACTTCCGGTGACTGTCATAGTCTGAGGAACTGAGCCATCCTGAACCCATGTCCCTTCGAGAGTTCGGGTGCTGCTGCAGCCAAGGGCAAAGATTCCAAGGCAGAGAGCTGCCAAACCGAGCGGGAGAGGTCGAATCATAAGCACTGAGTGTATCCTTTCTACGCTGGTAGGCTGAATACAAGTGGCTTCAAGACCAAAGAAAACTTCTGATCCTCAGCCAGCCCCCCTCCTTCAGTCGCTTGATCTGCTTGAAACAATCTACGGTAGAACGCGGTTCATCCCCCGCTTCGACCCCATGGAAGAGCTGATTTCCTGCATTCTCAGTCAGAGCAGCAGCGATTCTTCTTCATTCCCTGCCTTTACGCGGCTTAGGGCCGCCTTTCCGGATTGGCTGGTTATGGCGCAGGCTCCGCCAGAAGAAATCACTCCTTTGATCAAGGCAGCTGGCTTAGCCAATCAAAAAACCAAAGCGATTCAATCCTGCCTCAAGGAAATCTATGCGAGGTTAGGAAACTTCGACCTGGAATTCTTAAGATCAATGCCGGAGCCAGAGGCCATGAAGTGGCTGACCTCTCTCGCTGGGGTTGGGCCAAAAACTGCCTCGATTGTTCTCTGCTTTGCCTTTGGTCGAGCTGCGATCCCGGTCGATACTCACGTGCACAGGGTCTCTCAGAGACTGGGCTGGATCGGCCCGAAGACCAACGAGACGAAGGCGCACAAAGAGCTTTCTGCCATGGTTCCGGCCCAAGACGCCTGGCGATTCCACACCCTGCTTATTCAGCACGGAAGGCTGATCTGCAAGGCTCCCAAACCAATCTGTACAGAATGTCCCCTGCTGGAACTCTGCCCGAAGCTCGGGCTGGCGGCGGCTTCAACCAGCAAGTGAAGTGAGGGCATCGAACATGGCATCCCACGATTCTTCAGTCGAGGGGCCGATGATCATGAGCTGCTTCTGAGGACACCAGGCAGCCGCCCGGCTTGGCAGATCTGGTTCAAGCAGGCTTCTCAACTCATCGCCAGCATCCAAGCAAAACGCGAAATCTCCATGCGAGCTGGGAGGAAGAATCTCCTGCACCATCTGGCTCTTTCCCTTTGAAAAGGCAGGAAGGATGAGGCTCTTTTTCCAGCCCCCTTCACCGAAATCTCCGACAGCCAAACGCCGCCAGACTTCCTGATCAGCCAGACTCTCCGGCCCCCATCCCAAGGTCACCATGCGGCATTCGCTTACGTTCACCGGTTGACCATCGAGACCACAGAAGACCAATTCCGGCATAGAAAATCCCTCAAATATCCTCGCCTTCTGGCTCTGACGCCACATCATCGCTTGTCCTTCCTCTGAATGCCGTAGACAGTTGGAGTCTCTGGAATAGCCCCTGTCAGCACGATTCTTCCCGGACCCACGGCATCAGTCATCCCAAGTGAATCCTTCTTCTCAGAAAGAGAGACCTCCCACGCGGCCAGCCTGGCGCTGTCCACTTTCAGCGTCTGTCCGTGGGCCAGAGCAATGACTTCCCCGCCGCCGCATGCAGAAACCAAGAGGTCGCCTTTTCCACGAGTTTGAATATGCCGGGCAGGGTCGCGCCCCTTTAGAAAGCCTGCCTTCTCATCCAAGTCTTCCCCCGTCCAGGCAGCAAAGGCATCCAGCCGACAGGTCATGCCCTCAGCATTCTCCAGCCAGAAAAGTTCGCCCGGCATGGCGCTGGCCAAAACGACTCGACCGACTCCTCTCATCGCGCCGAGACGAACGAAGGGACTCTTTTTCGGTCCAGAGAGGGTTAAAAGCGCTCTTTGGAAGAGACCGGGAGAATCGCTCGGCTGAATTGAGGGGTCACAAGCGGCGAGCCTTCCAGTCTGGATGATCACTTCTTCACCCAGATCCAGACTGAGGCTTACGAAACCTTTGCCCTGGACAAAATCCCTCCTCATATAAGAAGGCTACCCAAGGGCACCACCCAGCAAGACCCACAATAGCCTTCATGCCTTCTGACTCGCTAAAAGTGTCTGAAGGTGCTGCCTGGAAGGTGCTGTGGACTTTGGCTTGGCCAGCGGTCCTGCTCAATAGCCTCCAGACGATCAACTCCCTTTTGGATGCGGGTTTTATCGCCCACCTTCCTCCCTCAGCCTTGACCGCTGTCGGTGGATCCACCCCTGTCATCTTTCTCTTTGGCTCCTTAACCTTCATGTTGGGGACGGCAGCCACAGCAATGGTGGCAAGGTTCTATGGCGCCAAGGACCAGAAATCCTTAATGGATGCCTCCCAGAAGTCACTCGGACTCGCTCTCTATGTGGGCATCCTGCTGGCAGCCATCGCGATCCCTTCGATTCAGCTTTTTGCCCCGATAATGCTGCCTCCCAACAGTGATGAAGCGGCCAAAGCCATGGGGGTCTATTTGGGGATTTTCGCTCTAAGCCTGCCAGCAATGAGCCTTATTCAGTGCCTGGCCGGAGCTCTAAGAGGCATCGGCGACACAAAGAGTCCCATGGTGCTGAGCGGAGCGCAGATTCTGCTCCACATCCTGCTGAACTGGATCTTTATCTTCGATTCCCACAACTTGGGCTTTATCACGATCCCTGGTTTTGGCTGGGGTCTGGCCGGGGCAGCAGGATCTCTCACTATCTCAGCTTGGATGGCTGCGCTGGGCTATCTTTGGTGGGCTAAGCAGACCCCCCTCAGGTGTCATCTAGAGTTAAAGCCTCCTGGACTTGAATGGACAAAGCGAATCCTCAAAATCGCTATTCCGACTGGGGTCCTCTCTATCGTCAGAGTGGCCGCCCTCATGGCTTTCACCAGCATCCTCGCCAGAGTGCCTCAAGGTGAATCCGCTGTTGCCGCCCTCAGAATCGGCTTCAGCGTGGAATCCCTTGCCTTCATGCCAGCCTTTGGTTTGGCGGTTGCCGCCTCGGCCCTTGTCGGCCAAAGCCTGGGAATGGAGGACCCCAAAAGGGCGATGCGCCTTGGCTGGCTGGCCGGACATCACGCTGCTGTGGTCAGCACCATTGTCTCCATCCTCCTCTTTATCTTTGCTGGACCGATTGCTCACGCGTTGGTTCCAGATCAGCCGGAAGTCGCAAAGATTGCCGCCCACTACATCATGTATGTGGCAGCCACGGAGACCTTCTTTGCCTATGCCATGGTGCTGATCGGTGGAATGCAGGGAGCAGGAGATACGGTCACCCCCCTTATCTTGACTGTCGTCTGCATGTGGATGATCCGGGTTCCATTAGCGGCTTGGCTGGCCCTGCCTTGGGGCTGGAACATGGGAGCTGACGGCTGCTGGCTGGCCCTTTCAATCACTCAAGTGGTGCAGGGGGTTCTGGCTATGGGCTTCTTCGCCTGGGGTAGATGGCAGAAGGCGAAGGTTTAGGAGAAGGGCGAGGAAGGACGAAGGACGAAGGACGAAGAATACGTGTGCGAGGTGTACGGTTAACCTTCAACCTTCAACCTTCAACCTATTCCCCCCTTAGCTCCAATCCATGCTGCTGGAAGTAGCATCTCCCGCCGGACCCTTAAAGATCCAAGCAAGGATCACTCCCGCCACCCCGACCGCCGCCAGCACTACAAGCACGGAATAGGGGAAGACAACGAGGGTGCCGATCCAAGCCCCGGAGACTAGGCTAAGGGCCAGCAGCGCCCACCCCATAACCAGCCTGCCGACAAATCTGCCTCTCAAGTCGGTGCGGCGAGCCTTTTCCAAAAGGTAGGGTTTGCCGCAGCCCCCACAGGCAATGGGGCCAGGAGCGTTTTTGTGGCCACAAAGGGGACAGGCGATTGGCTGGCAGAGGTTTGGATCAGCGTTTCTTTTCCATTCCTTCAGCCTTAACTCTTCCGACCGGAACATGTCCCGCACCGAACGGTTCTGAAACCCATCCATCGTGGAATCCAGGCTAAGAAGAACCTGGTCGGCAATGGCGATAGCGTGGCCCTGCCAGCCATGACGCCAAAGGCACTCGGCTAATGAAAACCATGCGGCCGTGTTATCTGGCCTGGCGCTTAATGCTGCATGAGATTTTTCTATCCTCTCAAGGTTTATCTCTCTGCCTATCTGCCTGCCTAGCTGCTTTTCGGCAAAGGGATAACCGGCCAGAAGGGTGATGGTGACAACCATGATCGCTCCTGGAACAATCGGATTACGGGCTAATATAGCTGCCCCGAAAAGCAAAGCCGTGATGCCGAGAGCCAAGGTGCCGGTCGCACCATCCATGCTCTTCATGATCATCTGGCCGATGATCCACACAACCGCAAAACCCATGACAGGAATAAGAGCAAGGGTTATGAGGAAAGCTGGTATTGCATCAAAAGGGTTTCCCATTTCTAGGCTCATCTTACTAAACAGAACCTCAAATTTGGGCTGGGAACAGCAGAATTTCTCGGGCTCATTTGAATCGGCTGGTATCTTGGAACCTATGCAGACCAGGGGCATCCCTTTTCTCGCCACGATTGGCGAAGGTGTCTTGTCTGCCATGACCTTTGTGGGTGAGTGCACCCTCATCCTCGTTGATGCCGTGAAGCGTGGGGGCCGCGGCTACCTGGAGATAGGGGAAACAATCAATCAGATGGCCTTTATTGGGGCAGCTTCCATCCCCATCGTCGCCCTCACCACTTTTTCCTCAGGCGCTGTCATCTCGCTTTATTCAGCCGACATTCTTGTCAAGTACGGTGCGGCGAATCTCGCCGGAGCCACTGTCGCCCTCTCAGTCGTCCGTGAGATCGCCCCAGTTCTAGCGGGAATCATGGTTGCGGCAAGGGCAGGTTCCGCGATGGCCGCCCAGATTGGCACTATGGCTGTCACCGAACAGCTTGATGCCCTTACAGCCCTCAACGTGCATCCGACCAAATACTTGGTCATTCCCCGATTAGTGGCTGCAGTTACGGTTCTGCCGATTCTCTGCCTGGTTGGCTGCTACACCGGGATCTTGGGCGGCTACCTTGTTTCGGTTTATGCCAGCAGTGTTCCCCACGGATCATTTGTCCAATCGATGCAGCAATGGCTGGAGCCGAAGGATTTTTGGGGAGCCATGCTGAAGACTGCGGTCTTCGGCCTGATTGTCAGCCTGGTGGCCTGCCAGCAGGGTCTGCGAACACGCAACGGAGCGGTAGGTGTGGGTCAAGCCACAACAGCCACTGTGGTTATCACCATGGTGCTCATCTACCTGGCCAACTTCGCCCTGACGTGGATTCTATTCAAATCCTAGGGTGAGGCTGTTTTTGCGGATTTTGCCATCTGATCCAGTTCGGATAACTTGAGCCTAACAGACAGAATGTAAGGCTGTTCTCCTGCCTCCCAATGGCCGTAGGTGGTGGTGACAATTGTGCCGCCGGGCAGAACTTCAACCCCTGGGTATGCGCAGTCCCATGCGTTTTTGTTATCTTTCAACCGAATTTTGTACTGACCTTCCCTGCCCAGCACCAAATCCTCCCACGTGCCAACCCAGGCCACCCAATCACCTTTCCAACTGCCCTCTTGGGGCATATCGCGATATGAGATGAAGAGTCTCCCATCTGGAAGAAACTTGCCCGTATGCCTGTCGCCTGTCAAAACTCGGGGCAGGGGCTTGGGATTGGTCCAAGACTTGGCTTCATCACGAGAGAAGATGATGTGAGACTCGCTCCGACGGGAGTTCTCTCTGAGCAGGACAGCCACGGTCTTTCCGTCTGGAGATCGAATCAAACCTGGCTCGCAGAGATGAAGATCACTTCGGCTAAGGATGGTCTCGGGGAAGCTCCAGGTTCTGCCCCCGTCCCCAGAAAAGGTTTGGTAAAGAGTAAAGGCTCCCGCTTTGCCAGCCTTGGTAAAAAATCTTCCGTCGTCATGAAACATGGCGATGAGGCGTCCATCTTTAAGCTGCTCCAAGGAGCCCATGACGACGATGCCGCCCCAATCTCCTGCAGGAGCCAGAGGCGTCCACGTTTTTCCTTCATCATCGCTGGAAGCCAGCCGGGCGGGATAGAGGCCAGACCACAGCAGAAGTCGATGGCCGCCTGTCTTGGGATCTTTGATGCGATGAAGGGTAGGAGTTTCCTGACTTGTTGCCCAGTTTTCAGGTGTTGGCAGACGCTCAGACCAAGTTCTGCCTCCGTCCCGGCTGTCCTTCATCAGAATAGCCCCCTTGCCATGCCCTTTCGGATAAACGCAAAGGATTCGACCATCCCCAAGAAGGGCCGTTGTTGGATGGCCAAGGTACTGCCCCTTTTCTCGATCGACAAGAGTCTGACGATGGGTTTGACCATCGAGATCGAGAAACTTGACCGTGGATTCTGACTTCATGGCCGTCAGGAGAAGGCTGGAGAGCACACAGAAAGGCTACCTCGGCCGCCAGTCTGCGTTTATCAGTCGCCGTGGAACTCGTGGCGCAATTCGAGTTACGATCTCGTGAGTGTTAGTCCCTGCCCAGGCCGCCAAGCGGGAAGGATGCACCAAGGGACCGATCAACTGGACTGGATCACCGATCCCGCCTTCAGGGCAATCAGTTGCATCGATCATCAAAAGATCCATGCAGACCAAACCGATGACCGGACATTCCCTGCCGGAAAGTGACACGAAGGCGTTGTTGGAGGCCCGTCGCGGGATGCCGTCGCCGTAGCCAGAAGCTACTGTGAGAACTCGCGTTTTTCGCGCGGCTGTCCAAGTCCCCATGTAGCCAACTCTTTCTCCGGCTTCGATCCATCGCTCAGCCACAACTCGGGACCAGAGAGTCATGACAGTTTTGAACTTCCCTTCTGGATCAAGACCATAGGCATGGAGCCCGACTCGAGCCATATCGAACCTTGATTTTGGATGAAGAATCGCACCTCCCGAGTTCGCACAATGCACAATTGCTGGACAGAGCCCATTAGATTTCAAGCTATCCACCGTCTGGTTAAACATTTCAACCTGTTGGATGGTCAGTTCTGGGCTCGTGCGAGAATCAACCAAATGGGTGGAAATGCCGACCCAATCAATCCCATTGTGTTCCTGAAGTTCCTTCAAGATTTCGGCAGCTTGGCTGGGTCGACACCCAAATCGCGAAAGGCCTGTATCGACCTTTAGGTGAAGCCTTGCTTTGGTTCCTCTTTCCAAGGCCACCCTTCCCATTTCTTCCGCGGTTTCCCTTGACTCAACAGTCACATCCAACCGATAAAACAGAGCCTGATCTGCTTCGATAGGAAGAATCGGGGAGAGGATGATGACCGGCGCTTCGATGCCCGAGTCCCGAAGGGCGACGCCCTCTCCGACGGTGGCGACAGCCAGCCAGTCGGCTCCATGCCTCAGGGCTTGGCGGGCGATCGAGACAAGACCATGTCCGTATCCATCGGCCTTAACAACCAAGCACAAGAGTGTCGGTCCGAGATCCTGTTTCAGTTCCTCAACGTTCTGAGCCAAGGCACCAAGATCAATTTCTGCCCATGTTCGAGGGTAGACCGACATTACAAATCAAAGGTACCCCTCAATAAACCACCCGAAAATCCACCAGAGGGTTCTATACTGAGATATGGCCCGACGCGACGAAATCCTGCTGGCTGCCTTTGACATTTTGGGCAGTGAGGGTCTCGAAGCCCTTCATGCCCGCAGTGTAGCGGCAAAGTTGAAGATCAATCACGCGACCGTCCACTACTATTTTAAGTCGCGTTCTGACCTTTTGGTGGGAGCAGCGCAGTTTGCTTTGGAGCAGCTTGGCAGAGATCGGGTCTCGTTAGGTGAACCAGGTTCGCCAAGAGAAGCCATTGAGAACGAACTGGCCCTGACAGAGGCTTACGCCAAGCCTAGCAGCAAAATGGGTCGTGCCCTTATGGCCTTGATGGCCGCCCGCCCCGAAGTTCCTGCCCTGACTCCCCTGCTTGAGGAGTGGATGAAGCAGTTTGAATCATCGCTGGCGGCTGCCCTGCCAGGAGCAAAGCTGCGAAAGTCGACGCCTTTTTCGGACCCCAGCCTGCTGGCCGCCACCCTCTTCGGGATTCTGACCAGCGCCCACTTGAAGGAAAGCGGCATCGAAGCAACATCTGGCCAACTAGATGCTGTTTTTGGAAGTCTGTTTAAGGAGTAACCGCCGAATCGGCCAGAAGACATCGGACCTTGTGGCCCTCACCGCTGGTCCTCAGTCCTTGTGGTTTGGCACAGGCATTCTTAACGAACTTGCACCGGGGAGCAAAGGCACAGCCCTCGTTCAGCTCACTAAACAAGGGGGGCTGCCCCTGAATGACTTCAAGCCTATCCAGCTTGTGATCTGGCAGAGAAGCCATAAGAGCTTTGGTGTAGGGGTGGACGGGACGAGTCAGAACCTCTGCCGTTAAACCAGATTCCACGACCTGCCCGGCATAAAAAACCGCCGTTCTATGGGCCAGTGCTCCGATGACGCCAATGTCGTGGCTGATGAGAATGACTCCTGTCCCTTCTGCCTGCTGCATGTCTCGCAGCACTCGAAGAATCTGGGCCTGCAGCGTGACATCCAGCGCCGTGGTTGGCTCGTCTGCGATCAGAAGCTTGGGCTTCGCCGCAAAGGCCGTGGCGATGACGATTCTCTGCCTTTGCCCGCCTGACATTTGGTGGGGATACTTTTTGGCCGACTCTTCTGGGTTCGGCACCCCTACGCGGTCAATCATCTCGACCGCCTTTTTCCAAGCTTCCTGACGGCTAAGACCCTGGTGCAGCCGGTAGACCTCACCGATCTGATCACCGACCATCATGAGGGGGTTAAGGCTCGTAAAAGGGTCCTGCATGACCATGGCAATCTCCTGCCCCCGTATTTTTAGCCAGTCCTTTGGCCTTAGCTGTGTCAAATCTTTTCCGTCAAGAAGAATTTGTCCCTGGCCAATATTTGCTCCTTTGGGAAGCATGCCCATAAGGGCCAATCCGGTCATAGATTTGCCGCATCCAGATTCACCGACGATGCCCAAAGTCTCTCCGCGCTCGACCGAAATCTCGACTCCGCGGAGAATTGGCAGACCTCGAACAGAAACATGAAGATCAAGGGTCTGCAGCAGGGGCATGGGATAGATTATGACGAACGTCATATAGAGGTATCATGCCGGGCATGTCCTCTTCAATTCGGGTTGTCGTGGTCGACGATGAACCGGCTTACAGAAGCGCAATTCAAAGGACTCTGACGCTGATGCCTGAGTGCCAGCTTATCGGGGTTTGTAAAGATGGTCAGGAAGCACTCGATCTTACATTGCAAGATCCTCCCCACGTGCTTTTGACCGACATTAACATGCCTCGCATGGACGGCCTTGAGCTGATGCGCCGACTCATTAAAAAAGAGAAGGATGTCAGAGTTGTCGTGCTCACCATCAATGAAGATGAGGACACCGTTTTCGAGGCATTCCGTTCTGGTGCACTTGGATATCTCCTGAAGACTTCGACCCCTCAGGAAGTTATCGATGGCATCCGACTCGCCCACCGCGGCGAGGCCAAAATCACCCCCAAGATTGCCACCAAGGTGATCGAGGACTTTAGAAGGGTGAAGGATGATGACGAGACAGACGACACAGAGCTCTACGTCCTTAGCGACCGCGAGACCGAGATTCTTGAACTGATTGCCAAGGGCATGAGGAACAAGGAGATCGCCAATCATCTCTCAATTGCGGAAAAGACCGTGAAGAACCACGTGAGCAATATTCTCAAGGCTCTTCAGGTTAACAGCCGCACCGAAGCCGCGATGAAAGCCGTTCGGGCCAAGTTGGTCCAGGGAAACTGATCGCGCCCGTCGGGGAGGCGGGCGAAGACTAAAACAAGAAGAGGAGCCTCGAAAGAGGCTCCTCTTCTTGTTTGTGCGAAGGCACTTTTCAGCTCTATTCGGTCAGAGACCGCACTCCCAAAATGGACAAGCCTCCCAACTCAGTTAAGAGCTGGGAGGCAGGTGATGGTTCTAGTTAAGGAGTGACCTTACTGCTTCTTGGCCTTAGCCCTTCGAAGAGCCATGGCTCCTGCTGCTGCTCCGAGAAGAAGCATGGTGGCCGGCTCTGGCACGGGTGGTGGTGGTGGCGGAGCCACGGGAGGAGTGGGGTTGTCGCCGCCGCCGCCGGTTCGGACCAAGCCAAGTCCAGCCAAGGGAGCGAGCACAAGAGGATTGAAGGCAGCGGCGCCAGCAACTGCAGATGAGCCGATAGCCGGGATGGCAACAGCAGCAGCTCCAAGGACCTGGGCGGAAGAATCTGGTTCCACAGCGACGATGTCGGTCTCGACTTCGCCCACCGGAGCTCCATCGTCAACAACACTGACGGGTCTCAAGTTGTCAGAAGGGTTTACTTCAGGCTGAAGAACGGCCAACTGATCATCTGTGCCGCGAACCATGGGGTTGGCGCAGGACATCTTAAGGATCGGGGTGCCGTTGGCATCCTCCCAGACCTTCATGCCCTTCTTGTAATAAATCACCTTGGCACGAATTTCTTCGTTGTCGTTGCAGTTGTAAACCAGGTAGACGCCGTCCTGTCTCAGGGTTCCGGCTCTAAGTCTGCCAAGAGTGTCAATCACTTCGGCTCGGCTCATTCCAAAGTGCCGAGTAAAGCGGCTCATCACCTTTGCATCTGTTTTGACCTGGGTCATCAGAGCATCATGGGTCCACGCAGACTTGCTCAGGAAAGAATTGGGCTCGCTTCGAGCAAAACCGAAAGCGCAGGTTGCCACCAGCGCCGCGGCCAATAAGAATCTCATAGATTTCATGTCGATCATCACCTCAGACCCTTGGGTCCTGCTGCAACAGCACACTAGATTTGTGCCATCTAGGCTTCATTGTGCCGCATCCTGATAAATCAGTCAGTAAATACTGGTAGTAATGCGAGGCATTTTGTGATTTGTTGAACCTGATTGGCCTAGACCCTTCCCTAGTCACATCTGCCCGAACAAAGGTAAGGCTATACTTCGCGAGTCGAGAAAAGGCGACAGGCGGACAGCCGGCGGATCCTCGGCCCTTGGGCTGAGAATACGTCGGCTTTCGTATTTTCAAAGCCAGTCCACTCAGACCAAGGGAGGTCCAAAGCATATGCCAACTCTCGTTATCGTGGGCGCCCAATGGGGCGATGAAGCCAAAGGAAAGATTGTTGACGTTCTGGGGGACCAGGCGAGCCTGGTCGTCCGCTACAGTGGGGGCAATAACGCAGGCCACACAGTTATCGTTGGCGACAAGGAGTTCAAATTTCACCTTCTTCCTGCTGGGATTCTTCATCCGGGCAGCCTTTCTATCCTCGGTTCAGGCATGGTTATCTGCCCCAAGAGCCTGCTTTCCGAGATCGCTGAGACCAAAACCAAGCAGGCCGAGCTGGGCAGACTGCTGATCTCCCCTGCGGCTCACGTCGTTTTTCCCTACCATAGGGTGCTTGATCAGCTGGAAGAAGCCGCCCGAGGCGACAGCAAAATCGGCACAACTTCACGCGGAATTGGCCCCGCCTATACCGATAAAGTTCACAGACTCGGAATCCGGATGGGCGAGTTCGTCCAGCCCGAGCTGTTTAAGGCTCGCTTGAAGGAAGTTCTTTCCTTTAAAGACAGACTTATTGAGCTTCTTGGCGGCGAGCCTCTCTCATTCGATGAGCTCTACGCTGAGTACAGCGCCTACGCGGCCGAACTCGCCCCCTATGTCGGAGACACAGAACTCTCTCTTCAGAAAGGCGTGAAGGCTGGCGAGAAGGTCCTCTTCGAAGGGGCTCAGGGCGCGTTCCTCGACCTCGACCACGGCACCTACCCCTATGTGACCAGCAGCCACCCCATTGCCGGAGGCGCTTGCCTCGGCACGGGAATCGGCCCGCGAGACATTAACAATGTTCTGGGAGTCGCAAAGGCTTACTGCACCAGAGTTGGCGAAGGCCCCTTCCCCACCGAGCAGGCCAACGAGATTGGCGAGCAGATTCGAAAGCAGGGACACGAGTTTGGAACCACCACAGGCCGTCCTCGACGCTGTGGATGGCTGGACCTCCCCGCTCTTCGCTATTCGTCACGCATCAACTCTCTCAGCGGTCTGATTCTCACCAGGCTCGACGTTTTGAGTGAGATCCCTGAACTTCAGGTCTGCGTGGGTTATCAAGGCTACGAAGGCATGCCCTTGACCACTCAAGACTGGGCCGAAGTAAAGCCGATCTGGAAGACCTTTAAGGGCTGGACCGGCAACCTCCGGACTGCCAAATCTTTCGAGGACCTTCCCGTGGAAACTCAGGAGTACATCCGGTTCATTGAAGAGTTCACCGAAACTCCCGCCGCCATCCTGAGCGTTGGTCCAGACCGATCGGAAACCATCGTTCTGAGACCTGACCTTATCTGGGGCTAGTCGCTGCTGTGGAGTGGGCCTCTGATCAGGCCCACTTCCCTTTAGGCTGTCACCTGCCAGGTACCTTGCCAGGGTGCAGAATCGCCTGGCTCAAGCCTCATCTCCCTACCTCAGGCAGCACGCAGATAACCCCGTGCCCTGGCAGCCTTGGGATGAGGCCAGCCTCGCCCAGGCCAAAAGAGAAAACAAGCCAATCTTCGTCAGTGTTGGCTATTCCACCTGCCACTGGTGCCACGTTATGGCCCACGAATCTTTCGAAGATCCGGAAGTTGGCCAGGCGCTGGGCAAAAGCTTTGTCTGCATAAAGCTCGACCGCGAAGAAAGGCCAGACCTCGACGAAGCCCTCATGACTGCGGTCCAGGTGGCGACTGGTCACGGTGGCTGGCCGATCAGCATCTTCCTCACTCCCGACCTCAAACCCTACTTTGCCGGAACCTACTTTCCGCGCAGGCAGAGGGGCGAGGTGCCCGGGTTCCTGACTATTATCAGCTCTCTGGCACAGGCGTGGGAAGAAGACCAGGAGAAGGTTCAGCAGGCGGCCGATGAGTTTGCCCAGCACCTGAGCGGAGTCCTTGGGGCCCAGCTCGCCCCCGCCACCAGCCTGCCGAGCACCGATGACCTTGACCATGCCGTTGATGTGCTGGCGGAAGGATTCGATGGCGAGAATGGCGGGTTCAGCACGGCCCCCAAGTTCCCTCCTCATTCGGCCCTGCGATACCTCATGGCTTATGCCCAAAACCGGGCGGCTCTGCCCGGACCGCCCGCCGATGAGAGAATTGTCGCCGCCGGAACCATGGCCTTGATGACTCTGGAAAAGATGGCTCTGGGGGGAATTCATGACCATGCAGCTGGCGGGTTCCACCGTTACTCCACAGATCGGCACTGGCTGTTGCCTCACTTTGAAAAGATGCTCTACGATAACGGGCAGCTTTTATACAGCTACAGCATCGCTGCCCGCGAAGCTCTTGATGACGAGCAAGCCGGGCACCTACAGTCAGCCGCTGATGGAATCGTGGCTTGGCTGAAGCGCGAGATGCTTCTGCCCGGAGGCTTTTTTGCCTCAGCTCAAGATGCCGACAGCCTGATCGAACCAGGCGGACACAGCGAAGAAGGCTATTTCGCCACCTGGACTCAGGCTGAGATAGAGAGCCTGCTCGGGGAAAGGGCATCCAGCTTCATCGAAGCCTATGGAATCAGACCCGAGGGCAATTTCGCCGAAGAAGCCACAGGTCGCCTGACCGGTCGGAACATTCTATTTAGAACCACACCTGGCACAGACAAAGAATCTCTCGAAGTCCTCCTCGAAGCCAGACAAAAACGACCAGCCCCGGCCCGAGACGACAAGGCTCTGCTCAGCGCGAACAGTCTGATGATCAGCGGATTAGTCGCTTACGGAGACCTAGAATCGGCAAAGACATGCGCCGACGCCTGGCTGAACCTCTGGACCGAGAAAGGTCTGCCCCACCAGGTGGTTAATGGCACTCCCGAAGGCACCGCCTTTTTGGATGACCTAGCGTTCTTCGCCGAGGCACTACTCGACCTCGCCGAGGCCACGGAAGAAGACAAATGGGGAGAAGCGGCCGAGAAGATTGTCGAGTGGATTGACTCCAACTTTGCCGACCCACGCGGAGGCTGCTGGTTTACCCCTCACGGATCAGAGTTTCTTTACGGCAGAACCATGCCTTGGCTGGATAAAGCAGAGCCATCGGCCAACGGCGTGCTGCTGAGAGTCAGGTTTAGGCTGGGTCTGTGGGAAGAATCTCTTCCTCACCTGGCTGCCGGACTCCCCTGGGCGAGGCGCATGCCCCAAGCCACAGAGACAGTTCATGAAGCCATGATCGCTTGGCTCTCCGCTATGGATGACCAATCCGCCACCATGACCGAGGCCCCACAGCTCATCAACCCAGATGAGATCCGGGTAACTCTGCTGCCCAAGGCGGTAAAGGCCGCACCGGGCGAATGGGCGGCCTACATGCTGACCATCAGCCTGCCCAAAGGAGTCCATATCAACTCCACCGATCCTTCGGTGGCATGGTTGCACGCCACCAAGCTCAGACTCGAAGGGATTTTGGGCGAAGCTGGCTTCCCCGAAGCAGAAAATGACCGATACGAAGGCGACGTGCAGATTCCGGTGAGGGTTAGGGCTCCGCAGGCGACAAAGGAATTTCAGCTTGTGGTCAGCTACCAAGCCTGTACCGAAACTGAATGTTTGGCCCCGGTGGAAAGAAGCCTGACCGCTAGAGTCCTAATCGAACCTTAATAAGGTCCGGCCCCTGCCCCGGACCCAACCGGGGCGGGGGGTAACTTGAAGAGACTTCCATGAAAGTCCTCGTCGCAGACAAACTCGAAACCTCCGGCCTCGAAGGCATTAAGCGCCTGGGCTGCGAAGTGATTTTTGAGCCGGATCTTTCTGGCGATTCTCTGCGAGATAAGGTGGCCGAATCGGGTGCGGATGTTCTCATTGTCCGATCCACCAAGGTCCCTAAGGAAGTTTCGAATGCAGGCAAGCTTGGCCTGATCATTCGCGCCGGAGCCGGGGTCAACACCATTGATGTTGAAGCTGCTTCGGAAAGAGGAATTCTGGTTGCAAACTGCCCTGGCAAAAACTCAATCGCTGTTGCCGAGCTGGCTTTCGGCCTCATGCTCTCGCTGGATAGGCACATTCCTGAGTGCTACCAAGAGTTCAACGCTGGCCACTGGAACAAAAAGGCTTACAGCAAGGCCAAGGGTCTTTACGGACGCACCCTGGGCTTGGTCGGCTTGGGCGCCATCGGGCAGGAAATGATCACCCGCGCCAAGGCATTTGGCATGAAGGTGGTGGCCATGAGCCGCTGGCTGACCCCCGATGTCGCCGCTGCCCTTAACATCGGCCGCGCCACCAGCCTGCAGGATATTGCCGACCAGTGCGACATTATCTCGCTTCACGTTTCTCTTAGGCCAGAAACTCGAAACCTTATCAACGAAGAATTCATCAGCTCGCTGAAGCCTGGCACCATGCTTATCAACACCAGCCGATCTGAAGTGGTGGACCAAGCCGCCCTTAAGAAGGCCGTTGAAGAAGGCCGAATCGTGGCCGGTATGGACGTTTTTGCCGAGGAGCCATCCTTCGCCGAAGGCGAATTCACTTCAGAGCTGCAGGGCACCAAGGGTGTGGTTATTACTCACCATATCGGCGCCAGCACCGAGCAGGCTCAGGAAGCTGTTGCCGCCGAGACGGTTAAGATCGTTCGAGACTTTCTTACCACGGGCAACGTCACCCGCGCCAACGCGGTTAATGTTCGGTCGGGCCAAGCCACCACCAGCCACCTCATCATTGTTCGGCATAAGGATGAAGTCGGAGTTCTGGCCGATGTCTTTGCAGTGCTCAAGGGTGCAGGGGTCAACGTGCAGGAGATGGAAAACATCATGCTCGCTTCGGCCAAATCTGCCATCGCCCAAATCGCGGTGGACCAAGAGGTTTCTGCCGAGACCTTGACGGCTCTTAAGATGATTCTGGCTGTGTACGACGTGACCCAGATGGATATCCGGGCGGCAAGATCGGGTCAGGAATAGGAGTTCTTAGGTGGCCGACATGGGAACGGCAAAGCAACTCAGCCTGGCCTTACTTAAAAGAAATTGATCTCGGATTCTGGATCAGGGGCAAGCTTAACAAAGTTAGCTAGTCACAGCCTTTGGCCTTGGCATCAAATTGAGACTTTTGTTTTCTAGAATTGGCAGCTCAGTTTTCAGTTAACCCACAGCGGTAACCTTTTGAAAATGAGGTAGAACAGTAGTCAAAAGAATGAGTTACAATCTCAATGCGCTATCACCTATCGAATTTTCCGAGTTAATCCGAGACCTCTTAATATCTAAAGAGGGCGGGGACTTCTCCATCTCGCCGGAAGGGCCTGACCGAGGAATGGATGTCATTCAGTACGGTGCCGGAAATTCATTGACCTTAGTGGCTCAATGTAAGCACTATGCAAAATCAAGCCAATCTATCTTACTTAGAGACTTGAAGAAAGAACTGCAGAAAGTTCAGCAACTAAGTCCCCAGAGATATGTCATAGCCTGCTCCCAATCGATGACGTCAAAGCTAAAGGAGGACCTCGTGAAGTTCTTTGATCCTTTTGTCAAATCTGCAAACGATATATGGGGCAATGAGGATATTCAGTCACTCCTTCTAGATCACCCAAGCGTTGTTGATCGGCATTACAAACTATGGTTAGGTTCAACTCATATTCTCGAACGTTTTTTGCATAGAGGTCCAGAGACATGGCGGACTCATTTTCGCAAGAAAATCATTGACCGTAGTCAAGTGTATGTTCAGACTGTGGACTATGGACGCTCATTGGAAGTCCTTTCCAGTCACCGAATGTTAGTTATTTCTGGATCACCAGGAGTTGGCAAGAGTGTACTCGCGCAAATGCTCATAGCCAAGCACATCGAGAACAATTTTGATTTTGTTGAGATCGAGTCTTTCAATGAGGAGCTAAAGTATATACCGAATGAAGGAAAAGTCATCATTTATTACGATGACTTTCTCGGACAAAGTGTATGGCGAGATAATGCACCACCAGAATTTGAAAAGCGGTTTGACAATTTGCTGGATCTAGTACAGCGAGAACCGAGGCTTCGACTAATCCTAACAACTCGCCGGTATTTACTTGAGAGCGCCCTTCGTTTTTCAGATTCAGGAAACAGATGGATTACAAGATTAAGCGAGATCGAGATACAACTATCCCATTTCTCACGATCTATCAAAGCTCGAATCCTCTATAATCACTTGCACTTTCACAACGTTCCCAAAGATCACTGCAAATCTCTTACTGACTGGCCACTACTAAGGAAGATCATCGATCATCCTAACTTCATACCCAGACTTATTGAATGGATTTCATCATCAATCTCGTGGCCCCAATCAATGCCATCAGCCGAATATGGCCGCTTCATTCTCAGGACCTTGCAATCACCTAAGAGTATTTATCTGCATGTATTGGATCGGCAAATAAGTCCAAGAGCCCGGGAAGTTCTTTACCTACTTTACTGCCATGACCTTCACGAAGCTGAGACAGAAGCGCTCAGAGTTTGTTTTCGTGACTTCACAGAGTCCAATGGTTCTTCCTTGTATACTAGGGGAGACTTTGATTCTGTTATAAAAGAGCTGGCTGGTAGCCTTATTGACTTTGCGGCTAATAATAGCCAGCATGAGAAGGTTCGATTGCTTAATCCCGGCGTAGCCGATAGTTTGAGAGAGAGCCTTTGGAAAAACAGTAAAGACTGGGAAACTCTCTTATCCCTAAATATGTCTTCTTCCAGGTTCTTCAACCTAGCACTTGCAGTGCCTGGAGTTACAACAATCCCTTTGGATACCCCGGTAGCTAATTTTCCCGAAAAGTGGTTTGATTGCCTTGTTGCTGTTACAAGGTCCGAGAGCTTGGATGCCGACGAGTTTTTGTACGAGCTTTCGAGATGCATTCGCCTGAACATATGGGAAGGACATGAATGCAACCTTGAAGAGATAATTGATTGCTTGGGCAATAGGTTCAATGAGAATTCAAATGAAGGGATTGATTGGACGCTTCTTATAAGATTTGGGTTGCCTAAAAAAACTGTTGACTATTTGGCTCAACTCGACTGGTTCCAAAAGGCTCTGGGCTATTCTGTCGAGGACGCCATTTCGAGTCATGGATTCTTGAACGTAAGGAATCTTCGCGAGAGTCTAGTATCGATTGGTGACGCCGGGAAATTTGGGCTGGTCATTTTGACCGAAGCCGCACAGGAGTATGTTGATGAAGTGATTAGGAATAGTGATACAAATGACGATGACCTGGCGATTTTAGATGAATATACCTGGGATGAATTGTTTTCGGTTATCAGACAATTCGACTTGTTGAATGTCGGCGATAAAGTGCGACTAAACAAGCGCCGGAAGACAGAGAATATTCTGTCGACGAAAGTTCAGAATCCTTCTCTTACTAAACAAGAACTAAGTGAAAAGGAAATATTATCAATGTTCAATTTTTTAGCCGAAGGTTAGATGAACTTAGCATCGGACGAATATCTGCGCTCCAAAATCACAGGAAATTCACAAAGTCGCCCCGATCTTTCTCAGTTGATGAATACATTTTGAGGCACTTCACGTTCACCCAATCCGCATCTCAAGGAGCAGATCCAGAAGCTCCCGATCCACCCGGTACCCCATGACCTCTTCGATCACAGCCCCCTCGCGGCCGTGGTCGATGATCCCGAAGGCCCCTTCGAAGTTCCACATCCCCCAGCCCCAGCCTTCGGCTTTCCAGATAGACATGATGTCGCGGAGCCAGGCCAAGGCCATTTGGTTGGGAACCTGGTTATAGCAGCCAAACTCTCCCATCATCACGGGAGTGCCTGTCGCTGCCACCTGACGCCAGGGTTCGAAAAGCTCGTGCAGAGCCGCCTTATCCCACACCTTTCCCATCCAAACCGCCCCCGGCCACTGGGGGTAGGGTTCGCCCTGCCAGCCAGTCCACCAATTGGCGCCCTGGTGGCTAAGAGTCATAGGAAGGTAGCCGCGTCCACTATGAACCGTGCCGGTATCGGCCAGTTCGGGGATGGCGTAATGCCCCCCGCCGATGCCATTAAGCACGATGGGGCGGGTGGGATCGATAGCCCGAATAACATCGATCGTTGACCTCATCACCCTTTCGTGATCGTCGCGGGTCATTCCGTATTCGCCTTCGTTCGGGGGCTCGTTAAGCAGATCGAAGCTGAGGTCGGTGGCAGAAACTCCCTTGTATCTCTCGGCCCACAGGCTCCAAAGGTGATGAAAACCGACGACTGCCTCTTCATCCTTCCAAAGGTTGTGCTTTTCTAGATGGTTGCTGTTAATGCAGTAGCCAGGCGCCCGGTGAGAGTTAAGCGACATATGAATGCCCCTTTCTTGGCAGGCTTTAAGGGCGGAATCCAGATGCTCAAAAGCTTCCTGCCTGGGGTTTAGGTAGTCAAAATCCTTGGTCCACAGCCAGTAGCTGGTGGGGACCCGGACGAAATCGAAGCCGAAGTGAGCGAGAAAATCCAGAGCTTTCAGGTCGACGGGCTGGGGATCTTCGCCGTAATGCCCGTGAAACATCCACTGAAAGTTGAATCCGCACCTTTGGTTCATCGCGTGAGATTAGCACCATTTGAACCTGTTTTTGTTAAGCTTCTGGGCGGCGAAAGTCACCTGGCCCCCCCGATACCTGGTATCCCTTGAGGCATGACTTCCCGCCTCCTTCGTTGGAGTCTGGCCCTGGCTGCCCTCGGCACCGCCACTGTGGGCTTTGCTCAGGATTTCACCTTCACCATCCTTCACAGCAACGACATTCATTCGCATGTGGAACCCACCAAGGTTCGAGATGTTGAAATGGGGGGCTGGTCTAGGTTTGTCGGGCTGACCAATCAGCTTAAGGCCAAGGCGGTCAACCCCATCGTCCTCAATGCAGGCGATTCCTTCCAGGGCACGATCTACTTTAATGTTTACGAAGGCATGGCCGAAGCCGCCTTTATGAACCTGGCCGGGATTCAGGCCATGGCCCTGGGCAACCACGAATTCGATAAGGGTCCGGAGCCCTTGGGCAAGTTTCTTGACCAAGTCACCTTCCCTGTTTTGGCCGCGAATATTGATGTCTCAACCGACCCTCACTTGAAGGGCAAGGTCAAGCCTTCGACCATTTTGAATGCGGGCGGAAAGCGAATTGGAATCGTGGGTGCCATCACTCCAGATACCCCTAACATTTCATCCCCCGGCCCGACGGTGAAGTGGCTCGATCTTGTTCCTTCAATCCAGAAGGAGATTGACCTTCTCACCGTTCAGGGAATTCAGCACATTGTGCTTCTCAGCCACTGCGGTCATGGCGATGATCTTCGTCTTGCCACCCAGCTCCGAGGGGTCGATGTGATCGTTGGAGGCCACAGCCACACACTGCTGGGCAAGGTGAATGTTCCTGGCTTTGAAAGGCAGGATGGCGATTACCCCACTCTGCGGCAGTCGGCAGACAACAAGCGGGTGCTGGTAGTTCAGGCCTGGGAATGGGCCAAGCTGATCGGAAATCTGGAAGTCACTTTCAACTCAGAAGGCGAAGTGAAATCTTGGAAAGGCGGCCCCGTGCCGGTTTTGGCAGATTCTCCTATTGATAGAAATGTGGCCGCTTTGGTAGCCGCTCTGCGCAAGCCAGTCGAAACCCTGATCAGCACCAAGACAGGCGAAACCGCCATTGAACTGAATCGCGGCGACGAAAACCTGATGGGCTATGTGGTCATTGATGCTCAGGTGGATTACCTGAAGGATAAGGGAGTCGTGGCTGGGTTTATGAACCCCGGCGGAGTCCGACGCAACCTTCCTGCTGGCCCTATTAACTACGGAGAGCTTATTGAAGTTCAGCCCTTTACCAACACTCTGGTTATTGTCGAACTGACCGGGGCCGAAGTTAAGGCTCTGCTTGAGCAGGGAGCCGGAGTCAGCCGCACCCTCATTCCTTCTGCCGGTACTTCGTTTACTCTCAACTCTAAGGCTGCCGAAGGCAAAAGGATCGAAGATCTTCAGATCGCCGGAGCTCCTGTTGATCTGGCAAAAACCTACAAGATCGTGGTCAATTCCTTTATGGCTGGCGGCGGAGACGGCTTGGTTCTTTTAAGGGACAGCACCAAGAAGACCGACACAGGCTTCATCGATGTCGATGCCTTGGTGGCTTACTTCAAGGCCAACTCTCCTGTGGCCCCTAAGGTGGTTAATCGGGTTAAGAGAATCTAGGCTGTTTGACCAATGCTCAGCGGCTCTTGACCTTAGGGTCAGGAGCCGCTTTTGCTAACCTCGGAACCCAAAAACCCTCCTCGGGAGTAATATGCGTCGTGATGACAGCCGCGCTCGCGGCGGCACTGGTGTTGGGCCAGTCTGCCGCTTCATCCAGCATTAATCCACAGGCCGCCCAGCCGCCCGCTGCACAGGCCGCCACGGCCAGCAAGCCGACCCTTAAGCCAGAAGACTACGAAAAGTGGGAGAGGCTCGGGGGAGGTTCTGGTTCACGAGATGGCCGGTGGTACTCCGGATCGGTGAGCAAGGGGGATGGCAGCAGCCTTCTGACTCTTCGCAGCATCGACGGCCCCGAAAAGTGGACCTACCCCCAGGCAGCAGGAGGCCAGTTCAGCCGAGATTCCCAGTGGTTTGGCTGCACGTTAGGCTACAGCCGAGCTCAGCAGGATGCCATGCGCGAGCAGAGAAAGCGTCCGGAACCCAAGCTGGCTCTAAGGCGGCTTTCGAACGGAGAAGAGAAGACCTTTGACGCTGTCGCCACTTGGTCTTTCAGCCGAGACGGCAGGTACCTGGCTGTTCAGCATCTTGGCCCGGCCCCTGCCCCCAATGCTCCCCCTGCACCGCCCGCCGGAGGTTCTGACTTCCAGTTCATCGAGCTGGAAACTGGCCGCACTCTGCCCCTGACCGGAGTCACAGCTTTTAGATTCAGCGAACTTGGCCCCCTTGCGGTTCAGATCAGCACCGCTGCTGGCCAGAAAGGCATTTCTGTCATCGATCCTGCCAGCTTCAGCCTCACCAGTCTTGCCTGGGGCAAGGCCGATATCCGTGGCCTGACCTGGGCACGAAAGGCCCCAACCCTCGCCTGGATGGAAGCATCGAAGAAGGAGGGCAAGGAAGGCGACAACCATAAGGTTGTTGTTGTTCAAAACGTCCTTGGCGCCAAATCAACGGTCACCTTTGATCCCACCAAGTGGGAAGGCTTCCCTGCCGATTCTCGAGTTGTTGAAACTGCAGGACTCCAGCTCACCGAAGACGGTTCTTCGGCTCTGTTCGGAGTCAGGCAGTGGGACGACCAGCCCAAGCCAGGAATCAGGCCAGACAAGCTGAGCAACGTCGAGATCTGGCATTCAAAAGATGCCATCGTCATGCCGATTCAAAAGAGCCAGGCAGCCGCAGATCGCAGCCGCTTCTCCTTTGCTTCATGGCGGATCAACGAAAAGGCTTTCAACGTTTTCTCCAAGCCAGAAGATGAATCGGTGGCTGTCGGACGCGGCCACGAATGGGCCGTCGCTCTTGATGAAAGACGCCATGCCAGCCCAGTTAAGGTGAATGGCTTTGAATATGGCGATGTGATTTCGATCAACGTCAAGACTGGCGCACGAAAGATTGCCGCAGAAAAGGTGCCCAGCAATGTCAGCGGATTGGGCTCAAGCACCCTCACCACCTCACCAAGCGCCAGATATCTGGCCTGGTTCGACCAAGGAGGCTGGTGGCTGTTTGATCAGTCAACCGGCACCAAAAAGTCTATGACCAGCAGTGTCAAGGTGGCCTGGTCCGATCTTGATGACGACCGCGCTCTGCCGGCTCAGGGTTCTGCAGCTTTCCCCAGGTGGGTCGAGGGTGAAAACTCCGTCATCATTTCGGATGGCTACGACCTCTACCTCTACCGAATCTCATCGGGCAGTCTTCAGCGAATGACCGACTTGAGAAAGGAGAGAGTTGTCGCTCGACCTCTTGACCTCGACACCAACGAAGACGGCCTGGCTGTCACGGACCCTCTCTACGTAACCCTTTTTGACCGGGACACCAAGGCCTCTGGCATTGGCGTCTGGACAGCAAAGGATGGATTCAAGGGATTGGCCATGGACGATGCCATGGTCGGCTCTTATCGACGACTTGGTGACACCGATCGCCTCTTGTTCCGCAGCCAGAGCTTCGATAAGTCTCCTGCAGACTTTGTGACGAACCTGGCCTTTTCTGCCGCCAAGCCGGTTTTGACCACCAACCCTCAGCAGGCTCAGTTCGCCTGGCCCAAGAGCGAGCTGATCAACTATAAGGATAAGACAGGCAAGCCTCTTCAAGGAATCCTCACTTATCCTGCTGACTATAAGCCTGGCCGCTTCTATCCGATGGTGGTTTACATCTACGAAACTCTGAGCGATGGCCTCCACGCTTACGATATTCCGGATGGAAGAAACTACTACGATACAGCTCACTTTGCTCAGAACGGCTACTTCGTTCTTCAGCCCGATATTGTCTATCAGCGCAGAAACCCTGGCCTCTCGGCTGTGGACTGCATTGAGGCTGCCGTGAGAGCTTCTTTGAGCAAGAAGGTTGGAATCGACGCTGCCAAGCTTGGCCTCATGGGTCATTCATGGGGCGCCTACCAGACTGTCTTTGTCGCAACCAAGTCTCGCCTCTTCTCTGCTTATGTCGCAGGAGCTCCTTTGACCGAGCTGATCTCTATGTACTCCGGCTTCTACTTTAACTGGGGCCAGACGAATCAGGTGATCTTTGAAAGCAGCCAGGGAAGGTTTGATGTGCCTTTCTGGCAGGACAGGAGGGCTTATGAAGCCAACTCTCCCCTGCACCAGGCTGAAGGAATCAGAGCTCCCATGCTTATCGAAGCCGGCACAGTGGATGGCGCGGTCGACTGGACTCAAAGCCAGTTCCTCTACAACACTCTGCGCCGCATGGGCAAAGAAATGGTTCTCCTGGTTTATCCGGATGAGAATCATGGCTTGGCGAGAGAGCCTAACCAAAGAGACTTCGCTCTGCGAATGCAGCACTTCTTTGATGTTCACCTTAAGGGCCGCAAGGCCGAAAAGTGGCTGAAAGAAGGAGTGAGCTTCTTGGATATGGACAAGGAGCGCGCGAAGACGGCAAAGCCTTGATGTTTAGCTGAAGCTGAAATTGAGAAGTTGAAGGAGAGTTCGCTCTCCTTCAACTTTTTTTACAAAGTGCCAAAGCCGCAATGATCCTTAAGCCAGGTGCAGACAGCCAACCCCCCGTCCCCCTTCCTGAGGAATGGGGTGACTTTTCCCTTCCCATCGAGCGTGCTCAGCTTCGCCTCGGCCACTCGACGGCTTGATTCCGGAATCAAGTTGAGCCAAGAGATTCTGAGGGCAAAAATCTGCTTTCGCTGCAGGTATCTATGCCTGCGAAGGCATTAGGCTCAGTGTAATCAGACCGTCGTTGCTTTCGGGCCATCTTTAGGCAGGCACATCCAGAAGGTGCTTCCTTTGCCTAGATGGCTTTCTGCCCTCAATGTGCCCTGATGAGCATCCAAGATTCTGCGCACTGATTCGAGACCCAGACCTGTGCCTTCGATTCCCAGCTGTGAGCTGACAGCTCGTCCAGCCCTGTTCAGGACTCGATGAAGCTGAACGTCATCCATACCCAGCCCCTCGTCTCTAATCGAAACGCAGACCCTGCAGTCTTCTTCCCAGATCTTGATCCAAATGTTTTTGGTGTCAGATTCGGTCTCTAGGGGCGAGTACTTGACCGCATTGCTGAGAATGTTTTCCAGCACTCGACGAATCTTGCGGCGGTCGGCCTTGACCATGACCGGAGATTCTGAACCTACCACATGAATCTTATGACCTCGGCTGCGCTCGGTGAACTCTTCCTGTCGACGAATGTGTTCCAAAACCAGACTGAGGTCGAACACTTCAAGGTTCGGCGTCCAAACGGCATCAAGGGGCTCGAGAAGATCCTTCAGGTCATTAAGGAGCCTTTCTGAGTTTTCAACGACACTGCCAAGGAGTTCAATCTTGACCTCATCAGACATCGAATCCCAGTGTTCAAGAATCGTTTGGGCACAGCCTTTGACAACTGTCATGGGTGTTTTGAGGTCATGGACGATGTGCCGCCTCATGGAGTAGTTCGTCTTCTCCTGGCGGAGAATGTTCTGAACCAATCCGGGGTACCAAGCCATTCGTGCCGCCACTTTGACGGATGCGGCGAAGAGCTTTTGAGTCTCTAATTCGTAGGTTCTTGATTGGCGGGAAGCTAAGAAAATCCATCCTCTGCCCCCTCTTGGCCTGTGCCACCAGCAGCCGATGATAGATTCAAGTTCAAGACCGCAGCATTCAGAGAAAGCATCCAGGAGTTCAGGAGATTCCTCTCGGTAAAGAACGGCGATCTGTTCATCCTGCCTTAGAAAAGTGTCCAGTTCAGGAACTTCCAGCATCTTTCGAGAAAGGCTGCGTCCGTGCTTGAGAGTAAGAGAATCTGTGTCTGGTTCGCCTTCTAGCTGGTGAACTCCGAGACCACCCCACGATGGCACCTTAGGATTTTCAATTGCCATGGCCCGCCAAGAAACTTCGGCTGGATCGCTGGCAATAACTCCAAAAACATCAAAGGGGGCAAAAACTTCACTAAAAATCTTGGCTGAAGAACGATAAATGGCACCGACGTCAGAGCAGCCGCCTAGCTCTTCAACAAGCCTTAACAGCAGGCTCCCACCCTCGTCTATTCCTACCACTCTTGCGGGTCCTTCTTTCACCGCTCTCCTCGTGACTTGCGTCACTTGGCGTCTGTCACATGGCCTCTTCTCTAGGCTGAACAAACTGCTTACCTGCTTTGACGAAACAAAAGGAAAAAGGGTCCATTTTTCGACGCCTTTCTCAAAGGAATTAATCAGCAGGCATGAAATCCCAGCATTCTAACGTAAAATAGAAGTTCGAAGGTCGACTGCAGGGGGTGCCGAAAGGCTGAGATTCACCGGGAAACCGGGTTGTCCCCTTGAACCTGATCCGGGTCATGCCGGCGGAGGGAATGCACGCGCCAATGCTCTGAGGCTTCGTTTCATTCGAGGTTTCTCCAGGGTCTTGTCACTGCGTAGCAGAGACTTGACCTTCTAGGAAAAACCGAATGAAGATTCGATCTAACAGCAAGGGGTTCACCCTCATCGAGCTCTTGGTGGTCATCGCCATCATCGCCATTTTGGCCGCCATCCTCTTCCCCGTTTTTGCCCAGGCAAAAGACAGCGCCAAAAACACCGCCTGCCTCAGCCAGTCTCGCCAAATCGGCATCTCGGTGAAGATGTATCTGGCTGACTACGACGACACCATGCCCATTTTCTATGCCTACAACTCGGTTCCTCCGGCCGGAACCGATGGCCACAAGGGAATTGAAGTTCAGCTTCTGCCCTACATGAAGAACAAGGATGTCTTCAGGAGCCCTCACGACAACGGCGGTCCCTACCTGAGTGCAGACGTCCCCGGCGCCAAGACTTACTGGCAGGCTTACGGCAGCAGCCATAGGTTCACCAAGTGTCTTTTCAGCGTGGTGGCAGGCGAATCGAGCGGCAACAACTCGCCTTACGATTACACCCAGATCGTCACGGAGACAGCCATGGAGCTGCCTTCAGAATCTCGCCTCATGAGGCTGGAAATGCTCCCCTGGTTCAGCAGCAGGTTTGATACCGACTGCTCGCGCTACGGCTACGACTGCCCCGCTCCTTACAACTACTACCGTCAGTGGTCGTCACGAGGAGGTTCTGTGATCTTCGGTGATGGCAGCGCCAGATTCACCGTTTCCGCTGGTGCCTTTGATCGCCAGGTCGTGAATCCGGCCGGAAATCGTTCCGGTGATGCCGACCCGACCTCGTGGTCTGGCACCTGGTACGGCACCTGCGACTGACCTAAGTCTCTTCCCCCTTTCCTTATTCAATTGAGGAAAGGGGGAAGGCCTCAAATCCATTCATCGACTGGGGCGGTCAAGCTGCCGCCTGCCTCTCCCGTGTTGACTACTCCCGCAGGCTCAATGATCAGAGCATGGCATTCCTCTACAGCTCTGGTGATGTGTTCTTCGCCCCGCGGCACCACAAAGAGCTCCCCTTCCGAAATCGCTACTGACCTGTCCCGGAACTCAACAACCATCTGGCCTCTGATAACCATGAAGGTTTCGTCAGTGTCCTCATGGCTGTGCCAGATAAAGTCGCCTTGAAACTTAACAACCTTGAAGTGAAGGCCGTTCATTTCGGCGATCACTTTGGGCGACCAGTGGTCGCTGATCTGGGCGAGCTTTTGACCGATGTTCACTGTGCTTGTGGGGCGAGCCATGAATCCTCATTCACAGTTTGATCTGAGCCCGACAGTGAATGTTGGCTAAGTGTGATCACGAGTATCCTATGGCCATGGCCCCTTGGAAGATCTGGATGGTGGACTTTGCCCGGGAACAGGCTCCCACCAGGGATCACCTCTACCGATACGCCAGCCACGCCCTTGATTCTGGATACACCGCCTTAGGGCTCT
Organism: Synechococcus sp. UW140; assembly: GCA_943369295.1. GTDB lineage: Bacteria > Armatimonadota > Fimbriimonadia > Fimbriimonadales > Fimbriimonadaceae > JAKRSE01. Next base: position 501,580 of record CALRMU020000002.1, on the reverse strand, counting down.
ATTTGGAGCATCGCTTCGCCTACCCCTCGGCCCCTTGGGCACACGGAAGACAGGCGATCACCCCGGACATGGTCCGTGATCTCCAGAGCGAATTCCCGAGTCTTGAGATCATTCCGTTCATCAACCTGCTCGGTCACATGGAAGGCTTTATCTATGCCCAAGAGGGCAAAGATTGGAGAGCAGAAAGGTTCTCTGGACTTCAGGCGTCGGCCAATGCGCCTGGGTTCTATGAGTTCGCCGAGAAGCTGCTGGACGACACTATGACCGCCTTCTCCAGCTCAATGATTCATATCGGCGGAGACGAAACTGCCCAGCTGATCAGTCACCCACGCGACGCTGAACTGGCTGCCCAACAGCAGGGCGACCCCAAGGCTTACATTTACGCCAAACACTTTGGACCTCTGATCGAAAAGGTTTCCAAGTCGGGCCGGATTCCGGGCCTGTGGGGAGACATGCTTTTGGAACACCCAGAAGCTCTTTCGATCCTCCCCAAAGAGACAGTCATTTTTGACTGGCAGTACGACTGTGGCCTTGCTCAGACTGCGCCCAAGCTCAAAGAAGCTGGATTCAGTGTGGTAGGCAGCCCGACTCTGCACGTCTACAACGCGCCCTGGATGCACCTGGATGCGGCTGACACCAACGTCAGAACAGTCAGTCAGGATGCCCTTGACCTCCAGCTGGACGGAATCTGCTTGACGACCTGGGAGTTCGGACTTTTCGGAGCCGCCGACACCCTCTTCCCTGCCGTCGAAGGAGCAAGCCGAATTATTGACAACCCCGCCTCTGCCCCCCACCTTCTGGAATCCTATCCGGAAGAAACAGGCAGCCGCGATTGGGCCAGGTTTATGAGCCAGGAACTGGCGAAGCTCGGCCCCCCTTTCTCCTACCCCTCTATTCGCAACGGCCTTAAGGCGAGACTGCTGCTTTACCGAAACCCCTTTTTGGCCTGGATGCGTCACGGCGAAGAGCTGGCGAACGGCAAGGCTCAAGAGGCAATGGAGATCTGTACCAGAGCCATGGAAACCAGCCGTGACGAAGGCGAGAAAGGGGTCAGCCAGTTCGTCAGGTCGGCGGTTGAGTTTGTCCTGATCGCTGAAACAGCGTCAAAGCACTACGCTGAAGGTCGACCTGAGCAGGCTATTTCGGCTCTTGCCCCCTCCAGACTCTTGTTCGACAGCCTCGAAAATGTAGCCCGCCACACTCACCGCAGAATCGGAGGAAGTCTGGCTGACATGGAGAGGTGCAAAGCAGCCAAAGAGCACGTCGAAACCGTCATCAAGAGGATTCGTATGTACGGTGACAGGCAGCTGGGCTACCTTCCTGCCTTTGATATCATTACCAATCCTCGATTTATGCCCCACGACCAGGGTTCGTGGTGGCTGATTAACAAATGGGCCAATGAATGATTAAGTACGCAGTGATGGTGGGCAGCAAAGGCAGGGGCAGCAACATGGCCGCCCTGCTTGCAGGCAGTGATTCGGGCCAGATTCCCGCCCAATGCGCTCTGGTGGTGAGCCCCAAGGAAGGGACTCCTGCGCTCCTGCGGGCCGAGGCATTCGGGGTCCAGACCGCTGTTCTGCCCTACAAGTCAGAGAACTACGGCTCGAACCTGCTTGCCTTGCTGCAGGAGAAAGGGGTTGAGATCATCTGCCTTGCTGGCTACATGACCCTTCTCCCAGCTGAGGTCGTTACCTCTTACCCTAAGCGGATCATCAATATTCATCCAGCTTTGCTTCCGAAGTTTGGCGGCAAGGGCATGTACGGCCATTTCGTTCATGAGGCGGTGCTGGCCGCTGGCGAGACAGAATCGGGCTGCACGGTCCACTATGTAACCGAAGAATATGATGAAGGCGAGGCGATTCTCCAGCTAAAATGTCCTGTTCTTGCCGATGACACGGTGGACACCTTGGCGGAAAGAGTTCTTGATTTGGAGCACAAAGCTTATCAGCAGGGATTGACCCTCTTGGCAGAAAAGCTGAGTACTAAAGGATAGCAGCCATGGCAAAAAAGATCGATCCCTTTGCATACAAGCAGCCGGCAATTGTGCCTTTTCTGCTGTGGCTTTACCGTGCCGTGGTGGGAAGAATCATTTTTGGGCTGGTTGGGGGCTGCCGGGTTTATGGCAGAGAAAAGGTGCCAAAAACCGGTGGTCTTCTTATTCTCCCTAACCACCTTTCTACTGTTGACCCCCCTTTCACCCAGTTCGCCTGCCCTCGCCGCATTTACTACATGGCGAACAAAGAAGTTTTTGAGTGGGAAGAAGCTGGAGCCGATGGCAAACCACCTGGATTGATTCACAAATTCTCTTCTTGGCTGGCTCACTTTTACGGCGCTTTTCCTGTGACTACAAAGTCAGCCGACCGGGCTGCTTTGCGCCGTGCAGTTGAGCTATTAAAGGCAGGTGAGACGGTCTGCATCTACCCAGAAGGAGGCACCTCGCCAGGCGGACTCCAGCCACTTTTTGCCGGTCCTGCCCTCATTCTTCGGCAGGCCAAGTGCCAGGTCATCTGCCTCGGTCTTCGCAATACGGGGCTGGTTATTCCTCACAAAGACCTTAAGCCGCGCCGGTCTCCTAAGCCGATTGAAGCTCATTGGGGCGACCCTCACACCTTTGACGAGAAGGCGGGGCAGGAAGAGATTCTGAGCTGGGTTGAGACGGAGCTTTACCGCTTAACTGGCTTCAAACCGGAAGATAGAGTGATTGAGGCCCCCGAAGAGGTTCAGCCGGGAATCGAAGGGAAACGAGAACAATGATGATTTTTGAGAATTGAAGCTTGATTTAAGACGGGTTGAGAGGTTTTGAGGTTCTCGCTGTTAGCGTCCAGTCAAGTCAGGCATCTTCATCATTAGGGTCCGTGCCCAACACGGAAGTGTATCGTGTAAACGATGAGGCTCTGCGTTTCTTTATCCAACGATCCCCGGCTTAACCATTAGTCAGGGATTTCTACCATTGTGCTCGTGTTGAAGGCATCGACTTCATCCTGAAGCTGATCCAGCCTTGCTTCAGTTTCTTCTGATTCTTTTTCGACATCTAGAGCGGTAAGGACAGCTTCAAACTCTACAACATCGGTTTGATAGCCAAAGATGCTGTTGCCTGACTTGGTATCCAGCCTTTGCAGAAAAGCCAAGTGTCCTCTCAGCTCCGCCATTTCAAAGATCTTTTCTTGAATCGGGGCATTGGCCGTTTGGATGGCCGCCTTGACTTTGGCGAGCTTTAGAGCAGCCGCCTTAAGTTCCTGATACTTTGCCTTGACATCAAAGGGATTATCCGATCCCTTGACGATCGAATTGTATTTCGTTACCTGTTCCTGCAGGCCCTTGACGACCTTGACCTGCTTGTTCTTTATCTTCAGCGCCTTTGCCAGAGAGACTTTTGCCATTGCGCAATTATAAACCCGAACCGTCGTTTTTTGTGCGTTTCTGATTCAGGAAAACTGAACTAGGGCAGCAATGCGCACAAGTGGCGCTTGCGGAAGAAAAAATTCCTGGCTCGGCAAAGCCAAGCCAGGAATCCTCTGGTCAAAGGTTAGGTTCAAATTCCTGAGGCGAGAATGATGGCTTCAGCCAGCTCTCTCATCGACTTTCTGGAGTTCATCGCCTGAGTCTGGATCCTTCGATAAGCGTCAGCTTCGTTTAGACCGTGCTGATTCATCAGAATTCCTTTGGCCTTCTCGACTGCCTTTCGGGCTTCGAGTCTCTCCTTCAGGTCCTCAGTCTCCTTCTTCAAAAGCAGAGTGCTTTCGAACCTGGCCCGTGCCACCTCAATGGCGGGGTTGAGGTCGCTGGGCTTAAAGGGCTTAACCAAGTAGCCAAACACGTTGGCTGAATTGGCACGGTTGATCAGCTCGGTGTCGCTGTAGGCGGTAAGGAGCAGGACGGGGGCGATGCCCTCGTCATAAACGACTTCCGCCGCATCGATGCCATCCATGTTGGGCATCTTTACGTCGAAGACGCAGATTTCGGGCTGGGTGCTGCGAGCCAGGTCCAGGGCCTGACGTCCATCCTCAGCTTCGGCTGTGACCTCGTGGCCCATGCTTTCCAGCATCTGGCGCAGATCAAGCCGGATGATGGGATCGTCGTCGGCAATCAGAATTCTCATCGGTCTTGCGTTTCCCGGGCGGCTCTGCCCTTATGAAACGATTAGTCTACCAGCGGGATACACTGCAGCCATGACTCGCAGCCTTGACATGCTTTTGGGCAGTGCCATTGACTACGCCGGACTCTTCCCCCCGGCCCAGCTCAGCCTGCCGGATGCGGTCAGGGAATTCATCTCTGAACTAGAAAGCCCTTCTTCCTTCCTTGTAAACGGATTTGTTGTGCCTTCTCGCCTGGCCGATGCGCTTGAGAAAGAAGCTGAATCTCAGGGTCTGTTTGAAGATGGCGATGCCCTGGCCGTCACCCTGATTCTCAAGCCGGAAGAGGGCGGAAGCCTGGCAGATGAGGCGAAGGCCCTGGCTGATACATGGGATCCAGACTCTTGGCTTGAACCGGTCGCTGTCGAAGCATTTGTCGGCACCCAGCCCAGCGAAGCCGACCTCAAAGCCATGAAGCTAATGGGTCAGAAACTGGATGTCCCGGTTTTTCTTGAGTTCGGCTGGAACCCAGAATACAAGGCAGCTGGCGAAAAGGCAGTCACCCTATGGCAGGGCTTTGGCTACAAGGCTCGGCTTGGAGGAGCAGGCAAGGCCGATACTCCATCGGTCCAGCAGGTGGCTGACTTCTTGGTCGAAGCGGCAGGCATGGATGTAACTCTTCGGCTTACTGCCGGTCTGCACCACCCTTTAGCTCATAACGACCCGATCTTCGGCGGATGGCGGCATGGATTCCTTAACTGCCTGGCTGCCTCTTTGGCTGTCTACGCCAACGATGCCCCGGTCAAGGAAGTCGAAAAGATTCTGAGCCTGCAGTCTGCCAGTGCCTTTAGATTCACCGAAAACGCCTTCCATGCCGGTGACCGAAGCTTCGGACCGGAAGATCTGGAACTCTTCGGCGACTACTGCTATGGCTTCGGCAGCTGCAGCATTTCAGAACCCTACGACGGGCTGGTCAGGCTTGGTTTGATCGAGCCTCCCACCAACGACTAATCGCGTCTTCCCAGGTGGTTGAAAGCCAGGTCTGGCGGTAGCTCTCCAGACCTGCCAGTTCTTGTTTCATCCACTGGGCTGCCTGCCCGGGATTCCAATTGGCGGCTGCCTCCCATGCCTGCAAGCCTTGATTGAGAAGTTCTCTGCCTTCTTCTGCTGATGATTCGGCTGGGCTTGGTCCGAGAACTGCCGAGTCAGCTGGATTGGAGGGATAATTTAGTTTATCTAGTGCAACGAGGTCAGGGCGAATCGCCAAAAGCTGGCTGGCTTCACTTCTGCCTGCATGGTCCAGTAGGTCAGGGTTGTTCAGCATCTGCAGGGGCGTTCCTGCGAGGCAGGTCGTTTCCGGATTTGCTTCTTGAGTCTTCAGACACGTGTTGAAGAGTTCGATCAGATGCCCCTGGGCGTAGTGCCCCGAGATCAGCAGGATTCTCTGGCATCCACTCTTGGCGAGGCCGGTGAGGATCGACTCCCACACCATCGGCTGGGCGCTTGATGGACTCTGGAGCGATAAGGGATGGGGGAGAGTCGTGATCGCCGCCCAGGATGACGGTAGGAGTACTCCGCCGGTCTTAATCGCTAGCTGTTCCGCAAACCACTCAGCGACAATGAGGTCAAGCCCAAGGGGAAGGTGGTCTCCGTGCCATTCCAAGGCTCCGAGCGGGAAGATGGCTGGTCGGCCTTCTGTCCATGCTTGCGAGAGCTGCTTGGGCAGAAGCTCGGAGTATCGGAGGGGCGAGGTCACGACTGATTGTGGCTCGTGCAAATGCTTTTCGCATGAAGTCGCCACGCTATTGTGGGTGCGCCATTCACGTCCTAGCCTCGTGCCTCGGCAAGGTCGTGGCACCCTCACATTTGGCGTACAGATCAGCCGGGGTGGCCTGCTCGATCAGCTTGCTGTCGAGCAGGATACGAAACACCACACTAAAGTGACGCCCAAACACAAATCAGCCCGACTTCGAGTCAACCGAAGTCGGGCTGACAAATCAAAAGGGGAGCCCCCTTACTGACCCTGGCCCAAGCTAAAGCCTGGCTCACCATCAAAGGTGCAGAGATGCTCCGTTTTGATGATCTGCAGACCCTGATCCAGAACGCTGGACTGAAGAGCCACGACATCTCGAAGCGTGATCTCCCTGCCATCTTTGCCCATAAACCGAGCTCGATAATGGTCAGCCAAGAAAGTCTCAGGGAAGCCATCGGGCCAGACCTTGACGCCACGGTTGGTGATCATCAGCAACTCAATCCCTTCAAGCTCAGCGGCCTTCAGCAGGACAGACATCTCTTCAGGAGTTCGAACGGATTCATCGAGGAAAACATCGACTCCGACCGTAGCTTTCGTCTGGACTGGCCGATTGTAGCCTGGAATCTTTATGCCTTCAGTGTCAGTCAGATCGTAGTGGACGGGAGCCATTCGCATCGGGTTCTGGCCAAGCCGAGCGATGACGGCCTGGGCGAATCCTTCTGTGCCGACCTTTTCCTTGGTCAAATACTGAGTAGCAATATCGCCGGTATGAATTCCATCTTCAATGGTCTTCAGCCAAGCGTTGTGAATCTTCTGGGCGTGGTCGGGCAGACCCACATGAACCAACATCATGACCGCTCCCAGAATGAGGCCAGATGGGTTGGCAATACCCTTGCCAGCAATATCTGGAGCACTGCCATGAATCGCTTCGAACATGGCGCACTGACGGCCGATGTTTGCGCTGCCTCCCAAACCGACTGAACCTGTTATCTCGGCCGCGATGTCGCTGATGATGTCGCCGTAGAGGTTTGAAGTCACGATGACGTCAAAAATCTCTGGCCGATCTGCAAGCCTTGCCGACCCGATATCGATGATGTAGTGCTCTTTTTCGATGTCGGGGTACTCGGCACCGATCTCATCAAAAACCTTATGAAAGAGACCGTCGGTCAGCTTCATGATGTTGTCTTTGCTGAAGCAGGTGACCTTGCGTCGCTTGTTCTTTTTGGCGTACTCAAAGGCGTAGCGGACGATCTTTTCACTGCCGGGGCGAGTGATGATCTTGATGCTCTGGTAGACGTCAATCGTCTGCCTGTGCTCGATTCCAGCGTAGAGATCCTCTTCGTTTTCCCTCACAATCACCACGTTCATGCTGGGGTGATGCGTATCCACGTAGGGGTGGTAGCTGACACAGGGTCGAACGTTGGCAAAGAGACCAAGCGACTTTCTGATCGTCACGTTGAGGCTCTTAAAGCCTCCTCCCTGCGGAGTAGTGATGGGTGACTTGAGGAAGACCTGAGTCCGGCGAAGCGAATCCCAGCTAGAGGGTTCGATGCCACTGGAAAAGCCCCTCTCATAGACTTTCTTTCCGATTTCAATGGTCTCGAAGTCTAGGGGTGCCCCCGAAGCTTCAAGAATCTGAAGAGTGGCGGCCATGATTTCTGGACCAATGCCGTCTCCGTGTGCGACCGTGATAGGAATTCGGGACATGAGGGGTTCTCTTTATTGTGCCTGAACTTATTGTCGGCTGACGGGTGCTGGTCTCATCAGTCGTTTTGATTTTCGGCCCTGGGAGTTGTGTTCTTTTTGAATTCCAGCATCCGTGTTGGTTTAAGTAGAGTAAAGGTAAATGAATGGCAAAGAGCGAGACTTTTGAGGTTATAGAGACGACGCTTGACTGGAACGCACCAGGGCTGTTTAGGTGGGAGAAAGCTCAGAAGGAGTCGCTTGAGTCAGAGAAATCCTGTTCTGTGACTATCGAAGACCAAGTCTGGACCGTGAGAGAGATGGATGGCCTAGGAGAATGCATTAAAGTTCACCTTTGAATCGCCGCAGAAGGAACGGGCAAGAGCATTTTTTCCTCTCTCAGTTCCGGCTATCTGCCTAGTCTTTAGAAGAGAAGAAGTCTTCAGAATCACGGCCGAGGGAGCCTATATGCAGGTCTTTACCGAGGATGGAAGCGAGTTGGTTAGAGTGAAAGAAGCCTGGAAAGATAGTGATCGTCAGTCCGGAATTCGCCACAGAATCGAGGTTTTCTCGGAAGGGCTCGGACTCCAAGCGGCCATAGCTTATGGCCTGCTTTCAGGAATCCTCAGCCCCCCCAAAGACCATCCAGCCATGAATAGCATCACCGGCAGCTTGATTTGGTTTGGACTCCCTTGAAAAAGCCGCCTTTCATTCGCACTCGGCATAAGGATGCCCTTCTGCTGTGCCACTGGCATCGCCAGTGCAGATTCGGGACGGTCTTTCAGCGGACATGAGGCCCGCAGAAGGAGCACTGGCGCTGCCAGTGGCACACTTATTTGGAGAAGAAAGGATCTAAGGCAGTGACTCCACCTAAAATCCTCCTTTAACCTTTAAGCATTGATGTAGAGTAAAGGTAGTCAAATGACCGCGGGCGAGACATACATAGTCACAGAAACTCCTCTCGGATGGAACGCGCCTGGACTTTTTAAGTGGGAGAAGGCTCAGAAGGAGCAGCTAGCCTCGGAGAAGGCATGCTCTGTTTTGCTTGAAGACAAGGTCTGGCTTGTAAAGGCAATGGAGCACCTTGATGAAAGCATGAGGGGATACAGCCTAGAACTTGCAGGAGTCGAGCGTGCGAGAGCCATCTTCCCTCACTCTTCAACCTCTCTTGGCTATCTCTTTGTAGGAGAAGAATCGTTTGACATGACCTGCGAAGGGGCTTATATCCAAGTCTTTTCAAAGGAAGGCAGAGAAGAACTAAGAATCATTCAGGGCTGGAAAGATAGCGATAAAGAACTAGGCATCCGCCATCGGATTGAAGTCTTTTCAAATTGCTCTGGCGCATTGGCTGCCATGGCATACGGAAACATCCTCAATGCAATGGGGGCTCCTACCTTTTACACTCCACCTAAGAACTCAGTCGGATTCGTAAAAGGACGAAGGCCAAACGACCAGAACAATGCTGTTTTGCCTTGGTTATTCTGGGGCGGGGGGTGATTAGAGGATGAAAAAGCCGCCTGTCATTCGCACACGGCATAAGGAAGCCCTTTTGTTGTGCCACTGGCAGCGCCAGTGCAGATTCGGGACGTTCTTTCTGCGGACCTGAGCCTGGAAACCGATAAGTCCATGCCCGCAGAGCGAGCACTGGCGCTGCCAGTGGCACACCTAGCTCAAGAAGTAAGAATCAAATACCGGGCTGATGCCCCGCCTGTTTTAGTCGCCTTAACCCTTGGCCTGCTCATCGGAAGCTTCGGGACCCTGCATGATTACTAACGAGGGCCCCGAACCTGATTTAGCTTGCCGCTAAGCGAAGAAGCTCAGTCAACTGAGTCTTCAAAAAACCGGCCGTCCTCTCATCCTTCAAGGCGCCCGATTCATCAAATCCATCAAAGGCTCGGCCGAGACTGGTCTCCTGAGGAATCACGAGGGATCCCACAGCGGTAAAGACCTGGCGAACCTGCATGAGGCCCCGAATTCCGCCGAAGGCTCCTGGGCTCGCCGCAATAAGTCCGACTACTTTGCCTGACCATTCGTTCTTTTCGCCTTCTTTGTTGGATCGGCTGCCCCAATCGATAATCGACTTAGCAAGGGGGGAAAAGCTGCTGTTGTATTCGGGACTAGCGAAGAGCACAGCATCAGCCTCTCTGACCGCCTTTTTAAGGGCCAAAACAGACTCAGAAAAGCCATTTTCCGCTTCATCTTCCTGATCAAAAAGGGGGATTCGATTCGCTCTGACATCGAACAAGGAAGTCTCGGCACCGAGCTTTTCCGCCTCGGCCAAGGAGTAGGTTAGGAACTGAGTGTTATACGAAGCCAGCCTGGCACTGCCAGAAATTCCAAGGAGCTTGATCGCCACGGCGGCATGATACGAGATAATTTTTAAGGATCCCGACCAAACATCCTAGGGGCATATGCTTGTGAACAATAAAAAATCGCTTCACCCATGGGAATTGATCTAGCACCTGCCGAAACTAACTTTTAATGAGTGAATCTGCGTCCGCTTTTTCCATCAAATTGGCGGAAAAGGAAGTCCATGTGTGGATGGTCCGTTTTCTTGGACTCCATGCTGTGCTGGCCTTTGCCCTGGCCCCTGCCTATGGCACCTGGCTGGAAGCAGCCCTCATCGGCATCCCCGCCCTGCTGGTCCCTGCCTGGCTGACTAGAACTCAGCCGAACTCAGTGGCTGCCAAGCTGGCGGTAGGCATAGCTTTCATGGTCTTCTCTGCGCTCTTTATCCACCAATTGCGCGGCTGGACCGAAATGCACTTTCATGTTTTTGTCTCCTTAGCTGTGCTTTTGGCTTACAGAGACTGGCGGCCAATCGTCGCCGCCGCAGGGTTCATTGCCGTCCAGCATGTCGGCTTCGGGGCCGCCCAGTACTTCTCTCTTCCGCTTTACATTTTCTCAGCGAAAGAAGGAATTGTAGTGACAACCTTGGTTCACGCCCTCTTCGTGGTTGTCGAGACAACAGCCCTCACTATCCTGGCAATGCAGATGCGGCGCGACTGGGAATCTGCTGAAAAGCTGGCGAAGACGGCCGAGGTTTTGGCCGAAGGACAGAACTCTGGCTCTGCCTTGGATGGAATGCTGGAACGCCTTTCGATCTCACTTGATGGGTGCCAGGAAGCTGGCACAGAGGTCAAGGGCGCCTCGAAACTGATCTGGGAGACGGCTTCAACACAAAGACTGCTTTCGGGCCAGGTCACCAACATGGTTAGGAAGGCTCACGAGAGCACCGAGCTTCTAGTCGCCTTGGTGGAGCAGCAAAACACTGCGGCAGACGAGCTGAAAGAAGGCGTAGGGCAGTTTGTAAGCAATGCCGAAGGGGTTAACAACTCAAGTGAGCTTCAGGCCGAGGCAGTCAAGGAAAGTCGGGAGGCCATCGAGCGAATCCTGACTGCCGGAGTACAGGCACAAGAGCTCCTGCATTCGGCATCAACCGCCGCGAATCAGGTCAAGGCAGATTCCGTGGCCGATACCGACCTGCTGCTCGGCAAGGTTCAGCAGGCTGCCGATCAGATGGCCGTTGTGGGCCAGAGAGGAAACGATGTCCAGTCGATCCTCGGCACCATTGAAGATATCGCCAGACAGACGAATCTCTTGGCGCTCAATGCCGCCATCGAGGCCGCACGAGCCGGTGAGCTTGGCCGAGGCTTTGCCGTAGTCGCGGATGAAGTTCGCACCTTGGCAGAGCGAAGCGCCAAGGCAGCTCAAGAGGTGCGGCAGCTCCTCGTGACCATGAGCTCAGAGATCGACAAGGCTCATGTCGCCATCAAGGGTGGATCGAGCCAGGCTGGACTGGAGCAGGAATCAAGAAGAGTTGTCGATGGTCTGCTGGAAGCCGTGACGGGACTGGCAGAAAGAATCGCCTTTGTCGATTCCGCTATGAAGGAAGTCGGCGCCCTCGGCGAAACGGCCATCGTCCATTCAGACTCCATCGCCCATTTGGCCTCAGAAAACCTCAAGTCCTGCCAATCGACAGTAGAAGTCGGCCACCAGGTGAGAAGCCTTCTGGATGGACTGCAGGAAGAGATTCGGCACGGAAGCGAAGCTGTTGCCGGTTCTGCGCAGAACATTCTTGAAGCGGAAACTCAGCTTTCAGAAATCATCAACTTGGCTGATTTGACTGCTCAGCGAGCTCACGGCCTTGAGGACGCGATCAACCGTCAGGATGAGATTCTTGATCATCTGGCCGGCCGGATCACGGCTGCTCAAGAAGAAATGTCACCCGCTGTGACTCTGCCAAAGGCGGCTTGATGTGAAGGGAGGAGTCATCTTGGCGGTCTGGATCATCGGCAGTGCCGGCGCCCTAACGGCGACGGCTCTTCCCAAGCTGCTGCCAAGAGAGGCTCCTACAGCCATCAAAGAATCTGGTTTGACCCAAGATTTTCACCTGCCGCTGTTCTTGGGTGACCAAGTTCTTGGCAGGGAAAAAAAGCCGATTTGGATCAACGCTTGGCGGTACGGCTGCCCCTGCTCGGCTGACAGAGAGAAAGAGGTCCGCCAGCTTCTGAAGGAGTTTGGTGGGGAGTTTGAAGTCCTCCACCTCATCTCGCCTGGCCTCAGCCCGGAAGCCGAGGTGATGAAGGAATGGCAGTCCAAAGGAATTCCTGGCAGAGTGCTGCTCGACCCAGAAGGCAAGGCAGCTTTGAAGCTCGGCCTCTGGGCCGCCCCGACCGCCCTAATCCTTGACTCAAGGGGCTCTGTTGTCTTTAGAGGTTCTTACAACGTCGCCCGAAGCTGCTTTGATGACAAAACCTCATTCGGCCGCATGGCTCTGCAGGCCGCGGAGCAAGGGAGCAAGCCCCAAGTTCAAGAAGTCCCATCTTATGGGTGCTCAATCATCCCCTAGCAAAGTAATCTGCAGGCGTGAAGGTCATCATCGAGGCCTGCTGTGGATCAGTAGCAGAGGCGTGGGCGGCAGTTGAAGGCAAAGCCGACCGAATTGAACTCTGTGCGGCTCTGCCCACCGGCGGAGTGACCCCAACAGTGGGGATGCTTGAAGCATCGAAAGAGCGCTGTTCCCTGCCTGTGGTCTCCATGGTTCGCCCGAAAGAAGGCGGCCCTGTGATTGACGAGGCTGAGTTCCGCGCCTGCCTTAAGGATGTGAAGGCTTTGGTTCGAGCGGGCAGCGAAGAGATCATCACTGGCTTCCTCAACTCCGATATGAAGCTGGACAAGGAGAAAAACAAGGCTTTAATTGAAGCAGCAGAAGGAGTTCCCGTGGCCCTGCACCGAGTCTTTGATATGGCTCCCGATCTCGACCGCGCTCTGGAAGAGGCGATCGAGCTGGGCTTCTGCCGAATTCTGACCAGCGGCGGCGCTCCTGACGTTGATCAGGGGTTTGATACCCTGGCTCGACTCGTTCAGAGAGCCGGGGACAAGATCACGATTCTTGCAGGCGGAGGGGTCCGGCTTCACAACGCGAAGAAACTGGTGACAGAGGGTGGCTTGAAGGAGATTCACTTCTCCTTTAGGCGGCGCACCCATGTGCTTGGGTACCAGGGCGATCCCGACACCTTGCCCGATCACCATCGATTGCTCGATGTTCGCCAGTCTTTGGCTGGGTGAGAGGAGTTCTAGGGGCCGTGGTTTTTCCGGGCCTGTTGCTCCCTCTTCGCAGCCATACCCGGCCACCTGGTTCAGCAGAAAAGACTACTCAGCGCAGAGTTCTCATCCCACCCACTCGTCAACTTCCCTCTCATTCAAATGCAGAGGAGCCATAACCAGCCGACACATCATCTCAACGCAGTCCGGAATGACGTCATCGTTGAAATCGAACCGAGGCGTATGCAGGCCGGGGGGATCGGTTTCGCCATCTCGCGAAAGGCCGACGAAGTAGAAACAGGCTGGGACATGGTGACCGTAGTAGCTAAAATCTTCTGCTCCAAGCTTAGGGAAAGGCTCTAGCGCGACTCTTTCCGGTCCGAAAACTTCAGGTGCCAGGGCAAAAAAGCGATCGGTGGCCCAATCGTCATTGACCGTGACTGGGTAGCCCCTTTCCCACACGATCGAAGGGGTGCAGCGAAAGGCAGTACAAACCCCATTGACCACCTCATCAAAGCGGCTTAGGACATCCTCCCGCACCTTGTCATCCAAAGTACGGACCGTGCCAGAAAAGGTGACTGATTCTGGGATGACGTTGGTGGCAGTTCCGCCCCGAATGACCGTCACTGAAACAACTGCCGACTGAACGGGCGCGATGGAGCGGGAGACAATGCCTTGAATAGCCGTGATGCACTGAGCCATACAGAGGACTGGATCAGTGGAAAGCTCAGGGGCGGCAGCATGGCCGCCGCGTCCGTTGATTGTGACCTCAAAGGTATCTGTGCCAGCCATGAGGGCACCTGGCTTGGTCGAAAAGTTCCCTGCTCTGCGAGCAGGCCATCCATGGAGGCCGTAGATGGCATCGGCTGGCTTGCCGATCCTGGTTCCGTTAAGGGCTCCCTCTTCGCACATCGCTAATCCTCCCGCGCCGCCTTCTTCTGCAGGCTGAAAGATCAGAAGGACTCCGTTGCGACGCACAGGTTCCTTGGCGAGGGCTCGGGCCGCGCCGAGCAGAATCGTCGTGTGGCCATCGTGTCCACAGGCGTGCATGCATCCGGGGATCGTGCTTGCGTAATCCAGGCCGGTCTCTTCTAAGATCGGTAGAGCATCCATATCTGCCCTGAGGGCGATGGTGTGCCCACCTTCTTCAGTGGGGGGGATCCACCCGAGGATGCCGGTTCCCTTCGCCATGCCAGCGATGAATTCGATGCCGGCCTCTTTCAAGGCTTCCTGGACTCTCTGCGAGGTTCTGTGCTCCTGATACATCAGTTCAGGGTGGCGGTGCAGATCGTGTCGGAATTCTGTGAGGAAGGCAGCATCTGAATCGATGTGCTGGCGGAGGCTCATGAGGTTCAGTTTACTGCCCTCTAGCATGGATTTAGTTCTGGAGTGGAACTGCGGTTAGGCAAATCGGAAACATCGATGGTTTTCACCCACCCCCTAAATCCCCCTCCCAGAGCGGGAGGGGGACTTGTAAATCTAGGGCGGTTTTCGACCTTTCGCCTGCGGCTCAGTCGAAAACCGCATGTTAGATGAAACTCACTTTTTCAGTCAACCAATTGGACTTACTGCAAGGGAACACTGCGTTCGTCTGCAAAGACATGGAGTGGGGTGACGAACAGACTTTCCCTTCCTTGCCTTCAGCTCCTTCCTCCCTACCAGGCCAGGGCACCAAGTTTTTTCGTCTGAATTGGAGATCCGCTGGTCGGGGATCAGTGGCAACCAGTCAAACTTTTCAGCGGGTGCCACGGCTCCCTGAGCCGTGAGGGTGTTATGTCAGGCCACCCGGCTGGAGCTTCGCCGCAACCGGGCCACTCCGAAGCACGCCGCATTCGAAAGAATCTTCCTCCAAAGCATTCATTCATGACCTAGACTCGTTCCTCGTCAAGGTCATGGCACCCAGAGGCCAGAGGCTCAGTCAGAAGTCGCAGAATCTAACCTGCCCGAC
The DNA here is from genome assembly GCA_943369295.1 of Synechococcus sp. UW140. Lineage (GTDB taxonomy): Bacteria > Armatimonadota > Fimbriimonadia > Fimbriimonadales > Fimbriimonadaceae > JAKRSE01. The sequence goes on along the minus strand of CALRMU020000002.1, from coordinate 486,576 downwards.
GAACTCCTACTCCCAAGTCAGACTTGGCTTCTGAGACGCGTTTTCAGCAGGAGCATTTCGGCTGAAAAGCTTGTAGGTTCTCCCTTCTCCCATGCCTTCCGAATTCATCCTGGTGCTGAGAGCGAAATTCAGTCCCTCGGATGAATCGGCACGACGGACCAAATCAGCAACAACCGCTGCATCCGTGATGGTGAAGGTGAACTTGATCGGCTTCTCTTCAAGCCTTTCCCCCGGAACAGCCTTGGCCAAAATGGCCTTATCGTCCTTGGCCGGAAGATGCTTTGCGGCAAGACCGAATTCCCAAGTGCCTTCTCTAAAGCCACCAGGGGCGAGACGGAGTTCAAGTGGAGCCTTCTTCACGTCTTCCATGCTCCAAGCAGGATCAGCGGCGTGATAGAGGGTCAAAACGATCTTCTTTGAAGCGGCAGGGATGGCTCCTTTGAACCTTAAGAGCGAAAAGCTGAAGTCAAAGGCTCCCGGACTCGGGGTGCCGATCGCGTACTCATTGGTGCCCCAAACCCTCATAAAGGCATCGTCATTCTGGGGGCCGGCGTGGGGGTAAACCCAAACGTCGTCGGTCGGGGCCAGGGCTGTTGGGGCCTGTGATGAAAGAAGGGCCATTCCGGCGATGAGGCTGAGCATTGAGCAGATAGTACACAGCCGACAGACATTTAATCTGATTCTTTTGCCGACTTCATGCCTCATCTGATGGATTTCCCGAGGCCAAACCTGACTGCTAGTACACTCAGTGAATGCACGCTCTGAGGGTGCTTGAGTTCGAGGAGATCCGCCAAAGGCTCGCAAGACACTGCGAGACTTCGGTTGGTCAGGCCTTGGCCCATGCCCTCAGTCCCTCTTTCGACCCCGAAGTCGTCAAGATTTGGAACGAGCAGACAGGCGAAGCCATCGATCTGATCGATTCTGGCGGACTCAGCCTCAGAGGACTTCACGACCTTTCAAAGAGCTTGGACTACTGCCGAAAAGGAGGAGTCCTTGAAGGTGTTCTTATCTTCCAGACTTCCGAACTCCTTAGGCTTGGTCGGGAAGCAAAGAAAAGCCTCGAATCCAAAAGAGAGAGAATGCCCCGTCTTGGCCACTTGGCCACCAGGCTCTTCATGGATTCACGTCTTGAGGACCGACTGGCGAACTCAGTCGAATCCGACGGAACGGTTAAGAGTGATGCTTCTCCCGGCCTGGCATCTGCTCGTGAAAGAAAAGCCCGTCTCGCCCAGAGAGTGCAAGAAAGGATAAACAGCTATGTCTCTGGCAAGACCCGAGAATGGCTAAGCGACCCCGTGGTCACCCAAAGGTCGGGTAGATGGGTTATCCCCCTCAAAGCCGAAAACAAAGGCAAGATCAAGGGAATCGTCCACGACACCAGCGGCAGCGGCGGCACCATTTATGTCGAACCAGATGATGTCGTGAGGCTCGGAAACGAGCTGAGAGAAGCTGAAGGACAGGAAAGATCAGAGATTGAAAAGGTTCTGCGAAAGCTCTCTGAACTTATTGCTCTGGTCGCTGAGCCCCTTATTGACTCAGCCGAGGCTCTCGGCCAGCTCGATCTCATTCTCGGCAAGGCTCGGCTCGGAATCGCTGGAGACTGGTGCCTGCCAACTCTCCTGCCCGATCCCGCGATCATCATTCGGAATGGCCGGCATCCTCTGCTCGATGCCAAAATCGCCGTGCCACTCAGCCTAGAACTCGGCCGAGAGCACACTTCAATTCTCATCACCGGCCCCAACACCGGCGGCAAAACGATTTCAATCAAGACTGTCGGGCTGTTTGTCGCCATGACCCAATCCGGGCTTCCAGTGCCAGCCGGAGAAGTAAAGGCGGGAGTCTTCAGCCAGATTTGGGCTGATATCGGCGACGAGCAGAGCCTTCAGCAGAGCCTTTCCACCTTCAGCGCTCATATCAAAAACATCGCCGAGGCCGTGGACGGATTGAAGAAAGGCGCACTCATCCTTCTGGATGAAATCGGGGCAGGCACCGATCCGGCCGAGGGTGCCGCTCTGGCCCGAGCCCTGCTTTTGGATTTTCAAAAACGGGGAGCCATCGTCATGGCTTCCACCCACTACGGTGAGCTAAAGCTTTTTGCCGCCAACACTCCAGGCTTCATCAACTCATCCATGGAGTTTGATCGCAAGACTCTGCGGCCAACCTACCGTCTGATGGTCGGAGTTCCTGGCAGCAGCCACGCCCTTCATATCGCCCAAAGGTACGGAATTCCGACCCGAGTGCTTGATGAGGCGGAAAGATCCGGCCCGATTGAGGAGAAGGACATCTCCAACATGATCGAGCAGCTGGAGATCAGCCAGAAGCGTGCCCAAGCCAGCCAAAGCCGCGCCGACAAACTTGCGGCTGAACTAAAGCGAGTCCAAACCGAAGCGGAAACAAAGCTGAAGCAGGCAGAAGAAATCCGCCAGAACGTAAGGGGCAAGGCCGTTCAAGAACTCGAAGAGCTGCTGAGACAGATCAGGCTTGAAGCGGCTTCTGTCTTTGAGGAAGTCAAAAAAGACCCCGCCAAGGGCATGGAACGGGCTCGCAAAAAGCTTGCCGAACTGCAGGAAGTTGGCTCCAGCTTTGTGCAGGAAATGAAGCCGGTCGAGAAAGCCAAGCCTGCCCTAAAGCCAGCCGAAATCACCCGTGGAATGGCCGTTCACGTTCGTGACCTTAAGCAGTCCGGAACAGTGCTGGAAGAACCCAAAGGCGGCAAGGTTTTGGTTCAGATCGGCATGATGAAGATGACTGTGCCTGTCGCCCATCTCACCCCGGGACAAGTTCGAAAAGAATCAGCCAAGCCTAACGAGGTTCGAAAGCTGACCATGCACAAGGCTTCCACTGCGAAAAGTGAGATCAATCTGATCAACAAAAGGGCAGAAGAAGCGCAGGACGAGCTGGAACGTTTTCTTGATGATGCGATTCTTGGCGGGCTGCCTTACGTCAGAATCGTGCATGGCAAGGGCGAGGGCATTTTGAGACAGGTGGTTTCCAGTGTGCTGGAACGCAACCCTCATGTTAAGGGCCACAAACCTGCCGACGGTTCGGGGGGCGGAGCCGGTGTCACACTCGCTGACCTTGGCTGAATCGAAAAACGGAAGAGTGCAATGCAGCCCCCTGACCCAACAGCCTTGATCCAAGCCGCCGAAGAAGTAAGGGCGAACGCCTACGCGCCTTACTCCGTCTATCGCGTGGGTGCGGCAGTTCTCGATGAGAAAGGCCGGATTCATGTTGGCGTCAATGTAGAAAACGTCAGCTTTGGCCTCACTGTCTGTGCAGAAAGAAACGCTATCGCCTCGATGGCTGCCTCTGGCGGAAGAGAGATTAAAGCTGTCGCTGTTGTGACTGACGACGGAGGCACTCCCTGCGGGGCCTGCCGTCAAGTCTTGTCAGAATTTGCACCGAACCCCAGCGAAGTCTGGGTGTTTGGCCGCAGCGCTAAAAACAACTGGCAGGCTCGGCTAAGCGATCTGCTTCCGAGCGGATTTAACACAGAACTGAAGAAGGAATCATGATTAACAAAGCCAAGCACCTAATCTGGGCAGCCGCCCTGCTGGCCCTTGTCGCCTGTGGCGGCGGTGGTGGAGGATCATCGTCTGGTGGAGGCGGTGGCGGCGGCGGTGGTGGCGGAGTAGGCGGACCAGGAGATGTTGTTTCTCTCGGATCTGGAGTCCCCCTCGCTGGCGATTACCTTGAAGCCGTCGACGGCCGAGCCGGAGCCATCGATCCCTTCAGCCTTAGGCCAGGCTCAACTGTAAGAATGGTGGCAGTCCGCTACAGTTCAACAGGGGCTCGAAGCATCCTTCCATCCACAGGATGGGGATTGACTGGTGCCAGCAACACCCAAGTCACCCTTGGCTCAGATGGCCTGATCACAGCTCTTGCCGTGACCCCGGCTCCCTTCACCGTCTTCTGCACAGTCAATGGCGTGACCAGAACTCAGCAGATGAGAATCTCAAATGACACGACGCTTCTAAGGGGTGTGGTGCGACGCGAGTCATCCACGACTGGCATCAAGTACCTCGAAGTTGAGGCAGTGAATGCCGCTGGTCAAGTTGTCGCTGGAGCGATCACCGGAGACGGTGGAGCCTTTACCATGCGCATCCCAAGCGGCGTCGCCGGGTTCTCAATCGATAAGAATTCGGTGAACACCACCAGCTACTATCGTCAGATTCGCTACAACCTGAGGGATTACGCCGCAGATTCAGAAACTTGTCCGGTCACCCTGACAGGCCTGACGACTGGCACCAACACTCTTCCCCATACAATCTTCCTGCTCAGCAAAACGACGGGACCACCCCCACCTCCACCAAACTGCTTCTAATCAGCAGGCGATGATGGACTTGGCCCCGGGGTCAAGTCCATCATCATTTTCGGTTCTCCCTGAATCTGTTTAGTCCTAGCCGATCGTGCCGTTTGCTGGGGACAGACGCCGCTGAACCATGCATCAAATGGGGATAAATGTCCCCGCATCCTCTCTTCTTCTTGTGATCTGGCAAAAAGAATCGTCAAGAACTGTTAGGAACTGCATCGTTCAGACCTCCGATTCTGTAAACTCTTTTCAGGTGGCAGAATCGCAATCCACGGTGCGTCATCTGGATGACATCATCCAGGACGATAGGATTCACGATGTCCTCTCCCTTGCCGCACGGCTGAGGGAGAGTTCCGGCGGCGTGCTCGACGATGCTGCCATTGAAGCCGTAGCCGAAGCGACTGGTGCCCCGACCGACTACGTCCGTGTTGCGATCAAGTCACTGGATGCTCCGAAAAAGCAGACACTGCTCGACAAAACACGGCAGCAGATTATTTCGGTCGACGCTCGCCTAAGATCGAGTGTTGCCGTTGCCTCGCTCGGCTTAGCAAGCGGTCTTCTCTGGACAGGAACTCAAGCCCTGAGGTCTGGCGGTCAGTTTACAGCGAGCCTTGGCGTTCTGGCCATTGTCATTGCCTTCGTCACAGCCTGGAACTCGCGAGACCGTCAGTCGGCAGGTCTGCTTGGCCTCATGTGGGGAGCCGTCCACTTTTTCAGCTACCAGTTGGTGGCCGGAATCGTGGGATTCTTCCCCATCTTCCACCAGTTCGAAAAACCATGGCCCATGATCTTCCTTTTCCTCTTTGGCGGATTTTTCGCCGGAGTGGTCGGATTTGACTTTTGGAAGAAGGCAAAGGCGAGCTTCGGTTTCCGAGACGCAGCCGAAGAAAGGCAGGCTCTTGTTCAGCAGTTGATGGACATTCAGGACAGGCTGAAGCAGGAGGAAATGCGAGCCAGCTTCCTTAGTCTTGATGTCGTTGGTTCAACCCGAATGAAAACCGAGAACGATGCCCTTTCGGTTGAGTTCACCTTCAGCGAATACCACCGCTACATCGAAACCATCGCCAACCGTCATGGGGGCCGGATTCACTCAACTGCGGGCGATGGTGTCATCTGCGTCTTCGATGAACCTAGTCATGGCTTCGATGCTGGCCGCGCCATGCTGGGCGGACTTTTTGAGTTCAATACCTTCAGGAACAGGCTGAACAGCTCGATTGAGCTCAGGGCTGGACTTCATACAGGCACTGTCTCTGCACCAGGCAACGATGCTTCTCGTGTCGACTTTGCCCACGTGATCGACTTGGCTGCTCACCTGCAGAAAGAAGCAGAGCCAGGCACCTTGGCCGTCAGCAAAATTGCTGCCACGGATCTTCCACGTGGTCTTGATTCGGTCGGCAATGATCGATTTTCTATTGATGGCTTTGAGGCGGCGCTCTGGCGTCCCAGAAGCAGGCCTAGCCTTCCTCCGACTCCAGAAATGCGATAGTTGACCAGCGGTTAGGCCGCTTTTTTCGGTACAGGGAACTCTCCACCCTCTCCGCTGGGTAGCGGTTTCAATGTCTAGCCGATTGATCTGGCTGGCGGCTGTTTTTTCTTGCGGCGCTCTGGCTTTGGGCCAAGGAAGAGGCCCCGAGTTTCCCGCTGTCAAGCTTGCTGCACCACCCACGATTGACGGCCTAATCAATGAGGAGGAATGGAAAGATGCCGCTTCAAAATCCTTTGTCTTTGTTGATAATCAGACGACGACCCCTGGCCGCGATCCTGTTGAGGTGCGGCTGGCTTACGATGAAACAGCAATTTATGTTGCCGTAAGGGTCAAAGATGACCCCAGGTCGTTGATCGCCACGGAGTACAGGCAGAACGTGAGCCTTTCTTCCAACGACAGCATCGCCTTTACGCTCGATCCAAGCGGATCTTATTCTGGCTTCAACACTTTCCGAGTGAATCCCTCTGGAGCAACAACCATCAATCTTTCGGGAGGTCGTGCTGCCAAAGCAGAGTGGGTCGGAGCTTTTGTCGCTAAGGGCAAAGTTCTTGATGACGGCTGGTCGTGCGAAATGGCAATCCCCTGGAAGGTCCTCACCCTGCCATCTTCTGGCAAGAAGGATATCCCCATTCAGGTTTCTTGGAACGACGCCAGTGACGGAAGAGGAAGAATTCTTGCCTATGCCGACACTGATGTTCGAAAGCTCGCCCACTGGACGGGAGTCGAAGTGCCGGACATTAAGCTCCCTCGCACTTTAAACCTGCTGCCTTACGGCTATGCCGGATACGACGAAGAGGGAAAGAACCGCTACCTCAACGCCGGGCTTGACTTCAAAACGCAGATTGGCAGGCAGGGGCAATTGGTTGGAACGATCAACCCTGACTTCAGAAACATTGAAAACAGCGTTCTGAGCCTAGATTTCAGCTACTTCGAAAGGCTGGCGGGTGAAGTGCGACCCTTCTTTCTTGAAGGAAGGCAGTACCTTGATAATGCCACGGGCTCTATCTTGGCTACCCAACGAATCAGAGAGTTCGACGCAGGCGTCAAGGCTTACGGCAGGCTTGACAGCAAGTCGAACTACGCCGTTCTAGCCACTCAGGACTTTGGAATTCAGTCGAACTTCGCCCTTGGCTACACACGCAATCCAACTCCAAACTCGGTCGTGACTGCCGGTCTAGTGAGAACGGCAAGAAAGGGCGCTAACAATACTGCCGCTTCCTTCAGCTTGGCAAACCAGTTTGGTGCCTACTCTGTCTATGGGGCGGGCTCCTACACCGAAGACGAAAGGTTTGGTCAGGGCAGCACCTTCGAGTTTGGTGTCAACCGGTCTGCAAAGGGCAATTATCTGGGATTTGGCTTCAGCCAAGTTTCGGCGAACTTCTTCCCCCGCCTTGGCTTTGCTCCTGATCAAGGTTACAGAAGCGCATTCGCTTATCAGTCCTCCCAGGCCACCCACGAAAAAGGACCGCTCAAAGAAAGCGGATGGGGTCTGAACGGCGGATGGTCGGAAAAACTGAACGGCGATCCTTATCAGCTGTCCGGTTCGGCTGACATCTCCGCTACTTTTAGAAACGACTTTTCTCTTGGCGCGAACTACAGCCAGTACAGATTCTTTGATTCAGTTGACCACACTTGGTCTGGCACGGCAACTTTCCCGGCCAACAACCCCAATCGAAGAGTCTACGTCAGCTACACAGAAGGCGACATTGCTCGCATGGCCTACACCAATGTTTCTATGGGGGCAACTTTCAGGATCAACAGAAAGCTGGTCACTACCTGGTCCAGCCAGTGGTTTGAACACTACGAAAAGCAGAGGCAAACCATCGCCACCTTCAACTACGATCTCGGAGGCTACCAAAATCTGGCAGGCCGTCTTATTGAAAATGAAGGCAGTCTGAACTGGCACCTGACTTACCGTAAGGCCGGAACTCAAGGAGCTGAGTACTTTATGATCCTTGGCGACCCCAATGCCAAAACCTTCCGCCGCAGTCTGATTCTGAAAGCCGTGTTTCCCTTGACCATCAATTACTAAGTGGGCATTGCCAACCACGTAAGAATCAACTGTTTCCAAGGAAATCCAGCAAAGTCAAGACTTTCTTTCTGAGAGAGTAATGAATCATCCTCTTAACTTCCTTAACCAAAAACTAAGGAATCGCCGACAGGGCAGTCGGTCAGGAGGGCTGGATGAAGGTCACAGACTATGACTACCTGACTTTTTATGACGAGTACTTGGACGCTGAAGGCAAGCCAAGACCAGGCATTGCCCCTCTGCTTGACCAGCTGGAAACTGCTTCTTACGAAGAATTGAAGCAGAGGCAGGAAGCGGCCGAAGCTCTGCTGATGCAGCAGGGCATTACCTTTCAGGTGTACGGCGACACCCAGGGGGCAGAAAAAACCATGCCCCTCGATATCCTTCCGCGAATTATTTCGGGGCAGGAGTTCGACCGTCTTGAAGCTGGCCTTCACCAGAGAGTCCTTGCCCTCAATCTCTTTCTGGAGGATGTCTACGGACCTCAAAGAATTCTTCAGGAAGGCAAGATTCCCGTCGACGTCATTCGGTCAGCAAAGTCTTTCCGGAGCGCCTGCGTCGGGCTTAAACCTCCGGGAGGAATCTGGTGCCATATCAACGGAGTCGACTTGGTGCGAGATTCTGACGGCACTGTCATGGTGCTTGAGGACAACCTTCGCTGTCCTTCGGGAGTCAGCTATCTGCTTGAGAACCGTGAGATTCTGAAGCGCACCTTCCCTCAGATCTTCTCTGGCACCTCCATTCGCCCGGTCAGCGATTACCCAGGCCGACTTTTGAGTCTGCTTGAATCCATTTCCCCTCGTCCGGGCGACGCCTGCTCGGTTGCGGTATTGACTCCGGGGCCCGCGAACTCTGCTTACTTTGAGCACTCGTTCCTGGCCCGCGAGATGGGTGCGAGACTGGTTGAAGGCCGCGACCTGATGGTAAGCGACGGCAAAGTGATGCTCAAAACCACTAAGGGTCTAAGCCCGGTAGACGTGATTTACCGCCGCATTGACGACGACTTTTTGGACCCCTACACCTTTAGAGAAGATTCGATGATCGGTGTTCCTGGCCTCATGGAGGTCTACCGAGACGGAGGCGTGGCCATTGCCAACGCGCCGGGTACAGGAATTGCCGATGACAAGGTGGTTTACGCCTATGTTCCAGAAATGATCAAGTTCTATCTCGACCAAGATCCTTTGATTCCGAACGTGCCCACCTATCTCTGCTGGCGAGATGCCGACAGGGATCACGTTTTGAAGAACCTGGAAAATCTGGTCGTCAAGGCAGCCAACGAAGCCGGAGGCTACGGAATGCTGATCGGGCCGGCTTCAACCGCCAGCCAGAGAGATGAATTCGCCGAAAGGATCGCCGCCGACCCAAGGGGCTACATCGCTCAGCCTGTGCTTGGCCTCTCGCGAGTCCCCGTTGTGACAGAGAACGGCTTGGCTGCCCGCCACGTCGACCTGAGACCCTATGTGCTTATGGGCCCCAAAGAAACCTGGGTTGTTCCCGGAGGCTTAACCAGAGTTGCCTTGGTGCCTGACTCTTTAGTTGTCAATTCCAGTCAAGGCGGAGGCAGCAAGGACACTTGGATTGTTGACCTGGACAAGGAGGTAGAGGCGTGAGAAAAGGCCCCCTACTCAGCCGAGTTGCAGAGAGTGTTTACTGGGCTTCCCGTTACATTGAGCGAGCCGAGAACACTGCCCGAACCATTGAAGTCAACCTGAATCTGCTGCTCGATCTCCCCGGTCAGCAGGCTGACCAGTGGGCTCCGCTTTATCAGATTTCTGGCGATGAAGAGGCGTTTAAGTCGAAGGGCGAAAAGCCGACTGCTGCCAACGTGATGAAGTTTTTGACCTTTGATGAAACTTATCCCAACTCAATTGTCTCGTGCCTTTACAGAGCAAGAGAAAACGCTAGATCAGTGCGTGAAGTGCTGAGCAGCGAAGTTTTTGAGCAGATCAATAAGTTCTATCTGATGGTGAGATCGGCATCACAAAGCGGCCGCGCTCCGAGGAACCCTTCAGAGTTCTACAAGGAGATACGCATGGCAAGCCACATGCTGGAAGGTCTTACCTACGCCACCATGTCGCACGGAGAGGCCTGGCACTTTTCTCGCATGGGAAGGATGCTGGAGCGAGCCGACCAGACTTCGCGAATCCTTGATGTGAAGTACTTTATTCTCCTGCCAGAGGTCTCTGCAGTCGGCACCCCCATCGACAATGTTCAATGGACGGCCGTCTTAAAATCCTGCAGCGGATTTGAGATGTATCGAAAAGAACACGGACGCATTGATCCTGCAAAGATTGTCGAATTTTTGATGATGGATAAGGATTTCCCTCGTTCCATGCTTCACTCAGTCGAGGCAGCGGGGCATTCCTGCGCGGCGATTACAGGTCAGGATCATGGAAGGCTGAGAGGCAATTCAGGCCGGAAACTTGGTCGAGTCGTTGCTGACCTTACTTATGCGGATGCTCCCGCCATCATCGTTTCTGGCCTTCACGAATTCCTTGATGATTTTCAGGAGTCAGTGTACGAGGTTGGGAATGCGATCCACGAAGAGTTTTTCTCTCCCCTCTACCCCGAGCCAAATCGGCCCGAAAAGATGAAGACGGGGCAGTCCCAATCCTAAATGCTGATGCGTTTTAAAGTGATTCACGTCACCGAATACAGCTACTCGTCAGAAGTCAGACTGGATGTTCATAGGCTTCGCCTCAGCCCGCGTCCTGGTCCTGACCAGCGAATTATCAGCCACAGTATGGAGATCACTCCTGAACCAGCTGGGATGTCTGCCTCGATTGATTCTGAAGGCAACGTCTGCCATACAGCCTGGTGGAACGAACCCACCCTCGGGCTCAAAATCGTGTCGAGATGCGAAGTGGAGACCCTTCGCGAGAACCCCTACGACTTCCTTCTTACTCCAGCCAATCGCCACGTCCCTCTAAACCTGACTTCAGAAGAAGAGGCTCTTGCCCTCTGCCTTCATCCGATTGAATCTCACCCAAGTGTCGTTGCTTTTGCCCAGGATCTGCTGGCCCAAGTCAACAACGAAGCTCTGCGATTTCTGCAGCTCTTGAACCAGCGAATCTACGACGAATGGGTTCAAGAGGTCCGCCCCGAAGGAGACCCCTTCTGCCCCAGCGAGACCTTTTTTAGAAAGAAGGGGGCCTGCCGCGACATGGCCGTGCTCTTTATGGAAGCCTGCCGCATTGTCGGGATTCCAGCCCGCTTTGTCAGCGGCTACAGCGAAGGCGATATTGACATGGAGCATCGGCACCTTCATGCCTGGCCTGAGGTTTATCTTCCTGGCGCTGGGTGGCGCGGTTTTGACCCCACAATCGGGCTTGCCGTCTCGGACCGCCATGTTGCGGTGGCTGCCAGCCATGCTCCCGAAGGGGCAACTCCGGTGATGGGAGTCTTCTATAGTCGGATGGCTTCTTCCAGAATGGAGTGTCAGCTGGAACTCTTGGTCAGCGCTTAGGCGCAGCCATCGTGCTGGGGCCTAGCAAGTCTCTATCACTTTTCCCAAGAATTTCTTTGGAAGTGGGGCTATAATCCCTTAATCATGAAGCTGATTCGCCTGTTGCCCGTTTCGGTTCTGGCCTGCCTGGCCGTGCCGGCCTTCGCCCAGGATACGTGGTTTGGCCCAGAGGTTGGAGTTTTCTTCCCCACTTCCGGCAAGCTCCGAGACGCCCTCGGAAACACTTGGATCAGTCTCGGCGCTGGCTCCACTCGTTTCGTACAGGGTGAAGGACGCAAATTCGCGTGGGACTGGGAGACCATGAGCCAGTCTAAAAGCGGCAGCAAAGTTTTCATGGGTTCAGTGAGCTACGGCCTTGTTTCGCCCTTCACTGCCCCCAAGCCTTACTCGATCTCGCAGGGTGGGACTGCTTTTCAGCCCTATTACGCTTTGAGAGCGGGTGGCTCCTACATCGACTATGCGGTCAACATCAATGGCGGACGAACGAGTGGCAAGCGGTTGGGCCTCAACGCTAACGCCGAACTCGGAGTCATGTTTGGTGACCGATTGAAGGTGGCGGCGCGCTACGACTTTTTCCCGAGCCATGACGGACTGAACTTCAGCGGACTTTCCCTGACAGCCCGTTACGGACTCCTCCGGTTCTGAGGCCCGGAGACTAATTGAGTCAATCTCTGCACCAAGTTAAAACTGATACAAAAGAACAGCTCTACATCGTCTGCATCAATTCGGATGAAACCGAAGATGCTTTGGTAGAGGCAGAATTAGAAGGACTGGTGGAGGCAGCAGGCGGCGAAATCGTCGGCTGGGCCCGCCAACGCCTTGAAAAGCCCTGGAAAGGAACCTACATTGGTTCTGGCAAGGTGGAAGAAGTGCGCGATGGCGCCGCTGAAGCCCAAGCCGACGCAGTCGTCTTTGACTGCGAACTTTCAGGCATGCAGATTCGAAACCTTGAGGAAGCCCTCAAGGTTCGAGTCATCGACCGAACCCAGCTCATTCTCGATATCTTTGCCGGCCGGGCCAAAACCAGAGAAGGCCAGCTGCAGGTAGAGCTTGCTCAGCTCACCTACATGATGCCGAGGCTGATGAGCGTTTACACCAAGTTCGAAAGGCAGAGGGGCGGCATTGGCATGCGCGGCCCTGGTGAAACCAAGCTGGAAAGCGACCGCCGCATGGTGAGAGACAAAATCTCGAAGCTTAAGGGCGATATTGAGGAAGTTAAAATGCACCGCTTTCAACAAAGAGCGGGACGCAAAATGCTTCCCTATCCTTCGCTGGCCATTGTTGGCTATACCAGTGCAGGCAAATCCACCCTCATGAACCGAATCTGCGGCACGGAGGTTTTGGTGGACGCCATGCCCTTTGCCACTCTGGACCCCACGACGAGAAAAGTTGATCTCGCCGACGGTTTCAGCTTCTTCCTCACGGACACAGTCGGGTTCATTCGAGAACTTCCGACCATGCTGGTGGCCGCCTTTAGGGCGACACTGGAAGAGACCCTGGAAGCTGACCTGCTTCTTCACGTCGTAGATGTCAGTCATCCGGACTGGGAGATTCAGCGAGACTCTGTCAACGAGACCATCGCCGACCTGGGGGCGGGTGAGATTCCAACCCTCACCCTCTTCAACAAGGTCGATATGATTAAAGATCGTGCGGAACTGACTCAGCTGGTAGCCGAGTTCCCCAACTCTGTGGCAGTTTCGGCCAAAACAGGAGAAGGCATGGAGGATTTGGTTAACCATATTCGCCGCATGCTTGCCAACCGGTACAGCCGAATCAAGGCTCTGGTTCCCTACTCATCGGCGAACATCGCCGAGACGGCTCATAGCTTTGGCAAGATTCTGGTCAAGGAGTATCGTGAGGACGGCATCTACATAGAAGCCGAACTGAGCTCTGAGCACCGAGGAAGGCTGAGTCAGTTCGAAGTGGACTAGACAGATGAAAATCGGCCCGGTCGTGGAATTGACCGGGCCGATTTGTTTTTCGAGCGATAGCCTAAGCGCACCAGCGGTCGGAGACAGAGCTTTCTGACTTCAAAAGCCTAGCCAGATCTTTAATGTCTGTGCCCGCCCATGAATTCGGAGCAGTCAGCACAACTGGCCTTCTCTTTCGAACCGATTGAGCCGCCTGGAAATCCTGCCTCACTGACCCAATGTAGCCGAGGTTCTTGCCGAGGTAGCTGGAGGTGATTCCCTGCAGAGCATCAAAGACCAGTCGACCTTCCCTTTCACCTGACACCTGATTAACGATCACCCGAATCTGGGGCTCTTTCATACGGCGATGCGCCGTTTTGATCGTTGCGTAGGCGTCTGTGACGGCAGTAGGGTCGGGAGTCGTAACCAGGATGATTTCCTGAGCCAGCTTCATAAAGGTGATAAGCCTGGTGTCGAGTCCGGCGCCGGTATCAAAGATCAGAACATCTGTGTCCGAAGCCAGGTCGGCAAGCTGTTCGATAAAGATTCCAAGCTTTTTGGGTCCGGCCGACATCAGGCCAGGGATGGCCGATCCGCCGGAGATGATTTTGACTCCGCCCGGCCCAGGGGCAAGGATTTCTTTAAGAGTCTTTTCACCAGCAACCACGTGCTGAAGATTGAAGGGAGCGGTGATTCCCATCGAGACATCGACGTTGGCAAGCTGAAGATCAGCATCAAAAAGCACAACGTTTTGCCCAAGCTGAGCCAGTGAGACGGCCAGATTGCAGGCGATGGTGGTTTTGCCAACTCCGCCCTTGCCGCTTGTGATAGTTAAGGTTCTCATCCTTGTCGTCTCCTTATCAGCTGCCTGTCAGCTTGTCCCAGAGGCCCGGCTCTTGAGTGTTTTCGTTGAGAAGAAGCAGAAGGCGTGTTCTGTCTTCTTGGCTGTGAATCTTTGGTTTGCGCTTGGCTTTTGGCTTGGAGACCGACGCTTCTTCGCTGATCACAAGGGCCAGTTCAGGCTCGCCCATCAGCTCTGGTTCTGGAGCTGAATAGGGCTTCTCCGCTGGCTGAAAGTCTAAGTAGCAGCGATTGATGGCTCGGTAGAGGGCAGTCGGGCTGCTGAGAAGCATACGAACCCGCTTGCCGGTCACCCTTGTCAGTTCGTCGCTTGGACGGACATCAATTGGATCAGAGCAGATGACATTGATCTCGGAATGGCTGATTGAAACCGGCAGAAAGAGGTGGGCCTGAGCGTAGGCGTGAGAGACCAGCCTCAAAGCACCAGGTTCTGGGTGAGCCTTATCCAGGTCAGCAATCGGCATATCGTACTGGGCCGAGAGGCACATAAGAATCTGGTCTTCGGTTACCAAGCCCATGGCCGTCAGCACCTCGCCCAGCCTTCCTCGGGCGGCTCTTTGGGCTCTAAGGGCTTCTTTCAGCTGGGCCGGGTTCAGCAGTCCCGCCGAAACCAGCCATTCCCCCATCTTCTGGTAGGTGGTCATTCAGTCAATCTCCTTGCTCTTGTTAAGTTTCGGAAGATTGCGTCCGCATTTTTAGCGGGGGTTTTCTGGAGTTGTAAACTGCCGAACAAGAGATCGACGATGTCTGAAAGAAAGAGCTCGACGAGCCAAGCAGAATTCCGAAGCAGGTCTGGACAGGCCGACTATAGCTTGATCAAGTGCTATGGGTCAAATCAGCCCGAACCCTTTTGCAAACAGATAAACCCCCAGTAATGCACTTGTGGGCGGCAAGAGATGGACAAATGACCAATCCACTGCTCTGCGGACTTTTTCCAGACTAGCCTGGGCTTTTGCACCGGCCCAAGCCCTGATCATAAGCATTACAATTAAGGGACTTATGTAGATAAGATTGTAGAGCGTCAAAAACAAAAGCTCATGGACAAGGCCGCTGCTGGCCGCGGATATTGCATTGACTGCAGCAAAATAGGGCAGAGCTGTTGGCAGATCAGACAAGGTACTTGCAATCGCAAAGATTAGAGTCGCCATCAATGAGAGATTGCTTGGTGTTGTCTTGAGCTTTCCATCCTTGCTTCTACCTTGCATAAAGAAATAAAAGGCGAAGCCAAAACAGACGATTGCAGAAATGATGTATGCTGCTGGTAAAACCCATGCAGGCAAGTAAGGCAGGATGCTTTTCAGGACTGCCGTCCAACCCTGCATTAGAGCAATGCCACCAGGGAAGTAGACAAGCAGCGTGCCGATGATAAATGTCGCACCACGCTCAAATGGCTTGTCAGTTGTTAAAAGAAATGCCATCGCTGCAATCGAGAATGGATTAAGCGCGTCGGCTATGCCAAGACCTATGATGGTCAAACTTTCTGAAATCACAGCTGATTTTTCTCCTCAACAATGGTGGATAAAAATCTCAGGACCTTTTTTCGATCCTCATCGGAAAGCAAAGTAAAGCCAAACGCATTCGACATTTCAAAAGCATCAATCACCAAAAGCACAATAGCTGCCTTTTCAAATCCAATTGACGCTTCATCGAGGACAACATAGCGGCCTTCTACAATGCCCTTGATTTCTCGCATCATTGCTGGATTCTGGGTTATCACTGGCAGGAGGGAATTGCTGATTTCTTGTTCTTTTTCGTCGGCCTCCAGCGCGCACTCAATTTCTGCTTTCAAAAGGCCGTCAGCGGTTATTCCGTGCTGCTCCCAGCGATTTTTCACCTTATCCAGTTCCTGCAGAACATAGTGTTCAACCAGGGCCCGAAGCATCGATTCCTTGTTGGGGAAGTGATACAAAATGCCGCCCCTTGTCAGCCCCGATTTAGCGACAAGATTATCGTAGGTCAGGGCTCCAGCTCCTTCATCCCGCACGATACTCATCATGCAGGTCATCAGCTGAGCGCGTGAATTGTCCTTGTGCTTGGTCATTTCCTTCCCTTTTGACGCCGAGATCTTGCCTGAACGACGTTTTTACTGTACCGTATGTACTGTAGACAAAAAATCAAAGTCCTAGTTCATGACCCGACTGGGGTGAAGGCTTTCGCCCTCGCTCCAAATCTGCCAGGGCCCTCCAGGCAAGAGGAAGCTTAGCCCCGGGGACTTCGGTCAGCCTTCTGGAAACCCTATTTGTCAGGGGCAAAGCTAGCCGACTAGGTGAAACTCAACGTTGACTTAAGCCTGCTCTTCCATCCAGACTCTGCCGAGAGTAGGTGAGCCATGCTGACGATTCAAGGGGTGATAATCTTGACGCTCTATCTCGTTATCGAGCAGGTTTCGAACAGTTGGACAATTCGATGTCGAGATGAACGCCCAGAAGCGCCACACTTGCCTCTGGCAATTCAAATAGCAGCTCTAATCCCCTTGGTTATTCTTCCCGTCTTTTTGATTCAGCTCTATCGTCCTCTCAATTGGATAGGGGTATCTATCAGTCTCTGTGTCCTGATTGGATTGAGGCTTTGGTGGAAGCTGGCAGAGAAGGACAGTTGGAAGCTAATCGCAGGATCGACCTATACAATCTGCCTTTTTCTTATTCTCTTCGTGCCCTTTGCTTTTATTATTAAGGGCGAGTACCAGTTCGGAGGAAAGAAAGTGGAACGGGTAGAAGATAGAATGATTGGGCAAGCTGGAGCGGAGAAGAAATGATAGAAGAAAAGGGTAAAGATCCTTCCAATAATCTGCTCATGATAAATGGACCACTGCTAGTCCATAGCTTCACTTTCTGCCTTTTTGCGGCAATCATGACATGGGCGCGATTCACGGGAGGTGGTCCGGAGATGTTCCGATCAGAGAACGGTCAGTGGCCTATCTGTCTCTGGTCTGCACTTTGCTGGCCGAGCAGAAAATACCCTGTGGCTACCAGGATTCCTGCCTATTCAGCGACTGCAGTCATGTTCGCCAATCTTTTCTTCAAAGACAGCTTGTTCATACGGACAAGTCTTTACGGGCTGGCAATGGCTTTGATAATCATCGGGGCCTTTCTATGCCACAGAATGCCAGATGATTCGGAGAGTCTAGGCTAAAAATGGAGATGGACTGGTTATCTCGCCCACCCCCTAAATCCCCCTCCAAGTCGCTTCGCTGGAGGGGGACTTGTTAACTGGTTGGCGGTTTTCGACCCTGCGCCTTCGGCTTGGTCGAAAACCGCATTTTCACCCTTGCTGCAAAGTTTCAATGACCACTTGAAGCAAAACTGGCGAAATGTCTTTGGAAGTCAACGATTCGTGGGTTTCACCCACGCCATCCAAACTTAGCAAGTATTCAAGTAGGGCATAGGCAAAGTCCTTTGGCAACTAGATTGTAAAGTTCCAGATGCCTGTGATGATCTTGCTAGTCACAAGGTAATTCAGCGGCTTTCAAATGCCATAAAAGGTTTGGGTGGCAGGGGCAAAGCCCCTGAAAGCGACCTTTGGAGATATTCCACCCTAACCGAGTAATAGGCGGCCACGGGCCTGGATGATCATAGCCAGATTCAGAAATCAATGACCAGACCGTCGTAGCCGACCCCGATCCCATGAGGATTCAAGGCCGCTTCAAGCTCCTCATGAGTCCCCTCTCCCTGGTGGCTATGGTGGGTGGTGCAGATTCGAGTCTCGCTGTGCAGAACCCCCATCCTACGAAGCCGTTCGACAACCTGGATCGTTTCTTCGATGCAAAGGTGGCCATTGTAGGGGGTCGGAACAAAGCCTTCGCTTGATTCGATCACCAGACAATCAACTGCATAATCGCCTAAGAACTCCCAAGTTTGATCTGGCCAGATTCCTGTATCAGTCGCGTAGAGCAGAGTCTTATCTTTCTTTTGAATGATAAGGTTCTGGGCATCCTCGTCCGTATCGTCTTTGTGCTTTGCGCGAATAGGAGTAATTGTGTATCCGCTATGGAAGAAGGGCACAAAACTTTGAGTCATCGAGACTTCAAAGGGCCAGTCAGGATACTCCTCCATAATGCGTCGGCAGATAACGCCATTAGCGTAGATCTGAAAACCGACATAGTCGTAATCGTTAAAAGGAAAGAGAGCGTACTGAAGCTCGCGCGGTGCAAAGTGATCGTCGTCGCTGTGAGTAAAAATCACGGCGGTCCAATCTCTGGCATCAAGGCCTTCCCTAGCCAATTGGTGCCAGGTGTCAGGTCCGAGATCCAGCTTCAAAATCCCGTCTACCAAAGCGGCAGAACGGGTGCGGATATCTTTGCCTCTGTGTTTGCGGGCGTAGCGGCTCACTCGGGAATTGCCATAAAGGCCGGGGATTCCGTCGGCGCCGCCAGTGCCCAGCAGGCGAATCTGCATTCTAAAAGTCCTTCAACGACCACATCACCAAACCGCTAAGCAGCTTGGGGAAGTAGTAAGTGCTCTTCTGCGGCATAACCTCTCCACCTTCCGCAATCACCCTCATATCCTCAACGGTCGGAGGGTTCATCAGAAAAGCAGCGGGGCTGCCTGCTTCAACGGCATCCAGAGCTTCCTGTTCGACACGGGTGTAGGAAAAGAAATCCAAACCGGTGAGTCCAAGAATCTGCTCAAAAATGACATTGTGCAGAATCGACACGTCTAGACCTTTGAGTCGGTCGGATGCCTCCGTGTTCTGAGCCTGGATCAACTGGCCCAGGTCCTTAGCCTTGGCAATTAGGCCGTTTCCGCCTGGCAGAGCAATGCCGAAGGCTCTTCCGCCCCCATCTTCGACCTCAGCAATCGCCTTGATCAGAGAAGAATTAGCCGCCGAAGTGACCTCAAAAAACTCGCCAAGCTTCTCGGCAAGCTCCTTGGGCGTCACCGCTATTTTCTTGATGATGCGGTGGGTGGGCAGTAGAGCCAGACCAGGATCGCTGATGCTGCAGAGCCCGATCATCATAAAATCTTCCGGAATCAGGCCTTCCTTTTCGCCCTGGGCTTCTCGGAATGCAAGGGCAGTTTCGTACCTATGGTGACCATCCGCGATCCAAACCCTCTTGTCAGCAAAAAGGTCGGTCAGAAGCTGAATGGTGGCGCGGTCAAAAATTCGGTCGAAGGTCTGCTTGGTGCCATCAGGGTCGCAGAATTCGCCAATTCTTTCGGCCGGAGCATTAACCAATGCCTGGTGAACAACGGCTCCGTCATCTTCAATCAGACCAAAAATCGATTCGAGGTGAGTGCGGGTCGCCTCAAGAATCCTCATTCGATCTTCCTTGTGCTTGGGGAAGGTTCGCTCGTGGGGAAGAACAACACCCTTGCTGTAGGGTTCGACCTTGATCAGGGTCAGCAGCTTGGTGCGAGTGACCACTCTGCCATCGGGCAGGGCAAATTCTTGGGCGTAACGGTAGAAGCTGGGCTCATCATCCCGGGCAATCACACCTTCCCGTCTCCATTCTTCCAGCGTCGCAGCGCTTCGGGCGTACTTTACAAACTTGCTTCTGGCCCCTGGTTCATCCAAAGGCAGGGTCAAAGAAACCACATTATTGGGGTTCTGACCTGCAAGTTCTGCCCTCATTTCAGGCGAAATCACATCGTAAGGCGGGGCGGTGAGCTGAGCAAGATCACCCGCCTCGGCGGTGAAGCGAAGGCCCCGAAAGGCCTGAATGGATGCCATCTTAAGGGGCATCTTATCAAGTGGGGGCAGGGCACCCCTGGTAAACTGGGTATGTGCCGGAGGAAAAACGACTTTCGGCCTATAAGCTCTTAGTTGAGCAGAGGCTGGACACACTGCTGCCCAGAGCCGATTCCCCCCCTCAAGTGCTTCACCAAGCCATGAGACATTCGGCTCTCGCTCCCGGCAAGAGGCTCCGCCCTCTTCTCTGCCTCGCTTCTTGTGAAGCTGTCGGCGGAAACCCTTCCGCTGCATTGGATGCAGCCTGTTCCTTAGAGTTCGTCCACTGCTTCTCTTTGATCCACGACGACCTGCCGGCAATCGACAACGACGATCTTCGGCGCGGCCTCCCAACCTGCCATAAAGCCTTCGGCGAGGCAGTCGCGATTTTGGCCGGTGATGCCCTTTTCGCCTTGGCCTTCACGGCTCTTTCTCATTCAGGAGCGACTGATAAAGCCGTGGCTCAGGGCACCAGACTCCTCGCTTCTGCCTCAGGGACTCCCGGATTGGTGGCAGGGGAAGTCCTGGACATTTTGAGCGAAGGACAGCCTCCCAGCCTCGAACTCGTCCAGCTGATTCACGATTGGAAGACAGGCAGCCTGATTTCGGCCTCCTGCGCTATGGGCGGAGTGTTTGGCGAAGCCGAACAAAAACATATTGATGCCCTTGCCAAGTTCGGCGACTGTGTCGGCCGTGCCTTCCAAATTCAAGACGACATTTTGAACGAGGTCTCCAGCGCGGAAGAGCTCGGCAAGGCTGTCGGAAGCGACCGAGAAAGGAACAAGCAGACTTATCCGGCTGTGATGGGTTTAGATGAAAGCCGCAGAGTTGCTGGAGAGCTGATTCGTCAGGCAAGCGAGGCTCTGGCCGAGCTGCCAGGGGACAAGAGTCTTCTAATGGACTTGGGCGACTTTTCAGCCTCGCGAAGTTTTTAGGGTCGGCGGTGATGGCGTTTCAATCCGTGGCAGCTCTTCGAGCCATCCACGGCCACCCTCATCAGTTTTTTGGCATGGTTTTATGAGTGACATCCGAAGCAATTCCTCCCTCTTCTGGAGAAGGGTGGCCTGGGATGGCAGCGAGGGACGAGCTGCAGCCCAGGATTCCCTGCAGAGTTTCGCTCACAACCAAGACCTTTGTTTTCGTCGCCGCGACTTCTCCCAAACCATCCGTTCCAGACCCTTTGTGTCAGGGACGGTAAACTAGAGGCAATGGCAAAAATCAAAGAAGGCGACAGGGTTGAGGTGGTGACCAGAGACCTGACCTCTCAAGATGCCAAGGTCCATGCCTTCTTCGGCCACCTATTTGGACTCAAAGGAATTGTCCAGAGTGTTTATTCACCGGAGGAAGTCGCGGTCAAGATCGAACTTGATACCCTCTCTGAACAGGCAGTCAAAGTCCACATGGAAGCCACCCGACGCATGAGGACCAAGTTTGTCGAGAACACAGGCGAAGAGGCTAGAAAACCCTTCACCAAAGATGAGCTCGATTTCACCCCCAACTTCGTCATCCTGGTTAAAGAAACTGACCTGGCCATCATCTAGGCCGAAAACTTAAGCCCGACCCACCCCAAGACTTTCTCATGGCTGGCCACAGTAAATGGAAGAACATCCGCATCCGCAAAGGCAAGCAGGATGCAATTAGAGGCAACCTCTTCACCAAGCTCGGACGCGAAATTCAGGTCGCGGCCAGAATGGGTGGAGCCGACCCCGATACCAACCTCAGACTGAGACTGGCGATCGACAAGGCGAAGGAAAACTCTCTCCCCAAAGACAACATCGAAAGAGCGATTGCCAAGGGAGCTGGGGCTGGCGAAGGTGAAAACTTTGAAGAACTAACTTACGAAGGCGTGGCTACAGCCGGAATCGCCTTTATGGTCGATGTTTATTCGGACAACAAGAACCGAACAGTCAGCGACCTTCGCCACGCCTTTTCTAAGCAGGGCGGCAGCCTTTCTGAAAACGGAAGTGTGGCCTGGCAGTTTAGGCAGTGCGGTCAGATCGTGGTTTCTCGCACTCAAGGCGACGAAGACACCATCACCATGCTGGCTTTGGATGGCGGAGCTGACGACGTGAAGACAGACGACGAGGATGTCTTTGTCATCGAAACGCCGGTCGAGAACTTTCACCTCTGCACCCAGGCTCTCCGCCAGGGTGGAATCGAAATTCAAGAAGCTCAGCTGACGAGAATCGCCACCAATCTGGCTCCCAATCCTGGTCCGGACGATATCGCCCGAGCCCTGAGAATTCTGGATGCTTTGGAAGATCTGGACGATGTTCGTCAGACCTACATCAACATCGAGCTTCCTGAAGACGAAGAAGAGGATTGAGGCACTTCTGCCTCCTCAGCACGCATGAACGGCCGACTCCCCTGGGTGACTCTTGTCCTGATCGCCCTCTGCATGGGAGTCGCCGTTCTCCTACTTTTCGATCCTAGAATTACTCTCGAAGCCGGTTTCTCTACCCGAGAGCCTAGCCTTCCACGAGCCCTTGCCAGTCTGTTTCTTCATCAAAACGTTTGGCACCTCTTGGGCAATCTCGTTTTCCTGGCTTCGGTCGGACCGCTGCTCGAACTCTCTTCGGCAAGATGGAAAGTCATTGTCGTCTGGCTTGCTTCAGGTCTGGGCGGAGTCCTGGCTTTCTGGCTGCTTAACCGCACAAGTGATGCCACTTTGATCGGGGCAAGCGGGAGTGTTGCGGGGCTTATCGGCTATGCCAGCGTCCGCCACATGTCACTCAAAGTGCCCCTCTTTCCGGGCAAGGGCGTTCCTGCTTGGACTATCGCAGTGACTTGGGCAGGCCTACAGCTTCTTGGAGCCGTCTGGCGCTTGGGTGAAGAAGGCGGCGGAGTTTCCTTTTGGTCTCACCTCGGAGGGTTCTTAGTCGGACTGCTCTTGGCCGCCGTCTTGGGTGCAGGCAAAGAAGCTGGACGTGAGCTAGGCCACGAAGTTCTGGACCAGATGAACGAGCGAGGCCCGGCTGCCGTGCTTCATGCGGCCGAAGAACACCTGAAGCGCCACCCCAAGGATCCCCTGGCTCGACGCCAGAGAATCGATGCACTCAAAACTCTGCAGGAAACGGAAAGAGCTCAAGAGGCGATACTTGATGTCATTCAAGATTCCCCAAGCGTCCAAGTGCCTCTGCTTATTCGCGAGCTGGATTCAATTCAAGGCCTGGAGAAGCTTAAGTCGATGCAGCTGGCTAAGTGGGCCGAACAGTTCAAAAATGAAGATCCTGGCCTAGCCAAGCGTCTTTATCGTGTGATTCTTGAACGTCGAGAAGATTCGGAGCGGCCGGAGGCACTGTTGAAACTCGCTGAACTAGTAGACGACGACGCAGAAAAAATCACCCTGCTGGGCGAGCTTGAACGAGACCATTCTGGACATGGAGCCGCGGCAGTGGCCAAGGCCAAGGGGCTGATCGGTCAATGACTTTAAAGCAGCGATGGAGAGCCATACGGCCTCACGTTCTTCCAATTCCCATCTATTGGCTGGCCCGCTTTGTCGGGTCAAGCTTGAGGCTGAAGACAGTCGGATGGGAAAAGCATAAAGATCAGCCGGGAGCGAGAATCTACTCTGGCTGGCACGGGCACACCTTCATACCAGCCTGTTTCTTTCGTGGCTTCGGTCTTTGGACCATGATCAGCCTTTCGAAAGACGGTGAGATGCAGAACAAGATTTTCACCAAGTTCGGTTTCAAAACTGTTCGAGGTTCCAGCGGCAGGGGCGGCATTCGCGCAGCAATGGAGTCGGTTAAGATTCTTCGCGATGGAGCCAGCATGGCCTTCACTCCCGACGGCCCTCGTGGACCAAACCGCCGAGTTCAAGGCGGAGTCATGCTGATGGCTCGCAAGTCGGGGGCGGCCATTGTTCCGGTCGGCACCTCGGCAAAGTGGCGGTGGCTGGCGCCGACGTGGGATTCCTATCTCATTCCCCTTCCCTTCAGCAAAGCCGTCTTCACTTTCGGCGACCCCATCTATGTGCCTGAGAAGGCTTCTGACGAAGAGTTGGAGGCAATTCGCCTTCAGATAGAAGAAGCGATTCAGAAGGCTCAGGATGAAGCGGACATCATGATGGGTCACGAGCCCCTGCTGCCTGCTCCGCTTGAACTGCCTTAGACTTTGTTTATGGCTGCCACGACCTTCCGAGGTGACAGCCGAGGCAGGTCGTGATTATAAATCAGCTCAAGCTGGGAACAATCGTTCACGACCTTGCCCTCCTGCCTCGGTCAAGGCTCGTGGCACCCAGATCAAGCTGCTATTCAGGGTGCCACCGATCCCCGACCGGTGCTTCTTGCCCTCAATGGAAGCTCTTCCGGGGCTGCTTCTCGTGCCTCGAAGCCATCCCCGGTCACCCGTCCAAGTAGTATGAGAGGGTTGGGTGCCACGACCTTCCGAGGCGACAGCCGAGGCAGGTCGTGATTTAAAACCGGCTCAAGTTGGGAATAATCGTTCACGACCTTGCTCTCGTGCCTCGGTCAAGGCTCGTGGCACCCAGATCAAGCTGCGATTCAGGGTGCCACCGGTCCCCGACCGGTGCTTCTTCCCCGCAATGCAAGCTCTTCCGGGGCTGCTTCTCGTGCCTCGAAGCCATCCCCGGTCACCCGTCCAAGTAGTTCAAGAAGCTTTGGGTGCCACGACCTTCCGAGGCGACAGCCGAGGCAGGTCGTGATTCAAACCGGCTCAAGTTGGGAACAATCGTTCACGACCTTCCGAGGCGACAGCCGATACAGGTCGTGATTCAAACCGGCTCAAGTTGGGAACAATCGTTCACGACCTTGCCCTCCTGCCTCGGTCAAGGCTCGTGGCACCCAGATCAAGCTGCTATTCAGGGTGCCACCGGTCCTCGACCGGTGCTTCTTCCCCGCAATGCAAGTTCTTCCGGGGCTGCTTCTCGTGCCTCGAAGCCATCCCCGGTCACCGGTCCAAGTAGTTCAAGAAGCTTTGGGTGCCACGACCTTCCGAGGCGACAGCCGAGGCAGGTCGTGATTATAAAACAGCTCAAGTTGGGAACAATCGTTCACGACCTTGCCCTCGTGCCACGGTCATGGCTCGTGGCACCCAGATCAAGCTGCGATTCAGGGTGCCACCGGTCCCCGACCGGTGCTTCTTGCCCTCAATGGAAGCTCTTCCGGGGCTGCTTCTCGTGCCTCGAGGCTATCCCCGGCCACCCGGTACAAAAAGAGAAAGAAGTTTGGGTGCCACCGGTCCCCGACCATTGATTCCCATCTCTGGCCTGGCCCTCAATTCAAAGAAAGCAGGCTCCTCCCAAAAATAGGAGGAGCCTGCCTTAACGAACCAAGACCTCGAAACGAAGCCTTAAATCACGCCCTGCTGACGAAGAGCAGGATAGTGACAAGACTTGAACTTCTTGCCGCTGCCGCAGGGGCAGAGGTCGTTTCGACCGACTCTCTTCCAGTCAATGCCAGCGAGGTCAGCCTCGGAAACCGGAGCGAGGGTCGCCACGGCTTCTCCTGAACTCTCACCGACAGAAAGTCCAGCGGCCTCAAGAGCCTCAGGAGAGATGTCCTCCATCCTCACCATTTGAGGGGTCGGCATTGCGGGCTGCTGCTGCTCAACTCTCACTTCCGCCTGGAAAGTGAGCTTGGTAGCGGCATCTCGAATGTCTCTCAAAGTCGTCTGGAAGAGATCGAAGGTTTCGCGCTTATAGGCAACCAGCGGATCGACCTGACCGTAGCCGCGAAGGCCAATGCCTTCTCGGATGTACTCGATCATCTGGAGGTGCTCCATCCACTTGTCATTGACGGCCCGAAGCATGACGTGCCGTTCAAGCTGACCCATCACATCGTCGCCGAGAGCTTCTCTCTTCTGCTTGTAGGCTTCTTCAGCCTTTTCAATACAGAAGGCACGCAGCTCCTCACCAGCCGGAATTTCTGACAAAGCAGACAGTGAAGCGTGGTCGACAAGCGGGAAGAGGTCGTTCAATTCTTCGTACAAAGCGTCGTAGTCGTAAACGGGCAGGCCGTCTTCGTTCACCGACCAATGTCGGTCAACTGCTTCGCCGATAAACTCATGGATGGCATCCTGAATCTCGGCTCCAACATCGGTGCCAAGAAGAATCGAGCGGCGCTTGCCGTAGATCGTTTCTCGCTGAGTGTTGAGAACGTCGTCGTACTCGAGAACATGCTTTCTTGCCTCGAAGAAGTGGTTCTCGATTCTCTCCTGTGTCTTCAGGATCATGCCGGTGATGAATCTGTCTCGGACCTCTTCCATCGTGGGCCATCCCTTGAGAATCGGGTTCTCGATCATCTTCGAGTTGAAGATCTTCCAGAGCTGGTCCTCAAGGCTGACGAAGAATCGGCTTTCACCTGGGTCGCCCTGTCGGCCGGCTCGGCCTCGAAGCTGGTTGTCGATTCGTCGGCTTTCGTGCCTTTCCGTACCGAGAATGAAGAGTCCGCCAAGAGCCTTGACTTCTTCGGCCAGCTGACTTCTTTCGTGATCGTCGATCGGAAGAGGAGGAGCGGCTCTTTCATCACCACCTCGCCTAAAGCTGAGGAAGGTGTCGGCGTACTCCTTAGCCAAGCCGCCGTCTTCAAGCTCTTGAGTTCGAGCCATGGCGACGGTTTCGTCGGCAACGCGGCCACCCAGCAGAATGTCGACACCTCGTCCGGCCATGTTGGTCGAGATGGTGACGGCACCCTTGCGGCCAGCTTCGCTGATGATCAAAGCTTCTCGCTCGTGGTACTTGGCGTTCAGAACGTTGTGCGGAACACCGTGTCGAATAGCTTCTTGGAAGAACTCTTCATTTCCCTTGCCAAGACCCTGCTGCTTAAAGAACCATTCCTGAATCTCATCGCTCAAGGCATCGCCGGGCAGGTTGACCTGGGCCAAAAAGTCTCTCAGCATCGGCATTTCGAAGCTGTCCAAGGGATTATCGAAGAAGACGTTGGCGTCCTTTCGCTTATCCTTAGGGAAGGACTTTTCGTTGTTGATCTGGTGAAGGAGCCTGTCCGTCAGCAGAAGCCTCTGCAGAAGGTCTGGCGTCAGACGAGCAGAAACCTGTTCGGTCATGTCGACCGACCTTGTTCCGACCAAGACTGGCTGCTGCTTGGTGTAAAGCCTTAGAATCTCGCGGGCGATGCCTCGGAACTTGGCATCCATGGTTTTGTAAACCACGTCTGCCTGGTCTTTTCTCTGCATGTCCCTATTGGTGGGGACAGCGGTGACCTCCAGGCCATAGATCTTGCGGAACTCGTCTTCTTCTGTTTTGGCTGTACCGGTCATGCCGGCCAGCTTGTCGTACATTCTAAAGAGGTTCTGGAAGGTGATGACGGCGACCGTCTGGCTTTCTCGCTGGACCGGAACGTTTTCCTTCGCTTCCAGGGCCTGGTGCAGACCGTCGCTGTAGCGGCGGCCGAACATGGCGCGACCCGTGTTTTCGTCGATGATGACGACTTCGGTGCCTCGGACCACATAGTCAACGTTCTTCTCGAACAAAGCCCACGCCTTTACCGACGCATTGACATGGTGGAAGAGCCTGGGATCGCTGGCAATGTTTTCGATCTCCATCATCTCTTCGACAAAGTCCATTCCCTCTTCGGTAAGGCTGGCTGAATGGTTCTTTTTGTCAGAAGTGTAGTGAAGCTTGGCGTCCATCTGCCGCACCACCTTGTCAACCACTTGATAGATGGAAACATCTTCCATCGAGGGGCCGCTGATGATGTGAGGTGTTCTTGCTTCGTCGATCAGGATCGAGTCGACTTCGTCGACAATCGCGTAGTTCTGCTCTCTCTGGCTCAACTGGCTGACATCGAAAGCCATGTTGTCGCGCAGATAGTCAAAACCGAATTCGTGGTTGGTGCCGTAAGTAATGTCGCAAAGATAGGCTTCGCGTCGGCTGCAGGGCCGACAGTGCATGTACCGAGGGTCATCGTGGTGATACTCGGGGTCGAAGATGTAGCTGCCACCCAATTCGTCCGAGTCAGCACTCTGTCCTTGAATGATGCCTAGAGAAAGGCCAAGGAAGTGATAGATGGGGCCCATCCAAACGGCGTCTCGTCGGGCGAGGTAGTCGTTGGCGGTGACCAATTGGGCGCCCTTTCCGGTAAGGGCGTTGAGATAAAGCGGGGCAACGGCGACGAGGGTCTTTCCTTCACCTGTCTTCATCTCAGCAATTCGTCCCTTGTGAAGAACGATTCCGCCGAGCATCTGCACGTCAAACTGCCTCATGCCCAGGGTGCGACGGCTGGTTTCTCGCACGACGGCAAAAGCTTCTGGCAGCAGCTTGTCAAGGTTTTCACCCTCTGCGAGTCTCTGCTTGAAAACGGCCGTAGTGTTGCGAAGCTCCTCGTCGCTCAGTTCTTGAACCTTGGCTTCAATGTTATTGATGTCTTCGACGAGCGGCTGAATCGTCTTGATGTCTCGGTCCGATGTATCGAACAGCTTTCTTAGAAAATCGATCATGAAGTGTTATGGGCAGATAATGCCCGGGAAAAGAAGGCGTGTTTTCGCCTTAAGTGACGGAATCTAGATTGGTTATCCGTCAGGCCAGGGGGCCATCTCGAGGAGCAGCAGAAAGGTTGAGGGCTCCTTTTGCAAATTTGTGATCAGAGGTCAGGCTCTGGGCTTCAGCCAATGGTTTTTGGCTGGCCGCTTGGGGCTTTGAGCCAAAAAGAAGAGCACAGATAGCTTCTTCAGCTGCGGCCTGATCCAGATGGGCCGAATGTCCCGTTACTCGGTCAAGCCAAAGCTGCTGGACACGCCCTTCAAGGGCGTCTCCAGCCAAGCTTCCCTGCATCAGCAGAAGCAGGAGGGCAGGCAGAAACGGAATCATCCCGGTCCTAGTACATTCCTATTGTGGCTTATCTGAGTGGGCCCCTTGCGGAGCCCCAGTCTTTATGGGCGGGTACCCCCATCTCATGACGTCTCGAAGTCTTCTCTGCGCCAGCAGTCTGGTCCTTTGGGCCAGTGCTTATGGCACAGGAAATATTCCATCTTTGCCAGATTCTCCGGCTCCTACTCCGCCCAAAATAGACGGTGTTCTCACACCTGAAGAGTGGAATGGAGCTGCCAGCTTCTCCGGCTTCTTTTTCTTCGCCGACATGGGGACGACCGACTCGAACCCTGTCAGCTTCAAGCTGAGCTATGACGCCAAGTACATCTACTTTGGCGTGGAAGTGAAAGATGACCCCAAGGGTCTGATCATGGACGAGTATCGGCCTAACGCTGACCTAAGGAATAACGATCACATTGAACTGCTGATTGAGCCCTACGCCAAGGGATCTGACTTCAATCAGTTTAGAGTCAACCCCGGCGGTGCCTTTGAACTCATCCTTGCCGGTGGAACCGCCAACAAGGAAGAGTGGCGAGGCGGATTAAGGTCTGCTTCCAAAGTCCATCCTGACGGGTGGTCTGCCGAAATGGCAATTCCCTGGGACGTCATGGCACTTCCTTCTGAGGGAACCCGTGACCTCATGGTCAACATTCTTTGGAATGACAAAAGCAGCCTGAGAAGGAAAATTTGGCACTTCAACAACGGTGACCTTTCCAAGACCCCACTTTGGAAGGGTGTGCAGGTTCCGAAGGCCTCTGGAGGAAGAAACCTTAAACTTCTTCCCTTCTTTTATGCTGGCCACAGCGAAAAGGACAAGGATTTTCTCTTCAACTCTGGTTTGGACTTTAAGGCATCGCTGAATGCCAACAGCCTCTTAGTAGGCACGATCAACCCAGATTTTCGCAACATTGAAAATCAGGTTCTGAGCCTAGATTTCAGCTACTTTGAAAGATTAGCCGGTGAATCTCGCCCCTTCTTCCAAGAAGGGTCTGGCTACAGAGGAGTCGGCTTTAACAGCCGAATCTTTGCCAGCCAAAGAATTCGATCTTTCGATGCAGGCCTCAACACCTACGGAAATCTGGACAACAAAACGACATACAGCCTGCTGACGACACAAGATTTCGGCAATGCCGCAAACATTGTCGCCACGATGGAGCGAAAACTGACCCCGCAGACAGGGATCAATGCTGCCTATGTCAGCTCAATGGTTCGAGGAAGAGACAACCATGCTGGCCTGATCAATGGCTCCACAAGGTCCGGCGATTATGAGTTCTTTGGCGGCGCTCGCATGACCGAAGATGACCTGACCAAGACAGGCACAAGCTTTAACTTGGGAGGCACCAGAAACAGCAAGGGTTGGTTCAACTATCTTGAGTATCAGCAGGTTTCTGCCAGCTTCAACCCTCGCCTAGGCTTTCAGAGAGAGACTAACTACAGAGGCTTCGACTTCTGGAACGAATACGAAAAGGCTCACCCAAGAGGCATTGTCGCTGAATCAGGAATTGAATTCGGCGGCGGCTGGGCTGAGCGGTTAGACGGAACACCCTACAGAAAGAACCTGGATATCCAGAGCTCGGTCACCTTCCGCAATGGAATCGACTGGGACATGTCCTACTCTCAGGGCACATTCGAAGATTCTGCCGACCAAAGCTTCAGGTTCGATATCGACTACCCCCACGGCAATCCCTACCGTAATGTCTCCTTCGATATTGTCACGGGCAACTTTGCCCGACAGCCCTATCGTCAGATTGGCCTAGGCGGCAACTACCGCCTCACCCGTCGACTTCAGACTGGAATTTCTGCCCAGTGGCAGAAGCACTTTGATCATTCCCGACAGCTGATCGCCAGTCTGAGCTGGGATCTGGGCACCTACGAATCCTTAGCGGGAAGAGTTGTTGAGCGAGAAGGTGACATCAACTGGTATTTGAGCTGGCGTCGGAGTGGCGGTTTGGGTGCTGAGTTCTTTGTAATCCTCGGCGACCCTAACGCCAGGGAGTTTAGAAGGTCGCTGATTCTCAAGGCAGTCTTCCCTCTTTCGATCAAGTATTGAGAGGGGTTGGCCGGAGTTGGCCGGGGTTCCCCGCTTTGCGGTGGCTTCCACGGCCAGATTCTATTCTTTGGTGAACCAGGAACTTAGCCTGGGCCGCAAAAACCTAGGCAGGATAAAACTGCTTAGAAAGAGACAAGATAGGTGAAGCCCAGCGCCATGCAACAGATCCCTCACCAGACAGACTTTCTAGTGCTCGGAAGCGGATTGGCCGGCTTGACCTTTGCGCTCCATGCCGCCAAGCACGGAAGAGTAACGGTTTTGACCAAAAGCGTCTTGACCGATGGGAACACGACTTGGGCGCAGGGCGGCATTGCCGCAGCAGTCGGTGAAAGCGATTCTTGGAAACTGCACGAAGAAGACACTCTGATCGCTGGTGCAGGCCTCTGCGATCCCGAAGCCGTAAGGTTCCTTGTTCAATCCGCCCCCAATGCCATCGAGTGGCTGAGGAGCATGGGTGCCCAGTTCGACATGGATTCTATGAGGCAGCTGGATCTTGGCCGCGAAGGGGGCCACAGCCGCCATCGCATTGTTCATCACCAAGATAGAACCGGCTGGGAAATTGAACGAGCCGTCAGTGAGGCAGTACGGCGCGAACCAAATATCGAAGTCTTTGAGCACGCTTACGTGACAGGTTTGGACGTCTCGGGGGGCAGGTGCCTGGGAGCGACAGCCATTATCAACGAGTTGGGGACACGCCAGTTCCGAGCCAGGGCCACCATGCTGGCGACAGGCGGATGCGGCAAGGTCTACAGCCACACAACCAATCCCAGAGTGGCCACAGGCGACGGTATCGCCCTAGCAAGAAAAGCCAAAGCAGAGATTGCCGGAATGGAATTCATGCAGTTCCATCCGACAACCCTTCACCACGAGCAGGCCATGGGCTGGCTGATTTCTGAAGCAGTGAGGGGGGCAGGCGCGACCCTGAGAAACCACAAGGGCCGACGGTTCATGCGAGATTACGATCCTCGTTTGGAACTCGCCCCAAGAGATGTGGTCGCGAGGTCGATAGAGCGAGAGCTGGCCAAGCTGGATACCTGGTGCGTGTATCTGGATGCCACTCACTTGGATGCTGCCGATCTGCAGGAAGCCTTCCCGACAATTTGGGCCAAGCTCCGCAGCATCGGAATTCAGATGGAGAACGACTGGATTCCTATTGTTCCTGCTCAGCACTATTCCTGCGGAGGAACTGTGACTAACCTTAAGGCTCAGACCAGCCTGCCCGGCCTTTATGCCTCTGGAGAGGCGGCTTCGACCGGAGTTCATGGCGCAAACCGATTGGCCAGTAATTCTCTTTTGGAAGCCATCGTTTTCAGCGAATCCGCCGCCAAGGCGATCGTGGATGAGCCCGTGCCAGGCTTGGATGTCGTCGATCCCACCCCGGCCCGGACTCTGCCTGAAAGTGAGGCGATAAGAATTCGGCACAAGATTCAAAGAATCATGTCAACGAAGGTTGGCATCTTCCGATCAAACCAGGGCCTTAAAGAAGCATCGGATGGCCTTGCGAAGATTAGAAAGGACCTTGAAAAACAGCCAGGCTCTCCTTTCAGCATCTACGGAGCCGAGACTTGGAATCTGCTCGACGTTGCCGAGTTAGTGGTTCAGGGCGCAATTGAACGAAAAGTCAACGTCGGACTTCATTACAACGTGGACAACGAGTCTTAGTTCGGCTTGGTTTTTGGAACGACGACGAAAGATGCTTCTGGCGTTCTCAGCCGAATCTCGACCAAGCCTCTTCCTTGTGGCTTTGAGGTTAATCGATACCGCCAGACACCCTGTTTATCGGCCTCCTGTGCTGATTTGAAGTCAGAGAGATTGGTGGCAGCTTCGAATTGAACCGGCGTTCTCGATCTGAAAATGAACTCAACCGGCTCATCACTAGGGGCCATGTAGAGCAGAACCCAGCTGCGTTCACCCTTTCTCAGCCAAGCAGGCGGCCCATTCATAATCCAGAAAGGGGCCGGAAGGAGTCTGGTCCAATCTTTTCCTGGCGCAGCCTGCCCCAACATGACCAGAAGGTCGTTTGGGATCTGACCGGCAGAAGGGGACAGAGCAAAACCTAGTCTCTTTTGCGCCTCAAGGAGGCTCGGACGAGCCAGCAGGCCATAAGCGAGCATGAGGCCTTCTATCCGCCGATCTGTGCCATGAGCAAGCAGAGCGGCGCGGGCAACTTGAGCCTGCAGTTCCGGTGTTTCCGAGAGATTCCAAGTCAGGGGATCGGCTCGCCAGAGGAGGGAGGCGAGAGCGAGATTAGATGAATCTGGCAGGAGCCCTTCGTTTATCCACCAGGCCTGCTTTTCGGCAGTCTCGGCAAAGAGCTTAGCCTCGGTTGGATTTCCTGGGAGATAAGACTCTGAAGCTCCGAAAGGTGCTCTTCCTCGATTGAGCTTTGCATAGAGTTCCAAGACGGGATTCGGCATCACCTGCCTTAATTCTTCCGGTGCCGCGGCGCTGACCTTCACTTCATCCGCAGGGACTCCTTCTTCCCAAGCGCCATCGGTTAAGGCTCGCCCCAAGGGCACAAGGCCATGAGGCAGCAGGACCGACATCTCCTTGCCTCTTGCCAAGCCAAGAGGGCCTTCTGAAAATGAATCTGAAACCAGACGATAGGGGGTGGTGATTTGGGCTCCAGTGGATAAGCCAGCCAGAATCGCAGCCGAGGGCACAACCGAGCCTGGGCGATCAAAGCTCCAGGAGATTCTCATGGCTCCCAGGCCTTGAAAGATTCTCTGACTCATCGCCCTGGGGTAAGGCAGTGTTGTGAGAGGGGCCAAGCCTTTGATGGCCGTGGCCTGCCTTCCCAGCCGCTCTATGAGAGTCTCAGAAACTTCAGGCACCCTCTGCCCGAAGGGCAGCATTACTCTAATCCACCCTTCGTAGGCAGGTGATAGCCGAACCTGCCATTGGCCCGACGAACCAGTAACTCTCATTTCTGAGACTCCATTGCGGAAGGCAAAGAGAACTGGCGGCACATTCTCACGAACAGAAACCATGATCCAGCTGGTGGTGGGTGCTGGAGCACCTTCGTAGGTTCCGATTGACGTTGTAAAGAGAGGAGGCCGAAGCGAATCTAACGTGAAGCGAAACCCAGGTTTAACCTTAAAGTCGAATCCTGGTGACCTGAGGTTGACCCTGATATCTGTCGGAGTGCGTCTTCCTCCCTCGACCTTCCACTCTGCTGTTCTTGAGGTAGCCGAAGTGAGCTTAGTCGAGGTGGCAGGATCTTCGAACTTGAAGAGAAGCCCGTTGGATTCTGCTGCGCGAAAGCCTTGATTCGTCCAGAGGAAGCCAGGCAGCTGAGGCGGTGACGCCTGAGTAAACCTGCCTGTCGCCTGAGCGATTACAGAACTGGCCGCCCCGAACAAGAGGGCCGAGAGAATCAGCTTAGAAGCCGACGCCAAGAACTTCAATGCCAATCCGTTTGGTTCGCTGGCTGTAGCTAAGACCGATTTCTCGGACGCCTAGCCGATAGCCAAGAATGACGTTCTGATCCATAAAGGATCCATCGAAATAGCGGTCTAGAGTGTAGTTATAGTACAGCCGCCAAAGATCAGACATAGCCCATCGAGCATTTGCTCCTGCGCTCAGCCGATTGACGTCCATGGACTTGTTCATGAAGCCTCGGAGACTGAAAGCGGAGGAGTTCCAATAGGCTTCTGTGCCGATTTGATGCTTGCCCAGCGCCACCGAATTGAAACCGTCATCGGTGTAGGTGTAGCTCGTAAAGAGTCCGAGATTGGGACCAAGAGTTGAGCTGAGGCCAACGTTGCCAAAGTGAGTCAGAGACTGTCTTGCACCGGAACCGAAGAGTTGGTTGACACGGTAGCTAGCTGTGATGGTATTGAAGTCATCAATCCTCATCGGCCTGGAGGCGAGTCTGCTTTGGATGCCGTAGCCTGTTTGACTTCGATCGAGTGAGCCGCCTTTGAAGCGGGAGGTCATGGCATTGACACCGACAAAAAGCTGAACGGGCAGCTTGCCAATGGGAGTCGGGTCTTTTTCTAGGATGAAGTTGATCTGCTGTGACCGGTAGCCAGAATCAACACGGCCAAAGCTCTGCCCCATGTTCATGGAGAGGTTGGCGGAATAGCCATCGAATCCCTGGTTTACAGAGAGGTTGGCATTAATGCTTTTGTGGGCCGGGAAATCAACCTGGCCAGCGATGGAAGTTCTGGTGCCGGCCTGAACGAACTGGCGAATGCTGGCACCCCAGTCTCTTTTGTTTAGACCGTAGAAGGTGACGCCGCCATCCATGTCGTCGCCCTTGTTCCACTTGTATTCGTAGTCAAGCAGCAGGCCCTGCGATGCTCCGACACCACTTCCAAAGCGGCTTCCGTACCTTAAGCGCACCAGGCTGGTTTCGCCGGGTTTAAGGCTAAGGAAGTAAGGATAGTTGACGTTGAGCTGAGTTGAAGTGACGTTAACGAACTGGTCTGTGATGATCGGCTGAGCCGAGTTGCTGTTCAGCTGAAAAAGGGGCACCTTCATGACTGAGCTGCCCGAGACCTTTACGTTGGAACGATAGAAATAGATGTCTCTTTGGGGAAATGCGACAGCCTTTTTAGCCTCGACGGATGAAAGGCTGCTGCTGATTTCATCAAAGGCAAACTCGCTTCGTTCAAGCCTTTGATCAAAGGGCTTCAATCCTTGAGAGGAAAGTTCGACCGGCCCGAGCCTGTCTCTCTTTGTCGGAATGGGAACAATAAAGGGTCCAGACTGAACGACCCTTGTTCCTTCGACCTCGTAAACGGCCATTCCGATGCCACGGCGGACGTTGAGCTTCATGACGAGCTCTTGAACCACCATAACCTTTCCGCCCCAGGTGACTTCGGCGTTGCGTGCCTTTATCCTGTAGCTGGGTACATGAAGCTGAATGTCGTCTGCTTTGATGACGATATCTCGGTAGCGAACGGAAACGCCCCGATCTGTGCCGCTTGCCTCAATTGTCTTATGCTGAATTGAGTAGAGCAGCGTGCGGCTGGCTGTGACTTCGATGAATTCCTTTGCAGAATCAAGAAGAGATTTATCTGCAACGAATTCGAGTTCGAGCGATTGTCTAGCTGAGAATCGAACAGCAGAGGCCCTTACCTGTGCGATTCCGGGGACGCTGGGAGCAATGAGAGTGGCTCTTGCCAAGCCGTTCTCTGTGGTGACCACATTCTCTCGGAATGAGCCTAGAGTGGATTCAAAAATGACTTGTGTGCCGTTTGGCACCAGATTTCCTGACCGATCTCGAACAAGGGCAGAGATGGTAACTGGAGTTCTGCCATCAGAGACGCTGATGCTGGGGAAAGATGTAAGTTCAATCACACCCTCTTGTGCGAAGGAGGCGGCCGAGATGATGGCCAAGCCTGAGATGAGAGCAAGTCGAAGTGGTTTCACTTTTTGCCTGCAGGAACCTTCTGGATAGAGGGGGAGAAGAGGGGAGGAAGATGAGATCTTCCTCCCCTGGTGATGATTCGCCTTAGCGAATCACGTTGATTGGGACAATCCTGCGAACTCTTTCGCCGGATTCAGATTCAGCCACGATCTCAGCGCGATAGACGCCAGGAGCGACTGCTCTATTTGCATTATCTCTCAGAGTCCAGGTTGCGTTGTTTTCACCCGCAGCATCGGACCGGCCCCTCGTCACTGTGTAGACTTCCTTGCCGGTTGAGGAAAGGATTCTGACAGAAACTGTGGCGCTGGCTGAGAGGTTGTAGGCGATGGTGACGGGGCCGCTGACATCTCTGCCATCTCGACCGACTGTCACATTGCCAATGAGTGCTCGGCTGGTGCCGCCCTGCTCTGCCGTCAGAGTCAGAACTCTCGTTCCGGGCTCTGTCATGTTGACAGTGTAGGAGCTGCTTGATCTCAGGTCACGGACGAGTCCGGTAGCTGGATCGGTAAGCCTGAATCTCAGGTTCTTGGGCAGGCTGGCCAGGTTGGGCCAAGCCATGGTGACTTCGCCTGCCTGATCGGCCTTGACTTCGACCTGCCAGGACATCTTGCCGGACCGAGGCTTGATCGCCTGAGCCATTCTTGTCTCTTCTCCTCGATGGGTATCGACGATTGAGATCTGGAAGGGGGCTCCGGGAGCAGCTGGTGGCTTGAGGAGGTCCTTGCTGTCAGCAGCCTTCGAATCGGCAGCGGCGCCAACAAAGTTGTTGACATCGGCACCGACCTTGCTTCGTCCAGTCAACTGGAGTCTCCACTCTCGATCAGACTGCTCGAACCTTGGTTCTGAGCTTCGACCAGAGTTCGGAAGGCCAGGGGTGAAGACCGGTGGCCAGGAAACCTGGATTGAATCGAATGAAGGAGTGTAGAGCCAGTAAGCCTGGAGAGGAGAGATGTAGGTGTCAGGGTTGCTGATGAAGTCGTAGAAGCCGCCATCTGTGTCGTAGAAGGCGAGACCACCGTTGACTGCACCGTTAGAGACAGCTTCGGTCCAAGAAAGGACGCCAGAATTCTCTGTGGATGAGATGACCAGGTTAAGGTCAGCCAGCTTCACCGGATAGTTGTAGGGGTTGCTGATCAGGTTCCATCCTCTGTACAGAGGAGTTCGGAGACCGCCAGAACCGGCATCTTCAGCGAATTGAGCACCCAAGAGCTGACCAACGAAGGGATTGGCAAAGACCAGCCAGTAGCCAACACCGCGAACGGGGGTGGCGACAGGCACGTACTCTTCGCTTCTCGGCTCCCATCGGTAAGCCTGATAGTCAACACCAGCCTGAAGGCCAAGAATGGCATTCAGAGAGGCATCGTTAAAGGTGTAAGGCATGCCGACCATGGTAGGACCGGCTGGCTTGCTGAGCCGAGGAACGGCGGCAAACTGAATGTTTCCACTGAGAGTTCGCGCCGGACCTGGATCCGGAGTCACGAAGACTTGGTAGGGAATGTCTCCAAAGACCTGTCCGGTGCCTCTTACCTGGAAATCGACTGAAGCGATTCCGTTGGGGAGGATGGTCGGAATGATCTTGCTGTCAACTTCACCATCGACCAGCTCCATGCCGTTGCCAAGGACAATCCTGATGCGAGTGTTGCTCAGGTTGACTTCCTTGTCGATTTCAGCGAACTGGTTGTCGACGTAGACGCGGATAGTGAAGGGGTTGTTGTCAAGACCGTTGACGCCCGCTGCATTGGTACCGACTGTTTTAGGAGCATCGACAACCGTCATGTATGGGTCGCGATAATCTCCAACGCTCCAAGTGTTGCGCACGTAATGCACGACATCTCGGAAGCCTCCGGGGCTGACGGTGGCGACTGGGAACCTTTGAAGGAAGCCGAATTCATCGGTAGCAACGTCGGCTGTTTCGGGAAGACCTGTGTTGTCTCCAAAAACAGACTGGCGAGCGTTATTATTCTGAAGCATGAAGAACCAGTCACCGATGGTGATCTGGTCTGCAGAAGTCGCATCCTGGAAGTTGGTCGAGGGTACGTTTTCGATCCTCATCCCGTAATATTCAGTCTGACCAAAGGCAAAGTCCACATAGCTGGGGAATCGTGAACTCGTATTCCTCAAGTGGTACTCAGTTCTGACTGGCCTGGTGGTTGGCAGGTTTACCATTCCCAGGTATCCATCAGCTGTGAACTTAGGATTGCCACCGATGCCGGCTCTAGCAGTGAGGGCTGTGTTGGCTCCTGTCTGGGAGTCGGTTTGACCACCAGAGGTCATCATGCCTGTGTACTGAGCGAACAGAAGACCAAGATCAAGGGCTTCTTCGGTCAGGTTGGTCATGCGCCACCTCATTCGAACGGCATCGCCGATCACACTAAGTCTCAGGACAACCGCGACATCAGCATCGCTCCAGTTGGCGATAACGTAACGATTTGAAGCTCCTCGGAATACAGTTCCCAGGCCCCCATCACCAAACAGAACAGAGTTGGCGGTTGTATTGTCGCCCTTAAGAATGCGAACAAAGCCATAGTCGCCTACGTTCTCGGAAGGAGCACCGTAGGTGTAGGCAAGAAAGTTATCAAAGTCGGTTTGAACGGAGCCTTCGCGACCACTGTAGAAACCGATTCGACCAGCAGCGTCAAGAGTTCGCGCCGTCGGGGCGAAGCATGGGCCGTTCTGACCGCCATGCGTGACAGTGCCGCTTACGCCAAGCGTGACGCCGATGAGATCGTTTTCAAGATTCTGAAGACCGTAGTCGTCACTGAAGGGCGAATCGTTCTCAGGGTCAATGCACCTGAAGCTCCACCCTGTCTGCGCGAATGCAGCCCCTGGAATAACGAGACCCAGCCCGATCAGGCTGGCGATTGTTGACCATTTCCTCATAAATTGTGCCTTCACTTGTTTCCAGCATTGCCCGGAGGGATCTGAAACTCAGCGCTAGCCAGGTTCCAGATCCCTCCGGTGGGCAGCTATGGGGTGTCAGCCCTTCGCAGAGACCGCACAGAGCTGAAGATGTAGCCACCGTCAGGCTGTGATGAGTCGTCCGTGTTTCTGATTCCGACTCTCCAGTAGAGGCGGCCGTTGTCGGCAGCCGTCAGGGCGTTGAGTTGGGACAGAATGTCGACGCTCGTTCGGGTAATCGTGTTTCCGAATGCCGTCGAAGTATCGACGTACTTGTCCACGATGGACGTTCGCTGGGTGAAGCTCGGGTTTGGAGAAACCTGAACGACGTACTCGATGGCGATTGCGCTTCCACCGCTGGCGGCTCTTCCAGATTCAAACTGGAAGGTCACTCGACCAGCTGCAGGACCTGCAACGGCCACAGGGAATTCCGCAATGGGGGACCGAAGAGGAGTTCTTCGGAATGGGGTGACTGAACCCTGGCTAGCAACTCTGGTTGAGAGGAAGTAGCAGAATTCAGAGTCGGTTCCGCCGCCACCGCCGCCGCCGGTTGTAGTGCCGCCGCCGCCACCGGTTGTGGTGCCGCCGCCGCCGCCAGTTGTGGTGCCACCGCCGCCACCGGTTGTGGTTCCGCCGCCGCCACCGGTTGTGGTGCCGCCGCCAGTGGTTGTTCCGCCACCGGTTGTAGTGCCGCCGCCGCCGCCGCCGCTCGTACCGCCTTCACCAGGAAGGTCGAGAGAGTTGATGCGGTAGACGACTTCAACAGAGTAGCGATAGGGTCGGCCAGGCTGAAGAGCCACAGCGGTTGAATCGGTTCCGAGATCGTCGCCGAAGCACTCAACGCTGCCGCCGAAGATCGGGAGGTTCTCGCCGGAAGACCAGGGGTTGCCTGCTCCGGGAGCATTGGCCAGGTCGGCTCTGTCATCCAGGAATGAGGCATTGACGTTGTTGCTAACGGCCACTGGGCCAGTAGCAATGTCGTCTCTCCAGACCTGGAATCGAATGATTCGGTTGTTCCTCAAGAAGGTGTCTCGAGTCCAAGAAAGTCGGACTGCAGGAACGTCGTCGCCACCAGTGAAGGGCTTGGCGCTGACCTTGAGCAGCTCGCTGCTGCCAGATCGACCACCACCAAGAAGGAGACCAAGAATGACGACCAGCACCAGAACTGCGATCAGCCCCTGGTTGTTGGAACGGCTGCGAGGCTTGGAAACCTGAGCATCGCCAGTCTTTGAAAAGTTCGGAGATAGGGTGGGGACATCAAAGACCACTCGGACTTTGTCTCCCGTGCGGATTCCCTTGAATACCTGGCCATTGTTGGGGGTGACAAGAGCGGAATCGTCATCAACGCTGGTGATGCGGCCGACGGCCACCTGCTCACGAGCGCGGGTCACGATAACGTTCATGTTGGCCTTAAGGCCATCTCTCAGACCACGGTCAAGAAGAGCCTTGCCGTCCAAAGTCGAAGTGACTGTGGCTGAAGGAATTCTTCGAGACTCGATGTCCTGCACTGCCTTAAAGGCAGCATCGCCGAGAGCTTCGTTGATCAAAGCGGCATCTTCAGTTGAAGAGGCTCGGAAGCCGCTTCGACCAGAGACTGCTGCACCGTTGATAGTGATGCCAGAAGCGACGTCACGCACAAAGACTCTGACTAGGACGTTGGCCTGCTTTTCGCTGCCAGATGTGTCGACCTTGAAGTTCACGACTTCACCGCTAATAACGGTGCCGGCTTCAAGGGCAAGGCCCAGACGACTGAGGTCGGATGCTCGAGTAATCGGGATCCTCAAACCAAGTTCTTCAATGGTTCGATTCGCCGTCTCAAGCGGCAAGACGTCCACAGTCTGGCGCTTGCCAAACTCTGTCGCCACAGCCGCCGCAGCAGCTTTGCCAACCTCAGCATTCTGAGGGCCTTTGTTTTCAAATTCAACGACCGCCCAAACCGGAAGGCGTTCGACTTGGGCTTCTGCCCTGCCAACTCCTCCCAGTAGGAAAAGAACCGTCATCAAGACGGTCAGGAGCGGCCAAGCACTCCCCTTTTGCAAGTTACCCATTCGCATCACTGCTGCGCTTCCTCCACGTTCTGCTCCATTTCGGTGCACTTCGTCCTTGATGACCGCAGGCACACCTGCTGGTGAAGCAAGTCCACCACAGGCACTATAGCCCAAGCCGGACTCCGCGCGCAACGCACGGCACCACCTTTGCTCACCAACAAGTATCGTCTGCGGTCTTAAGACAGACTCCGACGATTATAGACGGTTTTCTCGCGCAATGCCGTGCGGTAGAAGCGTAAATCCTTGCTTAACTTGAAATTTAAGTTCAGCAAAGCTGACATTTGAGTTCAAAACTAAGTCGCTTAGGGCTGCCCGGGTCGATTCCTTTGCCTGAATTTCCAACATTTTTTCTGCTGAATTTCTTTCGCCCAGCCGTTCAGTCAGCCTTTTCAGCCTAATTTCAGGCGGACATGAGACTGTCCAAACATTTTGAAAAAAAGGCCAGAGGCAGGATTCAACTAGAAGAGGGACCTCAACCACCTGGGCTGAAGAACCCTTTAAAGCCTCCCAGACTCGGCTATGGAAAAAGTGATTGACAATGCGCCTTTTGTCCTGATGCTTCAATGCTTCTCTAAGCATCTCGGTTGTCAAAGGGCGCCCCACGGCCAATAAATCGGCCAATTCAGCCATGGTGTTGGCATCTTCGCGCAGCTGCCTGGCGACTTGATCGGCATTTATCGAGACAAGTCCCATTTCTTCCAGAAACGAGACGACTGTGCTTTTGCCAGAGGCAATGCCGCCAGTGACCGCTAGCTTAGGCAGAACAAGCCCTTGGGACAGCAGGAGGGGCAGACTCCCTTGCGGAACCTGCCCCTCTTCCCTGCTGATAGACATTTCTGCCTTAGCTGTTTTCAGCGTCTTCGTTGGTCTCAGCCGGAGCGTCGCCCTTGATAAGTCCCTTAAGCATGCCCAGCCTTTCGCCGATAGTTGCGCCACCGGTTGGGGTGCGGGTCGTGACATTGGGCTGATCGAAGGATTCTTCTCTGCCTCTTCCTCGGCCAGGAGGGCCACCAGGCCTTCCACCGCGTCCACCAGGGCCGCCAGGTCGGCCGCCGCCAGGTCCGCCAGGACCACCCATCGCGCCGCCAAAACTGGGGTCGCTTCGGTAGGTGCCGGGTCGGGCATCTTCTCTCAAGCTCAGAACCATTCTTCGATCCTCAGGCTTGAGGTCGATAATCATGGGCTCAATTTCCTGATTGACTTCCAAGGCCTCAGAAGGCTTCTTCAGTCGCTTGTCAGAAATTTCGCTGAGAGGAAGGAAAGCCTCTGCATGCTCAGGAAGTCGAACAAAGGCGCCGCTCTGAACCATTCGGTTCACCGTGACCTTGATTCTCTCACCAAGCTTGTAGTTCTCGCGGATCAGCTTCCACGGATCTGGCATGACCTGCCTGAGTCCAAGACTGATTCGACCGGTGTTCTCGTCAAGGCGAAGAACAAGGACGTTGACTTCCTGACCTTCCTTAAGAACTTCCTTGGGATGCTCGATTCTCATCCAGCTCATTTCAGAAATGTGCAGGAGTCCATCGATGCCGCCCAGGTCAACAAAG
Source organism: Synechococcus sp. UW140 (assembly GCA_943369295.1). Lineage (GTDB taxonomy): Bacteria > Armatimonadota > Fimbriimonadia > Fimbriimonadales > Fimbriimonadaceae > JAKRSE01. The sequence continues at coordinate 444,137 of CALRMU020000002.1, read as the reverse complement.
GCGCCGTAATCGGTAAGCCTTCGGACGACGCCAGGAAGAACTTCACCAACCTTGGTCTTTTCGAAGAGAGTGGACTTGATTTCGTCCCTCTTCTCTTCTTCGGCCTGCCTGTTGGAGAGAACGACCTTTCGTCGATCCTTGTCAACTTCAATGATCTTGACGGGGATGGTTTCTCCCACGTACTTCTCAATGTTTCTCAGCTTGCCAGAGCCAACATGGGTGGCGGGGACGAAGCCTCGAACACCAATGTCAACCACCAGGCCTCCCTTGACTCTGTCGACGACAGTTGCCTGGAAGACTCGGCCAGACTCGTGAGCTTCGAGAATCGACTTCCACTGAATGTCAAAGTCGGCTCTCTTCTTAGAAACGATTGGGTTGCCGTCGTTGCTGGTGCGAAGGACGACGACTTCAAACTTGTCTCCAATGTTAACCACGCCAATGGCGGAAGAAATTCTGTCCTCAGTCAGTTCTTCCAGGGGCACAACGCCCTCGGCCTTGGTGCCAAGGTTGACAAAGACTCTAGTTTCTTCAACCAAGATGACTTCGGCTTCAATTCGGTCACCTCGATTGAGGGAGCCAGTTGAAGAGTCATCCGAGGATTCCGAGACTCCGCCTCCGTTCATCCACTCATCAAACAAAGCAGAGTCATCTGCTCTAGGAGCGGCAGGGGCAGGGGCTTCGACAACAGCTTCCACTACGGGAGCTGGAGCGGCTACGGGTTCGGCCGGGGTGTCATTGGGGGCGTCGGCCTGAACCTCAGCGGCCGCCGGAGCGGACTCGGTACTCGGCGCGACGCCAGAGGTCTGAGTCTCCTCCACAGCAGGAGCCTGATTGGCTTCTTCAGTGGTGTCGGAGACGCCAGAGGGCGTCAACTGGTCGTTGGTCATTAGAGATCAATCCTGTTGGGTGGACTTATGCCTTTCCCAACAGGGCCATTGTAGCAAATCAGCGGCTAGGCTTCAGGGCTGAAAGCAGGGGATAAAGAGCCGAAAAGGCCTGATATCCTTGGGAATAGTCTAATCCTGAGGGATTAACTTCCTCTCGAACCTGCACAGCGGCTTCAGAGGCTTCGACAACATCCTTCCAAACTCCCGCCGAAAGTCCCCCTAGAATGGCCGCTCCATAGGCCGGACCTTCATCAGATCTTAACAGTTGGCATGGGCACCCCAAAACGTCCGCCAGCATCTGCACCCAAAGGCGGCTCTTAGCACCGCCACCCGTGACTCTTACGCGCTGAGGGGCGACACCAGGATTCATCAGGTCCAGACAGCCCTTAAGGCCAAAAGTGACTCCTTCAAACACTGCCCTAGCCATGTCCCCTCGGGTGTGGTTGAGTGCCAATCCGGCGAAGCCGCCTCGAACAAAGGGGTCAACATGAGGGCAGCGCTCACCAGAAAGGTAAGGAGCAAAAAGAACTCCCCCGGCACCGACTCCAGAGGCTTCAGCATCGCTGTTCATTGCGTCGTAACCCTCAGAGTAGAAAGTGTCTCGACACCAGCGGACTGCACCGCCGCAGGAAATCATCACTCCCATTCGATGCCAGGCTCCAGTAGCGTGGCAGAAGTCGTGAATCGCATCGGTTTGACTTGACGGCATTTGATCAAAAGCTTCAAAGACCACTCCGCTTGTACCGAGGCTGACGCTGACAAGTCCAGGAGTCACGGCTCCAGTGCCCACCGCCGCCGCTGCCTGGTCTCCGCCGCCGCCCACGACAGGAACTCCCTTCCAAGTTCCCGTCTGTTCACGTGACTCAACTACGTCAGGGAAGAAGCTGCCAGGAAGATCAAGAGCCGCAAGCACTTCTGGCGACCAAGCTCGCTTCCTCACATCCAAAGTCCCGATTCCGGAAGCATCGCTGACCTCGGTCACCTTCAGCCCCGTCATCTTCAACCGAATGAAATCCTTTGGCAGAAGCACGCTGGAAAGCCGTGAGAAGGCTTCTGGCTCGTTGTTTCTCAGCCAAAGAACCTTAGGCAGCTGAAAGCCGGTCAAAGCTGGGTTGCCCGTAATCTGCCTCAGCTTCTCTGGGCCAACTCTGCTTTCGATCTCGGCGCATTCTGCTGTTGTTCGTTGGTCACACCAAAGAAGGGCGGGACGAATCACTTGATCATTTGCATCAAGAAAGACTGAGCCATGCATTTGGCCAGTCAGGCCGATGGCGTCGGCTTGGTCGGCCTTTAGTTCGGCCAGACAGGCTTCCGCCGCCTGCCACCAATCGTCAGGATTCTGCTCAGCCCAGCCTGGCTGTGGCACCGAAAGTGGATATTCACGCGAAGCGATTCCAAGCAGAGTTCCCTTCTCGTCAATCGCCACAGCTTTTGCCGAAGAAGTTCCAATATCCAATCCGATCAATCGAGCCATGACCCGACCTTACCCCTCAGAAGGCCTTCGGTAAACTGCCTGCTAATGAGTCATCCCCAAGTCCGCGCCGTCTTGGATGTAGGCTCAAACTCAGTTCTGCTGCTGGTGGCAGAAAACAAAGGCCAAGGCTGGGTTCCGATTCATGAATGGACCAGGGTAACCGGACTCGGCAGGGGCACCAAAGAGACGGGCCTTCTCAGCGAAACCGCAATTTCCGACACCCTCTCTGCCATCAAAGAAGGGTATGCCCAGGCGCAGCGATACGGTGCCGCCGAGATCGTGGCGGCAGCGACAATGGCCGCCCGCATTGCCACCAACAGCAAAGAGTTTGTTGAAAGAGGCGCGGCCCAAGGCACACCGATCGTTATTCTTTCCGGGGAAGATGAGGCTCAGCTTGGCTTTCTGGCCGTCGCAGATGACCCGCTCTTCTCTTCAGCCTCCCGAATCTCCATCATTGATCCGGGCGGACATTCAACCGAACTGGTCACGGCAGACCGAATGGCTTCTGGCTGGGACGTAAAGTTCCGGCGCAGCTACTCAGTTGGGGCGCTAGGCTTAAGGGATTCGGTTTGGAAGGCTGAATCACCAGATTTTTCCGCAAGACTTAAAGCCTGCGAGATGGTAGATGAGGTCATTGGCTTGGCTTACCTGCCTCGTCAGTGCGGAATGGTCGTGACCCTTGGGGCGACCAGCACGAACCTCATTTCAATTCGAGAAGGCCTCACTGAGTGGAATCCAGAACGGGTTCATGGTCAAACCCTGGACTATGAAGAAATCGGTCGAGCCGTGGGCTGGATGTGCGATATGGATGACGCAGGCCGAGCCGCGATTGTCGGCATGGAGAAAGGCCGCGAGAAAACTCTTCACGCTGGAACTTTGATTCTGGAAAGATTCCTGCAGGCACTCCACGCCCTGGAAACTCGAGTCAGCGTGCGGGGATGGCGGCATTCGCTGCTGGAGAGATTGGATTCCTGGCCCTTGGGCTAGTCGGGCCCATCCCATCCCGCCTTGACGACTCATTTCGGCCATCCGTGAAACGATAGTCTCCCGCCTCACTGTGGTTTTCAACCGAGCCGCAAGGCGAAGAGTGGAAAACCGCCAAAAAACAATCTCCCCCTTCCCGGAAGGGGGCCGGGGGGTTGGCGAAACAGCTGGCAGACGGTCATCATAAGTTCCGTCAGACCAAGTGGCCTTTGCCGAAAGACTCTCGGCAGGCCTAATGGTCAACAGAGCGGCAAGCCATAATTGCCCCTCGTGGGAGGCAGGTTTAACCTGTCGCAGACCACGGAGGGAAATATGCCCAGCAAGAAAAAAGGAAAGCTCCTGAACTCACCCCGCTTCACCGAACTCGCAAAGAAGGTGGACGCCGACAAGCTTTACGAAATCGACGAAGCCATCGCCCTTGTTAAGGCCACCGCTTCAGCCAAGTTTGTCGAATCAATCGACTGCGCCATCAAGCTTGGAATCGACCCAAGAAAGGGCGACCAGAACGTTCGAGGAATCACTCAGCTTCCTCACGGAACTGGCAAGGTGAAGAAGGTTGCCGTTTTGGCAAAGGGTGCTGCCGCTACTGCCGCAGAAGCCGCAGGCGCTGACTTTGTTGGCGATGACGACCTGATCAAGAAGATTCAGGACGGCTGGAAGGACTTCGACGTCATGCTCGCCACAAACGACATGGCCCCCCAGATCGGTAAGGTCGGTCGATTCCTTGGCCCCAAGACTCCTAACAAGAGAAACGGAACCGTGACCGACGACATCGCCGGCGCCGTTGCTGAAATCAAGGGAGCTACCCGAATTGAGTACCGAGCTGAAAAGGCTGGCATCGTCCACCTCAGCATTGGAAAGGTCAACTTCGATGACGTCAAGATCCGCGAGAACCTTCTCGCAGCTCTGGATGCCGTCATTAAGGCCAAGCCTTCTTCCTCAAAGGGCAAGTACCTTCGAAGCATTGCGATCAGCGCCACCATGGGCCCCGCTGTTGCTTTGGATACCACGCTTGCTTCCAAGGCTTCCGGCCACTAAACTCACCCGATTGGGTGGGTCCAGTTTTTTGTCTACTGACAGAGACTATGCGTGGCCCGGTTGTTGCGAAACCTCAGCCGGGTGGCCGAAGGCCATGCCTTAGAGGACGTGAGCACTCAGAACCCCTTCCTTTCGCTTCAGCGAGAGGAAGGGGAGACCATTTTCTCCCCTTCGAGCGTTCCCGCGTACCGCGGGATCACTCGAATGGGGTGATTCAGGACGAGCTCCGGGGAAGTAGGTTCAGGGGCGCTGCCCCTGCTACCCAAAATTCGAACAGGCTGTTCAGTTGGGTGGCGTGGGTGAAACCCAAGAATGGGCTCAACTATCTAGGGGCCCACCTGGCTGAACGACTGCGTCGTACAACCAGGCCACCAATCCTGCGAATCTCGGAACCCCTTCCTTTCGCTTCAGCGAGAGGCAAGGGGCAGGGGATGGAGAGTGTCCGGCCCGACAACAACAAAACGGGGAGCCCCATTCGGAGCTCCCCTTTTAAATCTCAGAACCGAAACTCTACTTTCGAATCGGCTCAAGAAGCATTTCCTTCGTGTAAAGAAAATCCTCTCTCTCGTAGTTGGCCAGCTCGAAATCTTTACGAAGGACGATGGCTCCAGTCGGGCAGGCTTCCTGGCAGTAGCCGCAGAAGATGCAGCGAAGCATGTTGATCTCATAGCGAGTGGCATACCTTTCACCAGGAGATCGTCGATCATCGTCGGTGTTCTCGGCAGCTTCAACGTAGATGCAGCGAGCGGGGCAGGCTCCGGCGCAGAGGCTGCAGCCGATGCACCTTTCCAGGCCCGAATCGTATCGAGTCAGAACGTGGCGCCAGCGAGTACGGGGGAACTGTTCCCTTCTTTCGTCAGGGTATTGAACCGTCACCTTGTCTTTAGCAAGGCGTCGAGCCGTAATGCCGAACCCGGTCAGGATCGGGCGGGCGACTTCGCTCAAAACTTCAAAGCTCATACCGATGCCTCTTCAACTTCTCGGGGCCGAAGCTCAATGATCGAAAGGCTCTTATTCGTCCTCATGGTCTGATGCTTAATTTTGTTCTGCAGCTTAAGAAAAGCGTAGAGCAGAGCATCTGGGGATGGAGGACAGCCAGGAACGTAGATGTCGACCGGAACAACCTGGTCGGCGCCCTGAACAATGGCGTAGTTGTTATAAACTCCGCCGCTGCTGGCACAGGCACCCATCGAAATCACCCACTTGGGCTCGGGCATCTGGTCGTAAATCTGCCTCAAAACCGGGGCCATCTTCTTGCTCAGGCGTCCGGCAATGATCATCACGTCAGCCTGACGGGGCGTGGCGCGAAAGGCTTCTGAACCAAAACGAGCCAGGTCGAATCGACTGGCGACGGTGGACATCATTTCGATTGCGCAGCAGGCCAGCCCGAAGGTGAGGGGCCAGAGAGCATGGGCGCGAGCCTGGTTCACCGTATCCAAAATGTGGCCGATGGTTTTGGTGCTGGTCACGACGACGTTGCCGCCCTTCTGGATGTCTCCCAGAACGGGGGTGCTGCTGTCGTGTAGGACGAGTGTCTCGACGCGCTTTGGCATGAAGCTTCTTGATGTTACTCTACGTGGGCAGCCAGGGTCTGGTCTGCCTGGCCCGAAAGTGACCGATCTAAACATGAAAATGGGTGGAGCCATTTCCCATAGCTCCACCCTCTTTAGAATCCGATGGGATTCAGTCCTCTTTGTATCTCGGATGAGACAGGAACGAGTTCGCCCTTGCCGCAAGATCTCGAGTCAGAGAAAGGCGATATGCGCCCGCGGATTTGCCTCCAAGGCCAACTGAAGCCACTCGGTCAGCGATGCCATTGAGAATACTCTTGGCCACTTCGGGGTCGTAGGCGTTTCCATCATGGCCGTGGTTCTGAAAGGTCATAAAGGTCACCACTTTGCCTTTCATCATCACAATCGCCTGAGGCAGTGCTCGCTCAATCGCAGGACCAGCTTCACTGAAATCTTCTGAGTACCAAAGGGTGCATCGATCACCAATGTCGAAACCAGGAAGGCTCTCGCCTGGCACATGCACAGCCTTTATTGGATTGGGGGAAAAGTAATTGGCCTCCAACTGCAAAGCCTGCTGATAGCTTTCCATCATCACAGTACGCAGCGTAAACCCGCCCCCGTAGATCCCCTTTCTAAACTCGGCTGTGGCTTCGAACCGTCGATTTGTGGCATGCCAGTCATGTCGGGGCACGGCGAGGGTTCCCAGCCTCCAAGCCTGGTATCCACTGACTTCAGATTGTGCCGGCATAACCGCAGTCAAAATCTGCCCAGGTGTGCCTGGCGCTGCATGGGCAGCACAGACTCCGGCTAGTGCGAGGGCAATAATCGTGGCCTTCTTAAACTCTCTCATTCTTCTTCCCAAGGCTATCAGTGTAAGATTTAACGGAAATCTTTATTAAATTATTGTTAATGCCTCTTTCACAGATAGCCTCTTTTTTTCTTGTGCCATTTTCGGCCTGGAGGCAGCCTGCAGCTTTTGCGGGGAGTTCCGAGATAAAGGTCTAGCTTCCGGCCTGAAGCGATGCCGATGTCATGAACGATTTATGGGACAGTTCAGCATCCTGCCAATTGCCATTTTGTACTATTAAAATAGTACAAAGATAGTTTTCTGTGCTATCTTAATAGCATGAAGCACTATGAAACTGACCTCAGGATTAGAGAGCTAGATCAACTCCTCTCCGGCGTCAAAGAATCTCCGGCACCGATTAGTCCACCAGGAGGATGGATAAAGGCGGTTAGAGAAGCACTCGGAATGAGCCTGCAAGACTTTGCCGAACGGTTGAAGATCTCCAAAACGGCTGCCTTCCATATCGAAAGAGCCGAAGCCGAGGACAGGATCACCTTAGCCAGACTGAGATCTGCGGCAGATGCCCTCAACTGCGATCTGCAGGTTGTGATTGTTCCCCGCTCTACGATCAAAGCTACACTTGCTAACCAGGCAGAAGCAGAGGCGAGAGATATTGTCTCGAGAGCAAATCACTCTATGGCGCTTGAGTCACAGGCTGCCTATCTTGCCTCACAAGAGGATCTAGTTTCCGAAACAGCCCAGGAACTCCTCAAGAAAGGTCGGTTGAAATGGAAGTAGAGGGTGCGACTCCTTTAGACCCCGATGAAGCTGCCGACCTGATCCCCAGATTGACTACGCAAAGAGAGCTGAATGACTTTGAGTTGAAAAACATAACAAAGGCTATGGCCTGGGCTCTCACTTCCCGCAAGGCATCCAAGGAAATTCTCACCGTCCAATTGCTTCGCCTGCTGCATCGAAAAATGTTCGACCAGACCTGGAAGTGGGCGGGCAGGTTTCGCACAACTCAAAAGAGCATCGGGGTGGAATCTTGGCGTATTTCATCCGAGCTTCACAATTTGGTTGAGGACGCGAAGCTTTGGATTGCGACAGCCGCCTATGATGAAAAGGAGATTGCGGCCAGGTTCCACCATCGCCTAGTCTCAATTCACCCCTTCCCGAATGGAAATGGACGCCATGCCAGATTGGCCACAGATGTTTTGTGCATTTCGCAGAAATGGCCAGAACCGAGTTGGGGAAGATCGACAGTGGTTTCGTCTGAAACTGCCCGACAAAACTACTTGGCAGCTTTAAGAGCTGCAGATGCCTATAACTTCGGACCCTTGCTTGACTTCATGTGGTCTTGACATTTCTACTTTCTGCCCCAGACCCTCCAGTCAAACCATGTAGAATCTTGTTCAGTCGTGCGGCTCGCCGATCTCACCCGCCTGGCAGGGGCAGACCCCGCCCTGGCCTCAGCTTTAGAAACCACCGAACGCAGCGCCTTTTGGCCAAGCTGCGCAGCCGAGTCGCGTCCGGTCCTCGTCGCCGCCGCCTATCTGCAGAAGCCGCGCAAGACACTTTTAGTCACAAGCAGCTACGATAAAGCCCTTCAGTGGCAGGCAAGGCTCAGCCTTTGCGGCATCGCTCCCCAGAGAATCAAGCTCCTCCCCTCAGGGCTCAGCGTGCTTTTCGAAGACGCTGCCCCTGAGACCGTAGCCTTAAGCGATCGAATCGGTGCCCTTAGGCAGCTGGGACAGAAAGAACCAGGCATCGTCATCGCAACTCCCCAGGCTTGTCTTGAGCGAACCCTCAGCCTCGAACAGCTGCAGGAATGCTTTATCGAGCTGACTGAAGGGGACGAAATCGACCCTGATCTTCTGAGGAAGAGGCTGGTCCGACTAGGCTACGAAGCCGCCGAGCCAGTGCGGGTTCCAGGACAGTTTTCAAAGAGAGGAGGAATCCTTGATATCTTTCCCATGGGGCTTGGCCGCCCTATCCGGTTGGAATTCTTCGGCGATGAAATCGAAAGCCTAAGGGAATTCGACCCCATGACCCAAAGGTCGCTGAGGGCGGTTGGAAGAATCGAACTCGCCCCGTCCCGCGAGACTCTTCTGCCTGATGATTCTCTCGCCATGGTCGACCTTATTCGGCGGTCGCTGGACCAAGAATCCCAGGGTCTAGAAGCCGAAAAGGCTTTGGCTTTGCAGGAACTTGTCGAAGGAGATCTGGGCGCTCTTTCGGCCGGAGTCTTCTTCAACCGGCTCGATCTTTATCGACCTCTGCTGATGCCAGATGCCGGCTGTGCCGTAGACCTGCTGGGCGACGATGGCTGGCTGGTTTTGGATGAACCGCTAGAGCTTGAAGCTTTTGCGGCCAGAGCAGAAGAAGAACTCGGCCAAGCCCTGACAGCCAGATCTGGACGCGGCGAAATCCTGCAATCCACGGCAAATGATTTCGTTCTGCCGCCAGAACACCTTGCCACCCCAAATCTGAGGCTCTGCCTCACCTCGATGAATGGTCTGCCGACCTGGCTGCCACCTGGCTCAAGTTGGGAAGCTGGCACAAACAGCCTTGAACCCTACCGGGGACAAGGAACTGCACTGACTCAGGCCCTTGAGAGATGGCTTGAAGCAGGCCTCTGCGTCGTTATCGGCACAGATCAGCCGGTAAGAGTCAAGGAAGTCCTCAAACAGGTCAACCTCTTCCCACAGGAAGAAGAGCTTGAGAAGCTGAAAGCTGGACTCTACTTGGCCGAAGGCAATCTGGCCGGAGGCTTTCTGTGGCAGAACCAATCTGATGAAGGAGCGAAGGGGCTCTGCATCGTCACAGATCAGGAGCTTTTCGGCGTTGGCAGGCTCAAACTTCCCCAGAGAAAGTTCAACGATGGCGTGCCCCTCTCGTCAGTTCTGGACCTCAAACCAGGCGATTTTGTCGTCCACATCAACTTCGGCATCGGAGTCTACAAAGGGCTTGTCACCAGAAAAGGCACCGATGGCATTGAGCGCGAGTACCTTTTTGTCGAATACAAAGAGCCGGATAAGCTCTACGTCCCTGCCGATCAGCTTGACCGAATTCAGAAGTATCTGAGCCCGGGCGATGCTCCCCCCAAGGTCAACCGGCTGACCGGAGGTGAGTGGCAGAAAACCGTGGGAAAAGCCCGTGAAGAAGCACGGGAATTTGCGCGAGAGCTGATCAAGCTCTACGCCACACGAAAAACTGTCACCCGCCCCTCATTCGGTCCCGATAGTCCATGGCAGGCTGAAATGGAGCACACCTTTCCTTGGGTTGAAACTCAGGGGCAGCTCACCGCCATTCGCGATGTCAAAGTGGATATGGCTAGCGACTACCCGATGGACCGCTTGGTCTGTGGCGACGTTGGCTTTGGAAAAACTGAAGTCGCCATTCGCGCCGCATTTAAGTCAGTTTGTGCGGGTCGGCAAGTGGCTGTTCTCTGCCCCACCACAATCCTCAGCGAGCAGCACTTCCGCAACTTCCACGAAAGGCTTTCCAGCTTCGGAACTCGACTTGGCCTCTTAAACAGATTTACCCATGCCGGAGCCAAAAAAGAGCTCTTCGCCGACCTAGCCAAAGGCGAGTGCGACATTCTTATCGGCACCCACGCACTCCTCAATGCCGACCTGAAGTTTAAAGAACTTGGCCTGCTGATCATCGATGAAGAGCAGAAGTTCGGTGTCAAGCAGAAGGAGTCTCTGAAGAATCTTCGCCTTAGTGTGGATGTTCTCAGTATGAGCGCGACCCCCATCCCGCGCACTCTCTCCATGGCCCTCATGTCGATTCGCGAGATGTCGGTGATCAACGAGCCCCCTCCTGGCCGTCTCCCCATTCGCACCTTCGTCCGGCCCTATGCCAGAGAAGTTGTTCAGGAAGCGATTCTTCGAGAGCTTTCTCGCGGCGGACAGGTCTATTACGTTTCCCATCACGTTCAGGGAATCCACCATATCGCCGACAGCCTTCGCCGCTTGATCCCAACCGCCCGCATTGCAGTGGGTCACGGACAGATGCACGAGAAGGAGCTGGAGCCAGTGATGGTTGGCTTCATTAAGGGCGAGATCGACATTCTGGTTTCGACGACGATTGTCGAAAACGGCCTGGATATCAGCAACGCCAACACCCTCATTGTCGATAACGCCGACAGGTTCGGCCTCTCGCAGCTCTATCAGTTGAGAGGTCGTGTCGGAAGAAGCGACAGACAGGCTTATGCCCTGTTTCTTTTCCCCAGCGCCAAGATGCTGACCGAAGGAGCTTCAGCCCGCCTCGAGGCCCTGGCCGAGTTTAATCAGCTTGGAGCCGGCTATTCGCTTGCCATGCGCGACCTGCAGATTAGAGGCGCCGGCGACATCCTTGGTGCCAAGCAGTCGGGCCAAATGAACGCTGTTGGGTATGAGCTGTATAGTCAGCTTATTGAAGCAGAGGTGCAGTTCCTCAAGAACTTCGCAGACGGCGAGGTGCCGGCCTCCATGGCCAATCCGCTCTCTGGCCTGGAGCCGCTGCCAGCCATCGATCTCCCCGTTTCAGCTTCGATTCCTAACTTCTACATCGAAGAAGAAGGCCAGAGGCTTTGGTATTACAAGGTTCTTATGGCATGCCGGAACGCTGAAGAACTGAAGAAAGTCGCTGAGGAAATTGTTGATCGCTACGGAATGATGCCGAGCGATGTCGCCAATGCCGTAGCCATCATTGACCTTCGAATTCGCGCCATGAGCTTGGAGATCAGAGAGATCTCTGCCAAGCAGGGCAGCCTGCAGGTCACTTTCCATCCCTCGTTTGAAATGCCGCCACGGGCCATGAGCCTGCTTCAAAGAGAGAAGCGCGACTGCTACATGAGTCAAAGCCGGTTTATTTGGCCCCATGGCGCCGACACCCTTACTGCCTGCGATCAGCTTCTTTACAAGCTTAAGTCTGCTTTGGATCAGCTTGAATCCGAGCGGATGATGGGGCTGCCAAAGGCTTAGTGCCGCCTTCAAGCATTCGTACCAGCCAGCCAAAGGGTTTGATGCCCGGTGGAAAACTCGCGTTTCACCCCTCAAATCTAAGAAACGAAGAAGAGGAAACTAGCGTATAATCCAAAAGCTGTCTATACAGGACAGTTTAATCGGAGACGCTATGGCGGCCAGGCTGGAACACATGTTGAGACAGCCCATCCAGAAGAGGGATGGTCGGCCCGCTCATGTGCAGGTACAGGAAAGAGTCATCCAGGTCATTGAAGAAGGCCTGCTTGAACCGGGCAGTCGACTGCCAAGTGAGCCAGAGCTTGCCGAGGGTTTGGGCGTCAGCCGAATGACCGCAAACAAGGCTCTTCTTGCCCTCGTCGATCAAGGCTGGATCGCCCGTCAGAAGGGCAAAGGAACCTACGTTCTAGCTCGTCCAACCGCCACAACCAACTTCACCCTCGAACTTATCGTTGGCGAAGACCTGGCCACAGCCATTGAGAATTACTACTTTGGAGCCCTCTATTTTGGGGTTCAAAGCGCCGCGGCTGAGCAGAGAGTTCCCGTTCACTGCCGATCCTTGCGGTCCTTAATCGAGAGTCAAGAAGAGCTGACTTCGGATGGCGTCATTGTCATCAATCCTCCCCTTAGCTCGCTGGAGACTCTAAAACGAACTCTCGCAAAGTGCAAAACCAAGCTGATTCTTGGTGCAAACTGGCCTGGTTCTCAAATTCCCTGTATAGACAGCGATAACATTCTTGGAGCGGCTCAGGCAGTCGGGCATCTGGCGGATAATGGACACAGAAGAATCCTCTTCGTCGGTGCCTGCCCAGAAGACTCAAATACTCTCGACCGAGTCAAGGGCTATGACATTGCCTGTCGCCTCAGATCCTGCCAGTCGGTTCATCCTCCACTCATTTCTCCGACCGCCTTGGACCTTGAGCCTGAAATTGAAGGCAGGCTGACCGAACTCTTGAGGAGCCAAGACCGGCCAACAGGCATTTTTGTCGCAGGGGCAGCTTTGGCTCTGCAGGTTTCGCGCCTGGTTCAGCAGGTCGGCCTTTCAATTCCTGGTGATCTTTCCATCATCGCCTACGACGACCCTGCCTTTCTAATCACGGCGTCTCCTGCACTGGACACACTTCGCCAGCCGCTGGGGAACATGGGCCGTACAGCTTTTAACCATCTTGTCGCCGCTCTGGAAGGGAAATCATCGCCTCCCCTCCAGACTGTTCTGCCCCCTGAGCTGATTCTTCGCGGAAGCGTTGGACCAGTTCCCGACCGGACTCTCCTACCAGAGAATCATCCATGAAGCGAAACGCCTTTACTCTCATTGAACTGCTTGTTGTGATCGCCATTATTGCGATCCTTGCTGCCATCCTCTTCCCGGTTTTTGCTCAGGCTAAGTCAGCCGCAAAAAAGACCAACGACCTCAACCAGCTCAAGCAGCTGGCCACGTCTAACCTGCTCTACGCCAGCGACTACGACGACTACTTCATCGTCGTCCCCGCCTTTGCTGGTGGCGATCAGCCCCACTGGGCCGACAGGCTTCAGCCTTATGTCAAGAACAAGGGCATCTTCTCGGACCCCAGCAACCAGGTCGGTCTCTATCGAGACCCAACCTACTGGCGCCCCGGTGGCAACAGCCTGACCGACACCGATGCTTCGCGTCTTTATCGAGTCGGCTACACCCACAACCAGTACATCGCCAAGCATGACGGAGGCGGCGCTGTTTCTCAGACTTCGATTCCCAACGTTTCCAACACCGTTCTTATGGGCCCCAGCCAGAACTGGTACCAGTGGAGCAGCTGTCAGATTCAGGGAACCACAACCAATCTGATGTGGAACATCAGCACTCGAGCTTCCGGATGGGGCTACGACTTCTGGGGAGGTCACCAGAACCCCACGACGTCCGGCTACAACGGCGGAGCCAACTTCAGCTTCTCTGACGGCAGCGCTCGGTTCTCCAAGCTTGTCGCCGGTGCAGATGCAGTTGGTGGCAGCGTGGGTGGACTCTATGCCGCTTACTTTGTTCGAGCCTTTACGAAACCAGAAGCAACCACCACCGGTGTCTGCCCTCCTGGCCGAGACAGCGCAAGCCAAGGCTTCTAACCTCGCCACCCGTTCCCTGGCAGTCAATTCAGCTTGAAACGACTGCCAGGGGCCACAACCCCAATTGATTGACTGAACTTGAAAAAGCTTCTTCCTGGAATCATCGCCGCTGCAGCTCTAGCCATGACCCTAGGCTGTAGTACAGAACAAGGTCCCCAGCCTGTAAAGGCAGGCGACTACGACGGCCCCCCGCCAGGTGCGGGACAGGCTAAAGACGCTGAGGCACCAAGCCAAGGCAACTGAGACAAGAAATGGCCCTCTCCGCAAGGAGGGGGTCTTTTTTTATGTTCTCGGTACTTTAGAGAATTGGTCGTGACTGGGTGCCACGACCTTGCCTGAGCTTGCGAAGACTAGGTCGTGAATGAGTGTCAACCGCCGGAAATACATGGAACCGGGTGCCACTGGTCCATGACCAGTGTAAAAAAATTCTGTGGAGTGCAACGCTTCCTGCTCGACAGCAGGCTGATCGAGCAGGCCACCCCCACCTCACAATCACAGAAAACGTACGGGTGCCACGACCTTGTCTGAGCCTGCGAAGACTAGGTCGTGAAATGAAACTTGAGGGCTCGCCACACAGAGGACAGTGTGACCGGGGATGGCTTTGAGGAACGAAAAGCAGCCCCGGAATAACTCAAGGCCGCAGGTCTTCTTCACGAACAGATCCTGCATCAGAAGATTAATCTGGACTCCGGGGCTGCTCTGCGACCATCCCCGGCCACCCGGAAACAAAGACAAAGGTCTTTTTGGGTGCCACTGGTCCGTGACCAGTGCAAAAAATCTCAGTGGAGTTCAACGTTTTCTGCTCGACAGAAAACTGGTCGAGCTGCCCCCTCCTGGCGACATCAAAAAGTCCAGAGCGTGGGTAATCGACATATCACTGGTCCTGCCAGGGGCACACCTGCCCCGTGTCAGCCTGGACCCCAACAAGCAAAAAGCCCCTCAAGCCGATTGGCTGAGGGGCTTTGCCGAATGAACCTAAAACTTAGGCTTCGACGGGAGCGCCAGCGTAGACCGCGACTCTCCTCTTCTTCTTGGGGCCTTCGAACTTCACTTCGCCTGCAATGAGGGCGAAGAGGGTGAAGTCGTTGCCGAGGCCAACACCAGGACCAGGGTGGAACTGAGTTCCTCTCTGTCGAACGATGATGTGACCGGCCTTGACGATCTCGCCGCCGTACTTCTTGACGCCGAGACGTTGAGAGTTAGAATCTCTGCCGTTTTTGGATGAACCTTGTCCCTTCTTATGTGCCATGGCTTAGCCTCCGATCACTTCGGTGATCTTGACATGGGTCAGGGGCTGTCTGTGGCCCCATCGCTTGCGGATGTTCTTCTTCGCTTTGTAGTTGAAAGCGTTGATCTTGGGGCCCTTGCCCTGCCTAAGAATGGTGCCCATTACCTTGGCGCCCTTAACGAAAGGACTGCCGAGAGTGATGTCACCTTCTCCGACCAGCGAAAGCACTTCATCCAGGGTCACAACGGTGCCAGGCTCTCCCTCAATCTTCTCAACGACGATGACTTCGTCCTTGGCTGCCTTATACTGCTTGCCCCCGGTTTTAATGATCGCGTACATGGTCAAACTCCCCCGAAAACCAATTGTGCTCGGGAAGTGGCGAAAGTGTAGGATGACACAGTTCGCTGCTCTGCTTCAAGCAGCTGGCGCATCCTGGGACATGCTGCCCCCGTCGATTGGGCCAAAGCTCCCACTCGCCTCGTCCTTAAGCACCTCATAAAGAGCTTTTGCAGCCCTCGAAGTCAGCTTTCCGGCCAGGGTGTGTCCCAGCAGACTGCTGACGGCTCTCAAGTCTCCTGATTCTGTCTCATCCAGCAGCCTGTCGGTAAGGCCCCCGGCCTGGGTAACGACATAGAGTGCCTGGGCCGCCCGAATCTGATCAAGGTGTCCCATTCTCAAGCCAAGACTCATCTTAAGAGCAGCAAGGCGGTCACTCGTGCTCTTCAGGGCTCTTTCTGCTGCTGCCTGGCCAGAGTCGTTAGTCAGACCAATAACCAGGTCACTCAGTTCTGCTTCCTGATTCTGGTCCTGCCATCCGGCCAAGCAGACCTGATCCCGCCCCTGACGCTTAGCTCGATAGAGCGCACGATCCGCCGTCTTGATCAGAACCTCAGCTTCTTCGGCTGATTCGGGAAAGAGTGCCACGCCTATGGAAGCCGTCACATCTGCAGAAGCTTTGGTCGGAAGGTTGGCAATGCGTCTGCGGATCCTTTCGGCCGCCTGCATGGCTTCATTCTCGTCCGCGCCTGGCAGAACGACCATGAACTCCTCACCGCCATAGCGGCCGGCAAGATCATAGGCACGAATAGATCTTCGGAGAATTTCTGCAACCCCCTTCAGAACCTCGTCCCCCTCATCATGACCAGCCTCCTCATTAAAGAGTCGGAAGTGATCGACATCCAAAAGCAGCAGGGCAAGTGGGCGAGAGGCTCTTCTGCTCTCAGCGATGCGGGACTGCAGAAACTCGGTTATCGTTCGACGATTCGGAATTCCAGTCAAGGAATCACTTGCCGCCTGCCTTTCCAATTCTTCGAACTGCCTGGCCCTGTTGAGCCCAACAGCAGTCATGAGTGCCAGCCTTTCAAACAAGGCTCTTTGATTGGCAAAGCCGTAGTCATCTGGTCTGCCGATGAACTCTAGAGCACCGAGAACCTGGCCCTCGGCCACGAGCGGAACCGCCAGCAGACTCCCAGATTCTCCACAGAGCCAAGCCCCTTCCAAAGCTTGAGTCAGGGTGCTGCACTCTGTGCTGGGCAGAAAGAGAGTTGATCTTCGGTTGACTGCTAGAGAAGCCGCAGAGGGGAGGGCATCGAGTGAGACTGCGTCGAGGGCGGCCGAGTGGGAAACATCAATGCCCGCCGCGGCGGTGAGCTGAAGAGTCCTGCTTCTTGACTCTAGAGTCCAAAGAAGAACGCCCCTGAGCTCAAGGCTGGAACGTAAAGCATGGACAGCCGCAAGGGCCAAGGCCGCCACCGAGGTCTGCTCGAGAAGGGTCAGCCCAAGCCGCTCTAAAGCGCGCCCTGTTTTCATCGCCGACTCTCTTGGCATAGGGCGAACTTTTCGAAGTTCTGCGATCTGCTCCAAGCTATCCTCGGCTTCAGCTTCCGCCCAATGGGATTGCGGAATCATGAAGGTGTCATCCAGCTCCATGCGCGACCAAGGTCTTCTATGCAGTCGGCTTGAAAAGGGAGGATGCTGGCAAAGATCTATCGAATTATCTGGCCTGGTTCGGCCTTTATCCCCTTTTGACTGCTTCAAACCCATTTACACCTCGCACTCAGACAGGAACTGGGTTGATAATTCCTCCTTGTGCAGCAAACTCTGCAGAGGCCACAATCCGTCCTTCTCTTTGTGAAATTCCCTGTCTGGCTTCTCTTCCTGACCGCCTTCTTGCTGGCTATAGCAGGTTGTGGTGGTGGCGGCGGCGGAACTGGTGGTTCTGGGGGCTCTGCCAACGCCTCGGTTCAGTGGCGAGACGGGGGCTGCACCCTAAACTCCGGGGCCACGAGCATGATCTATAGGGCCATCTGGCCCAGTTCAGCACCGGCATCAGCGAGCGTCGTTGTGCAGGTTCTTGGACCGACCGGAACTGTCCTTCGCACCGAAGTCCTCAACCGCACAACAACCTCTCAGATCAGCATTACTAATCTCCCCTCAGGCGTATTTGAGGTTCGAGGACAGCTTTACACCGCCGCTAACGGGACAGGGTCCTTGCAGGGCACTTTTAGAAGAGTTGTTGACCTTTGTTCATCCGCCAGCGCAATCGTCGAATCAAGTTCATCTGATCCTGGGGCCGCCCTGACTCCAGAAGGAAAAGCCCCTTCCAGCCTGACCGTGTTCCCTGGTTCGGTCAGCATTCTCAGCAATCAAACCATCCGGTACGTCAGCCAGCTGCTTGATTCCAGCGCGAGGCCCGTCTTCACCACGGCTGCCCCAACCTGGAGCATGACGGGTCCAGGGAGCATGTCAAGCAGCGGCGTCCTGACTCCAAACTCAGGAGGCTCAGCCGAAGTAAGGGCGACTCAAGGCAGCTTCACTGGCTCTGCCACGGCCAACATCACCGCCTTCAACCCAACTAACAGCAAGTGGACCGTTCTGGTCTACATCAATGCTGCCAACGACCTCTACGCCGCCAGCACCTTGAACATGAATCAAATGGAAAGGGTGGCCACGAACTCTGATGTCAGGTTCGTCGTTCAGTGGAAGCAGTCGAAGTCGGCTTTCTCTGGCTCGACTTTCGATGGCACGAGGCGCTACCTCGTCACGCCAGATACGTCGAATCAAGTCGTCAGCACTCTGCTGCAGGATGACATGAGGAACGGCAGCAACCAGCAGATCGACATGGGCAGCCCCCAGACCCTGCGAGACTTTGTCCAATGGGGCAAAACCAACTTCCCCTCTGACCGAACAGTCTTGGTGATCTGGAACCACGGCAACGGCTGGAGAAGAAGCCCAGACAGCCTTCCTACCCGTGCCTTCAGCTACGACGACCAGTACGGAACCTCAATTCAGACTTGGCAGATTGATGACGCCTTGGCAGGATTCAACTTCGATATCATCGCGTGGGACTGCAGTCTTATGCAGATGGCCGAGGTCGCCCACGAGTTCAGGGGAATCGCCACCTATATGGCAGGAAGCGAAGAAAGCCCACCTGCTGAGGGCTACCCCTACGATGCTGTCTTCGGTGGTTTCGTCGCCAACCCCAACGCCTCCACTCGCGATCTGGCCAAGGGCTTTGTCGATGGCATGCTGAACAATCCGCCCTATGCCAACCGCAAGATCACTCAGAGCGTGATTGAGCTTTCCAAGATGGATGCCCTTGCGGCCTCATTGGATAGCTTTGCCGCGGCAATGATCGCCGAAGGGGAGAGTCTTCACGATGAGATCCGATCAGCAAGGACCAACGCTCAGAGCTTCAGCCCCACGGCCCTCAGGTGGTATCGAGACATCAATCACTTCTGTACTCTCATGGAAGCTCAGGCAGGCACACCAGCCAACGTGAAAGCCGCCTCGGCCGATGTAAGAGCCAAGCTGACAGCCGCCTTGGTCTGGGAGGGCAACAACGCTCAGTCTCCCAACAGCGGCGGGTTGAGCATCGACCTCTCGCCAGGCTCCGTTTACAGCGGAATGGCCTCAGACTATCAGCGGCTGGCCCTGGCATCTTCGACAAGATGGGATGCCTTCCTGGCTTCAACACCCGACTAGCTGACGCCCACTTGAGAATGAAGCCCGGGGCAGGTGATTCCTGCTCCGGGCTTTCTTATTGCCTCAGGGCCGCTTCAACCAAGACCTTCAACCTCCTAGAAACATTTTTCAAAAATGAGTCCCGATCATGGAACTAGTTGCACTTGCAACTAGTTATGATAAGCATCGGCCAGACCTGGCCAAGTCGAGAACTCACATGAAATCCCGCATCCTTTTTGCATCTGCCATGATCCTTGCTCTCACAGGAGCAGCTTTCGCCCAGGCTAAGACCTTTAAGGTCGGCGCCGGAAACGCTACCCAGCAGCTGGCTCAGGTTCAGAGCGACACCGAGTTCGAAGCCTTTTCTGGCCGAACCGACAAGGTTTCAGGAACGATCTCCTTCGATCCTACCAAGAGAACTGGCAGCGCAACAATCAGGGTCGATGTCGCGAGCATCGATACTGGCATTGCTCTTCGCAACGACCACATGAAGGATAAGGGCTGGCTGGACGCCACCGCTCACCCCGCCATCACCTTTGTGACCACCAGAATCCAGCACGTTTCTGGCGACCGCTATCGCGTCACGGGCAAGTTCACCATGAAGGGCGTCACCAAGACGATCACGGTCAACGCTACGGTCAAGCACATCAAGGAAAGCAAAGCCACCCAGGATGCTCGATTCAAGGGTGATGTTCTGCAGGTTCGCACCAGCTTTGACATTAAGCTCAAGGACTACAATGTCACCATCCCCGCCCAGGCAAAGGGCAAGGTTGCCGAAACCGTCAAGATCAGCCTGACCGTTTACGGCCAGACCGGCGCCTAAGCCAATAACATCCTCAATTCGGCCCTGAAGCTTTGTGCGTCAGGGCCGCACTCTTCCCTCCCGAACGTACTGGAAACCTAGAAATGAAAAACGCTCTGATTTGGGCAGGAAGAATAGCTGCCGCAATCGCTCTCATCGGCCTCGTCGTGGGCTGGTTTATTGAATCTGACCTCAAAGGCAAGTCTGGAACATATCAGCTGGTCAAGACTTCTGCTGAAGGAGCCCTGTTTGGCGACGCCTACGAGAACATCGGGACCCCTCAGACCTTCGTTATTCTCGATCGAGGCACCTTGATCGAGGAACCAAACGCTGAAGGCGTGAAAATGCTGAGCGAAGATAAGCTGAAAGAGAAGGATCTCCCCCCTCTTCAGCTGAAAACAGTGACTTTCATCACAGGCTTGACTCGGCTTGGGTTTGGTGCTCTGCTGGTGATTGGACTGGGAGTTTCCTTCTGGCTTTCCCGAAAGAAGCCCGAACCAACTCCAGCCTAAGACTGCCTAGCTATGGATTTGTCGGAGGCCGCCAAGGCCTCTGAGCCGACTCCGGATTCTCACCGGCTCTGAGAGACTGGATAGCCCCCTCTTTCCCTTCAGCCAGACATTCATAGAGGTTCCTGACAAGCTGTCCCAGCTTGTCGCCTTTGATTCCTTCGTTCTCAAATCGATCAACCAGCTGCCTGGCCAATTCGAGGACGGCAAGACGCACTTCTTCGGCCTCCTCGGCGGGCGGATTGTCATCGTCGCCACGATAAAACATCAGATGGGCGGCGATGGATGAGGCCACTTCTCTCGTCCTCATCCGAACCTCTTCCCTTTCCGCCAGCTTCTTAATGATTCTGTCGGCAACCGTGGCCGCATGAGGCAGGTTGAGAGGGAGGTCGAAGTAAGGGATATCTTGGCTCATCTTGTTACCAGGGTTGAAAGGATCAGCTTGACAGCAAGAGTCGATTTTTCGAAGCTGGTTGTTCTAGCCCTGCCCGAAAAAACATCATAGCCCCTCTCTTCCACTTTGTCGAGAATCTTGGCGTAAAGCTCTCGGGCGATCTGGACTCCCAAACGACACGAGCTAGGAATCAGGGGGATGCCTGCATCCGCCTGTCGGAAAAGATCTCGCGCCCTTTCGATCTGCTCGGCGAGCATGGCCTTCCATGCCTCACTCACTTTGCCTTCAGCTATGTCCTCTTCACTCAAACCGTGTCTTCTAAGATCCTCAAGGGCCAGGTACACGCGGCCCCTTTGCCAGTCTTCACCTACATCTCTAATGAAGTTTGTGAGCTGCATGGCATTGCCGAGAGCAACCGCTGCAGGCAGAGTTTCTGGCGTTTGGGGTGTGCCAGTCACGGTACACATCATGATTCCGACGGCAGCGGCAGATCCTCTCATGTAGCCGCAAAGATCATCCCAAGTTTCATAGCGCGTGACGGTGAGGTCCTGCGCCATGGCATCCAAGAAGATCAGGGGCTCGTCGGGGCTCATCCCGACCTCGGCCATCGTGTCGCAGAAGGCTCGCAGGGTCGGGTTGCTGGGTTTAACACCCTTGCAGCCGGCAATCAACTGTTCCCTAAAGTCGGCGAGCTTCTCGGCCTGCTGAGCCAGAGTCATTGTGCCGGGGTTGTCCACCCATTCATCTGCCTCGCGCACAAAGCCATAAAGGGCATCTACATGTCTTCTTGTTTCGCGCGGCAGGCGTCTAGAGGCAAAGAAGTAGGTTGTGCCGTGCTTTCGATGAAGAGCTCGGCAATAGGCATGGTCCGACTCATCCGCATAGGGGAGCCGTTTTCTTCCAGATGTTGACCAGGCCGCAATCATGGGCGTAAGGATTTCTATGCTGCCAAGCATCAATTGATCGGCAGGAAAAGTTAAGGAAAGGGTCTATCGTTTTGGAAAACGTGGTGCCTTCCTCATATCCATGCGTTCATTGACATCAAGCGTTCCTGTCATCAAAAGCTGCCAGGCGGCATTGTCATCTGGTTTTAGCATAACAGAAATCTCTTCTTTTGCTCGTTCCTTTAAGTTTTCCCCTCGAGCAAGCGGCTGGCCAAAGCAGAGATAAGCGACGGGCCTTTGGTGCAGACTTACCTCAGCCCGAATTGCCACGGGAAGAATTGTCGCTTCAGGAACGTGCTTTGCCACTACCTCTACAGCTCGGCCAACCTGCCACTCCTCATGCGGACGGCGAAGATTTCCGTCAGAAAAAAGAATGAGGCTTCTCTTCTCAGCGTTCATGAGCCGGATTGATTCTCGAAGGGTGGCGGCCCGGCGAGCCGGATCGTTAGGGGGATAGGGCAGTCCGCCGACTTTTCTGAAGAGAGGAAAGGCATCAAACTCAGCGATCCAATCCAAAGTCGGGAGGCCAAGTTCGGTGACCGCCTTGAACATCAGATACCCGTCGTGCCACATGGTGTGACTGCAGGTAAAGATCACCGGCCCAGGTGGAATCGGGCTTGGCGGCCTCCAGTAGACCGTGTGAAACTGCTGCTTTAGAGTCCGGCGAATCATCCCCCCGACCATGCGGCCGATGAAACCTTCTTCCTGAACAGCCATTTTCTAAATCACCTTATCGTGTTCCAGCCTTTGTACAGCCAAATCGGCTGAGATCAAAACCATGGGAAGTCCGTTGCCAGGCATGGTGGACGCCCCGACATAGTAGACCCCAGGCTGCTGGCGGCTTTTGTTTCCGGGACGGAAAAAAGCGCTCTGCCAAAAATCATGGCTAAGGCCAAAGGCAGCGCCGCGATCCAGATTCAGGTCAGTCGCCCAGTCCTGAGCCGTGTAATCCAAACTGGTCTTGATCTTTGCTGGGTCGAAGCTGGAAACGGCAGCTAAGCGCTTAAAGACGTGGGTGCGGATCTTCTCCAAATCGGCCGGAGTCGTGTTGTAATCCAAGTTTGGACTAGGCACCAACACGTAGAGATTCTCCCTTCCCTCCGGAGCCATGCTGGCATCAGTTCTCGACGAAATGCAGGCATAGAAGGCGGGTTCATCCGGAACTCTCAAGGGAGCATGGAAGAGATTGTCCAAGTTGCCCTTGAAATCTGAGCCGAAGAAAACGTTGTGATGAAGAAGGTCTGGCAGGCTGCCTTCGTAATCCATGTAAAACATCACGGCGCTGCAGGAATAGCGGCGGCTGTCTTTAGGTGGAAGCTCCTGCAAGGTTTTTTCTGTGTAAGGGAGGTCGGCATTGCTGACGACTGCCTTAGCTTCGATCGTCTCGCCATTTTCCAAAATCACCGTCTTGCCTACAATAAGCTTAACCGGAGTGTTGAGCCTGATTTCCGCTCCCTTGCTTTCGGCAAGACGCCCCACCGCCCGGGTGATCTCGGCCATGCCGCCCTGGGGGAACCAGATGCCTTCGCCGTACTCCATGTAGGTCAAAACGGCGTAAACCCAGGGGGCATCGTAGGGTGAGAGGCCCAAGTACATGGTCTGAAAGCTGAAAAGCATTCTCAGCCTTGGGTCAGTCACATACTTTTCAATTCGACCAGCCAGATTGGCGATCATCTTGTGCTTGGCAACGAGGCCAAGCTGCTTTACACCGAAAAAGTCGAGAGGGGAGTAAAAATTCTTCTCGACAAAATTGGGGATTGCGTCCTTGTAGAGGCTCGCCAGATCATCGATCAGCTTGGGATACCTGGCCGCTTCTTCCGGACCAGCCAGTTCTGTAATCCTTCGGACCATCTCCGCACGATCAATGGTTCCTTCGAACTGTGAACCATCGGCATAAAAGACCCTGTAGCTAGGGTCGCACAGGCTGATGTCGAGATGGTCTTCCAGCCTTGTCCCCAGGTCGGAAAAAAGCTTCCGAAAGGGGTCCAGCATCATCATCAGGGTGGGACCAGCATCAAAGGTGCAGTCGCCAACTTGGACTGATCGACACCTGCCGCCCACCTGATCAGTCTTCTCAAGCAGAATGACCTTTTCGCCTCGATGGGCCAGCCTTGCCGCCGTCGCAAGCCCTCCGAGACCTGCTCCGATGATGACTATGGGCTGACTCATATCGGTGTCTACACCAAGGGATTTGCTTCAGTCGCGGGGCAGGGGACGCTAGACCCTGCCTTACACAAACTCACCGACTGAAAAGTGGTGCCCAGAGAGGGACTCGAACCCTCATGCCCAAAAGGGCTGCGGAGTTTAAGTCCGCTGCGTCTGCCATTCCGCCATCCGGGCTAGAATGGGCAGTCTACACGGGTTTGCCAGACTTTGCTCGGGGTCAATAGACCCGAATCGTCCCAAGGTCCGTCCTGGTCAGGGCAGATGAGCGCGCAGTTCTGCTACCATGAACGACTGCTGTTGGTCATATTTGACCTTCGGCGATTGATTCACCAGGGACCGCCATGGCAAAAAAGAAGGGTGAGAAGAGGGAAAAGATTCGCCTCGTCTGTACAGAAGACGGCGGGAAGCACTACGTGACCACTTCTAAGAACAAGCAGAACACACAAGGAAAGCTTGAACTGATGAAGTACAACCCAGTCCTGCGCAAGGTCACCCTCCACCGAGAGAAGAAGTAAGGAGCAAGCGAGAATGCCTAACCCGAAAAGAAAGTTTTCACATCAGAGGACGGCCAAGCGCCGCACACACTACACGGCAACCATGCCTGAAGTGACCCCCACCAAGAACGTGCAGGGCGAGCCTTTGGCTCTTCGCCACTGCGCTTCTCCTGATGGATGGTACAGAGGCCGCAGACTTCCTGGTTTCAAGGATAAGTCAGCCTCCTAAACTACGATATCAGTCTGGTGACTCAGAACTCCTCTCGCCTATGGCGTGAGGAGTTTTTTCTTTGCCGACTGGCCTCTTGGGCAATATCGCATCGCTGGATCTGAAGGGTCCTAAAAAGAAAATGCCCGCCGGGGAGGCGGGCCGTGTGTGAGGTTCTCTAGGTTGTACGAAAGCCCCTTGCGAGGCCTCCAGCAATTATTTCGGGGAATGCCAAGCAATTCTTTAGGGGCCCCAGACAAAAGTGAAAAAAAAATTTCACAGTTCACAATTCACTAATGACCCGTGAAGAAGCTTGGGCTCTTGTCCAGCAGCACACCCCCTCTGATTCCCTGCAAAGACACATGCTTGGCGTGGAAGCCTGCATGAGATTTTTGGCCGAGAGACAGGGCGAGGATCAGGAGCTTTGGGGTCTGGCTGGCCTCCTGCACGACTTTGACTATGAGCTCCATCCGGAAGATCACCCTCTCTGGGGAATGGCTCATTTGGAGTCGCTTGGGGCTGATGAAAGGGTCATCAAGGCCATCGCCGCCCACTATCCAGAAAAGACAGGCGTCGAGCCGGAATCACCCATGGAGAGAGCGCTCTTCGCCTGCGACGAACTGAGCGGCTTTGTGACAGCCTGCGTCTATGTCCGGCCCAGCCGATCGATCATGGACCTTGAGGTCAAAAGCGTCACCAAGAAGTTCAAGACTCCTGCCTTTGCCGCTGGGGTCAACCGAGATGACGTCCGTCGCGGAGCTGAACTCCTTGGCATCTCCTTGGAAGAGCTGATCCAGCTTGTTATTGACGGAATGAAGGCCAAGGCTGACGAACTCGGCTTAGCCGGCGACGCAGCTTAATCGGGGTCTCTTGCGGCGAATAGGCACTGCTATTCGCCGCAAGAATGCGGTGAATCTCTAGTCGTCCGATTCCATCGGCTTCAAGAGATCCGCAAATTTCTCCTTGATCACCTTGCGCTTTACCTTCATAGAAGGGGTGAGCTCCCCTTCGTCCACCGTCAGCATTTTAGAAAGCAGAGCGTGCTTCTTCACCTTCTCGAAGTCAGGCAGGGTCTTGTTGATCCTGTCAACCTCGCTCTTGATCAAAGCCCTGGTTCTCTCGTGAGCAGAGATGGCGGCATGATCGGAAAGGTCAATCCCTTCTGACTTCAGCTTGGCAGCAACGGCTCCGAATTCAGGAACGATAAGGGCGTAGCAGAAAGGGCTTCCGTCACCGAAAAGCACCACTTCGTTGATGTACTCGCTTTCCTTGACCTTGCCTTCGACAGCCTGGGGAGCAACGTTTTTGCCGTTTGCAAGCACCAAAATGTCTTTCTTGCGGTCGGTGATCTTCAGCGAGCCATCGTCCCACACGCCAATATCGCCTGTGTGGAACCAGCCTTCAGAATCAATAGCCTTTGCCGTCTCTTCAGGAAGGTTGTAGTAGCCCACCATCACGCTCTTGCCCCGAATGAGAATTTCTCCGTCGGAGGCCAAGCTCATCTCGACACCCTTGATGGGGGGGCCGACTGTCCAAGGACGGTTGTCTTCTGGGTGGTTGATGCTGCTGGCAGCGCAGGTTTCGGTCAACCCGTAGCCCTGCAGAACAGGGATTCCCAAAGCGATGTAAAAATCAGCGACGGCAGGAGGAAGAGCGGCGCCGCCACTGGCAAAGAACCTGATCCTGCCTCCGGTCCTTTCACGAATCTTCTTTCCAACGAGACCGTCAAGAATCCCGGCCAAGGGTGCAAATTCTCCCTTTGCTTTTTTGGAGCCTTGGCTCACAGCGGCATTAAAGAGGGTCTGGTTCAGGGGCTTCTGTTTTTTAACGCCCTCAAGAATCTTCGCTCTCGTCGCTTCTAGAAACCTAGGAACAGCCAGCATGATCGTCGGCTTGACCTTAACCATATCGCCGGCCAAGCTGGCGAGTGATCCGGCATAGGCAACGCAGGCTCCGAGCGAGATGGGCAGAATGTGCCCCGCGTATCGCTCAAAGACGTGAGAAAGGGGCAGAAAGCTAAGGAAGGTGTCTTCCTTAGTAATTGGCAGGCTCTCGCGGATTCCATCGCTCAGAGAACTGAAGCAACGATGGGGCAGCATGGCCCCTTTAGGGAGTCCCGTGGTGCCGCTGGTGTAGATAAAAGTTGCCATGTCCTCGGGCTGAATTTCGCCCATGGCTTCTTCCCAGGCGTTTCTGTCCAAGGTCGACTGGCTCTTTCTCTCCAAGATCGATTCCCATCCAGCTTCGGGGCTGAGAGTGAAGACGGGACCGCCGGAATCCTTAAGCTTCTCAGCCAGCTTGCCGTTCATACAAATGGCGGCCTTGGCTTCACAGTCTTTAAAAATGTACTGAGCCTGATCGGGAGGCAGGGTGGGATAGATGGGCACGACAACCAACCCTAAGGTCTGGCAGGCCCAATCGGTAACGGCCCACTGCCACATGGTTTCGCCAAGAATGACGATTCTGTCGCCGCGGGTCAAACCGAGGGTAGAAATTCCCTGGGCAAAACTCCAAACATCTTCATAGAGTTCCTTGTAGGTGACTGTTTTATAAGCTCCACCCTCTGGCCTCATCTGGGCCGGGCGATCTGCGAAAACAATACAAGCTCGCCGAATAATCTCGGCAAGGCTGGGGGACTGAGTGACATCGGCCGGTGTCTTGGCTGCTGCTAATGGCATGGGCGTCTGCTTCTCCTTTGAAGTACCTCCGCTTGGCCAATCTGGCAGCAAAAGGTAAAGATTCCTTAGGCTGCTCCATTAAACCTCTTTAAGTCCTGTTTGTCCTCAACTGCCCTCCCATGACCTTTGAGACTCTGGGTCCTGTCAGCCTCATTCATGCCAAAACGATTCCGTAGACTGAGGAGAGATCCATGGCCTACCGCGATTTCCAACATTTTCTCGAAGTCCTTGAAGCAAAGGGCGAGTTGAAAAAGATTGACGTACCAGTCAGTCCCCACCTGGAGATCACCGAAATCGCCGACCGAGTGATGAAGAAGAACGGACCAGCTCTTCTTTTCACTAACCCATCTGGCCTGGTTCAGCGCAGAGGCACACCCGACGTGATGAGCGCCGTTATGGGGCGCCCTTCCATCGATCCGGCAGCTCGGCCACAAACCGAGATGCGCTATGCCTACCCCGTGGCGATCAACACCATGGGTTCGCGCCGCCGCATGTCCCTGGCTTTAGGAGTTGAAGATTTTGAAGAGCACGCGGCCAGAATTGCTGCTCTCATTCCCCCCCCCATTCCCCAGAGCAAGATGGAAGGTCTCAAGCTCGCCATCGACGTTTTTAAAGACGTGAAAGGGGCTCTGCCCAAGACAGTTTCGCGCGGCATCTGCCAGGAAGTCGTCCTTCAGGGTGATGACGTGGACCTGACTCAGATTCCCGTCCTCAATTGCTGGCCCGAAGATGGCGGCCCCTACATCACTCTGCCCTTGGTCTTCACCAACGATCCCAACACGGGAAAGAGAAACGTGGGCATGTACCGAGTGCAGGTCTACGACAAGAACACCTGCGGTATGCACTGGCAGATGCACAAAACCGGGATGAGGCACATGGAAGATGCCGGGGAAAAGAGCCAGAAGATTCAGGTGGCCGTGGTTCTCGGCGGAGACCCAGCCTATACATTTTCCGCGATTTCGCCGCTTCCCCCAGGGCTCGATGAAATGGCTTTTGCCGGATTCCTGCGAAGAGAATCGGCCGAGCTCGTTAAGTGCAAAACTTTGGATATCAAGGTTCCTGCTGATGCCGAGTGGGTTCTTGAAGGTTACGTGGACCCGAGCGAAAGAAGGCTAGAGGGACCCTTTGGAGACCACACAGGCTACTATTCGTTAGCAGGCCAGTTCCCCGTCTTTCATGTAACCTGCATTACCCGCAGAGAAAGGCCAGTTTGGCCCTGCACCATTGTAGGACAGCCCCCGATGGAAGACGGCTGGATGGGCAAGGCAGTTGAGAGAATATTCCTGCCCTTTATCAAGCTGACAGTGCCAGAGATCGTGGACATGCACCTGCCGGTCGAAGCCACCTTCCACAACATGGCTTTTGTTTCCATCAAAAAGAAGTATCCCGGCCACGCCTACAAGGTGATGAATGCCATTTGGGGTCTGGGAGGCTTGGCCTTCACCAAATTTGTCTACATTTTTGACCAAGACACCAACGTACAAGACCTGGGTGAGGTGCTCTTCAGAATCGGAGCGAACTGTGATCCTGGCCGCGATACTCTCCACTCAAGAGGGCCTGTCGACCAGCTTGACCATGCTTCAATGGCAGAAGGATTTGGGGGCAAAATCGGGTTCGACTGCACTCATAAGTGGCCAGGTGAAAACGGATTCAACCGAGATTATCCTAAGCTCATTTCAATGAGTGAGGATGTTAAGAAGAAGGTTGATGATCTTTGGCCGAAGCTTGGACTGTAAGCATTTACTGAAAATCCTGAACACTTCCAGCAGAAAGTCGCTCAACAGCAAAAATTTGAAAAACGTTCGTTGAAGGCTTCACTTTTTTTCAAAGGTCCTGGTAGTCTCTAGGACCTTGGTTGTTGTTCACAGCGGAGCAACGATCAGGAGATTTTTATCATGCTTCGAAATCGGGCTTTCACATTGATTGAACTGCTTGTCGTGATTGCAATCATTGCAATCCTCGCTGCCATTCTCTTCCCTGTTTTTGCACAGGCAAAGGAGGCTGCCAAGAAAACTCAGTCCCTCAGCAACATTAAGCAGGTCGCTACCGGCTTCATGATCTACGCCACGGACTACGACGACAACAACCCCAGTGCCTATGCCAGCATCAACGGCACCACTAATGGTCTTTGGGCCGGTTACGGCGCCACTTATCCTGCTGGCTGGGCCAACAACGGCTTCTACAACAACCTGGAAGATGGCAATCATTGGGCTAACTCGACCGAGCCCTACCGAAAGAACGCTGACATCACCCAGTTTGCGGGAGTTCCTACAGAAGCTCGAGCCAGCTTCACCACCCAGCGATCCGGCGGCCCACTGCCCAACCGAATCACCATGGGTATGAACGGTCTGCTTCACACCTATTCCAACACTGCTATCGGCGCCCCCAGCACAGTGCCCCTGCTCTGGCCAGCCCATGGCAAGGCAATGCACACGGGTATCGCCTACTCGGCTCCTTACCTGGCCTGCTTCAACTCATCGCTTCCTTGTCAGTTCAACCCAGGTGCTGGTCCACAGGGCGGAACCGCCACTGCTTGGGGCACCTTCAACATGTGGTACACCGATCCAGGTGGAGACTTCAGCTACTACATCTACGGAAGGGGCTATCCCATCGTGAGAGCAGACACGTCAGCCAAGACGATCAGAGTTGGTTCACCTTCGATTTCACAGGCGAACAACAACCCGTTCGGCGATCCGTTTGCTACCTACGATGCTCAGGGAATTGAGTGGAGCGCCTACGGCTGCTACGCTCCTGGAAGCAGCTCTGGTCCGATCTACGCCTGCTTCTTCCGACCTGACAGGGACGGCTACGGTCAGTAATGATGGCCAAGCATTTGATTCCGGTTGGTCTTGTCCTTGCAGCGGCCTTTGCTTTGTCGGGCTGTGGCGGAGGCGAGGAAGCCTACAAGATTGAAGGCCCGACGGCAGATCATCCATCTGTGGCTGGCACTCAGTCAAGCGATGGCGCTGGTGCTGCACCGACCATGGATGCGAAGCCTCAAAAGGCTCCGCCGAAGACTAGAGACGGCCGCTGATCGGCTGAACAGAAAAGAAGGGTGGGAAGTCTAACTTCCCACCCTTCTTTCTTTGTCAGAGATAACACTCAGACGAACTAGCTGCCGCCCTTGTAGTCCGCATCCCCAGGCTGAGGACCATCTGGCCTTGACCCAGGCGGCAGGGGAGCCGGAGCAGCACTCGCCTCAGAAGTCTGAGGCGTGGAAGGAACGGGCTGACCCTCCTTGTGAGAAGGCACCATCACGACCTTCTGCTCGGCAGGAGGCGGCGTTTCAACTTTCACCTGCTCCTGGCACCCGCAAAGGGCCAGAAGACAGGCGGCAGTAAGCATCAGTGAAGAAGGCTTCATCTTAGTTCTGCTCAAGGTCAGGTCGGAAGATGGGCACATGGCACTGACTGTCGACGTAGGTCAAAGCCTGCCAGGGTCGGCCAGTGGCCAGATAGTTCGGGTCTCCAACAAAAGGATCGCGCCTGGGATCGCCGGTTCCCGTGGTTCGGCTCTTTGCATGAGTATCAGCAAAGACCCAGTTCTGCTGCTTGCCGTAGGGCCACACAGAACCGTAGGAAACGTTGCCCATCTTGGATTGAGATCCGTTGTTGAAGCCAGGAGTGTTGTGGTTGTCTTGGTTGTTGCAGGCTGAAGCGCTGCCGAAGAAGGCACCGCTGCCGTTGAACACACAGCCCGCGCCAGGGTCAGGGCAGATGAGGAATGGGTTGGTGTAGGTGTTGCCCAGTCGGTTCGTGGTGCCGAATCCAGGCCACCAAAGCGGAGTCGAGGAAACAGAAGTGATGGCGGTTTGAGAAAGCTCGGTCAAAAGGCCGTTCATGCTGTAGCCGCTGGGCGTTGGAGCAACCTTGATGTTGGCTGGAAGGTAGCTGAAGGAAGACGAAGTTTCGCTGGTGGCAACAGGAATGGAGTAGATCTGGCTGTTTTTCAGGTAAGGCTGAATCTGGTTCTGAGGCAGACCCCATGCACCACGAATTCGGCTGGTGCAGCCGCCGCCATCCATGATGTTGTTGAGAGGGATGCTCCAGTCAGCGGGAATCAAAACTCGAGAGTTGAAGTTCCAGGTTCCAAGCGGGTGGCTGCCAAAGTCGCAGTCACGTCCTGCCTGAAGGGGGAATTTGTCATCATAGTCGGCTCCGTAAATGGCAATCGCCGTTCCGGTCTGCTTCATGTTAGAAAGATCTTGAGTCTTCTTGGCCGCTGTTTTCGCCTGGGCAAAAACTGGAAAGAGGATGGCGGCAAGAATCGCGATGATGGCGATCACAACCAGAAGTTCAATGAGAGTAAAGGCTTTTCGGTACACAATTCCCCTTATGACCAATCCCAGATCAATCGGAGAGTGGCTGAAGAGAACTTACCAAAAAGTCTTGTTAGCTTAAAGTTAATTAAGAAAACATTAACTTAATGAAGGTTTTCAAAAAGCGAAAGCTTCTGACTTCTACTTCTTTTCGATAATGATGCTCATTGAATCAGAGAGCCTCCATTTCAACCCAGCCGGACCACACATGGCATCCAAACCAAACTTCAGAGAAGTATCGATCAAAAATGCATCCACCTTGTAATCGGGCACCTTAGGCGAAACTTCAATGATCAATCCAGTCTGCTTGGAGAGTTCTGCAAAGACAACCCTCATGTCGGTCATAGAAAACCGAGTTGTGATTCTCTTCTGCAGGTCAGCAGCAGTCAGCCTGCCCATTGGCTGAGGCTTAGGAATCGGCTTGATCTCAGGCTTGATGACAGGAGACGCAGGAGTCTGAACAGGCTTTGGATCTGGCTTTCGAGTGATGAAGGAAATGCCGTTCTGCTTTTCCACTTTCAGGTTCGACATCTGGAGGATCAAAGCCAAGGCTTCTTCAAAATCAACTCCTTCGAGATGCAGATAAAGGGCAAAGCGAACGTTGGGTTCCAGAACAAAGCTCTTTTTGCCTTGCTGAAAAAGGTCAAAGAGAACTGTTCTCACATCACCGCCACGGCTGGAGATAGTCACCAGCCCGCTGGCCTGGGTCTGCACCTCATTGGTGCCAGATGCTGGCGGATTCTGTACCGGTGCGGCCCATGCCGTCAGGCAGCTTGAAGCCAGAAGAATGGTGAAAGCAGCTGTTGAAATTCGCATGATCTTAACCTAGTTGACAGGGCGTCCTTGTGAGTCGTAAATCTTGATTGATCCTGAGCCGCTGGGTCGCTGACTGCTCGATCTCTTTGGAGCACTGGACCGCTTAGCTGAGGATCTCTGCGTTGCGCTTCGGCGCTTCTGCGCCGAATTAGAAACTCTTGTCTTGCTGGAAGATGCCTTAACCGTGCTTGGACGTGGCTTAGGCGCTGGCTCTTTTTTGGTCTTGCCATGCTCTGCCACGACCAGGGCCATATCCGGCTTCTTCGGCGCATCAGCCTGCTCTGGCTTTGCTGCCTGCTTGGCATCCGCCTTGGGTTCATGGGCAGCATCGTCGGCATGAGATTCGTCATGCGCGACAGGTTTTGGCTCTTCTTTGGCAGGCTCAGACTTAGCCGCGGCTGCCGAGTCGGCTTCACCATGTCCATCAGCCGAGTGGGAATCCTTTTCTTCCGCTGCCTTTGCAGCCTCAGCCGCCTCTTTCTCCTCAAGTTCCTTGCGGACAGTTTCTCCGGTCATGATTTCTCCGACCTTTTTAGAAGATGAATCTTCTTCACCTTCATGAGAATCTGTCGTTTCCTCATCAGTTCCCTTCTGATCAGCAGGCTTTTCCTGATCACCAGCGCTTAGGGCAGTTGATGCCTTGCGGCCAAAAATGATGGTTGGATCTTTAGCGACCGCGCTCATTGCGAAAAGCACCAAAGCGAGAGCGGCAGCTAAACCGAGTGTTTTGGGTGTAAAGAGCTTCTGCTTGGGGGCATGAAAGACATCCGAATCTTTCGGTCCCTTAGGCTCAACCGGAGCTTTAACCTTTTCGGCTTTTGCACCAGAAAGCTTAGCGGCAAGCTTCAGCTTCTGGGTGTCCAAATAGTGGCGGCAAGAAGCGCATACGTGAACGTGCTGCTCAAGCTCTTCCATCAAAGGCTCGGGCAGTTCCTCCCCAGCCAGATATCGCTTCATCTGGACTCGGGTTAGTTCGCATTCAAGGCTCGGATTCATTGCCAGTCTTCCGAAATGGAACCGCGCAGGGTCCCGCCTTTGGATCGTCGGAAGACATCCTGGCAATCTTTAGGGGGAACCCCCTTGATTCACATTCTTTTTGTGAATTTTCTTTGAGAGTGAAGAACCTTGAAAAGCAAACTGTCCCCTTGAGCGCAAGGCCCAAGGGGACAGAGACAGATTCGGCTTAGATGGATCAGTCTTCCAAAGGCCACTGGGCCACGAACACTTCTTCCATGATCGCGGGATTTTCGTCCAGCGGGTTGTCGTTAGAGTCTCTCCTGAGGTTGACGATCTTTTCGACCACATCCATGCCTTCAATCACCTGACCGAAGACCGTGTACTGGCGGTCGAGGTGAGGAACTCTGCCGGTGCAGACGAAGAACTGACTTCCAGCAGAGTCTGGGTGGCCAGAACGTGCCATGGAAAGGATGCCGGGAGTGTGAGGAACCTCGTTGAACTCGGCCTTGACGGTCCAGCCTGGGCCGCCCGTTCCGTGCACGCTTCGGGGCTTGTCCTTTGTGTTGGGGTCTCCGCCCTGAATCACGAATCCAGGAATGACACGGTGGAACTTTGTTCCGGTGTAGAAGCCGCTTTCAGCCAGCTTCAAAAAGTTTTCAGAATGGTTGGGAGCAACTTCGGGGAAGAACTTGACCAGAATGCGGCCGAGGTTGGTCTTGATGACGGCGATCTTTTCTCCGGCCTGGGGCTCGGTCGCTCCGGGAGCTGCTGTTGCACTAAGGGGCATGATTAAAACTCTCTCTAGATGAGGATCTGAAACTGAGTATGGAACCTGACAAAAGGGGCTTTGGGCGGCTGGCCCAAAACCCCTTGAAGTCTAAAGGCTAAAGCCTTACTTAACTGGCCACTTGGCGAGTCGGACTGTCTTGAGCACGATCGCATTCTTTGGCTCGACTGAACCGTTGTCAGCCGCGTTGCCTGTGGTTACGATTTTGTCAACGACTTCGATGCCAGAAACAATCTCGCCGAAGGCGCTGTACTGACCATCCAAGAAGGAAGAATCCTTGTGCATCAAGAAGAACTGACTTGAGGCTGAATTGGGATCCTGCGAGCGAGCGGCGGACAAAACTCCACGCTTGTGCATCAGATCAGAAGGTTCAAGATCAACCTGTCTTTCTGATCCATTCTCGACAAAGCCCCCTGTTCCCCACTGGCCAGCCTTAGCCAGATCTTTGCTGTTGGGGTCGCCGCCCTGAATCATGAATCCAGGGATACAGCGGTGGAATCTGGTTCCATCGTAAAACTTGCGTCCAACGAGGTCCTTGAAGTTGGCCACATGCTTAGGAGCCTTGTCGGCTCGGAAGCGGACGACGATGCGGCCTTTATCTGTTTCGAGAACAGCAACTTCTTCGCCATCCTTCGGCTTTGCTGCCACGGCAGCAGCGGCCGGGGCAGCCTGTGGATCTCCAGCCTTGGCAGCCTTCTCAGGATCGATCGGCTTTTCGTCCGAGGCCTTGTCGCCTTCACCTTTGGGTGTGATATCGATGTTGCGGACGCCATTTTCATCAATGGTCATCTTGGATTCGACACCGGTGGAAGAGGTCTCGGTTGGAGTTTCGGTCTTCGTTGCTCCCGAGGACTCGGCACCAGCGTCGGCGGCAGGGGTGCAGCCAGAGGCAATAATGGCCCCGGCAGCGAGGCAGATCAACCAGATTGGGGATTTCATGGGCAGAATATTACTGGAAGAGCCGACACGTCACCCGGACAGCCCCTTTTCTCCATAGTGTTCAACGATAAAAAGGGGGACAGGATTCCCTGCCCCCCTGTAATTTCTCTAGAGTCTTTAGTGCGAGTTGTAGAGACCCTTGGCCTGAATGATGTCTCTCAACAGCTTTCGGCCACGATGGATTCGTGATCTAACGGTTCCAATCGTAGTCTTCTGCTTGTCGGCAATCTCCGAGTAGCTCATCTCTTCAAGATCGCACAGCACGATAGCAGTGCGGTAGACCTCAGGAAGTTCGAAGAGAGCGCTTCTCAGCTCAGCATTGAATTCGTCGCGAAGCATTGTCTGCTCGGCGGTCATGGCATCGTCGGCGACAGGGATTTCCTGCACTTCACCGTCGGTGGGACTGACCATTGAGTTCAGGCTGTCTGCGCGTCGGATTGGGTTGTCTCGACGTCGGGCGTCAAGGTAGGCCCTCTGCATGATTCTCAGAAGCCAGTTCAAGAATGGTCTTCCAGGAATGTAGGATTCGAATCCTCTCCAAGCTTTCAGATAGGTGTCCTGAACCAGATCTTCTGCCTCGGTTGGGTTGCGAGTCAGCTGAAGAGCCATAGAATAAGCTCTTCTCTCTGTTTCAAGCCGCAGTTCCTCAAATCTTCTGGAGACTGCTGGTTCGTAGGCCGTGATCTCATCCGATCCACTCGGGATCATTTCTGTTTGTGTCATCGTCCGCGCCTTCTGTACTAGTCATCACATTACCACGTAGTAATGTTTTTTTGCTCGACTGTTAGTGATAATGCATAAAAGCCCCAGATTGGTTCCTGATATGGCTGATGGATTGGGAAATTTTCCCCCTCCTGTTTGAAAAGGTCCGAACCTGGTAAGGTTCCCGGCGTGAAGTACATCCTCGTAAGCAAGGATGCCGAGATTCTGGAGCAGGCGGCAAAGGCCTTTTATCCGGACGATGAAGTGCTTCTGACCGGAGACTGGCAGGAAGCTATGAGCCAGATAGAGGGGACTGACATGATGTTCGTCGACCTCTTGGCAACTCTTCGGCAGGACCACAAGATCGCTGGGTACGAAGAATTTGCCGAGGCAAAGCTAGGGAATCCTGTGGCAAAGGCAGTCAAGCTGGTGATGATTTGGCCCCCGGCCGACTATGAACTGGATTTTATGACTGGCTATCCGGACTTCATCTTCCAGCACATTCAGCGGCCTGTCACTTTTCAGAAGCTGCGAAGGTCGACGACTTTCATCGAGTAGGGCTGAGCTTTGTTCAGACTGTTCCTGCTGTTTTGCTCAGCAATTGTCGTGGTGGTTAGTGCCTATGCATTCTGTATGAGCCTGATCCCAGGTTGGTCCGGCAGCGGCCCAATAGGCAGACAATCCTATGAATACCACTGGCAGTCCTATCAATTCGTAAACGCTTCGATTTGGGGCCTTCTCTTTTTTGGATCGGGCCTCTTTTTGTTTCGAAGCAGGCGATAAAGGCTAGTTCAGTGAACTAGGTTCTTTTTGACCTGCAAGACGTGAAGGTGATCTCCACCTGCCTGAGTTCCTTCTTCCTTCCTCCTGAAGTGACGGGTGCCACGATCTTGTCTGAGCCTGCGAAGACTAGGTCGTGAACGCCCAGCTTGACTGGAACGGGCCACAGAAGCAACGAAAAAACTACCGATCCTTATCTTTATCGTCAATCAAACTGGCTTCAAAAAGCTTCCTCAGCCTTTCTCTCTCTTCCCTTTCCTTCTCCTTCTTTCTCACTTCATCCTGGAAGCGCCGAAACTCCTCGTTCGACTTCTTCTTCTGGACGGAATCTGCTGGAGTCGTGCCAAAACGCAGACCCGGAATTCGATTGGTCGCATAGAGGAAGCCAAGCAGAAGAGGCAGAAGGGCGAACACACCCATGAGAGGTGAGGGGCCGCCAGCTGTAAAGAGGGTGACTACGGCCGTGATGACCGCCAAGTATTTGGCCTTCACCGGCACGATCATCATGAGAAGGATCGTGTGCTCAGGGTTTCTCATAGCCCAAATAACCGTCAGAGCGGCCAAAGGCAAAGAGACTCCAGCGAGCAGCGGATTGGCTCCGACAACCAAGCTCCCCAGAATCCAAGCCACGCTGGAGGCTAGAGTTAGAACACCAAAAATTCCAACCAGCAGACCGGGCCCGGTATCTTTTTCAAGCGATCTACCGACCCAGTAGCTCCAAAGACAGGTGAAGAGCACCGAGATAATCTCGCCAGGCGCCCCCATTGAGGCCAAAGGAAAGGTGAGGATCGACCAGGGATTTCTGCCAATCTCGGACCAATCAAGGCCGAAGAGCGGGACCAGGGTTCCACGCAGGAAAAGCCAGGCGATGAGATAAGGAACTGCCGCGATCGCCAGCAGGCTCCAAGTACCCCAACCTACTCCTCCAGGCTGAGGGGGAATGCCTCGGCCAAAGTTGCTGGAGCGCGCTGTGCTCATATATCTTCCTTTCTACTCGGAATCTTGCCGCCAAGATGTCAGGTAGGCCGCAAGAATCAGTCGAAAAGAATCACTTTGGCTTCTTGATTTTCTTCTCTTTGGGGGGATAGTGGCTTGTGTAGTGGGCCACAAACTCATCGACCGAAACTCTTGAGATCGATTCAACCACCACATCCAGAGCAAAATCTTCAAGCTTTTTAAACCTCATGCAGCTCTTTCCCATATCCAGCTTTTTGCCCGTTTGGGCATAAGCAGCCTGAAACCAGGCGAGGTGCTCTTCGTTCACGTAGAGGCAAAAGAGGTAAACGCCAATGTGGTTCTTCTGGCTGGCCAGACCCACAAAGGGCAGGGGCTGCTTGGGGTCGCAGTGGTATCCGGCAGGAAAGATTGAGTGGGGGACGTACCAGCCGATCATGCCGTACTGCATCCCTTCCTCGAAACCTTCAGGGAGCCGCGCATTGATGGCATCCCTGACCTTCGAGACGACCTCTCTTCTGTCCTCAGGAAGAGAGGCCAGATACTCTTCCACCGTTGCCGCGCCAGACTGCATGATAAGGAAGGATACTTAAATTCTCCTTCCTCAGCATCCAGATTCTGCGTTTATTACTGAACCACGGCAAACCGGACAATGTCTGTCTCGGGAAAATCGGTTAGACCTTCAGCTTCAGCAAGACCTCGCAGATGGCCTCTATGGTAGGTGCCATGGTTCATAACGTGCTGAATCAAGTCCAGGGCCGATAACTTCCGATCACTGCTTATTTCCAGGACCGCATTGAGATCCGCTTCTTGGATGATCCTTCGCCAAAGTTCGTTGAGGCGCGGCACATCTCGGTCAAGGTCCAATTCCTCTTTCTGCCAATCTGAGAGCATGGGCGCCCAGCCCGAATAGCAGCCGTAAATGTGAACGAAAATTTTCTTCGCCCTTTCTTCATTCTGGAAATTGGGCAAAGCTTGTGCCCAAAGGTCGTTGCACCATTCCTCGTACTCCCACCTTCTCAGCAAAGAACTTCTCAAGTCATTCATGGCATCACTTGTCATTTCGATTTTCTACGTTTGATCGTCCGCCCGGTGCATCGAGCCACCGGACCATGGGCTTCATCCAGACTGGGGCTCGATCGGCCAGTGATTCTGAACCCGGATGAGATTCTTCCACCTTGAAGAGGAAGACCAAGGCAGCCGCCGCCGCCACTATCGCCGCGACCCCAAACATTCCCCTCAAGCCAAAAGTTTCTGCCACCCAGCCAAACAAAAAGGGTCCCAAACAGTTGGCCAAGCCTGCAGCAGCAAAGAGCCTGGACTGAGCGTGGCCTCTTGTTCGATCTGTTGCCAGATCGTTGGCAAAGACGATTGCTACCGCTCCCATGATTCCAAAGTTCAAACCGTGCAGCGATTGGACCCCCAGGATCCACAGCGCGCCTGTAGCTGGCATATAGAGCAGAAGCCTGAAGGGCAGAAGCAGAAAAGTAAGGGCCAGGGTGGGGCGTCGGCCGAATTGGTCAGAGAACCTTCCGGCCCATCTCATGACGAAGACTTCCACCAAAACGCCCGCCGCAAAGGTGCCCGTGATTACCAAACCCTGGGCACCGAGATCCTTCAAGAAAAGACTGAGGAATCCTGTCGCTCCATAAAGGGCGATGGTGTAAAGAAAGTAGGCTCCTAAAAACCATTTTAGGTTGAGAGGCAAGGGTGCCTTTCCTGTTTCTCCCTCGACGGCTTCTTCAACATGCCGCCGGTCTGGCAGAAAGAGCGCCAGGCAGGCGACAGCCAAAAAGAGGAGGGCTCCTCCTTGAAGAACTCGGTCCAGGCTCTGCCTTTCAAGACCAGCTGCACCGCCCTGCAGTACGATCCACCCAGATGCGAGCGAGGTGACGATATAGCCGACCGAGCCCCAAAGCCGAATGTTGGCGTAGTGGGCGCCTCCTGCTCCGGATTGAGCTAGTCGAGCAATGAGCACCCCTCCCGAAGAGTTGAGGTGCATGACTCCGTTAGCCCCCAAGGCAGTCAGGAGCAGAAAAACCGGGAAGGAGTCTGCGTAAGGGAAGGCCGAATAAGCGACCCAGGCTACAAGGGCAGAGCCGAGGATGATGCCTTTCCTTGCATCAAGCTTGTCGGTCAGCTTTCCCAAAAGAGGCTGAACCAAAAGGGCGAGTCCGGCCCCTAAGCCAGTGACAATCCCGATCTGCAGCTTATCGAGTCCAGCCGCCTGCATATAGAGAGGCAGAAAGGGCTGAAGAAAGCCGAAGCAGCCTGTGACCAGAAAAAAGTAGAAGGCCATGCGGACCGCATCTCTTTTCGGGGTGGCCATCTGCAGCCTATTGTGTCGCTAAGCTAAGGAGACTGCATTTGTGCCCAGGGTCCTGCGGGCTTCTGACTTCTCGGGAACACCAAGGCAGCCTGGTTCGTGTCATCTTGAGTTACTCTTTGGTGCAGTCATGGCAAACCCTTCCCTTCTCCTTATTGGTGGCACTCGATTCGTCGGCCGAGCCCTGCTCGAAGAAGCCTTGGCTGCAGGCTGGGACGTGACCGCTTTTCACCGGGGCCAGACCGGCGCTGACCTGCTGGAAAACGACCC
Organism: Synechococcus sp. UW140; assembly: GCA_943369295.1. Lineage (GTDB taxonomy): Bacteria > Armatimonadota > Fimbriimonadia > Fimbriimonadales > Fimbriimonadaceae > JAKRSE01. Next base: position 404,160 of record CALRMU020000002.1, on the reverse strand, counting down.
AAGGGTCACCCACATTTTGGGAGACAGAGATGCTGACCTTTCCCCTCTGGCTGAGGGCCGATGGGATGCCGTGGTCGACTGCATCGGCTACTTTCCTGAGCCGGTTAGAAAGACTGCCGAATTCTTGAAAGGTCGAGTTGGCCGCTACGCATTTATCTCGACCATCAGTGTTTACGCCCCATCAAGCAGCCATTTTATTGAAGAAAGCGGAGCTTTGATGTCGCTGCCCGAAGGAGCCGACGTGAGCAAGATCACAGGAGAGAACTACGGAGCCCTCAAGGTCCAGTGCGAAGACGCCCTGAATGAGGTTCTTGACGGAGAGGTTCTGCACATTCGCGCTGGCCTTCAGATTGGCCCGAACGACCACACCGAGCGGTTTAGCGACTGGGTGGAAAGGATCGGTCGCCGATCTCAAATCGTGATGCCTGAATCAGCTGATCAGGATTGGCAGGTGATCGATGCCCGCGACACAGCAAGGTTTACTCTGCACGGCCTGAAAACGGGCTTGACCGGAGCCTACAACGCAACAGGCGAGATCACCCCCATGCTGTCCATTCTGGAGGGTGTTCGATCGACGGTGAATCCCTCCTGCGAGTTCACCACCTTCTCAGATGCTGAATTGGAAGCTAAGGGAGTCGCCGCCTGGACCGATCTCGCTCTTTGGATTCCTGCCTCTGGCCAGGAAGAAAACCGCCTCATCGCCGACATTTCCAAGGCTCGCGCGGCTGGCCTGACCTTTACTCCCCTGGAGGTTTCGGTGCAAGAGATTTGGGCGAACGTCAAGGATCTCCCCTTGGACCGCGAGCGGCGGGCTGGTTTGTCTTCGGCTCGAGAGGACGAGGTTTTGGGTTAAAATGGGACTATGAGTTCATTTTCTTCTGAAGAGAAAATCGTTCTCGACCCAGTGACCGAGGCGGCAGTACAGAAAGGGTTGGACCTGGCTGAGGCTAACCCTAGACGCTGGACCCAAGACGAGGTTCGAGAGGAAGCTGTGAGATTGGGCCAGAAATGGAAGAAGGACTTGGCAAAGAAGGAAAGTGCTTAGTCCTTCATACACAGCAAAGCCGCAGCGACTTAGTCTCAATCTACGCGTACAACTTGCTGACCTACGGCGACGATCATGCTTCCTCCTTCATATCGTTTCTAGAGGATAAGCTTCAAATCCTTGCTGAATCACCAATGATCGGCGCGGTAGTGGAGCGGCCTGAAGGAGTCAGGCTCCATATTGTAAAGAGGCGGGCGAGGAAGCAGGCACACGGATACAGAGTCTTTTACAAGCTGGTTCCTAACGGGATCGAGCTCATCAGAATTCTCCATTCCGCCACCGATTCAGCCAGTATTCTTGGCCTCGACTAGACTGCTTCCTGGTGAGATCACTTGTCACTCACGAGCTTCACGATAGGAGCCTCGTCCTCGTCAATCGTCGAAAACCGTCCGATCCCGGGATCGTGGAAGATGTTGTCGGTCAGGTCGTCGTTTGCCGTCGAGACCTCGCCGATAATGCACTCCTCGCTGACCGCCCAAAATGAGTGATAAACACCAGGCACCAGAGTGACCCTCTCCCCTGCCTGAAGGTCGAAGGCAGCTCCGGAACCGTAGCTCTGCATTTCGCCGTTGACCTGGACAGTCACAGCTTCTTCGCAGATATCCGGCTCGCCCTGCCAAAGCTGGACCCGCAATGTCCCCCAGCGGCAGATGATGTCTTCTTTCTTCACAATGTGCGTGTGGGCGGGGGTGACCATTCCTGCCTTGGCGTACATCAGCTTTTCGCAGTACTCGGGCTCCTCGGCGAGGTTGATCAGCACCAGGCCAAACTTGCGCCAATCGCCAAGGCCAAAGTCGGTCACATCCCACTTCGGCTTAGGGGGCAGAGCCCATCCGTGATCAGCAAAGCACTTGCCTGCCGATTGCACCAGACCATTGATCTCGCTTCTTTTCATGCTCTCTTCCACTCTCCGGCCAACCGAGCCTCAACTTGAGACCATGGCTTGACTCCACTGACAGAATCAGCCGCTTCAACACTAAATGCCCCCACCGCACAGCCAGATTCAAGGCATTTCTCTAAAGGCCAGCCTTGAAGAATCCCGTAGAGCATTCCTGCAATGGTGGCATCTCCCGCTCCCGTGGTTCCCTTGACCTTCACCGGAAAGCAGTTCTGCCCCGCTGACTCTCCGGCGTGGCTTGCGGCCACCAAACCCTGACTGCCTTTCTTGACCACCACAGTTTTGGCCCCATAGCCAAGGCATTCCTTTATCATCTCCTCCACTTCGACTGGTGGTCGTCCCAGCATGAAGGCCAACTCGTCCTGACTCGGCATAAACCAATCAACACAAGGAAGAACCCTTTTCAAAATGGCCTTCCAGGCTGCTCTTCCCGATGGCGAGTCGGGATCGGGCAGGCTCATATCGAGGGTGACGGCAAGCCCCGCGGACTTGGCTTTTGACAGCAGAGCCTCCAGTTCCTCCCCTTCACCCGCGTACATGCGGGCCATCAAAGGCGGGTAGCCAAAATGCAAAATCTTTGCCCCAGCCAGGGCCTCCGGCTTCAAATCTTCTGGACCAAAAGTGTCGTTTTCGCCCGGCATATGCAGAAAAGTGCGATCTTTATGCGGCGGACTGATGACGACGGAATAGGAGGTTGCTCCGCCCGGAGAAACCACTAAGTCATCGGCCAGATGCTCACCATCTTCTTTCAGAAGACGGCGGACAATCTGCCCGAAGGGATCATCTCCGACCTTTCCAATCAGCCGAGTCAGAACCCCAAGCCGATGCAGCGACCGACCAACATTTGAGACCGTGCCACCCGTCGAGAACTGCGCAGGACCCACCTCGATCAAACAGCCCGGTTCAATCTCGCTTGGACCCTTGAACTGAGGAATGAGATCGAGGCACAGATGGCCGGCAACAAGGATCTCGGTTGAAGGAAGCTTTTTTGCCTGCATCTGTGAGCACAAAGCTACCCGAAGGAAGGCTGTTATTCTTCTACAAACTTTTTCAGGGCTGCCAAGCGGTCATCCCAGCGACGTTCAATCTGCTCAAGACACAGCCTCGCCACCTGCAGGGGCTGCTGCTGAAGCGAAGCGTGCACTTCCCTGCCCTTGGGCATCAAGGCAATTACCCCCGCCTGTTCAAGAACCTCCAGGTGCTTTCGCACCCCCTGCCTTGTGATGGGCAGGTTCTGGGCCAGGCTCGAAATTGGGGCAGATTCCATTTCAAGAAGCTGGCGAACAATCGCCAGCCTCGTTTCGTCTCCCAGGGCCTTAAAGACTTCGACTTCAGCCGTCACTCAGAATCCTCCGTTTGAGTGACCCTGCCAGTCTCTGTCCATTCGGTCAATCGAGCCAGCATGTAGTCCCATCCACCGGTATTGTCGTTCAGGTTTTCGGCCGCGTACTTTTCGGGAAGGTTGGCGAATCCGGTCTCGATCAAGGTCACGCGGGTCGATTCGCCCTCTTCGCTCAAGCGAAACTCCACTAGAGTGTGGGGCATCTCCAAGGGATTTCCAAGAAACCCTTGGGGCACAAATTCCATTCCCGAAACCCATCGCCAAGCAAAGTAGTGGGGCTCTTCTCTTCCGACAATTGCGATTCTCACCTTGCCGTATTTGCCTTCATCCAGCACCGGCTGACTTCCTACTTCAAAGTCGCCTTCAACACCCTCAGAAAACCAGGAGCAGAACTGCGTGGGATCTGTAATTGCCTTCCACACCTTAGTAATGGGAGCTTTGATGACAACTTCTCTTTCAATCTTATCGGTGGTGGTTTTCATGTTATGCAACCAAACGATTGCACGATAACACAAATGGCCAACAACGCGCAACTCTTTTGTTGCCTTTCATGAAAGAACCCTGCTTGACATCTTTGCCCAGGATCAACTAAGATACATACCAACTGGTACGGATGGCAACGAAGAAGGAATCTGCAGAGAAAACCAAGGCCAGCATCCTGCTGGCAGCCATGAACACGATTCGAGCGAAGGGCTATGCTGCCACGAACGTGGACGACATCTGCCACGCTGCTGGAATCACGAAAGGAGCCTTTTTTCACCACTTCAAGACCAAAGAAGACATGGCCTGCCAAGCGGCCGAGTTCTTTTCAAAACATGCTGATGAACTTTTTGCCACTGCGCCCTACAACCAAATCAAAGATCCACTTGAGAGGCTTTTAGGCTATATCAGCTTTCGCGAAGAGATTATTCAGGGAGAGCTGTGGCAGTTCACCTGTCTCTTAGGAACTCTCGTTCAAGAGGTTCATTCCAGCCACCCAACAATCAGAGAATCATGCCAGGCGGGAATATGGGGACACGCCTCGACCCTCGTACCCATGATTGAAGAAGCGATTAAGGCTCACCCCCCTATCGAGCCCGTCGATCCTCTAGAGCTGGCTCTTTTCAGTCAGGCAGTGCTTCAAGGTGGATTCGTCTTGAGCAAAGCTGAGAGCTCAGCTGAGCCTGCCTTGGCGGCGGTTCGGCGCCTCCACCGCTACATCAAGTTCTTGTTTGGACATCCAGATTTACCAAAACAGCCTCAACACGAGTAAAGACCATGAAAGGAAACCCCGTTGTGAATACCTATCTCTTCTTTGGCGGAAACTGCGAAGAAGCCCTTGACTACTATGCCGCTAACTTAGGAGCTGAGATTGGAGCGAAAATGCTCTTCAATGAATCCCCTGACCCGATTCCTGAGGGAGTGCTTGCTCCTGGGTTCGAGAACAAAGTGATGCACGCTGAGCTCAAGATCGGAAGCGTCGCTATCTATGCTTCAGACGGGGTTTCGGGAGAATCCACTTTCGGCGGCTTCAGCATCTCTGTGAACTATGACGACCAAGCAGAAGCCGAAAGAGTCTTTAAAGCTTTGGCCACCGAAGGAACGATTGGCATGCCATGGGGCCCCACCTTTTTCAGTCCCCTGTTCGGCTCAGTGACTGACAAGTTCGGCTTGGATTGGATGATCAGCTTCGGAATGGGAGGCTGACCCTTTATCAATCAAGATGAGACGTGGGGAGCCTAGATGGCTCCCGAATCCCTCAGCTTGTGTTCAACCTTGTCTCGCAGAAGGTTCCTTGCTCTGTGAAGCCTGCTCTTCAATGCGGCCAAAGTGATTCCGAGCCTCCCTGCCACAGTCTCCAGGTCTGAATCCTGAATGTCGACGAGTTCATAAGCTTCGCGATAAAGAGGCGGAAGCTCCTCTAGTGATGAAAGCAGGCATGCCCGCATTTCCTCTTCCAAAGCCTGTTCTTCTGGGGTTGGGTCAGGACTGCTGAGCTGAAGACCGGCCGCTTCCAGTCCCTCCAACTCAAAAACTGGCCGAAGTTGTTCTTTATGCTTCATGCGGCCACAGACCCTGCGGCCGATCTGAATGAGCCAGGGCCGGAAAGATTCCTCTTTGTCCAGACTCTCCAAAGCGCCGTAGGCTTTCATGAGGGCGGTTGAGAGAGCATCTTCTGCATCTTCTCGGTTGCCGCAGACCCTCATCATCTGTCGGTAGACCACATCTTTGTGCCTTCTAACTAAAGAATCGAAGTCCATTAAGTTTCTCTTTTTTCTACGGCAGCCATGCTTAGAGTCAATGAAGATATTTCTATACTAATCGATACACGAATTGTGTATTCTTCCTATCCAAGCAAGCCACTCTAGCATGTCACGTTCTGGCTAAGGTCCTGTCTATCAATCTTGAAGTTTTTGTCATCCTAGTTCCATGCCTTTGCCTTCCCCAGCCATGTAAGATGAAGTCAATCTCATGGCACGGATGGTAGAAATCACCGACGTCATCCTGCGAGACGCTCATCAGAGTCTGATGGCGACCCGCATGGCAATGGAGGATATGGTCCCCGCCTGCGAAGTGTTAGACGCAGCCGGTTACTGGTCCTTAGAATGCTGGGGCGGAGCCACATTCGACTCCTGCATTCGCTTTTTGAACGAGGACCCCTGGGAAAGACTGAGGACTTTTAAGAAGCTTCTGCCCAACACCAGAACCCAAATGCTCCTCCGTGGGCAGAACCTGCTGGGCTATCGCCACTACGAAGATTCCGTCGTCAGCCGATTCGTCGAAAAAGCTGCCTTGAACGGGATGGATGTCTTTAGGGTCTTTGATGCCCTCAACGATCCCCGCAACCTCGAAACCGCGATCAAGGCAGTCAAGAAGACTGGCAAGCACGCCCAAGGAACGATCTGCTACACAGTCAGCCCCGTTCACACGATTGAAAAGTTTGTCGATATGGCCAAGGCTCTGGTGGAAACCGGAGTCGACTCAATCTGCATCAAAGACATGGCGGCGCTGCTGAAGCCTCAGCCAGCTTACGATCTGGTGAAGGGGATCAAGGAAGCCTGCGGTCAGGATGTCCTGGTTCACGTTCACGTCCACGCAACAACGGGCGTCACCCTCGTCAGCCTCATGAAGGCCATCGAAGCCGGAGCCGACATCGTTGACACTTCGGTCAGTTCTATGGCTCTCGGACCAGGGCACAACCCCACCGAAGCCTTAATTGAAATGCTGGAAGGCACTGGCTTTACGACTAGAGTCGATATCGACAAGGTCTACCAAGCCAAGGCTCACTTTGCCAAGATTCGCCCGCGCTACGCTGAATTCCTGACCGACTTCACTGGAGTCGAGACTGAGATTTTCAAAAGCCAGATTCCTGGCGGCATGCTCAGCAACATGGAAGGCCAGCTGAAGCAGCAGGGCCAAGGCGACAAGATGAAGGAAGTTTTGGAAGAGGTCCCGCGAGTCAGGGCCGATGCCGGATTCCCCCCACTCGTCACTCCTTCAAGCCAGATCGTCGGCACTCAGGCCGTCTTCAACGTCATGATGGGCAAGTACAAAACCATGACGGGTGAGTTCCAAGACCTTATGCTTGGCTACTACGGCAAGACAGACGCCGAAAAGAACCCCGACGTCGTTGAAAAGGCTAAGGAGTTCTCGAAAAAGGAAGTCATCACCTGCCGACCCGCCGACCTTTTGAACCCCGAATGGGAAACCCTGCAGGAAAAAGCGGGCGCCCTTGAAGGATTCAATGGTTCAGACGAAGATGTCCTCACTTACGCCATGTTCCCAGGTGTTGCGCCTAAGTTCTTTGCAGAAAGAAGCAAGGGCCCCCTCAACTTGGGCAAGGATCCCAATGTGGTGACAGGTCCAGTTGACGCAAGTCATCCTGGCTACCTGGCCGCCCCCATCGACTACGAAGTCACGGTCAATGGCAAAACGACCAAGGTTACGGTGGCCCCCGCATGAGCAGCGAACCAGTCAGCAGAGAGGAGTTCGACTCCCTTAAAGCAGAAATTGCCAGCCTGAAAGAGGTCATTGCTCAACTGGCCAAACGAAATGGGCAGGAAGGTATTCCCGAAGAACATCTTCACTGCATCGCAGCCGCTGTGGCAGTTTATCTGGGCAAGCGGGCCACAATTCGCTATGTGAGAAAAGCTGCTGACCGAAGTGATTCTTGGAGAACGCAAGGCAGAGCCTCGATCAGTGGTTCTCACCAGCTGCCAAAGGTTAAAGGTTGGTAACAAAATTCCCGAAAAGTTTTAACAGACAGAGAAGTCAATATGTCACTCCAAGTTCCTCTTTCCGAAAGAAATCGCACTCCACTCGAATTGGTCGGCTCCTATGTTGAAGCCTACTGGTGTTCAACCAGCCGCCTGGCAAAACGACAGTGCGACAAATGTGTCTATCTCGTCCGCGGCAACGCTCCTGGCATGGTCTGCCTTGAGCTTGTTTACGATGCTATCGATGGCGAGCACAGGCAGGATCACATCTACTGGGTTCCTACTGATTCGATTCAGTACCTGAGACCTCTTACCGAGAAGGCCGCTCAGCACAGAATCGACCGACTTGAGCGTGAAATGGCTCACGACAAGCCTCGCGACTAACTTAGCCTCAAATTGATAAAGCGCCTCTTGACTCACATAGTCAGGAGACGCTTTATTTTTTAACAGCTGACCCAAACATCACTTTTTTGTAATGTTCCAAGACTTTTACTATAATGAATACTAGAACTTAAGAAAGGCCATTCATCCAACCCCTTCTGCCAGGGACCTTTTCCGACCCTAATCTGGCCACGTTGAGGCTGAAAATGAGTAGAGACCTAGTCAAAAAAACATGACAGAAAGGTTAAGTTTTAATTAGCGCAAACTAAAAACGTGGCAGCAAGACGCCAAAGTCCCCCAAGAGGACCGTTTTCTTTAAACAAGAAGATCTGGTGTGATGCATGTGTTCGAAATGAAGTCCTCACTTCTGCTCCTTGTGGGATAAACCCATCACAGGCCCCTGCCAACAATTCGGAGCACCATGGCTGAGTCCAAATCCATCCCCAGCAACGCCCAAAAAATCGCTGAACTGCACGAGCGCCGTGAGAAGCTGATGCTCGGCGGAGGCAAGGAAAGGATCGAAAAGCAGCACGCTGGCGGCAAGCTTTCTGCCCGAGAGAGGGTCGATTCTCTGCTAGACCGAAGCAGCTTTAACGAAAGCGGCCTATACGCCGAGCACCGATCGACTCTTTTTGGCATGGCTGGCAAGCCAGCCCCGGCAGATGGCGTGGTCACTGGCCACGGCACAATCGACGGGCGGCACGTCCACCTAGCCAGCCAAGACTTCACCGTCTTTGGCGGATCAGCGGGTGAAGTTCACTCCCTGAAGATTGTCGAAGCGATGGAAGGCGCTCTTCGAACAGGCACCCCCTTCGTTTTCATGAACGACTCGGGCGGAGCCAGGGTTCAGGAAGGGATCGATTCCCTCTCTGGCTACGGAAAGGTCTTCTACCAAAACACCATGCTCTCCGGCGTGGTCCCCCAGATCTCTCTTATCTGTGGGCCCTGCGCAGGCGGAGCCGCTTACTCCCCTGCCCTTACCGACTTCATCATTCAGACCCGCCAGGCTCAGATGTTCATCACGGGGCCGTCTGTTATCAAGCAGGTGACAGGTGAGGTCGTCAGCGCTGAAGAACTCGGCGGTGCCGAAGCTCAGATGCACTATTCGGGAGTCGTCCACTTTGTCGCAGAAAACGACGAGGAAGCTATTCTCACCTGCCGCAAGCTCCTCAGCTTCCTGCCTTCCAACAACCTCGAAGATCCTCCCATTGCAGAAGGCAGCTACAACCTTGAGCCCGTCGAAGCCCTGAACACGGCAATCCCCGATGACCCAAAAACTCCCTACGACGTCAGGGACATCATCGCCGATATCGTCGACTATGGCGACTTTCTTGAGGTGCAAGAAACCTACGCTGAGAACATCGTCGTTGGATTCGCACGCATCACTGGCCGCCCGATTGGAATCGTCGCCAACCAGCCCAAGGCAATGGCCGGCGTTCTAGATATCAACTCATCCGATAAGGCCAGCCGCTTTGTTCGGTTCTGCAACGCCTTCAACATCCCGATTGTCACTCTGGTGGACACCCCAGGCTTCATGCCGGGCGTGGACCAGGAGTACGGCGGAATCATCAGGCACGGAGCCAAGCTGCTCTTTGCTTACTCTGCCGCGACAGTGCCTAAGCTGACGGTCATCTTGAGAAAAGCTTACGGTGGAGCCTATGTCGCCATGTGCGCCAAAGACCTCCACGCAGACCGAGTGCTGGCCTGGCCCAGCGCCGAGATCGCCGTGATGGGAGCCGAAGGAGCTGCCGAGATCGTGTTCAAGCGCGAAATCGACCAGGCCGAAGATAAGGCTGCCACTCGAGCGAAGCTGATCGACGAATACCGAAACACCTTCTCCAGCCCCTACGTTGCGGCCGGAAGAAGAATGGTCGATGATGTCATCGAACCTTCCATGACCCGCATCTGCCTGGCAAGAGCTCTTGAAGTGCTCTCGACCAAGCGCGACCTGAGGCCTCAGAAGAAACACGGCCTGATCCCCCTGTAAAAGTCTAAAAGAGGAGAAAACGACGTGAAACTGAATATCACGATTGAAGGAAAGGTCTACGAAGTTGAGGTCGAAGTCGCTGAAGAAGCGCCAAGGGCCATGTACCTCTCGGGACCAAGATCTGGCGGGGGCGCAACCGCTGCCGCACCAAGAGCAGCGGCCCCTCTTGGCGGAGCTGCCGGAAGAACTTTGGAAGATGAATCCAAGGCTTGCCGCAGCCCCCTCAGCGGTGTAGTCAGCCAGGTTAAGGTCGCGGTCGGTGACGAAGTTGAAGCTGATCAGGAACTGGTGATTCTTGAGGCGATGAAGATGTTCACCTCTATCACCAGCCCCGAAGCCGGAAAGATCAAAGCTGTTGAGGTCGCCCAAGGCGACGGTGTAAAGCAGGGCCAGCTTTTGATCGAATTTGAATAAACCCAGATTCGATTGGCCCCAGAGAAAGTTTGAGGAAAGAAATGAGCAAGCCAGAAGTGCAGATGATTGACCATGTGGCTATCGCGGTCCCTAAGGGACAGATGGACGCCCAGGTGGCTGTCTACCAGGAACTTGGGTTCGAGGTGATTCACGAAGAATCCGTTTACGGCACAGACCAGGTGCGGGAAATTCTGCTCAGCATCGGCAGCAGCGGAAGCATGATTCAGCTGCTGGAACCCTTGACCGACGAGAGCCCCGTGGCCAAGCAGATTGAAAAGCAGGGTGGACGCGGTGGATTGGCTCACGTCGCCTTTAGGGTTCCTGACGCTCAGGCAGCCTTCGATTCCATGAAGGAATCTGGCTTCAACATCATTGATGCCGCCCCCCGGCCAGGCTCACGAGGCACAACGGTCTTCTTCCTTCACCCAAAAACTCACGCCAAGGGCTCTCTCGGAGTCCTCTACGAAATGGTGCAGGAAGGCGAGGGCCACGAATGAGCGAGAAGCTCTTTGCCGAATTTCCTCCGATCTCCACTGAACAGTGGATGGAAGTGGTCGCCAAAGACCTGAAGGGTCAGGACTTTGACAAGCGGCTCGTCAACACCACCGAAGACGGGATCAAGGTCAAACCGATTTATCGGCGAGAAGATTTGCCTTCTGGCGTCTCGGATAGTTTGGCCAGAGGTTTTGAGGCGAGCGGACGCAGTTTTGTCCTTCGAGAGGAAGTACGGCAGCACCAAATTTCAGAAGCAAATGAGCATGCTCTGCAATGCCTAGAACAAGGTGCGGAAGAAATTTCCTGGCTGACCTATCCGGGCGGATGCTTCATTTCGACTCCGGCCGAGATGCAGGAGCTTTTGGATGGCATCTACATTGAAGCTCTGCCGATCCATTGGATCTGCGGCCCCATGGCCCCTCAGATTCTCTCTCTTCTGATCGGTGAAGCCGAAAGACGAGGACTCGACCTTGGCGAACTTCAAGGAAGCCTCGACCTCGACCCTATTCTTGACTCTGCCGCAGGCTGGACAACCCTACCAATGGGCGATTGGAAGACCGAGCTCTTCCCCACCCTTCAAGTCATTTTAAACAGACTCCCCAAGTTTGGAACCCTGGCCATCAGAGGCTCTCTGCTGGAAAAGGCCGGAGCTTCCAATGCTCAAGAACTGGCTTTCAGCCTCAACCTTTTTGCCGACCTTTTGGCCGGAATTAAAGAAGCTTTGACCGATGGCACTTTGACCGTCCCAGGTTCAACTTCAGTAGAAGAGAGCCTGAACATCATCGTTGCTCGGTCTGAGTATCGGCTGGCAGTTGGGACGACTTACTTCCTAGAAATCGCCAAGCTAAGAGCCACCCGCATCCTGCTGGCCAACATGCTCGATGCCTTCGGAATCTCGGCTCGTCCCAAGATTCACGTCGTCACGACTCCAGCGACCAAGACTCTTTACGATTCTCACAACAACCTGCTGAGAGCAACTGTGGAATCGATGGCTGGAATTCTGGGCGGATGCGATTCACTCACTGTCGCCGCCTACGACCAGGGCTACCACAGTCCGGATGAGTTCAGCGGAAGGCTGGCCAGAAACACAGAAATCCTTTTGAAGGAAGAGGCTTATCTGGGCAAGGTTTCTGACCCTCTTGGGGGAAGCTACGCAGTCGAGAGCCTAACAGCTTCCACCGCCGAAGCTGCCTGGAAGCTCTTTAACAAGGTCGAGAGCGAAGGAGGCTTCGTTGCCGCCTGGCAGAAGGGATTCATCCAGAGCGAGCTGTACAGAGTTCAGGACGTCAAGGCGAAAGCCGCCAACTCTCGCCGCATTTCGATTGTCGGAACGAGCAGCTACCCGAACCTGAAGGAAAAGAAGCTTGTTGAGATCGTCAATCGTCCCGCAGGCAAAAAAGCTCATCCTTCCTACTGCCCTGGCGGCAGCTTTGAAGGTGTTGTGGCCAAGGTTCAGACCGAAGGTGCAGGCAGCTTTTTAAGCCAAGAGTCAATCGGGGATTCCCCTCTTAACCCCTTCCGCCCCTCTTGGCCCTTTGAGAACCTTCGCCTGAGAACTGAGAACCATGCCGCCCAGGGGGGAAAGGTCCCCAAAGTTCTGCTGATCCTCTTCGGAGATTGGACCATGAGGAAGGCGCGAGCCACCTTCTGCACCGGATTCTTCGGGTGCGGAGGCTACCAGGTCAGAGAGACAGTCGCGGAGAGCTTAACCGAAGCCGCCCACCTTCAGGCTGACCTTTTTGTTCTCTGCTCCAGCGATGCCGAATACGCCGATGGCGCCGCCGCCTTTATGGCAGGCAGCCCCCAGGCTCCCGTCGTTGTCGCCGGATTGCCCGAGAACGCCGAGGCCCTGAAGAGCATGGGAGTCAAAGACTTCGTCCACATTCGCCAGAACCTGGTTGAGGTTCTTAGCCAATGGCATGAGAGCTTCGGCATTCCACACCTGCCCCACTAAGGCAAGAAAAAACGAAACGAATTGAGAGGCACACTTTGAAGCCAACCTTTGGAGAACTAAAACTGAAAGGAGAGAGGGTCGAGCCCACTGGCACCCCTTGGGAGACTCCTGAAAAGATCTCGGTCAAGACTCGATTCTCAGAGTCGGACCTGGAGGAGATGGAGCATCTGGATTTCGCCGCCGGTCTGCCCCCCTATCTTCGCGGCCCCTATTCGACCATGTATGCCATGCAGCCATGGACGATCAGGCAGTACGCAGGGTTTTCGACAGCAGAAGAATCGAACGCTTTCTACCGCGCAAACCTCGCCGCTGGCCAGAAAGGTCTGAGCGTCGCCTTCGACCTCCCCACCCATCGCGGCTACGACTCGGACCATCCGAGAGTCGTGGGAGACGTCGGCAAGGCAGGAGTCGCCATCGATTCCGTCGAGGATATGAAGGTTCTTTTCAACCAGATCCCTCTCGACCAGATGTCGGTTTCTATGACCATGAACGGGGCGGTTCTGCCCATCATGGCCTTCTACATCGTCGCGGCTGAGGAGCAGGGAGTCGCCCCAGAGAAGCTGAGCGGCACGATTCAGAACGACATTCTTAAAGAGTTTATGGTGCGGAACACTTACATTTATCCGCCCCTGCCCTCGATGAAGATCATCGCCGACATCTTCCGCTATTCCAGCGAAAAGATGCCCAAGTTCAACTGCATTTCTATCTCTGGCTACCATATGCAGGAAGCCGGGGCGACGAGCGATATTGAACTGGCCTACACTCTGGCCGATGGCCTTGAGTACCTGAGAACGGGCATCTCCACCGGAATGAGCGTGGACGAATTCGCTCCTCGCATCTCCTTCTTCTGGGATATCGGGATGAACCACTTTATGGAGGTGGCCAAGATGAGGGCCGCCCGCATGCTGTGGGCAAAGCTGGTCAGTCAGTTCAATCCTAAAAATCCCAAGTCGCTGGCTTTACGGACTCATAGCCAAACCAGCGGATGGAGCCTTACCGAGCAGGACCCCTACAACAACGTCGCGCGGACCTGCATCGAAGCTTTGACGGCAGCCCTTGGCCACACTCAGAGCCTTCATACCAACGCTCTGGACGAAGCGATTGCCCTGCCAACAGAGTTCTCCGCCCGCATCGCCCGCAACACCCAGCTTGTTCTGCAGGAAGAAACAGGGATCACCAAGATTGTTGACCCCTATGCCGGCAGCTACTACGTCGAGACCTTGACTCATCAAATCGCTCACCGAGCTTGGGAGCTGATTCAGGAAGTCGAGAGTCTTGGCGGTATGGCGAAAGCTATCGAGACCGGTGTTCCCAAGTCACGAATCGAAGAAGCCGCCGCCCGCAAGCAGGCTCGAATCGACTCGGGCAAGGATGTGATCGTCGGAATCAACCACCATCGGCTTAAAGAAGAAGCTCCGATGGACGTGTTGAGCATCGATAACACAGCCGTCCGCATTAAGCAGGTTCAACAGTTGGCCGACCTTAGGGCCAAACGAGATACGACTGCGGTGAAGGCGGCCCTGGATGCCTTAACTCATGCAGCCAAGACCGGAGAAGGCAACTTGCTTGAACTCAGCGTCGAAGCAGCCCGATTAAGAGCAACCTTGGGCGAGATTAGCGACGCGCTGGAAGAGGTCTACGGACGCTACGAAGCGGTCGCCACCGCCAGCCGAGGAGTCTACGTGGGAGAAGTCGGAGAGACCGAAGAGATTAAAAAGGCTCGCGCCTTGACGGACGAATTCGCCGCTCTTGAAGGCAGACGGCCGCGAATCTTGGTCGCCAAGATGGGACAAGACGGACACGATAGAGGCCAGAAGGCAGCTTCAACCGCTTATGCCGACCTTGGCTTCGATGTTGACGTAGGCCCTCTCTTTCAAACCCCAGCCGAGGTGGCAAGGCAGGCGGTCGAGAACGACGTTCATGTTTTGGGAGTTTCTTCTTTGGCAGCCGGGCACAACACCTTGGTTCCGGAAGTCATCGATGAGCTTAAGAAGCTCGGCCGTGAAGACATCGTGGTCATCGTGGGTGGGGTCATTCCTGCACAGGATTACGATCACCTCTACAAATCAGGAGCTGCCGCGATCTTTGGGCCAGGGACTTCCCTGCCAGAGGCTGCTCAGCAGCTTCTTGAGCTGATGCTGGAAAGTCGTCGGTAGGGACGAAGCTTCTCAGTCCTCCCAAGTGCCAGCAATGATCAAGGCATAAGGTCGCCGGGGCTGGCTTCCAGGCCAGCCCCAGATTTTCATAGAAAGTTCCAATGGTGTGCCACTGGCAGCGCCAGTGCTCCTCTTTTGAAGGATTTCAAAGGGCAGGTTAAGGACGGTCCGACGAGCAGTCCCTGCCAAGCCAGAAGGCTTTTCAGGTGGTTCATATTCTCACTGGCGCTGCCAGTGGCACAGAATTCATCAACTCTCAACTCTCACAAAATCATCTGGCCCAGTTTTGGCGAAGGGTCGAAAACTACCTAAAACGAAACAAATCCCCCTCCCGGCAGCGGAGGGGATTTAGGGGGTGGTCTGAAGCGTGCAATCCATCTAGCGCCGGAGAAGAAAATCCAGATACTAGCCTTGCAGGCTAGTATCATTCCCTCATGACCCGTCGTGAGCTGCTCGCAGGAGCCGCCGTCCTGGCAGCCGGAGCCGCCATGCCCGCCACCGGCCATTCAGCGGCACATAAAAGCCTGAGGCGCCCTCAGGCCCTGAAACGTGGAGCCAGAATCGCTCTAGTCGCTCCAGCCAGCGAAGGAAGCAGCCCCGAGGACATCGCCAAAGCCGAGGCCTTCGTCGCCGCCCAAGGCTGGCAGCCGATCCTCATGCCGAATGCCAAGAAGAAAATGGGTTACCTGGCTGGCACTGACCAGGAACGTGCCGATGACCTGAACGCCGCCTTCAGGGACCCAAACATTGACGGGATTATCTGCATTCGAGGAGGCTATGGCAGCATGAGAATTCTGTCCCTTCTCGATGAAAAGATGATCCGCCGAAATCCCAAGGTTCTCATGGGATTCAGCGACATCACTGCCCTCCTCGTCGGGCTCGGCCGGAAGTGTGGCTTCGTCACTTTTCATGGCCCCAACGCCTTGACCAGTGACGACGCTTATTCGATGGAATCGATGGTTCGAGCAGCGACGAAAGCCGAGCCGATGGGAGAAATTCTTCAGCCATCGCCCCTGCCTAGTGAAAAGTACGAATTGAAGTCATTGGCCCCAGGAAAAGCCAAGGGCCGACTTGTGGGAGGGAATCTGACCCTGCTGGCTCATTTGGTCGGCACACCTTGGGCAGCTGACCTTAAGGATTCCATCCTATTTATCGAGGATGTGAGCGAAGCCCCTTACAGACTCGACCGAATGCTGAGCCACATGAGACTGGCGGGCGCTTTTAAAAAGTGTCGCGGTGTGGTGGTTGGTCAGTTTGCGCGCTGCGACGAAGCCGACCCAGATTCAGCCTGGAAAGTGGCTGACGTGATGCAGGATCGCCTCTCTGACTTGGGGATTCCGGTCGTCTCCGGGTGGGCGATCGGCCATGTCAGGACGAAAGTGACTCTTCCACTCGGATGTGTTGCTGAACTAGATGCAGACGCCAAGACTCTGCGCGTACTAGAAGCGGCGGTCAGCTAAGCCCAAAGCTGAGGGTCATGATCCGTCAAGCAGCTGATTGAGAGAATAAAATTCAGAAACACTCCCTGAAATTTCGTCCGTGGTAACGTTACGCCCACTCTGCAGCGTAACATTTGAGGACTGAAACCGTCAGGAACTTGGGCCAGTCTCAAGTTTGGGTCGGCTTCGTCTTTTCGAAGGTTACATGAAAGCGCTCGCTGCAGCAGTTTTGTCCTTGATGGCCGTGTCCGTCATGGCTCAGGCGCCTATCCCCACCGGGGATCCTGCCGTCGTCCCTGGAGCCAAAGCTCCCCCCCTCAAGGTCCACGCATGGCTCAAAGGCACCCCTGTTAAAGAATTCAAGAAGGGAGAAATCCACGTCATTGAGTTCTGGGCAACTTGGTGCGGCCCCTGCATCACGTCAATTCCTCACATCACTGAACTGGCCAAGAAGTACCAGGGCAAGGTGAGAGTCACCGGCGTAAGCGTTTGGGAAAGGCCATGGGATCAAGCCAAGGCACAAAAGTTTGTCGACGACATGGGCGCGAAGATGGATTACAACGTAGCCATCGACACTCAGGAAGGAGTCATGGCCGACACGTGGATGCAGGCCGCCGAACAGAAC
Organism: Synechococcus sp. UW140; assembly: GCA_943369295.1. Classification (GTDB taxonomy): domain Bacteria; phylum Armatimonadota; class Fimbriimonadia; order Fimbriimonadales; family Fimbriimonadaceae; genus JAKRSE01. The sequence continues at coordinate 387,228 of CALRMU020000002.1, read as the reverse complement.
GGAATTCCTGCCGCCTTTATCGTCAAGGATGGAATTGTTCAGTGGGTCGGCCACCCCATGAGCATGGATGAGCCCTTGAAGCAGGTTGTCGAAGGCAAGTTCAATGTTGCTGAAGCCAAAAAGACCTTCATGGCTGAGATTGAGCAGGGCCGGGCGCAGGCTAGAGTTCAGAAGGAGCTCGCAGAACTGAAGGCGGTCTACGCTAAGGATAAAGCCAAGGCTCTGAAGAGGCTGGATGAAATTGCGGCCATGCCCGGTTTCGCCACCGATGCCTACACCACCAAGCTGATGCTGCTTTCCAGCAACGACATTCCTGGCACTAAGGCAGAGATCGCTGCCTTGATCGCCAAGGGTGAAGACGGCCAGATGGGAGTAGCGATGTTCGCCATTCAATCTGTGCGTACCCCAGCAGTCAAGGATATCGCCCTTGAAGCCGCCGCAACCTTGTCATCCAAGGCGACATCGTGGATGACGGCTTACTATGCTGCTGCCGTTTACGGCCAGGCTGCAATGAAGCCCGAAGCAAAGGCCGCCTTTGAAAAGGCTCTTTCCATGGCAGAAAAGATGGCTGATGGGGCTGAAAAAGCCGACATCATCAAGTTCCTTAAGGAACAGATCGCTGCCAATTCATCCAACTAAGCCTCTAACTCGAGCTTAGTGTTCAAAAGCGGGGTCCCAAAACGGGACCCCGCTTTTGTTTTGTCTCTTCACGGGCGTGATGAGCTTGTTCTGCCGCAGAGTTTGAGAGTTACGGCATTAATCTCAAGTCCATTAGCCGAACTCCTGAAGTTCAAATGAAAAAAGGGCTCCCTATTAAAGAGGGAGCCCGTTACTTCCTGCCAGCAGGATCCTGACTATTCCAGAGCCAGCTTAATAACCTGCTCAGCCTTTTCGACAAAGTGAACCTTAAGCTGAGCCCGAATCTCTTCGGGAACCTCTTCCATGTAATCCTTCCGGTTCTCTTCGGGCAGAAGAACTGTTGTCACCCCGGCCCTATGGGCGGCGAGCACCTTTTCCTTGACTCCACCGATGGCAGTAACCTGACCAGTAAGGGTCATTTCGCCCGTCATCGCCAGACGAGACTTCATCGAACGGTTGGTGTAAAGCCCCACCAAAGCCGTCATGACGGTAACACCTGCGCTCGGGCCATCTTTAGGGACAGCACCGGCCGGAATGTGAAGGTGAATCTCGTGATTCTCAATCTCTTCCGTGTTGATCTTCAGCTTAACGGCGTTGGCCCTGACCCACGAAAGAGCGGCGGTGACCGATTCTTTCATCACTTCGCCAAGCTGGCCAGTGATCGTCAAACCTCTCTTTCCAGGAATCTTGACTGTCTCAATGAAGAGCACCTCTCCTCCAACCGGAGTCCAAGCTAGACCGACCGCCATGCCAGGATGCATCTCCCTTTCTGCGACCATATCGTGCAGGTAGCGGGGAGCCCCCAGGGCCGTCTTGACGTACTTTTCGTTGACAGCCAGCTTTGCCTTTCTGCCTTCTGCAAAAAGCAGAGTCGCTTTTCTCAGCACGCTTCCCAGTTCGCGGTTAAGGTTTCTTACCCCGGCCTCTCTGGTGTAGTGCCGAGCCAAACTGGTCAAGGCTCCGTCTGTCACCTCGACCTTGGATGGGGTCAGACCGTGCTCTTCAATCTGACGAGGCAGAAGGTGCCTTCGGGCAATCTCCTTCTTCTCCTCTTCCGTGTAGCCTCCAAGCTCGATAATCTCCATTCGGTCGCGCAAGGCAGGCGGAATGGTATCTAACCTATTGGCCGTGGTGATAAAGAAGACGCGGCTCAGATCGAAGGGACAATCCAAGTAGTGATCTCTGAAGGCCTCGTTCTGTTCAGGGTCCAAAACTTCCAGCAGAGCTGAGGCGGGGTCGCCCCTAAAGTCGCTTCCGAGCTTGTCAATCTCATCCAAGATGAACACAGGGTTGCGGCTTTCGGCTCTGCGAATCCCCTGAATGATCTGGCCAGGAAGGCTACCAATGTAGGTTCTTCTGTGGCCTCGAATCTCGGCCTCATCTCTCATGCCGCCCAGAGAAATCCTGATGAACTTTCGATCAAGGGCTCGGCTGATTGACCGGCCAAGCGAGGTCTTTCCGACACCCGGAGGTCCGTAGAAGCAGAGAATCGGCTGGCGAACCGCCCCCGTCTTCTTGACCTTTCTTACGGCCAAGAACTCAATGATCCTCTGTTTGATCTTATCAAGGCCAAAATGATCTTCATCCAGCACCTTGCGGGCGTGATCCAGGTCAAGGTTGTCCTCGGTTTCTTTATCCCAAGGCAGAGAAAGAATTGTCTCGATGTAGGTTCTTGAAACCGTGTATTCGGGTGAACCAGGGCTGATCCTCCCCAAGCGGCCAAGCTCCCGCTCTGTTGCCTTTTTGGCCTCAAGTGGCAGAGGAGTTTCTTCAAACTGCTTTCTCAGTCCGTCAAGCTCTTCGCCTAGACCGTCATCTTCACCAAGCTCACGCTGAATCGCTTTGACCTGCTCGCGAAGATAATAGTCACGCTGAGTCTTGCTGAGTTCAGCATTGACCTCGTTCTGGACTTTGCTGGTAAGTTCCAAAACCCTTACTTCGCGGCCCAGCATCTGAAGCAGCATTCTCATGCGCGGCTCCAGATCAACCGTCTCTAGAATCTGCTGCTTTTGAGCAGTGCTGAAGGGCATGTGGGCAGCCACCAGGTCGGTGACGACCCCCGGCTCTGTGACGCTGGTTGTCAGCGCCCTGAGTTCATCGGGGATGTTGGGGGCAAGCCGCACTGCCTGCTCGAAGAGGGCAGCGATGCTTCGCTTAAGGGCCTCGATTTCCTCTTCCCGGTCAGGAGGAATTACTGGAGCCGGAAGAACTTCGATGCGTGCCTTCAGGTAAGGCTTGGTCTGAATCGTTTCAATGACCTTGAATCGCGCCGTGCCCTGAACAATCATCCTCACTGCATCGGATGACTTCATGAGGGTGCGGATGATAACGGCACATCCCACTGGGTAGACGTCGTCGATGCCTGGCTCATCCAGAGTTGGCTCTCGCTGAGTCACCACGCCAACGATCCTGGCATCACCGCTTGGAGCATCATCAATCAGCTTGATCCCTGCCTCGCGTCCCACACTAAGGGGGGCGATGAGCATGGGGTAGATAACCGAATCTCGAAGGGGCAGAAGGCTGATAATCTCAGGAACCTTCGGCTCTTCGTCTTCAGCCATACCCTGGATCGTGACGTCCAGCTGTTCTGCCTCGTTCTCAGAGGCTTCTAGGATTGTAAGTTCGATGTCAGACATCAAGAAAATGTGTAAGGAGGGGGTTTGCCCTCATCCGCGGGCCCTCAACCGCGAGTGAGAGTGATCGACTCTTCGATCACGACTGTGACACGAGACTGCGTCAGCTTAGGCAAGACAATAGCAAGAATTCCATTTTTGAACTGGGTCCGAATGGCTTCGATACAGATCGGATGAGGCGGAAGTTCAATATCACGGCTGAAGGCACCGTAGTCGATCTCCAACAAATGAGGCGAAGCACTGTCTCCGCTCAGAAGACAGTCGGTTCTTTCTCCTTTCACTGTCATCGAGCATCGATCCGGGTGATAAACCACCTGGACCCCTTCCTGCTTTACGCCTGCCAGCTCGACTCTCACCAGAAAGAGGTCTTCCGTCTCAATCACATCGATACGGGGAGTCCAGCCGTGATGGCGGGCGACAAAAGGCGAACCGGTCAGCTCACCGGTCAGCCACTTTAGCTCGTGGCCAAGGTGCGCTACCCATTCCAGCTCGTCTCGCTCGCCCATCTCCTTTATTCTACATCGGCATCCTGATTTCTAGCAGACAGAAGCTGAAGCACTCCCGAGTCAAACACAGTAAAGGGCAGGACAGGGGTCCCTAAGGGCAGAAGAAATTTGCATCTAATCTCAGCCTCTTGGCGTAGAGGCCAATGTCGCTGGCAGACCCACCATTGAGAGGTCATGTACAATGACTTTCCTACTCCAGCCTAACAACTGGAACCAAAAGCCATCTATCCGGAGCGCAGATGAGGCAGCAGATCACCCCGAAAGGGCAGAAAATACAGGATCCCCCTGTTGAAAATCTGCCAGAAAGGGGCCAGAACAAAGACCTTCATAAAGAAGGACTGGGCTGGGATTACGCCAAACAGCTGCTGAAGCCAAGCTACCACCTGCGAAAGATAGTTGACGACCTGAGATCGGCAAAGCACGCCCTGGCTGCCAGAGACCTGGACAGCATTAGGCAGGACGAAGGAGCCCTAGCCCGCGCCTTTAGAGGCCGGATGTTTGCCACCTTTCTGCTCTCTGGCGCCTTTGGAATGTTTGGGCCGCTGCTGGGCACGGCTTTTCAGTACTCCACTGGCAACCCCACCGAGGGTTTTCTGCTCGGCCTCCTGATCGCCAACGTTTTTGGCACCCTGGGCTACCAGATTATCTGGTATGCCGCCCACCGCAAAATGTATCACGCCAGGGCAAAAACCTTTGGTGGCAGGTTCATGGCGTTAGAGCGAGATCTGCTGCCCCTGCAGTGGGATGGCCTGCGCTACACGCTGCTCTTTCTGCTGCTGACAGTGCCCATCATGCTGCTGATCATCAAGGGGTTTGAATGGCTGGCCGCCCCCGTAGCCAAGGTGATCCCCTTCGCCGTATTGGGACCCATGATCGAAATGGTAATCATCCATTCCAGCCTTGTGAGGGTGATGGGAGACCTGTTCGAACGGCATTCTCACCGGGTGGCCCACAACTATTGGTCCGAAACTCATTCGGATAAGGCCTAAGATTAGGCCCGAAAACAACCGCTAAACGCCAGAGGCTCGTAGATCAAGGCAGGTCCACAGGCTCACTTGATCTGTTCCAGTCCTGAGAAGGTTAGGCCCCTCCTGCCACACTCTTTACTTAATCTCAAGTGTAAAGCTTGAACCTAAAGGATTGCTTTCAATGAGTTCCAACAACGGAGCCACGGGTCAGAACACCTGGCGAGAAAAGGTCGGCTTGGCCGAAATGCTGAAGGGCGGCGTGATTATGGACGTCGTCAATGCCGATCAGGCGAAGATCGCTGAAGACGCCGGAGCCGTCGCTGTTATGGCTCTGGAAAGGGTTCCCGCCGACATTCGAGTAGAAGGCGGAGTCGCCCGAATGAGCGACCCCGAACTGATTCAGGGCATTCAGGCCGCTGTGACTATTCCTGTCATGGCCAAGTGCCGCATCGGCCATTTTGTCGAGGCAGAAATTCTTCAGGCCCTTGAAGTCGATTACATCGATGAGAGCGAAGTTCTTACCCCCGCCGACCACGAAAACCACGTGGATAAGCACGCCTTCACCATTCCCTTCGTCTGCGGCGCCCGCAACCTCGGCGAAGCTTTGAGAAGAATCGGAGAAGGAGCTGCCATGATTCGCACCAAGGGCGAGGCTGGCACAGGCGACGTGATTGAAGCTGTGCGCCACATGCGCACGATCATGAAGGAGATCCGCACCGTTTCTGGCGCGCGCGAAGATGAGCTCTACGTGCTTGCGAAAGAGATGCAGGCTCCCCTTGCTTTAGTGCAGGAAGTGCATCGGTCTGGCCGACTCCCCGTGCCCAACTTCTCCGCTGGCGGAATCGCCACCCCCGCCGACGCCGCCATGATGATGAAGCTCGGCGCCGAGACTGTGTTTGTTGGCTCTGGAATCTTCAAGTCCGGCGACCCCGCCAAGCGCGCCCGCGCCATCGTTGAGGCTGTCCTGTTCCGAGATGACGCCAAGAAGCTGGCCGAGATCAGCAGGAACCTGGGAGAGGCTATGGTTGGCATCAACTGCAGCAGCATCCCGGATAACGAACTGCTTGCTCCGCGCGGTTGGTAACCGGGGAAGAATCTACGTTGAGATGATCTGCCAACCTTGATTCAGAGAAAGTACAATCCAAAGTTAATAACCATTAGTCCAGTCTTAGAATGACAGTGGACTAATGGTTTTCGACCTGTAGTTGTCCATAGGATGCTCATGTTGATTGCTCAATCGAACTCTCTTTATCAATTCAGCATGGCATGATTAATTGAGTTCGCTCTCCATGATCCGCCTGACATCTGCGGAACATTCTCCGGGATAGAAATAAAATCTTGCAGACCGCGGAGAACGTGTCGCAGTGACTATAGGATTCTCAGTGAATTCACTAAGTTTTTGAATCTCTCCAGACTTCGAACGGATCCAAATTTCTTCGTCCGGTTTATTTGACTGTGGGTCGAATGCTTTATAAGCTAATGCTTGGGTTGCATCCGTCATACAATAGTATTTTGAAACATCCTCCGGGGAGATCTTCAAGTTTTCAGAACACACTTTAACTACTTCGTATACTCTCGATTGAAGCGCATTGCCGACAGCACTCCGGCTCAGATCAAGCACCTTGAAAGGATTCCTCGAGACTAGACGCCTGCACAGATCTCTCAACACAGAATCTTCAGAGGAGCAGGCCCATTCATCAAATGCTACCCAGCAGTGATGATCTCCAACCCTCGCAAAACAGTCAAGAGGAATGTTTTCTGCATTTGCAATAAGTGCCGTTAGAAAGTGCCTCAGGACTGGTGGGACATTTTCCAGGTGGTCGTTTTTCCCCATCAGGACTAAGTCACGACAACGCTTAAAGATCGAAATAAGAAGACATTGAGAAGCCCTAACTGTCTTATGAAAATAGACTATCTCATAAAGATGCAATCTTGAAAGGAGATAGGCTTCAACTGTCGGCATGCTTGACTCTTCGACAATGATTTTTCCCTCGTGCGTGGAGATGACGTCAAGTAGTCTCTCAAGATCAAAGCCGTGTCCCTTCAGGCCAGCGTGAAGGGAGTCGCGAATCATGTAGTCCAACCTATCCGCGTCTAGCTGGCTTGATATGACATGGTAAGTCCACTGCTCATCCACTCTGTTTTTCTTGTTAATGTAGGGACTGAGTTTCTCAGAGAAATCGCCAGATGCTATAGACAAAGCACTTCGGATCACGCCATGCTCGTTCAGCAGGCGGATTGACATCTCTTCATGGTCAAACTTTGGGAAGGCGGCTTCCAAAGAATGCGAAAACGGACCGTGTCCTAGATCATGCAATAGGCCGGCTAGAGCGACTTTGATTCGGTCCTCATGGTCAACTTCCAAACCGGAATTTTTTACGACAGCATCATACATCCGACGTGAAAGATGAAATACGCCAATGCTGTGAGCAAATCTTGAGTGCTCCATGGAGGCAAAGACAAAATTCGTCAGTCCATTTTGCCTGATCGCTCTCAGCCTTTGAAATACATCTGTATCTCTAATCTTCGGAACTATCTCAGCCAACAACTTTTCTGAGTCGCTGGCTAGCGATTCTTGTCCTATTCTCGGAAGGCTAATCTGGCCGTGAACTACGTCCCTATATAACGAATAATTCAACTAACTAAACCTATGAACCAGTTTGGCTACACAAGCCCCAGGAAGTCTGAGCAGAAACACTGAGAAATTGAAAGTCATTCAGCCATTCAAGATCCTCGAAAAGTTTGATTTCTGACACGCCGTTTCGGAATGCAACGAAGGCGATTGAACCGTTGGGCAATCTTCGGGCAGCATACGTGCTGGAATCTTCAAGCAATCCTGACGCCTCAACTTGGCTCAAAACATCCGACTCAGTTAGACTCATTTGCAGCATCAGTTTCGATGCGACTGGGGTGGGCAAAATTGTTCGGGAATTGTATTCCAAAGCTGTCCTCGTGAATTCCACCCGGCGATCATCGCCAGATTAAAGAAAAATCAGCAAATGTGGACATGCGCCTACTCTATTTTCAGCAGCATACATTTGCCAAGACGAGAACGATACCCAATTCGCATCGAAAAATGTCCGCAAAATCACTGGATCTCGACAAACAGCACAATTCGTTTAATCTGACGGGGGACTTTGAAAATTCGAGTAAGCCTGCGCCGCGTCTGTCTCACCGGTACGAGGCATAGCCCTTTCCCGACTCACCCCGACCCAAGAATCTTCCTCACATACCGCCGAGTCTCCCGGTAAGGAGGCACCCCACCATGCCGGCTGACAGCCCCCGGCCCTGCGTTGTAGGCGGCGAGAGCGAGCAGATACGACCCGAACCTTTTGTACTGCTTGGCCAGGTACTTGGCTGCCCCAGCCAGGTTCTGCTGAGGGTCGAAGGGGTCATCGACCCCCAACTCGAAGGCAGTGCCGGGCATAAGCTGACCCAGCCCCATCGCCCCCACCGGGCTCATGGCGTTGGGGTCCCAGCCTGACTCCACCTCGATCATCCGGCAGAAGATGGATTCGTTCAGCCCCGCCTGCCGAGCCGCCTCGCGGGCCATGGGCTCGTAAACCGCACGAAGTGCAGAGCGCGACGTTAAAACCTGAACCTCAGTCTCGCTCTTCTGCTTCAAAGCCTTTTCCCAGTTTAAGTAGTCGGGGTCAAGGCCAGCGTCGGGGGCGGGTCCGGCGAACTGTACCGGAGCAGGGGCCTGAATGATGTCTGGCCCAGGAAGAAGAGTCACCCCATCTTCCCCCGCTGCCAGCCAGCTAGTTGGAAAAAGCCTCCCAGAACGTGCGGGGTTATCGGGCAGAGGCATCTCCGCCCGTCCATCCACCGCTTCGACATGGAGCCAAACCCCGTCGGGCTGCTGGACTCTGGCCCAAACCGAACCCCTCCCCCCGGTCGGGGCGGGGAGAGAAACCTTTGCCTTCTGCCAATCAGCCTGCAGTGGAAAATCATCTGCCGCCTGCCAAGGAGTTGGCTTTATTGATCCCTTAGTTTCTGGTTGAAGGCGCGAGGCAGGGACAGGTTCAGTTGGCCCAAGGGGAGGAGTCCATTCGAGAGCGATCCCCCCAACCTGATCGATTAGTCCTTCCAGGCGTACCGGCATGGGCTCGCCCGCCTTCAAATCCAAAGAAAAGACCCCAGCCACAACCCGCACCGGGCCGCGATTGACGGTCAATCCGACCTTTGAAATCTCTCCGCGAAGCTTAAACTCATGGCGCCCGGAATGCTCGGCAACAATCGACCCCGCCCAGGCTGCCCAAAACCCCTGCCACGAAAGCCGATCTTCCATCGCGCCATCTTTCGGCCAAACCAAGCCAGGGGCAAGCTGTGTCCTTATCAATCCCTCATTCGGCCTGGCTGCGTTTGGCTTGTCTCTGTAAGTTCTTAAGGTCAGCCCGCGACCCCTAAAAACATGACCTGCCCCTACCTGCTTCACTACGGCCAAGTCTGAAAAGCCATTTGGTCCGCCTGCTTTGAAGGGGAGCTCTAGTATTTCTGCTTGTTTTGTGGCAGGTGCAGGGGGCATCCAAACCTTCACCTGCCACCTCTCATCTTTACGAAGAGCCAGGTAGAGGGCTCCATCTGGTGCCTGGATGACCGGTGCCGGTGAATCTGCCGGGCTAGGAAGGGTCAAAGTCACCAAGCCTCCTCGTGAAGAGAGAAGGCTGGGCGAAACTTCGGCCTTTGCATAAGCGCAGGCAAGCAGCAGATTAACGGCTATTGCTGCCAAGATTCTTTGCACCACTAATGAATTGTGTCCTGAGTCTTGCATCCTTGAGGCCCTTTACTGCTTGGGTAGTGAAGGGTAAAGTCCGCCTGAAGTGGCAGACGTCAAGATTTACACCTCAGAAAGCGTCAGTGAGGGACATCCCGATAAACTGGCCGACCAGGTTTCAGATGCGATCCTCGATGCGGTTCTTGAACAGGACCCGACCGCCCGAGTGGCAATCGAGACTCTCGTCGCACACGGTGTTGCAGTGGTCGCTGGCGAACTGACCACTTCTGGCTACGTTGAAATCAACGAGCTCGTGCGCAAAACCATCTGCGATGTCGGCTACACCGACACGGCTCGCGGCTTTGATGGCCACAGCTGCGGCGTGATGCTGGCTATCAATAAGCAGTCTCCTGATATCGCCATGGGCGTTGATACCGGCGGAGCCGGCGACCAGGGAATGATGTTCGGCATGGCCTGCAACGAGACTCCTGAGCTTATGCCCCTGCCTATCAGCGTGGCCCATGCTCTGACTCGTCAGTCCACCAAGGTTCGAAGAGAGCATCCTTCGCTCGGCCTTCGACCCGACTCTAAGAGCCAGGTTTCTGTCATTTACGATGGCGACAAGCCAGTCCGAATTGACACTGTTGTTCTCAGCCAGCAGCACGATGCTGACAAGACCAACACCATCAAGGATATTGTCCGCAAGGAAGTCATCGATCCCGTCCTGGCCGAGTACAGCCAGTACATCGATGGCGAAATCACTTTCCACATTAACCCCACGGGCCAGTTCATCATTGGCGGCCCCCACGGTGACACGGGTCTGACGGGTCGAAAGATCATCGTCGACACCTACGGCGGCCTCTGCCCCCACGGCGGCGGCGCCTTCAGCGGCAAGGACCCGACAAAGGTCGACCGAAGCGCTGCCTACATGGCTCGCCACGTGGCCAAGAACATCGTTGCTGCAGGTCTTGCTGATCGATGCGTCGTCAGCCTCGCCTACGCCATCGGTGTTGTCCAGCCAGTTTCCGTAAATCTCGAATGTTTTGGAACCGAAAAGGTTTCAATGGAGTCCATTGTTAAGGCAGTGCGAGAGAGATTCGATATGTCACCCAAGGGCATCATCGATCATCTGGGTCTGAGGACTCACAAGTATCTGCCCACCGCCAAGAACGGCCACTTCGGAAACCCTGCATTTTCATGGGAATCCACTGCTCCCGCAGCAGAATTGAAGGCTCTGGTCTAAAATTTGCGGAATACTATTAAGGTCTCGGTGAATTCCATGCTTAAAACTGTTTCTTTGTTGGCCGCCCTCATGATGGGTGCATTTGCGTTTGCGGGTCAGACCGCCAGTTCCTGCTGTTCTGCTAAGGCAGAGGGCAAAATGCACGCCTCTATGGAAGGTGGCGCTCCTGCAGCTAAGAAGGCTTGTGCCGGCTGCGCTTCAAAGAGTGCCAGCGCAGAAAAGACTAAGTCTTGCTGCGGCGATGGAATGGCAGAAGGCAAGGCCTGCTGCTCAGCCAAGATGAAGGATCGAACCATCACCATGGCTTGGGATTCTGAGCTCAACGCAGACTGCGAAGAGACTCAGGAAAAGGCTTTCTGGGCCACCGCTCAGGCAATGCACCTCACCAGCGAAGGCGGAGAGACTCCCGCCCCCATGATCGCCCTGCCCAAGGCCAAAAGCCGCATGGCAGCCAAATCTGTCGGAGCCTGTGAAAACTCGACTCCTGGCAAGATGGTGAAGAAGGGTGGCGCTGGCTGCTGCAACGCTGCTGGTGAGCCTGCGAAGTTCAAGGTCTGGAACGGCATGGGCTACGAACTCTTCGGATGCGAAGATTCTGCAAAGGCTGGCCGAGCTGAACTCATGGCAAAGGGCAACGTGACCGGCGAAGTTCAGTCTGTCGTCGCGAAGAACGTCTTCGTCAACTAAGGCGAATCTTTATCTCGTAGAATGGGCCAGGACTCTAGAGTCCTGGCCCATTTAGTTTTGCAAAGGAGTTTTTTGTAACCCAAAAGGGTTCCATCCGTTTTGATTCCTGCAGAGTGGTTCCTCAATGAAGATTTCTCAGCTCTCTTTGTTCGGCGGCCTGACAGCCGCTCTCCTACTATCAGGATGCGGAGGTCAGACAGGCGGCACAGCCAACAACCCCCGCAACGCCACCCTGACTGGTCAGGTGCTTTTCCTTGATGGTGCTGGGGTCACCCAGCCAGTGCGTGGGGCAAGAATCAGAGTCGATGGCCGCGAAACAGTCAGCTCCAACGCTGGCAGCTACTCAATCGACAGTTTGACTTCTGGCTTCCACAAGGTCGAAGCCACCATTTCTGCCAACGGGCTTAGTTACCGCGGCAGCACCATGGTCATCACTGTTAATGGATCTGTTCGAAGCAACGGCAACATTCTCCTCGCTCCGACCGGCAATCTTGGCCGCATCGAAGGAGTTGTTCGTGACAGAAGCGGGTTCCTTCTTGAAGGAGTCAACGTTTTCGCCTACAACGGGGCCGGGTCATCTGCCCGAGCCATCACCAACGAAGATGGCGTCTATGCCTTTACCGATCTAATCGGCGGAGAGCTCTATGAAGTCGTGGCTATGAGCCAAGGCTATAGAGCCGACTGGGATGACATCAGGGTTCTTCGCAACGACACTATCTTCACCGACTTCATCCTTGGCAATCCGGGCACTCCAACCCTCACCGCTCCCCAGAACTTTGGCGTCGTCACCTGGGTCAGCCCAATTCAAAGCCGAGCCAGCAATGGTTCAGGTTCTGCTCTGGCTTGGGCCAAGGCCAATGCCTTTAAGGCTGACAAAAAGCTTCCGCTTAAGGCTCAGACGGCCACTAGCCGTGCAGCCGTCGGCGATACCTTGGTCGAGGCAGTGCTGAGTTGGGACGAACAGAGATTTGACGACCATCTGGGATGGGGCATCTATCGCGGAAGCGGAGAAACCGGCACCCTGCGTGGTCTGGAATTCAACGCCGACCCCTTGGCGGCCTTCTTCCAAGATCAGGGCCTCAACACCCGTTCAACCTATCGCTATGCAGCAACGACCCTTTCAAGCCGATACGACGACCTGCCAGACCTGACAGAATCAAACCTGAGCGCGGTCGACTTCGCTGACACCCTTGGTCCCTTCGGAAGCTCCAGTGTCTCCGCTGGACCTCTCAGATTCAACTGGACGACCAGCAGCGGAGCGACAGACTTCAAGGTCTATGTCTTTGCCGAATACCCGAGGCTGGACGTGAATTCGATCGCCGAGTCAGCTATCATCACGGGGACCTCGGTGAACTACTCCAGCTTCGGTGGACCGACCCTTACCTCAGGACGAACCTACTACTACTTCATCCTTGGTTTGGCGAATGGCAACGCGAGTCGAACGATCAGCGAGGTCCGAACCTTCATTCCTTAAGATAAGGAAAGGAGGCAAGGGACCGTGAGGATGAAACTAACTATCAACAGAGGGACGGCGCTTTTGGCGGGCGCCGCCCTCTCTATTTGTGTCCAGGCTGGCCAGCTTAAGCTGGAAGTCGGCACGATGAAGTCATCGAGCAGCATCGACTCTGCGCTCGATGCACGCCTCAGGCTCTTTGGAAACAATGCGGCCGCCCTGACCAAAGGGGTGCGGACCAAGCGGGGAGACAAGGTTCAGTTCTCACTGCCCGTCACAGTCTTCCTTACCAAAAATGGAGTGGCTCTGCCCGTAACCAGGGGCAAATCTGCAGATTCCAAGCTGAACTCACCCAAAGCGGGAGAAACCCTCACTCTGAGTTTCGATTCTGCAGGCAGCCGTTCATTCCCTGCCGCCTACCGAACGCACCTGGAAAACACCTTCACGGCTGCCAAGGCGGCGATGGATGCCTTTTTCGGCACCCCCAAGGCCAACGGGACGATCAAGGTTCTCAACTACGACGCTGACATTCAGGATCGCACTGCCGTTGCTGGCGGCGCTTTCGTCCCGAATGCTGTAGGCGGACCAGAAATCAGGTTCCCTGTTTACAACTCTTCGGTCGCTGCCTCTCTCAACTTCATCCACACGCTTCTTCTCGCCTACAGGCTGGATTCAACAACCCCCTACGATGCCTGGAACGAAGGTTTGGTTCGAGCGGCCGTCATCAGCATCGCCCGAACGCCAGGCACGATTCCTGGCAGTCCGACGACCGATGAGATCGAAGCCGCCCTGGGCTCCCTCTACGATGCAGGTTCAGTCTACGATTGGTGCAATCAGGCCGGGCTCGGAACCAAGACCTTCATTGCTCCCAACCTCCTGAACACGACCCTCCCGGTGGGCGACAGTTCCGGCGGGCCTTACCTGCTCCGCTACCAGATGGCCGGAACAGCCTTCTCCAAGATTCTCATCGAACATCCTGGCTTCGCGGCTGAGTTCAATCGAAGGCTTTATGCGGCACCAGCCGCCTTTCAAACCCAGTCGGACCTCGCTCTGCAGGCACAGACGGCTTTGAACACAGTGGCTGGCGTGGCCGACGCCACAGTGGAGGGCCAAACCTTTGCGACTTGGTCCAACCGACAGTCCATTCTTGATGGCGACTCATGGGCTGGGGTTCGGTCCGTCATTCAAGCCTTTGCCATTGCCCCGGATGCCGGAACGGCTGACTTTGGTGTTTTCGGAATCATCAGCCATGCCACCCGCCTGCTGACAACCGGCGATGAGATTCTGCTCTCTGGCCGGACATACCCCGTCTACTGGCGTCCAGACAACCTGAGGTTCTTCACCACTCTTCAAGACGACATTGTCGATCTGGCCGGAGGCTATGGAAGTGTTGCCCCCAACTTCCCCTCAACAACTTTTGATGGTCAGATCTACCGAGTCATGGTGGATGTGCCCTTCTTCTCGACCAATTCGAGAGTCAGCCTTCCTGCCGGAGCCGTTGCGACGGGTGCGAGCACCAGCTTCAAGCCACTCTACGGCACCCTGGTCGGATTTCCAAGGCCGACGACTGGCCAAACCTGGTCGGTGCAGGTTTCCTACGGATCTGCGACCCAGAACACCTTGGTCCAGAACCAGGCTTTCAGCTTCAACTTCAACGACGCCAACTTCGACCGAGCCCAGAGCATCACGGTCAGAGTGATTAGGACGGTGGCAGGAGTTCCGACAACCCTTCTCACCCGCAAGGTAAGCAAGACGAAAGGAGACCTCGGTCTGGAGTTGACTGCCGACTCATCTTGGATCAACCAGTCGGTGACTTTGGCCAACCGCCTGAACTTTATGGGCTTGGCGGCTCGCCCTCTTAGGCCATCTATCGAGCAGGTTCTGGGCAGCAGTGCCACAAACACCCTCGTCGCACAATGGGATTCCAGACAGGGAAGATTCCTGCTTAGCCCTGATGCTGGCGGTTTTGCCCAGGGAATCGGCGTCTTCGCCCGCCCAAGCGGTGCCGTCACTCGAAGCCATCCGGCAAGGCTGGACCAAAACGAAGTTCAGACTGTTTCGCTTCAGCCAGGCTGGAACTCTGTCTCTGCTCCTAATCTTGCCAGCGTCATCAACACCAACGTCCAGGCGGCGGCTGGGGCCGAAGCTCTCTCCACCTACACCGAAGCTCTAGGCACTATCCTCGGCACGACGCTCTTCAGCTTCGTTCCCGACCCAGTCAACCCCGACCTTGGAACCTTTCAGGCAACAACGACCTTTGCTACAGGTCAAGCAACATGGGTGAGGTGTTTAAGAACTGAAGGCGGAATTCTCGTCTTCCCGGCTCCAACTGCGAGTCTCGCGGTGAACAGAAGCCTCTCCGCTTGGGGAGTTAAACCTGCTCCGACTCCAGGCCCGCTCTGGGAGCTTGGCCTCGACTTCTACGGAGAGACAGGCCGCTACTCCTGGGTTCAGCTGGGAGCAGACTCTAAGGCAACAGCCAACTTCGACGCCAAACTGGATTCGGAACTCCCCCCCTCACCTGGAGGATTCCAAGCCATGACCTTGAACAAGACTCCTCATTTCAGAGACATTAGAGGAGCATCTGGCTCGACTTGGCAGGTCCGCTTGACAGGCCTGACCCCTGGTCAGTTCTATGAACTCAGGGTTAGGAACATGAAGGGCCTCCCCAAGGGTGGCCAGATTACGATGGCTGTCACAAACCAGCGCTTCACCTTGAGGCCAAATGTGAGGAACTACTTTATGGCCAGATCAGCCACTCAGGATCTTTCGGTGACGGCATGGTAAGAAAGAATCTTCTCCTTCTCCTGGCCCTTTTGGGGGTCATGCTCGCCTTGGTCGCTGGCTGCGGCGGAGGTGGTGGTGGCGGCGGTGGAAGCACAGGAACCACCGTTTCGATCTTGGGAAGAATCATCTGGATTGAGAACGGAGGAGCCCCCTCACCTCAGGCCACGGTCAGAATCGGCGAAAGGACGACCCTCACGAACACAGTCGACGGAGGCTTCAACCTGGATGTCCCTTCTGGGGCAGCAAGCTTGACCGTCTCGACGACGATCGCGGGCACTCCCATCATCAGGACCTTCAACTTCCCTGCCGCGGCGGCATCGGTTGACCTCGGCGATCTTTTCATCGGGCCAACAGAGGTCAGCATCACTGGCCGAGTAGTTGATTCCACCAATGGCACCGGAGTCGCGGGAGCGAGAGTTTCAATCGCCGGACGCACAGCCGTCGCTGCCGCCAACGGAACTTTCACTGTCACTCAGGTCGCCTACTCTTCCACTTCCCTTTCGGTCTTTCTCGGCCTTCAGGGAACAGCGAGCGGCACCAGCTATTTCACCGGATTCTTCTCTCCTCCCGCCGGAGCGGTAGGTGGAGTGGTGGATGCCGGATCAATCTCTCTCGTCCCGACAGGAGGCGATTCTCCGCCGCCCCTCCCGACCAACTTGACCGTAACCGTGGCTCCGAGTGGATCTTCGTCCACTGTTGAGGTGCTCCTCGCAGGAACCGTCATTCGAACCGGCACTGCCGACGCGGCTGGCAAGGCTTCCTTCTGGCTTCCAGCCGGAACTTACACGGTAAGAGCCACAAAGGCTGCCCAAAATGGCACAGCCCCCGTGACGATTACGACTCCGAGCAGTCAGACTTCTGTTAATGTCACTCTCTCGTAGCAGAGCAGGCTGGGGAAGGCTGTTTTCCCAAACTGGATTGGTTCTGGGCAGCACCCTGCTGCTCGGAGCCAGTTGGTTTGGCATTGCCTCGGTGCTTCAGTACGATGCTCTCAGCCGGGTCAAATCCAACCTGCTCGGAAGAGGGGCTCCTCAAGGCTTGACCCTGGGCAAAACTCAGATCAGCGTCTACCGTGGCGGCAAAAAGACAGCCAGTGCCACCGCCCAAGAAGTTGACGTCACGTGGGATAGAAGCCGGATGACCTTGAGAAGGGTCCAGAACGGCACCATGGTGATGACAGAGGGCAAACCCCTCAACTTCGTCGCTCCCACCATCTACTACGATCTTTACTCTCGCAGACTGAGCGGCGAAGATGCCCGACTGACTCGTGATAAAGACCAAGTACTGGTCCCCAAGTTCTTTCTCGACGAAAGATCCCAAATCTTGACCGCAGAAAAAGGCGCGAGAGGAATGCTCTTTGGTGGTGCAATGCGCACAGGCCACCTGACTTGGGACTTGGGCAAGGAAAGCCTAAGGGCCAAGCCAGTCGTGTGGGAAGGTCTGCTGGCCATGAACACGGGGCAGGGGCAGAACCAGCGGCGCCGATGGGAGCTGAGAGGCGAGGACGTCCAGGCCAGCGGCGACCTGAGAATCTACATCACCGCCCGAGCAACCGATGGTGAAATCACCATGCAGGCTCCGCGCATTGAGCACAACATCAAAACCGATGTCGTGGTCGCAACCGGCGGGGTCAAATACTGGGGTCAGGAAGCCAACCTCGCCGCCCCCAAAATCACGGTCTACCGCAAGGAAGGCCGAAGCGTAGCGACTGGAGGAGTCACTCTTCTTCTAAAGCCGGAGAAAGAAAAGGGCTTGAAGGAAGAGGAAATTCCCCCCTACGAGCCTATTCTGCCCGATTCAATCACAGCTGGCCGACCTGAGCCGGCTGAAAAGAAGAAGGACGACATCGTCCGAGACCCCAAGACGATTCGCGATTACCCCGTCGCAGTCCGCGCGAACGAAATCACCTACTGGTACCGCGAGGGTCAGAGGCGAGCCATCATTACCGGCGCGCCCCAAGCCAGGCAGGATCTGCCCGAGAACACTTGGCGACGCCTTTGGGCACACGAAGCCTATTACGACGGCGAGGCCGACCTGCTGACCCTAAAAAGCCGCCCGAACGAAAAGGATGCCCGCATGAAGGCATCGACAGGCGACGACTTTAAAGCCATAGAATTCACCATCTCGACTAAAGAAGATGACGACCGATGGTCGGCCAAAAAGCCAGAAGGTGTCAGCTACATTGATGACGACGATGACCCCAGAGCAGGAACCGGAGCGGGATCTGGTTCAGGATCCGGAGCCGGGGCTGGCACAGGCGGCGGAGGCACAACGCCTCCCCCTCCGCCCAGCATCAGGGGCCGGATAGGGGCTTGACCAGGGGGTACCCTGCGGGGCGTGATCGCTGTCATCTTTCCTGGGCAAGGGAGTCAGGTGCCAGGCATGGGGTCGGATCTTTACGATTCATCACCTGCCGCAAAATCTGTCTTCGATCAAGTTTCTGAGGCCATAGGCCGCGATGCCGCCGCCCTTTGTTTCGAGACTCCTGAGGATGTTTTGAGGCAGACCGAAAACGCGCAGGTCGCCCTTTTTACCGCTGGCCTCGCTGCCTGGAAGGCCTTAGAAGCGGAAACTGACTTTAAGCCAAATGCCTTTGCCGGTCACAGCGTCGGTGAATACACAGCACTCGCTGCCGGCGGAGTGGTCACTCTGCAGGATGGAGCCAGGCTCGTGGCCGAGAGAGGCAGGATCATGGCTGAGGCCGGAAAGGCTCGCCCCGGAACTATGGCCGCCGTTCTTGGCTTAGGCCGCACCGAGCTGGAAGCAGCCCTTAAGGAACTGGAATCGGAAGGAGTTGTGGTTGTCGCCAATGATAACTGCCCCGGCCAGCTTGTGATCAGCGGAGACGTCAACGCCGTTCATTCTGCCTCTGCTTTCTTGGTTGAGAAAGGAGCCAAAAGGGTTCTGCCCCTTAATGTCAGCGGCGCGTTTCACTCGCCTTTGATGGAAGATTCCGCCCGACAAATGGGCGTCGCTTTGGCTGCAGCCACCTTCAGCGATGGAATCGCCCCTGTTTACAGCAATGTCACTTCCCTGCCCGGTTCCGATTGGGCCAAGCTGCTTGAAGATCAGCTGCAAAGCGCGGTCCGCTGGACCGAATCGGTCGAGCAGATGAGAAAGGCAGGAATCGAAACCTTTATCGAATGCGGCTCGGGCGAGGTGCTCTGCGGACTCATTCGACGCATCGACAAATCTGCCACGACCACCAAAGTCCTCGACCAAGCCACCCTTCAGCAGGCTGTGCAACTCATTAAATCCTAACCATGCAACTCAATTTTCAAAACAGATCGGTCATCGTCACTGGCGCCAGCCGAGGAATCGGCCGCGAGATCGCACTGGCTTTCGCCGCTGCCGGAGCCAAGGTGGGCTGCATTGCCACCACGGAAGGTTCTGCTTCTGCTACTGCCAACGCCATCATAGAAGCGGGTGGAGAGGCGGTTTGGGCCGCCGCCGACATCAGCGATTCTGCCTCTGTTGCAGCTGCTTTTGAAAAGCTCTTTGCCGAGCTGGGCACTCCTTGGGCTTTGGTCAACAACGCCGGAATCACCCGCGATCAGCTGCTGATGAGGATGACCGAAGACGACTTTGACCGAGTGATGGATGTAAACCTTAAGGGCAGCTGGCTGGCTGTCAAGCAGGTTCTTAAACCCATGATGAAGGCCCGCGAAGGGCGAATCATCAACATCTCCAGTGTTATCGGCCAGCATGGCCAGGCGGGACAGGCCAACTACGCAGCCAGCAAGGCGGGCCTGATCGGGCTGACCTACTCCATTGCGAAAGAGCTGGGCAGCCGGGCCATTACCTGCAACGCCGTCGCCCCTGGCTTCATCGCGACCGATATGACACACGAACTTCCGGAAGATTTTAAGGAAGGGATTCTGAAGCAGACCCCTCTTGGCCGCCTTGGTTCGGGTGAAGATGTCGCGGCGGCTGTGCTCTTTTTGGCCAGCGAACAGGCCTCGTTTGTAACGGGTCAGGTTCTGACTGTGGACGGCGGGCTGTTTATCTAACAATTCTCTAAAAATTCTTTCCCCAATCAAGAAAACCTGTTGTAAAGTGTAGGCAGGGAATATGCCTACACTTTCCTTCTACACCCCCCTATGAGGCTTCTCGTCTGCCTCGCTGCTGCCCTTTATGCTACGGCAGCTTTTTCTCAAGGCGGCCCTCCTGGCGGAGGAGGTCCTCCACCACCGCAAAATCACCCTGGCATCTACTTAGAGCAAAGAGATTTTCAGGGCAACAGAACGACAACAGAGAGGACGATTTTCCCGAATCCGCATCCAGCGATTGAGTACAGCGCCACTGGGCCAGGGAATGTAACAACAAATGTCTCACATGTGGCCTATCTTAAAGGCAGCACAATCAATATACGATGCATCTAATGCCTATTATTTTGGACAATCTGGGAACAATTGGTTTCAACCCGTTTTTGCGTGGTTAGCATCAAACTTTTGGCAGCAATCGACAAATCCACATTTGGGTTTAGCGTTTTCAACAGGAGCCAATTTTGTTTTCCCAGAGGAGCCTGTGGTTACGGCAGACTTGCCTATTGGCAAACATAGCCATTCGATACCTAAAGTTCTATCACCAAGCTTAAATCCAATCGCAATCGAATGATCAATTTCCTACATTTTTGCATGTTGTCACATGCCCCTCTTGAGTCTCAGCCGATCCCGTTCGACCTGATGCGCCAATTAACATACCTTCCACTATACGAAAGGGACAAAATCCTGGCGAAAGAGGGTGAGCATTTCCACAGTTCGATGCACTTTAATGACCCTCTAGGAGCAGGCATTTCAATCCATGTCTCATGGACCAAGAATCCTGGACAAAAAAAGTATGTGTCTGAGGCCTTAGGAACAATCGAAGGAGAAAAGCTGCGCCTTTCTAGGTTCAATACTTTTGTGCCAGGAAGAGGGACATTTTCCGGATTCGATCCGAAATTCTCTGGATACAAACGTGATAAGGATGGAGTTTTCTTCTATTCAGACTCAACTTGGGCCTCAGTTTATTGTCGTTGGACTCCGCCTCTCTATGACAATGGAACTCAATACTGGGACCCAGCTCCATTTGACGCAGAAGCTAAATCAGCCTTTGTTGAAAAAGTCGCAAGACACACTCTGATTCGAGCGGCAGGACTTAGACTTGATCCAGTTGAATCTAATAACTCCTCCCAATCTGCAAAGTGCCGCCTAACTCAGGCCAAGTTTGGCGACCTGACCAAGTGGGCTGAACTCAACGGGTGGAAGATTGGGGATGAAAACGAGTACGGAATCATCACTCTCAAGAAAGGAGATGTCGAAGCCATCCTCCCCCTCGGAGCCGACCAGATCAAGGTCAAGGGAGCCTGGAAGGAGATGGGAGATTCTGCCGCCTTCTTCAACGGAAAGCTCTACCTGCCCGAGGCTGGTCTGAAGCACTTGAAGGGAGCATAAGCAAAACAATGATCTCGGCAACTTTACTGATTATGCTTGGCCAGCAGGCTGCCGAGCTACTGCCGTTCCCCCATGAACTGATGCGTGGCGCGGCCTTTCAATCTCTCTATGCTCCACGGCAAATTGTTCCTGAGGGCTCTGAACCTTTCTTATCGACCATGGACTTCGTTGCACCGGATCATTCCGCCTTGATGATCCGGGTCTATTGGACAAAAAACATCGGCCAGAGTACGTACACATCTGAGCCACTGGACACTGCTAGAGGAGAAAAGACGCGTTTATCAAGGTTTAACACGATCATGTCTGGTAGAGGGACCTTCTCGGGCGCACTTCCAAAATACGCTGGATACAAAAGAGATAAGGATGGAATACTCTTCTACTTAGACTCGACATGGGCCTCGGCAGTATGTTTTTGGACTCCTCCCCTAATTGATAACGGAACCAGGTTCTGGGAACCAGCTCCATTTGACGCAGAAGCTAAATCGGCCTTTGTTGAAAAGATCGCTAGACACACCCTCATCCGAGCGGCAGGACTGAGACTTGATCCGATTGACGCTGACGGCTCCACCCCATCAGCACAGTGCCGCTTAACTAAGGTTAAGTTTGGTGACCTTACCAAGTGGGCGGAACTTAACGACTGGAAGATTGGCAATGAAAACGACTACGGAATCATCACACTTAAGAAAGGCGATGTCGAAGCCATCCTCCCCCTCGGAGCCGACCAGATCAAGGTCAAGGGAGCCTGGAAGGAGATGGGAGATTCTGCCGCATTCTTTAACGGAAAGCTCTACCTGCCCGAGGCTGGTCTGAAGCACTTGAAGGGAGCATAAGCAAACTCAGCTGCGATGATAACATCCACACTTCTTCAGACCTTGCTTCTTTCGACGCCAAGCGAAATCCCGCACGCCCTCTCAATTTTAAAGTCTGAAGGGTACGAAGTGACATCCGAAAGAACCGCCGCCCACAAGATTGGAAGTCGGCCAGATTTCCTTTCCTTGTCATTTCGCGGTCCAGATAACTCTTCGATGAGACTGAAGGTGCATTGGACTTCGAGACCAGGCCAAAGGCGGCACATCGAAGGACAAGTTGGGTCCCCCGACTTCGAGGAGCAGATTAGAGTGCAGTATGCCGCATCTCCAAAGTCGATCGGAATGCCTTCTAAGCTGCCTCCGCATCATGCACTAATATACGGCGACGAACTTGCCCACATAACCGTCAACTCTACTTGGGCCACAGTAATTTGTGTATGGAGCCCGCCGATCAAGTCTACACACACAGGATTCATTGAGAGGGAGTTTTTTGATTTCAATGAAAAGGCTGTTTTAGTAGAGCGTGTTGTGAGGCACACTTTAGCAAATGCCGTCGGCACAAGATTGGATCAGTTCGAGGGTCAATCGGGATTCAGAGCGAAATGTCGCCTTACCGGGATGATGTTCTCGGACTTGGGCAGATGGGCCGTCGCCAACGGGTGGACGACTGGTGAGGAAGATAAGCACGGAATTGTGACGTTTAAGAAAGGTGCCAACTGGGCAGTCCTCCCCCTCGGAGCCGACCAGATCAAGGTCAATGGAGTCTGGAAAGAGATGGGAGATTCTGCCGCTTATTTCAACGGAAAACTCTACCTGCCCGCCGTCGGGCTAGAGCATCTTAAGGGAGTATAAAATAGACAATGACCTCGGCAGCTTTACTGATTATTCTTGGCCAGCTGGCCGCCGAGCCCCTGCCCTTTCCAGATGATCTTCTTCGTGGCATTGCGTACCTGCCTAGGTACGATCAGCAACCTGTAATCCCACGAGGCAACAGCCACTTCTACTCAATCAAGTATTTTGGGGCACCTGACTACTCTGCTGTAACTATTCAAGTTTATTGGACAAAAAATCCAGGACAGTTAAAATACATTCAGGAGCCTCTCGGCACGCAAAAAGCTGAGGAACAAAGATTAGCTAGATTCAGCGTGCTGAATCAGGGCACAAGAACCTTCTCTGGATTGGCCCCAAAATTTGCTGGAGCTAGCATCGACAAGTCTGGAGTCTTTATCCAGTTAGACTCTGCATGGGCATCGGTTGTATGCCAATGGTCGACCCGTCTTGTCGAGAATGGAACTCAAAACTTGGTGCCCGGACCATTTGATGCTGAAGCTAAATCAGCCTTTGTCGAAAAGATCGCTAGGCACACTCTCATTCGAGCAGCAGGACTTAGACTTGATCCAGTTGAATCTAATAACTCCTACCCATCTGCAAAGTGCCGGCTCACCAAGGCGAAATTCGGCGACCTAACAAAGTGGGCTGAACTCAACGGCTGGAAAATTGGGGATGAAAACGACTCCGGAATCATCACTCTCAAGAAAGGTGACGTCGAGGCCGTCCTCCCCCTCGGAGCCGACCAGATTAAGGTCAAGGGAGCCTGGAAGGAGATGGGAGATTCTGCCGCTTTCTTCAATGGAAAGCTCTACCTGCCCGCAACGGGGCTAGAGCATCTACGAAACCTATGAGGAACAAAGATGCTCTTGACAGTACTATTCCTTTCATCTGAGATCATTACTGCCCCTGGTCCAACTGCGTATCTTCAAGAACTTGGCTACAAGCTCAGGCAGGATCCGAGGAGTGTCAGAAGCATCTCAGACGGACTGATGCAGTCTCGTCAGGTCTACTTAAACAATGACGGTACAGAGGTTAGAATCTTTTGCCGGTGGACGATGAACCAGGGTCAGAAGCCTCCGTTTGAATTCAATATCGGCTCAAAGGAGCATTTTGAACACATGATTGGCGACGCCGCGGTGAAGCCAAAAAGTCGTGAGCTTCCATCGGGGCTGCCGCCAGAGCATAGTCGGACCTTCTCGTCAATCTCGATTGTCAGAACGGTGCTAGACACAAAATGGGCTTCGGTAGACGTCACTTGGTTGACCAGAACTGACACCTCGCCCAAAGGATACGCTATGGCAGAACCTTTCGATTTTTCATCGAAAGCGTCGTTGGTAGAACGAATCCTGAGGAAAACTTTGGCCAATGCCGCTGGTCTGAGGCTTGACCAGAACGGGTCATCAGCTATCGCTGGGCGATCCATCGCTTCGGCAAGGTGCCGTCGAACTGGCAGGGTCTTTGGCGGATTAACCCAATGGGCTCAAGCCGAAAATTGGACTCTCTCGGAAGACTCCAACTATGGTTTCCTCACAATTAAGAAAGGAGCCAAGTGGGCCGTCCTCCCCCTAGGAGCCGACCAGATCAAGGTCAAGGGAGTCTGGAAGAAAATGGGAGATTCTGCCGCCTACTTCAACGGAAAGCTCTACCTGCCTGCCGCAGGTCTTGAACACTTGAGAGGAGCATAATGAAAGCATGATAGGCGCCTTAATTATCACTCTGGCTGCCAACAGCCAGTACGAACCCCTTCCCTTCCCAACCGAGGAAATGGTTGCGGCAAACTTCGAAGTTGCCCTTGAGCCAACCACAGCGAGGGTCAATGGCAATCAACCCTTTCGAGAATGGATTGCCTACGGGGGGCCAAAGATTGGCGGAATCCAGATCCAAGCTGTCTGGACAAAAAATCCTGGCCAAGATAAGGAAATTCCCTTTAAGTTTGGCTCAGCGGAATGGGAGCGGTTCAGGAAAATGTTGATGAACCAAGCGCCAAAGAATTACGGCACCTTTTCAGGCAATCCTCCGCATACATCTGGATTCACCCAGGAGAAAAGATGGATCACTTTCCACGCTAATACTCAATGGGCTTCCGTTTACTGCCTTTGGAATCCACCCCAGATCGATACTGGAAGAAACTGTTTCGAATCTGCGCCTTACAACGAGGCCATCCAATCAGCCTTTTCAGAAAAAGTTGCGAGAAAAACTCTTATCCGGGCGGTCGGCCTTCGACTCGACCCAAGTGGAACAAAGAAGATTGCCGACAGTGAAGTCGCTTCTGCAAAGTGTCGCTTAACTCAGGCCAAATTCGGCGACCTTACCAAGTGGGCGGAACTCAACGGCTGGAAGATTGGGGATGAAAACGAGTACGGAATTATCACTCTCAAGAAAGGTGATGTCGAAGCCGTCCTCCCACTTGGAGCCGACCAGATCAAGGTCAAGGGAGTCTGGAAGGAGATGGGAGATTCTGCCGCCTTCTTCAAGGGCAAGCTCTACCTGCCCGAGGCTGGCCTAAAGCACCTGCAAGAGGCATAACCCAGCCCGCCCTGAGCTAACCACTCAGGGCGGGCCCTCATCCTTTCTAAAGATCCTTCAGCTCTACCACGACCGTGACCTCTTTGCCTTCTCGCAGAAGAACCATGGTCACTTTTGAACCTGCAGGACCACGAAAAGCCCGACGGACTTCCAGCGGGTGGCCTTCCGAGGTCTTGATGCCGTTGATCGAAACAACCACGTCATCCTTTTTGATTCCGGCATCATCTGCTGGAGAGCCGGTTACAACATCGGCCACGAAGGTTTTGGTTTCATCTACGTCCAAGAAGAGCCCGCTTCGATCCACATCGAAGGGAGCATTAAAAAGGCTGGACTTGCGGAAGTAGGCTTTGCCCTTGGTGTAATCCAAAGTCAGGATGAAGCGGCGGATGATATCCGCCCCAACATTGCCAAAGTTCGATTCCGAAGAAAAAGCTCCACTGCCCTCAGAAGCAAGAACGGTAGGCACAGAGTTAATCGAAAATCCGGCAATCACCAGCTCTGGAATGGTCGTCACATCTCCCCTCACATAGCCGCCCACGCCTTTGCCGGTAATTCTGCTGCCCCGGCTGGGAAACTGGGTCTTCAGATTGTTCTGCTTAACAAAGGGGCTGTTAAGGGTGAGGCTGCCAGTGGCTCCAGTATCAAAAACAAAAAAGCCTTCTTTGCCTGCCGCAATGCATTTAATGTTGGGGTGATTTTCTTTAATCACCATTTCAGCCGCCTTGTCATCTGGGTGAGGCTGAAAAGCAGAAGGAGCTGCAAAGGTCAGGCTCGGGGCAGCGTAATCGAAAGAAGTGACGAAGTTCTTGAGGAAAGAGTAGCCCACCAAGCCATCGCATCTCAAAGCTGCCGGCAGCTCGATAACCGCCGCCTGTTCCCCCTTAACTTCCGATTGACCAATCTTCACAGAATCCAGCTTGACGAGCCTGGCGGGAATGATCTTGCCTCCGGCACCGGCTGCATTGATCGGGGTTCCCCCAGTGATTCCAGCCGCCTTGGCTGCTTGTGGCGTTAACACTGTGAGTCCAGCACCAGTGTCGACCAGGAGCTTAAGAGGGTGGCCGTTCACCTGAGCTGTAACCTGAAAGTAGGCGCCAACCATCTCGGCCGGGACGACATCTGGCGCTTGGCTGTGGCTAAGTGCCAAGAGGATATGAAGGGCGGAAATCATCGTGCAGGTTCCTACCGATTGATGGGAGGGGCAAGATTCCCAGGGAGGACTTTTAGACATGGCTCTTTTCCAGGCATCTGCCGATTTCTAGCTGCTGACTTCAAAGGCAGGCTCTTCTTGATTTGGGCAGGGTTCAATCAATCGAGCGAGGCGCAGGGTGCCGCTTCGGTAAACTAAGGTCAAAGTTCAGTCGTCTAAAAAAGCAGCACTGCGCACGCTTAGAACTGAAAAACCAGGTCGATTTGATGAACATTGATATTCCTTTGACTATAGAGAAGGATGTAAGCCGATTTGCAGCAGAGCAGAACCTTACACCACAAGAAGCCTTGATCAGATTGATCAAGGCAGGTCTCAAACTGTCAACTCCTGGTGGGCGGGGCCTTGGATTGTTCTCCAGCCCGGAAGATTGTGAGGCACTGGATCAAGCAGTTTCTATTGCCTACGACGAACGAAAGGCGACTGGGAAAGACCAGGAAAACTGAGGCGCGGTGCGAAAGGCCCTGATCGATACAGACATCATATCTGAGTTTCTTAAAGGAAGAGATCGCAGGGTCGTTGAAAATGCTCTCACATATCTTGAGAGTTTTGATCGCCTGTCCTATTCCAGCGTCACGCTTTATGAAATTGTGCGAGGCCTTGACGAAAAAGGATCAGCCAGGCAAGTTGAAAAGGCTCTTGATTGGCTTAAGGCAAACGAAGAAATCGTTCCTACGTCCGAAGATTATTTGAAGGCAGCACAGGTTAAAGCTCAGGCCCGACGCAAAGGAAGAACTGTAGAACTGCCTGACTGCCTCATCGCCTGCTCTGCCGCTCGGCTTGGCTTAACGCTGATTACAGGCAATACGTCAGATTTTCAAGCAATCCAGGCAGCTGGGCTAGATCTGACAATAGAAAACTGGCGGGACTAGGCACGGACCAAACCAGGTGAGCCGCAGAACTCAACCAGCCCTAACCAATCAGCAATGGGGACACTTGCCGCAAAACAGACAAAGGGTCCACCCCCTTTCCACCCCGATCAATGGTAGAATGCCTGGGCTTGGGTAGCTGGCATAGCCAAAAACCCATCACACCACAAGGTGCATTGACACATGGCGGAAAGCACGTTTGAGAGAGTCAAAAAGGTTGTCTGCGAGACCCTTAAAGCCCAAGAAAGCGAAGTGAACGAGGGCGCATCTTTCCAGGATGATTTGGGCGCAGATTCCCTCGACGTGGTCGAGTTGGTCATGGCCCTCGAAGAGGAATTCGGCATCGATATTCCTGACGAGGATGTCACGAACCTCAAGACCGTAGGCGACGCTGTCTCCTACATCGACAAGAAGCTGGGATGAGCCACGAGTTCGTGCCCTCCGGCCGAGTGGTAGTAACGGGCCTCGGCGCCGTTACCCCCCTCGGCACAGGGACGGAAGTTTTCTGGCCCCGCATGCTGGCGGGAGAAAACGGTGTCGGTCCTGTCACCCACTTCGATGTCTCGGAATACTCCACCCGAATCGCCGCTGAAGTCAAAGACTTTAAAGCGGAAGATTGGCTGGAGCCAAAAGACGCAAGAAGGATGGACCGCATTCTTGCCTTCACCATCGCCGCTTCGACGATGGCCCTGAAGCACGCCAACTTCCCTCTGGATGATGAAGCTCTGAAGCTGGAAACCGGTGTCCTCATCGGTTCCGGCATCGGCGGGCTCACCATCATGAGCGAGCAGACTCAAAAGCTCTTTACTCAAGGGCCAAACCGAGTCTCGCCCTTCCTCGTCCCCTACATGATTCCGGATATGTCATCGGGCTACACCTCGATCCATTTCGGACTTAAGGGACCCAATTCCTGCGTTGTTACAGCCTGCGCCACGGGAGTCAACTCCATTGGCGATGCCTACCACATCATCAAGCGAGGCGATGCCCGCGCGATGCTGGCAGGCGGATCAGAAGCTCCTATCACTCCGATCGGAATGGCAGGCTTCTGCGCAATGAAGGCCATGTCGGGCAGGAACGACGACCCCACCAAGGCATCTCGCCCCTTTGATAAGGATCGCGACGGCTTTGTGATGGGAGAAGGAAGTGGCGTTTTAGTTTTGGAAGATTATGCCGAGGCCAAGGCTCGTGGAGCCAACATCCTCGCGGAGATTGTCGGGTACGGAATGAGCGGTGATGCTTATCACATCACAGCGACAGACCCCAACGGAGATGGCGCACAGAGAGCAATGAGAATGGCGATCAAGAGGGCAGGAATCACTCCTGACCAGATCGGCTACATCAACGCTCACGGCACATCTACCCCCTACAACGACCCGGGCGAAACAAGGGCAATCAAGGCCGTCTTCGGAGATGCCGCCTACAATATTCCTGTTTCAAGCACCAAATCATCAATCGGTCACCTTTTGGGTGGAGCCGGCGCGGTCGAAACGGTCATCTGCATCTTGGCTCTTCAAAGTCAAAAGGTGCCCCCGACCATCAACCTCGAGAATCCAGACCCCGAATGCGACCTTGACTACGTGCCCAACGTCAGCCGAGACCATTCATTCAACTACGCCCTCACCAACAGCTTTGGCTTTGGCGGGCACAACGCAACTCTCATCATCAAGAGCCCTGTCGACTGATAGGGAAAACTAAGAAGATGGTTAAAGGACCCTCATCTGGGAGGCAGGGGTGAAGCCTCGGTCTCTAGCGGGGGTCCTTTTAAAGCGTTTGGCTGGGGGTTTAGTCAGCCTTCTCTTTTTGGTTCTCGTCACCTTTATTGTCGATGAACTTGCTCCTGGCGACGCCGCCACTTACCTAGCAGGCGAAAAAGCCACAGTCGCACAGGTCGAACAGATCCGCCGGAACATGGGGCTGGATAAGCCTGCCCCGATTCGGTTTGTTGATTATCTCGGCAGGACTTTGAAGGGAGACCTCGGCAACTCGATTGCCGGAGCGAAGGAACCTGTCACCCAGATTCTGGCCCGGGCCCTGCCAATGACCATGATGGTGGCGATACCGGCCATCATTCTTGCCGCCTTTCTCGGCATCATTTTAGGAACGATAGCGGCAGTCAACCAAGGCAAGGCCCTGGATCAAGGAATCCTCGCCTTTTCGACTTTTGGCGTCACTCTGCCTAACTTCGTCCTGGCTCCGATCCTTGTCTACTTCTTTGCTGTTCGGCTAGACCAGCTTCCCACAACCTGGGAAACAACGCTTCGAGCCCCCCTCATCTATTACTTAATCCTCCCTGTCCTCGTCCTCGCGGCACGTCCAACCGCGACTCTGACCAGGCTGACTAGGGCGGCAATGGTAGAGGTTTTGGCCCAAGAATTCATCAAGCTGGCGACAGCCAAGGGCGTTCCAGAGTGGCGCTTGATCTTGGTCCACGGGCTCAAGAACGCTGTTCTCCCCGTCATCACCTCAATCGGCACCAGCTTCGGATTCCTCCTTACGGGATCCTTTATTGTTGAAACAATCTTTGTCATGCCAGGCATGGGATTCACCGCCATCGATGCGATCCAGCGCAACGATACGCCGATTCTCATGGGGTGTGTTTTGGTCACTGGCGCCCTCTTCATCTTGGTCAACTTGACCGTTGACCTGGTAATGCCGATTCTTGACCCCAGAGTCAGAGAGGCGACAGCGTGAAGGTAAAGCTCGGAGTCGTCTTCTGGCTCAGCGCCCTCTTCCTCTTTATGCTTTTTGCCGCGGCGATTATCGGGCCCAACTTCCTGCCTGATCCAAACAAGAGCTTAGGTGCTTCTTTCCTTCCCGCTGGCGGTCAGTTTCTGCTAGGCACAGATGAGCAGGGGCGAGATATCTTTGCCCGACTCATTTCCGGCGCGAGGTTCAGCCTCTTTATCGGCATCACCACCATTCTTCTCTCCGTCAGCTTCGGAGTGCTGGTTGGCGTTATCGGAGAAATGGGCCCCAAGTGGATCGCCACCCCTCTAATGAGGTTCACCGACGGCATGTTCGCCTTCCCCGATCTCCTCTTGGCCATTCTTATTGTGGGAATCTTTGGCGCAGGTGTCTTCCCTGTCATCGTCGCCTTGGCTATCACAGGCTGGCCTTCTGTCGCCAGGCTGGTGAGAGGGCAGGTCGCCACCTTAAAAGAAAGGGAGTTCGTTCAGGCCTCCTTAGCCCTTGGGGCAAAGCCTGCCTACGTGAC
This sequence comes from Synechococcus sp. UW140, assembly GCA_943369295.1. GTDB lineage: Bacteria > Armatimonadota > Fimbriimonadia > Fimbriimonadales > Fimbriimonadaceae > JAKRSE01. The sequence goes on along the minus strand of CALRMU020000002.1, from coordinate 356,704 downwards.
AATTAGGCACATTCTTCCGCACCTTGCCGGACTGCTTTTGGCTGTCTCAATGGTGGATCTTGCCGCCGTCATCCTGGCCGAAAGCACCCTCAGCTTCTTGGGAATCGGAGTCCAACCTCCTGATCCTTCATGGGGTCAGATGATCAACATCGCAAGGCAGAAGATCTTCGATATGCCGATCCTTTTGGTCTGGCCCTGCCTTATCCTCTCCCTCACCATTTTCGCTCTCAACTTTGTCGGCGACGGTCTTCGCACCCTCACCGATCCACGCTCAAGGTAACGAAACCTACAGATCAAAGGGTATCTGCACACAAAAAGCTGCATTCATTCGGCCCGTCACTCAACTTAACCTGCCTGGACTCCCTCAAAATTCTCTTGAGGATCCACCTCTTGTGAAGAACGTAAGACTGCTGGATGGGGCGATGGGTACAGAGTTGATGGCTCGCGGGCTTGCTCTGGGTACCGCCACTATTCTCTGGAATCTAACCGAACCAGAGAAGGTCGCCGAGGTGCACCGCACCTACATGAGGGCAGGCAGTCAGGCAGTCCTTACCAACACCTTCGGAGGTTCTGCCCTGGCCCTCAAACGATATGGCTTAGCCCATAGAATGAGGGAGCTGAACCTAAGAGGTGCAGAAATAGCCCGCAGTGCAGCAGGGCCAGAAAGGATCGTCTTCGGAGACATCGGCCCCTGCACCGAACTGATGGAACCTTACGGCGATCTGACGATAGATGATGTTTCAGATTCCGCTTTCTCTCAGGGCTTGGCTCTCAAAGAAGGAGGGGTCAACTGCTTCCTGATCGAGACGGTCGCTGATCTTCACGAGGTCACCGCCACCATCGATGGACTGCTTCCCCACAAGCTGCCTATCTGGGCAACCTACACTTTTGACCGCACACCCGAAGGTCCGCGAACGATGCTCGGAAGCACCCCTCTAGAGGCTGTCTCAGCAGCTTTCGCCGCTGGAGCCTATGGTTCTGGAGCTAACTGCGGCACGTCGCTCACCCTTAATGATTATCTAGAAATCGGAGCTTCTTTGGCCCAAGCTTTTCCGGGTCAGCCCCTTATGCTTCAGCCCAATGCCGGCCAGCCCGAAATGACTCCGGATGGCCCCATGTATCGCACCGACGCCGACGACTTCGCAAAATTTGCCGAGCAGGCGTGGGGAATGGGGATTCAGGTTGTGGGGGGCTGCTGCGGAACCAGATCCTGTCACGTTGAAGGCATGGCGAGTCGGCTTTTGAAGCCAAGCGAGTAGGTAGAGCGCCCATAGAATCAGTAGTTGGTCTTCTGCAGCCAACGAGTATCCTGGTCAAATGAGAAGAGCAACTCGCCGGAAAGTCTTCGTCTCAATCCAAAGAGGATGGAACTTAGTCCGGGGATCTGTCTTGGACTGGAATTCGCCAGAAGAGATGGGAAATGTCCAAGAAGTTAGCAATCGGGTCGATAGGCTAGGTGAAGCGTTGTTCGACTTTCATCACAAAAGAAACTTGGCCCAGCAAGGCATTGACGATGGGCCGGCTTCCGCTCTATTGACTGCAGTTACACTACTAGAGTGTCGTCAAATGGGACTGCTAGACGCTGCAAGGGCCTGTAGCATGATTGGGCGCCCCTTGGGTACCGGGATCATCTTAAGATCTATGTATGAAACATTCCTCTCCATTCTACTTCTGACGAATGATACAAGTCCAATCAAAGAAAAGGACATGAAGGATGCGAAAGTCGATTTAGTGATTAGCCAATCAGAGTTAGCCGATAGATTCATAGCTTTCGGTGATTACTTAACTCTCAAAAAAATAGAAGCACGCAAAAAACTGTATGGTTCATTAGATTCCCAAAGTCTAGCGAATGAAGTTGACTTAACCTTCGAAGAGATTAGGAATTTGGGTGAGGAGGCCGACAGAAAGCACAGATTCAAGAATAGACAAAGCTGGCATCCAATTGATGGAACGATGAAGCTTGTTCAACATCTATGGCCTAAAGGAGAGGAACCAAAATTCGATTCGGTTGCTGTACCAATTTCTTGGGAATTATGGAATGAGTTGTTTCTCTACTGTTTCACAGAAGCTAGCCACGAAGTACACGGCAATATTCGCTCAATCAGTCGGCATGAACTCTTTAGCCCATCTTCAGACAAAATGACATTATCGGATAGGAGTTGGTTGGCTGAGGGTCTAAATGTGGCTTTCAACCTTACCGACCTGTCGTTGTGCTCAATTGCCCATTGGCGAGGATCATTGCCAGACTGGCTTCAAAATCTCGAAGACAACAAACTTTTAGCCGACGATGCGAGTGTCTAGCGATCCTTGTGCTGATCCCAAAATGCCATCGAAGATGTTGCCATTGCACCAACTACACCTTAGCTTTCACGTTCTGCCAGAATCGACACAGATCTGAATGGTGCTCATAAGCGTGACCCCGAAATGACTCCGGATGGCCCCATGTATCGTACTGATGCCGATGACTTTGCAAAGTTTGCCGAGCAGGCATGGGGAATGGGGATTCAGGTTGTGGGGGGCTGCTGCAGAACCAGATCCTGTCACGTTGAAGGCATGGCGGGTCGGCTTTTGAAGCCAAGCGAGTAGGTAGAGTCTTGACATGAAGTTGAGACAGGGCTCCTTGATCCTCTGTGCCCTGGTGGCTGGCAGCATGACCGTAACCGTAGGCTGCGGCGGCACGGCCAACAAGTCTGACTTTCCCACCCTCCACGACCAAGCTGTGACTCTCAAACATGGTCAGACGGAAGCCGAAGTGATCGCCTTGCTGGGAGAGCCCAAGGAGCGCAAGTCTGGAAGTTTTGGCCCAAACACGCTATTCGTCTACTCTGGAGAATCACCAGAAGACAACCACATCATGATCTCCATCACGGATGGAAAGGTGTCATCAGGAATGGCGACGAAGAATGGAATGGTGACTACTTTTGCAAGGGACGCTGCCAATTCTCAGCCGGCCAAGGGCAGACGCCCGCAAGCTCCCTAGACTCAGCCATTTTTGAAATCAAAGTTCGGGTGCCACATCTATGGATAAAGCGGGCATTGTTATGTCTCTAAACGAATAGGTAGAGTTAAGTAGTGCCGTCATTTCGCAGCTTAACAACCTTGTTTGTTCTGGCCGCAGGCAGCTCTGCCCTGCTAGGAGGATGCGTTGGAAAAACCAACAAACCTGAGTTTGCTCTTCTCTACGGCAATGCCATGACCATTAATCACGGGCAGACAGAAGACGAAGTGATTGATCTGCTGGGCAAGCCCAATGAGACGGTTACGAAGGAAGATGGCAATGGAAAGGTTCTCAGCTTTTACTCTGGGTCTCCGATTGACAACAACATCATGATCGTCATCACGGATGGGAAGGTCACGGGAGGTATGGCGACGAAGAGTAGAGAAGTCACCACCTTTGCAAGAGATGCTGCCCATTCTCAGCCGGCCACCGGCGGACGGCCAAAGGCGCCCCCCTCTTTCTCAGGCAAGGCACCAGGGCCTTGATCCGTTTAGAGAAGAAGTGATTAAGATTGTTGATTGAAGACTAAGTACAATCTGCTTCTATGCCGTCTCTCAGAAAAAGCCTACTTCTTTGTGCAACTGTGATCAGTATTCTCGCCTTTATGGCTGGATGTGGCGAAAGCAAGGCACCAAAGGGGGATTTCACTGCTCTCTATGACAAGGCAATGACCCTAAAGCATGGTCAAACTGAATTAGAGGTGATTGCCCTGCTCGGAGAACCTCTGGAGCGAAGCGGTGGCGACCCCGAAAACGGAACCCGCCTGGTCTACAGCGCCGATAAAGCTACTGGCAACAACATCATGATCGTCATCAAGGATGGCAAAGTGTTTTCAGGTCTGGCAACCAAAAGTGGAAGCGTCATTCCATTTGCGACAGCAGGCAGCTAATCAGTTCTCAAAGCCCTTTTGAATCTGAGCGGCCATTCTTGCTCATGATCCAGGAGATCAGTATCAACTCATTAGAATCGAACGCTGAGCGTGATTAATGACAGTCTGCTCAGCTCGGACGCACTTGAATCGACCACTCTCTAAGGTCAAGATCTGGGTCGGCCGTATCACCGGTCGGCTCGATCAATCCCTCAGTCGTATTGTTGTAAGTTACGGCTCGGCGTAGATCGACCAGCTGTGGACGATTGATCTCAAGCGGGCTCGTCGAATTGCCAAGAGCATCCCACAGCCTGCCTCCGCCCGAGGTCAGAGTGTTGTTCATCGTCAGAAAGTTGATCTGAGCGCTCTGATAGAGCCCAACATCCGCTGACGGAACCAGCTGACTGAGGTCGATTTCGCAGGTGAGGGTCTTTGCCCCCGGTGAAATCGTGGTAAAGCTTAAAGGAATGCCAACCTGAAAGGACTCGGTCAGGCTCGCATTTCTGAACTGCCAGATCGTGTACTGGGGTGACCGAAGGGGATCCCAGAGAATATAGTGAGTGGCTCCGCCTGACACAAAGCCGTTGCCGCCCGGAGTCACGATCGGCTGAGGTCCAGGGGTCGTCGGGGCCGCATCAGTATTCAACTTGATCGCGAAAATGTAGACGTAGGGCAGTCCGGCACCCCCGACTTCAAGACCGGTTCTCACCGCTCCATCTACTGTCATCGAAAGGATCAGCCGCTTTGTTCTGCCTGCCGCCCCAGTTTCGGGGAACTTGGCACAGCCTGTGAGTGACAGGGCGCTAAGGCAGGCCGCAGCAAAGAGAACCTGCCGACGCATTAAATGCCCCCCAAGGGCATGAAGAGAATTCTGTGGCAGGATTCGCAGGCGGTCACATAGTCTTGACGCACTCGCTCCTGGGTTTTGGTCGGAATCGGCAGGCCGCAAGCGGCGCAGTATCCATCTTCACGGACCAAAGCCATGGCGGGAGTTCCGACATGCTTGCGGATAGATTCGTACTGGGCGAGAAGAGGCTTGGGGACCTTGACCGCCATGGGCTCGCGGAACTTGGCTCGCTCTGCATACTTTGCTTGAAGACCTTTCAGCTCCTCAGCCGCATCGATCTTCTTCTGCTCGACGATCTTTTTAAGCTTAACCAGCTCGACTTCAGCCTTTTTGGCTTCGGCCGCAGCCGCAGGCATGAGTTCAAGAATCTCCATGGCTCTTGCCTCTGCCGCCTCAATCTGGGCGGTAAGAGAAGCCATTTCCGCCTGAATGCTTTCAACCTCGCGATTGCTCACAACCGAGCCATCGTAGAGCTTTTTATTCCAAGCCGCCTTTTTGTCTGCCCAGGTTTTGACCTTGGCTTCAAGATCAGCTTCTTCCTGTTTCAGGTTCTTGGCGTAGGTTCTAACCTCTTCGGTTTCAGAGGCTCTCTGTTTGAACTTGGCCGTTTCTTCTTGGCCCACATCAAGAGCGCTGGCCCTGGCTTTCATCTCGTGAAGGCTGGCATCCAGCAGATGAAGCTGATAAAGCGTGGCCAAGCCAGTATCCGGCATGACCTATTATGGTTCAGGCGGGCAGATTTTCTCTGGCAGAACCCTTAAGCGGCTGAAACAATGCTGCTTTGGTCAAAGAAAGGCCTCATTGTCAGGCAGGCGCAGGCGGCAAGAGAGTCTTCTTCTGACTTGAAGGCATCGGGAGGAATAAAGAGCTTGCGGCCATCAGCAAACAAGACTTCCAGTGTCGAATCCGGACGAATCATGGCCTCAAGGGCATCACCTATGTGGCACTCAACCGTTCCATCGAACATTTCCAATTGGACCAAACCAGGCCGGAAGCTGGCGACCTTCACATCTTTAGGTGCCAAGTAGGGGTGGCTGTGGCACAGCAGGCTCCAGGTGTAGTGAAAGAGCGCTCCACCAATTCCTAAGGAAACAACGAAGATAGGAATCCAGACTCCAGCGTCAAGCAGAATCTGTCGAGGTCCGGCAGAACCGAGAGAGATGGTTGAAAGAACCAGAAAAGCAACGACCCAGGTCGAAGCTCTGCGCCTTAGTTCGGCGGCGGCCTCATCCAAAAAACCAGCGAAAGGCTTTGTTGTTACCCCAGCCAATGAGCCAGATTCTTCTCTTTCTTCCACTGCAAATTCGCCTCGATGAAATATATTCTTCCCTTCGGTTCTAAGGGATCACACATTATGTGTTGGTTAAATTCCTGCGATTCTTCATCATTCAAGGCAAAGACCTGGCAATAAGCTCTGAATAGGTTCAAGCCTGAAATCTAGAATCTAAGTCAAGCCGCATTGAGCGATCTTAGGCTGTCATCAGGAAGTCTGGATTTCACGAGTACTTCTGCTCTTTCCAGCTCCCATCGAGTCTGAAATGCCAGATAGGGAATCTCAAGAACTTCTCCATCCACAAAAATGTAGAGAGTCATCGATTCAGAAGTCACTCTCTCCACTTCTGAGTACTTGATTGATCGGGCTGCCCCTTCTGCAAGCAGGACATCAAACTCATTGGTGAAGAATTCAACCTGCTGGGTTGGTTTCGGAATGGCATTCGCCAGAATCTGAACCAGCATCGGGCTGATAAGCCCGATGGCCAGGATGGTCAACCCACCCCAGAAGAGAGTCGGGCCCAAAACGAGATCGCCAGGATAAGCACGAGACCACAGAACCCCAGCCGCCACGAGGATTACTCCGGGAACGGCAAGCCAGATGGCTTTTGCCAAAAAGCCGTGCCCGGCTCGGGTGCCCTCGATCACAAAGGGTTTGGTCCTCACCAGGGGCTTGGTTTCTTCCGCTCTGCTCATGACTCCCTGTCATGATCGGCACCTCAAAGCTTCTTCCGCCCAAACCAATTACTAGATGTTGAGGGGGTTCGCCTGGATTCCTCAGCCTTGGACGGCAGAGTCTTCTTCTTCGACCAGGCCAGCCACAGGATCAACTTCGAGCGACTTCGAAGCGATTTCGACTAGCTGATGCCATCGCGACTTAAGATCACTGAGCAATGGAGCCTGAGCCCGTGCGGCGGACGACACATCCAAATCGCACTCAGCAAGAATCAGGGCTTCCTCAATCAGAGGCCCTTCCGCCAGCTTGCGGCCAAAGGGGTCGAAGATAAAGCTGCCACCGGCCAAGCCTCTGCCGCCTTCAAAGCCGACATGGCAGGCACTGGCAGAATAGACTCCGTGCTCATCGGCTACAAGGTGGAGCATTCTTTCATAGCGATCCACGTTGCTGGGCTTGTCTCCCTGAAATCCTCTTGCCGGAGAGGCGGCTGGAACCAGAATCATATCCGCCCCCTGGACCGCCAGCAGAGTTGAAAGGACGGAGTGCCACACATCCTCGCAGATCAGCATGCCGACCCGACCAAACCTCGTATCAAAGGCTCGAATCTCGTGGCCAGGCTGAACAAACCTCGCCTCATCGAAAACGCCGTAGGTAGGGAGGAAGAACTTTCTATGAACGCTGACAACTTCCCCTGCCTTCAAATCAAGATAGGCGGCGGAGTTGCAGGGTCGCCCTTCGACCTTTTCGTAAAAGCCAATGACAGCGTCAGGGTGAGGTCCGGCCGGAAGACGTTTTTTGACTTCGGCCAGCAGATCAGCCGGGGTCAGAGCGCATTCCAGATTGGCCCCTTCAAGAAAGTAGCCGGAGACGATGGCTTCCGGGAAGACCACCAAATCAGCCCCTTCTGATTCTGCCTGAAGAAGGGATTCCGCCAGGTGGTCAAGGTTCTTCTGAACTTCTCCGAGAGTCGAGCGAAGCTGACCGCAGGCCAGGCAGAAGGGCATGATCGAATTCTACTCCTGCCCCGATGAATCGCCTTTAACAATGAGCCCAGGCGGAGAAGGATCGAGAGGCAGATGGCGGTAAAGCCATACCGCGGTCCCCTTGCTTGGGCGCCCGTTTGGCAGCAGCAGAACCAGCTTCTGTTTGGCCCGGGTCATAGCCACATAAAGCAGCCTCTGCTCTTCCCGATCCTGCGCGATGTGGACCTTGTCCCTCAAAAAGGTGGTCAGGGGGCCAAGCGGTTTGCCCGGGACCGGCAGAATGACTCCTTGCCGATGAAGCTGGATTTCCACCTTGCCTCTGAAGGGATTTGAGTTTTCGGGCACAACAATGACGCAGGGGTACTCGATTCCTTTGCTGGAGTGCTGAGTTCCAATGCGGACCGTGTCGGGACCGGGTTCGACGGTTGGAGCATCGACTTCGGCCCGACCAAGCTCGCTCATCTCTCTCAGCTCGGCAGAGAACTCTTGTGGGCTGAGCTCAGGTCTAGCGGCGGCCAGAGTCAGCAGGCGTCGAATGTTGGCGACCGCCCTTCGGCCCTCAGGCTGTTTGGCAATCGTCGCCAAAAAGGGCGATCTGGCCACCAAGAGAGAGACCAGTTCCCAAGCCGATTTTCTGTCGCCAAAACCAATCACATCGGGCAGCCAGCGCATCAGGCGTTCCAGCTTCGCCTCATCCGATTCGAGTGTCGGGACAACCGAATCGAGAGCCTCCAGAATCGCCTTGTCGTCAGGCAGGCAGACCACATAATCCAGACTCAGACCAGCAAAAGGTGACAGAAGAAAAGCTGTCCAGGCGTGGCGGTCGAGTGGATCTGAAATCGCAGTCAGGGCGTTGGCCAGATCCTTCGCTTCCATTCGAGTCAGAAGCTTGCCGCTCGGCTCCTCTTCCAGGCAGGGGATTCCAGCCTTGTTCAAAGCCTGGCAGAAGATCTGGCTGATCGTCTTTTTCCTCACCAGAATCATGATTTCGCCTGGCTTGACCCCTTCTTCAATCAGTTCCGCGACCCGTTTCACCAAGGTCTTGGCCGATTTGCCCGATTCCCCTGGCTCCTGGTGCCAAATCTCGACTCCTTCCACCGATTCATCTGGCAGCTGAGAACCAAAAAGGTCATCCTGCACCTTCGGAGGTGACTTATAAGAGGTCATGACCGAGTAATCCTGCCCCCAGGCTCGGCCAAAAACCATATTGATAAAGGAAATGATCCCGGGATCAGAACGGAAGTTGAGGTCGAGGCTGATCAGCTCTCCATCCAGAACCTTGTCTTCAAACAGCTCGGGCCGGGCAAAGCGGAATCCGAAGATGCTCTGCTGTGGGTCGCCCACTACCATCTCAGACTCGATTCCCAGACAGCTGATGAGTTTGTGCTGAATCGGGTTTACGTCTTGAGCTTCGTCAATCAGGATTCGCTTCGTCTTCTGGCGGATTTTCTGAGAGAGGATTGGCATGGATTCAAACGAAGCCATGGTCAAAGATTCGATCAGGGCGAAATCGAACTTCTGCTCAGAGTGCATCTTGGCCTCGAGCCTCATCCAAGCCTCTCGCACCAAAGCAATCAGCCCCCAAGCCTTTTCAGCCAGCTTTCTGTCGGGTTGAGGATCCAATGCAAGCCAGGATTGACTCCCCCTGAGCCTGCCCCGAATATCTGGAGCCAAGGCCTGCAGCCTTAGCTCAACCGGAGCCCCTGGCCTGGGCGGATTTTCCTCAACTCCAATCTCTCTCAAAACGGCTCCGAACCATTCTTCCAGCACCCGCTCGGGTGACTGACTCATAGCCAGCAGATCGTTGGGTCGAAGCCCTGAAGAGCGATAAAAGTTGAGGAATTCCTGCAGTTCGGTAAAGAAGGTTCCTTCTCTGGGAGAGCCGAAGGCGGTTTGAATCAGGGCGTATTCGCGCAGAAGCTCCGAAACTCCCTGATGGCTGTCCGAGAGATCCAAAATCGCTTCGCGAAAGGCGGCTCGGATAGCCAGTTCAGACTGAGATTCAGAGAGAACTGTGAAGCTAGGGTCAATGCCCGTCAGAAGAGCATTTTCACGCAGCAGCTTTTCGCACCAGCTCGCAAAGGTCTGAATCGGACCAGTTTCGGCCATCTGAGCGGCGGCTCTTCTTCCCTCGGCTTCAAGAGAGGTGACAATCCTCTCCTTCATTTCCGCGGCAGCCTTGCGGCCGAAACAGAGAGCAAGAATCTGGTCAGGTAGAAGGCTTTCTTCCCGCACCATCCTCAGATACCTCTGAACAAGGACACCCGTCTTTCCAGAACCGGCTGCCGCCTTGACGGCGAGGCGAGGCGAAGTCGATTCGATCGCCTGCTTTTGAGCGGCAGTTGGATTGAACGGATTCATTCGTCGCCTCCAGCGGACATGAAGTCAAGGTGACGCCGACAGACCTCACCAAGACTGCAGGACTTGCACCAAAGTCCAGGTTGGGGAGACATATCGGCCTCTGACAAAACCCTCATCCCCTTGCCGACCCACGCTCTTCCCTCCTTTGCCCACCGGATTTCGGGCGGAGGCGAAAGGATATCCGTCACCACTCGACCCCTTAACTGGCTTGGCAGCTTGCGAGGAGGAGGATCGGGGGCACGATGAAGCAGAAAGCTTTTTGAAGCGTGGCGGTACAGCAGCACAGTCTGACTGGTCTGGTTTTCAGTCAAGCCAAAAATCATTCCCACCCAAGCCAGTCCGGCGGTCTCGGTGCCGTTTTCCAGCCAGTTCTTCCATTCCTTATCGCTCATGGCTAAGCGGCCAGAGTCGAGAATCAGCATGCCGTCTTCTCGCATGAACCCGGCGGGAATCGTAAAGGTCAGTCGAGCAGTGCCATCGGGCAGCTTCCAGCCCCTCTGCTCAAACCAATCGGACCGGTGGGTGATATCGAACTGCCAGTCTCGAAGAGGCACCCAGCTTCGAATCTTTTCCTCTTCCGTCACCCATTCATCCACCAGTCTTTCCTTCGCCGCCCCGAGCAAAGGCAGGTGCCAGGACTGAATCGAGGGGAATGATTGGGTGATGCGATCTTCAAAGTTAAGGGTTAAAAAGAGCCTGAGGTCATCTTCACCCTGGGCAAACCTCATATCGCCCCGCCGCGGCGGAGTGGTCAGTCGGCCGATCTCGTAGGCTCCCTGAGGGCCGCGCCACTTCAGCTTATGACGACCAATGGCTCTAAACCCACAAAGGCAGGCATCGGCCACTTCATCTAAAGGCTGAGGATCTTCGAGATTTGCCTTGACCTTAGTCTTCGCCTCTTCTGTCTCCAGATAGATCTCGGGCCAATCAACTGCTCCTTCGGAATGCCAAGCTTGGGCAAGTTCGAGTTCGGAGTGAGAAGCAGCTTCGGGGAGAGGAACAATCTGTTCGACTCCGTAGATTTCCCTTGTCACCCTGCCATCCAGCGCCCTTTCCAGCTCTTTCAAGTAGAAGGCTGGGATGGTGTTCTTCTGGTCTTTAACGTGGGGCCAGGTCATGACCAGAGTTTGAGCAGGAATGCTGCAGAGCCTAACAAACTCGTCTCTCTCTTCCTCCGCTTTTTCTGAAGAGAGAATAAGGCTTCGTGGCCGATCCGTCAGAGCCATCAGCTCCAACCGCTCAGAATCAGAGAGAACAGGATCTTCGCTGCGTCCTCTCGGGAGGCTGCCTTCCACCACTCCCAAGACGATGAGGGTCTCGCAGGGGCCAAGCCTCTCGGTCATGGATTCCACCTTGACTCCGTAGTCATTGGCGGGCAGATGAACCTTGTCCTTCTGCCATAGCTGAATCGCTCTTTGAACGAAGCCGGCAAAGGTGTACTTGGCCTCCGGCATGGCTCCGGCTCCGGCAGAGAGGGCAGCAAGGATCACGTTTTGAGCCCTCAGATCACGCTCTTGAGTCGCCATGGATCGGGCTGCTTCGTCGTTGACGACAGATTCCCCGATAAGATCCTTCAGTCTTCCCTGCCATTCAGCCAGAGTCAAAACAGCATCTTTGACTTCGGAACGCCATGTGACCAAATGAGTCATCCAAGCTGGCCCCTCACCTTCTTCCAAACGGCGGGCCAGATCATCCCAGGCTTCTTCCCTCTGCCGATAAGCTTCGGTGAGAGATTCGTTCAGCCATCTCCTTTCGGCAGCTGTCGCTGGATAGTAGCTGCTTCCACAGAGGCGTCCAAGGGGTCGGACATCCTCGCCAGTGAGAGCTTCGAGAGTCTGAATGACGATGCGGGCAAAGCCGAGATTCCTAAGATCGACGGTCAAGGGAAGGCTGATGGCCACCCCAAGACGATCTGAAGCCATGGTGAGAAGGGGGGCGTAACTTTCTGTGTCCCGGCAGAAGATGGCCAGGTTGTGGGGCATGACCCCTTGGTTCAGCAGCTTGCTGCAGAGCCTCAGGGCCCATTCGCACTCAGCCAAAGCATCGGGAGCCCGAATCAGCCTGACTTCAGGAGGATTTTCTGCTGTCTCTTGGCTGAACAGAGCCTTGGTCCAGCCCCCTTTGGCCTTGCTCTTCGTCGGCTTGCTGGGCTTTCTTTGATGCTGAAAAAGGTCATCGCGGTCAGGAATCTGCTCGATGAGAACATCGACCTTGACTCCTTGTTTGGCCGCCCATTCAAGCCACTTCCAGAAAAGGGGGAGCCTGTCTCGGCCAGCCAAAACGATGAGGTGCTTGATCGGCCCCAAATGCTCCATTTCAAGAGCCAGACATCGGCGAACCCTTTCGGTCGGCAGTTCACGTCCCAGATTGGCAAGCCTTTCTCTCATCCGCGAGTCAAGCGAAGCCAAGGCATCCAGCTTTTCTTTAAGATGATCTGTCGCTTTTTCGGCCGCCGCGCGCAAAGCCGGAGGATCCAAATCTGCCAAGTGAAGCTCGGCCAAGGTGGACATGAGGGCCCTGACCATGCCGGGCCGTCGGGAAACCCCGACCAAGAGCGAATGATCCTCCTCAGCTTCTGAGCAGGAGAGAGCCAGAAGCTCTTCCATCGCTCGACCCGACGCCAGCAAGCCACTGTTAGCCCCCGTCATCATAAGAAAGCGGCCTATCAGGTCGACTATGGGGCAGGCCTGACCATCTTCTAGAAAGAACTTGACGGCAGTGAGGGATGAATCACTCAGGGCCGTGACGACGGTAGAAGGAGTCAGAAGCGAATGAAGAGCTTCGGCTTGTCCCCGACCAGAGGGGAGGCAGCCCACGATTCTCAGTCCTCCTTCTGCCATAGTCACTATGCATTATGCCGCCCCAAGAGCGTCTTCTATGGACAACCACAAGGCAGCTGTGGGGAAACCTTCTGCCCCTCATCGTTGTCGGCCCGGGCCTTGCCCTCTGCCTCAACGAAGTTGTGAGCAAGGGTCTGACCCTTCTGTTCTGGGCGTTTATTGCAGGCACCTTAGTTTTCGGCTGGCTGGCAGTCAACTTTCTCGGCCTTTCGGGCAACGGCTCGATGAAGGAAGAGCTGACGGCACGATTTGACAAAGAACACCCCAACGACAGAAGGGAGAAGTGGTTTGTTGGCTTTGCCCGCCCGATCTTCAAAAGCTATCTTGACCCCCACGAAGATGTCGGCTTTCTGGTTCTGGATGCCGGCCGCCTGCTGTTTTTAGGCGAATCCCGCCGCGTTGAGCTGCACCGCGACCAGATTACGAGTGTTGGGTTTCGGGCCAACATTCACTCCTGGCTGGGCCTCGGCCGCTGGGTCACAGTCGAAGCTGTTTTAGACGGCAAGCCGGGCCGATTGATGATTGAGCCAAGAGAAAGAAAAACTCTGATCGGCAATCGCCGCCTGGGGACCGAGATTCATCGGGCGCTTTTGGATTGGTCGCAGGCGCCAAAAGGGACTGCTCCAGTAGTGAAGAAGAAGGTTTCGACTCTGCCCAAGCCGAAGAAAGAGTTCTACGACCCTTTGAAGGATGACAAGGATAAGGCTCAATAAGTCGTAGAGGCTGCTTTTGTAGAATGTGGATGGCCAGTTCCATCTGTGACGCATGGTTGTCCTTGTAGAACGAGCAATGAGCTTTGACAACCGTCCGGAGAAGATGCGGTTTTCGACCGAGCCGCAGGCGAAGGGTCGAAAACCGCCATAAGAAAACCTCCCCTCCCAACGGTTTTGGGAGGGATCGGGGGTGGGCTGCGCTCAGTTTTGAATCCGACAGAGTCGTCGAGCAGGCCTCTCAGGCTTCTTCGAAGGCCCAGCAGAATTGCCAGGCATCTACCGACAATACTAAAGAGCACCCCATGGCAGACATGACTCCGGATCAGGCTTTTCAGGCGGCCCTCAGCCAGCACATGGCAGGCGACCTGGCCGAAGCCGAAGCGATCTACAAGATGATCCTGGATGCTGTGCCAAACCACGGACCGACGCTGCAGGCCCTCGGAGTCCTTTACGGCCAGCGTGGAGGCTATCTTGCCTCGGAGGAACTCCTTGCCAAAGCCGCCAAAGTCATCCCCGAATCTGCTGACGTTTGGAGCAACCTCGGCAACGTCCTGAGAATTCTTGAGCGGCACGAGGAATCGATCAGGGCCTGCCAAAAAGCTGTCGCTCTTAAGCCCGACCATGCCTTTGCCTGGGGGAACTTAGCTGGAGTCTTGAGGATGGAAGGCAGGATCAACGAGGCCAAAAAGGCCGCCGAGACTTCCTTGAAACTCGCTCCAGACTACATAGAAGCCAAGGTCAATTTGGGCTGCTGCTGGCAGGCATTGGGCGAAACCCAGAAGGCCACCAAACTCTTCGAAGACTTGGTTTCCAAAAACCCAGACTCGCTGTACGGCTGGAGCTGTCTGCTGATGAATCAGCTCTATGACCACACGGTTCCTCTTTCCGAAATCGCTGCCTCAAGCCGAAAGTTCGGTGCGAAGTTTCCCTCCCCTAAGCGGCTGCCCAAGCCAAAAACGATCGAAAAGGTCGGCTTCATAAGCGGTGACCTATGCCAGCATCCTGTCGGTCTTTTCATGCTTCCGCTTATCAAAAACTGGGATCGAAGCCGACATGAACCCCAGCTCTTTGCCAACCTTTCGGATGGCGACAAGGTTACCAAACAGCTGGAAAAGAGGGCCCAAGTGCACTACATTCAAGGAATTCCGGATGCCGATGTAGCTGAATTCATGAAGATGGTGGGGATCGACCTTTTAATCGACCTCAGCGGGCACACAGCAAAGAATCGGATTGGCTTAGTGGCGGCTGCCCCTGCACCCTATCAAGCTGAGTGGCTGGGCTGGTCTTCGACGACCGGATTGAGGCAAGTCGACTTCATCATTGCCGACGAGTGGTGTATTCCTGAAGGCCACGAACGGGCCTACACAGAAAAGCCCCTTCGCCTTCCCCACTCGCTTTTCTGCCTTGAACTCAGTGGCCATGCAATCGACCCGACTCCAAACAAGGGTTTGAGAATCGGCAGCTTCAACAACCCCTCCAAGATCAGTTCAGACTGCCTTACAGCCTGGGCCAGCCTGCTGAAAAAGCTCCCAGAAGCCACTTTGGTCCTCAAGTATCGAGGCTTCAGCGACCAGGAAGTCAAGGCAGCTTTTCTAAAGAAGCTGGCTGACCTTGGCATTCGGCCGGACCGAATTGAGCTGCACGGCTGGATGAGCCACCAGGATCACTGGAAGCTGCTCTCGACCCTCGATCTTGGGCTCGACACCTGGCCCTACACTGGTGCCACCACGACCACCGACTTTCTTCAAGCAGGGGTACCCATCCCCACTATCGCCGGAGATCGCTATGTCGGCCGAATGAGCGCCTCTGTCCTCTCAGCTGCCGGAGCAGAAGGCTGGATCACCGAATCGGTTGAAGAGTGGGAGGAGATGATGGTCAACCTGGCTCGAGATTCCAAGCGACGCCAGATTGAAGGGAAAAGTGTGAGAGACGGCTTGGCATCCAGCCCCTTGTGCGATGGACCAAAGTTCGCTAAAGATTTTCAGGACTTGATTGACACGATTCCAGAACTAGGCTAGTGCGGCTCTTCGACCAAACTGTACTTAAAGGTCCTTCTGGCCTCCCCCTTCCCACCCAGGTGCAGCATACAGCCGTAGAATGAGCCATATGCCCTTCGCCACAATCGAAGAAGCTCTTGAACTGATTCGACAAGGTCAGATGGTGATCGTGGTTGATGACCCCGACCGCGAGAACGAAGGAGACCTGATCATGGCCGCCGAAGCCGTGACGCCAGAGTCGATGAACTTCATGATCAAGGCGGGAGGCGTTCCTTTTGTTTCCATGCTCCCCGAAAGGCTTGAAGAGCTGGGAATCCCCATGATGTCTAAGGTCAACACGGCCAGGCGAGGGACGGCAATGGGAGAAACGGTCGATGCCGTTTACGGAACCTCCACCGGCGTTTCTGCCCCAGATAGGGCCAAAACGTGCCTGGTTTTTGTGGACGACAAGGCCGACCCCACCCACCTTATGAGGCCAGGGCACATGCTGACTCTGCGAGCCGAACCAGGTGGAGTTTTGAGGCGAGCCGGCCACACCGAAGCTTCCACTGATCTCTGCGCTTTGGCTGGCATGAAGCCGGTCGGGGTTGGTGTTGAGATCATGGGCGAAGATGGCGAAATGCTTCGCATGGATGATTTGAAGATCTATGCCGAAAAGCACGGCCTCAAGATCATCACCATCGCCGATCTGATTGCCTATCGCCGCCGAACCGAAAAGCTGGTTGCCTGCGTGGCTGGCCCGGTTCATCTGCCCAGCAAGTACGGCGATTTTAGAGTCTACGGCTACGAAAGCGATCTGGAAAACTGCCCTTACCTGGCTATCGTGAAGGGGGATGTTTCAACCGATGAGCCAGTTCTGGTTCGCGTTCACTCTTCGTGTCTGACTGGTGACATTTTGGGGTCTCTGCGGTGCGACTGCGGAGATCAGCTTGCTCTCTCGCTTGAGATGATTGAGAAGGAAGGTCGCGGCTGCGTGCTTTACATCGCTCAGGAAGGCCGAGGAATCGGGATTCTTAACAAGCTTAAGGCTTACGGACTTCAGGAGCAGGGAATGGACACAGTTGAGGCCAACGTGGCCTTGGGCTTTAAGCCAGACCTGCGAGATTACGGCCTTGGCGCCCAGGTTCTTACCGACCTTGGAATCAAGAAAATGCGCCTTATCACCAACAACCCCGGCAAGCGGGTTGGGCTTCAGGGCTTTGGGCTTGAGATCGTTGAGACCGTCCCCGTCGTTGCTCCGACTAATCCTTATTCGGAAAGGTATCTGGAGACGAAGCGGGATAAGATGGGTCACGAACTCCCCTGATTACTCTGTTCTTTGCATTGCCTTCGGCCTTTACACAAGGTTGAGTAGTGAGAGCTAGATGCCCAGCCCGCCTTGTGCCAGAAAGCTCAGTTCGTGGCCTGGTTGTGCGACGCAGTCGCTCAGCCAGGTGTGCTGATATGCAGGCAAGATTTCTATCGATTATTGCCTGGTGATAGTGGCCTGGTTTAGCTCTGCTAAGCCAGGAAAGCCTTGGACTCAACTGGGCATTCACGACCTTTTCCTCGTTCCTCGAAAAAAGTGCGTGGCACGCCATGAATTGTGATCAAAGGCAATCTCTATTCACCCAAACCGGACGGGACAGGGCAAACCAGCCCCTCCCATTGAGGCTAGACCCCAATCCGGTAAAACCGATTCATGTCCAGCGTGCTGAACTTCTCCGCCGGTCCCGGAATCCTCCCCAAGCCAGTGCTCGAGCAGGCACAGTCTGAACTGCTGGATTGGCACGGCACGGGCCTTTCTGTGATGGAAATGAGCCACAGATCCAAGGCTTACGAAAGCATCATCGCCGACGCCGAAGCCGGAGCCAGAGAATTTCTCAGCATCCCCGCGGACTACACAGTTCTCTTTTTGCAGGGCGGAGCCAGCCTGCAGTTCACCATGCTTGCCAAGAACTTCCTCAAGGGTTCAGCCGACTATGTGACCACCGGCGCCTGGGGCCAGAAGGCTATCGAAGCCGCCAAGATTGAAGGTCAGGCTCATGAAATTTTCAGCGACAAAGCCAACGGATTTAAGTCAGCTCCCGACCTTTCCACCTTGAGCTGGACAGCAGGCAGCGACTACCGCCACTTCTGTATGAACGAAACAATTCAGGGCGTCGATTTTCTGGCCGACCCAAGCGAGCCAGGCGACTGGATCTGCGACATGAGCAGCTGCATTGGCAGCCGCCCCATGGATTACAGCCGCTACGCCATGGTCTATGCCGGAGCCCAAAAGAACCTCGGCCCCGCCGGTGCAACCCTGGTTGTTCTGAGGCCAGACATGCTCGAAAAGGTTCCGACTGGCCTGCCGGGAATGCTGGATTACGGAGTCCAGGCAAAGAACGGATCGATGTTTAACACTCCTCCCAGCTACACCATTTACATGCTGGGCTTAGTGTTTAGGCACTGCATCGGCTTAGGCGGAATTGATGCCGTAAACAAGCACAACGAAGATAAAGCGGCTGTGCTTTACAACGCCATCGACGGAAGCGGAGGATTCTATAAGGGCCATGCCGCCGAGCAGAATCGAAGCCGAATGAACGTCAGCTTCGTGCTCGCCAACGATGAGCTCACCAAGCCCTTCCTCACCGAGGCTGCGGCAAATGGAATGCTTGAGCTGAACGGTCACAGATCGGTCGGAGGCTGCAGGGCTAGCATCTACAACGCTATGCCCAAGTCTGCGGTCGAGACCCTGGCTGCCTTCATGAAGGAATTCCAGGCCAAGAACGGCTAAGCGTTTTGGGGTCCAAATCAGCAAGTTCAGCCCGGGCAGTTTCTGCTCGGGCTGAACTTTTATCAGCGGAGCCCTGCCCTCTCCATATCCTTTCTCATATGGGCTTTTTTAAACCCTTGACCGGCCAGCATTCTTTTAAAGTCCGGCAGATTATCAAAGTGCTGAAGCTGAATCATGTAGTAATTAATGTATTCGGCTATGGCTAGAAACACAAAAAAGCCAGAGGCGATTGATTCTCCACCGCTCTCGGTTCGGACAAAGCCAAGGAGAGAGGCAGCAAAAAGTAGGGTGGCGGCCGCTGTGAGGATGAGCGAAGGCAGCTGGCCGCGAGCGGCCCAGGGCAGAAATTGGGCTAAGACCTCGCCCTCTCCTTTCGCTTTAGCCAGCTTGGCCCGCCAGTAAAGACCGCCAATTAAGAGGAGCAGCACATTGGGCAGATAGCAGGCCCAAAACAACCAGCCGATATTCTGCGATGTCGTGATCAGAAAAAAGACCGTGGCCGCCGGAATGAGAAGAATGTTCAGCACTTCCATCCGCCAATAGCCTTCAAATCTCTTGACGATATCGGCTCTCACCTTTGGTCTATACGAAAACAGGCGAGATTCAGCTTCTGGACATGTAGATTACAGGGGCAATTTTCTTGTCTCAATCTGTAAACTCAAATGACAATGATCTCTCCCAGCATGAATTCTCTGGCCGAAGCAAGGCAGCTTCCCGCCTGGTCCAGCTGGAAAAATGGCCGACCAGCCGGGTGGTTCGATCTACCGATGACTCAAGAGGCGGCAGAGTTCTACAAAGAGAACGGCTTTTTGGTGATCGAAGGGGCAGTATCACCCGCAGAAATCGATGAACTCAGGGCGGAGACTCTTGCCATGTGCCGCGGCGAGAAGGGAGATGTGGGAGGCATTGACCAAGCCAGCGCTCAAGAATCGGATGATGAAGTGCTGCGCAAAACCCTCTGCATCCATTTCCCAGATCGCATTAGCCCTCTGTTCCGGTCCGACCTGGCCCATCCTTCAATCACCCAGGTTCTGACTCAGATTATCAGCCCCAATGTCAAATGCATGCAGTCGATGCTGTTTGTAAAGGCCAGCGGAAAGCCCGGCCAGGCGTGGCACCAGGATGAGTTTTACATTCCCACCCGTGACCGATCACTGACCGGAGCTTGGATCGCCATGGACGACGCGACGGTCGAAAACGGCTGTCTTTGGGTGATTCCTGGCAGCCAAAAACGGGGGATTTTGTGGGAAATGTTTCTTCACGACGACCGCCGGTTTGACTGCTCAGCCGAATCTCGTGGCTGGCCCTGGACGAACGATGACGCGGTTCCGGTTGAAGTCAAGGCGGGCAGCATTGTGTTTTTCAATGGCTACACGCTTCATCGCAGCCTGCCAAATACTGCAGCCGCCGGCTTCCGCCGCAGCCTGGTCAATCACTACTGCAGCGCCGAAACTCTTCTGCCCTGGTTTAACGACCAGATGCACAAGGGCCCCTTCGCCAACGCCGACTATCGCGACATTCTGCTGGTGGCGGGTGAAGATCCCTACGCCTACAAGGGGACAGTCGATTTCGCGAAGCCTCATGTCAGGGCTTCGGGTGAGGGGGGATGTGGCAATCAGGAGAAGAACGCTGCTCCTGATGATGACCACGATCATTGAAGAGTCGTGTCGAGCACTTGATCATGAGGAGAAACAGCTGTCTGCGGTAAATCTTCAATGATCAGGGTGCCCCTACGACTGGCTGTTTCAATCCATGCCTGCAAAGTGGAGCCATCACCCCGCCCCTCTTCCTGGGAAGAGGGTGCCATTTTTTCTCCCATCGAGTGTCCCTTCGTGCCTCACGGCCACTCGACGGGCTGCTTCCGGATGGCAATTCAAACCTGGGAGGTGCGGGTGTAACCCAGGAAGAACAATCTAAGAGCAGGCTGATCGGGCAGGCCACCCCTACCACTCTATTGAAAGTTTTGGGTGGCGTGGGTGAAACCCACGAATGAAAGACCCTAGTCAGCTAGAAAAACAGAGATATCTGGGTGCCACGATCCTTGTCCGAGCCTGCGAGGACTAGGTCGTGAACGCCATTTTTGAAAGTGCCCACATCCCGCCGCGAGACCTGCAAGAGATACCGGGGCAGCAGCTCCTTCGTCGCAGCCATCCCCGGTCACCCAGTTTTAGTTGAAGAAGGTCCGGCAGATTCTCTCAAAGTTTCCTGCTCGGCAGCGAACTGGCCGAGCAGGTAACTCACACAATCAATCAGCTAATCCACTTAAAGGACGAGCCCCTCAACGAGGAGTAATAAAGACGATGCCGTCCTTGTTTTCCACCCTCAGATTCTGAGTCAGAGCCCCGCCACGAACCACACCCTGCTGAGTGCGTCTGGTGCCTGAATCGAGGTCGAAGGTGACGATGTCCACCCTTCCATCCCTGATGGGAAGCCCAGAAATGCCCGCCATTGTGGGGAGATCTCCTGTCCTTCTCACCCTCATCAGAACTCGATCCGGCGAGCCATAGCTTAGAGCCTCGGCCGTCGGGGCAAGACCGGTGAAGGTGATGCCCGTCACCTGAATCCAATCCGGACCTGTGCTTCTGACTTCAACTCTTACCTTGCCCGATGGTGTCTCTGCAGAGAGGTTTTTGCCTGCCTGCCTTTCTCCTTGGCCCGGGGCCGTAGTGACAGAATCCTTCTTCTGACCATTAACCCAAAGCTCAAGGCTTCCTCCGCCAGTGGCAGTCTGAGCCGTGGACAGGCTCACCCTGCCGGCCGTCCTTTGGGTGAACTCGAAAGCCAAGGCTTCTGGATGCATATCTCTGTGGGCCGTGCCCTGGAAATAGCTTGAGATTGAGCCAGCCTTGCCTGAATCCTGGGGAAGGCGAATGAGATTTCCTGGCACCTCCGTCTTTGCCCAGCCTCGGCCCGGAATCAGCTTGAGATCTCCACCGACTGGAACCTTGAGACCAAGCTTAAGTGTCTTTGCCCTGCGATCGCCAAGGATTCCGGACTGTCTGATGAAGCCAATGCTCCTGCCAGCGTCTTCCAGAATCCCATCCTTCTCGATGCGATCCCAGAACCAATACTGAGCGGCCCCTGGGTGACCCGCCATGAGTCCGGCCCAAATTCCGTCGCGAGCCGCAAGCTTGTGCTCCTCGGCCGAGCTGCCGTTCGGACCCACCTCGCCGAAGAAGAACGGTTTGTCTGTTGGCACATGGGCGTTCATCACCAGGCCTTGAACACTGGGAACATAGCCATGGGGCTGATAGTAATCAACAGCCGAGTAGATGGGCAGCTCCATTTCAGAGCTAGTGGTTACCAACCGGCCGACAGGATCAATCTCCTTCAGATAGTTGGCCATTTCAACGTGCCAGTCCGCCACCTGGTTAATCCGGCCATCGTAGCGGTTGTCGACCCACTCAACTTCGTTGAACAGTTCCCAAGACATCACGGCTTGAGAGTGACCCCACCGGGCGACCGCTTCTCTCAGCCACGATTTGGCCAGATTCTTAGCCAGTGGGTTGGTGAAAAAGGCTCCCGGTTCATTCAAAAAGCCGCCGTTCTTCTCGTTCCAAGGGTGTTCTCCCCAGTTGGAGTTAACTCGGCTGGAATAGGGTCCGTGGTGGAAGAGAACGAACTGGAAGTAGATGCCGGTTCTTTCCGCGGCGCTGACCAGCCTGTCCCAGTTAGCTAGAACCTTAGGGTCCATTCTGCCAATGGCAGGCTTGGGGTCAGTTGATGGCCAGAAGGGGTTCTTGTTATCCCAGTGGCAGGCCCACACTCTGCCCCAGTTAAGTCCGCGAGCCCCCATCTTGGACATCAGCGCTTCAATGCTGTGACCGCCTCCATCCCATCCAAGATTGAATCCGACCGGCCAGTAAAGAGTGCCGTCATCGAATTTGAAGTCCATAGTCTTCTTGTCGATGCGAATGAAGCCCTTGCCCTTGGCAGGAGTTGAAGCGTTTACCGAGACTGGGGTCCCCTTGGACTCACCCTTAATTCTCAATCGGGCAGACCAGCTTCCTCCTTTGGGCAGCATGACCCTGGCCTTCCATTGGCCGTCATCATAAAAGGCCTGCTGGACAAGACTTGTCTGGCTCTGGGTCAGCACTACTTCCGGCCTGTTCGTCCAGTCGTAGGGATTTGCGACTTCGGCTGGCCCCAAATTGACAGTCACAGGTCCATGCCAAAGAGCGGCTGTGCTCAAAAGAATAAGGTTCAGCATTGAGCCTGGTGTACCTCAAGCCGGGACTCTATCGAATCAATTTTGGTCATCACTCATAGTAAAAAGCCATGGCAGGGCCCCTCGGTTCCATGTTCCACCCGGTAGAGTCTCTTAGACCGCATCCTCTTGCGCCTCCACTCTGTCCAAAAGATAAGGGGGAATCAGGGATTCAGGTCCCCGGAGAGGCATGAACACCAAATTCATTTTCGTGACTGGCGGAGTCGTCAGCTCAATCGGAAAAGGCATTACATCTGCCAGCCTGGGCAGACTTCTGCGCAGTCGAGGATTTGGCGTAGCGCCGATGAAGCTGGACCCCTACATCAATGTTGATGCAGGCACCATGAACCCCTACCAGCACGGGGAAGTTTTTGTGACCGACGACGGCACGGAAACCGACCTTGACCTGGGCCATTACGAAAGGTTCATCGACGCTGTCTGCAGCAAGGGTTCATCCATCACCACAGGCAAGGTCTACCAGAGAGTAATTGATGCGGAAAGACGAGGCGACTACCTGGGTGGAACAGTTCAGGTCATTCCTCACGTCACCAACGAGATCAAGCGAGCCATGCTCGATCTGGCCGCTCAGGAAGAAGCCGACGTTGTTCTGGCTGAAATCGGCGGCACAGTAGGAGACATTGAATCTCTTCCTTTCCTAGAAGCCATTAGGCAGATGAGAAAGGATTTGGGCAGACAGAACACCCTTTTTGTTCATGTCACTTTCATTCCTCAGGTCGGACCTTGGGGAGAGATCAAGACGAAGCCAACTCAGCACAGCGTCAACAACATGAGAGAGATCGGCATTACGCCAGATATTCTTGTGTGCCGAAGCGAGGTGCCCTTGGCCGATGAAGTAAAGGAGAAGCTATCGCTTTTCTGCGACGTTCCCGTTGAAGCCGTTATCGAATCGATGACCGCCGATACGATTTACGAAGTTCCGCTGATGTACGAAAAGCTGGGCTTCGGAGACTTGGTTGTAGAAAGGCTTGGACTTGAACCACAGCCATCACGCTTGGCCGAATGGGAAGCTTTGGTCGAAAAGATTAAGCATCCTGAAAATTCATGCACAATTGCCGTAATCGGCAAGTACACTCAAAATGGCGACGCGTACAAATCGATCGCCGAGGCTCTGGTTCATGCGGGAATTCCCAATAATGCCAGGGTAGATATTCGCTGGATTGAAAGCGAGACGTTTGAGACGGGGTCTGACCCCACTCTTCTGCTCAAAGATGTCGATGGAGTCATCATTGCTCCTGGCTTCGGAGAGAGAGGAATCGAAGGCAAGATCGCTGCTCTGCGATATGTAAGAGAAAACCGAATCCCCTTCCTTGGCATCTGCCTTGGAATGCAGATGGCGGTTATTGAATATGCACGAACAATCTGTGGGCTAGAAGGAGCCAACAGCGAGGAATGCAATTCCTCGACACCACACCCTGTGATCCATTTCATCCCCGATCAAATCCAGGTCACCACCAAGGGCGCCACCATGAGGCTGGGCAGCTATCCTTGTAATGTGACCGCGGGAACATTGGCTCACGTTCTGTACGGAGATACAAGAATCACCGAACGTCATCGTCATCGCTACGAAGTCAACAACGACTATCGTGAGCTGCTCATCAAGAATGGGCTCGTCGTTTCAGGAGTTTCTCCTGACTATCGCCTGGTCGAAATGATCGAACTGCCCCAAGAAGAACACCCCTTCTTTATTGGCACCCAGGCTCACCCTGAGTTTAAGTCAAGGCCAAACCGGCCCCACCCCCTATTTACCGGACTGGTAAAAGCCGCCTGTGCGCGGTCAGTCCAGGCAGCAGCGGAATGATCCATCAAGAAGAAGAAAATACAAGCCTGACCCCAGAGGTCGAGGCTGAAACCATGCCAACTGAAGATACTGAATCTGAAGTTGCCCCCAGCACCGAGGCAGAAGCCCTTATTGAAGCAGACGACGACCTTTCGGACATCGACTTTGATGAAGACGATGACGAGGATGATGACTACGATTTTGATGAGGCTGATTTAGAAGATTCGGACGACGATGACGAGGAAGAAGAAGGCGAAAAGATTGCTGCTTCTGCATCCGACGTTCCGACCGAAGCCAGCCCCTACGTTCAGCGATCCGAAATTCGCGATGATCGACCTGGCCAGGATCGAGGCGACAGACGCCAGCCTCAGGACAGGAACGACCGAGGCGGACGCCCAGCATTTGGCGACCGAGAACGTCCTTCTGACCCCAACCGCGACGCCTACGACGCAAGAGAACAGGCAAGGCAGGAAAAGTGGGTTGGAGTTGACAAGTTCAAAATCAATTCTGCCGCCAGCCGCGCCGCCGAATCTTTTGACGATTTTCGCCGTGGCCTGATCAAGGGTGGCACTGCCGCTTCTGGCCCCATTCGAGCCGCTTGGTTCGGAAGACTGGCAGCCCTTTCAGAAGAGGTTTTTGGTCAGGCTGAAATGAAGCTGAGAAAGCCGGGCATTGTCACCCGCCTTTTCAGCGTCGAAGTGGCTTTGCCTTGGGCTTACCCAGAGCACCTTGAAGAGTTTAGAGGCAAGCTTGATGCTGCCTGGACAACCCTTCTTCCCCCCGGAGTCAGGAGCGAAACCTGCTTTTACTTTGACCGCAAAGACGCCTATTGGGAGTTTGCCGTTGAAACCGAAGCTGGCTTTGTAACCGGCGCCGTCAAGCTGAGAACCGCATCCTTCGCTAACGAAATTCGTGATGGCGGCAGGGATGGCGGTCGAGATTCACGAGATCAGGGCGGAGATCGCCGTGGTGGTGGCGACAGGCCCTACCAAGATCGCGGAGATCGACCTTACCGACCTCGACCAGAGGGCGGCGGCTATCAAGGCGGTGGCGGTGGCGGATACCAGGGCGGCGGCGACAGGCCGAATCGTCCTTACCAGGATCGCGGAGATCGACCTTATCGGCCCCGACCTGAAGGTGGCGGTGGCTACCAGGGTGGCGGCGGTGGTGGATACCAGGGTGGCGGCGGAGATCGACCCTACCGACCTCGACCCGAAGGTGGCGGAGGCTACCAGGGAGGCGGCGGTGGTGGATACCAAGGCGGCGGAGGAGATCGACCTTATCGTCCTCGACCCGAAGGCGGTGGCTACCAAGGGGGCGGAGATCGCCCTGACCGTGGCGACCGACCCTATCGTCCTCGACCTGAAGGCGGTGGATTCCAGGGCGGCGGTGACAGACCGAATCGACCCTATCAGGATCGCGGAGATCGACCTTACCGACCTCGACCTGAGGGTGGAGGCGGCGGCTACCAAGGCGGTGGTGGATACCAGGGCGGCGGCGACAGGCCGAATCGTCCCTATCAGGATCGTGGAGATCGACCTTACCGACCTCGGCCTGAGGGCGGCGGAGGCGGCTACCAGGGTGGTGGCGGCGGTGGATACCAGGGTGATCGACCCTACCGACCCCGCCCAGAAGGCGGAGGCGAAGGCGGTGGTGACCGACCCAATCGTCCTTACCAAGATCGCGGAGACAGGCCTTATCGACCTCGACCTGAGGGTGGTGGAGGCGGCTATCAAGGCGGTGGCGGTGGTGGATATCAGGGTGATCGCCCCTATCGACCTCGCCCAGAAGGAGGCGGTGGCGGCTATCAGGGCGGCGGCGACAGACCGAATCGTCCATACCAGGATCGCGGAGATCGGCCATATCGACCTCGCCCAGAAGGCGGCGGTGGTGGATTCCAGGGCGGCGGCGACGGCCCCAAGCCATGGCAGAACCGAGACCGCGGCAATGACGGCCCCCCAGCACCTGGCGGCGGCGGAGATGCTCCACGTGGAGACGGACCACCACCCCGCAAGCGGCCTTCTCCTCCCGATTGGGTGAAGAAGAAGAAGGGTCACTGATCTGATTCTGGGCTGACGGCTATTGCGGTCAGCCCAGTTTCTTTTAGCTCACGAGGCTGCTTGGCCATCCGACACTAAGCTCGTTCCTTCGCCCACCCGCTCGCCGCTCTCTTCTGCGTCGGTCAAGTGGTGTGCTCTTCGACAGGCCTCCCTGCGGCCTCATATTGATTGAGGTTGGGGGCCTGGCTCTGGTACCTGGTATCCTCTAACTCGCTCCGCTTTGGAGCCCCGTGGGGATGTAGCTCAGCTGGGAGAGCGCTGCAATCGCACTGCAGAGGTCGAGGGTTCGAATCCCTTCATCTCCACCAACTTAGCCAGGTTCAAATGAACCCGGCTTTTTTCTTGCCTAAGCACTTGATACCAGGTGATAGAAAGCTCTGTCAGGGCATAAATGGGGCACGTAATGGTCACAAATAAGGTGCACAAAATCGGCCCTTTTAGGGGAAGAAGCTCGACGATTAAGTCCAATCTTCCAGAGGCCAAAGGCAGATGCCTCCCTGCCCTTGGTATCCTCAAAAAAGCGCGTTAATGGCAGGAACACTGCCCAGCGGACAAGCCATGCCCCAACTTGAAAACATAGAAGCCATTGAAAAACGGCTGTGGAGCGCTGCCGACACTCTCCGCGCAAACTCCACCTACGCATCCAACGAGTACTTCCTGCCCGTCATGGGTTTGGTCTTCCTCAGGCATGCCTACAGCCGATTCCTCAGTGTCAAAGATGAAATCGAGGCCAACCTTCCCTCTCGTGGTGGAGTCAAAAGGGCAGCGACAAAGGAAGATTACAGTCAGAGGTCATCCATCTACCTCAGGCCAGAGGCGCAGTTCGATTACCTGGTCAGCCTGCCGACAGGCACAAACATGGCCCAGGCGATCATCAAGGCCATGGAATCCATCGAGGCAGATTACGAATCGCTTCGTGGAGTTCTACCCAAATCAGAATATCAAGAGCTGGATGATGATGTGCTCCGAAGCCTTCTGCGCACCCTCAACCCGGATGAGCTAAAGAAGGTCTCGGGCGACGTCTTTGGGCGCATCTACGAATACTTCCTCACTCAATTTGCTGACCAAAAAGCGCACGATGGAGGCGAGTTCTTCACTCCCATCTCCATCGTTCAATTCATTGCCAACGTGCTCGAGCCAGAGTCAGGAACAGTCTTCGATCCTGCCTGCGGCTCAGGCGGCATGTTTGTGCAATCAGCTAGGGTGGTCGAAAGTCAAAGGGCCAATCCGTCCGAAAAGCTCACCTTCCGAGGACTCGAAAAGAACGGCACCACCATCAACCTGGCCAAGATGAACCTCGCGGTCCATGGGTTAGAAGGCAAGATTCAAAAGGCCATCACCTACTACAGCGACCCGCTAGAACTTGTCGGTAAGTGCGATTTCGTCATGGCCAATCCGCCCTTCAACGTCGATGAGGTGGATGCAGAAAAGATCAAGAACGATCCCAGACTTCCCTTCGGCCTGCCCGGGGTAAGTCAGGGCAAGACCGGCAAAGAGACTGAACCAATCCCGGATGGAAAGCGAAAAAAAGAGCGTAAGGGAAAGGTTTCCAACGGCAACTACCTCTGGATCAGCTACTTCTACAGCTACTTGAGTGAGAAAGGCAAGGCAGGCTTCGTCATGTCCTCCCAGGCTTCCAGTGCGGGTCGAGAAGAGGCCAGTGTCCGCCGCAAACTCATCGAAACGGGGGCGGTCGATATCATGACCGCCATCAGAGGCAACTTTTTCTACACACGCACTGTCCCCTGTGAGCTCTGGTTCCTCAACCGGGCCAAGCCAGTCGAGTACCGAGACAAGGTTCTCATGCTCGATGCGCGGAACGTCTATCGCAAGGTCACCCGCAAGATCTTCGATTTCTCGCCAGAGCAGCTGCAAAACCTCCTCTCCATCGTGTGGCTCTATCGGGGGCAGAAACTTCGGTTCTGGAACCTCGTCCACCATTGGCTGACCAAGTCGATAGAAGAAGGCAGAGCCTGCTTCGGCAAAGATGACAAAGGCAGGCTGCCCCTTCCCGATTGTGCCGAGGCACTTTCAGACCTCAAGGCAGAGATGAAGCCTTTCTTCCAGGCTCAGGCAAAGGAGGAAAAGCATGTAGATGTCTGGGAAGAATTCCTTCAGTCAGTTTCGGAGTTTGAAGCTGAGGCTAATGCCTTCGAGAGGCTGGTGGAAGAGAAAGGCAAAATTGTCTCTGCCATCCAAGCTGGCGGGCACGGGACAGCCAGTGATGAAGTCAGCCAATTGGCCGATGCAGCCAGAGATCTGGTCAAGGCCTGCGACCATGCGGCCAAGCTCTCCAACCGTTTGGTGGATCTAGCTGAGAAGGAACTAGGGGCTAAGGACAGCCCTCTATGGGCCAACCCCAAGGTCACCAAAGCCAAGAGAGCGCTGGAAGAAGCAAGAAAGGTGGCAGTGGAACAGGTCAAGCTCTGCCGCTACTTCCACCGCCAGGCTCACTGGCTGCTAGAACGCTTCCCCGCTGGAGAACTCAGGGATGTCGCGGGTCTGGTCAAGCTGGTCGATCATCAAGAACTGGCTAAAAACGATTGGTCTCTCACTCCCGGCCGCTATGTGGGGGTGGCTCCCGAACTTGAGGGTGAAGACTTTGACTTCGAGGAATCTCTCCGGGCGATCCATGAGGAGCTGCAGAGTCTGAATGAAGAGGCGGCTGAGCTGGCAGGGAGAATAACCTCCAATCTGGAGTCGATGACTCCATGAACGAGAAAGTTCCAGAACCCATCGCTCCCTTCATCGATCTGATCTCTGGTCCTGCCTTCAAGAGTGCCCACTTTTCTGAAAATCCTTCTGATATTGCTTTGATCAAGGGTGAGAACATTGGCCAAGGAGTCATCGAGTGGGAAAAATCAAAATACTGGCCTGCTTCCGAGTTCGATGCTTACGAGAAATTTGAACTCTTTCCAGGTGATATTGTCCTTGCCATGGACCGGCCATGGGTCACGGCCGGTCTGAAGTTCGCGGTCCTTCGAGAAGGTGATCCCCGGTGTCTGTTGGTTCAGCGGGTTGCCCGACTGCGCGGAATAAACGGGTTAGATACTCGCTATCTTCGGTATCTGGTAGCCAGCCGCCATTTCAGCGATTACATCAAAAATCTTCAAGGAGGAACGAATGTTCCACACATCAGTGGAAATCAGATAAGACAGTTTAAGACTGTGATTCCTCCGAAGGACACTCAGCAGAGAATCTGCGAGATTCTTGAGAACTACGACGACCTTATTGAGAACAACAGGCGGAGGATAAAGCTGTTGGAAGAGGCGGCGAGGCTGATCTACCGCGAGTGGTTCGTCCACCTTCGCTTCCCCGGCCACGAGCACACTAAGAGCGTGGACGGCCTCCCAGAGGGGTGGCATCGTATGCCCGTCGCCCAAGCAATCGACTTCAACTCTAAGGAAACTTTACCAAAGGGCGGAATTAGGTTTATCCCGATGGGAGCCCTATCGGAAAGTGGAATGACCGTGGATGCGAACCTAACTGAGATTCGAGAATCTGGGACAACGGTCAAGTTCAGGAATGGAGATACACTGCTCGCCCGCATCACACCATGCCTAGAAAACGGAAAGACGGCCTTTGTCGGCTTTCTCAATGAGGGCGAAGTTGCAAGCGGCTCCACTGAATTCATCGTGATGCGGGGAGCTAAGGTCGGGCCATGTTTCACCTACTGCCTTGCTCGGAGTGAGGAGTTTCGAGGCATCGCCGTCGCCAGTATGGTTGGCAGCTCTGGTCGTCAGCGAGCTCAAGTGAGTGTCATCGGCGAGTTCAGCATCATATTGCCAATTTCCCCCTTACTAGAAGCTTTCGAATTTAAGGTTCAGCAGATGTTCGATCAGATTTGGATCCTCGTTCGAGCTAACGAACGCCTCACAACGGCACGCGACCTCCTCCTCCCCCGCCTCATGTCAGGAGAAATTGAGGTCTAAATAAATCTAGACACAAGTCTACAATAACATCGTAATGAAGAAGTCGAAGCGATCCCAAATCTCAGTCCAAGGAACCGCTGTCACAGTGGTTTCGGGCAGCCATGGCGATTTCATCTCGCTGACCGACATGGCCAAGAAGTTCGGCGGGGATGACCTCATCTACAGTTGGATGCGCAATCGGAACACGGTTGAGTTCCTCGGAATCTGGGAAACTATTCATAACCCCGACTTTAAAGGTGGCGAATTCGAGACCTTTAAAAAGGAAGCTGGATTGAACGCCTTCCATCTAACTCCACGCAAGTGGATTGATGCGACCGGAGCAATCGGCATTGAATCGAGGGCTGGCCGCTATGGGGGCGGCACTTTTGCTCATCAAGACATCGCGTTCGAGTTCGGGACGTGGCTCAGCCCCGAGTTCAAGCTCTATCTGATCAAGGAGTTCCAGCGACTCAAGGAAGCTGAAGCTGAACGACAGAGTCTGGAATGGAACGTCAACCGAGCTCTCTCGAAGGTCAACTATCGAATCCACACTGACGCGATCAAAGAGCACCTCATTCCGCCATCCCTCACAAAACATCAGGAGGGGTTTGTCTATGCCACCGAGGCGGACTTGCTCAACGTTGCCCTCTTTGGACTCACCGCCAAGCAGTGGCGCGATGCCAATCCGGAGCTTGAGGGAAACATGCGCGATCACACATCAGTGGCTCATCTGGTAGTGATGGTGAACCTGGAAAGCATGAATGCCGAGTTGGTTCGCCAGGGTCTGTCGCAGTCGGATCGGCTGAAGAAGCTAAGAGAAATCGCCGTTCAGCAGTTGAAGTCCCTTGCTTCGATCAGCCTCAGAGCCCTAGACCAGAATCCTACTTTGCCGCTCAATGAGAAAGAGGAAGGGGACGAATGAAAGCAGTAGAAGCAAATCTTCTCAAGTTCATTCAGAGTGGCGAGCAGTTCGCAATACCAATCTATCAGCGAACTTACAGTTGGCAGCTGCCCGAGTGCGAGCAGCTGTGGCAGGACATTATTCGATCTGCCTCGGATAGCTCGATCATAGGCCACTTTGTCGGTTCTGTGGTCTATATCCAGGAGGGTCAGTCAAACATAGGCCACTGGGCTCCGTATTTGGTCATTGATGGCCAACAGCGACTCACTACGGTTAGTCTGATCCTAGCCGCACTCGCGGAGGCCCTGGGCGACAGCGAAACTTCAGATGGTTTCACTGCGAGAAAGATTCGCAACCTATTTTTGACTAATCCAGAGGAATCAGGTGAGCGAAGATTTAAGCTCATCTTGAGCCAGACGGACAAATCTTCTCTTTGCGCAATTGTGAGTCAGGCTCCGATGCCTCATGAGACCTCGATTCGGATTACAGCGAACTACGAGTTCTTTCTGAAGCGGTTGAAAGATTCGCATGAGTTGAGGAATCTGGTCTGGGCAGGATTGGCAAAGCTGATGATCGTTGATGTTTCATTAACTCGCGGGGTGGATAACCCCCAGCTAGTTTTTGAGAGTCTTAACTCAACCGGCAGAGAGCTAAGCCAAGCCGACCTGATTAGAAACTATGTTTTGATGAGCTTGAAGCCAGACCTTCAGACTCGCCTTTACGAAAGCTACTGGAGACCGATGGAAGTTGAGTTCGGTCAGGAAGGCTATCTCTCGGCATTTGATGCTTTTATGAGGGATTACCTGACCTACAGGACCAGAGAGCTGCCAAACATCGGAAACGTTTACGAAGCTTTTAAGAAATTTGCCAAGGGCAGAGATGGGGCAGATGTAGAGCCCTTATTGGCTGACCTACGCAAGGTAAGCCGATTTTACTGTGCCATGGCTTTGGGTCGAGAAACGGACTCCCGCCTCAAGGGGGCTTTTCATGACCTTAAGGAGCTAAAAGTCGATGTCGCCTATCCTCTGCTTCTTGAGCTCTACGAGGACTATGCAGACGGCACCTTGGAGAAGTCCGATTTTCTACAGGCGATTCGATGGATCGAAAGCTACGTCTTCCGCCGATCGGTCTGCGCCATTCCTACAAACTCGATGAACAAGACCTTCACGACTTTTGGTCGTGACCTTGATAAATCTCGCTATTTGGAGAGTTTTCAGGAGACCTTTCTTCTGCTTCCTTCCTATCGGCGCTTTCCGCGTGATGATGAGTTTCGGAGAGAGCTGATGTCACGCGATCTCTACAACTTCCGCAGCCGATCTTACTGGCTGAAAAAGCTGGAGACCTTCGACCGAAAAGAGCCCATTCTAATGAAGGAGCTGACAATCGAGCACATTCTTCCTCAATGTGACAACGATGCTGCCAAGGTTCCGATGACATGGAGGACCATGCTGGGCGATGACTGGCTGAGGGTCTGGGAGACTTATCGTCACTCTTTAGGGAACCTAACTCTGACAGCCTACAACTCTGAGTACAGCAACAAGCCCTTTTTGGAAAAGCGGAACATGGAGAAGGGCTTTAAAGACAGCCCTTTGAAGCTCAACTCTATGCTTCGGAACCTTGAAGAGTGGACTGAGAAAGAGATTCTTGATCGAGGAGAAATGCTTTCAAAGCTGGCTCTTCAGGTCTGGACAGCCCCCCAGGGCGACCCAGCAGCTCTTGGGACTTTGAGAAAAGTGAAGGCCGCGACGGGTCTGCGGCTAGAAGATTTTTCCAGCTTAACTGGCGGCCCTATGAGGGAGCTTTTCGACGCCCTGGAGAGGGAAATTCTGGCCATTGATCCGGTGGTTTACCGCGTGATCAACAAGAGCTACATTGCCTTTAAAGCCGAAACCAACTTTGTGGACATTCATCCCCAGCAGAGGCGTCTTTGGCTGATTATTGATGTGCCTTTAGCCGAGCTGGATGACCCTGAAGGACTGGCCGAAGATATTGAGCAATTCGGATGGACTGGGAATGGTGATGTTAGGGTTTCAATCACCTCACTAGATGAGATACCCTATGCTATGAGCTTGGTTCGTCAGGCCTTTGATCGGCAGATGGGAGAGATTGTGAGTTGATCTACACAGAAGATTCTTTGGTGCAGAAGACAACCGCAGATTACTTTGCGGACTTTTTGGGCTGGGAATCTGTCTACGCTTACAACTCGGAAACCTACGGTCCAGAGAGTCTTCTTGGTCGATTGAGCGACAAAGAGACTGTTCTTACTCGCCACCTGCGAGCCGCCTTAGAAAAGCTGAACCCAGGCCTTCCGGCCGAAGCCTACGAAGATGCAGTCCGGCAAGTGGTGGATTACTCTTCCAGCCAGACCCTGCTCGACACAAATCGCGACAAGCACGCCTTGATCCGTGATGGAGTGAAGGTGACCATGCGGGGCCCGAAGGGCGAAGTTGAAAAGCCGACCCTCAGGCTCATTGACTTTGACAATCCTGAGAACAACAGCTTTTTGATTGTGAGGGAGCTATGGGTGAAGGGAGACATTTACCGACGCCGCATGGACTTAGTCGGCTTTGTCAATGGACTTCCCCTTCTCTTTATCGAATGCAAGAACATCCACAAAGACCTTCGGAAGGCCTTTGACGGAAACTTCAGCGACTACAGGGATACCGTTCCCCACATCTTTCACCACAACGCTGTGGTGATGCTTGCCAACGGCGAAAAGGCAAAAATTGGATCGGTTTCGAGCAAGTTTGAGCACTTTCATGAATGGAAGAGACTTGCCGAAGACGAGCCTGGCCAAGTGGACATGGAGACCCTGCTAAAGGGAGTCTGCAGCAAGAAGAGCTTTCTAGACATCTTCGAGAACTTCATTGTCTTTGATGAATCCTCTGGCAAGACGGCCAAGATCATTGCCAAGAATCACCAGTATCTGGGCGTCAACCGAGCGATTTCTGCTCTTGAGGATCGCAAGGCAAGGATGGGCAAACTGGGTGTTTTTTGGCACACCCAAGGCTCGGGCAAAAGCTATTCGATGGTCTTCTTTACACGGAAGGTGCATAGGAGGCTTGGCGCACACTACACCTTTTTGATCTGCACGGATCGTGATGACCTTGATCGGCAGATCTATAACACCTTTGCCGGTTGCGGAGTTGTGAACAATGACCGCGAACCCTGCCGAGCAGCATCTGGCGACGACTTGAAAGATTTATTGAGTCAGCAGAAGACTCACGTCTTTACTCTAATTCAGAAATTCAACCAAACGGTTGAGGTCAATTCCCCCTGGTCAAGAAGAGAAGATATCATTGTCATTTCTGACGAAGCCCATCGCTCTCAATATGGCCTCTTCTCTCTGAACATGCGCCATGCCCTGCCAGGAGCCAGCTTTGTTGGATTCACTGGAACTCCTCTGTTCAAGAACGATGAGCAGACAAAGAAGGTGTTTGGCGACTATGTTTCCACCTACGACTTTCAGAGAGCGGTTGAGGATGGAGCGACGGTTCCTTTGTATTACGATGCTCGAGGAGAGAAGCTTGGCATCGCAACAACCGACCTGAATGAGAGGATCTCGCAGGTTCTCGAGGAGGCGGAGTCTGAGATTGAAGACATCGATGTTCAGGCAAAGTTAGAACAAGAGATCAAGCGCGAATACTATGTCTTGACTGCCGGGAAAAGGCTGGAGGAGATTGCCAAAGACTTTGTTTGGCACTACTCGACATCATGGGAAACAGGCAAGGCCATGGTGGTCTGTATCGACAAAGTCACCTGCGTTCGCCTCCACAAACTGATCGAGTTCTATTGGAATGAGAGGATCGCTGAACTTGAGAAGCTTCGGCCCGCCGACGACCAGGAAGAGCAGCAGCTTTTCAAGCAAATCGCCTGGTTGAAGGACACCAAGTCCGCGGTGATGATCAGCGAAGAGCAGGGTGAAGTCGAGAGATTCAGCAAATGGGGGCTGGATGTCAAGCCCTACCGCAAGCTGATTAAAGATGGCTTTGAGCTTTCGGACGGAAAGAGGATTGACCTTGAGTCTGCCTTCAAGAAGGAAGGGCATCCCTTCCGCATCGTTATCGTATGTGCGATGTGGCTGACAGGATTTGACGTTCCCTCGCTCTCAAATCTCTACTTAGACAAGCCCCTGAAAGCTCACACCTTGATGCAGGCCATAGCCAGAGCGAACCGGGTTAATGAAGGCAAAAACAACGGGCTGATTGTTGACTACTGCGGCATTTTGCGAAACCTGAGGCAGGCATTGGCAACCTTTGCCGGCACTGGCGACGGCGGCAGAGGGGGCGATGACGACACAGACCCCACTCGGCCGGACGAGGAGCTGCTGGAAGAGTTGAGTGCTGCCATCAAAATGGCCGACTCGTTCCTTACCGACAACGGAGCATCATTGGATGCAGTTAAGGGCCAGACGGGTTTTGGCCAGATTGCAGCTATCACCAAATCCAAGGAGGCAGTCAACCAAACGGATGAGACCCGCAAGGCTTTTGAAGTGATGTGCCGGGAAGTCTTCAGGAAGTTCAAAGCCTGCCTTACGATGCCAGGCGTGAACCAACATCGTGACGATTACGCAGCCTTGGACATCATCTACAAGAAGCTGCAGGATGACAAACAAGCGGCCGACATTAGCTCGATCATAAAAAGGCTCCATGCTGTTGTGGACGATGCAATCAGCGTCGTTCGAGAAGAGGACAGATCCTATCAAGGCGAGATTTATGATATCAGCAAGATTGACTTTGATAAGCTGAAGCGGGAGTTTGAGAAAAGCCCTGCCAAGAACACGACTGTTCAAGAGCTCAAGTCAGTCATTGAAAAGAGGTTGAAGCGTCTTTTGGCAGAGAATCCTCTGAGGACTGACTTTCAAGCCCACTACGAGAAGATTGTGGCAGCCTACAACTCAGAGAAAGATCGCGCAACGATTGAGGCGACCTTTGAAGCCCTAATCACTTTTGTGGGAGACCTAGATGAAGAGGATTCCAGGGCCGTCCGAGAGGGATTGGACAAGGAGTCAATCGTCATCTATGATCTTCTTAAGAAAAACGACTTATCTGCAGGCGAAATCAAGCGAATAAAGAAGGTCGCTGTGGATCTGCTTGAGAGGCTAAAAGTTAGGATAGCCTCGATCCACGAATGGAGAGAAAACGAAGCGACTCGAGACGGTGTCAAAGTTACAATAAGGGACTTTCTTTGGAACGATACTCTTGGGTTGCCTGCTCCTGCCTACAGTGATGAAGATGTTGAAGCCAAGAGTCTCGCTGTCTTCAATCATGTGCTCTATGCCTATCCAAAGGTGCCTTCGCCGATTTATGCCTCCTAGACACAGGGGACGGTGACCAGCTCCTGGAGACATTCGATCGCATACTCGCCTTCCTTCAGTCAATCGATCTTCAGCTTAGACATCAGGACATTGTCAAGTGACATAGATTGAGAATCGAAGATGTTGCTCAGAATCTGGCCCCAAGCTCCTGATGCTGAGACAAAGAACTGAAATTTAGTGAAATAAAGGGCATTATTCGAACCACTTTCTCCCTTCCGCTTTCCCCATGCAGCCAGTGCAGCCTGAAAGGATCTTCAACCCCAAAAAACAATCGATTCAAAAACAATAGTTTTAGAAACAGAACAGGAGATAGAACAAAGGGAGGCTCCACAGGCTGCATCGAAGCCACTCTCGGCCCCCAAAATCAATGACGTTGGATTCCGCAGGAACCATGGTGAGGAGGTCAGGAGGAGAGGAACTCACTCTCTCTCAATCCCAGGCCCCGCCAGAGACTGCCACCGCTCACCTTAACCTTCTCGACACCGTGCTGTTTTAGTCTGGGCAGGAGATCTCGGGTGAATTGATTGTTGTTCTTAGCCCTCATTCCTTCGCCGTCACACCAAGCTTTGTATCGAGCATACAGTGACGATCCCATAACGACTTGGTTTGAGTCTAGCAGGAGACACTCATCAATGAAGTTGCGGTCCAGATCCTGCTCGGCCTTGTACTCCTTTGAAGCTTCTTCGACAACCGGACAACTGCCAAGACCTTCTTCAAACCACCGCTGCGCACCACGGACGAGCCATGCGAGGATGCCTGGTCTTTCAGCCTGAAGCCGTCTAGAAAACTCTCGATCTCTCTTCCCGATCGGAATCTCGTTCTCAAAGGGCACCAATAGGATTCTTCTCCAAATTCCAGAATCCTGCCCCTCCACTCTTGGCTTATCGTTACCGGTCAGCATGAGTTTGCACGTGATCGGCATGTCAAAGGAGTTCTCACGTAATGGGCGAACCGTGATGTATTCATCTCCGGTCAGCGTCTTGACCAAACTCTCATCAAAGGTGTCGCGCCGCTCAACTTCAGGGACTGACACCAGCCTAGTTCCGGAAAGCTTCGCCAAATGGGACTGAATATCTTCTTCAAATCTCCGTCTCATCAGTTTGTTTTTGTTCAATCCAGTACTGAAGGGTCCGATTACAGAACCGAGCGTATTAAGGGTTGTACTTTTCCCTGTCGCTCCCGATCCATACAGAAAGAACAGAATCTGCTCAGTAGTTAGGCCTGTAAGGCAGTAACCAAAGGCTTTCTGCAGCCAGTCAAGATAAACCAGATCGCCGCCTGTACATGCAGTCAAATGCTCAATCCAAACTGGGCAAGGGTTAATCGGATCAAAGTCGAGATCTATGGATCTTGTGAAGTAGTAGTCTCGGCTACCAGCCACAAGTTCTCCTGACCTAAGGTCAACCACACCATTTGAGACAGGCAATAAATCTAGCCTTTGATCGAGTTCTTCAGGCGATTTGACGAGCGCAGGCAGAATCCCAGCAAGGGACAACATTGACTGGATCCCCGTTCTCCCATTGCTCCTTTTGATGTTTCGATTCACTTCCGCAAGCCGTTTCGCTAATCTCTTGCGCTCATTAGGGTTACCGGTGGCAGAAGCTTGAGAAGCGATTTGCTCTGCCTCTTTTTTCATGGTGGCCAAAGTTTCTTCCCATTTTTGTAAAAGTGGAGCGCCATTTGAAATATCCCGCTTCCAACAGCGGCCAGACCAGATATGCCAGCCGCCACTGGAAGGACAGTTAAATATCGAATCTCCATGATCAGAAGCAAACCGTTTTGCGTTGCCCAAGTCAGTTAGTTCAAAGACATCGAACCTGTCTTCGCCAAGATCACAATCATTGCTTTCTGCTAACTGACTGCGCAGGTCAGTAATGTCAACTTCGACTAGTTGCTCAATGGACAAACCAGCACTGATATGATCTGACACATCCTTGCCAACGGCTGGAAGGAACAACCTGACTGGAATTCCAGCTCGATAAAGAGAATCGAAGACGACGAGGCCATGCTTTTTTCCTGGTTCGTCATTGTCCAAGACTAAGTGCACCGTAGCACCATTCAGCCACTGAGTGTACGACTCCCGCCACTTACCTGCCCCCATTGCCTGAGTAGTAGCAGTAATGGGATCACCGCGACAATCTTTCAATCTGCCTAAGGCGTCAGCATCTTTCTCACCCTCACACAGCCAAACGGTTCCCCCGGAAGCCGCAGCGTCAAGGACCTTTTTTAACCCATACAGAAGGAGACCTTGGAAGGCGCTAAACCACACTGCTTCTGCTTTTGGGGCTGGCCCATCTTTATCAGCTCTAGAATCAAGCCGCCTCCATCCATTAGTTCCGCGGATAAACCAGCCTTCTCGAAAAGACCAGACTTTGCAGCCAGATGAATCCACCCAATACTGGCTGAAAGACTTTGGTTCGTAACGAACTGTCGCATGTTTTGGTGTCACACCATCAGCATCAACATAGGTGTATGTACATGCCTCGACCCTTCGCTTTGTTCTTCCCCCTCCGTCAGCAAAGAGAGCTTTAACATCCAAAGCCAAACTCTCCATTATCTGGTCAAGGCGACATCCCGCAAAACAATTCAGAAGAACATTGCCATTTGATGTCACAGACAAAGAGAGACTAGGGTTATGATCTGGGTGGGCTGGACATTGACACATCCAATGGCCCTGCCCCTTCTGCTCAACCTGGAGCCCCCGTTCTCGCAGGGCCCTTAGAATCGTCTCTATAGGGTCAGAGTGCATCTACCACCTCTCGGTCACCCTTGAGAGCGACAGCTAATCCGACGATTGAGAACAGAAAAAAGATGCAACAATAAATTGATGCACTTTTGATGGACTTGTCAGAATCTCGTCAAATGTTCTACCATTGGTCATCAAATGACCAGGCACGAAGCCTTTAGGCAAGCTCGCCAAGATCGAGGTGTAACGCGGAGGGAGGCAGCATATCGGGCGGGAGTTCCATACAACAGTGTTACCAAAGCTGAACTAGGACAGTATCCCTCAGTCCTTGAACGCTTGATCGACTACTTCCGACCCATTTGGAAGTTTGAACCGCCAGAGAGTTCGCCAGACGAGGCATCTGTTGGACCAGCAAAGAAGTTCAAGCAGGCGAGGATCCACTTCAGGTACCTACGAAAAGACATTCAGGAAGAGCTCTCCCTTAGTTATGCCCAGGTTCATCAAGCCGAACATGGACTTAATCATGGAGCACTGCTTCGGATGATTGATCACTATGCGATGGAATGGGGCATCCCGGAAGATTGGTTTTATGATGGTTATCCCTCTGAAGTACCACTGAGTGTCTCTCGTGGCATTCTTGGCAGAACTGTTCCTGGATCAGAGGAGATACGAACATCTGATAATGTACGAACAGTGACTGTAGCATTCTGGGATACACAAGTCAATCTTCTATATGAAGACTCGTTTTTCTCCAGAAACCCTGATAAATATGGGCAAATTCCGGCTCTTTTTCTAGATGAATCAGCCTACAACTTTCTGCTCATCCAAGTAGCCGGCCCTCATTTGGGTTCAATTGCTAGTTCCGGAGATCACCTTCTTGTCAAGTCAGCTCCATCTTGGGCGCCGGACGTTATCTCTATCATAAGATTGTCGTCAGGTCGCTGTGTTTGTCGCATTGTTCGAGCAACACCGAACGGCCCTTTTGCCCTTGTTCACCCTGGGACGGGACAGATTGAGCATACGGATCACGGCTGGGTGATCATCGGCGACGTCGTAGCTATTTTTCATAAATCGGTCGACCCCCCTCATGCAAACATTGCCTGGGACATGTATCGACCACTCAAAATGCCAAGAAAGTGAATCAAAAGTGAATTAATGACCGTCAAGAGAAATTGATCATCTCGCGGAAAGGGCTTCCGGTCCATCCCATCCATGGCCGGTGGAAGCTTTCCTGCACAAATCGGCAGGATCAAGAGAGACCTCATTAAAGGCCATGGATAAACTAGGATTTCAAATTGACCCAACGCCAATTCCCGCTGCAGTTTTGGCACAAAGGTGGGGCTGGACTACTGACCGAGTCGTCGATTGGTGTGCTGCCGGAATTCTGCCTGCAAAGAAAATCCGTGGCCAGTGGTTCGTCTCAACTCTAGATCTGATTGATTGGGGCTCGGCCAGGCAGATCGAAACACTTAGGTACGTGAAGGAAGATCTTTCGCCAATGGCGAAACGCATCGCTGGTCAAGCGAGTTCCAACATGAATCGTCGGAAGAGAATTCGACACGACGGACAGGAACAATGATCAATGACCATAGCTCAAGCAGCCGACTGTTGATTCCAACTACTTTTGGCAGGGACTAGCGCATCACTGCGCAGACTTTAAAATCTGCCTTCTACATCGGACAATCGAATCCATGGGCAGGTTCGGAACCTCTTTTCTCGTCACTTCACTCATCTCTCTCGGCATTGCATCTGGATGCAGTGGCGGATCTTCAATTCCACAGTCGGCAACATCCACGAGCGCAAATGTCTCCGTCCAAAAGAACAGAAGCGCCTTTTATCTGATTGCTGGCGTGGATTCCAGCACTTCGGCTCGAGAAAGTCTGCCTGCTTACGGTAGCGTGCTTCGAAAATTGGCAGCCAGAATGAATGTCCCAGGAGACAAAATGAGTGTCCTGCGCATCGATAACGAGTGCCGTGAGGTAAGCGGGCCCAGGCCGCCAAAAGGAAGTCTCAACTTTCTGAAAGAGCTTGCGCGTACTGCGAGACCTCTCCCGAGTC
Organism: Synechococcus sp. UW140; assembly: GCA_943369295.1. Taxonomy (GTDB): domain Bacteria; phylum Armatimonadota; class Fimbriimonadia; order Fimbriimonadales; family Fimbriimonadaceae; genus JAKRSE01. The sequence continues at coordinate 315,453 of CALRMU020000002.1, read as the reverse complement.
AAGCCGGAACGTTCCACTCAATTTTCATGGAGCGGGCTGCTGGTCTAGCTGAAGGTTCCAACCTCCCGGTTGTTATCCTTCTTCTCACCGACGGTGTGAACGATGACTTTAGCCCAGAGGCGATCGCTTTGATGAAATCTTCCTCGGCGAGGCTCGCCAAGATTCCTGACCTGTCCAGTGTGATCTGGGCTGGCGTTAACCCTGGATGGCGCGAGCGAATCAGAGCTGAAATGCAGCCAAGTATCGGGAGTGAGAAGCTCGCCTTCGAATCTCTTGCCGACATCAAAATGGAGATCGTCCAGCCTTGATCGAGAGAAGTCTCGTTAATCTCACGCCACATTGCATCGCCTTTGGCGGAGATCAGCGGATAGCCTCTCTTCCTCCGGCACAGATGCCTGTTCGACTCGAGGAATCTTTCTATAAGATCGCCGAGTTTAACGGACTGTCTCTCTACACAGTATCCAGATCGGCACCACTAAACCTTCCAGGACCTGTGCCAGGTAGGCTGTTGGTAGTGTCTTCCATGGTCCGCGAGGCCCTGTCCTACCGATTCGATTTGGTGAGTCCGTGTGGATTTATCAGAGACGAAGAAGGACGGATCACAGCCGCAAGCGGCATCTGCGGAAACAGGTGGACCACCAAATGGGCCAGATTATGAAGGTACTCATCACCGCTATAGGCCATCAGGATCCTCTTCACCTAGCGAGAGTAGATTACGAAAAGCCCTTGGGGACCCAAATCGACATTCTAAGGGCAAACCTTGCAAGCGTCAGAAAAAATAGTAGGGATCTCAAGCCGGGACCAATCCTTAGTTCGCTGATGCAGATGCGTCGGCCAAACAAAAAGGGACTCAATGCAGAAGAAGAAATTCTGATGGAAGGCTGGATGCCGGATGAACTATGGATTTTGGTTGAGGAAGATACCGACCCCACAATGGGCGAGGGGCCGATGAGGTCTAGGTGTCAGCTCTTCGAAAATCACCTTGGTCTTCCCATCAAGGTCAGGCCTCTCGTCATGTATGGGGGGATTCATGATTACGGCAAGGTTTGGTCCTGGCTGGAAACCTATATCCTGCCACTTTTTCAGGGAAAGACCCCCCAGCATTCGTCAGAGCTTGGGCCAGACAGAGTGCCTCTACAGGCTGTGAATAAGCTTCCGACGCTAAACCTGCAAGGCGAAGATGTCCGTATACTCATCGGCAACGGAACGAATGCCGCAAGGATGGCACTCTTCCACCTGGGCGTAGTCCTTGGAGCCGAACCCGGCCGTATCTGGCATGTAGTGGACGAGAAAGTAGCAAGATCCAGCCATTCTGTCCTACCCCTGCTTCATGGACCTGGAAGACTGCCAAAACTTATTCCTGCGACGAGAGAAACGGAGCTTCTAGAGCAGCTGGAAGCAGAGAGACAGAAGGTTTCGGAGCTCATTCTGTCTGGGAAAGTAGGAGATGTGGTCGTTCAAACAAACGAAGTCAAACGTGCTTCCGCTCAGAAAAGGTTAGACGAACTTCTTGCTGACCCTCATGCTCCAATATGGCGGGGAGAAAAGCTCTCAATGGACTGCCTTAGAGAGGCATTAGCTGCAGCCCTCTCGACTCAGGACTATCCAATCAAAGCCTCATCACTCAAAAGATGGTTCTCTGAAGGCCGAAAGCCGTCTGGGGAACGGGAGGATCTATACCTTGTTCTGCCAGCCAATCCTCGAAGGCCACGCGCCTAGGCAGCGCATTAATGCGCAGCCTGGCATTTAAGCAGGGTGGAGAGCAGACTCTAAGCTATGAGCACTGCTCCCAACACCACAGCAATCGGATTCAGGCAGAGGGTCGAGGACAAATCTGCCTCCGAGTCGACTGCCAAGTCGAACAAGGATGGCTATAAGACTGCCGTGGAAGCAGCTGCTCTCAAAGCTGCCAAAGCAAAGGCCCAAGTGGATTCCAACCTCATCGTCAGGCAGGAAGCTGCTCGTCAAACAAACACACCCGTCCTCGCTCAAATCGAGGCGGCTGACCGCAGATTCCAAGACGAGTTGAGCCCCCTCCAGCAAAGGGAGGACTCTGATCGGTCTAGGCGGGAGCTTGCCCATTCTCGTGCGGCTCAGTTAGCGAGTCTCTGCGGTGCTCAGTACGATCGGGAAAATCTTGATCGAGAAGCTCCCTTTATTCCTACAAAGATGTCGCATGAGGAAGCGTGTGGCCGATTGGGGCTGATGGAGGTCCGGTCAAACTGGGAATGGCTTACCAAAGGCCTCTCTGTTCTGGCGACGGTTGCCTTGGGCCCCTTGCTCGGAATCTCTTTGGGGATTCATATGGGTCTGGTAGAGCCAGATATCAGCCTCAATCTTGAGCCCGATAGAGTCGGTCCATTCTTATCTGTCCTCTTTGCTGGCTGTCTGCTCGCATTCATTTTCGGCTATGGTGCTGAGAGACTGGCTCACTGGTGCGCCTCGCAGAGACAAACTCGGGGATGGACTTGGCCGACTTATGTCGCCTTCGGCTTGACTGGAATTCTTCTCATCATCGGAATCATCGGAGACGCGGCGATTCAAATGAGCGGTCTGGTCAGCCTGGCCAGAATGACGAATTTAGGAGAGGAAGCAATCCCAGATTGGCTCTTCCTCGCCATGAGCCTGGTCTTCGCTATCCTCTATTTCTCCATTAAGGTCGTGCGCGGTTCTTTCAAAGGCCTTAACGATTCCGCCGATGTCTTGGCTAAACGCCTGATTGAGACCAGCTTCCGAGAGGAAATGGAGAGGCGCAGAAGCATTGCCGACTGCCGAGAAGCTTCTGCGGCCATCGGAGAAGCCATCAATGCAGAGGCGGCCCTAAGGGAAACCCTGGCGGAAAAGAAGGCGCTTAAGGAAGTCTATGAGAGGCATCTGGCCGCACTTAACAGCAGCTTGATTCCCTTTCCAGATGCTCCGACTCCAGATGAGCAACTGTCCATTCGCGAATCGGAGCTTCGACTCTTGGCTGCCCAAGCTGATCTTGAAGAGGCAAGGCTGGGCACTATCGTCGCATCGGGCGATGAAAGCCATCGAGGAGCTTCTTTTCGTAGGATGGCCGACGACATTGCGAGAAAACAGGCCTCGCTCATTTAGCGGTCACGCCTCTTAGAAAGAAACAGCCGACCACGTCTTTGGTCGGCTGTTTGCTTTTAATCATTGCCGACATGGGCAATCTGATATCTCACAAGCCAAAACTTAAATCCTGGCCATGGTCATAGGATTCGGCTTCATATGGTGGTTTCAATCCCCTAAAATGGAGCAGGGCCGACTGGCATGGAGGAGGGAGGAAACATCCTCTCTCCCTTATTTTTCATTCTTTCTTCCTTATTCCAAGCCATATCCTAAGACGAGGCAGAGCTTGGCTACGCGTCGCCGCCGAGCGCGATGAGCTGAGGGCTGAGGTTGTTTCAATCCCCTAAAACGGGGCAGGGCGGTTAGGAATGAGGAAGGATGGAGGAGGAATGAAGAGTCGGCATTCATTTTTCCTACGGGACTGGCAGACTAGGCCAAGACGGTAGCTGCCAGCAAGTAATTCGGATCTCCTTCATTCCTCCTTCTTACTTCGTCATTCCAATGCACCCCCTAAAACGGGGCAGAGCTTTGAAACAGCGACTGAACATCATCGTCGTCCTTGCCATGATCGCAAGTTTCAATCCCCTAAAACGGGGCAGAGCTTTGCAAAGGCTTTAGCCGAGAACGCCGCCCTCCGCGCCCTGGTTGGGGAGTTATTTCAATCCCCTAAAACGGGACAGAGCTTTGCAACGGTGAACCGTGGCTAAGCTGATTGATGCGGATGCGCTGGTTTCAATCCCCTAAAACGGGGCAGAGCTTTGCAACGGCTTGCTTACAAGCTTCGGCCCAGACTTTCTGAGGGTCGACGCACGTTTCAATCCCCTAAAACGGGGCAGAGCTTTGCAACCCTATGCCAGTGCGGGACGGTTTGATCGGGATGAGCCTTATGTTTCAATCCCCTAAAACGGGGCAGAGCTTTGCAACAGTTGGATCACAAAATCAACTTCTGGGACCTCAACCCCACAGACGTTTCAATCCCCTAAAACGGGGCAGAGCTTTGCAACAAGAAGAGATCTCAGGGAAGTCTCCATGGAATTGGAAATGGATGAGTTTCAATCCCCTAAAACGGGGCAGAGCTTTGCAACCCGCAATGTTTTCCCACGCGCCTGGCATGAAAATTTCCAAAGAAGGGTTTCAATCCCCTAAAACGGGGCAGAGCTTTGCAACAGTAAAATCGTACCCTTCACAATTCGATGAGGAATTCTGGTTTCAATCCCCTAAAACGGGGCAGAGCTTTGCAACATGAAAACACAAGTAGACTGTACTTAACAGCGTAGACGAAGTAGTTTCGATCCCCTAGAACGGGGCAGAGCTTTGCAACGTGGTCATGCATCTGTCACTCATGAGCGAATGGAGATCATCCTGTTTCAATCCCCTAAAACGGGGCAGAGCTTTGCAACCAGCAGTGCAGCGGCTGAGTTTGAGGCACTGAGTCTCAAGTTTCAATCCCCTAAAACGGGGCAGAGCTTTGCAACGCTTAATGCAGTCGGGCTCCCAGGCTGCCGTAAAGGCGGGGACGTTTCAATCCCCTAAAACGGGGCAGAGCTTTGCAACTCAAAAGTAGGTTGCTTTAGTCCCTCTTTGCTTTACTGCAAGTTTCAATCCCCTAAAACGGGGCAGAGCTTTGCAACCTCACCAATCACGGCAACTACTTGGATCGTCAGCAGGCGATTCGGTTTCAATCCCCTAAAACGGGGCAGAGCTTTGCAACTTGGAACCGAACCGATCAACTTGGTCAAGGAGGATCTCAAGTTTCAATCCCCTAAAACGGGGCAGAGCTTTGCAACAGGTTAAAGCCAAATGGCTCACCTGGGGTCAGACCCAGCACGTTTCAATCCCCTAAAACGGGGCAGAGCTTTGCAACCACCGCTTATCGGGGTGTCTGTTCCAGCAACAGTCTCCTCAGCGTTTCAATCCCCTAAAACGGGGCAGAGCTTTGCAACTGTCATTCGACATCAAGACCGAAAAGAACATGGTCTCGACTGGTTTCAATCCCCTAAAACGGGGCAGAGCTTTGCAACAGTCTTGCACCAGCATCAAGCAATGGGCCGCAATGTGCACTGTTTCAATCCCCTAAAACGGGGCAGAGCTTTGCAACATCACTCTTCCCAACTCACCTGAGTCCAATACTTTTAAGGTTGGATGTTTCAATCCCCTAAAACGGGGCAGAGCTTTGCAACGAGATCGACTCGAGATTGCTCTTTGGCCCAAGGCACAGTCGTTTCAATCCCCTAAAACGGGGCAGAGCTTTGCAACTCCCCTTACTTACTCATAATCCGAGTAAAACAAGGGCTTACGCATCATGCTCTGGTTTCGATTAATTGTCAAACTGCCCTATAGGACCTTAGTTTCTTCTAAATTGGCCTCTTTGGTTGGGCCTAGTCCTAGTGAGAATATAAGAAACAGCGAGCTAGTCACTCGAGAGGAGCATTTAGCTTGGAAAAGAGGAACCTTACCCCCTTGCTGGTCTTGACGACATATATCTCAACTCCACTCTTGATTCCTGGTGGAAGCTGGCTACAATCCTGTGATCGGCCTCCAGATAGCACCACCTTGTTCTTTGCACTGGTGGTTGCCTCAAGCCACTGACTTCGTGCAGGCAGATCCGGCTGTGGAGCCCCTTGCTGCTTTACAGTGGCTGAAGGCTTAGCCGCAGTATTTACTTGAGACACCGGACTGCGCTGCCTGTTGACTCTGAAATAGCCGTATCCAGCGTTAGTCTTCCCTCCGAGGCCCTGCTGCTGAAGAGTGTAGTGAAGCAGTTCCAGTGCTGCCTCCCGCCACGCGGGGTCGTGACACCTGATGGCAAAGACATAAGTGACCTTGGGGGCCACAGACAAGAACTGGATCGGAATGGGATCATCTCTGTCACTAGGCGTGCGCCTCTCCCCTTTTTTTGCTTGGTAGTACTTAGGGTGATGGACAGCGACAACATCTTTCATCAAAAGACTTACAGAATCTTTTAATGGATAAGCCGGAAGGACATCGATTAAAGCTGATTCAGAGGTTGTCCCAAACAAGGCGCACCACTGCAGCAGCTTTTCCTTCTTCTCCGGGCTCACCTCTAGTTTTTCGTAAGCCTCAGTGCTGAGATCCGGCTTCCAGGACTTTCCATCTGCGGCAAGAATGATTTCTTCGGTGATTCCGAGAAAATGGGCGGCAGCCCTGCGCATTGCGCCTTTAATCGAACTGCCAGGTATTACGGGCACACCCAGGGTTTTAGAGAAATGAAGCCCTGTCTCGTACACATTCTTCTGCCCCAGACCAAGAGCCAAAGGCGAGATTGTCTCTGCGGTTAAGACTCCAAATGAAGCATCGCCCTGAAGGAGCTTCATCCACTCTTCGGTCCAATCCGCCAAGACTGCCGGGGCCTTCAAGGAGAGGCCACCATTTAACTCAGCCACATCTGGCCCATTTTCAGAGCTTCTATCGTCAGTGTTGAAAAGCTTCAGTTCGCCTTTGTGGTTAGGAAGAGCAAGAAGATCGTAAGCCATAGAAGCATTGCTGCATTCGACTTGCGGTCTATCGTTCCCCGGACCAGCAAAACCTATCGCATCCCTAAGGACCTTTCTCACTGCCCTTCCTCTGCCACTCCCAGAACGCTTATTGAGAAGCGTTTGAAATACTGAAGTGCCTGCTGAGTCCTGCGAGTCAGGCGGATGTATTCAACTACATCTTCAAGCTCGACAATACGCTCCTGAAGCTCTTTCATGGCCCTCTCATCATTCTGATCTGAAGAAAGTTCCAGGCACCTCGCCAGATCAGCTAGAATCATTTTTCTTTCTGCGCCGTTTTTAAGTTCATTGGACTTTGATACCGTGAAGGCAACAGCCTGGGCCAAGCCACTGACTTGGATAAGAGCCGGAAGATTTTTAACTAGCTTTTGGTAATCTTTCCGACTGGCTTCGTTCATAGTGCCCTGCGACCGCTTCTGGACCTGATCGAAGGCCCTCTTCATCAGCTTTTGGCTGGCAAGGACAAGTCTAGTCTCGCTCATCTAGACACCGTCCTGAGAAGGCCCAAACCAAGCCCAGTACTGGCTTTGCCGCCAAGCTGGAGCAGAGCATTATCAAGATCTGCAATCTCTTTAGCAACATCTGCCGATCCAGTGAGATTGACCGCTAATCCCGCAAAGACTGCCTCCGCCGGAACGCTTTCATCCTGCCGGAGGAATCCTTCTTTGGCAGTCTTTGACTCCATTTCTAGACTGACGTGCGTGACAATCTCGGTAGCGGACTCAGTAAGGAAGGTAAAGATAGTATCTGGAACCTGGACAATCCTTTCGGCTACCCTATGTGAGTGATCTGGCGAGATGAGAGGGGCGACTTTGTGTGCAATTACGTCAAGACTTGCGCGAGATCCTCCTTCAATTTTGAGATCAATGTCTTCTAGAATGAGAGAACCGTTCGATTCCAGCTTTGAATCCTTAGTGAGGCGGCATTCATTCACTCCAAGACCCTGGTCAGCCCAACCAGGAACGAGATCAGTCCCAGTTGCCAGCTTGTAAAGCTCCATGAGTCTCTGGATCGAAAGTGGACTACAAACGTAGGCGAAGGTGCCAGCAAAGGATCGAACTGGAAAGAAGAGACATCGCAGATCAGTCACTGAAAGAGATCCGGCAAAACCGCCTCCCTGCTGGTTGATGGTTCCATAGACTTTTTTCAGTTCCTCACCTGAATCGGCTTGAACGAGCTTCTGGCCCCAGTCACCTTCGGTGATCTTTTCAGCCGCCCGTGCCCTGGCCTTATCGCGAAGGACACCTTTGAGACTGCTGCCTGGGATAATCGGCCAATTTGTTGCCTTCTCTCTCATGATGGGCAGATCAACCACCCCAGCCGCCTGACCGACACCAATATGGAGTGGAGTTAGAGTTCGATAGAGCAGTAGAGTGCTTTTCATTTGCTGTTTTCTCCTTTAGATCTGCTCAGGAGTCCAAGCTCCCCAGCAGGCGAGGGACCATCCATCTCGACGGTCCTGAAGGGTATCTGCGACTGACCTGAGCCAGAGATCCGCTAAGTGGATTGAGTCTCCGGAAATGACCTCAAAGTAGTAAACTGACCCTGAGGGCGCCAACCACTTGACCGGCTTCGGTCGTCCGGCGTCCATGTCCCATCCTGAAACGTGAGTTCGCGTCTGAATGGACGCCCCTTTGAGTTTAAGCTTCAAGTCTGGAGGTGCCCCCGGGGGGGTTCCTTCGAGACCATTATTTAGCCAGCCTGGCTTCCAGCCTTGATCGAACAGCCCTGAAGTTGCAAGAAGCATCGTCACGTTCCTCGCTCCTGAGAGTGCGGACGCTACTTCGGAAGGCACTTTGAGCAAGTCGTCCGGAGCAGGACTTGCCGTCGCAATACGTCTTTCACCACCGAGAGCAAGTACAAGTTCTCCAATGGGCGACTCTGCAGCAAGTTCTGCGACAATCCAAACACTACTATCCTGGTGGCAGGGGTCCGATATTCCCTGACCAAACCAAACTCCGTCTGTTTGGTAAAGCATGCCTTGAGCTGCTGTGAGTGAGGATGCCTCAAGGGAAACATGGAGTCGAGACTCTGAGCTTGGAGGACTGACATCTTTGGGTATCGCCGTGTCAATCTCTCCCGTAAGCCAGGGTATCAGGCCTTCCGTTGTCACCCAAGGTTTGAGCTTCTCTTTCGTTGGCCTCAGACACTTTGCATCCAACTCAGGCAGGCTAAGACGGTTCTCACATTCTGACGAGAGGCTCAACGGCAGGAGGCCATCAGGCAACAGACAGCCCCAGCCATCTGTCTCTCGAGGCTGCCTTGAATGACACTCTCGTGTCTTACTTCCTTTCAGAATCTGCAGCGACGAGGGAGTCGGAAGACAGAGGGCCCTTTCATTGCCAGTCGCGAGAAGTGGCCCACGCACTGCTTGAGCGAGAATCAGATCTTTGTTCCTTTTCCAGTCCGGATTTGCTCCAGCTGAACGAGTTAAATGAGCAGACGACCTAAGAGCTCCGGCGATTGTTGAAGGATGAGGGACAGCCAGACTTCGCACTTTCTGGCTCCCAGCCTCGTTTGTAAAGGGTCGGCCATCACCAAAAACGAGCGGAGCATGACTAGAGATGAAGTAAGTCATTGAAGTCATTTGTTCTCCTGGCCCCTGGTGAGGAAATGGGCAATTTTCAGCAGGGCCGCGTAGGCGTCCAATTGGGATGGATCTTTAATCCAATCCCATAGACCCCCTAGCCTCTCTAACTCAGGCTTTTTGGACTCTTCGGACCCTTGGAGTTTTCGAGCGGTGATCCTTACAATTTCGCCCTGAATCAGCTTCTTCAACTGGGCCGGGTCTGTGATCTCTTGGGATAAGTTTCTGATTTCTTCCGCCAGAGCAGCAATCTCGTAGGGATACCCACGAGGCAGATCAGATTCACCAGAGAAAACTTGGAGAACAGACTGCATTCTGCTTGTGTGAGGCAAAAGATCATCATGTCCAAACCGGGCAATGACTCGCGCCAGTTCTCCAGTAGGAGTTCTCGCACCAATAGCCAAAGCATCCCGACCGCTAGATTTCGCGGCGCTTTCTAGTTCTCGAGCGAACTGAAGACTAGACTGTAGATCATCATGAACAGGAACGATGGCCAGACCAACTGAAAGACTAAGCGAGTGCTCCTGCATTGCGGATTTAAAGAGTTGGCTAAGTTTGTTGGCCGTCTCTATTCCATTTTCAACTGGAAGCAGTGCCAAAACATCGTCTCCTCCAGCGTAAACAAGACTGCCTTTTGACTCGTCAATCAAGCCGCTAACACGGGAAGTAAATCTGTCCGAAAGAGCCTCTGAAAATGCACTGACCGCATTTGGCGTTCCAAGTTTCTGAATCGCCTCACCCATCCTGTCTCCGTCAGCCGCCAGAATTGCATAGAAGGGCCTGGGCCACTCGATCCCTTGACTGCGAGCCCAGTCTTTCACAGGTCTTATAAGTTGTCTGAGTTCTCGGGCCTCATCTGGAAGCACTGATTCGGGCAGATCGAGAGCTAATAGGTCGGCCAAATCTTCTTCAGGCGCATAAACGCTGCCCCAGCGAGCGATTGGCTCCAAAAGGCCATCAGGAGGCTGAGAGGTGGATTTTAAAAAACAGGACATCGAAACGGCTCGAGTGGAATCAAACCTGCTGCAAAGCTTTTTGTTAAACCTCTTTATGACGCTAGCTACATCAAGTGTCTCGATGCCCTTTAACCTGTTCCGGTACCTCCTAGGAGTCTTGCCGTTTTCAAGCTGAATCACATTATCCCAGGATGGGTCAAGACTGCTTTTAGGCAGACCAGAATCCAGACTTGGGGCTGGCAAGAAGGCTCGTGTCGATTTACTCGCCGCCAAGGCTAACTCTGCTCTTCTTCGCGATTGAATAAAATCGCCATTCGAGAAATCCGACCACCCTGCGTAATATTCAACCATCTGGTTAAGCTGTGCCTTGGCGAGTTCTTCGTTTATCAGGCCAGCCTCCAGCTTTGAATCAGAAAGGGCCTCCATCAATACAGCTAGCCCGGCTTTTCGAGCTTCACCCGCCACAATCTTCGGATCGCCAGCAATCTCGCACAGAATTACGTTTGCAGCCTCGCCGCCTAACTTATGAGGGATGATTGGCTTCGCACCAAGTTCAGATAGTCTCCTGCCGATGGCCATTCCAATCTCCACCAAAAGACGAGAACCTGCCTTGAGGTCTCTTGTCTTTCTAGATGAGGCGATAAATGTCTGTATCGGCCCATAGGAAATCATCAGGAGACTGCTCACAGTTCCTCCCATTTCGCGAAATCCGTCAGATAGCTGGCAAAGGTCAAAGGAATAGTGTCCCCATGAAGCTTTTTGTGTTCTCCACTGCGCATCCTAATGGCAGGCACATCTGCAACATCAAATCTTGGAACCGCGTTTCCAGGATAGCCACTTACTTGGCAAGCGGCCAGCTCCGGTTGGATGAAAATGACACATAGCGGACGGAAGCCGCCATCAGCCTTAATCACTTTTATGTGGATGGGAGATGCAAGCCGAGAAGCCTGCTCATCCCCCGCGGCAGCCAGATCAAAACCCATGGCGGAGAACGGCAAAGGAAGGCCCAGAGCAGCCCTTGGCAAAGGCATTCCATCTACAGGCCCGGGAGGGGTCATTTGATATTGCCCTTGTTCATTCCGAAAAGCATTTGGCTCGGGCCAAAGATTATGACTATTTTGCCCACGATGTTCAGGCTCAATGTCCGGGGCCACGCCTTTACGAAACCTTTGGTAGCAGGCAATTGCCTTATCCCACGCAGAAGACGCAGCCGTTTCGACCTTGCCTATGACGGCTGCTGATTTTGGCCGCCCTGAAGACAGCCGAGTAAAGCCAGCGTGCCTACCCTTGGCCCATTCTTGAGCAGGAGGGATGGATGATAAAAGCCGTTTGATCTCAGTTCTATCCGAATCCTGTGCACTGGCAATTGAGCCAAATCCCCTATTTGACCTTGAGCCGAGTGCTCCAAAAGAAACCCAGCGGCGAAAGGTGTCCTCAACTTGGCTCATTTGTTCTTCATTTAAAGTGGAAGAATTGGACAGAAATAGGCTCACTCTTGCGGCTCCGCCTTCGAGCAGCTTCTTTCCATCAAGATTTTTCGGGCTATTCATGGGCCCGAAGGCATAGGCAGGTATCTCTAGCCTTTTCAATTCATTTCGCAATGCCGGATTGATGCCTCCCCCCAAATCGATCACCGAGAGGCCTGGTGACTTTTCAACTCTCACCCTGACACCAACAGCTCCATGGACAGCCTCGTCTCGAGCCGCCCCACCCCATCCCCACAAGTCAGCCTCCGCCTCGGCCATCGCATCCAGACTAGGAAAAGACGGACCATATACCGCTCGCCACCACCAGCGAAGCTGACCCCGAATCGACGAGGATCGAAAAGGCCAGTGAAGATCAGGCTCGCCAGCAGTCGCCCCACCGCCAAGCATGGGAGTTATTAAGGTGACCTGTGCAGAAATAATATCTACAGAAGGCCATTGCCCAAAGTTTGGAGCATTCAGCGAAGAGCCGTTGAATCGCACTGCCAGATAATATCACAGGAATTCTTCAGATCAAGAATAAGCTGAAAATTGAGCCTTGCCCTGCGCACAACTGCGCGGAACCCGCAGCACAGAAACTGTAAACTAATCTTCATCAGCATGGATGACAGCCTTCTTGTGCTTCCAATACAGCTTGTCTATCGGCTGATCGACCCCATTGAGGTTTCTCAGTTTAGGGGGCCTATGTTTCGCGGAGCACTAGGGCAGGGGTTGAAAGAGCTGAATTCACCCCTCTTTGATCAATGGTTTCAAACCACCCGAGATGATCAGCCAAAGCCATATCGGATCAGATGCCCCCTTGCTCAAAGAGAAGTCCTTCCGCCAGGGAGTCTTCTCAGCTTCGGGCTTGACCTTTTTGGCCCTGCGGCTCTTGAATCCAAGGAAGTCATTAAAGGCTGCCGCCAAGCTGGGATCTGCGGATTTGGAGAATTGAGAGGCAGAGCAGAGCTTATTCAGGCTGCCCCCTTCTCACCTCTGGGACTAGCATCTCCTCACCCAAAGCTGCCCACTCCGATCAAAGGTTGGAAGCAGCTGCGGCCCACAGATGCATGGCATCTAAGGTGCCTTGCCCCTCTTTCTCTTTCAGGGCATAGCCAGCTTCCTGACCTGCCAATGCTCTTTACCGCGCTCCGAAGGCGTTGGTCTAGCTTAAGCGGACGCCCATGGCCTTCCCTGCCTGCCGAGGCTATGGAATGGAGCGTTCAGTGGCAGATGCAGACTGAGCACAATCTGCAGCGCAGATCTCGTCGCTCCGGTGAACTCGATCTCACTGGCTGGTGCGGTGTTGGCCGTGCCACTGGCCCTTACTTTCCCGAATTGGCAGCAATCATGAAGGGCATGACCCTCCTAGGTGTTGGCAAATGGACGGTCTTTGGTTTTGGCCACATTGAAGCTCTACCGATTCCGCCTGGGGAAAAACCTTGAAGCTCTACTTGGATCGCTACGGCATCAAAATCAACAAGGAAGAAGAGCGACTCAAAATCGAGTGGGAAGAGGGTCGAGAAGAAGCACAGCTTCATGACTTGGAAATGGTCATTCTTTGTCTTGGGGGATCAATTTCATTCAGCGCCCTCGCTGCTCTTGGATCAAGAAGCATCCCCTTGCACGTCATAGGCAGATCTGGCGAAATCATCTCTTCGCTCTTGCCAGAATCCGAAGGACGTCTAGAGCGTCGCAGAGCTCAGCATGCGGCATCAAAAAATGTTGACAGCGTGGAGCACCTTGCCTTCAAAATAGTGAAAGCCAAGGCCCTCGCTCAGCAAAGACTGCTGACTGCAGTCTGGCGAAATCGTCGGCTCAGCTCCAATCTTCCGATAATCACCCTTCCAACAGAAGGCGCGGCAGTTGAGTCGCTTCTCGGCATGGAAGGTGCCGCTTCAGCTCTCTACTGGCAGACTCTACAGCCCTTAGTGCCAGCGGCCTGGGGATTCAAAAGAAGAACTGGGCGCAATGCTCAAGATCCGTTCAATGCGCTTCTCAACTTCCTCTATGGGATTCTGCGAGTCAGATGTCAAAGTTCAGTTCGTTTGGCCGGACTCGAACCCGAACTGGGATTTCTTCACTCAGATCGGCCTGGCCGCCCAAGCTTGGCTTTAGACCTCATGGAGCCCTTCCGCCCCTTAATCGCAGACCGGATAGCCTTCAGAATCGCCAGTCAAGGCCTGGCAGATCCTGCATCGTGCGAAGCAGGGCCCAACTCTCTGCTCCTTGGTGAAGAGCTTCGCAAACTGGCAGCAAAGATGATTCTTGAACGATTTGGCGAGCTGGAATCCACCGGAGGACCAACTTGGGAACGAGCCATGGACGACCAAGCCGAGAGGCTGGCTAGGGCCCTCATTACTGACTATCGAATCTTTTCCGCCTACCAGGCTCCCAAGAAATGAAGTCCTTTTACGTGCTTGCATACGATGTCCCGTCCGACTCACGACGCAGGAAGATCGCAAAGATTGCTGAAAGCTTCTGCAGCAGGATCAATAACAGTGTCTTCGAATGCGTCCTTGACATCAAGGCCTGGCAGCGGTTCGTCTACAAATTGGAAAGAATTGTCGTCCCCGAGGAAGACAAGGTCAGGATTTACCCCTTGTCGGCATCGCAAGTAGAGAAAATTGTCTCTCTTGGTGAACTAAAGCCGGTGAATCAGCCAAAATCTGTCTTGGTCTTGTAACAAAACCACACAAAGGAAAGCCGAGCAGTTTCCACTTGCCCCTAGGACTAGGCCCAACCAAAAAGCCAGACCTGGAAGAAAATAAGGATCTTCGCGGCATTTTGACAACCAATCGTAAGCCAGGGATGATGCACAAGTCCTTATTTCACTCATATCATGAGGAATGGGGGGAGTCTCAAACCCCTGCCCCGTTTTAGGGGATTGAAACCACGTCAACCCAGGTTTCTTTAAGGGCTCCAGACCCAGGTAGCGTCGCAAACCCCTGCCCCGTTTTAGGGGATTGAAACGAGTTGTCAGCCGCCTGCACTGTCTCACGATATGTGCGGGCGTCGCAAACCCCTGCCCCGTTTTAGGGGATTGAAACATTTTTTCAGCCTTGACCAGTGAACGGTAAAGGTGCCGTCGCAAACCCCTGCCCCGTTTTAGGGGATTGAAACGCCCTTCTGGCTTCGTTTAGGACCTGCCTGGTGTAACAAGGCTGTCGCAAACCCCTGCCTCGTTTTAGGGGATTGAAACTCTCAGCCGGTACCGGCACGTCAGGGCCTGGGCCATAGCTAGTCGCAAACCTCTGCCCCGTTTTAGGGGATTGAAACTCCTCACAACATAGCTGTCTTTTCGCAATTCGATTTTCATGTCGCAAACCCCTGCCCCGTTTTAGGGGATTGAAACGCCTTCTGGGCAAGAGTGCAGTCCCTGTGGAACTGGAAATCCCTCGTCGCAAACCCCTGCCCCGTTTTAGGGGATTGAAACAAGCGTGCAGAAGTGCTCCAGGCTCGGTGTTGTAGTCGCGAACCCCTGCCCCGTTTTGGGGGATTGAAACTTCTGCTCGAGCCAGTGGCTCGAATCTCCATTGTGTACACCACGTCGCAAACCCCTGCCCCGTTTAGGGGATTGAAACTGGCATATCCTTGCTGAAGAGGTACTTTCGAACGTCCAGTCGCAAACTCCTGCCCCGTTTTAAGGGATTGAAACGGATGTACATGGTGGCCACAAGGCCAGTCGTAGTAGCGGCGTCGCAAACACCTGCCCCGTTTTAGGGGTATGAAACAGCCCCGTAGTCCGTCAGCCGCGTCAGTTCGATAGGAAGAATGTCGCAAACCCCTGCCCCGTTTTAGGGGATTGAAACCCGAACAAGCTGTCCAGGTCTGAGATGTCGGCAGGCTCGTCGCAAACCCCTGCCCCGTTTTAGGGGATTGAAACTCCTTATCGGTTAAGGTTTTGAAGAACTTCCGCCAGTGAGGTCGCAAACCCCTGCCCCGTTTTAGGGGATTGAAACTCGATAGCGTCCTGACAACAGCGTCCCCCGCCTGGGGTAAGTGGGTCGCAAACCCCTGCCCCGTTTTAGGGGATTGAAACGCGAACTTATCGCACGTCTGAAGCTTAGCCTTCCAACCTGTCGCAAACCCCTGCCCCGTTTTAGGGGATTGAAACTCTGAGAGATTGAGGTTGAGGGCCTTAAGGCCAGTGGTGTCGCAAACCCCTGCCCCGTTTTAGGGGATTGAAACAACTCAAGCATGAGGGCCTGCGATGTTTTTTCTCCCATCAAGTCGCAAACCCCTGCCCCGTTTTAGGGGATTGAATGTGTTCGTCCATTGTCGTTTCGTCTCCAAGGTCGCGGTTAGTCAGGTCGCAAACCCCTGACCCGCTTTAGGGGATGGCTTGGGATGACGAAGAAAGAATGAAGAATGAGGAAGATCCGAACGTTTTGCTAGCGGCTCTCCCCCACGTTTGCGAGCTGAAACTCAACTTGATAATCTTGTTTTCCTACTGTATCTAATCGAGAAACGTCTCAAAGGATTGACAGACCAAACGGAGGTGGCATCCTCTCAGGGCATGCAGATTTCCCCGCTTGGCCGAGATGTTCAGGGGACTCACAGGGCAATTCGTCTCGTGAAAAGACTTATGGCCCTTGTGTCTCCAGGCTGCGCTTACCGCCTAGCGAACAAAACTTCTCCTCACAGCCTCATCATCCCCAGCCCTCATGGCATCAAGAAGCTCCCACCCCATGATCCTGCCCTTTTGGCTGGCATCCGAGTCGAGCGAAGCAGAGATGATCTGATCTTCACTAGCTGGGGCAACGACAAAGGCCACAGCCATATCGCCACCTATAGACTGTGCAATTGTGATCCCTTCATAAAGCTTCTCCCGAAGTGAACTTGAATGCCCTGACCGGGTGACTGAAACGAGAGTGATCCCATTCTCTCTAAGGATCAAAGAGTCCACTTCTCTGCGAGTAACAAGTATCTTTTGGGCGGATAAGTCTTCTTCTTCAGGCCAGATTTCATAGGCATCAGTTATCTCTTCTGCCCTGCCAATAAAGGCACGCTTTATCCCTTGTCGTACAAATTCTTCGAGCCAGATTCCTTGAAAAAAGACGGCCATACTTTTGAGAAATTCTCCAGCCCAATCATTCTTTCGGGTCCAAGGATTCTCGCGATCAAACTTCACCGCCTTTTTCGATTGGAAAACACCGGAACAGGATGGGAAGTGTTTTTCTACTAAGGACGGCATCAGATCGTGGAATTCACAGATTTTCTCCCATTCCTCTTGGTAGGGCAGCGACGCAGTCCTGCCATCCTGATGCCACTCTTTCCACGAAGAGACTATCCTGGACATTCGTTGGTTGTCCGGCAGCAGGTCTATTACAAAAGCCTCGAGATAATCAAATCTTTCAGACTCCTTCTTGATGGATCGATACCCCTTTTCATTTACCTTGAGCCCGGAATCATAGAAGTCGCATAGCTCCTTCCACGAAGGATAAATCACTGAATAATTCGGTTTACCATTCCACCCATGAAGCGAGAGGACCTCATCGACAGAAACGACAGATCCAGCTGGAAAGTTTTCTCCTTGGAAGCTTCTGTATGTGTTGCTCGACTCATCGAGGTACCACAATTCACCGTCAGCGGCAGCTGCTAAACAGGCTACTGAAGCAGCAGCCATTGCCTTAGTTCCTCCGGTGTAGTTTAAGATGATCTCTGCCTTCCCTCGACTGACCAGCCACCCTTCTAGCTGACTTAGAATTAGTTGAGGGTTCTTTCCATCTTCCAAGACGAGAATTTCACTTTCTTGGTCAGCGATGACCTTCCTTATGCGATCTGCATGCACTTTCGTCTGGTCAGTGCAGACCAGCAGGTGACTGCATCCGTCTGGTGCCAAGTCACGACATCCTATAAGGATGGGAATAGGAGATCTGCCAACAAGAGAGACAAGAACCTGTGCTTTGCTCATTCCTGGATTGTCGCACGATATCTCCATTCTTGACACAGCTGCGCAGAACTGCGAATAGAGGCTGCGTTCAACGCGAGAGAGGATAAGATAAGGCGTGCATCAGAGGCTAAGTCTGCCCCCATCAAATCTTTCTCTTGCCCATCTGGAGGTCGCGAGAAGCGAGGCAGCAATTCATCTAGAGACTCTAGAGGATCCCACTGAAGCAAGGAAGTTCTATGATGAAACGCTCTTTCCACTGTCAGCCGACTGGATTCGGCGTACAGCCCCCAGAGGGCGATCGGAACTGCTGTTCGTTCCTGTAGGTACGCAGATCTACTCACCAATTCTCGCGGCACTAGCCACCAGATCAGCAAACCTTGTGCTTTTGGCAACAGAAGGATCACGAGCCTGCGCCGAGAGTGTGACTGACAGCCTTATCCCTGACAAAGAGCAGGTCAAGATTGTCTCCCTTGGAGATGGCGAAGACACGGTTCTAATGTCTCGCGTAGTGCTTCAGGAGTCTGCGAAACTTGGCAGTCCATCCGCACGAGCTACGACGATGGACGTTACAAGTGGACTGAAAATTATGGCGGCCTCTCTTGGGGCAATCGCATCGATAAAAGGATGGCGGCAGACCTATATTCGAGCAACACCCTCTCCGAGGCACAGGCAGCTTTTTGTCCAAGAGACATTCATCGAATTGGCCCATTTCCGGACTATAGTCGGCGAAGACTCTCGTCAGGATGCTCTTTCGCTCATGAAGGCTGGAAGTTTTGCAGCAGCGAGTTGGTCGTTGAAGGAGGCAGCTAGAAGAGGGGTTGAATCTAAGTTAGACGAAATCCTCCTGGCATCTTGTAAGGCTTTCCATGCCCAGTCGCAGGGCGACTTTGAGAAGGCATCCAGCTGCTTCTTGAATTGCGCAAAACTGTTAGGAGAAGGCCCAACATCCCAATTCTGCTACGAAGCTGCCTCGGACCCTGCCATGACTCCAGCGGCTGCGCCGGTTCAGCCTTCTTGGGAGCTAACTGAAGAAGAAGAAGAACTGGACACCTTTCAACACCCCGAGGGATTAGCTGCCAGGTTCTTAGAACTCCTGGCAAGGGAGCACACACTTTGACCCCCTTTGATAAGTGGCTGAGCCATCCCCTAACAACTCCAGCGTCTTTGGTCAAAGCTATTGTTGCCGAAAGGCAGGAAAGCGAACGACCATTATTTGCAGAAGTAGTTGAGGTTAAAACGCCGGACAACTTCAGCTTTGTCCTTTTCTGCAACCCAGACAGCCTGAGACTCGTCTCGCCTGGTGGTCAAACTCAGAGGGCCATCCTGACTGAAGATTTGGAAGGATCCGAAATATCAGAATCAAGTAGTTCATGGACAGGCAAAGTAACAGCTGTTCATATTGAGGCTTGCGTCATCATCGTGGAGATTGACAACCGAGACTCCGTCGAGACTGGTCAAGTCTACAGTGTCCCTCAAGCAGGAGACCGCATAAAGATTGAAGCGAAGCAGTACCTGGTTCGCCTAGAGAAGCTAGCCAGGAGCCTACCAAGCGAAGCTCATCGCCCATTCGCCCTCCAAAGTGTGGGTCCAGAACCAAAGCCAGTTGTTCCAGCAGTTTGGAAATGGGGAAGACCAAGTCAAGTGGCATCACTTTCCAAGCCAAAGCTCTTTGTTTGGGGTCCGCCTGGCACCGGCAAAACTACTGCGGCTGGATGGAGAGTTGCTCAGAACCTATTGCAAGGGAATACTGTTATATGCCTGGCACCAACCCACGTAGCAGTTGATAGGCTAACACTCTCTATTGACACAGCATGGAGAGAGCTCTCCGGTCGATCCGAGCCAGGTTTCATCTTGAGAGCTGGCGAGCCAAAAGTAGATGAATTGGCCAATGACCCAACTCGTTCGCACTTACTACTATGGTCACAAACTTACCTCCACTACAATCTGCTGATCAGGGATTGCTTGGATAGGCTCGAACAAGTGGGAAAATCTCTACGCGTTGGTCCATCTGCCTCTCTTGAGAATCAGAGGCGCGACCTCGTTGAGGAACTTTCCAGCCTCAGGAAACAGAGAGCTTCCGCGATTTCAAAATTAGTTATTAACTGCCAATGTCTGATAGTAAATACATGCATGTGGACCTATCATGACAGCATGAGAGAAAGATGCTGGAACTTGGCACTTTTTGATGAAGCCTCAATGATCTCTATGGCTTACCCCTTTCTGCTGGCAGAGGCGAATCCAGATAACAGGCCACTATTCTTTGCCTTCTACGGCGATTTCCTGCAATTCAAACCTATCAGCGTTTCAAGTTTCTTGGAAAGTGCGCATACAAGACAGGGGTCTAAGAACGACAGGGTCTCCGAACATTGGCTCGCGACCTCACCGTTTTGCGCAATCGACTGCGAGCGATCTGTCGAGAATCTAATCAATACAGAAGTTGTCCATATGCTCGAAGAACAAAGCCGTATGACGCAGATCATAAGTGATGAAGTTTCGCGAAGGTGGTATTTAGGACGCCTCAAGTCAGTTAACGCCCCAGCTCCGCTTACTGCCGCAAACAGGATGCCTGGTGGCCCCATAGTCTGGATTAAGCCAAGTGAGTGCACAGGTATTCCGGCCAACTGCCGAGATAGTCCACCATATAGTCAAAAAGGCGGAAATAGCTATAAACGGTCTGCATGGATTTCAGCACAAGCCGTGGAGCGACTTCTTGTTGATCGACCCGGAAAGTCGATCGCCCTTATCGTACCATTCAAAGAGCAGCTCTCCTATGTGAATGGGATGTTGAGGCCAGACATCATTAGTCAAATCACGCTTGGAACGGTACACAGAATGCAGGGTTCCGAAGCCGATATCGTGATAATCGACTTAGTTAATCCAATTAATGGCTCAGTAAGATTTTTCGGTGAAAGGCTAGCTAGAGTTGCTATAACAAGATGCCGTCAACAGCTTATCATTATTGCTGAACAAACGGCCCTAGCGAATCATCATTACAAATGGTTTCTTGAGAATTCAGTGTCCTGGGCACCAGATCTCAGTCCCTAGCACACCTGTTCCTGCGCACTCCTGCTCAATAGAGCCCTGATCCATCACCTATGGCATCCTCTTTATGGAAATGCGAAAGGCTCGAACTACTCCCTCTCGACACAGAGGAAATCAAAGAAGACCAGAAGCCTACAGACGTGGAGCGCGACATTGCCTCAGAGGACTTTACTGGCCTCCTGGCGGCTTTTTTGGATTTGTTGGTGTCCAAAAAGGCACAAGACTGCACGATGCTAGAGAAGCGTACAGGATCGGATGGAGAGATGCTCACAGATTTCTGCCCAGGGTCAAAAGATCACCAAGGTATGACTTTGAATGATCCTTGAAGGGGAGAACGATTATCAATCCTCTGGATTGAGCTTATAGAGGGTACAGGCACTTGATCCGGAATGGCTTCACAATAGAGGCGGTAATTCCAAATGACTCAAAAGAGAAGACGACCGAAAGGCCAAGGAACTGTCTCCAGATTTAGACAAGGGTACAGAGCAAAACTAAGGATCGATTCAAAAGACGTGTTCGGTACACCCCGCAAGACCTGGGCAGAGGCCGAAGCCGATCGCGCGGCTATGGCTGCAGGAAAAGTTCCACGATCCTCAACTCCAACCCTGGCCGAGTGGGCTTTTGAGCAAAGTCTCGGCCCTTATGGCAGAGGGCTAGCAGCCAACACACTTGCCACAAACGAGACTTATCGCCTGAGATTCATTGAGGGCAAGGAACTTGGCTCGCTCAAACTGACCGAGGTGAAGCCGATTCACTTGAAAGCATTTTTCGCTGACTTGTCAGCCGAAAGAAAGCGAAAGTCGGGCGAAGAGTTTATCGTGACCTATGTTCCAGCTAGCCCAAGATACAAACATAGGATCAAGGGCTATTTCTCTAAACTTTTCAGCTTAGCAATTGAATCTGGGTTGATTGAAGCAAATCCTTGCAGATCGGTCAAAGTGCCAACGATCATCGATCGTGAGAACACCCTGCTCTCCGCGACTGAGCTTTCATCTTTCATCTCCGGAAGCTCCAGGATCGATGGCATCGCGCTTCTAGCCTCTCTTTGCGGACTCCGTCCGTCGGAGGCGAGACTTTTAAAGTGGGATCAGGTTGATCGTCAGAATCTGCTCCTCATACACCCAGGTACGAAGAATGCCACTGCAAAAAAGCCAGTCCCACTTCCAAAGGAGGTTCTAAGAGTCCTTGATGCACAGCCCAAAAGAGCACCAGAGATCTTTACAACCCAAGAAGGTCGCCCATTAACCAAAGATCGGCTCCAGGCGGATTGGATCAAACGAAAAAGCGAATTAGGGCTCCCTGACTCGTTAAGACTGCAAGATCTTCGAGGCACTTATGTTTCACTCCTCATTCAATCAGGAGCTGACGTAAGGACGACAATGGAACTCGCCCGTCACGCAACTCCATCTATCACTCTCAAAGCCTACGCAAGAGCTGATGATCAGAGAAGACGAGCCGCACAATCCACCGTCGTTCAATCTATAGTGGTCACAAATAGCGGTCACACGACCGCGTCCGCGTAAGTTCAAGCTAACTTACTAAACTACTGTCTTCAAGAGACAATCGCACTGCAGAGGTCGAGGGTTCGAATCCCTTCATCTCCACCAATTCCAAGATGAATGCGCGGGGTTTGCCGCTCCGAGTCTGCACTATCGGTCAAGGAATCTCAACCAAGATCGTCTTGCTGATCCGACTCGCTTGAAAGTCTGCAAAAGATTCCCAAGATGGCCTTGCGGTAATGTGCACCAATGTTGGCCCCTGTTTTGTCCTTGATGCTTGTTCCGGCAAAACCAACGATCGTCTACATCATGGCCGATGATCTCGGCTACGGAGATATTGGCTGTTTTGGCCAGACAAAGATTCCGACACCGAATATCGATCGCCTCGCGCAGGAAGGGATGAGGCTGAAGCAGTACTACAGTGCCAGCCCAGTTTGTGCTCCAACACGCTACAGCCTAATGACGGGCAGGCACCAAGGTTTTGCGACCATTCGTGGGAACAAAGAAAATGGTGGGTTCGGACCCAATGACACAGAGGGTCAGGCCTCTTTTCCCCTATCAGAGGCAACTCTGCCGGAATTCCTAAAGAAGCAGGGCTACGCCACTGCCCTGGTCGGCAAGTGGGGCATCGGAAGCCCTCGCAAGGACGAGCATCCCGAAGACCACGGATTCGATTTTTTCTACGGCTACCTCTGCCAGCGCCGCGCGCACAACCTCTACCCGGCTTACCTGTGGAAGGGGCGCCAGCCCGACCTGCTTTCGAATCACTTCTTCTCAGCTCATCAAAAAATCGATGCTCCGCTGGCGAACGAGAAAGATTACTGGCGCGCTTACCAAGGTGCTGACTATGCTCCTGAGAAAATGCTGAAAGAGGCGACACAGTGGATTCGATCTCAACCGGCAGACAAACCTCTCTTCCTTTACTTCGCTTCACCTCTTCCCCATGTGGCTCTGCAGGCGCCCGTCGATTGGATCGAAAAGTTCCCCAGAGAATGGGACACAGCCCACTCTTTGGGAAGGAACGGATATCTTCCGAATCCGCGTCCACGAGCGACTTACGCGGCTATGGTTTCGTATCTCGACCACTCGGTAGGAGAACTTCGCAAGGCTCTTGCAGAATCGGGAAGATCGACCAGTCTCATGTTTGTCACCAGCGACAACGGTGCGGTCGACGCTGCCGGTGGGGCAGATCGAGCTTTCTTCAAATCAAACGGTGAGCTTAGAGCCGGAAAAATGAGCCTCTACGAAGGGGGAGTTCGTGTTCCTGCTGTGGCCTGGTGGCCGGGCAAGATTGCTCCAGGCTCTTTCTCAAATCAGACAGCGATCTGCTGGGACGTTTTTGCAACAGTGGCCGAACTACTGGAAATCAAGCCGCCAAAAACCGACGGCCTAAGCTTCAAAAAGGCACTCTTCGGCGCGCCCCCTGTACCTCGCACCTTGTACTTCGAATACCCAGAAGCGGGGGGAATGCAGGCGGTGCGGATTGGCGATTGGAAGGTTATTCGGCCGATCCTATCGAAGGACCCTTCCGTGGTGGAACTGTACGATCTCGCGCAGGATCCGGGGGAGGCTAACAACTTGGCTGCCAAACATCCCGAGATCGTTGCCGAGGGTCTGAAGCTCTTTAAGAAGATGCGTGTTCCTAATCCGAAGTTTCCTCTTCCTGGCGTGGACACAAAGCCAAAAACGCCAAACGGATAACCAAAACGAGCCACTCCTGTTTTTTGGCTCGCTTCTGCTTGGTCCCCTCAAGGCTCAGACAAATTGAAAGCTTCTTTCCTTACTAATCTGCCTGCCCGCGGCACAGTTGCCGACGTTGACCAATAATGACAATTGACGCCGCAGACTCACCCTGCGGCGTCTGGCAGACCTCCAGGAATCTTTACCAGTCCTCTAGCGGGTTCTCCATCCCTGCCGAGTGACGATGGGCACGTAGCCCACTTCAAGCCCCTTTGGCGGTTTGACGATCAAGGCGGGATCAATGCCCGCAAGTTTTCCAACAGTGTTAGCCGGAAGATACGACTTATCCTTTGTCCACAAACGGTGAAGCTTCTCAACACGTTTTTGAATGGAATTCCGCTCACTTACTGTCAGGTCAGCATTCTGAAGAGCTGGCTGATCCGCAAAGCGGTACCAATAAAAGGTGATTTCGCTTCCATCCCCCAGGACACGCTTAAAGGGTCCAGCGGCGGGGCCAGGCCGCTTCCACGAAGAAGCAGGCTCAGCAGGAGTGACGTAAGGTTCAGTCGGTCGGTTAGGTGCCGGGAATTTAGCTGCCTGCAAGCCTGTTTCTACAGGGACATCCTGCGGACGTACCGCCTGCCAGCGATCTTTGCCTGCTGCTGTTTTCGAAAGACGATAGAACTCGGGCAGAGTGACGAGAGAGGAATCTTTAGACTGACTAAAGAACTCACGATTCCACCTGATTCCATAGGTGTGTTTATCGATCGCAATGGGGTTTGCGTAAGATGCCCAATCCACTTCAGGCGACTCTGCATCGCTTTTCCCTGGAACCTTAATCTTCCAGGTCGAGTAGCCGCCCCCTTTGAACTCGTGGATGCTTGAAGCCGAAGGTTTGACTGCACCAGGGACACCGGGACCACCCTTAAACCACCCATCAACGCTATCCCAAAGCGCAGGTTTTGAATAAGCTGTGATCTGATGGATCAAGGGAGCTTCTCCAGAGGCAGCGTTAGGAAAGTGGGTCGGTGCAACACGGGCGAACATCACTCCGCTGCGGTCCTTAGAAACCATGGCGGGGATGTGCTGCGTTTCCATTTGAACAGCTTTATTGGGCTCTGAGGGCCGAGAATCCAAAAACTTTCCGGCCAGCTTAGGATTTTCTGCCGACGCTTTCGACCAAAAATAAGGCGTGAAGAAAGCAACTGGCCCCTTAAAGTTTGAAGTGTTTAAGAAAAGCGTCCAACAGTGATTGCCAGTCGGCACGTCTTTTCCAGCGGTCTTCGATTTAGCATCGGTCAAGGGCAAGGGGAGATAGCCGTAGCCAAACAGCTCTCCGCGAGTCCCCTGCTTCAGATTTAGTCCGTCAGGTGGCCACACCACCCAAGGGCTAAGCTGGGCCACCCCGTAAAGGCCGGTCGGATTGTTCCAATCTCGCCCTTTGCCTGCCCCAGGGCCGTTCGCCCACTCGCTAAAGTTAAGTGCCACACCCCCCATGATGAATTTGGGAGTTTCTGTCGCAAATCGTGTGTCGCGCCACCAACCCAAGCCACCTTCAATATCAGTGTAGTGGTCTTTCGGACCTTCACCCTCAAACTGGGGGAACATCCAAGTTCCAAAAAGTCCACTTTGAAAATCGGTGCCAGGATAAGACTCAAGGAGGGGCCATGCCGACACGTAAGTCGAAAATCCACCATTGAATCTGCCTTGAACCCGCTCGTGGGGGACGATCAGATAACCCGCCATTTCGGTCAACTTAGGTTCAGTCGATTGTGCTGGCAAGCCCATGGCTGCAATAACAAGATGCTGGATCATCGATTCCTCTAGTTGCGGTCTTGGCACTGCCTCCTGCCATTACGCGAGCCGACTGTTTCTCACAATCCGACAGTCAGGGCTTCCCCTCGCAGCCGTCTAAGACCCTGAATCAAGAATACTCCATAGAAGAACTGATCCAAAAAAGCTCGTTTAGAGCTTTACAATTAAAAACAGCGGTATATCACAAAAACTCAGCGTATACTCATGTCATGTCCGCGCTTCTAGCCTCTAGCATTCTGCTTTTGGGGGCGCTGGGTTCTGCCAAAAACACCCAGCCCGCACAGCCAGCCGAGATCTCTAAAATGATCTGCTTCGAAATGACCCGCCATGTCGTTTCATATGACAGTAAGTTTCTTACTGAGAGAGCAATGGTTTATGTCTTCAACAATTCCAAAGAAACATTGCTGAATCCAGTTTTTCAAGGAACATTCATAGTTGGAACTCAAAAGTTTAATGGCATCCAAACAGACATCAGATTGGGTTCACCCTTAAATGGAATCTTCTATGGTGTCATGCCTCCAGGAATGATGACAAATGTCGTTGTCACATTTAGGTTTCCCATTGCTTCCTATTCCTGGGGTCGAGTGCTGGACATGAAACTCAAATCTGCTGAAAAAATGAAGCCCAATGCTCCCTTAACAGATGCAAATGGCATGAGGCAGTTTCTGCTTAGATCGACGGGTCCTCAGATCACTGCCGCATTTAAGAAGAATCCAGAGCTGAGCAAGGTCCGAGACAGTGTAAAAATGCCCCCCATGGGAATGGCGATTCTAACCGGAGCGGTGAGCAACGTAAAAGCCCTAGAAGCTGCCGGATATAAAATTGAAGGTCCTTACCCAAATCGCCTGACTGCTCTTCATATAGCCTCTGCTTCACGGGGGGAAATGGTGAATTACATCAAGAAGAAGAGTCCGGCATTTAGGAAAGACAACCAAGATTACACCCCCTTGACTTATGCTGTTTTCTCTTGTTGGGCTGAAAACGTAATCGCTCTGAAGCCGACCAAAGCACAGCTAGCAATGATAGGAGGATCCTATGGCAACTCTGCTTTACACGATGCCGCTTACATAGGGGAGGTTACAGTCATCAAAGCATTAATGGATTTCGGTGCTAATCCTAACCTTCTCAACAGACACGGGGAACCACCGATGGTGCAAGCCTTTAACAAAGATACCAGCACTGTGGAGAGGATAATCGCAGTCATGAAGCCGAACTTGGCCATCAAGATTGGCAAGAGCAAGGACAATCTGCTGCAAAGGGCTGTCTGCATGAACAAGAGTGCAGCAGTACGACTGATGATGAAGAAAGGCATCAAACCTCGAGCCAAGAATGCCCTGGGTCAGGATGCCTTCTACTTTGCAACCACTCTGCCTCATCCTGTAGATAGAGAGCAGATGAAGAGAATTTTGGAAGGAAAACCCATCTGATCACTGATTCAGCAGTTTTCATTCGAAATCAGCTTTGGCTTCCAATACTGACTGTCAAATCAAAGTCTGTTTTCGAGCCCAAAAGATGGTGCCGGGAATGTCTCTAAGTCAGGCAATGCCCGGCACCATCTTTACACCTCATTCGTTTGATTATTTCCAGCGATTGATCTCTTTCAGCAGGTAATCAACATCGTCGAAAGGCTCGCCGCCGGTTCTCTTCCATCGAACCTTTCCTTGCGCATCGATAAGAATTGTCGAGTGCAGTTCCATGTCCTCAAAGTCATCAAAGCTGGCAAAGCGGCGTGCATTGGCGTGATTCACATCCGAAATCAATGTCGCGCTGAATTCAGCTAGCTTTAAAGAGGCTTTATTCGCAGCAGGGGTGGCAGCGCTCACTGCAAGCACAACTGTGTTCATATCTCCAAACTCTTTAATCCGCTTATTGATCGCTCTCAGCTGATCCATGCAGTGCAGACACTGGTCGGAAAGATAAAAGACGAGAAGGACATTTTTGCCTTTAAACTGAGCCAAGCTGATTCGCTGGCCATTTACATCCAAACCGTTCAATGCTGGAGCATTAAATGGTCTCCAGTTGCTCGGCCCTAAGCGGTCCAGGCTTGAAGGAATGTAGTCTCGCTCTGGCTTCACTGTCTCCGCTCTCGGGATTGTAGAAAGGTTCAGTGCGCGAACCTCATTAACAAGCTTCAAGTTAGGATCTGCGCCCTTCCACACAGCAAAAAATCTTTCGCTATAGCGGGCAGCGGCCTCTCTTTCACCTTTTGCGGCGTGAGCCTTAGCTAGTCCAGCTAAAGCCCAAGCGTCGTTCTTCACCTGCGTTAATGTGCGCTCATAGGCACTAATCGCAAGGCCAAACTCGCCCCCAGCAAGGTAAGCGTCGCCCACCAATCTCATGGCGGGCCAAGGATCATAAGGGGGGTCGTTGGCGTGTCGCTTTTCTTCACGAGCCACCCTTTCTTTCTCTGCAATTTCCAACAGAAGGCTTAGTGCTTCAGCTCGCTTCCCTTCGGCCATCATTACCTTGGCCTTGCTGACCCTGAAAACAGTGGGCTCGTTCTCTTCAAAGTCCTTTCGAATCTGGGCTGATTGATCTGGCATTCTCGCAATCGCTTCTGAGATTGCTGCCTCATTGGCCGCACTCGATTTTTTGAGGGCCTCTTTAGCCTCTTCAACGCGACCCAGTTCAGCTAAAGCAATCACTTGGCTTACACTCTTAAAGGCCTGGTCATCGGCAGAAAGGTCGGTGGGCCAAGTCTTTTCATCCAGAATCAGCTCCCACTTTTCGAACTTCAGCAATGCCCGAGAAAAGGGGATCATGGCAGGATACTGAGAAAGAGTCGTCGCTGGATCCTTGGGTGAGATAAAGATGTCCCGACTCCCTTGAATGCTGGCCTGAAAGCGGCCCAGCTGTTCTTGGATGTAGCAAAGATAGTCGCGATTGTGGGGGAAGTTCCAGTTTTCAAAAGGGAAAGCAAACCGCTCGGTCATGTGTCGGAGTTCGACCCTGGTGGCGCTATCCATGGCAATGGCAGCTTCATGCCACATGCCGACTCCCGCGTAGATGTGACCAGGCATATGAAGGGCATGGCCCACCCCTGGGGCGGCCTTGCCGTAAAGCTCACAGCTTGCAATCGCCTGGACTCCATCAACATCGTCCCAGTTGTGAATTCTGGCGTGGTGAGCACCCGGATGCATCGGACTCACTGCTAGAATTTTCTGAATTAGAAGTTCGTTGTCAAAAGCACTCGCTTGGCCAATGTTATAGAAAGCAAGCTGAACTTTAGCTTCAAGATCGTCGGGAAAGCGAAGGCTTATAGCCTGCATTCGACTGATCATCTCCTTCCTGGCCTCATCACCCGACTTAGAATAGGCTGCTGTCCAGGCTTCAATGTAGAGTCGCTCCCTCTCGGTGGCTTTGTATTTGCGCGCTTCAGCCTGTTTCAGAAACTCATGAAAGCGGTTTAGTTCAGGATAAGACGAACCTCCAATTGAAAACCAGTTAAGTCCACATCGCGCCAGGGCGAAGTAGATCATAGGATTTCCTGGCTCAGCTTTCAGACACCATCGAAAGGACCGTTCTGCTTCTTCAAACCAGAAACTGTGCAGAAGAGCATTGCCCTGGTTGTACCAAGACTGCAGATCGGCATTCTTTGTGCTGATCGGGAAAGGCGCATCTCCGAGGCCCTTGAACTTCCAAGGTTTGGAACGCAGCCCTGAATCGAACGCTGTTCCCAGGTGAGAATGGCCGAAGCCAGGAGCCTCTTGAGCCTGCGAAAGTGTGGCGCCGATTAACGCAATGAAGAGAAGAATGAACCGGCTGCGCATGCCGCATCATGGCAGTTCTCACCGGGAATTGCAACTTTGCAAAGGCGCCCAAAAGGTCATCTCACGCAGGTGATGCTAGCTCGTCAATCTAAAGTAGGGAGCAGCCTTCACCTTCCTAATGGCCAGAGACAGCCTCAAGCACGCGGTGATAGCCTGCTTCATCCAAACCTCGCCTCTGCTCCATGGCCAATTGATGCTGGGAGTCAGCAGGAAGATAGAAGAGGGGACGCTTATCCCCCGGACCAAACTGGACCTCTAGAGGCAGCCCCATGGAGTCTGGAAAGAGTGGAATAGTGCAGGCCAGCACGCCTAACTCTCGAGGCTCATCAGATCCATCAGAATCACCAAGAGACCAGAGCTTCTGCACAACCGAATGCTCTACCTCGGCCCAGACTCCCCACCCCCACCGCCCGGACTGAAAATCAAAGGGGACTTCTAAAACTCCCCTAATAAACCACCGGTCCTCGTGAAAGCAGACATCTGTCGCCCAATCCAGTTTTTCCTGCCGAACCTCTTCGCCCAGAGCCCAAATCTCATCTGGCAGAAGCCAGCCAAAGTCAGTCGGCAACTCATCATGGGACTGGCCGCAGACACCGCAGACCCACGACTGCTTCTTTCTTCTTTTTAACCACCCCCACATGGTTAAAACTTAGAATATCACTTACCTATTCGCTTTTTCCTCCAGACTGCGCCGCCTGCTGGACTGCAAAGAAGGCTGGCTTCGGCTTTAGAGATCTATCGAAGAGCAGAGGGTAATCGGTGCGGCCCCGGATTGGGAAGTTGTTGAGCCACGAATGTCCATCGTGGATGCCCCACAGAGTGACTCGACCAATAACATTTTTGTACTTCATAAAAAGCTCAAAAGACTGACGAACCTTCTCTGCATGATTACGAGCAGCTTCTTCAGGCAGGCCCTGGGTGTAGGGGTTGAGGACAGCCAGTTGTTCAGGAGTCAGGCTCTGTGCCTGAGAAAGATCGGCTCCTTGATATTGGGTGGGGAGGACTCCCATATCGAACTCGGTGATCATCACCTTCAAGCCAAGGGCAGAAAACTCTTTGATCGCTTTTTCTGTTTCGGCCAAGGGCGGGTTCTGCACCCTCCAATGAGATTGAATTCCGACTGCATGGATCGGCACCTTTTGATCGAGCAGCTTCTTTAGCAGCTCAACGGCCTTCGGTCTCTTGTAGTCAAGCTCAATGTTGTAATCGTTGTAGACCAAAATCGCCTCAGGGTCAGCCTCATGGGCAGCCCTGAAAGCCTCCGCAATGTAGTCTTCACCGATGGCCGCCAGCCAGGGGGTTTGCCTCAAGGTGCCGGGGCCATCATTGATAGCTTCATTGACAACATCCCACTCTTTAATCCGGCCCTTGTATCTGCTCACCACAGTCTTGATGTGGGTTCTCATTCGCTCCAAAGCCAACTCTCGAGTGATCGGCTGGCCCTCTTTGCCGGCAAAAAACCAACGCGGCGTCTGAGAATGCCAGACCAAAGTGTGGCCAACCACCTCTGCCCCAGATTCCTTTGCGATTTCCACCAGGCGGTCGGCATCAGCAAAGGTGAACTGCCCTTCCTGCGGTTGAATCGCGTCGGGCTTCATGGCATTTTCGGCAGTGACCGAATCAAAGTGCAGCCGCAAAAGCTTCTCAGCTTCTGCCTCCTCACCCCTAAGAAGCGCAGTGCTTACGGCTGCCCCGATGCGAAACTTGCCCTTGAAGGAGTCTCTGAGCGGGATGACTGATTGACCCGCGGTTGTATCGGTTTGAGAGTCAGGCATAGGGTCCTTTGATGAACTGGTCACGAAAAGTGAAATGCCGACCAAGGTTAATGGCAGAACGATGGCACTAAGGCACTTAATCACAAAGCCCTTATGACAGGAAACGCCACCCTTTCTGGCAGATTGAAACAATCTGCAGCGAAAATCTGCTCCTCAATCAGCAAAGATGCGTTTAGCCGGTCGCGGGGGACTGAAGCACGAAGAAGGGTTCAAAATTTCTGAACTGCTCTGTAGAGCGTCCACTCTGGACTTCCGTATAATTCCCTACGTGATCCAAGGCTTGGAGACGGTCGATTGGGATTCCTTGTGGCACGCCCACGGCTCGGCCCAGGATGTTCCATCAATGCTCTTGGCACTGCTCAAGCCAGAAACTGGCCCAGAAGCCTGCGTTGACCTCCACGAAACGGTTTGGCACCAAGGGACTGTCTATCCTGCATCGGCTGCAATTCTTCCCTTCCTCTTTCAAATCGTCAGAACTTCGCAAGATGTGAACCTGGTCACTTCGCCAGACAGACTTGCCGTTAGTGTCATCGTGGCTATTTGTACAGGCAAGGGATGGGTGCAGCACAGGGTCTCGTCCCTTGGCGAAGAAGGAGCAAGAGTACAAATGGAGAAGGTGGGCCGCGACTTTTCGGAGGAGAGACAGTTGGAGGTTGAGACTCTTCTCACAATCCGTCAAACTTTGGTTTCGAACGCAGCCCTGCTGGAAAAGTACCGTCACGAAGGCGAAGGCCTGGGAGAGATGGTTTCTGAACTGCTCTCTTCCTTGGAGTCGACAAATTGAGGCTGGCTTGATGAGAAATGCAGTAAGGAGATAAGTCGGTGGAATTCAAACTTCCGGAAAGTCAACAGATAACTCTGGAGATCGAAGGCGAGCGGCACGAGGGCAGCTACTATTTCCTCTTCGGACAGATGGTGGTCAATTTCAGGGGCAGCACAAGCTCCTGTGTCACGCCTGAGGGTCAGCCCCACGCTGTGGCAGGGCAGATGTTCAGGGATCTGGTGAAGAAGCACCATGTCAGCCTCTCCGAGATTCCAACCAAGTGGCCGGAGAACGTTCGTCAGGCAGCATACGCCTACGTCAACTCTGACGATGATGAATCTTCGCTAGATGACCTGATCAAATCCTTTGGAGAGCCAAAGCCCGGAAGCCCAGCTTTTCGTCAAATCGCTTACCTCTGCCTCATGGCGCTTGAAGTCGTCGTCCCGGCTTGGAAGGAGATCTGCGATGGAAATGAGTTGGAGGAGACAACGACTGAACTCTGGAAGAGGCTTAAAGACCCTGACCACGAAATCGATTGGAGAGCAGCCTGCAGTCCAAAACCAGCCCTTCGCCACGGCCAGCAGATAGAGGACTGCGATGCCTGCCGAGCCGAACCCTTGGCCGACGCAGTTGCCTCAACTGCCTCATTTCTTCGGACAGGCAACATTAGTAACGCCTGCGACGCCCTTGCATCAGCATCTGCCGCACACGATGAAGGCTGCCATCCCGACGACGAATTCGATTCCTTTCAGAGAAGGCTGGTATTCAGTCTGCTGCCCTCGGTCTTGGCTCACGGCAAGCGGTAGTCGCCGGGGTCAAGCTCGTATTCTTGATTCACTTTCACCCCGACAAAGGGGCAGCCTTCTGTCGAGGTGAGTACCAGCATTCCGTCAGAGGTCAAAACCTTCTCTTTCCACATGACGATTTCCAGGCCGTGATCCATATCCCACCCAGTCTGAAACTCGTAGCCGACCGCCCACTCTTTCTGCTCTTCTGAGTAGACAATGCTGATGCCAGTCAGCTTAAACATTCGAGGGTAAAGATCCTCCGGCTCGCCGCCCAGCTCGGCCAAAATGAACTCCCAATGCTTCTGCCAAGCAGGCATGCCAGGCAGATTGTCTTCGAAATGCTGAGCCAAGATTCGCTCGTGAACTGCCCTGATCTTGACGATTAAAGCCTTTTCGATCTCGACTGCGTTAGCCGAAATGAACTCAAGTTGAGGCAGGTAGCTTTCGTCTTCCACATAAACGCAGAGGGTCACCACATCACTCTTTTCCCGGCATGAGGTGCAGCAAGGGTCGAGCGGAGCGGGGTTCTTCGTCAACTGCATCTTGTGAAAGTCAGGGTCATAGACTGAAAAGGGGACGAAGTAATCCTTGAGGAAGGGTTTGGGAATCTCCCACATTCTCGGATTATCGAAATCCTGTACAGGCATTACTCGACTTTACATTAATCGGCTGCACCATTTCTCATACGGAGAGAGATCTTAATAGGAGCTAATCAAGCTGTCGTCGCCACAGGCGGCCTGAACCCACGACGCCTGAGAAATCCTGAGCAAGCTGAAGCCATCGCAGATTTAGCCTGCTTCGGTTCCAGACCGCACTTTCTACTTTTGTCTTCCTGCCATCCAAAGCAGATTGAATGGACTGTGGAGTGACGGTGAGCCTTAACTTCGTCCACTTTTTCAGGGGAAGCCTTCCGAGTTTTGTGCCATCTGGCAGAGCCAAGTCGCCTGAACCTGAGAGCTTGATGGCGAATCCACCACTCTGCAGCAGAGTCCCTGCCTTAGCGCTGGAACGATAGAGGTCGAGTTCAAGAGTCCATTCCCGTGAATCGAGGGCAATCCCATCAAAGATGGCTCCGCCCGCCAGTCCTTTCCTTCCAGCCACATTCAATCGAGTTGGGCTCGAAGCAATGCCCTGATGATCGCCGACCGAATCCTTGACAGCCAAGCCATCTTTCGAAAAATCCCATGCTGCCGTCTGGCCGCCTAAATCTTTGACTTCGTTTGAGAAAATGGCGTCTGCCATAAAGCCATAGAAAAGCCCAGTTTTGAACTCAGAAACTGGTGAAGAGGAAAGGTGGACTTCAAGGTCCTCGCCTGCCAACAGGTCGCCGGTGAGAAGTGCCTTTTTGCTTGTATGGACTTCACCCCACCCCTTGAGCAGAGCGTTTCCTTCCACCACGCCATCGCCCAGAACATGTACGGCTTCTTGTACAGAAGCATCTCCCTGAACAGTCGCATTCTGCGCAATGACTGCTCCACCTCCAGCCCTGGCTCGGCCTGCAAGTGTGGCTCGCTCCGAGACTACAGCCTGCCCAGCAACAACAGCCTGATCCTTGACAGTGGCGGAACCTCTTACCACTCCCATGCCCTCAATTCGGGCCGTGCCTTCGACTCTAGCCTGGTCGAGAACCACTGCTTTTGGTCCGACAAAGGCAGTGGCGGCAACATTTGCGGTACTCGCAACAAAGCCACCCCCATTCGGGTGAGGCCTGCCCTCCTGCTTTGGCAGAGGACTTCTCAGCCGTTCTGACATGGGTGCCGCGCCAGAAAACTTAACCATGTAGGGGTAGCGGTCTTTTCTTCCGTAGCCGGGCCGGAAGGGATCGGCCTTGTAGGCCGTCGGGGCGGCAGCAATAGCCAGCACATAGCGCTTGTCTCCTGGCTTCACATCAAGACTCACCTTGCCACGGCGAACCGTTGAACTGTAGCGGCTCCTCCCCTCTTTATCAATCGCAGTCAAGGTCACACGCCAGTCAGCTTTGGCCTCCGACGTGGCAGGGTTGAACTCAGCCTCAATCTTCTTTGAGCCAGCCACAGGCTTTAGGTCGACTAGGTTAAATCCAAACTGACGCGGTGCCTGGCTGAACCAAGGGGCGAACCAGCCCGGCCTCCCTGGCAGAGGATCGAGCCCAGTTCTAGACCGCCAGATTCCGGGCGATCTTTCCTCCATTCCCCTCACAGTCCTTTCCCAGACAAACTGCTGAGGATGGTCTAAGCCCGCCAATCTTGCCGCGAGTGTTCCGATGGCATCGCCAAAATCTGACCACCCTTTCGGAAAAGCTCCTCTCTGCTGGCCAACCCTGACGATGGTTTCTAAAGGATCTTCAATGCTCTGATCCTGAGCATTCTTTCTGTTCAGCCTCCAAATGTCGTAGTTAAACTGCGATCCGAGCTTGGGGTTCTCGGCAAGAATTTCTAGAAAGGGCCAAGAACCATAGTTAAAGCGAGAGGAGGTCAGCTCGTACTGCGCTCTTTCCATGTAGCCTTCCATGGCCCCTGGATAGTGAGGCAGAAACCTTTGGCTCACCCAATTGGCATGACTTTCCCAGAACCAGCCGACAAGCTCGCTGTTTCTAAACCCGCCGCTTGCAAGCTGAATGCAGTGGCCAAATTCATGAGGAACAACGGTTGAACCCGGGGCCATTGCTCCGGGATGCATGACAATGTCCCAACCTCCAAAAGCAAATCCTTCCCTGTGCTCTCTCAGGCCGGTTCCTGTAATGTAGACATGCAGCTTGCGAGGTGGATCGTACTGGGTTCCTGGTACGAAGGCACCGTCCCGCTTGAAGAACTCTCGGATTTCCTCCAGATAGGCAGCGTTTCTATCAACGAACTTGGAATCCTTGAAGAGTCCGGCGATATCCTGCGAGGGCTGGTTTCCCCAATGAAGAACAAAGTGAGGAGTCTGCAGAAAGTTGACTTCTTTTGCATCCTTGACGGGATCGTAAGGGCCAGGGACGAACTGATAGTTCTCCGCCTTCATCCCTGGCGGCGGGTTCTGAGCCAGCCAGGCGTCCACCAAGGCTTTGCCCCTAGAATCCAAGGCACGATAAGGGATTCCCCTCAGTCTGCCGTCTTCCAGCTTCAACATGGCGACAGCTTCAGAGAACTCTGCGTTGAATCCCTTGACTTCCAAAAGCGTGCCCTTGATGCTTGCAGGCCAATCACTTAACGGGGGCCGCTCGACCACATTCCAGGTCTGAGGGGCAAGGACAAGCAGAGAAAAAAGGGCAGTCATGGGTGCTCGCTTAAAGCCACTAGCAAGTGCAGCCTGCTGATAGAAAGCATCAGCGATTTATCAGTCTAGCCTAAAGGAATGTGGAAGGACCACTTACTCAGCACAGTCTGTGCAGGATTCAGATTGGGAAGACGAGAGATGCAGACCTATAACCATAAAGTGTTATAATCAAGTAACTTGACCACTGCAGAAGCCCTTGAGGCAATGACTGACGCGGGAAAGTTTGAAAGGCTTGCCGTTATGGTGCTTCGTCAAACTGTCCCTGACTGCTCTGAGTTGCAGCATGTGGGTGTAAACGCGCAGGAGAAGACCATCCCCGCCCCAGTGGATGCCTTCCACTTTGTCCCTGGTAGTGAGCCACAACATATTATATTTGCTTGCTTCACCACGAGCTCGGAACTAAAACGAAAGTGGCTGGGGGGAATGAACGAGGATGGGACTTTCAATAACCCATTGAACGAGGGTGATCTTGTTAAGGCAGTGCGAAAAGCAAACAGGCTACGACAGACACATCCGCGGGCAGTTTTCACTATCTTTTTGTGCACAAATCGGCGTGCAAGTGTTGATCTCAATGCAGAAGTCTTAGCGTATGCGGCCAAACATTCTGTCAATGTTAGATTTCTAACTCAATCCCAGATTCGCGACCATCTGGACAGCGATCAGGAAGGGAATCATCTGAGACAATTGTTCTTTGGAATCAATGCCAAGAGAGTTTCAGTTGAACTTCTTAAAGATTTCAGTCGCATTTCATTGAGGAAATACCAAAACTTATTGCTAACAGATTTCAGAAAACCCACAGTGTCTCAAGAGAATTTTTCTAAAAAGTTCCACGGTCGAAGAGGACTTACATTTTTCGTTGCCTCATCTGGAGTTGGCAAGTCTGTGCAGTGTTTAACAATAATGAAGAATCATGTAGAGAAAGGTGGTATAGCTATTTGGATTCCAGAGTACAACTTTCCAAGTAACCACAATATAACGACGGCAATTCAAAAGACGATCGAGGAACAATACCCAACACTTTCGCCCGACAGTGGAAAAGAGGTGCTTCGGCTATCTGAGCAGGAAGACATTCTCCTTATCATTGATGATTTAAGTAGAGCCGACAGACCTGACCGAATGGCAGAACGTATCGTGGAGTGGTCATCAGACGAATTTGACTCTACAGCCCTACAATGTTTCCCTAATAAAGAATCAAGTCAAATCAATACCGGATCGAGAAAAAACCTCCACATCTTAGTGCCAATGCACGAGCCGCTTTCCACCAAGATTTTCGACCAAAGAAATGGCTCAAACCAACGTTCACATACCGAGGTCATTCGGTTAGGGGAATGGGATTCTGAGGAGACTAGACTCTTCCTGCATCGCGAACTCCCGGGAGACAAGAGATTATTGACTCCATCAGATGTAGACTTTGCCATCGATCAATGCGCTGGCCTACCAATTATGGTGTCGATGCTCATAGATCTGGCATCAAGAGAGCGATTCACAAGCCTTTCAACACTAGCAGAGAACGTCCTCAAAAGTTATATCAATAGAAAGATCACGGACGCATCCTCACTTCAATTTACTTCAGCTGAACTCTGGGATAGTTTGCGTGCACTATGCAAAGTCATGCTAGAACAGAGAACAACTAGAGTCTCCACAATGTCCCCTTATCTCAATGAGGGCCAAAGAAGGAGCCTTTCACTTCTTGGGGAGAAGAACACATTGGTTCGGGTCACCGGCGAAACTCACGACCAGAGATATGAATTTAAGCATGACCAAATCTTCGAAGAATTTGCAGTCGCAGAATTCGAGTCTGAATGGAAAAAAGTCACTCCGAATCGAGACCTTCTTGAGGATCCATATTTTGCTTCCATCAGTGCTCGGGCCCTATTCACTGGTGATCTGGACAATCCGCAAGACTTGGTATCCGAGCAAGGAATGCAAGTACTCGCAGAATCTCTTCGATTCGCGGAACGAGATGTCAAGACGATGCAATCTATCTGCCAACGACTCAATGCATGGTTTGGTCAGGACTCACTAAAGGGCTCATGCTTAGAACTCGACCAATGGCTAGCTGTACGTAGGTTGGCTACCATCTGGTCGCCCTTTGTGCTGCAAGCAACTGAATGCAGAAAATTTGACCGAGGTTTCCGCCTAGCAAGATTCGCCAACGGCGACTTCGATGCTGGAATCTGTGAACTTGGGCACCAGGAGGGTTTCCCCCTATTCGTGAGGTTTGAGGCTTTGGAAAGAGCTATCTTTCAAGCTGTTGCTACCTACAGGACAGACTTCACGGCTACGTGCTGCAGGGTACTTTCAAGCAGTTCATCCACATCAAACGATCTTCACGGTGCTCTTGTCTTGGCTGGCTTTCTAGGGGATCCGTTACTTACTCAACACATAAGCTCTGCATGGAAAAGCATTCAGGATAAGAGCCAATTTGTTGATCTCGCTATCTGGGCCTGCCTACGTTGCTCTGGCCCAGAGTTAAAAGCTTCTCTCTCTCCGATATTAGATTTCTGGGCTGGTCTGCCTGATGACGTGGAAGATAGTAACATTGTTTACTGGCCCCGAACCCAGATTGGTCAAAACCTCGCCTCCGGATTCAGGTTTGGAATAGACGAGTTCTCAGTCTGCCTGTTGATTGAGGCTGCTGAAGCACATGAGGGATTGACTGAAGCAATTGCCACTTCGTTACGAGACGTTTGTTGTCCATCTGCATTAGACTTTATAGTCCAATACAAGGCCCAGGTGGACCATAAGCTGAACATCTTTCTCTTCAAGAGGCCACGCAATGAGAGTTACCCGATTGCAACAAGTTCCATAGTCTCCTTCTGCGAGCATATGCTGACTATTGCTGAGAACGATTCTGCGGAAAAGGCTATATCTGACGCAGCGAGGGTGCTCTGGGCTGAGGAAACTCATGATACTTCTAAACTTCAGTTGATTACAGATAGTGATGTGGCGTATCGATCAGCCCTGCTCAGAAGGATTGAGCTAGGAGACAAGTCAGCACTCAAGGAGTGTAAGATCGTATTTGGAGACCGGCCCCACTACTGGGGGCTTGTGGCAAAGTTAGCTGATTCTGAAGTGTTCGCTCAATGTGAAGCTGAGCTTGATAAATTAGCAGCCTTGCACGAATCTGACCCATCTAAGGTGTGGTCAGATCTTCACTACTCTCTAGCTAAGTTTTTGAGAGATGTTGATCCAGTTAAGGCTCAAGAAATTCTGGTTCGTAGATGGGATCAGCTGAAAGCCAGTCCACTTTTCATTCAGTTGGCTTTGTACCTTTCGGAGCCTCAGACGGTTGAGCTCGCTGTCAAAGAAGTAGAAAGGAGCATCGAACCAGACATGGCGTTCAAGTATTTGTGGGCGTTCTTTGGATTCTTCGATCAGGAGCTTCACGACAGGCTTCGGCGGAAGCACTTCGATGCTCTCGAACGTGTTCTCCAGTTCATTCCAGATAAGGATTTTGCTGACATGGCTAAAGCTGCAAGAAAAATCGGCTTCGGCGAATGGAATCGAAGAGTACTACGCAAAGAGGTAGACCGAAGGATCAAAGAATTTGGTGAGGAGCTCCCCTCTGATTCGAATCTTTTGAGGGTAAGGATGGCAATTCCAACTAGTAAAGATCTGGTAGATAGTTTCCTCAAGACTTTTGCCATGTCTACCGAGCCTGCAATCAAATTGCATATCTGGACCGAGCGATACATCAGGTATACTGATTCTCATTGCTTAGTCAGCGATTTAGCAAGGCTTGCTTTACTAGAAGATCCGACTTCGAGGACCTTTGAGTTAGTAAGCGAAGTTGTAGGATCTGTTGGCAGTCGATCAGATATTACTGTTCTTGAGAAGTGGCTCGAGACATGTCCATTTGCCGACAGCTGCCTTGATCCACTGAAGAAAGCAAGACTAGCTGTTCGGTCAAAGGCACTTGCCTAAGTGGGCCCGAGCCCGGCCTCACTCTGCACAGTCTGTACAGGATTCCGCCAAGACCTCAAGTCGGACCTTGCCCTGCTTAAAACCCTGACCTTCTCCGCCCTGCACGACCTCTCCCGCCACTTCATCGGGCAGAGAAACCTCTTTCACTCTATGGCATGACCCACAGACGAGGTGCATGGTGTGCAGCTCGTGGTCGTGTGGGAGCCGGCAGGCCAAAAAGCCATCCAAAGCTCCGATGTAATGAACCAGGCCAAGCTCTCGCAAAACGGCCAGAATTCGGTAAACGCTGACGACATCGATTCGGCCGCCTCGGGAGATGACAAGCTCGTGAAGCTCGTAGGCGCTGACGGCCTTCTCGCATGATTCCAAGGCCTCCACCACATCCATGCGTGGCCGAGTGATCCTCATGCCTGCTTTCTTCAATGAAGCGATAGCACGAGAGGCAAAGGCTGCCTCATCAGAGGACTGAATCATTGCTGGAAGCGTACCCTTACAGGGAGTGCCGGTTTCCCTTTGTGCAGAGTGATCAAAGACCGTGAATAGTCAAGAATAAGGCCTGAAACGGTCCCTTACCTGCAAAATTCTGGCGTTGCAGCAACAAAGTGGGAAAAATGGGTCGGATTCTTGCCGTAGTGAGTTGCACACAAGGCCCTTCTCAGGCCACACTTTCTGCCAGCCAAAGCGGAATAGGTTCAAACCAGTTCAGACTGAGGCATAATGAAGCAGCCTCCCACCAAGGGGCTACGGAAGAGGGACATGCAGTTTTACAACCTCAAGACCCGATCTCACGTTGAAGTGCCAGATTCGGCTATTAAGAAGACAAAAATGGTCCGCAAGACCAAGAACGGCGAGCAGGTGCGGTACGCCCTGAAGGCAGTTCACGATGGAGCTCCTTTGTTCAAGTTTGTGAACGAGGCCACCTTCAATTCGTTGAACGTTCCCGAAGAGTAAGTACTTAACCCTGCATTCGAGGGCCCTTGTTTCCTGGTGGGACGAGGGTCTTCTTATTTTGTCCATAGCATTCTGAACAGGCCGCCATCTTGGGCGTCTTTTCAAAAATGGCACTCCAGACGGAACAGCAGAAGATCGCGCACCTCCTTAGGCGATTCGGTCTGGGGGCATCGGAATCCGAACTGGATTTCTACGGCAAAGGCGGGCTCACGGCCGCCATCAACCGACTGCTTGATTTCGAAAGCGTCGAAGACAACTGGCCCTTTCCCCTTGAACTCGGCGCCACAGCAAAAGGGAACATTCCCATGCGGGCCGTCCAGGCGTTTTGGTATTCGCGCCTGATTGCCACCAACCGCCCATTGCAGGAAAGGTTGACAATTTTTTGGCACGACCACTTTGCCACCAGCGGAGCCAAGGTGGTGGTTGGGCCAGCCATGCACAACCATATCGAGGTTTTAAGGCAGAACGCTCTGGGAAGCTTTCCCAACTTGCTGCATGCGGTAAGCAAAGACCCCGCCATGCTCTTTTGGCTGGACAACCAGGAAAACGTGGCTGGCCGTCCGAACGAAAACTTCGCCCGCGAGGTGATGGAGCTCTTTACCATTGGGATCGGCCGCTACACCGAAAAGGATGTTCAGGAAGGCGCCAGAGCCTTTACTGGCTGGACTTACGGCAGAAGGACGAATAGAGGCGTTGTGACCCCGGAAAGGATCCCCAGAGGCGGACAGTTCCAGTTCGATGCCAAAAAGCACGACAGCGAAGAAAAAGTGTTTCTTGGCCGAAGAGGCACCTTTAACGGAGACGACGTTCTGGACCTCCTCTGCAAGGAGCCCGCGACCTCTAGAAACATTGTCAAGAAGATGTGGGAGTGGTTTGTTTACCGCGACCCCGAAACAGCCGTTATCGAAAGGCTGGCCAAGCGCTATGAGCAGAGCGGGCTTGACACCAAGGTTCTGGTCAGGGCGATTATGGAATCGCCCGAGTTCTATTCGGCCCGGGCAGAAAAGGGTGTGGTGAAAGATCCTGTCTTCTTTTGTGTCTCAGCTCTGCGAGCCCTGGGCATGGCAAAGATTCAGCTTAGGCAGATGGAGCAGGCAAGCCAGGCGACCGATGCTGAAGCTGTGGCCAGGGCTCGCCCAACTGCCCTTGGCGCCCTTGTCATGCAGTCGACAACCAGCATGGGCATGGAGCTGATGCAGCCTCCCGATGTTGCCGGCTGGGAAATTGGAACAGGCTGGATTAGCAGCGCCACGATGATTGAAAGAATCAAGTGGGCGGAGAGCATTTTTGGCGGCAGAACTCGAGGTGGAGCCAGGTTCACTGCGGTAAACGAAAGAGAAAAAGGCACCTACTTCCACTTGATTCTCGGGGGGATTTCCAGCCCGGCTGATTCTGTGGATCGAATCATTTCCATCCTTAATGCTGATGGCCTTTATGACAAAAGGGAGGTTCTGGTGTCGGCCGCGGTTGAGGCCAGCGGCGGAAGAGTGACCCCGCAGAACTCTGCCAAGGTTTGGCTGACTGTTTCGAAGCTGATCTTCGGTTCACCTGAGTATCAGTTCTGCTGAGATGATCGGTCGAGCTATTTATCCAGACCTTCAAAAAACTCTCTCATGTCATCAAACTCTTCAGATTCGGCGTAAAGCAGAATCCCTTCATCGTGAGTGAGATGCCAAACCCTTGTCCTCTGAGGCTCAATAATCCAGATATCCCAAATGTTGTGCGTGGCCAAAGCGACAAGAGCCTGCACCGTTTCTCGATCGGCTTCACTACAGAGCAGTACGGGGGCTTCGTGCCACGGCCTTTGCTCGCCAAGCCCCCTTCTTACGAGGTCTGCCAGCGGCCAATTGCCCGAAGACTCCCAAACGAAAAACTCATCTAGCCACAAAAGGCATGGAAATTTCACTTCCTGCGAAATGACCCTTGCAAGAAAGTTCTTAGCGCCAGAGTCTTTGGGAATTCCTGAGTAGAGCCTGTCGTTCCCGACCGGCAGATGGTCGGGGTGCGAGACTAAAAAGCCGCTTAAATCTTTTAGGGCCAGACTGCCTTCTTCCTCTGTCATAAACTGCATTGCTTGTTAGATCCTAGATGCACTTTATACTGAAGATCGTTTTTTAAGTGGGTTGTATAGGTGGCGTTTTCTTTAGCAGAGTGCAGCAGGCCGCTCTGGATAGGGGCGGGGCACCCCATTTCTCAGCAGCGTCCAGGCTCTTTCGGGAAGCGAAAACGTTGAACTTTCCTCCCTCTTAGACTCTACCGTTCAGGGGCGCTGCCCCTGCCACCCAAAGCTTTCATTC
Source organism: Synechococcus sp. UW140 (assembly GCA_943369295.1). Lineage (GTDB taxonomy): Bacteria > Armatimonadota > Fimbriimonadia > Fimbriimonadales > Fimbriimonadaceae > JAKRSE01. The sequence continues at coordinate 272,417 of CALRMU020000002.1, read as the reverse complement.
AACCCTAGGGTTGTCGGCATGGGAGAAAGTTTCGAAGCCTCAGCCGGGATGAATCAGTGGAAACTCACGGCTCACGGAGCCGTGGCCCTCTCCCTGAAAGTTCGAAATTCGGGTGCCACTGGTCCGTGACCAGTGGGTCTATAGCTCAACTCTCAAATCTAGGGCCCCGATGCCATCCGAGAGGCACGAAGGGTGGGTTGGGAATGCAGACCTCAAACCGGGCAGTTCCTTCTCTCTCAGACTCTCCCGTTCACATCAACCCAAAGCTCTGGGTGGCGTGGGTGAAACCCACGAACGACATTCCAATAAACAGGCTTTCATAACCATGGCCAGTTCCACTCGTCCCTCAAAACCGACTAACCAAACAACAACACACCCAGGATCGCAGTGATCCTGGGTGTGTTTGGATGCTGAATCTAGCTGATTTCAGGATCAGCCGCGTCGGCGACCCTGTTCCTTGCCACGATTCCAGTCGCCGCCGCCACCGCCGCCGTAGCCACCGCCGCCGCCGCCGGATCGGTTTCCACCGCCGCCATAGCCGCCACCGCCGCCAGATCGACCGCCGCCTCCGCCATAGCCGCCGCCACCGCCGTAGCCACCGCCGCCGCCAGAGCGACCACCGCCGCCACCGCCGCCGTAACCGCCGCCGCCGTAGCCGCCGCCACCGCTGGGTCGAGGTCTGTCACCACGATCCTCTCGGGGTCGTGCTTCGTTCACGGTCAGCTTACGGCCGCCCAGGTCAGACTGGTGCATGGCCTCAATGGCCTCATCCTTTCTCTCACCGGGAATCTCGACGAATGCGATTCCCTTTGCTCCGATCAAGCGGACCTGCTGGGGCTGGTAGTCCGCGAAGTGCTTCAAAATGTCTTCCTCTGACACAGTGTATGGAAGATTGCCGACAAAAAGGCTAACGTTGGCCATTGTTCTTACTTTCTCGTGCGCTGACAGGGGGACTCGGAAGGCGGGCTACTGCACGATCTCTAACGGCCAACTGAAACGCGAGACGTCTGGTGATCAGACGCTCCTGCACAGTATACAGCGTTATTTCAGAATCAGCCTGAATTTAAGCAAAGTGGCCCGAAAATGACGGCATTTGACTTAATGTTTCATTACATTTACTGGCGAATTCCTGAACTTTTGTCCATTGTCGCATGGACATTGAGCTCGATAAAGCTGCCATTCAACTTAGTTTTGAACCCGAAGATTGCTGATGACGATGCGATGACGGTGGCAATGGCAAAGTAACTGGCATGAATGCTTTGACCAAGCTCTTCAGTTTCAAGCCTGCGAAAAAGTCGCTGAAAGCTCCTGTCACTCTCTGCGCCCTCTTCGCAGCAGCAATCCTTTTCAGCCCCGGCTGTTCATGTTTGACGGGCGAGGACAGGGCCAACGAGGGCCCAAAGCGATGGTTCCTTACCCTCAATGTTGCCGATGGCATTCCATCGGTCGAAACGAACGTTCTGATTGGCACCCCTCCAGTCGAAGAATCACTTGCAGGCCCTGCGCTAACCGGTACTGCAACCTCGGCAATCGCCGTAGGGCCAATGAGCAAAGGCGAAGAGTGGATCGACGCAACCTACACATTTTCTGCCGCTGGCACTACAGCCATTCTAGACACTTACCCAGCAAGAGCCTATGCGTGGAACCTGATCGTTGCGATGGGCACTCCTGCCGCGCCACTGATCCGCAACATTGGAATGGCTCCAGTTGTCACCCCTAACGTGATTGTCATGCAGGCCGACCACACTGTTGGACCAATTGACATCTATGTGACCGCACCAGGAGCAAACTTGAACACAGTTGGACCTGATGCAGCCAACAGGGCCTACTCCAACTACACGATTATGAACGCCATTCACACTGGCGCAACCTTTCAGGTGAGGGCTACATTGGCCGGCACCAAGACAGTCGTCGCAGACTTCGGCACCACGACGGCAGCCAAAGAAAGAACATCTTATGTCTTTGTGATGGCGGAGGTCAGTGGAGCCAAAATGCTGCGGAATCTGGAATTCACCCAGGACTGACCCCAGAATCTGACACGACTACAAGTAGAAAACCTTGGCTCCCTGGGAATCCCAGGGAGCCAAGGTTTTTTGAGCCAGCCAGAAGACTGAGAAAAGGCGCGCCAAAGACATAAGCGCTTTTGTGAAACCCTGTCATGCGAACTAAGCAGCCAAGCAAAAATTCTCACTCTACGATTGTGAAACACCTGCTCCAGGGTGGCTCCAGCAGACCAGTTCTCGGCCAAACTTTCCCTCAGCCCCGGTTCAGGCACGGAGGACACTTCCATCTGGCCACCCTAACTGATGACGCTGTGATGACGGTGGCTCTGGCAAAGTAACTGGCATGAATGCTTTGACCAAGCTCTTCAGTTTCAAGCCTGTGAAAAAGACACTGAAAGGCCCTCTCACTCTCTGCGGCCTCTTCGCAGCAGCCATCTTGTTCAGCCCCGGATGTGAATGTTACTCTGGCGATGACACGGCCAACGACAGCAGACAGCGAGAGTTCCTCACCCTCAATATGGCGGATGGCATTCCAACGATCAAAACTAACGTTCTGATCGGCACCCCGCCAGTCACCGAAACAATTTCAGACTCTGCACTGAGCGGTACTCCAACCCCGATCACCAAGCTAGGACCTGTGAACAGTGAAGAAGAGTGGATCGATGCCACCTACACATTTTCAGCTGCTGGCACGACAACGATTCTAGACACTTACCCAGCAAGAGCCTACAAATTGAACATGGCTGTGGCGATGGGCACTCCCGCCGCACCACTGATCCGCAACATCGGAATGGCACCCGTCGTCACCCCTAACGTGATTGTCATGCAGGCCGACCACACTATTGGACCGATCGACATTTATGTCACCGCACCAGGAACTAACCTGGCCACGGTTGGACCTGATGCAGCCAACAGGGCCTACTCCAACTACACGATTATGAACGCCATTCACACCGGCGCGACCTTTCAGGTGAGGGCTACATTGGCCGGCACCAAGACAGTCGTAGCAGACTTCGGCACCACCACAGCAGCTAAAGAAAGAACATCTTATGTCTTTGTGATGGCTGAAGTCGCAGGACTCAATCTCATGAGAAAACTTGATTTCACCCAGAACTAGCCCAAGAATCTCACACGACTACAAGTAGGAAACTTTGGCCCCCTGGGAATCCCAGGGAGCCAAAGTTTTTTCAGCCAGCCAGAAGACAGGGAAAAGGCGCGCCAAAGACATAAGCGCTTTTTGTGAAAACTTGCCATGCGAACTAAGCAGCCAAGCAGCAATTCAGCTTCAGCAATTGTGAAACACCTGCTCCAGGGTGGCTCCAGCAGACCAGTTCTCGGACAAACTTTCCCTTAGCCTCGGTTCAGGCAAGAAGGACACTTCCATCAGGTCGCTCTCACTGATGACGCTGTGATGACGGTGGCTCTGGCAAAGTAGCTGACATGAACGCTTTGACCAAGCTCTTCAGTTTCACTTCTTTGAGAAAATCGATGAAGGCACCTGTCACTCTCTGTGCACTGGCTGCATTGGCCCTCCTGTCTGCCGCAGGCTGCAATGATCCAAAGAACGCACTTGGCAAGAGCCCTCAGTTCCTATCACTGAACGTGGCCGACAGCAGCACTCCCAATGTCCATACACGAGTCCTTTTTTCAGGGTTTCCTATTCCGGAAACCATTTCCGCCAATGCCGAAACTGGCACTCCGACTGCTATTGTCTCCCGTGGTTCGAGTCTTTCCACAGAATATATCGAGGCAACCTACAGCTACACTGCAACTGGGTCAACCGTTGTTCTGGATACCTACCCAGCAAGAGCATACGCTTTGAATTTGAGCGTTGTTCTCGGAACCTTTACCGCTCCTTTGATTCGAAACATCGGCATCGCTCCAGTGGTGACACCCAATGTGATTGTCATGCAGGCAGACCACACAATTGCCTCGGTTGACCTTTACGTCACTGCTCCGGGGACTGATTTGAACACGGTTGGCCCAGATGCTGCAGGAAGAGGATATGGCAACTACACCGTCATGAACGCCATTCATACCGGCGCGACTTTTCAAGTGAGAGCAACTTTGGCTGGCACAAAGACTGTGGTTGCCGACTTTGGCACGACAACCGGTGCCAAAGAGCGAACCAACTATGTGTTCGTCATGGCCGAAGTTGGCGCGGCAAAGATGTTGAGGAATCTGGAGTACACCCAGGAATAGGAGGTGCCCTGACTAGCCAATAACAGCAAGCCGTTCTGCCTCCCTTAAATCCTCGGGGAGGCAGGACTTTATAAAAGGCGACTTGACCGCTTCTTGAATAAGCTTAATGCTCTTCCTCAACTTTTCCTCGTTGACTTCCTGCCCAACAAGATGCCCGCGGCATGCTTCAAGAGAAACAGCCACTGTCGCCATGCTGATCTCATCATCCACTCTCTCAAACGCCTTGTACGCTTCTGTCAAACGATCGAAAGCGCCTTCATAATCTTTCAGGCTGAGAAGCGACATTCCGGCCCCTCGAAGCGAAGTGCCGAGCCCGATCTGGCACTCACCCCCTCGCCTTAGCCTAAGAGAAGCAGAAAAGGCCACCAATGCTTCTTTGTGCCTGCCTTTCAACCTGTGCTGTTCGGCCAAATAGGTCTGAGCTTCGGCTTCGTGGTGCAGCAGATCTGTCCCCGCCAGTTGATTGACCGCGTGATGACAGCAGGCAGACCCAAACTTTTCATGACCTCGATCAAACAGGTCGTGACCAGCTCTGGCCAAGTGGATCGCCGAAATGGCTGGAAGCTTGGATTTTAAAAGCTGCCTAGCCGCCATTTCGGTTAAGACCGGATCCGATGGGTAGGTGCAGCTGGCCCTTAACCAAGTCAAGACTCCATGCCACTCATTGGCAGGTTCTTGAGAAATGATTTTGCTGAGCTGGTTTAACAAAGCTGGAATCTTGGCTTCCTGCTCTTGAAAAAGATAGCAGCAGACGATGCAGAGACCGGCTCTGAACGAAGGGTTGATCGCCTGAAAATTGCTGTAGCCATTAAAAGCATCTAGGCTGTGAGGAAGGGCGGCAGCCACGTTATCTGTTCGCAGATGCCAGTGCGCCGTGACCAGGTTCTTTTTGGCCTTTCTCCGTGGCGTCAGATCATCTGGGATCTGGTCCAGAAGCTCCCTTGTATCATTCATCCGGTACAGGGTTTGGCAGAAGTCAGCCTCCGCCAGCAGCAGATCAAGATCTAGATTGTTAGGCCGAAGCCGCCTAAGATCTGCCATTTCGTTGATGGCATCTTCTAACTGGCCCACAGCGTAGGCGGCCGAGATGATGCCGAGCACCGCTGACCGACGCGATTCCCAATCGAGCCCAGACGTGAAGCTGAAAAACGGATGCACCCAAGAGCTCTCGCTCCCTTCCCTCTCCCGCTTCGGGCTGCTTCCTTCTAGCCCCAAGATGGTGACCTTCGAAGGATCGATGCGCAGATTCACTTTGCTGACAGTCAGCCAATCGGCGGAATGAGGGAGGCCCCGTTTAATGTAAAGCAAAGTCTGTCTCAGCCTCTGCAAAGCGGACGATTCTTCCACCTCCGGCCAGACCACAGAGCAGATTTCCTTTCGACCGAGGCAGAGAGACGGAGAAAGGGCGATCTGCCGAATCACTTCCCACGCATGAACCGACCTCAGCTGATACGTGGCCCCTCCCTGCCAGTGGCAGCAGGGGTGGCTTCCGAGATCAAGCTGAGGAGACGTATCGGCCATTTAGCTTTGGAGAGCTAGTTTGCCTGATTTCGCGCCAGAGTGTATCGAATGTCGTCGGTTTTTCCGGTTTCGGCGCTGTCGTCCCTTCCATTCGGGCCGACGCTCTGCACCGTCACCTTGTCGCCATTCCACTTGACGATGAGCGGATTTCCTGTGAAAGGGTCGCTCCAATCACTTTTTGGAAGAGCATCGAGACTCGATCCTTTGGGAGAAAGGGTGAAGAGGGCCGCCGCTCGAAACACTCTTGTTTTAGCCTGAGCTTTCAATGCCAGCTCAAGGTAATCATTGAAAAATCCGAGCTGCTGGCCGAGGCTCTCTTGGTCCCCGACAAAGCCCATTCGGATCTCTTCGACAATTGGTTTGAGGTCGCCTGCGATCAAATTCGCTTCACCCTGGCGTCGAGTCAATATCTCCCTTATCTTCACCCAGGAATTCATCCTAAGGATGGCGTTTTTCTGGCCAGTTTCCGTGGTCAACTCTTCAGGGATATCTTTAATGCTTTCAATTTCTTTGGCCGTTTTCGTTTGAACTTCAACATAGCGCGCCAAGACTATTGAAGTCACAGCTAGATCTTTCATTAAGACTTCAATCTTGCCAGGGACATCTAGTTGAGTGGCGATCTCGACTAATACATTTTTCTTGATCTTGCCAGTCGGAAAGTAGTTTTGAATTAAGGTGGAAATGTTCTCAAAACATGCTAACCCGACCATGAATTCTATGGGGTCGGCAGCTTCTCTCATTTGCCACCCAGTAATTGCTGTTGCACTCTTTAGGTCGCTGGTCATGCCAGAATTGTTGCCCTGGAGCATTCTGACTTCTGCCCTCAAAATTAAAGCCTTAACCACGCTCTTTGTTTCAGCATTGGTTCTTATACTGATTTTTTCCTTTGGTTTGGTTTTATCAGTCATTCGCACGTTGACAGCAGCAGCAAGGGTAGAAATGGCTTGGTCCTGATCTTCAACCCATTGAGCTGCTGCCCTGAGCACTGGCCCGCTCAGAGGCACTGAACTTGACCGTCGGAATTCGGGGATACCAACGGTCGGAGGCTTAGGGGTCAGCATATCTTCAAAGTCTTCCTGACTCGGTATTGGAGACTCCCACGGCCAGCCAGCCGCCTTGTACTGTTCCTTCGCCTCTGCATAGTCCTTGCTGGTCTGTGCCGTCGGAGCATCAGATTTAGATGAAGACTGACCACACCCTACAAGGGCAGTCGCAAAGCAGACCAGGCCAATGCCCGCGATAAAGGTGCTATTTGTCATTCGCTTCCAGGGATGAAGGATCCGGCTGGTGGCGGTCCGCCCCTTGGCCCAGTTGAGCCGCTTGTTTTAGGCGAAGCAAAAGGCATCTCGGCAGTTACGTCGGGAGCGGGGCCAAATCCAGTAGGATTTGTCGTCGCTCCTCCATCGTCCTTCCCATCTTCCCCTACGCTCCAGACTTTGACTACGTTGCCCTTCCAAGAACTAAGAAGTGTCTTGCCAGTGTAGGGGTCTAGCCACTCTCCCTGCAAATCACTGAGTTTCAGCTTTCCCTTTCCCTCAGCTTCAAAAGCCATGAGCATCAGTGCGGCCCGAGTCGTAAGAACTGTGGCTTGATTCTTTGCAGGTCCATTTAGAATCTGCTCATAGATTCCCACATTGTAAGAGAGCATTCTTCCACTCAACGACCCATCTTTGATTGCTTTGTTCACACGAGCCGTTATCTTAGGATTCGCTGTCAGCCAGTTCTGATCTTCCTTCAAAATCGTTTGGAGATCGGCGAAGAACCTAAAGGCCTTAACTGCCATTGCTTTCGCCGCTATGCCTTTAATCTCTCCATCCTGAGCAAAGGGGCCCTTGTACTTGGGCTCTTCCAATGCGTCCATGTCGAAATCAGGCGGGCTAAGGGCCTTTAACCAACCACCCAACTGCTTTAAATTTCGTAAATGCCAAACACTAAAGTAAGCTTCACCTCTTATAGCGTTAACCACATCTGGTCCAGACTCAATGGCGGCAAGCTCGTTCGACAACGAAATCAAGAACTCAGAATCATTAAGCTTGTAGGAACCAAATTTACGAGCATAGGCACAAACCATCGCTCTAAGGGCGGTCGAAACCAACATGGCAATCATAGTTGGTTCTCGGGAAGCCATCTCGCTGATTCGGCACATGGCCCTAAAGTCAGAAAGCGCCCCTGTTTTGTCACCCTCAATAATCTTGATCTCCGCTCTTGTGGCCAAGTCTCTAATCATGGACTTCAAAGGCATGCCTTGGGCTAGATCCATGTAGGTGCCTTGCGACCAATCGGGCTGCCAATCTAGCTGTTTCAGCTTTGCCGCCTCAACTGCCGCATCCAGCTCGGCTTTACGCCCTTCAACTAGCTTCTTAAGCTCATCTTTGTTCGCTTTAACACTATCAAACTTGGGGTCTGCATAGGCGGCTGCGCTTGTGTGCTTGTATTGAGAAAGGAGGGCTGCGGCATTTTGTTCCGGCGGAATGTCACGCCCCATATCCTTAGCTTCAAAGGGCAGGCCGACAGCGATGTACTCCTTCTTAGCCTTGTCATATTCCATGCTTACCATGATAAAATTACTCAGCAGGACAACCACAACCAAGATGGCAAACGCAGCCCCTCCCCCAAACAGCAGCCAGTTCCTTTTTGCTCGTTTGCTCATTGCTTATTCACGCTTGGTTTCACCTGTCTTCTCCACTGAGGTGTGAATAGCCTGTAGAACTCGGCCTTGGCTCTGGTTTCCAGGGAATAGTGGCTGGCACATCGTAAGCATCGGCCCCCACGCCACTAGATGTACCACTTCTCTTTAGTTTCAGATATTCTGCCCTTGAAATTCCGCCATCGTCAGCGCCGTTTGGCCCTACGCTATAAACAGTAAAGGTTGAGCCGTTACTCTTCCAAACAAGAGGCTGTTCTGAGTACGGATCCCGTTCCATTGCGGCTTCAATCTGGCTCTGAGCCTTTCCTTCCAGGCTCATTCTCGCTCCTCTCAGCAGTGACAGATTTACCAGCCTCATGGTTTTCGATCGCTTGAGGCCATCCAAAATTATGTCCGGGTTAGGTGTGCTGAAATCAATCATCTGACCTGCCATTCCGCCCTTCTTTACGGCCCTTGCGGTTTCGCTCCTTAAAGCAGCAAACCATTTCTCCTGATCCTCTGGATGATTTTTAATTGAATCGCCCACACCAGACCAGAGCTTCATAAATGCGACAGCTAAAGATCTTCGCCCCATGGTTCGGGGGTCACCAGAGGTCATCACTGGCTGGTTGACTTCTCCAGGAAAGCCACTTTGGAATATCAACGTAGACGCATCCTTTAGAATATCTGCATTTCTTGCGTAGGCTAAATAAGTTAAAGCTTCTCCTTTAAATGCATTTATCGCTAAAGGATAAGAGCCAAGACTCTGTCCCATCAGTTCTTCTAGTGCCTTAAGTTGACGCGGATTCCCCCTGACTACACCTGCTGCTTTAACAAGTGAGAGGTCAGTGACAGCAAGGGAAGCGTTGCCGATGATGTAACTCATAAAGGTCTCACTGTTCCCAAGGCTATTTGCAAGTTGGTAGGCGGTTCTGAAATCAATGAATCCATCTTCAAATCGGCCCACTGCCACATTCCACTCGCCCCTACTCACCAATAACTGGATCGCTTCTTTCATCGGGCTAAGAGATTGCGTATGAGAATATATTCCTTCATTCAGATCAATCATACCAAGAAGAGGAGCTCCTGAGAGGTCTGCCATTCTGTCAAGATGAACATTTGCAGAAGCCGATTCCTTTAGTCGTCTTTCCGCATTGATTCTAGCAACCTCCTCATATCGCTGGCCCCCGTCCAACTCGTAACTTTGCACGGCCTTTACACCAGAATCGAAGAGTTCTGCACGCTTCTTCGCTTGCTCAGGAGTGATGCCACTGTAAAGATCCTCAGAAGTCCAGGGCATGCCTGATTCAAGATACTCCCTTTTCACATCGCGATAGCCAAAATGCAGATGCAAAAGATCCACCTGCCATATCAACAAACCGCCAAGCAGGCTTAAGGCTACAAAGATTCCTAAGCCTATCTTCCTCAAACGTTTTGTCGATTCCGGAAGCTCTTCCTTCATTGCAGCAAAGATCCTCTATTGCCGCGTGTGACGCCGATAAGGAAGTTCAAAAACGAGATCAACTTCGGACAGCTTAGGTTCGCCAGAACCCGTAAATCCCGCAGAGCCACTTTTCTGGTAGCGGCTCCTCGCTTCATCGAGAGATAAACCGCCGTCATCACTTCGATTGACCCCCAGGCTCCAAACAAGCAGCCTAGATTTATCCGCCTTAAGCTTTAAGGGACCGGTTCCAAAAGGATCGACCGGAAGACTGACTGCAGCAGCAGACCTTCCCTCTGCTCGGCTGATAGCCGCTTCCATTCCCCACTTGGCTGTCAGGTAGTCAGCCTCAGTTTTTGCATAGGCTTGCCCAGCCTGAGCGAACACAGGAAACATTATTTTGACGAAAGTGCTGCTTACTCCTCTGGCGCTTTCCCCCATCTCATCCATCTGGGCGGAAATTTCCATCATCTGTTGAGGTTTCGTACCCTTAGATTTAACTTCGTTAGCCAGTCTGGTCCAAAGTTCAAGGTAAGGAACGGCAAAAGATCTCGCGGCGATTCCAGAAACGTCCCCATCTCGAACAATTTTCTTTACTGGTGGTGCTTCCATGGCCTCAAAAGATGATTGAGAAAGCATCTGCCAGTTAAAGTTTCTCAAACTGGCCAAGCCCAGATAAGCTTCACCTTGCATGTGATAGTAGAGGTCTGGCGGAGTTTCCAGGGCGGAAATGGAGGCTTGCAGTTTTCTGAGTCCTGCAGCATCCTGAAGATGAAAAGAAGCGCTCCTCTGCAGTCCTCTAAACACGATGGACCGACAGGCTATATGAACCAGGCCGTTTATAATGGTCGGGCCGCCTGAAACAGCATTAGCGAGACCGGAAGCAGCCTTTAGGTCAGCCGCCGCCCCCTCAATATCTCTTTGTGCAGAACGATATTCAGCCCTAAGGACTAAATCCTTCACCAGATTCTTGATGTCAGCGAACTCTGGAAAAAGCAGACTCGCGCCTTGATCCCAATCCTTATCCCAAACGTACTCCATTTGAGAGAGGGTATGCATCTGATTCAAAAACCCGTTCCGTTCGGCCAAATACTCCCTTACAATCGAATAATCTGAAGGAGTGAGCAGGTCCTTAATCGCAGGCGCCTTCAATTTAGTCGATTCTTTGTATTCGACAAGAATTTTAGTCAGCTCGTGGTAGCCATTCTTCTCAGCAGGAAGAGTTTTTGGGCTCAGATCTGCAGCGGTCCAAGGCAGCCCAGCATCTCGATACTTTTTGGCCGCCGTGGAATATCCAAAATGCTTGTAGCTTAGATCAACCGCAGATAGTATCAGACCAATCAGCAGAAGAACAAATGCTCCCACCGCGCCCAAAATGATAAAAAGCGTTCGCCGGTTAGCTTTGCGGCCCGCAGCTTCAGAATCAACCACGCCAGACATCGTGTTTAGAGTACCCCCCCAACGTCTGTGACACCTTAGCTTTCATTCAACTTTTCAACAAGGTGTCGGTTATACTAACCATTATGAAAAGATGTGCTCTCCTGCTCGCCTTTCTGCCATTGGTGGTTTTAGCTCAAGAAGTGCAGAAGCCCGCCCCAGGCAGCAAGCTGCGAAAGCAGATTCTGGATGGCCTGCGCCCAGCGATTGAAAAAGACTTGAAACAGAAAGTGATTTTCAAGGTCGATGAAATGCGCGTTTATGACGGTTGGGCTTTCCTTCATGTCCACCCCCTTCAGCCCAACTCGAAACCGATTGATTTCAACAAAACCAAGTACAAAGCCAGCCTTGACGAGGGCACATTTGATGGTTCTTCAACCTACGCTCTTCTCAAGTTCAATGGCAAAAAGTGGATTACGAAAGATTTTGTGATTGGTCCTACGGACGTCTATTGGATCGCGTGGATGGAAGCGCCCCACAAGGCTCCAAAGGCTCTCTTTCCTAAGCTGAATTAAGTGAATAAGGCCCTTGCAGAGTGGATGAGAGTCTGCAAGGGCCTCTTTAATCTTGGAGTCTAATTGCCAGCCGATCGCCACAGGGCATTGAAGATCAGCTTAAAGGCCCCATGCTGCTGTCCGCGATAGACCACTTCTGGCCCGAAGAGCACCACCCGCCCTTTCCCAACCGGAAGATCCAAAACGGCCGCCGAACCTTCCAGTTTCTCCTGCCCCCAAGCCCAGCCAGAGCGAAGCGGCTTTTTGCCAACGTAGCTACCAACCCAAGCCGACTTGCCTGCCTCTGGCGCTAGGGTCCAGGCCGGGCTCTCGTCAAACATCATGTCAATCTCAGGCTGCAGGCCAGCAGTTAGAGGTCCAGATTCCAGCTTCACCCTTAAAAGTGAGCCAGGGATAAAGAAGGTGCTGGATGCCAAGGGCCGCCCAGTTTCATCCACCAAAGCATCCTTAACGGGCAGGCCAAAGTGCCGAACCAGATTGCGGCTGCTGCTGCCCACAGTGATCAAGTGGCCGCCTGCTTCAACAAACTCCTTTAAGGCTGCAACGCTTTTGCTGACCGACATCGACCCCATTTGGGCTCGAATTGCTGCCGGAATCGTAGGGTCATTGGGCAGAGGGTTCTCTTCATTGCGAGGGTCTGCAGCAGGGATTCCTCCTCCGACAACAAAAATCGCATCGTAGCTATCTTTCAGTTTTCCGGCGTTGATGTCGGGGGCAAAAGCCACCTTGTAGGGTACGCCAAAATTGTCAAAAACCCACCTTGTCCATCCGCTGGGCATCGAACCTCCGTAGGCATCCCACAGAGCTACACGCGGCATCTTGACCGGTTGAGCAGAAGACGCAGCATCTGCCCCGGCAACAGTAACTTCGCCTGCGGTCATGGTTTCAGAAAACTTGGCAAGTTCACTGCCTTTTCCTTCGATCCAGAAGTCTCCATTGCTGCCTCGTTTAACACTAAAGCCCTGGGATAATGCTTTGAAAGCGGCCGTGTGGCTGTCGTTCTGTTCGGCCCTAGCGAGCAAGGTAACCGGGCCATCTGTTCTTGGCAGACCAGGGAGGACCTTAAAGCTGATAGGTTCTGACCAAAGCTCAGTCTTAACTGGTAGGGGCTCAAGAATTCTCTCAAACTTCACTGCCATCTGAAAAGCAGGGGTGTAGCCAGCACTATCATAGGGAGCAATAGGCGGGCCGCCCTCATACCTAAAGGCATTAGGATGATCCTGTGGTTCAAAAAGATCAAGAATATGGGGTCGATAAGCCTGATCTGTCCTTACCACAAGGTCGCCAGCTTTAATCGACCCAGTTGACTCTGCCGCTTTATGGACGATGACTCCAGATTTTCGCAGCAGTTCGGCAAACTTCTGCGCCGTAGCAAAATCGGGCTGGTCTTGAGGAATCACGTAGAGACGAGGGTCTCGCAGTTTTGGATCTTTAAGAGCCAATTCGCCAAGTTCCTGAATCCGATTGGCCGGGCGGCTCCACGAATCCCTGCTGCCCCGCTCAATCGAGTTCCTGGCCGCACGCCACAGGTTGAACATCAGCCTTTCTCTGTATCGGGAGGCGTAATCCAGCAGAGCATCGTTAGCGGTCTGAACGTATTCCAGAGACTGCCTCATCCGCCAGAGGCCAGGGGTCAAAGGCAGAGGAAGATCAGTAGTTGAAACCTGACGGGCCTTAATGAAAGGTGCCTCTGTCGGAGCCGGGCTCCCCCACGTTTCGGCCAAAATCCCGATCATGTTATGGAAGTAGGTGGTCGTTCTTAAGCCACCATTCCACCATGCACTAAAGGCAGCTCCATCCCTCATTACCGATCCCCCTTTGCCTTCAGAAATCAGCCTCTGGTGCATATGCAGACCGACAAGATCTGTACTGACTTGAATGAGAGGATCGATGTTATTGTTGTAAGGGTTACGGAACGGCGGAAGATACATGATCGTCCCATTTGGGGCGCTTTGATGATGGTTAAACATCACCTGAGGCTTCCAATCTTCGTAAAGAGCCTTGTTCACGTTTCTGGTTTCAACCAGGTTCATTTGGTACCAGTCACGGTTGTTATCGTGTCCGGCATATTTTTGATAGAGTCTCGGCAGGCCAGCCAACGAACGTGTCTTAGGATCTGACCTTCTCATATACCAATCCGAAACCAGTTCGTGCCCATCTGGATTGATATGAGGAAGAAGAATGATGCAGTCTTTTAGGAATCTTCTATTCTCTTCAGTTTCTCGACTGACTAAGCGATAAGCTGTTTCGGCTAGATGCTGATGAGCCAAGGTCTCGGTGCTATGAATTCCGCCATCAATCCACACCATAGCCTTCATGCCCTTTATTCGCTTATGTGCTTCTTCTTCTGTGGTAAAGGCAGTGGCGTCGGCCAGAATCTTCGCGTTCTGCCTGTGCTGTTCCAGCTTTGCCAGGTTGGCTGGGTCGCTTACAACCGCCATCCACTGGTCGCGCCCTTCTTCAGTTTTGCCCAGGTTCACCAGCCGGATTCGCTTGGAATCTTTGGTCAGCTGCTGCCAGTAGCCGATCAGCTTGGTGTAGTTGAAAAGCTGGTAGTCATCGCAGACATCGAAGTCGAAAAACTCCTTCGGGGTGGTTACCGGTCCGGCCAATGAGGCGGAAAAGGCAGCCAGAGCCAGGGCTCCGGTGGAGAGTCGGAGGTGCATGGAGTTCATTATGGGGGAAGCGCTCACGGAATTGGCTTGCTTCTTCGGCTGGCGACAACGATTCATGAGTATAGGCCTCGGGTAGCCTAGACAGGTAGAGAGATGCCGCTGCTGATCTTATGCGTGATTTCCGTGATAGCAGAAATTCTTGCCTTCACTTGGATCTCAATAAAGGCTAGATCCTCAGGTGATTCAGAAAAGGGAATCATAAGGCGTCACCTGCCGCACGGAGCTGCATTCATCCTGTCTGGGGTTGCCTTGTCATCCAAAGTCTCTTTTTTGATGGCCGCGGCCCTTGCCCTAAACATCCTTGTGACCGCCTATCTGCTGCTTTACGGGCGGGCTATAAGCAGGCAGGCCATGGGACAACAGGACAGATTGGTGTGATTTCCACTCCACAAGTTGCGCTCAACGCAACATAAATGCAAGAATTGAAGGATGAAGGAACAGCCCGAGAATCGCGGGCTTTTCGGTGGCACATCCCGGGAAAACCTCTTGATCGTCCTCAACCTTCTTGAAGAGAGCTTCCCGGCGGAGCTTGCACGGATCATCAAAATCGATCGCAGCAACGTGTTGGAGTCGATCAACAGACTCGAAGATTCTGGAGTACTGGTGACGATTCCAACTGGAAGAATGAGGAGGGTAGCTTTTAACCCTCGGTACCTGGCGGCATCGGAACTGAGAAGCCTGCTGAACAAGCTCTCGATGCATCGCCCAGATCTCATTGAGGCTGCTGCAGAGGTGCGAAGAAGCCCGCGCCGGGCTGGTAAAGAACTGTGAAGCCTGTAGGAAATGGAAGCTTGGAAGCTGTAGCTTTTGCCGTCTGCACAAAGCTCAAGTCTCATGGAATCAAAGCGATCCTGACTGGCGGTGGCGCGGCGTAATTTTATGCTCCGCAAGCTTACAGAACCCGTGATCTGGATTTCTTACTCAATTTTAGTTCTGCCAAATCTGCTCATCGGGCCATGCTAGAGCTAGGATTCACCCACGCTCATAGCCGCAACATCTACGAGTCAGTTTACACGCCCCTTACAATTGATCTACCCGAAGATGAGCCAAGGCTCGGGGAGAATCTATCAATGGAATGGCAGACCATTGAGAAATATGGTCAAGTTTTGAACATCATCACTCCAACCGACTGCATTCGTGATCGTCTTTCGAGTGCACTTTACTGGAACGACGTGAGCAGTCTCAGTCAGGCCGCCTACGTTGCCGTAGAAATTCATGATCAAATCGACTTTAAGACTGTGGAAGATTGGTGTTTAGCAGAGGGAGGAGAGATTAAGTATCAGCATTTCTTGGCTCTGCTGAATCATCGCTTATCTGGCGGCTAAGCAGAGGTAAAGTCCAGCCATGACCCCGGAAGAGCAGCTAGCCGAGTTCCTACAGCCCTACTCGCCGCAGGTGCAGGAGCTCTACCACGCCCTAAGAGCAAAACTGCGAACCAAGCTGCCCGATGCCTGCGAAGTGCTGTGGAACGCCACAAACGTTGTCGGTTCTGAGTTCACCTGGACAGGAAAAGGCAAGGATGGCTTTATCCATCTGCCCATCTACACCAAGCACGTGAACCTAGGCTTCAACCAGGGCGCTGAGCTGCAAGACCCTCACAAGCTGCTAAAAGGCAGCGGAGCCAAGATCAGGCACATTCAGATCAAATCCGAGGCAGAATTCGACGACCCTAGAGTTCAAGATCTTATCGATCAAGCGATAAACATTTCCCCCAAACCCGTAAAAGCAGTCGAGCCCACCATCACCATCAGGGAGATGGAAGGCCCGAAGCGAAGACCAAAGCAAGGCTAGTCGTCTTTACGCAGCCAAAGACCCTTAAGGTAATGAGCCTCGGGGAAATGCAAGGGAATAGGGTGATCCAAGGGCTGATGAGTGACCTGTTCGAGGTTCAGCTTAACGTTGCACTCGGCGGCAGCTAGGCGGCAGACTTCCATCAGTTCGCGCTGGCCCATCTGGAAGGTGCAGGCAAAAACCACCAAGTGGCCGTGGGGGCGCAGCAGAGGAATTGCAGCCGTCACCAGCTTATGCAGACCCCACTTAAGGCTGTCTCTGGCTTCCTTAGTTTTGCTAATCGCGGGGGGATCCAAAATGATCCAGTCATAGGGGCCTCCGCCTTCGGCGCCATCACCAACGTAATCAAAAACGTTGGCTTCAACAAAGTCAATATCTAGGCCGTTCAGCTTGGCGGCCTTATCGGCAGCTTCCAGCGCCAAGGGGTTAACGTCAACTGCCCGTACCTGGGCGCCTTCGGCAGCGGCGGCCATGGCAAACCCGCCTGTGTAGCAGAAGCAGTCCAAAACCTTCTCGCCCGGAGCCACCCACGCGCGCATCATCGATCTGGCGTCTCGCTGGTCTAGGTAATAGCCAGTTTTCAGACCATGCTTAATCAGAGCAACAACCTTAAGGCCGTTTTCTTCAAACCAAACTTCGTTCGGGGGGGATCCGGCCAAAACCTGCTTCACAGGCTCCAGACCCTCGTCCGCTCGGCCTGACATATCGCTGCGCTCGAAGATTGACTTGGTGCTAAACACCTGCTGCAGTGCCGGAAGCCAGGCTGGCTTAAGCATTTCCAACCCAGCCGTTCTTACCTGCACCACCGCATGGCCATCGTAAAGGTCTACCAGCAGTCCCGGAACATCGTCGGCTTCGGCATAAACCACTCGGCAGCCTCCGCCGGGTTCCAAAATGCCATCTCGCTTGGCCAGACACCTTTTAAACTTTTCGACAAAGAACGTCTGGTCCAGCGGCACATCCACTCGGCTCAAAATGCGAGCGGCGATGCGGGCTTCGCTGTGATAGGTGCCAAGACCGATGAACTTTCCGTCAATGGAAACAACCCGGCAGAGGCCAGACTCGCCCTCGCCCTTAACATCCTGAATATCATCTCGCAGAATCCAGGGGTAGAAGGTGCGCACCTTCTTATCTTTTCCTGCCGCAAGGCGGACTGTGAAGGCGGGGGTCATAGGTTGTCCAACGTACCCTGTTATGGGGTGGGGCGGATGATTCCGCCCTGCAGGAAGGCCCTTACGTTCACTTTTCCAGTTGTAATGGAGTGCTAGTTAGGCACTTACCCTTGCGCAGAAGCCAGTTTCCATTTGCCACTCACCAATGCCGGCGGCCACCGATAGCTTCGAGTTTTCGCCTTACGAGACCCATGAAAGGTCAGCTTAAATGTGCCCTTCTTCTTTCCAGGAGCGCAGCTATAGCCACCTTCATTTTCCGGGAGCTGTCCCCAAACCACTCCATTCTTCCGCACCATAAACATATAATGGCCCCCATTTTTCGGGCGAAAATCTGGTGAGACCCAAACACAGCCCACGAAGGCGTCGCCGATCTTGACAACAGCTGTCCCCGCCGTGTGACGCAGGTTCGCGTCATTGAACAAAGGAACGAAGCTGGCCTTGTTGCCTTCAAGCTTGATGATTGATGTGAAGCGAACATCCGCACCCAAATTGAGCTCTGCGATTAAGTAGTTTCCAATCTTGTTCAATCGGTCAGACCGATGCTGCTCCCACCGATGGGCAAGGGTCAGCAGTTTCTTCGTCTTTCCATTCTCAATTGTGGCCAGAAACAGCTCTTCTTGACCTAAAAATTCTCCCCTGTCCACTAAGTTTCGCATCACGCGATACGGACCGCTGCTTGCGGTCACCGGACCGTCATTTGGGCTTTCCAACAGCATGTTTACGATCAAGACGGCTGCTATCATTTCGTCCAACTCACTTTCAAAGAAGTCATCAAAAGGCTATAGACCCGTCCTCCCAGTCGCCCCCAATCTTGGTCTGCTTCTGACGGTTGAACCGACTGAATCTTGTCTCAATCTTGGTCGGTTCTTCGATCCCTTTTTCATAATGGAGTTCAGACGAATAAACCCAGGGAGTGGGCCATACAAAGTATCCAAAAGCTGTTAGGCAAAAGACAGCCACAACAGCCACAATGAGCTTAACAGAAGGATCTTTCCACATACTACGTCCGCTCACCGAACGCATTCTCGCCTTTTGTCCAACATCTCATGTAAATCTTCAAGTCAGTCGTTACAGTTTATCAGACCCTTCTTGCTCAACCAGGAATTCAATCACGGGGTGCCAGAATTTACAGAGCGAGAACCGACAGGCCTCTCTCACTTCTTCCTCAGGACTATTTTCCGCAAACCAGCGAAGATACTCGACGACAGCTGCCCGCTGATCTGGGTTCATTCTCTTACAGAGCCAGAACATTCTAGCCCCGTTCATTTCAAAACCGGTCCGGTCAGGATCTTCAACAAATTCGACGAAGTAAGTCCACGGAGAGAACCTACAAAATATTGTGCATCGATCCGCCATTCTTAAAGAACAAGGATCAATTGGCTCACCCCCAGAGCGAAAAGGCAGAATTACGCAGCTTTGCAGGTAGTACTCAATTGCCCTGACTGGCAGAATATCGAAAAAAATGGGCAAATCGTCTACTGAAAAATCTGACCAATGTTTAGACTCAACCTGATTCAGCGCCCAATCCTCATCACCTTTGACAATCAGCGAAGGAATCCAACTGCCCCACTCTTCCAAGCACGACAAGCCGTCTCCAGAAAGGTCAGGAACCTCTAAGTGGCGAAAGGCTTGCTCAAACTCAGTGACCATCGTCGCCAGTGACTTCATCCTGCCTTATCCAAATCGACTCCCCGACCAGCCTTAAACGCCTTGAGCCACACAATCAGGGTCACAGAAAGTATAGCCAGCAGAGTCCAGCTAGAAAACTTATTCAAACTCACCATCTGCCAAGCGGAAACCTGATTCGGATACTGCCACGCCCCCAAGGCGGTGCTGATGTTCTCTGCCACCCAAATAAAGAACCCGATCAGCACAAAGGCCACCAGCATCGGCATGGAATAGCGCCCCTCCCCGCAGGTGAACTTCACTGTCGTTCGCCAGAAGATGAGACCAACAAAGGCTGCGATCCACCAGCGGAAGTCGCCAATGACCCGGTTAAGAAAGAAATTGGCGTAGATGAGGGCGCAGGAGGCGAGGGTCATGGGGAGGCTGGGCCAGCGCTCCATCTGCAGGTCAAACCGACGCCACGCCTGGGTCACGTAGCTGGCCACCGAGGCATACATAAACCCACTGTAAAGAGGAACATCCCCGACCTTGACCCAAGCCGGTTCGGGATAAAACCACGACCCGTGGTGGACCTTGTAAACCTCGAGGCATAACCCGACCAGGTGAAAAACGCTTATGACCTTAAGCTCATCCAAGGTCTCCCACCCCGCGTACACCAGCCACGCCTGCATGGCCAAGCAGCCGACCAGCAAAAAGTCGTAGCGGGCTATCGGCACCCCCAGGGGCTGCAAGGCAAACTGCCATGCCGCCAGCAGGGCAAAGATAGAAAGGGGGAAGGCAGAAGCCTGAACCTGCTTAAGCGCAAACCAGCCGAACTCTGCCCAAAAGGCGGACCGGGCAGGTACGGCGGCAGACTTCATCCTTCCCTTATCAACCCTTAAAGAGGGCTATGGGTGCCGGAACAGCAGTTTCAGGAAACAAATCCTGCCTTTCTTCCCACCGTGTTCAGCACCGAGGTTAAGACTTCCCCCCCTTTAGGCTGGCGTTTATTTGGCAGGTTTTTTCTTTAAATCGTTCTGACTTTTGAATGCTGCTTTTAACTGAGAGCCAAGGCCTGGACTCTTCATCTCTCACATTTATATCGGATCCCTGGTCAGGAACCTGCCAGTGGAAGAATCATAGGGCCGATGCCCGAGAAGCTTCAGCCCCGTTGCGTCTTCCTGGTAGCCGAAGCCTCCTCCGTAGCCGAAGGGGCCACGGTGGGTGCCGGTGGAGGAGAGGACATTGCCGAAGGCGTCGTAAGTCCTTGATGCCGAGACCGCAGGAGTTACGGTCGTTTGAAGTTCGACGTTCTTGAGGTTGTGGTGAAGCTGTCTGGTAGATCCTGCTCTTCTTTCATAAAGCCCGGGAGTGTAGGTCGCGTTGGAATCCTTGACGACTGGATCCGTGACATAGGCGCCGTCCCTGAGGAAGGTGTTTGAGACAGAATTTGTCGTCGAGCTGACACGAGTGTCCAGCCCGTTGTAGGTGTTGGACTGGTAGATTGGCTCAATAAATCTAAAACGGGATATTACCTTTATTCCCCTCCACCTTGCAGTAATGATTCTCTTCTTAACATAGGGATGCCTCTCTCTTACGAGCTGCTCCTTCAAAGATGGCCGGTCCATTTTCCGTAAGGCCCAAGCAATATTGACCCTAACCCAAGGATCTGGATCATTGATCCAACTTCGACAAACTGACAGGACGTTACCTGAGCACACCCGAGAGACTCGCGAGCGTACTTCTGGATTCGAGCTTCTTGAAACCTGAAGCATGAAATCCATGTCAACCACCAAGTTGGTTAACCTTTTTGATGCGATCATCCCTGCGCCCCAAAACACCCATCGGATCTGATTTATAGGGTCAACCCTACTCAAAATCAGGTCCTTTAATTACAGGGGGACGACTGCCGTATCGTTAAGGAAGTTCGAGATTGAATCTTGAATGCCTAAGTGCGTGCCTCGAAAGCTCCTTGTATCGCCAATTTTTCTCAACCCATGTTGACCCATTTTCTGGCCTGTAGCGAAGACCAATATTCTCGGTAAAGTGCTTGCATCCAGTATTGACTTCTGAGTTGGCAGGTACCGTCACCTTGCACTCCATTGTTAAAAACTCAACCGTTACTGGTTCATTGGTCCGATTGTAAAGAAAGACCTCCAAGAATCCGGAACAGCCAGAGATAGAGTGGAGAAAGGCAATGGCCATTAACAGATACAAAAACTTTAAAAATTGTCTCATTGGGCCAAGCTCCTCCAGTGTAGCTTGTTTTGCGCTACGCGATCTGCATCTTGCTCCAATCCTGCACCGCTATGTCCACCTTCGGTGATGTATTCAGCAACGATGCCCATCACAAACCAGATCGTTTTCAGGCCATCTGGGACACCCGTTCCCATATTCTCTCGCTGATCAATATGAGCATGTTCATGATATCGCCATTTCCTGCTACTGTCTGAATCTCCCATGTACAAATCACGATCCTCCGGCTTTATGTGGACTTTGCCATTCGGCGTTATGGCAAATCCCCTAGGAGCAATAGTGTTCCACGTTCCAACTCCGCCAACTACGACGGGGTACCCTTCTGGATCAGTCTCCGGTACTCCGTTCCACCATTTATCAATTTCCTTGCCTATACGATCTACCGTAGCTCCTATTCGCCCAGGTGCACCTAAAATTCTATCAATCGCCGCATCGACCTGTCGCATAAGACCAGATGGGTCAGAATACCGAACAGGATCATTCTCACAATAGGTGTACCAGTTCCTGCCATCCTTAATCGGATCTCTGGTCAGGAACCTGCCAGTGGAAGAATCGTAAAGCCTGTGCCCAAGGAGCTTCAGACCCGTCGCGTCTTCCTGGTAGCCGAAGCCGCCTCCGTTGCCGAAGGGGCCGCGGTGGGTGCCAGTGGAAGAAAGAACGTTGCCGAAGGCATCGTAGGTTCTTGAAGCCGAGACTGCCGGAGTCAGGGTCGTCTGGACTTCAACGTTCTTGAGGTTGTGGTGAAGCTGGCCTGGCGGCCGACATCGTCATAAGTCCAGTTGCGGACCCGGCCTTCTACATTTTCAGAAGTAATGACCTGCCCTTCGTTGTGGTAAGTGACGTCTGCCGCGCTTGAATCTGGATGAGTGACTGTGATCGTTCTGCCCCAGGCAACGTAAGGGCCATCTCATTAAAAATCAGCTAAGTGCTTTAAAACTGACTATATTCATGAAACATTTCGTTCCATGAAAGATTGTCTTCTGAAGAAGTCCAGACTGGCTTTCGCGCACCTTCAATGTAAAGTCGACACAGATTCGGGAATGTCTGAAAGCAGTCCAATTTCAAGTCCTTCACTTTGGTACGATTTCCACTAATCACCAAGGCGCGAAGATTCTTAAGCCCTTTCAATGGCTCAAGGCTTGATAGTTCACCAACACCAGACAGAAAGAGGTATTCTAATTTTTCAAGCCCATCAAGCATCTCCAAACTAATCATATCTGCGCACGACTGAATTTGAAGTACTCTTAGGTTTTGAAGAGAAGAGAGAAACTCATAGCCCTGCAGTTTATGCATCCTAGCGATTCGCAGAAAATGAAGATTATTTAACTCTCCCAATGATTCGAGGCTATCCGTCGCACATCCAAGAATAGTTAGCCTACGAAGCTCCTGGAGGTTAGAAAGACCTCCAGCAAGCTTCTTAGCTAGGTTCCCAACATATAGCCGTGTTAATCCATTTGCGTGAACCAAATCTTCCATTTTGTTCGTGTATTCAACATCGCACTCTTTAAGTTTCTCAAATTTGCTAAACATTAATTTGGGCCCTTTTTCTGACCAAGCACTAATGTGCCTAAGTCCTTGAAGATGATAGAGAGGAGTTAAATCCAGCTTGACATACCTTATCACAAGCGACTCAATTGCTGTCAACTCACTCACAAACTCAACATTCGAAACACGATCCCAAACTGCAAGCCTCAGAATTTTGCGACCTTCTAGGGACGCTTTGATTTTCTCATTCCAGTCTTGATTTAGAATGACTTCGATCCCATCTTTGAACGGCCTTGTTCGAAATAATTCAGAAATTCTTATCACCTCCTTCTATCGATAATGCCATATTCTCCCCAATACTTAGGGTCAACTGGCCACCTGACATTGTCAACTAGATCCAAATTTCCAAAATTGTCTAGAAGATATTGGGTCTCTGCTATCTCTCTCTCTCTTTGAGTTGTTCCAGGAAGAGGCATAAATTGAACATCCTTTGTTGTGTCAAGTGTTTTATGTCCAGTATGGACCCTACCTGGAAAATCACCTGACTGGCCAACATAAGGTTTACCACCTTTTCCAGTTCCAACATACAGTCCCGGACCTGGAGGAACGCATAAATTATGCACCCAAAGGAAGTCATCGCCGGACTTAACAAAGTAGGTGTGAGTTCCCTTGACTTCAATGTTGTAAACCAGCTTGGACGGTTCTAAATGGACGGCCCCCAGGACAGTTGTGTATTCCTCATTTTGCTCAGCAATCTCAAACCCGGATTTGAGTTCTCCAGCAGGGACAAAGCCCAAGCCTTTGACATAGAACGGGTGTTCGGAAGTGGTCTCAAGAGTCTGCCCATCTTCAAGCTTGAGCAGTAGCGTGCCGCTTGTCTGCCTAACAAATGTCTCTGTAACTTCAGAGACGACTAAGCTCTCAGATTCATCAGCATCTTGACCGCGCGAATAGACCAGATCGCCGACCTCAATGGTCTCAATAGGTTTGGTAGTCCCATCTGCAAGCAGAATTGGTGTGCCGGCGGCAAAACAAGCGTCTGCTCCTCCCCGAATTCCTCGGCCGATGCCTCGTCCAGCATCCACAGCGTCGTCGAGGTGCCGGACCGCTGCAATATTGGGGACAGGGAAGATGACGGCCGCGACATCAATGACCACCCCAATCCCAGTCCAGATGTTTGGCTCAGCCACAAAGTCAGCAATGCCGACGGCCAGCATCGCAACATCGAAAGCCGTCTCCACCCAGAGGCCAGTAGGATCGACTCCACTGACAGGATCATTCCCACAATAGACATACCAGTTCCTTCCATCTTTAATCGGATCCCTGGTCAGGAACCTTCCAGTCGAAGAATCGTAAAGCCTGTGCCCAAGAAGCTTCAGACCCGTCGCGTCTTCCTGGTAGCCGAATCCGCCACCGTAGCCGAAGGGGCCGCGGTGGGTGCCAGTCGAGGACAGGACATTGCCGAAGGCATCGTAGGTTCTTGAAGCCGAGACTGCCGGAGTCAGGGTCGTCTGAAGTTCGACGTTCTTAAGGTTGTGGTGAAGCTGCCTGGTTGAGCCTGCCCTGCGCTCATAAAGCCCCGGAGTGTAGGTCGCGTTGGAATCTTTGACCACGGGGTCGGTGACATAGGCGCCGTCCCTCAGGAAGGTGTTTGAAACAGAGTTGGTCGTAGAGCTGACACGAGTGTCAAGTCCGTTGTAAGTGTTGCTCTGAGAGATTCCGGGGCCAGAGATTGAAGTGGCTCTGCTCTCAAAGTCATAGCCAATGGTCGTTGTTCCGGCAGAAGTTGTGACGGAAGTGGTTCTTCCGGCAGCATCGTAGCCGAAGGTTTTGATGGCAGTTCCGCCAACCTTCACATCCTGCAGCTTGTCGCCGTCGTCGTAGGCGTAGTTTTCTGTCGTTCCTCCGACAGTGCGGGTCAGGCGGTTGCCATTGCCATCGTAAGAGTAGGTGGCCGAGTAGCCGGCGCGGGATTCACTGGTCAGCTGCCCCGCTCCGTCGTAAGCGTAGGTCGTGGTCAGGGTTCCAACTCTGTAGGTCAGCACCTTGCCCGAATCGTCGTAAGTGTAGGTGTACTCACGAAGAATGTCTGTATTCGGCCTGCGATGCTTGATATTGGTCAGGCGGCCGCGAGAATCGTAGGTGTAGACCTCGTAGTTGTTCCCTTCGAAAGTCTTGGTGGCAAGGCGTCCAAGCGAATCGTAAGTGAAGGTCGTGTCTTCTCCGAAGCCATTAGAGGTGCTGGTGAGCCTGCCTGTGCTGCCGTTAAAAGTCCAGCTTTGAGACTGGCTGGCTCCGGATTGAGCCGTTCTCTGCCCAGCGAGATTGTAAGTGTAAGTCAGAGTTCCCTGAGGCTGAGCCAGGCTGGAGATCTGCCCAGCAGCATCGTAAACCCAAGCGGTCGTGCCGGTGCCATCCACCATGGCGGTGACTCGCCCTGCATCGTCATAAGTGAAGCTGGTGTCAGTTCCTGATGGATAGTCAACGCCTGTGCTCTGGCCAGCATCATCGTAGGTGTAGCTGTTAACCTGCCCGAGCCCGTTGGTGTAGCTGGTTTCCTGCCCTTCACCGTTGTAGGTCCAATCCTCTTCCGTACCATCTGGCATGGTGAGGCTGGCGACTTCACCGCGGCTGGTGTAGGTGTAGGTTCTGGTCTTGCCCCTTCCGTTGGTGACCGAGGCCAGAAGGTCAACCGAGTTGTAAGCGTAGGTTTCTGTGTCACTTCGGCCATTGGTAAAGCTGGTCTGCCTGCCTGCATCATCGTAGGTCCAGCTGCTCACTCTGCCTTCTTCATCTTGTGAAGACAGAACCTGGCCTTCGTTGTTATAGGTCACTGCCGCCGCGCTGGAATCTGGATGAGTGACCGTAATCGCTCTGCCCCAGGCATCGTAAGTCAGGGTCGTGGTGTTTAAGGCAGCATCAGTGATGCTTGTAACCCGGCTGAGATTGTCGTAGGCAAGAGTCGTAGTGACACTGCCGGGGTCGGTTGTGCTGGTCAGTTCACTCTTGCTGTTGTAGCTGTAGGTGGTGGTGCGGTTGAGAGCGTCTTTTGCGGTCAGAACTTGACCGAAGGAATCGTAGGTATAGCGGACAGAATCCCTGCCTAGACCATCATCAATCAAGGTCACTCTGCCTGAGCCATCCCTTGTGTAGATGGTGTCTTCCCCTTTTGGGTTTTCCGCCGTCAAAAGGTCATTCAGGCTAGAGTAGGTGTAAGTCCAGGTTTTGTTAAGCGGATTGGCGCGGGTGAGAACATTGCCCTTGCTGTCGTAGGTGGCTGTCCATTCCTTTCCTCTCTTGTCTGTCAGCCTGGTGATGTTTCTATCAGTGTCATAGACAAAAGCGCTTGAGAAGCTGGCTTCGTCAACACGGCTGGCAAGAAGTCCGCTGGAATAGTTGTCAACTCTGGTGGTCGTATCTGGGAAAGTGATAGTCGTGGCAGTGCTGGTGTAGCTGTAGCTGGTTGTCTGGCTAAGCGGATTAGAGAAAGAAGTCATCTTCCCTTCGCTGTCGTAGGTCCAGGTCCAAACCTTGCCCCTCAAGTCAGTTTCTGTAAGGATGTCGTGAGCTGCGTTGTAGGTAAAGCTGCGAGTGTGACTGGTGCTGTTAAGGGTTGGGTAGGTGACCCCTGTCAGCTGGCTGCTTGCGTTGTAGGCAAGGGTCCAGACCCGACTGAGAGGATCTGTGATGGTGGAAACCCTGCCGCTGCCATTGTAGGTTAGGGTCAGGTCTCTGCCATCGGCGCTCTCAATAAGTGTAATGAGCCCAGAACCGTTGCGGGTGATATTCGTCGCATTACCGTTTCTATCCTTGACCTGGGTGAGCTGGCCAGAGGAGTTGAACTCCATCTTCTTCTGGTCTTTGAAGGTGAGAGTGAAGCTGCCGCCAGAATTCCTGACGAGATCGTGGTTCCAGCCAGGGGGAGGAGTGAAGACCCCAGATGCTTCTGTATAAGGCACCAGAAGGCCATCAGGCATTCTCAGAATTGCAGAAGAACCGGAGGTGTAAGTGATTTCAGCTTCGTAGCTGTGGCTCCAGCCATGGCCAAGAGTTTCGTTCCAATCAGTCCGGCTTGAGTGGTACAGATTGAAGGAAACGCCTGAATCTCCCAGGGATCCCCAGGAAACGACTGGGAGAGCGGAAAGCTTGTTGCCCGTGTTGGTGTTGGATTCGCCGCCCATTCCACCGCCAGGCTGTCCTGGGCCAGGAGATCCTCCACCACCAGTGCTGCCGGATCCTCCGCCAGGGCCTTCGCCTTCACCTGGGCTTCCCCCGCCGCTATTGCCGCCACCGCTACCCCCCTGCAGCAGGGCAAAACTGGCGACCGCCGCAGGAACAGTTGAGGCGAGGACGTTTCCATCTTCAATAGCCTGGGAAAACAGCTTGTTCAGCTTGGCTCTGGAGTAGTCAGCTCTCTGCCTGGCCGTCCACCAATTGTCACGGTGAGGGTCTCGGCCCGGGGCTTCGCCCAGGTAGACCCGTGTGGGCTTGTCTGTATAGTGGCCTACAAACTTGCGGGCTATCTTCTGGCCCGACTCGGCGGCGAAGATTCCGAGCATCTCCAGCCCGTTCGCAGTGGCATTGAAGGCCATGAGCCCTGCAAGGCTGATAGCTGTTGCTCTGAAGAGAATAGTTCTTGACCAGTCGGTGAGAGTCATGGCGAAACCCCGAAGTCGCTACTTTACATCCAGACTAGTGGTAGAAGTCAATCATGCTCTTCATATTTAATATTAAATTACGATTAACTTGTAACCAACTTTTTATATAACATTAGCTAGAAAGCAACTCGTTCAGGCCGGAGCTGCAAACCAAAAGAGGCCCCCGACAGGGAGCCCATGCTCAATTTGAGTGACACCGCCACCCAGACGGGGACCGCGCCAAGATGTGATCTAGCCTGTTACAAATCCTGCCTTTCTTCCCACAGTGTTAAGCACCCAGGTGAAGTCCTCAAACCCTTCGCTTAGCTGTTTAAAGGTGGCGGCTTCGTGCTGCCAGGGGTGGTGATCGAAGGTGGAAACCACTGCGTAACTGCTTCTGCCCTGGTTGGCGGGGTCGAGAGTCAGGGCCTCTGCCTTCACCTTCATCGACCTCACCAGTTCGGGGTAGATGCCCAAGCCGAACAGCATCAGGTCGCCAATGTGGCGGTGGACTTCCCTTTCTCTTTCAAAAGATTCTGCCTTGGCCGTCACGTCGCCTTCTTCGAGCAGATCGCTGAGGTCGAGCACAGGCGAACCCTGGGCGTCTTTCACTCGGCGAAGGCTGTCGGTGCGGGTGAAATCGAGAAGCAGAGTGGTGAGATAAGCTTCGGATGGCTCAAGGCCCTTGCTTGCTACGTGCTTCACCACTTCATCGTGGATCAAGCCTCGAAGCAGCAGAGCCAGAGGATGTTCTGGGCTGATTCGTGACATGAATTCTCCTTATTAAGATTTGTTCTGCTACAGGGTGTTTGGCCGTCAAACTAAGTGACAGAGTTGAACCCTGAACTTTGAGTGTCGGCCAAAGGTCCTAGTTTCAAGAGAGACGAACGAAAGAAGTAGAACGTTCCTTCAGAAATTCCCCTCCGACAGAGTCAGGGTCTAAACTACACAGACGCGAGGTCGCCATGCAGCAGCCCTCTTATCCACCCCCAGGCTACGATCCCTATGCACAGCAGAAAAAGCCCCTCACCGGGTGGCTTGTAGCCGGAGGCGTGCTGTTTGCTGCCCTCATTGGCTTTGGCTTTGGCACGGGCTTCTTCGGTCTGCTTGGCGGCAGCAAGCCAGCCCTCAACCAGCAGGGTCAGCCGCAAGCCGTTCTGCCACAAGTCAGCGCTCCCGCCCCTGTTTTCATGCAGGAAGCCGAAGTGGCGCCCATCACTCCGCAGGAAGCCAAGCGCATGCCTCAGGAGATTCTGGACTGGCTGAAGCACCTGGAAGAGACGGAGAAGAGGCGGCGAAACCTTTCTAACAAGCACATGGGGCAGCTTGCGGTTCAGATGGCTTACCTTTCTTTGGGTGGAACCAAAGATGCCATTCAAGGCCTGCTTGATGGCAACCCCGACGCTCTAGAAAACAAGCAGCCAGCCGAAGATCTGCAGCGTGCCGCCACAGAAAAGCGCAACGAGTGGCGCGAACTCAACGATTTCTTCAAGTCATATCCGCCACCCAGCGAATGCGTCCCCACCTACAACAGCTACTCGGTAGCCCTGCAGGAAACAGGCGCCATGATGCTGGAAGTCTTGGATGCCCTCAGTCAGGCATCTGAGAATCCGGAAGGAGCCATAGCCGCCCTGAACGGCATGAAGGGAGATTCCAACGGCCGCATCGATGGCCCGGCCCGAGAGACCGACCGTCAAGTCCAAGAGATCTGCGACCGTTACGAAACTCGAAAGTGGTTCACCATCTCTGCCGATTTCGGCGGAGGCTTGATGGGGCAGATGGGCGGACTCCCGAATATGAGCGGGTCGCCCTAAAGCGACCCTTCTAATCCAGTCGTCCGCCGGACACCAAGGTGGCCAGGGGCAAAGGCTCCCATTGCAGAATCCACCATCATAGCCTGCGACCGAACTGCCTTTTTGTTGATCACCGCTGGGCCGCTTCCTTTGGTTTCAAGCCACTGAACATGGGGATTCCCGGTTTGAGGCGGAGCCTTGGGCTGAGGAAGACTGATAGGATTCGCCGCAACTTCGTCGTAGGCCATGGGTCGGCCGGTTTCCGTTAGAGAATCCTGCATGGCGGCAGAGGCCTCTTCCCTGCTCAGCCCACCATCATCGGAAAGATTAGCGCCGATGCTCCAGATTTTGACCATCTCCTTTCGGTTCGAGAACTTGAGGGGAAGACCTGAAAGAGGGTCCAGCCAAGGCCCGCCCGGGACATCCTCAAGGTCAGCAAGGTCCTTTTTGCCGCCTGACCGCTCTTTCAAAACGACAGCAAGGACATGGGCGGCTCTGGCGTGGCCCATGCCTGCACCAATCCTTCTTAACGATCTGCTCAAGGAAGACAAGCTCCTGGATGTGCCTCCGCTTCCGGCCTGATCCTCAAGCTTTTCTGCCAGCAGGATGGCATCGGGAAGCGTTGTCTTCTCCGAAGAAATCGCCTCTCCCAGCTGTGCATAAGCCTTTAAAACTCCGCCGGTCATCTCTTTAAGATCCGAGGCGGCGGGGATGTCTTCCCTCACCAATGGCTTTTTCTGACTCTCGGGCTCTTGAAAATCAGGCTGAAGCCGACCGGCGGCATCATCGGTGTTGACACTGTTGCGGAGTGTCGCCAGGTAGGCATAGCCGTCAGCCTTGATGATCAAACGCCAGTCTGGTTCATTGTCCAACTGCGTCAATCCTTTCGCCAATGCATCGATCAAGCGGGCATCATTAGGCCGTCGATCCATCGCTTTAACTGCGGTTCTGCTGACCGAAGCAGACATCGAAGAAGCCAGAAGAGCGGCTGAGCTATCAGGAATTGTTCGCGCTAAAAGAGTCAGCCGCAAAGCTGCTTCCCAAGATTCAAGCGCCTCGTCCGTCTTCTCCACGACAAGCAGAGCCTGACTTTTTTGGCAAAGGGCTCTCACTATCAAGCGCAGGCTCTGAAGTTCTGGAACAACCTTATTCATATCCTTGTCCCAATCCCAGCCTGGGCTGTAGCCTTTCATTTGGCTCGCTTGGAGTGCTATCTCGAGTGAAGGCTTCAGGTTCGACATTCGCTCAAGAACTTCATTAGCCTCTTCTTTGGTTTTGGGCTCAAACCTAAAGCCGAACTCCATGGCTCCGCGCATTCGTGGCCAAACTTCCATCGCTTTGCGAATCACGGGAGCGGCGTTTTCCGAGTCGCTGACTTCAGGCGCAGGCGGAAAATCCTTGACCGTCCAAAACATGTCAGCCTCTTTGTAATCTTTTGCCAGGGCCTCAAGATCGGGGCCCCGATTGGAAAAAATCACCAAGCAGGCAGCGACCGATGCAAGGGCTGCTCCCGCCCCAGCCAGCCAAGTCAAGTTCTTCTTCATCCCCACTCCTAATTCAACTGGTCACGCAGACCAAAACAACTTCCGCCATCGTGACACAGTCACGATGGCGGAACAAGCGTTATAGAAGATGAATGCCGTTAGCCGACAGAATGTTCCAGGCTGACACCAAGAAGCTTTTGCGCTTCGACAGCAAACTCCATGGGGAGCTCACGGAAGACATCCTTGCAGAAGCCGCTGACGATCATGTTGACCGAATCTTCCTCGTTGATTCCTCTTTGAGCAAGATAGAAAAGCTGATCCTCACCGATCTTCGATGTGGTGGCCTCGTGCTCCATCTTCGCCGTCGAGTTCTTGACCTCAATGTAGGGGAAGGTGTGGGCGCCGCACTTGTCTCCCATCAGCATAGAATCGCAGACCGAGTAGTTGCGGGCGTTGTCCGCTCCCTTATTGATTTTCACCAAACCTCGGTAAGTGTTCTGACCCTGGCCAGCCGAGATTCCCTTGCTGACGATAGTGCTTCGGGTGTTCTTGCCGATGTGGACCATCTTAGTGCCGGTATCGGCCTGCTGCTTTCGGGCAGTAAGAGCCACAGAATAGAACTCTCCGACTGAATCGTCACCCTTCAAAATGACTGAGGGGTACTTCCAAGTGATTGCAGATCCAGTCTCAACCTGAGTCCAAGTGATCTTGCTTCCCTTGCCTTCGCACTTGCCGCGCTTGGTAACGAAGTTAAAGATTCCGCCCTTGCCATCCTTGTCTCCTGGGTACCAGTTCTGAACTGTGGAGTACTTGATGGTTGCCTTTTCGCCGCAGTAGAGTTCTACAACAGCAGCGTGAAGCTGGTTCTCATCCCGCTTCGGAGCCGTGCAGCCTTCAAGGTAGCTGACATAGGCTCGGTCGTCGGCGATGATCAGAGTTCTTTCGAACTGACCCGTGTTCTGAGCGTTGATCCTAAAGTAGGTGCTCAGTTCCATGGGACATCGGGTGTCCTTGGGGATGTAAACGAAGCTGCCGTCAGAGAAAACCGCTGAGTTCAAGGTCGCATAGAAGTTGTCGCTGTAGGGGACGACGCTGCCCAAATACTCCTTGACGAGCTCAGGATGCTCCTTGATGGCTTCACTGATCGAGCAGAAGATGACTCCGACTTCCTTCAGCTTCTCCTTAAAAGTGGTGACAACGGAAACCGAATCGAAAACGGCATCGACCGCGACTCCGGCCAGCATCATCTGTTCGTGAAGAGGGATTCCCAGCTTCTCAAAGGTTCTAATCAGCTCAGGGTCAGCCTCATCAAGCGAATTCAGCTTGGGCATCTGCTTAGGAGCGGACCAGTAGCTGATCGACTGAAGATCAACAGGCGGGTAATCCACATTCGGCCACTTGGGGTAGGCCATGGTCTGAAGGTGCCTAAACGCCTTGAGTCTGAACTCCAGCATCCACTCTGGCTCTTCCTTCTTGGCACTGATAAAGCGAACGACGTCCTCGGTCAGGCCAGGAGCAATGGTATCGGCATCAACATCGCTGACAAAGCCCCACTTGTATTCCTGCTCAGCCCAATGCTCCAGCAGTTCGTCGTCAGTCTGCTCTTCAACGGCAGATACCGTTTCAGGGTTCAGGGGCTGGGGGTCAGCAAAGGTTGCCATGAGGTCTCGTTACATTCTACGCGCTAGATGGCCAATCAAGACTCAAAAGTAAAGATTAAGGCGGTCCCTTCCTCCCAGCAGAGCCTAATGATCAGGACTGGGGACCCATTGAAAGGGGCGATTAAGCATTCCTTCAACCATCTAGCAGGGGAAAAATCGGTTCCCCAGTCAATGACTCTAGTCAGCCCAATCTGAACCCAACCGACCCCATAACAGCTACACTACAAATGGCGCACGACGACAAATTGGTGCCCTTCAGCACTTTTACAGTCCTCATTACTGCATCCTCGGTGAACTAGTGGCTTCTGAATTCGTATCTCCGTCCATGTCAGCCTCTGTCCAGGGTCTAGAGCACTTGGCCCTGGAATTCGTGGATCTTGGTGAGATCAAACCTGAACCGGAAGCCCTGGATCTCGTCTCGCCCGATTTTGCGCTCAAGCATCAAATCCTTCCGATGCGGGTTGAAGGCGACGTGCTCTTTGTTGCTCTAGGCAACGCGGCGGCGCTTAAGGCTATGGATGACCTTTCGGTCATGCTTGGCCGCCCAGTCAGTCCTCTTCTCGCCGCCCCCAACCTCATCAAGGATAGGATCGAGGAGCGGTTCCTCTCCGGGATGCTTCAAGAGCTGCCTGGACAGGATGACGCCAGCCTCGACGCTGACACGGATGACCTTGCCGACCTGACCCGCATGGCGGGCGAAGCTCAGGTCGTCCAGATGGTGAACCTTATGTTCGCCCAGGCGGTTCGCGATGGTGTCAGTGACATCCACGTTGAGCCCTACGAAAAAGAAGTCAAGGTTCGATTCCGCATCGACGGTCTGCTGCACGAAACTCTCCAGCCGCCGCGTCGAATGCACAACGCCATCATCAGCCGACTCAAGATTCTCGGTCAGATGAACATTGCCGAGCGCAGGCTTCCCCAGGACGGTCGAATCAAGCTGACCATCGCTGGCCGGCAGGTCGATGTTCGTGTCTCGATCATCCCCACAGTCCACGGAGAAAGAGCGGTCATGAGAATCCTCGACAAGGGGACGGCCATGCTCTCACTCACAGAGTTGGGAATGAGAGGCAACATGCTGGAAACCTTCCAGAAGCTGATCGGCATTCCCTACGGAATGATCCTGGTCACCGGCCCCACCGGCTCAGGAAAATCCACCACGCTCTACGCCGCGCTGCAGGAAATCTACAGTCCCAAGCGAAACATCCTGACCATCGAAGACCCAGTCGAATACCAGCTTCCTGGGGTGGGACAAATCCCCGTCAGGCAGTCAATCGGCCTCACCTTCGCCAACGGCCTTAGAAGCATCGTCCGTCAGGACCCCGACGTGATCATGGTCGGTGAAATTCGAGACCACGAAACGGCAGAAATCGCCATTCACGCCGCTCTTACTGGCCACTTGGTCTTCAGCACACTTCACACAAACGACGCTTCATCAGCCCTCACCCGACTGCTTGACATGGGCGTTGAACCCTATCTCGCCGCTTCATCCGTTGTCGGGGTTCTTGCCCAGCGGCTTGTGCGAAGGAACTGCTCCAACTGCTCAGAACCCCATCAGGAAACTGAGGATGCTTTGCAGGCCATCGGCATCACTCCAGAAGAAGCCAAAACAGCCAACTTCCGCAAGGGCCGCGGCTGCGACAAGTGCGGCGGAAGCGGATTCAGAGGCAGGCAGGGAGTCTACGAACTCCTCGTCGTAGACGAAGCCGTCCGGCACATGACCGTCAATCGCGATCCCGCCAGCATGATTAAGAATCACGCCATGCAGAACCAGGGCATGAGAACTCTGCTGGGTGACGGTCGTCTCTGCGTGATGCAGGGAATCACCACCGCCGAAGACGTTCTTCGAGTCTGCCAGAGAGATGACCTTGAGTAGCCTAAAGATGACCTTGGAGGCACTTGATCGATGACGACCTACGTCTATACAGCCCTTGAACCCAGCGGCAGAAAGCGCACGGGAAGGATTGAGGCTGCCGACGAGAAGGCTGCCCTCGCAATACTCGAAACTCAGGGCCGCTTTGTCACGGAGATCAAGGAAGAAAGCGCGAAAAGCGCGGCAAGAGCTTCTGGAACGGACAAAAAGAAGGGCAAGGCGGGCAAGGCCGATGTCGCTCTCTACATGAGGCGGCTTGCCGACCTTGCCGATGCAGGCCTGCCCTTGGATAGAGCCCTGCAGGTTCTTGCCGAACAGACTGAGAGTGAAGACCTTTCTAGAGCTACCGAAGAAGCCCTCAAAGACATTCGGACTGGCTACCCTCTGAGTGAGGCCCTGGCCAAGCACCCCCGACTCTTCCCTACCATCGTCACCATGACGGTCGCCGCAGGCGAAGCCTCGGGTCAGCTTCCTCAGGCAGTGACCAGGCTGGCGGAATTGATGGAAAAGGAGGTCGCCCGACGCAGCCAAGTCGTTGCGGCGATGATCTACCCCGCTGTCCTTTCGACCGCTTCATTGGGTGCGATCATCTTCATCATCACCTTTGTCGTCCCCCGTCTTCAAGGAGTCTTTGAAGATATGGGCGATGCTCTTCCTCTGCCCACAAAAATTCTTCTAGGCACCACCAATTTTGTGACTGGCAACTGGATTGCCATCATTATCGGCTTGGTTGTTGCCGTGTTTCTGATCAGGGGCTACCTTGCCACAGAGGCAGGTCAGCTAGCGAGAGACCGCTTCTACCTGAGAGCACCCATTTTCGGAACGATCATTGGCAAGGCCGTCATCAGCCGCTACGCCCGTGTCCTCGGAACCCTGGTTTTTGGCGGCGTGCCGATCCTCGAAGCTCTGAAGCTGGCCGGACTCGCCAGCGCAAACAAGGTTTACGAAAGGGTCAGCCGAGATGTTGAAGCAGAAGTCCGCGAGGGTGTCCCCATCGCCCAGGCCCTCAAAAACACGGCCGTTTTCCCTCCCGTTCTTACCAACATGGTCGCCATCGGAGAAGAAACTGGCGACCTGCCTCGTATGTTAAACCGAGTCTCTGACTCTATGGATTTCGAGGTTGAGAACGGTCTGAGAACCCTCACCAGCCTGCTGGAGCCAATCATCATCGTCACGATGGGCGTCGTTGTCGCCTTCATCGTGCTCAGCATCGCTCTTCCCATTTTCCAAGCCCAAGATCTCGTCAAGTAACACTTTATAAGGAGACACCATGAACCGACGACAAAGACGCAAAAGTGCATTTACCCTGATTGAACTGGTCGTGGTCATGCTCATCCTGGCCATCCTGGCCGCGATGATCGTGCCTCGAATCATCGGTCGTTCTGAGGACGCCAAGGTGGCCCGAGCCGTCAGCGACCTCGCGACTGTCCGCTCGATGCTGGATAACTTCCGCATCGACGTGGGCCGCTACCCCTCAACCGAAGAAGGACTCGAAGCCCTCCGCTCTGCTCCCGCAGACGCCAGCGGCTGGCGGGGCCCCTACTCACAGAAGCCGATCGGTGTTGATCCTTGGGGCAAGGAGTACATCTACGAGTGGCCCGGCAATGACGGCGACGACAGCTACTTCCTTCTCAGCTATGGAGCTGACGGAGTTGAAGGCGGCGAAGGCAACAACGAAGACATCATCGAAGCTGGCGAGTAGTTCATGTCTCGTCGGTCTGGCTTCACTTTGGTTGAAGCCACCGCGGTCCTTGTTGTGATCGTCATGGTGGCTTTAATTGTCGTGCCTCGATTTACGAAGTTGGAAGAAAGCCAGCAGGTGGCTTCCTTTCGGCTTGATGCTGAGCGCATCTTTCGTGAAGCGAGAGCCGAGGCCCTGAACCGACGCACCGACCTCGTCCTCACTTGGAACGACGGCTTGAACCTCGCGACTGCGGCCTCAGATGCCCCTGAGGAAGGTGAAGAGCCGGAAGAAGCGCAGGGCGGCCCAACGATCCTTACCGTCGCAAACCCCTTCGGCGCGGCCGAGATCGAAGAAGTCCGCGTGGCTGGCGAGACGGTCACCGAAGATGAGTGGGCTGTGGAATTCGGGGCTCGTGGAACTGTCGATCCAGCCGGATTCTCTTACTCCTTGAACGAGCGAGTTTTCTGGATCAAAGTAGACGCCCAAGGCCGAGTTACCTCAGGCGAGGGGAATCTGCCTGCGGAAGAAACCATCGATTGGGAGGCTGGCCAACTTGAACAGAGGATCTAGGGGTTTCACCCTGCTTGAGGTTCTTGTTGCTGGCATCATCGTAGCCATCGGCATTGCCGCACTTATGAGCGGCTTCGGCGCCCTGTCTCAGTCCCAGCGCCGCATGATCGAGCGAGAGACTGTGGAACGGCTTGCTCAGACGAAGCTGAAAGAACTGGCCGCTACGCGAGAATATGAGTCGGTCACTGAAGGCGACTTCTCACTCGAAGGTCTGGAAGAGTACTCATGGGAGGTCAGCCTTGAAGAATCTGGCATCGAGAACGTTCAATATCTCCGCCTCACTGTCACTTTCGGCACCACGGACCGGTACGCAACGGCCGAAACCCTAGTCTTCACTCCTCCGGCCCCGATCGAAGAAGAACAGGAGGCGGCATGAGGCTTCAAAAGGGTTTGACTCTGGTTGAACTCATCATCGCCCTCATTGCCATGGTCTTCATCTTCATGGCTCTGGCTGGCACCTACGGAGCCGCCCTCAACTGGCAGGAAAGAAGCCGAACCGCCGATGAGAGAATGGATGCCGACGGACGCTTGGAAAAGAACCTGATCGCCCTGATCGAAGACGCCTATCTCATCCCCTTGGCGACCGATCAAACCAGCTACCTTCTCGGAACCAACAGTCAAGGAGTCGGCGAAACCAGCGATACCCTCACTTTCACTCGTCTCGGACCCCCACCCTCGTCACGGTATTTGAACTCAGAAGAAACAGACTTCGCCGCTCTCAACGAATCTTATGGAGTCCAGGGGGGCCTTGAGGAAATCTCCCTCTCCCTCGTGCCAGTCGGAGCGGCAGCAGATGGAGAAGGTCTCTTTCTCCGCAGGCAGAGGCCTTCTGACGGAGATGCCACTCAAGGCGGAAGAGAAAGTCTGCTTGATCCAGAGATCGTTTCGATCAGCTTCGAGTTCTTTGATGGTCAAGACTGGCAGCCGACCTGGGACACTGTGACGGTCGGCCCAAGAAGGCTGCCTGCCGCAATCCGGCTCACCTATTCGCTCGCCGAAGATTCAAACCCAAGAATCCTTGTTGTCAGGCTGGTGAACAGCGACGCGACACCGGAAGATCCTGCCATTACGGAGGTGGAAGGTGGAGCGTAATAGACAGCAGGGATCTGCATTTATCCTCTCTTTGGCGGTCATGGCAGTACTGCTTCTCGTCATGGTGACGGCTGCGGCCAGGGTGCGAGCAGAGAGCCTGAGCCAGAGGACGCGCATAGAAGAAGCCAGAGCCGAATCCATGGCTCTTGCCGCCATTGCCAGAGGCATGGCTTCTCTGCAGACTATCGATCCCAACGTCACCACTGAAACAGATGAGTGGATCGACTTGGGTCAAGCTGGCGGCGAAGCTTTCACCGTAGGAAGAGACTCCTTCCGACTTCAAGTGCTGGATGCTGGCGCTTTTATCAACCTCAACACCGCCGCTGAAGAACAGCTGCAGATTCTGCCAGTCACGCAGGAGCAGATCGACTCGCTTTTAGACTGGCGCGAAGCTGAACTCACACCTCGCTCTCTTGGCGCAAAGGACGACTACTATAACCAGCTGACGACTCCTTACAACACAGCCCTCCGACGACTTTCAACGGTCCAAGAGCTGCTGGTAGTGAGAGGATTCACCGGCGCCACGCTTTACGAACCCCCGACCGAGGAAACTGCCCGAGCCACCACTTCCGGAGCCCAAACAAGCCAGCTCCCTCTCGAAAGCCTCGTGACAGTCGACTCCACCAGCCCCCTCGTTGCCCCCGATGGAAGTCAGAAGCTGAACATCAATACAGCTCAGGTTGCCCAGCTGGTCCAAAGAGGCATTGGCCAGCAGGCAGCCCAAGCCATCATCAACCAAAGAAACGTTTTAGGCACCTACACCACCATCGGACAGGTGATTCAGACCCCTGGTTTGGCGACAGAGGATTTCGTCGCGATTCTGGACACCCTTCAGGTTGGCACTCTCACCGAGATCGAAGGGCGGATCAATCTCAACACAGCTTCAGATGATGTCCTTGCCTCAATCCCCGGTGTTACTCAAGATCTGGTCGGGGCAATTGCAGGCAGAAGGGGGACTTTTGCCAGCTTAGGTGAACTAGCGAACTTAGCGGGCGTCACCCAAGAGAACCTTGCACAGTTTGCTGATGCCTTCACAGTAGGTTCAAACGTATTCCTAGTGAGGGCCATGGGACAGGCAGGGAGCCGCCGAGTGTTTAGGCAGGCTCTTGTAAAAGTGACCGATGGTGTCCCCAAGGTGGTCAGAATAGAAACACCACCCTTTGCAGATATGGATCAACGCTGGAACTGGAGCGAGGAAGCAGAAACTCGAACGATATTGGTGGAGCCGCAATGAGCAGAACGCACGACGCACTCCCCGTAGTTGAGTGGAGCCCGGCAGGGGTCAGGGCTTGGATTCCTGGGCGGCCAGAGGTTCTGGAATTTGATTCAGTTGATGCCCTTTCTCAGGCTGGAGTTCTTCCGAACGGCAAGGTCGGCGCGGCCGTTGGAAGACGTCACATCTTCCTCAAGCAGATTCGCCTGCCAAACACAACCAAGCCAGAAGCGGCCATGGTTTTGGCTCGTCGCATGGACCAGATTCTGCCCATGGCGGGAGCCAGCCTCGCTTCTGACTTCCATTTTCTGCCCGATATCAACTCCGAAGGCAGACTGGCGATTGTCGCCGCCATGAAGGTCGAAGACCTTCAACGAATGAGGGAAGAATTCAAATCCGCTGGGCTCAAGATCCAGTGGATTTCACCCTCCGGGCTCGGCTCGTTTGAGGCAGTGAAGAGTCTGGGGCTAAGCGAGGCCGTTGTTCTCGAACCAACTCCAGATGGTCTGGCGATTGATGTCGTTCAGAACGGATCTCTTGCCGCTTCACGCATGGCAGGCACTCGGGCAGCTGCCATCGATGTCGCCATGGAGGTGAATCGAACAAAAGCAGCCTACGGACTGAGTGATCCTGCAATCATCGCCGCTGGCGGCCTGAGCTTTGCCGACGCCACTCACAAAGCCAAGGAATCCACTCTCCAGAATCTGCACGGCGGACTTGTTCACTTCAATCTGGAAACCCCAGAAGACGTCAAAAACAAGGAGCAGAAGGCGGTCAACGGACGAAGAAGCATGGCTGTCCTTTTCGCCATCGCCACAATCTGCGTTGCCGCAATTGCCTGGGATGAGCGAGATACGACGGCTCAGAAAATCGCCAAGATTGAAAGGGCCGCAGCCAAGCACAAGCAGAGCATCGATAACTCCAAAAAGCTCTACTCATCTAGGCTGACCGGCACTGGCCAGGGAGCCAAGGTAATCCTGAACGCCTTTCGGCCCGCCCAATCTGGTGCAGATGTCATTTCAGTCGCTGCCAGCCTTCTACCAGATAAAGCGTGGCTGACTGGCGTCACCTTTGACCGAGGCCGGCGGCTTCAGCTAAGAGGCACAGCCATGTCGGGCGATTCGGTTGCAGCTTATGTCGATGCGCTTACGGCGCAGTCGCGATTTAGAGATGTTCAGCTGGTTTTTGCCAACAATACTAAACTTGAAGAAACGCCAGTCGTCCAATTCTCTATCACTGCTCACGTCGTGGGCAACTTCCCTTTGATGGATAAGAATCAGAAGAAGGGAGCTCGTTCATGAACCTGGGTCATAACATCACCACCTATAACCTGCTGATCGCAGTCTGCATCGCTTTGATGGCAGGGGTGGCAATCTATGACAACTTTGCTCCTCGCCAAAGCGTAAGGGTCGCCGAGCGCAAAGCTGACGAGCAGAAAGCACAGCTTAATCTTGAGCTGAAGCGGCTTCGAGAAGATTTCGATCTCAGCCAAAAGGATCTTGGTTCTAGAATCTGGGAAGGAACACAGGAATCAGCCAGCCCTATCGTCCTTGCTAAACTGAACGACTTTGCCGTTGCCCGAGGAATTGGAGTCAAGTCTTTCCGACCGCAAAAGCCATCTGAAAACGGTGGCCTGGTGCAGCTTGGCTACGTTCTGGCTCTAGAAGGCACCTTCCCACAAATCTTGGATATGGTCCGCGACATTGAGCAGAAGCTGCCAAGAGTTGCCGTCCACCAGATCAATTTCGTTTCGGCGGATGCCGCTGCTGGCACAGTCAGCGCCAATCTCGGTCTTGCCGCCTTCGTCCTTCCTCCCCCGCCTGAAAAGAAGGGTTCGACCACCCCGTCAAGGAGGCTTGCATCTCGTGGCACAGAATAACTCCAACCTCATTAAGCTCGTCGGTGGCGGATTAGCCATCGGTTTGATCGCATTTTTGGCAACAGGATCAGAGGACCCTCGGGCCAAGAAAAACTCTTCTGAAAAGCCGAGAGCTCGCACCGCTGCCAAAGCCAACGAAGACTTCACCCAAGCTGATTTCGATGCCAAGTTTGCACCGGCAAAGGTGGAATATCGCAACGTCTTTACCCCCCTGGTCATGGCTTCTTCTGGGAACCGCGGCGGAGGATCACTCAGCCCGAACTCAATTCCCCTAGAATTTTCTGGAGGCAAAGAGCAGTGGGTTTACACTGGCACCGCCGTCATTGATGGCGTTCCCAATGCTCTGGTCGAAAACAGCTCGACCGGCGAAGGCGAGTTCATTAGAGTAGGACAGAACTGGAAGTCTGCGACGGTTCGCAGGATCACACCAACTTCCCTGACCCTTACCAGCTCATCTGGTCGTGTGCAGACGATGGATCTCATGAGGGATCTTGAGATTGACGACAGGGCCCTGATGAACGCTCAAGTCCAGCCAGTCTCCCCTCAAGGTGGAAGAGGCGGTCAGGGACAAAACCAAAACTTCCAGCAAAACCAGGATCGACGTGGAGGAGGCCAAATGGGTGCTCCGATGATGGGAGCACCAGGCATGGGAACCCCTGGCACGGGAGCCCCAATGGGTGCCCCATTGCGAGGAGCCATTGGCGGCTCAGCCTCTGAACCTATCACTCCCCCGATTCTCGAAGAAACGATTGACCCCAACGGAGTCGGAGGATTCTCTGACCCCTCGACATCAGCCTCAGAAGGAAAACCATGAAGCGAACTCTCACCCTCTTGGCAGCCGCGGCAGCAATGACCCTGCCCCTAGTTGTCCCTGCCCAGTCGCCATTTGTTACCGGCGCACAGCCTGGCGGAGGAGGAGGAAGAAACTCCAGACCAGCTTGGGAAGAGTTCAAACTGAGCCCTACCAAGAAGATTCAGCTCAGCTTCCGGAATGCCAGCGCTGATGCCATCATCGACCTGCTCTCTAAGCAGTCAGGCATTACGATCATTAAAGATCCAGCCCTGAACACTCCGATGACGGTGACTACACCAAAGGCGGTCCCGCTGAAGGATGCCTTTGCCGTTTTCAATTCAGCCCTTGGCCTTCGTGGTTTCGAAATGACGAAGGAGGGAAGCATTCTCGTCATCAAACGCAGAGAGCAGGGTCGAGGCGGCGGAATGGGTGGCTTTGACCCATCAATGCTCGCAAACATGTTCCAGGCCCCTCAGAACGAACTGAAGGTCTACCGCATCAAGTTTGCTGCTTCCAGCGAAGTAGCACGTGTTGTCAACGAAGTCTTCGTTCAGCAGCAGCAGATGAGCCTGGGAGGACTTGGCGCCATGATGGGCGGATTCGCCATGGGCGGAGGCGGCAACCAAGGTGGTCGTTTTGGCCGACAGGGCGGCGGTGGAGGCGGAGGTTTCAACTTTGGAGGCCTTGGCGGAGGCCAGCAGGCAACCGTCCGGGCTTCCAGCGATGACTTCAGCAACAGCGTCATCGTCAACGCACCCAAAGACAAGCAGTTTGAAGTCGAATCTCTGATTGAAGAGATCGACAAGCAGACCGATCAGCCCCAGACAACCAAGCTTTACAAAGTGGAGTTTGCTGTCGCTACTGACCTTCAGTCCGTCATCCAGGGAGTTCTGCAGTCCAACGCTCCTCGCGGCCGCGGCGGCCCCACCGCCCAGAGACAGGGTGGAGGAGGCTTCTTCGGAGCATTGTTCGGCGGCAATAACCAGACTCAGGGCAGCGTGACCGCTGACGATCGATCCAACACATTGGTCGTCACAACGACGGCCGACAACCAGAAGATTGTCGAAGGAGTTCTCAAGGAACTCGACCAAGAAGTCGAGATTGCCAACACAACCTTTGTCTTCCCCCTTCAGAACGCTCGAGCTGATTCTGTCGCAACCATCCTGCAGCAGGCTTTCGGCAACCGAGGCAACACTGGCGGAAATAGAGGCGGCGGCACAACCCAGAACCGCAACACTGGCACCAACAATCGCAACACCGGCAACAGAAACAATGCTGCAGGTGGAGGCGGTCTTGGCGGCAACGCGGGTCGAGCCTCCGATGGCTCCGATATTCCCGTTGACCAGTTGGATGACGGCACCCTGATGACGGACGTTTATGTTCAGCAGGGCGGCTTTAGATTCGGCGGACAGTTTGGTCAAGGCGGCGGTGGTCAGCAGAACCGAACTGGGCAATCTGGTCTGGCTCGTGGAGCTGACGGAAGGCTGGTGAACCAGAGAGACTTGACCAACCAGGTCACTGTCATTCCTGACCCCAACACCAACAGCCTTGTTATCGTGACAACGCCAGATAACGTTCAGCTTCTTCAGCAGCTGCTCGGTCAGCTGGACAAGATTCCTGAGCAGGTGATGATCGAAACGATGATCGTCGAAGCGACACTCGATTCAACGACCAAGCTTGGCGTTGAATGGACAGTTGCCCAGCCAACACTCTTTAATCAGCCGGCTGTCACAGGCAATGCTCGGTCGGATTTTGGCCTGCAGAACGCAAACCCTGCCCTCCAAGGCTTCCGGTATGCCATCAGCGGCGGAAACATCAGCACCTTCATCAACGCACTGAAGTCGGATGACAAGTTCGAAGTTCTCTCGACTCCTCGCATCTTTACCAGCAACAACGTTGAAGCTGAAATCAATATCAGCCAGTCGATTCCTTACGTTCTTAGCCAGCGCGAAGACGCCAATGGAAACCTGACCTTCAACTACGCCTTTCAGGATGTTGGAATTGTTCTGACCGTGACCCCCAGAATCACAGCTAATGGCTACGTGACAATGGATGTCACCCAGACAGCCAACGACCTTCAGGGCTACACCAGCTTCAATGCTCCCATTGTCAACCAGCGGCAGGCCGAAACAACGGTCAGCGTGAAAGATGGAGAGACGATTGTCCTTGGTGGAATCATGAGGACAGAGGTCCGAGCGAACACGAAGAAGCTGCCGATCTTGGGAGATATTCCGCTTCTGGGCAACCTCTTTAAGTCCACCAGCAGGCAGGATGTCAAGACAGAACTGCTTGTCTTCCTCAGACCAGTCATTGTCAGAGATGAAGCTGAAGCTAAGACTCTGCAGGAAAACACGACAAAGCAGCTGGCCCCAGGTCTGCAAAAGAAAGTCAACAACAACATCCAGCAGGTGAACAAGGGCCAGGCTGGAACGTCCACTAAATCAGAAAAGGGGCAGACACCCCCGCCCGCCACGACTGGCGGTACTGACCCGAAAACTGGAGACAAGCAGAAACCATGAAATTCTCTTTCAAACCCTTAATCGCCCTCGGCCTCCTGGCTGTTGCTGGTGCAGCTCTTGCTCAGCCCGGCGGTGGCCGTGGCGGCATGATGAACATGCAGATGCCAGATGCCTTTTTGATCATGCAGCCTGATGTTCAGAAGGACATTAAGCTGACCGAAAAGCAGCTCGCCGACATCACTGCAGCCCAAGCCAAGCTTGCTGAAAAGTATCCCTGG
Organism: Synechococcus sp. UW140; assembly: GCA_943369295.1. Lineage (GTDB taxonomy): Bacteria > Armatimonadota > Fimbriimonadia > Fimbriimonadales > Fimbriimonadaceae > JAKRSE01. Next base: position 228,275 of record CALRMU020000002.1, on the reverse strand, counting down.
ATGCGCATGATGATGGGCGGTGGTCGTGGTCAGGGTGGACCTGGCGGCGGTGCTGGACGAGGTCAGGGTGGCGGCGCTGGTGCCGGAGCTGGCCAGGGTCAAGGACAAGGTCAGGGCCAGGGTGCCGGACGTGGTCAGGGAGGCGGCGGCTTCCAGGGCTTCGATCCTTCTCAGATGGCTGATGCCATGAAGGAAGCCGAGAAGGCGATCACTGATGTGACCACCGACGAACAGGAAGCTCGACTCTTCCAGATCGGACTTCAGACTGCTGGCGGACGAGCCCTTTTCCGCGATGACGTCCAGAAGAAGCTGGACCTCAAGGCCGCTCAGAAGAAGTCGCTCATGGATCTTCAGACTGGAATGAACAGCGCCAACATGGAGCTCTTCCAGAGAATGCGCGATCAGGAAATCACTCGTGAGGAACTGACCGCAGCCATGACCAAGAACACCGAGATTCTGAACACTGAGGCCGTTAAGGTTCTTACAGCAGAACAGAAGGCTGCCTTCGAAACCATGAAGGGACCCAAGTTTGAAGGCAGAGTCAATCAGCCTGGCATGGGCGGTGGACGAGGCCAGGGTGGCGGACCAAGGCCTGGCGGCGGAAATGGCGGCGGTGGAACAACCCCTCCCCCCAGCATCTAAGCCCACACAGTAAACAACCAAAAGGTGGACTTCCTAAGGGAAGTCCACCTTTTTTGTCACTCTAGCCCTGCTGCTCAACCCTATTTAATCATCAATTGCGTACATCATGTAAAGAAGGAACCAAGCGGAGCAGGATGAACACCAACCCAAGCCACGAGATCGACAGCCTTGACCCTGACCTGCTGGAACAGCCGCTAGCCTCTGGCCGAACCGCAGAAGTCTATGATTCAGGCGGCGGCTGGGTTGTTAAACTCTTTGCCTTCGGAATCGGCAAAGAAGAGGCCATGGCAGAGTTGGATGCCCTAAAGACAGCCAAGCTGGCCGGGGTCAAGGTGCCAGATCCTGGCGACCTTGTGCTGATGAAGATGCGCTGGGGATACGCCATGAAGCGAATCGACGGCCCCAATGGCATGACCCTTATTGACCAGGGCTTGAATCCTGCCGAGACTGGAACCCGCTATGCTGACCTCCACTTTGGCTTGACTCAGCATCCTGGCAAGTTCCTGCCGAAGCTCACCGATCGGCTGACTGCGAAAATCGCCTCATCGGTGCGATTCGATGAACTGCAGAAAGCTTCCCTCTTGGCTCTTCTCGCTGGCCTGCCGGGTGGAAATGCCATGCTGCATGGAGATTTTCATCCCGGCAACGTTATCTGGCCGAGTGATGGAGAACCAGTCTATGTTGACTGGCTCAACGCCTCGCAGGGGCATCCTGCCGCCGATGTCGCCCGTTCCTTGGTCCTCTTCGGCTATCAAACTCAGGCGGGCAGCGATTCATCGCGTAAAGACTTCACTGCCGCCTATTTGGACCGATGGGAAGAGCTTTCTCCAGGCATCTCCGAACAAGCCGAAAAATGGCTTCCCCTGGTAAGAGCCGTTAGACTCGATGAACCAGCTGAAGCCGCAGTCCAAGAACTTCTTGATCTGACTCGATCAGCTATCAGCTGAACTCGGTTTCAGCTCATCAGGCAAGGGGGCAGGGAGATATCTCCTGCCCTGTTTTTTGCACAAGCACCCACATTTTGCTGTCTGGACACTGCTTTCGAGCCGACAATTAAGCTAAGACTAAACAGGTGTATCTAAAATTACATAAAAGATCGCACTGGACTGAAGTTGTCGGGAAAGGAATTCTGAACAGTCTGTTGAGATCGTCATTGGATGCAGCCTATAAGTAAGTTAAGAGGTCTTTGTTCATGGGCGAAGTTGATGCCTACAGCTTGTTTTTCGAGACCAGCCCTCAACCGCTTTACATTGTTTCTAAGAAAACGATGAAGTTTCTGGCAGTCAACGAGGCTGCAGTCAAGAAATACGGATACTCAAAAGAAGAGTTCGCAGACTTGAATCTCAAAGATATCCGCCCACAAGAGGACCGTGAAAAGTTTGAGAAAGAATTCTGTTCAAGCCTCCCTGAGTTAGCCAAAAGAAGCGTCTGGCGGCATCAGCTTAAAGATGGCTCCATTAGGCTGATGGAGATCACGGCCAGAAACATCGATTGGCTGGCGGAAGAAGCCCGATTCGTGATGGCAGATGACGTCACGGAAAAGATACAAGCTGAGAAGGAACTAAAATCAAGCGAAGACCGGCTAAGAACTGCCATCACCGAGGCTCCCTATCCAGTGATGATTCACGCTGAAGGCGCTGAAGTTATCGCTGTCAGTCGCAGCTGGATCGAAGGCACTGGCTATGACCTATGTGATCTACAGGATCTGCGTGCATGGACCGCGACTGCCTTTGAAGATCAAGCCGATTCTATTCGCGCTGGTGTTGCGGAGATTCAGAGTAGAAAATCGACTCGCCATCAGCAGGAATACCGCATTCGCTGCAAGGATGGTTCGTTGAGGATCTGGGACGTAATCACTGTCCCTGCTGGCCAGTTATCTGATGGCAGAAAAGCCGCCATATCAAGTGGCTACGACCTGACAGAGAGAGAAGCCTTATCCGAATCTCTCAAGATTAAATCAGCTGCATTAGACGCAGTCTCTAACGATATCGCGATTAAGGACACTAGCGGAATCATTGAATGGGTGACAGCTTGTCTAAAATCGGTAAGAAATCCTGATCCCCTGCAGGGTCTTTGTCCGGCCCACGGATCATGTCTGACCCAGCTAGAAGAGATCAAGGCAAGCATCTTTAGTGGGCGAGTCTGGACAGGTGAACTCTTAAGCGAGTCCAAAGAGGGCTCTCAATCCGTAGACGAAGTTTCAATTACGCCTGTACCGGGGAAAAACGGCTCCTTCGACAACTTCATCGTCATCCGAAAAGACATTACTCAAAGGCGCAAGGCGGCTGAATTCATCGAAGCACGGCTTATGCTGCTTGAAAAATCACGCGGTCTTCCCGTGAAAGAAGCTTTGACCTTAGCTGTTGACAAGGCCTGCGAGTTGAGCCGAAGCAAAATTGGCTTTTATCATATAGTCGAGGAAACACAGGAGAGCCTTTCAATCCAAGCGTGGTCAAGCATGACCACAACCCACTTCTGTACCCTCGACACCGATCAGAAGCACATCCCCGTTTCTCAATCGAACATCTGGGCAGAGTGCTTTCGAACTCAAAAACCAGCGATCCACAACAGCTTCAAAGATCTGCCTGGCGCTGATGCATTGCCATCAGGTCATGCGCCGATTATTCGTGAACTCATCGTGCCTATTCTAAGGAACGAGAGAGTTGTCGCCCTGATGGGCCTAGGAAACAAGCCATCATCTTACAACCAAGATGACGTCGAGCTTGTCACCTACTTTGCCGATATTGCCTGGGAAATTGCTGACCGAAGAAAGGCCGAAGATCTGATGCACATTCAATCTGCGGCTTTGCAGGCGGCGGACAACGCTATCATCATCACCAATCCCAGCGGTCTAATTGAGTGGTCAAATGCTGCCTTTACCCGATTGACAGGGTACAGCCAAGAAGAGTCTTTAGATCGGACTCCAGGCGAGCTTGTAAAGTCTGGCATCCAAAACGATGCCCTTTACAGAGAGATGTGGCGGACCATTGAATCCAATGGTGTGTGGTCCGGCGGTGTCATCAATCGGCGCAAGGATGGCCGCCTCTACATTGAAGAGCAGACCATCACCCCCATCGTTGGCCGGTCTGGAGACATTGAACACTTTATCGGCATCAAAGCAGACGCCACCCAATACAGAAGGTCGAAAACACTTCTCCAGGCCAAGCTTAACTTCGCCGACCTCGCCAAAACACAAGGAACAGAAGCGATTCTTAAATCAGCGGTAGAACATGCAGGTTTCCTGACCTTCAGCCCCTATGGGTGCTTTAAGATTCTCAACAAGGGCCCAATCGAAGCCAGCACGATTTCATTTGATCAAACAAAAGGCACCTATTGCATTGCCCCTGAATCTGAAGTCCTCTTCTGCGTAGAAGCTGATCTCCTTTGCCTGGCCTGCGCAGAGTCTCAAACACCACAGATCAGGAATGAGCCCTGCTATGATGCCGAGAATCGCAGAACCACTGTTCGCAGACTTGCTGTTCCGGTTATTCGTGGAGGAGAAGCTGTCGCCATCCTCTCTGTGTCCGGTGGTGCGGCAGACTACACATCGACGGATGTAGAGACCATTTCATATCTGGCAGAGATTGCCTACGAAACCATTCGCCAGCACATGAGCGAAAAAGACCACATTCGGCAGAGCACCCTGCTTGAACAGCTTTACGATGCCGTCCTGGCTTGGAAGCTTGATGGCCGAATCGTCTATTGGAATAAGGGCGCGGAGAGACTCTACGGCTACACCTCACAGGAAGCTATCGGGCAGTCGGTGCACAAACTGCTGAGAACAGAATTCAGTCGATACTCTTCCGAGCACGCGACCGCCTTGGCAATCCAAGATCGCTGGGAGGGCGAACTGACCAATGTCTCGAAAAGTGGCGATTTTCACCTTGTCGAAAGCCGCATGACCCTCACCTCAGATGCAGAAGAGCAGCTTGTCTTGGAAGTTAACCGAGATGTTTCAGCGAAAAGGGCGGCAGAGGAACAGCTTCTAAAGCTCAACGGTGAACTGGAAGAACGCGTCTTGGCAAGAACAGCCGAGCTTTCGATTGCCAAAGCAGAGGCTGATAAAGCCAACTCGGCCAAGAGTGAGTTTCTTTCCCGCATGAGCCATGAACTGCGAACTCCACTCAACTCCATCCTCGGCTTCTCACAGATTCTTCAGCTCCACCATCCGAAGGGCGAGATAAAAGAGCTGTCCGACCCCATCATCAAGGCGGGCACTCATCTGCTTGAGCTGATCAACGAGATTCTGGATATTGCCAGGATCGAAGCGGGGGGCCTGAAGATGGATATCGGTCCCTGTCTGGCCAAGTCTCCTCTTGATGACGCCCTGGACCTTATCAACCCGATCGCCTCTTCGATGAACATCACCATCGATATGCCACTGGGGCGCCCCCAGGTCTGGATCAATGCTGATTCAAGGCGCCTTGTTCAGGTCATTCTCAATGTTCTTTCAAACGCAGTTAAATACAACTCGCCCGAAGGAAAGATCGAGATCAGATGGTCGGTTGAAGACAACTTCTTCAAGCTACGCATTCAAGATTCCGGCATTGGGATTTCAGCAAAGGATGCCCCGAAGCTTTTTGAACCCTTTGTCAGGTTTGGAGATTCCTTCATCGAAGGCACGGGGCTCGGCTTAGCCCTGAGTCACAGGCTCATACAATCGATGAACGGTGACCTTTATCTCGAAAGCTCTGGCCCCTCTGGCTCAACCTTCGTGATCATCATTCCAACCGTGGCCGAAAGCCTGGCTCTGGTTCCAGCTCGGAATCAAGATACTGACTACGTTTTACAAGACCTCGTTGCGGGCAAGATTCTGTATATCGAAGATGATTTGGGCAATATACAGCTGCTGGATCATCTAATTGCCCTCTTCCCAGAAATCACTCTCATTCCTGCAATGCAGGGCGGCTTGGGATTGCAGATCGCCCAGCTTCATCACCCAGATCTCATCATTCTCGATGCCCACCTGCCAGATATGAAGGGCGAAGATGTCCTGCTGGAACTCAAGCGCAGCGAGGAAACGAAGGATATTCCGGTAGTGATTCTTACTGCAGATGCAACGAGAACCAGCCACGAAGCTCTTGTCAAAGCTGGAGCATCGGATTTTGTCACCAAGCCAATCAATGTAGAGGATTTGATGAAGCTGATTTCAAGCATGCTGGGAGGGCAGAAGCCATGAGTCTCTCTGGAATCAAAGACTCAAAGATTCTGGTCATCGACGACAACGAAATGAACCTCGTTATGGTTCAAAGGATTCTTGAGTGGGCGGGGTACCGATCAATCCAGCTCATCAAGAATCCCAATGAATCTCTTGCGAAGATGAGAGAGTTCCGCCCAGATCTGGTGATTCTCGATCTTCATATGCCGGAGAAATCTGGCTACGAGGTGCTTGCCGAAATCAAAGCCGATTCCTCGGCAAACCTCTTTGTTCCCATTCTGGTTTTCACAGCCGACAACACCAAACTTGCCAGAGAAAAGGCGCTGGAACTTGGGGCCTCCGACTTCCTCACCAAACCTGGCGATTCAAGCGAAATCCTTCTGAGAGTTCAAAACTTTTTAAAGACTCGCCGCATGCAGCTTCAGATCATGGATCACGCCCAGAGCCTATCGGATAGGGTCAAAGAGCGAACAAAAGAGCTGGAGGAAGCGAGATACGAAACTCTTGCCTGCTTGGCCAAAGCTGCCGATTACCGAGATGACGAGACGGGTCAGCACGCCCACAGGGTCGGCAGCACCAGCGGCATGATCGCTAAAGCCGTGGGCTGGAGTCCCGAGCGAGTCCATGACATTGAACTCGCCGCCCCCCTGCATGACTTGGGAAAAATCGGAATCCCCGATTCAATTCTTCGCAAGCCAGGAAGACTAGATCAAACCGAGTTGGACATCATGCGCACCCACCCAACGATTGGGGGAGAAATCCTGGCTGGAGCTAAGTCTCCCATTCTAGTCCTCGCCCGCGAGGTCGCCCTCTATCATCACGAAAGATGGGATGGAAACGGCTATCCGCATAAGCTCATCGGAGACTCCATTCCTCTTTCTGCACGGATAGTAGCCGTAGCCGATGCCTACGATGCCATGACTTCGGATCGTCCTTATAAAAAGGCGATTTCAACAGAGAAAGCTTTAGAGGAAATTCTGAAATGCTCTGGCGGACATTTTGATCCTCAGGTCGTGGAGGCGTTTTGGACGGTCTACACCCATAGACGGATCACGCCTTAAAGCTGTCTTTTTAGCCCCGGCTCTTCCAGTTTGGCTCTAACCCATCTGCGTAGAGCCTTTCTTGCAGCTGGCCGATATGGACCCCTAAGTGGCGGAGATTCACCATCTGGTGCTCAAGTTTAGACATGTTGGGGTACCAGCTGAACCCGCTGGAGGAGCTTTGCAGATCAAGGTTTTCAACCCAGCCGGCCAAGTTCTCTGAAACAAACTCCAGATACTCCAAAAGATCAGCCTGTGAAAAAGTGACTTCCACAGGGGGAACGTCTTCTTCATCATCGAGCCACAAAACTGGACCGTGAGAAACATGCCTGTGCCACTGATTGAACGACTGGGCATCTGGTGCAAGATAAAGATGGGTGTAAAAAAGAGCGTGGTAGGCAATGCGCCACGCGCTTCTAGGATGGTCTCCCGCCGCCCAGGCTTCATCAGAAAAGAGCGAAATGCAGTCTGCCAGCATTTTCAACTCGGCTCGGTACTGACTGATGAGGATGGACTTGAATTCCATTTCAGCCAGTTTTGCACACAAGGGTTCTGCCAATTTACGCTGACGCATGGGTAGTCTTCGCTGATGACTCATGAAGAAGCGATCAAGCCCCTAGACTCTGCGATATGGGAAATGAGTGAGGTTTTTGACGGCCTGAAGGACGATGATGTTTGGGTCCGCGCCCACCCCAGACTGCTCAGCATCGGCGAACTGGCAGCTCATGTTGCCTTTGGCGAGATCAAACACTTGCACAAAGACTTCTCTAGCCCCTTTGCATCAGATGAAAACGCCTACTACCTTTACTCGGTAGAAAAACCCCTTGTCTTGGCAATGACAGCACAAGAGGTCTACGAAGAAGTCAAGCGTGTTCATGAAGCTTGTAAAGAGAAATTCTTGACGGACAGACCAGACCTTTCTGGCAAGAATCCTTATAGAGATGAGTGGGATTGGAGCTGCACAATGGAATACATGGGCTTTCATATCGCCTACCACACTGGGCAAATGTATTCCGTGCGGCATTTAATGGGTCACGAAACCAATAACAACTAAGTCGAATGCCTGGCTCGAACCTCAAAACATCCTGGCTGGCCAAGGTCAAAAACATTTATGAACTAGGTTCGTGGAACTCATGCTCGCGAGACTGGGTTCGTGAAGACTTTTCGATCGAACGTGATGAGCGACGACACAGGAAGTTCGCTGAACACATCAAGAGGGGCATGCCAGTGGCTGAAGAATTCCAACCCTGGTTCCACAACTCTCTCCACGATGATTGGATTATCTGGCACGAGCGCGATGACGACTACAGACTTTACGTCGCCTGTCGGTGGGCAGATGATCTGCACAGCACCCTTCTTGAAAATTGTGGCCACAAGGCAATAAGCACCTACTTTCTAAGTGAAATTGTCTGCCATCAGGCATCGTACGTCCGGTGGTCCAAAAGTGACCAAGATGGTGGGCTCACCTTTTGGCGGCCCAATTGGGAGAAGAATAACTTCAAATCCATAAACAAGCCAGGGGATCTAGAGAGCAGGTGCGACCTGATTTCTGATTGGTTCTTTACAGAAGAGTCTCGAATTCAGTGGATTGTGAGAGCTTATCCTATCGGGTCTCCCAGCTTTGCAGGCTATGTCTACGGGATGATTGACTGCGAGTCCATAAGTGTTATAGACCACCGCGAGCGACAGCTTGTCTCGGTATGGGGTGAGCAAGTGCTTCCTATCTGGCGTGCAATAGTGGCCCTCCCTTATCACGAGAGGGGTGGATTTATATCTTCCCTCTCTTCTCAGGCTCTTGGCATCGAGCCAATACAAAACCAAACCAATCCACACTTATGACTGAATCAACTTTGACCTTTGGCGAATGGTTTAAGATCATCTCCTCATTCGAGCATAGGGACGCGATGTGGAACGCAGACGAGCGAGTTTTCGAACTACCGCCCAATCAGGCAGCTGACTCCCTGGCTGCTTTCTCTGCCCGATTCAACATTTGAGCAGAGAAAGCAGAGAGCAAGTCTAGGGAAGCAGATTTGTTGGCACTTTAAGAAGCATCAGCCTGCCGCCGATATTTGTTTCTGAGACTCTGTAGACAACATCTAACCCAGCGGCAGTCTTTCTGGCTCCTACCATTGTAGGGTTTGAAAGACCAGTTGGCAGCGTAGGCAGATTGAATCTCTTCTGAATCAGGTTCGCTGCGTTCCAGATTGAAAGGTTTTCGTCAATCCCGACAATGTAGTTGTCTGTCAAATAGAGAGCAATTTTATGCTGGGCACTGCTTGAGGTCGGCAGCGTCACCGCCTGCCCTTTTGTCGGACCGCGCCACAAAATCGGTCTGTCGCCTGCGGATGTTTTTCCGTAGCCAACCATTCTGCCATTCTCTACTGCGGTGACCTTTGAGTTAAAGTAGGTGGCCGGAGTCAGCTCGACAAAGGAGAACTTCGTTCCATCGGTCCAGGCACATGCATGTAGATAGGGTGACTGAGCAAAGAAGCCTGCAATCAGAGTGCCGCTGATATGGGTGGCGGCCGTTGGATGCTGTTCGTCGAAAGGACTCGCTGTGGCAGGAAATCTATCATCAGGATGAAGATCCACAACTGTGCCTGCGCTTCCTTTCCATAAAACGGCATGGGTTTGGTATTTGTCCTTGGCAAATGCCGCATGGCCAACTTGAGTGCTGCCATCCACATCGTAAGCTTTAGATCCCACAACACCGTCTCCAAGAAGAGTGTTGGCACCGGCAGGATGCAGATTAACTTGAGCGCGACTAGGTGTGACAAAAATGGCCTGGGGCACATTGATTCCAGAAGTGATAACTTCCACAAAGCCAGCAGCCGAAGTTCCATCAACCCCCAGAATCTCTGACATGGGACTAACGATTTGAGGAGTTGGAGCAAAGAATCCACCCGAGTATTCGGTAAGACTGCCGTTTACGTTAATTCCTCTCTGACCAGCAATGACAGAACCCTGAACAGCATTGATCTTTAAGTAGTTGCCTAAAGATGGCTGTGTAATGTCTACCCACTCCAAGTTTGATTCAAAATTCTTGACCTGAATCGGAGCGGCTGGACTTTTAATGTTGTCCAGAGTCACAGTGACTTGGGCTGTCCCCACCGAAAGAGGCGTGGCCAGCCCGGCAGAAGTCAGACCAAGGAACGCTGCCCCAGAATTCAAAGCCCAGGCGCCAGAACCAGCCGAGACCGCGACTACCTTGCCATCCTTGTCTTTCGCCGAAAACTCTAGCTGAGTGGCTGGCCCGCCGACTGTGAGGACAACCGGAACAACTGCCACTGACTTGATGGTTCCTTCCATCAAAATGCTTTCGAATACCGGAGACCCATTGGCGAGATTGACATTCGCAGACGCCGTCCCCACCAAGGCTCCTGCCTGAGCCCCCTGAGAATAGAAGAGGACTGTGAGCCTGGAAAGCGCAGGATTCAGGTTAGCCGGCAGATCGTAAACCCCAATATAGGCGGCTGTCGAAGACGATCTATTGACCCTGACATCGGCCGGTGGCACAACGTTCAAAGGATCTGAGAAGGTGAGTTTTGCCGAAAGCGCCGAAGTCAGCTTTGGTTCAATGGGCTGCTTTGTTCTGGCTGGCCACGCAATCTGCACCACAGATTTCGCCACTCCAGAACTAGACTCAGAGCCTCCGCCTCCGCAGCCCGCCAAGAGGGCGATTGCCAAAGTGGCACACATCAAAGAGGCAAATCGTTTCATGCCCCCAAGATACAAAGCTAGCGTTCTAGAAGCGTTATCAAGCTTGGGCCAGGGTTCAATCTGGCCGCTTCCGCACAAACCTCAAGACTAAGCCATCTTCAGGGTCGACAACTTCGCCGACCGAGAAAAAACCCGCCTTCGCCAGCACTCTTTGAGAGGCAAATCCATCGGGCAAAGTGTGGGCGATAACGCTTTCAGCTCCTAAATCGAAGGCGAAGGCCGTCAATCTCTTAGCCAATTCAGTGGCGATCCCCTTCCCTTCAACGGATGGCGCAACGCCGTACCCAATCTCCACCTGCCCATCTTTCGGGGCAGATTTACACATCCCCGAGCCGACTACAGCTCCATCAATGACCGCCCAGAATCCAAGCCAAGGGTCAGAGGCACGTGCCGTTGGTAAAAAATCAGCAACGAACTCGGATGGCAGCAAAGCACCATCGATCGCTTCTAAGCCTGCTTGTTTTTTAAACGCTTCGTGGCTCTCGGCAAGGGCTTCTAGTTCCTGCAGGGTTATCGGGCGAAGGGACAGCACCCCAGCACCGTACCACAGGACTGCTCAGCTTACAGAATCCAGCGAATGAGGTTCCTGCATACAGTTCGAGCCCAAAAAGTCACTCAAGCAATCCAGCTGCTTATGCGCAGAGCTTTTTGGCTGACTTACAGTTCGGCTGAGCTGACAAGTTGACAGCAAAAAACTCAACTGGTATCGTCTCGCCGTGGGTTATTCTTACCAGGTTTTCGCCGTAGACTTTGCCGAACTCAAACGCTTGGGAAAAGGTGACCAGGCCTTGTACGAAAAGTTGGCACCCGGATGTGCGGAGCAGATCGAATGCGTTCAGGAGTATCTGGACGAAGCCTTTGAGTTCGCACAAGATGACGAAGATGATGACGGTGGCGGCTTTTTGGGAGCAGTCGCGTCGATCTTCGGCAAAAAGAAACAGAAAGAGCCCCCCAAACCTGCTCCGGTTTTGGGCGACAAACCCATCACTGGAGAAGAAGCTCTCCAGCACCTTATTCTCGGAGGCGAGTTTGTTTCTTACGGTGGCACTGCTTACGGCTATCTCTTTGAATCCATCTGCGAGCAGATCGGTAAGAGGATGGACAATGAAGGCTGGTGCAGCCTGCGCAGCAGCAGCAACTGGGATGGAGAAATCGAAAAGGCTCTGAAGAAATCAGGAGTCAAGTTCCCTTTCCGAGAAAACCTTATGGGCAGAGGAGGCCCCATTGATTTCCCCCAAGGAGATGACTTCCCCTACATGGGTCACTTCTCACCAGAAGAATGTAAGGAGTTTGCCAAGGAACTGGCCAATCTTGACCCAGCGGCGGCAGGAAAGCTGACGATTGAAGCTGAATACGGGGAGATCAGCATCAGAAACCTGAAGAAGTGGATAGATCACTGTGCTGCCTCGAACCTTGGCCTCGTGACCTTCTATTACTAGCGTCTGACTGCATCATAACCAATCCTGAAGCTGGTCAAGTCAAACTACTTCTGACAAGAACCTGACATGCGGTTTTCGACCGAGCCGAAGGCGAAGGGTCGAAAACCGCCGAAGATCTAGCAGGTCCCCTTCCAGAATTCCTGAGAGCCTAAAAGCACACTGTCTTCAAAAAAGTTGACAATGTCAACTTTTTTTGGTTTACACTGTCTACCAATGAGGCAGAACCATCCGACCATCGTGAGCTTTCATGCATCGCCGCCGCCACGTCGAACATCAAAAATCTCCATCGCACGCCTGCGAGAGATCGCCTTAGAATGCGGAGCCGATGATGCAGGGGCCGTGCTTCTTGCCCGTCCAGAACTCGCAAGCGAAGTCCCCTATGTTCAGGCGGCCATGCCTCACGCCAAGGCCGTGCTCTGCATAGTCAAAAAAATGGCAGTGGCTCCGGTCCAAACACCGGCAAGAAGCCTTGCCAACCACGAATTCCACGGAGCGACTGATGAAGTTGGTGAAGTCGGACGAGCCATAGCCGCCCGACTAGAGGAATTAGGAATCAGGGCCCTCAACACCTCAGCGGGGTTCCCCATGGAGATGCACCAGTTCCCTGGCCGCACCTGGATCATCGCTCATAAAGTTGTCGCGGAGGCCGCAGGGTTGGGAAAGATGGGAATCCACCGCAACGTCATCCACCCCAAGTTCGGCAACTTCATTCTTCTCAATTCAATCCTGCTTGACTGCGATCTGGAAGACGAATCGGCACCGATAGACTACAACCCCTGCCTTGAGTGCAAGCTCTGTGTCGCAGTCTGCCCGGTCGGAGCCATTTCGTCAGACGGCCACTTTGATGCAATCGCCTGCCTCAACCACAACTATCGCGAGTTTATGGGCGGCTTCATCGACTGGATCGACACCCTCGCTGAAAGCAAAGGCAAGTCGGATTACCAAAAGCAGGTGACAGACCAAGAAACTGCCTCGTGGTGGCAGAGCCTTTCCACCGGACCGAACTACAAATCCGCCTACTGCATGGCTGCCTGCCCAGCGGGAGAAGACATCATTGGCCGCTTTCTGGTCGATAAAGGCCAATTCGTAAAAGAGGTCGTCAAGCCGCTTCAGCAGAAAGTCGAACCGATTTATGTGGTCAAGGGCTCGGATGCCGAAGCCTCGGTCATCAAAAGATTCCCCAACAAGATCGTCCGCAGAATCTCAAGTGGAGTCCGGCCAGGCTCCATCGCTCAGCTTCTCGATGCCCTGCCCCTCGCCTTTCAAAGGGGCCAGTCGAAGGACATCAATGCCACCTTCGATTTCCACTTCACAGGCAATGAAGACGTAGAAGCCTGCATCATCATTAAAGATCAAACCATTTCCGTCACCGGTAAGAGGTCGGGCAGTGCCGACCTTGCGATAGAAGTGGATTCAAAGTCTTGGCTCGACTTTTTGGCGGGGCGAACTGGACTGGCCAAACTCGTTCTTCTTCGTCGACTCAAGTTCCAGGGCGACCTTCGTCTGCTCGCCAAATTCGGAAAGTGCTTCCCATCATGAAAAGCTTCGCAGAAAACTACGGCCCCTACGCTCTGGTCACAGGCGCAACATTGGGAATCGGCCGAGAAATGGCTCGGCTGCTTCATGACAAAGGCCTTAAGGTCGTGCTGACAGGTCGAAACCTGGAACGGCTCAAAGCCCTTGAAAATGAACTGCCAGGGTCTATCGCAATCGCGGCGGATCTCACTAAAGAAGATGACCTGCAGGCCTTTTTCAAACAGATCGACCAGACTGATATCGGCCTCGTGGTGGTGAGCGCTGGCTTTGGCAGCGCGGGATACCTTGCCGATCAAGATGACCAAGAAGCCAGGGACATGCTAAAGCTGAACTGCGAGGTCTCCCTGCGCCTCGCCATGTGGACAGGCCGCAGACTGCTTCCGCAAAAACGTGGCGGTATCGTTTTTCTCAGTTCGATCCTAGCTATGCAGGGCACTGCCACCCAGGCAAACTATTCTGCAACCAAGGCTTACGTGCAGAACCTTGCCGAAGCCCTTGCGATTGAGTGGCAGCCCTCTGGCGTCAGTGTTCTATGCGCCTCACCCGGCCCCGTCGCGACTGGCTTTGCCGACCGGGCTCAGCTTGGCCCGATGGACAGCGATGACTCTGCAACGGTCGCCAAAGAAATTGTCGAAGCCATCGGCAAGAAGTCGTTGGTCGTTCCCGGCAGAAAAGGGAGATTCCTGACCTTCATGCTCTCCACCGCACCAAGAGCCTTGCGGGTAAAGATCATGGCCGGGATCATGAGAGATAAACTGAAGAAGTGAAGACGGCGGAGACCCTTAAGGAAAGATGCTTGGGCGAAGCCCTTAATCTCATCGCCGAAAATGGAATCGAGCGGCTGAGCTTAAGAGATGTTGCCCGTCGGCTCTCTGTCTCACACCAGGCTCCTTACAAACACTTTTCCAGCAGAGATCACCTTTTGGCAGTCGCATCTGGCCGCGCCTATCAAGCTCTGGGCAGCGCCATCAAGTCAAGACCAGTATCGCCCGATCCGGCGACTGACCTCTACGAGATTGGGCGGGCTTATCTCGAATTCGCTCGCCAAAACCCGGTTCATTACCGTCTGCTCTTTGCCATGGATCAAGCCGAGCTGGAGAGCTACCCAGACTCACACGCCCAAGTGGCGATTGCCAAGGATGAGTTGAAGGAAGCCATTCGCCGCCTGACCCAGGTTCAAGATACGGGGTTCATTGAGCAGGCGTCCCACTTCGCCTGGGCAGCTGTTCATGGCTTGGCCTCTCTTAACGTTCACTGCTCAGCTCAACTTGATTCGCAGCAAGAGGCGGCTTCGCTTAGTTACATCTGCTCTGCAATTGAGGCTCAGGCGGTGAGTTTTGCTACAAGGAGAGAGTAGTCGGGCGATGATTTTCATCTCAATATAGTTACAACCTGCTCAAACTCCGAGCTCTCGTCCACAGTCATCAGTTTATTTCAGGCTCCTACATAAATCGATCACTCAACTGTCAGAAACCTTCACCACAGGTTTTCAGAAAACCTGGCTTAGATTCAATGGGGAAAAGTTAGTTGTGAGAAAGGTATTCTTCAGCTTCAATCTACTTCATACTGACGAAAACTTGGTTTGATAGAAGTCGAGAAACATATGCGCTCAACTGCCCTCATAACACTTGCTCTGTTCAGCTCCCTCGCGATTGCTGATGCGCCAAAGGCTGAGACTGCTTCTTTGAAACTACAAGTCGGGAGCATCTCTCCATCTGTCAAGGTTGATTCTTGGGTGCAGGGCAAATCTACCAACATCATCAGAGCCGGACAGATTTACGTGCTTGAGTTTTGGGCAACTTGGTGTGGCCCCTGCATCAAAGCCATGCCACACGTCAGCGAGCTTTCTAAAAAGTATCAAGGCAAGGTCGAGTTCATCGGCGTGAATGTCTGGGAAGACAGAGGGGAAGGCTACACCGCCCCTGCCAAGGTCAAACAGTTCATGAAAGATAATCCGGGTCTCATGAGCTACAGCGTAGCTATTGATACAAAGGATGGCTATATGGCCTCGAACTGGCTCGAAGCCGCTGGCGCCGATTCAATCCCTAAAACTGTCGTTATCGGAAAAGATCAAAAGGTTGCCTTCATCGGCCACCCCCTTGAACTTGACCTTGTGCTGCCAGACATTGTTGCTGGCAAGTTCGACGCCAAGGCCTTCGCGAACAGGCCAAAACAGCCTGATACTAAGATAGCCGAAAAAGCAATCACTGATAAGAATGCTAAAATTTTACGGTCTGAGGCAGATCGAATTGAGAAGGGCTGGCCCACGCAGAAGCAGTTCGCAGATTGCCTTCGGTTCCTAGCTGATCACATTGAGGATCCCGTCGGAACACAGCAAAGAGTGAAAGACTTGATCAATTCCAAGGAATATTTTCCTTTAACAATATCTCTCGGGCTCTTGAGCACTGCTGAATGGATCACCAATGCAGAGTTAGGACATATCGCTAGGTGGCTTGAAGAGATGATCGAAACTGAAGATCCGATGACATTTTTAGCCTACGGGAGTCTTAGCAAGCTTTACGAAAAATTAGGTGATAAAACTAAAGCCGCAAACACCTTGGAGCGTTTTAAAATATTTGGAAAAAAGATCGGGATGGATGAGAAGACGATCAATGAGATGATGCAGCTTGGCCAGAAAATGCAAAGCCCCTGAGTGTGAGTGTTCGAAGTTTGAAAGGACAGATAGTTATATTTTGATTGTCCTCATCTCGTGATCACTCCCGGCCAAGGTAACGTTCTGGAGTGAGAATCAAAGCCGCCTCTGCACTCGGAATTCTGGCCGCCCTCGCGGCTGGAATCGCAATTGGCCAGGGCACGAAAACCGAGAACCCCGACGCCCAGTACCAATTGGGACCAGATTCTTTGGTCAAGCCAGGCGTGCCCCAAGGCGAAATTCGTGGCCCTTTTGTGGTCAAAAGCGAGGTCTATCCCGGCACTCAGCGCACCTACTGGGTTTACGTTCCGGCCCAGTACGACCCCAAAAAGGCAGCGGCCCTTATGGTCTTTCAGGATGGCCAAGCTTTTAAACAGGAAAACGGCGGCCTAAGGGCGCAGAACGTGATGGACAACCTCATCTATCGCAGAGAAATTCCTGTGATGATCGGGGTCTTTATCAACCCAGGTCGAACCCCCGAGCAGGATGAACCTTCACCCCAAAGAGGCTGGGGCGACGGCTTTACCAACCGTGGCGTCGAGTACAACGCCACTGACGACAAGTATTCAAGGGTCATCACAGAAGAGCTTCTTCCCGCCTTGGAGAAGGACTACAACATCTCGAAAGACCCTGAAATGAGGGGAATCGGAGGGGCAAGTTCTGGCGCGATTGCAGCTTTCAAAGTCGCCTGGGATCGACCCAATTCCTTTAGAAAGGTGCTTAGCATCATCGGCAGCTTTACCAACATCCGTGGAGGCGACACCTATACGGAGAAAGTCTTGAAGAGCCGAAAAAAACCTATCAGAGTCTTTCTCTGCGATGGCAGAAACGACAATCGCGGCATGAGAAACGGAACCTACGATCCCCGCTGGGATTGGTACCTGCAGAACGTTAGGCTGCAGGAGGCTTTGACCAAAAAGGGCTACGATTTGAACTACACCTGGGGAATGAACAGCCATGGCCAGAGCTTTGGCGGGCAGATTATGCCCGAGATGATGCGATGGCTCTGGCGAGATGCAACGCCGATCGATACTGATCCGAACAACATGGTTGAGAGGGGCTTCTACAAGGCCGCAGTCAGATGATGAACCAGTCTCTAAAGCTTCTCTGCGTGATCTCTGTGCTGGCGGCTTCAGGCTGTGCGGGATCGAAAGGTGCTGGGCAGGCTCCTGCTGGTTCAACCGCCGAGGTCTACAAGACTGTCGGCCGGACAAAGCTGAACCTCTACATCTTCAGCGATGCGAAGCCGGAAGTTGGCAAGGCCAGGCCCGCAATCGTGTTTTTCTTCGGGGGAGGCTGGAGCACTGGTTCACCCAGACAGTTCGAGCCGCAAGCTCGCTACTTTGCCTCACGCGGAATGGTCGCGATTTCGGCTGATTATCGAATCAGAACTCGTGATAACTCCAAGGTGACTGACAGTGTGTCAGACGCCAGATCAGCCATTCGCTGGGTGAGAGCTAATGCCAAAAGGCTGGGCATCGACCCCAACCGAATCGCAGCAGGAGGAGGTTCTGCCGGAGGCCACCTTGCGGCCTCGACCGCCTTCATTAGCGAGTTCGACGACTCAACGGAAGACAAAAAGGTCAGCGCAGTTCCCAATGCCTTGGTCCTCTTTAATCCTGCTCTCGTCCTCGCCCCTCTGCCAGGTGTGGATCTTGGCAGCGCGGGATCTCGACTCAACGCCAACCTTTTGGGAGCAGAACCCACAAAAGTCTCCCCCGCTCACCATGTCAAAGCTGGCGGGCCTCCCACCCTCATCCTCCACGGAGAATCTGATTCGACGGTGCCCTTCAAAACCGCCAAGGCATTTGATGAAAAAATGAAAGGTGCCGGAAATCAATGCCAGCTCATCGGCTACCCCGGTCAGGAGCATGGGTTCTTTAATGGAGAACCATGGCGGACGAGAACACTTGAGCGTGCTGATGCATTTCTGACTTCACTTGGCTGGCTGAAGGCAAAAGAGCAGACGGATTAAGGTCCGGATCCCGGCCTCTAAAACTCCGAATTCAACTTCAGGCAATGGGCATAACCTGTTCTCGATTCACGGCAGCAACCTCAGGGGCAGCATTCAGCACCACCCCGCGACCCTATTCACCAAGAATTTTTAGTAGGTCAGAAGCCGGGTAGGAGACTTCTGGCCATCCTGGTGATCCAATCATTACAAGTTCATTACAAACCAGATTGACCAGTAACATTTGGGCATAATCGGGTCACTATGTCTAACCCGCACCCGAAAGTGGTCAAGGTTAGATTAAACCGAAATCCTTCAATTTGGCTGGAAGGGCAAGGTCAGCCAATCAACATTCGCGGACTTGGTCGAGTTCTGCTCTACCTTGTGCTGCTGCAGGGAGAAAGCGCCACCAGGTCTGGAATGGCACGGCAGCTTTGGCCCGGCGAACCCGATGAGGTCGCAGCCAATCGGCTTCGTGTTTCACTCAACCGCGTTAAAGCACTCTTTGGATCAGCCCTCTTTGCAGATCGCAGAAGCGTCCAGCTCAGCGGTGTTACGCTTCAGCTCGATCTGCAGGAGAAGCTGGCAGAGCTGCAGGAAGTGTTTGACGAGGTGGACCCAAACCATCAGTTTCATCTTCTCAAAGGGTTTGCAGAAGATATTCGGGAAGTGTCTTGGCGAGACTTCTCTGACCTTGATTCATCTGGGGTCCTTAAAGAGTGGGATCAAGCCTGTCACACAGCCATAAGTCGGCTGATGGACCATGCGGTTCAAACCAAAGAATGGGAGGCCGTTGATTTTGTCTGGGATTTAATGTGCCGGCGGGGCGAACTGGATCCACAAGTCTGTGAACGCCTATTGGATGCCTTTTCAGCCCGAGGCAGTGTTGAGGAGGGTCTGCGAAAGGTGCGCGCTGCGGCCGCCGAAGCCGGGGTTCAAGAATCAGATGCGGTCTTTCAATCTCTCAAGAAGTACTCTCGCACCCTTAAAGAATCCGGACCGAAAAATCAAGCCTTCCAGACTGCTCATTTCAGCCTGTTAGGTGGAGCTCTGCTCAACCAGATTGACCGCCACTCTGAAGGACTGGCTGCCCTGATCGTCATGCCCGAAGTCCAGCTTCACATGCAGGCAGTGCCCTCGGCTTACCTGCAGATTTTAGAAGCGACGATCAATCACCTTGAACATGGAAGCGCCACTTGGATCGATGCTCAAGCGGCTCGCCTTTCTGTCTATGCCAGTCTCTATGACAACGAGGGTGTTTTTGAAGTCTGCCGAGCCCTCTTTCCGTGTGAACTGACACCCATTCGAGCCTCGATGATTCGAATGCACTACTCTTTCAGCCTCTTTCAGCTGAGGCAGTGGGACGAGGCTATTTCTTCCATTCATCTTGCCCAACAGCTTGCCCTGCAGGGGGGTGAGACATCTCGCTATGAGATCTGCCTTAACACCGAAGCTGCTTACCTCTGGCATCTGGGCCGCGTCGATGAAGCCTGCAAAATCTATGATGAGTATCTGGCCAAGCATGCCGAATCCCCCGATTTCACCATGAGGGTGAACGGAATCATCAGCCGACTCAACTACGCCATTATCGAGCTCACCTTTGGAGAGATAAGCAAAGCAAAGCATCACGCAGAGTTTGTTTACGGTGAAAGACTCCGCTTCAGCCTCTCACGGGTCATGCCCAGTCTTCTCTGCCTTTTGGGAGTCATCAACGCCAGAACTGACGAAGTGAACCAAGGCATCCTTTATGCTATTGATGGGCTTAAACTCACCTATGCCCGCAGCTCCAGCCGCGAAGGCCAGATTAACATGGAATGGGCCAGCGGGATCTTGGTTGTCGGTGGTCTAAGGCACGAGGCCTGGCAGGTGATGAACTGGGTTAACGAATGGAGAAAAGAAACCCAGCACACTAGGTCAGTCTGTGAAGAACGCTACGCGGACAGCCTAGGATTACAGGAGTTTGAAGGGAGCAAGCCTCTGTTTATAGGCACCGAGGCTTACCGCGAAGTCATGCGGTTTCTGATTAAGTGTCTGCGGCGGGTGCAGAACTCTGCTTCGGCAGCCACAGATCCTGTCTCGCCTTGAGGCGACTTGTTTCCCTTTTTCCTTTTGGCTATCCATGAACCTCTCATCAAGAGGTTCGTCTCACCATAAACATGATGCCCCTTCTCACTTTGACCCTGGCCTGCGGGGCTTCATTCCGGGGAGCAGAAGGAGGAGAGGATTTTATCGCACAGGGTCGCCAGCCGTTTCGGCAGCAAGTTCCGCCAGCTTGGGTGACCCGCGAAGTTAAAGCGAAAGGCGTCACATTTCACACCTTTATCAGCAAAGCGGCAAAGACTGAGGTCAGCTACCACCTTTACACTCCGGAAGCCTATGAGAAAGAGCCTTCGCGGAGATTCCCGGTCCTTTACTGGCTTCACGGTTCTGGCGGAGGAGTCAGTGGTGTGGCGCAAGTTGCCAGGCACTTCGACGCTGCAATTTCCGCCAACAAGACTCCACCTTTCTTAGTGGTCTTTGTAAACGGGATGCCCAACGGTATGTACGTGAACTGGAAAGACGGAAGCGTCCCCTTGGAAACCGTTATCGTAAAAGAGCTCCTGCCCCATATTGATTCCAGTCTGCGCACCACAGCAAGGAGGAATGGAAGGTTGCTGGATGGGTTCAGCATGGGAGGATATGGTGCGGCCCGTTTTGGACTTAAGTACCCCAACAAATTCCGAACGATATCGATTGTCGGCGCAGGGCCGATGCAGAAGAACCTTCTTGATGCCCCCCTCGCCGGACGGGCACGGGCCAGCGAAATCTTAGACAGGGTCTACGGCGGCGATAAAGACCACTTCTATTCGTTGAGTCCACTAAAGCTGGCGGAAGAAAATGCTGCCTCCATCAAGAAAGACTCCGTGATAAGAATCGTGATTGGCAGCAAGGACCCTACCTTGCCCGCGAACGAGATTTTTCATGCACACCTGGAAAAGCTCGGGATTCCTCACACTTGGAAAGTGCTGCCTGATGTTGGTCACGATCCAATGGGAGTGCTCAACGCCTTAGGCGATGAAAACTGGGGGTTCTATAGATCAGCCTTTGGAGAGACAGTCAGGCAGGACTAGTTGACTTTGAGCACAGCATGCTTGATGCGCTGTCTTTTCCAGGTGTAGACAATGTGGACCAGCCCATTTTTCGCCTGAATGAGAGAGGGGTAAGAGTATTCCCCTGCCTCACTTTCCAATGTGACAGCATCGGTCCAATTTTCACCATCTGGTGAAACAGCCACACTCAAGGGCGTTCGACCATTTGGTGAGTTGTTATAGATAAGCATATGCCTGCCATCTTTGAGCGTCGCAGCATCACAGCCTGAATTCGGAATGAGAACATTAAGCAGCTTCATCTTTCCCCAACTGCGTCCGTTGTCCTCAGAATCAATACTGAAAATCCTGCCCTGCTGAGTTCTTCCTATGGCCCTTAATCTGGTTCCGTCAAGTCGAAGAATTGAGGGTTGAATCGCCCCGATCTCTCTGCCATCATTAACCGCTTCGCCCTTGGTCCAGGTTGATCCGAAATCATTTGAACGTTCAAAATGCACTCGCCAGCCTTTATCTTCAGTGCTCGAAGGTGAGATGATCGCTCCATCCCCAATCTCGATCGGACGATTCTTGATTGGGCCAAAAATGCCTTCGGGAAGACGCATCGGTTCATCCCAAGTTAAACCTTCATCGTAGGATCGGGTCATCATTCCCCACCAAGTCTGGGGACCAGTTCCAACTTTGTAAAAGAGCAGCAAGGGCCCTTGACTGGGCTGAAAAAGAACAGGGTTGTAGCAGGCCCTTCTTTCACCATTTGGTGAATAACCCAACGCGATCTGCCTGGGAGGAGTCCATTTATCCCCTTTCAGCTCTGAGAGATAGATGGCAACATCAGGATTACTTTCAGCCGTTCCCCCAAACCAAGCAGCCAGAATTTTTCCAGAAGGTGCCTGCTCAATTGTTGCGGCGTGGCAGGAAGGAAAAGGCGCTGACTCGTAAATGAAATCAGATTTCAGAAGGCTTACTTTTCCCGAATTCTCCGAACTGTTCATGAGAAGGAATGCTAACGCGAGAGTGGCCATTTAAGACTGCTGCTTGACGTTGCGACACAGCTGAGCCTGATCTTATTCAGCTCTCATGAATCCCTAGCTTCAAGCCAAGACAAAGGATCACTTCAGAAGATCATGCACAACATGGCCATGAACGTCGGTTAAACGGAAGTCTCGACCCTGAAAACGATAAGTCAGCTTAGTGTGGTCAACGCCCATCAGGTGCAGAATCGTCGCGTTAAGGTCGTGAACATGGACCGTGCCCGGCACAAGGTAATCCACCGAAGGTTCGAGCACCTCACCATCTGGTCCGACCAGGTTGTAGCCGTAGTCGTCGGTCTGTCCGTAGGTGATTCCTGGCTTGACTCCGCCGCCTGCCATCCACATGGTGAAGCTGCGCGGATGATGGTCTCGGCCGTAGTTCTCTCGTGTTAAAGGACCTTGGCAATAGACCGTGCGGCCAAACTCACCACCCCAGATGACCAAAGTGTCTTCCAGCATTCCCTTTCGCTTAAGGTCTTTGATGAGGGCTGCTGAAGCCTGGTCGACATCTTTGCACTGAGAAGGAAGATCGCCGGTGAGATTGCCGTGCTGATCCCATCCTCGATGGAAGACTTGGATGAATCTTACGCCTCGCTCGGCTAATCTTCGTGCAAGAAGGCAGTTGGCCGCAAAGGTTCCGGGGACCTTGCTGTCGGCTCCGTAGAGCTCAAAGGTCTCGTCCGTTTCGCCATCCAGATCCATCAGTTCAGGAACGCTGGTCTGCAGCCGGTAAGCCATTTCGTACTGCTTGATTCGAGCCGCGATTTCTGGGTCGCCAAACTCTTGAAGCTGCATTTCATTCAGCTTCGCAATATCGTCGAGCATCTCGCGACGCGACTGCTTCTGAAGTCCGTGGGGATCGTTGAGATACAGAACAGGGTCACCACTTGAGCGGAGACTGACCCCTTGGTGCTCGCTGGGCAGGAACCCTGTGCCCCAAAGACGAGAGAAAAGAGCTTGGTCCACCTTGCCCGAGCTCACCTTAGAGTGAAGCACGACATAGGTAGGCAGGTTCTCGTTCATGCTTCCCAAGCCGTAGCTCATCCACGCGCCAAGGCTCGGGCGGCCCGGCAGCTGGCTACCGGTCTGAATGTAGGTGACGGCGGGATCGTGGTTGATCGCCTCAGTCCACATAGATTTAACAACACAGAGCTCGGGAACAACGCTGGCAGTGTGGGGCAGCAGCTCGCTTACCCAGCAGCCATCTTCGTTGTTCTTATACTTCTCAAACTTGTAGTTGCTTGGCGCAATGGGGAACCGCGCCTGCCCGCTGGACATTGTTGTCAGGCGCTGACCATTGCGAATCTCGTTAGGCAGATCCTTGTCGTACTCATCCTTCAGCTTAGGCTTGTAGTCAAACAAATCAAGCTGACTCGGCCCGCCGTTCATAAAGAGAACGATGACCCGCTTAGCCTTAGGGGCAAAATTGGGGAAGTTAGGCAGACCCGCCCTTGCCTTGTTAGGCGAATTCTCTTCACCAAGGCCCGCAAGGGCCCCCATGAATCCATTGCCCAAAGAACCGCTCAAAAGTGAGTTGAGAGCGAGTGTGCCTACACCCAAGGCAGTGCGGCCAAAAAAGTGGCGGCGGGTGAGAAGGAGCTCGTGTTCGCGGATTGGATCCATGGCAGCCTAGTTTTGGGACAAGAATTCGTCGAGATTGAAAATGGTGCTGGCCACAAGAGTCCAGCTCGCAAGTTCAACAGGGGTTAGTTTAGGGTTCTGCGGAGCGATGCCTACTTTGATCAAAGCCTTGGCATCTTCTGGCAGACCCTTGTAATGCTCAAAGTAGCGATAGTAAGCCTTCGTCAGCACGTCGAGTTCCTGCGCCGAGGGCGAGCGAGCAAGAGTGAGTTTGAAGGCCCGTTGAATGCGCTGTTCTGTTGTGCCTGGCTCTCTAAGAAGCCGCTCGCCCAGCATCCGGGCAGCCTCTAAGAAAGCGGGTTCGTTTAGGGTCACCAGGGCCTGAAGAGGCGTGTTGGTTCGGCTTCGCTTGACAACACAAGCCTCTCGTGACGGCGCATCGAAAGCTGCCATCACTGGGTGGGGGCTGGTTCGCTTCCAGAAGAGATACAGGGTTCGTCTGTAGATTTCAGACGTCGTATCCATTGTATAGCGGGCCGTTGTACTGTCGGTGAAGGCCACTTCCTCCCAAAGCCCGGCAGGCTGGTAGGGCCGGAAACCACGACCTCCACTCTTCAGAACCAGAAGTCCGGAAGCGTTAAGGGCTTGGTCTCGCAGAACCTCGGCATCGAGGCGGAACCTTGGCCCACGCGAGATCAGTCGGTTCTCAGGATCAATTGTGCGCTTCTGCACCGTGAGCTTAGAGCTCTGTCGGAAAGCCGCACTCGTCACTAAAAGACGGTGCATCTTTTTTACACTGTAACCCTGCTCTCTGAAAGTAACAGCAAGGTAGTCGAGCAGTTCCGGATTCGAAGGCCATTCACCTTGGTTGCCAAAATCCTCGGGAGTTTTAACCAAACCGTGGCCGAAGTGCTGCTGCCAAAGACGATTAACCAGCACGCGGGAGAAAAGAGGGTGTCGGTCATCGGTCAGCCACTGAGCAAAGCCAAGGCGGTTAGCCGGAGCTGATTTCGGCAGGGTTCCAAGAACCTTAGGGACTCCTCGCGTGACCTTTCTTTCGGGAAGGTTGTACTCGCCGCGTCGCAGAATATGAGCCGGACGCGGCTTTTCCATTTCTTCAGCAACAAGGGTGAAAGGGATGGAGTCATTCAGCTTTCGGTACTCCGCCAGTTCCCTTCTGTACTGCTTTGACAAAGAAGTTTCTGGTCCGAATTCGAGGAAAAGATCTTTGGCTTCCTTGCTGAATGTTGGCTGGCCTGACTTGGCGGAGAGTTCTTGAACCTTGGCTTGGAAGTTGGTGCCAAAGCCGACCTTTAATCCGTCTGGTCCCCCGCCGTTGACCACCTTGATCACCAGCGCGTTGTCGCCTTCTTTAAGCGGCAGATTGACGATATCGGTCTGCTGTTCAGCGCCGCGAAAAACCTTGTTTGAATGAATCTCGACCCCGTTCAGAAAGACCTTGACCGCGTCGTCTGTGCCGACTCTTAAAGGAAACTCGCCAGCGGCTTTGCTCTTGATAGTGGTTCGGGCGTATCCGGCGGCGTTTTCTGCGTTGACAAACTGCTTGATCGCGTTAAATGTCAGATCGCCTGGAGTCCATTTTTTGACTTCGAATTCTGTTTCGAAGGCCTTGTCAAAATTTTCAGCTTTAAAGGCTTCAGAAAACTCCCACTTGCCGAATTCTGGAACGACAAGCGTGTTCTCCTTCAGCCAGCTCATGGCAGTCGCATCTTCTACCTGCGCGCTCAGCTTACTCAACCCGGCAAGACGAGTCTTAAGGGCCCTTTCTTCAGAAGGATGAGGGGCCTTCATCGCCGGACCCGGCACCAAAAGGTTTCCATCAAAGGGGTTTTCCTTTGTCGAGTTAAAAAACGCGTACATCCGGAAATAGTCTTCGTGAGAAATGGGGTCGTATTTGTGATCGTGGCAGCGGGCGCAGGCCACAGTGAGCCCTAAAAAGACTGTCGAAGTTGTATCGACCCGGTCGAAGGTGTTCTTGGCCAGAAACTCTTCCTCAATGGCTCCCCCCTCGCTGGTCGTTGGGTTCATCCTGATGTAGCCCGTCGCAATCTTCATCTGCGTAGTCGGGTTTGGAAGCAGATCACCCGCCAGCTGCCAAAGGGTGAACTTGTCGTAGGGCAGATCTTCGTTCATCGCCCGAACAACCCAATCTCGGTAAGGATAAATGGCTCGTTCGTTATCAAGATGAAGACCGTGGGTGTCTCCGTACCTCACGGCATCCAGCCAGAATCTGGCCTGGTGCTCTCCATACCTTGGGCTCGCCAGCAGTCGGTCAACCGCATTCTCGTAAGCTTGAGGGCTCTTATCGTTAAAGAACTGATTCAGCTCAAACAGGGTCGGCTGAAGGCCGGTAAGGGTAAGACTCGCCCTTCTTAAAAGCTGTGCCTTAGTAGCTGGCGATTCCGGGGCAAGGTTTTTGCGCTCCAGCTCGGCCAGAACAAAGCGGTCGATATCGTTCTTCGCCCAGCCTGCATTTTTGGGTGTCGGAACCTGGGGCATTTTAGGCGCAATAAACGCCCAATGAATCTCGTACTTTGCCCCCTGCTTAATCCACGCCTTCAGCTTCTCGATCTGTTCTGGCGTGACCTTTTTGCCTGAATCTGGGGGAGGCATAAGCATCCCAGAATCGGCATGGACTAGCCGGCTGAAGATCGATGACTTTTCTGGACTGCCGGGGGTGATGACTCTGTAGCCGCCGCGCTCTTTGGTCGCGCTGGCAAAATCATCTAATCGCAGACCGGCCTTGGCTTCTTTCGCCGCCGGACCATGGCAGGCAAAGCAGTTTTCGCTGAGAATCGGGCGGATGTCGCGATTAAAGCTGACCATCTCCACCGCCTGCTGCGGGGCTGCTTTGCCAGCTTGTTTTGCCGGACTTGGCGTTTTTGAACCCGCCTCACTCTGAGGCCGCGATCTGGCCGCGGCCTCGTTTTCAGAGGGCAGAGCCCAGCTGAGACCCAAAGTGCCGAGGCCCAAACACAAAAGCAACCAAGTAGAAGGCTTCATCGCAATCCACCCCCATCTTACTTTAAGAAGTGAGTTTTCGTAACAAGGTAACTCGCCCCTGCGGAACCCATTCGGCCACCAAAATGTCTCCGTTCGCTAAGAACATGGCATCGTGAGGATGAATAAACTTGCCCGAAATAAAATCGCTGGCAGGTTTTCCGCGCAGATTGGTGGGGTGACCATCGCCCAGATGAGCAATGACCTTGTTATCCGGGTCAAGCAGAGTTACGGTGCTTTCCAGATCCGGAATCAGCATCACTCCCTTTTGAATTGAAAAGTGGCATGGAAGGCGGATTCCATCGGTCACGAACTTAACGTGCTGGCCATCAAGATTAAAGTACTGAAGCCGACGGTTGCTGCGGTCGGCGACAACCAGCATGGGTTCGCTGCCTCGGTCGTCAAGCCACAATCCGTGAGGAGAATTGACCTGCCCCTTTTCTGCCCCGCGGCCGCCAAAGGTGGATTTGTAGTTGCCCTTGCTGTCAAACCGATGAATCCACGATGAGCCGTAACCGTCGCCGATAAAAAAGTCTCCGTTGGGGTGAAAGGCAACATTGGTCGGGACAAAGTTTTCTCCGCCGCTGTACTTGCCCGATGCCTTAACGTCAGAAATCTCCCACTCAACCGTGCCATCAAGCCGGGTCTTAATCACCTTTCGGTGGTTTACATCGCAGTGGTAGATAAACTCTGTGTCGCCTTCTTTGCGGATATCGAGCCCGTGGGCGCCCCCGACAAACTGCTCTCCCCAACTGTCAAGAAACTTGCCGTCAGAGTTGTAAACGCAGATCGTGTTGTTAGATGCACTGCCCTCCCCGACTGTGTGGGCGATGTAGATGTTGCCCGCCGCATCCTGCGCGACTCCGTGGGTGTCTCCGAACTTAATCCACCTTGGCGCCTTGATCCAATCGTGAATGCATTCGTAGCGGTGCTCTCCTGAGCCGAGAATTGGGTTCTGATTTTCCATGGTGTCCAAAGGTAGCACGGTGCAGGCCAGCCCGACAGCGGAGTGTTTCAGAAAATCACGGCGAGACAGTTCGGACATCCCGGCAATTTACCTGCCTGGGGGATGCTTCCGGTTTGGTTTGGTTGGATTTGTTGGTGGCCGATGGTTTGGCCATGAGGGACGTCAAAAAAAGTCCTTTATGGAATGACGTCACCTGAGGATCGTACAGGCTAGATCAAATGATCGGTGACAAACTAGTTCATTAGACACTTTGCTACTAGCGATGAACTCCGCTCTTTCAACAAGAAATCATCAAAGAAATACCTCAGTTATAAACGCTTCAGGAGTAACCTTCAAATGAGAGATAGGCATGTCCGTCAGTCCAAAGCCAAGTTGCTGAATTGGGTCCCGTCAAAAAAAGCCTAGAATAATATGTTGTAGTTTTATTGGCTTCTAGTCCAAATCGGGTATCAATGCCGTATGCCAGTAAATTTCGACAGTCAGGAGCTAGACCGTATTCAGGCAGAGGGAGACTTGATCAGCTTGAAACGCTATGCAAGCGACACAAATCCCTGGCTAGCCCAATACCAAAAATTTCTTGTTCCGGTGCAGCAAGACATTACTGAGGTTCTCCAGAAGCATCAACGTCCGATCGAAACTGCCGCAAAGCTCTACAACATGCGCAACTACACAGGGCTTTTGCGTGATGCAAGTGCATTGATTTCTAGGGTTGTTGCACAAGTTGATGAACTACACCAACTTGAGATTAATGCCCTGTCGGCCGCCCTCGGCTCACAAATGGCGCTGGAGCGCGCTAAGATGCATTTTAAGCTTGCAGAGATCGACGATAGACACGACAGCATTTCGCAACATTCTAACGCATTAAAAGAGATGGTTTCGCGATATGGCTCTGAATCAAAATTACGTTCAGAAGAGCTTGTGTCACAGGCGAACCTATACGGAGATGAGGCCAACAGAAGTGAAGTTAAGAAGGTTCTGCATCAGGAGATCTTCGAAAAAGAAATTAAGGTTCAGCAAATACTTCTCCAGCAAATGTCAGTTACTGGAAGTGGCTTCAACTATTCACAGAGATATAATACTCTGCGAGCGATCCTAATACGTGATTTCGAAGAGGCCTACTTGAAGTCTCTCGCGGCTTATATCGGTTGTGTCTCAATTTTTGAGGAAACTGCCAATTCGGTAAGCGATGACATTTGGGCAAAAATGGAAATTTTAGCTCAAGCCCCTGGTGCGAATGGCAAAGGGCGACTACCACGCTTTCCAAGCAGATTGGCTGATGGCCAGGAGTATATCTATGAACTCTTCGGGTGGATCACATCCGTAATGAGAACCGTTGATTTCATTCACTCCAAGGAAGTGCCCTTCTGCGTTTCAGTGGAAATTTTTGGCATAAGTCATCATGGCTATAATCAATCACACCTGCCCAGAGCAAAATTTTATCGCAACAAGGAGATGATACTCAAGGACGCAATTATCGAATTCAGCCTTGAAGAGATCTTCTCAAAGCACATCTGCGTCAGATTGCGAGAGTTCGCTATAACTACACATGATCACGATCATGCACCAAGTATGGAGGGTATTCAAGTTCTAAAAGGAGTCGTGGATCTTCCCGGACAACGCGTGCCGAGGATTAACCTAGAGAGCGGATCCGTTGAAGGGTTCGACGAGCATGGTTATAAATGCGAAGCAATTGATTTAGACATTCCCATGGGCGATCACAATCCACTGGGCCTACAATGGATGACTTTTGAGGGCCTGACAAACTGCGACCCTGCCAATGGTAGATGGAAGATTGCTTTAGACGGGAGCTACTATAATGAGAAAGGAGCCATTCCAAACACCCAAACAGCGCTGACGCAGCAGTTGCTCAGCCAAGGCCTCGTTCTCCATTTAAGAGGAGTAGCTCTCAGAAAAACTCTTTAGCTTTTGTTCATTGATCGGTTAGAATTTGAATATCTGGAAAAAATGAAAAGAGTCACAAAGTGTTGTCAAATCTTGCCAATGGAGAAGTTTTGACTTGATTGAAGGTACCTCTACTGTTGAACTTCGGCCAGTTATGCCGATGAACAAAGTAGTGCCCAAGGGTGACAATTTTATTACGGCAAGCTTTGAATATTTTAGCAAACTCAATGATCTCAGACTGTTCGCGAGAGACTTGGCTTTAACGGACATTAAGCACTACATTGGCTCTCGAATTCCTGAAGGTCAGTCGTTCACTGTATATGCCATGGATTACAATCTCAAAAGCGGAAAATTTTCTCGAGTTATTGTTTCTGAGGGTCTGGGCTCAACCATAGGTGCACCTCAAAATGGGCCAGTTCCCATTTCTGGTCTCGTAGCAGCTTATTCGGTAGGAGCTGCAAGTTCGCCTTCCAGAGCGATCAAAGGTAAAGCGCGACTCAGCGAATCCGGAGTTGAGGTGAGAGGAAGCGAATGGACACGTCTGCACCTCGGAGGACCAGCCTCGGATTTTGGGGTCAGACTGAAGGAGATTGCCAATGAGTCAGAATCTCCTGTAAATGACACTCCAGTTAATGAGCGCCCAGATCTCGGAAAAGATTCTTGGAGCACCGATATTGACAGGGACTTGACACGACAACAAAAAGAGTTTATTGACAGTAACGGACAAACGAGATTTGCCTAAGCCTGAAACAAACCATTGAAATGGAATAAAAGTTTTCAAGAATACCTAGTTGTTCTTTACAAATCCGATCCCTAACTCATCAGATATTCCCCTCCATCTTCTTTCAGAGACTCTAATGAATAGTCTATCGTTGATCGATAAATTCTAGTCGAGGGGCACGATCTTAGTCTAGTGTATCAAGGTGCTTCGATTGACAAAAACCCAGACCAAAGCTGGTTGCCTTATTAGTTATTTGTTTTTGAAGTTGCAAGCCTTTATGCAATTGTACTTAGTAAGTAGCATCACAAGTAATTGGTCTTGGAATGTTTTTGCATCCTTGTGTCGTGTCGTTTAGATGACGGATTTAACTAGCAACAAAGAGCCTGAAATCTTGCGCCATTCGCTAAGTATCTCTTTTTTCGATAGCCTCACGCGCCGGTTCAGGCAGTTTTGCGTACAGCTCAGAAATCTGCTTAGGGCGCGTGATGCGGTCTTCGATGATGAAGTTTATCATTTCGAAGAGATGCTGGCCCATCTCCGGAGTGTCGTTAAGGTTAATTTCTCCTGGATGTACAGCATTGTTCCCCACCACGCGACAGAAATCAAACGCCTGCTGAACTTGTACAGGCAATCCCTTAGCGACAAGAGATTTTATATCCTTATTGATATTGTCACCGCTCTCCCCCAGTTCGGGCATGAGCTTCTGGATAGCTAGTCGCAAGAGAGCTACCGCTGCGCGCGGGGACCTGGCAAAAATGCTCCTGGCCTCTTGATACTCTTCGAGGATAGACGAGGGCATGTCTGGGTGAGGAGGAGCTACCGGAGCTTCCGCAGGAATGATCATTCGGGATTCGTACCAGTAGCTCCATTCGCTACAATGCACGCATCTGCTGCAGCTGATCGGCGAAAAGTGGTAAATCCTACCATCTGTATAAGTTAATTTTTGCCATAGTTGCATAGCATACACACCACAGTGGATGCAATTGAAATGTTCAGCTCTTTCTGTAGGTGGAAAATACTTCACTAAAGCTCCTCCGGCTTTTGAGTATAGACGAATAGCGCCCACATTGCGTCAATCTGCGGTTCAATTTGAGTTGCTTTTCTGCCTCAACCCTCGTAGGGTTGAGGCTTGTCAATTCCGCGCTCCGATCACGATGGCCGCGGCCGTTGAGGACCAATCACGTCGCACCAGCGAGGACGAACCGAGCCTCAAACCTTTTGTTCTTCAATCGCTTCAGGCTTAACCCGATGTCGTTGATGCCTGTGCCTAGTCAGCCTCAACCCTACCAGGGTTGAGGCATAAAGAGCGGGTTTGAGCAGAACGAACTTGGGCCTGAAACCTTCCGCCTGGTGACATTGTGGTCCACTGCTTTTCAATTGTCTAAGAAATCATCACTCAGTCAAATCCGAATCATCGATTTCATAACTGACCTTGGGAAAGTGCCGAGTCATCATATCTGATAAATGCTGGCGGGCGTCGATAGTGGGATTGACACTAATCTCCAAATCAATTGCACCTCCGCCAGATCCAGTGCATTCGACTTCACCTATGCCCAGCTTCTTGATTTTGCTCGAGATCCGAGAAACCAGCAGATGATCCAAGGGAGTGATAAACTCGTGACTGAGGTTGATCGTAAGCAGGACGATCTTCTCGTGCCCTGAGTCCTGTTCGTGGATCATAAGTTTCGCGCAGTTTATCTAACTCATCATGGCTTAACCCCGGTAGGGTGTCTCTTCCTAACCCCCTTACCAGTCCAAAGTGAAGAAGCCTTCCACCCAATCCTCCTCAAGGCAGAGTGAGACAAATAAAAGAATCTGACATGGGGCCGCGATCGAACCCGAAGGACTTGGCGAGCCCACCCCCGCTTGCCGCGATGACGATGTACTGCCGGCCACCCACAGAATAGGTGGAAGGAGCCGCGAAGGCAGAAGCCGGCAGAGGATGCTGCAGCAGGATCTTTCCGGTGCGGCTATCGAAGGCGCGGAAGGTTTGATCGCAGGTAGCCCCCACGAAGACCAAGTTTCCACGGGTGGCCAGGGTGCCGCCCAAGTTTGGCGTCCCGGTTGGAGGAAGTCCGCGCTGAGTCAGCTCTTTATATTCGCCCAAGGTTTTTCGCCAACGAAAGCGGCCAGTGTTCAGGTCGATAGCGGTTAAAGAACCCCAAGGCGGCTTGATTCCGGGATAGCCTTCGTGGTCAGTAAGAAAGCGATAGTTGGCGGGATTCGACATGATCGCCGGGACATCGTTTGTGTTGACGAAAAGGGTGTTGGTGCGGGGATCGAAAGAAGCTCCTGACCAAGGAGCCCCCCCAAGATAGCCAGGAAGAACCACCGTGCCCGTTTGATTCGGAGGCAGATAAGCGCCGCCGAAGCTTAAATCCTGGAGTTTTTTCATCACTGCCTCGCGGGCTTGTGGTGAGATATCTGTGACTTCAGAAGCCTCAAATGTCCGGCGAGAGATCGCCGGGGGCAGAACTGGTTCTGGCTGAGTTTTTGCTGCCACTTCTCCGGCAAGAGTCGAGGGCTGAGCCGCCGCTTCTCGCACGTCGAAAAGGGGTCTGCCTGTCTGCCTATCCAGAACAAAACAAAAGCCTGTTTTCGTCACAACCGCCACGGCATCTTTAGAAGCCGAGCCTCTTTTGACTTTGCAGAGAACGGGCGTGGAGGCATTATCGTGGTCCCACAAATCGTGCCGGACTGTCTGAAAGTGCCAAAGCTTCTTCCCTGTCGTTCCATCCAAAGCTAAAACACAGTTGGCGTAAAGGTTGTCTCCCAGCCGACCTGTGCCATCAAAATCTGGCGCGGCCGAACCCGTGGCGGCGAAAATGATGTTTCGCTTGGTGTCAGAAACGTATCCGCTCCATGCCCCTGCTGCGCCGACGAAGGGCTTCATTTGTGGGTTGAGTAATCGGGGGAGGACATCAAAACTCCAGACCTTTCTGCCGGTGCGAACCGAGAAAGCCATGATCGTCCCCGGCGCAGAATTGGCATCTTCGCCCGTCGCAATTCCGACCAGAACCAGGTCGCGATGCACCGTGGGCGCGGCAGAAACCCCGACATAGACCGATGAAGCCACACCCAGTTCGGCGCGGAGGTCTACTGTATTGAAGGAAGGATGCAGCTTTCCAGTCCGCGCGTCCAGACACAAAATTCGACCGTCAGGTGTGCCGTAAAGAAGCCTTCTTTCACCGCTAGGCTTTCCGTCGCTCCAAAAAGCTACTCCCCGGCATGATCGAGAATGGCCGCTCTTGGCGTCATTGTTTGCCGAATCAAAGGTCCACTTTCTTTCGCCAGATGCCGGGTTCAAAGCCACTACTCTGTGGCCCGAAGTGACCAAGTACAGGGTGCCTTCCACGACAATGGGCGTGCACTGAATCGGAACATCTGGCTTCGCGTCGCCTGTGTTAAAAACCCACGCCCGCTTAAGCCTACCCACGTTTGAAGTGTTGATCTGGTTCAGGTTCGAGAACCTTGCCCCGCCCGCATCTCCCCCGACCACAGCCCAATCAACATCCAATTGGGGCTTCGTGGAGCTGGCCGTAACTGCGGCAGTGGCGATCAGAAGGACTCCGAACATGAGCTGGTGCGCCAGTCTACTCGGGTCAGCTTGCGGGGGCGATCAGAGCAAAGCTAGTCGCTAGGCGCCCCTTTTGTTTTGCCAGCAGGAAGCTAAGACAAAATTTCGTCGGCAGCTCTGATTCCAGATAGAACCGCGCCATGAGCCGTTCCGAAGTAGTCTTTACTGCTTGCCTCTCCAGCAAAGAAGATGCGATTCGAAACAGGCTCGGCTAGAGTGTCACGATCTTTAGGTGTAGAACCCAATGCATTGAAGCTGTATGATCCACGAGAGAAGGGGTCGCTGGCCCACCGGGTGATAAGTGAATCAACGGGGTTGGGGATGGTTTTCCCAAACACTCGCCGCAGAGCCTTCATGGCGTCCTCAACGATCTGCTGGTCTGTCATCGATTCAATCTCCCGACCTCGTTTGGCGGCATTGAACCCGAGAAGGATAGGCTGCTTCGCGGATTTTACAAAGCTCACCCACTCCACCCAGTGGCCGGGCTGGGTTGGAATCATCTCGAGCCAGTCGACATCATCGGGCCAAAACGCCTTTTCAAACTTGAGATAGCATTTGTTCAGGACACCCATTTTCAGCTTCTGAATCGCCTTCTGCTTGGCATCAGGAAGAGCGGGCAGAAACTTTACAGATCCTGATTGCAGAACTCCAAGGGGCAGGGTGATAAGGACCTGGTCAGCACTGAACTCACCCTTGCTTGTTCGCACCGTAACCTCATCGCCGCGTGAATCAATACCATTCACAGCTTGACCTAACCGGATGGTTAGATTTTTCGCCAAATGGTTAGTAATCACCTGGAACCCATCGGCAAACAGCACGTCTCCACCGTCAAACTCCTTCCTGCTGTCAAACCAATGTGCCGACATAGACTCAGTGGCACCCCCATATTCCTGCTCAAACTGACTGTTCAGAAGAAACTCAACATAAGATTTGACTTGGGGATCAGCGTTTGTCAAAAGTGACTGGACTGCCGCACGAAGTGAGCGATCCGGATCGGAATCTTGAGCGCGTTTGATGGCTTGATCGAGCTGCCTGCGAAGACGCTCAAGCAGAGCTTCTTCTCGAGTATCGAGTTCCGCCCCCTTGCTTCCAAAGAGAACAGCAGACTCGTAGCTGGTCGCAAGTCGTTTTGCCCTGATTTCATCCGCAATTTTGGTGATTGGATTCCCCTTAACGCCATGAATCCAAGTTGCTCCGAGATCAAGCGGAAGTTCGGGCCACTTGGTGCTGGTGTGAATTCGTCCACCAATTCGATCTCGGGCCTCTAAAACCGTGACCCTGCAGCCAGCTTGTTTGAGCCTCTGCGCTGCCGCCAAGCCAGCTAAGCCAGCTCCGATGACGATCACAGATTTGCCTTCTTTCCGAATGAGATGGGAAGGCACTGGCAGCAGAAGAAGAGAGAGGAATTGGACAAATTCTCGTCGGGTCATGGATTTATCGTTTCGTGCAGAGAAGAAAGGTCTCAGCCATAGTGTGGACACCAGCTGCAAAACCCCGCAGGGTCATCTTGCAGGGAATCGAATGAGATCGGGCGGTTCATGTGAGGAGAGCTTGCCTCCATTCCTTTACTTCTGGGGGCTTCGGCATCCAAGGCTAAAGATTACCGGTTCAAGTCATCAATTTCGTCAAGGCTCTCCGCTCTGCTAAGAGTGTCTCAGGGTGGCTGTCGAATAACTTCGACGTGGCAAAAAAATGGAGAACCTAAACGTCTGAACCTCTTGGCAGCCTTGCCCAGCCAGCCGCAGTCGTCCGACCAAGCTTCACACTTTTGAGACAAGGCACCGCTGGCAAACGGACGGTCAGAGGCTGAGGCAGAAAAACACCTGCCCGACACTTCGTGGTTCTTAGAGGCCAGCAGTCTTAAGTTGGAATGGCATCAAGCGAGATTTGGAAAGCCTCAACCCTGGCAGGGTTGAGGCAGGAAAGGCATGAAACACCCTAGTACTCGCCGGGAGTTCTGACTTGCTGAAAGAGGCCAGACCGTTTTGCCATAAGAGGCGACTTTCTTGGATTGATGAGGCACGGATCTCGTAGGTCCCCATCAGTTCTGCCCTACCCAGAACGCTGCTCGACAAGGTCTTTGTAAATTCTTCAATGGTGAGCTTAGGGTCTATGACGTGTACCCGGTCCATTGCGAAAATCGTAAAGAAGTAGCGGTGCCTTCCGCTGCCCTTGGGGGGCATGGGTCCGCCATATCCTGTTTCTTCGAAGCCATTAAGAAGTTGTACAGCCCCCGCGGGAACGGCCAGGTTTGTTTCGCCGGGCACGTTGGGCAGCAAAGATTTTGTATCGGCCGGAATGTTCAAGATGAACCAGTGAACAAAAGGATTGGGATCTGGCTTTGCAGGGCTGGGTGCGTCAGGATCGGTGCAGATGATCATGAACGACTTGGTACCGGCGGGCGCGCCTTTCCAAGCCAGCGGGGGCGAGATGCCGTTTTCGCCCGTATACTTAACCGGGATTTCCGCACCGTTCACGAAAGACGTGCTTGTCAGCTCGAATTCCACCTTGACTGGGATTTCAGTCTTGATAAGCATCCATATTGTGCTTTCGCCTCTCTCAGTCTTGGTTATTCTTAGTCTCTTGTCGGCGTCCTCGTCTTTAGTGGCTTCCAGCCTCCCGCCCCCGCCATTGACCAAAACGAAGGTGTCCTCTCGTCCGGCGCCTGTTTGAATAATAAAAGGAACCCAACGCTGTGTCTGGCTCAACTCAGTCTTGTTTAGTACCAAACGTCCGTCGGACTTGTTGATGCTAAGAGACTTGTCCTTCTGCAAGCCGTTGGTCAGACGGAAATATGGGCTTTCCATTTCCTCAATCCTCCAAAGTTGACCAGGAGACTCAAGGGTCTGCGCTAGTCCCGGCTGCAGCCAGCCTTCAAGTACGGTGAGAAACCCATGGTCATTCGAGTGGGCCGTGGAGCTCTGCAGACGGTAATAGAAGTTTTTATCAATTTTATCTGCATCACCATACTCTGCGGTAACGGGCCCGAACATGCGAACGTCCTCTGCCTGAGCAGGCTCGACCTTGACGTCAGTCTTGTTAAGCATCCACACCTGGCCTGAGGCGTTTCTAGTGTTACCTAGCTTCGTCCCCATTTCGTCGTCCTCAATAGACTGGTCCGCCTTCCAGCGATTGGTCAGGCGGATGCCGCCTGCATTGGGAGACAGCTTCCATTGCTGGGCTGTGCGATCCGCAGTCGGGCGCAGCGCCATAAACTGGTAGTTGGCGATTTCCTTGTGTTGGAAGACCTCCAGAGACAAGTGTGGCTGCGAGACGTGGATCACACGGAAGAAGCCGTTTCCCAAGTCCACGAACCTCCAAAGTGGCCTGACTGCTTCAGAAGGATTGCGCTTGGCCGGTTTGATGCCCTCTTCATCTTCCCATAGGTCGAGAACCCAGTTATCCGTCGAGCCATCCTTCAAGCCGCTGGTCAGGCGGTAATAAAACTTTGTATCAACAATCTGTGCGTGAACAGGCACGACCAGCAGAAAGAGGCTGAGAACGAACAGGAAGAGTCGCAATTGCTTCATGATTCACCACTTAAAATGGCAAATCAGCACTTCCGACAGCTTTCGTCGGCGTGGTGCCCCTTACCCCGCGCAAAGTGTGGCAGAAATCCGTGGATGATTGCTTCTATTGAACAAGAGAGGATCCAACTATTGGATGCCTCCCTGGGCATTGATGCCCGCTTTTGTGGCAAATCTAAGGTTTATGTCGAGGACACGGCCTAAAGCTTAAATCCTAAAGAAATAGCGATGCTTTCCGCTGCCCTTGGCAAGCATGGGTCCATGCCTATCCTGTCCCATCAAAGTCATTGAGACCTCTTTAAGCCCCTTTAACAAGGGACGGTTTTTATTAGCGAGGCCCGCATTCCGGCAGAACTTTTGTATCGGCCGGAATGCTGTAGATGACCCAACAAGCGAACGAGCCTGCTGTACGCGGCCTCACTCTTGCTAAGCTCCCACAATCTGGTGAGAGCTTCTTTAGTAAGCGCAAAACTTCTGAGTCAAATAGTACTGATTCCCCTTCAGTGAGACTCCTATGCCGATATGAGTGTAATCGGGGTTGAGGAGGTTTTGGCGGTGACCGGGGCTGTCCATCCATCCTTTGACAGCTTCTTGAGCAAGAGTGGCTTCGGGATAACCAGTGAAGCTGGCGATGTTCTCTGCCGTGGCACGGGCCACAGCACCGGCTTGGAGAATCCGCTGCTCGGGAGTCTCTCTACCCGGGGTGGGAGAGATGTGGCTGAAAAAAGCGAGTCTTGCCATCTCCTCCGAGTGAGCGGTAGCCGCACTTTCAAGACGCGTATCCATCTTTAAGGCAGGCACCCCTAGGTTCACTCGCTCGATATTGGAGAGTCGGAGGATCTCATCCAGGACGGCACGAAATGGAGTGGCGACCGTCACAGAGCTCGCAGCAGGCACCTCGTAGGTGCCCATTAGTTCTGCCTTAGCCAAAACGCTGCTTTCCAAGATTTTTAGAAATTCTTGTGATGTGAGATTAGGGTCTATGACGTGTACCCGATCCATTGCGAAAATCGTAAAGAAGTAGCGGTGCCTTCCGCTGCCCTTGGGCGGCATGGGTCCGCCATATCCTGTTTCATTGAAGCCATTTGGACCTTGTATAGCCCCAGCGGGAGTCGTCAATTTTTCCATGCGGGGCAAGCCCTCCGGAAGATTCGTTGTGCTGCCCGGAATGTTCAAGATGGTCCAATGAACAAAAGGATTTGGATCTGGATTTTTGGGGTCGGGTGCGTCAGGATCAGTGCAGATGATCATGAACGACTTGGTCCCGGCGGGCGCGCCTTTCCAAGCCAGCGGGGGCGAGACATCTGCGCCCTCGCCAGTATATTTGACTGGGATTCTCTCACCTTCCTTGAAAGCCGTGCTGGTTAGCTCGAATTCCTCGTCGATCGGGACATCAGTCTTCGAAAGCACCCAAGCGTAGGGTTTGGTATTGGTTCCAGAAAACAAGCTCACGATTAGTCTCTGGTCGACGTCCTCATGTCTGGTGGCATGAAGAGAGATTCCTTCGATATTTACCAAATGGAACAGGCCATTTTCACCTGCCATTATGCTTGGCACCACCGCCCACGACTGCCCCAATATCAGGGGGAAAGCAAGTGTTTCGTGCTTTAACGTCTTGTCTTTTATCGTCTTCGTTAGTGCCAAACGAAATGGGAGACCCTTTCCGCTGATATCAAGAGATTTGTCCTTCACCAAGCGGTTGGTAAAGCGAACGTAAGATAAGCCTTTGAAACGACCGGGGCCCTCCTCCATCGGCAGGTCCTCTATCTTCCAAAGTTGACCGGCATCCTGAATGGTCTGCGCTAGCACCAGTTTGTGGTCGCTGCCAAGTACGGTGAGATGCCTTGGGTCATCCGGAGTTGACTCCGAAGCGCTGGAGATACGGTAATAGAACTTTGTATCAATGCCAACGTCGGCAGATTTCTGTGCGTAAACAGGCACGACCAGCAGAAAGAGGCTGAGAACGAACAGGAAGAGTCGCAATTGCTTCATGATTCACC
Source organism: Synechococcus sp. UW140 (assembly GCA_943369295.1). Taxonomy (GTDB): domain Bacteria; phylum Armatimonadota; class Fimbriimonadia; order Fimbriimonadales; family Fimbriimonadaceae; genus JAKRSE01. The sequence goes on along the minus strand of CALRMU020000002.1, from coordinate 188,726 downwards.
ACTTAAAATGGCAAATCAGCCTTTCCGACAGCTCACACCACCGTAGTGCCCCTTACCCTGCGCGGAGTGTGGCAGGTGCCACTTAATAATTGCTTCTATAAATAAGGCTACAAAAATCGCTGTCTGCTGCGCGGCAGCAAAGGGCCAATGCCCTTGCCATGACCAGGCCTGAGCACTGAGGCTGACTTCCGTCCTGTCTGGGCAGTAACACGAGCGACATTAAGCGGAGGGCATCTCTAGCCCGCTCCAAGACTCCCTAGACAAGTTCGAGTTTCCTAAAGGTAAGACAGCAGGTTCTCGGGCCCAGGGATGATATGAGTGCCGCGCCAAGCAGTCGAGAAGGTGCGCATCTCAGGTCCTCGAAAGTCGTCATCTACTTCTGATCTTAGAGCCAAATCACAGCGGGCTCGGCCTCATTAACGTTTCACCAAGCTGAGATGACACAGAGCATCTGCATCGTCTATGCTCCTAGCTATGGAGCCCACCCGACGCGAATTCTTGGCCATGGGGGCAGGCGGCCTGATGGCCGCAAGCTCTCTTGGGCGCTGGGTGGTCAATCAGCCCATGTCTCAGTCCACCCCTTCGCCTCTGCCGCACGTTGCCGCCTTCGAAGACCTTGCCTTTGGCATGTTCGTTCATTGGGGGCTCTACTCCCAGCTAGGCCGGGGCGAGTGGGTTCAAAACATTGAGGGAATCCCTGGCGATGAGTACCTGAAGCTGATGAAGACCTTTACAGCCAAAGACTTTGATGCCAAGAAGCTGGTGCAGAACGCCAAAAAGGCGGGGATGAAGTACATCACCCACACCTCACGACACCACGAGGGCTTCAGCCTCTACGATACCAAAGGACTCTCTGACCTCGATGTCACCAAAACTCCCTGCAAGAGGGACCTTATGAGGGAGTTCACCGATGCCTGCCACAAGGAGGGCATCGTTCCGATGCTCTACTGCACAACCTTGGACTGGAACGACAAGCGATTCAAGGGGGATTGGGATGGCTACCAGAAGTATTTGAGAGCAAGTGTTGAGCTGCTCTGCACCAGATACGGAAAGATCGGTGGGTTCTGGTTTGACGGCAACTGGAGCAACACCAAGGTCGACTGGCAGGAAGATGCCCTTTACGCAGTTATTCGAAAGCATCAGCCCGACGCCGTCATCATCAACAATACAGGAGTCAACGCCATGGGACGTGGCGGACACAAGGAGGTTGACAGCGTCACTTATGAGCGCGGCAGACCGACTCCCCTGGACCGAACAGGGGCTCCCAAATACTTGGCCGCCGAGATGTGCCACACGATGAACTTCCATTGGGGAGTGGCGAACAATGACTTCAACTTTCTCTCGCCTGCCCATGTGATTGAGGAGTTCTGCTTTGCCAGAAGGGCAGGGGCAAACCTGCTGATGAACGTTGGGCCTCAGACTCATGGCAAGTTCCCGGCATACGAAGCTGCTGCCCTTGCCAGAGTTGGTGACTGGATTGACCTTCATGGCGGGAAGAATGGGGTCTTGTACAAAGGCAGACCCTGTGGTGTGGCTGGAGAAGGTGATGACTTTGCCCTGAAGCTTGATGATGAGCTCTACCTCTTTATCACGGAACTTACTGCCACCAGCAACACCATGGTTCACAACAAAGGCAGGAGAGGCGCTGGCCCAAGGAAGTTCAAGGGGCTTACGGAGAGCTACAAAGAAGCCAAGTGGATGGACAACGGTGAGACTCTGAAGATGGAATCAGAAGGGGATTCATTGACTCTCCACGCCACGGGCTATCCCTATGGGACCAACACTGTCATTCGAGTCGCGAGGCTGAGGTAGCAGCAGAATCAAGCCTCCCAAGAAGGCCTATCGTGAAGAACCACCGGATCAGAAGCAGCGACAGGGCTGACTTCGATCAGCTTTGCCTTTGAGGTCATGAACAAGAGACAGAGGGGATTCGCTCTGGCTGGTTCCCATGACGATGCCTCATTCCCCCCCTCCCGCAAGCGAGACTCAGTGAGGAGTTTCGCTTGGCTCAGCTCGCATTCGACTCCAACCCATGGACGCCCTCCCATAGACTGTAGAAAATCTGGTCTCAAAATCTCTGTTTCGAGTCTACGAGCATCTCTGCGCGTCTCATGAAATACAGGGGCTAAGAGAAACTCTCAGAGAGACTTGCGGTCGAAGTGGAGAGACGTCGTCGTGACAAGAAAATCTGCCCCCTCCCTGTCGTTCTTGGAGCTGTGCGGCTTTGTGACCTTATGGCCGCAGTCAAGGCGTGAAGAGCCTCAAGCCTGCGAGGGTGGAGAGTGGAACCGTTGCAGGCTTTACAGCCGTACTCCGATGAGATGCAGCCGGAAAGGAATGTTGGAAAAGCTGCTCCCTTACCTTCGCCTGGATGGCGCCGACCGAGCCTATCTCGAAGCAGTCGGAGCCCTCTCTCGAGGGAACCTGGATCACGAGCATCATCTGGAAATCCTAGACGTGCTTAATGGGCTTCTTGAACGAGACTTTTCGCTGCAGAAAGAGCTCGGTTCCAACCCCATCTCCACCGAATCGCCAATGACTTCCGATGTTGAAGCTCTTCGGTCTAGGGCGGCAGAAATGGCTGGCCTGACGCAGAAAGCTTTTTTAAAGTAACGTTGCAGCGTGAAGCTCGCACCACTTTTCTTGCTGACAGCCTCAGTCGCCATGGCCGACCCAGCCGACGATGTCGTTGCTGCGGAGATGAAGAAGTCTAACACCCCCGGCGTTAGCGTCGCGGTGGTTCGAGACGGCAAGGTGGTGAAGCTGAAAGGGTACGGCTTTGCTAACTTGGAGCACAGAGTTCGAGTGACCCCTGACACGATCTTCCAATCTGGCTCGGTGGGAAAGCAGTTCACTTCCGCGCTGGTCATGAAGCTCATTGAAGATGGCAAGCTCAGCCTCAATGACTCGCTTAGAAAACACTTTCCCGATGCGCCAGAGGCCTGGAGCGCTATCACAGTGCGCCACTTGCTGACCCATACGTCCGGACTGGGCAACTCATATTCAAAGATCGACATGCGCAAGGACTACACCGAAGCGGAGCTGCTGAAGATTGCCGCTGACGTGCCTCCCGAGTTTAAGCCGGGCGAAAGGTACTCATACAGCAACACGGGCTACCACGTGTTGGGTGTGCTTTGTTCGAAGGTCGGAGGGAAATTCTATGGGGACCAGTTGATCGAACGCATTTTTCTGCCCGCTGGCATGATGACCGCCCGCGTCATTACCGAATCGGACCTGGTGATGAACCGCGCGGCGGGATACGAAGTGCGAAAAGGCAAGATTTACAACCAAGAGTGGGTTGCGCCTGCGCTGAACACAACCGGAGACGGCAGCCTTTACCTTTCTCTGCGCGACATGACCAACTGGAACGCCTCGTTAGATAGCGACAAAGTTTTAAGTTCGGATATCAAGCGGCAAATGTGGACCGCAGCTCGGCTGAACGACGGGTCGAAGGTCGATTACGGATTTGGGTGGTCTTTAGATTCGTACAACGGCTATAAACAGATCGGCCACGGCGGGGCGTGGCAGGGATTCCGAACCGCGATCCTGCGCTTCCCCGATCACAAGCTTGCCGTCATTGTGCTGGCGAACTCGGACTTCTGCAATGCGGAGGCGCTCGCGCGCAAGGTGGCCGCAGCATACGTTCCGGAGCTTGCACCGAAGCCGGTCGTGCCCATCAAAGACACTGTGCCCGAACTAACCGCGATCATCACAAGCTTCTTTTCGAGCGACCTTGACAAGGCCTACGCCATGCTGAGCTCAGACCTGCAGGCCAGGCTGGGCAAGCCAGTGCTGAAAGGGTTGTTCGATGACCTGGGCAAACGGGGCAAGGTCTCGCTGCTTGCGTTGAAGGAGACTCCTGATGGCCGTGAGACGACATACCGGATCGAGTTTGCTAACGACACGGCAATCATCGTGGCCACGTTCGATGCGAAAAACATGATTGTCAAGTTGGGCGTGCGGCCAGCGGAGGAGTAGGCTCCTGCCTAGCCGTGGCGCAGGCAAGAATTGAAAATTGCCTGCTGACGATATGCAGATGCCAAGCGTTGACGATTTTAAGGCAAAAAAGAACCTAGAACGGTTCCAGAATCCCAGCGAGAAAAATGGACTGGTCCACCCGCATCCAGGTCGTTCTCACGTCAATTTTTGGCCAGGCCGCTCCGGATGATAAGCAAACCCATCTGGCCGGATGCCCCCCAAACGCACCTGCCCCCTCTCCGAGTACGCTTGGGTGTTGGAAGTGCAGGTTAAGATCCAATAGGTAAAACTACATTGAAAAAGAACTCTAGCCATGAAGCTTGCCAAAGCAGATGGATGTGTTCGAATACGCCTTGCAATGAAGCAGTGGCAGCCTTGGATCTCTCTATTCACATGAGCGGAGCCTGAAGAGCTGAATTATGTTGTTACGTCAAGCTGTAATTTGCCCTCTGATTTTTGTCACGATTGGCCTTCCAAACTTGGCGAGTCTTTCTATTCAGATTCCGGCACAACCTGAACAGCGAGGGCAGGCTGCTGAGTTGGCCACGAACCGAATTGAGTCTGCAGGTCTGGTGACATCTGCCCTCACAAGTGGCACCAATCGAGAGGCGAATAGCTTTGTGAAGCTTCAGGCGCCAGCCAAAGTCGTCAAGCCTGTTGGAATTGACCACGTCGCTCTTTTGGCGACCGACATAGAACACTATGTTGGTTTCTACCGCGAGTTTTTAGGCTTTCCAGAAATGCAGAGGGGCAACGAGGTTCCGGGCGCTCCTTACGTGTACTACTGGAGAGATGGCTCTCCTGAAAACCTAGCCAAAGAGAAGCAGGGGCGCCTCTTCATGATTAAGGTGTGGGTCGGCGACCAACAGGCGCTCGAATTTTTCCCAACCAGCACTCCAATTCCTGAGCGGAAGAATATGCACCACCTGGGGATTGGATTTGAGGATCCAGAAACCGTGCGTAAGGCCCTGCTTGCGGTCGGAGCCGAAGCGCCAAAGGATCCTGGCACTGGCCTTTTCTTCACTTACGACAAGAACATTTCTGGGACGGAGGTCATTCCGGCGAAGCCCCGCAAGTCGACGGAGATAAGCCAGAAGATCGAGACCCCGGCGGACAAGGCGATCTCCACTCATCTTCTGTTTGCAGAACTCCCCGGCGAAAACACACCGGACCTGACGCGTTTCTATGTTGAGACGCTTGGCTATCAAATCAGCCCTGCTAGCACATCAAATTCAGAGGTTCGTTTGGATATCGGGCTGAGCGGCGACTATGTCCTCCTCTCTTCGCAGAAGTTCCAGCGTCCACGGATTGGTTTCAAGGTGAAGAGTTTGGAAGCTGCTCGTCAGTTTCTAGAAAGGAGCCCTTGGCGCTCGAACTACAAAAAGACCATTCAAATCGTGGTGAATGATGGGCGGCGATGCATTGAATTGGTGGATCCTGAAGGAGTGCGTGTCGTGCTCCTCGAAGGCGCCTGAACTCACAGCGTCCAGAGTAATGTCCTTGCGCACGATGGGTGCTGCTCAGATCCGCCTTGCGCAAAAGTGCCGTGGAAATTGGCGGTCTCCCTGTCTTGATCGGGGTGACCTGCGTGATCCTGAGTCGGCCTAGCCTCATTTACTTCGTCCCGCCTAAGAGACGAAGCGGGATTTCGCCCCGCTCAACTCTCGACTGAAACGAACTCCTCTATAAAATGGGGCTCCTTGACAGCCGCAAGGATGACCTTGTCGTTAGAACTCAGAGCTTGACATCCAAACCTAATCCTGGAAGGCCGGCAAAATCCGCTGACAGGCCACCGTTTACTCCAAACATTAACGGGGCATCAATGACGTCACTAGCTAAGAGATAGGTTCCAAACGCACCCTCTTGGGCTAGGATGCTGCCACCGTATTGATTTGCCAAAGAAAGAGCAATCCGGGTCAGGATGCTAGTCTCGCCTACCTGCGCTCCGATGATAAAGTCAAGGTTCAGCTCCTTGCACCTCTCAGCAACGGCCAAAGATCTCAACAATCCACCCATCTTAGAAATGCGAATATTTGGAATCCAAATATTCAGGTCTTCCTGCATCTGATCAAATGACTGAAGACCAAGAAAGCTTTCATCCAGGATGATTTTACAGTCAAGCGCCTTCGCAACATTTCTCAAAGCCGGAAAGTCGCCCGCTCTAAGAGGCTCTTCTACCGCCCACGGACTACACTCTAACGACGATATGTAGCTCGACGCAGAATCAGCGTCATCCCATAAATTGTTAGCATCAATCCGAATCCGAGAATCAGGAAACTGCTCTTTAAGAGTTCGTATCGCTGCCAGGTCGCTTTCCAACCTCCCACTGACTTTAATCTTAAAATCAGCTAATCCAAAGCGGCGATACTGCTCGCACTGAGCTGTAAAGATTTTTGGTGACGATATGCCAAGAACTGCAGTGAAGTGGAAGTCGCGTTTAATCTCATAGATGCCGAGTAGTGCCTCTATAGAACACCCATCACTTCTCCCGAAGAGGTCGAGTAGAGCGGTCTCAATCGCGCACCAGGCTGCTGGATTAGCATCGATAAGCCTAATGTTCCTAGAAGCCCACTGCCTTAATGACACGACGTCTTGTATCTGCTGAATTTCATTCTGATACTTGTCAAGGAAGTTAACACAAGAATCGACGCTTTCTCCTGTCACGTATCCTCTCGGACACCCTTCTCCATACCCTTTTACTGAGGCATCTGATTCAGCAATAACAATCACGCACTCGGTCACTGAGCGCTCTGCAGAAGAGTGCTTAAAAGAGAACCTAAACGGAATTTCCAGTTTCTTAAGTTCAAGTTGCTTCAATTTCATCAGCATTCATACTCGTGATATGGGAAGCAAACTTCATCCCGATACTGAAGTTTGATTGTCTTAAACTGGCCTTCTCTTTGTCCAGAGGATATAGCCATTAACTTCTGGGACTCAAAAGTTCCCTTGGTAACTCGCCGAAGGATTATGCTCTTGAGTCGACCGCTCTTCAGCTTGGTTTCAAACTCGATGTTCAGCTCCGCAAGCTGGATTTCAAAACTCTTAGAAAATTGGGGAAGGTCAATATCATCACCACATTCGACATATAGGAAGTAAGACATTTCCTGGCGATCTCCGAGCATCACAAAGTTATCAATGTGAATACCGTGGCCCCGGCATACCTCCTGCACTGCTTGGATCACCTGCCCTTCATAGAGCTTCTCCCCAGTGAGACTCGTGACTCCCTTTCCTTTTTGAACAAACTTAATGGTTGGTGTTTCCCTATAGAATCCTGTGACCTCAATAATGTCGTTTATGAAATAGCGATAGAGCCCATCTTGAGTTGTCGCGATGACATAGTAGTGCTTACCCTCTTTTAGTTCGGAGACTAACAGAGTTCTTCTATCGCCATCATCCCACAAATGCGGTTCGATGAATTCAAAAAAGTTGTCCTGAATTGTAAGGCAGACCTCGTTGAGGCCCGGATTCATTGTTATGGTCCCCCAGAACTCAGAAGCCATATATCCCATTTCAGTTATGCACACATCGCTCGACAACTGCTTTTTAAGGCGGGGTGTAAGCAAAGCGCAGTTGCCGCTAGTCCAGGTTGCCACACCTTTCAGGTTAGACCATAACTGAGAGAAAGTTGGGCGGCCATGAACTCGTACCAACTCACGCAATTCAGCTGCTCGTGCACGGTTCGCCTGATGACCTGAAAGCAACATCGAGCTCTCTTTGGGCGGCAGTCCCAGATCCAGCACTTCGACGTCATTGGTTTCTATATATCGAATCAGGTTCTCCCAGTTCTGCCAGATAACATCGCTTAGTCTTAATAGAGTAGAAGGATTGGCACTGGCAAGAGCCGAAATACTTGCATCACTCAGGGCCAGCGCAGCAATCAATCGGTAACGATCTTCGTAGTCAGCAACTTCAAAGATTGCTTCTGGAAGGACACCACGAGATCGGACAGCCTTAGATAGACTTTGAGCAATTGCTCCCGACATAGATCCGTAGGGCATTCCGTTTTCAAAATGTCCTTCGATACTCGGGCTAACTATCGCTAGAATGGAACCTGAGAATACGCCTTTGATTGACTTATATTGCGCATGCGAACTGATTGACTGGCAGCGCCGGTAGGATCGCAGCGTTTCCTTGTAAACAGGGATAAACTTCGGCTTCCCCGTGGTTCCGCTCGTCTGAATGCACAACAATGGCTTTGGAAGGCGTTCACCTTCCCCTCCCTCGATCTGTCTCTCAATATATGGCCTCAAATCCTCATAGTTGTGAATAGGGACACGATCGCGAAAGTCACGCTCACTCACCATGGATGAAAAGTCAAACTGCCTGCCAAAAGAAGAATTCTTGTTAACGGCTAATATCCGGCGGATCGCATCTTCTTGTGTCTGCGCTGGACGATCTAAACTCTTCATAAAAGACCTAACCTCCCAAATTCCGGCAAGCTTCATCTTAAGATACGTAAGAAGCTGTGAAGAATACAGATACTTGCTAAGCATTTCATTTCTCTTTGTCAATGTCTTTGATAAAAGGAGCCTTCATCTGCTCGATGAAGCCCATGGGATAATCACGGTTATATAGACCAAGATCATCCACGGCCTTGTTCTTTGGCAACAAATATGTCCCGAAGAGAATATCCCAGACGATGACATTATTACCATAATTCGTGTTGGATTCCTCAACTTTCATTGAATGATGCCACCTATGCAGCTCGGGTCCACTAATGATATAATTCAGCCAACCAAGCTTAGTGTCTACGTTGCTGTGCTGGAAAAAGCCTTTTATTGCATACACAACGAAGTAAAGAGCCAGCACCTCTTTTGAAACGCCGAGAACAATGAAAGGAAACACATCGCAGATGAATTGCAGGGCTTTATCTATCGGGTGAAATCTTCCGACATTAATCCAGTAAAGCTTTTGAACAGAATGGTGTACAGCATGGAACCGCCACAAAGGCTCCCAAGTATGCGCAGCACGGTGCAGCCAATATCTAAAGAAGTCGGCCGCGAACATCATGATTAGCATCTGCACCCATACTGGATAGCTATGCGGCCATAAGCCATGAATGCTCCATCCCATGTTCTTCAGATAATCGCCAAGAAAAGCCACCGTGAAAATTGTGAGAAGATAAGGCAAGAGAACTTGCACAACCAACATAAAGATTATGTCAGTTTTTATCTCTTGCCTAGTTGGAAGCCATTCTCTTCGGTAGGGCAGAACGAGTTCAAGTAGAGTGATAAGGCCCAATCCGCAGATAATCGCAGCGATGTAGCTGCTTAAAGTTGAGCTCATTCCAAGGTTGATCAACCCATAGAACAAGAGAATGCTTATGAGCATTACTCCTGGATAGACAGTCCAGGTTAGAAAACTCCGAAGCTGAGGATTCATTGCTTGGCCTGTCCCCCACTCTACCCTCCGCAGATTCGCCCGTCACAGACATTTTTTCATCTATCGACGGAAGTTCTTTTCCAGAGCTTGGTCTTCTACTTTAAGTTCATACTACTGGCGGGCTTCCCCTCTGCGCTGGAAAAAACTCCTGGACTCCGTCACTCCCCACAAGAGAGACTCTTGGAGAGACCAAGGCATCAGGTCTCTCCAAATCCCACCATTTGGTCTTTCAATTCGGAACAGCGATCTTCATAGCAGCTGCGATACTTTCTGATTGAGGAGAAGAACGTTGACGTAGGGCTTCTCACCGAGTCCGAACAAGGGCACTTCTGTGAGATCTGCAATCATTTTCTCGATCTCGCCTTTGTCTACACCGTTAATCCTTGCGACCCTAGAAGCCTGGAGGCGTGCGTTATCAACCGAGATATGAGGATCAAGACCACTCGCCGAACGTGTGACGGCATCTACGGGAAGAACGATTTCTCCACCCAACCCATTAAGGGTTCTGTACTGCTCCGCGAGCTGCTTAACGCCATCGAAACCATCAGCTCCTTCCAGCAGCTTGGGATTGGTCGGTCCCAGGTTGGTTCCGCCCGAGTTGTTGGCATCGTAGCCACCGCTAGAAGGGCGTGGGTGAAAGAACTTTTCTCCTGTAAACGTTTGGCCGATCAAAGCACTGCCGACGGTTTTGCCATCAACTACGACCATTGATCCGTTTGCTTGGTATGGAAAAGCCGTTTGAGAGACAAGTGTGATGAAGGCCGGGAAAGCCAGCCCCGTCACGACGACAAAGAAGAGAGTGAGAAGAATTGCTGGGCGCAGTGTTTTCATGCGAGCCTCAAGAGAACGAGGATTTTGTCGATGAGCCAGATGAAGGGGAAGGGGATCAGAACCCCGACCACCCCATAGAGCAGCAGGTTGCGGCGCAGCACCTTGGCCGCGCTCATGGGCTTGTAAGCCACGCCCTTTAGAGCAAGAGGAATCAGAGCGATGATGATGAGGGCGTTGAAGATCACTGCTGCCAGCACCGCCGATTTCGCGTTGGTGAGAAAGCTGATCTTCGAAAGCTCTGGGTAGGTGACGATGAACATGGCCGGGATAATGGCGAAGTACTTGGCGACATCGTTTGCGATGCTGAAAGTCGTCAAGGCTCCACGGGTCATCAAAAGCTGCTTGCCAATCTCGACAACTTCAATCAGCTTGGTGGGGTTGCTGTCCAGGTCAACCATGTTGCCAGCTTCTTTGGCAGCCTGGGTGCCCGTGTTCATGGCAACTCCGACGTCGGCTTGGGCCAGTGCCGGAGCGTCGTTTGTGCCGTCGCCCGTCATCGCTACTAGGCGTCCGCCTGCTTGTTCCTGCCGAATATAGGCAAGCTTCTGTTCAGGCGTGGCTTCGGCGATGAAGTCATCAACTCCTGCTTCGGCCGCGATCGCGGCTGCGGTAAGAGGGTTGTCGCCAGTGATCATCACCGTCTTGATCCCCAGCTCTCGCATTTGGGCGAATCGCTGCTTCATGCCACCTTTCACGATGTCTTTGAGCTGAACAACGCCAAGAACCCGCCTGCCATCCGCGACGACCAGAGGTGTGGATCCCTGTCGGCTCACTTGTTCGGCGATCTCCGCCACTTCAGCCGGGAAAACACTTTCCTGCTCCTCAACAAAGCGCCGGACCGATTCTGTGGCCCCTTTTCTCACCTGGCGGCCGTTGTAGTTCATCCCGCTCATGCGAGTCTGGGCGGTGAAAGGAACGAATTCGGCATGCATGGCTTCAAGCTCGTGTTCTCGAATTCCGAATTTCTCTTTGGCCAGGACGACAATGCTTCTCCCTTCTGGGGTCTCGTCGGCAAGGGAACTGAGCTGGGCAGCCTCGGCGAGGTCGTGTTCACTGATGCCGGGGGCTGGGTGAAATGCGCTGGCTTGCCGGTTGCCGAGGGTGATTGTCCCGGTTTTGTCGAGCAGGAGGGTGCTGACATCGCCCGCAGCTTCGACCGCGCGTCCGCTCATGGCAAGGACGTTGCGCTGCATTACGCGGTCCATTCCGGCGATGCCGATCGCGCTCAATAAACCTCCGATCGTGGTCGGGATCAGACAAACGAGCAGAGCAGCGAGAACTGGGATAGACGGGGTTTCACCCTGACCGGCTTGGTTCACGGCATATTGAGCGAAAGGAAGGAGGGTCACCGTGGCGATCAGGAAGACCAAAGTCAGTCCGCTCAGCAGAATCGACAAAGCAATCTCATTCGGAGTCTTCTGCCTCTGGGCTCCCTCAACAAGGCTGATCATCCGGTCGAGAAAGCTGCTTCCAGGATCCTGAGTGACTCGTACAACGATCCTGTCGCTGAGCACCTTGGTTCCACCTGTGACGGCGCTTCTATCGCCGCCAGATTCGCGGATGACGGGTGCCGATTCTCCCGTGATGGCGCTCTCATCAACACTCGCGATTCCCTCAATCACTTCGCCATCAGCCGGAATGAAGTCGCCAGGTTCGCAGATCACCAAATCGCCCTTCACGAGTTCTGGAGCAGAGACCCTTTCTTCAGAATCCCCCTTGATTCGTCGAGCCGTCATGGTGGTGCGGGCTTTCCGCAGACTGTCTGCCTGAGCCTTGCCTCGCCCTTCCGCCATAGCTTCAGCGAAATTGGCAAAGAGCACCGTGAACCACAACCAAATGGTTAACTGCCCTGTAAACAGAACATTCTCCGAACCGCCAAAGAGGTCTCGAATGAAGAAGAAGCTTGTGACGATGCTGCCGACAAGGACAACAAACATAACCGGATTCTTGGCAACGAGGCGCGGGTCCAGCTTAAGAAAGGCGTCTTTGGCTGCCCGCCCGATCAGCTCCTTTTGAAAGAGAGAGTTAGATTTCGACATCTTAGCGGCCTCCTGTCATCTGGAGGTGTTCGACGATTGGCCCAAGGGCAAGGGCCGGGAAGAAAGTAAGGGCTCCGACGATCAGCACCACCCCGACAAGCAGGAGACTGAAGGTCGCCGAATCAGTGGGGAATGTGCCAGCCGAGGCAGGTGCAATCTTCTTGCCTGCCATGTGTCCGGCGATAGCGAGAACAGGAATGATCACGAAGAATCTGCCGATCAGCATGGCAAGGCCGAGCAGAGTGTTGAAAATCGGAGTGTTGGCGGTAAGTCCAGCGAAGGCCGAGCCGTTGTTACCTGTGGCTGAGGCAAAGGCATAAAGCATCTCCGTAAACCCTCTCGGACCAGGGTTGTTTAGGTTCCCCGTCATGGGGCCGTAAACCGTCTCACCCAGAGTGTTCAGCGCAGCCATCGAACCCTCTTTCGGAAGATACAGAACGCTGCTGATGGCGCTCATTCCGAGAATGGAGAAAGCCATGGCGAGAACGGCGATCATCGCCATCTGAACCTCAAACTTCCCAATCTTTTTGCCGAGATACTCGGGTGTTCTGCCAACCATCAACCCAGCTATGAAGACAGCCAGAATGACAAAAAGCAGCATTCCGTAGAGCCCAGCTCCGACTCCACCAATGATCACTTCGCCCGTAAGGATGTTGAAGAGAGGCACCATTCCACCAATTGGTGTAAAGGAGTTATGCATAGAATTCACGGCCCCACTACTGGCGCTTGTAGAAACGCTTGCAAAGAGGGTTGATCCGGCAATGCCAAACCTCATCTCCTTGCCCTCCATGTTTGCCGTCTGGACTCCGTATTGTGTGAAGGCAGGGTTCCCCGACTGTTCGGCTGCTGTTCCGATAAAGGCACCGGTCAAAAAGAGCACGGACATCGCAGCAAAGATTGTCCAGCCCTGCCGGACATTGCCGACCATCTTGCCGAACATATAGGTCAAGCCGGCTGGAATCAGAAAGATGAGGAGCTTCGTAAAGAGGTCCGTCCAAGGGTTTGGATTCTCAAAGGGATGAGCAGAGTTGGCATTAAAAAATCCACCGCCGTTTGTGCCCAACTGTTTGATGATCTCCTGTGAAGCGACGGGCCCAAGAGCGATGGTCTGGTTTGCCCCTTCTAGAGTTGTAATCGTCTTGGCTGGATCAAAAGTTTGGGGCACCCCGCCTGCGACGTAAACCAAGGCTCCTGCCAAGCAGAGAGGGAGGAAGACATAGAGGGTTCCTCGGACAACATCGCTCCAAAAGCTGCCAATGCCGCTGGCCGACTTTCTGGCTAAGCCGCGCACAAAAGCCACTGCCACAGCCAGACCAACTGCCGCAGACGCCCAATTGTGGATCGCCAGCGAGACCATGTTGCTGAAATAACTGAGAGTCGCCTCGGGCGAATATGACTGCCAGTTTGTATTGGTCATAAAACTGACGGCAGTGTTGAAAGCCAGGTGAGGAGTCATTTGCTCTCCGCCAAAGCCCTGTGGGTTAAGGGGCAGGCTGCCCTGAAACCGCAGCAGAAGGTAGGTCAGCAGCATTGAGACGCCGCTGAAGGCCAGCAGTGAAAAGGCGTACTGCTTCCAGTTCTGGTCCTCATCGGGCTGAACTCCCAAAACCTTGTAAAGGGGTCGTTCCAGCCAGCCCATCCAGGTGGCCTTGCCCTCAAATACGTAGGCAAGGTAAGTCCCCATCGGCTTCGTGAGAGCCAGAAGAATGAGAAAGAAAATGACGATCTGGAGCATCAAAACTTCTCCGGCTTAAGAAGCGAATAGCCGAGGTAGGCGGCCAAGCCGCCACACAAGATGCCGAGAACAATCAGTTCACTCATCGCCGGCCCCCTGTCGGAGTCGCTCAGTTCCTTTAACCAAAGCAAAGAGGAGGGCAAAGGCTGCTGCCGTCAACACGAGAAAAACAAGGTCGTAAATGACCATGCTCCCATGGTGCTGTTCAAGGGGATCAAGGCCGCTTCAAGGAAGAAGCCCAGGACATCAAAAAGATATCAGGATTGATCTTTTAGGCGATAGCCGATGCCAGTTTCTGTAATCAGGAACTTGGGTTGAGCGGGATCATCTTCAATCTTCACCCTAATCTGCTGGGTGTAGACCCGTAGATAGTGAAGCTCATCCGAGTATTCCGGCCCCCACACTTCTGTCAGAAGCTGTTTGTGAGTCAACACCTTTCCCAGATTCTTGGTCATAAGGGCGAGCAGACGAAACTCGGTTTTTGTAAGGTGAATATCCTGCCCGGCTTTCTGGACTCTATGCCCTGGCAGATCAATCGTCAGTTCACCTAGAGAGACAAGGGGGTCTTCCACTGTCATGCGGCTCAACCTCAAGGCGGCACGGATTCTGGCGAAGAGCTCGGCCAACCCAAACGGCTTGGTAAGGTAATCGTTGGCCCCTGCATCAAGTGCTTCGACCTTGTTCATTTCGTCGCCCCTTGCCGAAAGAATGATGATTGGGGTTTGAGACCATTCTCGAATACGCTTGGTGACCTCAACGCCATCAATGTCAGGCAGTCCGAGGTCAAGCAGAATCAAGTCAGGAGATTCTTTTGCAGCCAAACGTATGCCTGTCGCGCCATTTTCTGCCTCGGCAAAGTCGTACTCATCTGGGTTGACACTTGCTCTTAGAAAGCGTCGGATAGCAAGTTCGTCATCGATCACCAGCAGCTTCGGCTTACTCACTGGGGGCCTCCGGCTGATGCGCGGGAAGGGGGAAGGAGAGGGTGAACTGGGCTCCTCCACCTGGCAGATTCTGCGCTTTCACCTCGCCCAAATGAAGATCTGTGACAGCCTTGACGACTGCCAGCCCCAGCCCGTATCCACCAGACGGAGTCCGGTAACCAGGCGTAAAGAGCTTGGAAAGATTCTCTTCCGGAATGCCAGGGCCATTATCGCGAACATGAAAGAGCAGAACCCTGTTTTGCACTTCTGTTTCTATCATGATGCGTGAATCTGGTTCTGTGTACCTGCCAGCGTTTTCTATCAGGTTGACCAAAGCCTTCTCAATCAAGAGCCCATCCACCTGCAGCAAAGGCAGACTTTCTGGATTTTTGACCTGAACATCACGGCTGCCCAGACTCGGCCTGGCACTGGCAAGAGCTGTCGCCACCAAGTCCTGAGGGAGGTGCCATTGTAGATTCAACTCCACTCCGCCGCTCTGCAGCCGAGTCATATCCAGCAGGTTCTGAATCTGGTGATTCAGCCTTACCGATTCGTCGTGGATCGTATCGATGAGTGATGTTTGGTTTGGATTGCCTTCCTTCAAACTCGTCGCTGCGCCAGTGATGCTGGTGAGGGGCGTTCTAAGGTCGTGAGAAATCGAGCTCAACAGAGTGCTTCTAATCCGCTCTGATTCAGCAAGGACTCTGGCATCGTTTGATTCTTTGGCCAACAAAGCTCGCTCTAAAGAAATGCCAAGCGAGTTGGCAAAGGTTTCGAGCAGGCGTCTGGCCGAGAGGTCTAGCTGTTTAGCACCTGGCTGGAAGCCGAGTACGCCCACTTGAGATTCCGCCCCCAACAGAGGCAGATAAAGAGCCGACGATCCGGGGAGTGTGTCCGTTCCGATTCCGGCGCATTGTCCATGGGCGCCTACCCAAGATGCCACGGCGAGTTCTGATGAGCTGGCTTCGAAGTGGCTCTGTGATGAAGCGTAAGGCACCAGCTTCCCTTTCTCAAGAAGAAACACAGCCACATCTCCATCAAACACACTGCGAATCTCTGCCACTGCCACTATGGCTAATTCCCTTTTGCCTCTCTGCTGCGCCAAAAGCTGACTGAGTCGATAGAGGCTCGAATTGCGCCTTTCTCTTTCGCTGGATGAAGCAAGCTGCTTTTTGAGCTTCTGCGTAAGGGTGCTGATGACGACTGCCACGCTGAGCATGACTAGAAAGAGAACCGTGTATCGGGCGTCGCTGACAGCAAATGTATAGCGCGGCTCGACGAAGCAGAAGTTGTAGCAGAGCACCCCTACCAATGAAATGAGAACTGATTCCCATTGAGTTGTCCTGGCAGCGGAAACTACTGCGCCGAGAACAAAAAACATGGCGATGTTTGCCAGCCCTAAGGTCTCGTAAAGAAGAAACCCCAGCCCGACAGCCGCCGCCATCAAGGCTAATCCATAAAGCAGCCCGGTTAAGGTTAAGCTTGGTTCGCTGTTTGCAGACGATTGGGAAGGAGCTGGACGGTTAGACTCGACTCCTGTAATGACATAAACATCCACCTCGCCGCTCTTTCGGACGATTTCATCGACCACAGAACCGAAAAAAATCTCCTTCCAGCGCGGTCTAATAGGCTTGCCGACAACTACCAAAGTGGCGTTGCGTTTGTGGGCGAACTGAAAGACTTCCTCGACAATGTCGTGGCCGCTAAGTGTCACGACCTCCATTCCGAGAGATTTGGCTAACTCCAACGCCTCAACCGCATGGGATCTATCTTCATCGCTCCGTGCTGCCTGACGATCGCTTTCCACCGTGACGGCAATGATCTCGGCATGAGAGGCTGCTCCAAGTCGAGCAGCGGCCCGCACCACTCGGCTGCCCATGCGGTTTGGGGCGACGCAGACCACAACCCTATCTCTTGTGGCCCATGGCCCCTGAGCCCCTTCTTGGGTTCGCAGCCGACGCATCTCCGCATCGACCGTGTCAGCCGCTCTCCTTAAGGCCAGTTCGCGCAAAGCGGTCAGGTTGGATGTTTTAAAGAAGCCTTCCAGGGCCTGATCGACCTTTTCCGGCACATAAACTTTTCCATCTTTTAGCCTCTGCTGAAGCTCGCCAGGAGGGATGTCGACGACTTCTATCTCATATGCCTTTTCCAAAAAGGCATCAGGAACCGTCTCCTGAACACGAACTCCAGTGACCTGAGCGACGACGTCATTCAGGCTCTCAAGGTGCTGAATATTCATCGCCGTGTAAACGTCGATGCCAGCGTCAAGAATCTCCTCTACATCCTGCCATCGCTTTTTGTGGCGGGATCCTTCTGCATTGGAATGGGGGAGCTCGTCAATCAGAACAAGCCCTGGGGCACGGGCAATAATGGCGTCTGTGTCTGGTTCAAAAAGGACAGTGCCTCGGTACTGAATCTCTTTAAGTGGGACGATAGGAATTCCCTTGACCCTGGCTTCTGTCTCTAATCGGCCATGGGTTTCGATGAAGCCGATCACTGTCTCGACTCCTCGCCCTAAATGCTCATGGGCTTCGCCGAGCATGGCAAAGGTCTTTCCGACCCCGGCCGAGGCACCGATGAAGACCTTGAGACGTCCTCGGCCTTCCCCGCCCGTTTGGACGGCGCGGAGCAGCTCATCGGGATCAGGCCTTTGAAAATCGATGCTCGGAGATTACCGGACGCACCAAGCAGCCTTCGAAGGCAACAGGGAATCTTGATGCAATCTTGAGCAAGGCATCTGCTCTCAAATCTGAGCCTAGAGACCTCAATCGTACGGATAGCAGATAGAGCTCCTCCATAGTGCGGAGGGTGTTCGACACAATTTTTTAACCTAAAAGCTTGGATTCAAGACAGGGAGGTCTCTCAATTGTGTTTGAGTGACCAGTGAGACCCAGAAGGCTAAATTCACCCATTGACGGCAGTGAATCCACTGATTTAGGTTCAAATTTGTGGCGGCCTTCCCGTCTGCGCCGGGATAAACTCCGGGACCTCGTCCCTCGGAGTTCAGACGAAACAAGCCTGACCGGGCGCTGCCCGGTCAGGCTTGTTTGGCGGCCTCGGAGGGACTCGAACCCCCGACGCCCTCCTTAGGACGGAGGCGCTCTATCCTCTGAGCTACGAGGCCGCTAGAGATCAAAGAGAATACCCCAGCCCGAAAACTCCATCCAACGCTGGGGACCAAACCCACCGGGACTCACTTAAGCCGCAGGCTCGACAAGACCTCATTCAAACTCGCCACAAAGAGCCTTGTGCCATCGGAAGCGGGAGAGGACAAGCCCAAATGAGGGCCGAGGCGGTGCTGACCCAAAACCTTCCCATCAGCCAGACCGGCCAGAGTCACCAATCCAGAAACCGAAATCACCGCCACTCCGCTCCCCACTACGCATGGAGAAGAATCGTAGATCACGTCGCCTGTAGCGCATGTCCACAGTTCCCTCCCTGTTGCCGCATCCAGAGAGCGAAACTCGCCCTTGTCTCCCAGGCAGCCGATGTAGATTTTGCCCTCGTGCCAAGTGGGGGATGAATAGCCGAACTTGTCGCCAGGGCTGGAAGCAATCCAGACCGCCGAACCCCGCTTAGTTTCAAAGCAGTAAAGGCGGTTGCCGTTGGCAGGCACAGCCACCCTGCCCTTCCAAACCGCTGGTCCACCGATGGCCGGGGAGTACAGAAAGCTCATGTCGGCGCAGCATCCTTGGCCCCAAAGCCGGGTTCCGTCGGCCGCAATCGCGTAAAGAGTGCTGTCCCAGGCTCCTACATAGAACCTTTCTCCATCGGTTCCGACCGGGCTTTGGCTGTAGACGCCCTGGGCGTCGCTGAGCCTCACCTTCCACTTAATCGCCCCTGTTGCAGGGTCGATTCCGAAGAAGTCACCTTCCCCGGCCGCCACACCAATAACTCCTTTCGCCATGGTCGGGCTGGAATAGACAGGTCCGGTCAGCTTGACCTTTCTCACTGCTGCCCCCGATTTTCGGTCCACGCCATACAGATGCTCGTCGCTGCTGCCCACCCAGATCAGATCTTTTGTGACCAAAGGGGATGAGTGGCAGGCGTCACCCATCTGAGCGATCCACTGTCTTGCGCCGTTAACAGCAGAAAAACATTCAAGCGTGCCGGAGAGAGTTGAGACAAATACCTGCCCGCCATCTGTTTTCAGGTGACTGATGACTCCTCCTTTAAGGGGAGCCTCCCACTCAGAAACCAATCCGGCCGCACTCTTGACCAAAACCGTAAACCGGCCCAACCTTCCGTCCGGAGAACTAACTGTGAGTTCGCTTCGGCCCGGAACAAGCTTTTCTGTCTCTGCCGGACCTCCCAAAACCTTCTCACCCCTGTTCCACGAATGAGATTCGGCGGCGGCAGGCAGAGCCAGTTCTTCACCCTTGTTCACTGGCCCTAAAGCCGCGGGCCACAAGGGCTTCTTGCTTTTATCCGGCGCTAGGCTGATTTCTGCCTTCTGTACCAACCGGCCCTTGCTGGCTTCTCCGCGACGGCTGATAAAAAGCTTGCCCCCCTTCATTTCCTGCATCTGCCAGCTTTTTTGGTAAAGGCCGCGGCACATGGTGGTGTGAATTCCATCCCACTGCCAGTCGTCATCGGTGTGGCCGTGGCCGGTCATGATGAGCTTGACGTTGTAGGGTTCCACTAGTCGGCGCAGAGCCTCTTCGTTGTCTGTCACCGGCTTATCCCTGCCCACCCAGTGGTGCATTCCGAGGATGACGGGGGCTTCTCTGCCCACCTTTTTCAGCTCGCTTTCAAGCCAATCTAGCTGAGTTCGGCTAAAGGTTCCCCAGTGGCTAAGGGGGACAGTCGTATCAAGAAGCAGAACTCTCACCGGGCCCCAATCAAGGGCAGAGTGAGTGCCTCCGAGCCGCCTTTTGAAGAGGGCAGGCCCCATAGGCGACCACCTCACATCGTGGTTTCCGGGCACGTGGCGCACGGGTGCCGGGCAGGCTTTGAGGACAGCTTGGTAGTCATCTACCTCGGCGTTCCACCCGTAGTCGGTCACGTCTCCCCCGTTGACAATGAAGGCAGGGGTCACCATGCCAGAAATCTCCTTCACCATCTCAAGGCATTCCTTGCCATTGCGGCCAAGACTTACGTGAGTGTCGCTGAACCAGATGAACTTGCTGGGATCGGGGGCCAAGCGAGGTGCTGAACTCTCTGCCGTACCTGGCAGGCCCAAGCTCACCGCTCCGCCGAGAGCCAGACTCCCGGCCAAAACGTCTCGACGCGAAAAGGATTGGGCCATAGTTTTAGTTTGGCTTACATTGCTCTTGAAAGTTGGCGTCACCAGAGTCAAGCCGACGTTATTGCGGTGGTCCCAACAGAGACAGATTTTAGGGACAATTGATGAGTGTTCTTTCTTCTTGCCGCTCAAGCTGTGAATGATGCCGACCTGCATCATCACCACGGGGAGCTGAAACAGACCTCCTGCTGCCCGCTGCACAGCTTTATGCCCGAGTACGAAGGCCTCAAGGCTTCGACCGGGTTTCAGCCTCAAGCCGTGTTCGCCGGCTGGCCAACAAATAAGGCAGTTCAAGCTCACCCTCTTGAGAGAAATCTCACCGGCATCAAGCAGGTCACCTTCGGGGGCCAAAACGCAGAAGCCTATTGGGATGTGACGGGCAGCAAAATCGTGTGGCAGTCCACCCAGCCCGGGTTCCCAGACGAACAGATTTTCACCATGAACGCAGACGGCACTGACCGTCGACTGATCTCCACCGGGCTTGGCCGCACCACCTGCAGCTACTATTCGCCCGATGGCAAAGAGGTCTACTTCAGTTCAACCCACCACAAAAACGTTGGCCCCCAGATCAAGCTCGATATGTCCAAGGGCTATGTCTGGAAGGTCAACCCTCAGTTCGGTTTGTGGAAAGCCAATGCCGATGGAACGGGTCTGAAGCCCGTGATCCTCAAGCGAGGCTACGTCGCCGAAACGACCATCTCTCCTGATGGCAGCTACATGACCTTCACTGGCGGCTTCGATGGCGACCTGGATATCTACCGGGCTAAGCTCGATGGCACAGGCATCACTCGCCTGACCACCGAGTTCGGCTATGACGGAGGCCCCTTTGTCAGCTGGGATGGAAAGCACATCACCTATCGACGCGCTCCCAGCTTCACCACTCCTGCCGAGCAGAAAGCCTATCTCGACCTCTGGAAGGAGAACCTCGTCCGACCCAGCCGCATGGATGTTTGGATCATGGATGCGGAAGGAAAGAACAAGAAGCAGGTGACCAATCTGCCCGGCGCCAGCTTCGCCCCCTTTATTCATCCCAATGGCCGACAGATTGTTTTCTGCAGCAACTGGCACGACCCCAAGGGACGCGAGTTCGATCTTTTCTTGATCAACACAGACGGCACTGGGCTGAAGCAGATCACCCATACTCCCGACTTTGATGGCTTCCCTATGTTCTCCCGAGACGGAAAGAAGCTGGTCTGGGCCAGCAACCGCAACGGTCAAGTCAGAGGCGAAACCAACGTCTTTGTGACTGACTGGAAGGACTGAGCTTCCCTGCTTTGATTCGCCACCAGGCCCCAAATCTTCATGGTTTGGGGCCTGGTGTTTTTCCTTCATAGCTCCAGACAAAAAAGGACTCCGCAAAACTTTGTGGAACCATGGCTAAACAAAGAAGGGTAGTCACTCTTAACAAGCTTGAGGCATGACTTCAAGCGCGTGCAGGTTGAGTGATGAAACCCTACAAATTTGTTCTGCCCGTTTTGGCCGTCGCAGCCCTTGGCCTTTCCTTCTCGGCTCTTGCCGGACAGGCAGAAACGAGCAAAGAAGGCAAAAAGCCTGTCGTTAAGGTTGGCCCTGTCAGCGTCATGAACATGGTCCAGAACTCAGTGCCACCGGCTCAAGCCACGCCTCCGGCCGAGACCACTGTTCCAAGTCTTCCCAACATTTCTATTGAAGGAGTGGACAGCGAAGACCTGCAGAAGGTTCTTAACGAAGCTCTCAACTTCAAGGGCAATGATGCGGAGTTTGCCAAAAAGTCTGCCGAGTGGAAAAGCAAGTACGGCGTGACTGTCACCAGAAAGGGACCAGGACGAGTCTCTTTGACCAAAGGCGAGGGCAATAAGACAGTCAGGGTCGAGATTCATCGTGCTGGCAGCACCTCAGAATCAAGAAAGTCCCTTGCACCGCGCACCAGGTCGCTTGATTCCACCGGTGAGGTAAGGATTCTCACCCCAGATTCGAAGGAGTTTCTCTTTGCTCCTGGCTCAGAGCTGAAGCTTAACCTCAAGGATCTGGCCGAGGTCAAAACCATGAGCCCGAAAGAAAGGGCGGAGTTTGAAAAGGCCATGTCCGAAATGAGAATTGGCCTCAAGGAGCTTGATGGAGTAAGAATCCTTCTTCCAGATATCGCCGAACTTCAATCCGACAGCAAACTCTCCCCTAAAGAGAGAGCGAAACTGGAGAAAGAGCTGTCCGAGATGAGAAAGGAAATGAGAGCGCTTCCTGACCTTGACGGCAAGGCACTCTTTGAGTTTAATGGCCTCGATGGCTCCGGCGCAGAATTCAGAGTTTTTGGACTTGGATCCAACGTCAAAGGACTCTCTTCTGCCGATCGAAAGAAGATGAACGAAGAGATCGCGAAGGTCCGAGCAGAATCGGAAAAGAAGATCTCGGCGATCATGAAGAAGTATCAGGAAAGGGCCAAGAAGGCGGACAAGTAGTCAGTCCATAAAGGCAACAAGAGTCAAGCCCTTCGAAGCAAGCTTCGAAGGGCTTGACTCCTTGCAGATTCCCTCTTAGAACAATCCCTGCAGTTTGCCAGTGGAATCGCCCAGCTTTTCAACCTCGACACCCATGGAATCAAGCATGGAAATGAAGAGATTGTTCATCGGAGTATGTGGTTCGTAGACTCGATGCAGGCCTCCCTTAAGCTTGCCGCCGCCACCGCCTGCCAACAGAATCGGCAGATCGTCATGGTTGTGCCTGTCACCGTCAGAAATTCCTCCTCCATAAACGACAAGCGAGTTGTCCAGCAGAGAGCCGTTGGGTTCCTTCACCTCAGACATTCGTTTGAGAATGTATGCCAGCTGAGTGGTGTGATAGATATCGATCTTCTGCTTGTTCGCCAGCTTATCGGCATTGTGACCATGGTGAGAAATATCGTGGTGGCCGTCGCCCACCTGAATCTCTCGGTAGGGTCGATTTGACCCTTCGTTAGCGAACATAAAGGTGCAGACCCTTGTCAGGTCAGCCTCAAAAGCCAGAACCATCATGTCGCCCATGAGACGAACGTGGGCGCCGCGATCCATCGGAATCCCGGCCGCAGGAATCACGACTCCATCCAAAGCAGCCTGAGCTGTACGAGATTCTTCCGCCAGCAGCCTCTGCTCGATGTCTCGAATCGAAGTGAAGAATTCGTCCAGCTTAACCCGGTCTCGACCAGAAAGAGCAGCGGAGAGCGACTTGGCTTCTTCGGCCACAAAATCCAAAACCGAGACGCGGTTCTGAGCCCGCATGGCTCGTGCCTGGGCGTCTTCAACGTTGGAACCAGTCCCAAAAAGCCTTTCAAAGACTAATCGCGGAGAAACTTCTTTTGCGACAGGGTTGGATTCTGACCGCCAAGAAATGGAGGAAGAGTAGGCGCAGGAATAGCCCGAGTCACAGTCTCCGGCCATGGCCCCTCTTTCACAGCCGATTTCAAGGCTGGCAAACTTAGCTGCTCGGCCGACCTTGGACATAGCCGCAACCTGGTCGGCGCTGATTCCAGCTCGAATGTCGGCTCCGGCCGTCTTCTTGGGGTGAACGCCAGTCAGCCAGGCTGCCGCGCTTCGGGCGTGGTCGCCTGGGCCATCACCCAATGCATTGGCGTTCCTCTGCGCCAATCCAGTCAAAACATTAAGGTGCTTCTTAACTCCCTCCAGAGGCCGCAACGTTTCAGGAAGTTCCGCTAAAGCTCCGGGAGCACCGGGAGTCCAGTACTTCATGTTCACCCCGTTCGGCACAAAAAGGTAAGCCAAACGAACAGGTTTGGATGACGGAGTCTGAGCCAGTGCCTTGGTTGGCAGCATAGCTTCTAACGTTGGCAGGGCGACGGCTGTACCAATCCCCTTCAGCAGCGTTCTTCTATCGATCTTCATCTTCTTGAATCCCTTGCCGTTCGGCGCCTAAAGGCATCGCTGAGCACAACTCCTTGAACATACGCAGAAAATGTGTAGCCTGATGCCATTCCTGCATTTGAAACTTCTTCAATAAATCTTCGGTCAGGGTTTCTTAAACCTCTCCCCAAACCGTAGGTGAGCAGCCTAGTCGAAAAGGTTCGCGAGAACTCTTCTCCTCTACCCTTCAGAATCTTCTTCAACTCGACTGGACCTTCAAAATCCACTCCACCCGGAAGGCTTCCTGTCGTGTCCACCTTGTGCCCATTCTCTTGGTCTCGCCAAGCCCCGACTCCATCAAAGTTTTCAAGGCCGAACCCAAGGGGATCCATCTTGGCGTGGCAGTTGGCACAGGCCGGATCTTCTCGGTGCATCTCAATTTTTTCCCTGATGGTCAGGGTCACGTTAGCGTTGACCGATGGCGGAATAACGTCAGCCCCAGGAGGTGGCGGCGGTGGCGGGCTGCCCAAAATGGCATCCAGAACCCACTTGCCCCGCTTGACCGGCGAGGTCCGGGTCGGGTTGCTGGTGGCGGTCAGGACACTGCCTTGAGTTAGAATCCCGCCCCGTGGGGTGCCTTCTAGGCTGACTCTTCTGAACTCCGTGCCGCGCACGCCGGAGATTCCGTAGTGCCGAGCCAGACGCTCGTTCAGATAAGTGTAGGGGCCATCAATGAAGTCCAGAATTGAGCGGTTGTTCCTCATGATGTCCATCACAAAGAGCCTCGTCTCCTGAATCATGTCCTTCTTCAGATCCTCGCTCCATGTTGGAAAGAGCTTGGGATCTGGCAGACGAGTGGTCAGCCTTTCAAGCTCAAGCCACTGCATGGCAAAAGAATCTGCCAGGGCATCGGCCTTGGGGTCCTTGAGCATGCGGGCCACTTCTGCCTTCAAAACTTCAGGCTTCAGCAGACTTCCGTCAGCCGCCTTGCTGGACAAAGCGTCATCGGGCATCGAAGCCCAAATGAAGTAGCTGAGCCTGCTCGCCAACTGATAAGCGCTCAGCTCTTGTGCAGGTCCGGGCTGAGGACGGTCGTCCAATTCAACTCTAAACAGGAAGTGAGGCGAAGTCAAAACTCCCTGCACCGCCAGCCGCATGGCCCGCTCCATGCTCCCACCTCTTTGGAAGCCCAAATCCCACAGCTTCATCAGCTTATCGACTTCTGCCTCAGAGACAGGACGCCTGTAAGCCTTGGCCATAAATCGACGAAGAGAATCCTTCGCCATTGGCCTTTCCTGTCCTGGCGTGGGGCTTCTTGGAATCAGTTCTCTGTGAGATCGTGGCAGCACAGCCCCTGCTGTGGCCGGAGATTCCACCCTCATCGACATGACAACGAGGTTTCTGTCTCGACGACGGGGGTTGGGAAACTTCTCGTCGTAGTAGTCGTTCGGGAACCTGAGAGCGATCGTCTTCTTGCCGGGAGTGAGATCGATTGGCATCTCGTAGGTGGCAGGCTTTTCCTGCTCCGCAGCGACATTAAAAGTGGTGACGATCCGATTGTCAATGATCAGATCCATCTTGCAGGGTTCTGGCCCTGCCTGCTGCCCGTAAGCAGTGATGATGATTCTATGGGGCCCAGCCGCTTTCGCTTCGTAGTTCACCGTCGCTGTGCCGACGCTGAAGAACATGATCCCATCGTCGCCTGTTCGTGCCTGACCAGCAAGGGTGAAAGAGGGAGATTCGAACTGCGCGGCTTTAGATTCTGGAATCACGATGGCAGCCGCAGAAAGCTGTTCAGCGGCTCTAAGGTAGCCCTCAAGATGGAGAGGCGAGAGGGTGAGAACATCGCCGATATTGTCGAAGCCTTCCCCGACATTGTCGCTCGGGAAATCTTCAGCTGGGTTTAAATCAACGTGAAGCAGGTCGCGGACCGTGCGCGAATACTCGTAGCGATTGAGGCGGCGAAGCGTGACCCGTCCAGGGTTTTCCTTGCTGCTTTCAGAAAGAAGAACCTCATGAACACCACCGATCAGCTTCTTTCTGTCGCCTTCTGCCATCGGCTTAGAACCAGCCGGGGGCATGGTCTTGTTGCGAAGATTGACCAGAACCCTATCCCACAAATCGGGGTCTTGGATCAGATCACCAGCGGTCTTTGCCAGGTCAAACCGGATTCCCCCGGCTCCCTGTTCGCCGGTGTGACAGCCCATGCAGTTCGCTTTGAGAAGAGGAAGCGATTCCTTGATGAACTTTGCCTCAATAGCAGCGGGCACTGCAGGTGCTGGCTTAGGCGCC
The DNA here is from genome assembly GCA_943369295.1 of Synechococcus sp. UW140. Classification (GTDB taxonomy): domain Bacteria; phylum Armatimonadota; class Fimbriimonadia; order Fimbriimonadales; family Fimbriimonadaceae; genus JAKRSE01. Next base: position 162,492 of record CALRMU020000002.1, on the reverse strand, counting down.
TGAGGCGCAGCTAGCAGACCGGCCGCCATAACGGCGCCAGAAGAAAGCAGAAGCAAGCTGCTTGAACCTGTAAAAGGGACGCGCATGATGAAGCAGAGGCTGGTCGGACCTCTGGTTCTATTGTAGAGCCAAATGGTCTCGATTTTCTGAACTTTTTTTGTATAATGTAGAAATGGTAGACGCTTCTCTGCATAACAGAGAAGGAAGCTGGGCGAGAATCAAACCGCTCCGGTGGCTCTACCTTGACATGAACGCCTATTTCGCCTCGGTGGAACAGGCCGAGGACCCCACTTTGGTCGGTAAGCCAGTGGCCGTCGTCCCCCTCATGGCCGATTCGACCTTCATCATTGCCGCTTCGAAAGAATGCAAAAAGCTGGGAGTCAAGACGGGAATGAGGGTGGGGGACGCGAAGCAGATAATCCCCGAGATTGTCCTTCTGCCCGGACGCCCCGCCCTCTATGTCCACTATCACAAGCGAATCCTCCAGGTGGTCGAGCAGGTGCTGCCGATCAACAAGGTCTGCAGCATTGATGAAATGCGGTTTCGCCTTTTGGGCGACGAGCGAGAGCCAGAAGAAGCAAGGCGCATAGCACGTCGAATGAAGCAGGCTTTAGCAGACGACGTTTCCCCCTTCGTCACTGCCTCGATTGGCTTGGCCCCCAACTCCTTTCTGGCCAAGCTGGCAACCGATCTTCAAAAGCCAGATGGCTTGGTCGTCATCGAATCGAAGGATCTTCCGGAGAAGATCAAGGGTCTCCGTCTGACCGAATTTGCCGGGATCAACCGAAAGATGGAAGCACGCCTTATGGCTGCCGGGATCTTCAATTCAGATGACATGGTGACTCGGTCTGAGGCTGAACTGAGGAGAGCATTTCAGTCTGTTCTCGGGGCTAAGTACTGGCACTTGATCAGGGGTGAAGAGCTACCCGACACGGAGGAGCCTAGAAAATCTCTCAGCCACAGTCACGTCCTGGCTCCCGAACTGCGAAGCCACCAGGGAGCCCGAGATGTTCTTCTTCGCCTCACCCATAAAGCCGCCGCCCGCCTCAGATCATACGGCCTTGAAGCAGGGCACCTTTCTATTTATGTCTCGGACCAAGGCAAAGGATGGGAAGCCCACGCCCCCCTGGATGGATGCCAAGACACGATGAGCTTGGTGGCAGAGATTCTGCGGCTTTGGAAGGATGCCAGCTTCGATACTCCCCACCAAGTGGGGCTTAACCTCACTGACCTCACCCCTTTTGGCACCCGGACTCCCAGCCTCTTTTCTGATCTCGATAAGAAAAGAGAGGCCGTCAAAGCCAGTCAGGCCATGGACGTGATCAATCAAAAGTTCGGCAAAAACGCCGTCTTTTTGGCGAGTCTGGAGAAGGTCAAGGGCTCGGCTGATGAGAAGATTGCCTTCAATAAAACCTGGCTTTTTGCCGAAGGCAAGGGCGATCACGAATGGCCAAACACCTTTAGGGGATTGACCGAGTCCTAACAGAGCTCAATCTCTAAGCCTTGTCGCCCGGGTCATTTTCAAGATCATATTGGATTTCGGTCTGATGCTTGTCAATGTCACCAGGCGATCGTGGGTGCTTGATGAAGTGGGCTCGCCTTAACACCTTGTCGTAAGGGCGTTCTGCGACAACTAAAAGGATCAGAGGTGCTTCTTCGTTCGGTCCAGGGTTGACAGCGGGAGCATATAAATGCGGCAGCCATGCGTCAAAGCACATCGAATCTCCTTGGCTCAGCTGACACTCAACCCCATCGACGGTGATCTTCACCTGGCCTCGGAGACAGAAGACGAACTCCTCACCAAAATGTGAATCAATCCAGGACGGTTTGTGAAGCTCCATCATTGCATGCCCCATCACTCCGTCGGGCAGCTCACTTTCCAGGATCGCAGTAAAGAAGGGCTGGAATCCGAGCCGACCTAAACGCTTTCGTTCTTTAGGATCTTGTACATGGCTAAGATCTTCACCCGGATTGACCTTGCTATAGCTTTTTCGCGGAAGGCTCACCATCCAATTTGTCCTTTCCGATCTATGAACAGAAAACTTGTCGGTCCGCTCCGAACTAGGCTGAAATTGGTCTGAGTAGAGCTTAAGTCTTTGAAAAACGACAGTCAGAGACTTGCGTTTTACGGGCTCTCCTTTTTCAATTTTTGCGATTGTTTGGCGAGATAGCCCTGTAGCCTCAGCGACTTCCTGCTGAGTCAGGCCCAAGGCTTCTCTTCGATGCTTTACCTTTACGGCTACCAACTGAATGTCAAGATCAGGCATGTCTGAGCCGCGAGAAAGTGTACTTTGAGCCCAATAGAAAGAAGGGGGGTTTTTTACACAAAACGGGTTCCAGGTTAAAAAACATCATGGTTTCAACTCACATTTGGCAACGGACTGACCCCTGAAGCCCATACTAGAGAGTCACTGGTGACAGCGACGAAGCTGCTTTCCGGGGGTTCTTTTACAATGTCTCGAAGAGCATTTACTCTCATTGAACTGCTGGTGGTCATTGCCATCATTGCAATCCTTGCAGCCATCCTTTTCCCAGTCTTCGCTCAAGCGAAGGCAGCAGCCAAGAAAATTTCGTGCCTGAGCAATGTCAAGCAGATGGCGACTGCCTCTCAGCTTTACATCGCAGATTACGATGATAATTACCCGATCAACAGCATGAGCGAGCCCTCAGGCTTTACCTTCAGCAACACCCTTTATTGGTATTTCGGGCTCATCCTGCAAAGCAATTCTGCCGCCAAGCTAATGCCCTCCCGGGGCCTGATGTTCCCTTACCAAAAGAGCGGCGCCATTGTGAACTGCCCCGACGGACGAAATATTAAGCCAGGCACTGGTGGAGCCCCCTTTACCATCGATGCCAACGATGCTCCCTTGGGCTATGACAAAAACATCCTGCTTGTTGCCGCACAGTCCACACCCACCGCCGGAGTCACCTATGGTCCATTTAGGAATGCGACCGAGTGGGATCAGCCTTCCAGCTCCATTCTTCTAGCCGATGCAGGCTTCGCTGGCGCTACTTCAAGCTTCAACGGCTTGGCACTCCCTAAAGCTCTGAACACGGGCAACGCAAGAACTTGCCCAAGCGCCAACCTCCAGGGCCGCCATGGTGGCCAAGCAAACGTTGCGATGCAGGATACGAGCGCAAAATCCTTCAAGATTTTCGTTCCACCCGACACGGCAACCTCGTTCTGCTCCACATTGAGCACGGGATTCCTTCTTGGCCCCGGCATCAGCGTTACTCCTGGCACAGCTGCCCCAGCCGGAACGAACTTTTATTACGTTCCAGACAAGTCCGCCAGCAACACCTTCAACTAAGGTTTGCCATTCCAGCCTCCGGGGGAATATCGCTCACCGGAGGCCTTATCCTCTCTCGGTCATGAACATCTCTTCCAGCAGTCTCATTGCCTGCATTCTCCTTGCTTCCTTAGTCATTCTTGCTGGGTGTGGAACAGGCACCAATGGTGGCGGACAAGTCACCCCGGCAGATTCCGTGGCAGCCAACGATCCCAACACAAAAGCCAAGGCTCTGCTCGATGAATTTTTTGCTATGCCCGAAGGCGAGCGAGAAGATTGGGTGAGGAGCAAAGGTTTTGAATTCAGCGTTTTTGAAAGCGCAACAGATCCTCAATTAAAGGGTCAGTATGACCAATACGTTCGTCCGCTTCTTGGTCGATAACTAATGTTTAAGTCACCCTCCCTGTCATTAATCTGTCTCAGCGGCGCTCTCCTGCTCAGCCCTTCAGCTCTGCTTCAACATGCTGAAAGCAGTTCTTCAGAATCGGCCGCAGCTGCCATGGCTCAAATCAGGCAGATTCAGGCTCAGATAAGGCAGTCTGCAGCGGACAATCAGCAGCCTGACCCAGCTCTCTCTGCGAAAATCAAAGAAATTGCTCTTGCGGCAGTAAAAGGAGTCGCACCGGATAAAGCTCCGCTCACTTCAGGCTCTGATCTGATTGAACTCTACAGCCTTGCTGGAGACGAAAAGTCAGCATCCCTCATTGCCAAGAGACTCTATGATCAACAGGGCTCGGAGAGGATGCAGCTCTCGGCGAGGATCGTCCGGAATTTCATCACTGAAAACAAATTTCGGGAAGCTCAAAGACACATCCGATTTACAGACTTCTCCTTCGGCCCTTCTCTCATCGGGCAGTTCCACGCCAACCTGAAGCCGCTTCTTTTCCAAAAAGCTGGCACTCAGCTCAAAGAAGTTTTAGATGTTTACGACGAGCTAATCGCAAGGCTGAGATTTGGAAGCCACTTGACTGAAGCTGACAGCAACTGGACTCCTTATGCCTATGCTGATGTACTTTCGGACAAGCTAACCCTGCTCTACACCTACGGCCGAAGAAATGAAGCATTGCAGGGTTTCAAAAGGCTGCAGGGGGACTTAAAGCGGTTCCCAAAAAGTACAAATGCACATGGCGGAGGAGCGATTGCATTAGTCGAAAGCAAGCTGAATAGGCTGACAGCCGAAGAAAGCCAAATCGGATTGATTGGCAAGGCAGCTCCCTCCTTGGCCGTCAGCCAGCACCTTAACGACTTTGGAGGTTTGGATTCGTTCAAAGGGAAGGTGATCGTTCTAGACTTCATGGCTCACTGGTGCGGCCCCTGCAAGGCTGCCCTTCCAACCCTTGCCCAACTTCAGGATGATCTCGGGGCCAAGGGAGTTCAAGTAGTGAGCCTGACTAGCTTCTATGGTTACTACGGAGCGAAGCAGGGGATCAGCAAGGACGAGGAATTCATTTTGATGAAGAGCTTCATCAAGGAATTCAAAATCTCATGGCCGCTGCTATTCGATTCGACTGGAAGGAACAACTTTAATTACGGTGTTTCTGGCATCCCCCACTTGGTCGTCATTGACAGGAAGGGAATTGTCCGAAAGATCGAAGTAGGCTTTACTCCGGCTGCCTTTGCCGAAACCAGAAAGCTTATCGAGCGGCTTGCTTCAGAATAGAGTTCACCGCTGGTAATTCAGCGATAAACTCTATTCTGCGTCCTCTCTCGGTGAGTATTCAAAGATGCTGAAAATCAGCATTCCCGCCACAAGGAAAAAGACACAGAGTCCGATCAAGACCGTCCACCCCAGCCACACAGGAGTTTCCGCGATGACCATGTCTCCGGAGAAGAAGGTCATCAGGCCGTCAGCTCTTTTCGCCTGGTGCAGGCCGATAGAGTTCAGGTAGGTCATGATCGAAATCGGCCTCATGCCCGGAAGGTTTTGGGCAAATGTTTCCCAGCCAAAGGCAAAGAGAAGCGACCAGATCATCGCTCGGTTCAGCAGCAGCGAGATGAGAACGAAGAGCGGCACATAAACTGCCGCAGCCACAGAAACCACCACACAGTCCATCAGAACTTCGGGCGTGGTAAAGGCCCTGAATCCCAATATTCCGACTCCGGCAAAGAGAACCGTGACGATGCCAAACAGGGCAACGGCGGCGATAGCGGCCAATGTTCGACCAAGAAGCAGAGACCACCTGGGCTGACTGCGGGTCAAAAGATAAACGATGGTTTTCTGCTCAATTTCTTGAGCGATGACCCCCATGGCAAAAATGACAGCGGCCAAGGCGACAATTCTGTAAACCAGAATCTGAGAGTAGCTGCCGTAAGCAACAAGCAGGCCATCCCCCCCTTGGAAGTTTCGCCATAGAAAGGCGATGCCGAACAGACCGGCCACAGCCATAAGCCAAGGAATCAGGCGGTTGAGCCGCAGAGAATCTTGAAAATGCGTGGTGAAGATTGCAGGGTTCATGGTTTATCCCTCCACCAGGTAGCTGAATACAGCTTCCAAAGAATTGTCAGGGCTGTCAAGTCGCTCAACTTCAAGTCCTTCTTCCAAGACCAGCTTGGCAATAGCGTCGTACAGCAGGTCGGGCTGTTTTGTCCTCACCTCCAGCTCATCCGCGGCAGGTCCGATTGAAAGTGAATCAATAGGAGCCTCGCGAGCCAAGATGGCGGCCGCATGGCGAGGATCAGAACAGACGATTCTGATTCTATGGGGATGAGCGTCGATGAGATCTCGGATCGTGCGGATGTTGCCTGAGGCCAGAAGGCGGCCCCTGTGCATCAGCAGCATCGAATTCGTCATCTGCTCGACTTCAAAAAGAATGTGGCTCGAAACCAGAATCGTTCTTCCGCCTTGAGCCAAGCCATGAAGCACGTTCATAAACTCTCTGCGCCCCAAGGGGTCGAGGCCGTTTAGAGGCTCGTCGAGAAGAATGATCTGGGGATCGTGAAAGAGAGCGGCGGCCAGCTTGATTCTCTGCCTCATGCCCTTGGAAAAGCCTCTCAGGGGCTTGTCGCACCTGTCAGCCATTCCCACCTGATCCATCAGGGTTTGAGTCTTTTCAGTCGCTGCACGACCGGCGTAACCCATCAGGCGGCCCATTCGGTTCACGAACTGACGCCCGGTCAGATGCTCTGGAAAGGAATCGATATCAGGGCAAAAGCCAATCTGCCTCATGGCAGCCGGGTTGGCAAAAGGGTCCATGCCCCCGACCAAAACTTCCCCCGTTGTGGGCCTTAATTGACCCGTCACCAGGCGCATCAGGGTTGATTTTCCGGCCCCGTTCTGACCAAGCAGGGCGGTGACTCCTGGCTGAAGGGTGCAGGAGATATCGTTGACCCCGATCACAGGCCCGTACCAGCGAGAGACGGACTTCAGCTCGATCACTTAACCACCTCGACGGCACGAATGCGGCTGGCAGCAATCGCAATGCAGATAAAGATCACAAACCCGGCGAGGCCGAAAATCAGCCAGTTTTCAGGGATCGGAATCGGGGCTGGTCCGTTGTTTCCACGGGGTCCTGCACTAAAGCCAAACTGGCTTCCACCCGTTGTGTTCAGAATGATTTTGCTGGCACCCTGCATCAAGCCGTTGATGCTCATGTAGCTGACCTTTTCGGCAACCGCCTTCAATCCTTCGGGGATTCCTTCGGCAGGGGAGGAGGCAATTCCTCTGAAAAGCAGAGTGACAAAGTAGCTGATGAAGTAGAGACCAGCCATAGTTGCGCCAGCCATTCGAGGCTGACGGAACAGACTGCTGATCCCTACAGCCAGGCTCGCCAGGAGTCCAGCGTTGAAGGCAGCGATCCCGATGATCCTCAGAATCAGCCAAGGGTCATCGGAAAGAAAATCGTAAGGTCTGTAGTTAAGAGCTCCGTAGATCCAAAAAACCAGAGCCGGAATCAATGAGGCAACAAAGAGGGCGGTAAAGACTCCAAGCCACTTGCCAAACAGATAGGTTCCCCTCGTGCAGGGTCTAGCCAAGTAGATAAGCAGCGCGTTAGACCGGTTGTCGTTGGCAATCACCCCCGTCCCCACAATCAAACTGACAATGAAGAGCAGAAGGTGCGTGCTGTTAAAGCCCCAATAGAACTGATCCTGCCAGACAATGCGGTTGAAGACCTCCTTCATGGGGTCGATTCCGCCGCCTCGTCCTCCAGCCATCTGAGACTGTAAAGACTGCTCAGTGACGTAGAGGACCGCCAGAATCACAGCGTAATACCAGCCTGTAATCGAGGTCAGAATCCAGAAAGCACGGTTGGCGAAGGATCTTTTAACTGTCTCGCGACAGATCACCTTCCAGGCCCCTGAGGCCTTGCCCATGCCTCCGCCGTAATGGCGATAGCTCAGATCAGCAATTCCTTCAGGCATTTCCCACAACCTCCAAGAAGGCTTCTTCGAGCGACCTTTCAGCCGGAGCGATGGCGCGGATTTGGATGCCAGCCTTGCTGGCCGCATTAAAGACTGATCGGGAGTTCTGGGTGCGAGTTCCTGGCCCAGTAACTCTGGCCTTCATGCCAATAACCCCCACGACTGTCAGACCCTCGGCGATGAGGGCAGGAGCAAAGGCAGGGTTCATTTCTTTCACTTCCAAATCTAAAGGCTCGCCTTGAATCAGCTTCAAATCCTTAATCGGACCTTGAGCGATCAGGGTGCCTCGCGTGACAACGACAACGTGGTCGCAGGTGCGTTCGATGTCTTTAAGCAGGTGGCTGGAGACGACGACGCTGATGCCCTTGCCGTGGCTGACGCTTCGTACAAGCTCCAGCATGTCCTCGCGTCCCCGTGGATCAAGGCCGTTGGTGGGTTCATCCAAAAGAAGCAGTTTCGGTCCGTGCACCAAAGCCTGAGCCAGCTTGATCCTCTGCTTCATGCCGGTGGAATAGGTTTCCATCTGGCGGTACCTGGCTTCTCCCAGGCCGCAGTATTCAATCACTTCATGGGCTCGCCGAATCGCCTGGGCTCGGGGCATGCCCGAAAGCTCCCCGGCGTAAGAGACGAATTCAACCGCTGACATGCCGGGAATGTGGCAGTCCTGCTCGGGCATGTAGCCGACAACCTGACGGATTTCCATGCCCTGTCGGCCGATATCCAGGCCAAGAACGGATCCCCCGCCGGAGGTCGGTTTCACAAAACCGAGAAAGGTCTTGAGGAGGGTGGATTTTCCCGCTCCGTTCGGGCCAAGGAGCCCGATGCAGCCTTCGGGCAGATCGAATGTGACCCCTTTTAGGGCCTCAAACCTGCCGTATCGGACTGTCAATCCTTGAATGGAAGCAATGGGCACGAGTTTTTGGACTTTACTCCCAGGAATACGAGGGGGTGGCGTAGGGCTGGCTATGGCCTGCCGGAAGGCCCACAGGTACAGTCCGTTCGACCATGCCCGAGACCACGCTTGTCCTCATTAAGCCCGGCGGAGTGAGCCGCAATCTCATCGGTGAAGTTCTTCGCCGCATCGAGGCCCGCGGCCTTGTCATCGCCTCGCTGAAGCTCATTCAGGCAGATCGAGCCACCGTCGAAGCTCACTACGATGAGCACAGAGAGCGACCTTTCTTTGGTTCTGTCGTTGACTACCTGACCAGCGGCCCCATCGTCGCCTTGGCAGTCTCTGGTGAGAACGCCACCAAGGCAATTCGCACCATGATGGGCGCGACCAACCCCATCGAAGCCACCCCCGGAACGATCCGAGGCGACTTCGCTCTCACTATCGAAGACAACCTGACCCATTCTTCCAGCGATCCCGAAGCCGCCGCCCGCGAGCTGGCACTTTGGTTCCCTGAAGGAATCGTCCGCTAAGGTTAGCGGCTGAACCACAAGTCTGTAATTCAAAAGGCTTCCCCGATTCGGGGAAGCCTTTTGAGCATCCAAAGATCAATTGGCAAAACTATGCGGCCCTGGATTCTGATTCTTCGCTCTTAAAGTCGGCCACGGGCCTTTCAATTTCGAACCAGACGAAGAGTCCATCACCTGAGTCGTAGGCTGGCTCGATTGCCGCCAGGTTCCACCCGTTTGGCACAACCTGCCTCTTCAACTGAAGAAGTTCACGATTCAAGGCTCGATCCTTCAGCATTCTCTCAAGAGCAACAGCCAGCCATTGACCATCGCCTTTCTCCCTTAAGGTCAACAAGTGCTTGCGCAGCTGAAGATCGCTCAGCTTGACGTCAACCAAGAGTCGAGTTCTTGCCATCGGTCCTCTATTGTTGAACCCAGCAGCCTTCAAGAAGGTCTGTTCCAGCGGCGACGGCGTGAGCAGAACCTCTGGGTCTGCATCTTCATCGGCCACATAAACTCTGCATCCTGGCGTGATGTAGTCAGAAATGACAGTGAGCTTTTTGTTCACTTTGTCAAACTGAACTTTCATCAGGCCCCAAGAAGCCAAAAACCCAACGATCAGTCCGGCCAGCACCATTGCTGTCAAAACCAACATATCAATTCTCCACCTGGGCAGCCATAAGTAAAAATTCCCTTCCTACCTATCGGCGGAATGCATTACGAACTTGATCCTTTTTTAGACATCTGTTATCAATGTCAGGACAATCGGAAGCTAAGGCCCCACTTGGCGGCAGAATTATCTGCCGCCAAGACCAGAGAGCTGAACCCCTTCAATGAACCACCTTTGGGCGGCAAAGAAGAGGACGATGACTGGGATTGTCGCCATAGTGGCAAAGGCCATCATCAATCCAAATGAACCTCCACGCTCGCTGTTAAAGAGCTGAAGCGCATAGGCAAGGGGCATGTTTTCCGGGGAGCTGATGTAGATCAGCGGCCCCATAAAGTTGTTCCATGTCCCCATAAAGGTCCAAATTGCGATGGCAGCCAGGACAGGCTTGATCTGGGGAAGCATGACCTGCCAGAAAGTCCTGAGATAGCTGCATCCGTCGATCTTCGCCGCATCTTCCAGCTCCATGGGAATGGTCTGGAAGAACTGATTGATCAGGAAGACATTAAAGGCTCCGGCAAAGAAAGCTGGCACCCACAAGGGTTTCAATGAGTCAATCCAGCCCATCGACCTGAAGATCAAAAAGCTGGGAAGCATTGTTACAGCTCCAGGCAGCATCATGGTTGCCAGCATCACCAAAAAGAGCTGCTGGCGCCCCGGGAAACTGAGTCGGCTGAAGCCGTAGGCCACAAAGGAGCAGCTCAGCAGAGTACCGATGGTGGTGAGGATCACCAAGACCATGGTGTTCTGCAGATATCTCAAGCCATAGTTCGCCTCGAAGGGCATCCACTCAATGGCCTCGAGATAGTTCTGCCAGCGAAGACCAGTCACCCTGACCGGTTTTTCCAAGCCAGTCAGAATCTCGAACCTTTCACCTTTCATTGATTCAGGGCGAAGAATCTCGACAAGCCTGTTGCCGCTATCCATTTCCCTAAAGACAAATCCTTCAATCTGCTGACCCTTGTGTTCTGCACTGACAATCGGTCCAAGTCGAGGAATCGGCTTAAACTCATCCTTGCCGACTTCAAACCTTCTGCCTCGCAGGCCATAGGGTCGGTCCACTTCCATCAGGACCTTGCCAGTCGGCAGAGTTTCCAGAACATCAGCCTGCACCGACCTGCCTAGATACCGAGTGATAGCCAGGGGCCGCTCAGGATCTGTGAAGGGATGCTCAAGCTGCACCATGGGCAGCCACATGATCCCGTCCGTCATCGAAAGGTCTCTTTCTTCTTTGAAGCTTGTGAGAAGCAGCCAGACGAAAGGAAATCCGAAGACGATTGATCCGATGATGAGAGCGCCAGTCGCGGCGATTTTTCCGGCCAGACCACGGCTTCGAATGGCTCGTTCTGCCGCAACCATAGCCATGATCGCGCCGAGAGCCAAGAGAACAAAGATGGCCACCTGAAGCGGCTGAACGACGATGACTCCCCTGAGGATGGCAATGGGCTCTTTAAGAGCTGTGTGCCAGACAAAGCAGAGCAGCATCGTGACAGCCAGAACAGCCGCCGTAGCGAACTTATCCTGCTTCTCCTCTTTGGTCATGGCGATTGCGCCTTGAATGCCCTTGCCAACAGCAAAGGCAAGAAGAAAGAGAGCAAGCCAGCCTGGGAAGGAGAGCATCAGCCAGGCGACGGGAATCTGCATCCCCTGCTCCTTAAGCTCTCGGCCGAGCTCGCGAGGCATGAAGGTCGAAACAAGAACCAGAATCGCCCCAACGATCAAAGAGGTTCGCAGCGCCTTAGTCAGGTACTCCCTTTCTGCTTTGGGAGAGATCCAAAGGCGGGCGCCCTTTACCGCAGCATTAAAGAGGAAGCCGAAGCCCACCCACATGCTGAGAGTAGCGATGAGATAGAGAATCTCTGCGTTCACTTGGCCACCTCGTTGTAAACCCATCTCTTAGAAAGGAAGAACTGAATCCCGGTGATCGCCAGGATGATGGCGAAGATCACCCAAGCAAGAGCTGATGCGTATCCCATTCTAAAGTAAGTGAAGGCGTTGATAAAGAGGTGGTAGACAGGCACAAGCAGCGAATCGTTCGGGCCCGCCCCCTGTCCCCGAGTGATGATGAAGACCGAGTCAAACACCTGAACAGAACCGATGAGGCCCATAACCAGGTTGAAGAAGATCAGGGGACTGAGCATGGGAAGCGTGATCGCTCCGAACTGCTGAGTCGGGGTTGCTCCATCTATCGATGCAGCTTCGTAGAGAGTCTTGGGAATTCCTTTTAGGCCGGCAAGCCATAGAATCATGCCGCTGCCTGCGCCCCACATGCCCATCAATACCAAGGCAGGCTTGGTCCAGTAAGCATCACCCATCCAGTTTGGCGGCTGAGTACCAAACCACACCGAGAAGGTGTTGGACCAAAACATGTTAAAAATGCCTCGGCTGGGGTCTGTGTTCAGAATCCAAAGCCAAAGGATGATTGAGGCTACTCCGGGGACGATTGAAGGCAGGTAGAAAGCGGTTCGATAGAACCTCATGCCTCGAATATCCTGGTTGAGCAGCATCGCGATTGAAAGGCCTGCAATCAGTCCAAGCGGGATTCCGACCCCGGCTAGATAGACGATGTTGAAAAAGGCCTGCATCAAAAGCTGGCTGTCTTCGTTGAAGAGCAGGGCGTAGTTTTTCGTCCCCACCCACCGTGCTTCAGTCAGAACGTTGTACTGAGTAAAGCTGAAGAAGAAGCTGGCGACCATTGGTCCGAGGGTGAAAACCAAAAAGCCGAAAAGCCACGGGCTGATAAAGATATAGCCCCACTTCATCTCGTGCTTCGCCATCGCTTTGAGCTTCAAGGACTTAATCCAAAGCACTGCCCCGATTATCGAGATAAGGACAATTCCGCCAGAAAGATAAACAGGAATCAGAGGATCGATTTCTGCGTAATTCTCGCTCTTCAACACCTCGTCCAGCACGCGCTGCACCGCAATGTCACCATCGGCAAGAGCCTTCTCTGGCGTGGCAAAGCCTCGGACTGCCCTATCGGCGGCCCTCACGTGGTTGTCCCATAGGGCCTGAGCAGCGAAGGTGGCAGGTCGAATCCGCCCGAAGGGCATCATCTGCACGTGCATCTTAATGGCGTCATCGTAGGAAGAAGTCGAAGCCGCGTACTTGGCGATGGCCACCTTATTGGCTTCGATATTTGCTGAGATGCCAGGGATGTAACGGCGGCCCCGAGCCTGCTCAAACTTCTGCTGGCTGCGCATATCCAGCGATCGAGCCTCAATGCTCGTCATCCACTTGATAAACTTCCAGGCTGCCTCTTCGTGCTTGGCACCCCGCGGAATCGCATAAGCCGAACCCCCAGCCCAGGTGATGAACTGGTCCTTTTCGTCTTTGAATTCGCCCCTCTTGTAGTACCTATCATCAGGCACTGGCGCCGGAGCCACTCCAAAATCGAGATTCGGCTTGTACCTAAAGTAGCCAGAAAGAACCCAGTCGCCGTTGATGATCATCGCGACCTGGCCGGCCAGGAAGGGATCGTTTTCTGCTCCACGGAAGGTGGACTGGAACCTATCTGCCTGCTCCATTCCTCCCACAATGTCGTAGCCTTCCTTCATGAAGTTGACGGCAGCGACTGTTTGTGGTGAGTTGAGGGTGCATTTGGTGCCATCTGGGCTCAGGAACTGAGCGTTCATCTGGAACCCAAACATGTAAAGCCAAGAGTTGCCAAAGTTCGGAAGGAACCCAGCCACCTTCAAGGTGCCGTCTGGATTCTTCTCTGTGAGAACCTTGGAATAGGCGAGCGTCTCGCTCCAGGTTCTGGGGGCCCTGTCAGGATCAAGACCTGCCGCCCTCAGTTCATTGGCTTTTCGTCGAAAGACTTCTTTGTTGTAGTAGAGAATTCGATTGTCGGCCCCGATCGGGATGCCGTAAATCTTTCCCTTGTAGGTAGCTTCCGCCCAGACCGAAGGATAGTATTGTTCGGGGGTCGGTGTGTTGACCGGATCAGTCTTTCTATCCCTCTCAATCAGATCGTCCAGGCTTCGAAAAGCGCCTCTGGCTGCCCAGTCGCTGATGGAGAACCTATCCTGCCAGATGACATCCGGCGGTACACCGCCGACGATGGCTGTCATCAGCTTCTGGGGGTTCATTTCGCCCGCCCCCATGCTCAAGGCCCTCACCCGAATGTTTGGGTTTCTGGCTTCGAACTCTCGAATGACGTCAGTCTGCCCCTTGTTGTCAGGGTTCTGACGGATGCCCCAAACATTGAGGACGATCTTATCATCGGGTTTTTGACCCTGGCTGAAGGCTGGGGTCAAGGCGAATAAAAACAATGACGCCGCATAAACGGCCAAAGATGAAAGCTTCATAGGCTCAACACTGCGCCTCGGGAACCCACCCCTAAGGAGCTTCTACCCTTAACTGTACTTGATCCGCCTCTAGAATGCTCCTTGACCTTGGTCAAGAATCAAACGATTCTCGGTCAAAAGCGTAACTTTTGGCCGCCAAAAGCGATGCGCAGTGAATAAACTGGCTTTTCAAGAATCAATAGAATCATCTCCCTGCCTCTTCCATCTTGCTGAAAACTGAGAGTAAAATCAGCCAAATCGCAGGCAACTGCTGATTCCTGGCTTAATTCTAGGCAACTAGAAACGGGGGAACCGATTCTGGGGTGAATCATCCGCGAGGATGAGGGGTAGTTCTTGGCCCTAACCCGACAGCTAACCTCGTAGGCCGATGCAAGGACTGACCCCTGAATGGTCAGAGGAGGAATCGAGGAAGATGACTCTTTATCACTCGTCCCCTCTTTCGGGCGCAATGTGGCGTTCCGGGAGCCAGCGTTGGTTGGGGGACCACGACGAGGAACGCTGCTGTGTCGGCAGCCATTACCCTTCCAAGTCGAAGGCGATTTTGCGCCTCAGGTTTGGGATTTTCTGCAAATGAACTTGGCACGGTCGGGCCTCGCCAGCGTTGGATGAGGTCCGACCCCTTAGTTTATGCCAGGCTTAACTCCATTCTCATTGGCGTAGAAAACCCTATGCCCCTGGGGCGGTATCATGGAGTTAAGGTGAAGAGAGTTACGGGAGATTGGGGCAGCCCTCTGCTTGGCGCTCTTGCCTTCCTGATTGGACTGGGCCTGATCATCTTCACTTTCCAGCAGGCTTGGCTTTTGTTCCAAACCCCTCCAGCCCAGATTCTTGACATCAAGCCGGGCACTGAGCTGGACGTCAACGCCACGGTCGGCCGGCTTACCGGCATTCTTTTCCGACTGCTTATGCTGGCCATGATGGGCTGGGCCGGGAGCCTAGTCGCCAAGTGGGGTCTTAGAATGTACGGAATCCGCTTTAGCTTTAAGCCAGAGAAGGAAGCGAAGAAGACCTCTTCTCAAGAGAATTGATTTCGATCCCAAACCTTTGGGCAAACCGCATCGTTCCTTGTGGCCTGGTTGAGCTTTGCTCAGCCAGGAATGCAAATTCTGAGGCTTCGTCCCTTTCGCAAAGACTTTGAAGCCTATCCGCGAGGCCCCCTCTTCCCGACCCCGCCAACCACAAAGAGGGAAACTCTCACTTCAATGAGCGAGGCCACCGCCACAGCACCCCCATTTTCCTTTAAGGATGCTGTGCGCATGGGGATCCGAAGCATAAAAGAGAGCCTGGCTCCAATCCTGCTTCTGCAAATCGGAGCCATCGCCCTCGTCATCTCCTACTACAACTTCGCCTCAGTTCGAGAGGCTCTGCAAGGTTTGGAGCAGATCAAGCGTCAGGGAGGGGTCTTCTTTGCCCTCTCGGCTGGATTTGTTGCTGGTGCCATTGTTCCAGAACTCGCCAAGCTGGTGACTGGCAGAATTAAGCCACCTTATGACAAGTGGCTGAAAGACGCCCTCTACACTGGGTGCGTCATTGCCATTGTCGCCCTTGGCGTCTATCTGTTCTACGAATACGTCCAGGCCCCACTCTTTGGCACAACCGCCGATATCCCGACTGTCCTCAAAAAGACAGCTCTTGATATGGGGGTGGCTTCGCCCTTCTGTTTCGTCTACTTCACCACCTTTGCCTTCGCCTTTAAAAATGAGGGGTTCAGCTTTAAAAGGATGGTTCCCCACCTCAAAAACCAGTTCTTTAGAAGGCGGGTTCTGGCTCTGATGGTCCCCTGCTGGATGCTGTGGATTCCGGTTCTGCTCTGCGTCTATTCACTGCCGCAGGATCTGCAGTTTCCTATCTCGCAAGTCGCAGAAGCTGCCTGGTGCCTTATGCTCGCTCTACTGACGAAGCCAGGCGAAACCGCCAGCCACTGAGACCATCGATAGCCGCCGCCTTTGGCCAAAAGGATAACCTTCAAGACACCTGCCCCTTCCAGCGACCAACCCACATGAAAGGCTTTTCTTGGAGCGAAACAATACGGCCCGGCTTCGATTCAATCAAAGCCATGTGGGCGCCTTTGCTGGTCATTCAGGCTGCCGGAGCGGCCCTGGTCATCTCCTACTATCTTCTGCCGGCTATGCAGAGCGGTCTCCAAGTGGTCGAATCTGCCAAGCAAAGTGGAGGAATTTTTTTCGCCATCTGCGCCGGAGCCTTTGCTGGTGGCATCGTCCCCGAGATAGCCAAAGCCCTGGTTGGACGCATAGACAGGCTGGATAGAAAATGGGTGCTGATGACCCTGTACCAGTGCTTCTGTTTCGGAATCTTTGGCTTTCTGGCTTACCACTTTTATGGCTATCAAACCGTCCTCTTTGGGCCAGCAGTCGATCCTTTGAATGTCTTAAAGAAGGTGCTCTTCGATCTCTTTGTCTATGTTCCGATCATCGGAGCGCCGGCCAACGCTCTGCTCTTGGGTTTCAGAAGCCTCGACTTCAAGTTTTCGGCCATTCCTGGGTTCCTCAAAGACCAATTCATCGTCAAGAGGCTCCTCCCGCTTTTCATTCCAAACCTGCTCTTTTGGGGGCCAATGCTCTTCTGCGTCTACGCCCTGCCTGTGGACCTTCAATTTGCTTTTGCCCAAACTTGTGCAGCTGCCTGGAGTCTGCTTGTCACCTTTATTGCCAGCCGCCCAAGTGAAGCGAATTCAAAAACTTGAAGTAAATTCTTATGTTTGGGCTCAAGTTTCATCTTTAACCTGCCAAACTTACTAGTAAGGCGCAGAGAACTACTGGCTGGAAAGGCTGCTGACAGCACCCTTACCAGATCATTCAGTAAGAGTTGTTATCCGCCATTCTTAACAGGAACCAGACCGACCCATGACGCCAAGGATGAGGACTGTTGTGAGGTTCTCGGGGTTCTTGATCGGAGCCCTGGTGGCGGCGTCGGCGTCGTCCCAGGCTCAAATCTATTTTTCGCAGGAGGAGCGTTCTCAGGTTCTTGAGTACTGGTCCATTCAGGATCGGTACCGCACCGCTCCCTTAGCCGATTCTCTAGTCAAAGGTTCTTGGCGTGTAAGACTCACGCCTGAAGGAAGCCGCTGGATGCTGGATTACACCAGGCTCATTCAGCCCGCCAAAGTCAGTCCGTCTCAGGATGTCCGGGCACTTACGCCTCAGCAGAAGGTGTGGGAAGCCTGGCTGACGCGAAAGGTTGCCTGGGATAACTGGAAGGCGGCACAGGATGCCTTCGAAAAGAATAGAGCGGAAGGAGCCAGCGCTCCAGATGTTCCGGGGCCAGAACCGGCAAGGCCGGGAAGCATGCCCTCAGATCTTGCGGGCCGACTTGCTCAGCCTCCTGCTTTTGCCAGTGCTGTTCAGCCAGCACTGCACCAGGTGCAGTTCGATGACGGCATGCAGCTGACCTACCAAGACAACGTGGGAATGAGGCAGAGATTTGCCTACTACCGATCAGCCGAAGGAGTTCAGAGCTTTGGCAGAAAGGTGAAGGAAATGAGCCCCCAGGAGCTGACCAGCTTAGCCCGCGAGGCAGGCATCAGCGACAGTGACCTGAGGGTCCTGAACTCTGTCTCCCTGCTCGAAGGCGGATTCGACAGTCTCAACACTTACGATACTGGCTACGTCTCAGTCGGAATGATTCAGTTCGCCGCCCTGCAGGGCGGATCAGGATCACTCGGCAGAGTGCTGCTGAGAATGAAGCAGAGATCGCCGGAAGAATTCGTTCAAAACTTTAGACGGTTCGGTTTGGAAGTCACTCCGAATGCGGAACTGGCGGCCCTCTGTCCCACCTCAGGAGCTGAGTTCATTGGAGCTCAGGCAGCCCAAAAAATCATCATGGATAAAAGACTGGCTTCAGTCTTCCAGAGAGCCGGACGCTTGAGCAGAGAGTTCAAAGTCGCCCAGCTGATGATCGCCAAAGAAATGTATCACCCCGCTTCTGACACGATTCGCGTCAGGACTGGCGGAAGATCATGGAACGTCAAAGTAGCGGATGTCTTTAGGTCAGAAGCCGGCATCGCCACTCTGATGGACCGCAAGGTCAACACAGGCAAGCTTGGATCGCTTGATTCTGTGGCCAGCAGTCTGGCCAGCCAGGCCGGCCTGGATAGCCCAGACGAACTGTCACTTTTGGAACACGATCTGATTCAAGCGATGAAGTACCGCAAGGATTACCTTTCGGACCCGACCCTGACTAAGCCACGAGACGTGAGCATCGAAGGGCTGAGAGCTCAACGAGCTGGCGTCAGCCGTGGAAGCACGGCGAGCCGATCTGGCACAAGGAGCGGACGAGGTTCGACTCCACCCCAGGCTAAAGGCACCACGAAGAAGTCTTCAAAGTAAACACCCTCACTTCCATCCCCTAAACCGACAGGCGGCACCTGTCGATTGAGCTTCCCTCGCGAGAGGGGGGCTCATTTTTGCTTTTTGGGGCCCCGCCTTGGGGCCAATAGACCATTTAATGACACTACTTGACATTTTAACAATTTATCGTCCTATACTGTCAATAAGCGGCAAGTAACTGCCACGAGGACAACTTGAACCAACAGATCACCCAGCTTCCCGGACTGACTGCAACAGTAACAGCCCATAAAGACAACTCCAAAACTCTTCTCTTAGTGACAGTCCAAGCCAGTGAAGCGCCGGACTCGACTCCTCGCACCTCAGTAAAGACAGCCCTCGTCATTGACCGAAGCGGATCGATGGCCGGAGAAAAGCTTGATATCACGCGACGCTCGGCCGCTCAGTTCGTCCGATCCCTCTCAGATGACGATCAGGTCGGAGTCGTGGTCTATGACGACTCGGTCGACATGGTCTCGGGAATGACTTCCCCCTCTGACTCTTTGGCCAAGCAGATTGAACGCATTGAGTCCGGCGGCTCGACCAATCTCTACGGTGGCTGGCTGATGGGAGCTAAGCTGGTTGGCCAGGGAGGAAGAGTTATTCTTCTCTCTGACGGTCAGGCCAACGGTGGCCGATATCAAGATGCCAAATCCCTCTCCGAGCAGGCTCGAATCTCCTATCAAAGATTCGGAGTCACTACAACCACCATCGGAGTTGGGCGCGACTATGACGAGGGATTGATGGCAGGGATGGCCAGACACGGCGGCGGAGCCCACTACTTTGCCGACACAGCCCAATCGATTCTGGATGCCTTCAGCCACGAAAGGTACGCCGTTGACGCCATGGTTCTAGAGAGCGTCAGCGTTCGATGCGGCACAGCAACCGAGCAGTTTGGCCACTTTTGGAGCGAAGAATCTAAGAGTCGCGTCTTCGCCATCGACTCTCTTGAGGGCCAGGCAGTCACGATTCGCTATCGGGAAAGAGCGACTGGAATCACGCGAACCGAACCCCTCCTCCTACCACGCGAGTTCGGGTTCAGTCAGGAAGCGACCCTGGAAGATTTGCTGATTCAGGCCAGCCAGGCAGAATCTCAAATGCTGGACGTCCGCGATCCTCGATCCGCGACAAAAATGAAGGACAAGGTTCGAGCCATTGTCATCGAGCTTCTCAGCCACCCCTCCAGCGACACTCCGGCAGTAAAAAGCGTCATCGAGCGGTTGAAGGCGTCTATTGAGCGGCTGAACCAGCTTGAACAGCACTACTCAGAAGATGAAGCCATGCTGCACCGCAAGCGCAGCATGCAGTCGAGCCACAACCTAATGGAAAGGGGCAAGGCATTTTCTGCCTTTGAAGATGAAGCAGGCTATGTGAAGGAGGCGGCTGCCATGGCCGCACCCAGCTCTGTGAGAAGAGAGCCGATTGTCGTGGATGAGCCAGCCCTTAACTTTGCGACAAGGCAGGATTGGGAGAGGTGGAAGGTGGTCCCCCTGGCTCACAGCGCCAGAACGATCACCATTGCCATGCAAAATCCTCGCGACGGCTTTCTAATCGCTGAGATCCAGAAAGTGACTGGCAAGAAGGTCAAGCCGGTCTTTGCCGATGCTGATGGCGAGGCACTGGTCGACTTGCTGAAGCAGTTCCATTGACCAAGTGGTGCGAGGGGGGATTTGCCAGGGTCACGCAATCTCCCCAACGCCGCCAAACGCCGATGGCCCAATATCCATCGATCCATGGATCACTCTCACAACAAAGAGGCAGTCGTTGTGAAGTGTAGTAAAGGCAACGTAAGAGCCGATTGCCAAGCTTCTTATCTCCAAACCCCTGGAATCAAAATCTGGTCGGCGAGTTCCCATTTGCGGCTGCTCGCGGCACAGTTCAATTGAGTGCATCAGTCGATCGATAATTTTGTCGGCAACGTTTAGACCGGCATTCTGAACAAGAAAATCGAATATCTCATCAAGATCCGATTGGGCATCCCGAGTGAATTCGAGTCTCACTCAATGCCTAGCCGCGCTCGACCACGGGACTTGATCTCATCAGCCGACAAAGGTGAGGAATCCCCAGCCTCAACTTGGGATAAGCCGGATGAGATCTTGCCTCGCAGATTCTCAAGCTTTGCGGCTCTTTCCTCGTCTCTTTCAATCAAGAGCCTAAGGCCGGCCCGCACTACTTCGCTTTGACTGGTGAACAGGCCGCTATCGACATATCTCTGGATAGCCTCTTCCAACTCTCCGGTCAAAGAAACATTTAGAGTGTGCTTGGCCATGATAATCCTGCTCGTCGACCTTTCTATTCTAGGTGATGACAGGGCGACATGCAGCACTTTTCGCTGCTTTTTGTCACCGCTCCTTGATCCTCAGTCTGGGTGTCCAGGTTGAGGATCAAAGGAGACACATGCTGAGAAGCGCTAGGCTAAGGGCTGAAGCTCGTTCAGAATTGGACCAGCCGCCGCCAAAACTTCCTGACTATCCAAGGCTCTGCCACCTTCCGAAGTCAGCTCTGTCACCAAAGGCAGGCCACGCCTGAATCCACCAGTCGCACTGTCGAGAGTAGCAGCAATATCCAAAATTCTCAGGGCATCGGCCAGAGCCTCTTCTCGTGATCGCTCTGCCCAAGGGCCCTTGGTGCGAATCAGATATTCAAAGACGCCACGAATTCTTTCGCTGCCAGAACCAGCGCAGGCATAGTCAGAATCTTGAAACCTTGCCCCAGCACCATCAAAGAAGTAGACGCCGAAGGTTTTCTTCTTTCTATCGTAGGCAGCCGCAATAGGAAGGAAGACGCCGCCGCTCGCCGCCATGGCCATGTTGCCGCTGAGGGCTCGAGAGATTTCCATCAGCTTGGCTTCGGTGGAAAACTCCTGCTGATTCAGCCTCTCGGAATACTTAAAGCTGTGCTTCAGAAACCGACAGATTTCAAGGCTTCGGGCGTAAGCGCCCGAGATAGCCACAACGGTCCAAGGGTCCAGCTCCTCAATCTTTTCTGCCTTTTCAAACATGATGAGGTTGCCCATGGTCGCCCGCCTATCGGCGAGGACAAAGGCTCCATCTTTATGCCTCAAGGCGAGGACGGTGGTGCCGTGGACCTCTGAACCTGGCTGGTAGGGCGAGAGGCCGCCAACCAGCTCAGAAAAGCTTCTGCTCTGAGCCTCAATCATTGGCCGGACCGCTGCCGATACTTCTTGGCCTGGTCGGGATCAACATTTCTCATGCGGCGAAGAAGCTCGTTTGGAGCATCTGGCCTTTTGATATCGGGCTTATTGGGGCCGCCCTCATCGCTCAGCTTGCGCTCAGGCTCAGATTCCTGCGGCCGGGTGGTGCGTTCAATTTGAATCATCACGGATTTCCTGAAGAAGGCGGATGAAATCCTCCAATTCTTCTACGTCGTAAAGAGCCTCGGGATAGATGGCATTAGGCGGAAGATAAACTTCTTTTGGTCCTTCGGGCAGATTGAAGATGATACTGGACCAGGAAATGCGAATAATTTTTTCAGAGAACTTTCTAACAGCCGTGCCCCTAGCCAAAGCTCTCGTCGGTTCGCAGACTTCTGTTTCCCTCACAAAAACTTCTTCGTAGCTTGGCTGCTCCTCAACCGACCCCATAGAAACCAAGGCGCCAAAAAGCCCTTCATCCGGGTCAATATCGTTGTACGCCAGGTCTAGGCTTTGAGCCATGGGGGCCTTCCAATCGGCTCCTTCAGCTTCAAGAAAACTTGAGATCAAGCTGTGCTTGGCCGCCCAATCAACAGACCGAGCGAACAGCTCCGGGTCCTTGAACCGATTCTCTAATAGGCCAAGGCACTCGTCTACTAGAGTCAGTTCCTCGGGCGGAAGGTCAAAAACCTTTTCTGCCTGAAGCAGAAAGCTCTCCAACACCTCTCTTGGGGTTGTCCAGCTGCCTCCCTCTAAATCAATTCGACCTTCGCTAAAAGGCGATCGACTGATTCTCTGCGCAGCGCGGACAGGGTCAGAGATCCTCCATCGAGGAGCATCGTCACTCAGAGCCAGTCGAATGGCCAGCTTCACCAGCTCAAGCTTGCGGGCTGTTGCCCCCACCATCATGCAGGCATCGCCACAGATAACGTGCAGCCTCATCCATAAACGAGGGTCGCCGTGGGGTTCATCTCTCGTATTGAAGATCGGCCTTCGATAAAGGGTCTCAGCATTGACCGGTTCGACAAAAAAGTCTGCCCTTTGGCTGATTTGATAATCGCACCACTCTCCCGTCTCACTGCCGACCTTGCCAGCCCCAACCAGAATCTGTCTGGCAGTAAAAAGAGGCAGAAGAGCTTGGTAAAGGGAATCGAAACTAAGGCTCCGTGGCACGAGATAAGACTCGTGAGTGCCGTAGCTTGCCCCGTGGAAATCGGTGTTGTTCTTGTAGACCTTCACACGCTTGCCGATCTTTTCTTCAAGAACAGCAGCTGATTTGAGTAGCAGGTTTTCTCCTGCTCTATCAAGCAGGGCAGTTTCTCGGCTAGACCATGCCTCGGGGGTCGAATATTCAGGGTGACCGTGGTCGTTGTAGAATCTTGCTCCGTTAATCAGAACCTGATCAGAGCGAAGGTCCGGTCCAGGCAGCTGAGATCGACCTTCATCAAACGAAGCATCAGTCGGATCAACCGCAAGATGGTCGAGCGAGAAGCCCCTCAGGTCTCTCCTGGGAGATTCCTGCGTGTAATCCCACCTAAACGAAAGACGCTCGCCAGGAAAACCCCTGACGAGCGCCATGGACTGATCGAGCAGTCCTTCGGCTCCCTCTCCTTCAATCAAAAGACCATATTCGGTCTCGATCCCGGAAAGGATCCGATCCATTACCTTACTTAGCGTACATGATCCACTCGCCGGTGGATGCAGTGAATCCAGCGGGGGTGGTGTTGAGTGTGAAGGTGCCTCTTCTGGCCAAGCCGACCGAGGTCTGAGTGACTGTGATGGCGCCAGTGATGGAACCGCTCACGTCAGCAAAGTCTCGAATGTTGGCGATGGGGAAGGCTTCGAAGGCGTGAGTGCCATTCTCAGAAGTCATTCTCACCGTGCCCTGGTAGAGCTGTGTCACAGCGCCGCCAGTCTTCTGGTAGATAACAATCTGTCTATCCTGTTCTCTTCGGCTGTTGGGGAAAATCAGCATGCCGAAAGCCGGAGCATTCACGAGAGCTTCTGTATCAGCTTTCCATGTTCCCTGAAGAGAAGAAATTCTGTTCAAGAAGGCAGGATCTCTGGGGTCGGTCTCAAGAAGAGTCCAGGTTCCAGGAGCTGTGCCAGTACCGAGCGGAGTGGGTCGCACGATCTTTCCAGAGTCGGCTGCGCCGATGCTGGGGAAGAGCATGTTGAATGATCCATCCGTGTCGAAGCCAGAAGCGAGGCCGATCTGGTCACCCGAGAAGTGAATCTGGGTGGCGCGGTTTCCGTTGACGAGAGTCGGGCGAAGGGCGGTTGCCATGCCAGAGAGGTCGAAGGAAACGAAATCGCTGAAGAAGGAGTTGATCGTGCCATAGACAGGATCAATGTTCTCAACTTCAAAGATTGCGCGGTCAAGCACAGGAGCCGTAGTTCCCATGGTCAAGCTCGCATCGTTCAGCTTGATGGCGACGCCAGTCGATCGACCGGGGTAGATCGCAGCATCCAGCGGGAAGTAAGGATTGAACTCGACCGGAGGACCACTGAAGATCGCGCTGGTGGTTCCGTCAGCCAGCTCAGTGAACATTCGGTCAACTCGGATCGGAAGCTCTGTGTATGTCTTGAATGCCGTATTGGGCGGCAGAGACAAAGAGAAGTCCACCGAGTTCAAGGTGTAGCCATCGAGAGCAAACCTGGGGTTGGCTGCCGGAGCTTCGCTCGGAATGACATCAGCCGATCCAGCCTGAAATCGGATAAAGCCCAATTCAGCATAGAGAGAGCCTTCAGCTCTTCGGTTCTGTCCACTCAAAAAGGCGACCTGAACGTTAGCAGTGCTTGACAGGCTTGTGCGGAAGGTCGTGTCTGTGCCACCACCACCGCCGCCACTGCCACCGCCGCCACCGGCGCCAGTATCACCACCACTTCCGCCGCAGCCGACAAGCAGCACTGCCGCAAATCCCGCAATCCACCACTTCCTCAAGGCCTGCTCCTTCATGTACCAGGTGCTGATGCCCCACGCTCGGATTTCTCCGAAAGGCATCACGTCTTGGAACGCAGCGTTCCGCCGCGTCCTCAACCGCACTATCTTACACCCAACGACGGCTCAGAGTCTTGGCTCTGTTCGCTCTCAGGTTCAAGCAGTTGAAAAAAAAGTCCTTCCAGCGCGGAAATTACAGCCGACTGAGGGGATTTACGGGCTTTCCGTTGATTCTTGTCTCGAAATGGAGATGCGGACCGGTCGAATATCCAGTCGATCCCATGAGAGCGATTCGCTGCCCCTGCTTGACTCTTTGGCCCGATTTGACAAGCAGACGAGAGCAGTGTCCGTATAGAGTGGAAAGTCCGCCGCCATGGTCGATGATGACTGCGTTGCCGTAGCCGCCTCTCCACCCAGAAAAGATAACGACCCCAGGAGCAGCCGCAATAATCGGCGTTCCGGTTGGTGCAGCAATATCAATGCCGGCATGCAGCCTGCGCCGCCTGCTGATGGGGTGGACCCTCATTCCAAATCCGCTGGAAAGCCTGCCTTGCGCTGGGCGGATAAGGCCGCCTCTAAAAGCTGCCACAAAAGAACGGCTTCCCGGCCTGCTGGCGTTCTGGTAACTGGCAATTGAGGCAGCCAGCTTGTTGGATTCTGCATCCAGTTCGTCCATCTCGCTTTCCAGCCGACTTTCCTGCTGGTTCAGGCCCTTGATGATGGCCTGCTTATCCTGTTGGGCCACCATAAGCCGAGCCTGCTCGCCGCGCATCTTGGTCTCAAGCTCGCGGACCTCAGTCACAAGGCCATCAACTGCAACCTTGCGCTTTTCAACTGCCTGCCGACGCTCCTTAACTTCCTCAAACAGCTGCCTGTCTCTTTGGGCAATCCGTTCGACAAAGGCCTTTCTGGCAGCCAGGGCTCCTGCATCAGCCGAACCCATCAAAAGCATAGCAGCAGGTGTTTGGCCCTGGCGATAGATAGAAGCGACTCGGTTCTTCAGCCTCTCCCTTGTCGCCTTCATCTTGTTCGAAGCTTCTAAAAGAGCCTGTTTAGCCTTATCCTGCTCTGCCCTTCGGCTATCCAGAAGATCTTTGGTGGACTTAATGCCGTCGTTGATCCGCCGAATGCGGCCATTCACCCACCCCAGTTCTTCTCGTACTTCCTCACGCTGATCCTTGACCTGGCCGATCTTCTTCTGGATTTCCTTCTTGTCGGTCCTGATGTCCTTAAGCTTGCCTTGGGCCTGCTTGATCTTTGTCGCGTTGGATGCTTTTGCCTGACCAAAAACGGTGACAGGCACAAGCAGAGCCACGCAGACTAAGCAAGTTAAGGCCCCCAGCTTCAAAGCTGTCTCCCCAACTTTCTGGTCGCCAGCCAAGAACATCCGAGGCCGTAGATCGCACCTGCCGCTAAGAAGAAGCCCAGAGCGGGCAGAAGCGGAATATCCTCAAACTTGGCCAGGGCATCCAGCGATTGGACAATTCCTTTCGAAACTTGGGTCGTTACATAGAGGAACAAAACAGCCAGAGCTCCGCCCATCGCGCCATGGCAGATCCCTTCGATAAGCAGTGGGGTGAGAATGGTAGAACGTGTGGCTCCCACCAGCTCCTGAATCTTCATCTCCCTCTTGCGAGCTTCGATAGTCAGGCGGATGGCATTGAAAATCAAGACCCCGCCCGTGATGAACATAATTCCACCCAGGACGATGCCCAGCATGCGGCTCTGCTTTACCCCCGCCTCAACAAACTCACGAAGCTCGTTGGATGCCCTCACACCATCTTCAGATTCCAAAAAGTCCTTGGTCTTCAGGGTCTGAGTGATCTTATCAACCTGATCCAAGCTGGAAAGGGTGACCCGGAAAGTGTTGGGCAAGGGATTGTCTGCAGCAAGATCCTGGAGGTCGACATTCGGCATCTGGGATTGGACCTCTTTGAGGCCCTGCTCCTTGGAAACATAGATGCAGGCCGCCACTCCTGGTATGTTCAAAATCGTCTGCTTGGCCGAAGCAGTATCTTCCTGACTTAAATCATCGCGAAGAAAAACCCGGATCTGGTAGTCCTTTTTAAGCTCGTGAAGCCAGGTGTTGAGCCTGAAGTAGGTGTAACCCAGGCCCCCCAAAAGAAAAAGAGCCATCGCCGCAGTCGAAACAGCCGCAAAGGTCATCAAAGTGTTTCGGCGAAGAGCAGTGAAGGCTTCGCTCAGCAGAAACTCTATGCGGTCAAACATCATTCACTCCGTCGCCATCTGGCAGAGGGACAGATTCTGATGCTCCGTCGTCCACCGCAATATCTTCTTTCACCAAGCCGAACTCAAGCCGAACAATTCGCCTCTTAAACCTCTCAACAATCGGCATGTCATGTGTTGCGACGACAACCGTCGTGCCCCCTTCGTTCAGCCTTGTCAGCAGAGACATGATTTCGTCGCTGTGGCTGGGGTCTAGATTGGCTGTCGGCTCGTCGGCCAGCAGAAGAGGAGGCTGGTTGATGAGGGACCGGGCGATAACCACCCTCTGCTGTTCACCACGGCTCAGTTCGCTTGGGTAGGCGTCAGCACGATGGAGAATGTTCACCTGCTCCAAAATCTTAGGCACCATCTGGCGAACCTCTTTACGAGATCTCCCGACCGCCCTCATAGCGTAGCCGACGTTCTCCCAAACCTTCTTGTTCTGAAGCAGGCCAAAGTCTTGGGGAACAATTCCCATCTGGCGGCGAATAAAAGGAATGTCTTCTCTCGTCAAGCTGCCGAGATCGCGGCCATTGAGCTTGATCGTCCCAGAAGTGTGGGCAACTTCCCTTGTAAGAGTCTTGAGAAGGGTGCTTTTGCCCGAGCCAGTTTGGCCCAGCAGAAATACCAGCTCGCCTCGTTGAATGTTGAGGGTAACGCCCTTGAGGCCAGACACCAGCTCGCTATAGCTGACGTCTACGCGGTCAAGTTCGATGTGGGGGGGTGCCAGCATAGCGAACGCCGCTGAGGGCTGGGCGGATGGTACCCCTCTTGGCAAAAGGCAGCACCAGGGGACAGCCGACGACTTGGCGAAAGGTCACAATCTTGCAATGAGCTTCTCTGAGCCGACCTACGAAGTGATTCGTGTTCGTTTTTCTGAAACGGACCGCATGGGTCACGCTCATCACAGCAGCTACTTTCCCTGGCTGGAACAGGCTCGCGGAGCCTGGTGCCGAGACCGCGGCTTCGACTATAAGGATCTTGAATCCATGGGCTACGGCCTGCCTGTCGTCGAATGCTGGGTCAAGTATCGGGGCGAAGCCGAGTACGACGACCAGCTGGTGATTGAGATTCGATTGGACTCAATCAAGAGAACTTTTTTGACCTTCAACTATAGTGTCAAAAATGGAAGCGGCCAGGTGATCACCGAGGCTTGGACCAGGCACGCCCTGATGAACTCAGAGAGGAAGGCGGTTTCGGTTCCGCCCGAAGTGATGGCCATGCTCGAAGGGCGGCGGAACTCTGCCTGATCAGCCTCGAATCGTTTATTGACTCAGGCAGTTACGTCGTACGGATTGAAGCCCTTGATCCACATGTAACTGACCAGCTGCCCCGTGTGATACCACTCGTGCATGGGAAGTGCCTGAAGAATTTCGATCCTCGGCAGGCTGGAGAGGCCGCCAGCTTCAAACCAGGTCGGATCGATCGGAACACTCTCCGCCAAAAACTCATCCGTGGCCGCAGCAAGCCTTTCCAGAGTCAGCCTGCGCGTGCCCCTGAGTGCCTCAAGAATCTCGTCCAGATCGGTCATGGCCTTGACCTCCTCGTAACGGCCGCCGAAATCAAAGGGCTTGCCTGTAAAGACTTCGTTGAACTGCCCCTCGGTGGCCACGATCTCGGCAATCTGACCTCCGATCGTTCTCATTCCCTCTGCCGGAGCCCAGTCAAGATCAGCCACTGAGACCTTTTGAAGAACTTCCTCTAGATCTTTGCGGACATAAGCGAGCCTGCCAGAAAGCAAGTCTCTTGAGATCGAAGGCATTCCGAGAGGATGGCACAGGGCCCGCGGCAAAGCTGAAGGAAATTTGTGCTCTATCGCCCCGGTCAATCAGGTCATTTTAACGGGATTAGAAAGCAGACAACCTCCGATGATGCTGATGCGGGACCTTGCATCCCGCGATGTGTGAGGTTCAAGGATGAAAATTGAACGGCTAGATCCGGCCGTCTCGGCCCTGCAGTACCTGGCTCGCGCCCCTGTCCCCCAATCGGGTGTGGCACAGGCCTCTGCCATGAGCCAGGCTGGCATGAACCTGGAACAGCAGAATCGTGATTCTGCCTCTAACAGCCTGAAGGCCAGGCTCAACAGGCTGGACAAGCTCAGTGAGCTTTCTGGCACGGCAGGAAGGCTCTTGGTTTCTCTGAAAAAGCAGGCGGAAAGGAGCTCCAGGCTAATGATGAGCGAAGATGCCGCGGCAGCCTACAAGCTCTTTTCTGAAATGGCAGAAGAGATGAATATGGATGGCCCCCCCATCTTTCCACCTCTGCCATCACCCCTGGCAAGATCGCTTCACGCCCTAAAGGGCTACATAAAGCAGCTGCCAGACCAAGCTCTGCCTTCCCCGACGAGCAGAGAGGGCAAGGCTTTAGAGCAGGCTCTTCAGGTCTTTGTTGGAGAGAAAGGAATTCTCAAAACCTTGAAGAAGGTGGAGGAAGGCGAGCTGGACTATGAAACGGCAGTGCAGGAGTACGCCCGCCTTGGTGAAGAATCGATGAAGCTCGTGACCGAGCTCGAAGAATCCACTCTTGGGCTGAGAAAGGCTGAAGTTCGGAATCCTTCTGCGGGCCAGCCCTTTGAAGCCTCCGCATAAGGGACCCTGCTCTTTTCCTCCTTTGCCACGACCCATTGGCTTAGTGGAGTGAGACCCAAGACCCCCTGCTAATCTTCCGGCCCACGCTCGGCTGCCCTGGCTGCGGTATCTTTCCCCCGACTCGAAAGGTCTTGCCTTTCGATGTGGTGGATGCCCCTATGCCTTCCGTTGGAAAAGTCGTCCAGGTGACTGGTCCCGTTGTGGACTGCCGCTTCCCGACCGATTCGCTGCCTACAATCTTTAACTCGATTGAGATTAAGGATGCAGCGCGCGGCGTTGACCTAACCTGTGAAGTGGCTCAGCACTTGGGTGACGACATGGTTCGCTGTGTCGCTCTCTCCAGCACTGATGGCCTCGTTCGCGGGATGGATGCTGCCGACACTGGCGCTGCCATCACAGTCCCCGTTGGCGAAGCCACCTTGGGACGAGTCTTTAACCTTCTTGGTCAGCCAATCGACAACGGCGGACCCGTTGCCGCTTCGGCCACCTACCCCATTCACCGCCAGCCCCCGACCTTCGACCAGCAGAGCGTTAAGGTCGAATTGCTCGGAACAGGCCTCAAGGTCGTCGACCTTCTCATTCCCTTCAACAAGGGTGGAAAGATCGGACTCTTCGGTGGTGCAGGTCTGGGCAAGACAGTTTTGATCCAGGAACTCATCCGAAACATCGCCGTTGAAGCCTCTGGTGTTTCGATGTTCGCAGGCGTCGGTGAGCGAACCCGCGAAGGCAACGACCTTTGGCTGGAAATGTCCGAGTCATTCTATAAGGATGACAACGGCAAGTTTGTCGGCGAAGGCGAGCACAAGGAGCCCTACACCGAAGGCGCCTCTGGACAGAGATGGAGCCGAGTCATCGACAAGACCGCCATGGTCTTTGGTCAGATGAACGAGCCGCCCGGAGCCCGACTTCGAGTCGCTCTGACCGCTCTGGCTATGGCCGAGTACTTCCGAGATGAAGTCGGAACCGACGTTCTTATCTTCGTTGACAACATTTTCCGATTCGTCCAGGCAGGTTCCGAGGTATCGGCACTTCTCGGACGAATGCCAAGCGCCGTCGGATACCAGCCAACCCTGGCTACCGAAATGGGCTTCCTTCAGGAACGAATCACCTCGACCAGCAAGGGTTCAATCACCTCGGTCCAGGCTGTCTACGTCCCTGCTGACGACCCCACCGACCCTGCTCCTGCCACCACCTTCAGCCACCTTGACGCCTACGTCTACCTCGAGCGATCCATCGCTTCGAAGGGTCTGTACCCGGCTGTTGACCCCCTCGCTTCCACCTCGAAGAACCTTGACCCCCGCATCGTCGGAGAAAGGCACTACAACGTGGCTCGACAGGTTCAGCAGATTCTGCAGCGATACAAGGAGCTTCAGGACATCATCGCCATTCTCGGCATCGACGAGCTGAGCGACGACGACAAGCTGATCGTGGCCCGCGCCCGAAAGGTGGAAAGGTTCTTCAGCCAGCCCTTCTTCGTCGCCGAGCAGTTCACTGGCAACAGCGGACGATTCGTCTCCATCGAAGACACTATTGATGCCTTCGAAAAGCTCACTTCCGGCGAGCTGGACGAACTTCCCGAACAGGCGTTCCTTTACTGTGGCGGCCTGGACGACGTTTACGAAAAGGCTAAGAAGCTTCAGTCAGTCTAAACCCGAACTTCGGGCATTGCATCTGCCGTCTCCTTTCTGTAAGAAAGGGGACGGCTTTGTTTTAGCTTATGGCAGCTATAGGCAGTTCACACCAAAACATCACAATTTAATGATGCAAAAGAAGATAGCAGAATGGATATCGCCTACTTTTGCACATCAAGATTACAGTTAAAGAATTTCTTCCATTGAGTGATTTGGTTAAGAACTGGTATAAACGTGAAGTTAGAAGTGACCCCTATGCCGCAAAATGAGATAGCATTGGGTCGCGATCCTGAAAGAGCTTAACTGCATGTCTAGAATTCGCCTCAATGTGGTCGTCAATGCTCCCAAAGAGCAGGTCTTTCATGTCCTAACAGACTTAAAGAGTCTTCCGGAACTGCTGCCATCGATAACCTCTTTAGAATTGACAACTAGCGGCCCCATAGGCGTTGGCACAACCTGGAGCTTAACCCGAAAACTATTGGAGAAAGAGACAACAACTAGTTTTCAAGTCTCAGAAATGCAGCCGCCAGAGCGACTCGTCATCGAGGGGGAGGGCTCTGGCATAACTTACAAAGTTTGCTACGAGCTAACCGATGGCGAATTTGGGACAGTTATTGAAATGGACCTTGAAGGGAAAAGCGACACCTTTGTCGCCAGCCTTATGGACAAGATGACCTGCGGGACCTTGCGAGACTGCCTTGAAGATGACCTCTTCAGAATCAAGCAAGCTGCTGAAGGCAGATTGGAAGCTACACGGGCATAAACTGCTCGACCAGATCTTCTGGTGCCTTAGATTCAATCATCACCTTGATGATGCGTCTGCCATCTGTTTCAGAGACGGTAAAGCGCCAGCCGCCGTGCTCGATCGATTCTCCCTGTTCAGGCTGACGGCCAAAGAGGCCAAAAACGTAGCCGCCTAGGGTATCAAAATCTTCGCTGCTAAACGATGTGCCGCATTCGTCGTTCACATCGTCCAGGTGCATCTTGCCAAGGACGATAAAGCCCCTTTCAGATTCGACCACCTCTTCAGGATCGACGTCGTACTCGTCAACGATGTCGCCCATCACCTCTTCGACAATGTCTTCAATCGTCACAATGCCAGCGGTGCCACCGAAGTCATCTTGAACGATAACGAGCTGCGTTTTTGAATTCCTCATTTCCTGCAGCAGGTCGTGAAGACTCTTGTTTTCAGGAACAGGCACGGCTGGTCGCAGCGCGAACTGTGAGAGAGGAACCTCGGCTTTGCCATCAAGCAGAGCCTTCATCAAATCTTTAGCGTGAATGATGCCCAGAATCCTATCGTCGGTGCCTTCGTAAACCGGCAGTCGAGAATGGCCAGTCTGTTGAATCATTTCGGCCGCCTCCCTAATCGTTCTTTCACAAGAAATCGAATCAAGGTCGACTCGTGGGGTCATGATTTCGACAGCAACCGAATCGCCAAACTCAAAAACTGAGTCCAGCATTTCGATTTCTTCTTCTTCAATGTGGCCCGATTCTCCGTAGGTTTCAATCAGGGTCTTGATCTCTTCTTCTGCATGATTGGGCAGAGCGAAAGAAGCAGATGCACCAAACTTCTGCGTGAAAAGTCCAGCAAACCAAGTCGAAAGGCGCGTGGGAATCTTAAAGAGGCCAGCGCAGAGTCTGATAAAGCCATAAAGCCTTACGCAGACCGCAGTTGAGTGTGTCGAAGCATAGCTTTTAGGAATCAGTTCGCCAAAAAGAACGTTCAATCCCGCAACAGGAATCGATACAACGATCATCCAGAGAAGGATCCATGAGAATCCTCTCACATCCGTCTCGGGAGTCATCACCTCTTCCATTGCATAAGCTGGAATCAAGCAGAGCAGAAAGAGCCAGGCTCTCATTGTCTGAGACCCCATAAAGGCACCGGCCGTGTAGATGTCTCGAAAATCGAGCAGGTGGCTGAGCTTGGCAAACTCTAAAGACTGAGCATCCGACATTTTATCGGGTGCTTTTTCCTGGGCTTTTACCAAGCTGCTCTTCAAGAGGTTAAGAGCAGTTTCGGCCATCACAAAGTGCGCGTTAAGCGCAATGATGGCCACTAAGGCAAAGACGGCCAGAATCAAGTAGAGCGGCTGGCCCAAAAGCATTTTTGGGCTGGCCCCCTGCATGGCAGCAGCGCCAAAAACGAACACCACACCGGGTGCAAAGGAAACAGCTGCTGCAGAACCAAGAAGTTCTTTAGCCGCTAATCCTCTGCTGTGGGTCGTCTTCAGTCGCCGCCGATGTTCACTAGGGTCGCTGGTCATCGGTTGAGACGAAGTCTTCTCTCCTTATTTTGGCATAAATCCGAAAAGCACGACCCCTAAGACTGATCCGACCACTGCGCCTAGGGCTAATTCGAACACAGAGTGGATCTTGGCCTCCCACCTGGACTGAGCAATGATGACCGCCAGAACAATGGCAAGGGCAGCCGCAACGGCATTGTTCGTGATGAAGATTAGCGCCGTGGCAAGGAAAAACCCGTAGGCCGCGTGGCCGCTGACCAAGCCGCCCTGAAGGATGCTTCCGCGTTTGCCCAAGCCCTTGCCGACTATGACAAGCACCAAGACCATTACCAAGCCAATGAGCAGACGCCAGGCAAAGGAAACTCCTACCGCCTGACCGACCAGGTTCAGTTTTATCCTCTCCCAGTTGTCGTCGCCGATGGCAATAAGGAGTCCAACGATGACGGCGAGCACCGTCGTGATGAGCACCGCACCAGCCGCGATATCCTTGGCAAACTTCGCCAAGGGGTGATAGTGAGGCGAGGCCAGGTCCACCGTCGCCTCGATGGCTGAGTTGAACATCTCGGCGATCAAGACAATCGTGATCATGAAGAGAAGGATCAAGACTTCTCTCATTCTCAGGTTCAAAAGAACCGCGCCTAGAATCGTAGCCAAGGTCACATAGAGGTGAATCCTCATGTGTTTTTGGGTTCTAAAGGCGTGAACAATGCCCGCCAAAGCCACCCTAAAGGGCTTCATCAGCTCCTTAACTGGCACTGTCTTCTCCTTCTGTATGAGGCTGAGATGACCAGTTCTCGTCGGGCTTAAGGCCAGCCAAAAGAGCGATTCGGTTCATTTCGGCAACCATGGCATCTCTCTCCTGGTCGGTCTCGTCGTCCCATCCGGCTAAGTGCAGGGCGCCATGAAGGGCAAGAAAGGCTGTCTCTTCAGTTAAAGAAACTCCGCGAGCTTTGGCCCCTCTTTCTGCAAAGTCCAGGCTAATGGCAATCTGCCCGACCATGCCCGGCCAAGCGGGATCCGAAGGAAAGGTGAGGACGTCCGTGGCTTCATCCACCCCTCGCATTCTCATGTTCAGTTCTTTCAGAGCCTCGTCGTCAGCTAGAAGAATTTCAACTTCCCCGCCCCTAACCTTGCCCTCTGTTAGGGCTGTCAGGACCGCGTTACGAAGCGGCTGAAGCCGTGGTTTCCGGCCCGACTGATTCAGCAGAGTCAGACGATGTTGTAGATTTGGCTTCATTCGCGGTCAATTCGGGGTAAGAAATTCGGTCGTGCCTTAAGGCATCGAGGCTGGCAATAAAGGAATCCTGGATCGCCTGCAGCTCTCTAAAGGTGAGATCACATTCTTCAAGCTGACCATCCTGACGAGAGCGTTCTACCAGACGGTGCACAAAATCGGCAGTCTCTTCCCGCGAATTCAGGGTTCTGCTGGCGGCTTCCAGCGTATCAGCCAGATGAAGAATGGCAGCTTCGCGAGTCTGAGGCTTGGGTCCGGCGTAGCGGAAGAGCCTTTCCATGTCTTCTTCAACTTCGCAGCCCTGAGTTGCCTTTTTAAAGAAAGGCGTGAGAAGCGAAGTTCCATGGTGCTGGGCAATGCCGTCAATGATGACTTGAGGCAGCCTGTGCTTTTCACCCAAAGCCACACCCTCAGCGACGTGACCAATGATGATTCTTGCGCTGTAAGCTGGGTTAAGGTCGTCGTGGATGTTGCGGCCACGCTGATTCTCGATAAAGCAGGCGGGCCGGTTGATTTTGCCCACGTCATGAAAAGCAGCCATGGCTCGGCAGACCACGGTGTTCGCGCCTATAGCTCTCGCCGCCGCTTCTGCCAAGTTCCCAACCGCAACGGAGTGTGCGTAGGTTCCGGGTGCCTTGGTGCAGAGCTCTTGAATCAGGGGATGCTCTGGGCTGCAGAGTTCGAGAAGAGTCCAGTCGCTGGTCAAGCCGACCATCTTCTCCATCAGAGTCGCACCTAGCCAGAAAATCGAGGAAGCAATAAGGCAGGCGACCGCTCCCCACAGAGTCGATTCCCCTATCTGAGCCCAATCATTGGTGGATGAAAGAGCGACGGCCGCCCCGACTAAGCCTCCCATCCAAAAGAGAGTAAAGACAGCTCTGAGAAGATCAGATCGCTTCTTCAGGGGTGAGATGAGGAAAGATCCTCCTACTCCCAAACCCCAAGCCGCTAAAAGAACGGGCCAAGCGACGGCACCCGCCGCACCAAGCAGCAGGACCGCCAAAGAGACGGTAGTTGACGCCAAGCTGCACCCGACTAGCCCTCCGATCAGGAGGCCCTGAGCCACCAAAGGAGCAGCGGCCAAAAGAGCTGCATCAGACTCGGTGCCAGCCCCGACAGCGCGTTTGACAATATAGACTCCGCCCA
Organism: Synechococcus sp. UW140; assembly: GCA_943369295.1. GTDB lineage: Bacteria > Armatimonadota > Fimbriimonadia > Fimbriimonadales > Fimbriimonadaceae > JAKRSE01. Next base: position 126,956 of record CALRMU020000002.1, on the reverse strand, counting down.
CCCCAAGAAGGGCAGTGATCCAAACCAGCCGTTCGGCCGGTCGTCGGTGCTGGGGCAGAATGTGCTCACGTTTTAGCTGGACATGGACGATCCAGCCGGAGAGAAAAACAAGCACGAAAAGGCCCCCGACCTGTGAAGGCGACGGGGGCGCAGAAGCTGATACTGCTAGAAGGGCGGTCAAACCAAGGGCGAAGATGGCTCTGAGACCATAGGCTTCGACCGCGGGGTGAATCTTCATAGCGGCCTCCGAGCCAGCCAGGCTCGGGGGTTGAGGAGAAAGCTCCTAGTAAGTCTTACGTCGTCGCTTTGCGCGGCGTCGCTTCTCGCTGGGCTTCTCGTAATGCGCGTGGTCCTTGACCTCGCGAAGCAGGCCGCTCTGCTGCAGCTTTTGATTGAATCGCTTCAAAGCGCTGTCAATCGATTCGTTAGAATTGACGGTAACGTGAACCAAGGCGCGTGTCCTCTGAATTTCGAATTATGGCCGATCCTTTTTGAGCTTTGCCCAGAATCGGCCCTTTGGGGTCACTTTGCTGGGGCAGAAGGCTTGCGTTCAAGCTGAGGACTGACGAAAACGAAGTCCGCAAGGCCCTTGCTGATGCCGTCCTCGGGCAGAGGCTGCTCCAATCCGACAAGATTCAAAGAGGCAAATCCTTTCTTTTTGAGTCGGTAGTTGATTCCCTGGCCGTACATTGTGTGGCCGCTGCCGGCAATCACCACCATCACGGCGTTCCGGCTGACACGGGGAGCCATGAAATCGACCGCCGATTGAGCCATGGATTCATCCCAGGAAACTTGAGCCGAGATCATGTTGTCTCCTCTCTTGCCTTCAAGGGGATGTCCGCCGATCATGGCAACGAAGAGCCTTCGATGGTTGAGGTTATCCAGGTTTACATTGGGCGCCCACTTCTTTTCCTCTGGCGTAAGCGCTCCAATGCCCTCTCGGCCTACTCTTCGCACCCATTCTCGGGGCAGATTGAGGGCGGCCATGGGGAGTTTTAGCTCCTTGACGGCATCGAAAATCGGCTTGTAAAGAGCGTAGTCAAATCCCCACTGAGTCTTCCAGTTCGCCTTGGCCTGAAACTCTTCGTCGGTCCAGAAGCCACGGCTCCAAGGGAACATGGCGGCCTGGTTGTCGCGAGTGAACATCTCCAGACCAACCGAGACCTCACGTCCATCTGCCGCCAAGGCTCGAATGACATCGGCCTGGAATTTGTGGTGGTCAGGGTTGTCGTGGCTTTCACCCACCATCACAAACCGGTAGCCTCTGGCTGCCTCGACAATCTCTTTCATCGATGACTGTCGACCGGTGGCGGAATGAGTGAGCCCAAGGGCGGGCTTGATTCGTCCCGGCATGCCAATTGGCAGTTGGTAGGGATTCTCTGGGGCAGCCTTGGCGGGGGCCTGTCCCTGAGGCGTATTAAGGGCAAGGGGCAGAATCGCCAGACAGGCGGAGATCATATGGTTTATAGGATGGAGTCAAAAAGCAGCAGGAGTCAAGGGCGAGGGCCGGTCAGCATCACTCTCCTGCTCGTCAGCCTCTGTCTCGGACTGGTTCTTGCCGCGGGCTGTGGCCCCAAGCAGGCGCCTGCCGAAGCTGAACTGGCGGGCCAGGATACAGAAACTAGCCCAGAGGCCAAGACAGCCGCTGCTCTTCGTTCCGGTTCCGTCTCGCTGAAAGGTCTGCTTGAGACCTTGGAAGAAACTCAGACCGCCATCACAGAACTGAAGTCTGGCGGGGCCACGGCTGCCTTTTTAGAAGGTTTGACCGAGATTGAAGGGCTGATGGGCAGTGCGGCCGACGCATCTGCAGAGTATTCGGGAGCGGCTCCGACCGCCGAAGAGGTTAAGGCGGAATTCGGCAAATTCGATGATCTTCGCTTGAAGGCCATTACAGAGCTGAACGATGCCTTGATTGATCTTCGCAGTGCGAGGGCAACAGCCGAATCGATGGCTGAAAATGAGCCACGTTTGACCTCCCTCTCAGACCTTCTTGCCCTCGCAGTCAGCGACCTGGAAGAAGCCATTAAGGCCTTTGGAGGGACTCCTGAAGAAGAGCCTGCCGAGGACGAGACTGCGGCTGCTCCAACTGAGTGAAGCCATAAGGAACGCGATCACCCCTTCGGAACCCAGATTCGAAGGGGCCCGATCACTTCGAATCCAGCCTGCAGAGCGAATTCGAGATCAACTCCTCGCTCGTAGCCGACCACATCGATGCCAGGATGGGTGTGGGCAGCATAGGAAGGCAGATCGCGCCACACCGCTTCGAGCCAGCCGGCCTTGGCCCACAGGTTCGAACAGCCCACGACAGATTCCGAGCGGTTGAAAATCACACCCGCGACCATTTCACCCCCCTGCCAGGCCGAGTGAAAGGAAAAGTCTCCGGCTTCCAGCAAGGAAAAGGGAAACTGGCGGGGGTGATGAGCCGCTTCGTCATCTCCGTCGGCCCAGCCAGATTCCCACTGATCAAGCTGATCAGGTTTCCGCGCCTGCCTCCATTCAAGAACCAAGCTCCTGGGCTCTATCGAGCTTAGATGAATCCAAGACGCTTCGAAAAGCTGCTCATAGACCTCGTAATCAGGCTCAATATCAAAGAAGGAGTCCTTGAATCCGCCTGAAACCTCTTGGGCAATCACCTCGCCCACCCCAGGCCGTAAAGCCACCGCTTGACTGAAGAACCGGGGAGGCTGGCCCAGGCAGATGAGATGACTTTCTTTCAATAAAGTCTGGCAGCCATGAGCACCACAGACCCTCTCGTAGACGTGAGCGTTGTTCCTTGCCGCGAGTTCGACGAGTGATTTCATGGAAAAGCAGCCCTGATCTAGGCGCCACCAGGGCCCTATCTTGACTCAGAAGACCCCCCAAAAGCACCCCGCCCTGACGGGTCGCGTAGGATAGAATAAGACAACTTTCACTAAAAGGTGAAAGTTCACGAGGAACAGAGTTGGCACTGGCCCCAGAACGCATTGTTGGAAACGACCTGATGGACATTTATGCCAAGGTCGATCAGGGAATTAGGCTGAGCCTCGAAGACGGAATCCGTCTTTACGAGCACCCCAATCTGACCGGAATTGGCTATATGGCCAATATCATCCGCGAAAGAAGGCACGGGGCGAAGACTTGGTACGTTCGCAACCAGCACATCAACTACACCAACATCTGCAACAAGTTCTGCAAGTTCTGCTCCTTCTATGCCAAAAAGGGCGGTCCAGACCCCTACGAGTTTTCGATTGATGAAGTCCGACGCCGCCTAAGCTGGCACAAGGATGTCGAAATCACAGAAGTCCACATGGTCGGAGGCATTAACCCTCGCCTTCCTTACCAGTACTACATGGACCTCTGCAGCACTGTCAAAGAAGTCTTCCCCCATGCTCATGTCAAGGCTTTTACTGCCATTGAGATCGAGCAGATTGCCAAGGTCGGCAAGGTCAGCATCAGCCAGGCCCTGAAGGATCTGGTTGAGGCAGGCCTCGATTCTCTGCCTGGCGGCGGCATCGAGATTCTTTCTGACCGAGTTCACCAGGAACTCTTTGGCCGCAAGATGGGCGGCGAAGGCTGGAAGGACGTTGCTCGCGAAGCCTCTAAGATTGGACTTCGCCAGTACGCCACCATGCTTTACGGCCACATTGAAACTCACGAAGAAAGGGCCAACCACCTTATTCAGCTTCGAGAGCTTCAAGATGAAACAGGCCACTTCCTGACCTTCACTCCTCTCAGCTTCCACCCAGAAGAAACCGAACTGGCCCATGTTAAATCTCAGACTGGCTACACAGACCTGAGAAACATCGCCGTCAGCCGCTTGATGCTCGACAACTTCGACCACATCAAGAGCTTCTGGATCATGAACACCGAGGAGATCACCCAGGCCTCACTGTGGTACGGCGCCGATGACACGGACGGCTTGGTTCACGAGTACGAAATCACCTACAAGGAAGGCGAGTTCGGCAACAAGAGCCAGGGTCTTACCTACCGAAACATGTGCCGAATGATCACCGAAGCCGGCAGAATTCCGATCGAGCGAGATTCTCTTTACGAGGAGATTGTTCGGGAGAATCAGCCGGAAGCCAAGCGCCGCTTGACTCCGATTGCGATGGGACTGAAGTAATTCGTTATTCCACCGAAGATTATCCTAGTCGTCAAACAATTGAGTTTTCTGGCATCTTGCTTTTGTCAATCTGATCAAGGCAAACTTTCGAGATTATGTCTCAGGCACCGATAGAAAGAGTGACTACAGAGCAAGCAAGAGACGAGCAAGGCCGGCTGCATGCATTGGGCAGACCGGCTGTGAAGGATACAACCGGTAAAGCTGAGTTCTGGATGGATGGCTTAAGGCACAACCCTTCTGGACCGGCTGTGGTTTGGCCCGGCCACAAGGATCAGTATTGGCTGTTCGGCTTCCGCGTGGAGGAGCCCATTTTCCTAACTTGGAAGAAGCTGGGTGGAGATTCTGTTGACTCTGAATCTGGCGCAGCACTTGTCAAGGGACTGGTTCGTGGCTGATCAAGCAGACGATCTTACTTGGCTGACCAGAACAGATTTAAACTTTGGATCGCCGAATTCTCTGCTAAGCGAATTTTCAAGCTGGGCTGATCAGTGGAACTTTGCTTGTCTTCAGGGCTACCAGGCAAATGACGCCTATTACGACTCTCTACATGGCAGGTCAAGAGCGATTATCCGCGATCTGCACTATCCTTTTGATCATCGCTACCAGTACTGGGCAATTGCTGAGAAGTTCATCTCGCATCTGATAGCTTTTGGTGATGATCGGGAAGCCGAGTTGGAAGCCGAGAGGCTCTTCACATCGTGTGAAGAGTTTGTCACTGGGCCCTGGTCACCGCTTTTTCGAAAAGCCTTCTCTGCCCTGAGATTGCAGGCTGCCTCATACCGAAACATTAGTTTTTCCAAAACAATGGCAGGATTAGCTGATGCCAAGAAATACCTTGACGAATGGCCAGAAGATGCCTATTTCCACAAGGATGACCGTTTCATGGAGTCAGACTTCCGGTTAAGCGACGCCTTTGAGGGCTACCACTTTGACCTGTTGCATGAAGAACTGCGGGCAAGGATTCGAGAAATTTTGAGAAAGGATTACGCTAACCGTACTCAACGAAATTCTAGATCAAGAAACTTGGCTGATGAGCTTGGTTTTCTCGACGATGCACTTCCTTTGTTACAAGTAAGCCAGCTCTTTATAACTCAGTGCAAAAGACTTCCAAGCGATCATCAAAGGGCCATGATTAGAGATACCCTGCTGAGGGCAAAGCTGTTTACTGGCAGGCAGCCTGATGAAATCATTGAATCAGCTAGGGTCGAAGCTGAACGAGAACAACTTCCTGAAACACAGCGTCACGCATTTCTTCAGACCATGGCTCTTGCCCAACATTTCAGCGGCGAACATGATGAAGCTTTTGCGACATTAAATCTCAGCAAGGAAAGAGCTTCATCGAGAGAACTTATGAGGGCAGTCTCCAATTCACTTGACCTGATCACCTGGTTGGGACTTAGCGGCTAAACCTCGAAAGCTCAAAACTTCCAACGCCCCGAGCCCAAGCCAGAAATCACTTTCGGCTTGGGCTCAGCTACTCCCGCCCCAGCCAGCAAAAGCCTTTTGTTATAGCCAGAGCTGGAAGACATCCCCACGATCGGCCAAACCCCGCACCTCGCGGCGGCCTCAACGACATCGGCTCCACAGAACTGGCCAAGAATTTCGTAGTCGCAGAAAAGAGCCTTCACGTCGTTCCATGCGACAAAAAATGGCTCTTCATCGGCACCAGGCACATAGCCAGTAATCCCGTAGCCGTCAAGGGAATCGACCTGAGCCATCATCTTGAACTCAGTCCCCAGAGCTTCCAGATTCTCCGAGATCTTTCTGAGCGCCGCATCTGAATCTTCCACTACCAGGACAAACTTCACTTCATCGCCTCAAGCCAATCCACTGCTTGACTGAGCAGAGACTCCCTCGAATCCAAGGATGAAAGGCAAAGAACTGGGATTGACAGTGAACTGATAAAGGCCTCGTGCCTCAGTCTCGACCTCCCATCAAATGCGCCAGAATCGTAGCCTTGCGCCCACTCGATGAAATCCAAAGCCGCTTGATGCCTGTCGCCGCCTGGTTCGATACGATCGCCGTACCTTTCCTTTTCTCGAGCCCAAAGCCGACTGATTCTCTCTTCGCTAGGGCAGTAAACGTAGATGGCTGCCTGAAAGAAAGGCAGAACAGGCTCGACCCAGCTCACCATCGATCCGCTCAGCACCCAGCTTTCGTGTGCGTTTAACTCGGGCAGAAGCAAGGCGTGCCTCTCGGGGATCCTTCGCTTGACTGTAAAGGGCATCTCCGCCGGAGCCCAGTAATAGTCGTCCGCATCGAAAAACGGGATGCCCTGGTGTCCGGCTAGTGCCCGACCCAGAGTTGTGGTCCCCGAACCGCTGGCCCCAAACACGTGAACGCGCATAGCTAAGGCAGCAGTCTACTTTCTGCCTCCCATTCATCCAATCATCCCCCTGGTACCCTACGCCCTTGTGAGCAAGAGAGCCATTGTCATCGTCCTCGACGGCTGCGGAGCCGGGGCCGCGCCAGATGCCGCCGACTACAACGATGCCCATGGACCAAGCACTCTCAAAAACGTGTGGGAAGCCTGTGGAGGCTTGAACACTCCCCTCCTCACCAAGCTCGGATGGTGGGCAGCCTCCGGAGTCGGCGAAGCGCCGAGCTCAGCCACTTACGGCCGGTTGAAGCCCATGGGCAAGGGCAAAGACTCAGTGACTGGCCACTGGGAAATGATGGGAGCCAGAGTCACAGAAGCTTTCCCCACCTACCCCGATGGCTTCCCGATTCCTCTTGTCAAAGAGTTTGAGTCGAGGATCGGAACCCAGACCCTAGGCAACCGTCCCGCCAGCGGAACCGCCATTCTCGATGAACTGGGCGAGCTTCACGTCGAAACCGGCTTTCCTATTCTTTACACCTCGGCTGACTCGGTCTTTCAGGTGGCGGCTCATGAAGATGTCGTCCCGATCGAGACCCTTTACGAGTGGTGCCGCATTGGTCGAGAAATCTGCCAGGCACCAGATCAAGTCCAAAGAGTCATCGCAAGGCCCTTCATCGGTCAGCCAGGCGCATGGAAGAGAACAGAGAGACGCAAAGATTTCCCCGTTCTTCCTCCCAAATGCTATGTAGATGACCTGAACCCGATTCACGGAATCGGAGTCATCCCAGAACTCTTCGGTGGGCGAGGTTTCCTCGACCTTCCCCGCACCCAGAGCAATGCTGAGCACGCCAAGGCTCTCTTTGCTGCTCTGGAAACAGATCACCCCTTTATCTTCGCGAACTTTGAAGATTTCGACATGCTGTTCGGACATCGAAGCGACCCAAAGGGGTTTGGAAAGTGCCTCGAAGAATTCGACGTCTTTCTAGCCGACCTTCTTCCCCGCTTCAAGCCAGACGATCTTCTGATCCTTACTGCTGACCACGGCAACGATCCGACTGACCCCTCGACCGACCACACAAGGGAATACGTTCCCTTCGTCAAGTTTGGTGACTTGATTGAAGGTGAGAATTTGGGAGATCAGGACGGGTTTGAGGTTGTGGGCGACACAGTAAAGAGCTGGATTAGCTAAAGCCTAAGAAGAAAACACTTACAGTCACTTGACTGACTGTCGAACTCAGGGCTATGCTCCCTTCGCTGTAGGGAGTGCTATGAAGATTGAACTGAAGCCAGATTTTCTGGTCACGGAAGAGACCTGCCAGGAGGCAACGGGCAAAACCATCTCCGAATGGATCGAGGAAGTCAATGCTCAGGGCGCTAGCCTTAAGGGCCGCAGAGAAGCCATCACATGGATGAAGAGATCAGATACGGCAAAGGATATCTGGTGGGCAACAACTGTCTGGGTTGAGAAGGAGCGCCGAGAAGGGACAGTCAAGAAAGATGGCCTGGCCGAAGGCTTCAACATCTGCGCGACCAAGATGGTGGCCGCTCCAGTAGACAAGGTCTTTGCTGCCTTTGCGACTCCCGGCCCAGCCGCTTGGTTCGATGGCACAGTTGAGTCCGACCACTCCCTCACATCAGCTCAAGGGCACACGGCCAAGGCCTCCAGAGTCAGGCAGGATAAAGATCTTCGCTACGTTTGGCAGACCAAAGGCATTGATTCTCCTACAGAGCTGGATGTCATGTTTGCCGAGAAGAATGGCAAGACGGGGATCACCCTCAGCCACAGCCGAATCCAGACCAGAGAAGAAGCTGACGGAGTTCGAGCCGCCTGGGGAGAAGCCCTCAACAAGCTCAAAGCAGAGTTGGAGAGCTAAGGAAAACAGATAGGGTGCGGCTCTGTTGAGCCGCACCCTTATCTATCAATCACGGGATCAAATCTTTTCCGATTTCTTCTTTTTGCGGCTAGCCATCAAAGCCGCCACTCCTGCACCAAGGGCCAGCATCGTCCCTGGTTCCGGAACAGGGTTCGCCATGATCTGAGACTGAGCCCCGACCTCGGTCGAACCAAAGTAAGTCGCTGAATTGACAGGGGTTTCAAAGCCCTTGTCAAAATAAAGACTGGCGAGGCTCAGCACTTCTGAACTAACACCAGAAACTTTGAAGACGCTTCCGTTCTGGTTAAAGCTGTCCCCGCCGTTGTGGATAGCCGACCAGATGGCAATCTGCAGGGCAGCCTGTTCGTTTGCCGTATCGGCATCAAAGTAACTGTTGGCCACAATTCTGCCAGCCATGGCCAAGTTTGTACCGGCATCAAAATCGACATTCGATGAGGTGTAGCTGTGGTAGCTGGTGTTCATCGGCGAGAAGACGTCGGCGCAGTAAGACTCAAAAGTGGTGGCGCCATTCGTCATTTTAAGAATGCCAGCCTTCGTGTTTTGGTAGTCACCGCCGTTCAAAGCAATCCGGATCGTCAGGGCATCTCTCAGCCCCAAACCGGCAAATTTAAGATCTTCTGCATAAGCAGAACAGGCTGCAAAAACAGAAACCGCAACAAGGACAGCTTTTGAGATAAATTTCATAGAAAAAGCCTTCACAACACGGGGTCGAACAGAACCCTCAGATGTCATATCGGCATCAAAACCTCTCGTGCTTTGCAATCTAGCAAGTCACCCAGCAGCGACTTTACTAGGGGTGACTGACAGAAGAAAGCGGTCCACCAAAATTGGCGGACCGCTGCAAGAAAGTGAGGCTGAAAAAGTTTAGGCTTTGGCCGCGTTCTTCTTCTTTCGTCGAGCCATAAGGGCGGCGGCTCCAGCTCCAAGTGCGATCATGGTGCCGGGCTCAGGAACCGCATTGACGTTGGAAAGCCTGTGACCATAGTCGTTGTAGTCAAGCAGTCCGCCTGCGCCAACTTCAGTCTGGTTCTTCAGGTCTTCCCAGGTCAGCATCACATCGCCAGTGTTGGTCGGGTTAAAGACTCCAACGTGGATTCTTCGATCAAAGCCGTTCAAAGTTGGATCGCTGCTGGAAAGAGCTGAGTCTGTGTTCAGGCTGGAATCGCTAAAGAAGAGCTGTCCTGCACCGTTATCCAAAACCGTGCCGAAAAGGCCGTCAATGCTTCCGGTCCAGGTGGTGAACTGAGTTCCGTTCTGATCTCGGTTGCCCAAAACCCAAGTGATCTTGGTTGGATCTTCAACGCTGTACCAGCCGAGTCGATGCTTGCCAGCCAAACCGGCTCGAGCCCATTCGAAGTTCCAAGTCATGCTGTCGCCGTTCTGCATAAAAATGCGATTGGCGGTCTGGTTGGCCTGCAGATCAACGATGGCTCCACTAGCAGCCAAGAGCGACTGAACATCGCTGCCAGCACCGTCATTAGTGGTATTCAAAAGCTGGCTGGGAATGATTCCATTTTCTGTGCTGGTTTCAGCGAAGGCAGAAACGGTGAGGAGGAGAGAAGCGGCAATCAGAAGAAATCGGTTCATTGTTGGGCTCCGAAGAGTTGCTTGATGCCCAACTCTGCACCCTTCATGCCAAGAAAACCCTAGAACATGAATTCTAGAGTTTCTGCTGGGCCGACAGCGAAGAGGTTTCTTCTTTAACTCATATGAGGCAAGAAGGAGACCAATCTAGCCAGCAAATCTGCTGGATTAACGACTCCACAAAAATCAAGCCAGCAAATTTGACATGAAGAAACAGCTTTCTACAAAAATCGGCCCGACAGAGAGGGGCAAAAGAAAAACCCTGACCTAGATAGGTCAGGGCTGAGGATGGTTTTTGAGGATGGATGAAAGGAAAAAACTGTTAAGCCTTTTTGCGTCGGGCCAGGAAGAGTGATCCTGCGGCACCGAGCAGAAGAAGAGTGCCTGGCTCCGGAACGGGAGGAGGTGCTGCACCGGCCATGCGTTCCATGATTGGCTCGGCCACTGCGTTGGGCTTGGCCATGATGTCGTTGACCAAACCGATCTCTTTGCTGGGCAGTTCCGGAGTAGTGATGACCAGGATTGACTGAGAAGCTGTGGCAGCAGCTCCCAGGGCCAAGGCAAGAACGGCAGAGAGAATGAGTTTCATCGCAGGTCTCCTATTCAGGGACACATGCCTCCTTGGCATGACCTGTGCCACTCAGACCCGGTCGAGTGCAACCCAGCATTTTCTTGTGGGGAAAACCTGCCTCTAAAAGGTGCCTCAATTGGCCGCCAAACCGAAGAAACATTGGTTCCGGTAGGTTCTGGCCAAGGAAAGCAGGCCTTAACAGACGGAGCCGAGAAATGTGAAAAACTTCTGTCCCCAAAGGTTGCTTTTTCCGGCAAAAGCTCTTCTAAATTCCTGCCGTCAATGCTGGTAAAGCAGGCAATTTAGGTTCAAAAACAATAAACAAGTCGACTCGGACTGATGGGATAGTCAAGGTATTTCTACTAGGTGGAAAACATTGGGGAGATCCTCCAAAAAAAGCTGCGTCCTCTTAACGGACCGATAAGTGCAGGTCTTGAACTTAGGCCAGGTGCCTTTCCGAAAACACCAGACTCAAACACCTCTGGGTGGGGCCAAAAGGGCCTGCAGCGCACAATGATGAACGGGAAAAGGGAGCGGGAAGAGGAGATGGCTGTTCAGGGGACATGGACCAACACAAACGCATTTAGAGCGGCAATGCCACTCTCGGCAGGTCGTGTCAATGAGCCGAGCCAGGTTCTTCCTGAGACTCTTTCAGACGTTCTTCTCGGCGGGGAATCCTGTGATTGGAACGGCTTTGCAGCCCTGCCCTCCAACTTTGCAGCCTTCGAGGCAGCCATGAGGGTGGCCCATGGGCTGAGCAGCTTTGCCGTCATCGTCGGCCCGAGCGGGTGGGGAAAAACTCATCTTCTGCAAGTAGCCGCAGAAAGAGTGGCAAGCCAGTTCCAGTCGGACTGTCTCATCCATTCACCCAGCAGCTTTCTGGCTCTCCCAGAATCCACAAGTTCCTCTCGACCGATCCTGGTTGATGGAGTTCAGGATGTGCTGCGTCTCCCCAGGCTGAAGCATCGGTTCATGATGCGGCTGAGGGAGAGAACACGATTTCGAAGACCAATCCTGCTGGCACTTGAGGCAGAACCTCAATCAAAGCTCTTGAGAGAGCTTTCCATGCTAAGGGTCAAGCCTTCAGTTTTCCCCATATCTGTCCCCACATCTTCAGAGCGAGAATTGATCGTGATCAATGTCGCTCTTTCGATGGGCATGCAGCTTCATCGCACCCTTGCCAGACTCATTGCGAGGCATGTGGACGGCAATGGAAGATCTATTCTGGGTGCCCTGAACAGACTGGCCCTCTACGGAAATGACTGGTCCTGCGAGTCAAGCCTCCCCCGCGCCTTGGGGATAACTCTTCCCTTCTTGAGAGGGCGAGACGGCTGGGATTTAAGGGACTCAGTGCAGGAAGCCGTTACCAAAGCCCTGCCAGCAATGGGCGATGATGAAAAGCTGACCTGCTGGCTCTGCTGGTCTCTTAGAGACCTGCTGAAACTGCCCGAAGACCAGGTCTCTGCCTTTCTCAACATCACTCCAGGAAAGGTCCATACCCTGACCCAGAAAGCCAAGTCTTGGAAGGACGAAGCCACCAAGGACAGGATCAGGACAGTGCTTTTAGCAGTCCTTTCGTCTTGATTGATAAAAGCGGCCCTGCTCATTTGCTGGCTTTTTAGTTCCTTGGCACGAGTTGTGCCGTCCAGAGAACTGAGCACCGGTGAAAAGAACGCTTGAACTCCTGCCCTTGAACCGAATGACTCTAAACCCAGAGTCAACTGGTTCTTTTGCTGCCCAGATGCTGCGAGACCTTGGAGTTCCCGCAGTTGCAGTGGCCGGAGGCCGTCCGCTCTTTGTGACCCTTGAAGACGCCGAAATGGGCGGAGGATCTCTGGTCTCAGAACTGGCTCAGCCAGCACCCATTCTTCCCGCAGAGATGGACCTCAAAGAAGCCGTCTCGACTCTCAGCCAGATGAAGTCTCTCTGCGCCTGGGTTCAGAAATCCGGTTCCTTCATTGGCTTGGCTTCGGTCAGCATGATTCTGGATGAGCTCGCCCTTTCGCGAGACGCCATGACTGGCCTGACCTGGAGCGACCACTTGAGAGAGTGGGGCCAGGAGAGGTTGAAGGAAGGTCAAGAACTCACCATCCTCTTCTTCGACCTTGATCGATTTGGTGCTTACAACAAAAGGTACGGGCATATCTATGGCGACAAAGTTCTCCGGCAGACCGCCCAGATGATCCTTGATGTGCGGGACCCCAGGCGAGATATTGTCGTCCGCTACGCTGGCGACGAATTCGTTCTGGCCTCAACCAGGAGCCGAATTGATCTGGAAGAACTGAGAACCGAGTTGGAGAAGAAGACTCTCTCTGTCGAGGGAATCGACGAGAAGATCACTTTCTCAGTCGGTATCGCCGGTGGAAACCGTGGAGCCGAAAGAACGACTGTCCACCTTGCTGCGACCCTGGATAACCTGATCAACCTTGCCAGCCGCGATGCCTTGGCAAGAAAGCCAAAGAAGGTGGAAGCTCCCACTTTAGTGCTTCATCCCTCCGAGGCTCTTTCCTTGGCCCTCTCGGCTTTTCGGCAGGATCACCCAGAGAAGGCAGGAAGGATTGCTGATGTTCAGTATCAAGTGATGCCCGAAGCTGGCTTAGTGGTGAACCTCATCGACTCTGAAGGCAACTCTTTGAGCACAGCTCCGCTCGGTCAAGACCTTAAGGCATCTTTGCAGAACGCTTTGGCTCATTTCGCTCAGGCTGGCTGAAATTTTTCGCCCCTGATCCTGATCTGGATCGAACCGTTAAAGACCTCCGGCAGCTAAATGACGGGGTATTGCCGCCTCCCGCTCGGCCCTGTCTGAATTCCTCGTCAAAGTGTGCCACTGGCAGCGCCAGTGCAGCACGAAGGTACTTCCAGAACCTTTCCTTTCATTTTTTGGCCCCTTCTTCGAAGGTGGTTCCAACCAAGAACCTTGCCTTCTAGCAGCAAAAAACCAGATTCGGACTCTTCATTCACGACCTTGTCCAAGCGTCTTGGACAAGGTCGTGGCACCCTAGACTCCCCTTTTCAGAAACAAAGCAAGCAGAGTCGGTCATGTCCTGCTCGAAAGCAAGCCCCCCAAGCAGGACATCATTCTTCATCTAAGGCCTTCTAGAACCTAAGCCGGAAACAAACCTTCCACCGACAGATACCTTTCGCCAGTGTCGTAGCACCAGGTCAGAATCCTGGCCGACGGATCAAGCTCAGGAAGCTTTTTGGCTACAGCGGCAAAGCTGGCTCCAGAAGAAGCCCCCACGAAGATTCCCTCCTCACGAGCTGAACGACGAGCCATTTCGAAGGCCTCTTCCTCCTCCACCTGAATCACACCATCGACAAAAGAGGCGTTGTAGATCGCCGGCACGAATCCAGCGCCAATTCCCTGCAGCTTATGGGGAGAGGGGTCGCCGCCGCTGAGTACGGGAGACTTGGCAGGCTCGACTGCATAGACCTTTAAGTTGGGCCAGGCAGCTTTAAGAACTTCAGCCGTGCCAGTGATATGGCCGCCAGTTCCAACGCCGGTGATCATCACATCCAAGCCTTCGGGGAAGTCGGCGAGAATCTCCTGGGCGCTTGTGGTTTTGTGAATTTCGACATTGGCAGGGTTATCGAACTGCAGGGGCATCCATGAATCTGGAGTTTCAGCAATGAGTTCGTGAGCCCTGGCAATGGCACCCTTCATGCCCTTTTCGCGAGGGGTCAGGTCCAGTTCGGCTCCATAAGCCTTCATCAGGCGTCGTCTTTCGATCGACATTGATTCGGGCATGGTGAGAACCAGCTTATAGCCCTTGACCGCCGCGACCATGGCCAAACCAATGCCTGTATTGCCTGAAGTCGGCTCGATAAGTGTGGTTTTGCCCGGAGTAATCAGCCCCTTAGCTTCAGCATCCTCGATCATCGCCAGGGCGATTCGGTCCTTAATGCTTCCGCCAGGATTGGCTCTTTCCAGCTTAACGTACACCTCGTTCTCGGCAAAAAGCTTGCCCAATCGAACGTGGGGGGTCCCCCCAATAGTGTCAAGAATTGTGTTCGCTCTCATATGTTTTCTCCAAAGGCCAGAAACTCATCTGCTTCCAGCCGCGCCATGGAGCGGACTTCGTTGGCACGCGTCACCAGGCTGTAGGGCGGGACTGACTGGGTTAAAAAGGCTCCTCCCGCGACGGTAGAACCCTTTCCAATGACCGTTTTTCCTCCCAAAATCGTCGCCCCTGCGTAGATGATCACTTCGTCTTCTATCGTAGGGTGCCGCTTGGAATCGGCCATGTCCTTTCTTACGCTCAAGGCGCCGAGCGTGACGCCTTGATAGACCTTCACGTCCCTTCCGATAGTGGTTGTTTCTCCGATCACGACCCCCGTGCCGTGGTCGATGACGAAAGGAACAGCAATAGTGGCCCGAGGGTGGATGTCAATTCCGGTCTGCCTGTGCACCCATTCACTCATGATTCGCGGGGCAAGGGGGATGCCGGCTTTATCGACTTCGTGGGCGAGGCGGTAGACCGAAATGGCCAGGAATCCGGGGTAAGCCAGCTTCACTTCCTCTAGGCTTCGTGCTGCCGGGTCGTGACTCAGCATCGCTTCAGCATCAAGAATCAAGTCAGAGTGAATTCGGGGAAGCTGATTGAGAACCGAATCTGTGATCTCGCTGCTCTGCTGTGAAGTCAAGCTAAAGAAAGGCAGAAGCTCCTGCAGGTCATTCTGAACATCCCCGATCAGAGGCCATAGATGCCCGCACTCGCCATATTCTTCCCGCCAAAACTGAGGAAACAGCACGGCCAATGCCTTTTTCAGCCAGGCCTCGGTCTTGAGCCTTACTTTCCAAGCCTGAGGGGCGGCTTCGTGATCCGCCTGGAGTCCAGACCAAAATTGGCTTAGGTCTTGCGGGTCGTTCATGGGCTGCACTTCTATGACGAATTACACAGAAGATTTTTGAAAGGTCCGGGGGCCTTGGCTCAAGCCCAGACACCCTGCACACTTTACGTAGAATAGAATCAACCTCTATGCCTCCCGCTGAAGCCGCCGAACTCATCAAACAGAGACTAAAATCTCTGCCCGATAAGCCCGGTTGCTACCTTTACAAAGGCAGTAAAGGAGAAATTCTCTACGTCGGCAAGGCGATCAGCCTCAAAAACCGGGTTCGAAGCTACTTTAGAAAAAGCGCGAACCACGGGACCCGCATCGCTCGGCTCGTTCACAAGCTCTGCGACGTCGAATGGATCGTTGTTGAATCTGAACTCGAAGCCTTGGTGCTTGAATGCAGCCTCATTAAGCAGCATCGACCGCCCTACAACGTGAGGATGCGGGATGACAAGAGCTATCCCTACATCGTGGTGACCCGCGAGGCTTACCCAAGGGTGCTCTTCACCCGAAACCCAAAACGAGGGTTCGGCAAAGCTTTTGGCCCCTACACGTCCAGCTTCCAGGTCCGCGAAACGCTGCAGCTGCTGCACAAAACCTTCCCCCTCATCCCCTGCGGCAAAAGTTGGACAGGAAGCAGGGAGCAGAGACCCTGCCTTTATCACCACTTGGGCCAGTGCCTGGCTCCCTGCGCCGGGTTGAGCGACAAGGAAGTCTATGCAGGGGTCATCGACCAGGTCTCTAGGTTCCTGAACGGTAAAGAAGAAGGGGTCATCAGCCAGCTTGAAACTGAAATGGAGAAGGCGGCGGAGGAGCTGGAGTTCGAAAGAGCCGCTCTCCTGCGTGACCGAATCGCGGCTCTGCGGAGCATCCACCAAAAGCAGAAGGTCGTGACCGAAGACTCTGAAGACAAAGACGTCATCTCGGTTGTCAAAGACGAAAGGGGGTCGGCGATTCAGATGCTCTACATTCGGGCCGGACGACTGGTCGGGCAGAAAAGCTTTATGCTGGACGGCGCCAGTGAATCCTCCCCCACCGAAGCAGTCCAGGAGTTTGTCAAGCAGTATTACGCCACGGCACAAGAGCTGCCAAGAGAGATTCTGCTGCCTGTCCAGATTGAAGAGCGGATGATCGTTGAATCATGGCTCAGGCAGCGCAAGGGTTCGGCAGTGGATATCGAAGTGCCACAGGGCGGACAAGGAATGAGGCTGCTGGACATGGCAGCGGAGAACGCCGAAGAAGCCCTGAAGACATTCGCCCTTGAACTCGAACAGAAGGAAAGCCAGGCAGAAAAGGGAGTTGAGGAGCTTTCTGATGCCCTTGAGCTGCCAACCCAGGCAATGAGAATTGAGGGCTACGACATTTCCAACATTCAAGGCACTGCACCAGTTGGCTCAATGGTGGTCAGCATCGCCGGAGCCGCGGCCCCGGCCGAGTACCGTCGCTTCAGAATCAAGTGGAACCCGGAGAGCCCCAACGACTTCGCCATGATGCACGAGCTGATCACAAGGCGTCTTAGGCGGCATCTTGATGGAGACCCTAAGTTCGTCACTCTTCCCGACCTCATCATGATCGACGGCGGAAAGGGGCAGCTTCACGCCGCCCTCAAGGCGCGAGATGCTCTTGGCCTCACAGTCCCCATGGTCGGCTTGGCAAAGAAGCAGGAAATCATCTACATGCCCGACTTGAGGGATGACAAGGGTGAGTACACCTGGACCGAAGTCGTTCTTCCCCTCCAGTCCGCTGGGCTGATGGTTCTGCGGCGATTGCGAGACGAGGCCCACAGGTTCGCCATCACCTATCACCGCAAGGTGAGAGACAAGCGAGCTCACGGCAGCATCCTCGACGAGATCCCTGGCGTAGGCCCCAAGAAAAGACGCCTTCTCTTAAGAAACTTTGGCTCAGTCGAAGGGATTCGGCGGGCGAAGGTTGAAGAAATCGCTTCCGTCCCGACCATGACTCAGCGTCTGGCAGAACAGGTTCACGAGTTTCTGCAAGTGGAGTAAGGCATCGGTCGGGTCAAGAGTCCCGGCAATTGTAAACCTTCGGTTATGAGATAAGAAGCATAACTCCTGGTTAACAAGCGGAAAGCAGCATTGAAAATGGTCAAGACCTCGGAGCCTTGATCACTCCCAAAATGCGCCGCGCTTTTACCCTCATCGAGCTTCTTGTCGTCATTGCCATTATCGCCATTCTGGCCGCCATCCTTTTTCCCGTTTTTGCTCAGGCTAAGGCAGCCGCTAAAAAGTCAACCTGCCTCAGCAATGTCAAGCAGCTCAGTCTGGGAATGATCATGTACACGTCGGACTACGACGACACCTATATGCAGCGCTTGGCAGGCACCAACACTGCTGGCGTTGACCACTGGGTCGACCTGGTTCAGCCCTACGTCCGCAACAAGCAGATCACCCAGTGCCCTGACTACGTGAAGCCGCTTAACCGCGATCCATCTTTGACCTGGTGGGGTTATGCGGTCAACAGCCACGTCGTCATCCCCATCGAAGACGGAAACAGCTACACGACGACGCAGTTTGTCGATGGTGCGGCCACAGCTCTGATCGCCGACGGCAGCCTCGGCGACTTCTACGCTCGACCCGGACGCAGGACAAGAATTGCTTTTGCCAATTCGGCCGAAACCAGCCCTGATAGGCTCGCCTGCGCCAACCAGAAAAGCCGACACGGCAATGCAACCGGAGTTAACATGAACCTCGGTGGATCTACGGTCGGCTTCGCCGATGGCCACGCTAAGTTCCAAACTTCATCTCACATCATGTATGAGCTTGGAATTCATCCTGAAGGCCCCAAGAAGGGTGATCCATTGTTCTACGAAGGCAGGTCCGGACGCTTCTGTGTCGGCGGCCCCGTCATCGGCCCCTGATCATCTACACAAGCTAAAGGGACCCGTCTCAGTCGCAAAAAAGCAAGACGGGTCCCTTTAACTTAACTTAGACTGCTGCTTAACCTTGCTCAGTTGGAGGTTGTCAATCAATGCCTCCTGACCAACAATGACGGCAGTATAAGGCAGGATCGCCTTGGGAGTGCTGAATCAACCAAAAGGTGAAAGCCTGACTCCACATTTTTTGACAGTTACAAAGAGATTCTGGCGGCGTCTATGACAATGTGCGCCTACTTGCTGGCCTTGCCGCAGCCGCTCTTGCTATGAACTCTTTTGCTCAAACAAGCCGATGGGAAGTCGCCGCCGAAGGCGGCATTAAGACAAGCCTTGCCAAGCTGACAAGAGGCGAAGCCCACTCTGACCACATCGAGATGGGAGGCCGGTCGGTCAACGCCATCATCAAGTGGAATGTAAGCCCAACAGGTGAGGTTTATCTGACCCGAAACATCCGCTGGCCCATGCTGCGCGAGGCAAAAGATGACACTCACGCCGCCATGCAGGTCAACCTTTTGGATAAAAATGACCCCTGGCTGGTGGTCAACGGCGAACTCTATCAAAGAGGCAAGGCAGAAGAATTCAGGATCGACGGCATGCTTCAATGGCGCGAGAAGAACTCCCTCCTCACAGTCACCCGCACACTTTTCCCCTCTGTCAGTCTGCCAGTTCTGATCGAAAAGTGGGAGATCACCAACAGCTCCTCTAAACCAGTCGAAGTCTCCATTCCCCTTTCGCCGCAAGTAACCACACTCGACAAAAAAGCCTTTGCCTGGGCAGCCCACAAGGTGAAGATCGAGTGGATCGGTGGCGGCAGGAGGGTGCTGGCCCCGGGCGAAACCTTAACGACAGGCATGGCTTTCTCTGCGGCAGAAGAGAATCAGCCCCTTCCTTACCCCGATATTCAGGCTGAATGGGCGGGGCGAGAGGCTTTTCTTTCACAGATCAAAAATTCGCTCAAGCTGACCACAGGAGACAAGGCGGTTGACCAGCTCTTTGCTTTTTCCAAACTCAGGGCCGCAGAAAACGTGCTCGCCACCCGGGGCGGGTTGATGCATGCCCCCGGCGGATTCAACCGGTATCTGGCTGCTCTTTGGTGCAATGACCAAAACGAATACGCAAGCCCCTTCTTTCCTTTTCTTGGCGACCCAGCGGGCAACGAATCGGCCCGCAACGCCTACGCTTGGTTTGCCAAATACATGAACCCTGAGTTCAAGCCGATTCCGAGCTCGATCGTTGCTGAAGGCCGGGGAATCTGGAACGGAGCCGGAGACAGAGGCGATGCCGCCATGACCGCCTACGGAGCATCGCGATGGGCTTTGACCACAGGCGACCCCTCCCAGGCCAAGGAAGTCTGGCCCCTTATCAAATGGTGCCTGGATTACTGCCTAAAGCAGAAAACCAGCGACGGCGTCATTGCTTCTCGTAGCGATGAGTTGGAGGGCAGATTCTCTTCTGGAAAGACTAACCTCGCCACGAGCAGCCTCACCTACGACGGACTGATCTCGGCTGCCTATCTGATTGATGCCCTCGGGTCTGAGATTGGAGAACCAGACTCCCTTGCTGCCACCTATAGGAAAGAAGCCGAAGACCTGAAGGAAGCGATCAACCGGCACTTTGCTGCCGATGTCGCTGGTCGGCAGACTTATCGCTACCATGAGGGGCTCGAAAAGCTTCGGTCTTGGATCTGCATTCCTCTCGTGATGGATATCCATGAAAAGGCCGAGGGCACAGTGAAGACCCTCTTCACTCCCGAACTCTGGACTGAAGATGGCCTTCTGACCGAAGTGGGTTCCAAAACCTACTGGGATCGATCCACCCTCTACGCTTTGCGGGGAGTCTTCCGCGCTGGGTTCCCTGATCTTGCCGCCGAGTACCTGGACAAGTTCACCCAAAGAAGACTGCTAGGCGACCACGTCCCCTACTCGCAAGAAGCTTTCCCCGAGCAGAACCAAAGCCACCTCTCGGCTGAATCAGCTCTTTACTGCCGCATCCTCACAGAAGGCGCCTTCGGCATCAGACCGACTGGCTTGGATTCTTTTACTCTCAAGCCTTCTCTGCCCAAAGCGTGGCCAGGCATGAAACTGACCTCAATCCACGCCTTTGGTCGTGTGTGGGACTGTGAAGTAAAGAGAAAAGGAACGGAAATCGAAGCAGTTATCTCTGCAGGCGGAAAGGTGATCTATAAAAATTCTCTTCCTCAAGGGGAAAAGCACTTTGTCAAGTTGTACTGACCAGTCAAAAGGCAACTATAGTATCTTAGCCGGGTGTCAGCCGGAGCCTATACACGCCGCCTTCACCTAGCGGCGGAGAGTCCTCTGCGATCACTTCTGGTGCGGGGAGCCCTTATGCTTGGGCTGATGTTCCTTGCCTGGCTGATGCTTTGGCTGGCGCGAGATGGACTAAACGACAACCGGGGCACTCCCTTGGGTGTCTTGGACGTTCTCTACTTTTCGGTCGTAACTGTGACGACCCTGGGGTACGGAGACATCGTGCCTGTATCACCAGAAGCCAGAGCTATCGTCACTTTTGGCATCACTCCCCTCCGTATTCTCGTTTGGGCTCTGCTCTTCACCACCGCCTACGAGTTCGTTCTCAGAAAATCAGTTGAACTTATTGAAATGGAAAGACTCAAAAAATCTCTCAAGGGTCATGCTGTAATCTGCGGATTCGGCGTCAAGGGCAGGTCGGCTGTCAGCGAGCTAATAGATAGAGGCATGCCGAAAGACAAAATCATTGTCATCGATCAATCTCAGGCGGGGCTTGAAGCAGCAAATCGCATGGGGATCAACTTCCTGCTTGGGAATGCTTCCAGCGAACAGCTGTTGAACGACGCTGCCATTCAAACCGCGGGCGAAGCCATTGTTGTGCCAAACAACGACGAGGCTTGTGTTCTCATCTGCCTGACGATTCGTGAGATGGCTCCAGACGTTAAGATTCGAGCAGCCGCCAGAGAAGACGAAAACATTAAGCTGATTAAGCGAAGCGGAGCAGACACAGTGATCGCCCCTTCTGTAAGTGGCGGCAAGCTCTTAGCTTCAGCCGCCTCATCTCCAATTTCAACCGAGATGGTTGAAGAGCTGTTTGAACACGGACGAGGAGTCGATATCTTTGATCAACCCGTGGCGCCCGAACATATCGGGCAGAAGCCTCGCGAGATTCCAGCATTGGCTGACGCCCTGATCCTTGCCGTCAGATCCGAGGCAGGAGAAACGATCTATCTTCGAGATGCCCGCCATCGTCCGCTGCAGAAGGGAGACGTTCTCATCATTTTCACTCCGCCTAGCGTGTGATAGAGCATGGATCAGAAATGCATTGAGGGCTGCCTTTTAGGAACGGCAGTGGCAGATGCACTTGGTCTGCCCTATGAAGGGCTGAGCCCCGCCCGTGCCGCTAAGCTGTTGGGCAGGCCAGACAGTTACAAGTTTTTTCTTGGCAAAGGCATGGTCTCAGATGACACGGAGCACACGGTCATGTCGCTGATGGCTTTTGTCCAGACTGGCAGTGACCCTGCCGCCTACCAAAAAGCCTTCGCCAAGCGGCTAAAAGTTTGGCTGCTTTGCCTGCCAGCCGGAGTAGGTTTGGCCACCCTAAAAGCGATTATCCGCTTGAGTTTTGGGGTTCCACCAAGCCGGAGCGGGGTGAAATCGGCTGGCAACGGTCCAGCAATGAGAGCCGCGATTCTGGGAGTCGTGCCAGGAGGCCTTGAGTGTTTGAAAGCCTCGACTTTCATCACTCACACGGACCCTCGCGCTTCGCAGGGGGCCCTTCTCATCGCTCACTCCGCCCAGATCTCTTCATCATGGGAATCACTAAAACCTCAAGAGGTTTTGTCCCATCTCCAATCCATTCTGCCTACAGATGCAGACCTGTTTTTGAAGGCTTTGGATCAGGTCGCCGATTCGATCAAAGCAGGAGAATCCACGACAGAGTTCGTCCGAAAACACTTCCCTGAGAAAGGGGTCTCCGGCTATGTCCTCCACACCGTTCCGGCTGCCCTTCATGCCTGGCTCAGTTATCCCGATGACTACGAATCAGCTGTCAGGGAGATCATTCTCTGCGGAGGCGACGCCGACACCACTGCCGCCATAGTCGGAGGAATTGTCGGAGCGAGGGTAGGGCCAGAAGGGATTCCTCAGGCATGGCGAGATGGGCTAGATGAGCCTGTTTTGAACCCAGAGTTCTTTAAGCGGCTGGCAAAATCATCTACTGAACGCAGACCCTTCGGCCATATGCTCGTCAATCCATTCAGAAACATTAAGTTCCTGATCATCGTGCTGGGCCACGGGTTTAGGCGGATTCTGCCCCCTTACTAAGGCAGGGTCAGAATCCACTTTTCCTTCCTGGCTCTGTCCCAATCAGAAACAAAACTCCACCAGTTTCTGAGAGGTTTGCCTTTGTAGGTCAGGCCGTTATTGACCCCGGGGATGGCCTGAAGCCAATAAACTCGCCAGCGGATTCCGTCACCCGCCCACCTGTCGCTGCTGATCCGCGAGACCTTGCCCCCGCCTTCTGGCTTCCAATCTTCGATGTCGCTATCGACAAACCGAGGGTTGGCCCAATCGTAATCCTGCTCGCTGTTGGGGGCGTAATGAGTCCATCCGCATCGCTTGGGCTCCGTAACCAGTTTGTGGCTGGCATCGCTGCCTACAAACTTGCCCCAAAACAGCAGCTCGCTCCATTTTTCCTCCGGAGTCACGTCTCGGCCATCGGCGTGGTTAAGCAGGTGCTCCAATTGGTGAAGGTGGTTTTCCAACATCTCTCCCACCCCACGGCCATAGTTGTAGTGGTAGACAGTGTAGGTGCTTTTGAGCACAGGGAGGTCAGCGTTGTCCCGATTTGAATTGCTGACGTCTCCTGTCGGGCTCGACATATTGGATTCCCACAGGTTCACGACTCCGCCGTGATAGCCCCAAATCCAGACCTGCTTGACGCCTTTGTTCTCGACCCAATCTTTAATGTTGATCCGATTGACGATAGAGGCGTAGTTGACCAAGGGCTCCCTTTCGCCCGGTTTAAGAGGCAGAATCGGCATCGCCTCTTTGAACTCGTAAGTGCCGACAACCTTGTAATCCAAGGCAGGCTTGGCCTGGAAGTTCTTATAGCCTCGAAACCTTGTGCCTTCCTCCAAAGCGGCCATGGCCGCTTGAGTGTTTTCTTCCGTCTTGGCCTTCAGGGCGGCGTAGCTGCCCCCCACATCACCTGTCTTGGTGCGGTCGATCTGATCACCCAGCAGCGGAAAATAGCTGACCACCACAATCGGAATCTGAGCCGGAGGAGTTGGACTGCTCTGGGCTGGTGACTGACCGATCGCGGCAGTCAAGAGGAGCATCGAGGCAAGACTATTCACAGGAAGGGACCTCAGTAAACAACATCTTACCAATTCATCTCTTCTGTCATGTGTTACGATACAGTTGTGGTTTCATCGCTGATTCTCACCCTCGCCATCGCCGGTCTGCCTCTTTCCGGAGCGGAAAAGGCCCCTATAGCCAAACTTGTCACCCCCAAACCAAGCCGAGAAGCTCTAGAGCTCAAGGCTTACCTCGATTCGGTCTACGGCAAAAAGATCATCAGCGGACAGTGCGATGACAAATATCTGCCCTACATCAAAGAGACCACGGGCGGGAAAGAACCCGCCATCATGGGCTACGACCTTAACGGAATCTGCCCCGGCCAAAAAGGCAACCGAGATGCCGCAAAGGCCATAAAGTGGGTGAATGAAAGGGGAGGCATTGCCACCTACCAATGGCATTGGATTACCCCAGATGGCAAAGGCGACTTCTACAGCAAGGAATACAAGCTTGGCGAGGCCCTAAAGGACCCCAAGAGCGAAGCCTACAAACAGATTCTCAGAGACATTGACTTGGCAGCAGCCGAGTTCAAAACGCTTCAGAAAGCCAAGGTGCCCGTCTTGTGGCGGCCCCTGCACGAGGCAGAAGGCAAATGGTTTTGGTGGGGCATGTCCGGCGGAGACGCCTGCAAAACTCTCTATCGCCTGATCTTTGACCGCATGACCAAGCACCACAAGCTGGACAACCTAATCTGGGTCTGGACCAGCTACGGCAAGGAAAGGGAGAACTGGTACCCCGGCGACGATGTGGTTGACATGATTGTGTGGGATTACGAGACTCCCAACTCTTGGAACCACTTTCAGGAGCTGTTTGGCGACAAAGGCAAACTCTTTGGCTTGGGCGAAGAAGGCAAGCTTCCTGACCCGGCCAATTTTCAAGCTCGCCCCTGGCTCTACTTCCTCACCTGGGCTTACATGATCGAAGACCCTCAGAAGGGCAACACCAAAGAGTGGGTGAAGAAGGTGTACAACGACCCCTTGGTAGTTACTCTCAGCGATCTGCCAAAAAGCTGGATCAGAAAACCAGTTAAGCAGCCACGGCTCGACTAAGGCGCCATCGATCAAGAGCCACAGCCGCCAAGATGATCACACCGGTCATGATCTCCTGCACCCAGTTGGGAATTCCCATTTGGGTGCAGCCCATGCCGATCGTGGTCATGATCAGCACACCGAGCGCCGCTCCCCACAAAGATCCTTCTCCACCGTTCAAGCTGGCCCCGCCGATAACAACGGCTGCGATGATCTTGAGTTCATCGCCGACCGAAGAAGTCGGGTCGCCGAGAGTTGTTCGGCTGAGAGACATGAGCCCAGCCAAACCAAAGAAAAATCCGGCGAGAGTGTAAACCCCAATCTTCACTGCCTCGACCTTCACTCCACACAAGCGGGCCGCCTGTTCATTGGAGCCAATCGCGACCACGTTTCGACCGAAGGTCGTGTACTGCAAAGCCAAAGAAAGGAGGAGAAGAAAAGCCAGCCAAACCCACGCACCGGGAGAAATGATCAGCCACTTTTGATTGGGGCTGAGGGCCGAAGCCAGGTTGAAAAGCCAAGATTCTCCGCCAGTACTGACAGTTTTTTCTCCCGCCAGCCCCTTTGCCAAGCCGCGAATCGCCAGCATAGAACCGAGCGTAACAATGAAAGGCCCTGCTTTGAGGGTCGCTGTGCTGATTCCGTTGATCAGACCGCAGAAAAGCCCCGCCGCGATGCAGGCGAGCAAAGCCACCCATGGATTGCCTGTGGCATTTAGGGCGATGGCACCGCAGACAGTCGAAAAGGCCGCCGCTGAACCAGCACTGAGGTCGATTCCCCCGCTCATGATCACATAGGTCATGCCGATTGCGCCCAAGCCGATGAGAATCGACTGGCGCATCATAAGCTCCAGGTTGCTGACACTCAAAAACGTAGCTGGCTTAAGAATGACGAAGAGCAGATAGATGGCCGCCCAAGCGGCAAAAACTCCCCAGATCGAACCTGACTTCTTCATTTCAAACAGTCCCTCAATAGGCTGGCTTGGGTGGCTTCGCTGGCATTCACCAGGCTCACCAAACTGCCTCGATTCATCACCCCGATGCGGTCGCAGACTCCCAAAAGCTCAGGCAGATAGCTGCTCGTCATCAAAATTCCGCAGCCCCTGGCCGCAGCTTCATCAATTTTTCGGTAGAGGTCAGCCTTGCTGCCAACATCGATGCCTCTTGTTGGTTCATCCAGCAGAAAGAGATCACAGTCGGCATGCAGCAGACGGGCAAAAGCAACCTTCTGCTGGTTGCCGCCACTAAGACTCCCCACTTTTTGGTCAGAGTTTTCGCACTTGACCCTCATGGCTTCGACCCACTTTTGGGTGGCCTGGCTCTGCTTGCTCGGGTTTCGAGTCAATCCCCGCTTCGCCGGAAGATCGATGTTCTCGGCAATGGTGAGATCCAAAACGAGACCGTCAATTTTGCGCTCTTCGCTGACGTAGCCAGCTCCTTGGCTCCACATTTGGCTGACTTTGGGAATTCCGCTTCCCTTGACCTTCACGCTGCCAGTCACAACTGGGTCCAGCCGCATGATCGCTCTGAGAAGCTCGGTTCTGCCGGCTCCATTGAGGCCAGCCAAACCGACGACTTCGCCCCTTCTCACCTGCAGAGAAACATCCTTAGCCTTGTCGTTTTTGGCGAAGACTGAGTTCAAATCCAGGATCACTTCACCCGGCACCCTTTCTGACCGAGGGAAGATTTCTGAAATCTTTCGACCGACCATGTGTTCCAAAATCTCCTCGTCAGAGATCTCAGCGATCAGCCCCTCTGCAGCCTTGACTCCGTCACGAAGGATGACAATATCATCCGAAACAGCACGAATCTCTTCGAGAAAGTGAGAGATGTAAAGGACCAGCTTGCCCGATTCCTTCAGCCTTGCGACCAGCTCGTAGAGCTTCTCTTTGTCCGATGAGGTCAGGCTCGAAGTCGGCTCATCAAAAAGGATGATCGAAGCATTGCGGGCTTCAGCACGGGCGATTTCCAACACCTGCCTTTGAGAAACGGGCAGACTGCCCGTCTTAACCGAAGGGTCAATGTGGCCGAAACCAAGCTTCTGCAGAATCTCTTTGGCCGCTTTGATCCGCTTTGTCGGCGAGAAGAAAAACCCCTTTTCCAGCCCGAGAAAAATGTTCTCCGCCCCTGTCAGGTGGGGGCAGAGGGTTAGTTCTTGATGAACCAGAAAGAACTTTTCAGATTGTCCTGTTCTGCCCTGCCAAGAAACTGACCCCTCGTCCGGCAGGGTCTCCCCAGCCAGCACTTTCATAAGGGTGCTTTTTCCGCTGCCGTTCTCGCCGACTATAGCAAGAACACGACCAGGGTCAGCTGTAAAGCTGACCCCATCGAGGGCGACGGTAGCCCCGTACGCCTTGCGGACACCCTTGACCTCAAGCATTAACTAACGCTCGACTACTTAGGGAGAACCGATTTGACTTCTTCTGATTCAAGGTTGTCTTTGGTGACAAAAACGGCGCCTGAATCAACTTTGGCCTCGAGCTTCTCACCCTTCAGATGGCTTACCATGCTGGTGACTCCCATGAAGCCCATCTTGTAGGGGTTCTGCAGAAGCAGGCCGGTGATTTCGCCCTTTGTGACTCCCTCAATCAGTTCCTTGCTGGAATCGAAGCCGACCAGCTTGACCTTGCCCAGCAGGTTGGCGCTGCCAAGAGCCCGGAGCATGCCAAAAGTTGTGCTTTCGTTGGGGGTGAAAATTCCGTCAACGCTCAGGGCTCCGCCTGCGCCAAACCGCTGAATCAGGTTCTCGCTTGCAGTCTGGGCGCTTTCTCTGGTCGCTCCACCGTACTGCTCGCTGCTGGCAATTTCCAAACCGAGTTCCTTGGCTTTCTCGATGAATCCAGATTCGCGAGCCATGGTGCTTGCCGAACCTTCTTGGTAGCGCAGAACAAGAATCTTGCCCTTGCCTCCCAAAGCCTTGGCCATTTCTTCGGCGCACTTGGCACCGGCAGCATAGTTGTCTGTGCTGATAAAGCTGACCGGCTCCATGCCCTTGATCGCGCTGTCGACGATAAGAACGGGAATCCCGGCTCCTACTGCTTCCTTCGCTGGTCCAGAGAGAGCGTTTTCATCCAGAGGAGCGAGGACGATGCCATCGACCTTTTCGTTGATGAAGTTCTCTACGACCTTCACCTGCTCGGCTCGGTCGTCTTCCTTCAGTGGAGACTTCCAAATAAGCTCGACACCCTGCTCTTTGGCGGCAGCTTCTGCCCCCGCCTGCATGGTCTTCCAGAATTCGTGGGTTGCGCCTTTAGGAATAAAGGCAATGCGCTTCGTCGCGCCATCTGACTTAGGGGTCCCACCAGAGGCGGAACCTGAATCAGCAGCCGGACCTCCGCATCCGGCGAGGAGGACGAGTAGAACGGAGCAGGCGGCAAGAGTCCGCAGCAGCATAAAGCGACTCTACCCCCCAGAGGGGGCAAAATGGTAACGATAACGGTTTTGTGAGCTTCAGCCGAGTCCTTCAACAATCACTTGTTATGGAATGAGCTTTCTTGCGTCCAGGCCTACGCAGAGCCTGCCCTCTCTCACTTGGGCGAAAGAGGGAGTTCCTTTGAGCTTCAACTCCTGAAAAAGTCTGAGATTGCTGGCAACCAAACCCCGAGCCCTAATCAGCATTTCTTCATCTGCTGGAAACTCCGCCTTTGCCACCTTTAATGTGTTGACCATGGCGTTCGGGCCATGCTCATTCATCATGAATGATTCGCCGTATCCCTGCCAATGAGCAATTGAGCCATACATGCCTACTTCGCCCGACTGGCTCGCCGGGATGACCGGAGTCCAAAGAGCCACCACGGTCCTCCCAGCTTCTTTCGCTTTCTTCACAAACGTGGGAACTGTCGCGTGACAGTGGCCGCAGGCAGGATCGGTGAAGACGAAGATGAATTCTGACTTTAGGTCGCCTCCTACGGCAGTTTTCAGGTGGGCCAAATCTCTGTCACTCAGTTCAATACATCGGCTGGTCCGTGGCCAAAAGGGGACGCTGAGCATGAACAAAAGCCCAGAGAACATGACCACGTAGGAGGGCCATTCCTGCACCTTCAACGCTGTCTCTCGTTCTTCTTTCGCCACAAGTATCAGCAGTGAAATGACGAGAAAAACAAGATTGCTGGCAAGGCACCAAGAGCAAAACACTCCAGTCATAGAGAACCCAGCGGCGGGCAAAGCAAGACTGCCAACAAAGCCGATGACGGCCGTCGCCTTAAGCGGCATGTTTAGCCACGGCCAATCTTTGCGCCAAAGATCCATCATTACTACTGCACTCAGCCAGATGGCTCCCCACCACCACAGTTTTAGGCCAAGAAAAGCACTCAGGGGAGTCTGAGCAAGAGCGATGCAGCCCTGGCCGATCAAACATAGTCCACTGAAAGCCGCATCAGTGGAAGCTGATCCCAGAAAAAGGATTAGAAATCCGATGGCCGCTAAGACAGGAATTTTTAGACGTTTTCGCAAACTCTGTATACTTAACAAGCAAATGAATGGTACCCTTTTTCCAGAGGCTATTCACATGAAAACCTTCGTCCGAATATCTGTTCTGGTTCTAGCAGCGGCAGCGGCTGTTCTTTCGATGGCGGTGGATAAGCCCGTTTCCTGCCCCCTGGAAGGCGACCCGGTTCCTGGCTGTATTTGCACCCTGCCATAGTGATGGGTCGACTTTTTGCTGGAATCTTTCTTGCCTGCTGCTCTGGCCTGGCTTCTGGGAATCAGATAGATCCTCTAAGCGTTCTGCCGCACAAAAAGCTCTCCGCCCAATTTCGGGTTGAAACCCTAAGGACTAGCTCTGAGTTCTTAGGGTCGTTGAAAGATGACTCAGTAAACATCTCTTCGAACACCGTCACGTTCACGTCAAAGGGAGAGATTCTCAAGGACGGAACCAGCTTAGTCATTGTTGAGCAGCGAGAAGAAGATGGATCGATGCTGCAGATAGAAGCCTTTCTAGACTCTCGGTTCCTTCGCATCAACCCAACTGCAGATGCAAAAGGTCTTTCCGGAACCATTAGTTCCTTTAACTCCGGGGGAAGTCTCTCGGAAATCTTTGGGTTCAGGGTGGACGGAGAGAGTCTTGGCGGTACCGGGATTACACTGTCTGAGATATTGACGGCAGCAAAAGTGGTGTCGAAGAGAGGAAGGACGACAGTCTACGAACTTCCGGGAAGAAGCTCAAACCCTAAGCAGAAGCCAAACCGGATTGAAGTAGAGCTATCAGAAGATTCTAAGAATCTTGTTCGGGTCAAAACGGTGGGCTTTGACCTTGAAGAACCTGCCTTGACGGTTGAATCGAAGTTCTATAAGTTCATCGAAATAGATGGCTTAAAGACTCCTACTGCCGCGACTCTGACCTCTTCGCAACGCGTGATGATGAAGCCTGGGGGCCCCTACATTGAGGTTGATAAATGGGTGAAAAAAGTCACCCTGAGCAGCATCAAAGCCGACAGTGACCTCACCCCTTACCTGCCCAAAAAGGGCGCAAAGTTTCTAGAGAGTGGCTACGACACCAGCAAGAGAAACTACTTTGATTGGGATGGCAGCCGTTTTGTAAAGTCGTCGGCAACTAATCCAAGCAAAGAAGATCCTTACCCAGGCGCTATATGGCTTTTCGTGCCAGCTTTGGCGGCCCTTGGAGTCGGCGGATGGTTGTTGATTAAGAAAAAACCGGGTCGGATAACCACTCACTGAAAGAGTGATGGAGTTCTGATGGTAGACCAATTGATCATATGGTCTTTGTCCACTGGTCCACAAACAAGAAAAACGTCTTGAGTGCCCCGATCCCATTCGAGAGGAACGAACGGTGGGTCGGGAATGAGAGGTTCTAGTCAGGAGTCCATAAATGACAGAAATTCAATCAGGCCATAGAAGCCTTTCAGCCTTTCGTTCAGGGGCGCTGCCCCTTCCACCCAGAATTCTCATCCTTCCAGAGGTTTTGGGTGGCGTGGGTGAAACCCACGAAGGACCGAGTCACGGTGTTTTCCTCTATGGGATTGGTGTTACGGTGCCCCGGTCTGGCCCGAGCTTGCGAGGGAAGGCCGGGAAAGAGCTTCTAGGAACTGATCAGTTCCCGCGCCCGTCAGCAAGCTGATCGGGACAGGGCAACCCCTGTTGAACCCAGTGCCACTGGCAGCGCCAGTGTAAGCAAGGACCCCGATCCTAGATCTCCAGAACTAACGGGGCTGCTTTGCAAGCCGTCCCTGTCCACCCTTTCAGACATTTATCGGGGCAGCACTGGCGATGCCAGTGGCACACCAATAAAGCTTTTCACGATTATTCAGGGCGAAACGAGTCAGAGTTTTGTCCTCAATAGAAGTGGTGTTTAGGTGCCCCGGTCTGGCCCGAGCTTGCGAGGGAAGAGCTTCATGGAACTGATCAGTTCCCGCACGACAGCAAGCTGATCGGGACGGGGCAACCCCTGTTGAACCCAGTGCCACTGGCAGCGCCAGTGGCAGCAAAGACCCCGATCCTAGATCTCCAGAACTAACGGGGCTGCTTTGCAAGCCATCCCCGTCCACCCTTTCAGACATTTATCGGGGCAGCACTGGCGATGCCAGTGGCACACCAATGAAGCTTCTCAAGAACAATCAGAGCGAAAATTCCAGCCCTGATATTCACTGATTCCCGCCCGACAGCAGGCTGATCGGGACGGGGAACCCCAGTTTTCAGGTCATTGAAGCCCACATGGGCCAGCCCTTCAACCCAACTGGCCGAGATGAACTTCGCAGTTGAGCTTAAGCGTGATGGCTCCGTTATTCAGGTGACTGCTGGTCGCAGAGATCAGTTTGGACTCCAATTCCATGCCCCTCACAGAACCTGGCTCGGGCCAGTAGCTGCGCGAACGTGCGTAGGGGATGATCTGTTCCTCCTGCAGCAGGTGAGTGTGCTTCATCACCTTGGTCTCGTAGGTTTTGGAGCCGTACCAGCTCTTCAAATCATTCCGATGGCCCTTAGAGAGTTCAGGGAGCTGTCCCCCTTCGGCCTCTTTCAAAATATGCTGGACAGCCTCAGAAACTCCACCGGCCGATTCATCAAGGGTGTTCCAGAGCAGCAGAACCCAACCGACGGCGTGTAGAGTGCGGCTGAACTCTTCTCTAGCCTTGTCCCTGTCAAACCAATGAAAACTCTGCCCACAGGCGATGAGGTCCAAGCCCCCGTCATCGAATGGCATTTCTTCGGCAGAACCATCAAGAGAAACGAAGAGAGGATCTTCGGCGAAGGCAGTCTCGGCCATCGCCCTCATGTGAGAGTTGGGCTCAACCCCATAGACGACTGCCCCCGACCTAAGAAGCAGGCGTGACAGGATTCCGGTACCCGAACCAACATCGGCAACCCTGGCACCAGGTTCAAGAAAAGCCTTTTCCCTTAGGTAGGGCAGCAGGGGGGCAGGGTAACCCGGCCTCGCGGCCGCATAGTCATCGGCGCGACCCAAAAACCTTGAGACTCCGTCCATCACCTTGAGTATGCCGCAGCTTACAATCAAGCTATGTCCAGTTCAGCCCCAAGAAGCCCAGAAGATCAGCTAGAACTGGCCCTTGCCTCATTGGAGCATGGGGCGAAAAAGAGGCGATCTGGCTTTCATCACGGAGTCCTGGCCACTCTTGCCCCTACCGGACCGGCTGCCCGCACCTTGATCTTAAGGGGACTAGAAAGAGACCCTTTGGCAATCCGCTTTCATTGCGATTGTCGCAGTCAGAAGCTGAACGAAGTAGTAGAAAACCCCAAAGCCGAAGCCTGCTTTTACAGTCCAGCAGACAGGCTGCAGATACGGCTGGCCGGTGAACTGACATGCTTTACCGAGGGAGAGATTGTGGAGAAAGCCTGGGTAGAGACGCAGCTTCTCTCTAAAAGAGTTTATCTGGCAGGACAGGCTCCAGGAACCCAGCTAGATGATCCGAGCCAAGCCCTGCCAGACCACCTTCGAGACAGGGAACCCACTGAAGAGGAGTCTTTGCCCGGTCGGCAAAACTTCGCAGTTTTGGTTCTCAAAGCGACAAAGCTTGATGTTATGGAACTGCACATTTCCGGGCACATTCGCAGCAGGCACACGCTTGAACCTACTGGGTGGAAATCTATCTGGACCCAGCCTTAGCCAAGACTTTTCAGAGTCGGTAATCTGACCCCAAGGTCCGCAGAGCCGCGTGCCAAATAAAGGAGTAATCAAAAAAACTATGTCGGTTCGAGTTGGCATCAACGGGTTTGGTCGTATTGGAAGGCTTACGCTGAGAGCCATTATGGAGAGGCATCCTGAGATCGAGGTCGTTGCGATCAACGATCTGACCGAGCCATCCACCAACGCCTACCTCTTCAAATACGACACCACCTACGGCCCCTTCGCCGGAGAAGTGCAGTCGGACGAAGATGAAATGATTCTTGGCAGCCAGAGAATCAAGGTCTTCAAGGAGAGAGATCCCGGCGCCATCGATTGGTCCAGCCAGAACGTTGACATCGTCGTTGAATCCACCGGACTCTTCACCGATGCCACCAAAGCCAACGCTCACCTCAAGGGTTCAGTCAAGAAGGTCATCATTTCGGCTCCTGCGAAGAACGAAGACCTCACCATCGTCCTGGGCGTGAACGAGGGAATGTACGACCCCGCCAATCACCACGTTGTCAGCAACGCCAGCTGCACCACCAACGGCCTCGCCCCTGTTGCCAAGGTTCTGCACGAAACCTTCGGCATCGAAAAGGGCCTTCTGACTACGGTTCACGCTTACACCAACAGCCAGGCCATTGTCGATACCGCCAAGAAGGACCTGAGAGATTCAAGAGCCGGTGCTGAGAACATTGTTCCCAGCAGCACGGGTGCCGCCCGAGCAGTCGGTCTGGTTATTCCTGAGCTGAAGGGCAAGTTCACTGGCATGGCTTTCCGAGTGCCAGTCCCCACCGTTTCGGTTGTGGACTTCACCGCGAACCTTAGCAAGGCAGCTTCAGTAGAAGAGATTAACGCGGCAATGAAGAAGTACGCAGATGGCCCCATGAAGGGAATCCTGCGCTACTCGGATGAAGCTCTGGTCTCAAGCGACCTGAAGGGCGACTTCCACAGCTCAATCTTCTCTGCCGTTGATACTGTGGTGCTCGACGAAATGGTGAAGGTGGTTGCTTGGTACGACAACGAGTGGGGCTATTCCTGCCGAGTCTCTGACCTCATCGCCTTCCTGTCAGAAAAGGGCCTCTAAGGCCTCAGATTAATCATGTCCTTCGAACCCCTAAAGACCGACGAACCCAAGGCCCCAGGCCAGGAGAAGCGCGAAAAGGAGTTCGAGGGACAGATTCTTAAAGGCTCCATGATTATTGGAGTCACCAGCGTGGTCGTCTTCATTTTATGTGGATGGCCATTTTTGGTGATTGAGGAGTACCGAGTCTCCGGCCTCTTTCAGTGGGCTTGGACAGGAGCCCTCCCTGCCCTCATCGTAGGGTCTGTGGCCGCCTTTAAGTTTAAGCTGGCTGGTGCCAGTGGTTTTGCTGGCGGAGCACTGGCATCTGCAGTCTTCATCTTTCTCAGAATGGATTCAAATCTCCTGAGAAACTTCGTCGCCGACGTTGCAAAGCCGGATTATCCCGACAACTGGAAGTACCTTATCCCCCTTGCCTGGGTCGTTCTCAGCCTCGTCATTTCGGTGATTCTTGCCGCTGGCGACAAGGACTTTGACTACGAGACTCCGCCTGAGCCATAAAGAGGCCCTTTCCCCTTAAAACCGGGCTGCAATCTGCCGATGATTTCACTTGGTCGAAGGATGACTTTGACCAAAAGAGGACCAGGCACTTGGCGCAGAACCCGTACCTAGACCAATACCGTAAGTCAGCAGTCGCTGGCGCAAGCCCGATTCAGCTGGTGGTCATGCTCTATGACGGCTGCTTGAGGTTTATGACCGCAGGTCAAAAAGCCATGGTCGACAAGGAATTGTTCAAGCAGAACGACAACCTGCAGAGGGCACAGAAGATTCTTGCTGAACTCATGTCCACGCTGGATATGGAAAAGGGCGGAGATGTGGCGGCGAACCTCTTTTCTCTTTACACCTTCTGCTACAACCGCCTTGTTGAAGCCAACATCGAAGACAAGCCCGAGTACATCGACCACGCCATTCAGGTGATGTCGAACCTGAGGGAAAGCTGGGTTGAGCTGGACGCTCAGCAGAAGAGAGGAGCCAATGCAGAATCTGCAGCCGCGTAAAGCCTTGGATCGACTGGAAGTCTTGACCCTTCAGGTCGAAGTCTGCCTGGACGAGCAGAACCCGGAAGAACTCCGGGCCGTTTTGGAAGCCCGCGAGAAAGCTCTGGCGGATGTTTTGGCTCTGGAATCTTTGACAGCAGCCGAAGTGGCCCAGCTTGTGAGAGTTCAGGCCGAACAGAGCCGGATCTTTGACAAGATGAAGGCGGAGCAGGCCGAATGTGAAAAGGGTCTTATTCACATGTATGCCAGCCGACAGGGTCGGCGCGCCTATAGACAGGGCTGAAACTGACGGGAGACGACTAAGCCTTTTCAGGCTCAGCACTAGGCAGAACCTTGGCCAGGAATGGAAACTTCTGCCCTAAGCGCGCCAAAAACCCTTCAACTTCCTCACCCTTGTAGAAGGCGAGATAGCCAGAACAGATGATGAACGCAAAGAGGGGGATGTTCATCGAGTATTCGATGCCTGCATGCAGCATCAGCCCACCCAGCAGAACCCATTTTCGGCAGGGTTTAAAGAAGACCAATGTCGCCAGAGCCACTTCGAGCATCAGGGTTCCGTAAGTCTGCAAGGCGACGGCAGGCATGGCATCCCACCAGCTTGGAAGGGGAAATCTTTGCAGCTCACTCAGGTGAGATGAAGTGAAAGTGGCCGTTCCGTTCCACCAAGTTTCACCATAGACCTTGTGCCACACGGTGGTGCCATACACCACGGCCAGCTGAATCTGAATCAGTCTTAGGGGCCAAGATGAAATCTGAGAGATCTGCCAATCAAGTCCTTTACGCTTGGCAATCAGCTTATCCAAAGAGAAAGCCTGACCACTCGGCGCGATCATCAGAATGAAGATCCATTGCCTGATGAGGGTGTCGCCAGAATTCAAATGTTCGGGGCTTCGGTGGTAAAGGCTGATCAAGGTGACGAAGAGGACGGCGAGCGAAGCTCGGGTAAAGAGGCCAAGGGTGGACATAAGCGCCGCCACCACGCAGACCAAATAGAGCGCCCAGGCGACCCTGTCATCCGTCACGCCAGCCAGAAGATTGAGCCGTGGCAGGTTGCCGCCCCATCGCTCAAGAAACTCCACAGGATAAAAACCCTTGGTGGAGTAAAAAGCTTCGAAAATCACCCCGATCGTAATGAGGTTGAGAAAACACAACCCACAGGCCAGGATTCTAAAGATGCCCAGAGTCGCCGCCGATTGAGGGCCAAAAAACCAATCGTTAAGTTTTTTCACCAGCCCTTATCCCGCTTCAGCTTTTCTTGGTCCACCTGAAGAGACACCATCACTTCTGTCCGATAGTCTTCCGGAATCGGCTGACCGTACTTGGGCAGCCACCTAAAGTGCCGCCGAAACTCGATGAAGACCGGAGGATTATCTGGATCCTGTGCAGCCTGAAGCGCCAGCCACTGGGCTGCCGCTGGCTTCTTCCAGTCAGCGAAATCTGGGTTGAGCCGCTCGGAGTACTTTCTAAACCGCTCCTTTACGTACCTCTCTGTGAGGCTCATTGAGGCCATTCGCGGATAGGGCTGAATCTTGCGGCTGCCGTCCTTAAAGGTCACCTCAGAATCAAACCAGTGGTCCAACGAAAGAGGGTTGGGGGCGAACATATCCCAATACTGCCAGAGGCCAGTGGATTCCATGTACCACTTGAGGGGCAGCCAATCGGCATCCTTGACCGCCATGTTGAAGGTCAAAAACCAAGGGACAGGGTCAGAAATAACCCGACTGAAAGTCGGCTGAATGTCTCCACGCCTCAAAACATTGGGAGGCG
The DNA here is from genome assembly GCA_943369295.1 of Synechococcus sp. UW140. Lineage (GTDB taxonomy): Bacteria > Armatimonadota > Fimbriimonadia > Fimbriimonadales > Fimbriimonadaceae > JAKRSE01. The sequence continues at coordinate 90,454 of CALRMU020000002.1, read as the reverse complement.
CAGGCAGGCTCCAGGCCGTGATGGCATAGACATGCCACAGGACGAAGATTTTGAGCGCCAAAGACGGCTGGACAAAAGACTTCGCTGGAGATTTGGATTCAGAGCCGAGCTTGTTCAAGCACACTCATATTATCTGGTTCCGAGCCCTAGCTGTTGGTCACTTTGAAGATACCTATAGCATTTGCTGCACAAAGCCTTTGTTGAGTGTGTGCCTTCAGGCTTAAGCCTGGGCCAAGTACCACTGATAGACGGACCTGATTCCCTCTTCCAGACCAATTTTGGCCTTCCAACCGAAGGAGGTCATTCGGGAAACATCCATCAGCTTGCGAGGAGTTCCATCCGGCTTGGTCGAATCCCATTCAACCACACCCTCGTAGCCGACAACTCGGGCGATCAGTTCGGCCAGCTCGCGAATCGAAACATCCTCTCCCACTCCGACGTTCACCAGTTCGGCGTCTTCGAAGTTGTTCATCAGATAGACGGCGGCATCAGCCAGGTCATCTGAGTGAAGGAACTCTCGCTTCGGAGTGCCAGATCCCCACAGCACGACTGGACCACCGTTCAGCTTGGCCTCATGAAACTTGCGGATCATTGCCGGCAGAACGTGGCTGGAGTTGAGGTCGAAATTGTCGCCAGGGCCGTAGAGATTGGTCGGCATCAGGCAGACCGACTTCATTCCATACTGCCTTCGGTAGCTGCGGCACATTTCAATCCCCGCGATCTTGGCAATCGCGTAGGGCTGATTTGTCGGCTCCAGCGGACCAGTCAAGAGACAGTCTTCTGGCATAGGCTGGGGAGCCAGCTTGGGATAAATACAGCTGCTGCCGAGGAACAGAAGCTTCTCGGCTTCGTGCTTGTGGCAGGCCTCTATAACGTTGTTCTGAATCGCCAAATTCTCAAAAATGAACTCAGCCGGGCGGGTTGAGTTCGCCAGAATTCCCCCTACCTTCGCTGCAGCCAAGAAGACATATTCAGGCTTCTCGGCAGCAAAGAAGGCATCGACCGCCAAGGGGTCCCGAAGATCAAGCTCTTTCGAGGTCCTCAAGATCAGCTTGTGGCAGCCCTCGGCTTCAAGCCGACGGACAATGGCGGAACCCACCAATCCTCGGTGGCCCGCCACAAAAATTCTTGAATCTGGCTTCAGGCTCAAACTCGCTCCAGCCCCGCCTCTCGAATCGCAAGCTCCTGCTTGGCCTTGTGCATGTCGCTCTCGACCATCATCTGTACCAACTGGTCGAAAGTGACTTCTGGTGCCCAGCCCAGAACCTGCCTCGCCTTCGTCGCATCTCCCAGAAGGTAGTCAACTTCGGCGGGCCTCAGGTAGCGGGGGTCGAACTCGACCACTGAATGCCAATCCATATCCAAGTGGCCAGCGGCTCGGTCCAAGAACTCTCTGATCGAATAGGCTTCGTTGGTGGCAACGACAAAATCGCCTGGCTCATCGTGCTGAAGCATCATCCACATGGCGCGAACGTAATCACCAGCAAATCCCCAGTCTCGGCGGGAATCCAGGTTGCCTAGGTAAAGCTTTTCCTGAAGACCCATCTTGATTCGGGTCAAGGCTCTGGTGATCTTTCTTGTCACGAAGGTCTCGCCTCGGCGAGGAGACTCGTGGTTGAAGAGGATTCCGTTGCTGATGAAGAGGCCGTAACTCTCTCGGTAGTTGATGCAGTACCAATGCCCGGCCATTTTGCTGACCGCATAGGGGCTGCGAGGATGGAAGGGGGTGGCTTCGCTTTGAGGGGGGGCTGCCGCGCCAAACATTTCGCTTGAACCGGCTTGGTACATGCGAATCTCCTTGCCCATGTCCTGAACACAGTCTCGCATAGCTTCAAGAAGGCGCAGAACTCCGCTTGCAACAATATCGGCCGTGTATTCCGGCTGGTCGAAGCTCACTCGAACGTGGCTCTGAGCACCGAGGTTATAAATCTCGTCTGGCTGAGTTTGAGCGATGATCTTTCTCAGGCCTGTGCCGTCGCTGAGGTCTCCGTAATGGAGGTGAAGCGAGGTGGCCTGATGAGGATCGGCATAAACATGCTCGATTCTCTCGGTGGCGAAGGTGCTGGATCGCCGGACGATTCCATGGACCTCATAGCCCTTGCTCAAAAGGAGCTCGGTCAGATAAGAGCCATCCTGGCCCGTGATTCCGGTGATCAAAGCAGTCTTTGCCATGAGATGAGTTAAGTTACCCCTCCTCATTCTCGGCTGAATTCAATCTATTCCTCATCTATCGCCCAACCTGGGTGGCCTGTTCGACCAGCTTGCTGTCGAGCAGGATATTGATAAATCCCTTTCACGCGGCCTTTCATCTGCTCCCCAGTCTGGGTGGCCAGTTCGACCAGCTTGCTTTCGAGCAGGATATTGATGAATCTGAATAGTGCCTCATTCTTCACTCAGCCTGAGTAGGCTGCTCGAAAAGCATCCTTTGTCGAACGAAACGAACCGACTCCTTGAATCAGGATGGTAGTCTCGCCGGGTTCAAGCGATGAAGCGAACGCGATTTGAGGCTCCCGGAGAAGTCCGTTTTCTCACCTTCTCCTGTTGGCACAGTCTGCCCATACTACAATCCGATTGGGCCAAAGATGAAGTGGTCGACCAGCTTTCATATCTGAAAGCAAGTGAAAAACTAGAGGTCTTCGCGTATTGCGTCATGCCAAATCACGTTCATATCCTTTTGCGGACTGATCCACTTTCATTGCCTGTACCAAAGATATTATCAAATCTCAAGGCGCGAAGCTCTCGCAAAATCTTGATAAAGCTACGGCAATCCTTTTATCCGCTTGAAGGTTCTGAAGCGATGGCTGTTAGGGAGAGCAGGGTTTGGCAAAGGGGCGGAGGATATGACAGGAACATTCATTCAGGTGAGGAATTTCTTGAGAAAGCGAGATACGTGGAGGATAATCCTGTGAAGGCCGGCCTATGCAAAAGTGCCGAAGAGTACAGATGGTCCTCTGCAGGCTCGGTTATTCTTCCGCGTGACCCGTGGTGAAAGGTCTTTGCCGCCTGCCGCATTTCGGTGTTTCCTGCTCGACAGCAAGCTGGTCGAGCAGGCCACCAAAGCTTGACTGTTCCCGAAATTCGCGACAAAAAACCTTTCACTATCCTGCTCGACAGCAGGCTGGTCGAGCAGGCCACCCAAGCTTGGGTGAAACTTAAATGTTGATTCGCCGCCAGAACAGCAAATGAGGATCAATGCAGTGAAAAAGTGAGGAGCTGAACCAGCTCCCCACTTTCTCACATTTCTGGCCAACCCTACTTAAGAGCTGCAATCCGCTCGAAGCTGCTGCCCAGAACCATCTTCGAATCGCTTCCCATCCAGTCATCCAGCGCCGTCGCATAAACCTGGCGGAAGTCGATCTTGTGCCGGATGTCTCCATCCTGAAGGTCGGCAAGATCGGGGTTGGGGCCGTAGACTCCACCCTTAACTCGAGAGCCAACCAAGAACATGGGGGCGGCAGAACCGTGGTCAGTGCCGGCAGATCCGTTTTCGTAAGTTCGTCGGCCGAATTCTGAGAAGACCAAAACAACGACCTTATCCGCCTTGCCAATGGCAGCCATTTCATCCATAAAGGCTTTAATGCCGCCAGAGAATCCAGTCATCAAGGCCTTGTGAGCATCGGCTTGTCGAGCGTGGGTGTCAAATCCTCCGACGCTGAAGTAGATGACTCTCGTCTGAGGAGAAACAGCGATCAACTGGGTGATCTGCTTAAAGCCTCGACCGAAGGCGTCATCGCCGTAGGTTCCGGTGGGGGTGTAGCCCTTAAGCTTTGTGTTCAGGGCAGAAACTGCATCCAAAGCCGAAATGTTGGCCTGCTGAATAGCTCGAGCCGTTGTGCCTTCGGCGGCCATGGTTCCCTGCACGTCACGCAGAAGCTTTTCCATGTCGGCATCCCCGACCATGTTTTGAATATCGGCCAGGCTGGCAAAGCAGGGGATCGAAGCCTGAGTCGCACTGAGAGCCCTTGGCTTTTCGGTGGAAAGGCCGATGGCTGCGACTGGGTCCAGCTTTCCATCCTTCATGCTGATGTCAAAGTGCCTTCCCAGCCAGCCATGCTTCATCTTGTCGTCTGGGCTGGCTGACTGCCAGATATCCATCGACCTAAAGTGGCTTCGGTTGGGGTTGGGGTAGCCGACGTTTTGAATAACGGCGACCTGTCCCTTTTTGTAAAGCTCGTGCATTCCGGCCATGGCGGGATGGAACGCCAAACCATCGGCGAAGCCAAGAGCCTGATCTTTCGGGATTCCCAAGGTGGGGCGCATCTTGTAGTACTGTTCAGAATTCACAGGCACTACGGTGTTAAGGCCGTCGTTTCCTCCTGAAAGCTGACAGACGACGAGGACAGCATCTGGATCGAGCTTTTTGCCCTGGGCCCCGCGCACCATGTCGGCTTCGGCAATGCTTGCCAGCCAGGGCGGCGCCATAAGGCCAACGGCCAGCAGACCGCCATTGCGCAGAACCTCTCTTCTAGTCAGGTCACTCATCTTTTGCCTCGCTGCACATTCTATTATGCTCTGGCAGATCGGACGCTGAAGTGTAAGTTTTGTTCAGCGTCGGTAGAATCTGCTTTATGAAAGCTAAATACCCTTTACAATCGATTGCGGCTGCAGGGGTTTTGGCTCTTTTAACCCTCAGCGTGTTTCTTGTTAGCCAGGGCCGCGGACCATCCAGCGTCATCCAACGATATCACAGGGGTCTTCTGGAAAAGAACTCTGAAGCGTTGGATAGGGTCACTACTCAGCCTCGAACACGCGCCCACGCCATTTTAGAAAGCCAGGTCCTGCAGCTTCTTTCCAGTTCGCAGGATGTTGAGTTCGGCAGAGTTGCAACACGAGGCAGGCAGGCCGCAGCTCAGGTCGTGTATGCCTCGCCCTACTTCGGAATCTCGGTCGTGACCTTCGCCTTTAGACAAGATTCTGCGGGCTGGGTTATCGATCCAAACGAGACCTTGGCCCAAACCGGGGAATCTTCTGGCCGCTAGGCGGGTTTAATTGGATGCACATGAATCGTCAGTCTGGAAAAGTCCATTGGATGATCCTCGTTGGAGGCGTAGGCTTTGCGGCAATCCTCGGCCTCTCCTTTCTTGGGCTGGATAGCCCAACGGGAGCCGCTGGCAAGTTTATGGGGGCCCTGGCCACAGGAGACTATAAAACAGTCGCTTCGGTGAGCCACGTTGAACCCAGGCCAGGCGAAAGCCCAGAGGATGCCAAAAAGCGAATTGAAGAAGAATGGAAGTTTGCGACCGAAGTTGCAGGCAAGCATTACAGATTCCGCTACCGCATTCTTGGCCAAGTGATGGAGGGCGAAAACGCAGCCATCAATATGCAGGTGTGGAAAAACTACTCTCCTTCGGCCTACGAAGAGAATTTCGACCTTCCCATGGTGAAATCTGACGGCAAGTGGAAAGTGGCGGTTCGCGGCATGAGCCGCAAGTGGTATCCCGGCGTTCCCCGCTAAGTCAAACAGACAGTTCGGCAGATAAAAGCCCCCAGGCAGTTCAGCCTGGGGGCTTTTATATAGGTGTCAGCCCTTGATCGCGCCGGCGAGCATTGCTTCCTGAATCTTTTCTTTCAGCAGCCAGTAGACCAGCAGAACAGGCAGCATGACGATGACCATGGCAGCAAACAATGCTCCCCAGTCAGATTGATACTGCTGAGTGTTGGTCAGGTTTGCCAATCCAAGAGGAAGGGTGAAACGCTCGGGACGAGAGAGAATGACCAGGGCCAGGTTGTATTCGTTCCACAGCCCAATGATGTTGAAGATCAAGACGACCACCAAACCAGGCTTGGCCAGAGGCATCATCACTTTGTAAAAGGTCTGGACGTCGTTGCAGCCATCAATCAGGCTGGCTTCGCGAAGCTCATCCGGCAGAGCCGTAAAGAAGCCAGTCAGGACAAAGATGGTGAAGGGCAGAGAGAAGGCCACATAGACCAGCACCAATCCCTGCTGAGTTCCCAGCATTCCCAGATCTCGAATGAAGAGAAAGAGAGGAACGATGACAAGGAACTGAGGGAACATCATTCCCGCCAAGAAGGTGCCGAAAAGCCCTTGAGAGCCCCAAAAGGGGAACTTGGCAAATATGTAGGCTGCCATCGCCGAAACGGGGATGAGAATGACCAAAGTGCAGACGCAGATGATCAGGCTGTTGCCAAAATACTGCCCAATGCTGGCCGTGTTCCAAGCTGTTACGTAGTTGCTCCACTTGAGAGTGGTCGGCAGACCCCAGGGATTCGAGATGATCTCTGGCGTTGTTCTGAAGCTGGAGATCAGCACCCAGACCAAGGGCAGGCCGACAACCAGCAAAAACAAAACGATGCCAAGGCTGCTGAGAACTTTTTTCATCGCTTGCCCTCAACTGGGTGTCTTCCAAAGAGAAGCAGAACTCCCACCGTCACAACCAGCACCAAGGCAAAGTTGAGAATGGCAATGGCCGTCGCTTCTCCGTAAAGACTGTTAGGCTGAAAACCTCTTTCAAAAAGGTAGGTCAGGGTGACTTCACTGGCGCGGTCAGGACCGCCGTTGGTCATCAACCGGACCAAGGCAAAGGTGTTGAGCGCCGCAATACAGGTTTGAATAACGACGATTCGCCTGGTCGGCCAGCTAAGGGGCCAGATAATCGACCAGAACCTCTGCCAGCCTTGGGCTCCATCGAGTTCAGCCGCTTCGTTGACATCCTGCGGAATCGACTTGAGTCCGGCCTGCAGCACCATGATGGCGAAGCCAAGCGCATACCAAGTGAAGGCGACAATGATCGTCCCAAGGGCCGTTCTCTTGTCTCCCATCCAGGCGGGGATATCTTGGAAGCCAAGACTCTTCATTCCCGAGGTCAGCAGACCCATCTGAGAGTTGAAGATGGCCTGCCACAGAATGGCGACGACCACCAAGGAAATGACGTGGGGCACCAGATAAAGCGAGCGCAGAGTCTTGGCCAGTTTGCCATCACCCTGAGCAGCGATAGCCAAAGGAAATCCAATGATGAGCACCAGAGCAACGCCCCCGATGAGAAGGGTGAGGTTGTGCCCCAGTGCCCTCATAAAGACACCGTCTGAAAAGATGGTCTGAAAATTCTCCCATCCTACAAAAGTTCTCTTTTTGCTGAGTCCGCTGAGCCTATAAAAGGCAAGCTGAAAAGCCTGCAGAAGAGGCCAGAGAACCAAAACAAAATAGAAGATGACGGCTGGGGCCATAAACCCCAGCCGGAACCAGACGCTGCCTTTGGACTTCATTCTTTAAGCCTTAATCGACCTTGCGCTTGATGATGTTCTTATCGTTCCTCACCTTAGCCGCTTCCTTCTCGATTCTCTCTCCGAACTGCTGAGGAGTGATGTCTCCGCCGAGAAGAGCTGCCATGGCGTTTTCAGCTTCCTTGCCCAGGGTGGGATACCACTGCCTAAAGTCACTGTGCCACTTGGTCTGAGCGCCATCAAAGATCTCGGCGGCCCGGACGAGGTGCGAGGGGTACTTGACTCCTTCGGCAGCCTTGACGGCCATAAGGGTTCCCTTCTTCTCAACAAACTCCTTGGCCTTTTCGGGCGAAGTCATGAACTTGTAAATCTCGATGCCAGCAGAGTTATCCTTGGCGCCAGAAGGAATGACGAAGGGTTCGATTCCGACCTGAATCGCAGTGGGGTCGCCCTTGCCGCCAGTCAGGTTGGGGACTCTCATGAATTCAGCCACAGGGATAGGGCCCTTCATATCCTTGCGGTAGTTCTCCATCTCAGCGTGGAGCCAGCTTCCGCAGGGAATCATGGCAGCCTTGCCTTCGTAAAAAGCGGCTTGGCTATCGGTGTGGTTAAGGCCGATGCTGCCCTGCATAAAGTCGCCTCTCTTCACCAGTTCCTGCGCCTTGGTGGCAGCGAGGATAACACTTTCAGATGTCCAGGCGCCTTCTTCAAGGTTCTGGCAGGCGTTCCAAGCTTCAATTCCGCCGTGACTGATGATCAGAGGATAGATAAAGCCAGACAGCATGTAGAAGGGATACTGCCCCTGGAAGGTGAGCGGTGCGATTCCCTTCGCCTTGATCTTGTCGTTAAGGGCGATCAGCTCATCCCAGGTTGTTGGGGGAGTCCAGCCGTTCTTTTCGAAGAGGGTTTTGTTGTACCACCAGCCGTTGATGTTGACGTGGTAAGGAAGCATGTAGGTTTTGCCTTCATGCATTCCCATCTTCAGCAGACCGGCATCAAAACTGTCTCTCCATTTGCCTTCGGTTTGGCCGTAGGCGGGAGTATCTAAAGCGGCATCCCAGGCTGCCAGCTGGTCATCGTAAACAAGAGCCCAGTAGTCCATTCCCCAGCCGGGCCAGGCAAGGTCGGGCACATCGCCAGCGACAAAGCGGGGGCGAAGCTTTTCCCATACACGGGGGTCTCCCCAAACCTTGACTTTGCGGCCAGATTCCTTGGCCCATTCTTCACCAGCGGCCTGGAAGAAGTCGATTCCATAGCCTCCTTGGAAGCTGGCAACTTCCACTTCATGGGTGGCATCTGCCTTGGTGTAGCTTGCTGCCTCACCTGATCCGGCACTTTCGGTTCCTCCCCCAGTTGGACCGCACCCGGTCAGCGCCAACCCTGCCGCAAAGGCTGCCAAAACCAGCAGCCGTCCAAGACCCTTGTTCATCGGTCATCTATTGTAGCCGGGCAGGACACTTTTGCGTTGGTTTGGGGTGAAGAGTCTTTGCCCTTCAAACCTTAAAGAGCTGGTCTCATAAGTTGAGTGATCTGGCCTGACTGCTCACTGCGGCAATAGCTGCCCAATGGCAGCCAGCAAAATCCCTCTGATAGAGCTGCGGTTTTCGACGGAGACGAAGGCGAAGGGTCGAGAACCGCCATAACAGAATCACCCCTCCCCTTGGGGATGGGAAACCGTCATCACCCACTGAGTTCATCCAACCAAGGAGCCCTGCTTTTTCACAAAGTCTTGTTGATGAAGTTCTGAATCATCGTTTTACCCTGGTCGGTCAAGACAGATTCCGGGTGGAACTGCACCCCTTCAATCGGACGAGAAACATGCCTCAGCCCCATGATGTCTCTGTCATCCAGGCTTCGGCTTGTGACCGTAAGTGTCTCGGGGAGAGTGTCTTCAAAAACCGCGAGCGAGTGGTAGCGGGTCACCTTGACCGGAGATTCCATCCCCTCAAAAAGCCCCTTGCCGTCGTGCTCGATCATGCTGGTTTTGCCGTGCATGATGCTGCGGCTGCTGCCCACCGTGGCTCCGGATACCAGCCCGATCGCTTGATGGCCAAGGCAGACGCCGAGAATGGGGGTGCTGGCCAGGGGGCCATCTCCTTCCATGGCTGCCTTTAGCACTTCTAGGCAGACTCCTGATTCATTGGGGGTGCAGGGGCCGGGGCTCAGGACGATCCCTTTGGGGGCCAGGGCCTCGATCTCTTCCACCGTGATCGCATCGTTTCTGTGGACGACCACGTCGGCTCCAAGCTCGCCCAGGTATTGAACGAGGTTGAAGGTGAAGCTGTCGTAGTTGTCAATGACGAGGATCATGGCGGAGGAGGTCCTGACAGACAAGATACCGTCTGTCGCTTAGACTCAGCCAAGGCCGACCGCTTATCCACGCTCATCCCGCAAACAGACCCACCAAGGAACCGAGCGGCCCCGGCTGCCCATAATCCTAACCATGCAGACCCTACCTGCCGATGCAAGGCTGGCGACCAACTGGGCTTGGGCGGATTTTGAACCTCATTTTCAGGCGCTGGCAAATGCCGAACTCACCGCAGAAACCTTCCCTCAGTGGCTTTCTGACTGGACAGCCCTGAGCGAAACCCTCAGCGAGATCAGCAGCCGACACTACGTGGCCACGAGTGTCAACACAGAAGATGCCGCCGCGGAAGAGGCCCTGATGACCTTCATCCGCACCATCGAAGAGCCATCTCAAACCTGGCAGCAGACCCTGAAAGAAAAGGTCTTGGCCAGCGGCCTCACCCTTCCTGGGCTTGACTACCCCCTGCAGCAGATGGCCCTTTCGGCAGAGATTTTTAGGGAAGGCAACATCCCCCGCTTTACCGCCTTGGTCGAGCTGGGCAACGAGTTTGACAAGCTCTGCGGAGCCCAAAAGGTGGAGTGGGAAGGCAAGCAGGTCTCACTTTCTGCCCTCAAGCTGCCCCTGCAGGATAAAGATCGATCCGTGCGCGAAAAGGCTTTTAGAGCCAAGCACGATAGAATTCTGGCCGACCGCGAAGCCTACAACGCGCTGTGGACCAGAGCCCATGACATCAGGATTGAGGTCGCCAAGGAAGCCGGGTTCGCCAGCTTCACCGACTATCAGTACAAGGCGATGGGCCGGCTTGATTACACCCAGGCTGACTGTGATTCGTTCCGAGCAGCCATTGCCGAAACCGTCGTCCCTGCGGCTGAGCGGATTCAGAAACGCAAAGCAGAAAAGCTGGGCCTTGAAGTTCTGAAGCCCTGGGATGACGCAGTCGATGCCTACTCGGACGCGCCTCTGCGACCCTTCAGCACCGAAGAAGAGTTTAAGGAAAAGGCCAAGGGGATTTTTGACAAGGTCGATCCTCAGTGCGCCGCCTGGTTCCGCGAAATGGTGGACGAAGGTCTGATGGATTTGATGGGCAGAATCGGCAAGGCCAACGGCGGCTACTGCACCGCCTTCCCCCGAGCCGAGCGGCCCTTTATCTTCATGAATGCCGTTGGGACTCATGATGACGTCCAGACCCTTCTTCACGAGGCGGGCCACTGCTTCCACGCTTACGAGTGTTTCAAGCTGCCCTACGGCCTGATGAAGGATCCTGGCCTGGAGTTCTGCGAAGTCGCTTCGATGGGTATGGAAATGCTCTGCCAGCCTCACCTAGAAGCCTATTACTCACCTTCTCAGGCCGCCTTGGCCCAGATTCAGCACCTTGAAAAGTGCCTCATGTTCTGGCCCTACATGGCCGTGGTCGATGGCTTCCAGCACTGGGCTTACGCCAACCCCGAAGGCCGAGACCCCGCCGCCTGCGACAAGGCCTGGACCGAACTTTGGCGCACCTATATGAAGGGCACCGATTGGTCTGATGAGCCAGAAATTGAAGCCACCGGTTGGCACAGAAAGCTGCACATCTTCCAGATTCCTTTCTACTATGTTGAGTACGGCATGGCCCAGGTTGGCGCCTTCCAGGTTTGGCTCAACTCACGAAAGGACCCCGCCGAGGCGGCAAGAATGTACCGATCTGGCCTTGCTCTGGGATCGACTAAGGGACTGCCTGGCTTGTTCGAAGCAGCCGGAGGCAAGTTCAGCTTCGATTCCGCGACTCTTGGTCAGTTGGTTGATGCCGCTGAGGAAAGAGTCGAAGAGCTTCTGAAGCTGGTCTGAAGCCCTTCCCCTAGCCTTGCGCTATCAAGCAGGGCTAGGGGATTTTTTTGCCAGGAAATACGCGTCTTCAGGTACTGAGGCCCCTCTTTAAGCATCTATAATCCTCCTTGTGAAGAAGGCTCTATGGATCCCGCTCATTGCGATCTGCATTGGCTGCGGCGGCACAGGCACACAGGTCGCTGACAGCACCTCTCAGGTTGGAACCCTTACAGGCAGCTCGACTCCTGGAGCCATCGATGGCCCTCTGGCCATCGCCAGATTCCGCAACCCTGCAAATGTCTTGGCTGCGCCAGACAGTTCGATCTTCGTCGCTGATTTCGACAACGACAGAGTGAGGAGGATTGGAAACGACGGAATCGTTTCCACCGTCATTCAAGATCCCAGCTTCTCCCGCCCCTTCGGCCTGGCACGATCTCCTGGTGGAGTGCTTTTTGTTCAGACCGATGGCAACTCGACAGGAGTCAGAAACGGCACGACCGGCACCATTTGGACCCTTAACGGAGCCACTTTGGCTGTTCTAGCCGAAAACATCGGCCGCCCCCGAGGCATGGTTTGGCACCCCACCGGACAGCTGGTTGTCGCGGACCTGACCAACCACGAACTGAGGCTGATCAACCCAACTACTGGAGTCGCCACCTTTTTGGCCGGAGGATCTGGCACTTCTGGCTTCGCCAACGGAGTTGGTGCCGCCGCCAGGTTCAACCGCCCCTACGGCATGGTTGTTTTGGCCGACCAGTCGATTCTGGTTGCCGACGCAGCCAACCACCGCATTCGGCGCGTTCTGCTTGACGGCACTGTGACCACTTTTGCCGGAACAGGAGCTCAGGGCAGCGCAAACGGATTCTCGACTGATGCCACCTTCAACAATCCCCAGGCTTTGGCCTTGGGCGCCGATGGATCGGTTTATGTTGCCGACACTGGCGGCAGCCGGGTGAGAAAGATTCAGAGTGGCTTTGTGACGACCGTGGTGGGATCTGGCGTGAAGGGCTTCCTTGATGGAGACCGAAGCATCTCGCAGTTCTTTGGTTTGGAAGGAATTTCTATACTGCCAGATGGCAGCCTGGTGATCGCCGACGGCACTGGCGGAGACGATGCCGCGCCTCATCATCGAGTCCGACGCGCCACTCTGCCATAAGCACAGTCGGAGTTTTCGTCATTTCCACAGTGAGGGTAGAAAATGCCATCCCCGTTTTGGGGGTGGCAGATTTGTTTAAGAGTCCTGCCTTTGGCACCCAGGTTTTGGCTTCTCCGAAGAAGGAGGTTTTGAATCTGGCAGCAAGGTTGGTTCGGTGGGACATAACGGCTCGAGCATCATGCTCTCTGAATATGAAAAGCCGGGGATGACCGTGTGGGTTGCAGTAGAAGATATCGGCCCCTTGTATAAGCTGGCCCTGGGCGTTCGAGTTCCGGTGCCTCGACCTGGATGGAAACACACTTTGGTTCGGCTCTGGCCCTCTTGAAGGGATTGAGTTTGGTTCTGAGGTTGTCGTTGAGCTCTAGACTCGAAGGACATTTCTGCCACCGCAAATGACATAGGGGGGTGAGTTAGGCTATCCTGATTCATCTACCACGCTCAGCGACGGCGATAACTGAGTGAACTCAGAATGTCCGCACTGACCAGTCCACCATGTCTGCCCCAGAACACTCGATAGACGGCGCCTTTGAACTGCTAAGAAAGAAGCTCGTTCAAACATCCCTTCGCAACAGGATGATCAACTATCGTCCTCTTTCTGCCAGAAGTGTTGTTGGCCTAGACATCGACAAAGAGCTGACATCAGAGATTTGGAAATCTCTGGTCATTGAGAAGAAGAAGTTCACCTTCACTGGACCGGCTGATCCTGTTAAAAAATCGGAGGATCAAGGCCGACTGGATGCAGAGCCGTCGCTGTCAGGGACAGAACCCGACCGTGAACCAGGAAAAGTCAACACACAAGATCTGGTCCTGCATTCAAATACGGCCAAGAGTCGACGCGAAATTCGCCTGCTGGCAACCTATCGAGCCGCACTGGAACAGTACGAAGAGCGGGGAGTTAACACCCTTTTCCTCGCCTTAGGCATGCTGCGTTGGAAGGACTCTGTCAAGTCAGAACCTCACTTCGCCCCCCTTATTCTTGTTCCTGTAATGCTGGAAAGGACAGCCAATGGGAGCTTTAAGCTCTACTATGACGAAGGTGAAATTGGCACAAACCTTAGTCTTCAGATAAAGCTTGAAGAGTTCGGAATCAAGCTGTCAGAGATCTCCTCAGACATTGAGGTGTTTGAACCCAGCCAGTATTTGGCTCAAGTCCGCGCGGCAGTTGAAAAACAGTCTGACTGGGAAGTTTTGGAAAACAATGTCGCGCTGAACTTCTTCAACTTCGAAAAGATAGCTCTCTTTCTTGATTTGGATCATAAGAAATGGGACGAGAACAAATCCCCTTTACATGATAAAGATATAGCCGCAGCTCTCGGCAGTGGTTATTCGGCCGGAAGCTCGGACATCACTGAAGACACAAACTTTGATGAAGTGAGAGCTATCGAATCAAGCTTCGAAATTTTTCAAGCTGACAGCTCACAGCTTTTGGTCATTGAAGAAGCCAGACGAGGCACTTCAATGGTGGTTGAGGGCCCCCCTGGAACGGGAAAATCTCAGACGATCACGAATCTGATTGCCGAAATGGTGGCGCGTGGCAAAAAGGTTCTCTTCGTCTCCGAAAAAATGGCCGCTCTGGAAGTTGTTTTTCGTCGACTCGATGAAGCTGGCCTGGCCAATGCGGCTCTCAATCTGCATGGGCATAAGGCAAATAGGCGCTCATTCTACGAAGAACTCAAAAGGACTTGGTCGCTGCAATCTAGGCTGAAGGATGCCTCAGTTACTTTAGAACAGCTGGACGAGGTTAGGCAGCACCTGAACCGCTATGTTGCCGAACTGCACGAGCCTCTTCAGCCATACAACATTTCTCCAAGAAGGCTGATCGGACTCGCCTGTTCCCTACCCAAGCCAGATGACCTTGACATGGAATCTGGCTACGAAGGCGATTCCCTGAAAAACAAAAGCTGGGACGACCTGCGAAGGCTGAGGCCAACGATTGTTAACCTTCAGGCAAAAGTTAAGGAGATCGGGCTCCCCAGCCAGCATCCTTTTTGGGGCAGCAGCCTGACTTTCTTTGGGCCAGATGAAAAGTTTGAGATCGAAAAAGCTCTTGGGGAGACGGCTTCTCTTGGAGATCAGCTCCAAGAAGCGCTCAAGAATCTTTCTTCTCAGCTCAATCTGACCATCCCAAATACCCTCCAGGATATTGGAGTTCTGCACAGATCTGTGGCAGCAGCCATAGAAGCTCCTCCCTTGGATGGCGTCGCGGTTCGGCTCGGAACTTGGCGACAGAACGAATCTAGGGCTCGCGAGGCTATCTCGGCTTTGAGAGGGCATGCCTCTGTGCTCGCAGCCCACGGCTCTGATATTCAGACTTCTGCGTGGGGGCAGGATTGGAGACAGGTTCACCATACGATCAGTCAGAATGCTGGCTCCTTCTTCGGACGGATCTTTGGGGACTACAAAAAGTCAGTTTCAACTCTAAGAACTGCATTAAAAGTGGATCGCAAGCTGAATCCAGATGAAGCTAAGAGCCTTTCTACGGCCCTTCACTCGGTTCAGAACTTTAGATCGACTATACAAGAGCATTCCGCCACGCTACAGCCCCTTTACAGCGTGCAGTGGAATGGCCACGACAGCGATCCAGAAAGGCTAGAGAGCCTATTGAACTGGGTGATGAAGCTTGAAGAGGAGATATCAGAAGGCAAAGTTCCAGAATCACTCATCAATATCTTTGAAGGAAGGATTGATGCAGCAGCCCTCAAAGAATCATCTGACAGGCTTAAAACCATCGAGGAGGGGTTTTCTGTTTCGCTACGAAACTGTGTATCTCTTCTGAAATCTGAGTATCTAAAGCTGACAGATCAAAAGTTGACCGAAATCCAAGCAAAACTCTCGACTTGGCAGATCAATTTGTCTCGGATCTCGGAAATCTGCTCATGGAACCAGCTTGTAAAGGAGTCAGACGAGAAAGGACTTACATCAGTGGTGAGGCTTGCCGCCCATTGGGATAAAGCCGGTGAGCGCCTCGAAAACCACGTTCTATGGCAATGGACTCGAACCGCCATTCGAAGTGCATTTGAATCAAGACCGTCTCTGATGGGATTTGAGCGAACAAAGCACGAGAGTTTTGTGCAGCATTTTGCGGCGCTTGATGAAGAGTTCTTAAAACACAATCGTGCTCGAGCCGCCCACGCCCACCTGGCCAACCTGCCGCCGGCAGGAAAAGTTGGCCTGACCGCAGAGCTGTACCGTCAATGCGAGCTTAGAAGAGGCCACAAATCAATTCGATGGGCTTTTGAACGATTCGAAGATGTCCTGCTGCGAATCAAGCCAATCTGCATGATGTCTCCTCTTTCAGTAGCCGCTTTCCTTCCTAGAAAGGCACATCTTTTTGATGTTGTGATATTCGATGAAGCAAGCCAAGTGCGACCCGAAGATGCTTTGAGCGCGATGGCCAGAGCCGCTCAGACAATCGTCGTGGGTGACACAAAACAGATGCCTCCCACAAGCTTTTTCGACACTCTGGCTCAGGATGACTCCGCAGGAGATGGTGAGGATCTGGAGTTTGACGCGACCGTGGGGAAGATGGAAAGCATCCTCGCCTTGTTCTCAGCCGCGGTACAAAATTCACATCGTCGACGAGATCTGCGCTGGCACTACAGAAGTCTTCACGAATCTTTGATCCGTCCTTCTAACAAGCTTTACTATGAAGGCCGACTGGTTATCTTTCCGAGCCCGGTCTACGCCGCTATTGATGCCAACAGCAGTCTTGGAATCCGATTCCATTACGATCCTACGGCAACCTATGATCGAGGAGCAGCAAGAAAGGTCAACCTAAAGCAGGCCGAACAGGCAGCGAAAGCGGCCCTAGAGCATATAAGAGAGCATCCGGATTTGAGCCTCATGATTGTTGCTTTCAGCAAGGATCAGCAGCAGGCCGTTTTAGACTCTTTTGAAAAGCTCTGTCAGCCAACAGATTTAGTTGAATACAACCATCACAACCCCTTTGAAAAGTTCACAGTGAAGAACTTGGAAACGGTTCAGGGAGATGAACGTGATGTTGTGATGATAAGCATCGGCTATGGCCGCGATGATTCTGGTCAGCTGACCATGAATTTTGGTCCGCTGAACCGAGAAGGCGGGGGCCGCAGACTGAATGTCTTGATCACCCGAGCGAGAATGCGAACTGAGATTTTTTCATCGATCCGCGGCTCGGATATTGTTGCTGACCCAGGCAAAGAGTCTGGCGTAAGAGACTTGAAAGTCTTCCTTGAATTTGCAGAGACTGGAATTTTAGAAGATAAGCGGCCTCTATCGGGTGAGGCAGACTCTGAGTTTGAAATTGAGGTCCGCACTTGCCTAGAAAGAGCAGGGTACGCAGTTGATATTCAAGTAGGCACTGCAGGCTTTCGCATAGACTTAGCCGTCAAACATCCTAAAAAGCCAGGGCTTTATGTTCTCGGAATCGAATGCGATGGCGCCACATACCATTCGGCCAGATCTGCTCGTGATAGAGACAAACTTCGCCAGGCTGTCTTGGAGAACAGGGGCTGGAAGCTGCATCGAATATGGAGCACAGACTGGTGGAAAGATAGGGAGGCTGCCTTGGCTAGATGCCTTGAGGCGATTCAGCAGGCAATTAATGAATCTGACCAAAAATCTTCGCTCAAAGAGAGTGTCGAAAAGCCGAAGCCTGCTCCCACTGCAGAGCCAGAAGCAAAGGAATTGACTATCTGGACGGATGATCTTTCCAAGAAAACTCTGTCTGGTGCGCCTTACAAAAAGTGGGACAGGCCCTTTCAGCTAGAAGGTTATGAGCTGCACGACCTTCCGGTACAGGTCATGTCTCAATGCATCGTCACCGTGGTTGCCTTCGAAGGGCCGATCCATACTGATCTGCTCGTCAAGAGGGTGAGAGAATCTGCCGGAGTCGGGCGGGCCGGTGCACGCATCAAGGATGCCGTCGTTTCTGGTGCAAAATGGGCTGCTTCGCAAGGCTTAATCGTGAAGAAAGGGTCTTTCTTCTACTACCCTGGAGCAGCTGAAATCAAAGCACGAAGCCGGGCGGAACAAAGCCAATCCGACAGCAGTGTGGATTTCATTGCCCCAGAAGAGCTGACTCTTGCCATCCTCACTGTTATTGAATCCGCCCAAAAGGCAGACCCTAAACAGATTACAGAGGGCGTCCGCGTGATCTTTGGTTTTGGCCGCACACCAACAGCCTTGGCGCCAAGGATTGAGGGCATCCTATCAGATCTCATCAAAGAAGGCAAGCTGGTAAATGATGTTGATGGCTATAAGATTTCTTGAGCCATCAACATCATTCTGATCGAGCACTCAGACCCAAGAATAGATCCCTTCAACCGCCCATTCTGCCACTCCGTCCGGAGTGACGTTTTCCATTTTGAGGACGAGGTTGGGGCCAACTTGGCCGAGAGCGATCGTCCAACCCCAGACCTCTTCTCCGGCGGGGTAGGTGCCTTTGGCTTTAACAGATCCATCCTCAGCGGTGGTTCCTGTAAGGTGAAGAACGCCTCCGCTTTGATGCCACGAGTCAACCCAAGCCATCTGAACCCCAGGCCCTTCGCTTTCGGCAGCGATGAGAATGGTGCCTTCCTTCTTTTCCCCTTCGTAATGCCAATCGTAGGTCACAGTGGCAAAGGCTCCCTGCTCGTTGATCGTAACCTGCAGGCTCGAATCGGATTCTTGAATCCGCTCTTCGGGGGGAAGCCACGAAAGGTGTAGTTTAGATTTCCCTTTCCATGATCCTGCCGCATCTTGGGCTGCTTGAGGTGCTGCCATTTGTCGGCATCTTACCGCCAGCATCTCTTTCACTACATAGAAAATTCTTGGTTTAATCGTTTCTTTATGATTGGGTTGAAGTTGACCCAGATTCCGGAAAAGGAACCTTGCTAAAGCATCTCGCCACGGCGGGAGGGTCACATTCCCACCTACCCTCGAGGACTGGCCTTGTGCTAAACTCCAGAAAGCTGGTCGGTTAGCTCAGCGGTAGAGCATCCCGCCCCGCGGGAGGGTCACATTCCCACCTACCCTCGAAGACTAGCCTGGTGCTCAAATCCGAAAGGCTGATCGGTTAGCTCAGCCGTAGAGCATCCCGCCCCGCGGGAGGGTCACATTCCCACCTACCTCCAACGTACGGGCCTTATGCTCAATCCGAAAGGCTGCTCGGTCCGCTCGCCGGTAGGGCATCCCGCCCCGCGGGAGGGTCACATTGCCACCTACCTCCAAAGACTGGCCCGGTGCTCAATTCCAAAAAGCTGGTCGGTTAGCCCAGCGGTAGAGCATCCCGCCCCGCGGGAGGGTCACATTCCCACCTACCCTCGAAGACTAGCCTGGTGCTCAAATCCGAAAGGCTAATCGGTTAGCTCAGCGGTGGAGCATCCCGCCCCGCGGGAGGGTCACATTCCCACCTACCCTCGAAGACTAGCCTGGTGCTCAAATCCGAAAGGCTAATCGGTTAGCTCAGCGGTGGAGCATCCCGCCCCGCAGGAGGGTCACATTCCCACCTACCCCCGAGGACTGGCCTTGTGCTAAACTCCAGAAAGCTGGTCGGTTAGCTCAGCGGTAGAGCACTTCGTTCACACCGAAGGGGTCACTGGTTCAAATCCTGTACCGACCACCATTCCTCCATTGCGAGTCTGCCGATGTGGCAGGTTTACATCCTTCAGAGCCAAAGCTCAGGCAGATTCTATATCGGACACACTGCCGATCTAGTTCGCAGACTGCAAGAGCACAACGAAGGACAAACAGTTTCAACCCGAAACAGAGGACCCTGGCAGCTGGTCCACAAAGAGCCGTTCGAAACCAAGTCAGCCGCCTACGCTAGAGAAAGGGAAATCAAATCCTGGAAGTCAGCGGCCAGGATCAGAGACCTGATTGATCAGCGGTAAAGCATCCCGCCCCAGCGGGAGGGTCACTGGTTCAAAAACCATGACGCCTTGGTGAGGTTCAATACATAGACAGCAGGCCTGCATGACTCGCATTGAACTCACTACCGAGATCGCGGCCCCCATAGAGCTGGTGTTCGACCTCGCCCGCGACTTGGACCTCCACCAAAAATCGACCTCCCAAACGAAGGAGAGAATCGTAGCTGGAAAGAGCACCGGCCTTGCCGAGCTGGGAGACGAGATCACTTTCGAAGCCACACACTTCGGAGTCCGACAGAAGCTGACCTCAAAGATCATCGAGATGAGCCGGCCGAACAGGTTTGTTGACCAAATGACTAAAGGAGCTTTTAAGTCGCTGCACCATATTCACGAGTTCAGGTCCACGCCAGGCGGAACTGAAATGAAGGACGTCTTGACTTTCGAAGCTCCCCTTGGCCCCCTTGGCATCCTCGCCGAAAAGCTCTTCCTCGCCAGCTATATGAAGAAGTTTCTGGCAGCTAGAAACGACTTTCTTAAAGGCGAAGCAGAATCCAGAGCCACGTCCGCTTCCTAATCATCGGGGTCTCCAAGTCGAGGCTAGCGGACGCTGCAGATGCCCCTCTATGTATAATCGCCCTCACCCGTGAGCCATCCTTCGCAGACTGACTCGCCCCCCTCGCTCGATTCCCAGGCCGAATCCTGCCTAAGGGCGGTGGATCTGACAATGACCTACGGGTCAACCACCACCCTCTCTGCCCTCAACCTTTCAGTCGCCAAGGGCGAGATTCTCAGTGTGCTTGGCCCAAACGGGGCGGGCAAAACCACCACAATCAACCTTTTTATGGGCTTTACACGCCCCACCTCAGGTCGGGCGGAAGTCTGCGGAATCTGTGTCGACGAGAACCCTTTAGAGGCGAGAAGAAAGATAGCCTACATCCCAGAATCGGTCAGCCTTTATGGAAACCTGACAGGGACAGAAAACCTCGAATACTTCGCTAGCCTTGGTGGAGTAAAGGGCCTCAATAAAGGATCGCTCCAAGCCCTTCTATCCCGAGCCGGACTGCAGGAATCTGCCTTCGACCGTCGATGCTCAACCTACAGCAAAGGCATGAGACAGAAGGTCTGCGTTGCTTTAGCCCTGGCCAAAAACGCCCAAGCCATGCTGCTGGATGAACCCACATCTGGCTTGGACCCCTATGCGGCGGCCGAATTCTCTACCCTTGTCAGCGACCTTGCCCAGCAGGGGGTGGGTGCCCTCGTCGCCACTCACGATCTTCTGCTCGCGAAGCAGATGTCAAATCGAGTTCTCATCTTGGTTGGAGGCAAGGTCAGGCAGATGTTCCACACCAAAGATTTGAGCGTCGGGGAGCTGGAGGAGCGATATCTGACCGAACTGGCGACGGCCGAACCGAGTGCCAGGGGACCCGAATGATCACGGTTATTCGGAGAGAAATTCTCTCTATGGTCCGCGATGGACGCTTTTGGGCAGCTGGCACCCTGCTTACCCTCCTCATTTTTATCAGCGTTTTGGTAGGGCTGCAGGATCAATCAGCCAAGGAAAAGATTCGAAAGCAGGCAGGCGCAGATCTTAGACAGGAATGGGAGAACCAGAAGGATAAAGATCCTCACGCCGCCAGCCATTTCGGCACCTATATCATCAAACCTAACGGTCCTGTAAGCTGGCTTGACCCCGGAATCGAGCCCTACCTTGGCAGCGCCCTATTTGTCGAAGCTCACTTCCGCAACGATTTTGTTCATCGACCCGCCACCGATTCCACCACCCTCCGACACTTCGGCTACCTTTCCCCCAGCTTCGTTCTACAGGTCGTCGCGCCCCTCATCATCATTCTTTTCTGCTTTTCATCCTTTGCGGCCGATCGTGAAGCAGGGATTCTCCGCCTGCTTCTATCCAGTGGAGTGAAACCGATAACCCTGGTCGGAGGCAAAATTCTGGGAAGCCTGCTCGGCTTGGCCCTTCTGCTTCTGCCCAGTCTTCTGATCTCAGGGCTGATTCTGGGTCAGGCTTCCGGCTTTGCCGATCTTTCGAGACTGCTGTTTTTAAGTCTGGGCTACTTTTTGTATCTGCTCACCTTCGCAAGCCTCACCCTTTTTGCTTCTGCTCTAGCTCCCAAAAGCCAGGTGGCTCTCTCGGCAATGATCTTGGTCTGGATTGCCACCTGCTTTATTCTGCCAAGAACAGTCTCCGATTTTGCCGCAGCCCAAAGTCCACTGCCATCTAAGGCAGCCTTCGCCGACCGAATCTACGAGCAGAAAACGAAGGGAATCGACGGCCACAACCCCCAAGATGAAAGGCGGGATGCTCTGTTGAAACAGACCCTGGCTGAATACAAGGTCTCTCGCATCGAAGACCTTCCGGTCAACTTCGACGCCATTGCCCTTCAGGCCAGCGAAGACTTCACCTCTGAGCTCTACACCAATGAGTTCAACAAGGTGGCCGCCCAGCTGGAAGCTCAGGCGGGTTTTGTCAGAAAGATCGCGGCAGCAGCCCCCTACCTCGCTATTCGAGATTGGAGCATGGCTGCGGCGGGAACCGACTTTAGCCACCACAAGCACTTTTCTGATTCGGCTGAAATCTACCGACAGAATCTGGTTCGACAGCTGAACAACGACATGAAGGTCAATTCCAAGACAGGGGAATACACCTACACAGTCCGAGAAGATTTTTGGAAGACCGTGCCGGAGTTTAGTTACAGCCCGCCACAATTAAGCTGGTCATTGAAGTCATCTTGGTCGATGCTTGGCCTGCTCGTTGGCTGGGCCCTGATCAGCAGTCTCCTAGCTTTGGCTTCGGCAGTGAGAATCAAGCCATGAACCTGCGCCACGAACTAAAGCTCTTGTGGCGAGACCCTCAAGTGCCCTGGGTTATTGCCTTTATCTTCCTGGTGATTTCGGTCGCCTTTTGGAGCGGGGCCAAGGATCAAGCTGACCTCCACAGAAAAGCAAACGAAGCGCAGTCTTTGGTCAAAAAGCAGAGTCAAGAGCAGCTTGATGTTCTGAAAAGAGCCGAGCAGGGTGAAACGATTACAGCCAGCCCCAACCCTATTTTTCCTGGTGTGCTGGCCTACTTTACAAACCCCTACATCCTCAAATCAGAAGCCCCTTTGGCCATCACGGCAGTAGGAGAATCTGATGTCAGGCCGAGCCTGGTCCGGCTAGGCGACCCCATGGATCCGACCTGGACTCACGACGAGATATCCAGCCCCTTGGCCCTGGCAACTGGCCGATTCGACCTTGTTTTTGCTTCAGTAACTCTGCTGCCTTTGGCCGTTATCGCCCTGATGTTCAGGCTCTATTCATCAGAGAAAGAAACGGGGATGCTGCCTCTCCTCCAGTCAGGACATTCCAATGTTTGGTCTTTGCTGCTTGGCCGCACGCTGCTCAGATTCCTGCTTGTTGTGGCGGCAACAGCCCTTGCCTTTTTCCTCGGCGTGCTGTTTACGCTTGGCTCAATTCCCCTTGGACCCGCCTTGAATTGGATCGCTGCCGTCACGGCCTACTTGGCCTTTTGGTTCGCGGCAGCCTTCTACATCAACACACTCGAAAGGCCATCGGGCTGGAACCTGGTCGCCCTCATCTCGGCCTGGCTTGCCTTAGTCATTCTGCTGCCCACCGGATTCAACGCAGCCTTTACCAGCCGCATTCCTAGTCCTTCTCGCCTCGAAGCTCTGCTTGCCTATCGAGCTGTGAGGGAGCATGAGGAGCCTGAAGCTGCACAAGTTGAGGAGTTCCTAGCCCAATATGGCCTTGAACGAACTGAAGAAAACAGCTTTGCCGCTGGATACTTGGCCAAGGAATATCTCGCTCTCAAAGAAGTCCGCCCTCAAATGCAGCTCATTTCAAAAGCAGCTCAGAGTCGAGATGAAGCCATGAACCTTGCCGGAGTCTTTAACCCCGCCGTGGCTTTAAACCAGTACTTGGTAAGGATTGGAGGCAAAGACGCTTCATCCTTCCGCACCTTTGAAAAGCACCTCTCGACTGAAGAATCTAAACGGTCAGCCCACTTTCTGCCAATGACATTGAAAGGGCAGAAAATGACCCCGCGAGACTTCGATCAGATTCCTTCTCTTGGCGAACAGGTGCAGCCAAACCCTCCTCGAATTGTGGATGCCTGGCCCTTGGCGGTCTGGATTCTCATCCTGATTGGAGCTTCAAGACAAGAAATTGGCAAAAGTTAAGTCTTCCTACAGAAATCGGCAAAGGTAAACTTTGTTGCAATATGAGGCACATCAAAGTCGGTCTTTGCGCCCTTATGCTTGTTTCTGTCCTTGGTTTTGCCAACCTAGCCACGGCTCAGAAAGCAAATTCGGCTCCTGCTGCCAAGGTTGAAGCGAAGAAAGAAAGCCTCGGCCTGGACGTCGCTCCTCTGCCTGAGAAGTACGAGACTAAGCTCAAGCTGACCAAGAATCAGCAGAGCCGAGTCGCCAAGCTGAACTCAAGTGCGAAAAAGGAGTTTGCCAAGCTGGAAGTTGAAGGCAAGAACATTCCTCACTCTCATGCTCCTGGCGAGCCCTGCCCTGCCTGTGCGCATTCCGCAAAAGTAAGACAGGCCCACAGCCGCTACTACGTTGAGCTTGCTAAGATTCTGAACAATAGTCAAAGAAACAGCCTGCGTGCCTTGGTGGCTAAGGATAAAGCTGCCGAAGCAAAGGCAGCTGAAACGAAGAGCTGATTCCGGCTGCACAAAGAGATTGGGTTGAGTATTGAAGGGTGCACATGCTCCCTTCAATACTTTTGTTTTAAGGGGCCACTTTAAGTCGTCGACCGAGAAATTTTGCTGGGTTCGCCGCGAATTGAAGTCCAGTATTCCTGCCTCACCTCCTCGTCAATCTCCACGCCAGGAGCGCCGTAGAGCCTGTCGCCGCCGGACTTCTTGGGGCCGCTTATCCAATAGTGCTCGCCTGTTTCCAGATCGTAAAAGTTGGCTTTGTAACCCCCCTTAAGGCTTTGGAAAGACCTGCCCTGATAGAAGAGGGTCCGCCCAGTCTTAGAAAAGCCAACACGGCCAATTCTTCCCCAGCCGTTTAGTTCTCCCGATTTGCATTCGACATACATGATCCGAGATTTCATCCCGGAGCGTGTACCCTATTGACCAATCGGTGCGCCACCGGGCTCATTCAGAAGCTTAAAGTTTTTTGCCCTTCCTGCCATGTGGTTCATCTGGAACTGAGAGTTAAAGAGTAGAACTGTTCTGCCTTGGGCGTCCAAGAGCTTTCTAATGTCCGAACCAAGATAGAAAGAATCCAGTTCCTTGACATCGCCTTCAACCCAAGCGATAAGACTCTGAGAAAGAGGCATCATCTGAGTCTTGACTCCGTATTCAGTGGCAAGCCTAAACTTGACAACATCGAACTGAAGAACACCGACTGCACCAAAAATATACTGCTTTTGGTAGCCATCAGGATCTTCGAAAAGGTCAATCAAGCCTTCTTCAGAAAGCTGATGAACTCCCTTGTCAAAGTGCTTGAATCTCGAGGCATCCATTGAGGAAATGCTCGCGAAAATTTCTGGCGTAAAGCCAGGGACTTCATCAAACTTGAAGGAGGAATCCAGCGCCAAGGTATCGCCTAACCGCAGGAACCCTGGGTTCGGAATCCCTATGATATCGCCGGCAAAAGCTTCCTCAATGATCTCTCTTTCTTGAGCAAAAACCCTCTGAGGACGTGAAACCTTCAGAGTCTTGCCAGACTGAACATGGATCACATCCATGTCTTTTTCAAACTCACCACTGACGATTCTGAGGAAGGCGATTCTGTCCCTGTGCTCAGGGTTCATGTTTGCCTGAATCTTAAAGACAAAGGCAGAGAACTTATCTTCCGGAATGACTTCTTTGGTCTCAGTCTTTCTTGCCGCTGGCTTTGGCGCCATCTGGATAAAAGTCTGCAAAAAGGGCTCGACACCAAAGTTGGTAAGAGCGCTGCCAAAGAAGATAGGAGTCAATTCACCTGACTGAACCCTATCGGCATCAAAGGGGTCAGCAGCGACATCAAGAAGCTCGATATCTTCAATCAAAGTGTTAAAGAGCTTTTCCCCAACAATATCTTTGGCTTCAGGATCATCAATCGAGATTGTGCTTAAGCCAGCTTTGGTCGCACCTCTCGCTGTTCTTTCGTAAAGATGAATCAGCTTTGTGGATCGATCGTAGACGCCGGTAAAGTCAACTCCCTGACCAATAGGCCAGTTCATAGGGACGCTTCGAATGCCGAGAGCTTCCTCGATATCCTCCATGATCGCAAGGGGCCCCATGCCGTCATGGTCCATCTTGTTAACGAAAGTAAAGATGGGGATTCCTCTTCGACGACAGACAGCAAAAAGCTTGCGAGTTTGAGTTTCTACACCTTTGGCGTTATCGACCAGCATCACGGCGCTATCAGCTGCCGTCAGGGTTCGATAAGTGTCAGCACTAAAGTCGTTGTGACCAGGGGTATCGAGCAGATTGATGATGTGACCCTGGTAAGGAAACTGCAGAACAGTTGAAGTAACAGAAATTCCTCTCTGCTTCTCCAGCTCCATCCAGTCTGAGGTTGCCTTTCTGTGGCTCGCTTTTGCCTTAACTGATCCTGCTTGTTGAATAGCACCTCCGTAGAGCAGCAGCTTTTCGGTCAGGGTTGTTTTGCCAGCATCCGGGTGAGAGATGATCGCGAAAGTTCGCCGCTTTTTTGCGGCTTCTGTAACAAGGGCAGGGGCAGGCTGGCTCACGGTTTTGATCGAGAAAAGGGCAGGCTGAGAGGTTCAGCAGGGAACGGAGTGACGCTAGAATCTACCAGAGCCATCCTCGGGCAGAAAGGACTCCCTTTAACCCTTCCACTCTTGAGACACAGCCAAGCTGATACCTTCCCCAAGCCTGGCAGTAGGTTCTTAACCATTTGGCTGAGTCGTCGAGTACGCAGATGCTGCAGTTTTCAACCGTATGGTTAAATTTCTGGACCGTTAGCAGTGCGCCAGGCCATAGCCAAAACTGCCTGAAGAGGCCGGCTGGGTTCGGCCCTCATTGCGCTCGTTCACAAAAGCGGCTCGAAGCCCGATTGGCAATAACTAGGCTCTGAAGCTGAAGCCAGAAGTTGGCGAAGCTCTTCCGGGAAATACCCGGAAGCCTAGGGTTCATCTAGAGTCGAGATGTCACCCATCATCCTCCCCCACAATCCTATCCAGAGTCTCTTCTTCTTTCCAGATTTTAGATTCAGATCTAACCGCATCATGGTGTAGCCGTTGAATCTGGTCCAAGGGCGCCCCATGTTGAAGCTGACAATCTCTTCGCCACTTGTGGCGCGAAGGGCCAATCTTTCTGCACCGCGTTGAGCAGCACCCTTGGGTTCAAAGTCAGGAGGACGCTTAACGTTATGCTCCCGAATCACTTCTCGAATGAGGCTGGGAGCTTTTGCCTCAGAAGCTCGATGCCAACTCCAAGTGTACAGGCCGAGCAATCCAAGCAAGAATGAGGCAATGGCAAAGATCATCACGCAGCCTGGTTCTTTACCTAGCAGGCTCTTACCGTACTTCCAGCGATCAATAGGCAGCATCAGGCCAAGCCCCACTGCATAATAGCTGACGGCAGCCTATCTACAAACTTATGGCAGCCTGCTTGCTAAACTAGCCGTCGGTTTTACAGGTCGTCATGGAAATTTTCGCTGCCATAGCCGCTATCGCCTCGGTCGTTGTCTACCTCATCATCAGCAGCAGGGCGTGGAATCAGCGGAAGAACATTGCCCTGATCGAACCCAACGATTTCGAAGTGGCCCAAGCCAAGCTGCAGGCTCAGGCTTCACTCGATCGGTTCCGCCGACTCATGGAACAGAACCCTGAATCCTATTCCTCAGTCAAGGCGGCTCTGCCGACAGCAGCCGTGGATGAGTTCGAGCACATTTGGGTAGAGAGCCTGGTGCCAGGTTCACCAGATGCACCGTGGCAGGGAAAGTTGGCCAACGAACCCGTCGATCTGCCCGGCCTCAAGCTTGGTTCGGATGTCTCTTTTCCAGAATCGGCGATTGAGGACTGGATTTTTGAGACGAGCAAAGCCTCTATGGAGGGTGGATTTTCACTGCCTACAATGAGAAAGAATTGAAGAGACTGATCACGTTAACAGAAGCTCAAATCCGCTAAGATAGAGGCATGAGTCTTTCCCGCCGCGAAGTCTTGGGCATGGCCGCCGTCGGAGCCGCCGCTCTCACTGTTCCCGGAGCAGCATCCGCCGCCGGTGAATCCACCCAAGCCACACCCAAAGCAGGAAGGCTTAAGCAGTCGGTCTGCCGCTGGTGCTACGGCAACATGAAGCTGGAAGATTTGGCCACCAAAGCCAAGGCCATGGGAATCACCGCCATCGATCTTCTGAACGAAGATGAGTGGGCCGTGGTCAAAAAGATCGGCCTCAACTGCAGCACCGCCAACGGCCCAGGAGGCATCACAGTCGGCTGGAACCGCATTGAAAACCACGACAAGCTGATTAAAGGTGCAGAAGAAATGCTGCCCAAGGTTGCCGCCGCCGGAATCCCCCAAATGATCGTCTTTTCTGGCAACAGAGCCGGAATCAGCGAAGCCGAAGGCATCAAGAACTGCGCGATCGGACTTAAGAAGATCACTCCTTTGGCGGAGAAACTGGGCGTCACCCTCATCATGGAACTCTTGAATTCCAGGGTTGACCACGGCGACTATCAGTGCGACCGCACCGAGTGGGGCGTCTCGCTCTGCAAGGAAGTGGGGTCAGAGCGGTTCAAGCTGCTCTACGATATCTATCACATGCAGATCATGGAAGGCGATGTGATTCGCACCATCGAAAAGCACAAGGATTACATCAGCCACTACCACACGGGCGGCAACCCCGGCCGAGCAGAGATTGACGAAACTCAGGAGCTTTACTACCCCCGCATTGCCAAGGCAATTGCCGATATGAAGTTCACCGGCTACCTTGCCCACGAATTCATTCCACGCAAAGACCCTATGGCCTCCCTTCAAAAGGCGGTCGAGCTGTGCACCGTGTAACAGCGCCGCCTCAGCTTGAAAGGTTTATCGATGAAGAGGGCCGCCTGACGGCTTGGCCCTCTAGAAAACGCAGGGCAGACCAGATCGCCGCCCTTCGTTACTTGGTCCAGTTCTTTCCTAAGGGGCAGGATATGAACGAAATGGAAGTCAATGCCATTCTCAAAGCCCGCCACACCTTCGGCGATTGGGCTCTGCTGAGGCGAGAGATGTTTGAGCTCGGTCTGATTGGCCGAACTCCCGATGTCACCCGTTATTGGGTGATTGATCAGCCTGCTGAAGAGGCATGAAAGACGCTCCGCAGATCTTGTTTGAGGAAAGGTCAGCGTGGAGGAATTGGCTGGCCGAAAACCACGCGGCCAGCAAGGGGATTTTTGTCATCACTTGGCGCAAGGGGTCTGGAAAGCCGATTCTCACCTACGACGACATGGTCGAAGAAGCTCTCTGCTTCGGGTGGATCGACAGCCTTCCGCGCAAGCTGGATGACCAACGGACCATGCTCTACTTCAGCCTTCGCAAGAAAGGCAGCCCCTGGTCGGGCCTCAACAAAGAACGAATTATCAAGCTTGAAGCGGAGGGTCTGATTGAAGAACCAGGCCGAAGATTGATCGAGACAGCCAAGCAGGATGGATCTTGGGAGAGCTACGATGCCGCCCAAAACCTCATCGAGCCAACCGAACTTGCTTCAGGGCTGGATGCCAACCCAGAGGCGAGAAAGAACTGGGACGCCTTCCCTCCCTCAGCTCGCCGAGGGATTCTTTGGATCATCTACAGCGCAAAGACAGAGGCAACGAAATCTAAGCGCATTTCCGAGACAATCCGCCTTGCTGAGAAGAACCTTCGAGCCTTCACCCCTGGGTTGAAGGAGTAAGGTCTAGGCATCTGCCGGGCCAAGCGTCTTCACCATAAAGACGCTGAAGTCATTGGCTGTGTAGTTGGCGAAGGGGCCGCACCAGACGAAGCCATTGCGGAGATAGAGCGCATGGGCGGCATCAAAAGCGTCGCCGGTTCCAGTTTCTAGATAGAGGTGTGAGTAGCCTCGTTCGCGGGCGACGCTTAGAATCTCATCGAGAACAGCCTGGGCAACACCTCGACGCAGAAATGAATGATGTGTGCGCATCGACTTGACTTCGCCTGCTCCATCGCCCAGACTCTTTAAAGCGCCGCAGCCACAAAGTTCGCCATTAAGCCAGGCTGACCAAAAGGTCATGTCTGGAGCCTTTAAGCCCTCTAGAGCCAAGGCGTGAACGTGTTCTTCCGGTGAATTGCTGTGCATGCCAGCCAGGTGCTGGGCGATGAGGTGCTGAACTTGCGGCGAAGAAAGGTCATCGATTTTGACTTCAATAGACTGGTTAGCTTCCTTCATCGCTTGTCCCTCTCCCATTTTTGCTTTTGCTTTTGTTGAAAAGGGAATGGCACCCTGGTCCGATGGTTTGACCTCAGTCAGTTGATGCCGATCTTTGCCTGCAGATCAAAAACTTGGTGCCAAGGGCTCAGCCCATGGCACCAAGTTTCTGCGCTTACTTCGTTCCGTCAAGCACTGTCATGAGACAGAAGGCGCCTTCGCCAGCATTTCCCAAAGTGGCGATATAACCCTTGCCCTGCGACTTGAATTCAAGAAGAGGTCGGTTATCCTTCTCTTCGTCTTTCGCAAGGTTCTTTCCATCCTTATCTGAAAGAAGAAGATCAATGTCGGTAGAGCCTTTGTCGCAGGCCCCCATGACGAGAGAAACGGGAGCCTTGAGCTCAAGCCCAGAGATGCTGAAAGACTTTTCTTTATCCAGCCAGCCGCCGTAGAGACACCACTCACCCTGAGAAGCAAAGCTCAGTTCTTCATCCAGCACTGCCATGGTTCGAACACCTGCCATCAGGGCATCCATGCTCTCTGCGACCTTTTCGATCTTTTTGCTCTTTCCCTGACTTGAAAGGAGAACGACGGTAACGAAGGCATCTTCGGCTCCCTCATTCTTAATCCTGAACTCCATGTCGATGTTTTCATCGGCCTTAAAGATTCCGACGGCCCCGGCATCAGCACTGTCGTCTTTTGCCAGTTCCTTGCCCTTGCCATCTTCGATCCAAATGTTGATATTCAGCTTGGGATCATCGGGGGTCGCAATAGCAACAATGGCTTCGCCCTTTTTGCAGGGGTGACCCATGCTTAATGACTGACCTGGAGCGAGGTGGCCAGCAAAGACCGAGCTGCCTTCCGCCAGGCCGATTGAGGGCTGACCATCTTCGAGCTGCTGAGCCATAGCCAGAGCCGAGATCATGCTTTTTTCAAGGTAGTAAGCAGGCTTAAAGATTTCGTCCTTGGGCGGATCCTGCACCACCGGGCCAGACACGGACGAGACAAGCAAGGTGGCCAGGAGAGCCAATGCAGACATAGAAGTCATTCTAGCTTTGTTAACGAATCAATTGCCTTTCCGCTTTGGTGGAACGAACCCACTCCGATTGAATCGGCACCACCTTGACCGGAGTGTGGCTTTAACCATTGCCGGATAGCTCAGAAACCATCTGATCTTCGATTGCAGCCTTGATCCTGTGCAGGTCTTCGCTCATGGCCTCATAGACAGCACCTTTGAGAGCTTTTAGAACAAGCCCCTTGAGGAACCCCTTCGGTTGAATCGTAAGGTCAAAGGCGGTCAGGGTTCCGTCGCTTTGCTGAACGAACCTGAAATCCATCGTTTCAAAGGCAGCCTTGTCGTCAGACGTCATGGAATACCCACTGGGAGGATTGAAGGCGGTTACCTTGTGGAGAGAGCTGACCTCCTCCCCCTCTTCGTCATCAATCTGGGTCCATTCAGCACCAATTCCAAACTGCTTCTGACTATGAAAGTCAAGCTTAATCGCCTTATGGAGGTGCCTGGCTGACCAGTTAAAGTCGGTAAAGAGCTCAAAGACCCTTTCAACAGGCGCATGAATTGTCACGGCTGTACTCAGCTTGATCAAGACAGCACTTTACCCAGTGTGCCGCCAAGCAGACATAAAAAAACTGCCCCCAGATTCTCTCTTTACAAGAGAACCTAGGGGCAGTAGATCTTCTGTATTCAGCCTTTAGAAAGGAGAATCGGGGAAGTAGAAGTCCTTGGCGTTCTCGGGAGTAATGATCTCGACATCGATGATCTCCTGCCTCTGAGGTGCGCCGCCAGCCTTCTTGCCAGCCTTCAGGTCTGCGACTGCAATGTCGATTCCCTTGCTGATCATGGAAGGTGGGTAGGTGACGTTGGCAGGGAACATGGGATCCTTGTCCATCACTCGCTTCACAATCTCCTTCTTGCCAGCTCCGCCAAGAATCCAAACGTTCTTGCGTCCGGCATCCTTCAGAGCCTTTTCGACTGCTTCAGCCATATCGTCGTCAGAAGCCCAAATGGCATCAACCTGAGGATGCTTGACCAGCATGGCCTGGGTGACAGAGAAAGCCTTGTCGGGGTTCCAGTTGCCAGGCTGAGAATCAAGAACCTCAATTCCCTTGGCCTTAAAGACTTCCATGGCCGAATCAAATCGGTCGGTGTCGACGGTGCTGGGAGCGCCACGCAGAGCAAGAATCTTGCCCTTGCCGCCTAGCTTTTCGACCATGAATTCGGCCGACTTGCGTCCGAAGGCCTTGTTGTCGCCAGCGACAAAAACGTCGGCGATTGGCTCAAGGAAGCCTCGGTCGACGTTGACAAGATAGATGCCGCGGTCGTGGACCTGCTTGGCGATGGGAGTTAGGGGAGCGGATTCGTGAGCCAGGATGACGAGGCCGTCCATGCCCTGGGTCATCATCGCTTCGACCTGAGAAATCTGGGTCTGAGCCGAATCTGCCGTCTGCAGATTGAACTCAACGTCGGGGTACTTCTTCTTGGCTTCTTCTGCCCAATAGATGACACCAGCGGTCCAGCCGTGGTCAGCCGATGGAACAGAGATTCCAATTTTGAGCTTCTTGCCAGCCGTTTCGGTTGGCGCAGCAGCGGAGCCGCCCTCTGCTGGTGCTGAACCACCCGTACAGCCAGAGGCCAAGAGCAGCAGGCCCGCCGCTAGCGGGGCCAAAAACATCTTTGTCCAAGTCATGATCTCACCTGGCTTGGGGCAGAACCCACCCTTAAGCCTGTGCTTGATAATGGCACGTTAAGGGTGGAATTTTTCGATTTGCGGCCCAGAATCTATTCTTGGACCTGCCTTATGCAGAGCTTGACGACTTGCCCACTCTCTGCAGAAGCACAGCCAGGATGATGATAAGTCCCTTGACCGCTCCCTGCCAGTAGCTGGAGACCCCGAAGGCGACCATCATGTTGCCGATGATGGCAAGCAGAAGAACTCCGGCAACTGTGCCCCAAATGCGTCCCTTGCCGCCGCTCAAAGCCGTGCCCCCAATGACAACCGCCGCGATGGCGTCCAGTTCGTAGTAGAGTCCGCTGGTGCCAGAAGCAACCGAATTGAGTCGGGTTGAGAGAAGAACTCCAGCCAGGCCAGAGACTCCACCGAGAATCACGTAGCTCCAAAACCGAACAGCCTTGACATTGATTCCGCTGTAGAGAGCTGCCTTTTCGCTGGCTCCTGCCGCAACAAGGTGGCGGCCATAGCGGGTGCGCTCCAAAAGGAACCAAGCGGCGACGGCGAGAATGATCCAGGCCAAAATCGACCAAGTCAGGTTGATCGTCTGCCCGCCTCCATCCTTGAAAGGAAGAGGGATTCCCGAGTTGCCAATCGAGGGAAAGAGCTCGGTGCTCTTGGACCGCATCTCTCCGCCATTAGCTAAAACCTGCAGCAGTGATCGAAAAGCGACAAGCCCGCCCAAGGTGGCTATAAAGGGCGCCAAGCCGCCCAAGTTAACCAAAGCGCCGTTAAATGCCCCCAGCACCAAGCCGACTCCGACGGCTGTCGCGAAGGCCATAGCCACTGCCCCCCCTGAATCGGGCTGCCCCAAGTTAAGAACAAAAACTGCCGCTCCGCCAGCCAAAGCCAGAAGGCTGCCAACCGAAAGATCAATGCCCCCGGCAATGATCACAAGGGTCATGCCGATGGCGACAATGCCCAAGAAGGATGACTGGTTGATGATGTTCCGCAGGTTCTCTGGGGTGAGAAAAACGCTGCCTGGCCGCAGGGCGTTGATAACGACCAGGAGGGCAAGGGCGACTAGAACCCCGTAATCTTGAATAAAGCGTTGGAACTTCATGCGTTTACGGCCGCTCCGGCAGCCAAAATCATAATGGATTCTTCAGTCATCGCCGCGCCTTCCACCTCACCAGCTATCGAGCCTTCTTTGAGCACCAGAGCTCTGTGGCAGAGGCCCAAAATTTCAGGAAGTTCACTGGAAACCAGAATCACGGCGAGGCCCTCTGAAGCCAGACGAGTGATGAGGTGATAAATCTCTCTTTTTGCCCCCACGTCGACACCTCGGGTGGGTTCATCTAAAATCAGCACGCGGGGTTTGGCGTCAAGCCACTTGGCCAGGGCAATCTTCTGCTGGTTGCCACCGCTCAGGGCTGCAACCGGGTTTCTAAGGTCGGCGGTGCGGATATCAAGCGACTGTTTCCAGTCTTCCACTGCCCTGCTCTGCCTGCCCTTGTCAATCACCCATCCGTACTTTTTAAGGGTCGCCAGGGTGGCGTTTTCGGTCTGGCTCATGTTCAACACCAGGCCTGCTCCTTTTCTGTCTTCGGTCAGGTAGGCGAGCCCATGGGCCAAGGCATCCGCCGGACCCTTAAACTTATGAGGCTTCCCATCAATAAGCACTTCGCCCTTGCTCGGTCTCAATCCAATGATGGCTTCGCAGGATTCTGTGCGGCCGCAGCCAACCAAACCGGCCAAACCAAGAATCTCTCCTGGCCTCAGGCTCAGACTCAAAGAATTGACATAGCCTGGCACCTGGAGGTCTTTAACCTCAAAAATGGGGTTCGCCTGGGGAGAGGGAAGCTTGGCAGGGAAGACATCGCCGATCTCTCGACCCACCATAAGGCTGGCCATCTGGGTTGTATCCAGCTCGGCTGTGGACTGAGTTGTAATGTGCTTTCCGTCTCTAAGAACCGTGATTTGAGGGCAGAGCTTCTTCACCTCATCCAGCAGGTGAGAAATGTAGATCAAGGCGACTCCCTGATCCTTCAGCCTTTCTAGGAGATCGAAAAGGGCAGTGGTTTCTCGATCGCTGAGAACTGCGGTGGGTTCATCCAAAACCAGCCAGTTCGCCTTCATCGAGGCCGCTTTGGCGATTTCGATAAGCTGACGATGGGCAATGGAAAGATCGGCAACCCTCTGCCTCGGACCGAAAGGTGCTCGGACCTCTTTCAGCCAGTGGTCGGCCTGCTCTTCCATGCCTTTTCGGTCGAGCATCAGCCCTTTTTTCAGCTCACGACCCAGAAAAATGTTTTCAGCGGCAGAAAGTTCTTCGACCAGGTTCAGTTCCTGGTGGATCATGGCGATCCCTTGAGCCGTTGCCGCCCTTACCGAACCCAAGACCAGCGGCTTGCCCTGAAGGTAAACGCTGCCTTCGGTGGGGGTCTCAATCCCGGCCAGGATCTTCATGAGGGTGGACTTCCCCGCCCCATTTTCGCCTATGACTCCGCGAGCCTGACCCTCTTCAAACGAGATGCTGACCTTGTCTAAAGCCGTCAGGCTGCCGTATCGTTTGGTAACCTCCCTGACCTCTAGCATCTCGGGAGCTATTCTACAGGTTTGGTTCAGCGATTTGGTCTGGCGAAGCTAGGATTATTGTCAGTCAGGCCCCTTGGCCCGCGAACGGAAGGCTCAAAACTTAGAACCTAGCCGAGACCCCAAGGCTTCCGCTCAAAAAGTGTCCCCAGCTGAAAAGCTTGCTGTTGTCAGCTCCGCCTTCTAGAGTTCTGAATCCGGCAGTGAGGCTGAAACCTTCGTTCAGCTTGTAGACAGCCAAAACCCCGAGGTCAATAGCCTGTCCCTGAGGAGCCCAGGCAGCATCCATTTCGACTCTCAAACTCCAGGGGCCACCCAAGGGTTCTTCACCAGAGACATGCAGGAGGGGCACGAAACCAAGATCCTTTTTAGTTCGTCTCTGACCGTTCTGTTCAACGTAAGTGTAGGCGTCGCGGACCTTAAGAGTGCCTCCGATGCTCCAATTCCCCTTCCACCTGTTCATGTAGGTCAGGCGGTAGGAATTGAATTTGTATCCGACCCTCGTGGGGACTCCGGCGGCGAAAGCTCCCCCTTCAAAGTTGACAGGAGAATTCAGAGTGCCAATGCCCGACACTTGGTAGGGAGCGACGAGGAGTCGATAAGCGTGACCCTGGCCTGGCTTCTGATAGACCAAGTTCAGCCTCACCCCCGAGTTGGGTCCCCGACCGATCACGTCGGTCAGGCGAAATCGGGTGGATCCAGCCGGAATGGCCGCTTCGTTGCGCAGAGTTCTGGTGCTCAAACCCTCGACATCAAGCCGCCAAGAATCTTTGGCCATTGCGGCAAAAGGCAGAGCTAGAAGGCAGAACAAAGCGGAATTTCGAATCAGCACTTAGCCATTTACGCTGCCGGGCTTCAACATGACTGCACGAAACTGAGTCCACTTTTGCAAATGCGTATCATTTTTTGTTGACATCTTTGCAGAAGGCTCCTCAGAATCTACTTACACAGAGTCAGCCTATGAAGCCTGCCATTGGATTTTTTGAAGACGAACGAAGCGACGACTACCCTGAAAGCCTTTACGTCGCCGACGGCTTCGCGCCGATGATCGAAACACTCGCCGACTTCAACGATGAAGCCATGGAGATTTACAAGGAGGTCGGCTTTGTCGCGATTCGCCAAGCCTTCTCTCCAGAGGAAGTGGCGGCGGTTGGCCAGGCTCTGCAGGATATTGTCCAGATGGAATCCCTTCCGCCAGGGGTTCAGCTTCAGTACGAGAACAGAGCGAAGGACATTCTGCCCTCACTCAGCCCAGAAGAAAGGCTGGATGCCGTGAGGAAGTTCATGCTTTTCGTCCATTTGGATGAAAGGCTGGAGCGAATGGTTTACCACCCTGCCCTCATGCCGATCCTTAACCGGATTCTTGGCGAGCCGCCAAAGATGTTCCAAGACATGGCTCTGCTTAAGCCCCCAGGAATCGGCAGAGAGAAGCCCTGGCACCAAGACAACGCCTACTTTAAGGTCCCACACGGTGCTGAGGTTGTTGGAATTTGGGCCGCGCTCGATCAGGCAACTCCTGAGAATGGATGCATGTTTTTTCAACCCGGCGGGCACCACGCTGGTCCTCTGCCCCACTTCAACCGACGCGACTGGCAGATTTGTGATGCCGATATTCTCGGCAAAAGGTCGATCGCTGTGCCCCTGCCCCCCGGCGGCTGCGTGATCTTCAATGGCTTGGTCCCTCACGGAACCCCATCTAACCGCACCAACACGCGAAGGCGGGCTCTGCAGTTCCACTATAAGGGCGAGTCGGTTCCGGAAACGTCAGATCAGGTGAGGCTGGATACCTTCGGCAGTGAAGGGGTCGGGGCGACTTGTTGATTGGGTGAAAGCTCCCTTTCTCCTTGGTACGGAAGAGGATTTTGTGCCACTGGCATCGCCAGTGCGAGACACTGCGTTACTACTTGGCTTGGGCTGAGGAGATCTGTGCCACTGGCATCGCCAGTGCCTAACCTTTCCTATCGAATAGGGTTTTACGGCAAAGCAGAGATCACCGTCGCCTCCCAAAACTAGACTTCATTGCACTGGCGCTGCCAGTGGCACAGGTTGCGAGATTAGCTCAGGTTCTTCACAAAGTTACAGCGAAACCGGGTTCTGTGCTAAGTCAGGCTTTTGTTTGGTGTGATTCTTTCAAGAATCCTGCAACTGGCTTCGTCACTGCGAGATACAGCACTACTCCTTAGTTTAGGAGTCAAGAGGAACTGTGCCACTGGCGTCGCCAGTGCGAGACACAACCCTACTCCTTGGTTTGGCCCTAGGAGGACTGTGCCACTGGCATCGCCAGTGCCTCACATGACAATTTTCGGCTAAGGGTCCTCATAACTGAAAAAGCATGCACTGGCGACGCCAGTGGCAAGAGTTTAAGGGGAGCCGCTTCACGACTCCCCTAAGGATCCACTACCTCGCCCCAACAAGAATCTTGACCGTGTATTCCAGCTTGGCCTTGCCAGCCTTGGCGATGGTCGGCTTCCAAGTGATGACGGATCGAGGATTGACGTCTCTCAGCCCGGCTGCCGTCTTGGTGACCTCCGCCCCAGGAGCAGAAATAACCTCTCCTTCCAGAGGAATCTCGATTTCAAGCTGTACAGCTTTGCCCTTTAGGCTGTTGACTTCTGCCACACCCTTGATCGTGATTAGGTCGTAGGTGGGGTTGCCGTTTCTATCTTTTCTCACCCCTGGCTCTCGCTCGACTTCCTCGGCAGTAGCTTCGATCACGACATCCAGAGCCTTGCCAACTCTCAGACTGACTGGTCCTCCGACGCTGGAATACTTGAGTTCATCCTGACCGATCACTTCGCCCGACTTCATGGTGATGGCTGGGGCGGTCGTAAGAGGCTGATTGATGGGATTTTTGAAGACGAGGGTATGCCACACATCGGGCGGAGCATCGCCCCTGCTGCTAGCCTGGCTGATGGGATCAGGAAGCTGAGCCTTGTAGACAGCCTTGTAGTCTGCCGTTCCTTCAAAAAGCACCGTCTGGCTTCGACCGCCTCGCATGAGGGTCGTGCCAGGCAGCTTGTAGAAGAAGAGATCTTCAGCGGCGAAGCCTTCTCCGCTAGGGTCGAAAGAGGCGGCCATGCTGTCGGCAGCTTCCCTTCTCGCGGATGCCGGGGCAGCGTTCTGCATCATGGCTCCGCCTCCACCGAATCCACCCGAACCTCCCGGCATGGTCGGCGCCAGAAAGTTTGAGGTGAGGGGATCTGGCTGATAGAGGAACCTAAGGCTCGGGAAGCCTGTGACGAGTTTGACCTCGGCCCCTTCAAAGGCGGCAAGATCATTGATCAAAGTGGCTTGGCCCGTCAGTCTTAGCTTAGAATCATCCAAAAGCTCGACCGCATAGGCGGGCGACCAGGAAATGCCCGACTGGATGGCCATGGAATAGAGCTTTGAACCAGCCGGACCCGTGGCAGTGAACTCAAGGGCTGTCTCCGAAGTCTTGCCATCACGCTTCACCTTAAGTCCGGTTGAAGAAGAAAGGCTCTGGATGAAGCTGATCGGCAGAATCTCTTCGCCGAGCGATGTGGTGACGACAACCATGTTCGGAAGAACTTCCTTAATTGTCGCCTCCACCATGTTCTGGCCAGTGATTCCTGGCCTCATCAAGTGCAGAGTCAGCTTGGACCCCACGTTGAGGGCCAGAATCTCCGGAATCCCGTTGGCAGCAGTAGTGACTGTGTTGGTCCGGTTGACTGTGGCGATCCGCTGAATCTTTACATCCTTGCTGGCGGTGAACCACAGGGTTCCTAGGCTAGCCTGGCCAGGCAGGGGGGTGTGAAAGGCGGTTTTTCCGGCGGGGATGACAGCTTCTCTAAACACCACTCCGTAGCCGTTTTTAAAAAGGCTGGCTCCGGTTACCTTCCACTCAACCAAAGGCGGGGCCGGGGCGGCGGGGGGAGTTTGTGAAATGAGGCTGAGCGCCAGGCAGGCGGAAGTTACGATCATGAGTTTGCCCTCACATGATGAACGGTTGAAGGCAGGTGGGTGGTTCGGTGGGGTGGATTTTGGCTAATGTCCGCTCCTTGCACAAATGTCCTCATCTTTTGCATACTTGATGGGTGAGTCACGGCAAGCTTGGCGCATGTGTAGGAGTGGCATTTGCCTGCCAAGTGGGGGCTGATCTTCTCGGCGTCACAACCACCGGAATACCTTGGGGCACGGTAGCGGCGGCTGGCTTTTCTGTCGGTGCTTCCTACTTAGTCAACCTAGCCAATGACTTCACAAATGACCAGCAGAAGGTTGCCGATTGGATTCAGAACGAGCACATTGCAAAACTCATCGGGAGCACGATAGGGCAGATTCTTGAAGATTCTCATCTTGAATTCAAAGGCGCGGCCCGGGATTTTGAAGCTAACTGGGCGGCTTGGTCCAACTTCGCACTTCGTGACCTCAAAGATCTAGACACGAGTCTCATCGCCAGACACTTAGCTGAGGCAAACCCTGCTATTGCAGATGTGAGACTTGATCAGCCGGAAGATTGGTTGGCTCTTGTCAATTGGTACTCGAATCACAGAAAAGTTTCACTCTCGTTGATTGAACGAGAAGATTTAGCCTCAGGTCTTCATAAAGCCTTTCTCAAGCGGCTTCAGAAGAACATGGCTTTCCACGACGTTGCGTGGAAGAAACTCCTTCCCCAAATGCTTGGCGAAGGCTTTAGTAATGTTAACGATCAACTCAAAGCTCTTTACTCAGAAGTTAAAGTTCTCGCGGACAAATTTGGCCCCACATTTGAGCCTTATACAAAGAGGGAAGCAGACAGCTTCATTTACACCGCAGAACTGGCCACCTTTCGAGGCAGAGAAAGTCAAATCATGGAGGTCGGCCGCTTCCTGGCTGAACCGACAAAAAAGTTCCGGTGGTGGCGCATCACTGGCCCAGCCGGCTCAGGCAAAAGCAGATTTGGTCTCAACTTGCTTCGTTTATTGGAAGGACAGCTGTGGTTTGCAGTCAGGGTTAAGTTAGGTACTGGAAACTACAAAGAGCAGTGGAAGACTTGGGTTCCAAGCGCTCCAACACTGCTTGTCATTGACTATGCCCTGGATTATCCCGCCGAGACTAAGCACATCTTAAATGATCTGCAGGAGAGGAGTGAAAGTTTTGCCCACCCAGTTCGGGTCATCACACTATCGCGCGAAAGTGAAGGTGTTCGCTGGGACAGGTTTTTTGACAGTGAGGCATTATTGGCGAGAAACCTCTATTCAACTTCGCCTAAGGCGACCGGCTTTCAACCGATGGGCGTAGAGCAGAAGTTATGGAATCAGCCTGGTACCCGATTAAGACTAGCTGAACTGGACGATGAAGAGCTTCTTAGCATGGCTGGGGATGTATGGCGCAACATTCCTAACGCAGAAAGAGTTGATTGGACAACAGTAGAGCACCGGCTAACTAAAACACTGCCAGTGCTCCGCAATCTGGCGGGAGCGTCACTTCCACTTCTTTTCCAAATTGCAGCCTGGAAGGCATCAATCGGTGGGACTGAGCTGACTGATCCTGAGACCCTAGTGTCTTTCCTTTTGAGCCGAGAGGTGATTAAATGGCAGGAAGCCGACCTGGATCTGTCACATAGAAATCTTGCTATCGCATCAACGATGCTTGGTGGAGTGGAAAGCATCCATCCAGCATTAAGTCAATGTCCTCAACTCTCGAACGATAAAACTGAAGAGAATTTGGGCAAGCTTTATACTCTTTCCTCTGGATATAAATCTGGGTTTCGACCAAGGATCGAGCCAGATATCATTGGCGAACTCTTTGTGTTAAAGTCTTTCGAAAAGGATTCTGGTCCGCTTAAAATGGGAGTGGAAGATGCGCATCTTCAAGCACTAGAGGTTGCTCAGCATGTTTTAGAGGAGGCAAAGAAGGACGTTGAGCCATTTCTCATCAGAGCTGCAGATTCTTGGCCACAGATATTCAAAGACTCAGTCCTCTTCCAGGCATTGGCACCGGATCAAAAGATGACCGCCTGGGCATATGCAATTGAATCTCTCGGCTCATCGGGTGACCAATCTGCCATTCTCATAATCAAAGAAATATTGGGACTTTGTGAAAAACTTCACAAAGTTGTGAACTCAGATTCACGGCTGCTGTTGGCTTCCGTCTGTTTCAACGGCTTGGCCCGGGATCACACATCTAAAGCTATTGGGTATCAGTTCCTGGAAAACCTAAGGAAGCTGGCTAAGGATCATCCCAAAGACGATGCAGTTCGAGGAATCCTAGCCAAAGGCCTCGTCAATGCCTTCGCTGGCGCTAAAGGTGACCCTGAAGCTCAAAAGCTGCTGCTGGATGAACTGAGGCAGCTGGCAAAGGATCATTCCCAAGACGATGCAGTTCGAGGAATCCTAGCCAAAGGCCTCTTCAATGCCTTCAATGGCGCTAACGGTGACCCTAAAGCTCAAAAGCTGCTGCTGGATGAGCTGAAGAAGCTGGCTAAGGATCATCCCCAAGACGATGCAGTTCGAGGAGAACTAGCCAAAGGCATCGTCAATGCCATCGCTGACGCTATCGGTGACCCTGAAGCTCAAAAGCTGCTGCTGGATGAACTGAGACAGCTGGCTAAGGATCATCCCCAAGAAGATGCAGTTCGAGGAGAACTAGCAGGAGGCCTCGTCAATGCCATCGCTGGCGCTGGCGCTGACGGTGACCCTGAAGCTCAGAAGCTGCTGCTGGAGGAACTGAGACAGCTGGCTAAGGATCATCCCCAAGACCCCGCAGTTCGAGGTGAACTAGCCAAAGGCCTCCTTAATGCCATCGCTGGCGCTAAAGGTGACCCTGAAGCTCAAAAGCCGCTGCTGGAGGAACTGAGACGGCTGGCTCAGGATCATCCCCAAGACGATGCAGTTCGAGGAGAACTAGCCGGAGGCATCTTCAATGCCTTCGCTGGCGCTAAAGGTGACCCTGAAGCTCAAAAGCTGCTGCTGGATGAACTGAGACGGCTGGCTGAGGATCATCCCCAAGACGATGCTGTTCGTGATGCATTCAATAAGGGATTAACGGTAGCAGCACATCTTTCCAACGCCCCTGAAGAAACGATCCTTTTCATCAATGAAGCTGTTCAAAACGGCCTCCAGGGAACTTTGGATAGGGTGCCAGCACTGATCCCCTTTGTACAGGAGATCTCGGGCCGCTTTATTCCGCCGAAGGAAGACGCCGACTCCGACTAGACCCTAAAGAACTCGTCCACGTTCATGAGGAACATGACCGCCCCACCCACGGGGACCTTGACCGGGCTGGCCAGGTAGGCGCCAGGAGGTCCGGCTTCGAAGGGCATGACGTTGACCACCTGCTCCCTGGTCTGGCAATTGGAAGAAATCAGTTCCTTCAGGCCATCAAGCTGATCTTCTGCCACACCGATCAGCATGGTCGTGTTGCCTTCGCGAAGAAATCCGCCCGTCGAACCGATGATGGTGAACTTAAAGCCAGCCTGGACCAAAGCGTCGGTCAGCCTGTTTTTGTCTCTGCCATGAACAATGCAGACCGCCAGCTTCATACCTTTAGTGTAGCAGGGAATCTGGGTTTGTCGCGTTTGAGGCAGAGGCGCGAGCTGAGATTTAGGAAATGGCTGCCTGAAAGCTTGCCGACCCCCATTTTTCCTTCTCCAAATCGCTGCCTCTGCCACTAAACACAGCCTCAGCCCGGGTGGCGTGGGTGAAACCCACGAAAGTAGAGGTTGAACTAGCGATCAACCTAAATAACCCTTTGCTCAAAGCAGTCAGAAAGGTCTCCGTATTACAGCAAGGCAAACCTAACCAGATCATCCCCGCTCTGGTACCTTGAAACCCGTCATGGAACCTGGACAAGGGGCAAAAAAGGCGATTGTTCTGCTTAGCGGAGGGCTGGATTCTGCCACCGTTTTGGCCATGGCCACGAGTCAGGGGTTCGACTGCCACTGCCTGACCGTCCACTACGGACAGCGCCACCAGGCCGAAATTCTTGCTGCCCGCAGGACAGCCGAAGCCCTCGGAGCCGCCGACCTTAAGGAAGCTCATGTGGATCTTCGGCTCTTTGGCGGAAGCGCCCTGACGGCAGATATCGATGTCCCGAAGGACAGGAACGAAGCTGAGATGGAGAGCGAGATCCCCATCACCTACGTCCCTGCACGCAACACGATTCTGCTCAGTTTGGCCTTGGGGTTCGCCGAAGCAGTGGGGGCAAACGACATTTTCTGCGGAGTCAATGCAGTGGATTATTCTGGCTACCCAGACTGCCGCCCCGAGTTTGTCGCCGCCTTTCAGAACCTCGCCAGGCTTGCCACCAAGGCGGGGGTCGAAGGGGCAGAGATCACGATCCACGCGCCCCTGATCCACCTCACCAAGCCGGAAATCATTACCAAAGGGTTGAAGCTGGGGGTCGATTACTCCCTCACCCATTCCTGCTACGACCCTGACATTCAGGGCAAAGCCTGCGGAAGGTGCGATTCGTGCCAGATCCGCCGAGCCGCCTTCGCCGCCCTCGACCTTAAAGACCCCGCCTTGGCTCACCTGGAATCATGAGCCGACTGAGGATTTCTGAGACCTTTACTTCGGTACAAGGCGAAGGGCAGTGGCTTGGGGTTCCCAGCCACTTTATCCGCCTGAGCGGGTGCAATCTGCGATGCGTTTGGTGCGATACGCCCTACGCTTCTTGGAACCCAGAGGGCCCCATGAGGGAGATTGCCGAACTCGCCGATGAAGCCGCAGCGAGCGGAGTCAACCATGTGGTTATCACTGGCGGCGAACCACTTTTGTTCGATGGAGTCACCGAACTCACCGCTCGCATCGAATCTCAAGGTCAAACAATCACCATCGAAACGGCAGGAACGGTGTACCAAAGCGTCGCCTGCCACCTCATCTCCCTTTCGCCCAAGCTTTCGCATTCCGCGCCTCCCTCCGATACTCCGGGAGGGTGGCGAGAAAGGCACGAGGCGACCAGGCAGAACATCGAGGTCATGTCGCGCCTCATCACAGAATTCCCTCATCAGCTCAAGTTCGTAGTTGACCCAACCGGATCGGGCGATGACTTAAGGGAGATCGACGAACTCCTTGCCCTCCTGCCACCCGTCTCTCCAGAGAAGGTCCACCTTATGGCCGAAGGGCGCGACGCTGAGACTCTTCACCGCCGAGAGAGAATGCTGGTGCCAGAATGCCTTAAGCGCGGGTGGCGGCTGACCCCTCGCTACCAAATCGACCTTTTCGGAGACACCAAAGGCACATGAAACCCTGGCTTTTTATCTCGCTTGCCTCATTGGCTCTCTTGACCGCAGGCTGTGGCGGCCCCAAGGAAGGCGCTTCGGCCAAAGATCCGGGTGAAGTCAAGCCAGGAGAGGTGAGGGTTCCCGCCGCGGATATGGCCAAGGATCCTGGCGCATGGCAGGGCAAGGTCACTTCGACTCTCCCCGATAAGCGCGGCGGAGAGAAGACTCAGGCTCCACCCCTCACCGAAGGCCTGAGCGACACCCTCGGCGGCTACTCTTTTGTCCGGGCCGAT
Source organism: Synechococcus sp. UW140 (assembly GCA_943369295.1). Taxonomy (GTDB): domain Bacteria; phylum Armatimonadota; class Fimbriimonadia; order Fimbriimonadales; family Fimbriimonadaceae; genus JAKRSE01. Next base: position 46,104 of record CALRMU020000002.1, on the reverse strand, counting down.
GATGGCACCTGCCGACTCCACCTGACCGGAATGGACATTACGGGCAAGTGCGTTGATACAGGCTCTGGCTATAGGCTGGAACCGGCTGTGATTGCCGGCATGAAGGTGGAGGAAGCCAAAAACGACCCCATTCTAAAAGGTGCGGTGAAGGATTACATTCTCACCGAAGCCGAAGGGGGCAAAACTTTGGTGCTGCGGCTCAGCGAAGACAAGATCGTCCAGTTCGACAACCCGAAGACCGCTAGTTCAGCGAAGAAGCCTAGTTGACAAAGTAGTTGATTTGGCCAAAAGTGCAAACTTCAGGAGGGCCAGGACACTCGCTATTCTATCTTGTAGGTGACACTCATCGCCACGAAGTACAACTTTACTGGATTGATGTGCAGGTTCAAAAACATCAAAGCTATAGTTGGTGAGCCGAAGAGACTAAAGTCAACGTAACAGATTTAGCCAAATCACGAAAATTTTAACAATGTTCGTCATCTATGCCAATGTCACGCCAATTTGTGCTTTGCTTTTTCTTTTTGCAACCACGACAATAAAGAGATTTTTGCGATTCAACATTCGCCTGAACGAACTAAAATGCAGAAGAGCAATCAATTTAACGCACATTTTTTCCTATTCCCAGAAAGTATCCCTGAATACATTTGCACCAACCATCATTGACTGTCATGAAATTTTTCAACATATGTACTACAAGAACATTGAACTTACAGAATCAAGAATCAGCGAACTCACGTATATTGAATCTCAATTTTATGGAATCAGAAGTGCTCAGAGAGATTATCCTGAATAAATTAGTTTTTATACACTGGTGAATCATGGGAAAGAATAGAGCAGAAGATATCGTTGAGTTCATCTGCGAAAGATGCTTTTTGTCCATTTGGAGCCACGCGAACCCAATGGCCAGCCCAGGCAAGGAGCTATGTGATGTTTTGGTTGTCTGCTCACCATTCGTTTTGGTGATTAGCATCAAAGAGATTTCCTTTAAAGAGTCCTCAGACTTACAAACTGCAACCGATAGGTGGTACAGAAAGGCAATAGAATCATCAATCAATCAGATAGCAGGAGCCTGCCGGTGGCTCAGCACCAGAGACGAAATAGCCATAGGCTCAAATGCTACCGTTTTGAAGTTACCTGATCGCAAGCAGAGGAAAGTGTTCCGCATAGCTGTAGCATTAGGCAGTGAAGGAAAAGTGCCACTCAGCTTTGGAGCGCAAGGCAACGAGTTCACACACATCTTCAACGAAGAATCTCTACTCTATACAATGCGTGAGCTTGACACGATGTCAGATTGTACGAATTATTTATCAGCGGTTGAAAGCCTTGCCGAAAGCAAAGTCAGTATCGCAGTTGAAAGCAACCTGGCTGACCTCACAGCTCTTTACCTGCTGAATGGGAGACGTTTCCCAGAAAGCTTCGACTCTATCTTTGTACCATCCGGAACCTGGGAATATTACAGCGATCGCCCCGAAAGGCTCAAAAAAGTGGAGGAAGATAAAATTAGCTATGCATGGGACAATTTGATTGAATTAATGTCCGAAGACGTGGTGAAAGTCCAAAATCTAACGGATTCACACTTCTGGGACGCCGAAGAATTTTTAAGAATCATGGCACTTGAGGATCGGTTCAATCGAAGAATTCTCGGCATGGCCTTTGTAGATTTTTACGAAAGAGCCAAGAATAAGGAAACTCAAGCCAGAGCACTTTCCTCTCCGTCTGGTGTTGCCTACATGTTTCTATTCAAGGAACATTACGGCAACAGAACGCAGTTCATTCCGGAGCTCCAAGCAAGAACATTCGTCGCAAGAGGCATGGCACCAGATACACATGGGGCATTAGGAATTCTCATAGACCATGACGTCAGCAATCAAACTGTTTCTTTCACTGGCTACTACTTGCCAAAGCCTGACTGGACAGAGGATGATCAAACGTTTTTCGAGGAAGTTAAACTTAAGACATCAGCTTGGAATAGCCCGATTAAAACGCCGGTCAAGGTATTCGAGTATCCAGCGAACGAGACTCACTCAAAAAATCATGGATGAATAGCAATTAGTAGTGGTCACTTCCCAACCACAGGGCTAAAAATAACCTCAGAATTGAGGCCCGAGAAAAAGAAGTAAGGCAGGTAGGGAAAACCCACACCTGCCTTGCTTTTAGGCTCTAGCCGAGATCAACTAACCCAAACCGGGGCGGAAATCTGTATCTGGCTTGACCTTTCGGCAGTAGGCTGCCATAAGCTCGGCGCAGAGCTGAACATCTTTCAGCTCAAGAACCTCGCCGGGGCAGTGCATGTACCGGATAGCAACTCCCACCAAACCGACCGCCATTCCGGCGCGGTTAAGCTGCATGGCGTTGGCATCAGTGCCTGTTCCACCGGGAGCCGGGTCGATCTGAATCGGGATTCCGTTCTCTTCGGCAGCTTCTTTAAGCAGCCTAAAGACGATTGGGTTGGTGTTGGCACCGCGGCTGACCGTTGGCCCCTTGCCCATTTCGGTATCTCCGTGCTTTTCTTTGCTGACTCCGGGATGGTCAATAGCGAAGTTGACGTCAACAGCCAAACCGGTCTGGGCGTTGATTCCGTAGCTGGAAGTCTTGGCCCCGCGAAGGCCAATTTCTTCTTGAACCGTGCCGACGGCGTAGACCCCGACTCCTTCATGAAGTCCGCCATCCTGCTTCAGAAGCCTAAGGGCTTCGGCGACAATCATGGCTCCCATCTTGTTGTCAAAACCTCGGGCGGCAGCTCTTCCGCCCAGCAGATCAATGAACTCGACCTGGTAGGTAATGGGGTCGCCCAGGCTGATGTGCTCCAGAACTTCCTCCTTGCTCTTGGCTCCGACATCAATCCACATGTCGCTGAGCTCTGGCATCACCTCGCGCTCTTTAGCTTCAAGAAGGTGAATCGGCTTGCGGCCGAGAACTCCGGCGAGCTTGGTTTTGCCATGAATCCACACTCTCTGGCCGAGAGGAATGGTGCGGTCGTGGCCCCCGATTGGCTGGAAGTAGATGAGCCCCTTGTCGTTGATATAGTGAACGATGAAGCCGATCTCATCCATATGGCCGGCCAGCATCACCTTGGTTTCAGCCTCGGGGTTAAGGCAGGCAATCACGTTGCCGTGGTAGTCGGTGGTGACTTTGTCGGCAAAGGCTTCGGTGTAGGCTCGGTAAACCCTGGCTGCTGGTTCTTCGAACCCAGACGGCGAGGGGGCGTTGACAATATCCTTCAAAAACTGAAGGGATTCCGCTCTCATGCGGCTAGGTTACCTTTGGGTCGGGGTCTGTAGTTCCGTGGCTTTGCTCTGGCCCGGGCACCAAGTTGGGGGAACAGTGAGTTATGATCTGATGAAGCCTATGAATTGGAACTGTAAGCTTTGCATGTTAACCCTGACTGCCTTGGGGCTGCTTGCCAGTGGCTGCAGCTCGCTGAAGACAATGATCTTGATAAATAAAGGGAGTCATGCCGTATGTGTTGCCTATTTGACTGAACCGACCGAGGATGAGAAGTGTGTCAGCTTGGATCCAGGTGACAAAACAGAGTTCAGATTTGTAGATGACCGAAGCGGTGAGTTTCACATTGAACAGAACGAAAAGAAGAAACCCAAGGTCTTTGTTCTGCCAAAGGGTGAACCCAGATCTAAAATTGTAAAGGGAAAAGAACACGCTGAATTTGATGGCTCGAACTTTATCTTGATTGCGCCGAAGAGGTTCTTCTTCTTCTGATGCTCCAGGACTTTGATTCAATGTTCAATGTGCTCATATGTACTGCGCAGGATTCACTTCCTGCAGGCCAGCAGGTTTTGTTCGAGATCATCTTTGCAATTTCCTTGTATCCAGTTTGCTATCTGCTGTTCAACCCTTCGTTGGCCTTTGCGCTCCTTAAGGCAGGACAGGAAATGCGAAGAGGAATAAATTTCAATCTTAATGAGGAGTATCGCAGTACTGAGGAACTACTATTGGATGCTAGAAAGCAGTCGCATCTTTCTCGGGCCTTGGCACCGACAATGATGACCACAATCCTCGTTTCAACTAACCTAATCTATCCTTACAACTGGCTCTTTGCCATCATTTTTGGTCCACTCTTGGCCCTCAGCTATTACAAAGTAGTTGGAAGCATAATGGACCTACAGACACCAGATGATGAAACCTCTGACGAAAAAACAGATTAGCTGGGCGGAGATCAAGTTCGACTGACACGACTGGGAAGAGCCCTACACCCCTCCCTCCCAGACCCCGTGACCGGCCCTAAGTAAACTCAGGGTCATGTCTCGCATCCTCACCCAGCTGCCCATCGGAGAAAAAGTCGGAATCGCCTTCTCGGGCGGACTCGATACCTCGGTGGCCGTGGCCTGGATGAGGGAAAAGGGAGCAAAACCCTACTGCTACACGGGTCTGCTGGGCCAGTACGATGAGACCGATGTGGATTCGGTGCCCCAGCGAGCTATCGATTACGGAGCTGAGAAGGCACGACTCGTCGACTGCCGGCCAGAGATGGTCCGCGAAGGGCTGGTCGCCCTTATGTGTGGTGCCTTTCACATCACCAGCGGCGGAAAAACCTACTTCAACACCACTCCAATCGGCCGCGCCGTCACCGGGACTCTGCTGGTCAAGGCAATGCAGGAGGATGGCGTTGACATCTGGGGAGACGGCAGCACCTACAAAGGAAACGACATCGAAAGGTTCTACCGCTACGGCCTGCTGGCCAACCCCGATCTGCGCATTTACAAGCCTTGGCTCGACCGACAGTTTGTGACAGAGCTAGGCGGCCGAAAAGAAATGAGCGAGTTTTTGGAAGCCAGAAACCTGCCCTACCGAGACAAAAAAGAAAAGGCATATTCCACCGACGCCAACATTTGGGGAGCCACCCACGAGGCCAAGGATCTTGAATTCCTCAACCGAGGAATCGAGATCGTTGAGCCGATCATGTGCGCCAAGTACTGGGACCCTAGCGTCGAAATCGCCACAGAAACCGTGACGATTAGGTTCCACGAAGGCTGGCCCGTCGCCATTAATGGAGAGGAGTTCAGCGATCAGGTGGCTTTGGTCTATAAGGCCAACGAGATCGGTGGCCGCCATGGCCTGGGCTGCAGCGACCAGATTGAGAACCGAATTATTGAAGCCAAGAGCCGAGGAATTTACGAAGCTCCTGGCATGGCTCTGCTCTTCGCCGCCTACGAAAGGCTGGTCAACGCGATCCATAACGAAGGTGCCGTTGAGAACTACAGATCAATGGGTCGTCGCCTGGGGCGGCTACTTTACGAAGGCCGATGGTTCGACCCTCAGGCCCTCATGATCCGTGATTCCCTGATCCGCTGGATCGGATCTTTGGTGACGGGAGAGGTCACTTTGCAGCTTAGGCGAGGCGATGATTATTCAATTCTCGATACCACTGGCCCAGCCCTCGGCTACCACCCCGAGAAGCTGAGCATGGAAAGCGGCGAAGGAGAGTTTGGCCCCGAAGATAGGATCGGCCAGCTTGCCATGAGGAACCTGGATATTCAGGATACGAGAGAGAAGCTGATGGGCTACTCGCGGCAGTCGGCTTTGCAGGGCACGGCTGGAATCCCGGCTTTGGGTCTGGATTCTGGTTCTTCTGAGGGCTAGGCTGAGTAGGCTGCTGCTCCACCGGTCAGCCGTGCCACTGGCAGCGCCAGTGGAGACTCGGATCGTAGCTTTTGATGGGGTCGCGAATCGCTGATTTTCAAAGTTGGGGGAACGAGCACTGGCGATGCCAGTGGCACAAGGCAAGATTCGGACTAGGCTTGAATTGAGCCAGGGTCTTGGGTGCCCCGATCCCATCCGTGAGGAACGAGCGGTGGGTCGGGAATGTCGAGTTTGAAGTAGACCTTTCCCGACCGTCAGCAGGCTGATTCGCTGTGATGCCCACAGCTTTGCGTCCAGGGGCGCTGCCCCTGCCACCCAGAATTTCCAAATGTCTAGAGAGTTTGGGTGGCGTGGGTGAAACCCACGAACGATCTCTAAAAAACCCGGTCCGACATCCGCCTAAGGCCTCTACAGCCCCTCAAGAATCTCGATGATCTGCCGGGCCGCATGAGGCTTCGAATGGGCCAGAGCCCTCTGGCGCATATCCGCAAGCTTGGCCGGCTCCTTGATCAACTCCAGAGCCTTCACGGCAGCCTCGCTGGCCGTCGTTGCCCGAACGCCGATCCCTTCTTGAACCAGAAACTCGGCGTTGCCTTCTTCCTGCCCCGGAATCATAAAGGGGTCTGCGACCAAAAATGGGCAGCCAGCGGCCAGGGCCTCAGTGGTGGTTAAGCCGCCTGGCTTTGAAACAAGCAGGTCGCAGGCATGCATTAAGCCTGCCATCTGGGGAGCCTTGATGTGGCCCAAAATCTGGATATCGAACTCACCCGGCCTTTCTAACTTAATGGCCGCCATGGCCAGGCGTCGGCGGGCAGAAGCGTTTCTGCCACAGACAATTACCACCTGCATCGGCTGTTTAGAATCTGCCCACTGCTGAAGAATCGGCTTCATTGGGCCAGCGCCAATTCCTCCGGCAGTTAAAAGAATAAGAGGCCGTTCTGTATCAAAACCCTTCAGTTTTTTGGCATCATCCACCGAAAGAGTTCTGGCAAAAACTGGAGAAATCGGAATACCGGTAACAGAGGTTCTTCCTACTGATTCCGGATACCTTTCCGCAAGCCTTTCTGCCGACCATTCATCAGGAACAAAAAAGTGATCTGGCTCTCCTCTTAACCACATAAGGTGAGGGTAAAGGTCGGTCACCACAACCGCCAATCTCACACCAGGAGAAAGGTGCCGAGCTAAATGAATACGGGGCTGAGGAAGCGAGTGGGTGACCAAAACCCACTTGGGCTGTCCCTGCTCCATCATTTCATCAATCGGCTTGCAGAAGGTCTTATCAAGAACCGTCTGGAATTCGTAAGGAACCCCAGGCTTGTCGCTTGATTCGTAAATGTCACCCCAACGCTCAGGGGCGCGCTTGACCAAAAGTTCGTAGCCACCCCGGTACCAGGCTTTAAACCCCTTCTGAGTGAAGTCAAGAACATCCTCATTCCGCACCTTCAATCCGCGAGAACGGCATTCGTCCTCCAAAGCTTTGGCGGCAGAAATGTGTCCGTTTCCGGTCGAAGCACTCAGAATCAGATAATCAAGCTTCTCGGGCATCTAAGCTCCTAGTACGCACAATAAAAGGCCACATTCTTAGTCTATGGGCCCGCTGTAAAAGCACCAGGTAGACATCAAGAATCAGCACAGGAAGAATAAACCAAACGACAGAAGGCAGACCAAGCACAATTCCTTCTATAAAAACAGGGACATTGATTAAGAGAGCGCAGAAATGAATCGTCTCAGCGACTCGGGTATCTCTCACAAACTGAATTTTTTCCTGTTTCGATCCGCCTCTAAGGTAGCTTGCTTTTTTGCCATTCTCTCTGTCTTCTTTAGTCAAGCGGGTGTTGTCGATATAAAGAGTGACAATGTTCTTAAAGGCTTCCACCCCAATAGCTCGGTAGAGAAGCTCTGTCTCAAACCTTCGCGGGGCAAAGTACCAATCCATTTTGTGAGAAAGCCTGATGTCGGGCGGGTCAGCAGGATGACCTTCCTGCCATAAGCCAGCCTCCAGCGACTTGTCATGCTTTTTACACAGCATGCTCTTGTAGGTTTCAAGAATGATGCAGAGAAAATGAAAACCGACGATGACGACCATCGTCCAGTAAGGAATCTCGGCGTGCTCTTTTACTGCCGCCATCATGGGAAAAACGTAGATTCCCGCCCTGAGAATGTTGGCTATAAGAAAGTAGCGAGCGCCTTCTTTAACTTCCGAGACCTTCTCGCGATTCCACTCGTTGGAATCCTTTGTGTTCCAAGCTGGAAGCATTCTTTCGCCAGCCAGGTGACTCATCACCCAGTAGAAGGCTCGGACGCCAAGCAGTTCCAACAGTCGAGGCAGCATGCCCACTCAGACCAGACTTGCCGGTCAGTCGGCTAGCGTACCCTTCGGCTCAGCAGAGACTTCAGGGATGTTCTGCTGTAAGTCCGGGGACTGCGCCTGCGGCCCACTTTGCTCAAAAAGTGATAGGGAGCGTTCTGCGTCGGGCTGGCTTCGGCTTCATCAAGCGGCTGACCCGTTTCAATGGCTGCCAGGCGCTTCATCTTGTCCCAGGTCAGCAGCTCCAGCCTGCCGTCGAAATGCTCGACAATGCAGGTGCAGCTCTCTACCCAGTCGCCCGTATTGCCGTAAATCACGTCATCGATCGTTGTGAGGTCGGGCCGGTGAATGTGGCCGCAGATCACGCCTTCGCAGTCTTCGGTTTGGGCGGCGAGGACAAGCTTTTCTTCGTACTTGCCCATAATGCTGATGAGCTTTTTGAATGACTTTTTGAGCTTGCCAGAACCGCTTTTGGGCTTGCGAGTGGCCAGCCGAATCATAGTGCTGGCTTCGTAAGCCCAGGCTCCTACAAAGGCGAGGGTAAAGCTCTTAACCGAAGCATCAAACTGGTCGCCGTGAATGACCAGAAGCCGTTTTCCATCGGCAGTTTCGTGAACAAATGTATCCGCGACCCTAATGCTGCCGAGTTCCAGCGAACCCACGTTGCGGGCGAAAGTGTCGTGGTTGCCCGGCAGGTAATAAACGGTGCAGTTGTGCTGGCTTTTGCCCAAAAGTCGACGGATCGCTGTTGTGTGCTCGGGCCGCCACTTGCCCTTCTTCACCACCATCCACACATCAATAATGTCTCCGACAAGATAAAGCGATTCGCAGTGAATCGTATTGAGGAATTCATTGAACTCATCAATCTTGCAGGCAGCCGAACCCAAGTGCAGGTCGCTGATAAAGACGGCGCGATATTGAAGGGGCGGAATCGCCATGGTGTCGAGTCGCTGAGGCTCTACTCTGACCCACTCACAGGGGCCGGGTCAAGAAAGTACCGGAATCTTGAAGGATTCTTTATAAAGACCCATTCAAGACGGGATGAAAGTTCAGGGATAGACCGGCTGTCTTGAACTTACAGGCGTTTCGGGCGTTTGCAGGGTCACGAGGCGGCCGATGCGGCAGACCAGGCTGCTTCCCTGCAAATCATTCTGCACTTCAAATGGCAAGATTAAAAAAAGGTTAAACGCAGCAGATCTCAGAAATCTGTCCTAGAATGAATTGTAGGAGGCATCCGCATATGATGGAAATGCTCGTCCGAAACGCAGAAGGGAACCTTTCTTCCCACGACCGCGACTACGCTTCAAAGAAGCTCTCCCGACTCGACCGTTTCTTCGGTCCGGCCCAAAGGGTCGAAATCGTCCACACAGCAGAAAAGCAGACTCACCTCATTCAGGTCACCGTCTTTGCCGACGGCCTGACCCTAAGAGGAGAGGAAAGGGACGAAAGCGTCCGCGCTGCCATTGACCTTGTGGCCGACAAGCTGGAAAACCGACTGAAGAAAGCACGGGGCCGCTTGGCCAAAGATCACAGGCGTCGAGGTGGCAAGCACCTGCCGACGGAAGTGATTGAGGTCGAGGTGGAGGAAGATGATTCCGACGGCCTGAGGATCACTCAAAGGAAGACCTTTTTCATGAAGCCGATGTCAGAAGAAGAAGCTCTGCTGCAAATGGAGCTTCTTGGCCACCCCTTCTTTCTCTTCAAAGAAGATCGGACGGGCGTGATGCAGCTGCTGTATAGGCGCACAGACGGCACTTTTGGACTCCTTTCGCCAGAGAGTTGAGTCAGCAAAGAAAGAACGAATTGAATGATGGAGGTGACTGTTACAGAAACTGAAATAATGCCCGCATCAGCTTTGGCCGGACCACCCTCGATACAGGTCCGGCCAGGTTGATTTATAGGATTCCCTTACGGCAGGGACTCAAAACTCCCATGGCCCCTGTGCCTTGGCATCGCACCCAGCAATGCCAGCGAAGATTTGTGAAAGTTCATCGATTAAAGAACCTTCAATCTCTTCGGCCGACTGACCTTCTGCCTTGAGCTTGGCAAGCAGGGGAATCTGGAGAATATGGGTGACGGCGTTTCCGTCTGGAGCAGCAATCTCTCCATAGGCGACATCAACAGCAAAGGCGGCTCCGCTTGGTGTGCGATGCAGAGCTTCTTCCACCAAGCTCTGAAGGTCTTCCTTCAGTTCGGCCAAGGTCTCTGCTTCCGATTTGGCGACCATCAGGTTGCCAAAGTTATCTGTCGCTTCCCATTCAAGCATCTGCTTGATTATGAAGGGCAAAGGGGACAAAGAGTGAAGAAGGAAGGCAGAAGACAGGAGGCAGCCACCTTAATCGAACCAAGAGTATCCCTTAGAACTCTCGAGTCATCTGACCGGGGCGGGGGATGGGATAGCGCCAACAATCTCTGTACTAAAAGCCTGTGAACTACAGTTTGACCCCCGAAAGCCAAAACTCGGCCAGGTGAAAGGGAGATGATCTCACAAGCTACAAAATATCCAAGCCTTCGACCCTGCCTGCGAACTCTTGAATGGCATCAATCAATAACCCGGCTGTCAAGCCATGAGGGAGACGATGCGTGCTGTAGAGTCTGACCATAGAGGTTGTGACTGATCCATCCGCCCATTTGATTGATCTTCCCGACTCCAGAAATTTCTCGACTTTTGCCATGTCAGGTATTACCCTAGTAGCAACAAAAAGCTGGTTCGTAGCTCCCATCCCACTAACATACACAGGAACTTTGCCAACTTGAATAGGCACTTGCTGCCCAAGATCACCGACAGGTTTTTCGACATCCTTCCAACCCATATGCTTTCGCAGGTACTCCAAATCACCCCGCTCAATCCAATCAATTCGAAAATGCGGATCATATTTTGCTGTTCCGAATTGATTGATGCTTGAAGACACTTTCCCCCCCAAACTTTCCACTAGGATCTTGACTTTCTCTGCGCCTGTGAGAAACTGAATGGTTCTTTGGTTCAGCGTTGACCAAGTGGTCTTCTTATCAAACAAAACAAAGGAAAGTTTAATCCTTCCTCCGATCAGTGATGAACCTGAGATCTGCTCCAGTCCCTCTCTCTTCATCCAATTGGCAAAAGCCATTTTAGGCAGAGGGGTGGGTAGGTCAAACTCTATTTGCGCGCGGCCCTCGTCAACGTAAGTTGCACTCAAGTCCTCTGTCAAATAGCTGTCCCAAGTTAAAAAGAACTCATTTGCTCCCAACTTGAGCCTCTTTACCGGAAAACCAACGGAATCCTGACTTGTGCTGTATCGAGTAAAGCCCATTCGAGAAAACAGCCGCAAGAACTCTGAATCTGTGGGTTTTTCAATCGTCTCATTCGAGGTTATTGCGAAACAAAGTACGGCAGCAAAGAAACTCATGATTCTAACTCTATCCTGTGGTTAGCGGACTCTTGAAGAAGTGCCAGAAAGAAGCCTTAATTTTCGCTACAGAATCAGCAGTATTAACGTCCACAATTTTTGGGCAAACTCATTAATCCAGCAATCTATACTATAACACAGACATAGCCTGAATGAAACAAAAAAAGTGGCTACCCCGATGAGGAGACAGCCACCTTAACCGAACCGAGAGAATCCCTTAGAACTCTCGAGTCATCTGACCAGGGCGAGGGATGGGATAGCGTCCATCAGCACCAGGCATCAAAGGAGCGTCTCCGCTGAAGCTCAGCTTATCCACGTTAGGAGCAAACTCGTGATCTCCATTAAGGATCATCTCGATAGTCACTTCCTGACCCGTGTGGGCAGCCATGCGTCCCATGCTGCTCACCAAGCTGGCGTAGACGCCGGTCTCGGTTTCGCTGTGCTTCTTGTTGTTCCTAATCGCATCAACCAAAGCATCCCACTCGTTCTGGTAGGGGTTGGTTCGGTCGGTTGAAACCCAGATCTGGTTGGCCGGATCCATGTTCTGTCCCTTGAAGGTGGCAGAAGGTCCGCCGCAGTCGTTGGCACGAGCCGCAATGGCAGAACCCTTGGTTCCGTGCAGATAGCTGGAGAAGATTCCCTTGGCCCCATTTACACAGCGGCCATCAAAGAACATCTTGGTGCCGTCTTCAAAGGTGTACTCCACCGCATAGGTGTCAAAGTTCTGGTCGACAAAAGGCAGTCCAGCATCGTTCTGCTTGTAGTGCCTGCCACCCAAAGCCTGAGCCTTAACCGGCCAGCCATTCTTCATCCAAGAAAGGTGGTCGATGTGGTGAATGTAAAAGTCGTTGAAGCAGCCGCCGCTGGCCCACAAGAAGCTGTGGAACCTTCGAATCTGGTACTCAAGGTGGGTCATGCCATCTGGCTTGGGAGTGGATTCAAAAGTTGCAGCCGGACCGTGCATTCGGTAGCCGCGCATAAAAGTAATGTCGCCAATTTCGCCATCCTGAACGCGCTTGTGCAGTTCCTGAAGACCCTTGGCGTGGCGAGACATCAGTCCGACTCCGACCTTGAGGCCGGCGGCGTCAGCCACCTTGCCGAGCTCGAGCATTCTCTTGCTGGTGGGGCCATCAACCGTGACGGGCTTCTCCATAAAGACGTTCAGCTTTTTGCTGATCGCGTACTGGAAGTGAACCCATCGAAAAGCGGGAGGAGTGGTAAGGATGACAATGTCGCCAGGCTTCAGCACGTCCATGGCTTTCTTGTAGCCGTCAAAGCCAACAAACTGTCTGTCCTTGGGCACATCCATCTTGTCGCCCATGGCTTCTTTAATGTTCTTGATGCTGCTGTCCAGCCGATCCTGAAAAACATCGGCCATAGCCACCAGCTTGGTGCCGCCGCCCTTAACGTTGGCGGCGTTCATGGCGGCTCCGCTGCCTCTTCCGCCACAGCCGACAAGCGCGACCTGGATGGTTTCATCCGATCCGCTGTGAACGTGGGGAATGCTGAATTCGGGAAGCATCGATCCGACGGCCAGCCCACCGGCCACAGTCAAAAATTCTCTTCGAGAAGGGTTAAGGGGAGTGTTCTGGCTCATGGGTGACCCGTATGGGGCTATTATGGCTCAGACTCATTCTAAGCTGGGCAGGTTAACAAAGGAAAACAGACAGAACTCAAGTTTAATTTAACATCAGTCAGTTTTTGAGGCCCCTAGAGATAAGAAATCTGATACAAAACCTTGAGTAAAGAGATTTTGTAAACCCTTCATGATCAGGACCTTTATTGCCAAATGGCGATTGAGTTCTATGGCTCAACGTCATAATGCCCCAGTCCCTCAAGAAAGAACTTGAGTCACCTGGCAAGGATCAACCCTGGAGTTACGACTCCAGAATCCGGTTCCCGCTCTCTGCTGGTTGAACCGACATCCGAATAATGCCAGTCTCGGCGCCGCATGATGCGACGCCTATTTTCACATGCTAGATCAACAAACGATTTCGGGCTTTGCCCCGCTCAACATTTCTGTGCCCGTTATTTCCCGACTTTCGGGACTCGGCATCACAGAACCCACCCCCATTCAGGCCGCTGCCATTCCTCATGCCGTTGAAGGCCGAGACCTGATTGGCATTGCCCAGACAGGCACAGGCAAGACCCTGGCCTTCGCCATTCCTATGTCGGAAAGGCTGAGACGAGACCAGGTCGGCTTGGTGCTGGCCCCCACCCGCGAACTTGCCCAGCAGATTGAAGAAACCTTTAGAAAGCTGGGTCAGAAGTGCGCCCTGATCGTTGGCGGCGCAGGCTACGGCGGACAAATTAGAGCCCTTAAGGGCCGCCCTCAGATCATCATCGCCACTCCTGGCCGATTGATGGACCTGATGGAGCAGGATGCCGTGAGGCTGGACCGAGTTTCTATTGTCGCTTTGGATGAAGCCGACAGGATGCTTGATATGGGCTTTGCCAAGGCTATCAAGATCATTCTTTCTGTGCTTGAGCCTGGCCACCAGACTCTGCTTTTCAGCGCGACCATGCCTCCGCAGATTGCCGAGCTTGCCAAGCAGTACCTCACCAACCCTGTGAGAGTTCAGATTGACGAGCAGACATCTGCTCCCGAGCTGGTTGACCACGAGATGCTTTATCTTGATTTCGACCACAAGCCCTCGGTGCTTTCTGACCTTTTGGATGACAACGACGGCACGATTCTGGTCTTTTCAAGAACCAGGCACGGCGCTCGCAAGCTTGCCCAGAACATTAGAAGGCAGGGTCACACCGCCGCCGAGATTCACGCCGACCGCAGCCTGAACCAGAGAAGAGAAGCTCTGCAGGGATTCAAGTCTGGCGACTACAGAATCTTGGTCGCAACTGATATTGCCGCTCGCGGCATTGACGTTAAAGGAATCAGCCTGGTTGTTAACTACGACCTGCCTGACAACCCCGAAGACTACATTCACCGCATTGGCCGAACCGGTCGAGCCGGAGCCAAGGGTCGAGCCATCACCCTTGCCCTTCCTGAGCAGACTGCGAACGTCCGACAGATTGAAAGACTGCTTGGCTTGAGCATTGAAGTTTCTGAAAAGAGCACGGTGCAGGCCATGCACACCCACGCCTTCAGTCGACCCTCTTCCGGAGGCGGAAGAAGGTCCAGCGGCAAGGGTTCGTTCTCTGGCAGCCGCAGCTTCGGTGGCGGCGGTCGACGCGGCCGCTAAGCAGGCTTAGCAGCCAAATGGTTAGAAGACCAGGCGATGTGTCGCCTGGTCTTCATTTTTCTGCAGAACAGGTTCAAAACCTAGGCTTTCATAAAAGGTAGCCCCGATCTCTGTATCCGTTCTCAGCACCACTTGATCAAAGTGATTTCGCGCGTCATCAACCAATTGGTTGATAAGCACTCGCCCTGCACCAAACCGTCGAAAATCAGGATGAACATAGACTCGGCTGATCCTGCCTGCACCTTCGCCCTGATCCAGAATTCCTCCGACTCCTATCACTCTGCCATCGCAGATGACAGTCAGTATTGATTCCCCCGGCCGATCAAACTTCTTCCCTTCATTCCACAAATTAACCAAACGGTCAAGATGCCGAAAACCCTCTGACCTGGACAGAGGCAACAGAGGTTCAATTTCACTTATATCTGTGAGTGGCTTAAGTTGAAGATCTGCCACTTATCTTTCCCAAAAAACCTTTTGAACCTTGATCTCGCCCTTGGGGTTAAGATCGATGATGAGAAAGGCAGGGTCGAATTCCTGATAGGGGCCATCCCACCAAGCGCCAGAAACGGCTCCACCCGTCAGATATGTCATGTGGTCAAGCTCACATCGGTCAATCCAGTGCTGGTGGCCGCCTAAGCCAAGCTTGACTTGAGGGTTTTTGAGCAGCAGCTTCCTCAACTCCATCTTGCCGCCCAAGGGGTCGCCATCCAGTTGAAGGCTGGGGCCGAAGAATGGAGAATGGCTGACCAGGCAGACCGGATTGGTGGTCTTTTTGATTTCAGATTCCATCCAGGCAAACTGCTCTTTATCCAGCCCACTGGGGCCAGAAGTATGAAAAACGTCCAGCAGAAGAAATGTCCAGCCAGCCTGATCGTGCCTGTAGTAGCGGTGAGGCATGCTAAAGGCAGCGACAGCCTTGGCCTTAGGGTCAGCGGGTTTGTTCTCTTTTGGCACCCAGATATCGTGGTTGCCAATCACGCTAATGTGCTTGACCTTCACGTTCTCCTTAACCTGCTTTGACCAATTGGCAAACTGGGCATCGGTGTGCGCTTCTGTGTTGCCTTGGTCGACCGCCATCACATTGTCGCCCCCAAAGACAAAGAGCTGAGGCTTGTAGGTGTTTGCCTTGGCGAAGGCTTTTTTAAGCCTGTCCGTCGCTTCCAAAGTCTTGGCAGGAGTGGGGTCGTCTTCTTTCGGCATGGGCACATGTGCATCTGTAAAGAAGCAGATTCTCAAACCCCGTCCACTCTGGGCAACAGCCTCTGCGGCCTCTGCATTCGAGGGGCTAAGTGAAAGGGCGGCTGTGCCAGCAGTGATTCCGGCCAGAAAGTCGCGACGAGAAAGGGCCATCTTTCAGTGATAGCACATCAAGATGACCCTAAGGTTAAGGGAGGGCCAAGGCTAGGCAGCCTGCTGCTTCATAGCCCAGAGTCTTTCCACCAAGACTCCGACCAGAATCACCACGCCCATAACGGCGAAATTGAGCGAGCTGGGGATGCCAAGAAGGTTGACAAGGTTCTGAAGAACCTGCAGAAGAGCCGTCCCCAGCAGAACTCCCACGACTGTTCCCTCTCCGCCTCTCAAAGAAAATCCGCCCAAAACGGCTGCCGCGATTCCATAGAGCTCATAGAAGTTTCCATGAGAGGATGGGGCAATGGAGTTAGTGTAAAAGGCAAAGAGAATAGCGGCCAAACCGGTGCAAAGACCCGCTACGAGATAAGCGCCCCCTTCTACCTTGCCGACATTAACGCCAGCATAGCGGGCAGCTTCTGCGTTTTTGCCCAGTGCAAAAAGGTGACGACCATAAACTGTCTTATGAATTAAGACTCCGACGATTGCGGCCGTAACCAGAAAAATCCAGAAGGTGGTAGGGACTCCCAGCCAGCTCCCAGTCGCCACGCTCTTGACAGCTTCAAAACCCTTCGCATCGCCCAAACCCTTGGTTTCATCGTTAGAGATGAATCGTGCGACTCCGCGATAAATGAGCAGTCCACAGAGGGTGACAATAAAGGGCTGAAGCTTCAGCTTGGTGATCAAAAGACCATGAATCCAGCCTAAAAATCCCCCTGCAAGCAGCACGGCAGGAAGCACCAGCCATGGTGGCGCCCCCCAATCGACCAAGCCGATAGAAAGCAAAACTCCCAAGAGGGCGCAGGCAGAACCAACCGAAAGATCAATTCCGCCAGTGACGATCACCACCGCGACCCCGATCCCCAAAATGCCGTACATTCCAATCAATCTGCCAGTGTTCTGCAGATTGACTTCTGAAAGAAATTGAGGGTTGCGCCAGGTCAAAAAGGCGCAGAGAACAAACAGCAGGCCAGCGAGGGCGAGTTCTTTTTGATATTTGCTAAGCATGTCCCACCGCCAGTTTCATAATGGCTTCCTCACTCGCTTCTTCTCTAGATAGTTCACCAGCCAAGTGCCCCTGGCTGAAGACCAAAATTCTATCGCTTTGGGCCATCACTTCTTCCATATCAGAACTCACCATCAGCAGTGCCGTGCCTTGGTCGGCAAGCTTTTTCATAATGTCGTAAATCTCGGCCCTGGCTCCCACATCAATGCCGCAGGTCGGCTCATCCAAAATCAGACAGCTGGAATTCATCGCCAGCCACTTAGCCAAAACGACCTTCTGCTGGTTGCCGCCACTCATCGAAGAGACAGGTGCATCGATCGTCGCGCACTTGACCGCCAGTGACGTCTTTTGGGATTCTGCCCTCTGCCGAGACGACTTCTCATCCACCAAAGGAGAGGAGCCAAGACGAGGCACAGAAGGCAGGTTGATGTTCTTCTCCACCGAGAGGTCGAGCAGAACGCCTTGATTCCTGCGATCTTCTGGCGCAAGCAGAATCCCCTGCTGAATCGCCGAACTGGGCTGCCCTGCCTTGACTGGCTTACCATCAATCGTAATCTCACCCGATAGGGGACGATCAACCCCAAACAGTGCTCTGACAATTTCCGTGCGGCCGCTGCCCACCAGTCCGGCAAAGCCAACCACTTCTCCGGCGTGCACGGTAAAGCTCACCGAGGCATCAGGATAGCGCTTGGTCCGCAGATCCTTAACAACAAGCCGAGCCGCTCCGGGTGTCGAAGGAGCCTTGGGAATCTTGAGCAGATTCCGCCCCACCATAAGGCGAACCATCGAATCAGTAGAAATCTCTTCTTTGGTCAGCTCACCGGCATTTTGGCCGTCCCTTAAACCAACCACTCGGTCAGCAATCTGCTTAATCTCGTTGAGTCGGTGGGAGACGTAAATGATCGCCACGCCCTTGTTCTTGAGCTCAAGAACTACACCCAGCAGCTTCTCTGTTTCACCAGCAGAAAGGCTCGAAGTCGGCTCATCCATGATGATCAGCCTAGCCTCCAGAGTCAGGGCTCGTGCAATCTCGATAAGCTGCTTTTGTGCGTTGGAAAGGGTCGAGCCGAGTGCGTTGGCCTTGATGTCCAGCCCCATCCAGTCTAAAGCCTTCTGCGCATCGTGAATCAGCTTGGCATTGTCAACTAAAAACCCCTTCTTTGGCTCGCGCCCCAAAAAGAGGTTTTCAGCGACAGTCAGGTTGTCCAAAACGTGACGTTCTTGATGAATCACCCCCAGCCCAAGCTTTTCGGAAGCTTTGGGGTTCAGGCCAGTGGCAGGCTTGCCATCCCACAGCATTTGGCCAGCGTCAGGCTGAACCAAGCCGCAGAGTGTTTTGATCAGGGTGGATTTTCCTGCCCCGTTCTCGCCTATCAGACCAATCACCTCGGCGGGGCGGACCTCCAGATTCACGCTCTGAAGGGCCGCCACACCACCGTATCTCTTGGTCAGGCCAATGGCCTGAAGCATAGGGCTTACTTGCCCCTCAACTCATCCAGCTGAGCCTTAAACTCGGCCGCAGTCTCTTTGGTGATCACCTTAGTGGGGACGATGATCTTCTTGTCGGCAGGAATGGCGTCAGTTTTGCCGCCCTTCACATCCGCCATCAGCTTGACAGACTGGTAGCCAAACTCAAATGGCTGCTGAACAATGGTGCTGAAGATATCGCCGCTCAGGACTCCGGCCAGGGTCTCATCTTCTTCATCGAAGCAGACGATCTTGACCTTGCCGAGCTTGCCAGATTCTTTGACTGCGTTGAGAATCGCCGGGCCGTTGTAGCTCCAGATTCCAACCAAGGCAGCGATATCTGGGGTCTTGACCATGGCATCAACAACGTTGGCCTTGGCCTTGACTCGGTCCGTGCCATCGGTGCGGACGTCAAGCACTTCAATCTTGGTGCCGGCAATTGCTTCCTTCAAGCCATCGATGCGCTCCTTGGCGTTCTGGGCGTCGGCCATTCCGACAAAGATCATGATCTTGCCGCCATCGGGAAGAGCCTTCTTCAGCTCTTCACCTGCCATGCGTCCGGCAGCAACGTTGTCTGTTCCAACGTAGGCAGCTCGGTCGCTTTCGGGGGCATCGCTGTCCTGAGTCACAACCAGAGCCTTGGCCGCGGCGGCGTTCAGCATGTCCTTTTGGTTCTTGGGGTCAACGGGGCTGATCGCCATGCCATCAACACCCTTGGCCAAAAGGTCATCGACAATTCGCTTCTGCTCGGCAGCCGTGCCATCGCCTGGCATCTGAAACTCGACAGTCACATTGTCCAATTCGCCATCAGCCTTTTCGACCCCCTTTCGGGCAATGGTCCAGAAATCTGAAGCGTTGTTGGTGACGAAAGCCAGCTTAAGAGCCTTTGCCGATTCGCCGCCAGAAGCAGTGCCGCTTCCAGAGCCGGATTCAGTCGATGGGGCTGGCGTGCAGCCAACCAAAGGAAGCACAAGTGCAGCGGCGCATGCCAGAACGACAATGTTGAGACTCTTCATTTAATCACCCTCTACTGCCTGCCCTCGGCAAGCAGATTCAAAGCAGGCTTCAGCACATCGCCGCTCAAAGGAATCCTCAGAACGGTCAGTGACCGAGGCACTGTAGTGATGCTATCACCTGCGGGACGCTTTGTGGTCTTTGGAGCGACGTTTTCCGGATTTTCGAAGCTGTTCTCAGCTGAAAGTGATGGTCCGGTCAATACAATTTCGTTCCAAGTCTTGCCCCTGGCCCCCTGCAGGCCATAGAGCTTCACTGCCTGGGGCCTGTTCGATCCGTTGACGATCTTGACCACCAGCTCTTTCTTCTTCACATCAATACCGGCAGAAGCAGCGAGGCTGGGCGGTGCCTTTTCGACCAGTTCTTCAACCAAACGGCCGTTGATGAATCCAGAAATCTTGTTTCCGTCTTTCTGGATTCGAATGTCCGTCCAAGCCTGTGGAGCGATTTTTCCAGTCGTTCCAACCCCAGTTCTTTGGTGGTCGCGCTGAAAAGCGTGGATCGTATTGCCCCAGCCGCCCAGATTCCACTGCAGCAGCTCGCCCTGGCTCTTGAAGCCAAAGACTCCCATGAAGCCTTCTTCTCCAGAAAGAGACTTGGCTTTGAACTCAAAGGTCCAGTTGTCGCTTGGCTTGGCCGAGACATTTTTCAAGGTCAGCAAAGCGTCCTCGTCCAGAGTCGTCTGCTTAAGAGTTCCGTTAACCTCAGACCACATTCCCTTGCTGGGGTTGAAATCCGAAAGCTTAGGTTCGGCTGCCGTGTAAACGGGCCGTCCCTGAATCGAGATCTTAACGTCCTTGAACTCAGCGGTAGTCCGCCAAGTCTTAAAGCCAAACTGGCCCTCAACCTGGGGCGGCTCGCCAAAAGCTTCAGTGATCTTGCTCTTGACTGCCACGTTGATTCGATTCTGTGCAAACACCTGCTGAACCCAGTAGCTGGGGGTTCCGAAGCTGCGAGTGGAATCGAAGTTGATCGCGTTGGGGTTCCACTGCCTTCTGTTCACGTTCTCGAAGAGAGGAGCATAAGAAGCCATAGCAATAATGTCCGCGTTCTTTTCGAGTCCTGTCATGTAAGCGGCTTCGCCCAAGGCTCCGGCCAGGCTGCCTCTGCCATTGGCTCGAGTAACAGCGTATTCGCCCACATAGATTCCTGGTCCGCTCCGAGGATAGGTGTCGTAGCGGTCTTTGTTGTTCCAGAACCAAGCGGGGTTCTCGTAAAAGTGCTCGCTGGTCAGGTCGCCCGGAACAGGGGTCGGAACGTTGCTGATCGTGATGATTTGGGGGTACTTGGCTTTGATCGCCTTGTGGATCAGTTCGAACCTTTCGTAGTAGGGGGCCGGACCGCCGTAAGACCAGCTGTAGCCGTTCTCGTTGCCGATTTCGATGTACTTGAGAGGGAATGGCTTAGCCCTTCCATTCGCAGCTCTTAGTGCTCCCATCCGGCTGGTCACCGGGCCAATGGCGTACTCAATGGCATCTAAGGCATCCTGCACATAGACATCCATCTTATCCATGGGCTGAATTTCAGAGTGCGACATTCCGCAGTTGATGACGAACATGGGCTCGGCCTTCATGTCCTCGCACATCTGCAGATATTCGTGGTAGCCCAAACCATTGCTGGAAGGGTAGCCCCAGAAGGTGAAAGGGGTTGCCTTGCGCTCGTGGATCGGCTTAAGGGTATCGCGCCACTCAAACCGATTCGAAAGATCGTTGCCTTCGACGTAACAGCCGCCAGGGAACCTAAGGAAGCCAGGCTGAAGGTCCAGCATCATTTCGGCAAGGTCGCTTCTCCAGCCGCCAGGCCTTCCCTTCCACCCCTTATTGGGCATGAGGGTGCTGTAGCCCAGAATCATCTCTGAGCCGGGAGTCAGGTTGAGCTTTAAGCTGGCTTTGCCATCTGACTTGGGCTTGAGGGTGAACTTGAATTCCTGCCATTCGGTTGTCAGGACTGATCCCTCTGCACCAGCCAGCTCCGTCGTCCCCTCGTTCAAGGTTGGGGTGATTTTCCCTCTGCCTCTGGCCCAGATTCTCAGGGTCAGATCCTGCCCCTTTTTGACTCCGATTCCCCAGAAACCTGTGTTGACCAAAGCGCCTTCTTTGCCGATCTCGGTCGTGAAGCGAATTGAGCCGTCTCTTGCCGTATTCAGCTTCTGGCTTTGATCGTAAAGAAAGGTGCCGTTTTCTCCAAGCCACCCTTCTGGCTTGCCAGGCACACGGCCAGGAGTAAGGGCACGGTTGTTCAGCAGCTCGCCATAGATGCCCCCCTCACCCGCATTGTTGATTTCCTCAAAGAAGACTCCAAAAAGAGACCGTGAAACTTTTGGGCCAGGACTTGAGAGATCAAGAATCAGGGCGCCTTCGTCCTGTGCCGAGAGGGCTGCGACAGAGCAGAGCAGGCCAAGCATTGTTTCTATTCTGACTCATCTTTTAGCGTGAATGTAAATAATCAAACTCGAATATAATCACACTAGTCGGCCAGGCTCCCTCATACTGGCTGGAACTGAGCGAGAAGAAATGAACCCGATTCCCCCCTATTTTCCTGCTGGTGAAAGGGTTATGGCCCTGCCATTCTCGCCTCATGATGTTTGGCTGCTGGATGGCCCCTTTAAAAAGATTCTCGATTCCAACGGCAATTACCTGCTTGATCTGGAGCCAGACCGGCTCCTTTCACTTTTTCGAAAGAGTGCGGGCCTGGACCAGAAGGCAGAACCCTACGGCGGCTGGGAATCAATGGGGGTTGCGGGGCACTCACTCGGGCATCTGCTTTCGGGTTTAGCCTGGCACTACGCGGTGGCAGACAGCGCCAAGCACAAAGAGCGCCTGGAACTGCTGATCAAAGGCCTTAGCGAGTGCCAGAAGGCAAGAAAGGACGGATATGTTGGGGCGATCCCTGATGCCGACCGAGTTTGGGAAGAGATCAAGCGAGGTGAGCTTAAGAGCCAAGGCTTTGACCTGAACGGAATCTGGGTGCCTTGGTACACCCAGCACAAGATCTTTGCCGGCTTGATCGACGCCTACCTGCTGGCTGACTTAAAGCTGGCTCTGGAAGTCGCCACCCGTCTCGGCGACTGGGTGATTGAGGTCACTAAAAACCTGAACCCAGAACAGTGGCAGACCATGCTGGCTTGCGAGCATGGAGGCATGAACGAATCCCTCTTTGACCTTCATCGCTTGACCGGAGAAAAGAGGTTCTTAGATCTCGCCCATAAGTTCGACCATAAGGCGGTGCTTGACCCGCTGCGTGCACAAGAAGACAAGCTGGCGGGCCTGCATTCCAACACTCAGGTTCCTAAGGTTATTGGCCTTGCCAAGGATTACGAAAGGTCGGGCAAGGAATCTGAGAAGACCGCGAGCCTGTTCTTTTGGGATCGAATTGTAAATGCACGCACCTATGCCAACGGAGGCAACAGCAATTTCGAGCATCTGACCAAAGCAGGAGTGCTGAGGGATCAGCTCTCCATGAACACATCGGAAACCTGCAACACCTACAACATGCTCAAGCTGACTCGGCACCTTTTTTCATGGCAGCCAAGCGGCCAGGTGGGCGACTTTGCCGAGAAGGCTCTTTACAACCACATTCTTGCTTCGCAGGATGGCGAGCCAGGGCACTTCACCTACTATGTGCCCCTCTCTGGCCGATCTGCCCGACCCTACTCGCACCCCACCAACGATTTTTGGTGCTGTGTCGGCACGGGAATGGAGAATCCTGCCCGGGCAGTGGAGAACATCTACTTTGCCAGCGATCATGAGCTGATTGTCAACCTCTTTATCCCCTCGCGGCTAGAGTGGAAGGCGGCTGACGTCATTGCCTCTTTGTCCACCGATTACCCTTCTAACCAAATGGTTAACCTGACCTTTGTTCATGCGGAAAGAAAGGAGTTCACTCTTTCTATCAGACAGCCTGCTTGGGTCACTAAACCATTCGTCGTAACTGTGAATGGCAAAGAAGAATCGGCAAAACTGGGTGAAGATGGTCTGGTCAGGCTAAAGCGCCGATGGAACTCGGGTGATGTAGTGGCGTGGCAGGTGCCTTTGACTATTCGCACTGAATCCATGCCAGATGACCCCAGGAGAATCGCCCTCTTTCACGGCCCTCTGCTGCTTGCCGCCGAGACAGAAGATTTCCCCTACGATCCAATCTTTGTCGCAGATGCTGCCGGTGCCGCTTCTTCGCTTAAGCGGGAGCCAGGCAAGGGGATCGCGTACTCAAGCGAGGGTCTTCCCCGCCCGAAAGATCTCACTTTCAGACCCTTTTTCAGCTTCAGCAAAGGAAAGCACACAACCTACTTTGATGTTCTGACCCCAGAAGAATGGGCGAGAAAGGAAGCAGAAATCAAGGCTGAGGAAGCCAAGGCGGCCGCCCTGGCTGCCATGACCACCGACCTTTTGAGGATTGGTGAAATGCAGCCAGAACGCGACCACAACCTCGTCGCGGAAAACAGTCAGACCGGCGCCCACAACAACCGCAACTGGCGTCACGCTCAGCCCAAGGGTTTCTTCCAGTTTGATCTTTCAGTTGATCCAAATCTTGAGCACGAGCTGCTTTTAACCTTTTGGTCAGGAGACGCTGGTCGAGACTTCCATCTTTTGATTGATGGAAAAACCTTGATAAACGAGCCCCTTAAGGGACCAAAGGAAGTCGGCTTCTTCGACCTCAAGATTCCTCTTGATCTCAGTCTTACGCAAGGCAGAAGGAAGGTGACGCTCCGCTTCCAGGCATCCGATAAAACCCTGACCCCAGGACTTTATGGATGCCGTATGATGAAGGTACAGCCCTAAACCTCAACGAACTTCCCTACTCAAACAAAACATTCAACAAAATATATAATCATTGATACACTGGAGCTATGGCCATCCGCCGGAGTTTAAGCATTCAGAGGTGTATCGTAGGAAGCACAGCCGCCTTCATCATCATGGCGATGACGGGGTGCGGCGGCTGTGGGGGAGGATCGTCCGATTCTGTTGTCGTTCCGCCCGATGTGCTTGAGGCTCAGCGCCTGACCGAAGAAGCAGCTGTCAGTCTCGCTGGCCTCTTGGCCGATCCATCGGCTGTCAACGTCGGCAGCCTTTCCCCGATTGCAGACAAGTTCAAGACAGCCACGGAGAAGGATGCTGCCAACAAAAAGGCAAAGCTGGGCTACCTTCTTGCCGGATCATCCCGCGAGGCCCAAAGGCTCATCGACTATCTTCCCGCCCAAGACCGAGTGGCCGATGTTCAGGCTCATCCAGCTAAGGTTCTTCTGCGTCATGCCGAAGGATTGAGGCTTGGTTGGAGAGACGGAAAAGTCTGGCGAGGCACCCCAGAAGATGGCGCACCACTCAGATCCATATCCACGGTCAGCAAGCTCTGGGGGATGATGCACGTCAGCGGAGCCAATGGCCAGACCATTACAGACTTCCTCAATGACGTCTACGGAAAGCTCTCAGCCTTTGACCAAATCCTTGCTGCTTCACCCAACCTGGTGACGGATGCGGACCCCATGATCTTCGTGATTGCTGGTGTGCCTCAGAAGTTCGGTGCAGTCGAGCTGGCTGCTTTTTCAGCCCTGCTCAAGGCTGCAGTCGCCGAACTCGACCTCTCCCTCGCGTACGACTTCACCGGCACAGTCGATCTCTCTCAAAGCCTCTTCAAGCTGATCGGGGTTGATGAAACGCGAGACGGAAGCGCCCACGTTGACGCGACGGTCTATCTTCCGCCAGCTCCCTACGGAACCCTTTCTGCATCAGGCCGACTTCGCCTTCAGAAGTTCGGCACGCAAGGAACCTTGGCCGCTGATGCCGTTATCGATGCTCTGACCAAGCAGGAATCAAGGAGCGATCATGCAGGCTGGATCGCTCGAACGCCTGACGCCTTTTCAACCAGCTACGCAGCACTGAAAACTGACGCAGAGCTTTTCAAAGCGGTGCTCACCGAGCCAGTCAACCTGGTGGTTGACCCGCAGATGACAGGAGAAAAGTACCTTGGGACAATGAACGTTCCACTCTTCCTCACCAGTGGAGCCCCTTCGGACCTCAGGAGCTTTCTCCCTCGGTGGAATCGTCAGTATGTCGCCAGCCCCCCTGGTGATGTGCAGCCAGGTGATGGCCTTGTCAGCATCGACAGGATGGATTTTGGCGGCCTGCTCACTCCTAAGCAGGGAGGCTGGCTGAGAGAGGATGCTCCTGTGAAACGGGGTGAAGCCATCACCAACGCCCTCAACGTCTGCCTAGATCCCCTTGGCCGTGGCTGGGATGAGATTCCTTATCACGCAGCTTGGGTGTTTACGAGAAAATGATCCTTGCTGCATCACTCCTGCGCTAAGAATTTGAAGCTGGAGTCAGAATAATTCAGTGAAACGAGCTGCCTGGAGAGACTTTCCTCTCTGGGCAGCTATGTTTCTAGATCTGCTCGGTTTCACGGCGATTCTCGTCGACTTTCAATTCCGTGCGGAGAGAATGCAGGCTCCTGGATGGATGATCGGAGCTATTCTGGCTTCAAGCTTCATCGTTCAGACTCTCGTTTCGCCGGCTTGGGGTCGTGCGAGCGACAAGTGGGGCAGGCGGCCAGTCTTTCTTATCTGCTGCCTTTTCAGCGCTGGCAGCATGGTTGTTTACGCCCTGGCTCCGAGCCTCATCTTTCTGCTCCTCAGCCGGGTCTTCAGCGGTTTGGGGGCAGCCAACACCGCCGTGGCACAGGCGGTTGTGACTGATTCGTGGTCGGGAGAAGAGCGGACAGCGGCCCTCGGAAGGCTTAGTGCCGCCCAAACTCTGGGCATGGTGCTTGGCCCGGCGGCTGGGGGCTTTGCCATGCACCAGCTAGGCAGCACCACTGCCTCTCTCATCGCCGCTTCCCTCTCTTTTCTTGGCTGTCTTTTGGCTGTCTTTTGGGGCGACTTCAAGTCTGGTCAGTTGGAAGTCACAGAAAGGAAATATGGGTTTGTTTCTCTGATCAAAGAGTTCCCCAGCGTTCTCCCCCTCTTCTTAGGAGCGGTCACTGCCTGGTTCAGCCTAGCCATGCTGGAGGGCACCTTTGGGCGCCTAATCGGCCGCACTCTCGGCCTTGGCGAGAAAGAATTCGGCTTGATCTTTGCCTTCGAGTCAGTGGTCTGGGTGGCAGTTTCTGCCTTTCTCCTCACTCCGATTCTCAAGCTGGGCAAAGAAAAGCGCACTCTTTCCTACAGCTACATCCTCATGGGGATCGGTTTGGCTCTTTTTCCTTTTGCCCCTTCTTTGCTTCTGCTCTTTGGCTGCAGCTTTTTGTACGCGTTGGGCCAAGGTTTCGCTAGTCCGGCCGTCAATGCCTTGTGCAGTAAGGAAGCGGGTGAAGACCGCCAAGGCGAACTCTTTGGACTGCTTCAGGGGGCGAGATCAATTGGGTTTGTTCTCGGGCCGATTCTAGGCGGAGCTCTCTTCGATCTCTATCACCCCGGCCCCTACCTGGTGGCAGGTCTCGCCTGTGCGGCGGCGGCTTTCGTGGTTCAGATCCCTGTGCGTAAAGCGGCAGTCTAGGTCAGCAGAATGATCGTCGATCACTGACCTAACCAAATGACACACAGCTTTTGGACATCTGCACTGTTCGAAATTGTGCAACTGGCTGCGCCAGTGCAAGGCACGAAATCTATCTTCTGCCTGGATCTTCTGCCTGGCTCAATCGTGACTGCATTTTCGTAATGCTGGTTCGATCTGGACTGGCGCTGCCAGTGGCACACAGCAGGGCAGCCGAAACTTTGGGACAAGTTAAGCAGCTTCGCGGTACTGCCTTTCAAGCCACTTGCGGGCTCCGGCGAGAGAGAACATCTCTTCTTTCACCAGCCGCTTGATGGTGAGAATCATCTGAATATCTTCACCTCTAAATCGGCGCTGTCCGCCCGGCGTGCGAATAGGGTGCAGGAAATCGGCAAATTCCGTCTCCCAATAACGCAGGGTGTGAATTTCAACGCCGGTCATTTCGGCCGCGGTTCTTATCGAAACGGCTTTTTCGCCCGGACGCAGGTTTTCTCGTGACATGACAAGTGCCGAGTTCAGCAGGCTGATCTCACCCTTTGTATCGGTTGAACCTCGTTGTTCTTGAGGCCGAAGGGGCCAGACAAAGAACTTTTTTACTTCGAGAGGCCTGGCAGAGAGATTTAAAATTGGTGGCTGTCTTTGTCGTTTATGCTCGGGGAGGAAGAGAGTAAAGCCGCATTGCCACCCGCCCGGTTCTCGCCTGAAGCATAGTTTGGGTGGCCTCTTCTGCCTGCGACGAAGGAGCAGCAGAGGAGGATAGTGCGAAATTCAGGATTACATTTCCTGCTCGACAGCACGCTGGTCGAGCAGGCCACCCAGGCTCTGGGAAGAACCACGTCGAATGCCCACTATTGCTCGCAAGGCACGTTGAGCAGTGGAGGATAGCGCAGAAGTCATGTCTACAATTCCTGCTCAACAGCAAACTGGTCGAGAAGGCCCCCCTCACTATAAGCTTGAACACAAAAGCTCGGTGCCCCGGTCTGGCTCCGACGAAGGAGGAGAAGGCCGGGAAAGAACCCTGTGTACTGACCTGTTCACGCCCGACAGCCGGCTGATCGGGACGGGGCACACTACCTCAAAATAGGAAAAAACCGGCCAAAAAAAAGAAGTCCTGGCTCAGCAGAGCTGAACCAGGACACAAAAACCTAAAGTCAGGCTCACAGAAATCGCTTAGAACTTAAGCGAGACCTGACTGAAGAGAACTCCACCCTTAAACCGGCCCGACCCGTTGAAAGCAGGGAGGAAAGCGCGTCCCTTGCTGTCGGCATCGGTCATGTGAACGCCGAAGCTCATGAAGGTGTTGCTCCACCTGGCTCGAGCGGAAAGCGTCGTCCAGCTCTGGTAAGGATCAGTGCCTGCCGCGAACTTCCAGCATGTTGTCTCAAATCCGCCGTAAAGGCTCCAAACATCGCTGACCGGCAGAGTAAGCGAAGCCGAGTAGTTCTCAAGAGAATCCTTGGAACCGAGGCCAGCCGTTCCGACTGCGCCCATGCCTTCAGCCTTTTCGTAGCGTCCGGCCAAGCTAAGAGTGCCGATAGGGACAAAAACTTCGCCGTAATAGCCAGTAAAGCCGGTTGGGTTCTGAATCGTGCCAAATCTGCCCCAGTCTCCATTGTTGAAGCTGAAAGTTTCGACATTTCTCCAGCCGCCCGTCACCTTGGCTGGACCGACACCGAATGTGGCTTCGGCGAAACTGGCTTCGTTCTCGTTATCCTGAACCGTGCTTCCAGCGTTCTTCTTAATTGGCTTCGCGACTCCGGCATCGATCTTCAATCCGCCAAAGTCAAAATGAGCGGCTCCACCCAAAGTGATCATTCGATTCACCGATTGAGGTCCGGGGTTTTGAGTGTTGGCATCCAGATACATGTAGCCGCCAGAAACTGAAGCCACCTTGTTCAGCTGGAACTTGCCTGAAAAGCCGAGGACCTGCTCGATGGGCAGGCTGAGGGCGTTGCTGATGAAGATCGAGGGCTGGGTGAGATCGACCCCGTTGAGGCTGTTGATTGAGCCAGAACGGCCGCCAAAAACATTGATCTCGCTGCCCGGCCAGTTGAAGGTCAGCTTCGCGCCATCAAACCTGTAGCCTCCGTCATCCCACCTTTCGTTGGTGTAGACGGTGGTGGTATCTGGCCTCTGCAGAAGGTAGGGGCCAACCTGGTGGCTGTAGCGGCCCACCGTGATGGTTCCCTTGCCACGGGCCCTCATGAAGTCCCATTCGGCCTGAGCGGTATCGATGGCGAAATCGGACCGTCCTTCTGTGAGCGGCAGGTTTGAAGTGGAAGAATAGCCCGCGTTGGAGGCCAGGAGATTGCCCACGGTGAAGGTGCCTTTGAAGCGAACCGGAGCTTCCGGCTGAGTTTTGACCGTGAAGGCAGCCTCATGCAGAATCTGAAGATCACGAGTCACTCCCACCGGCTGACCAAGATAAGACCCCTCGCCAAGACCCGTTCTGTAGCCAGAAGTCAGAAGGCCAGGCGTGTTGGAAGATGAATAGCCACCCAGAGCAAATAGGTTGACATCACCTGAGAGAACCAAAAGTGGCTTCTTCTTCTCAAGGTAGGTGACCCGCTTGTCGATGTCTGCAATCTCCTTCTTCAGCTTGTCAAGATCAACACCAAGGCCAGCAAGTTCCTCTTCAAACTCCTTAAAGATCTTGCTGAATTCTGCAGCAGCGGCTTCCCTGGCCGAGATTTTTTCGCCGATCGTGGTGAGAGCCTTTTTCAGTTCAGCTTCTGCAGCCGTGTTCTGAGGCTGGCCCATCCTCATCTGATACTCAATCTGCTCCTTCAAGGCATCCAAGCCTGCAGATGTCTCCCTCCAAAGCTGATAGGTGGCGGCGGCAAATTCGTAACGGCTCATTGGCCTGGTGCCACGAAAAGCGCCATCAGGGTAGCCGACCAAAACCTTGTTGTAAAGGTTTTGAACAGCCTTGTAAGCCCAGTGGTCAGGCGAAACTTCGGTGCCTGCCTGGGCCATGCCTGCGGCAGGAACGAGGCCAATCACCAGGCCGGCAGCCATCGCCGCAAGACTGCGACGCAGAACAGAAGAAGATGCCGATTGGAACCCTGCACACATAACCTCGTAATGATGACGGAAAAGACCATTACATTTCTAACTTTTTAGACCAGGACTAGGCTGCCAAGGGTGCCCTGCCACCGTGGAAAGGCAAAGGTATTCTGAATTCGTGGAGGAAAAAGGATCACAGCCAGTGACAAACGAAGGCGGTTCGACCGTTGAATCTGCCGCTGTCACGGCCGGAGGAGCATCGCTTCTCAGCGTTCCCGCTTCCGCCATCATTCAAGAGATTAAGTCTCTAGGAACCCCAGAGGAAAAACCAGACCCCATGGCTAACGGCAGTTTTGATGCAGATGTCATTGTGATTGGCGCGGGCCCTGGCGGCTACGTTGCCGCTATCCGCGCGGCCCAGCTTGGCGCCAAGGTCACAGTTGTCGAAAAGGAATACCTGGGCGGAACCTGCCTTAACTGGGGATGCATTCCCAGCAAGGCGATGATCGCCGCCGCAGAAACCTTTCAGACCGTAAAGCATGCCGACACCTACGGCGTCCAGATTCAGGGCGAAGTCACTATGGACTTTGCCAAGATGATGGCCCGCACCGAAAAGGTTGTTAAGACTCTGCGCGGCGGCGTGGGAATGCTGTTCAAGAAGAACAAAATCACCCACGTTGAAGGCTTTGCCAAGTTCAAAGATCCTCACACGATTGAGGTCGAAAAGGATGGCAATGTCACCACTTTGAGAGCCAAGAACTTTATTCTGGCTATGGGCAGCAGCGTTATCTACCTTCCCGTTCCTGGCCTCGAAGGCGGCCGCGAGCAGGGAGTCTGGACCAGCGATGACGCAGTCACCGCTCCTTTTGCCCCCAAGAACATGCTCATCATCGGCGGCGGAGCCGTCGGGGTTGAGTTCAGCTACGTTTTTAACGCTCTTGGCACCAAGGTGACCGTTCTGGAAATGATGCCCAACCTCATTCCTTTGAGCGACGAAGACCTCGGTAAAGAACTCGGCAAGGTGCTTAAGAAGCAGGGAGTCGATGTCCGAACTGCTTCCACCCTTGAAAAGGTTGAGAAGGTTGATGGCGGCTGGAAAGCTTTTATCAAATCTGCCGACGGCAAGGTGGAGGAAGTGGTTTACGAAGTCATTCTGCTCGGCGTTGGACGCAAGGCCAACACCAGCGGCATGAACCTAGAAGAAATTGGAGTCAAGCTGCACCGACGCGGAGTCGAAGTGGCTGATGACAGCCTTGTCACCCATGTGCCCAACATTTACGCCATCGGCGACGTGACCGGCCGCATTCAGCTTGCCCACGTGGCCAGCCACGAAGGCACCATTGTTGCCAGCAACATTGTTGAAGGCAAAAAGACAATGGTCGACTACAAGGCCGTTCCCAACTGCGTCTATACCAGCCCCGAAGTCGCTTCGGTCGGCCTCACCGAAGGCCAGGCCAAAGAGCAGGGCTACGATGTGGCTGTCGGCCGATACGACTTCCGCGGCTTGGGCAAGGCGATTGCCAGCGGCCACCAGGATGGCTTTGTGAAGGTTGTTGTCGACAAGAAGTACGGCGAGGTTCTTGGCGTTCACATGCTGGGCGCCCACGTGACCGACATGATCGGCGAAGGCGTGACTGCCATCAAACTGGAAGCCACTTTGGAATCGATGATCGACACGATCCACGCCCACCCCACCATGGCCGAAGCGATTCTCGAAGCTTTCGAAGACGCCCACGGCATGGCGATTCACAAGTAAGTTTTCTTCTTGTGATGGGTTCAGCCCTCCTGAAGATTCACTCTTCGGGAGGGCTTTTTGGTGTTTGAGGGTTGGTGGGTTCTGGGGCCTGGGTGTCTCTCCCGGTACAATCAAAGCAGTGCCCGGGCGTAGCTCAGCGGATAGAGCGGCTGCCTTCTAAGCAGTAGGTCGGAGGTTCGAGTCCTCTCGCCCGGGCCAACTTTTTTGCTCTCCTGCTTGGATAGAGCGTCCCGAGAAGCGGGAAGGCCGAAGGTTCAAGTCTTCTCCCCCGAGCCAGGTTTTCAAACCAAACTCCTTCAGATCGTTTTTCCTTTTCTACAAGACACAGGAAATCGCGTCCTGGCCCACCAAGTTTTCTTCTTTCAGTCGCCTAGAACTCTGCGAACCTCAGATTCCATCACCACTTCATAGAAATGGTAAGTGACAGCCGCTTTCTAATAGCCCAGATAGGCGGCAATAACTTTGGCGGGAACTGAACACCTAGGGGGATCGACACGGTTGCTGAGAACTGCTTGGGCTCAGCCGAGACCATCGGCACCGGCGCACAAAGAAAGATCCTGCTGAGTGTGATTCAGTCAGGATCTGAGAACCTTTATTCGTCAACAGACGGGATGGCGTTTAGCTAGAAGTGCCTCCCTTTGAGCCTCAGAGGCCCTTTCGGTTCGTGAATGTAGTTATCACGGATCACATGTGTCAGCTTGGCTTTAATCTCAAGCAACAGGTCGTAAAAGCGGTGCAGGTTGTCAATGTCAATCTGCAGTACGGCGCCAGTGCTGGGCACATGGAACTCGTAAATCAGGCTTTCCCCCTTCCAATCCAAAGGTGAAGCAATTTCATAATCAGCAGTAGGTGTCATAGAGAATCCTCTGAACCGATTTGCAATTCAAGGCTTGACTCACCTCAGCGGAGAATCGACACCCTCTACTACTAGAGACAGACAACTGCCCTGCCAGGATACGGACCCAGCGAAAGAAACTTTGCTCCCTTCGTCTCCAGGGGGGTTCCTTGGGTGCTCATGTATTTCTCCTGCGTACTCTCTGCGTGATTCGGCTGTGCGCCGTCACACGTCTTCGTGCAGATCGGTTGATAGAACTGAACTTGGATTCATGGCCCTGCTATCGCCTTGTAAGCAGTAGGTCGGAGGTGCGAGTCCTCTCGCCCGGGCCAACTTTTTTGCTCTCCTTTTTGGATAGAGCGTCCCGCCTAGCGGGAAGGCTCCAGATGCAGCGGCCACCTAGCCGCGACAGCGAGACAGCATCCATCGGCCATAAGAACCTGAGATTCAGAAGAGGCTGAAAGAGCTTCAGATAAATCAGAAGGACTTGACCCTGGTCACTCAGGAATTCGTCATCACTCGGCTGGTGCAGCTGGTGAATACCTGCATGAACAACAGTTACAGCAAGTGGAACCCAAGCGCAGCAATCAAGGCTCTGGAGCTTCTGGGCAAACATCAGGGAATGTTCCTGCCATCAGAGGTCATCAAATCCGAAGTAGAAAAGCTGGCCCGTGAATCTGGCAAGAACCCGAGCGATGCTTGGGAGGCTATCCACTTGGATGATGGAGCTGCACGAGAAGGCACAGTACATTCCCACGGCACAAGCGCTCACACAATCGGAGGAATCTTCGAGTCCTTTCAAAGCTCCTTAGTCGCCATAGTTCAGGCTCCCTTCGGAAAACTCCGACGCCCATTCATTCTTGGGGACCATCGAACCAAATCATCTCCCGGCCCATTAGCTCACCAATTCTTTGGGGAGTGCCACCTGACGCAGCAATTTCGAAAAGACCACTAACTGGTCCATCTGCTGTATATCTCACCTTCAAGCTATCACCCGTCCAAGCAACTCTATCTTTCTGAAACGTATCTCCTGTTAGTCTAGCTAAACCAGTTCCGTCGGAGTTTATAACGAAGAGATTGTTAAATCCCCCGAAATCTGCAACAAAGGCAAGTCTGCTGCCATCGGGAGAGATTGCTACGTTTCCGGCTCTCCGAACCTGGCTGGCATCATAGAGAACCCTAAGGGTGCCACGAGATAAGTTCAATGCTAGTAAACCGTCTTTGGTGCCGACTGCCGTACTTGTTGCTGAGACAAAAAAGAGTTCTGAATCGTCCTGGCTCCAGATTGGGTCGCCATGTTGTAACGGACGGTCAAGAATCTGGGTCTCTCCACTACCATCCATGTTTATTGTGAAGAGCTGATGAAGGTTGTCAGCCCCCATTGGCTTTGTGAACGCTATTTTGAGACCATTATTTGAGACAGCAGGGGTGTATGCCCCTTTGGGAAAGACATTTGAATGCTTCTGAAGGTCACTCCCATCAAACGATACGGAATAGATTTCGGACACCTTGCCGCCAACATCTGAAGTGAAGAAAACCCTCTTTCCGTCCTTAGTGACAATCGGCATGGCTTCGGCGCTAAGCGCTTCGCCGAAAAGCTTAATGGCTCCAGTGCCATCCAATCGGCTGAAACTGACATCCAGCCGACCGTCTCCACTTATGAAAACAACTCCTGGAGATAGGCTGGTGGGGGTGGGGCCAGGCCCTGCAGTAGAGCCTCCGCCACCTCCACCACACCCCACTGCAAGTAGTGCCATGAAAACCCAAATGCTCTTTCTCATGGCACTACCATACCCAAAAGAAGGAGTTAAGCAGCACGGTAGAGGTTGGCTCTTCCGTCTTTGCCGCCGGCAGTCACCTGTCCTTCACGCTGAAGCACTGTCAGACGGTTCTGCACTGTCATGGTCTTGAGTCCGGTGGACTCGGCAATATGAAAGACTGTCAGAGGCTCCGGAGCCAGAGCCTCCAAGATATCCCGGCCGCACGATTCCTGCCCCTTTTCAACATCAGGGCCATGCTTAACCACCTGATAATCACCCAGTTAAGACGATAAGATCAGCCATGTCTGATTGGCAAAACCACCTCAGCCACTCTGCCGCGACAGCGAGACAGCTGCAATCTGCCAAACTCTGGCTGTGCATGGCACCACCCGGTTCCGCCTCTCCCTTTCAAGCCTTATCTTTGGGTTAGGCGCCCTGGGGCAGGCGCAGGTGCTGCCGGCTGTTAAAGAAGGAAGCATCGGCGGCGCGGGTTCGATAAAGACCGATCTGAACCTAAAGTTCGTTGCCAAAAGCCTGTCCAGAGAGGTCGAGGCCTTTAAAAAGGATTGGCCCTGGATGGAATCTGCCTCTGGAAAGCGGGTGGATATCGCTCTCGATAAAACCCTTGGAGAAGAGGAGTATCACCTTGATCTCGGAGACACCGTTAGGCTTCGGGCTGGTTCTAAAATCGGAGCCGCATGGGGTCTGCAGACCCTGGGCCAGCTTGCCAGTCTCGGTGTTTCCAACGCGACCATTAAGGACAAACCTGACATTAACTTTCGGGCTGTCAACCTAGATGTCGCACGTCGATTTCATTCAATCAGCACCCTGCGCCAAGCCGTAAGGTGGTGTCAGGCGGCCAAGGTCAACTTCATTCAGCTGCATCTTACCGATGACCAAAACTGGATGCTGCCCACCAAGGTTCTGCCTGGAATAGACAAGAACAATACTCATAAAAAGCCAGCGTACACAGAGCAGGAGCTTAAGGGTCTTATTGAATACGCAGAAGCAAGGGGGATTCGGTTCATTCCAGAAATCGATCTTCCTGGTCACAGCACACTTCTGGTCAAGTACAACCCTGAAGTATTCTCAATCAAGGGTTCTCAATCGACAAACTGCATCAACTTTGGATCAGCCGAAGTTCGCAAGATTCTGAAATCTCTTATTCGAGAAACTGCGGCACTCTTCAAAAACTCCCCCTATCTTCACATCGGAGGAGACGAGGCCTGGTACCCCGATGCAGAAAAAGATCCTCAGATCGCGAAGATGATGTCTCTCCTTGGTATAGGCATCGGACCCCACGAGATTTTCGTCGATTTCGTAGCTGATCTTGCTCAAGAAGTGATCAACCTTGACCGAACCCCCATTGTCTGGGAAGGTTTTGGCCCCACCACCTACGCCAAAAACCGCATTCCCAAGCAGACCATTGTCGTAGCTTGGGAAGATGACTACTACCCGGCCAAGAGGCTGGTTGAAGATGGCTTTAGGGTCCTGAACGCAGGGTGGGACCCTCTTTACGTGGTTAACCACTATCCTTACGATTCCTTCACCTTAGTTCCCTTGACCAAAATGTATCAGTTCGATCCATTCGTGTTCGATCTGGTCAATTGGTCTGGCAATAATCGCAGAACCCTTAACCTCCCTAAGGACGGCAAGATGGAAGGCGCTGTCATGTCTTGGTGGGAAGGCCATGAGTGGAACGCTCATACGACTCTGCCCCATAGAATCGCCGCCTTTGGTTCAAGGCTATGGAACAAAGAAGGTGAAACAGATTTTACTGATTTTCTAAAGAGAAGCAATAGAGTTCTAGAACACATTAAGGACACTACCTTTGGCTTTCCTCTTGTCATTCGTGGTTCTAGAAAAGAAAACGAACTGCAGTTTGAGGAGAAGGCCCATATCGCAGCCTTGGCGAGCCCAGAAATCCAGTTTGCCTATCGTACAGATGGAGAGATTCCTAAAGCGGCAGACATCAAAGAGGATGGCGTCGAAATCACCAGCAGCTCCATCGTAACGATTCAGGCCTTTGCTGATCAGAGACCCGTCGGAGAAACCAAGTTTCTCAAGATGGCCAAGGTCAAGGTGATTCCCAACCTCGCCATGGGGGCAAACGTCGTCTCGAACGGCTCTCACGACCCGCAGTTCTCAGCCAATCTCTTGACTGATGGTGTCGCGGATGAGGTCAGCTCCTTCTGGATCAGCTATCCCATTCCTGCCTCTTTCACCCTCAGCTTCGGCAAGTCGGTTGAGTTCAATCGCATTGAGCTGGTGCCATTCTGGGCCTCCGGAGGTGCGATTCAGTACCAGATCGAAACGAGTCAGGATGGAGCTGCTTGGAAGCCTTTGGTCGATGCAGCAGGCCTCACCGAGGCTCCCACAGCTGCCGGGAACCTCCATCGCTTCAGCACGACTTCTGCCCATTACATTCGGGTCACTGTCACTGGCACAAAGCAGTTCCCCCCTACCATCGCGCGAGTTCACGAGATTCGTGTCTTCAAGGATTAGAAAATGACGGTGACCGCTTCTTGACTAGAATCGGGTCACCCTCAAAACTCTTCCTGCAAGTAGGTGACAAGTGGGGTGCCCGGCCCGATCAGCTTGCTGTCGGGCCGGAACAGCTGGGCTCAAAACATATCAATCCCGACGCACTGCTCGCTTCCCGCGCAGATGCATCGGGGCACCCTACATCAACCCCATCATAGGAAGAATCAGCCACAAAACCCCGATCACGACGAAGATTCCGATCACATCAACCACCACACCAGATTTGATCATTTGCCGAGAACTCACCAGCCCTGAACTGTAAACAATAGCGTTCGGAGCCGTACTGACCGGAAGCATGAAGCCTAATGATCCAGCAATTGTCGCCGCCAGTGCAGGAGCAAGAGGGTTTACATCGGCAGCCTGGCAGATGCCAATCACCACCGGAACCAAAGTCGAAACTGCGGCCGTGTTGCTGGCCAGCTCGCTGACAAACACGACGGCCAGAACGCTGATAATCAGAATCGCAAAAACCGTGTTGGCTCCGGTGATCTTCACCAAGCTCTGGCCCAAAGTGGCGGCCAAGCCAGAATCGAACATCGCCTTGCCCATGGCCAATCCTCCGCCAAAGAGCATGACGGTTGACCAAGAAATCTCCTTGCCTGCCTTCCAGGTCAAAACCCTGCCCCCTTCGGCCTCATAAGCTGGCAGGGCGTAGCAGAGAATCATAGCCAGCAATGCCACAGCCGCAGGTGTAAAGTTCTTGCCAAAAATCTGAGTCAAGGCGTGGTCTGGCCCCAAGAGCAGCATAAACATATCAGGGCAAATCCAGAGGGTTAGCGTAATGAAAAAGATCACGAGAACGGCTTTGCCGCCGCCAGTCAAAGGTTCAACTGGCCCCACTGCCTGACTTAAGTTTAGGTTTTTGAGCTCAGGATTCCGCAGAAACATGATGCGAAGAACGATCCAGCCCAAGACGAGCATGAGTATCGAAATTGGCATGGCAAACAGCATCCATTGGCCAAATCCGATCTCTACCTTGGTGGCT
This sequence comes from Synechococcus sp. UW140, assembly GCA_943369295.1. Classification (GTDB taxonomy): domain Bacteria; phylum Armatimonadota; class Fimbriimonadia; order Fimbriimonadales; family Fimbriimonadaceae; genus JAKRSE01. The sequence goes on along the minus strand of CALRMU020000002.1, from coordinate 8,405 downwards.
TCTTGAATCAGCCCCAAGCCAATGAGGTTTGGGGGCGTTGCTACCGGTGTTCCAACAGCAAAGCTTGAAGCCCAAGTCAGCATCAGCATCAGGGCTGCACCAAGCCCAGTCTTTGCCGATTCGCTGCCGATCCTTTCAAGAAGCCGTAAAGCAATGGGCAGCATCATGATTGTCACGGCCGTGTTGCTGATAAACAAAGAGAGGACCAGACACAAACCTCCCACCCCCAAAAGCAGCGAACCGGGAGATTTGGTCACCGCTTTTCGGTTCAAAAGCCACTGGGCCACCCTCTCATGCAGGCCATGTATCTCAAAGGCTTTCGCCAAGGTAAAGCTGCCGACAAAGAGAAAAAGAATCTCGTTGCCAAAGGGAGCAAAGGCCGCCTTGCCATCAACCTGCCCCACCAACACAAGCAGAGCCGGGGCAAAGAGCGCTGTGACGGCAAGGGGATAAACCTCCATGATCCACAAGCAGACCACGGTGGTAAAAACCCCCGCCACATGCGCCTGGTTATCCGGCAGACCTCGACAAAGAAAGAACATCACCAGCCCCGCCCCCAGCGAAAGGAGGGTTTTGGTAACACGTTTCCGGGTCACGTCATCGGAAGCCGGAGCGGACATCTCACCGATTTACCCTAAGCAGAGCTTGTTCGGCCTTGATTCACTCACAATTTTCGTTCATATATGGCTTGAATGGACAGGTGAGCACGGACTTAGCCCTTTTCGTGGTCGTTTAATCCGTTGCAGCAGATCGAGACTGCTGAGATCACGATCGGAGGCGCTGTGTAGAGGGAAGGGAGAAAGCCGAGGTCAGTCAGCAGCCTGCCTAAAACTGGAGAGTGGGGTTCAAGAAAAACGGCCGATTCGCCCATCTCTTGGTCGATGTTGGGCTGGATTACAACCTAGCTTCACTTGAGGACCGGAAGATTCTGCTCAAGCAGCTTATCTATCTGAGAGATGAGAAGGGTCTCTACGGAAGCCGATGGGATAGAAGGTCTGGGCCGGATAAGCGGGAGATGATTGGCTCCGCCTCGGTCCTGCGAACTCTGGCCCGGCTTTAGCTGCGTCAGGCGTTTTGGGCTTCCTTATTGGCACCTGATGGCAGCAAAGGACCATTTTGACATTCCTTATTGGTGTTTAGACCCCTTAAGTGCCAATAAGGAGAGATCAAACAGAGCCGCGCTTCCTCAAAAAAGCCCGCTCTGGTATAACCGACACTTCCCAAAAATGGAGGTCTATCGTGAAAAACCACACTGAAATCAGCGAAGAATTTGCCGACCTCGACCAGCTCTGCTTTTGAGGTCATAAGCAAGCGCCGAAGGGGCTACCCTTCAGAAGCCAATGTCAAGCGTGGCCCTCAGGTTGTCCATGGCGACAAAGCACTTGAAGAAAAACTGGGGAGAAACGATCCCTGCCCCTGCGGAAGCGGGAGGCGCTTTACGTGCCTGCTGCCTTAAATCTGGCCGTTTTGATGGTTCACAAAGAAGCGATTACTTCCGTGAATAACGAGAAGAATGATGAGAATTTTATTCTTTCATCATTGAAGTCTAATGCGATGAAGGAAGTCTGTGAAACAAGGTCAAAAAGCTGCCGAATTTTGCAGGTGTGATGCCCGATTTGAACCTGAGAGTCACCAGTAGACCTGCTAGGTTTGTGACTCTCAGGTGATTTTCCTAAGAAGGGGTGTAGAGCGGGGCAGAGGTCTTCCGACAATCAATCGTGAGGCTTACTCTCGATAGAGAAAAGAAGCAGCGGAAGACACCATGCCACACTTTGCATACACCGCCATCGACGCCAGCGGAAAAACCGTGAAGGCCACGATGGAGGCGGATAACGAAGCCCTGGTTATGAACCGGCTTAGGGAGAACTCGATGCAGGTCGTCGAGATCAAAGCCGCCCGCAAGTCTGGCCCCATCACCATCGGCAAGGTGAAGATGAAGCCGAAGGCGCTGGTTATCTTCTCCCGCCAGTTCGCCACCATGATCGATGCTGGCATTCCCATCCTTCGCTGTCTGGAAATCTTGATGAGCCAGACCAAGGATCCCGTCCTTAAGCCGGCTCTCGAAGCTATTTCTCAGGACGTCAAGGCAGGTTTGGCCCTTAACGAAGCCCTGGCCAAGCACCCCGCTGCCTTCAACAAGCTTTACGTCAACATGATCCGCGCGGCCGAACTCGGCGGCATCTTGGATATCATCCTCGACCGACTGGCCGGGTTCCTTGAGTATGAAAATGAAGTGAGAGGCAAGATCAAATCGGCGATGATGTATCCCGTCCTCGTCCTCTGCTTCTCCCAGGTCATGCTCTTCGTCCTCTTCGCTTTTGTTCTGCCCAAGTTCAAAGAGATCTTCAACGGCATGAACGCAGAAATGCCGACGATGACGGCGATTCTCTTCGGCATCGGAGACTTTATGGCCTCTTCTTGGTGGCTTATCATCCTCGGTCTAGTCGCCTTCCTGTTCGGCATCAAAATGTGGGGCAACACGCCTCGTGGCCGCTACCAGCTCGACTTCTTCAAGCTCAAGTTCCCTATCGTTGGCGAACTGACATTGAAGATGAGCGTCGCTCGCTTCTGCCGCACCTTCGGCACCCTCATCAACTCAGGCGTGCCCATCATGCGCAGCCTCGAAATCGTGGGAGAAACCCTTGGCAACGCCGTCTTGGCCAGCGCGATTGATACGACCCGACTTTCGATTAGAGAAGGAAACAAGCTCAGCGTGCCTCTGGCCGCCAGCGGACTCTTCCCGACCATGGTCACCCACATGATCGATGTTGGCGAAGAATCAGGACGACTCTCTGAAATGATGATCAAGGTCGGCGACTTCTATGACGCCGAAGTTGAGTCCACCGTCAAGGGCCTCACATCAATGATCGAGCCCCTTCTCATCATCTTCCTTGGTGTGGTTGTCGGATTCATCGCAGTCAGCGTCATGACCCCAATCTTCACCATTGTCAACAGCGTTAAGTAACAAAGCAAGTTCATCTAGAGGTTAAGTAAATGCTCGACTCCGCCCAGACTCATCGACAAGATCCAGAGGCTCTTGTCGCTGAGTACATGAGGCACCCTGACCCGGCCCTGAAGGATCTCATCACCCTTCAGTACTCGGGCATGGTCGAGCGTCTGGCCAGAAAGTTCGCCGGAATCGAACCTCTTGACGACCTCGTTCAGGTGGGCTACATTGGCCTGCTTAATGCCCTGAACAAGTTCGATCCCGATGCGGGAGTCAGGTTCAACACCTACGCCACCCATCTGGTTCTGGGCGAGATAAAGCACTATCTGCGCGACAAGACAGGCACCATTCGGCACCCGGCCTGGCTGCAGGAACTAAGGCACAAAGCTCAAAGAGCCGCAGCCAGACTCCAAGGCGAACTGGGCAGAGTCCCCACCTACGAAGAGATCGCCCTGGCAACAGGGGTCGGCGAAGATGCTATTCGGGATGCCATGGCGACCCTGGATCTCATGAAGGTCGCAAGTCTGGATGCCACGCCTGGCGACGATGAGGATTCTGAGAGCGATCTCGACCGCATCGACGGCAGCATCATCAACAACGATTCTGTGAGCATGGAAGAGAAAATGGTGCTTCAGCACGCTATCTCTCAGCTCCGCGAACTAGAGCAGGAAGTTCTGGTCCTCTTCCACTTTGAATCTTTAAACCAAACCGAGATTGCCAACAAGCTGGGCATCAGCTGCAACTACGTTTCACACATCCTCAGGCAGTGCCACAGCAAGCTCCGTGCGATTCTCAGCACGCAGGAAGCGCAGGAAATGCAGGCAGAAGCCGTCAATGACGAGCAGGTTCTGGATTCAACAACAGGTCTTTACAGCGAAGCCTATCTTCGCAGCCGATTAGGTGAAGAAGTTCACCGAGTTTCGGGAACAGATGGCGTTGTATCGCTGGTCGTTCTTGAGCTTAAGGGCATGAACACCTACAAGCAGTTCTATGGCGCCCAGGCCGCAGTCGAGCTGCTGGCTGATATGGGCGACCTGCTTAAAACTGGCGTCCGTGCCCTGGATATTGTCTGCAGACTTGGCACCAATGGCTTCGGAGTCATTCTCCCCGCTACCGGCATGACCGCTGCCCGAGCCAAAGAACGACTTGAAAATAGGGTTCGTCCTTGGCTGGAGATGAGGATCGGACGAAATTCGGCCATGCAGCTTCAGGTGGGCTATTCCACCGCACCAGATGAAGTGACCTCGGTCAAGGATCTTATCGCCAAGGCTCGTGATCGGGCAGAGAATCCGGCTCCTCTGGATGAGAAGAGCAAGGCTGCCTAGCTCTCAGGCTTCGCTCGCCTCACCGGAGGCACCCAATCCAGATACCTCTTGCCCCCAATCTCTTCTGGGAAGAGATGATCGCTGCCAGATTCGTTCTTCCCGTAGCCCATCTCTTTCATCAGCTTGGTCGGAGCATTGCGAAGCTTCATAGGAACCCCGAAAGATCCCTTCTTAGCATCTTCCATGGCAGCCCCAAGAGCATCGTAGCTCGCCCGGCTTTTTGGGCTAAGAGCAAGAAGACAGACCCCATGAGAGAGGTTGATGGCACATTCGGGCAGTCCGATGATTTCGCAGGCACGAAAGACATCCAATGCCACGCGCAGGGCCGTCGGAGAAGCCAAGCCAACATCTTCACTCGCAAAAACCACCATGCGCCGGGCGATGAATTTGGGGTCTTGACCCCCTTCCAGCATCCGGCCAAGATAGTAAAGAGCTGCATCAGGATCGCTGGCCCTCATGCTTTTGATAAAGGCGCTGATTGTGTTGTAGTGCTCCTCGCCCCCTTTATCAAACCTGAGAGCTCGGCTGGAGAAGGCATCTTGAATCCCCTGCAGAGTGAGGGGAGAAGCAAGCAGACTCGCCGCCTCTTCTAAAGAGTTCAGCCCCATGCGGGCATCGCCATCGCTGAATTTGGCCAGAAAATCCAGCGCCTCTTCGTCGGCAGCGACTCCTAATAGCTCTGCGCCACGGCCAAGAATCATCACCATTTCTTGGTGAGTTAATGCCTTAAGTGTCAGTACGCGAGCCCGGCTGAGCAGGGCAGGAACAACCTCAAAACTTGGGTTTTCGGTGGTGGCTCCAATGAGGGTAATGACTCCCGCCTCAACATGAGGAAGCAGAAAATCCTGCTGCGCCTTGTTAAACCGGTGAATCTCATCCAGAAAGAGAATCGGCGGCTTGTCGTCTTCTCGGGGAGCGTTAAAGAGGTCGATCTTGCTCGGCTTCGCCGCTTCGATGACGCGGCGCATGTCATCTTTGCCGGCCGAAACAGCACTGAGCTCAAAAAAGGCACGGCCAGATTCTTTTGCTATTAAGCGGGCCAAGGTGGTTTTTCCAACCCCGGGTGGACCCCACAGAATCAACGAGGGCAGCTTGTTCTTTTCGACCATCAGGGTCAGAGCTTTGCCCGGACCCACCAAATGGCTTTGCCCAACAACTTCGGCCAAGGTTTTTGGCCTCAGCCTATCTGCCAAGGGGGCATCGCTCATCGTTGATCCAAAACCTTACTCGGCTGGGTGTTCTTTAACCAAGCTGAGAGCCTGCTTGAAGCTGGGATGACTGGCCGTTTCGAGCCATTCGTAAAGAATCGATTCGGAATGAGCCGAGGTGCAGCCCAGCTCTTTGAGCCTGGACATTCCGATCTGGTGCATCATGGCGCTCCGGGCCGAGATCGCATCGGAAGCCAAGACCACCTCAACATCCTCTTCCATTAAATCGTGGGCAGTCTGGTTTACACAGATGTGAGTTTCAATCCCGCAGAGAATGACCTGAGTCTTGCCCAGCTTTTCAAAGGCTTCAACCAGCTTGGGCTCTCCCATGCAGGAGAAGGCCATCTTGCCGATTCCTGGCTGACCGATAGCGGCCTGAATCGTCTCTTCGGTGCCCCCCATTCGCTCGGGATACTGCTCTGTGTGCAGCACAGGAACTCCCAAAAGCTGGGCTGCCTTGACCAAAAACAGAACTCTATCCTGAACCGATTGAATTCTGTGAATAGGCGCCATAAAGGTGGGCTGCATATCCACCACAAGCAGCAGAGATTCAGAAGGATCGAGGATCATGGGTTTTCTCCTGGGAGGCTAAAGAGCCTTCATTTCGGGGTCGTCTTCAAAAAAGTAGCAGCCCGTGGTCATGTTGGTCGGGGCGTTCTCCAAGGTCATCGCCTTGGCCGTAACCTTAAGCTCATCCGCGATGGCTTGGTTGAGGGTCAAGAGCATTGAAGCCGAATAGCCAGGCCAGACCCTTTTGATCTTCTTGTCTTTGCCAATCAGGGCCAGGTTCACCGACTGCTTAAAGCGATAGGCAAGAAATGGATCCTTGACCGTCGAACTGACAATGGGATAGGGCACCTGGTGGCCGCTTTTGTAAAGCTGAGCAATCGGAAGATCGGCATCAATCAGTCCGACAAAAGTGACTTCTCCCTTGTAAAGCTCTTGAATCTGGTTAAAAAAGGGCTGAGATTCAATGCTGCAAGGGCAGCCATCTTTGGTCGCTACCAGCACAACCGGGCCCTTTTTGAGCTGTTCGAAGAGGCTGAAAGGTTCTCCGTCGGAGGTTCTGAGGCGGATTTCCTGGGCGTCAACCCCGCCCCTGGCCATCGCCTTATCCCACATCTCCTCGGTCACAGGGTGACGGGGGACATCCACGATGTTGGCCGAATCGGGCCGCACGAATCCTGCGGGCGTGGAAATCAGCCATCCCGCCCCAATAATGAGGAGGGAGGCAGGAATTGTAATCCAGAGCAGCCTGCCCTTCATGTTGCTTCCAGTCTACTTGCTGGCCACTCGGGTCGCTAGGAGGCGACTGGAGTTTATCCCCTGTGGGAACTGCCCGGCCATAGAATAAAGTTACCAGTTAAAGAGAAGTATGAGAGTGATACATCGCCTGTATGAAAGATGGAAAGAATCTCCGGAGCTGGGGCCCCGAGAGAAGATCGCGGCCAGGATCACTGCCGCTTTTGTGATCTTCTTTGTCGCTCTCTTCGCGTGGTTCTTCTTTCCTCTAGTCGTGGCCCACAGCCGCCAAGTCGGCAAGATAAACGCTTGGAATAGCTTTCAAAATCGGCTGTTGAAGGAAGCGGTTCCTGGTCGTTCCTTCTCTGAGATTTCTGGTTGGGCACGCACTCCAGATCACCTTCAGGATGATCCGGACCTTATTCAGAGTGAGAGCAAGCTCGCCCAAAAGAACGCCAGCGGGGTGAAGAAGATAGTCATCTTTCTGCACAGCTGCGGCCCTTTTGTTGACCACCTCATCCCGACTTGCCCTGATGAGCGGCTGCTCGTCGCCCTCGATGAAGTGGGCAAAGTCGTTTGGACTCATCGAGAAATCGGGGGTGAGTCTTGATCTTCACCTTGACCCGCGGCTGCCCTTCGGGCCATCCACGACCGCCCCTTGTAGAGGTTGAAGCTGTTTTTACTCATTCCTGATGAATCTGTTCAGGGGCGCTGCCCCTGCCACCCAGACTTGAGAATTGATCTTGAGTTTGTGAAAAGAAGCTCAGGTGTGGGTGGCGTGGGTGAAACCCACGAACCAAGCAGCACTACAAAACACCACTTTGCCCGGGTGCCACGATCCTTGTCCGAGCCTGCGAGGACTAGGTCGTGAACGGAAAACCTCTCTAGTCCGAAGCAGCTCGTGGCCTGGTTCAGCTTCGCTGAGCCAGGAAAGCCCACGTCAAACTCGTCCATTCCCGACCCACCGCTCGTCCCTCACGGATGGGATCGGGGCACCCACTATCTCGTCAGAAGAGCAGCATCAATTCACCTTGACCCGCGGCTGCCCTTCGGGCCATCCACGGCCACCCCAATGAGGGAATTGAAGCTGTTTTGACTTATTCCTGATGGATATGTTTAGGGGCGCTGCCCCTGCCACCCAGACTTCAGAATTGATTTTGAGTTTGTGAAAAGAAGCTCAGGTGTGGGTGGCGTGGGTGAAACCCACGAACGAGAAGGCCCTGCATGGAGCTTCTAAGCTCGGGTGGCACGCTTTTGTCCGAGCCTGCGAGGACTAGGTCGTGAACGGAAAACCTCTCTAGTCCGAAGCAGCTCGTGGCCTGGTTCAGCTTCGCTGAGCCAGGAAAGCACACGTCAAACTCGTCCATTCCCGACCCACCGCTCGTCCCTCACGGATGGGATCGGGGCACCTGTAAGATTAACATTGTTGGGGAAGAGCCTGGTTTGACGCTTCGGGGCACCAGAGTGAAAGACTCGCAATCGAGATAGCGTGCAGGCTCTCTTCAGCTCCAAGGCTAGAACGGTATCAAGGGAGCCCCGGCCACTACCAGGGCGTCCCGTTTAACAAGTTGAAGCTGGAGCTGGAAGGCCCCAGTGGATATTCAACATGTCAAGTCTACACCTGAACGTCGGGGTCGATGTTTCTAAAGACACCCTGGATCTGTGCTTCTTTGCCAAAGACCA
>CALRMU020000001.1:0-1283790 GCA_943369295.1 Synechococcus sp. UW140 | reverse complement strand
GACGCCCTGGTAGTGGCCGGGGCTCCCTTGATACCGTTCTAGCCTTGGAGCTGAAGAGAGCCTGCACGCTATCTCACTTGCGAGTCTTTCACTCTGGTGCCACGAAGCGTCAAACCAGGCTCTTCCCCAACAATGTTAATCTTACAGGTGCCCAGGCTGTACTGGCTGGGTTGATGCTCTGGGTGACCTCTCTGCGCTGGGAGAAAGGGATACGAGCTTCGCCCTCGTGTCTCGTGCCCTTTTACCCAAGCTGCTCGATTATCAAAGAGAGAAGGGCTGGAACTGGCCCTGGTACTCATCTTTTGGCTCAGACTTCAACTTCGACTTTCATGTGTCTCTCGATGTCTCTCGGGGGCCGGTCATGTTCAACTACAAAAGCCACGAAGAATCAGTCCAGCGGTTGAACTTAAAAGATGATATTGAAGAAACTGCTGGAGCCAGTGTCTTTTTTAGAATTGGAGAGGAGATTTTCCACACCTATTCGACTTTTGGCAGAGGAGGCGAAGCCATCTGTGATTCCTATCGTCTGCTGGACTTGACCCCTTACGGCAGGCAGGAGAACTTTGAAGATTCCCCGGACGGCTGGCCGCAGAAGCCAACCTACGGTTAAGGACCGAACAGTCCTTGACCGTTGAAACAGTCGTCGCCACCGAAGATGACGATTCTCTGCTTCCAGAAATTTTGCAAGAAGTAGAGCACGGTTTGAAACGAGTTCGTGATAGAGTAGCTAACAACTATGCAGCTTGGAGCATTTTCTGTAAGCCTCGCGGTCAAGGACATTCAGACTTCATTCGATTTCTATCAGAAGCTCGGCTTTGTTCAGTTTCATGGTGACATTGAACAGAAGTGGCTTATCTTGAAAAATGGCGAGACGGTCATCGGGCTTTTTGAAGGGATGTTTGAATCCAACATTCTCACCTTCAATCCAGGATGGGACAGCAGCGCCACCAACTTGGATGACTTTACTGATGTGAGAGAGATTCAAAAGCATTTGAAGGCATCGGGCGTCACTCTTACAAGCGAGGCGGATGAATCGACCTCTGGTCCAGCCTCAGCGACCCTTGTTGACCCTGATGGCAATGTGATTCTGTTGGATCAGCACCGATAGGGAGGCAAGAATCATCTACTTCCAAACTGTCACCAGGACTCCGATAAGAATCAAGGCGCCTCCGATTCCAAGGTTCCAAGTCAGCTTCTCCTGAAAAATCAGGATTCCCAAAATCATCGCAATGACAAAGCTAAGCTTGTCGATTGGAGCCACTGCAGACACTGGCCCCAAGGAGAGGGCTTTAAAATAGCAGAGCCAAGAAGCCCCAGTTGCGACTCCAGACAAGGTCAGGAAAAGCCAAGCCTTCCCCTCGACTTCGTCGATTTTTGTCTCCTTAGCCGCAGCTGCGATTGCGACAGCCATCACAAAAACAACAGCCACTCTGATGGCCACAGCCAAATTTGAAGGAACAGATTCGATCCCTTTCTTGGCCAGAATTGCCGTCAATCCGGCAAAAAACGCCGAAAGCAGAGCCCAGACATGGTATGGCTTCACAGGGCCAGTTTAGACCTATCTGCAAGCCATATCAACCTAACCTGACAGAACAAAAGGCAGCAGGGCCGGTTTATAAAGCGTCCGTAGTTTAGATGAGGAGATGAGCCGCATGATGAATCTTTCGAGTTTCGTGTTGGTGTGCCTAAGCAGTGCAGCCTTGATCTGCGGTTCAAATCAGAAACTTGGGAACAGCCTAAGTGATCGGCAGATTGTGACTATGGGGCATAAGGCGTGGATTCAGAAAAACCTGAGAGAGAATGGAAACTCTGTCGAGCTGCTGGAAGAAGCCGAAAGAAGATTTAGCTGGGCACAAACAGCAGCCAACGAGAAAGTCATTGCAGGCAGATCGAACTCGAAAGATCTTCAGGATCTTCAGCTTCTTATAGCCAACATCACCAAAAGCTCTTACGTAATTGGGGATTACATGATGCTCGATAAGCCCTATGATCACCTTTACATAGCGAAATCCACAAGCCTCTCTGCTCTAGCCCTCCGAAACGTACTTGGCAATACCCCAACAATCGAAACAAATAAGCAGTCGGATCTCCTACCTCTGCTCAATAGGACAAGAAAGATTCATGTAAACCAGCCTCGGCTGGTCGAGGCTTTTCGCATCAGAAAAGGCGGATTCAGCCATCAACAGCTTCTGCAGGAATACGATCGAATGGCGTCCATGATGCTGCAGGCCTTAAAAGCCAAGGCAGTTCAAACGGAGCATCAAAGGCAGCACATCCTGCATCTCTGCCGCCGCCTGATTGATCTGACATTAGGCAAAGATCCCCTTCCCTACTAGGCTCTCTGCCTGAAGGGCAGGTAGATTTCAGTAGAAATCCTCGGGCAAAGAGTGCAATTTTCGGGCAATAGTAGTAGAATCTTCTCCACTGCCATGCCGAACCGAGATGCTGTTCCACCCGAAGGCTACCATCCAACTTATGCCGCCCTTCTAGCCGCCCTGCAGGATGGAACTGAAGAATGGCTGGCTGAGATCGGCGAGCCGAGCGAGGAGGCGATTGTCTGGCAGCCTTGGCCCAATGGCAGCAGCATTGGGGGCCAAGTTCTCCACCTCGCAAGTGTCGAAGTAACCTGGCTGCAGACCTACTGCCTTGGCATTCCAAAGACAGAAGAACAAAGAGCCCTTTTCATGGATGGACTGAGGGATGTTGATGAAGGAATCTGGCCGACTCCCCATGCAAAGCCTTGGTCTTGGTATGTCGATCTGATGGCCCAGGTGAGGCAGCAGACCTTGGAAGCGGTTAAGCAGTACCCTGACCCTGCTCTTATCGTGCCCGGCCGTGAAGGCGAAAGAACGTTCCGGTGGGTTTTAGCCCATGTTGTTCAGCATGAAAGCTATCATTTCGGCCAGGCAGTGATGCTCAGCATTCTTCACGAAAGGCAGACGAATACTAATCCCTAAGCTGAGCTTCAAGCGGATCTATGGAGATTGTCTTTTCTGCGGAGACCATTGAATGGCGCGGTCCAGCGCCCTTCGTCTTCGTGCCCATTCCAGAAGATATCTCGGCTGATATCAAGTCAATCTCCTCGAGGCTCACCTATGGCTGGGGCTGCATTCCAGTCACAGCGCGCATCGGGGAAACCACCTTCACCACCTCGCTTTTCCCCAGACAGGGCATTTACCTTGTGCCGGTGAAGGTTCATGTTCAAAGAGCAGAAGGGGTTCAACTGGGAGATTCAGTTGAGGTGACTCTCACTCTTCCCTTGCCTCATTGATCTGATCTCGACTAGATGTATCTGCCGGCCAAACAGCGATAGATCTGCACAAATGCAGCAAAAGTCTGCCTCCTGCTCAAGTCTGGGCGGGACCTGCATGTACAGGCGTTCATCGGTAGACTCAGGCTGCCATGCCAAGCTCAACGCCCTCCGCAAGCGGTCAAAACTCCGCCGAATCGAGGTCCAGCAAGTTGATTTCGATTGCCGATACGTCGATCAAAATTAAGGCTGGGGATTTTGAGCTTCAGTTCAAAACTGATGAGTCTGGACGGCTCTTAATCCTTTCCTGTGGCGTCTGGAATTCGGCTCCTGGCACCGACGGTTGGGCCTATCCTCCAAGCGGCGATGGATGGGTTTTTGAACCAGCCCTATCCGTCATCCACCATGATGGCAACCGATCAACAGATTTGCGAGTGGAAGCGATCGAGCAGGAAGGCCATCTCACCACCATCCACCTTTTCGACCCTCTCTATGCCTTTTTCGTCAAGCTCAAGTTTCAGGCATTCCCTGCTTACAACCTCATCGAAGCTTGGACGGAGATTCAGCACAATGAACCTGGTGAAGTGACCCTGGAAGCCTTCGCCTCTTCCTCACTCGACCTCGGAGAAGGTAGCTTTCATCTCACCCAGTTCTGCGGAGATTGGGCCGACGAGGCTCACATGGTCGAAGAGCCCCTCAACCGGGGAATCAAGATTATTGATTCCAAGCTCGGAGTCAGGGCTCACCAGTTCACTGCTCCCTGGATGCTTGTCAGCAAAGGGCCAGCTCAGGAAGAATCTGGCGAAGTCCTCGCCGGGTCGCTTTGGTGGTCTGGCAGCTTTAAGTTCTCTGCCGAAAAGCTGCCAAAGAATTCTGTGCGGCTGATCGCAGGCATCAACCCCTTTGGCTCCGCTATCAACCTCCCTGCTGGCGAGGTCTTTTCAACCCCCAAGATAACTTGGGCATGGTGCGCCACGGGGACCGGCGACCTGACCAGAAACCTCCATAGATATGTCCGAAACGAGGTTCTGCGTGAAGGAAACGCAGAAAGAGCGATTCTTCTAAACAACTGGGAAGCCACCTACTTCGACTTCGATGAGGCCAAGGTTATCTCGCTGTTCGATGGTGCAAAGGCTCTGGGAATGGAGCTCTTTCTGCTGGATGACGGCTGGTTTGCCAACAAGCACCCCCGCAGCGGCGACCACCAAGGCTTGGGCGATTGGGAACCGAATGACGAGAAGCTGCCAAACGGCATCGGAATCCTGGCTGACGTGGCCCAAGAAAAAGGTCTTCGCTTTGGTCTTTGGTTTGAACCAGAAATGGTCAACCCCAAAAGCGCACTTTTTGAAGAGCATCCAGATTGGGTCATCAAGCAGCCCGGCCGAGAACTGGAACTCCAACGGAATCAGCTGACACTCGACCTCAGCAATCCTGAAGTCAGAGAGTTCGTCTTCAAGGTGCTCGATTCGGCACTTATCGAGACTCCCGGCATCTCTTATGTCAAGTGGGACTGCAACCGGTACCTCACCCAGACAGGTTCAACCTACCTTTCAGCAAAAAACCAAACCCACCTGCAGGTGGACTACGTTCATGGTCTCTATGAGGTGATGGCAAGGGTCAAGACCGCTCATCCAGATGTCGAAATCATGATGTGCTCTGGAGGCGGAGGCCGCGTTGACTACGCCGCCCTCAGCTTTGCTCACGAAGTCTGGCCGAGTGACATGACTGACCCCTGCCGCAGGATTTTTATCCAGTGGGGCTTCTCCTACTTTATGCCGGCCATCGCCACGGCTGCCCACGTCACCAAGATGGGAGAGCGGCCCTTTAAGTTTGCCTTTGATGTCGCCATGAGCGGCCGACTTGGCATGGACGTCGATGCCGAAAAGCTCACACCGGAAGAGCAGGCTTTCGCAAAGAAGGCTATTCAAACTTACAAAGGGATTCAACAGATTATCCAGAAGGGCGATCTGTACAGATTAGAATCGCCCTACTCTGGCCCGAGAACGGCACTGCAGCTGATTCACGAAAATCGAAGCGTCGTCTTTGCCTATGCCACAGATGGCGCGCCGAGCCAGAACCTCTCGCTGAGGGCTTTGGACCCAGAAGCCAGCTACCAGGTCCGAGAGATCAACCGCTTGGATGACGACCGTGATCTTGGGGTCTTTTCAGGCCAAGAACTCCTCGCCACCGGCCTTGCCATAGATGAACTAGGCACCTTCGGCAGCAGGGTCTTCGAAATCCTCCCCCACTAATTTCTTCGAATTTTCAGGAGAAGAATGAAGATTCCTGCTGGGTCGTGTTACAATGAACACGTGTACAGAACGCGTGTTCATCCACGCCGTCCAACGAGGGACGATGTCGCAAAGGCGGCAAACATCAGCGGCGCAACAGTGTCGCGGGTCCTTAGTGGACGCACGGATCTGGCAATCCTTCCTGAGACCAGAGAGCGAGTGTTAGAAGCCGCTCGGTCGTTGGGCTACTTGCCCAACATGTCAGCCCGTGCCCTCAACCAAGGCAAAACCGGAATCATCGGCTTCTGGATGAGTCTGGAGTACTCCTGCTACCGTGGCCAGGTTCTTGATGCAATGAGGTCTCTACTGCGGGGGACCGAATTTGTCGCTGCCGTCACCGACATTGACGAGGAATACAACTTTGCCCACACCTTCGATCGGGCACTGCGAATTCCGGTTGATGGAATCATCGCTTTCGATACTTCGGCTTCAGTCGATGCCTTTGCCCGTGATTCAGACCGAATCGCACCCCAGGTGCCCTTTGTCAGCATGGGAGCCTACTGGTCCGAATCCAAATGCTATGTCGGAGTGGACCTCAGAGCTGGCGCAGATTTGGCAATGACTCATCTGCTTGAGACTGGCCGCAAAAAGATCTCCTATCTCGCTCCTTGGACTTCAGATCTCGTCAATTCTGGACCTCGTTACGAAAGCTATGCAACAGCCATGCAGAATGCTGGGCTTCAAGCGAACACGATCGCTGTCGAAACCTTCGGCTTCAAGCACATCAGCGAGGCGATCGAAGATCTCGTCAGATCCGATAACCTGCCTGAAGCCATCGTCTGCATGAACGACGAGGCGGCAGTCACTGCCTCCCTGGTTTTTCAGCAGCTTGGAATCAAAGTCGGACAGGATGTCGCAATCCTCGGCTTCAACGGAATCGAAGAGACGGCCCACGCTCCCGTTCCTCTCACCACTGTCCGCCAGCCCATTGACGAAATGTGCCGGCTTGCTTGGCAGTTTTTGGCCGCGCAGATGGATGACCCCACAGCGCCGCTTCAGCAGCAGATTTTAGTTCCTGAACTTATCATCCGAGAGTCCACCGCGCCAACTGGCATGGGCTCGAAAGGGCTCCCAAGCGGGAGTCAGCCTCCTCAAAGAAGAGACCACCCATGAAAAGAGCATTTACACTCATTGAACTCTTGGTCGTTATTGCGATCATCGCCATTCTTGCTGCCATCCTCTTCCCTGTCTTTGCCCAGGCCAAGGCCGCCGCAAAAAGAACCGGAGAGGTTACGAACCTCAAAAACATGACTCTCGGCGTGATCATTTATCAAAGCGATTACGACGATGCTCTCATGCCGATCTATCAGGCTAACTGGAGCCAGCCCAGGCACAGAATCTTTCTTTGGAAGGATTCGATCTACCCCTACATCAAGAACGGCGGCAAGCTGCCCAAGAACGATGGCGGCTTTTACACCGCTGCCGAGCAGGGTGACGGCGGCATTTTTGGCGCACCCACTTACGATGGCAACTGGGCGAGCTTTACCGATGGCGGCAACACCTATCGTGGTGACAGCAGCAGCCGATTCCCAAGAGCTTGGGCTCTGAACGGCGATGCAGGTAAGAACGAGAATCTTGGCGACGCTGATGTCGAAAGTGAAGATGCAGGAATCTGGAACAGAGCTTACACTTGGGATGGAGACCCCAACATCTATGTTCGCGGCGGCGGAAGCCAGGTCAACGCTCTTGAAAACATTGCCGGCACGGCAATGATCATGGGAACCAGAACCCCTTACCCCAACATCTACTCTCGCTACTTTGCCTACGGATGCGACATGAACTGGTGTGGAACTGGCAACAACCAGGTCACCTATGCTCGCGGCGTTGGCAACAAGCAGGTCGCTCTCTCCTTCTTTGACGGCCACGTTAAGTCGATGAATGGCTTCAAGTCATTTGCCGACGACGTATACGGCATGTACAAGACCCGTGTTCCTGGCAATAACTGGCCCGGTGCTCCGGCCGTCACCTTCTGGATGCGTCAGTTCAACGAGTGGAAGTAATGAACAAGCAGAGCAGCATCCTTGCGCTCTTCACCGCGGCCGCAGTCCTGTCATTGACAGGCTGCGGCACGGCAGAAGGCGAATCCTTCAATCCGGATGACATTGCGGTGGAACAGCCTGGCAGCGGGCCGCCTCCCATGAACGCACCCATGCGGGCAGAAGGCACAACGCCTTAGAACACATCCAAAGTGAGTCAGATCAGTTCATGCCAAGGGCATCAGCTTTATCTGAATCACCCGGCATGCGATCTTAAACTCTTTCAGTGAAGCACGACGGTTAAGGCAGCGGAGTGCTCCTCAGAAATCACAGATAGACCATGCCTTCATTTCTTGGTTTTTTGGTGGACCCTAAAGCCTGATGGCTCCACAACGATAGCAGTCAAGCCCGATCCGCCATGCTCCTCCCCTTGCTCCCCCTGATGCTCACAGTCAATATCTCTCAGGATCCTGACTCAATCACTTTTCGTGATGACCAGATCACTCTGGCAGTCAGGAAAAGCACAGGAAGTTTTGACCTCAACTGGGGGCAGAATGCGAAGGTCATAAATGCCTTCGGCAAGACCACGCTCTCCGATGGAAGAACTCTAAAAAGCTCCGATCTCGCGAATCACGAGATCACATCAGAAACGGTCAGAGACTCATGGGGCAAGGCGACCAAGGTGACTATTCGCCATTGGCAGGCTGGCCAGCCAGAACTTCACCACACTTTTTGGCTCTACGGGTCGCGTCAAGAACTGATCGTTCAGATGACTCTCTTGGATCCCACTGCCAAGGGCACCAACCTTCTCATCCCTGTGATGACAGAAGCTAAGGTTGAGTTCAAGGCTCAAGGGCCTCTGCAGTCGCTGTTTGTGCCTTACGATAACGACAACTATTTCCGCTTTAACAGTCAAGGATTCGGCGAAAGTCAGGGCAGTGAACTTGGCAGCTATGAAGTCGGGGCCCTCTATGACGATGTATCAAGAAGCGGGCTTGTGGTTGGTTCCATCGACCATGACACTTGGAAGTCGGCCATCAGGTTTTGGCGAAACGGCGGCCTAAGGGTCCAGGCAGGAGCGGTCAGCGACTTCACTCACGACCACGATGTGCACGGAACGGTGCCCGGGCCAGAAGTCAAATCCCCCCGCTTCGTCATGGGCCTCTACACAGATTGGCGGCTTGGCATGGAGCGCTATGCCGAGCTAAATGCCAAGGTTCGTCCCCCGCTTGAATGGAAGGGACCAGTTCCTTTCGGCTGGAATTCTTGGTCAGGACACAAATCCAAGGTGCAGCCAGCTGATGCAGATGCAGCACTTGAATTTGTGCGAGACGACCTGCCCTGGCTGAGAACGGGCGGAACCGCCTACATTAACCTCGATTCATTTTGGGATAACTTCACGCGAGAACAAAGAGTGGCTTTCGTCAAGAAAGCTCATGCTTCTGGCCTGAAAGCTGGAATTTACTGGACTCCCTTTGTCAACTGGGGCGAGCCAGATTGGGACACGGTCGGTGGCTATAAGTTCCGAGACCTGCAGCTTAAAGACTCGAAAGGAAATCTGCTGCCCAAGCACTCCGGAGGCTGGCCCCTGGACCCCACCCATCCCGGAACTCTGCAGAGGATTGACGAGAACATTAAAGAGTTTCTTGCTCAGGGTTTTGCTTTCATCAAGCTGGACTTCACCACTCACGGAGCCTTTGAGGGAGATCACCATGATCCACAAATCACGACTGGCACTCAGGCTTACAACTTCGGCATGAAGTATCTGGTCGACCAATTGGACGAAAAGAAGATCGGAAAAACCTTCTTCATCAGCCTCAGCATTGCTCCCCTCTTCCCTCACGGTTACGGCCACAGCAGAAGAATCTCCTGCGATGTCTTCAGCAACATCGGGGCGAGTGAGTACTTTTTGAACTCACAGAACTACGGCTGGTGGGCGATGAGGCACCTCTACCGCTTTAATGACCCTGACACAGCCTGTGTTTACCAGGCCGCAGATGAAGACCCCACTACTGAAGCGGAAGCCAGAACCCGGTTCACAGCCTCCGTCATCGGCGGAGGAATGATGCTGCAGGGGGACAACCTCACCAATCCAAAAGCGAGAGAAAGGGTTCGTAAGATCTTCGCGAACAAAGAAGCTCTGAAACTGGCAGAAAAAACGCCAATTTTCCGCCCCGTCCGCGGCGATACCGGCGAGAAGGCAGGAGATCTTTTTGTGTATCAAGAGAGCCGCGATGTCGTCTATGTCGCCGCCTTTAACTTCGACAAAAAGCGGACAAAGCTTGATAGAGTGGACCTTGCCAGACTTGGCTTGACCGGAACTTGGCAGGGCCGCGACTTCTGGTCGGGCAAGACCGAGACCCACATAGGCAGCATTCGTTTTCTTCTCGCACCGACTGATTGTTCCCTGCTTCGCTTAACGAGGGTTCCGTGAAGGCCAGCACTCGTCGAAGCCTGGTGGGATATGCCTTTATCTCCCCTTGGCTCATCGGCTTTCTGCTCTTCACTCTCTGGCCCTTTGCCCGAAGCCTTTACCTTAGCTTCACTCGCTACGATATTGTTCGCCCGCCCAAATGGGTGGGATTCGCCAACTATGAAAGCCTTTTTTCAACAGACGAAACCTTTCGCACCGCCTGTTGGATAACGGTTAAGTACGCGATCTTCGCGGTGCCTCTTGGCATCATCGCAGGGGTCGGGCTCGCACTTCTTCTGAACGCGAATGTCCGGGGAATTACTGTTTATCGAACAGTCTTCTTTCTCCCTTCAATTGTGCCGACGGTCGCATCCAGCGCCATCTTTCTCTGGATGCTTAACCCTCAAATCGGACTGGTGAACGGTCTGCTCAAGCAGTTTGGAGTGGTGGGTCCGGCATGGCTGGGTGACCCGAAGTGGGCTCTGTGGAGCCTGATTTTCATGGGCCTGTGGGGAGTCGGAAACTCCATGGTCATCTACCTGGCCGGCCTCAAGGATATTCCGACCTATCTTTACGAAGCAGCCATTGTTGACGGAGCGGGGCCCTTTAAACGTCTAGTGAAAATCACCCTCCCCATGCTCACGCCGGTCATCTTTTTCAATCTAGTAATGGGGGTTATTGGCTCGCTTCAGTACTTCACCCAGGCCTACATCATGACGGGTGGGGGTCCAGAAGATGCGACTCGGTTCTACGCCTTGTATCTCTTTGACCGGGCCTGGCGCTATGCCGATATGGGCTATGCCAGCGCCATGGCTTGGGTTCTATTCCTTGCCATTGTTGCCCTAACAGCGGTCCTCTTCGGAACTCAGAAAAGGTGGGTGCACTATGGAAGTTAAGATTAAGACTCTTGCCCGATGGGGTGGGCTGGCTCTTTTTGCTTACTTCCTGATCGCTCTATCCCTGCCGGTCAGGTCAACCAAAGATTCATCGGAGCGCAAGTACCCTAACCGAACCGCCGTCCGGTTTTGGCACATGTGGTCGGCAGAATGGAAAGAGGTGGTCGACCGAATTGTTGACCGCTACAACCAAAGCCAAGACGAATACGAAGTCATCGCGCTATCGGTGCCAGGCAGCGCCGATACCAAGTTTCTGCTCGGCGCGATGGGAGGCGATCCTCCTGACGTCATGGCTCAGTGGAACCCAGTCATCCCCACTTGGGCTGAAGGTGGGCTCCTCACGCCCTTTGAAGACCTCATGTCGCCAGAGGAAAGGACGCTCTTTGAAACGGAATCCTATCCCATCGTCAAAAGGGTCGGACAATACAAAGGCAGAACCTACGGCTTCCCTATTGGGCTGCAGGTCAAGGGAGTCTTTTATCTGCCGGAAGCTTTTGAAGAAGCAGGCATCAAAGAATTCCCTAAGACCTGGGAAGAGATGGTGGAAGTCAGCGGAAAGCTGACCAAGCGGGACAGTTCAGGAGAAATCACTCGACTTGGTCTTCTCCCCGCCAGTTGGGCCGAAACTGCGGCTCTGTTTGGGGGAGGAATTTATGACTTTGAGAACGACCGCCTCTCATTAGATGACCCAAAGAACTTGGAAACCTTGACCGCTTTGGTCGAGTTGAGAGGACGAGATGGTTACGATGCCATCAACCGATTCCAGTCAGGCCTCAACACATCCTCCTTCTCTGGCGGCTGGCCTTTTATCGGGGGAGCCTTTGCTGCCACAGTCGATGGACCATGGCGGGTGGAGCAGATTGCCAAATACGCCCCGAACCTGAAATACAAAACAGCCTTGATTCCTGCCCCTAAAGGTGGCCGGCCAGGAGCAGGTTTGGGAAGCGGCAACTTTATGATTGTTCCGACGAGCGCGAAACAGAAGGAAGGCGCTTGGGACTTTATCAAGTACTGGTCTGGCCTTACCGACCCGATTGCAGCCGCAGAGTTTTACGTTTGGGGTGGATGGCTGCCGCCCAATGACAAGGTGGCCAACGCCCCCATCTACAAGGACTACATCCGAAAGCATCCCCAGTTCGGAACCTTTGTCGAAGCGATCAAGAGCGAGAACATTCAAGCTCAGCCGCCTGTTGCCTACCAAGTTTTTATCAACGATACGATCAACAAAGCCGAAGACCTCGCCCTGAGAGGAAAGATCACGCCCAAACAGGCCTTCGAAAGGGTTCAGAACCTAGTGAAGGAAGAGATTGCGCGTCGCAGGAGGCTGGGCTACGATGAGTAAGTTATCGAAGTTTTCCATCCACGCTGTGCTGCTGCTCCTCTGCATTCCGGCCGCACTTCCCCTTCTGTGGATGCTCTCCACCTCGCTCAAGGCTGATGATCAGGTTTATGCAGGAACTTCTGCCGCTCAGAGCATTCTGAGCCTGATTCCTAATCCCCCTGTCTGGAGCAATTATCCAAAGGCGCTCTCCACAGTTCCTTTTGACATTTATCTTCGCAACACTTTGCTGCTAGGCGTGATTACCGTCTTTGGGGCTGTGGCATCAAGTGCCTGCGTGGCCTACGGATTCGCCCGAATCGACTTTAAAGGACGAGCCGTTTTGTTCGGCGTGCTGGTTGCCACCATGGCCCTTCCCGGCCAGGTGACCATGATCCCCGTTTTCGAACTCTTTAGGAGCCTGGGTTGGTACGGCACTTACCTGCCTCTCACTGTCCCTGCCTTTGTAGGGGTGCCTTTCTACATCTTCCTCTTAACTCAATTCTTCAGAACGATCCC
Source organism: Synechococcus sp. UW140 (assembly GCA_943369295.1). Classification (GTDB taxonomy): domain Bacteria; phylum Armatimonadota; class Fimbriimonadia; order Fimbriimonadales; family Fimbriimonadaceae; genus JAKRSE01. Next base: position 1,271,127 of record CALRMU020000001.1, on the reverse strand, counting down.
CGAAGACATCACGGAATCTGCTCGTTTAGATGGGGCGAGTGAGTTTAGAATCTTTGTCCAGATTGCGTTGCATTTGGCGAAGCCAGCTTTGGCAACCTGCGCTCTATTTCAGTTCCTAGGAACCTGGAACGACTTTATGGGGCCTCTGATTTACGTCAACGACCCCAGCAAGTACACCCTAGCTTACGGGCTTCAGCAGTTTATGAGCGCCTACGGAGGTCAGTGGACACAGTTGATGGCGGCCTCGATCGTCTTCACACTTCCAATCATCGTCCTCTTCTTCTTTGCTCAGAAGACCTTTATCCAGGGCATCGCGACGACTGGCGGCAAAAACTAGCTCATCTCGGACTGTTTCGGCCCGAGGATCTGCCTTGGGCCCTGGAATTGCCATAGGGACACTTGGGTCAGCGATTACTGTCGGGAATGAAAACAAAACCAGGACCAATCTTGGTGAACCTTTTCTAAACCCTTAAGGAAAGATCTCAAAGGCAGGGGCATCTCCACTATAATCTCCAGCTGCTTCACGGATTCAAATCAAGGCGGCTTATCTGGCAGTCCTTTGCAGTTCACCCGTGTGTTTCAATTTGATCAAGAAAAGATCCGCCCGTTAGAAATCAGCTGAAATAGATGATTGGGTCTACAATACTGAAATGCCTTCGGATGAAAAGATAGTCGCTGAAATCAACCGAGCCCATCAGCTCGAGCAGGAGGAGAGGTTTGAGGAGTGTTTGAATGCCTACCTTTGGCTTCATGAAAACACCTTTATGAAGCCAAAAACACCGACCGAGATGAGTTGGACCTTCGCCGTAATCGGTTGGGCAGACTTTGCGGCCAAGCATCCACCAGCTCATTCTGCACTCCTTGAAGTCCGGAAAGAAGTCCATCAGCTGCTGACCACTGATCCCAAAAAGTTCAAGCTTTTGGACTATCTGACTACGCTAGATTTCGCACTCAAAGATTATTCTGCCGCCAAAGAAGTCTATTTCTTTGCGAAGGAACATGGCCTTGACATCGGCCTGTATCAGCATAAATTAGATGATATCTTTGCCTCTGGTGATAAAGAATGGGCTGTGGATCTGCTCGGAGACAACCCAGAAGACAAGCTCAAAAAGGATTGTTTCTTTTTTCAAAGCACTTGGTATTCACTTCAGGCCTCATCAGTGTTTACAGATGAAAACAGGCCAAATGATGACTATCTCGATTACATAGTACGCAGCTTGACTCTTCAAATCAAGTTGTCTGCCTTCGCCTGTGGCAGTGAAAAAGGAGAGGAGCTGAAGGCGAAAATGTTTTCCTGGATCGACTCGCCAGTTCTGCGACAGGCTTTGCAGAGCAATCTGGAAGAGAACGATTAACCGCCGAGCCACTGCCGGCTCGACGGTGTAGAACACTCGGTACACTCACGAACTGATGCTTGGCGAAGCTATGTTCACATAGCTTGGGCATTCTTAAGCACACATCCATTTCTTTTTCAGGGAGCTCAAAATGAAGTATCTGGTCGCTATTCACCGCCCAACTGGCTACGATGGAACAATCGAAGGCCCCGAAATGGCCAGAGCCATTGATGAAGTCAACGACGAAATGGTCGCCAAGGGAATCAGGATTTTTGTTGGTGGTCTGCGCCCAGAGAGCTTGGCCAAATCTGTTCGCCGCAGCAGCGAAGATGGTTCTATCACAGTCACAGACGGCCCCTACCTTGAGACTAATGAGCACATCGGGGGCCTGTGGGTTTTGGAATGCGCCACGCCAGAAGAGGCAGTCGAGTGGGGGCGAAAGGCGGCTGATGCCTGCCGATGCTCGGTCGAAGTTCGCCCATTCTATTGACAAAAGAGAGCCTTGCTCGCTCAGACAGCACCTAAGCTTGGGCGGCCACATTCTGGTCAGCCGCCCAAAGCTTGCTTTCTGCTAGGGCAGAAACTCAATCGTGTAAGGCATCTGGGGAAGGACCGCATCAATAATCGCCCTAGCCTCCGAGACTGAACCTGGAGGTCCATCCGGACCTGCGTTGTTCTGCCAAACCGTGAGTGCCCGCCACAGAAGCACACGGTCACCGTAGCTGACAAGACGAAACGCCTGACTCGTTGTCCAGAAATCTACAGTCCAGCCTTCCCCAGTTAGGTAACCCTGCCTTCTGAGCTCTGCCGTGTTCACGTTCTGGGCAGCCACAATTTCCTGGTTCACTGGATAAACAGGGGTCGACTTGGGAGGAAGACTGACTACCATCTCAGCCCGAGCTCCATCGAAGCCAGCCTGATTGTTCACCCCCTTCAGCTTGACCTTCGTTCTCGCCGCTGCCTGCAGAGGAATCTCCTGGTACGCAATAAGGTAACCGCCCCCAGAAGGATAGCTTTGCCTTGGCCCGAATGGAATCTCTACAAACTTAATGGGTGGACCGGCTGCTAAAGTGAAGTTGGCCGTAGCCCTGCCTACCTCGGCACCGTTCTTGATAACAATGGCAGTCAGGGCAAGGGTCCCCACTGTAGATGGGGTTGTGGCCAAGGTCACTACAGATTTTGTTGAGGTGAAAGAAGCCCCGACCTGAGTGCCATCCGAGATGTTTGCCAATGAAGACCCAGTCAGGGTCCATTGGTAGGTCACACCCTGCGCCCCAACACCTGGTGCAGAAACAGATATGGTCTGGCTTGATCCTGGCTGGTAAGTGCCGCTGGGAGGAGTCATCTGCACGCTCGGCTGAAAGGCTGTCAGCTTCCACAGATTGGCTTCCGGCCCGCTTCTTGTATCACGGGCAACGGCAATGATGTCTGCCACTTCCATGACTCCCAAGGCAATAAGCACAACCATCCCCGCCCGAACGACTGCTATCGATGCAGCCGAAGACTGTCCAGCAAAGAGCTCGGCTGCCCTTACCGCACTAACCTGTGCAATCAAAGGCTCAATAATCGGGAGTTCTAAGGCGAAAAGTGCTTCGGCTGTAAAGTCTGCCAGCAGTTCTTGAAGGACGAATTCGTAGAAGATGCTGCCCTCTGCGGCAGCAATAAGTCCAGCTCTGATGGCCGTTGTCTTGGCCAAGACCTGCGGAATAAGCGCAGAAAGGGTGGAGTACTCAAACAAAGTTCCACCGAGACCAAGCACTTCGAGAACAAGGTTCGCCATTCCCTGCAGAATTCCTGTCTGCCTCAAACGAGCCGCTTCATCCTTCCAACTCTGAACATGCGAGGCATAGCGAGGATCGCTGTAAAACGCAGGAACACTCCCTTTGAAAGCGGTAGAAATGATGACTGTCTCAAACTTCGTCGTCTTATCAGCCCCGCTAAGGCTTATGTTCACCGGACTAGAAGTCACCTGCGACCAGCCGTAAGGCAGGCTGAGAATGTTCTTTGTAGATGGGACGTAAAGAGGAGCCCCAACACGCTTCGGCGGATTCTCGGTGGTCTCTGTGCCATTGGTCGCCACATGTCCGACCATATAGGTAAAGGCTGTGGCAGTTCGTCGCCTCTCGTTTTGAACCTGAAATCCAAGATTTGGCGAGGTCTGCACCACCGTCATGCCATCGACCGCGGCGGCAGGTTCGATCAGCATCATGGGTGGAATTCCATTGGCCCGCGATTCGCTGCTGCTCTCGCTGACTCCGCGCGAAAGCCCTGCGTTTACCGCCCGGATGGCAGCCTGAATCTTCGTCTTAAGGGCTGCGCTGCCATTGCTGAGGGCAAACTTGTCGGCCGTCTGGGCAGTGCGGATGGCAGTCGCCAAGCCAGCGACTTCTAAACTCTCAGCGACCTTTTTTAGAAGGCTCTGCCGACTTCCACCATAAAACATGGCCCCACCAAGCCCGAGATAAATGAGCGCGATGGCTGTTGAAGTGTAGTTCAGGTTCGCCGTGCCGCCATCCGGGTCGACCATAGCCATTGCCACCACCTTTTTAGTGGCGGAATGCATTGCCATGATGAGGGTGGGAGTTTCTGCAGAGACCGAGGTGGAGTAGGTTGTCTCCGACAACGCCTTCAGTCCTTCGCTCGAACTCACAACGAGTTCTGAAGCCGCCACACCAGAAGGCAGAGTGATGGTGCCGGGAATTGATTTGAGCGCTCCGGCACCGTCACTTGTGCCGCCACCAAAACCTCCACAGCCAGAAAGAAGCATGGATGAACCGCCAAAGGCAGTCATCATGATCCAAGCAAAATCGCGGCGAGTCAGCAGTCCGAACTTTGGTTCTTCTCCCCTATTTTCCATTTGAAAAGATAGTAGAAGGCCAAGCGTTCTAAAACCGTTATCAATTCAGAACGCCCGGCAGGACCATCTGATAAACTAGGCATTCGCATGGCAAGCGTCAAGGTTCTGGGCAGATTCAAAGCCAGCAGCGAAACTGGCGATTCGGCCATCTTTCGGACTGTCCGAGCGGCCGAAGTCGTCGCCCTTCTGGCTCTGCAGCCTCACGCCAAAATGCGGCGAAGCACGATGGCACAAGAGCTGTGGCCAGAATCTGGCCCTTCAGAACAGCTTAAAAATCTGCGCCCGGCCCTGCACTACGCCAAAGCTGCAATGGGCAGCGGAGTGGTTTTTTCTGAAGAAGAAAAGTCTGAGACCTTGGTTCTCTCAGCATCATCCGACTGGCAGGAGGCCAAGCTGCTCGACTTTAAGGCCGCCAGTCAAGAAGAGCCTGACACCAAGCTGATGATGCTGATAAACCTAGCCGAAGTGGTGAGAAAGCCATTCCTCGAGTTCTGGGATAGGGAATGGATCGACCAATATCGAGTCCGTCATACCAAGCTGCAGTTTAGAGTTCTGCACAGCCTGGCCGAAGAATTGGCTCAGAGAGGCGAGCTTGCCACCGCCATCGAATACGCCAGCCACCTTTCAGAAACCGATCCGCTAAACGAATCTGTCGTCAGATTGCAGCTAAGACTTCTTGGTCAGACAGACCGTCTGGCCGAAGCTCAAAGAACCTACAGCGAGTTTAAGAATCGACTTAAAGAGACCCTTGATATCGATGTGAGTCCGGAGCTGAAAGCGATTGCCCAAAAAGCCATCGCCGGTGGCTACGCCCAAAAGCACGGGTCGTTTGTTCCGACTGTGCAGCTAGAAATGGTGCAGAGCCTGCTGACGATGCTGGCCGAAGCGTCCCCGGAAAGGCTCCTGCCTTTGCTCGCCGCGCCAGAAGTGAACTGGGCAATTGTCACCCACGGCCGGGAGATTAGAAGAATCCTTGAGACCGTAATCGAAAAAACAGAAGGGTGGGATCCGGACCGGGCTGGCGTGGTTAAACGGCTGATGCAGTATTACAACCAAGAAGGCGAATACCAGCACCTGAGACGGCTTTCTCACCAGCTGCTAGGCTCACCAAGAAAGATTGACCGCATTCCTGCCCTCAGCTACCTGGCGATGATCGCTGTCGCTGAAGGTCAAAAGGAGCAGGCCATGGATTTGTATGATCAGACAGAGCGGATCGCGATTGAGGAGGATCTTCCCTATCTCTTGGCTGTCACCCGTGCAAATATCGCCATTACACACTTGGCCTTTGCTGATTTTGAGCTGGCTAAGAGAGGTTTAGAATCCTGCCTTGACGCCCTTTCACAAAGGACTGAACCCAATGCCAGATATTCCGCAAGCCGGGCCATGGTGGCTTTGGCCCAAACCTACCACTTTCTAAACCAATCTGCTAAGGCAGATGAAGCGATTGAGAACTGGTTTGCTATGGGAGTATCTGATGAAGTTATCAGGCAGGATTCCACCGGTCTGGCCTTCTTAGGCATGATTAAGGCGCGCAGCCAAGACCCAGCAGCCCTGGATTGGTGTGCCCAGGCCATTGAACTCGCTGTGAAAAGCCGACGCCGCACCGAGATGAAGGAGACCACCTTCTTTGTCTGCCGAGCCATGGTGCTGTTAGGGCATGCCGAGCCAGCCCTGGAGGCTGCCCGAAGTCTGCACTCTTGGATACTGGAGAACAGAGGAGAGCTGGTTCCGCTTGAAAAAATCATGCTTGAGCAGGCTGGTGTCTATGATTTCACCGTCTCCCTTATCAGCGCGCCATCTCTTACCAAAATCATTTTCGGATTAAGAGATGCAATCGAGCTTCAAGCTTGAAATTTGGATACCAGAAAGTGACATTCGCAGCCAAAGCAGCTTGAAGTCTATACTTGCTTGCCTATGGTTCTGCTTTCGATTGCTCTGCTGGGTGCTTCACATCCGGGCCAGCATAGTCACTCAACAGGCGGAGCTTTAACCATTGAGCAGGCAGCCTTTGATGTCACCCACTACGACATTGCCTTGAAGGTAGACCCCAAAGCAAAGGCGATTTCGGGCACCACCAAGATGACGGCCAAAGTCGTCATTCCTACCGCTGTCATCTACCTTGATCTGGACGAAAACTATCTTGTTTCCAGGGTCACAGATGGCAGGGTTCCTCTCAGGTTTATAAGAGAAAAGGCTGGTCTGAGGATTTTCCTTCCAACATCAATGCAGCCCAATGAAACTCTGGTCACAGAGATAACTTATTCGGGGACACCTCATCCGGCCAAGAACGCCCCTTGGGACGGTGGCTTTGTCTGGGCGAAAACTGCCTCTGGTGCAGAGTGGGTTTCTGTGGCCCTGCAGGGAGCAGGAGCCGACCTTCTCTTCCCCTGCAAAGATCACCCCTCCGATCGGCCAGACAGCGCAGACATGCGGCTCTCTGTCCCTGGTGATCTGACGGCTGTGGGACCAGGAAAGCTGGTGAAGAAGAAATTCGAATCTGATGGCTTTGCCAGCTATCACTGGCGAATGGATCTGCCCATCAATAACTATTCGCTGGTCTTCAACGCGGCTCCCTATGAGCTTGTCACCGATTCTGTCAGGTCAATCGGGGGGCAAAAGGTTCCGATTCACTTTTACGTTCTGCCTGAAAGCAAAGATAACGCGGCAAAACTGATTGCAGAGCAGAAAAAGTACTTTCATTTTATGGAAAAGTTCTGCGGACCTTTTCCATTTAGAAAGATCAAGGCAGGCATCGTTGAAACTCCCCATTTGGGAATGGAGCATTCGACTGCCATCGCTTACGGCAACAAGTTTAGACTCGATTCCGACGGATACGATTGGCTTCTTCTCCACGAGTTTGGCCACGAATGGTGGGCAAACTTGGTAAGCAACGCAGACTGGAGAGACATGTGGATCCACGAAGGTTTTCAGAGCTTTATGGATAGCTTTTATGTGGAGCAGATTAGAGGAAAACCTGCCTACATGGAAGCCATGAAGAGAAGGCGCAGAGTGATTAGAAACACAACTCCTGTTGCGCCTGAGAAAGAGTCAGGCGGCCAAACCACCGGGGGAGACATTTATGATAAAGGAGCCTTGATCCTTCACTCGCTCCGATACTTAATTGGAGATGAAGCCTTTCTCAGATCAATAAGAAGAATGGCTTACCCCACTCCAGAAATGGAAAAGTGGGCAGACGGCCGAGCCATGAGATTGGTGACTTCCGCCGACTTTGTCACCATCGCATCACGAGAAGCTGGGCAGGATCTTGACTGGTTTTTCACTCCTTACCTCAGGCACGCAGCCCTTCCTGAACTCAAATCTTCTGTTTCCGATGGCGTCCTGACTCTGGAATGGCAGACCCCAGCCGGACTTCCCTTCCCCATGCCGATTGACGTGGTGATTGATGGGCAAAAGCGGCGGATCGAAATGCCGAGAGGCAAGGCGACTATTCCCTTCTCCGGTGCTCCGCCAGTGATTGATCCAGTAGGGTGGGTTCTTAGGAAATAGGAAGGGTATTGACCTCTTACGTTTTTGGAGCGAGTTCTGAACTTGAAGACTAGTGAAAACTGGTTCATTTCGCTTACTGGCTGTCAGCTTTCAGCGTTGTTAACACAAACTATTTTCCGATCCATATGTTAATATTTTCATCAGCACTAAGTGACATTGTTGCCAGAGTTTCTTTCTCACATTTGGAAGTCTTCCAGTCCCAATGACCTAGCCCTAAATACTCAGCGACACACCTTCTTAGATATTGGGAGGGATACGAAGAGGCATGCACAAATCTGAAAGTCGAAGGAACACGTCCTTTTTCGAAGATTGCTCCGCAAATGTAGTTATTAAGGCTTTCCAGAGCAAGGATAGCTTCCGAAGTTTCTTTCTCGCTTGAGCCAACGAAGGCGGCTCCAAGAATTGACTCTGCTTGGATCTTAGTCATTGGAACTAAATGCACGTGTCCGTGTGTCGTTCCACATGAGTGTAGATGACGGTCATCAGTTTCAGAGCCATGCTCAAAGCATAGAAGCACGTCATTCTCTGGATCCAAGGCCAGCAAGCATGAATAATCATGAATCAATGAAAAGATCTGATCAATGTAGCCTTGACCGGATCCAAGGATCATAGTGGAATGGCTTCGGGACACCAATAGGGCATGCCCCTTCACTAGTGCGCCGAGCGAAGGAATCACAGCAAAATCCCTCGACAAACTCAGAACAGAGTTCGAGATTCCGGAGTGGCCAAGGGCTCGGCCCAGCCCACCATTTGGCTGGGCTTGTAGTTCTCGGCAAATGCTGCAGTCTAGTTGCATGTTAATTCTGTGAGATAGTCGGTGAGAGGCTTCGTTCGAAACTGCTCCCAATTCGAGAATACCGAACCAGCGGTCCCTAAGCCGCCGGATACGTCTGTCGGCCCATCAAACTTTTCAAGATATCCAACATGGATACACCCTAAATCTTCCATACGTCGTTTTTGACTCTCTGGGCTGGTAATTAAGAGTTCAAAGTCACCGCCAATGTGCAACGTAAAGTCCCGCCATTTCTGAAACTCAATGGATTGAACATTCGGCCGCAAAACAGGAACAGACTCTAGTGAGATATTCACTTTACACTCAGATTGGCGAGAAAGCTCACTACAGGAAGCCAAGAACCCATCTGACATATCAAGGCAGGATGTACCTAGACATTCACTCACGAGAAGCTGTCCGAGTTCGACTCGTGCCCTTGGCCTCAGAACAGGAACACGTCTATCCTTAGACCTAGCAACCTCAACGTAATTGCTTAAGCATTTCCCTAATGGCCCTGAGATAAAGATCAAATCACCATACCGTCCTCCGTTTCTCCGAAGGGGACTTCCAGACACATATCCAACCGCAGTAGTAACTATTCGCAGTTCTTCTGCCTCGCCTACGTCGCCGCCAACATAAAGTCCGCCTGACTCTGCACAAGCTTCTGACATTCCCTGAACGATGGCTCGGACATCGTCTGCAAGGAAGTCATTTGGTAGAAGCAAGGCAGAAACGAGGGCTTCGGGTTTTGCACCCATTGCCGCCATATCACTTAGGCTCATCGTTGCCATAAAGTGGCCAAGATCAACTTTGTCTCCAATCGCCAACTGTGTCAGAAAAGGCCTTCTCGGACCTGAGTCTGTAGAAATCACCCATTGCTTGTCACATTGCCCACCAAAGGGTGCCGCGTCATCATCCCATACATGAGAATTTTGGCCCCTCACTGCTGGCAAGACATACTGCTCTATAAGTGCTCGTTCTCCAAGACTTGAGACAGAATTGGGAAGAATCGGGCTCATGATTTTTCTGACTCTTTTTGCGCAATCAGATTGATTTCGTTACCTGCACCTTCTCGATCGGGCAACACTTTATCAAGATCACCCCTCTCACCAAATAATGCCTCTGACGCGAGAATCAGTCGTTTTACGAAGAGTTCAGACGCAAAACCCACAATGAAAGCCAGTCCCAGGAAGAAATATGTGGCCTGAGGCTCATTCGTAGAAGGATTGGATCCAATTGTCATCACTCCGCCTTTACAAAGAAGAACTGCAATAAAGGCAAGCGCCGCAGAATACAAAGGCGTTAACAGTTGCCAAAGTACTCGGTTAGAATCGTACGTCCTATGCCGCACCGCAAAAACAACATATCGAGAGGCAACGATAGTGCCCCCAATAGCCCCACTACAAATAGCCATCCAAGAATGCAAAAGATCGTAGCCAACAACTGTCGTCAATTGATCGGAGCTTGAAAAGACCTCATGGTTTGTGTACAAAATTCCAATAATTGTTCCAACACCAGCCCCAATGACTAATACATGATAGATTGAAATAATGTAAGGCAAGCGAGGCAACCAAACATTTTTTTTCGTTTCGTCGCTCATTCCCTGTATCGCACATCGTACCCTGTATGGTGGCTTGCATGGCTCCCCCTAGCCCATTTTCCAGGCGGGACTTCAGATGGCATTTCGGTTGTATTTGTTGAGCGCGTATGGGCAACTTGAGGCAATTCACAGTGTCAGAGAGATTTCCGCTTCAGGAACTTTTTCGAACTCGGCAAGAAACGTTAAATTAGTAGCCAGCAGGGAGTTTTCTTTTGTTTTGGGCTGGCCCAGCTATGCAAACTTTATCCCAAGGCATGCCGTGTAGCACTGTCTGACCTTCCAAAAGCTTAACATCTCGCGCTTTGAGTTTGAGATAAGGTCGACTTCGGCCCTTTCACCTTCGACAACATTTGGAACAGCAACAATTCCGCCCTGACCAACAGTGGCCTCAAATCGGATCGCTTCCATCTTCTAAATGACACAGGATCAGTTCGTGTCTGTTTCCTAACGGAACAAGGTGGTTAGATTCAGGTCCCAAAGGTCAAAAACCACGATCCCTAATGATCCAAGCAAACCGTGAGCAGCATGACCGTGGTTTCGTGAGCGTTAACATCATGCTCAACCCCAGGAGCCAGCACCAGCAGCCCTCCGGCTTCCAAGACGTGCTCGGACCCTTCGACCCTAAGTGTCAGCTTCCCCTCAAGCACCTGAACAAAGACAGTCCCTTTCGCTTTATGAGGAGGCATAGCGCCGCCCTTTTCAAAACGAAAAAGAGCGATTGTTGACTTTTCGTGCTTGTAAAGGGCGATTTGGCGATGGCCCGAGTGGCCTTCCCTGCTCTCAGTCTCAAGCTGATCGGCTGTCGCCCTTAAGTCAAACTGAACTGCCCCGCCAGCAAACCGTTCACGCGGAGGTGTACGTTCTGACTTTGACGCCAAAGGCTGCGAGTTAAATTCCGAACTATCCATAAAGATCATTACGCCCGGTCAGGCAGCTCCACCGCTGACTCACCAGGCAATTAACGAAAACACAGTTATGGCAGCAAAGAATAGGTCACGTTCACCGTAAGTGTCACAGCCACCGATCCCGAACTCAAAATCTGATCTGCAGATTGTTCTGCCGAGCCGCCAGTGGATTGGATGACGGACTGGGACATGGAGTTAGCCCCGTAGCTCCAGCCGTAGGGTGCGTTTTCGGCGATGTAACTCGGAGGGCCGAGCTTGACATTGAAGCTTCGTGCGTATTGTTCAGCCTTTTGCTTTGCGATCTTGCAGGCCTCATCTCTTGCCTTGGCCCTTACTTCCTGAAGTTCCTCGACGGTGTATTCGACACTCCTCACTTGGTTGGCTCCGGCCGCAATGGCTGCCTCCAAAACGTCTCCTGCTTTCTCGACATCCTTAACCCTAATCTCCAAGCCGCTGTTGCAGTGCCAGCCGCCAGGAGTGCCATCGCGAGGCTCGTAGCGAGCAAGGCTGAAGGTCGTCGTCTGAACATCCGCTTCTGCGACGCCATTCTTTCGGACTGCGGCAATAATGCTCTTAATCCCTTCTTCAGTCCGAGCTTTGGCATCGGCCGGACGGGGGTTCGAATACCCAACACCAAGGCGCAGCAGCACCAGGGTCGGTTTGACTCTGACAGTCGCTGTGCCGGTAAGAACCAATCCCTGGTTCATTCTTTCTGTGCTAGGCTGCACCACGATGGTTGGAGCTGGCTGGCAGCCGGTCATGAAAATCAACCCAATAAGCAGAGGTAATGCTGGTCGCCACATAAGCGTTCTAACAGTGACACCTGGCAATGCGTTCCGGTCGACAAGTATTCTTCAGTCAAGCTTCACAATTCGTAAGGGTCAGCTCAGTCAAAGCCACTCTTCAGCGCCTTGCTAATCCCCTACTTAATCTGCTTAGATTCACAAAAAAGCAGCCATGGAAAAAAGCACTACCGACAAGGCTCATGATCTTGCTCAATCAATGCTTGATGAAACTGATGGCGATGTCAAAAATCTTCCAGAGGTTCTTCAGACTGTTTTTCTGGTTTATCTGGGGCACGGTGTGATAGGAAATGGCGGTCTTGAATACTTTTACGAGAACGACTTCCCTGGGCAGCCTTCATATGATGTGATTGTCGCGGCCTTTCGCCGCATAGGGGCAGAGGCTGTCGCCGACTGCATCGAAAAGACTGCGGACATATTTCCTTTTCCGGCCCCACACAAAAAGAGGGAGGAAAGAATTGACTGGATGGGTTCAATTGAGGATGAAGAAGGGCACGAGTTCCATCAGCTCAGCAATTTCGCCTGCGGCCACGAATCAGTCTGGCCCCTGCTGGATGCTTACGTGTTTAAATACCGAGCCTTTTTGGAGGATCTGCCTACAGAAGCAGACTGAGTTTAAAGCTCATCCGGCATCAATCTGCCTGCCGTTTAAACTCAAACCTGCGAGGAGTGCCGCCCTTTTTTGAACCGAATGTGGCAGTCAATCCGCCCGATTCAGTCAGCTCGTAGATGATTCTCTTTGTGTAATCGTGCCTGGGGTTATCGAAAACGGCCCTCTTGGCACTGGCTTGCGGTCTTGACGAACTCGATCGCTGCTGCGGAGCTACGCCTTGCGACCGAACTCATTAGGAACCGTGCAGACCGGTATCTGCCCCTGATTCAGCTTTTTAAGCAGGCTGGGGAGACTCCCCTGCTGATTGATGTGCTGACGACTGAGGGTCTAGATTCAAGATATCGCGAGCTAGTTGGCCAACCAGGGCAATCAAGCTTTCGCCCTTAATTGTTCAAATCTCCCGCCTTGTCAGCTTGGCAGCGTAAAGGCTGTTCGGTCAGAAACCCTCCCACTTCTCTGGACTTCGCCAAGCTCTTCCCTCTTAGCGAATTCTTGCAGTCAGCCATGCCGCGCGTCAGAACTCACGATAAGACCAAGCCCAGCCACCGCGAACAAGCCCCTACCGCTTGGCGTAGTTACGACCATGCTAGCCCGACTGTGCACGGCCCTGGCTGCTGGGCTCCTTGTCTGCTGCGCTCTCGCTGTCCCCTCTAAGACGATCGATGAGGTCATCACTCACGCCGAGAAGTTGCAGTTCGGAAGGCTGCAAGGCGTCGATGCCACTTATGCCAACGGCCGTTGGGCATGGGAGGTGTATTCGGTTCAGACGAGTCGGGTTGTCGAACGGCGCCTAGATGGGGCAAGCCTACGGCAGGTTCGGATGGAGCGATTGAGTCTGAATCCGCTCGTCTCTAAACTGAGCATCCGGCAGGCTCTGAGGTCGGTTCGGAAGTCAGTCCGGGGCGTGGTGCTTTCTCTCGAACTCGAACGATCTGACGAGTTTGGTGTCGTGTGGAGCGCAATCGTTCGCCGAGCCAACGATCGAGTCGAGGTCTATATTGACGGCACGTCGGGCCGGCTTCTAGAGACCGAGGTCATTGAACGAGCCGAAGGAAGTGTGGGGAATTGATGTCGCATCGTCGTTACATGCTGCTTTACGGGCTCTTTCTGGTTGCTGGGGCACTGATCGCTATATCGATCTCGGGGTGGGATCGCTCCAAGACAGCGCTGGCCAGTTCTGGTATGGCCGCCATGATCATGGTTGGCTGCACCGTGGCGTCCTCGCGTCCTTCAGACCGGCTGCGTGCAATAGGCACATGGGGCGGACGGCTCTTTCCAATCCTCTTCGCCGCTACGTTTGCATGGCGTTTGTCGATCAACCAGTCAAAACCCACCCCTGAGGAGTGGATGGCCGCGAACCCTGGTCAAGAAGTGATCACCTCGGCTGTGCAAAGCTCGCTCCAAAATTGGCTCTTTCCTGTCTTCATCTTTGGCAGCCTGACGTTTTGTGCTCTCATCTGGAGGGCAAGCCTGAAGAGCGAACAGTTGGACAAACCAACAGCGGAGTGAATTCCAAAGACGCCTCGCGCTGTCACCCCGTACGAAGATAAAGGGGCCGACGAGCATTATCCAGTCTGCACCTGGTTTGTGGCTGCCGCCGAGCACACGGAACTGTGGCCGGTCGCATCACTGGCGTGAATCGGTTGGGAGAAGGGGCAGGGCTGAGGAACAGCCCTGCCCTTCAGAACCTTAGACTTCGCTTTAAATATGCTGTCGTGAGTAATCTCACCCACGACGGACAGCAAGCAAAGCAGTTGGTGCTCCAGACGGCCTCGATTCGCCTGCGGCTCATTTCCCTCCGGCGGGATGTCGCTTCGCTCCAGATTCGAACGTTCTCACCTGCCTGAAAACGCAATAAAGGCGAATGCCTGAGGGCATTCGCCTTTATTGGTACTCCGGACGGGATTCGAACCCGCGATTTCCTCCGTGAAAGGGAGGCGTCCTAAACCGCTAGACCACCGGAGCAACCGAAGAGAGAGTATAGAACAAGGCCCCGGTCTGTTTCCAGACCAGGGCCCTTTTGGGTTCAGAAAAGGGTGCTTATGGCCCGGTTACGTCGGTTCCAGGCTGCACGCGGTTGGTAGGAGCATCGGCTGCAGGCGCTGGCTTCGGAGCAGGAGTCTCGGCCTTCAGCTGCTTCTCAGCCTGCTTCATGGCATCCTTATCGTCCTTAGCCGCCTGCACAGGCTTCAAGCGTTCGGTGCTCTTTCTCTGGCTTGTTCTAGCCGAAGAAGAGCTCCTGCTTGGGGTCTCCTTCACCCCAGTCACACGACGGGCGCCGGCATAGCGGCGAGAGTAATAGCCTTCGCTTAAACTGTTGACAGTCACGCGGCCCTTGCCAGAAGAGGCGTGGATAAACTTGCCGCTGCCTTTGTAGATGCCGACATGGCTGACGCGGTTGCCACGGGTCTTGAAGAAGACCAAATCGCCAGGCTTCAGACTGTCCTTGCTGACAGCAGCTCCAGTCCTTGATTGAGCGATTGAAGTGCGTGGAATCGAAACTCCATGGCTTCTAAAGACAGAACTGGTGAAACCAGAACAGTCAACTCCAGACCGGGAAGTTCCTGCCCATCGATAGCGGGTGCCCATCCAGGTGCTGGCCGTGCTGAGCAGGCCGCCTGATGCTCTTGGTGAGAGGCTGGCGACAGTCTTGGTGGAACTGTTGCGGCGACTTGAAGAAGAAGTCCTTGGCACTGCGGGCAGCGTCTCTGATCTTCTTGCAACAACACGATTCGAATTTGTTGAGGTCGGACGGGCCGTGCTTGTCCTTGGGGCAGCCTGGGCGACGATGGTCGGAGCAGCCTTCTTCAGCATGTCTCCACGAACATAGCCAGTAAGCCCGGTGCTGAACCGAACCTTAACCCAATCGCCTTCGGGTCCAAGAACGGTGGCCTTGGTGCCCTGAGCAACTGTGGTGCGAACTCTAGAGCTGGTCTTGCCACCAGTTCTGACATTAACGTTGTCTCGGGCGATCACCACAGTGGTGCCGCGTCGAGCCACTGGATTGGTTGAAGCCAACCGACCTCGACCAGATTCTGACCTAGCCAAGGGAGCGGGAGAAGCAACATCTGTGGCCCTGACAGCCTTGAGCATGTCTCCTCGAACCCATCCAGATTTGCCTGTGCCGAGCCTGACCTTGTACCAGTCGTCAATTCGATCCACGACGCTGGCAAGCTCGCCCTTCGCAGCCTGAGTGACAACTCGCGAATTGATTCTGCCACCAGCTCGAATGTTAACCGAGTCTTTGCCGAAGGCAACGCGCTTGCTCTTGATAACTGGCATAGATGCCAGAACTGCCCTCTGTGTATTGCGAGCAGGAGCCCCAGTGACCTTCAGGGTCTGTCCGGGCTTAATCTTGGTCCAATCAACGCCGGGGTTAAGCCTTCGAAGATCGCTGGGCTTCATGTCGTAGCGAGAAGCAATGATCCAGTCGTTGTCTCCTCGTCTCACAACAGTCGTGGCAACCTTTGCACTCTTGGCAGCAGGCTTGGCAGCGTTCCGGGCGACCACTGCGGATCTGGGCGCAGCCTTGTCGACTGCATTAGGAATCTGGATTTCCTGGCCAAGCTGGAGCTTTTTCCAGTCGGTGCCAGGGTTCATTTTTCGAAGAGCGCTGGGAGCAATGCCAACTCGGCCTGCAATCGACCAGTCTGTGTCTCCGTTGCGAATCGCGTAGTTTCTTGTTGTTCTCGGCCCTCGGGCCTTGGGGTCAATTTTCTCTGCCAGGGGCTTAAGGGCACCCTTCGGGACTCTGGCTGGAACAACCACCACCATGCCCGGTCTGATCTTTGCAGGGCTCAAATCTGGGTTGGCAGCCATGAGGCGCTCGTAACCCGTGGAATTGAGCTGGGCGACCTTAGCAAGTGTGTCGCCCTCTTTAAATCTGTATAGCTTGGCTGGCACATACCCAGGCTGATTCATCAGCAGGGCAGCCGCCAAAGCGCCTGAGATCACCATGTGTTTGCGTTCCTCTTCCTCATGCTCTCCCTCGTCAGGTCGGCATGCCCATCCTTGGGCGGCCACTCAGGAGCGATAAACACCGCTTCCAAGGTCCACCCTACCCTCTTGACGCATACATTTCAACCTCTTTTTTCATCCTTTAGGCCCTGCTTGTGGAAAAAGGGTCCTAAAACCTGCACAAAAAAGCTGAAGTTTTCGGTCGGGGGACTTTCATGAATGACGCCGTATGTTTACGTGTTGTTCACTTTAGGTTCATAGAGTAGGACGCTTTTTCTTGATCCGGAATCGCCGAAAGCCTCTGAATGCTAAACTTCTGTCGTTCCCGTGCTGCTCTCAATTCTCATCGTCAATTGGAACACACGCGACAAGCTGGATGCCTGCCTGGCCTCTTTGGCCGCCTTTCCGCCCGAACAGGAGTGGGAAGCCATCGTCGTCGACAATAACTCAAAAGATGGCAGTGAAGAAATGGTGCGAAGCAGGCACCCCTGGGCCAAACTGATCCAAACCGGGGCCAACACTGGCTACGCCATGGGCAACAACATCGCCTGCCACTTTGCCAAAGGCGACCTGCTTCTCACCCTCAACCCCGACACAGAATTCACAGATGACAGCCTGCAGAAGGCTATCAACTTTCTAACGGCCAAACCAAAAGCTGGAGCGGTGGGAATCAAGCAGATCCTGCCTGATGGCTCTGTGCAGAGGAGCATCCGCGGCTTTCCGAGCTTTCTCGGCCTCACAGGTGCCGGGCTAAAAATCGATAAAGCTTTTCCCCGAACAAAACTAGGCAGCTACACTCTGCCACTCTTTGATCACCAGGTCACCCAGCCGGCCCCCCAACCGATGGGAACCTTCATTCTTTTCAAGAGAGAGGCTTTAGAATCGGTGGGCGATGCCAAAGCGCCCTTCGATCCTGCCTTCCCTATCTTCTTCAATGAGGTTGATCTTCTTTGGCGGATCCACCAGAAAGGGTGGGAAGTGTGGCACCTTGCCGAGGCCTTCTGCCTTCATCACCACGGGTCAAGCACCAGTCAAGTCAAGCCTCAGATGGCCTGGGAAAGCCACTTTGCCCTCATTCGCTATCTAAGAAAGCATGCCGTAGGCCCGGAAAGGCTTCTTTTGCCTGTGACTACTGTTCTATCCTATGGGACCGCGTTAGTGCGGGCTCGCGGATTCCATGGCGGATTTCAACCTGAGCATCACCATCTGCAGTTGGAACACTCTCAGTGACCTGAGGGCGTGCCTTCAATCTCTGCGCGAAGTTAAGGATGAAGCCGACTTCGAAGTGATTGTTGTGGATAACAACAGCGAAGATGGATCACCCGACATGGTGGAGAAAGAATTCCCCGAATTCACCCTTCTCAAGCAGTCTCGCAACCTCGGGTTTGTAGGTGGCCACAACCTCGCTGTCCAGTCTCGACGCGGCCGCCATGCCGCCCTTTTGAACTCAGATACAGTCGTTCACAAAGGCGCGATTGCCAAGCTTTCAGAGGCCCTGGATAAGAATCCCGAATGGGGAATCATCGGCCCCAAGCTGCTCAACCCCGATGGCAGTCTGCAGTATTCCTGCCGACGCTTCCCTATCCCCATGGCAGCAGCTTTCAGAAACACTTTCCTCGGAAGACTCTTCCCTAACAACAAGCAGACCAGCGACTACCTGCTGAAGTCATGGGATCACAAAGACACTCGTGAGGTTGACTGGGTCAGCGGCGCCGCGCTTTTTATGAGCGAGTCAGCCATCAAGAAGGTTGGAGTTCTGGATCCCCTCTACCCCTGGAGCTGCGAAGACGTTGACCTCTGCAAGCGCACCTGGGATGCCGGGTTCAAGGTCATGTACCTGCACGATGCCGTCATCACTCACGCTATCGGGCGCAGCAGCGACAAGGCTCCCAACCGAATGATTTATAAGGTCCACCAGTCGATGTTCCGCTACTTTAAGCGGCACATTCTGCCCGATTCTCCGCTCCTGGTGAGGCCCTTTTATCTAGTCTTCACCGCCTGTGGATTGATGGCCCGAGCCGGATTGTTTTTAACCAAGAACAAGATTGATGTAGTGAAAAGGAAGCTGGGAAGATGAAGCACTTGAGACGTCCAGAATTTTTGCTCTTGGGCTTGGGCTTGGCCTGGGCGATCCTTTTCTGTGGTCAGCCTCTGATTGATGCTCAATCTGGTGGCGGCTTCGGGGCAATCCTTTCAGGAAGCCTAGAGGTGATCCGCCTCAATCGCGCCCTTTGTGCTCTGTTTGTGTTTGGCGGTTTGGCGCTTTTTCTCCTTACCCAAAACTCGCCCGTTCTTCCCAAGCCAAAGATGCAGATCGCATTGGTCTCGCTTCTTGCTGTTTTGGGGCTCTCAGTCGCACTCAGCCCTTACATTTCCCAAGGAATTGATAACTGGCTCAACTGGGCTTTAGCGGTCGGAGCCATGCTGCTTGCTTTAGGTGCCGTCGGGAGAAAAGAAGGTCCTCAGATCGCCCTTGCTTTGATTCTTGGTGCGGGCTCCATAGTCGCCTTGAAGGGAGTGTGGGAATACATGGCCATTCGAGATGTCGAGCCCACCTATCGCATCTTCGCGGGCTGGAGCAATCCCAATGCGGCTGCCGGGCTCTTTCTGCTTCTAATCCCCGTGGCGCTTGGCCTAGCCTGGAATCTATCGACTTGGCACCGATGGCTTGCAGTTGGTTCGGCCATGCTGCTGACTTCTGCCCTTCTGCTCACCCAATCAAAGGGTGGATGGCTGGCCGGCGCAATTGGCATTGCTGCCTTTTTTGTGCTCGTGGGTCTTTGGAAAATTGATTTCAAAAAGGGAGCCCCCGCCGTCTTGGGCCTGCTTCTTGGTGCTGCCCTTTTCGGAGGCCTCGTCTATGGACCGCGCGCATCTGGAGCAGCCGCCGGTGGCGGTTTGGCCCGCATAACAGGTGGCGGAGCTGAGGCTGAACAGTCAGCCGGCTTCAGATCCTTGCTATGGAAAACCTCCATCGAGCTCGCCAAGGAGAGACCCTATGGCTGGGGTGTGGGCTCATTTAGGTTTGTCAGCGGCAAGCCTGGCTTGGTTACCCAGACAGTAACTCCTCACCACAACTATCTGGGGCTTGCAGCCGAGGGTGGAATTCTGAGCCTCATCGCATTCGGCGTAGCAGCCTTTTTCTGGCTGATCAGAGTCTTTCCTGGCGCAAAGGCAATGACAGAGCCACAGAACACCCTGAGGGCAGGAGTCGTGGCCGGAATCCTTGGCGCAGGCGCTCATGGAATGGTTGAAAGCACTTTCGCCTATCCTGGCTTTCTGATCCTCTTCTTTGGCCTCTTGGGAATTGGCCTCCAGCTTTCTGCCGATGGTTCGGCACCCGAGCTCATGCCCAAGCCTATCCGGCAGGCTGCTGTTCTAATGATCTGCGTTGCCCCTCTCATCGCCGCCTTTTGGTTTGCAAGAGCCGAATCAGCCAAGGTGGCCTTGCTGAACGCCTTGGCAACAAGAGATCAGACGACAGTCACTAACGCCCTAGCCGGGATTCAAGGCTTGACAGGTTTTGACGGAGAAGCCGCTTACATGGCTGGCCAGTATTCACCTGACCCAGAAGAGAAGCTGGCGGGCTTTTTGAATGCTTCCCGAAAGATGCCCTCAAGCCGAGTCTTTAGAGCGCTTGCGCGAGCTCAGGAGCAGTCTGGGGATACCAGCGGTGCCCTCAGTTCCCTCAACAGAGCCCTCGAGATCGATCCTTCAAACCTCCCTGCCCTGCTTCTCATGATGAATATGCAGAAAGAAGCCGGTGACCTTGAAGCGGCCAAAGAAGCCGCTCAGAGACTTATTGAGCTTGAGAAATCGACTGTCTTCACCGTCCGCTCCCTCGCGGAACTTGTCCCAACCGAAACTTTCCAGGCAAGACTGCTCTTAGCGAAACTGGCATCAAGCCAAGAAGAGAAGAACGATCTGATCCTCCCGGCTATCACTGGCTGGGGCGACTATGTTCGACTTACCATCCCCAAGATCAAGCAGTTCAGCGACGCAGGCATGCCCTATGGCGGTCAGTCGGTTGAGACAGCCAAGGAAAACATGACCATGGCAAAGGAAGCCCTTGAACTCTACAAGGGGGATCAGAACGGTGCCGAAGACTTCACCCGTGCACGAGATGCCATTTCAGCGGCCTCGCTGGACTTAGGTCTCTGATTCTCCAAGGACTCCAAGTACTTCCTCACGACTCCGGCAGCGATGGGGGCGGCGATGTCGCCTCCACCGCCTGCTTCTTCTGCCAGAACAGCGATGACAATCTTGGGGTTGTTCAAGGGTGCCATTCCGACGAACCAGCTGTGAGGCTTGCTTCCGCCCGAGTGCTGAGTGGATCCCGTCTTGCCGCCCCACTGAAGTCCGTCAATCTGCGCCTTTCGCGCCGTGCCGCTGGACACAACAGTTCCCATGGCCTCTCTCAGCATTTCCCAGAACTCAGGAGGGGCAGAGAATTCCTGTGAGTACTGCACTGCAATCTGTTCTGGCTCAAGCTGATCTGTCGTCTGTCTGGCCCGAACGAGCCTGGGGATGGGGGCTGATCCTTGATTGGCCACCCTCATCATGAGCTGAGCCATTTGAAGAGGAGTGACCAAAACGCCTCCCTGGCCGATTCCCATGTTGGCTGTGTCGCCTTGGTACCAGGGCCGCACCTTGTTCCCCATTTCTCTGACCTTAAGGCCATCTGGGATCATTCCGCTCCATTCACTCGGAAGATCAATGCCAGTTTTTTCGCCTAGCCCAAGATCGTGGGCAGCCTGGGAAAGTGCCTCGGCACCAACTAAGAGAGCAAGATCAATGAAATAGGTGTTGCAGGAAGTTCGAAAAGCTGTAGCAAAGCTATGGGTCATGCCAGGGGCATGGTTGCGGCACTTGATGGATCTGCTGCCGATTTTTTTGAAGCCAGGACAATACTCGTTATGCCCCACAAGAAGCCCGGCTCGAGCTGCCGCCAGAGCAGTCACAATTTTGAAGGTCGAGCCAGGTGAATAAAGCCCCTGACTTGGCCTGCGCTGAAAAGGATTCGCGGGGTCATCTCGCAGCTGCTGGAACTTTGAGTTGCTGATGCCCCCTTCAAAAAGACTGAGATCATAGGTCGGACTGCTGACAAAGGCCAGGACATCGCCAGTCTGAGGGTCTAGTGCCGCGACCGCCCCCTTCTTGGGGCCAAGCAGTCGAAGCGCCTCGCGCTGCAGATCCAAATCAAGACCAAGGTAGAGCCTGGTTCCAGGGATCGGGTTCTGGCTGCTCATCTGCTGAACCGGTCTTCCTCGGCTGTCCACCGCCATCTTGCTGGCACCTTCTTTGCCCATCAGATCAGCTTCGTAAATCTTCTCCAGACCATCTCGGCCCACATATTCAGCGGCCTTGATCCCCTTCTTTTTAAGCTGCTTGAGAATAACTTCGCTTGGCCGCCCGACATAGCCCAGCACGTGGGTGACGGCGAAGGGTTCGACAATCTTTCTGATCGAGCGCACCTGAACATCGAAGCCAGGGAGAAGACTGGGCTGCTCGGCAACTTTGATGGCTTGAGCGGCCGTGGCATCAACAAGAATGTCAGTCGGCAGTGTTTTGATTTCAGCCGATTTCAGCTTATCCTGAATCTCTTCAGGGCTGATTCCAAGAATCCTTTGAGCATGCTCAAGGCTTTCTGGATGCTTATTGACAATGGAAGGGGTCGCTCTGACAACCCACGCTGATTTGACGCCAGCCAAGAGGCGGCCGCTTCTATCGAAAATCTCGCCCCGGGGAGCAAGGGTGTTAATCTGGATTTCGCCTGCCCGTCTGGCTTTATCCCGATACTCTTCGCCCTGAACGATTTGAATCTGCCACAGCCGAACGACAAAGATCGCACAGGCAGTCAGGAGCACCAAAGGCACTATCAGCTGCCTCAGTTCAAGTGGAGTCTCGGTCGGGGTGTGGAATGCGGGCATCTGAGATCCGGAAGCCTAAGCTTCCTTACCTGTGGCCTAACGGACAGCGTCCCTTGGGTTCTCTCCCCTTAGGAAAGGTTCTTGTCACCCTCTCTGGGCAGTACACAGTGGCTCTTTGTCCAGACTCAGCACATATTTCAACTGTCACAGTCTCGGCTCTAGTTCCCTCACCTCCGCTTGGCGGCGAAGTTGGTGCCGTATTGGGCCTGGGGGGTTCGGTTGGTGCCACAGCACCGCCAGCCGAAGCAGGGTCTGCTTCTGGGGCTGTTGTATTCTGGCCGGGCCGCTCAGTCTGATTGTTTTCAGGAGGAGTAACTGGCTCTACACGGTCATCTGGGTCTGGTGACCTTTCACGTCGCTCTTGGTCCTCGTTTTGCTCGGGCTCTGAATCTCGACTGCGATTTCTTTCTTCTCCGCTCGGAGCATTCTCGCCAAGAACATCCTGGGTGGCCTTCATGATCTGAGCCCAAGCAGGTGCGCTGACCTTGCCTCCCATGATAGAACCGCCCATCTCTTCATAAACGACTCTTCTGCCACTGCGAACAGGGTTAGCGAACCACACTACACCAACATATTCGTTGGTGTAGCCGGCAAACCAGGCGTCTTTGTTGTCGTTCGTTGTGCCAGTCTTGCCCCGGGCATACTTGACGCTGGAGGCGGCTCGACCTGATCCGGAAGTGACAACAGCTCGAAGACACTCGTCAAGAACGTCCACCGATCGTTCGCTGTACTTAGTCTGCTTCAAAGCCGGATCAGCACCGTAGACAGGCAGACCGTTGGGTCCGATAATTCTCTCGACCCCATAAACTGTCGCCCTTCTGCCCCTGAGGGGGAAGACGGTGTAGGCTTGAGCCATCTCCAGGGGCGAAACCGAACCGGCGCCCAGTGCCAAAGAAGGCACAGCTGGAATCTCACTGACGAAGCCAAGTTCATCATGAAGTGCCTTGACTAGGTTGGCTGGCCCAACTCGAGCCAAGGTGTTCCAAGCGGCATTGTTGTAAGAAGAAGCGATCGCAGACCGCATGGCGACCATTCCCCTCGGGCCGCCGCTCTTGATGACTTTGGTTCTGCCGTTCTCTCGGAAAGTGACATTGGAGTTATCAACGGACCCGTAGGGAGACCGCACGATTCCGTTCTGAACCGCTGCTAAATAAACGAAGGATTTGAAGGATGAACCAGGCTGCCTTCGGCCTTGGGTCGCCCCGTTGAATTGGTCAGTTTTGTAGCTGGGACCACCGAACATCGCCTTCACGCGGCCTGCACGGTCGACGATGATGGCCGCCCCAGTGCGAATAGAACGATAGTTGTTGATCGTCCGATTCATCTCCCGTTCAACCCTGGCCTGGAGCTGCTGGTTGATGGTAGTTTCTATTCGGTAGCCGCCCTTCTTGAGGTCGACATCGGGCAGAACTCTTCGAACTTCTCGAAGAACGTAATCGACAAAGTAAGGGCTTACCTTGCCCGTTGTGCCATCAAACCGAATACGTTCCGGAGCAAGCTTGACTTCTTCATTAACCGCTTCGTCGTACTCTTCTTTGCTGATCTTCTTCTCGTCAAGAAGAATTTTGAGAACAACGTTTCGGTTGCGGATGGCGACATCAAGGTTAGCCCTTGGATTCTGATCGCTTGGGCGCCTTACGGCTCGGCTGAGAAGAGCAGCCTCGGCCAAGGTGAGATCCTCAAGCTTCTTGCCGAAGTAAACGTCTGCAGCAGCCCCCACACCGTAGGCTCCTTCGCCGTAGTAAACCGTGTTCAGATAGAACTCGAGAATCTGATCCTTCGTTAACAGCTTCTCCATCTGAATGGCCAGAGCCATATCCTTCAGCTTTCGCTCGAAGCTTCTCTCCGAAGAGGTGTACATCAGCTTGGCCAGCTGCATTGTGAGGGTAGATCCGCCTGTGGTTTTGCCCCTGCTTAGAGATTCTAGAAAGAGGATTCGGCCAACGGCGATGGCATCAACGCCTCTATGCTCGTAAAACCTTATGTCCTCCGCGGCCAAGGTTGTCTTAATGACCGTTTCGGGAATATCGGCAATGTTGACTTCTTTGCGATACTCAACCGCTAATCTCAGCAGAACCTTGTTGTCGGCACTGACGATCGTTGTAGGCTCGCCCCTTGCTGCCTGAACGAGCTCAGGCAGGTTTTGAACCGTCTTTGAGGCCTCGTTAAGATAAGTGTTAAGAAAAAATGTGCCGGCAAACGCGCCCATCGCCCCCAGGACAAAGAAGATGATCAGGGTGTTCCTGAGCACTTTTTTCCAAGCAGCCGTTTTTTTTGTCTGACGTTTGGCAGGTTTTGATGGCAAGGTTGTTGAAGCCTCAGCCTATTCTGACGAGTGAGAGCCCCTTACAGATGCCTGGACCGGGCCTTATCGGCATCAATCAGTCTACTAAGCTGCTTTAGGACGCTTTCTTCCATGCCTCCCATGAGGACCAGATTGACTCCGTCCTCCTTCCAAGTATAAACCTTGGTCCGTCCACCAGCCATCTGTTCCAGCCTCGCACGATCCACTCCTTCTGGAGTGATGAAGAGGGTGACTCTCTTGCCATCTCGTGAGTAAGTAAGGGCGACAAACTTCAGCCTTTCGCCCGACATCTTGCGGACACTGGTCAACTTCCAGCCAGAACCCTTCTCAAATCCAAAGTAGGGGAGATCTGTATCCTTGAATGCTTTCTCAGCTTCATCCTCAAGCTGAATACGCTTCGCCCCTGGCACATTGAGAACAAATGCTCCGGAAGGAATGACCGGGTCGAACTTGACCGCGATGTATTCAAAGCCGCCAACAACCTTGCCAGCAGGGTCGTAAACTTGAGACTTAAGGACAGCCTTTCTTCGTGGCTCAATCCACATGCGGCTGAATACCCTTTTGTCCCGGCCGTTGAAGGAAAGGACCGTGGTAGTGATCCCTGCCACCTTTTGACTTCTAGGTTCTTGGACAATTTCTGTCACCCAGCCAGGTCCGCCAGAAGCTGGCCTGCGCTCGCCCGTGGGACGATCACCACTTGGTCGATCGCCGCTTGGTCTTTGTCCACGCGGGGGACCACCCGTTGTCGCCCTTCTTCCGAACATCATCCAAGGCTGGCCAAATGATGGCCTTTCACGAATCTCGTTCTTTTCTGGGACGAAGTGGTGTTGAACTACTCCGTTGTCGACGATGATCTGACCTTCAAATGGGCCGCCTGCAGAGTATTCGATGCGGATTTTGGCCCCATCCTGCAGGACTCTTTCTCTAAAGCGGCTTGGCCCGCCATTGGCGCGCACCATAACCACCTCTCTCACGCCAGCAAGCTTCACCGAGTCAGCGGCTTTCCTAACCTGCTCCAGCAGAGGATGCGTAGGAGGCTCGGCGCCAGGCTGACGGCCGCCAGATTGAGCCGAGGCGGCGAAGACCAAGAGGCCCGCGCCGAGGCTCGTCAGAATGAACCGAGTTCGCTCCATTCAAAATACCTGCCATCCTCCGCCGGAGGCGTTGAGGCAGTGAAGACTCGTGCTTCCTCGGTGCGATGCACCAAAAGAAGAGCAGATTCCAAATCTTTAGGAGTCGATTCTGCCACTGCTCTTACTTCAGGAGTCTGAGGCATGGGAGTGAACCCAGGCTTGACCAAGAGGAAGGCAAGAGCCACTGCGGCTGCAGCCGGAACGAGCACAGTTCCAAGCAGAACAAAAGGATTTCTCTTCTTAACGGCAGGCGCAGGTCTCTGAGCGGCCAATGCCTGGTTGAGTGAACTCCTCCAAGCAAGGCTTGGCTCATCAGACGGAGTGCGTCGGACAAGATGAGCGAGGCCCATCTCTTCCTGCTTTTCAAGCACCTGGTCAAGCTCATGAGCTTCAGGCGCGGTAAGGGGTTGATCCTTCACCAGCTTGCCCAAAAGTTCCTTTTTCACTATTTCACCTTCTCCTGATTCCAATAGACCTGAACTGCTTTCTGGACGTGTGCCCGTGCCAAAAAGAGCCTTGATTTTACTGTTCCGACCGGCACCTCAAGTGCGACCGCAATTTCTTCGTATGCCAGCCCCTCCTTGTCGTGGAGGATTA
The DNA here is from genome assembly GCA_943369295.1 of Synechococcus sp. UW140. Lineage (GTDB taxonomy): Bacteria > Armatimonadota > Fimbriimonadia > Fimbriimonadales > Fimbriimonadaceae > JAKRSE01. The sequence continues at coordinate 1,244,814 of CALRMU020000001.1, read as the reverse complement.
AGACTGAGCGCAGCTTTTCGCTCATTGTCTCAATAGATGTTTCGACGATTTGGACCAGTTCATCGTTCAGAAGAACTTCTTCTGGACTCCATCTGGTATCCGAAAGGTCCATTTCGTCATCGCCATCCTCGCCCAGGGTCATGCTGACTGTCTGGCCCTGCCTCTCGTTGCGTCGAGCTTTATCTATGCAGAGGTTGGCGGCGATTCGGAAGAGCCAAGTGCGCAGACTGGATCTTCCATCAAATCGGTGAAGAGCCTGATAGGCGCGGATGAAAACCTCTTGGGAAATATCCTGGGCCTCTTCGTCGTTCTTGACCATGCGGCGAACGAATCCGTAGATTCGTGCCTGGTAGGCGTCAACGATCTTAGAGAAGGCCTCGAAGTCGTGCCTTTTCACTCGATCAATCAGTGCCTCTTCGGCAGCTGTGTCCATAGGCAGACGTCCGGCCAAGTTCGCCTCCAACGCGATATGGCTCATCTTGGCAGGAAGGACGCGATATTTCAAGAGAGGTTCAGTGATTATCTCTAGCGATAGGTCCAGCAGGCAGCTTTCCCGGGATTGCCTGTCTTTTGCGAAGAAGAGAAGGGAGAAGGCAGTGCGTACAGTATACGGTTACCCTTAATCCTTCATCCTTCTCTTTTGATTCTGAAAGCCTCGCTACCTCTTGTATGTCGTCGTGTGGCCGTTGCCAGACTGCACAAGCTTTAGAGAATCTCCCTTGAGCTCAGCCGAATACTTCAAAACGACGTCGCTGTCTCCAGACTTGTATTTGAGCAGAAGATCTTTTTCATTTACCTTCCATTCGCCCGGCAGCTTGCTTTCGTTTCTGCCCGCTTGTGACATGGTCACGGCAAGGATCTCAGCCGAGCCGTCCTCTTTGAGGTTGAGACCCGACATATTGTCAGAAGCCTTCCAGTCTCCGACGTAGTCCTTTGAAACTTCCCCTTCAAAGGCATGGACTGCTCTCTTCGGCATCTCTTCATCGACTTCCGAAGCGCAGCCATAGACTGCAGCCACCGTCAATGCGGCGGCTGCAATCAGAGAGAAATTCAGTTTCCGTTGCGTGACTTTGCCTCCTGTTCTGCCTTGGCCGCTGCTTCCATTCGATCAGCGGCGGCGTTTGCACCCTGCTGCATCTGTCCGTTCATATTCTGCTGTTCAGGTGTCAGTTCTCCAGACGGATTCAGGGGCTTGCCCGCTCCAGGAGGGAGCGAGGAGTTGTCAACCTCTCCTCCTCCTGAACATCCGATCAGGAGAAGGAGAGTCAGCAGGGGCAGAATGACCAGTTTCTTCAATTGGCGCTGTACCCCGCGCAGATGTTGCCGGCGTTGAACTCATAAGAGTCGGCGCGATCTGAAGAGTAGGGGTTGACGTTTGAACCCTGCACGAACATATCGTTGCACCAGCTCAAGGCTCCCTTTCTCTTGCCCTTGGCGTGTCCATCAGCATAAGTGATGTTCGCAACCAAGTTGAACCTGAATCGGGGCAGAGCCACAGCAGGGCCCCTGCCAGCGAGATTTCCCGAGTAGTCATTAACGACTGAAGAAGCGCCATCGGCATCCCAGTTTGGAGGAATAGTGCCGCCCGCAATCCTTGCGCCAGCGCCGCCCCACCACCATGATCCGCTTTGCAGATAAACGTTGGCAGCGCCCCAGTTGGTCGCAACTCCAAGAGGAACAAGCATCAGGGTCTGGGCAGGACGATGAAGCGTGGTCTGACTAGCTGAGGGGACTGCTCCGATTCCGGTAGGAGCTCCTGCACAGGTTTGATCATCGCCAAAGTTGTTGCCGCTGTAATTGTCGCCACAGTTGCCGCCCGTTCTAAACTGCTGCCCGGATGGCATGACTGCCTGGTTGGCGCCGTAGTGGTAGCGGCCCTGAGGTGCGGTAGGGGAGCTCCAAATATCTCCAGTTGCCAAGGTCACAGCTGTGCTGTTGGTCGAAGCCCATGTGACAGAAATGATTCCATTCTTCACATAGGGTCCAACAGCTTCTCTCCAGGTGAAAGGAGCCCAGTTCTGCCTGCCAGGAACCAAGTAATCGTTGCGGGGGAAGTTGTCGTCGTAATCAGCCCCATACATCAGAGCTGCCGTTCCAAGCTGCTTGAGGTTGGAGAGATCCTGAGTCTTTTTGGCGGCTGTCTTTGCCTGGGCAAAAACGGGAAAAAGAATGGCGGCGAGAATCGCAATGATCGCGATGACGACAAGGAGTTCAATAAGAGTAAACGCTTTGATTTTCATGAGTGCTTCTTCGGTGAAGGTCGAGCTGTGGACTCTCGGACGTCGAAGCCACAGCTGTAGAGTGACGAGGTATGTGTGAAGTCTTTGCGCCCTTGGGTCTGCAGCTCAATGAGCTTTAGCAGATGAGTGGCAGCCTCGAAGGCGATCTTTTCGACGGGCTGGAAAACTGAAGTTAACTTAGGACTTGTTAAGTCGCAGAAGGTGGAGGAGTCGAAGCCGACCACACTAAGGTCATTTGGAACTGAGATGTTGAGGGTCTCGCAGGTTTTTAAAACCCTGCCTGCCAGGGTGTCTGAAAAGCAGATGAGGTTGGTGATTTTGGGATTCGAATCCAGCCACTGCTTTAAAGAAGCTGTTGTTTCATCCCAGTCGAAAATCTCACCGTGCACGCCTTTTGATTGAACAGCCGCCAAAAAAGCCTCGGCTCTGTTTCTCCCTTCTGCTGTATTGCTGTCGATTTCGTTGTTGACAAAGGTGAAAGATCGGTGACCAAGATTCAACAGGTGCTCAACTGCCGCCAGCAGAGCCTTCGAGTTGTCGGCACAGAAGGTGCTGATTCCCTCGGCTGAACCAGGGGGCGCGTGCAGCATGACGAGGGGAACGTGGGCGTTCCTTAAGGTCTCAACATTGGCTTCGGTGAAGTCTGGACGCGCCCAGAGGACGCCGTCGAAACGGCCATCCAGCATCGCTCCAATATCGCCATCCTGAACAAGTTTGGGACAGAGAGCCAAGGTGTAGTTTGCCGGAAAGAGAGCCGAAACGATTCCGTTGAAGAGCTGAGGAAAATAGGGGTTGCCTTCGACAAAACCACCGAAGTGCTGAAGCACGACTCCGACAGTGTTGGTCCTGCCCGCTTTAAGATTCCGAGCAAAGGCGTTAGGCTGATAGTTGAGTTCCGAGGCTGCGACTCGAATCTTCTCCGCTGTCTGTTCGGAGACACGAACGTTCTGACCTGTGCCGTGCAGCACTTTAGAGACAGCCATGGCCGAAACTCCCGCGGCCCTCGCAACATCGCGAATCGTCGTCTTCACTGATTTACCGCTACATCATATACCTGCCTTTTCGAAAAACAGAACTGTATCAACACAGATTTTTCGAAAAATCATCACCAGATCGATTTGAACCTGAACAAAGGGTCAAACCATGACATAACGCAAAGGAAGCCTTGACCAAACAAAAAGTGGGCAGGCGATTTTGTATCGCCTGCCCACTTAATCGGTTCTAACTGAGATTAGAAGCGGATGCCGCCGTAAAGGCCGAAACCGGTGTGCTGGGCGCTGCTGCCGCCCCAGTAACGAAGCTCGGCGAAGTAGGGCTGATTCTGCTTGACAAAATCGTAGCCGATGTTCAACTGAAAGGCGAAACGGCTGTTGGTGTCAGTTCCGACCTGCTCTGGCTTGCGCTGGAAGGCAATGCCTGCACCAGCACCGGCATAGAGAGAATCCTGCCTGAAAGTGTAGTTGAACATGACAGGAAGGCTGGAGTAGCTTCCGCTTCCGAACCAGTCGACCGAAATGCTGGTGAAGGCACTCACGTCTCGATCAGCAATGGTCTTTTGGCCAACATAGCCGAGGCGGTAATCAAGACCCGCAGCAAGCCAGGTAGCAGACTGATCTCGTGCCGCTCCGTTGCTGGGGAAAAGGATGCCAACTCGGGCTGATAGACCCTTAGGCTGAGAGGCCTGGGCGAAAACCGTGGCAGAAGCGCCCGTCAGAGAAATGACGGCGAGAGAGAGGAGGGCGAATCGGCTCACATTCATAGTCGTTCAGTTCTCAGACGGACGAGTCCCATGGGTAGATTCCCTCTGCATCCTGCAGCGCCGAATTCCGTTATACTTAGGTGTAACTCAGGCCAAAAAATGGGACTCTTTGACAAGCTGCGCGGCGAATTTATCGACATCATCGAGTGGACGGATGACTCGCGAGACACTATGGTCTGGCGATTTGAGCGCCACAACAACGAAATCAAGAACGGAGCCAAGCTCACCGTTCGCGAATCTCAGGTGGCTGTCTTCGTCAACGAAGGTCAGATTGCGGACGTCTTCCCCCCTGGGATGCACACTCTGGACACCCAGAACCTCCCCATTCTTTCCACCCTTCAGGGCTGGAAATACGGCTTTAACAGCCCCTTCAAAGCAGAGGTCTACTTTGTCAACACTCGCCGATTCACTGATCTGAAGTGGGGCACCCCCAACCCGATCATGATGAGGGACCAGGATTTTGGCCTGGTGAGAGTGCGGGCTTTTGGCAGCTACTCTATGAAGGTTGCCGATGCCGGTCTCTTTTTGAAAGAGGTCGTTGGCACCAATTGGGAGTTCACCACTGACGACATTAGCGAGCAGTGCCGAAGCTTTTTGATCTCCGGCTTCTCTGATGCTCTGGGCACAGCCAAGATTCCTGTTCTTGACTTGGTTGGCAAGTACGGCGAAATGGGCGCGGCCTTGACCACCCAGATCAACCCCAAGTTTGCCGAGCATGGCCTTCAGCTGATCAACCTGACTATCGAGAACGTTTCGGTTCCGCCGGAAGTCGAGCAGGCTATCGACAAGAGGTCCAGCATGGGAGCCATTGGCAACCTTAATGCCTACATGCAGTACCAGGCAGCCGAGTCTCTGACCGAGAATCCTGGCGGCATGGGTGCCATGGGCGCCCAGATGGCAGCTGGAATGGCCGTTGGTCAGCAGCTGGCTGGAGCCATGGCTGGCGCACCACCCGTTCAGGGCGGCGCTCCGGTTCCTCCTCCGGTGCCGAGCATCGCTATCCACGTGGCAGTCGATGGCGCTTCTGCCGGCCCATTCGATGCTGCTGGACTTAAGGGACTGGCCGCATCGGGCAAGCTGACCGGAGAAACTCTGGTGTGGCAGGCCGGCATGGCTGGCTGGACAGCAGCGAAGGACGTTCCTGCTGTTGCTTCTGTGCTTGGCTCAGTGCCTCCTCCCATTCCTGGCGCCTAATCGCCACAAGACATGATCTGAGGTCGAGTTTCTTCAGGGAACTCGACCTCGGAACTGCGCCATTGCTCGGTGGAAGCGATGGTGCGACGCCAGACAATCCACGCAGTCAGCTGTAAGCCATTTTCAAAGGACCCTGAGTGAGCGGACCACAAACACTTCCCTGCCCCTCTTGTTCAGCCTCGCTTGAGTTCAAGCCGGGGAGCACTCAGCTTAAATGCCCCTACTGCGGCTATGAGCAGGCGATTGCGCCCCCGCAGGTCGAGGGTCTGCAGGAACTGGACTTCGAGACCTTTAGGCACAAGGCATCTATGGATGCCAGCTTGGAAGTTGAAAAGGTTCTTCACTGCAATTCTTGTGCGGCTGAATACACTCTTGGTCCTTACAAAGAGTCAGGAGAATGCCCCTTCTGCGGCAGCAAGGTTGTTGTTCCTGCCGACCCAGAAACTCGAATTCCTCCTGGCGGCGTTCTTCCCTTTCAAATCGATGCCAGAAAGGCCAGAGACTCTTACAGAAACTGGATTGGCAGCAGATTTTGGGCTCCAAACGATTTAAAGAAAAGAGCCGAACAGGAATCGACTCTTCATGCCATGTACGTCCCTTACTGGACTTACGACTCTTTCACTGTAAACCACTACACAGGCATGAGGGGGGAAGACTACTACGAGACTGAAACATACTATGAAAATGGTGAGGCCAAGACTCGAACAGTTACAAAAACTCGCTGGTATCCGGCAGCTGGAACAGTCGAAGTCCCCTTCGACGATGTACTGGTCATGGCGACAGAAACCCTTCCCCGCCAGTACACCCAGCACATGCAGAGCTGGGATCTAAGCAGTGTTGCCAGCTACCAAACCTCCTACCTTTCTGGCTACCAAGCCATGAGGTACGACATTGATCTTGTCAAGGGCTTCGGCATTGCCGAGGGCCAGATGCGCCCAGAAATTGAACGCGCTATTCGTTTTGATATCGGCGGAGACAGGCAGCAGATTACGGGCTACAACATCAACCATTTTGATGTGACCTTCAAGCACATTCTTTTGCCCATTTACTCAGGAGCTTATCGCTACAAGGGCAAGATCTGGCGATTTTTTGTCAATGGTCAGACAGGCAACGTGGCCGGAGAGGCGCCAATCTCTCCATGGAAGGTCGCCCTTGCCGTTCTCTTGGCTTTAATCGTAATTGGTGCGATTCTCTACTTCACAACTCAGGATGGTGGATCGTCTTCCACCACTGTTTCGGGGAGCTTTCAGATTCGATAATGCCCTGTCCTCTCGGATTATCGCAGGCTAAGGTCGGGGCAAAAAAGTGGCTGACCAGAGCAGAAATCGCCACGCTCCTTGAGACCGCCAGGGTCAAGCTGGAATCGAACCTCGATGTTCCGATGACCACCAAGCAGCTTGCGAAAGACATTGGACTCTCTGAGCACCACTTCATTCGAAGCTTTACTCGTCAGTTCGGGCGGCCACCCCGAGACCACAGGGCAATCGCCAGAATGCAGGTCGCCCAGGCCCTAATCGAGCAGACTTCCCTGCCCCTCAACCAGATTGCGGCAGAAGTTGGCTTCGCCAGTGCGAGCACCTTTTCAAGACAGTTCAGGCTGCTCTTTGGTCACAGTCCTTCTCAAGCCAGAGCCGCGGCTCAATCGGCAAAATCTGGATTCGAGATTTTGTGAAGAGCCCCGCCCGCCGCCACCCATAGTTGGCTGTTGATCACTGCCAAATCGTACACATCTGGCTCGATTTGCTGGTTCCAGCTTGGTTTGATCAGCCTGCCCGCTCGGTAGAGGTGCACGCCAGATAAGCTGCCGACCCAAATCTTCTCTCCATCAAGAAGCAGCCGGTTGACACAGCCTCCGGCAAGTCCAGCCTGACTCACCTTGGCGCCATCCCACTTCAGCAGTCCACCGATGAAGGTGCCGATCAGCAGTCCGCCATCTGGGTCAGGAGCGATGGCAGTCACCCAGTCATCCGTCATTCCGTGGGCTTCGTGTAGGTGTGTTGCAGTGCCGGATTCACGCGAAAGCAAGATGAGCCCGTTATTCTGAGTCCCAATCGCGACCTGCTTCTCATCCGCCCAAATGCTGGTGGTCGGGCAGCCGGTCAAGGGCGCAACATCAAAACGATGCACCGGATCTGCGCCAGGCGTGAACTCACTCCAGCCTCCAGGCTGGGAGACAAACAGAGTCTCCCCGAGAACGAAAATCGAAGTCGCATTGACTCTGGGAAGCACGACCGCAACTGGAGATTCGGCACCAGCCGCATCAATCGAAGCCAGACGGCCGTCAGCTCGGCGTACCACTGTCAGTCCACGCCACTTCACCGACTGACGCCAAGGAGCCCCCTTGGATCCCGCCTTCCTCCCTTCAAAAGTGAAGGCAGCACCTTCAAGGGGAACGATCCATAACCCTGCCCTGCCAAGGACGAGAGAAGACGCATCAAACCCTGCCAGCTTCGTGATCGGCAAAGGAAGAGCCGACCACTTGGAGCCATCAAACTTTAGGACCCCCTTGTCTGTCGTTCCGACATAGATGCTCCCCTCCTGGTCGCTTGCCAAACTGGTCAAGCGCCGCGTGGGAGGTTGGGGTTTGAACTCAATAGCCTTGCTGCCGGCCACTGTCCAAAGGCCAGATTCTGGGATTGCCCATAGCCTTGCCCCCTTTACCAAAGTCGAGCCGACAGCACGGCCGGGAAGGCCATTAATACTCAGTATCGAGCCTACGCCAGCTGCAGGAAAAGAGGCTTCAACTTTGAAGCCAGATGCCGTCAAACGAAATGGCTTCTCGGCCAAACCCCAAAGATCTCCGTTGACGACCGCCAGAGTCCGAATACGAATGCCGGGTAAGCCGTCCTTCCTTGTCCAATGTCTTGCCTGCCCCGAGGCATTCCAGCTCACCAGACCGCCAGGCGTCCCAGCCCACACCTGCCCCCTGTGTACGGCCAGACCAGTCACAGAAGTCAGGTTCGCCGAAACCTGTACTTCGGCAGGTCCGGTAGGCATCAAACCAAGGACTAGGGTGAGAAGGATCTCCTCACCTCAGTCCGGTTATGGGCAGAATCGGTGGCTATGACCACTGCCTCGCCTGAGATGGTCCCCTCAATCTCCAGAGCCCAAGTGACCTGGCTGCCATGGGTCGCAATCTTGCTGAAGACTAAGCGTCGCCCGTCGGCCAGAGCCACATTGACTCTCGCCACTCCAGATTCCGTCACAGCTTCTACCCGCCAGCCCTTAGGAGTTTCGATCCAAGCAACCTTTAGGCCAGGCGCAGTCTGGTCGACATGAAGCCTCACTTCTCTCGACTCAGTCTGCCCCTTAGCGTGCCGAATCCAGACAGGAATCTTGACCTCGCCTTCTTTCGAACCAGGAGGAAGGTCGAACCTGTGCTCCCACCTTAAGGCATGGCTGTTCCAGGCGAGGGTCACAATCCTGCCATCGGGAAGAAGAGCACTCACCGAAGCATCTTTAGGAGCGACAACAATCAGCAGAGGGTCTCCCATTCTGGCAAAGAGCTCGTCCCTTTTCTTTTCCAGATCAGCCCGCTTTGCCTCCTCTTCCGGAGTCAGCTTCTTCCACATCAGCTTGTCCAGTTCAAGCTCGGTCAGCAGAACATCCGCTCGGTACTTTCCGCGGCCAGTGGTTAGGCCGTCTTCATCTTCCATCTTCTTGCGGGCTGCGAGAGTGGTGGGGTGGTTGGGTCCGTACTTTCGGGCTGCAAGAACAAAGGCATCCCGTGACTCATTGTATCGGTAGTACCTTTCCACATTGCCTTCAAGGGTCGGCTTTGGCAGCTTGAGCAGCACAGACCATGCTGCAACCCTCTCTTCCAGATTCTTGAACTCTTTCGGATCCCTACGGGTTTCGTAGTGCATGTATCGCCACGAACTTGAATCGTTCTCAAACCTCTGCCGGTGCTGCTGTCTAAGCACTTCGAGTCTGTTCAAACTAAAGTGCTTCACAAACTCCTTCTGATCAGCACTCAAATCCAGAGTTCTCGGGTCGAATTCCCGCTCCGCAGAGCGGCCAAGTGAGTCGGTTCGGATCAGAGAGTGGGCGGCGAGTCCAACCAGAAGAGGCCGAGCAGTTGCTCTAGAGACCCTCAGCTTAGTAAGAACCTTATCAATGCCTTGCGTCAGCTGTTTCACCGGTCTATTGCTGCCTGGCTTACCATCAGATATCCGCCAAGTCTGAGCCAATCCATAGATGACCTGTTCCGATGCCTGCAGTCGAGCCAAGGCCCGATAGCGGGTTGAGCTGCCAAAGAGAGGAAGCAGCCGAAGAGCCAAAGCAGATTCTCTCTTTGCCTCGGCCACTGTTCTTCCCTGAAAATCTCCTGCCTTAACGGACTCTATCGCGACTAATGCTTGGCCAAGCTCCCATGGAAGAACTTGTAGGCCATCTCCCTCTTTGGAGGAGACTTTCCAAAGTCGTGAGATTTCGGTGGAGAGTCTGTTAAATTCTCGATCTGAGATTCTTGGTCCTTCGTCATCAAACACCGTCGAGACTCGATCGGCAAGTGCATCGTTGACCGAGTAATCCCTCACCTCCTTGCCAGTGCCCCACCCATAGTATTTGTTTTTGAAGGTCATCAATCGATCGAGGCCGGCCGAGAACTGCCTAGCCTGACTGCTGCCCGCTCCCTTGACAGCGACTGCTTTGGCGTACTGAGCCCCCAGAACCCAGGTTGCTTCGTACCAACCAGACGACATTCGCCAATTGTTGTCAGCTTTAGGATCCCAATCTGGCAGCCCTTTCAGGCCAGCATCAACCTTCTTCTTGAGACTTAAGGCAAGAGCGGAATTCTTACCGCCCTTGGCTACAGCCAGCCAGTATTGATTGATATCAAAGTCAACCCTCGCCTCCTTTAGGGCAGCTTCTTCTGCCTTTGGCACAGCCAGCCAGGATGTTTCTGAGGTGGGAATGCTTAGCCACATGCCCCACTTCATAATCTCAGCTTTGTTCTTGATGGCTGCGACGTGCCTGGCTCCCCAAACGACTGTTGCAGCTTTATCGGCAAAGACAGTTTTGGGCAAAGCCTGCTTCCATTTGGTTGAGCCAGAGTTGGTGACTATCGCTAACTCAGCTTCTGCGCCAGCTCCAGATTGAATTCGGGCAGCAAAAGTGACCGATTCTCCCTGCTTAAGAGACTTGACCCCAGAAGGGTAAAGGTTTGTAATCACCCCCCTCGGGGCAACGAACCTGACGTTTGAAACATTGCTGGGAGCCGTGTAGGAAACGAGAATGGTGCCTTCGCCTGAGGCCGGTCTTCCGGTCGAGACGACAAACCGGCTTGGAGCATAAGAGCACCTCCAATCTGACTTAGCTTTGTAGGGTTTTGATTCAAATCTGTAAACCCGCCTGCCCTCCTTGACTGCAAAGGGGCGTCCCCAGTTCTCCTTCCAGCCTTCTTGGTTTGGAGTGGTCAGTGTAAGGTCGGCACTCTGGAGCTGAGCAGGGAAAAGGGATTTGAGGGGCAGAGCCAATCCACCTTGTGAATGAGAGACCACGAGATTGATCTCGACTCTCAGATCCTTAGTGGGATCGATTGGGGCGATCCGCACCCTAAACTGCCTGCGCCCGACCAACTCGATCAAGGCAGGGTCTCTTTGGCGAGAGGTGATGAATTCATAGATCGCAGCTGCCCGCTGTTTTTCTACAGTTTTTGCCTTAACGTATTCGTCGCCAAACCAGTAGGCGAAGCCCGTTGCTTCGCAACTTTCTGGCAGCTTCATCATAAAATCAACTTCGTTCGCCCAGTTCGGGTCGGTCGCGAAGGTCATTTCGATTCGAGCAGTGGCGTAGGCACCATAGGCATGAAACTCTGCCTTGACCGACTTGGCCGAAACACTGCCCGCCTTTTCTCCTTTCGGAACGATGAGAAACTGCGCATGAGCTGCCACCGCCCAAACCGCGAGACATAACGAGACGGTCGCCCTAAAAAGGTTATTCAATTGCCCTGGCACCCCCGAGCGCCAATTTTCTGACGTTCTGGCCTTGAGTCCGTCACTTGCTGTTAGGACTGATACAGAAAGTTTTCAGCAGCCTGAGAACAGTCTTGGCATCTCGGTCAGTGCAAAAATCAATCCGTGGAAAACAACACTCTTTGTCATGTTGAGATCGAGACTGTAGACATGGACAGATCTCAGGCTTTCTATCAGGGACTCTTTGGCTGGAGCTTTAGAGAGTTTATGGGCGGCCAGATGAGAGTCTTCGGCCTGGGAGAAGAGCACATCGGGGGACTGATGCTGGTGGATGAAGTCAACCCTGGCCGAAGCCCCTCGCTCTGGTTCCGAGTCGCCAGCTTGGAGGCAGCGATGGAAAAAGTGAAGGCTCTTGGTGGAGACGAAGCTTCCCCCGCCATGCCTGTCCCTGGGGTCGGGTTCAGCTGCCAGGCAAAAGATCCTGATGGCAACTATGTGGGCTTGGTTGAATACACCGAATAGCAGCCCATCCTTGAAAAATGAAAAAGGGTTCAGGACATCGTCCTGAACCCTAAACTTGCTTCCCTTGGTACGGCTTAGAGGCCGTAGGTGGCTTTTTCCAGCCAAGCCTTGGGGATGGGCTTAAGTCCGCAAAGGACGCGAGCGAACTCGGGGCTCTTGAGGACGCTGGTGGCGACAGTGATCCTTCTCTTTCCGTGAGGAGTATTGATCGTCACGGTCTGGAGGTTGGCCTGCTGCCAGCGGTTCTTGTGGGGAGCGCGGAACTTCCACGCAGAGTGGCGGTGACGAACGTGCTTGGCAGCATTCGCAGACTTTCCGCTCACTTGACAAATCTTGGCCATGATGGTCTTCCTCCGGACGTGCGTTGGCTCTCGCTTGCGCGTCGCGGCCTTACATAGTGGCGCATCCTGCGCCTGCCTGTCCACTGGGTCCCTTAAACTCTGGTTCAAAGGACCCGCAGAATGAAGTTTTACTCCTTGGCGACAAGGCCAGCAGGGAGAGTGACTCGAGATGTTCGGCCGATGCTCAGCTTTCTCATCATGCCGGCCCTTAGTTCAATCACCACATCTGAAGGAGCAAAGGAGGAGTAGTCGCCCACTTCATCCAGAGCTTTCATGGTGTAGGTGCTGTTGATCCTTCGGTCCTTGCTGACATAGGCAATATCCAAGGGCACCAGGGTGTTTCTCATCCAAAACCTTTGATACTCAGGCTCCTTGAAAAGAAAGATCATGCCTTCGTTGTCTTTGAAGTCACTGTTCTCGACGAACATCATGCCTTCCATTCTCTTATCGTAGGTATCCATCACCCACAGACTGAACTTGTGATCGTCGATCTTGATCTCGGCCTTTTTCAGGTCGTTCAGCTGAAACTTCCTTTGCGGAATGTTTCGGCGCTTGTCCTCTTCCTTCTGTTTTTCGCCAGACTTGGCCGCACCTGTCCCAGTTCCGCCGGACTGCTGAGCGGCAGTTTTATCCGGAGTTTCGGGATTGATAACAGGCTGAGCCGGCAGCGGAGTTGAAGCCTGAGGTTCAGGCTTTTGAGGCGCGGGGGCTGCTTTGACATCTGCCCCCTGGCAGGCAGCGAGGAACAAAAGAGACGCTGAGAACATGGATAACCCCCAAAAAGAGCTTGACTTGAGCATAGGCTCTACCTTAATAAGACGCACACCTGACCAACTAGCTGCCAACACTTTCTGCAGTGGCAAAAGAATCCCACTTAGACTCGAATTCAGAAATCTCCTTGTCAAGCTGGCTGGTCATGCCGACCAGATCATGCCCGGAGAGAATTTGAGCCTTTGTAGCCGCGGCAATATCGAAGCGGATCTGTACTTCGCCTGAGGAAATTGTCTGGGCTTCCAGGTCCAAATCAACAAGGGCGCCCTGCCCTAAAGCCTGGAGAGATTCGTGCTCAGCCTGACTGATCTCGATCAGCAGCAGGCCGCAGTTCATCGAGTTCTGCCGGAAGATGTCGGCGTAGCCGGGCTTATCTGGCGAACGGTAAGAAATGAGTGCAACAAAGCCTGCCTGCTGAATTCCCCAGACGGCGTGCTCTCGGCTTGATCCACAGCCGAAGTTAGGGCCGACCAGCAGAATAGTGGCTCCCTTGGCTTCCGGCTGATCGAGAGGGAAATCGCCTCCTCTTGACTGATCGAATAGCAGCTCGCCGTAGCCAGACCTTTCAACCCTCTGTAGATGCTTGGCCGGCATGATGCGGTCCGTATCCACATCTGATTCTGTGAAGATGGCCAGTCTGCCCTCGTGCCGCTTCAGTCCGCTCATTGTTCTTCTATTGTGGCGGCAGTTGGCTCTTGATGGTTAGGCGGAGCGCGTTATTCTGCCAGCCAATAGATGCAGCCTGGTTTGGCCTCGCCATCTCATCGGATCCAGAATGCGGTTTTCGACCGAGCCGCCAGGCGAGGGTCGAAAACCGCCAAAAAGGTTAAAGCCCTTCCCCAGGGAAGGGTTGGGGATGGGCTAATACGATAGTTTTTAAGTCAAAAAACTGCCCATATCTTCAAGACATCCTATTCATTTACAAACCAAAGCTCAAGAAAGAAAAAAGGCTCACTCCAGACCATGAAGTGAGCCAATGTTGCGAGCTTTTGGAGGTCGGCTTGTGGCCAACTTGTCCTCGGTGTTTATTGGGGCCGAGCTGTCCTCGGCTCCCTTTGTGTTTTAAAGTGCGATGAGCTTCTTAGTTGAAGCGGGTTTCCTTGCGTCCACGGGGGGCTTCTGTCTGGCTGACATCAGCTGAGGCGGGACAGATCATCCAGACGTGCTCGCCCAGTTCGACCATTTCGCCTTCGGCGTTGTAAGCAACTCCCTGCAGAAAATCCTTAATTCTTTCTCGGGCTTCTGGCTGGCAGTTGACCAAGTTAAGAATCTGCTGTTCGCCAGCCTTCAAGCCATCTGCCGCCAAAACGGCATCCTGAAAGTTGACTGCGTTTTTGCGCAGAGCAACTTTGTACTGCTTGACTGCCTGGGCCGAGGTGAACTTGACTTCGTGGGTGGGCTTGCCCTCAGGAATGTCCTCGTACTCGAACTCCTCTTCAACGGCTGTCCCCGTCAGCCATCCCCACAATTTGCCTCGCTTCTTAGTCTGTGTGCCTTCCATTGCCTGCTGCCGTCCTCTTCTTAGGTAGACAGGTTCAGGGGTTGAAAAGAAGAGACCCGACCCGGATGAAGGTTGCCCCCTCACGAATCGCCAAACGGTAGTCGCCAGACATGCCCATGCTTAAAACATCCAGTTTCCTTGCATAGGCCAGAGTTCTGAGCTCCCGAAAGACGATCCTTGTCTCTTCCGCTCCCGCATCTTCACGACCGATAGTCATGAGTCCACGGACCTGAACCTGTGGCCATTCTATAACTTTTTCTAACAGTTCGTCAAGGGCTTCTGGAAAAATTCCTGATTTCTGCAGCTCTCCAGTGAGATTAACCTGCACACAGCACTGACACATACGTCCTGATTTGTGCAGCTCTTTAGCAGAATTTAAAGAATCCAAAGAATGGACCCAAGTAAAAGATTCTGCAATTTTCTTAGCCTTATTACTTTGAAGGGGTCCGATGAAGTGCCAAATGATGTCTTCTGGCAGAGATTCGATCTTCGGAAGAGCATTTTGAAGTCGACTTTCTCCGAAATGTTTAATTCCAAGATCATAAGCTTCACGCATCATGTCAAGATTCGTGTACTTAGTCACAGCGACCACAGTCACTTCTTCTGGAGATCGACCGGCTTCTTCGCAGGCTGAGGCAATGTCGCTCTTCAGCCATTCCCATCTCTGCTTCAGACTCATCTGATTCATTGTGCCTCCCTGCACGAAATCTGCGTGAAGACCTCATAATGAGGGGAATGTTCAGCCCGACTCGTGAAGCCTTTTTGAGGCAGAGAGGAAGCGGAGGCTTGGTGCCCTTGGTCGCCACGCTTCTCGCTGATATGGAAACTCCTCTCAGTGCCTACTGGAAGCTGGCTCACGATGATCCTTACAGCTTTCTACTGGAAAGTGTCACGGGCGGTGAGGCTCTTGCCCGATACTCCATGATTGGCTGTCGGCCAAAACATGTCGTTTCTGGCACGGGAAAATCTTTGACTCTCGATGGGTCAGCTAGAGAACTCGACAGCAAAGAGGACCTGATGGAAGAGGTTCTCAAGCTGATTCCGCAGCTAGGTCCAGAAGAAGCGGCTGGACTTCCCCGCCTCTGTGGAGGAGCGGTCGGCTGGATCGCTTACGACTACGTTCGAAGCATCGAAAAGCTGCCTCTGGATACTCTCGATGACCTCAATCTTCCTGATGTCGGCTTCATGGTGCTGGACCAGGCCGTCGTCTTCGATCACGCCCGAAATGTGATCCAGGTCATCGTTCTGGCCGAACCGACCGAGGAGGGCTACTCAAACGCCAAGAACAGAATTGAAGAAATGGTTGCCCTGCTCAAGGGGCCCCTGCCAGAACTTCCAACCTCCCCTGGCACCTCACCCACATTCGTCAGCAACATGCAGCCGGATGACTATAAGGCCTCGGTTGAAAAATGTGTTAAGTACATTTTTGCTGGCGACGCCTTCCAAATCGTCCCCAGCCAAAGGCAGGAAGCAGAATGCACTGCCCATCCTCTCCTGGTCTATCGGGCCCTAAGGTCTCTTAACCCCAGCCCCTACATGTTCCTCTTCAGAATGGAAGGGACGGACATCGTCGGTGCCTCGCCAGAGATTCTGGTCGCCCTCACCGGACGAAACGCCCTGGTGCGCCCCATTGCAGGCACCAGGCCTCGCGGAGCCAGCATCACAGAAGATAACGAACTGGCCGCTGATCTGTTGAAAGACGAAAAGGAAAGAGCTGAACATATCATGCTCGTTGATCTTGGCCGCAACGACCTTGGCAGGGTCTGCCAGTACGGCTCCATCAAGGTCAAAGATCTCATGGTTGTCGAGCACTACAGCCATGTCATGCACATTGTCAGCGAAGTCGAAGGAACTCTCCGCCCCGATGTGACTCCCATCGATTTGATCAGGGCCACCTTCCCCGCCGGAACCCTGACCGGAGCCCCTAAGGTGCGAGCGATGGAGATCATTGAAGAGCTTGAACCCACTCGCCGAGGCCTTTACGGTGGAGCAGTCGGCTTCATCTCAGCCACAGGCGATATGGACCTGGCAATTGCCATCAGGTCGGCCCTCATTCGCAACGGCAAGTGTTATGTGCAGGCTGGGGCCGGAGTCGTCTACGATTCCATCCCAGAAAAAGAGCACCAGGAGTGCCTGAACAAGGCAATGGCTGTTGTTCGTGCCGTCATCCAAGCCCACGAAGGGCTGCCAGGCTAGGTGCCCTAAGGCAGCCGCAGGAATCTCCTGACCACCACGTCTCTAAAGCGCCAGATTGGGTTCTTTTTAACCATCTTTGAAGAGGCTTCAATCACCATGTCGCCTCCCACATAGATCGCCACGTGGCCAGGAACGCAGATCACATCGCCAGGCCGAAGACCATCCGTGACGACCGTTCCCATATTCGTGGTCCTGAGGGTCGCCGAAGTTCTCGGCAGCTTCATCCCCAGCTTAAGGTAGGTCTGGACCACCAATCCGGAGCAGTCGATTCCCTTTCTATCGTTGCCGCCGAGCCGATAAGGAACCCCGATCCAGCTTTCTAATTCCTTAACCAATGTGTCCTGTTCTGTGGTCATGGACTGGGGAGCCATGCTAAACCTGAAAAATGGCTCTTTCTGTCCTTGGCTGTTCGGGTTGAGGCTGAGAGGCCCGCTCCTTTCCAGAACATAAAGCCTTCCATCGGCCGATGTCAGACCCTGAGGAACAAAGCTCTTCCCCGCTGGAAGCCAGCCTTCCAAACCACCCGAAGCCAAATTGTGCGAAATCAGTCGGCCCTGGCTCAGCCTGAAAAGCCTTCCGCTTGCCGCCGCAATCGGCTCGGTCCAGCTGGGAGGAGGGCCATTTAGGGGCACTCTTTGCGGCTGCCATACAGGCTGCAGCATGGGAACCTTCAAGAGGCCGTCTTCCTCCAATGCGACCACACCAGCTTCATCCAGGGTCAAGCGCAGGCTCGACATAGTGAATTGAGAACTTAGGTACCTGCCCTGGCCATCGAACCTAGCCCCAGTTATCGATCGATACCTGGGGGCCATGGTGAGGGTTCGCCCCAAAGGCCGCCAATTTGAACCTGTTGTCTGAAAAAGGCTGACGAGACTGGTGGTTCTGCGCCCCCCTTCAACATCAGTCAGTCCGTAAGGACGGACAAAAGCGACCATGCCCTCAGAACCAGCTTCGATAAAGCTGGATTCAAAGTGGGCGGCAATATCGTTGGGGAGAATACGGCTCGGGTCCTGAACTGAACCAGTGCCTGGCTCCATCAGACTGCCTCCTTGATCAGAAAGGACAGCCAGCCAAGGGCCAACCCAGGCTATTCTCTCTGCCCCAGCTCGCACCGGGTAGGAGGCTACAGAGCCTGAAGGGAGGCGAATTTCGACCGAGTGCCCGATGGGAGTCTTTACCAGCCAGGCTGCGCCGATTTCAGAAGCGGCGGCATCGACAGGGGTGCCCGAAATGGGCCGATCCATCAGCAGAGATCCAGTTGAGGTCTCGTGAAGCTGCAGTCTGCCGTTCTGCCCCGAGGCGGCCAAGCCAGCCCCCACGCAGAAGACGGCACTAGTTGACTGGACCGCCATTGAGGCGCCAGCCAAGCCAAAAATCATCAAGACCAACGCATCCCTGCGCATAACTTATCTGCTCTATGCCATTCCTTGGCTTCGAGCCCCTCCTAAATCTTACCCGTCTTTGTCCAGTGCCCCTTCAAGCTATGCCTTGAGTCACGAGTCTGACCATGACAAAGCGACACAATGAAGCCCTGTGATTACTATTGTTGGAGCTGGATTTGCCGGGGTGGAAACGGCTTGGGCCCTAGCCCGACGGGGTGTGGCCTGTCAGCTGGTCGAAATGAGACCTAAGCAGATGACCCCCGCCCATCAGACCGGGCTTTACAGCGAACTGGTCTGCAGCAACAGTTTTAAATCACAAGACCCCGCCACCCCCGCCGGGCAGCTTAAGGCGGAGATGAAGGCCCTGGGGTCTTTGGTAATCACAACCGGGGAGGCAAACAGTGTGCCGGGAGGATCGGCTTTGGCCGTCGACCGGAACCTCTACGCCCAGGCAGTCACAGAAGCAGTCAAGGCAGAACCTCTCATCACAATTATTGAAGAGGTCATGACGCCAGAATGGGCGGAAGAGATCCTGGCGAAAGGCGAGAAGCTGGTCTTGGCGACCGGCCCCTTAACGACAGATCCTTTAGGCCAATGGCTTGCCCGACAGACAGGTCAAGAGCACCTGTACTTTTACGATGCAGTCAGTCCGACGGTCGAAGCATCCAGCCTCAACCGCGAAGTCATTTTTGCTCAATCTCGCTACGATAAAGGCGAAGGAGACGATTACCTTAACTGCCCCATGAACCAAGAAGAGTATGAAGCCTTTATCGACTTTCTCTTGGCGGCGGAAAAGGCTCCTCTTAAAGAATTCGAAACTCCTAAGTATTTTGAATCCTGCAAGCCGATTGAAGAAATTGCCATCAAGGGAAGAGATTCCTTAAGATTTGGCAACTTTAAACCCGTCGGGCTGCGTGACCCAAGAAGCGGGAAGCGCCCCTGGGCTGTCATTCAGTTAAGGCCAGAGAATAAAGAAAAATCTCTCTATTCCCTTGTGGCTTTTCAGACCCGACTTAAGTGGGGCCCTCAGCTTCAGCTTCTTAAAATGATTCCTGGTTTGGAGAACGGCGACTTTGTAAGAATGGGTGTAATTCACCGCAACACTTATCTGGAAGCACCAAAGGCACTGACTCCCTGGTTTGAGCTGAAGAATCGCCCCGACCTTTACGTCGCTGGCCAGATCACGGGCGTGGAAGGTTATGTCGAATCGGCCGCCGTCGGCATTCTTTTGGGCGCTCACTTGGCTGCACTTTCAAAGGGCGGTGAGCTGGCTCCACCGCCCCGAGCCAGCGCCTACGGATCCCTACTGACTCATCTTCAGGAAGAAATCGACCGCGATTTTGCCCCTATGAACATCAACTGGGGCCTCTTCCCCGATCCTGAACTGCCTCCTAAGGCTAAGACGGAGAGAAAGGCGAAGAAGCTGGAGAATGCTCGGGCAGCCTTTGAGGAGTGGGTTGAGGCTTTGTAGCTTCTAGAGTTAAATGTCCTGCCCTTCCCTGAAAGGTTCGGACGAGACCGGCCACTGACAGCAGGAAACTCTTGGCTTAAATCAAAAGGATTGGTGCCCCGGTCTGGCTCCGACGAAGGAGGAGAAGGCCGGGAATATCGCACTTCAAAAAAACCAAATCTCCGGCTGCGTCACTGCCCTTCCCTGGCAAGCTCGGGCCAGAGCCGGGCATCCATGGCTTTCTGCCAAGCTTAAAACTCAATACCCGTGAGCCCGCAGGAACTCGTTAAGATTCCCCATCGATTCCTCGAAGTGAAGTCCAACCAGCCCAGCCGCTTCGGCAGCCAGAATATCAGTCCCCTTATCTCCGACCAAGAAGCTTCCCTCCCGAATTCCGGGCAGAATCTCAAAGGCCGATTCAATCATTCCTGTGCCTGGCTTGCGAGCGGGACAATCGTTGAGATGAGGGCAGTAGAGAATGAGGTCGATGGGGGTGTGCTCCACCATTCGCTCGCTCAGCATCAAAAGGTCATCTTCGGTGTAGTAGCCCCTTTCAATCCCCGATTGATTGGTGACCACGACAACCCACCAGCCTTCCCGATTGAAACGAGCAAGAGCCTCCAGGGCACCTTCGATCCATACGAACTTTTCTATCGTGTGAACGTAGCCGTGATCTTCGTTAAGAACACCGTCCCTATCAAAGAAGGCGATCTTTTTATGATCGCCTTCGGCCAAAGGAGCTTTGTCCCCTGCTGGACAGCCTCTTCTAATCTTCAATGGGGAAGGCATTATCAACAGCTTCGCACAAAACGTGGATCAAAAGAATGTGCATTTCTTGAATCCTGGGGGTCTGCTTAGAAGGCACATTGAGCAGCACATCGCTCAGTTCCTTCATCCTGCCTCCACCCTCTCCTGTCATGCCAATCACCTTGGCTCCAGCCGCTTTGGCCGCTTCGGCGGCAGCGACAATGTTGCCGCTGTTGCCGCTGGTGGTGATTCCGATAAAGATGTCGCCTGGACGAGCGTAGGCGCGCACTTGACGGCTGTACCCCTGCTCATAGCTGTAATCGTTGGCGATGGCTGTCAGAGCCGCTTCTGAGCCACCCAGCGCAATGGCAGGGAGCGGGCGTCTTTCGGTCAGAAATCGACCGACCAGTTCGCCGACAAGGTGCTGAGCATCTGAACTGCTGCCCCCGTTTCCGCAGACCAAAACCTGCCCGCCGTTCTGCAAAGAATCAATCAGCAGATCAGCCGCAGCCTGCACCTGAGGCTCCATTTTCGGCATTGCCGTAAGCGTTTCTTGGTGAGCCTGCAGGGTCTGGGTTAAGATGGCAGCAGCTTTCATTAGTTCCATTTTATCTTTCGGACCATTGCGGTCCCCTGCCATCGGTTAAACTGCCAGCCCTCTATGCTGAAACTCACCGGTCTCAGTGTCTACTACGGAGCGATCCAGGCACTGAATCAGGTCACGCTCCATGTGAACCAAGGCGAAATCGTCTCGATCATCGGTTCTAACGGGGCGGGCAAGAGCACTCTGCTCCGCACTATCAGC
This sequence comes from Synechococcus sp. UW140, assembly GCA_943369295.1. Lineage (GTDB taxonomy): Bacteria > Armatimonadota > Fimbriimonadia > Fimbriimonadales > Fimbriimonadaceae > JAKRSE01. The sequence goes on along the minus strand of CALRMU020000001.1, from coordinate 1,223,991 downwards.
GGCCTGGTTCGCCCTCGCACTGGCAAGGTTGAATTCTTCGACCAGGAAATCACCCAGACTGCGCCAGACAAGATCGTCAAGCTGGGAATCGGCCATTCTCCCGAGGGCCGCAGAATCTTTACCAACATGACCGTCAAAGAGAACCTTTCTCTTGGCGCCCACATCCGCCACGATGCCGAAATTGCCGCGGATATGGAGAAGGTTATGCTCCGCTTCCCCCGAGTGAAAGAAAGGCTTTGGCAGAGCGCAGGAACCATGTCTGGCGGCGAACAGCAGATGCTGGCCATCTGTCGAGCCCTTATGTCTCGGCCCAAGCTTCTGCTTCTGGATGAACCATCCATGGGCTTGGCCCCTAACTTGGTGACAGAAATTTTCAACATCATCAAGGATCTGAAGAAGGAAGGAACAACGATTCTCTTGGTCGAACAGAACGCTCACCGCGCTTTGGAGATCGCCGATAGAGCCTACGTTCTTGAAACCGGCGTCCTTCAGCTTGAAGGTCCGGGGCCGGAACTTCTTCACGACCCACGGGTTAAAGAGTTCTACTTGGGAGGCTAAAGGTGCTCAAAACTCAGCGCTTCGAATCGCTTAACGAATCTCATCTTGAGAGGATTTTGGAAATCGAGAGAGCCAGCCATTCGGCTCCTTGGTCTGAATTGAGCTTTCGCGCCGAGCTGACTCACCCACAAAGCGTCTTTGTCGTTCTCATCGGGGATGGAAAGGTGGTTGGCTACGGCGGCGCCTGGGTCCTGATCGATGAGATTCACATTACCAATGTCGCCGTTGACCCTGAGCTTCGTGGGCAAGGTCTGGGACGCAAGATTGTCCTTGAGCTGCTGGCCAGGGGCCAAGAGAAAGACGCCGTCTGCGCGACTCTAGAGGTTCGGGCTGGGAATGCTCCCGCCTTGGGGCTCTACCGGTCCATGGGGTTTGTCGAAGCGGGCCTTCGTAAGAAGTACTACCCGGACAATAAGGAAGACGCGGTCGTGATGTGGCTTCACGAGCTTCCTTAAGTTTGTGACGTTTTTATGCCTTTCCTGCACGGGTCGGGGACCCGTGGAACCCATGACTTCAATTCTCTTTTGAGTTTGGGTGGCTGGGGATGGCTCAGGGAGCAGCCCCGGCCACTCTTTGAATAAAAGCACCCAGACTAGTAAGGATCAGGAATCTCGGCCATCAGCCGAGCCCGCTGAGCCCGCTCGATAACCTCAAGAGCGTCCCTCGCCGCCAGCTGCTCGCCATCCTTTTTGCTGCGACCGCGGCCGACTCCCATTACTTCCCCATCGAAGCTGACCTCAACCGTGAACCTCTGCTCGACCGAAGAAGCATCTTCCCTAGCCACGTGATAGCTGGGAGCCTTGCGCCAGATAGCCTGAGCCGTTTCCTGCAGACGTGACTTGTAGTCGTGGGGGCTGACGTTGCCCGTACCGATTTCCATCAGATTCGGGTGCAGCTGTTCCAGCACAAACCATCTGGCCTTTTCCATGCCTGATTCGATGTAAACGGCCCCGACCACCGCCTCAAAAAGGTCGCAGAGAACGCTGGGACGCGTTCGTCCGCCCGTCATTTCCTCGCCAGGACCAAGAATCAGACATTGGTCCAATCCAAGAAGTTTGGCCGTATCGGCCAAGGGCTGTTCCTGAACCACGCTCGACCTCGCCTTGCTCATCATTCCCTGATCCCAATCAGGGTGATTTTCGTAAAGGTACTGCGCGATGATAAGGCCCAAAACGGCATCCCCGAAGAACTCGAGTCTTTCGTAAGAGTCGCGGACAGAATCTTTCGCCGCCGACCTATGGGTCATGGCGAGGCGAAAGAGTTCCGGACTCTTAACGGGGATGTCTTTGGGGATCATGGAGCGATAGATTTCAGCGCTTCAGCAAGTCGGTCCATGCCGCGAGAAATGGTTTCCTGGTTTGTGGCATAGCTGAACCTTAAATGTCCAGGTCCTTCAAAAACCGAGCCAGGGATGGCAGCCAAGTGAGCTTTCTCCAAAAGATGCTCAGCCAAGGCTGCATCATCATGAATCTCGCCACCCAGGAATGAGCTGATGTCAGGGAAGGCGTAGAAGGCTCCCTGAGGCACGGGGCAAGTGACACCAGGGATCTGGTTGAGCCTGCCGATGATCAGGTCTCTTCGTGCCTCAAACTCGGCTCTCATGGCTTCTAGGTCATTGGCATCCATGTTCAGTGCCGCAATGGCCCCTGCCTGAGCAAAGCTCGTCGGGTTCGAGGTCATTTGGTCTTGGATCGACGACATGAGCTTGGCCACCTTGAGAGGAGCGTGGGCAAAACCAATGCGCCACCCAGTCATAGCATAGCTTTTGCTGCAGCCCGTAACGGTAATTGTCTGCTCAGCAATTTCAGAACCTAAGGCAGCCACACTTTCGTGCTTAAAGCCACCGTAGGTGAGCCTTTCGTAAATCTCGTCACTAATGATCCAGAAGCCAAACCTCAGGGCCAAAGCCGCGACTCCCTTAATTTGGGCACGGTTCCAGGCAGCGCCTGTCGGGTTGCTGGGCGAGTTGAGAATCAGAGCCTTGGTGCGGTTGCTGATCTTCTCTTGAATCTGCTCCAGCTCGGGGACAAATCCCTGTTCGGCCGTGGTTTCCACCACAACCGGAACACCACCGGCGAGGCGAATCTGGTCGGCGTAGGTCATCCAATAGGGCGCAATGAGAATGACTTCATCGCCTGGATCCAAGACAGCCAATAAAGCGTTGGCGATTGAATGCTTGGCCCCACATGAGACGACAACCTCTTCAGGCTTGGCATGAATCTGGTTCTCCCTCAGCAGCTTCGCGACAACCGCCTCTCTCAAAGCAGGAGTTCCGGCACTGGGGGTGTATTTGGTCTCTCCTCTACCGATGGCGGCAATCGCTGCTTCGCAGATGGGCTCGGGAGTGTTAAAGTCGGGTTCCCCAGCCGCAAAGCTAAGGACGTCCAAGCCAGATGCCTTCATGGCCTTGGCTCGGGCAGTCATGGCCAGAGTCGGTGAGGGTTTGAGGAAGGAAGCCCTGCTGGAGAGGGGAAGGTCGCTCAACTTAGCAGTCAGGATACCCCTGGGTGGTAGTCTGACTTTGTGCTCCTCTCCGCCCGGGGCTGGCTCTTTGCAGGACTAGCCGCATTTGTGCTGCTGGCAGCCCTGCTTCACCTCTGGGTTGGAGGATCTGTTGCCATCTCGCCAGGCGTCATACTCAGCCAGCTATTTGCTGGTCCTGGTGGTCAAGATTCAACAAATCTTATCATTTGGCAGATCCGCCTTCCCCGCCTGATCACGGCTTTAGCCGCTGGTGGGCTGCTGGGTGCGGTCGGAGCAGCCTTTCAAGCGCTCTTCCGAAATCCCCTTGCTGAGCCCTATATCATCGGGGTTTCTAGTGGGGCAGCTTTCGGCGGGACCCTGGCCATATTGGCGGGACTTTCTGGGATGCTGGCTGGTCTCGCTCTTCCTCTCTTCGGCTTTGTCGGAGGAATGGGAGCTCTGGGCTTGGTTCTTCTTTTGGCCAGAGTTTCTGGCGGCCGCAGGGTGGAAACTCTTCTCCTTGCTGGGGTCGTGATGGGCAGCCTGCTTTCTGCCCTTGTCTCCATCGTCCTGATTCTCGCAGGCGAAGACACCAATGCCATCCTTCGCTGGCTTCTGGGCTCGGTGACTCCGGCTGAATGGAGCCGGGGAGGAATTCTGTGGGGTGTCTTGGCCTTCTCTGGCCCTTTGCTTTGGCTTCAATCCCGAAAGCTGAATGCCATCGCCATAAGCGAAGAGGCGGCCGGCATAAGCGGAGTCGAGGTCAAAAAGGTCCAGGCCGTCGTCCTGACCGTCGGGACCGCCGGAGCTTCTGCTGCGGTAGGCACCTGTGGGGTCATTCCATTCCTGGGCTTAGTTGCTCCTCATTTAGTGCGAAAGCTGGTCGGCGACGACCTTAGGGTCGTTCTGCCTGGCTCCGTCCTTGCCGGAGGCGGCCTGCTGGTACTGGCAGATTTGGCGGCTCAGCAGATCAAGCGGGGCGCAGAACTGCCAGTCGGGGCGGTAACAGCCCTTCTGGGCGCGCCGATTCTTCTGTGGCTGCTAAGCCGAAGAAGCTGAGGCAGCCTTAAGAGCCTTGCCCAAAGTTTCTGCGCTGGAGTGGTCGCCGGCATGACGCGGCCTGTGCTCCCAAACCAAAACGCCATCGGTATTGAAAATGAACTCACCAGGCATGCGCCAAGGATCACCAACCGTTCTGCCGGGTCGAGCCCCCTTTGCCATGGCCTGGGCCCCTCTCTTCCAGACGCCAGGACCAAAAAGCTGCTTCAAAGCACCACGTTCAAGCCCAAAATCTTCATAGATTCTTGCGTCAGGGTCGCAGAGAAATGGATGGACGGCCTTCATCGTGGCCTTGAATTCGGCCACTTCATCCGGCGTGGCCTGGCAGACAAAAACCACGTTCCAGTCGGGATGCTGCCTGAGCTCTGTCACCTGCTCTCGGCAGAAAATGCAGCCAAAATGGCGCAGAAATACTACGGCGACCGGCCTATCTGAATAGAAAGATGCCGCATCCTTCTGCTCCCCTGTGCTCAGGGTGACAACCCCAGAAAACTTCACCACTCCCTCTTATAGCGTTTATCCGGTCCGGATGATTCCCGGCCTGAGTCTGACAGGACTTTACGTCGATTCATTGGGTTCTACTCCCGCCTTTCTTCTGAGCTGATCTCTTAAGAGAGCCAGCTTTTCATCAAGATCATCGCCGCTGCCGGCAAAGGCGCCACGGCTCTTGGCACCTTCGAGGACACGCGAAACTCTGAGCTGGCGAAGCTTGACGATTGCGGCTTCAATGGTCTGGGGATTGATTCCAGACAATGCGTCGGCAGCCTGATGGTGTTCGCCAGTGGCCTGCATCACTGAGAGATCCATGAGAAGATCGATCACCGCTTGATCTTTGATAGCGTGGATCCACTGACTAGGTGGCCCTTGCGGGGCCTTCTCCGGGTAAGCCTCCAGAATCGCTCTAGCGGCTCTTTCCGCCGTGCCTGGCCTGAAGAGTCCATCTTCTCGAAGCAGGTTGTGCGCCATGCCAGTATAAGAGGGGACTAGAAGCGCCCTAAGAATGGCTCCTTCACACCAGAGCTGGGCAGGGGTCAGCCGCAAGACTTCCCTTTCGCCCCTCATCGGATCTGGCGTTGGCTCAAGCGAAGGTCTGTGGTTTGGATCTCTTCGATTTCGCCGGGCATTCGCAGCCATTTTTCGCAGAGCAGACATAGCAGATGTCTTGTCTGCTGCATTGGGAAGCAAAGCAGCCAGGGGAGCCAAATGCTCTTCCAGCTCCAAGGGGTTCCGAGCCGAGGCAAGGGCGTCAGCTGCTTCATCCCAATAGCCAGGGTCGGTCGGCTTCATGCGCTCATCCAGCCGAATCAGCCTGTGCCTGATAGGGGAGACGGCTTGATCGAGGAGAGCCAGAACTCCGGCCGCCCCCTTCTCAACCAAAAGAGTGTCCGGATCCTGTCCGGGAGGCGGCAGGGCGACCCTTGCGATCATTCCCTCTTCCGCAATCATTTCGCAGGCTTTTTCCGCCGCCTTCTGGCCTGCCTCATCGCGATCGTAGAGCACCACAACCTGGCTTGCCCATCTTTTCATGAGTCGGACCTGCTGAGGTGTAAGGGCTGTGCCAAGCGAGGCGACAGCCTCGTTCATTCCGGCTCGATGGCAGGCAATGACATCCATATAGCCTTCGACCAGCACGGCATGGCCCTTTTTACTGATCGCCTCTTTGGCTTTATCCATGCCAAAAAGAAGATCGCTCTTGTGATAGATGGGCGTGTCGCTTGAGTTGATGTACTTCGGCTGACCTGCCCCAATGATTCTTCCGCCGAAAGCGACGATCCGGCCTCTTTCGTCTGCGATAGGAATCATGAGGCGGCCACGAAACATGTCGTAGTAGCCGCCGCTGCCATCATCTCGCACCAGGAAAAGTTCCTGGGCGAGGGCAAGCGAGAAGCCCTGCTTTTTGAGAGTCACCGCTAGGGCACTGCCTTCATCCGGGCTGTAGCCGATACCCCACGCTTCAAGGACTTCGTCCGTTAAACCACGTTGAGCGGAATAGGTTTTGGCAAAGGCAGAGAGCTGAAGCTGTTTGACAAAAAAGCTCTGGGCAGCGCGCATGATTTCCTCCTGCGCGGCTTTCTGACTCTTAGATTCTCCAGAATCTCGCTTGCCAGCCTTGAGTTCGACCCCGGCTTGATCTGCAAGAAGGCGTAAGGCCTCCGGGAAATCGACCTTCTGGGTCTCCATGACCCAATTGAAAATGTCTCCCGAAGCGCCACAGGACCAGCATTTGTAGCGGCCGAGCTCCGGGTTGACCGTCATCGAAGGATTGCGGTCGTCATGAAAAGGGCAGAGCGCCTTAAAAGAACGCCCTGCCTTTTTTAACGCAGTCCGCTGGCTGACAAGATCAAGAATGTTGATCCTTGTACGGATCAGATCGATTTCGTCAGCCACGGTTTACTGCGATCAGGTCTTGCCTGCCGCGATAACGATGCCCGTCACAACGTGGGGCTTCTTGGGGTCGACCTTTTGAAGCCTGAAGGCAACGCGATCGAAGACCAGGTAGCGCATCACGATGTTTGAGCCAGAGATTTCGTAGCCATCTGGGGACTTGTAAGTCCTGATGATGCTGCCGAAGCTTGAGCCGAATTTGATTCCGCGGGAAGTGCGGACTCGTGAATCGTTCATGCCGACTGCTTCAATCTGGATAACTCTGTTGAACTTGTCCAGAATAAAGGCGTATCGGGCCATGCCTCGGTTGTAAACCCAGCGAGTCACGGTAACTCGGTCAGTTGCACCAGCACCTGCGCCGACTCCGCCGCCTCGTCCACCAGCACCAGCTGGGGCGCCTGCACCTTCATCCATGCTTCCGGCATCGCCACCTCTACCTGCACCTGCGGGAGGTCCAGTGGGGGGTCGGAAACCACCGGGAGGGCCGCCAGATCCAACATTGGGAGGGCCACCGAATCCAGGTCGCTGTCTAAGGCTTTGACCAAACGGATCACCAAAGAAACCGGGGAGGGCGTCACCAGTGACATCGATAGCGGGAGCGGCCGAGCCACCACCAGCACCGCGTCCACCTGGAGCACCACCACGTCCACCAGCCTGTGCACCAGCGACAGGAGAACCTGCTCCGCCGCCACCGCCGCCAGCTGCCGGAGCTGCTCCACCACCGCCGCCAACATTCAAAGCCTGAATGTCATCGGGGTTGCCATAACGTGCGATCACCTTGGTGCCGGGATCAAAAAGAGAAATGCCAAGCAGGCTCCTTTCAGCAGGACCTGTCCTGGGCTGGGGCCGGGACCTCTGCTCCGTGCTCTGGGCACTAAGAGTGCCTGCAAGAACGGCGAATCCTGCCACTACTGCCATCAATCGAAGAGTCTTGTTCAAGTTCAGGGACCTCAAAACGGAACTGCGCTTTCAAGGGTACAGGACGCACAGCAGCCCCAAAAAGGTTACAGACCAGGGCGGGACTTGTCTGGTCTGGTATCGTCCTTGGCGTAGAAGCCCCTGGAGCAACTTGAATGGCAGCCAATCTCGCCGTGACCGCAGACGAATTCAAATCTCGAGTTCTTGAATCCGAACTCCCCGTCCTCGTAGACTTCTGGGCAACCTGGTGTGGCCCCTGCCTTAGAATCGCTCCCGTGATTGAGGAACTCGCCGAGGAGTACGCAGGCCGAATGACCGTCCTGAAGCTTGACGTTGATGCCCACGGGTCCATCGCACAGGACTACGGCATCATGAGCATCCCCACCCTGATCATTTTCAAGGGTGGTGTGGAAGTCGAAAAGATCGTTGGCGCTGGAGACAAGAACTTCTTCAAAGCCTACATCGACAAGCACGTTTAATGTCGTGCTGAAGCAAACGGGCAGGGAAGGATTTCTTCCCTGCCCTCTTTTTTCAAATAGTTAAGAGTTCTCTTGAGTTCAGCATCTGAACCACGAAAAAAAGCAGGCCATACGGTTGCTCGTGCCGGCATCATTGTCATGGCCTCAATCATGCTCAGCCGGGTGCTGGGGCTTGTCCGCGATGCTGTCATTGCCTCACAGTTTGGAACGACGGTTCTGACAGACGCATACACCATCTCCTTTCGTGTCCCCGACCTCATTTTCTATCTTGTCGCGGGCGGAGCCTTCTCCAGCGCACTCATTCCAGTCTTCTCAGAATATCTTTCTAAGGATGATGAAGACGGAGCTTGGAAGACCTTTTCAGTCGTGGCGACAATTATGGGGACGCTTGTTGTCCTTTTGGTCACAGCCATGTTTCTGGCGGCAGATGCCATCACCCCCATCCTCGCCGTAGACAAGCCGAAAGAAATTTTTGACGAAGTCACCTTAATGGGCAGGATTCTGCTGCCAGCACAAATCTTCTTCCTGTTCGGCTCACTCTCATTCGCGACCCTTTACAGCAAGAAGGAATTTACTGTTCCAGGTCTTGGCCCGAATCTTTACAATATCTGCATCATCCTGGGTGCGATCTTTATTTCTCATTGGGTCAACCCTAGTGTTGCCGGCATGTGTTGGGGTGCCCTTATTGGCGCGTTTTTGGGCAATGTGCTTGTGCCTCTTTGGGCGATGAGAAGGGTTGGCATGAAGTTCAGTTTCAGCTACGACTTTAGGCATCCGGGAGCCCTAAAGGTCTTTAAGCTGATGCTGCCCGTCATCTTCGGGCTTTCACTTCCTCAGGTTTTAGCCTTCTTCAATAACTGGCTTTCAAACCATTACGGTGCCGGAACAAACACCGCCATGGATTACGCCAACAAGCTTCAGCAGGCGCCCATTGCCATCTTTGGCATGTCCATGGCTCTCGCCGCCTTCCCTACTCTCAGCGAGTTTTGGGCGAAGAGCGAGCTGAAGCTCTTTACCGCTCAGTTCACAAGGACTCTCACTACGACGGCTTATCTTTGTCTTCCCATTGCGGCCATGATGATCGCCGTTCCAGATGAGATTATTCGAATAGTTTTTGAAAGGAACAACTTCACAGCGGCAAGCACAGCCCTGACTGCTCCCCTTCTGCAGGCGCTGGCTGTCGGAATTCTCGGCTGGAGCCTTGCCCCGGTTGTCATGAGAGGCTTTTATGCCACTCAGCAGACGATCGTTCCCATCGTGATCGGCACAGGGGCAACAGTCATTTTCATCGGGGGAGGCTTGACAGTCAAATACTCTGGCCAGCCTGCCTTTGTCTTGGCCCTCGTGGGGTCTATCACCGGAATTCTTTTGGTCGGGGCTCTGCTCATTGCTCTTAAAAAGCGAGTCAGCGACCTAGAATTCGGTCCTATTCTCACCTCACTTTTCAAAACGATTCTTGCTTCCGCTGTTTTTGGCGCGATTATGTGGGTTGGAGTCTTTGGCTTCCACCAACTCGGCGAGCCAGGCGGATTCGTCGGTCGACTGCTTAGCTTTAGCCTCTGCTTTATCATCGCAGGCTGGGGTTACTACCTGGCCAGCAAGGTGCTTAAGATGCCAGAAGCTGCCACAATAGAACGGGCAGCATCCAGGCTGAATCGAGGCAAAAAGAACGAACCGGAGAGCACGGATGAGGCTGGTTCTTGATCCCCTGCTGGATCTGATTTATCCGCCAAAGTGCGCGCTTTGTCGAGAGGTCGGGGTGCCTTCACCCTGCCCTCTCTGCCTAGCCCAGATGACCAGCGCCTCGGCCCCCGATCACTTGGTTGAATCGAGAATCAGTGAAATTCGAGCTGTTTTCGATTACGAATCTCGAGCTGGCGATGCGGTGCGAAGGCTGAAATACAGCCGATCTAGGTCACTTTCCCCCTTCATGAGCGAGGCGATTTTCAAGGCCTACTCAAGCTGGAATGACGGCTGGGATGCCATCGTCCCCCTGCCGATTCATTGGTCTAGAAAAGCTTCCCGTGGCTTCAACCAAGCCGAGGTTCTTTGTCGCCGCCTGCCCAGTGAAAGAGTTCGGATCGACCTTCTCCGCCGACACAGGCTCACCCCGCCCCAAGCCAGTCTGAATGCAGAATCGCGCCGATCTGCCCCTTTGGGTGCCTTTGCCGCCTCGCCTGCCGTGGCTGGTTTAAAAGTCCTCATCATCGATGACGTGGTGACTACAGGCAGCACTCTGAAGGCTGCTTCCGAGGCCCTTTTCGCCCTGGGGGCGGTTCACGTGGATGCCTTGGCCTTCGCTGTAAGTCCCTTAGGCCGCGATCACCATACGGCGTCCGGCTGAATCGTACTGAATCGGTTCTTCCGGGAAGAACCTTGCTCTGCCTTCTAAGATCCTCCATGCCGACCAGAGGGCTGCCAAGGAATCCAAAATGTCATCGTTAGCGGCGTGACTCACCATAAAGACATCACGCGCAGACTCGTAAGCACCTTGAAAGTGCTGAGAAAGAAGCAGCTCCCTATGTGCCTGCCCCTCCGGCGATTTCTTTTTGTAGGGCATAACCCCAAAATTCATGACAGCAAAGCTGACTTCAGGATGAACTTCGAAGACCCTCTCCCTATTCTTTGAATCATCAAGAAACTGGTCAACTTCAATGATTCTTTCTTTCAGCATCCAAACCTGCTTAGAGAATTTGAATCCAGCCAGAAGCAGGGAAAGATTGCATCCTTCGTCATAGGATCTGCAGCTTAAAACCGGACGAATAAGGGCAGGAAAAACCGAAGACGCCCGCGGCCCTACAAAACGCCTCGCCTCGATATCGGCCTGACGCCTGGCGTCATCTCCCAGACCAATCGGCATATCAATCCCAACCATTCTCCAGCCAGGAAAGAAGTCGTCCAGCTGATCGAGGCGAGAAAGAATCGCGAACTTAACCGGTCCGCCGGGCAATGCCTGCCCGGCGGCGAGCCATCCACGAGGACAGCCATCAATACCCACAACCCAGCTCATTTGAACTCGGGTGGTCTCTGCTTATGGAACATGACCTTCTCTTGAATCGCCTGACCGAAGGCACAAAGCTTTCCTTCTTCGTAAAGCCTGCCGATGAGAGAAATACCCCTCGGCCTTCCCTTTTCATCAACCCCAGTCGGAATGTAAAGCTGAGGGTGGCCCGTGAGATTTGTCGTCAGAAGAAGGTGACTGCCACGGTCAGAAGTGACGATGATGTCAAAGTCTCCCAACTCCTTCTCAAACCTCTCCATCACATAAGATCTTTCGCGCAGACTCTGCACATAGTCAACGGCCGAGGCATAGCGCTGGCCTCTAAAAATGCTTGGCCAAAGTGATCGGTCAACTTGATTGACGACACCAGATCGTGTGATTTCTTCAAAGGCAGCGGCACCTTCAATGCTCAAGCCCATAAGAGAGGCTTCTGTTGGCTGAGAAATCTTAAGGGATTCCTCTGGCTCCATTCCCATCTCTTTCAGCAAGGGCAGCCAGGATTGAAAACTGGAATCCTCCTCATCCAAAGGCGATTCATCCGAAAGCATTCCCACCTTCAACTTTCTGAGATCTTTTGGGTTGAAGGATGAGAGAGGACGATCCACAGCGGCTCCATCACCAGGGTCGGCCCCTGCCAGGGCCGCAAGGACGAGAAGGGCATCCTGCGCTGTTCGGGTGATCGGCCCGACCTTATCCATCGTCCAGCTAAGGGCCATGGCTCCGTGGCGAGAAACTCTCCCGAAGGTCGGCCTCAGACCCGTGATGCGGCACCGATGGCTTGGAGAGACAATGCTGCCCAGGGTTTCTGTGCCGATGGCAAAAGGCACCAATCCCCCCGCGACCGCAGAGGCAGAACCAGCACTGCTGCCGCTGCTGCCTTGAGTGGGGTTCCAAGGGTTGCGAGTCTGCCCGCCAAACCACTTGTCATCCATGGCAAGAGCTCCGAGTGTCGCCTTGGCGCAGATGATCGCCCCTGCCTCGCGAAGCTTGACAACAACCGTCGCATCTTCATCGATCATCTGATCCTTAAAAGGCGCCGCCCCCCAAGTAGTGGGAGTTCCCTTGGTGGAAAAGAGATCCTTGATCACGCAGGGGATGCCGTGCAGAGGCCCTCTCCACTTCCCGGCCTTAATCTCTTTGTCAGCCTGGTCAGCATCAGCCAAGGCGGATTTCTCCATCAAGGTGACAATGCATTCAAGCCGGGGTCCATGCTTTTTGATCTTGGCCAGGCAGGCTTCGGTCAGCTCCCGAGATGTCAGACGGCGAGATCGGATCAAGGTCGCCAGTTCAGCGACAGTCATGTAGGGCAAGTCGGCAGAATCGGCCGGACGATTGACAGTGACCTTGGGCAAAGGCACCCTGACACGGTTCCCAGGCTTGGGCTGCCTGCCAACCGGAACAAAGGGAGTGCAGGGAGCCATGGCGTAGCCGACTGCTCCCCGTTTTCTCAAAGCCTCGATCGAGGCTAAATTTTCTTTCACCTGGCCAAGAGCCTGCCTCCTTTCTGCCTCGGTGAAGGAAAGACCATTCAGCTTTTCGTAGGCGGCCATGGCCGCCAAAATCTCGTCGTTCGTCTGTGGCTTGGGCTCAGCCTCCTGTACCGATGCGAACTCCAGCATTGACTGCCAAGGCATCATCAGCCCACCAGCCAAGCCTCCCAGCACCTCTCTGCGTCCCAGTCGTGTATCGAATCCCATTAAGAGAGGAGGATACTCCCCAGTCCGGCCGAAGGATGGTTTGTATTCGGTACCTTGCTGAACCATGAGCTCATCCACTTCTCCCTTTCTGCCCCGAGGCTCGCGGAAAGAAGTTGAAGAAGGCCTTGCCTTCACTCCGAAGTTCGATGGTGGCGGCCTGATTCCTGCTATCGCGGTGGATGCCCAGACCAGCCAAGTGCTGATGCTCGCCTATATGAACGCCGAGTCGCTGGCCCTCACACTGGAGAAAGGGGAGGCAGTCTACTGGTCCCGCAGCCGCCAAGAAATTTGGCACAAAGGAGCCACAAGCGGTGCAGTTCAGAAAGTGGTGGAAATCACAGTCGACTGCGATCAGGACGCACTAGTCGTCAAGGTCGAGCAGATCGGGGGCGCTGCCTGCCACTCAGGCCGGCGCTCCTGCTTTTATAGAAAAGTGACCAGCAAAGAGAGTCTAGAGATGGGCGATGCAGAACAGCTGTTCGACCCGGCCGAGGTCTACGGCAAGAAGGCTCACTGACATCAAAAGGGCTCAAGAGTCTGCCGCTGATCCCGGACCTCCAAAGTGTAGAATTAAGTAATGATCACGGACCGCTTGGCTCAAATGCTGACAGCGCAGATTCAGAGCGAACTGTCTGCCCACCAGAACTACATGGCCATCAACATCTGGTTCCGACGCCAGAGCCTTGATGCCTGGGCTGCCCTCTTTAAGGAGCAGTCGATGGAAGAAGCGGCCCACGCCATGAAGATCATCAACTTTCTTCTGGATGTGGGAGTCGAGTTCGACCTCCCCACCATTCCTGTGGCCTCCACCCGATTCGCCAACGCTCTCGAAGCTGTTCAGTCTGCTAAGGCCAGCGAAGCCAAGGTCAGCGCCGAGTTCCGCGCCATGGCCAAGGCCGCTAATGAAGAAGGCGACTGGACCGCCTTCCAGTTCCTTCAGTGGTTTATTGAAGAGCAGGTCGAAGAAGAATCCAAGATGGACAAGCTGATTGACCTGGTCAACAGCGGAGTCAACCTTTTCCAGGCAGAAGCTCTGCTGGAAAAGTTCGCTGGCGAGTGAGTCGCTCTGAACCCTCTCCTTTCGCTTGTCGAGAGGAGAGGGAAGGGTGAGGAGAGCAGTCTGCTGCAGCTCTTCAATAGAAAAACCTGGTTGAGCATCGCTCAGCCAGGTTTTTTTTGACTATCGAACCTTCATGGTCGGACGCCAAGTGCAGTCCGGAGGAAGAAAGATAAAGGGCTCCACCCGAGTATCAGCCACCCACTCGCTTTCTTGAAAAGGCCGACCATCGTAATGGACCAACTCGGCCCCAATCTCTCTGGCTGCCAAAACTCCGCAGGCGGCATCGTAAAGGCAGAGCGACGACGTCGCCTGAGCCCTCATGCCTTGAGTGAGAAAGCCAAAAGATTCCGCGACGAAGGCTCCCACATGGCGGATCTTGCCCGGGATTCTTAGTTCGTTCAACAGAGTTAGGTCGCCAAACCCGACCGGTTCGTAGGGTTCGATTCCCCCCGGCTTCAGCCTGGGCAGAGGGGCTCCGTTGCGGAAGGCTCCTTTGCCCTTTTCAGCGGCGATCCAATCGTTGAACATGGGCATGCACATGGCGCCCAAAACCATTTCGGTGCCTCGGTAAAGGCCAACAGTCACGCCCCAGCTAGGCAGTCCGTAGGCAAAATTGGTGGTCCCATCAATCGGGTCAATAAGCCAAAGGCCATCTTCGGTTGGTTCGGCAAATCCTTCTTCCTCTCCCCAAAAAGCAGCCCCCGGAGCCACCTGGTCCAGCCTCTCGCGAAAAAAGGTCTCGACTCTCTTGTCGGTTTCTGTGACTAAGGATCCGTCTCCTTTTAGCTCAAATCCTCGCGATTCAAAACCTTTGCGCCCGATCTCTCCGGCTTCAAGCACAAGATCAAGAAGGGTTTGAAGCTGGGGGGAAAGCATCAACCCAGTATCCCGCCCAGGGCTGTGGGCTCACCAGGCGGCAGGGACTTTGTGCGGCTTGGGTCCTGTCTCCAAGCAAGGTCGGCTGGCATGGGGTATAAAGTGAGTCCCCGAGCGGGCATAGCTCAGTGGTAGAGCGACTCGTTGCCAACGAGTAGGTCGAGAGTTCGAATCTCTTTGCCCGCTCCATTTTCGTGCCCGAATATCACGTTTTTTAGGGGTTCTAGGCACGAAAACAGCCTAGCCTTCCGCAAACTCCCGAATACATAGTGATTTATGCCTTTTTTAGCGGCCCGATAAGGGAACACAAAAGGGAACACAGAATTTTTACCCGCCCTATCAAATTGCTGCCAGTCTTCTGATCGATTGCCACCTACTGAAGATCCGCCATAGCAGATAGCGACTCGCAATGGTCAATTGCCACTTCCGCCAAGCATCTAGACGACTTAGTCAGGCACTCTGCCAAGCACCTGCTGACTGGACAGATAGTTCATGAAGCTGGTCTTTAGCATTGGCAAAGGCATGTAGCTAGTGACTGGAACCCTTTTCATCAGGCAAGACCCACATCTTACGCGTCATAAACAACCTCTCGTACAGTGAGCGCTGCATTGAGACAAAGGAACCCAGACAGTCGTATTTCATTTGATGATCTGGCACACCGATGTGGCCCGCATTACCAGCCTTGTTTTGGCTAGCATTGTAGTCGGTGCCTTCGCTCTCACAGCCTGTGCGAACAGTTCAGAGCGAATCGCAACCCTGGACTCTGCTACGGGTTCATATTCTGGGGTTGCTCCGACTGCTGATGACATTACGTTGGCGATGGGCACTGGCTTCAATCTTGGCAACGCTTTCGACCTTGGACTGCAGCCGACAAATCCCAATGAAGTTGGCAAGTTGATTGATCTCTACCAAGGTGCGGGAATGAAACACATTCGCATCCCTGTGACTTGGATGGACGGATTTCAAGGAAGCCACCTGGCCGACGCGACGGGCAGGATCAACGCGAACAGCCCACGACTGAAAGAGTTAGATGCTGTTGTGGACTATGCCCTAGGCAAGGGGCTGATTGTCATCCTCAACACACATCACGAGCACTGGCTGAAGCGAAGCTACGACGGGTCACAACGATTCAATGAGCCGTTTACCCGACTTTGGACAGGGATCGCAAAGAGATATGAGAATCGATCGCCAAACCTAATATTCGAAGTGCTCAACGAGCCAGAGGGTGCTATGGGCGATTGGTCTGGCGCAGTAAGACCAAATGATCCAGGGGCACTTGCCAAGACACGACAAATCAATGAAGTGGGATATCGCGCAATACGGGCCACTGGCGGAGCGAACTCGACAAGGGTGATCATGGTGTCACCTAACGGCCAAGGGAATCAGTCCATGCTGGACGACGTCTACCCTGACGCAGCGAGCCTTCCTGGTGGTGGCAAAGATCAATATTTGATTGCAACTGTTCACACATACGATCCTTGGAACTTCTGCGGAGAGGATGGGCGGCTGGAGGAGAAACCGACCATGGAATCGGTGCGGAATTCAATTTTAGCAGTTTCGGTTCATGCGAAAAAGTTGGGGATCCCCGTCAACTATGGTGAATACGGAGTGGGCCGTCGAGACAGACAAAATGAGAGAAACTCCGACATTGTTCGCGAGTACTACAGGACGGTTCGAACAGCCACCCTTGCTCTTGGAATGTCGAATACTCCTTGGGATGATTTAGGGTGGTTTGGACTGACTGCTCGTCAAAGTGACGGGAGTGTTCGTTTCCTGTTTGATATCGTCCCTGTCATGATGAGATAAGGATATCGAACGGATCTCACCCCGCCAAACACATAAACGTGACCAGTTCACGGCTTCGGCTGGAGCCTGCGTTTGGCGGGGTGAGCTTCTTGCCACCAGCTTAGCTGACAAACAAGGCGAGAAAAAATACTTCTCCATCCAGGAGTTTCAGTCCGTCTCATAAACATTTGATTCTGAGGCACTAAAGTTCTGAGACAGCAATTCACACTTCTTGAGTTGGAGCGGGTAATTCATATACATGTCTCAGAACCGATCGAGCTTTTCGATTGACTCTTCTGGGTTTTGAGAAAGGACAAACCATGGTAATCGGATACGCCAGAGTCTCCACAGCCACGCAGTCGGACGATCTTCAGCGGGATGCACTGATGAAGGCAGGCTGCGAGCGCATTTTCAGTGATGAGTTGAGTGGAGGGCGCACTGACAGGCCAGGGCTTGAAGCTGCCCTGGCTACCCTCAGGAGCGGCGACACTTTGATCGTATGGAGATTAGATCGGCTGGGGCGGTCTCTACGGCATCTCGTCCAGCTCGCAGAGGAACTGAAGCTGCGTGACATCGAGCTAAGGTCGCTCACCGAAGGCATTGACACGTCAACAAGCGCAGGTCAGCTGACTTTTCACATTTTCTCTGCTCTAGCAGAGTTCGAGAGGGCGTTGATCCGAGAAAGAGTTCAGGCTGGTCTGGAGGCAGCTGCCTCCAGAGGCAGAAGAGGCGGCCGACCCTCTGTCGTGTCACCCGCAACCATGAGAGCGATCAAGTCGATGTCTGCGGCTGGACTCACGGCCAAGGAAATCTGCAGTCAGCTCAAGATCAGCAGGGCGACTCTTTACAGGCACAGACCCCAAGAAGAGGCATAGGGGGGGGGTATTTTTTCGGCGGTTCCATCCGCCTGGAAAACAGCCTGGGGGTGAGGGGTCCCAATCTTGTCGATCAAGAGTCAGCGGCTAGCTCGGCCCAGATCGCCTCGAACAGGGCAATCGCATGCCTGACTGATCTTTCCTCTGAGATCAGGAGTCCAGCTTCGATGTTTCTTGTGATTGCCTTGCCAGTAAGATTTGCGCTGGTTATGAGCATTCTGCTGCCGTCTGCCACGAGATACTTGGCATGCATCACTCCGCCTGCAGATTCTTCGCGCCAAATTCTGAGCTGAAGCGATGATGCAACTGCCGAAAGCTCACTCAGCATGGCGGCTCCCGATGAGTTCTGCATCGATTTCGAATCGACAATCAACCGAACGTCAACACCACGCTCAGCAGCTCCCTTCAGCAATGGCAGAACCTCTTCGATGTGGCCGAGGACGTAAGAGGCCACTCTGAGCGAATCCTGTGCTGACGAAATCAAGGAGATGATGGCAGCCGCAGTTTCAGAGTGAGGGTGTTCAAAGGGAGCCGAAACTATCAGCTCCGCTGCTCCCTGCCGCATGGACGACTGCCGTGCAGCGGCAAAGCCCCAGCAGTATGCGATCCTCTCATGGCTCTCGCCAGGTGCTTGCTGGACCAGCTGCCAGCATTTGCGCTCAGACAGCTTCATAGATGATTTGAAGCGAGCCTCAAAGTCCTCTAACGAGGGCCGATCAGCGAGGAACCTCAGGGCATCGCTGTCCAGATCATTTAGCACCAGCTCAAGCTGCCTCTCAGGACTCACCTGAAGACACCTTCGAACAGGCCGCAGCCAAGATCCTGCAGCGTTTCAACGACCATCGCTCTGTCTAGGAATAGGTTCCCTTTCTCGCAGGAGGTCTCTGAGATGAAGGAGCAGCTGTGGCATGCCGAGCCGTAGATCTTCGACTCCTTCTCTGGCTCTCTGAATGCGCAGATCGGATCGCTGCTGCAGAGTTTGGCTCGTCCAATGGCTGACCTAAGAATTGCCTCAAACTGCTTGGGTCTTCCGAGCGAAACGAGCCCGCCAAGAGTCCCTTCCGAGTCTGGACTCGCTGTGTAGATGAGGATTCCAGCCATTGGCTTCAGGTCGTCAGATGCGCTTCTGGCATAAATCCTTTCCTTGAGAGATGTGCTGGAGTAGCCGCAAGAGATGGCCAGCTCACGCAGGAGCATGTGCGAGAGCGTGTGCAGGGCGATGTACCGAGCCTCCTGCATCTCCAAATGAATCCAGGGACGTTCTTTCAGGAAAGCAGCGTATGCAGCCTGGATCTGCTCCATTCGATCAGTGGTCGGTGGTTTGCCTTCCCACCCTGAAAGCAGCTCCTCTGACACTTCAAGGAAGATCCCTTCCCCAAGGTTCTCTGAGCCTGGAACCCACTTCGCCTTAGGGCTGGCAAGCGGGACAAGCTGAGCTGGATCAATCGAGTCATAGTCACTCAGGTCCCCTGCCGCTTCGTAGCGGGTGAACCCAACGAGAGCATTCAGTTCAGTGAGCCTCGAAACAAGAGTGATTCCATCAAAGCAGCGGCCAAGATCCCTCCCTAGATCTGTCTGCCGATGGGCAGTCAGACGTGAACTCTCAATGGATGGGCTGAGAGTTGAGAGCAGCTCGTACTCCTCTGCCCGCAGTTCTGCCATCCGCTTCACAGGCTCGCCAGCAGATACTAGGCTTTTGGCCTCGACCAGTTCCTTGGCAGAGAATTCTTTGAAGTCAGAAATGCCAGAGAACTTCAAAAAGGCCAATGCATCTTCCTCAGAAGCGACCTCTTCCAGCTTGTCCCAATGCTCTTTAACAATGGCGTGAAGATCGTTGGCCTGGTAGCCTTCTGGAAGGCCAATAACGGAGACAGTAAGGGGGAAATAGAGGTTGCTGGCGCCCAGCAGGATGGCCTTAGGCTGCGCCTCACAAGATGAATGCGTTCCAAGGTGTGGATGCCTTCCAGGGCAGATTGGCATGCAGAGATCTGCTTCATTTCCGAATGCATCTGCCAAAGGCCTGAATGTGTCGCACTCCAAACATCGCACCTGAACTTCGGCAGCTTCGCCAGTCACTCCTTCGTCAGAGAGGACCAATCCAGTCTTGTAGACTCGTCCTTCTTTTCTGTTCTTAGGCTCCTTTCTGCACGGCTGGCCACGATGACAGAAGTCCATCCAAGGAAAGTCTGAGAGATGCCCATTTTGACAAGTCACAAGGAAGCGGACAGGAACAGCACCTGGGAGATTTCTTTGCGCCAAAGCTCCCTGTTTTGGGCATCCTTTGTGTACAAACTTTATCTTGTCGATCTGGTAGGGTGGGAACTCCAGCTCGAACAACCCGCTGCTCACGGTCCCAATCGTATTGCACATGGGACACCTCAGCCATCTAGGGAAAATCGAGACAGGCACCCCCGATAGGTCCCTCTTGCAGAACTCAGGTTCATCCGAGGATTTGGCAGGCGCGGACCTTACGGCCTGAACCTCTGGCAGCTTTGACCTGACTGCGCTGAGGAGCCTTGGCTCGACAATTGGACTGCATGAGCCTTCAGACCACTTATGAAGTCCCTGGACAATCACCGAAATGTGCGGAAGGTCAATCAGCGAACCAACGCCAAATAGGCTGACAAGCTGCCCCCTGCGAATCTCGCCAACAACCTCCTTCACTCGCCCTCCTCCTCAGAGTTCTCAAATGAATCGACAAGCACTAGATGGGAGGACTGCTCGACACCACGAAGTGAGTTCAAACAGGTGAAATCGCTCCATCGGCCATCCTCAGGCTTTCTCAGGAGAGGAACCCTGGTTGCCTCTCTTCCCTTATATGTAAGCCCCCTTCCTTGCTGGGACCCAAGAATCGACTTCTTCGTCCATTTTCCCAGCCTTACTTGAGCGAGTTCGCTGGACCTCCTGGCCTCCTGAGGCTCATCACTGCACAACGATGCCCTTCGGCGAATCACTTCAGCCGCTTCTTCAAGCGCCTGAATATGCTGCGGAGCAGACTCAGCTCCTATGTCTGGGTTCAGCTTGAAGTCCTGAAGACGAGACAGGGCAACAAGCACCGCCGATAGCCCTCTGTCCACTGCCCCAGCGGCAAAAGGAGTTACGCTGGGATTCTCAACATGGGAGTGATACGCTGAGTGGTAGCCTCTGAAACCCTCATAGTGGCTCACGTCCCTTGCCCTTGAGTAGTTGTAAACAGTCAACACAATTCCTGGTCGGTCACGGCCAACTCGACTCGTAGCCTGAATGTATTCGGAGGTGCTTTTCGGCTGTCCAGTCACTACCATCATTCCAAGTCGGGGCACATCAACACCGACAGAAATCATGTTCGTGGCGATCAGGGTATCAATCGGCCAGTAAGCAAGATCCCTCCGATTGTCGGCATCAAGCGGGATCTTTGTCTCCAGCCTCGCCAAAATGTTTGGGATATCCGAGGCTCTGCGCCTTGAGGTCATCTCCTCAACCGAGATCCCCGTTCGAGTCTCTAGGCCTCTTCTGTCCATCTGCCTGCAGCGTGCCCTCACTGAATCCTCCAGCAGGCGCCTCATGCCACCCAGCTCCCTCAGCGAGGCAAAATAGCCAACCAGAGTCTGAAGCTGATCAGAGTGTTCAGGGTAGTGAACCTGAAGGGTCCGACCAGCACAAAGAGCCGCCGAATACACTCTAATCAAGGTGCTCTTCAGCCTCCTTCCAAAGCTGCAGACTCCCACATACAGGAGCCCTGGCGAGCTTTGCCCCGCAGTCAGCTCCCGAGCGAAAAACATGTCGGTCGAATTGATTCCTCTGGCTGGGAAGGTTCTCAGGCGGCGGGCAAACAGCCTCTGGACCTGAAAGTGGGCCCGCTTGATCGTGGCGGTTGAGAGAATGATTTTCGGCAGCACCTTCGTGCCTTTCACCTGCCAGGAGCAGAGTTCATCTACGGCAGTTTCGTAGAGCCCCATCAAAGACCCCAGGGGGCCAGAAATTAGGTGCAGCTCGTCCTGGATGATTAGGTCGGGAGGACGAAGCAAAGGTGATGTCTTGACTACGACGGAAGCGCTGCCCTTGGTCGCTCGGTGCTCCTGTTCTTTGTGGGTTGTGGAGGGACAGAGGAAGCCATGCTGAGGGCAGAAACGGTCCACCCTGCCAAAAAGGGCCGCCGTTTGTCCATTCCAGGGCATTTGAGCGAACTTGTCAACAGTGGCTATAACGAGCGAAGGCAGATCACGGTAAAGCTGCTCATCCACAAGAACGACAGGCACCCCTTCGCCTTTGGCCTTGGATCTTCCGAACTCGCAGCGACCTTTGCCGTCGCCGCAGTAGACGACAACTCTGCCACGGTCTCGGTCAACATCAAGGTCGCGGCCAATTTCTATCTTGGATCCACACCACGGACAGGCAGTGATCTGCTTCAGGGTTCCTCTGCCCGATCCCCTGCCATTGTCCCTCTCGCTGTCCAGCAGATCGGCAGCCTGCTGAATTGTGTTTGGTGTCGAGGCGCTGCCGACCCAAAGTCCAATCCTAAAAGGCGTGGTTCCCCACTTCTTCGGATCCTGCCGCCTGAAATGCTCGCAGGCGCAGATCATGGTCGTGGCTCTTTGAAACTGCTGAAGAGTCAAGAGGCGCAAGGTATAGCGCATCAAGACGGCCACACCATTGCCTCCGTCGTAGCCCTCTACATCACCCTGCAGGCGCCTCATTGCAAGGGTGTAAGCCGTCAAGCCCAAGTAGGCCTCTGTCTTTCCACCACCAGTTGGGAACCAGAGCAGTTCAGCTGTGGGAGCAGAGGACGAGATCTCCGAGGCGATTCGCTCTGGATGGTCCAGCCTGGTCAGGGATGGCAGAGAACCCAGAATAAAAGCAAGCTGGAACATGCGCCAGCTGGGAAACTCTCTGCCTCGAAGCTCTTCAATCTTTAGAACAGATTTCTCATCCTGCCGCTTGTCTGCCGAGTAGAGGCCCCGAATCCTCTGCTCATGCATCACCTGGTTCATGAAGCGGAATGACTCAAAGGCGACTTCGTCGGCACATACCAGTTCAATCCCTTCCTGCAGTACAGCCAGGGCCTCCTTGCAGGCCTCGATAGCACCCTTCGCCGCCTCCTTGTCCCTGTCGGTTGAGATCCCCTCTTTGGGGTCCGCCATCAGGGCAGCCTGGCCAGCAATCCACTCGCCGTACTGGACGGCCAGTGGAGCCAGCATCTGCCGAAGCTCATCCTGAGAAGCTTCGGCCAGCGCCAGCATTCTGGATTCCACAGCTGGAAAAGCGACTGTAGCGCTCTTCCTGACCTCGTAAGAAGGCATGGCGTCGGTCCAAATTCTGCTGGCCCGATTGAAGTCCTTAGAATCAACGGACCAATCACAGGCGACACCGTGGCCGACCGCAAACTCCACTTCCTTTCTGTAGAGAAGCCTCAGGTGATCCTCCTGCTGCTGGGTCATGTGATCATCGGTGTCAGCCAAGTGGTGCCGTCTCTGATTGACGAAGCAGCTTGCTCCATCTGTCGCCTCAACCGACATCTCGACTTGAAAGAGCCAAGCCTCATCGCCAGCCTCCGTGCCGTCCTTGGCATTTACCAAAAAGAGGCTCACAGCTTTCTTGCCGTCCTCAAGTGGATAGGCTTTGAGAGTAACGATGACCTCAGGGAAATCTGGGTGGACGGGCCCCTCGAAAGGCTGATCAAGGCTGATCTCAACCTCAGCATCATAGGGAGTCCGCTTCCAAACCCTTGCAGGCTGCTCGGTCTTCTCAGTGAAAAATCCCTTTTCACTGGCCTGCTTTCGGTAGGTTGCCCAACTGAACCTAACCAAGAGTGACTTTGTAAGTTCATCGACGCAGCAGGTCAGCCCGATAGATGTCGATAGCATTGAGTCTGCCGAGAGGGCAATCTCATCATTGCCTCCCTCTTCCACCGCTTCAGCGCTCTCAACTCCGTCAGGCTGCTGGATCAGCTCTTCAACAGTTGGCTTGGTATTCATCGGAGCAAGAACTCCGAGAACATAGCGTGTGCTGACCAGCCTCTCCACCTTGGTCAAAAGCTCCTCGTCCTCCCCGTCTTTAGGGCCGATCAGCTCCTCTCTCATAAGGCGGTGGAACTCTTCTCTCACCCACCAAGGCGAGGGCTTACCCGCACTCGGAGTGTAAACAGGAAATGGCTGCTGGTCGGATTTACGCCCTCTCATATTCTTGAACCTGTAAAAAGTCTGCAAAAAAACGTAGAATAACTATTGATGGCATCGCTGGCAAAAACCAACAAGTATTTGCGGACAAAAAAGATGCGCATTCGGATGGCTTCGAAAACAGCTCTGAATTCATCAGTGATTGAAGGGGCAAGAGGAATCAGGAGCATCAAGTTCACCATGAAGAACGGAAAGATTGTGCGTCACGAAGAATCTAAGAACCATCTAACCGATTGATCCGCCAAAGATGCTTGAAGGACATCCCTTAACACTCATTCAGGATCGGTATCTCTTAAGTGCTGAAGGCGAGCTTTGATGACATCGAACACAGGGTCGTCCCAAGGAAACTGACTCTGTTGATACCAGTGACTCGGCTGATAAGTTGGATTGCTCATGGTGATAAGGTAAGAACCAACTAGAGCCTTCCATCGGCTTCCCAGAAGCGGAGCATCAGAAGTCTCCAAACATGCCAAGAAAGATTCGACACAGTCAGTGTGAGAGCTTTTGGGAACCGCCTGCCAAAGCACTTTTTCCAAATCTCCCTGTTCATCTTGAAAGGGAGCCACCCAAGGAATGACCTGCCGTCCAGAAGCATCGGTGGAAACTACGTTTTCCTCAGGAACTGCGCCGAAGCTTGTCTGAAGGTAATTGTCAGATAGAGTGCAGATGCTGGTCAAGGTTCCAGAAAATGAGTCGTCAGCATCCTGCATGATAATGATGCGTTTGACTTGATTGAATCCTGGGATTTTTGGCAACACGGCAAGGAAGCTACTTAGATTCTCCTTTCCACCAGTTACTAGTGTCTGATGACCAGAAGTGTCGAACTGCTTTGGATCAAATTTAACACCAGGATGCCAAAGCCGCCAAGAGAGGCGAGCAATAAATGAGGCGTCGGTAGGGCCTTCCAACACGAAGATCGTGTGCCCTACAAGCTTCTGTGGGGTGGCCATAACTACCGAACCTCCATGTTAAACTTAAAGGCAGAAGCCAAGTCTTCCCAGCCCAGAGTCGTGCAGGTTGTCTCCTGGCCAATGCGCTCAAGGCGATGGACTCGCAAGTTCGTGGAGCCTGCCTCGGCAAAGGCACGATAGGCAGCTTCAATGCACTCAAGGCTGTGAGTCGTGGCCCATACCTGAGTCTGGCCCAACTCTGCCATCTGGTGAACCGCCTTCCACACCTCTGTTTGGCTTTCGTAATAGATCCCGTTCTCGATCTCATCAATTAGGCACAGGCCCTGAGGCGTCGAAGCGATAGCAGAAATGATGGCTAAAGCGCTGGTGAAGCCGTCACCAAGGCTTTCCATCGGTAGCCTTAGTCCACCCCCAAAGTCAGCTTCTAGCACAGGAGGCTCATTCTCACTATCAACAAGTACAAGCAAACCCTGTAGCTTTGGCTCCAAACCCTGCAAAACTTCGATCAGCCGACCTTCTAAGCCCTTTCTTACCAAGGAGCTATAACGGCTAGCATAGACCCAGGAGTTCTTTCTTTCGGTTGTCATCCACGCCACCGTGGGCAAATTTGGAAATGGCCCGCCTTCTAAAGTTCGTTTTCCCTTTTTGGGATTTGATTTGCGTCCTTCAGACAGAGAAAGGGTAATCGTTGCCCTAGGGGAATCTTCATCCGTGCCTGCGTTGACGTCGATAATCAATTCGTCGATGCGTTGAACTAGCGATGGGGCCACATCATCCAAGTCATCGTCTTCAGAAAACTCGAAAAGTAGCGGATTTGCCTCCATTATTGCTACGATCTGAATTCTTACTAAGGCCCCAATTTCATGGCCACCAATCGAGCCAGACAAACTAATCTGGCTCTCAGGATTCCTATCATAGAATGCAAGAAGATACTGGTCTCTCAGGGAAGGGAGTTGACGCACGAGCATGTTTCGACTGCGTCGCTTCAAAGCCCTCGGATCAGCCGTGACCAAAAGGCGGATGGCTTCAAGCACGGTTGACTTGCCTGCGTTGTTTGGCCCAACAATGATGTTGACAAGGCCAGCGTCCTCAATGTTGAGGGAGCGCAAGCCTCGAAGATTATTTACTTGAAGTCTCGTCAACATAATTCTGCTCAGCCCCTTTGGAGAACTGAAACCGATTTTATCCTATCGCTCCTCCTCAATCAGTTCGCCATCGCCAAAGAGGTCGGCTTGGGTTGAGGTGGGCTTGGAATTCCTCTTTCCCTTCTTGGGTTCAGCGGAGTCGGGGTTGGCATTTCTGGCTGCTTCTTCCTCAGCGGCGCGGCGGTGGTTTTCGGCGAGGAGGCGGCGGAGCATTTCTTTGCGAGCGGAGGGGGAGACGGTGAAGCGGGGGCCACGGCCCAAGTCGTAAAAGCCGTGTTCCAGTTCCAAATTTTCCCACCCGTAGGCGGCGCTGACGGCGGCATCGTTTGCGATGACGGACTGGCGCAGGGTCTCGATGTCGGCATCCTTCATCGTGGGGTTGTGCATCAGCTTGCTCACGTCGGTAAGGCCAATCTGGCGCTTCTCCATCGCTGCCTGCCTGGCTTCATCCAGGGCCTTGCCTGCCTCGTCCATCTCGGGAGTCAAGGAGGGGAGAGGGAAAGTCTCGAAGCAATCAGAAGGCGTGTAGCGTTGCCTTGTTTCTAGGCTTGAAGAATTGATCTCAGTCCAGATCTGATGCCATAGAGATTGAACCAGGGTGAAGTGGCCGTCTCTATCTGAGGCGATCACCACCGTGGCTTCCGACATGACGATGTTGGTGGGAGTCCAGGCGAAGTTGTGGTACTGGGAGTGCCTGCAGGTACAAATGCAGCGGCTGAGGGGGCGGACTTGGGAGTACAGAGCCTCGCTCCTTCGGCCATACTTCCACCACCGAATGGCTCTGTCTGTCGCTGTTGTGTTCTGTCCAAAGAGCTTAGCTCGCTCTGGCCGAACCTTCTCTTCAACTATCGCCAAAGCGGCAGGATAGTCAGCCGCCACAGGGCCAGGGTAGTCCCGAGGAACAACCCCCATCTGCAGCCACTGCTTCTGCTTCTTCTCTTCCCCTTCTGGGGTTCGAGAAGGATCGTGCCATTTCTCCTTGAGGTCAGGAAACCACTCATCTCCTCTGGCTGGGTTGGTGGCACGGGCGACGGCAGTCACTTCCTCTCCGCTTACGGGCAGGTTCTGCCCCACCCTGCCCAGGGGCCAATCGTGAAAGTTGATCACCCAGCGGCTGGGCTTCTGTGCCACCTGCTGGTTCAAATCCTCTCCGTTCAAGTAGGGGAAGAGAACGGGTTTCAGGCTGGGATCCTGATTGAGTAGATCCTGGGCTTCTTGTGGTTCCAAAACGAATCCCTTGCCCAAGACAATTGAACCTTGGAAAGATAGGCCTTTATTGGCGAGAAGAACCTTCGGGGTCCTGTCCCCTTCTTCACTATCCAAAAGTGGAGAGATGGCATCGACCTCTTCGCCTTCCAGCCGCTTCGGCCCTGAGTAGCCGCCCTTGTAGAGCCAGACCTTGGCGACTTCTAGGTTGGCCGACTTTGATGGCCACTTGATGCTCTTGACTGCCCTGTAAGCAGTGGCGGGGGCAGGTCCGCCCTCCTTAGGCGGCTTCAGCAGTTGGTCCAGCCCCACCCCTCTCGTGTCCCCTTCTGAGATGGTATTGGTGGCCAGCAGGCCGAAGGTTCCACCCTGCTTAAGCAGAGAGGCTGACCTGAGGAAGAAGTAGGCGCAGAGGTCAGCGCTGCCTGCCTTGCCGCCTGCCACCCTGGCCACGATGTAGTCACGGAAGGCATCGCCCATTGATCCCGTGATCTTCTGGCCCCCTACGAAGGGAGGGTTGCCGACGATGGCATCAAAGCCGCCTTCGGCAAAGACATCGGCAAATTCCAGCTCAAAATGGAAAGAGCGCCGCCCCAGAATGGAACCTAGACTGCGGGCCTTCTCCTTTTCTGGCCTGGTCTGAAGCATGGCCAGCCTGGCTGCCATGACCCCTGTCTCCGCCTTTTCAAAGGCCTGAGTCAGAAGAAGGTCTGCTGCCACCCTCAGGGCGACTTCATCCTCTTCCGCCCTTTCATGAAGCAGTCTTCGGTTCTCCACTCCCAGATCGGTGCTGCCTGGCCACTGACGGATTTGACTGCGCAGATTGACGACCCTGGTAACAGACTCGGAGAGCCAAGGCAGGAGGAGGGCGCTGCTCTCCACTGGCTTCAGATCAAGAGAGAAATTCTTGAGTTCGTTCAAGGTCACTCCCACCAGACTGTCTCCGCTTTTTAGAGCGTGATCGACAAAATGGAAGGGCCTATCCCTGCGCATGGTGATGAGCCAGAGGGAAAGCTTGGCCATCTCGGCTGCCATGGGATTAATGTCCACTCCGTATAGGCAGCGGTCCACTACCATGCTGCGAGCAATGGCTAGGCGCTCTTCCTCTTCCAGCGGCAAGGGCTCGTTTCGGCTGGGGTCATAGGGAGTCAAAATCCCCTGACTGGTTTCGACGCTCTCTGGCTGGGGATTGTGGGGGTCCAAGGCAGCCTGCAGCTCTCCTGACTCGGTGCAGACCAGCCTGGCCCCAGGAAACTTGGCAGAGAGTTCAGCTTCAAGCTCGTTCCAAGATTCGGCGACCTTGGCGCTCAGGTGCCTGCAGACAGCAACGAGGAAGGCGCCAGACCCCATGGCGATGTCGGCGATCCTGAGATTGAGCAGTTCGGTGGCTGACTTTTTGACCCACTTCTCTTTGGGCCAGCCTTCGGCCATGCCTTTGTAGATGAGAGGGGCTAGGGTGTGCTCCACCATCTCTTCAGCCAAAAACCTAGGGGTGTAATGGGTGCCAGTGCCTCTCCTTTCACTGCTGCTGGTCACATAGCGGCTGTCTTTCAAGTAGACCTGCAGCCTGCCGAGGGTGTCTGGCCTGATTAGATTTGCCCAGAATTTGACCTGATCAAACACTTGGAGATCACCTTGACAGGCGAGGCGCAGAGCCGCCTCTTTCTCGCTCGATAAGGGGGCAGAGAGCAGCTTTTCGATGGCATTCACGCTGCGGGAGGTTTCCTTGGCCAAGGCTTTGAGCATCTCCTGCCTGGGTTTTGCCCTTAGGCTCTCAAGTTCACTTAAGCCGAGTTCTGGCTCGTAGGTTGCTTTGCCAATAAGGCCGAGGACAGGTTCTTTGGCTGTAATGAGGGTGTGATCCAGAAGGCCTTCATAGACGTAGCCAATCTGCTCGACATCCAGCGCCTCGAAGGAGATTCGCCTGCGTTCATTTCCTGCGGCTCCCTTGACCAGGATGTATTGGAGAGACTCCAGAACGTGAAGGGTGACCCTGTTGTTGACCTTGAGCAGCTCAAGGAAAGGGTGGGCTTCAGGATCGAAGAGACTTCCACCGTAGGCAGTCATGGCCAGCTCGGGGAGGCAGCAGCCTGAGTGGACGAGGCGGGCCAGAGCCATGAGCCTGAGCCAGGCATCGTAGCGTCTTTCTAGGATTTCCTCTCCCTGCTCTGTTGATTCAACTTCAAGCTGGCTGAGGAGAGTGGAGGCAGCGTAGTTTTCTGTGTAGGCGACAGATTCGGTGGGGAGCAGCTTTCGTTCCTCGGCGCAAAGAAGGAACATCAGCCGCATCATCACGGTGAGGCAACCACGGTAGAGATCTTCATCTTTCCAGGCTGCCAGAAGGGTTCTTCCGCTCTCCTCATCCAGACGGTCCATTTCCCTGGCCAGCAGCTCGACCGATTCTCGGACCTGGCGGCCAAGGTCGAGGGTCAGTTCTTCTTCGTCATCTCGTGAGGCGATGAGGAGGTCGGCCAGACTCTCGCCTGCAGGCGCGCCAACGATGCGCCTGAGTCCAAGGAGAGAGATGAAAGCCCTGAGCAGCAGCTCTTCATCGGCCATGACATCAGATCGGAAAGTGATATAGCCAGTGGCCTCGCTTTCCCTTACATGGATCAAGGTCCACTCGGATCCATTGGTGACGAGTCCGTGGGTGATCTTGTTTGCCTTGAGGAGAGCCTGCATCCTTTGAATAGGGGAGGCGTTCCAGCGGGCTCCTTGGAGAGGGCTGCCGACCTTCTGCCCTTGGGGCGCTTGGATGATGGGAAGGAGCGGCTTGGGAGGGTCATCCACGCTGACAATGAGGTGGGTCGGCCTAACAAGCTCTTGGGTCGAATCTTCTCGGTAGCTCAGCTCCTGCGGGACTTGGCTTCCCTGCAACAGGACCTCGTCATCGAACTCCAGGACTGCCGTAAGAACCCAGTTGATCCAAGTTGAATGAATGGCGGCATTCTCCTCGGCGAACCATTCTTCGTAGGCGAGCTGAAACTGGCCACGGAGCCCCTTGGGCAAGGCATCGAGCCCCATCGGAAGGGCTTTGTTGAGGCAGTTGAGACTGAGGAATGGCCCCGAAATGTCGAGCAGGCTGATCCATTCGTGCAGTCCATTCTTAGCCCCTGCCACTAGATTCCCTCCTTGGGCAGGACGATGGTGATTGCGACTGGAAAGAGCCTGGGGGTGGGCTCATCGTACTTTTCATCAAGGGCGGCCTGCTCTCTTTGGATTTCCTCGGGGATTTGGCTGATGCGATGCTTGAGGAGGTTTGAATGGTCGGTGCGGTCCAGCTCGCCAAAGTCCAGTTCAAGCTGATCTGGCTGGTCCAGCCCCTTCTCAAGGTTCTTTTTTAGTTCAAGGAGGATCTGCTCGATGTCCTTCTTTTCGCTGTCCCGCTTGCGAAGGATTCTGGTGGTGAGGGTTTCCGTACGCTCCTTCATGCGTGCTTCGAGGGTCCTCTTCAGGATGGGCTCAAGCTGAGGCCAACGAGCCCTGAGCTGGGCCACCAGCTGATCGGAGCCCCTGCCGTTGTGAAGATTATCGTTGATGGTTTTGAGTTCAGCTTCGGTGAATCTGACCCACTTGTTGTCAACCGTTTTACCCCCTGCCATGAGCATTTCTTCGTGCAGGCGCTTCATGGTTCGCCCTAGCACCAGCAGCCTGCCGTGGACGATGAGGGCAGGGGTATCGAGAATGCTTCTGGAGATGGTTTTGACAGCGATTCGCTTGATCTTGCCCTGATCTCTCTCCCAGACCGCCGCTCTGAGAAGACCGACTGACATGGAAACGAGTCGATGATTGAGGTGGGCGAGGACGACCGAATCTCGATCTTTCGCCTGGTCAGGGTCGAACACGAGAGGGCGGACCTGACGGGTGAAGGGGTGCTCAAGTCCTTTGAGGCAGGCCGACCAGGCGCCTGTCAGGACAGGGACTCGGTAGACCTTTCCAACGCCAGGCAACTCCTCTTCCTGAAGTGGGAGCTGGCCCGAGAGCCTGAGCCCGACTTCCACGACCTTGCGGACGGATTCTGGCGTGATGTTGAGCGCCTGTTTGGTCGATTCGTACTCGGCTTTGAGCTGGCTGACCTGTAGGGCGAGATCCTGCTCGGACTTGAGAAGGCGCCTGATTTTGCCGACTTCCGCTTCTGCAAGGGTCGTGTCGAGGACTGCCCGTTTGCCGAGCATCCTCTGCTCAATTTGCTCGGCGATCACAGGCCCAACTCGGCCCAGATCCTCTCTGATTTGCGCTGTTTTGCGGGCAGCAGCGTACAGGAACTCCAGATCGTCATCAAGGTCATCCTTGCCACGGCCATCCTCGTTTTGAGCTGATGAGGGGGCAAAATGGTAGATGGTCACGTCTCTGGGCTGGCCATGGCGGTCCACTCGGCCATTGCGCTGCTCCATGACTGTGGGGCGCCAAGAAGTGTCCCAATGAATGAGCTGGCAGCAGTGATGGTGGAGGTTGATTCCTTCGCTTGCAGTGTCGGTGGCGAGGAGGATGCGGACAGGGGAGAGTTCTGGGCTGGCGAGAAAGGCGTTTTTGAGGGTCTCCCGCTCAACTGGGTCCATTCCGCCGAACATCATTTCCATTCGGCCGTTGGCGGCGAAGCCTTTCTGCGAAAGCTGATTCCAAAGCCAGTTCTGAGTTGCTCTAGCCTCGGTGAAGATGATGAGTCTCTCATTCGACCACTTTCCACCTGGCCTGAGGTTTTCTTCCAGCCATTCGATCAGGATGCGAAGGCGAGTGTCGGGGAGCATTTTGGCTCTATTCGCCCACGAGATCAGCTCAGTCAGCATTTGAAGCTGGTCTGGTGATGCCTGGGGCCCTTCGGTGGAGGCAAGTTCCACTGAAGAGATGATCAGCTCCTCCTGGTCTTTCACTTCATCGGAGAGGCAGTTCTCAGCGTCCTCCATCTCTCTGAGCATGCGGGCGAGAATCCCTGGGCCAGCCTTCTTCTTCTCCTTCTCTTTGGAAGTGGTCAGGGTGGCGAGATGGGTTTCGAGAGTTGAACAGAAGGCAGCAGGCGAGCTGAAGAAGCGTTTTTTGAGAGTCTTGAGAACGAACTCTACAGCCGTCTGCTGGCTGTTGTTCAATCCAATCCTTCTGGATTTCGAGTAAGCCTGGAGAAGTGCGTGGGCTTTGCGCTCGTCCTCGCTGTAGTCAATGAAAATCGGCTTGATCTCACGGCCAGCGAACCTCTCAGCCAGGCCCTCATCGCTTTTAAGTCGGCGGACCATGGTGATGCCATGGAGCTGATCTTTGTTGATCGGCACTCCCCTCATGTAGCGCTGGTTGTCGAGGAGTTCGAGGAGGGCGGTGAAGCTCTCACTGTAGCCATTGTGAGGAGTGGCAGAGAGGAAAAGCTTGTGCTCAAAATGAGGGCCAATCTGCTTGACGAGGCTGCTTCTTTGGCTGTTGCGGACTCCTCTGCCTCCAGGGGCGATGTTGTGGCACTCGTCCACGATCAGCATCCCGAATCGCCGTGGAAACTGACTTGCGCCTTCTGGAAGAAGGTCTCTAAAAATCCGAAGAATGTGATCCTGTTTGAGGAAATCGTAGCTGGTGATGAGCCTTGGAAAGCTTGCCCAAGGATTGGCGTGGATCCCTTGCCTGCGCCTGAGGCCGCGCATGGCCTCATGGTCAATGATTCTAAACTCCAGGCCGAATTTATCCCTCATCTCCTCTTGCCACTGGAGCTGAAGCGAAGATGGACAAAGAATGAGGGCCGACTGGATTCGATTTCGATGGACAAACTCTTGGATGACGAGGCCCGCTTCAATAGTTTTTCCGAGGCCGACGCCATCTGCAAGGAGAAGGTTCGCTCTAGGAACCTGAAGCGCCCTTACAAGCGGATCAAGCTGATAGTCCTCGATCTGGATGCCGCTTCGGAATGGGGCCAGGTAGTTTCCTCGCTCCGTATCGTTCACGATCCCCCAGCGAACTGCGTTGAGGAAGGCATCGAGAACCGCTGGATCATCGAGCCCTTCTGGACTTGGGAGGGCATCGAAGTCCAGTGCAAGGGCGCCTGGCTCTGCCTCCCAGACCAGGGTCATCTCATCGCCGAGAGAGTCGTCCACGCTGGCCAGCTGGACAAGATGCTGCGACTTTAGCCCAACCTGAAGGCCCGAGACACTTCGAGTGACGAACCTGCGCCCCCTGACCAAAGCCAGCTGTCCGACAGCTGGGACACTAGACTGACCTTGGATCGGGCTGCCCATCCCTGGTGATATACCCTCTAGGCAAGATACGCTGCCTCAATTTACCGAAGAATATGCTGGTCTACTTGAAGCCTCCCAGCTCTCCCATCTAGTTCACTGGTCAGCACGGCCGCGGACAAGAGCCGTATGGGAAGCGCCCGCAAATTTACGCCTTCTGACGTCGAATTAAGTCGTAAAAGTCGTAAAAGTCGTAAAGAGAGGATACTGATTCTGCCCAAATTAGGCTTCAGTCAGATGAAGCGATTCTGAGGAGATACAGCGAATTTCAGCTCGGTGAGTAAATGAACAACCAAAGATATGGTCAAGCTCAGTTATTAGAGGCGGCTAGAAGGATCGAAGCCGCCCTACTTATCATGAATGGTATCTGTGGCGGCTTCTCGCCTGAAGCAGACGTTCTCCCTCCCCGAGCTTCAAAGCCCACAGTGAATGAACTGAAGGAAGGGATTACAAAATGCTTCATGTTGAGGAATCTCATGGCTTCCAGATGCCTTTCTGAACTTCAACGCCTAGATTCAGAAGAAGCCCAGCTTTGGCTCCTTGGGCATTGTCGGGAATGGGAGAAGACTGACTTTGGAATTTATACACTCGGACGTGTAGCCGACGTCGAAAGCGTGCTAGGTCCCTTGCGGCATCGCGAGATAATGACCCTCCCCTCATACGCATTTGTTGTCCTGCAAGGGTTTGTCGCAGGCGCAGGTATCCGACACGCCGAGTACCACCTGGCCAAAGACCTCATCCTAAACTATCAGCTGTTTGCTGACTGTGACTCACTGATGGCAAGAGATCTTTCGATATCTGATGAGGCACGGCAGTCCCTCGGGAGAACTGTGATACTAACTTGCTTCAATCTGATCGAGGCTTTCGTTAGTGGACTGGCCACAGAGCACCT
The DNA here is from genome assembly GCA_943369295.1 of Synechococcus sp. UW140. Lineage (GTDB taxonomy): Bacteria > Armatimonadota > Fimbriimonadia > Fimbriimonadales > Fimbriimonadaceae > JAKRSE01. Next base: position 1,190,320 of record CALRMU020000001.1, on the reverse strand, counting down.
TCACATGAATCCCGACATTACGACGCAGGAAAGAAAACCGTTTGAAGAAACTATGACACCTCTCAGAAAAAGGTTTCTGCTCCTGCCAGGTATGACTCGCCAGGACAAGGCACCTATGGTAGAGACGGATTCAATGGTCGAACTCTTTGAATATGTGAAACCGAGAAGAGATGCGTTTGTACATTGCAGTCCTGGTGATGTGCCCACTAGGCAAGGGATCATCAAAGATGAAACATTTCATGAGATCACCATGCAATTGGTGGATAAAGCTGTGGACTGCACCTTGACATCCATTGATGAAGCTTGGCGGCATTCTACTGGTTCGACAATTCCTCCATCCTGGCTGCCCAAGAGACTCCTTGATAGATCACTGGGGAAGACTGAGGTCAGGCTTGTTCCTGAATCTGAAAAGGCCTGATAATTTCCTTAACCTATAGACGGAGCAGGCCCCTTGATCTTAGAAGTTAGAGGCAGGGGGTGGGGCCCCTAGGTTGGGCTTGGTCCAGTCAACCTGGAAAATCAGAGATTCAGTGTCTGACGAAGTCGTAAAACTTGGAAAAAGTGAACTGTCGCACATGGATGCTTACTAATTTCACACTACTTGCGGACGCAAGGGTAAAAGACTATATGGCAGAAGATCTGTGCCTTAAAACCATCCTACGGCGCAGTCCGATTGACGCCATCGTTGCCGACGCCGTTGAAATCGTTCTCTCAAGCTTAAGTCTCCATGGCACTCAGCTAATCACTTTAGCGGAACTTTCAGTTTGGTCAGCGACCATTGACACCCTGCAGTGCGATCCTTTGGTTACCGCCACAATCCTTGCCGAGTATCCGCAGCAGAGCATCAACAAACCTTGGCTGCCTTCCACCATTAATGCTCTGAGACAGGCGAAAATCTCTCTTCCGCCAAACATGGAGATGCGCCTGGCATCAGTTTTGCCCAAGTTCATCAGCGAAGCGGCCGAAATTGTGGCCGCTGAGATCCGTGAAATGGGTTCTGCTTCAAAATAAACGCTCCGTAACTCTTCCCAAGAATGAAGATTCTGATTAGTGTAAAACACGGTGATTCGCATCCTCCCTCCAGCATACGCTCGATTCAAAGCAAATTCTGGTGTTCAAAAATCATAGGGGCGGGGGGACGGGCGCAAATGAGGGGGGTGGGGCATCGAAGCGTTGTTAACGCTTCAAAGTTCGCTTCGCTCACAATTCCATGGGTGAACGGAAACAAACAACACCTTCTTACTTCCTAACACGTTGTTTTTGCCCTCTAATCGCCTCATAGAGCGATTCCACTACCCTTCATGGCATTACATCCACTTTTAGCCACAAAAGAGCCGCATGAAGCCAACTGAAGGCAACATTGACTTTGAATGGTTTGATTAGTTGTACTGCCTAAATTCCTGTTTGGCTATAGATATCTGGTCTTGATCAAAAATGAGACTAAATGCCAACAATCAACTTACTCTGATTTCATGGAGAACGGAATCTGCGTTAAGCAAGCGAAGCGAGCAGCAGATGGAGTGATCATGAAATCAGAGTGATTGAATCAAAGCACGCTGAAGCGAAGCGAAGCTGCTTTGATGATCTGCTAAACCTGAAAATCAAAAAGTCACGATTTTCGTTAAATTATGATCAATACCTAGTTCGCTACAGTCGCTACGCTCCTTCCGCTCACGCGGTATTGATCATGCTTTGTTTTGATCTTAAATTGATTTTCATTTTGTTATAATCAATATCAATAGGGACCGTTCGATTTAGGTTCAATTTGCTTGACAATTAAGCCGACAGTTATCTTCTCGGAACAACTTGCTTGCCTCTTCACTTGAACCTAAGAGCCTTCTAATTGTCAAGCTAAATGTCCGTGTGTGCCAATTCTTGGATTGTTGGCAAAAAGGTCGTATTGTCAAGCCAGCCAGACCCATTTAGCTTGACAATCGGTGGCAGAGAGAATATTATTCTCTTTTCTCAAGAATCTTGCAGCAGATGGACGAAAAATGCACGAAATGTATTTTGTCAGTGTGTTACTGAATTCATGTCCTTCCCAAAGGGTTGCTGGAAACGGCCCCTAGCCTTTCCAGGTTGGGACTTGCATGAAACGAGAATGTGACAATGAAAAAGTTAGAATCAGAATTGACTCGGCTGCTTGATGCAGCGAATATAATTGATCGGGACTGGGTGACCCAGCTACGGAGAATTTGCAGATCAGATTCACTCAAAGGATTTAACCAGAAACTTCTATACAAGGCGGCAATCGAAGCCATTAAATATCGTTTGATGGTAGGAGAGATTGCACCAGAAACCATGGTGAAGTCGTACTTAGCCATCAAACGCAAGATACCATTGACTTTAAGCGACATACCCGAAGATTGGGATGAACAGGTCATTGGTTTAGTTGCAGTCAACCCTGGAAAAATTGAAACCTGGTATGCGGACAAATTCATGTTGGAAGATAGGCAACGCAGAAGGCTACTCGCTCACATCAAATCGATGATTGACGAAGAGACTCTAAGAATCGATCAGAGAGAGCACTACAAATTGGTTTTCTTGCCTCACACAACTCTGACAACCAGTCATCCAGGGCAAAAGGGCGCGATAGATTTCTATGGCACCAAGATGTCCCTCAGAGAGCTAGCAGACCATCCCGCAAATGTATATAAACTTTCATTCCAAACTATTGGTGACAGGCTCAAATCTGGCATGAAGCCTCTTGAGGCTTTGACTTCCCCTAGAAGGAGGACAGTGATTAGAGGCAAAGAGGACCGTTTGCCCAAGCCTCAATCAGATCCTTAAACAGCGGACGCTCACCCCAAAACCAAAGACTTGGCCTGATCGTAGTGTATTAGCTTCTGAAGCTTCATTGCTGACATTGGGCAAACATTCTCCAGAATTCAAGTTGCAACGTGCCTTGACCTCACTTCCTCTCCACGCACCTCCTCAGACAGTAAATCACCGTATAATTTTTGACATATTCATCACTCTATCAATTCGCCCAGACCGATGAAGAAATGCTCGGAGTAGGACATGCTTCGGTAAACAAGTGACGGAATCATGGAGCGAGAGTCCTCACCTGTCCCCTCAACAGGGTTTCGTAACGATAAAATCGTTACGAAATGGCGGAAAGGAAACAGCATGGACGACCACTGATCCATGCCAGCAACGCTGCCCGACAAAAGGCATACAGGGATCGAAAAAAGCGGAAACAGTCAGTCCACTTCATGAGCCAATCGGCGGAATGGTCTACGCCTCAGAACATATTTAATGCCCTGAATGAGGAATTCGCCTTTGAGCTGGATGTCTGCGCCACGGCTGAGAACGCCAAATGTAGTCGTTATTACACCATTGAGCAGAATGCTCTAATTCAGCCCTGGGATGGAGTGTGCTTCTGTAATCCTCCCTATGGTCGGGGCATAGAGAAATGGATCAAGAGAGCTTACGATTCGAGTCGAAGTGGCGCAACTGTCGTCTTGCTAATACCAGCTCACACTGACACAAAGTACTGGCATGACTTCGTCCTGAAGGCAGCCGAGATCCGATTCGTAAAGGGAAGGCTGAAGTTCAGTGGTGCGACAAAGGCAGCACCTTTTCCGTCTGTGGTCGTCGTCTTTCGACCAAATGGGCGGGAGGAAGGCGATCCAAGCAAAGAACACGAGGGGCATGAGGACCGTGGCCACACAGGCGATGGACCGTGACGCTTGATAGGAGCTTCAAAAGGGAGAATGGAAGTCCACGTCTCCATTAGAAGGACTGAGAGCCACTTGCTGGGGCGAGGCTTTTCTAAGAGCCCGTCTCTGCTGCTATATGCGTTTGTGTCGCAATGCTTCAAGGAGAAAGCACAAGGGAGGGCCAGCACCGCCTCGTGAAGAGGTGATTCGTCATTCAAGGGAGTTTCACCGTTGTGGGTAGACCCTCTGCCCTGAAATTGTCCAGGCGGTCCCAAAGACGCCGCAAGGTTCCTCGTCAGCCCTGGATGGAGCTGTCTGCTTAACCAGACCAGGTGCCTACTTCCATCATGAAAAGCTTGACAACGGCAGAACCTTCAGGGTGACAGCTGTTCTGGATTGCTTTATGTGCGAGTGCCTTCTTATAGAGGCTGGGGGCCATTACCCTGGATCTGCTGTTCACATAAACTTGGAATGACTGTTCTTAGTTCATTGAAAGCCCTCAAGACTCACTTCAGACAACGGCCTTGAGTTCAACTCTTAGAAGCTTCTTAAAGGGATTGCGGCTGGGTTTATCCTGCCAGGCTATCCCTAGAAGAATGGTTGGATCTATAGCTTCTTTGACAAGCTGAAGCTGTAGCTTCTCGACCAGCGGCTTTCACCTACAGCGAAGAAGTCCAGACGGCTTTAGATGAGCATATGGATTACTACAAACGTATCAGGCCACACCGAAGCTTGAAGTGCTCGCCCCCTCAAGCTTCAAGTCTTCCTCGACAGACACTCCGCAGAAGGAGAAGCTAACACTCTAGACTGGTCAGGAAGCGTGACCCTTTCAACAGCTCTATTTTGATCGGCCCGTTCTCGCTCTTTATAGTAATCAGCAACATGCCTCTTCTGCCGTGCTCTTTTGGCGATTTGCGCCAGAGAAACTCGTTGTGCCATGTTTATCTTCTTCGTGCCAAGGTATGAGAGTAACTGTGAGGAATACCTCGCTGTCACTATGAGTCAGTCTCAAAAAATCAAATTCAGAGCTATTGCTCTTTCCTAGAAAGCGCTTCGACATGGTGGAAATATTCATTTCGAGCCTTAAACTCATCACATCTAAGAACCAAGCGCAAAAAGAACATCTGAGTAAATTGGAGAAACTTTGAGATGGTCTCGTTTGCTTTAACGGTTCGTAGATTGTGAACGTACCTCGAACGCAGACTATAAGCATTCTTAACAGCTCGTTCAATTTCCCTACGAGTACCTTCATCTTCAGAGATTGTATACTTCATCTTCTTGATTAGATTCCTCTCTATATTTGACTGCCTATTGGTATTTACAAAGCCTTCAAGAGCGCTCACTGCGTACAGCAACTTATCAGACGCACTCTCTTGTAAAGAACTATTGGAGAACATGGATATGCTCTGCCATAGTTTTTCTTTGAATTCACTCTCTGACTTCGTCAGATACATTCTTGTTAGGGGGGCAATTCCAGCATTGTACGTCAACTCAAGAAGCTGGGGAGATAGAAGCTCAGGCACTTCAGTCTCTCGACATCCTTCAAAGAAACCTGGTGGACAATTGTCAGGAATCTCAACAAAGCAATCATACCAATCAATGTTCAGAGGTCTGCACATTGAAATATTGTATGGATCACAGATCGAAGGCATGAAGAATCTCAAAATTGACAGTGCATCTTCTGCGTCTTCTTTGGCTATTGACCTTCCCAGCACAGGGTCACAGCGCACCCTGGCCACGTATGCTAGTTTTCCCTGTAGCCGTCTTCGGTACTCTGAGATCACCTGCTGATAAGTACGTTGCCTTTCATCATCGGAATCTACGAATGATTGCCACCAATTGAAGAATTCTTGCGTGAGCGGTTCCATTCTGCCTTTGCCAATCTGTAAGGTGGCCGCTGATCGAACGCCAGAGACTGCCACAAGAAAGGTTCGATTTTCAACAACCTGATTGGCTTTGTAAACCAAACATTGAGCGAGTTCAAGTGCAGAAGGCTCTTTAAATTGGGCAACAGCCCACTTTAGAACCTCGTCTTCGATTGTTGAGTATGCAAGTAATCTTTCAACTTCCTTGGCTGACTGGACAAAGGCGGCCAGTTCCCTCAAAACAGGGTATTCATTTATTCCCACCCCTATCTCACCCGAACTTGACAGAATGAATTTATCAATCGTCCTGCCATCCATTCCTTGAGAATAGGAGATGACGTCGCCAATGTCTTCTAGCTTGAAGGTAGCGCAAACAGGGTCATCTGGCCCTGGTTCCTGAGGCTTTGCTGGGCTGGCCGCCTTTATCGGTTTGGTTACAAGCTTCGATATCAGGGCCTGCCCTTGCTGGTTGATCTGGCTTCGTGTTTCCTCGTCAAAGAGCCGTATTGCTTCCATTTGTTCTCTCTGGAATCAAGACGAGCGGGTTTCCAGCAAGATTCGCAATGGTCACAATTTCTCACTATGCAAAGTACCTGCGTCACTCCATCTGCCTACTTAGACACTCTGCCTTCAACTCTCCCGCCCTCAAAGCTGCCGTGCGAAGGGCGAACTGCGCCACCCGTTTATAGACTTCCATATCCCCGCTGATAAAATTGGCTTCGATGCCGCAGCCGCAGCTTTGCTCAGGTTCTAAGACTTGGATATAGGTGTTGTGGAGTTTGATCAAAAGCCAATCACGGTTTTTGTGACGTGACGGGGAGATTTCGACTAACTGAAGAGTATCGAGCAACGGCATAGTTAAATCTTCGTCGCTTGGCAGAATTGTTAGGCATGAGCAATCAGGAAAACAAAACAAGATACAGACTCATCCTTAACCACCCTCAGTTTAGAATGGTGCCGCCAAATTTGAGAACCTTCGTGGCTCATCTAACTGAAGATCAGGCCTTGCAGATCAGGCTCATCAATGACTTTCTAGCCCCCTTCGGGTTGTCAGTCAGATTGGAGGAATCAAAATGAAGCAGCCTTATGACTTCAAAATCTTGGCTGGCAAGTTGGCCGTGGCTTTAATTGCTGGTTTGATTTTGGCTTTTATCGTTCCAGTGTGTGCACCTTTGAGCGGCCAGGCTGGTTTGATTTCAACTCTGTTTGTGGCTGCAGTGGTGAGTTTGGTGAATGACATTCAAACGTGGCTTAAAAGTCAATCAGAGCCCCCGAAGGCTGGTGAGTGATTATATTACAAAGTCGCCAATAAACTTTGAGCCTCGATTTTCGGGGCTCACTTCTTTTTAATTACCCCTTTTGAATTAAATAGTGTGAATTAGCAAACTATTAGGACCATCAAAAGTTTTTTCGAGGCATTTTTGGGGTGTTTTCGGAGTCAAAATCGCCTCGTTAGGTTCAAATGAGGGTAATTAAATGCACATACATTTAATTCAGGTTTTCGGGACCTATTTGCTATTCTGATCAAGGGTATAACCCAACTCGTCAACAAAGTCAGGTGTGAAATGATTGTTGTTGACGAGATTACAATGAAACAAAATCTAACATTCGATTCACATCTGATTACAGATGTGGAAGTTTCCGCGATCATCAATTTCTTGGGTAGCCCATTGATTTTTGATAACATTCACAAATCTATCTTGGAATTGATGGATGATGATGGCATGACACAAGCAGAGGCTACTGAGAAAACTTTGGCTTGGGAAGGAGTTGCTTTATCAAATGATATTTTCACGCTTAATCAGATTGCCATCTCTGAGAATGCCTGCCAACACTTTCTCGAAACTGGCTTTAGTGCCTTTCTGAAGGGGGTGAAAGTGGTCTAGGATTGATCTAACTGAGAGGTTTTTATTACTCATTATATCCTGCTAGCCTTTTGGCTAGCAGGTGTCCTTTTATTTTAGGAGTTTAGTGGAACCTCTTTTTATTCATGCATCTTGTTAATAATCTTAGACAACTCAGATTTTTCAAAGCTAGCGTAAACTTTTTGAATCATTGAAGGGGTAGTGTGACGAGTTAAAAGCATAATTTGGTCCGCCTTCTTGCCAGCCATGAATAAATCTCGAATCATGCCATGTTTAAGGCTGTAAAGATCGATTTTTGAATCAATACCCGCTCTTTCTTTCAGCATCGTCCACCGTCGCGCCCTGGAGCTAGATGCAAGCCATTTTGTCTTATCGGCGGGACTCGGCACCACCCAGATAGAGCCCGTCTTCTGACTCTGCAAAATGTTGTCTCTGAGGTTTGGCGCGATAAGAACAAGATCGCGTGATGCTTCTGTTTTCAGTGAGTCCTTAACGACTTCCCCGCCATTCAGGCTAACTATTTCTCGTTCTATTCTAAAACCACCCTGCTGGTCGTCCCAGTCCGTCCATTTGAGTGCGACTGCTTCAGAAGGTCTCAGACAGTGACGAACAAGCGTGATTAGTGCTAGCATTCCCTGCCAGCCATACTTGGGTTGTTCTGCGATCAGTTCATGACAGGCTGTAACCAAAAGCGCGTATTCGTCTTGAGCGGCAATGTTGGTTTTCTTTTGCACCTCTGTCCATTTGCGGCGGCAATCATAATTGCCAGGGTGATATCCTACTTGTACGCCTGGATACAAATCCTTGTTTTCTAGAATGAAGTTGACGGCAGTTCTTAGGACATTCCGAGCCTCTGCAAATGATTTTGGTGATAGCCGATCAGTTAGCCATCTATCCCAGTCGGCAAAGTGGTCGTATGTTAGTTTTGAAAGAGGTATAGCACCCAGCGGCAATTTTTGATCAGGGTGTATGGACACCTGAACGTAGCTCGTCCATCTCTGCCGATAGGTTTTGATAGTCTGTTCACTCCGCCTAGCTCGGGGTGATTCGATGGCCTCCCGAATAGCATCATTTAAAGTCATTTCAGGTGCAACTTCAGCGGGTTGCTTTTTAATGACTGAAACAGGTGCAGTCTTGGCTTCTGGAATGAGCCGTCCAGCAACAATTGAGTAATTGCCGCTTGCAATTGCTTTTCTATCCTCGTCTAGCATCTTTTCCAGAATTCTGTTAAGTTCAGCCCTTGTGGGGGCTGTGACCCAGCGAGAAGGCACTGGTTCGCCTTCGATTTCGTGGTAGCCGTGGCCTCGATATTCAATTTTGTCAACAATTGGGTTGCCTCTTAAATCTCGGACAATCAACCCCTTATTGTCCCTTTTGTAACGGGTCAGCTTCTTACGTGGGCCATCGCCCCTCGTCTGTCGTTTGAATCGTCGGGTGGGTTGTCGCTTTGGTTGTTCCATGCCAAAAATCTACCTGGATGGCAGGCAGAATCAGAAAATCTAGGGCTTTATAAGGGAACACGAAGGGAACACAGAAACGCCAAAAACCGTGATAAGTACAAGTTTTTGGGCATAAAATTAGACCGTAAATTGTTGTTGGTTACACCTTCGAATCTCTTTGCCCGCTCCAAAAACCCTCTTCTCTTTTGGAGAAGGGGGTTTTTATTTTGTCCGGCAGTAAGGGTTAGGTGAGTGTATTCCGTTGAACCGGGGCTGCTCCTCCTTCGTCGCAGCCATCCCCGGCCACCCCGAGTGAGGAATCTAAAGGCAATCCCGAACACCAAAAAAACCGGCCCCGCAAAGCGGAACCGGTGAGAGAGTGAGTTTAGCTTACGAGAGGGTTTACCTCTTCATGTTGATCAATTCTTGAAGCATTTCATCGACCGTGGTGACAACTCGAGTGTTGGCCTGGAAGCCTCGCTGAGTGATGATAAGGTCGGTGAATTCCTGACCAATGTCAACGTTGGACTGCTCAAGGAATCCGCTGCTGACCTGTCCGCGGCCGCCCGCCAGAGCGGTGCCGATGTTCGGAATGCCGCTGTTATCGGTATTCCTAAAGAGGTTGCTTCCCTGCCTCTCCAAGCCGCCTGGGTTGGGGAAGATGGCGACAGCGACCTGGCCCAAGGGACGAGTGAGACCGTTAGTGAAGATGCCTGTCACGATTCCATCGGTGCCGATGCTGAAGCCAGCCAAAGATCCGGGAGGGAAACCGTTCTGTCCCGAGGCAGAAACCTGGGTCGCAGTGGAAAGCTGCGAGAAGGCGCTCATGTCCAAAGCCATGGTCATTTCTGGGCCAGCTCCTGCGGGGTCCATGATGATGCTGCCGGTAGAACCCGTAAGCACTCGGCCGTTGGAACCATCAAAAGTCATGCTTCCAGATCCTGTCACGGCGGCAGTGCCCCCTACCGAAGCGACCGACCAATCCCAGGCGTTTTCCGCCGTCTTGGTATAGGTCATTCTCAAGTCGTGCTGAGTGCCCAAGCTGTCATAGACTCGAACGACAGCCGTGGTCGATGAACCGATGGCGGCTCTGGCATCAAGGTTTCCGGAGAAATCAATATCAGTTGTCTGCTGAACAGCAGTTCTGAGGCCCAAAGGAATGTTCAGCTTGCTTGCGCCTGTAATAGGAGCGGCAGTGTTGATCACACCTGTTGCCTGGTCGGCAGTCCAGCCAGCCAGTCTCTGACCCGTGGCTCGGTGAACCAAGTCTCCGTTGGCGTCGATGTCAATGGCACCATCTCGGGTGAAGCTGTTTTCCTGACCATCACTGAGAACAAAGAATCCGTTGCCCTGAATGGCAAGGTCGGTGGGACGGTTGGTTGACTGCAGAGATCCCTGCTCGTGGCTGGTATCAGTTCCGCTGACCAAGACACCAAGACCGTACTGCACAGCGTTAAGACCACCGATGTTCTCGGAAGGTCGGCTAGCGCCGCGAATGGTCTGGCTCATCATGTCCTGAAAAGTGACTCGTCCGGACTTGAAGGCAGTGGTGTTGACGTTGGCAAGGTTGTTGCCGATAACGTTCATTCGAGTCTGCTGGGCCTTGATGCTGGCGACGCCAGCGAGCATTGCTTGTACCATTTTTCTTTCTCTCTCTCGGATTGCGATTTGTTCCGGACATGCCGGTGGCAAGGCTTTGATTTCCAGAGAGGAGAGAGGGGGATGCTTCTGATCCCTTTTTAGCTTCCTGACCAGTCTTGACTGGCTTCGGTCCGGCTTGTTTTTCCTTCTGGCTATCTCAGCGGTTTACTGTTATAATTATCGGTGCAGTTAAACAATAACTGCAGAGTCAATGTTAGTAAAAACCTGATCTTTCAGGCCCGCTTGGTCAACAACTGTGATGACGGTGCGGTTTTTTACGCTGACAACAAGGGCCGTTTCATCCAGCAGCACCAGGCTTTCCTGGGCGCCTTTTGCGGCGGCACGGTCAACTCCTTCCATCACCCTGTTCCACTTGGCAGCATCCAGCTGAATATCTCTGCTTTGAAGTCGAGATTGAGCGTGGCTGCTGACCTTGAGGCGGTCGGAAAGAATCGAAGCGAAGTCGGGGCCGCCCGTTTGTGTCTCCGGGGCCTGCTGAGTTTTTGGACTCTGCTGGACCGGCGAGACTCCTGCGAGCTGCTGTAGTCTGGCGTTTTGGATGGAGCTCATTCGTATTTCCTTCCACTTAATGACGATAAAACTTTAGAGTTTGGCTTATTCGTTAATTTCGCGGATGTTTTCCATCTTCACATCAACGATTCCGCCATTGGCTTCTTTAAGGCCAAGAATCCTTTCGCCATCAATGATCTGCATTCTTACCACTTTTCCTTTCACCAAAGCAGCCTGGCCATTTTCATTGTCAGTCATGGGTCTCACGGCCGTCACAGTCTTGCCCATCAGGGTGGCAGCCTGGCTGACTTCCATAGAATCCTGCATCTTGTCCATGCCCTGAACCTGACCAAGCTGAGCCATCTGAGCAAAGAAGTCTCGGTCGTTCATGGGCTCAAGAGGGTTTTGGTTGGCAAGCTGAACGACAAGGAGATTCAAAAAGGTCTCCATGTCCAGGTCGCTCTTGGCCTTCTTGGCTCCGTTGAGTCCAAAGTAATCGGCGCCGCTGACGGGGGTAACGCTGCTCATGATCTTATGCTGTGAGGTCGAATCGGGAGGTGCGGCCAGTCCGAACCTGGGTTCTTTCTGGCTGGGTTTCTGAAACTGGTGCATTGGCGGCAGTCAGTCGAGCAAATCTGTTCGCTTCCTGCTGGGCTTCCTGGTGAGATCTGCCGTCTCCGGAGTTTCCGTTCTGGCTGAAGCTGTTGTTGGTCTGAGAATCAGTGGCAGTGGATTCAGATTTGATGACCAGGTTGGTCAGCTGGGCTCCACGACTCTCCACGGCAGTGGCGAGTTCCTGCTTTTGGCTGTTCAACGCCTGTCGAACTGAATCGAGCGAAGCGGAAACCTCGGCTTCTACTCTGTGGCCAAACTGCCTTACCTTAATGGTCAGGCTGCCCAGCTCATCTGGGTTCAATCGGATCGTCATGGTTTTGGCCTGATGAGCCTCAATCATGTCCTGCAAAGTTTTAGATGCCTGCTTAGCCACTGCCTTTTCTTCAGTCAAGGTCAGGGGCTGAGACTGAGTCTGCACTTGATCCTTGCCCTGAAGCCGAGTCTGTTCTGAAGTCAGTTCGGTCGCCTGACCAGCAGATCCTGCTTCAGTTTTAAGAACTTCGGTCAGCTCTTCTTCAAAAGTTGTGGCTTCTGTTTGGCCGAAGGCTTCGTTCTGGCCCGCCAGAGGCTTGAAGGCGCTTCTTACCGCAGAACTAAAGGCTCCACCAAGGTTCGGATTCGCCTGGGTTGAAGTCGGGGCTTCTACAGCTTCTCCATCCAAAGCCCCTTCGGTCGAATCGCCTTCCGTTGTTGTCACCACGGCGGAGTAGACCGGAGCAGCAGCCAAAACTGGCTTGACCTCTGCCTGTGCAAGAGAAATCTGACCCGTCTGTGCCGCTGCCGAGAAGGCTGTGTTCATGGCGGCCGGCATCAAGGGCGCAGGGCTCTGGGCAGCCAGGGGTCCGGCGTAATTCTGCTTCACCCAAGCCTGCCATCTCTCGTTCAGAAGCTGGCCGATGGGATCATTAGTTTTAACGAAGGGCAGCTTCTCTTCAGGAAGAGCAGCTTCAACAGCCGTGCGAGGAGCTTGAGAAGTGCTTGTCTCGATGACCTCTGCTTCTGTGGCTTTTGTTCCTGCTGCTGTTCCTTCCGTTTTTGGTTCGGCTGCAAGGGCCATCACTTCCTCTGTCTGTGCTAACTTGGCAGCCGGAAGTGAGACAGCAGGTGATTCAGCCTTTGTTTGAGCTGGGCTAAATTCGGGAATCTCGCCTTCGAAAGCCACAGGCTGATCAAGAACTTTGAAGCCTTCTGGAAGTTCAATTCCAGTCAGGTTGGCACTCTCTACTGCAGGAGCATTTTCTCCACGAGCGGGTGCTTCAAGGCGAACTTCCTTTTTGGCCAAAAGGTCAGAAGGGGCAGCTTCGGCAGGGGCCGAAACCATGTTGACCACGGCAAGGTTGGCGAAGCTAGGAACCTCGGCATCAGATGCCTGAGGCGCAGGCTGGCCAGCCATCATCAAAGCGATAAGGTCGCTGCTCGTCTGGGATTCCGTGGCTTGGTCCAGCTCTTGATCAAGGGCAATCGGCCCGTTCGATCCAGCTTCCAGCCCGGTCTCCCCCAGGATTCCCGCCGTCATCGTTTCGCCCGTCGGAAGAGCCTGATCCAGAATCCCTTCGAATCCTGCTTCAGCCTTTCCCGTCGCGTTCGGCGTCACTTCTGCCGGCTGCAATCCCCAAATGTTAAGGGGTGAGGTCTGCATGGTGAGCTCCACCTAAGGAGTTCTTATGCCCTTATCCTTGGCGGATTTCCTAGCAGCTTTAGGGGGGACCTGGAAAATTCTCCGGCGAGAAGGAAGGTCTTTTTGGGTGACACGGCTCCGTGAGCCGTGAAGACACGCTCGACAAAGTAAAAAAGCACTGGACGAGGTCCAGTGGCACCCGGCCCAGTGGAATCTCACCGCAACTCGCCCCACAAACAACAAATCGGCCAGATGCTCTCTACATCTGGCCGATCTGAAATTGGGTTGTGGCTTCTTAGGCTCCGCGGACGGGAGCATCAGGAGCGGCTGGCCTTGGCCTTCGAACCAAAAGCTCGTCGTTCAGGTCTGCAACCACGAAGGGCAGCAGGGCCATTTCTCGGGCTCGCTTGATGGCTCGGGTGATCATTCTCTGCTGCTTGGCAGTGTTGCCAGACTGGCGAGAAGGAACAATCTTTCCTCTTTCGGTCAGGAAGCGTCGAAGGAGATCGACGTCCTTATAGTCAACCGTCTCAATCTTGCTGAGGGTCAGCAGGCTGACTCGGCGTCGCTTGCGCGACTTGGCGCGGCCATCGCCACGGCCTTCCATCATGTCTACAGCTGCCTTTTCAGAAGCTGGATCAATTGCGATTTTCTTCTCTTCGCTCATGGGCTCTCTCGCGGGTTTCCGCCCCGGATTGGGCGGGAGATGCGGTCCTGATTATGCCACTAACAGCTTAATCAAGGTTAAAGCAGGTGGGCCTGCCCCTTTGAACACCAGCCTTTTGACCCTTAAACTAGGTTCAGCCTAGCACAAGAACCTGACTCATTTCGCCCTGGCAAAGACCCCTGGCTAACCTGACGAGGCTTCTGGAAGAACCCTAATGTCAGGGACAGAAGGCAGCTTCTGCCTGGCGACCGGGATTAAGAGAGCCCATCTTGAGATCCCAAATACAACCAAACCCTCCAGCCCCACGGGCCGGTTTCGGCCGGCCCACCAATTTGCAGAGGGCGAGACGATTACAGCGTGGTAATCGCTCTCGCCGCAGATTGAGCCTGACAATGACATTCTAGGGGTCGTAGGTTCAAATCCTATGCATTAACCTGAATAGGTTCAAGGTTTTGTCGACGAAGTGTTCTGAGACAGCTGTTCCCTTTTTGACATCTTGAAGAAGATCCTTATCGAGGATTCTTGAGAAAAGCTCTTGGTCCTTCTTCAAAGGCATCCCAAGATCGAAGCTGAATCTCAGCGGCATTTATCTCAGCAAAATCAATTGCCGCAGTGAAGTCTTGGGCAGTATCGAGCATACGAGGGATGAGCCTGGGATCATTGTCGATGGACATCTTTTTCAGAGCGTCTATGTACTCGGTCCTGTAGGCTGTAGGGATAATGATGCGGCGTTCTCCATGGGATATGAGTTCCGCGTTGACTATGGCTCTGGTTATCCGGCCGTTGCCATCATCAAATGGATGAACTTCTGAGAGCAGATACATCAAGAAGGCCGCACGGCCAAAGGGACTTCCAATCCCCCGGCCCACTTCAAACCCTTGCCGAAGCGTTCCTTCGACGCGTTCAGGCAGTACGAAAATGGTTGAACCTGCTCGGTTTGACTCTAACTTGAATTGACCAGGTCGTTTCTCTGGCCGCCCTCTCATGATCACCTCGTGCCAGTTCTTCAGCAAAGCCAAGAACGAATCAGCGGCTAGAAGGCTGATCTTGGTTGACATCCGTGAGGGGTCGGAAGCTACTTGAAAGGAGCCGAGGACATCGTGACCGTCCGCTGGTCGTTTCGCCGGAATCTTTGCCTCAAGTGCGATCTCTTTCGCCTCGTCAAGCTCAAACACAGTGCCCTCGATATAGTTGGAAAAGTAAGCGTCGAAGAATGCAATGTTGAGAAACGGCGCACCTGATAGTTGGACATCCGGTCTGGATGTGGCTGACCATTGATTCAGGCACTTGAATAAGATTTGGAATTGATCCAGCCGGCTGGAATCGACAGGGAGCCCTTTTGATCTAGCGCGGCCAACATCTGAATGGAGAATGGCCTTGCGCGTCCCCAGCAATGCGCCGATTATTGTGTCCAGTCTCTTAAATGCGTCTTCGAGACCCAGCTTCACACTAATCGATTGAGCCTCATCTCTAAGCTGGTTGACAGCGTCCTCGCCCTGGCTAAGTTGGTTGTCTAAGTATCTTTCAATTGCGTCTTGCGGCAGATAAGGAGACTTGTCCGCGTAGGGATTTCCAGACAGACACTCAAGGAGAAATCTGGATTTCGAGCTTATTCGCAGGTCTGCCAAGAAAGGACGGTCACTTTCAAGAGGACCGTGTCCCTTGATTTGTCGGATCTGAAAGCCTGGGAGCTTAACAGGATGGTCGCTCTTTGTGGTTACAAAAACAAATCCGTTGGAGCTGGGAGAGACTTCTAGAGCAGTGCGATGGCTAATCAATCCACCTGGGCAAAGCAAGGAAACTATTTGCCACAGGTTTTTCCTAACGATGACTTCTGGGGAATCCACCATATTAGTGGTGTAAAGACCCCTGCGGAGGGGCCTTATCTTGCCATCTCTGGCACCTGCGGCCAACAAGCTTTTGTCCGACGCTGTACTGACGAAGATTTCGGGCAAGTGAGCGTAAGAATAACTAGGCAAGATCAGGCTCCATTGTGCGACGCTCTAGAATATCTAGGGGAGATATGAATTGATTCTCAGAACAACTAGGCAGCATTTTCGCTCACCTCGAATGGCACAAAAGCCAGACTTTTCAATCAAAACCACTCAGTCAATGAACAACTAAAGGAGATTGTACCAAATTTGAAGAACAATTAGGGGAGATTGTGACCCAAAGAGAATTGACCGTCCTTTCATAACGATTGCTAAACCGGGGCCAAAGAGACTCAAGATGGTTCCCAAATTTGTCAGATCAGTGAACAGGGAATGGAGAGTTAAATCCGAGCCACCTTAAGGCATCACTTCTGCGATCTGGACCCTTCTTTCTTCTTTGGCCGACTTGATCGCAGCAAAAACCATAGCTAGGCTGTAGATGTTGTCCGAGCATTCACCCTGGGGTTTCGTGCCCGACTCTAAAGCAGACAAAAACTCTTTGAGACTGCCGTCAATGCCGCCGGCATAGTCAGTGGGCAGAGGGCTGAAATCACGACGCTTCGTCTCTTTAAAGAACCCCTCACCGCCAAGAACCTCTTCCCCGTCGAAGGCTCTCTCTCCATCCCACGAAGCCCAGCCGTCGCGGCCGATGGTTCGCCAGTCACCGTTCCAACTGACAGGGTTGCCTTCAGCACACCAAGATCCTGCGTAGTTCCACCTCAGGCCTCCTTCGAACTCAAAAAGGCAGTTGGCAGATGCCGCCCCTTGGTACCAGCTCCAATCTGGGTTGTATTCCTCGGCATAAACAGAAACAGGGTTGCAGCCGAGAATTGCCCGAGCGGAATCGAAGTGGTGAATTGCCATATCGAGCAGAAGAGGCGAATCCATCTCGTCTCTAAACCCGCCGAAGTGGGGACCAACAAAAAAGCTCGTGGTGCAGGTCATAAGCGGACCAAGAGCCTGAACAGCAGGGCGGTAGACCTCCATGCCTTCCAAATACCGGCGGCTCTGACTGACCATGTAGAGCTTGTCAGCCTTCTTCGAAGCTGCCACCATCATCCCCGCTTCCTCCATGCTGTTGGCCATGGGCTTTTCACCCAAAACTGGGAATCCCATCTCCAAGGCAGTCACGACAGTTTCGCAGTGGGCTTCTGGAATCGTCACGTCAAGAACAAAATCAGGCATGAACTCGACTAGAACCTTCCTCAAGTCAGTACCGCACCATCCTTTAGGCAGATCAACCTCGGCATAGGCTTCTTCTGCCTTGCCAGGAACAATATCAACCCAGCCGCAGACTTCGATGCCTGCCTTTTTGAGGGCTCTTCCCCAAGCTCTGGCCATGCCCCCAGCTCCGACAATAACGGCGCGCTTCATGCTGGCGTGGGTTTACCCAAAACTTCATCTTAATGCTGTGCCGCTCAGCCAACTGCCTAAAAATCCCCTCTTCCTTCTGCCAGACTTGAGGGGTGAGGGTTCTGGCCGCGCAGACCTATGTTTCCCAAGGAGTCAAGCTTGGCTTCGACTTCATCGCCCCTGAATCTGAAAAGCCCCTGCCCTGGATTGTCTTTCTCCATGGCGGAGGCTGGGTAAGCGGCGATCGGTCTGGCTACCACGAGGAAGCTGCCTGGTATGCCGAACAAGGCTTTGCCACTGTGTGCCTTTCTTATCGCCTTGCCCCTCTCCACCCCTTTCCCTGTGCTGTTGCCGACGTGAAAGCAGCCCTTGCCCACCTCAAATTTCAAGCTGACCAGCTGGGAATTGACGCAGAAAGAGGAGCAGCCTTTGGCAACAGTGCCGGAGGCCACCTATCCCTCATGGCAGCTCTGCCGGTTGATGGTCTTCCCCATGGCGAAGAAATCTTGAAGGCTGCAGTGGCAATCTGTCCCATTACAGACTTAAGGAATCCGAGAGAAACACACTTCCCTATTTCTTTCTCCTTTCTAGAGCAGTTCATCCCAGACCTGGATTCTGCTATTGGAGCCGATGTGCTGGCCCAGGCTTCGCCCAAGGTGCATCTCGATGGGTTATCCAGCCACCTTATGCTGGCCCACGGTTCTGCGGACGATATTGTCCCTGTTGCTCAAAGCCGAGACTTTGCCAAAGCCGCGGCAGAGCTGGGCGATGAAAAAGGACTCGAAGTGATTTACAACGAAATACCAGGTGAAGGACATTCATTCACCTACCCGGCATGGATGAAAATGAGAGAAGACGCTTTGGCGTTTCTGCAAAGAAGGCTGGCCCCATGATTGATCTAAGAAGCGACACAGTCACTCTTCCGACCCAGGAAATGAAAGAGGCCATGGCCTCCGCTCTCTTGGGCGACAACGTTTTAGACCGCGACCCGACCATTCAGAAGCTGGAGGAGTTAGCCGCCCAAATGACAGGCAAAGAGGCCGCCCTGTTTGTCCCGAGCGGCACCATGAGCAATCAGATTGCCTTGGCCACCCACACCCGCCCCGGCGATTCGGTGCTCTTCGAGGACGAAGCTCACATGGTCTATTACGAAGGGGGCGCCCCCGCCGTAACTGCCGGAGTCATCACCAGAGGCGTCCGCGCACCAAACGGAGTCTTGACTCCCGAACTGGTTGAGCCAGCGATCCTGACCCGCAGTCACCACACCCCTGGCACCAGCCTGATCTGCTTAGAGAACACCCACAACCGCCACGGAGGTTCTATCACCACCATGGCTGAGCATCAGGCTCTGAAGGCTATGAGTTTCAGGAAAGGGGTGCCTCTTCATTTGGATGGCGCTAGGCTGTTCAATGCCTGTGTCGCCCAGGGCTGCCGAGTTGATGAGATAGCCTGCGAAGTCGACACCCTCAGCATCTGTCTGTCAAAGGGTTTAGGTTCCCCCGTAGGATCGATTCTGCTTGGCCCCAAGGCCTTTATTGACGAAGCTGAGTTCTGGCGGAAGAGACTGGGAGGCGGCATGAGGCAGATTGGAATGCTGGCTGCCTGCGGAATCGTCTCGCTAACCAAGATGGTAGACCGCTTGGCTGAAGATCACAGAAGAGCCGCCGAGCTGGCCGCCCTCTGCGCCGATCTGCCAGGACTCAAACCCCTTCCCTGCCAGACCAACATTCTGATTCTTGAGACAGCGGCTCCGGCCGAAGCATGGCGTCATGAACTGGAACAGTCTGGGGTACGGACGATTCCCTTTGGACCGCATAAGCTTCGAGCAGTCTTCCACTACGATGTTGACGATGCCGACCTAGCTAAGACAAAAGAGGCTTTTGCTGCTACAGCCTCTGCACTCAAAAACATAAAAGAATGATGAGGGCCGAACAACACAATCCGGCCCTACGGTAGAGCCTTAGCGGCATCTCCTGGTAAAAGGAACCTATGGCGAGGACGCCCTTTTTCAATGCCCACCATTCTCCAATCGGGGCCTTTGCGACCCTGACCCTGGGAGCAAAGGGAGCAACGGGGGGCTTTGGGCTGGAGTTGGATCGCCCCGCCTGCGCCAACCTCTACATTGGCGCAGAAACTTCGACGCCTGGCCAGTACAAGGCCCTTCCCTTTTTCGGCGAAGGCAGGGGACCTCAGGCAGACGATTTTGATGTTGAAGCCACCAAGAATCAGAAGCTGCCTTTTCTTTCGGCTTACGAAGACGCCGCAATTTCTCGCACCCTGACTCCTTGTTTCGATGAGTGGAAGGCGGAGGATTTGACCTTCAGGGTCATCACCCCAATCCGGCCGATCCCTGACCCACAAAGCCGCGAAAGTGAGCAGCTGGCGGAGGTAATCATCCCCTGCGTCTGGATCGAACTGTCTCTTGATAACAGCCAGGGCAGCGCGCCGAGAAAGATCTTCTTCGGACAGGGAGGCGGGGACCCCCATGCCGGCCTGAGGCATGCTGTTTCCGAGGATCTGACAGGAGTCTGGCTGGGCCGGAACATCGGAATTTTCACCAAGAATGGTGATGCCTATAGCGGCATCGGTTTTGGCCCTCAGCAGATTCTGGCTCCGAATGACCCCACCGACAACACCTGCATGCTGGGCCAATGTGGTTTGGTCGTCTTAGATGTGCCAGCGGGTGAAACCAAAACTCTTCGGCTTGTGGGTGCTTTTTACAGAGATGGCCTTGCCACGACTGGCATTGAAACGAGCTACCTTTACACTTACTTTTTTAGCAGTCTGGAATCGGTGGCGTCATTTGGTTTGCTTGAGTTTGATGATGCAGTTGAAAATGCGAAGGAAGCTGACAAGAGTTTTGCGAAACCAGAACTGAATGAATCTCAAAGATTCATGCTCGCCCATTCGCTGCGAAGCTATTACGGCAGCACACAGCTGCTCAAGCAGCAGGGAGGCTTTATCTGGAACGTTAACGAAGGTGAATATCGCATGATGAACACCTTTGATCTGACCGCTGATCATCTGTTTTATGAGCTGAAGATGAACCCTTGGGTGCAGAAAAATGCCCTGGATCTCTTTGTCGAACGCTACAGCTACTACGATGAAATCGGTGGTGAAAAAGCCTTAGCCTTCACCCACGACATGGGAGTTGGAAATCACTTTTCCCGCCCGGGCTGGTCGAGCTACGAAAGACGAAACGAGCCGGGCTGCTTTAGCCACATGAGCCACGAAGAGTTGGTCAACTGGGTTCTTTGCGCCTGCATGACTTTAGAAAAAACCAATGATTGGCTGTGGCAGGATTCCCTGCAGAGCGTCTTCAGCGACTGTCTAAAAAGCTTGTGTCTTAGAGACAACCCAGATCCCTCAAAACGCACAGGAATCATGTCGATTGATTCGCCACGATGCGGACCAAACGGAGCTGAGATCACGACCTACGACAGCCTTGATCCGAGCCTGGGACAGTCCAGAGCTTCGACCTATCTGGGGGTCAAAACCCTTGCAGCCTACGCTCATCTAGCAAAGGTAATTAATTCGGAAACCGAACGGGTTGAAGCTGATAGTCAGGCAAAGCTGGCCTTGAGAACTCTGCTGAACGCGTTTCAGCCCGACGGAACCCTGCCTGCTTTGCTGGAAAACAACGACCGGTCTCTCATCATTCCCGTGTTCGAAGGGCTGATCTTCTTCAAGAGAAGCTCTTTATGGGAAGAATGGATCCAGGTTCCTGAATTCGCTGAGCTCGTCGATCGCTTTAAGGGACATCTTCAGGCTGTTCTGGCCCCCGAAAAATGCCTTTTTGCTAACGGAGGCTGGAAGCTAAGCGCATCCAGCTCAAACTCTTGGCTGAGCAAGATTTATCTCTGCCAGCACATTGCCAGAACTTGCCTTGATTACGACGGTCTTAACGCTTTTGAAGAGGCAGATTCCGCCCACCTTGATTGGCTTCTGCATCCTGAATCTGCCTTCTGGGCCTGGTCTGACCAGATGGTTGATGGAATAGCAAAGGGCAGCAAGTACTACCCTCGAGGTGTGACCTCTGCTCTGTGGCTTGATGAATAGAGAAGCTAGGCGCGAAGATGAAGGAAATCGAGACCTTCAAACTTAGAGAAATCTGAGTCAAAAGAAACAAGCCTGTGGCCCCCGGCAATAGCGAAGGCAGCCAAGTAGGCATCCGTCCAAGAGCGAGAGTTAAAGCTCTGACTTTCAACAAACCTTTCCAAAACGACCTCTATAAGTTCGGGCTCTGATACGAATCTGAACGATGGATCGCCATGCACTTTGAGATAAATCCTCCATGCGTCTTGTGACGACAAGGGCTGTCCAGCCATAGCAGCAGAGCTTCCAAGAATTCGCAGGAATCCTAGCATTGATATTCTGCTGATTGCCAGTGTTTCAGCAGCCTCACTTTTCCAATACTCCATCGCACTTTGATAGTGTATATGCTCTTCAACAGCGAGTGCGACTAAAACGTTTACATCAAGAAGATCCATTGTACTTCTCGATATCTTCTTTCACTAAGATCTCTTCGATTTCTGGACCGGTAAGGCTTGGCACAGGTCTGCCTCCGACTGAGATTTGCGCAGGGAACGGCCGATCATGGCCCTTCTTTGTAGATCTTTCTGGCGACGCTTCTAGCTCATCCCTTAGGTACCTAATCACTAAATCCTGTGGCTCAATGCCAAGAAGAAGTGATCGTTCCTTTAGCTTGTCGATTAGTTCTTTCGGAAGATCAATGGATATCTTCATGAAGTTATAGTATCACCTCTCAATCATCTTTTTCAGCAGCTGTGTCTGTTTCGCCATCAGCAGATCGCAGTCCCTCTTCCCCCAACTGATCAAGACCCTCTTCCAAAAAGACGACCATAAAGTCCTTGACCCTCATTCCCCTCACCGAAGCCTGGGTCCGCAGCCTCTTGTACAGGGGATCGGGGATGTCTAGATTGACTTTCATACCGTCAGTCTGACACGGACCAATAGTTGTGACGGGCATGACCCTGTGGAACTGTTTAGCCTGAACGAGACGAAACCCGCCCAGTTTGCCTGGCTTCCTTGTTTAGATCCAAAAGAATAAAGACAAACCAAGAAAGGACAAAAAGAACCTCAATTGCAGTACTTATCAATTTTGGTGCTGAAATCGCCCCCAGACCGATATGAAGGCCAATAAAAGGCAGACAGAAAACCACCGTATCTTGAGAAAGCCTCAAAAGCGTGTTACTAAAATCTGCTTGTGTCAAAAGATTCGCCCTTAAGGCAAGAAACGAATAGAGCAAGCCGCCTAGAACGAAAACCACACTGATAAAAATGCAGACAACCCATAGCCCACCTTGAAAACCTAAAGCTATTGCCAAAATGAGCCCGATAGCCAAAAATCCCTGCCCTAGTACACTTGATCCGACATGAGACCCACCAACCAAAAGTGAATCAAGTGACCGAATAAGAAACTTAGAGCCAATACAAGGTGCCAAAGCGACCATAGAGATTGCGGTCATGCTCCAGGCATCTCCTAAGAAGAGCAGAATTAGGGGGTCTGCCAGGAAAAAGCTTCCCAACCCAATGCAAAGTCCTAATCGAGCAGAAAGAACTGTAGAAAGTGACGCAACTCTTTGCTGCGTGATTCCTGCCGTGGATTCTGCTGAGGCAGTAGATATCAGCACCCGGTATGCCACGCGAGCATGAAAAGAAAGGGGAACGTTTAAGGCTTGGTTCGCTCTCCAATAGCTCGCAGCTATGGCCGGCCCCAAAAAGGTGCCGATCAAAAGTCTATCACCCTGTGTAGAAATCAGAAGAAAAACACTGGATATTGAGAGCTTTGCACCTTGAGAGAGAATTGCTGAGATGAGTTTCAATCTCGGAAACAAGGGTGCAGTCTCCTTCCACATTATCGTACGGAGATAGATAACTTTGGGAATACTCTCCATGTAGCTTGCAAGAACCAGAGAGAAAACACCAAGTCCCCATGCTAGGCCAATAAGCAGACCTGTCACTGCAGAGCCAAAGGCCAATAGGTCGGCTATCGTCAATTGCCTATGGTCCATTGACCGTACTTTCAGTCCTTCTACGGGCAGAAGCTGTCCGTCAATAAGGCACAATCCACTGAGTAAGATAATGCTTAAGACAATGTATTGATGTCCTGAGAGGCTTCCAAAAATCAGAGCTCCGCCAATCATAGCAAATGCTTGAATGGCACCAGCTGCAAGCATGATCCCAGAAACCATTCTAGAGTGGACAACCCTTAGATTTTTAAGACTTGCCATCGCATAGAGTATTCCTGTATTTGGAACAGCTCGAGATAAACTAAGTACAGATCTGGCAATGGCAAAGTAGCCAATATCCGTCGGGCTGAGGACTCGAGAAACGATGACTGCTTGAACAATAATGCTCAATGCTTGTATTGCATGAGCGCCAAGATTCCACCCTATAGCTTGATCAATTTTTCCAACAGAGAATTTCATTGATCTAAGCGCTGCTCAATTGGCTGGGGAACAAACCGGGTCCTCAATATTGAAACTACGTAGCCGATTGTTAAGAGAAAAACATGAAGACAGAGAATTAAGAGTGCGAAGCCAAGCACTGTTCGGACAACAGTGCCGATAGACAGAGACAACGTGTTTCTATGACAATACAGGGCAAAGTAGCCGCTGGCCAAAATGATGGCTGGATAAGCCCAGTGCTGCCTGTGTTTGGCCATCTGCTGAAGGATATGCAAAGTGCTCAAGAAGCTCATGAGAACTACAGCGATGCCTGCCCCGCCCCCATAGGCCCAAGCTTCTGCCCAAGGATTCCTGGCCATGGTTGCCCTAGTGACTGCAGGAAAAAGCCTGTCCTGAGACAGCATGTTAAAATCTCTGTTCTCAGCTGAGGATAGTGCTTCTCTAAGAGGCACAACCCTAAACAGGTTGCCAATGAAATCGATAGAATCCAATCGAAAGTTCTCAGCTATGGATTTATCAAATATTGAGTAAATGACAAGATTTTCAGGGTACGAAGGATTTTCTAGGGTGATTCTGGCAACCTCCGAAGCCTGTGTAAAATCACCGCGCAGGACCAAAAATGCTGTGTTATAGAATAATTTCCCAAACAAAACAACGGCAGCCAAGAGCAAACATAGAACCCACTTCTTCGCAATTATCTTCCATAGTGGAAACCCTGTACTCATTCCATAGTGTAGGAATGCAGCCCCTATAACCATCGTAACCGCAGTGCGGTCACCCATTATTGTGTGGATTACCAAAGCAATCGAACCAACTATCAGAGACAGATTATGCCTCCTGCAAATGCCGAATATGGCTACATAGCTCGCCATCATACGATGGATCGCAACTTCACCGCCCGAGAGTGGAATATCCTTTCTGCCAGCCACCCAAAACAAGGGTGAGTACTTAAGGGAAAAGTAGACAAGTAGAACGATACAAGCCAAGGCCAGAAAACATCCAGTCAGTCTAATGAGACGACTAGATTGTAAAGTGGCTATCTGTCGTTGTGGTGGAAGTATAATGCATACAAAGGCGGTAGCTGCGACTATCAAGCTTACAAAGAGGACTCCCTCATAATTTGCTGGCCCAGAGCCATAGAAATAGTCACGCTCACCAATAAGAGCTGGCGATAAGTAGATTAAGTTTCCAGCCAGAAATGCCCTCATGGGATCAAGCGGCTGAAGCAGAAGTACTGTGACGGCGAAGATAAATGCCGCGATACAGAAACCATCTGCTGCTTCCACTACAACACGCCCAAAATTTTTGAAAGAAAAGCTTTAAGAAGCGTTAGTACACCAAAACATATAAAAAACCCTGTCAAGGCTAGCTCTAAAGACCCTTTTGTCAATGGACTTGAATCAGCCTCGGGTGCCTGCAACACAATCCAACCCAACGCCTTGCTTAAAGCACTTGACTTCGAATATACAATAGCATCTCCTATGCTATTGATTTGTTTTGATCTCGATGAATCCATTGCTTCTGTTTTGCTTTCGCCTTTTTTTGCTTGTTCTACCAGCAATATCTGCCGATAGGTTTTGAGTACTTGAACCGAGGATTCCGCAAACTCTGCAATTGTCAGGTCATATTGAGTTCTTAATGCTTTAAGAACTTTATTAAGCTTCTCGCTGGCCTCGCTGCCTGAAACATGCGAGCGGTACTTCAGTGTCAGCTGACCAGCACCATCATCGATCTCAGTTTTCAAGGAGTCCGCACCAGACTTCCATGCTGATGCGCCAAGTGCAGAGGACAGGACGCGTTTACTCCTTACAAGACCCTGGAGTCTCGACAATGAGGATCTAGATTCATCCGCACGAGCAAATGCCGCTGGCAAACTATCCGTTGACCTTACAGAGTGTGGAATAAGGATGACAGCCTTGGCTTGCCACAATGCTGGTTTTGATTCAAAATAGCCGTACAGGCCACTACCAACTATAACGCTCAATAACATCATAATGGACCAAGCAAACGCCTGACCTTGTGTCTTCCTTTTTGCTTTCAGATTTGGCGGCAAGATTTAAAAATTATACCGATTCAGGTTGTAAAGGCTTAGACCACCCGCTAATCACGTCTTAGGAGCCACCTGAGCCTTGTCCGGGTCGTTGATTTTCTTGTTGACCTCTTCCCTGTCGGCCGACATCTCTTCCACCGACATCTCCGCAATTCGAACCGCTCCTTTATAGCCATCCAGAGTCGGAATCAGGTTCCCCGCATCAAGCCTCTCGGCAGCCAGTGAAACAGCAGCACCGTACTGAGGAAGCCACTCGGACTGAGCCACAAGCAGCTCATCCACCATCTGCCAAATCTCAGGAGGATCGCAGACGGCCCCCGTCAAGGGGTCCATCATCATCGCCTGCCTAAGCAAAGTGTCGTCCCCGTGAACAGCCGCTTCAACCGCCATGCGCTGTACTGAAACCGAAGCATTGCATACCGCCGCACAGCCCAAAGGCAGATCTCCAACTGGGGGCATCGAAATTCCGTTTCTATCAACATAACCAGGAGCCTCGATAATGCAGTCATCCGGAAGGTTGGAAATGCAGCCCTTGTTCACTCTGTTGAAGTGACCGCGATAGATTCGCCCCGTCTCCAGGCCTTCCAGAATGTAGCTGCCATGCTCCTGGCCTCTCTTTTCAGGCGAATAGACAAAGGGATCTTCCTTCATCCAGTTCGGAAAATCGTGGTCAAACCAGTTTCTGCCTTCTTTACAGACCCTAAGGTAGCCCCCCGTTTCGCCGTTGATCCAGCTAGAAGTGTCGATCCACTTAGGGATATCCTGCGGCCGCTTTCGGTACCAGGGCACATACTCGCTCAGGTGCCCGTTGCTTTCGGTGGAATAAAAGCCGAACCGCCTAAGCATGTCAATCCGCACCTTTTCGGTTCGGCTGTACTCCTCGTGCTTTTCAAAGGCTTCCAGAAGGCCAGCGGTAAGGTCTTTCCCTTTGTGGCTTGCCTTTACGTACCAGGTTTGATGGTTGATTCCTGCACAGACGATGTCAACTTCGCTCTGCTTTAAGCCATACACGCTGGCAATCTGGTGGTGGCCATGAATCACTCCGTGGCAGAGCCCCACTGTGTCAACTCCCCCGTACTTTACACAGGCCCAAGTCAGCATCGCCATAGGGTTGGAGTAATTGAGGAACAAAGCTCCCGGAGCGCCGACCTCCCTTATATCCTTGCAGAAATCGAGCAGGGCCGGGATGCCTCTTTGCGCGTACATGATCCCCCCAGGACCGAGGGTGTCGCCAACACACTGATCCACCCCGTACTTTAAAGGAATATCAACATCGGTCTGAAAAGCTTCCAGCCCCCCAACCCTAACAAAGCTGAAAATGTAGTTGGCCCCTGCAATCGCCTCTCTTCTATCCAAGGTCCCCATGGCGGTTGCCGGAATCTTGTTGTGGGCGATGTCTCTTTTCACCAACTGCAGAACCATATCAAGGTTGTGCGGGTTGATATCGTGAAAAGCAAATTCAGAATCCTGCAGTTCAGGAATGCACAAAATATCCCGGACCATGGTGCGGGTAAACCCAACACTGCCCGCCCCGATGATGGCGATTTTGAGAGCCATAACAACGCTAGCATAGCCAATGCACAAACGCTTGTGCTCACTGCAGCAAACTATTGGGCCGAGTGTAAGCCCTACGTAAACCTCTGGCCAATTTCTCGGTCACAATGAACCCGATGGCGGGAAGCGGCGGAGAAGCCTGGCAGGAAATGGTTTTGAGGTCAATGCCTCTGCCAGATTGGCTGCAGAGGCGTGGACCGGAAGAATCCGTCATCGTTTCCAGCCGAGTCCGCCACGCTCGGTGCCTTACCGGGGCAAGGTTCCCCAGCACCGCGACGCGTGAAGAGCTTTTCGCCGTGAGAAAGCGAGTCGAAAAAGCTGCCGAGATCTGCAATCCTCGGCTCAGCTCCCTTAGCAAAATCAGCGAAGTCGAACGGGATTACCTCATCGGCTGCCGACTTATCTCCACCGACTTCCCCTATAGAGATGAATCGGCCTGCCTGCTGATGGACCAGCCCCGCGGCCTTTGCCTAATGGTCAACGAAGAAGACCACCTAAGGCTGCAGGCGGTGACCCCAGGGTTCGAGATTGAAGAGGCTGAAGCCAAGGCAGAGGCTCTGCTTAAATGTCTGGCCGAGCGGCTGGATTTTGCTCATCTTGCCAAGTGGGGATACCTGGCCGCCAGCCCCCAAAATGCCGGAGAAGGCCGCAGGCGATCAATTCTGGCTCACCTGCCGGGGCTGGATAGAACCGGTCAGATGCCAAGGGTCAAAACCGCCTTGGAATCTCGAGGCGTTGTGGTCAGGGGAGTCTACGGCGAAACAAGCCACCCGGTCGGCGCCTTCTTCCAGATTTCCATGATCACGGGAAGCCTTGCCGATTTTCGCGGCGCCTGTTTGTACTTGATCAGTTCAGAAAAGGAAGCCAGGAATTCCATCTCCAAAGAAATGATTCGCCTTTGGGCATGGGAGGCGAGGACTAAACTGGTGGCCGCCGCCGAAATCGAAACGGCTGAAGCGATCCGCAGCCTTTCTTTGGTCCGGTGGGGGCGAGCCGAGGGGCTGCCTTCTCTTCCTGGAACCTTGAAGGAGATCGACAAGGCTATTGCCCTGCTGGAACTTCAGGGGACTCCGGACCCCCGCGCTGCGGCTCGGCTCAGGGCAGCGGGGATTCGGCGGATTCTTGAAGCGGCTGAACGGGCCAGTTGATCGGGAATTCAGACAGATCCTCAGTAGTCGCCAAAGTCAGGCGGCTGTCGACCAAATACCCCCATTTGCTTGCGCCATTCTCTGTACGGTTTTCGAACAGCGCCTGAATTGAAGAATGGAGGCTTATCTGGCACCCAAAGTGAATAGTTCTCATGACACCGAGCGCAGAAACTCGCTTTAAGACGGTGGCCCTTAAGAGCAGAGTTAGTTGCACAGACTCGACCAGCGATCTCTCTATGCACCCAGCTCTTCCTGTTAGGAAAGAAAGTTAACCGATTCTCGCTGCGGCATTTGCGACAAGGCTCCTTGAAATACTCCTTCACAAATGTTTCGGCGGTCGCCTGAAGAGATGGAATCAGCCTAGAGACAGACAGCCAAGCACAGATGTTTGGCTCGGCCGTCTCCAGAGCTTGTTGAGAATCTGGATTCCAACGATAATCAAGTGCCGGGGCTTCTTTACTGAGCCAGGCATAGTCTTGACCAGAAAGAAGCTGCGGTTTCTGAGGAGAAAAATCAACATCAGATCCACAGAGGGGCCAAGCCCACAAGATCCTTTTAAAGCCATCAGGATCACCCCGCCTGTTGCTTCTTAGCTCCATGTAGACTTCTCTACACGGATCAATGAGACAAGACGCCAATAGTTCGGCAAGCTCTGGACGAAGACACAAGAATGCGAGGAGTTCAATCGCCGTGCATTCTTCGCATTCGCAACAGTTGGCAATCCCTCCAGTCATGAAGCCGGAATTCAGTCTCCCTGTCTGATCGGGGTCAATTTGAAGAGTGATTCCCCCAAGAGTGAAGGGAATCACAGGGCAGCGAGGTCGTGGCCTCCCAGGTTAGAAATCATTTTTTGTGCAGTCCGGTGCCGGAATCTTCTTCATAATATCATACAATGCCCCTGATCACGAAGGTTGGTAGAAAATCGCTCAGAGCCAAGCTGGCCCTGGCGGTCGTCTACGCCCTCCTGATCATCGGGGCCACGACGACCCTCTACCCCTTCCTCATGATGGGGGCGATTGGATTGACCGGGCCGAGCGACCAAAACGCCAACCGACTGATCCCCCTTTACCTCACCGACGACCAAGCCCTCTTTGATAAATACAGGGATGACAAGTACGGGGGTGACCAGATCAGGATGACTTCCTACACTCTTGGCGCTGCCACTACCCTCAAGGGGATGAAGCCTGACCCGGACGAATTGGAGTTTTGGGAAAAGACTTTAATGGAGCTTCCTCCCACCCATTGGCTGGCCGGATTCCGCACCAGGTCGGGGCAGGTTTCCTCTCGTCTCAGCTCGGAATGGCAGAGGTACCTAAAGGCCAAGTACGGCACTTTGGAAAAAGTCAACCAGACTTACAACGAGCTTAACCCCGCCTTCCCCCGCATTCAGGCTCCGGCTGAGCTGCTGGATCGGCCCGGCTGGAACCCCAAAGAGGGAGTCAAGTGGAACGACTGGATCGAGTTTAAGAAAACTCTCCCCTCCGAGTTTCGAGTGCCCATAACCGGCACCTGGATGTGGCAGGAGTTTCTGCGGACCAAGCATCGCAATCAAATCTCGGCTGTGCCGGCTCAGCTAGCTGGCGGAGCCAGCCTTATAGAAGAGATCCCGCTGGCAACAATTGAGCTGGCTGACAAGCAATTGAAGGCCGAGTTTCTAAAATCTTGGCGGTTGAAGTCGCTGGATGATCTTCTTGAGTTTAAGCACGGCTACAGCCTTCCCCTAGCTGCTTTTGAATCCAGCCACCTAGTCAAGAACAAAAGAGAGATCCGTCGCGAGTTTGCCACTCGCAACTACTCCTATGTCTTTGACTTTATCGCTCTTAATGGGCGAGCCCTGTGGAACACTTTTCTCTTCTGCGCCCTTGCGGTGCTGACTCAGCTTATTGTCAACCCCTTGTGCGCTTACGCCCTGTCGCGGCACTCACTGCCCATAACGTCAAACATCCTGCTCTTTCTTCTGGCGGCAATGGCCTTCCCTGCCGAAGTCGCCATGATCCCCTCGTTCCTGCTACTTAAAGATCTTGGCCTGCTTAACACTTTTGCTGCTTTGGTTCTTCCAACAGCGGCAAGCGGATTCATGATCTTTTTGCTGAAAGGCTTCTTCGATTCTCTACCCAAAGAGATCTTCGAATCTGCCCAGATCGATGGAGCGACTGACTGGCTGATGCTGCTGAAAATGGCTCTGCCTCTCTGCCGCCCAGTGCTTGGCTACTTGGCATTGCTTGCCTTTATGGGAGCCTACGGCAGCTTCCTTTTCGCCTTTTTGGTCGCGCAGAAGCAAGAGATGTGGACCCTCATGGTCTTCATCTTCCAAATGCAGGGATACGCTCCTAAGGCAGTCATGATGGCGGCTCTGACTTTGGCTGCCGTACCAACCTTGTTCGTTTTCTTGGCTGCTCAGAGAACGATCATGAAGGGAATCATTCTTCCTTCGGAGAGGTAAGCTAGAAGAGTCCATGTGGGAACCAGGTCAAATGATCCAAAAGGTTTTGGGTGATGACTCTAAATCCTTTGTCTTTCAGGATTTCACCGGACCTGCATTTTCGCTCAAAGAAAGATGGAGGCCAGAAATGGTCGAGATAGTTCAAGAGTGGCAAATCACCAAACTTTGCATGGGTCCAGAGAACCATGAGCTTAGTTTCGTAAAAGATCTTCCTCACCTCGTGAATCTGTCAATCACCCACGATGGTTTTGACCTAACGCCGATCTACGATCTTCAGGAGCTTTCTAGGCTAGATGTTTACCAGTTGAGTGGATTCAATCTAGATATCTCCAGGTTTCCTAAACTAAGTCAATTCCTCACATCAAGTTCTGACTGCATATCTGGCTTACAAAGCTGTTCCGAGCTAAGATTCCTAGCTACCACTGGCTCTTCTGATGAACAACTAGATCAGATCTCAAGGCTTAGTAACTTGAGAATACTAGACCTAAGTGGCTGTCGTTCGGAAAGGCTAGGATGTCTTGAACGTCTTACGGACCTCAGACGACTCTGTCTGGATAGATTCAGAAATCTGAATGACTTGGATTTCTTAAAGAAAATGCCACTTCTTCGGCATCTCTCTCTGACTCGATGTCCCAGTGTAAGCAGCATCGGTCCAGTGGACAAGCTTGAAATTTTGGAGACGATACGTCTTGACATAGATGTCATGACTGACCTTCGGCCACTATCCGTCCTAGCAAATCTTGAAGCCGTTATCATTTATGAGAATCCTTGTCTATCGGATGAGCTTCTGGCCAGTATTCTGCAGCTCCCGAAGCTTCGACTTCTTACGATTGATGGCAGAGAGATTGTGAACAGCCTTTCCCAACCTGGTCCTGTCTCTATCGAGGAGATCCGTACCTCTTGGCAAGAGCTTCTATGGAGCTAAGACATTTGTCAGAGACTGACGAGGTGAAACCTCCGGCTCTTATCTCGACCTTCTCCTCCTTCGTCTGAGCCCGAGCCTGCGAGGCAGGGGCGGGAATACAAACCGCTTCCATCCAGGGCTCAAAGGCAAGCAGAAAAGTCAAAACCCAGCCTCAGATGAACTCCAAACCAGATAGAAGTCCCCGCCACCACAAGACCCCGTGATGACACAGAGCCTCGCCGGGTAACGTTAGTTTCAACATGGGTCAGCATCTCGCCTGTTTCAAAGCCTACGACGTTCGTGGCAAGGTCCCTTCGGAACTAAACCCCGAGATCGCCCAAGCTATCGGCCGTGCTTATGCCAAGCGCACCGGAGCAAAAAAGGTCGCCATCGGCTACGACATCCGCCTCACTGGGCCAGAACTGGCCGCCGCCATGACCCGAGGCCTTAACGCCGAAGGCTGCCAGGTAATTGATTTAGGCATGGTCGGCACAGAAATGGTCTACTTTGCCACCCCCCATTACGGGCTGGATGGCGGAGTGATGATCACCGCCAGCCACAACCCTCCTGAATACAACGGGATGAAGATGGTGAGGCAGGAAAGCCGACCCATCAGCGGCGATACCGGCCTGCTGGAGATTGAAGAAGACACTGCCGCTCTCATCGGGCAGGATCTCCCCCCCAGCACAGCCCCCGCCACCGAATCCATCAACGCTTACGAAGCTTTCGTCAAGCACCTGCTCAACATCTGCCCCCCTGATCTGCTGGGTGACCACAAGGTGCTTGCCAGCCCCGGCAACGGCGCCGCTGGCGTGGCCATGGAAGCCCTGATGCCCCACCTGCCCTTGCAGGTGACCAAGATGATGTTCGAACCGGATGGCACCTTCCCTAACGGAGTGCCCAACCCAATCCTCCCCGAAAGCCGCGCCCCAGTCGAGGCAGAAATGAAGACTGGCAAGTACGACCTTGCCGTGGCTTGGGATGGCGACTACGACCGCTGCTTCTTCCTGGATGAAACAGGTCTCTTCATCGAAGGCTATTATCTGGTCGGTCTGCTTAGCCAGGCTCTGCTGGCAGATAACCCCGGCGAAACAATCATCTACGACCCCCGCCTGACCTGGAACACTCTTGAAGTCGTCGAGCGAATGAAGGGCCGAGCCGTGATGTGCAAATCGGGCCACGCCTTTATCAAGGAAAAGATGCGGGCCGAGAACGCCATCTACGGAGGCGAAATGAGCGCTCATCACTACTTCCGCAGCCACTGGTACTGCGATAGCGGCATGATTCCCATGCTGCTTCTGCTTAAGCTCATGAAGCAGTCCGGCCAGACTTTGGGCGAGCTGGTTCGAGACATGATGGCCAAGTTCCCCTGCAGCGGCGAGGTCAACAGCACGGTCGAAAGCGTGCCAGGCGTCCTTGCTGCGATCGAGGAGAAGTACAAAGATGGTGAGATCAACAAGATCGACGGTCTGAGTGTCGAATTCCCCGAGTGGCGGTTCAACCTGCGAGGCAGCAACACCGAGCCGGTTATTCGGCTCAACGTGGAGACTCGGGGCAGCATGGAGATGGTCGAGGAAAAGACCGCCGAGCTACTTGCTATGATTCGGGCTTAGGCAGCCAGGTTTTGATCAAGGGAAGGTATCTGTTCTGGATATTCCCTCCCCCTTTAATCCCCCTCCAGTCGCTTTGCTGGAGGGGGAATTTTAGTTTTGTGGCGGTTTTCGACCCTTCGCTTTCGGCTCGGTCGAAAACCGCGTTTTTGGATTCCAGATCCGTCCAAGTAAAACCCCTTTGGCGGAAAAACGAAAACAAGCAAGGCCCCGCCAGAAATAATCTGGGGGGCCCTGCTGCTTTTTTGGAGGGAGTCAGGATGGTGCTTGACCTTGCTGGTGGCAAGCTGGCCGAGCACTCGACTGCTTATAGTTTAAGGCAGATCTATAGAAAAAGCCGAGAAATCTTCCTCACTTTTCCACAGCCAGATCAAAACTTGAACTGATAAAGGAAGTAGCCCCAAACCTGGTTGGTGGAATTTCCTCCGACACGCCGCGTGATAAAGGCGCCTGGCTGAAAGATCCCGATCCCAGTCGCAAAGGTGTCTCGCTTGGTGGGAGTGTAAAAAGCCTCCAGCTGAATCGCCCGCCCCACCTGGCCACCAGACCTTCCGGTGGGGTCAATAAAGGCGCCGCCTCCGTGGCGGTTGGCCGATCCGTTCATGCCGTACCAGGCATCTTTGTTATCCTGCAGGCCCAAAATGTTGAACTTGCCTTCAAACTTGATCTTGTCGCTAGCCTTCCACTCAGCCCCAAGGGTCAGCTCGCGAAGGTTGCGGTAGCCAATCATGCTCCTCATGCCGTAGCTGGGTTCGGGGTTCTGATAAAGCTGATCAAAGGTGCCGCTCTTGGGGCCAGATCCTCCCGAAACAAGGTTGGCTTCGGCAAAAGCGTTGAGGGTCTTGCTGACCTCTTTCTCGACTCTCGCCGTCAGAGCCCAGGCCGCGTGGTCTCGCCCCTCGTTTTTGCCCCACTGTGCCGAACCCTCCAGGCTGAAGTCAAATCCAGAAACCTCTTGAGAATAAATGTGGTTGAGGGTGAAGGTCTCAGACCTAAGCACTGGCCTTTCGTTGACTCGGTAAATCAAAGAGCTCAAACCCAGCTCATTCTTGTTTGAGATCAAGCCAAGCGAGATCTGCTTGTTGCTGGGGGTGTTGGTGGCTTCTTTAAAACCAGCAAACTCCCAGTCTTTGTAGTTCAATCTCAGGCCTTCAAAGGTCCGCCCCAGGTTGCCCCATCCGGTCGAACTGCTGACGAGCTTGGCGTTGCCCAAAATGTAAGTCTGGCGGCCCAAAACCATGTTCCAATCGCCAAACTTCTGCTCCCAGTTAAAAATGGTCAGATCGCTGTTGTGGGTCACCGTGTCGCCGCTGGGACGCAGAGCCTCACCGTAGCCCAGCTGCCACCTTACGGTCAGCTTGCCGCCGTTCTTCTGCTTTGCAGTGAATCCCAAACGAGTCCTGAACTGGAGATCAGTGACATTGTCCGATCTGGGTTCAAAAAAGTCGCGATCAATTCGCCTTTCCCACCTGGCCCTGTGCTCAAACTGAGGAGTGATATCGAAAGAACCAAGGGTCACGGGGGCGTCGGCAATGGGCATGGGAGATAACGGGATTGACGACTTTCTCAACCCTTAACTTATTCTTAACAATTTGACTAAAGTGAGACAGGGCAGACCCATTGTGTCTGCCCTGAAACAAGACCACCTGTCCTACTTGTAAAGCGGACCGTAGGTTCGGCAGGCTAGGTAATCCGCCGCCTGAAGATCCATGGCACCGAACCGAGTCCAGGTTGAAGGCCGGTAGACGTCCCCCGCATCGACGTTGTGCATATCCACCGGGATCCTCAGCATCGAAGCCAGAGTGATGAGGTCGGCGCCAGTGTGGCCGACCGAAATCGCTCCGTGGTTAGCGCCCCAGGCGGCCATCACTGAATAGACATCGGAATAGGGGCCAGAACCAGTCAAACGAGGGACGAACCAGGTCGTTGGCCAAGTAGAGCTGGTCCTCTCATCCAACACATCGTGGACCGCATCTGGCAGTTCAATCGTCCAGCCTTCGGCAATCTGAAGCACGGGTCCGAGACCGCCCACAAGGTTGATTCTGGCCATGGTGCAGGGCAGACCTCCTTTGGTTTTGAACTTGGTCGACCAGCCACCTGCTGGGAAGTAGCCTCGGTCGCTGGCGTGCCAGGTGGTTGCCCTTAGGCTCGCATCAGCATCAGCCTGAGAAACCTCGTACCAAGGCTTGATTCCTTCTTCCCCACTGACTCCGGCCCAATCGAGAGCGGCGGGGCCAGAGTTGATCAGGTGGAGGAATCCGTCCGAAGCATCTCCGGAAGGTCGCCAACCCGTCACCCTCTCAACCGCATCTGGAGACCAGTAGGTGCGAACATCCGCAAAGAGCTGAGCCGTGCCAGACATAAGGAAGCCGAGCAGCATAGTGGCAGCGTTGAGGCTGTCGTTCTCAGTGGCAAAGGTGTAGGGCATCCTCACGCCGCCCCAATCAAAGCTGCTGGTCAGAATCGCCTCCATAAAGTCGCCGTTCGGAAAGTGGTCAGTCCACTGCCGCTGGCCCTGGAACCCTCCGGCCAAAGCATTGTGGCCGCGAGCCTGTTCGGGGTAGCCGAGTTCTTCCAGCTTCTTGTTGCCCACCATCAGGTCGCGGGCGATCAGGGTCATGGCGACCGAATCGCTCCAATCCTGGTCCTTCTCTTCCCTGCTTCTCTGCTTGGCTTCGTCGTTGATATCAAAGCCTTCGGTGCAGTTGGCCTTCACCCAGGCCAGAGCCTCGGCGTGCTCTTCCTTGTCGTACATTCCCGACTTCATGCGCCCAGCGACTTCGGCCATGTCGACCGATTCCACCCTCATGCCAAGGTACTGCTCAAAGAAGCTGGCATCGACGCGAGAACCAGCGATTCCCATCGAAGTTCCACCGAGAGCCAGGTAGCTGGTGCCCTTCATAGTGGCGACAGCAATTCCGGCCCGGACAAAGCGGAGAATCTTTTCCTTCACGTCTTCTGGAATCGTCTCGTCGCCCAGATCCTGCACGTCTCGACCATAGATTCCAAAAGCGGGACGCCCCATCTGGCTATGACCAGCCAAGGCAGCGGCAAGATAGACGGCGCCTGGCCTTTGGGTTCCGTTGAATCCCCAAATAGCTTTTGGCCGGACGGGATCCATATCTACGGTTTCAGTTCCGTAGCACCAGCATGGAGTAACGGTCAGAGTCAAGCCGACGCCAGCTAAAGTGAAAAGCTCTTCTGCTTTGCAGGATTCCATCGTGCCGCCGATGCAGAAATCGGGTACGACGCATTCAACCGGCTCGCCCGTTGCATGCTTCAATGATTCCGAAATCAAGGCGGCGGCAGCGTGAGCCATGGCAAGGGTTGGCCCCTCAAGACTTTCCCTTACTCCGCCATAGCGGCCATCGATGGCAGGGCGAATTCCGACTTTGGGTAGAGGGTTGGCCAGTCGGCTGGCATGGTTTGAAGCTGGCTGAAAGGACATGCTTAGGCCTTGCTCTCCTTGGCAATTGGTTCGCCAAGTGGCCCCTACAGAATAGCCCAGATTCCCCTTCTGGCACCAAGTGCCAGAACCTGAAAGGGCACGAAGGCGTCCGATTATGTAATGGGACCCCTTCTGGCTTTGGCCTTGGTGACGGCTGAGTACAAGATCGAGCCTGCCGCCAAGCACGCTTACGTGATGGATGCCGAGTTCAACGGATTTCTGCCGATTCTGGGCGGCAACGAAGGCAAAGCAGAGATCAGGATGGGAGTGGCTGTCACAGGCGAATCCAAATCCGAGAATGAGCTGAAAATCGCCAGCGAAATCTCCTCCTTCTCCATAAAATTCAACGAGGCTCCCCTTCCCCTCGGGCTCGATGCGGTACAGGATTTCTTTCCTAAGGCAGTGGTGACCATCAACAAACAGGGCAAGGTTTTGGCCAACACGGCCCCTAACACGCCCCTTCCCGTCCGTCTCCCCGGCCTTGACCCCAGGCGGATGCCAGACATCACCTTCGTTCCTCTTGAATTCTCCAATGAAGAGATCAAACCCGGCCTCACTTGGAAGTTTGATCGAGACTTCTCCGGAGCTCCCCTTGCCTACACCTGCAAAGTTGAATCGGTTGAGGGAGATGTCGCCACTGTCTCTGTCACTGTGAAGCAGGAGTTCACCGCCCTTGAGAACGACGGGCTGGAAGTTGTGAAGAATGAAGCAGACGCGACAGCCTCGGTCAAGACAGAGATGACCGGAGAAGGCAGGGTCTGGTTCAACCTAGCGGGCGGTTACGCGTTGGGTTCAGAGATGCGCAATGTAGCCATCAGCACAGTCACCCCCTTGAAGCAGGGCAAAAAGGGAGAGAGACGACTCACCACGCGCTTGAGCGTGGCTCGGTCTGGCTTTACGATTCCTAAAACCGCTGCCACTACTCAGAAAGACAATGTGGCCAACACGCCTCCCCCAGCTAGAACCACGCCTTCA
This sequence comes from Synechococcus sp. UW140, assembly GCA_943369295.1. GTDB lineage: Bacteria > Armatimonadota > Fimbriimonadia > Fimbriimonadales > Fimbriimonadaceae > JAKRSE01. The sequence goes on along the minus strand of CALRMU020000001.1, from coordinate 1,152,591 downwards.
TTCAACACAGGATCTGCTCATCTGGATCAAGCTCTAGGCTTCGTCCGGTCCGGATGGGATTGGGCTGGTCAGCAGGTGACGAACTGGTGGACATCACTTCAGTCTTGGAGAATGATGGCGGCTCTGGCAGTCAGCCAGGTTCCTATGCTTGGCCCAACCTTGGCCAAGGGGCTGATTAGAGGCTGACCCGTCCAGCCGAGGATTCAGCTTCTGAGTCCGCTTTTCGCAAGGCAGCCTGGGCAACCGTGGCTGCCTTTTGTTCTTGGGTCATGCCGGCCCAGTTTGAGATTTCCTCAATCGATCGAAAGCAGCCCTCGCAGATCGAGTTCTTTCCCAGGCGGCAGAGCCTGATGCATGGCGATTGAACTTCTGGGCACGTGTCGCATGCGCCACAGCACTCCTTCTTCTGTCCAATCAGCTGCATAAGCTTCCTTAAACCTCGCCTTTATCTCTTCCCCACCGAGCATCAAAAAACCGATGAAGAAGCAGAGACTGCATAGTAGCCTAGATGAGAATTGAACTCTGGCTAAGGGCTCAGAGAAGGGCAGCGCAGAGAGAGTCTCAAGATTAAAGAGGAATCAAGACAGAAAACTATCCTTTTATCTCGGTCGCTGGGGCAGAATTGAGGCGTAAAGGGAACAACACAATGAAGCCCAAAACCCTGCTAGCCGAATTCATCGGCGTCTTCGCGCTTTGCTTCTTCGGAGTCATGGCGGTTTACAACCTTCAAGATCAATCTTCTGGACTTCTCGGAATCGGCCTCGCTTTCGGCGTTGCCATCATGGTGTGTGTCTCCGCTTTGGGCGCGATTTCTGGCGGACACTTTAACCCAGCCGTCTCTCTCGGACTTCTGATCGCCAAAAAGATCGACGTCAAAACCTTCATCTCCTACTGCATCATTCAGGTGATTGGTGGAGTTGCAGGGGCAGGGGCAGCCGCAGTTTTGGTGCCAGGCACCCGTGGAGTCGCTGTTCCCGGACCAGGAGAGGGAGTCGCTCCCTTTGCTGCCGTCGGGCTGGAGTGTATTGCCACCTTCTTCCTCATGCTGGCCGTTTTCGGAACGGCAGTTGATAAGAGGTCTGCCAAGGTCGGCGGACTTTACATCGGCCTGATCATTGCCTTTGGCATCATCGCGATCGGTCCCTACACAGGTGGAGCGCTCAACCCGGCCCGCTACTTTGGACCAGCAATCGTGGCCGGAGACCTTAAGAACTTTTGGATCTACATTCTCGGCCCCTGTGTCGGAGCCTCTCTGGCAACAGTTGCCTGGCTCATCTTCTTCGACGAAGAAACCGCCAAGGACTGAATCGAAGAATCTTTCGGGGTGGGCGAAATCGCCAGCCCCGAAAAACCTCTGATTTCTTTTCCAGTCCCATCACCCCGAAGGCCTTTGCCCGGGACAAAAATGGGAGAATAAGTCCCATGGCATCTGGAAGTTATCCACAGCCTCTCCTGGCTGGACGGCAGCTTTCGGGACTTTTTGGGTTGAGATTTTGTTTGTAAAGGCCTTCCCGAAAAAGCCGTCTAAGTTCCCCACAGAGTTTTCCACAGGTTCAAAATGGCGTGTGGAAATGGGTCGAAACCAAATCTTTAGGAGAAAAAGCTCAAAAGGGGCTTTAGTTTTTCCATATCCGTCCGAGGATTCCCCACAGGAAGACCCAGCAATCTTGCCTGTTTCTTTCTAACCCTGAGAGGGGAGCCAAAAGTGAGCTTTAGAATCAACACCAATATTTCCTCGCTGAACGCGCTGAGGAACCTGCAGACGACGGAGAATCGCATGCAGACTGTCACCACAAGGCTGAGCACCGGTCTTAGGATCAACAGCGCCAGCGAAGATCCTGCGGGCATGGTCATTTCGGAAGGAATGAGGTCTCAGATCAACGGAATCCAGCAGGCTGTTCGCAACGCCCAGGATGCCGTTAACATGATGAAGACTGCCGAAGGCGCCTTGGATGAAGTCCAGGGAATTCTTCGCAACCTCAAGGCCCTGGCCGTCCACTCTGCCAACACCGGCGTCGTGGATGCAAACCAGCTGCGAGCCAATCAGCAGACCTACCGCAACGCGATCGAATCTATCAACAAGATTGCCGAGCACACCCAGTGGGGCACCAAAAAGCTGCTTAACGGCGCGGCTGGCACAAGCATTGGCATCACCAGGCAGGATCTGGTTCAGAGCCTGTACCTTGGCAACACAATCGGCGGCAAGATCATGGCCGACGGCAATGTGACCATGGCCCAAACCCAAGCGGCTGCCCAGACCACAACCGGAGCCCTTGCCAACACCTTTGCTGCACCAACCTCTTCGGTGAACCCCGGAACCGTTGTGATCAACGGTGTGACCATCACGGTCAATGCGGGCGAAACCCTCTCCGGACTCGTTTCTAAGATCAACGAAAGATCTGGCGATTCTGGCGTGACAGCCAACTTGACCGGTTCTGGACCCTACTCTGTCAGCCTGACCTCAACCAAGTTCGGCTCTCAGTTTGGAATTCAGTACGCCGAGTCGGCCAACATTCTTAACAACAACCAGACTGCCACCGGTGCCGGCGGCCAAGATGCCATCTACCAAGTCACCACCAACATTCAGGGTGGCGGTACGGCTACAGAAACCTTTACAGGTGGACAGGGACCCAATGTTGATGGCCTTACCCTGACATCACAGGGTGGCGGCAGGCTGACAATTTCTGCCACTGGCAACTCCAACCCAGCTGCTGCCATTGTCGGTGTTGTCAAGGTCGGAACCATGCGGTTCCAGCTTGGAGCCAACTCAGAGCAGTCTTCTGCCTTTGCGATGCCCAGCATCGCGTCTGACAAGCTCGGCACATCCATCTTCACCGCCGAAAGCCTTGCCACAGTCGACCTGACAAACCAGGAAGGCGCAACCAAGGCCATTGACATCGTTGATGCTGCCATCAACGAACTGTCCATGCTTCGCGGCGACATGGGATCTTTCCAGGCAAACTTCCTTGAGAGCACCATGAGGTCCCTGGCAGTTGCCGAAGAGAACCTGACCGCCAGCGAAAGCGCCATCCGAGATGCTGATATGGCTAAGGAAATGACTGAATTTACAAAAATTCAGATCCTCCGCCAGAGCGGCATGTCCATCCTCGCCCAGGCGAACCAATCTCAGCAGAGCGTTCTTTCACTGCTGCAGGGCGGATAGACCTCCCCTTAAAAAAACTCACAAGGCCCGGTTCTCTTTTTACAAGAGGCCGGGCCAGGCTATTTTTTGAGGACCATAATCTTCCGTGCCTATCTGGGGAGTGGTCAACCAAAAGGGAGGAGTCGGAAAAACGACCACCTCGGTTAATCTTGCCGCCAGCTTGGCTCAAGATGGCCACAGGGTTCTGCTGATCGATGCGGATCCTCAGGGCAACAGCACCACCGGCTTTGGCATCGACAAAAGCCAAGTCAAGGCCACCCTCTACGATGTTTTTCACAAAGTCATCGAAAATCCCGATGACCCCGAGGGCCTCAAGTTCGCCATCATCAAACTTGGTCAAGGCCAGCCAGACGTTCTGCCTGCCACCTTGGATGTAGCCGGTTCAGATGCTTTGCTGCTGAATGCAGTCGGCAAAGAAATGATTCTAAAGGATGCTTTGGCCCCGATTCTTGAAGATTACGATGTGATCCTGATAGATGCTCCACCCAGCCTTGGCATCTTAACCATCAACATCTTGGCAGCGGCCGATGAACTCATCGTGCCTATGCAGTGCGAGTTTTATGCCCTAGAAGGCTTAAGCCACCTGATGAAAACGACGGAAATGGTGCGTCGAAGGATCAATCCACGTCTAAAGGTAGGTCGAGTCATCTTGACGATGTTCGATACTCGAAGCCGTCTGAGTCATCAAGTGGCAGCAGAGTTAGAGCAGCATTTCCCTGGAAAAGTGGCTAAAACAGTCATTCCTAGAAATGTCCGGCTCAGCGAGGCGCCAGGGTTCGGACGCCCCGCAGTTCATCTTTTTCCCTCTTCAAGGGGGTCTACTGCCTACAGGGCATTGGCACAGGAGTTAATGGTTAAGTGAGACGAGCATTAGGAAGAGGACTTTCTCAACTCTTGGGAGAGGCAGCCGAGGAAACAACCCTCACTACCCTGCCCCTCACCTCGATCGTGCCCAACACCAGGCAGCCTCGTCGCCACTTTGACGAGGATGCCCTAAGGGACCTTGCCGCTTCGATCAAGGAAGTCGGAGTGCTGCAGCCTCTTCTCGTTCGCCCCATTGGCGATGGCGAGTACGAGCTGATTGCGGGCGAACGGAGGCTCCGCGCCTCTCAGATGGCTGGTCTGGACGAAGTGCCAGTCGTCATCCGAAGCACTGAAGACCAAGCTTCGCTTGAGCTTGCGATCATTGAAAACCTTCAGAGAGAAGACATTTCTGCAGTTGAAAGCGCAAAGGCTTTTCACGGACTGATCTCTGAATTTGGGCTGACACAAGAAGAAGTCGCCAAGAAAGTTGGCAAATCCAGAACGGCTATTGCCAATACCCTTCGTCTTCTCCAACTGCCGGATGAAGTTCAGCAGGCTGTACAGGAGGGCCAGATTTCGGAAGGCCATGGCCGAGCACTTCTTACTGCCATTGACAAGGAAAGACAGCTTGCTCTCCTCAAAAAGATCAAGGAGAAGCAGCTTTCTGTAAGAGAAGTTGAACGAATGGCAAAGGCCGATGCCTCAGCCCGTCTTCCAGGCCATGAAGAGAAGCCTTCGAGAAAGAAGAACCCCCATGACGAAGCCCTAGCTGATGCCATTAGCGAAAAGCTGGGCAGCCGAGTTCAGCTTAAAAGGTCGGGTGAAGGTGGCTCGATTGAGATTCCTTTCTACTCTGAAGAGGATCTGACCCGCCTGATCGATCAGTTTGGAATCCAGCTTTAGGCTAAGCCTGATTGGTACACTGAGCGAATGGCAGATCCGGCTGATATTGCGGCGACGAAAATGATGCGTCGTGAACTGGGCAAGCGTATGATTGACGTCAACCAGGCCGATATCAGAGTCATGCACGGAGTCTGCTACATTCGCGGTGTTGTACGGCCTATCAAAGGCGGACCGACAAACGTCAAGGCGGAAATCGAGCTCCTTGGCCGCGCCATGATGAACTCGAAGCGCCTGCGCGACTGCGTTGTCGACGTAATCGTTAGAGGCTGACCACCTATTGGGAGACCGAGTCACGCACTAAGGTCAGCCCATAGAAGCTGCCTGTTGCGCAGATCACCTCAACTCCCTGGCTCCTTAGAGCCTCTAGAGCAGATGGTCTATCTGGGTGGCACTCGGCGTCAAGACCAATTCCTTTCAGGGCAGGAAGAAGCTCGGCAGCCTCCCTGCCACGCGGGCTTGTGCCAGTAACAGCGACAGCGCAGTCGAAGACACCTTTCAGCGGGCCGAGAAACTCGACGGCATCATGCCCCTGAAGCATCGAAAGCAGCAGCCCCCTCTTCTTGCCTGGAGTTCTCTGCCGAAGGTTGTCGGCCAAATTCTCAGCGGCTGGCAGGTTGTGGGCGCCATCCAGCACGACGAGGACTCCATCCCAATCGACTTCCTCAAATCGTCCTGGCAGAGAGGCATCTCGCAGAGCCTTCCTCACCTTTTCGGCCTCAAGCTCAATGCCGGATTGATGCACAGCCGCGACGGCAAGAGCGGCATTCCCTTTCTGAATCTCTCCGTACAGCCTGGTCTGCAGATTCGTGATCTCAACTCCAGGCATCTTGAGGTCAAATTCTTCGCCTTTTGAGGTGATCTGGATTTCTTTGCCCAACTGCCAGACCGGAGCCTTCATCTCTCTGGCCTTTGCGAGAATCACTTCTTCAGCTTCATCCGGCACTGCCCCCAGCAGAAGAGGACGCCCCGACTTGATGATCCCTGCCTTTTCGGCTGCGATCTTGCCTAGAGTGTCCCCCAAAACGTCCTTGTGATCCCAGCCAATAGAAACGATGATGCAGGCGCTTGGGTCAACAACATTGCTCGCATCTAATCTGCCTCCCATCCCTACTTCCAAAGCAACAGCTTCGGCTCCCAGCCTCTTCCAAACCTGAAAACCGAGCGCCGTTTTCAGCTCAAAAGCAGAAGCTCCCTCGTAAGGAGAATCGATCAGCATCTCATCTACTGCGGCCAGCTCAGCCAAAGGTACAAGAAACTCTTCATACAGCAAAGCTTGAGGCCCAAACTGCACCCTCTCCCTAAAATCATCAACATAAGGTGAAAATGCCGCCCCCGTCTTAAGGCCGTGCTCGATGAGCAGCTGCTTGACCATGCAGGTAACACTGCCCTTGCCATTGGTTCCGGCGACATGGATGTATTTGGGTTTCTGCTTTCCCCATACGTAATCCTGCAAATCCAGCATCTCGACAAGACGCTTCATGCGTCCGAGGCCGTCGTGCCAGCGACGTCGGGCCAGACTGTCCAACCATTCGACTCCTAAGTCGAACCTATGTTTTGCCAAGTCTGGCTTCATGCCGAGGGGACGATACCGCCCTAAGTTTGCTAGGTCCTGGTCCTTGAGCTTGGTACAATGGTGCCTCACTCGGGGCGTAGCTCAGCCTGGTAGAGCGCTGTCTTTGGGAGGCAGATGTCGCAGGTTCGAATCCTGTCGCCCCGACCATGTTTTTGTTTGGTCACTAAAGACCCCTGTTTACTGCTTCAAGCAAGTCATGACTCAAGTCAAAATGTCCACTGAAGAGCACGTAGAAGTCGCCATCGCCATTGAACCTGAAGCCAAGAAAAGAGTCTTCAAGGCTGCGATAGAGTCCTTTAGTCAACAGGGCAGAGCAGGTTCAAGAATAGACGAAATCGTCAAAGAATCCCGCGTCAACGTGCGGATGATTTATCACTACTTTGGCAGCAAAGATGGCCTCTACGATGAAGTTCTAAAGACTGTCTGCTTGAATCGCAGCGAGTTTCTCAGGAAAGCCAAAGCCTCGGCATCGAGCTGGGGACCAGAAGAGCTTGCAAAGGCACTTCTAGATTGGTCCATACAGGAATCTGCTTACAGACGCATTCTCGATTGGGAATCATGCTGCGATTGGAAGTGGTGCTCCATGGCTGTCGACAGCCAGATCGAAGCCCCAGCCGACCTTGCTCCAGAAGACCTGCAGGAGCATTGGATCGCCAGGATTCGCTTCTACCAACAGATTGTTTCTCCCCTCTCAAGAGACCCATTCGCTGAACTTTCCAGGGAAGCAGATTGGTCTATGCAGGAAGAACTGAACAAAATCTTAAGCGTTGCGTCTTTCCGTAACGATACAGTCTAGGGGAAAAGTAGTATTATTGGGGGCGTGATTGGAGCGACCCCTGAACTTTCACCTGCGCAAGAGGCCATTCCTGTTCGCGAAAAGCTGCTCAATGCGGCAGTAGGCGTTTTCTGCCAGAAGGGTTATGACGGCGGCCGAATTGAAGAGATAGTCACTCTCTCCGGCGTCAATGTTCGCATGGTCTATCACTACTTTGGCAGCAAAGAAGGCCTCTACGATGAGTCGATTCGCCATGTATGCGGCAAAGTGATGACGGCTGTCGGCACACCAGAGGCAGATGCCGCCGATCCTTTTGAGGCCATTGAGATTGCCTATAAGCGCTACTGTACTATCTGCCTTGAACAGCCCCTCTATGCGAAGCTGCTGACTTGGGAAGGCCCGAACGGCTGGAGTTCAGTCACTAGAGTCTTTAAGGAAGAAGAAACAATTGGCTCACTCTTCTGCCGCCTAGTAAAGACGGCCAAAGAGGCTGGATGTATTGAGCCTGACCTCATTGTCGAAATGGCAGCCGTTCAGTTGGCTTCATTCCCCCATGTTCTTTGCCTCAGTCCAGCAGTGCCCGATTATCAGGCCCTAAAGAACGTTCCGAATGAAGAACTCGTCGAGGCATCTTGGAAGATGGCGAAGCGGTCGCTTAAAGTCTGAACTCGGCTGGCTTTAACTTCATAAATCGCCGATAATAAATCGGGGAGCAGCCAGGAGTGTCTGAAAGTGCAGGAAAGCGTCTGCTTCGCGGCATGGCGGCAGCAGGTTTTGGTCAGGTCGTTACCGTCCTGGTCAGTCTGGGCTCACTTCCCCTCTTCGTACTGCTGCTAGGCAAGGGCGGTTTCGAAGACTGGACCCTTCTGGGATCTCTTCCCATGGCTTTGGCCCAAACCGACCTGGGATTCGGCATGGCCGCGACAGCCGAAATGACCCAAAGGGTCGCCAGAGAAGACCGTGTTGGCGCTCTTAAGGTCTTTCAGAGCTGCTGGGTTTTAGTCACCACCATCAGCATCATCGCATTTCTGCTCATCTTCCCCTTCGCCTTGTGGGGGCCATGGTACGGCTGGCTAAAGTGGTCCAGCGTTTCCGAAGGCGAGGCTCGTCTGGTTTTTGCCCTCCTCGCAGCAATGATTCTTGGCCAGCAGCAGCTCAGCCTTATTGCGGCCGCCTATAAATCAGATGGCCTTTACGCTAGGGTCACTATGATCGAGAACTGGATGAGGCTCGCTCAGTACGCAGGCGGGTTTCTGATCTGCCTTTTCAGCCCATCGGTGCTCTCCTTCGCAATTGGTTTCGCCGGAATCTATCTGGCCTTCACTGCCTACATGGCCGTCGATCTTAGAATTCAGAGACCATGGCTCAAATGGGGATTCAAAGAAGCAAGCTGGTCAGAAATCAAGCCCCTCATCCGCCCCGCACTCAGCTTCGCCGCCTATCCCTTAGGAATCAGCCTAAACCAGCAGGGATTCCTTTGGGTGATCAACGTTGCCTTGGGGCCAGTGCAGGGCTACTGGAGCGCCCTGCGAACTCTCAGCCGAGCCGTCGTGCAGGGAGCCCAGATTGTCATTGGGCCAGCCCCGGTTGAGATCTCGGCAGCTGTCGGGCGAGATGACCTTCCCTTCGCCAGAAAGCTGCATCACACGGTTTCCCAGGCCGGAATGCTTCTGGCCCTGATGGGAGTCGCGGCACTTTTAGCTCTCGGACCCTTTGTTTTTGCCTTCTTCACTGCCGGCAAGTATGAGTTCAGCTACCCGCTCTTCATTCTGCTTTTGGTCGCCGCCTTCTTCAATGCAGCGTGGAACGTCAGCATGTCAGTCGCTTATGCGGTCAACCGACACATGGGCCTGACTCTGGGCTACATTGCCATCAACCTCGTCTGCATTGGCCTGGGTGTTGTGCTTGGCGGCTTCTGGGGACTGATCGGAGTCGCAGTGGCCCTGGCCCTCGTCGATCTCATCATGGCTCCCCTTGTCATCAGCAAGGCGCTGAACATTCTGGACGAATCGTGGGATGGCTATAGCAGAGCCATGAGGCAGAACCCGAAAGAGCTGATCAACAGAATCAAACGTGGACGCGCGGCCTAAACCGGCTCCGGTACCATTTGACTCTATGAGGCCCCTGACCAGCCAGGTCAACATCAACGAAGATGAGTTTCAGGCAAACCGCGCCGCCCAGCTGAAGCTGATGGAGGAATGGCGGGCCGAAGCCAAACAAGTGCTGATCGGAGGCGGAGAAGAAGCCCTTGCCAAACACAAAAAGCGTGGCAAGCTTTTGGCCAGAGAAAGAATCATGGAGCTCCTTGATCCAGGCTCTCCCTTTCTAGAACTCTCGACCTTTGCCGCCTGGGGCATGTACGACAATTCCGCCCCCAGCGCCGGAATCGTCACAGGAATCGGCCGGATTCATGGCCGAGAGTGCATGGTGGTTGCCAACGACGCCACGGTCAAGGGCGGAACCTACTTCCCTATCACGGTCAAAAAACACCTTCGCGCCCAAGAGATCGCCCTTGAAAACAATCTCCCCTGCCTTTATCTGGTTGATTCTGGCGGAGCCTTTCTTCCTCTACAGAGTGAAGTTTTCCCTGACCGCGACCACTTCGGAAGGATCTTCTACAACCAAGCTCGTTTAAGCGCCGCCGGGATTCCTCAGCTTGCTGCTGTTCTTGGCAGCTGCACGGCGGGCGGAGCCTATGTGCCTGCCATGAGCGATGAGACAGTCATCGTCAAAAACCAAGGCACGATCTTTCTGGGCGGCCCCCCCTTGGTCAAGGCAGCCACTGGCGAAGAAGTCACGGCTGAAGATTTGGGGGGCGCAGACGTTCACACTCGGCTCTCTGGCGTCGCCGATCACATGGCCGACAACGATGAGCACGCGCTTCAAATCCTTCGTGACATCGTCGGATCCATGCGCCATCCCTCTGAGTCTTCCCTCCCCGACCTTCTTCCCACCGAAGAACCTCTCTACAACCAAGAAGATCTCTACTCTTTGGTGCCGAGCAACAGCCGAACCCCCATGAGAATTCGGGAAATTTTGGCCAGGATTCTGGATGGCAGTCGTCTTCACGAGTTCAAACCCCGGTACGGAACCACCCTGATCTGCGGCTTCGCAAGGATTCAGGGCCACCTAGTCGGGCTGATCGCCAACGACGGAATTCTCTTCAGCGAATCAGCTCAGAAAGGGGCTCACTTTATCGAGCTCTGCTGCCAAAGACGGGTTCCTTTGCTGTTCCTCCAGAACATCACCGGCTTTATGGTCGGCCGCAAGTACGAAAACGAAGGGATTGCGCGTCATGGCGCCAAGCTGGTAACGGCCGTTTCCACTGCACAAGTGCCCAAAATCACCCTCATTCTCGGGGGAAGCTACGGGGCGGGCAATTACGGAATGTGTGGCCGCGCCTACCAGCCACGATTTTTGTGGATGTGGCCCAACGCTCGCATCTCTGTGATGGGAGGCGAACAGGCAGCCAACGTGCTCTTGACGGTCAAGATGGACCAATTGGCTGCAAAGGGTGGAGCCATGACTCAAGAAGAGCAGGATGCCTTTAGGGCTCCGATTCTCGCCAAATATGAGGATGAATCCTCCGCCCTCTACTCTTCGGCCAGACTTTGGGATGACGGAATCATTGATCCTTTGGATACCAGGCGGGTTCTTGCCCTGAGTCTTGAAGCCTGCAGAAACGCTCCGATTCCTGAGCCAGGATTCAGTATGTTCCGCATGTAGTTTTTGCTGCAGAATGAGTGCAGAATTAATTCTGGCTAGGCTGAAAACCTCTTCTGTCAAGGTAAAGTGGAGACTATGAGCGGTTCGCTGTCGCGCCGAGATTTCCTTGCCACCACTACGGCGGCTGGACTCCTTATGAGCGCTCCTCAGGCATTTGCAAATTCATCCGTCGATGATAAGATCAAGGTCGGATTGATCGGCTGCGGTGGCCGAGGAACTGGCGCCGCCGTCGACGCTGCAACGGCAAGCCCCAACATTGTCATTCATGCAATGGGCGATGTTTTTGCCGACAAGATGAAGGGCAGCGAGGGCTGGCTTAAGACTGAGCTCAAAGAGAGATTTCAAGTTGGCGAAAGAAAGTTTATGGGCTTCGATGCCTATAAGCAGGTCATCAACTCTGGCGTCGATTACGTTATTCTCGCCACTCCTCCCGCCTTCAGGCCCCTTCACTTCAAAACCGCAATCGAAGCTGGCAAGCACGTATTTTTCGAGAAGCCAGTCGCCGTTGATATCAACGGTATCAAGATGGTTCTGGCCGCGTCTGAACTCGCCAAGCAGAAGGGATTGGGCGTTGCCGCTGGAACTCAGCGCCGCCACGATCTTGGCTATCGCGAGACGATGAACAGAATTCACGATGGTGCCATCGGCGAAATCGTCTCCATGTGCGCCTACTGGAACCAGGGTGGCCTTTGGATGAACCCAAGACAGGAAGGCTGGAGCGACCTGGAATGGCAGTTGAGAAACTGGCTTTACTTCACTTGGATCAGCGGCGACCACATTGCCGAGCAGCACGTTCACAACATCGACGTGTGCAACTGGGCCATGAAAGATCATCCGGTTAAGGCAGTTGCCCTTGGCGGAAGACAGGTGAGGACAGATGCAGCTTACGGTCACATTTTTGACCACTTTGCCGTCGAGTTCGAATATGCCAACGGCGTGAAGATGCATTCTTACTGCCGCCAGCAGGATGGCACGGCATCGAGAGTCAGCGAAGTTCTTTTTGGCAGCAAGGGCCGCAGCAACGGATCTGGCAACATTTGGGGCGGAGGCAGCGACTGGAAGTACTCTGGCGAAAGGCCAAACCCCTACATGCAGGAGCACAAGAACCTGATCGAATCGATCAAGGCCGGCAAGCCGATTAATGAAGGCAAGCAGGTTGCGGAATCGACCATGACTGCGATTCTTGGCCGCATGGCTGCCTACTCTGGCCAGGAAGTGAAGTGGGATGACGCCATGAAGCTGGATACCAACTACATGCCTGAGAATCTGGATTTCAATTCCAAGCTTGTTGTTGCCGCCGTGCCAATGCCTGGCAAGACTCCTTTGAACATGGCCTAAGGCTACAACCAAACGACAAATAGGGCCGCACCGATGATCGGTGCGGCCTTTTTCTTTATCTTTGGCTGGCTACTCGTCTAGCGTCAGCCGCAACCTTAGGGCCGAGTCCTTCGCTCCAAGCACCGGATGGGCCAACAAGCATTCCCACAAGCTCTGACCCTGCATAGAGAGGCAGCACTTCTATCTCCTCGTCGGTCTTCCAGATGGGGAGAGGGTCTAGGCTGACTATCCCTCCATGAACCAGCTTTCGGCCAAGTCGCACAGCCCAGACATCCGAAGCCGCCATGCCTGTGGCTGGAATGCCTCCCTCAACCACCCAAGGCAGAAGGATGCCCTGGTCATGAACCCAAAAGCCGCCTGGATCGCCATTGAGAACGGCTGAGACAGACTGAACCAGGATCTCCTGTGCTTCCCTTCCCTCTGCGTGCCCAAGGGCCTCACGAAGATCTTCCATTTGGGCTGGCGAAGGAGGATGCCTAAGCTGGACTCGCCAGGTGCCGTCGGCCTCCTGCTTCCACCTTAATGTGCCTACGTCGGGACGGCTTAAGAGGGGTCCCCAAGGCTCTGGGAGAAGAGAGGCTGGACGAGCGAGGATTTCGGATGGAGTGACGCCTAAAACCTCGGCGGCGGCCTGGTTTAGTTCTAAAACAGACCCCCCACGATCGATTCTGATCTGAGGCACCCTGCTGCTTTTGCCTAGGGCTGACTCCATATCCTTCTTAGTTGTGGCTCAAGCCCGGGGCCATGAGTGTACATGGCCCTAAAAACAAGCACTTCTACCAGCTAGCTGATGCGCCCCTTGGCCTTGGGATCTTTGTTGATAGCCAAACCAAGAAGACGGCCCTGAGCGTTGCGAAGGAAGGCCAGGGCCTGCTCCATTCGCGTCTTGTTGGTTGCCCCTAGTTCTGTTACGAACAATACATTCTTGACGTGGCGAGTAATTTCCTGAGCGTCAGCCACAGAAAAGGCATCTGGACCATCCAAGATCACAGTATCGAAAAGCCCCTTGAGATGCTCGATGAGACCAAGCATCTCAGTCGATGCCAGGGCCTCAGTGGGGTTGGCCAGGTCAGTCCCTGCCGTCATAACCTTGAGGTTCGGAAACTTAGTATCGAGGCAGGCCTGCTCTGGCGAAAGCTCTCGCAGCAGAACATTGGTCAGCCCCTTTTCGTTTTCAATCTTGAACAGCTTGTGGACCTTGGGATCGCGCAGGTTGCAGTCGATCAGCAGGGTTTCTCTGCCTTCCAGCGCCATGGCCACAGCCAGGTTTCCGGCCACCACGGTCTTTCCCTCACCTTTCTCGGTGGAAGAGACCATGAAGGCACCGCCATCGCCAACCTGCTGAAGCCTGAGCACCGTGCCCGCTCTCAAAAGCCGATACGCTTCAAAGGCTCTTGCAGATTGAGGGTCTTCAATCAGGGGCGGCCTGTTGCGCGGCCGAATGGGAATTCGAGCCAGAACGTCTGCTCCTGCAATGCCGATAGCTTCGGCGGGGTAGTTGACCTTGTCAAGAGAAATCTCACGAGCAATGGCAACAAAGACTCCAACAATCAAACCCAAAGCAATTCCGATGATGATATTGATCTGCCATCGTGGCTTCGTCTGTTCGGCCAAAACCTGCGGGCTGAGAATCCTGACGGAGCTTTCGAACTCATTTCCCATCAGTTTCAGCCGGTTCAGGTTCTGATTATTGAGCTGTTGAGCCTGCTGCAGCTCGTTCTGCCTGTTCTCAAGCTTAAAGCTGTCTTCAAGTCCTGAGGTGAAATCCTCTACAGATTCCTGCTTTTCTGCAAGAGTCGAAGTAAAAGCCTGGACCCTAGCCTCGGCCTGTTGAATTGCGGCAGTTGTTGCCCTTACCTTCTCGTTTTGGGCATCGTATTCTGGGTTTGGGCGAGTAATGGTAACGCTGGCCGTCTTTTCCAGCTCCTGCATGTAGCTCTCTTGTTTCTGGATCGCTTTATCAATCGCCTGGACTTCTGGATGATCGGACTGGAACCGTGCCAGCAGTGATTCCCTCTGCTGTTGAAGGGCTTGAAGCTGCTTCTTTTCGGTTTCAACCTGTTGACGATTTGTCTCAGTCTGCGTGTCTGTCCTAGTCTTAGGAATGTTTGAAAGCTGAGCTCGTTGAACAACTAGTGAAGCCTTCAGGCCTTCCAGCTCAGCCTGAGCTTCTGAGAGCTGTAGTTCAGCGTTCCTCTGACCGGTTGCTCGCAGAGCGCCTTCTTCTCTGGCGCTGGCGATCTGCTTTTTCTTATTGAACTCGGCAATCTTTCTGGTGACTTCGTTGAGATCCTTATTGGTCCTAGCGATCTCTTCGTTAACAATTTGGATAGCCTTGTTGACTCTATCCTTCTGTCGCTGGTCTACCAGTTCTTTATAAATGCGAGGAAAGGTCTGAGCAAAGTCTCGAGTGTCTTCAGCAGTGTTGTCCTGCACCGTGATGAGGACAACCTTGGAATTTTGAGCCTGCTCAACCTTGACCAAAGGAAACTCTACGCCAATCTGCCTGGAAGAAGTGGGAGTGCCTCGGGACAACCTGCTCAAAGTTCCTGTGTAAACCTCGGCAGACCTTAGCCTCTCAACTTCAGATTGAATATCAATGTCTTCCTGCGGGTTAAGGAGCTGAGAGACGAAATCTGTTCCTGCCACACCTGGTGAAGTCTGGGTGCGGCCATCGATTTGAATCTGAGCTTCAGCTTCAAATTTCGGTGTGCTGAAGTAGCTGAGAAGAAAGGCCCCGATCAGGCCAACAAGGACATGAACCAGAATCAGCCACTTGCGACGGCCGAAAATATCCAGCAGATCTCGAAATCTAAGATCACTGGGGGCGAGACTGTACGCTGACGATCCGCTCATGCCAATTTCACGCGCCAAAGAAGGCAGGGCAAAGCCCGCCCACGATATGGCCTAAGGTTGTAGACGTTTGAATGAGCTGATTTGAACCTGTGCCCATGCTGTCCTAGCCAAAACTAAGCATAGAGGCGCTTCTCAATCTCATCCTCAGTTTTAAGGACCCTTTCTTTAATGGGCTTGCAAGGATGACCTGCACAAATCATCCAATCTGGCATATCTTTGGTGACCACGGAGCGAGCCGCAATCACAGTGCCTTCTCCTATTCTTCGGCCAGGTCCGACAAAAACTTCACTTGCCACCCATGCTTGTGCCCCAATTTCAATTGGAGCGAAGGTGAGAGGAAGGTGAGGATCAGCAGGATCGTGGCTTCCGGTACAGAGGAATGTTCTCTGCGAAACCATCGCGTTGTCGCCAATGGTGATCATTGCAAAGTTGTAGATATCAGCATCAGCTCCGATCACAACATTCTTTCCGCAGACGAGATTCCAGGGAATAAGAACCTTAGCCGTGGGGTGAATCTTCACTCCCTTAGCGAGTTGAGCGCCAAAGAGATTGAGCAGAGCCCTTCTCCATCCCCAAAAAACCCACTTCGGAGTCAGCTTGAAAAAGACGGGTCGAACAATTTCCCAGGCTAGCCTCTTGAGCTTCATCCCTAGAGACCAGGGAGTGATTGACTGACTGAGATCGACTTCCGGCTTTCCACTCACTTTCCTGCCGCCTCCTTCAATGCTCTGGCAAACTTTGCGACGCTGTTTTGAATCGTAAATCGATTAAGGAACGAAGTTCTGGCTCTGGCCCCCATTTCCAACCTTTCTGCATAGGTTAACTTCGCGAACTTATCAATCATCCGCTTAGCACTTTCTTTGGATGATTCGCACGAGAACCCTGCTCCATCGCCTTCAACTTCTTTCCAAATGTTTACTTCTTTGCTGATCAAGACTGGCCTTGAGAGGCTCATCGCTTCAGCAACAATGACACCAAAGTTCTCCTGGTGCGAAGTCAGGATCATGGCATCACACTGCTCAATCATCTTCCATTTGTCTTCGCCAGAAGTGAACCCTCGCCACCGTACTCTTTCTCCCAAATTGGCGAACTGCACCTTGAGCTTTTCGACATAGTCGGAGTCACCGCTTCCACAGATATCGATCGAAATATTCTGGGGCCCTTCTGCCAAGGCTGAAAGCGTTATCTCGAGGCCCTTTTTGGGATGAACTCGGCTCATAAAGAGCAGCTTGATTTCGCTTGACTCTCCCTGCTGCGTAGACGTTCGATTCGGATCTGCGATCCCATAACCAACCTGCCAAGATTTAACACCATTGAGAGGGTAGGCGTCACGAGCTTTTTGTTCTTCAGCTTCAGCCGTAAACAGAAGCCCCTTGGACCCCTTGATGTTGGGGCCTTCTGCGATATTCCAATAGAGCCTTTTGATCAGCTTCTGTTTGGAACTGCCCAAGAAGTACGGATCCAGCATTCCGTGGGGCATAACAACATAGGGGACTCTGGCCTTCCTGCAGGCTCGACCAGCTTCCCATAATGGCCCCTGCCACAGGCCGTTAAGCACGACAAGATCGTAACGAATGATGTTCTGAGAAAGCCATTTCTGAATCTCAGGGCTCCACCCCCATGCCTTTACCTTAGGAGGAAACCAATAATGCATTCCACCAAAATCATTAATCCTGCTGACTTCTTCCACATCAGCAGAAAGAACATCGGAAGAGATCCCGAGCTTTTTGAGTTCAAAACCCTGCTGATAAATTCCTTCAGCAATCCCACCCCAAGAAGGGTGAACAGCTTCCGCTACCTGCAGAATCTTCATCCCGCCATCCTCAAGCCTTCTTCCTCGAACACCGGCTTCTCTGGGAGCGTGTCTCTGTCAGGGTCTGGTGTTCTGCTCATCGAGTTAGCTAGCATAAGGAATAAGAGCCCCAAAGCAACGAAAAGCGGCATCGCCTGAAAAATCATGATAATAATGAGCTGAACTGGGCTTTCTGAAATTGTCCAGGGCACTGTAACAACCCAGGCGCAAACCCAAAGATTGTTCCTAAACGCATCGCCAAACATCATGCGGCTAAGAACGAGAAAGACAAACATGGTGACGAACGAAATTCCAAAGACACCTGCCATCTTAAAGCTCAGGTAACCCTCGGCAAAGTAGCCCATTGTAATCTGAGTGCCATGATCCTCAGGTCCAACCATGCCTGGCGCCATTCGCGCAATCATGTTCGAGGTACCAAGGATCGGCTTATCTTCATTGAAAATTCTTGGAACGAGCATATCAAAACCGTAAGCAACAGTCTTCCACCCATAAGTTCCCTGCATTTTGCCAACATGCACTAAGGCGTCCGTAATGATGACAGTGGTTAGTCTGTCCAACGTTGGGCTCGGCCTTTGATCATAGTAAAGAAGTCGTGTTGCATCATAGCTTGTAGGTCGAAACTTCTCTTCACTCTGGTACTCCATAGGATTGGCAACTACGTCACCTAGTGCCTCCCATGCCATGGAAAGATTACGTACCAGGTCATTTGTTCTTTTCACTTCACTTCTGTAATAAAGAGCAAAGGGAAAGAAGACAAACTGAAAGAAGTAGAGCAGCCCGATGCCAGCCAGGAAATGAACGGCTTTGAATCGGAAACCATAAGCAACGGCGACGGCAAAGATAATGACAATGGAATAAATTGCTTCCTTGCGCTGAAAGCCAATGATTGCGATAAGAAAGGGGACTCCCACGCAGAAGTAGGTGAGAGGGTGAATAAACTTCTTCCCTTCCGTCTTCAACATCTGATAGGCAGTAACCGATGCCGCCGCCATCGGAGTAATGAAATCAAAGTTCATCAGGAATCGGATTCCACCGACCCCCAACTGCGGGCTGCCCATATATCGAAGGATCATGAGAGCGACCGACAAATAAGCGATAACTCTCAACCGATCTGCTGTAATCTGTGCCGGAAGAATGGGGCGAATTTTAGTAAAGCACGGAAGCTGAGCCAGAAGGCAGGCAAGAAATGTTGCAAGAATTCCGATGAAGTAAACCTCCATCGTTAGGATTGGCTGCAGCAAAGGCGTATCTGGCCTTTGCCCAAAAATCAGCTTTGCAAACTGCGAGCAGACCAAGTGCTGAAAGCCAAGGTATCCCACCGTAATGCCGGTAAGTGTTTTGATTCCGCCACAAAGCTTTACCGACATCAGCCACAGAATAGTGAAGCCAACGACAAGCAAAGTGAAGTAGGGATCTGTTCCGATGAGCAGCTGTCCTGCGGCCAGCACGAAAATTGCCAGAGCCCAGGCGCCATCCTTCCAATTGAAGGTGATCAGCGGCTGGGTGGCAGTTGATTCGGCTAGCGTCAAGGGACCTCTTAGCTAGCCAGCCTCATTTCCGAAGCAAAGCTTAATTTCTCAGGGCTGCCTGATTCGTATGATCTCAAGATCGCCTCAATCTTATCCCCGTATTCTTCCCAGCCGCCAATGTGCTGAAGAGCCTGTCTAGCAACAGCTCCCATTTCGTAAGCCTCTTCTCGGTTCTGAATCAACCGCTCAATCTGGGCAGCCAAGTCCGAGCTGTCACCTGACTTAAAGACCAAGCCGTTCCTGCCATGCTGGACGATCTCACTAGATCCTGCACGATCTGAAACGATCACTGCCGTGCCACACCCCATAGCCTGGGGAGTCACCAATCCAAATCCATCCTGCACTGAAGGCAGAACAAAGGCGTGACTCTGAGACATTCTCTTTCTAAGAGCATCTGAAGAGATCTTGTTAAGCATCTCCAGTTCACATACAGCTTCCAAACGCTTGATAAACTTGTGAGCCTCGGGCTGCACCATGCCAGCAATCCAGAGCCGAATCCTATGTCCTTTCAACTGCTCAATGGCCTCTGTCAAAACGTGAATTCCCTTTTGAATCGTCACATTTCCGGCAAAGCCAAGTGTGAACATATCATCGGGTGCCTCCCCTTCTGGCTGGAAGAGAGACAAATCTGCAGCTTGATTAAGGATAAAGAGTTTGCTCGCCGGAATCCCTCGGTCAATCATTGACTGAGCAACAACCTTAGATGGAACCAAGATTCCGTCAGCTTGTGCATATTCAGCTTCGGCATCCAACAGCTTCCGCTCTTCCATTGGCAGATATGGAACTTGGGCATGATCATAGGCGGCAGCAAGGACTTCATCTTGAGTCCTTAGGTGAATAACTGGTCGGTCAACAAAGTAGGTGCCACCTTTTCTCTGCATCTGACTGCCAGCCTTAAGGCCTGTGTTGCCCATGACAATAATCGCCTGGCTGTCTCCAATGTGATAGCAGGCTTCGTTGTCGACTTCAGCATGAGCCCGACGCTCAATAGCTCTCAACAAAGGACCATCCGGCAGCTTGGCAAATCCTACAAAGAAAAGGCTCTGCCAAAAAGCCGCGTGGGCAAAGTCCTCGGGGTCCAGAGTGGTCTTTCTAATGCGGCTTGGCAGAATGCCAGTCACCATTCTTCCAAGCATTCCTCGCTTCTTCAACTGCTCGGCTGCATCAAAAAGATGAAACCTAGCCGTCGCTGCAATGACAACTTTCATTGGGATTACTTATTTCGCTCCTTCTTCCCTTCCGTCAGGCGATCCATCGCCTGAGCCATAAACTCGCCAGCAAACTTGTACAAAGGTGCCTTATCCTGGCTTCCAGTAAGATCGATAAACCTGAAGAACTCGCCGCCGTGGATCTTGCCCGTACTCAGTTCGGCCAAAAAGTAGTCGCGCCACATTCCCCCAAACTTCGAGTAGATCGTCCCAGAAGGGCCTCTGAAGGCGTAAAGAGCTGTAGCTTTGCCGCTTGTCTGGCTTTCAATTTCCAGCTGAACCATCTGAACGGTTCGGCCATCTGGCAGTCCGACCTCCACTTCCTGGTCGGTCAACAGATTCCAGCCTTGGCTTTGAAAACAAGCTCGCTGGTCATGGAACGAATCAGCATTGTCACCGGCAATGACAACAGCATCAAAGCGCTTGCCATTGCCTTCAAAAATCCTGGAGACAATTCCGTAGGGTTTGAGCTGTTCGTAGGTGGCCTCAGTCATCTTGTACGACTGATTCGGATTCTCCTGTGATGGAATAAATCTCTTTCCCATCACCACTTCCGGAGTCATCTTTTCAAGCCAAGCTTCGTCAGGCTTTGTGTAGCCAGTCAGGTTGGGACGAAAAACTCCAACCAGCCCGATGGTGCCAGCCAAGCCGGCCACGATTAGGGCGCGGGCGATCACCCTGCCACCTCCTTAGATTTCTTCATTCCCCTATCCTCCAAAAACTTAGAAAGCTGCCACAAGGCCATAAAGCAGATTGCAAGGGCGATATAGCCGCTGTAATCGTGAAAGGCAATGCCAGCCGCAGAACCGTTGGTGTTGCCAACAACACCGATCAAGGCGATTCGAAAACCGTTGACGATGACGCTGAGGGGCACGGCGATAACAGCCAAGACAGCGTGAGCCCACCATTTAAGCGGAGTCGTCAGCATGAAAAAGATAACCGATGCCGTCACAGCAATTGTTGTCTTCAACCCGCTGCAGGCTTCTGCGATGTTCAAGTCAAAGTTGTCGAGCTGCAGAACCGTAGGGTCCAGCCTCAAAACTCTCATGCCGATTCCTTTCAGCATAAGCTCAGCAGTATCGGTAGAAATCAGCTGGAGCTTAAAGGTCAGAGTATCGATGAACCTGTCCAAAATCGGCAGACCGAGAATCAAGAACAAAATGGCTGGTGCAAGTCCAACCATCCACTTCCAGCCAGCAATAAACCAAACGGAGAATGCCAGGGCAGCAATCAAGGTCACCGAGAGCACCAAGGGCATCACGGTTCGGCTGGCCATCATTCCCACGTAAAGAGTCGGGAGCAGAAAGGCCAGGGCAAACCAGCTTCCCTGCACCGGAAGATCCTTCAGCTTGGGCCACTTAAGCCAGGCAATGTAGGCGGCCGCAGGCACAACCAACAAGCCGTGAGCATAGTAGGAATCGAAATCCAGCCACTGAGCCGGCAAAAGAGCCAGCAAGGGCCAAAAGGCAAAAAAGATGCCAGCAAGGGCCGCCACCACCGCCAGGCTTTCTGGCCGCTTCAGCACAGCAGCTAAGGCAGCAAAGTCAAACTTTGCCGCTTTAGCCTCGGGTGCTGTTGGTTCTTCTACCTTCGGTGTAAAGCTCTCCACTTTCATCCTCTACGCCCCATTGTAAATAACTCGGCAAACTGGGCCGCAATCTTTCTGCTGGAGTACTTATCTTCCAGCACCTTTCTGGCTTTATCAGACATTTTCGCAAGCTCTTCGGGGTCCGAAGCCAGTTCTTTAACGGCTTTAGCCATGGCTCCTTTAACGGCAGGGTCAACAACCTTGCCCACCCCTTCTTCACTTACAACACGCGCCACTTCACCATGAGCCCGCATCAAGGCCAAAACAGGTCTGCCCGATGCCAAAAACGAGTAAAACTTACTGGGGACGCAAAGGCCCTCCATCTGGTCCTCTAGTGTGACAAGGCAGACGTCTGCAGATGCAAGCAGACAAGGAAAATCTTCTGGCGGAACAAAAGCTCGAACCTCAAAGTTCTTCAGCTCACGCCGCTTGGCCTCTTCTTCCACCCACTCTTTTTTGTGGCCCCCGCCAACCATCATAAAGCGGAACCTGGGATCGCCCTGCAGCTCTTCAGCCGCATCCAGCACAGGAGTAAAGTCGTGATACCGGCCAAAGTTGCCCGAGTAGAGAACGACAAAGGCATCTTCTGGCAGACCGGCCCTAAAGGAGCTCTGCTTTGGCAGCGGCTTGACTGTAGCGTCATCTTCGCCTGTGGCAATCACCACAATGCGGTCATCCGGCACAGAGTAGACCTTCTGAACATGGTCTTTCATGCAGCGGCCAATGACCACCACCTTCTCGGCCGAATGCATCCACTTCTTCTGCCACCAGCCTAAGAGCTTGGTTTTCCAGCCGCCCTTCTCAGCAACACCCACCACAACGGCTCTATCTGGCTCAAGGTCGTAGATGATGTACCAATAAGGGATTCCCTTGGTCTTCTTCATCCACCACGCGGCTAATGGCATAAGAGGAGGGCTGGTGGTGACCAAGACCCCATCACAGGGCATCTTACTGAGGGCTTGGGCGGTGGACTTCGTGAGTTCCAAGTCGCTCTTCAGACGCTTGCCAAGGTCGCTGACTCTGCTCTTTGAGGCAGGGATGCGGCGAATCGTGATTCCATCCCAATCTTCTGTCTCGCCCAGGGTCTCGTCGTTGTTTCGGTAGGCGCGTGCGCTGGCAATCGCGCTGACCTCAATATCATGGTCATCCTGAAGGCGACGAGCCAAATCGGACAGCACCTTGCCTGTTCCCCCAAAGAAATCTGGGTAGAAAAACTCGTTAAGAATCACCAAGCGAAAAGGTTTCATCAAGCCATCCGTGGCGCGGCAGAGACGCTACGCTTGATTATCGGATGAATGGAACGAGATTCGGGCCATGAATTGGGGTCAAATCGATTCCCGCCTCACTTTTTGTTCGATAAAAGCCCTTCAGGCCCACCCAGGCCAAGAAAAGCACCACAAAAACTACCAGCAGAAGCTTGGCTTCAAACTTCAAGGCATCCAGCCAGCGGCTTTCAATAACCCTCTCCCACAGGTGGGCAAGGCCATTTTTCTTCTTAGCCGGCATTACCGCCCAGGCAGGAACGACGTAAATGCGGTTGTCCTCGGGGTCATCGGGCTGGCGCACCCAAGCGGCGCGTTTTGAATCTCGAGATTCAAACCTTTTCAGCTCGCCTTTTGAAGAAGGCTTGAATTGTGGTGCAGAAGACATTGCGCTCTTGCCGAGAGCCAGAATCTACTTAATAGGCGCCTTTGCCAAGCAGTACGGCCAAAGGAGTCTTCACCATGATCTTCATGTCGGTCCACAAAGACATTTCCCGAAGGTAGCGATGATCCAAGATCATCCATTCCTCAAAGCTCAAATCGCTTCGCCCCATAATCTGCCAGTAACAGGTCAAACCAGGTCGAATGGTAAGCCTTTCCTGCTCGAAGCTGGTGTACCGCTCAACCTCATGAACCAAGGGAGGGCGTGGACCGACCAAAGACATATCGCCCTTGAGCACGTTGTAGAACTGAGGAAGCTCGTCCAAGCTGAACTTGCGCAAAAATCGCCCGATTGGGGTGATTCGCGGGTCACGCTTCATCTTAAAAATGGGGCCATCTTTCTCGTTCGCCTGCTCCAAAGCTACGCGCTTTTGGTCAGCGTCGACGTACATCGAACGGAACTTGTAGAAGTCAAACACCTTTCCGCAGAGCCCGACCCGCTTTGAAACGTAAAGAATGGGTCCGCGGCTTGTGAGCTTGACCGCAAGGATCAGCAGCAGGAAGAGGGGAGAAAGCAGCAGAATGACAATGCTGGCTGCCACCACGTCGAGAACTCGCTTGACCTTTCGATAAGCGACCAATCGCGGCTTCACCGGCAGGTTCATCTGCGCGGCGGATGTAGAAGGCCATCCGGCCAAAACTTGACTCAATTCCTCACCCCCTTCAAGTGTCGGAACTTGAGAGTCTGGATCGAACTGAGAGCTTTGCTGGGTCGCACCAAGCAGAGGTTCAGACACAGCCTTTTTCACAACAGCTGATTCCCATTCCTGCCTCACGATTCCCATGGTCGGTTTGGTTCCCTCTCTGCAAGTTTCATTCCAGAACGGGCCCAAGCGGCAAGCTCAGGCCCAATGCTGAAACAAAGGGGAACTGACTATTCGACCGTGACCGATTTAGCCAGGTTCCGAGGCTGGTCAATTTCACAGCCTCTTTCCTTAGCCATATAATAGGCCAGAAGCTGCAAGGGTACGGCGGAAAGTACAGCGTTCAGGTAATTTGACGAGGTTTTTGGCACCTTTAAGACGTGTTCTGTAACACTCTTGAGACTGTTATCATCCTCAGTCGTGACCGCCAAGACCGTTCCGCCTCTGGCCTGAATCTCCTTGATGTTGCTGATCAGCTTCTCTCGAACATCTTGGTCAGTGGCACCGAAGACAGCCAAGACGCCCGGCTCAATGAGTGCCAGAGGGCCATGCTTCATTTCACCGGCAGGGCATTCCTGAGTGCCGATGTAAGCCACTTCCTTAAGCTTCAGTGCGCCTTCCAGAGCGACACAGGCATCGGCGTTGCGACCCAAGAAGAAGACCAGCTTCGTATCTTTGAACTCAGCCGCAAAGGCCTTGATCTTGTCTTCCATTTCGAGAATGGTCTGAACATGGTCTCCCATGAGCCTCAGATCAAGAGCAATCTTTTCGACTGCGACTCCGGGCATTTCCTTCACATTCGCAATATGCAAGGCCAGAGTCATTAGAACAATGGTCTGGGCGATGTATGCCTTGGTCGAAGCAACTGAAATCTCTGGTCCGGCTTGGGTGTAAATGACCCTATCGCATTCGCGGGCGATGGATGAGCCAACCACGTTGACGATTCCCAGCGTTCGAATCCTTCTCTGTTTGCAGAGCATCAGAGCCGCCAGAGAGTCGGCCGTTTCGCCCGACTGACTGATGAAGACGGCCAGGCTCTTGGGTGACAGCAGAGGGTCGCCATAGCGGAATTCCGAACTGAAGAAGACATCAGTTGGAAGGCGGAGCATGGTTTCGAAGAGTCTCTTGCCCATGAGTCCGGCGTGGTAAGCCGTGCCGCAGGCGATGATGTTGACTCGATCGATTTCCTGCCAGACAGAGTCACTGAAGGTTCCTTCGATCCTCACTCTATCATCGGGGTGAATTCTTCCGGCCAGGCACTGACGGATGACGTCTGGCTGTTCGTGAATCTCCTTGAGCATGAAGTGCTCGTAGCCTCCCTTCTCGGCGGCCTGGATATCCCACTCAATAGTCTGGACGTCAAACTTACGGGGGCTGCCTTCGAGAGTAGTGACTCGCACTTCGTCTCGAGTCAGAACAGCCATCGTGTCGTTTTCCATGATGACCACCTGCCGGGTGTAGGGCAGCAGGGCGGGGATATCGCTGGCGAGGAAGTTTTCGCCTTCTCCGATTCCGAGAACCAGCGGGCTCGCGCTTCGGGCCGCGACAATGGTTTCTGGCTCATCGGTGCAAAGAACAACGAAGGCAAATGCCCCTCTCATTCTCTTGATTCCAGCTCGAACGGCTTCCTCAAGGCTCATTCCCTTGGCGTATTCCTCGCCAATCACATGGGCGGCAACTTCTGTATCTGTTTCACTCTGGAATGTGTGGCCCTGCCGAATGAGATCTTCTTTCAGTTCATAGAAGTTCTCGATGATGCCGTTGTGAAGCAGAGCGATCTTGCCCGACTGATCGTAATGGGGGTGAGCGTTGCGATCAGTTGGTCCGCCGTGGGTTGCCCATCTGGAGTGGGCAATAGCGGTGGTTGCCGTTGGCTTATGCTCTTCCAGCAGTGCCTGAAGCCCAACGAGCTTGCCTGCTCTCTTCAGAATTCCAATCCGGTCGGCTGTCTGGTAAGCCACACCAGCGCTGTCGTAGCCCCGGTATTCAAGTCTCTTCAGCTGGTCGAAGACAATTTCGACTGCGTTGCGGGGTCCGATATAGCCAGCGATGCCGCACATGAAGCCCATTCTAGCTTATGAGTCAGCCTGCTCTTGGGGGCCATAGCGATTGCTCTGGAGCAAATCTAGGCTTCGGGCTAAGAATCTTAGCCATCCTAGCCATAATACGAGGTAGGGATGAGCCTGCCCGGACCACTTAGACTGCTACGACCAAAGCAGTGGACAAAGAACCTTCTGGTCCTGGCAGCTCCGCTTTTTACCCAACAGCTGCTGCATCTGCCCGTTTTGGCAGTGACTCTTTCTGCCTTTGTGAGCCTATGTTTGGCCAGCAGTTCGGTCTATTGCGTCAACGACCTGCTCGATGCAGAAAAAGATCGGCACCATCCCAAGAAGAAGCTTCGACCCATAGCCAGTGGTGAAGTTTCACCCAACGCCGCCATTGCTCTTGCCATTTTGTGTGCTGCAGTTGGCCTGGGCATCGCTTTTGTCATTAAGCCGCTTTTTGGGTGGGGAGTCCTGCTCTATCTGGCCGTCCAGGCCGGATACAACTTCGGCCTCAAAAGGGTTCCAGTTCTAGACGTCTTCGTTCTTGGGTCTGGATTTGTGATGAGAGCCGCCCTTGGCGCCGTTGCCATCTCGGTGACAATTTCTGGATGGCTGCTTTTCTGCACAGGTGCCCTGGCTCTCTGCCTTGGCTTTGCCAAGCGACGCAGCGAATTGATGAGCGAGGAACACGACCCGCTTCAGTCTAGGCCAACCCTCAAAAGCTATACACAGCCCATCTTGGACGCGATGGTGGTTTTTTCAGCCTCAATGGCAGCCCTCTCCTATGGTGTCTATGCCATTCAGAGCCAGAACGCTCAGGAGCACAAGGGGCTGATCTTGACTGCTCCCTTTGTCATCTACGGCATTGCACGCTATCTCTTTTTGACTTTCACAGAAAACGAAGGGGGAGAGCCCGAGAGCCTTCTATTCAGCGATCCCCATATCTTGGCGACGATCGTTTTGTTTGGCCTCGCTGCATTGCTGGCAATCAGCGGTATTCCTTTGGATTTCCTCTCTGCCTAATTCAGAATTTATACATCTTAATCAAAATTACAACTGTCTCTGCTTGAAGATAAAGCAGAATTGTAAGGAAGTTCTTCTTTTTGTGATTGACTTGGCTGATCCATCTTTCGGATAAGGTCACAAGGCAAACTTTTCATTGTTTGCGGAGTTTTTCTAAAAAAACTGCATCAACCCCTTGCTAAGTGGTCTAGCTGCCTGCCCATACTCGGCTCGTGAGATTTAAGCCAATAGTTTTAGGACTATTTTTTGTTATAGTCGGGGTGGCTTCAGCCACCTTTTCACTCCCACCATATCCTGTGCAGCTGCCAGGCCAGATAGAAGCTGTCAAAGGCCAACCAGCGCTTCTACCTCTAGGGATATGGAATTTAAGGAGCAAACCCATATCGGTCACTTATCTTGGTGACTGCTGCACTCTGCCAAAAAAGCTGGACGTTCCTCCTTTTTCCTACAGAAAGCTGCAAGTTGAGATAAGGACAGATCATCTGCCTCTGCGGACGGCTCAAAAAGCTGCGACACTGCAGTACAAAGTTGAAGATAAAGTTCGACTGGAAGTTTTCCCCTATACCCTCAAGGTTTTGGAGAAATGAAAGTGGTCTGCCGCGGATTCAGTCTGATAGAGCTTCTGGTGACCATAGGGATCATTCTTCTCCTCTCGGTCATGCTCTTTCCCCACTTTGCTGAGGCAAAGAAGAAAGCCAGACAAACGGTGAAGGTTTCGCAGTTAAGGCAGCTTTCAGCCGCTTTGCTCCACTATTCCGCCAACAATGACGGAGGACTTCCCCTCTTTCCCTACGGAACAGGCACAGAATGGCACAACATCATTCTGCCTGGTCCGATCAACCAAACTGCTCTAAATCTGGCTAATCCGGACAAAGCTGACACCAAAACAAACGATGTCTTTAGCCACCACATTGGATACTCATTGAATCAATGCCTCATGAGATCCGAAGCATCAGAGAGCCTTAACTCAGATCTGAACCCCTATCTAATCTTTCAAGCAACAGAACTAAAAAACAGAACAGGATTCAGGATTCATAAAACCTGGAGCTTGGGCTGCCATGACAGGCAGTATGCGAAAGAGCATGATCTGATGCCTTCTGACGGCAGATTTTTAGCAGATATCGATAACGGCGGCTCCATCGCAGCCCGTACAGACG
Source organism: Synechococcus sp. UW140 (assembly GCA_943369295.1). Taxonomy (GTDB): domain Bacteria; phylum Armatimonadota; class Fimbriimonadia; order Fimbriimonadales; family Fimbriimonadaceae; genus JAKRSE01. Next base: position 1,124,743 of record CALRMU020000001.1, on the reverse strand, counting down.
GCAGCATCAAATGGGATAGCTACAAGCTATTTGATAACAAGCCCTGCACCTGTGCCTATGCTGGAGAATCACCAGAAACCCCCTTCCAGACTTTTCCCCTTAGGAGTTAGAGAAAATAATGAACTTAACATCAGCCATTCGTGTCACTTTTGCCCTTGCGGCCACGACTATCTGCTTTGGTGCCCTAGCTGGCCCCTTCGACTCCTGCGTCGAAGAGTTTTACGAGGACATCCAACCTTGTGTAGGACCCTGTAACGTGAACCCATCACAATGCCAGATTTCCTACGTAACAAATTTCCACTGTGAATTTGGAGGTGACGGATGCACCATGAGCCCCTTCCATTGGACCAATCAGCCGTTTGACAAATTCTACTGTGCGCCGAGTACCGGTGGCAGCTGTATCTGTGGAACGGGTCAGGTTATTGAATCAGGAGCTTTGCCAAGATGGGCAAGAACCTGCTCTGGCTGATTTTCCCTGTGACAGTCTTCAGTCTTGCAGCATCAGCTCACGCTGAGTGGCTCGAGTACCGGGTTTCGACCCGGTACTCCGGCCTGAAAGATTGGAAACTGCCCGAGGGATTAAGTTCTCCTGACCGCAAGGCGCAGGAAAGAAACCAAAAGGAAGGCTTCTCAACCACTCTCGATGTAAGAATCTTTACCAACAAAGATTATACAGAACTTGTGGAACTTAGTCCAGATTGGCTGCGAGGAAAGGCTCGCAAGCGCCTGCACGGTTGGGATGAAGAGCACTACTTCAACGTGACCGAGAAGATGGGGAGCCTAGGCACACATCAAACCTTGAATCAGTACCTGCCCCTTGGTCAAAGACTCCTTCTAACTTCTTCAGGAAAGCCTGAAGCGGTCTTTAAAAATCTGCTCGAAAAAGGAAGGAATCAAGCTTATGGACTGGTACAGATCAACGATGAAAAATCGCACAAGGTCACTGCACAAGGCGATGAGATCCACGACTTTTTCTACGCAGGAGGAAAGTGGATCAGAATCGGAATCTATAGCCAGAAGGCGGATGGCAGCCTTGTTCTAAAGAGACTGCGTCCTGACGGCTCGCTTGTGTCTGAGCAGGTTTGGTACAAGCCAGTCGAGATCTCTGGCGAAAAGGCGCCGAAGCCTCTATGGGAGAGGTGGAAGGTTGGTTCCTATGTCCGAGACATTCGAGTCCCCGGGCAGACAGCCTCTATAAAGTGGCAGGGTTTGGAAGCAGATACCAAAGCTGCCAAAACACCAAAGCGCACATCAAGCGGCTATAACATGGCCTGGCTGATTCCAGGTGGACTGTTAACAAGCCTTGGCTTAGTCATGGTGGCCGTAAACTCCTTTCGGAGGCAGAAGCCAATCACCTAACCCCAAAGAGAGCAAAACGGCCGGATCAAATAATGATCCGGCCGTTAAAAGCTGACCGACAGGCGAACTACTGAGGTCTGTATTCAGCGGTGACGGCTGGAGCTTTCTTGGCTTCAACTGCTTCCGCCTCTGGCTTGTGAATAAAGAATCCAGCCAAAGCGCCGATGCCCAGAAGTGAGATAAGTACAAAACTGACCTTTGCCACCTTGGCCATTGTCATCTGCGCCTTCTCGTTGATCGTGATTCCCCACCTAATGCAGAAGTGCCACAGGCCGTAGCTGAAGTGGAAGGCGCTTGTGGTGATTCCGATCACATAAACCATGAAGAAGAAGAAAGGGATCCCCAAGAAAGGAGCAGACAGTTTGTCCGCCCAGACTTCGTAAGTGATGACTCCTTCCGGACTTCCCTTTGCCATGGTTGCCACAGAGGTTGAAGCCATGTGGTAACAGAGAAAGAAGAAGGCGATGATTCCCGTCACCCTCTGCCAGGTGTAGTAGCTGTTCTCTCTGTACTTGTAAGCTGGCTTGGTCAGGTTCTGTTCTGCACGTGCGGCGATAAAAATGCCGTAGAGAGCGTGAAAAATGAGACAGCCCCAAATGACCCCAAACTTCATGGGATAGAAAATGTGCTTCGGAATCCCCTCGAAGAAGTGGATGACCCCGTTAAAGTACTGGGGTCCGGCCAGGGTAAAGCTGTTCAACGCCAAATGCTGAACAAGGTAGTAGCCGACCGGAAGAATGCCGGTGAGCGAGTGCAGCTTGTGAAGCGTGTAATTCTCTCGCATGATGACCGCTACGGGTCATCTTACCAAGTCATTAGCTTAGCTGACCGCATGATGGGGCCAGAGAGACTTGACAAACGCATACTGATTGCCGTTTGACTGGGCCTGGGGACCGAATTGCCCTGCTTAGCGGGATATCCTGGGGGTTCTAGGAGCAGAAACCATGTCCGAAATTATTGACATCCTTGCACGAGAGATTCTTGACAGCCGAGGCAACCCCACACTTGAAGTCGATGTCCTGCTAGAAGATGGCTCGCTTGGCCGAGCTGCTGTTCCTAGCGGAGCGAGCACCGGTGCTTTTGAAGCTGTAGAGCTTCGAGATGGCGACCCCGACCGCTACTTCGGCAAGGGCGTTCGACAGGCCGTCGACAACGTCAACGAAAAGATTGCTCCTGAGATCGTCGGAGTCGACGCCACCGAACAGGTCGGCATCGATATGATGATGATCGAGCTGGATGGCACCCCCAACAAGGCTAACTTCGGCGCAAATGCCATTCTTGGTGTCTCTCTCGCCGTTGCCAAGGCTGCTGCCCAGGCCACCGAGCAGCCCCTCTTCCGCTATGTTGGCGGAACCTCAGCTCGCGTTCTGCCCGTCCCCATGCTGAACATTCTCAACGGCGGACAGCATGCTGATTCCAACGTTGATTTCCAGGAATTCATGGTTCTGCCTGTGGGCTTCGATACCTTCGCCGATGCTCTGCAGGCTGGCGCCGAAGTCTTCCACACCCTCAAAAAGGTCCTCAAGAAGAAGGGACTTGGCACTGGAGTCGGTGACGAAGGCGGCTTCGCTCCTAACCTTGAGAATCAGGACATGGCTTTCGATTACATCGCCGAAGCCATTCAGCAGGCAGGCTACACTCCAGGCAAGGACATCTGGCTCGGAATAGACGCCGCTGCCACCGAGTTCTTCGAGAACGGCACCTACAACTATAAGAATGGCAACGTTCTAACCGGGGCCCAGCAGGTTGATTACCTGGTCGAACTCAGCAATAAGTATCCAATCATTTCAATCGAAGACGGCATTGCCGAAGACGACTGGGATTCTTGGAAGCTGGTTACCGAAGCCCTGGGCGGCAAGGTTCAGCTCGTTGGCGACGACCTCTTCGTCACCAATGTCGAGAGACTGGGTCGCGGAATCTCCAACGATACAGCCAACTCCATCCTTATCAAGGTTAACCAGATCGGCACCCTTACCGAAACTCTGGCTGCCGTGGATATGGCCAAGAGTGCTGGCTACACCTCAGTTATGAGCCACCGATCGGGCGAAACCGAAGACACAACGATCGCCGACCTTGCTGTCGCCACCAACTGCGGACAGATCAAGACTGGCGCTCCCAACCGCACCGACCGAGTTGCCAAGTACAACCAGCTTCTTCGAATCGAAGAAATGCTGGGCGGCACCGCCGTCTACGCCGGGGCTTCCGCCTTCGGCAAGCTGGCTTCCAGGCTCAAGGGCTAAGTCTGGTTGTCCGGGCAACAAATCACCCGTCAGGATTCTTTCCTGACGGGTGATTTTTGTTTCTTTCAACCCCTATCGTCAAGAGCAGATGATGGTTGGCCTGGTTTAGCTTCGCTAAGCCAGGAATGAATAGTTTCGATTAGACTTCCCTACTTCTGACTGGTGGGGTGCCCCGCCCCGATCAGTCTGCTGTCGGGCGGGAGATGAAAACAGTTATTCGTTCTGCACTGGTCAGGGACCAGTGGCACCCTTCCAGCACATCGCACAAACAAATCAATTATGTTTGGAGACCAATGGTTTCGCACTTAGAGAAAACCGGGTGGCCAACACGATGAGCCTGCTATCGAGCAGGAAAGGGCACAACCAACCTCACACAAACCTAATCCGACCAAACCTTGCTGGAACATGAAAATCTGCCGGACTCACCAAAGTCGGCGACCATGCCGAATACTCCGTACCGCCAGACTGAGGTCTTTCAATCCGATAGAGGTTAACCCGCCAGACATCTGGAATCGCCGGGCCACAAAGCTCGTTCAAAGGAATCAGCAGTTCCCCACCCCAAACCTGCTGGCCTTCATCCATCCAGGCAGACCAAGTCAGACCAGGGCAGTCCCATTCCGGGTGACTCTCCATCCCGTCCCTGCTCAGGTTTGGTGATGTGATTCTGCCATCCCACAGTGCCCCCAAGGGGTTCACTTCAAACTCAAAATACTCGTGGGGGTCGGCATCGCCAGGGGCCAGAAAAATCTCCACCACCTCCTCATCGTAAAGAGGCAGATCGCGCTCGGTCATGGTGGACCAAATATCTTCGTCGGTGCATGTAAAACGCACCATCAGGCTGCTGCCAACCCGGCCGATTTCCACTTCGGTCTTCCACTTGGCTGGCTTGCCATCCTGAACTCGAGCGAGGGTAAGGCTCTGAGAAAGACCTTGAGTAAGAATGAGTTCGGGGACCATCCCTTACAGGCTACCGCGAAAGAGGCACAATTTGGGTCATGTCGAGGGTGCTGAGGATCAATTCCAGAGGGCCGCTTCGAGGAAGCATCCGCCCCCCTTCGGATAAATCTCTCACTCATCGAGCTCTGCTTTTTGCCGCTCTAGCCGAACCTGGTGACGATGAGCCCATCCCTGCTGTTGATGGCCCTGGCGCAGTCGAAAGCTACCCTGTGGCCGGCAAGGCAGATTCCATTATTCAAATGCCGCTGGAAGGCGAAGACTGCCTTCACACGGCCAGCATTCTTCAGGCTCTGGGCGCCCAGGTGGTTCGTCAGCCTAATGGACCCATCATCGTCCGCCCCCGCGTCTGGACGAGCCCAGATAGCCCCCTGGACTGCGGCAACAGCGGAACCACCATGCGACTGATGGCAGGTGCCTTGGCCTCAAGGCCCGGCATCGAAGCGACCTTGATCGGAGACTCTTCCCTAAGCCGCCGCCCAATGAAAAGGATCGTGGATCCCCTAACTGCAATGGGGGCCAGCATCACGGGCGAAAAGCCACCCCTCACACTTTCGGGCCGAAACCTCAAGGCAATTCACTGGCAGAGTCCCGTCGCCAGTGCTCAGGTCAAAACCTGCGTTCTTCTGGCAGGTTCAAGGGCAGAAGGCACAACCTGGGTAACTGAGCCATCCCTCAGCCGCAACCACACAGAATTGATGCTCAAGGCCCTGGGGGCCGAGATTCTGCAGGATGGCGAAACCACCTTTGGCATCAAGGGTGGAGCGGCATGGGGAGGATTTGCCTTCCGCGTTCCTGGCGATATTTCATCGGCAGCCTTTTGGATGGTGGCTGGAGCCTTGATTCCCGGGTCGCAGGTGACCCTCAAGGAAGTGGGAGTGAACCCGACAAGGTCCGGAATTCTCGATGTCTTCGCCGAAGCGGGAATCTCTGTTGTTCAAGGGGACTCTCGGGAAGAGCTTGGAGAGCCATCCGCCAGCCTTACCCTGAACTACACAGAAAGGCCAAACAGCTTCACCATCTCTGGAAGCCTGGTTCCCCGCTTGATCGATGAGATCCCGGTTCTGGCAGTGCTCGCTACTCAATGTCATGGCACGACAGTCATTCGCGATGCCGCTGAACTCAAGGTGAAAGAAAGCGACCGCATCGCGCTGGTCTGCGATGCTCTGACCCGAATGGGAGCCAAAATTGAAGCCAAAGATGACGGCATGGTCATCCATGGCCCGACTCCCCTGACCGGGACAGAGGTGGATGCCAACGGAGACCACCGCATTGCCATGGCCTTTACCATCGCCGGTCTGATCGCATCTGGAGAAACCACTATCTCCGGCGCCGAGTCAATCGACACCTCCTACCCCAACTTTTTAAGGCACCTCGATGAGCTCACTTCTCAAAACTCCTAATCTTGTTGTCGCGCTAGATGGCCCTGCCGGAGCAGGAAAATCGACAGTTGCGCGAATGGCTGCCCATGCTTTGGGATTGACTCTGCTTGACACGGGTGCGATGTACCGCTGTGTGGGACTCGCCTGCTTGAGAGCGGGATTGAACCTAGAGGACAGTCATTCCACCTCGGAACTGGGCGAGACGATTGACATCCAGTTTGAACCTGGCGATCCCCAAAGAGTTCTGCTCAACGGCGAAGACGTAACGGACGCAATCCGCACCCCAGAAGTAAGTCAGGCAGCGAGCAAGGTCTCGACCCATTCTTCTGTTAGAAGAGATCTAGTGCGGAGACAGAAGGCTCTGGTCGCCCAAGGCGGCTGTGTTTTGGAAGGCCGCGACACAACAACCGTTGTCGCGCCCGAAGCTCAGGTGAAGATCTTTCTCACCGCCAGCGTCGAAGAAAGGGCAAGGCGCAGATGGGTTGAATTGAGCGATAGAGGGGCCAGCATGTCGCTCCAAGAGGTGGTTCTGGACGTGATTTCTCGGGATTACCGCGACTACACACGCGCCGATTCTCCCCTGGCTCTGGGGGAAGATGTGACCCTGTTAGAAACATTTGGGCTATCGCCAGACCAGGTGGCAGAAAAGATTATTTCTTTGGCCCAAGAACACTAGATAGAATGTGAGTCGGAACGCCGGTTTACGGCGTCTAGAAAGTTGAGCGATGAGCCAGGATCAAGTCCCACAGCCCATCAGCGTGGCCACCGTCCTTTTTGAGACGGTCGATTTCATGACCGCCCTTGCCTGGCAGAAAATGGGTTTGCAGCCCGATATGTCCACAGGCAAGCTAGAGCCCAACCTCGATGAAGCCAAGCTCGCCATTGATGCCGTAGCCGCCCTATCGGAGATTATTCTGCCCAAACTGGATTCGGAAGAAGACAAGAGGCAGATTCAAAACATCGTCCGTGACCTTAGGGTCAACTACGTGCAGAGGCGACAAGAATGACCCCCATTCTCCCCTTTACTCAAGATGATTTAGCCCAGCTTTCAGCCAAGCCTGCCGTCAGTTTTTCTGACCAGCTTCGCAAGGTTCTGCAGGGTTTTAAGCTTGTACTGGATGCTGCCCAAAAGGGTGGCCCGACTCTTCAGCTTGAAGATGCCTACGGAGATATCCGAGAATGGCTGCTTTCTAACAGCTCTGAGATTCAGACCCTCCTTGGCGGTCCCCAGCCAGCTCTTGGCAAGGGTGGCAAAGGCAAAACAACACTCTGGAGTCTCCAGCCTAATTCAGCGGACGGCCTCTTTTTTCTCCTCAAGAGCCCTGTCCTGTGGGTGGATAGATCATCCAAACCTGCGGACTGGCGGCCTCTGCTGACAGCCCTGATTCTTGAATTGAAGAAGCCCCGGAAGAGTTCTGTTCGGAAGTAGGAGATTCCATGAATAGGTGGAGCCTCATCTTTTGAAAGGCTTGAGAGCAGAGGCTCCACCTGAATCAATATATCAGGCAATGAACTTAGTGCCACTGGCAGCGCCAGTGCTTTTTCGCAAAGGATCAGGCCTTCAAGCCGGTAGAAGTCTCATCGGAGTGATCCGTTAGAGCACTGGCGATGCCAGTGGCACAGGTTCAGGGGTGGTCGAGACTTTGATCAATTCCCTTTGACAGCAAGCCAATCGAAAGGGGCATCCCACGCACGATTGATTAAAGAAAGAATGTGGAAGTTATTTATTTCCCAGGGGCTGCCTTTCAAGCCATCCCCGGTCACCCTTTCTGAAAAATCGGACCTCGGATGCTGCGGCTCCCTAATCCGTGAAGGGGCTGCTCAGAAAACAGCAAGTCACCGGTCAAGGACCGGTGGCACCCAAGACTGGCTTACGCTTGGCCAACCAAATCTCAGAACCTAGAATCTGACTCAAGCAGAATCAGCACAGGCAGAGTAGGGGTCTGGATGGCACCCAAGCCAGCTCGGCCACCTCTCATGGAATAAAAAACCTGCCAGGCAAACTCTGTAATCGGGATTGAGTTCGACCTCAGCTGCTCCAGCACCCTGGTGATGCCAAGCGCGAAGATTCCTACTTCCCGACCGTCAACGAAAACTGAACTTGCAGCTCCCCCTTCCAGGGTCCCCAACATCTGACTGATTGATCCACCAGTTGGAACCTGACTGCCAAAAACTCTGCCTTCAAGAAGTGGACGAGCAACCTGATAGAAGGAGAAGATTCTTGCCCCCTTGCGGGTGAAAGTGCCAAGAAGGGCATCCTTTCGAACCATGGTGCCGGTTTGATAAAGGTTTGTCGTATCCGATCCGGCCAGATAGTCGATTCCGCCAAGGTTAATGGCACCACCGCTGTAAAACAAAAAGAGCGTGGCGCCGCTTGGCATTCTCTCGGCCAAACTCTCGGCGGCCATGCGAATTTGTTCCGCTGTGGGGTCAGAAAGCATTTCAATGTTGGCTTCCGGGTAGCCAGCATGCTCGACCAAAGTCTTCTTCATCAGGGCGGCATCGCTTGCCCCAAACGCCTGACGAGTCTCAGTCAAACTTGACTGAGATGTACCAAGAAGGAGCGCAAACTTAGTCTCAACCGGAGCAATTTCGCCAGTTGGGGCTCCCTGCTGGTTGAGGTCAGCGGCCTTGATGGCTGTGATCGTGCCTGGGGCACCAACCGTCGCCACGGGTGGATTCGTGACAGGGTCGCGAGGTCGGCCAGTTCCCGTGTCTGCAACACCCGGAGGTGTGGCTCGCGGCGGTCTTGTTCCCTGACCAGCCGGAGGTTTGGTTTCTGGTTTGACCTCTGGCTTTACTTCCGGCTTAACTTCGGGCTTTACGTTTGGCTTCGGCTCTGTCTTGGGTGGCTTATCTTGAGTCGGAGCTGTAGTGCCGCCTGTTGGAGCCGCAGAATCGTTCTGACTGTTGGAGGGGGCCAAAACCTGCAGCTGAGCCCTCACGTTATCGGCAAGCAGGCGATCTTCAGGGGTGATGACCTCAGTATCAACCTTCCAGTTGATGGTTGGATTCTTGGTCCAGGTTTCCTTGGCAAAGGCATCAGAAGCTTCATCGCGCAGAAGGGCGCCAGCCTGAAGAACCAAAGCATAGGCTTCAGAAGATCTTTGACCAGCCCGTAGAAGAGCCATTGATTCTTCCAAGGTTATCGTCAAAAGCTTCTTTCTTTCTTCAGATTCGCTGGTTTCCAAAGCCCATCGCCAGGCGCAGTAGGCGGCAGCGAACCTGGGGGTGTAGGGAGCTCCTCCGCGCCAGACCCTGGGTTCAGTGATCGGGCCAGGGAGCCTCGTCGCTTCAGACGTGTCTCCACCACGAGAACGGTTGGCGCTCAAAAAGGCTTGACGAGCCATGGGCCAGTCGTTGGCCTTTGCCAGCTTCAACCCCTGGGCATAGTTATCCACCCATGCCTGGGCTTGAACCGAGGCACAGCCGACAACCAAAATCGCTAAGGCGGCGGTTCTGGCGGCCAGATTAGTTCGAAATCCGATAGGTGATGCCCAATGCCGCATCTGCGGGTCCTCCTGAGTTGTCTTTAAAGAAGTTGAGATCAAGGCCGAACCTTCCGTTCTCTGGCCTCCAGCCCAATCCGTAGCTGAAGCCTTCTCGGTTCGAGAAGCCCATGCCTAGTGCTTCAAGCCTCTGCCAGCCAAGCCGTAGTGGGAAGCGAGCGCCCCCAGTGATGAAATTGTATTCAAACCCCAACCCGTAGCCTAGCTTATCTTCTCGGGCGAATCTGCCGCTCTTCTCACCGCCAAAGTGGTAGTCAAGCTGCAGAGCATAGGTTAGGTAATCCTCGGCACGAATCAATCTCTTGCCAGCGTAGCCAAGACTCGCCTTGCCCGGAATCTTGCCGTAAAGGTTGGTCACCTCATCGTCACCCTTGAGGCTGATTGGCGTCCTGATCGAGGCTCCGATCATGCCATTGTCACCTGCAGCTGCCTGCCAGCCAGCGATCAAGCCGATTCCTTGCGCTGTGCCCAGAGCCTGTCGATTCACCGATCCGGTTTGATTGTTGCCGGTGAATACTCCGTAGGTTTCACGGTCATTCAGGTGCTGGTTGGCTACAACTACACCAAACCCGAAGGAGCTTTTGTTAGTTGCCTGCCCGTAGGCCAAGGTGAAAAGGTCGGTCTGAGCCTTGGTAAATCCGCGATAGTTCCCTGCCCTTTGACCGTTGGGAAGAGTCAAGACACCAGCGGCAGCGTCTTCAAGCTGATAGCCACCGATGGAGTAGCTGACTCCGAAAGTGCCTCGTCCGAGGGGGGTGGCGTAGCCGAGATGGCTGAAGGCGACTCGGCCGTACCTTCTCTCTGTGTTATAGGCTGGGTTAGCCAGACTTCCCGAGAGAGTGCTGTCTGATGAAGGCAGGCTGCGGACAGAAAGTGAAACTGTGGGAGCGGTGATGTAGCCCAAGCCAGCCGGATTGCTAAGGGCGGCGTGAGGAGTGACATCGGTGGCTCCGGTCGAGCCTCCCATTCCCAAGGCTCGGCTTCCAGCGTCAAGCGCGCTTAGAATTTCTGGAGCCTGCGCGAAAGCTGCCAAGGGCCCAAAAGCTGCGGCCACAGCCAAGGCTCCCCGCATCCGTGCGTGTCTTGTCTTCATCATCCCTGCTGTCCTTGTTTTAACCTGTAAGGTCTAGGCTGGCATCCATGCCAGACCCTTACGTGGAAAGACGCTGGTAATTGTACCGTCAATCCACAAAGGCATCTGATTTTCAGCCTCATAAAGCAGGACGATTTGAACCTATCAATCGTTTCGTGCCTGGTCCATTAGCAGATTAAGAAACTGGGCAGCTCCGCTATCATCGTTTCGCCCGACAACAACCTTGGCCAAGGCTCGAATTTCTGGCAGAGCATTTCCCATTGCTCCTGGGAAACCAGCCCATTCCAGCATTTCCTTGTCGTTGCTGTAGTCGCCAAGAGCAGCCACTTCTTCCTGTTTGATTCCAAGATGTCCGGCCAACTGAGAAAGCCCCCACCCTTTACTGATTCCAGTCGGCAGGAACTCTAAGTATTCTGCCTCGCTGCGCACCACCTCAGCCCAGCCCTCCGGCAGTATCTTTCGCACCTCAGATTCCATCAAATCCATGTCAGATTTATGGCCGATATAAAGCAGCTTAGTTGCTTCCCTTTCGTCCAGGCTCCCAATCAAAACATCTACCTTATCCGATGCCACTCTATCACGATAAAGATCAGCCCATTCACCGTTCTGATTCATAGTGATGGTTCCCTTGTGGTAGTGGTTTACATGCAGATTTCTGTCATCAGCAAAGTTCAAAAGCCACTGAATAACATGAGATTCAAGGCCCTTATGAATGATCTCTTCGCCTTTTTCGTTAACCACGTAGGCGCCGTTAGCCGTGACCATAGGGCCAGTAATCTTGGCTTCCTGTGCAAAGGGGACAACTGTGCTGATGGCCCGGCCACTAGCCAGACACATGATGAAGCCCATCTCTTGTGCGGCCTGAAGAGCCTGGATGTTGGTCTGAGAAAGAACCCGTGAGGAGTTGAGCAGGGTTCCATCAAGGTCAAGGGCGATCAGTCGAATACCTGGCACAGGCTTCAGGATGACGAGTCAGGCTGTGCAGTCCCGGGCCAGATGGGCTTACAAGACCGCCGATTGACGCATCACGTCATCCGCCCGCTTAATCGCGGCCCTGGCAGCAGCCAAGTCACCACCAGCCTGATAAAGACTGACGACCTTGGACCATGCCTTTGAGATGTGAGTCGGCTTTGCCCCCAAAAATGCCTTGCCAGGGTCAGTCGAGGCATCCACTTGAGTCAGCAAATGCTGCTTAATAGCCTCTTCTACCAACTGGGCGTAGGCCTTATAAGGAGCTTTTTTGTCTTCTTCTGCTGCCGGCACAACTTCGTAGAGCACTGCAGGCAGGATGGGAGCCTTTTCTTCTGGCGGAGTATCAAAAGTTGATTTCACCGCCGCCAAGGCTTCATCGTGCCTTTTAAGCTTTGCTGCCGCCCTGGCAAATCTCAAGTTATCGTTGACTCTTCGGTCTTCGGTCTTGGCTGCTTTTCTTGCCGCATCATAAAGCTGATAAGCGTCTTCCCAGCGGCCGCCATCTCTATACAAATCGCCATAGATCCAGGCATTTTCTTCCGTTGCCATCTGAGGGGTAATGAGCTGCAGATACTCATTAGTTTTCTCCGCCATCATGGCGTCTCTCTGCTGAGGAGTCAGCTCTCTTTTCGCAACTTTTCTGTCCAGCCTAGTTCTCCAATTCACCAGATTTCTCATCATGATCTCTGGATAATTGGCAATCTCCTCCTCACTATTGGGGTCAGGAAGCTTGCCCGACTGACAGCCGCCAGCGATTAAGACTGAAGCGGTGAGCAGAAGGCAGGAGAGACTGATTGGCCGAAATTGCATAGGCTTGATTTGCCCCAGCTTTAGGCTGAGTGGCGTTTAGAATCGAAGAGGGGATCGCGGTAGATTTCCGTCCCGACAAAGGTCAGAACAGCTTTACCCTGCAGGGTGGTTCCGTGGAAGGGCGAATTCTTTCCTCGACTGAAGGTTCTGGCCGAATCAAAAGTCCACTCGACGTTGGGGTCGATGACAGTCACCTGCGCGACGGGGCTGCCGCCTGGCTTCAGGTTCCCCGCTTCCAGCCTTAAAATGTCTGCCGGAGCGGTTGAAAGACGCCGAATCGTTTCAAGTGGGCTTAAGACTCCTCTCTGTGTCAAGTGAGTCAAGGTGACCGCCAAAGCCGTTTCTAAACCAGGGAACCCGAAAGGAGCCTCGGAGAAGGGCACATCCACCTCATAGCCCGCATAAGGCATGTGACCAGATGAAATGCAGTCGATGGTGCCGTCATGCAAGGCCTCCTGAACCATATCCAGGTCGGCGATTGTGCGTAGAGGAGGCGATGCCTTGAACCTGACATCAAACTCACCCACAGCATCCTCAGAGAGGCAGAAGTGATGAGGAAGGACTCCACAGGTAATGGGGGCCCCCAGAAACTTAAACTGACGAACTGTTTCTATCGCTCCCCAGGTGCTGACCCTCATGATGTGAAGGCGGCAGCCAGAGTTTAAGGCCAGAGCGCAGTTCCTCATGACCATCACATCCTCGGCCGTGCGCGGGATGCCTTTCACTCCCAGCATCGCACTCACGGCTCCCTCGTTCATAGCCCCATCGCGGCTGAGCGATGTGTCTTCGCAGTGGGCGAAGAGTCCGAGATCGAGTTGGAGACAGTGAGCCATGGCTCTCTGCATCAAAGAAGCATCCTGAGTCGGGCGGCCCTCATCGGTTACAGCCAAGACTCCTGCTCTTTTGAGGCTGGAATAGGAGGCCAAACTCTCTCCGAGCTGTCCCTTAGTTAAAGCTCCAAGAGGAGAAACGAAAACGCCACCAGTTTCGGTTGAGGCGGCTTTGTCGATAATATGGTCAACAAGGGGAGCTGAATCGATAGCTGGAGAGGTATCTGGCATCGTGCAGATGGAGGTAAAGCCACCCGCGGCGGCTGCCATGGTTCCAGTGCGGATCGTCTCTCTGTGATCCTGCCCCGGCTCTCTCAACCGACAGTCCAAATCCACCAAGCCAGGGGCAATCCATAATCCCCGGCAGTCATAGGTTTCATCGGCGCCGGTTTCGTCCACATCCGGACCTACCTCGATGATCTGGCCATCTTCGATGACGAGACTGCCCACGACGTCCAGTTCAGAGCTGGGGTCCAGAAGCCGACCGTTCTTAAAAAGAATCTTCACGCCACACCTCCTACCTTCGGGGCATCTGCCCCCAACGCCCACGCCAAGGCCGCAGTTTTAGCGTAGATGCCATTGCCCACCTGATCAAGGATCACACTTTGGGGGCCATCGGCCGCCCAGTCGTCAATCTCCATGCCTCGGTTGAGAGGTCCAGGGTGCATGATGATCGCTTCAGGAGCCGCCGACCTTATGGTCTGGCGGTTGATCTGATACTGCTTGGCAAAATCGCCTCCGCTCGGAAGAAGGCCGTCCTGCATCCTCTCTCTCTGGAGTCTGAGAGTCATGACAACATCGCAGCCAGAGATTCCGGTACGCAGATCATAAAAAACTTGAACGGGCAGAGATCCAGTCGCGCTCGGGATGAGGGTTCGCGGCCCGACAAATCTAACCTCGGCCCCCATGCGGCTCAGGAACCATGCGTTGCTTCTAGCAACTCTGCTATGAAGCACGTCTCCGACAATGGCGACCTTAAGGCCATCGAGCCTTCCTTTGTGCTGAAGAATCGTCACTGCGTCGCCCAAAGCCTGGGTCGGGTGCTCGTGCTGGCCGTCACCAGCATTGACGATCGGCCCGCCGAAATGCTTCGATGCCATCTGCGTGGCTCCACTGGCGGAATGACGGATGACCATCGCATCAAGCTGAGCAAAACCAAGGGTGAGGAGTGTGTCTTTGAGAGTTTCTCCCTTGCTGATCGAACTGCCGGAAGATCCGAATTGAACGGTGCTATGGCCCAGCAGGCTGGCAGCCTGACTAAAGGCCACCCTGGTGCGGGTTGAGTTTTCGAAGAAAAGCAGTCCGACTGTTTGACTCGGAGAAGGCGGAACCACTGGCCTGCCCGCCAGATGATTTTCTTTGATCGAGAAAGTCAGATCAAGAAGCTCTTTGATCTGAGCTTCACTTAAAAGCCTAATGGCGTGCAGGCAGCGCTTCACGGCAGGGTTTCCTTCTCTTGGTGAATCACCGCGTCCTCACCATCGAGTTCAATAAATTTGACTTCGATAAAGTCTGACCGCTGAGTAGAAACTGCCTTGCCGACAAAATCCGGCTGAATCGGCAGCTCTCTGTGGCCCCGATCTACCAGAACGGCAAGCTGAACCCGGGCGGGTCGGCCGTGCTTCAGAAGCTCGTTCAATGCGGCTCGAATCGTACGGCCAGTGAACATGACCTCATCCACCAAGATGACGTTTTTGCCCTCGATGGCAAAAGGAATCTCGGTCAAAGAACCGTGCGATTCTTTTTGGTCATCCCGGCTGGCGGTGGGATCCAGCTTTCCGCAGGGTAGGGTTACCCCTTCGATTTGGGTGATGGCAAAGGCCAGGCGCTTGGCTAGGGGCCAGCCGCGTCGCAGAATCCCCACGCAGACCAGGTCCTCGGCGCCTTGGTTGGATTCCACGATTTCGTGGGCCATGCGTCCGAGTGTCCGCTTCATACCCTCGGCATCCAGCAGGAGTCCGCTCATTGAATCGATTATGGCGGGCAGAGGTCTTCTATTGGTTGAGGTCTTGGGGATGCTGTAGACTAATTCTTCTGTCCAACTCCTCCGACCTCTTTCGTGTCGCCGAAGTGGCCTTTGATGCCAGGACGGCTGGCGCAGACGCCCTTTACACCTACCGAGCCCCCGCCGAAGCTATGGCTGGCCAGGCTTGGCTGGCTCCGCTTGGCCCCAGGCGGATCATGGGTTGGATCATGAACATAAAAGAGGTGACCGAAGAAGAGCTTGGCTTTTCTCCGGCTCGACTCAAACCCTTGGATAAAAGAATCTTAGGGCTTGATCTTCCTGCTCAGCTTTTGAGCTTAATTCATTCGGTTTCCGAAGAATTTTTAGCTTCCATCAGCGAGACTCTTACTCCCGCAACTCCGCCAGGAATCCAAGAGAGGCTGGTAAGAGCTTGGACCCCAGTTGAGGGGGCTGAATCTCCCCTACCCCTTTCTGCCGCTCAGGAAGAAGGCCTGAAGGTGATGAAAGAAGGGCCTGTCACTGAGACAAAAACCAAGCCAATCGCCAAGGGCTTTAAAAGCGCCTTAAGGGCCCTAGTCACTAAGGGCCTTGCCGACGAAACACTATCCCTGACTCCATCTTCAACAAGAGCCCGGCTGGGTGGAGTCATGAGGCTGACTGCCGACGAACTGAAGATTGAAACATTTCTTCGGAAGGAGGGCCGACGCAAACCGGCCCAAGCCATGACCCTGCTTCAGCTTCAGGGAACCCAGGCGGCCAGCTTTCCTGCCGATGAAATCAAGGCTTTGGCCGGCTGCACCGACCAGACAATCAAATCTTTGGTCAAGGCCGGTCTGCTTGAGGAAGTGGAAGAGGGCCCCTCTCCCGTTCGAGTTCCGCCTCAGCTTAACCCCCACCAAGCCGAAGCTGTTGCGGCATTATCCGAAGCTGTCGCAAAAGGAGAGGCCAAAGGCTTTCTGCTTTACGGGGTGACAGGCAGCGGCAAGACTGAGGTCTATCTCCGAACCGCCGCTGAAGCCTTGAGGATGGGCAGGCAGGTGCTCTACCTCGTGCCAGAAATCGCCCTTACCGCCCAGGTCATCGCTCAGCTTAGAGAAAGGTTTGGCCGAAGTGTGGCCATTCTGCACTCATCCCTCAGCCCCCGCGAAAGGCTGGATAACTGGATGAGGGTCCAGAGTGGAATGGCGCCCCTGATTCTCGGAGCTCGGTCTGCCCTCTTCGCCCCCCTCTCGCGACTTGGCTTGATCGTCATGGACGAAGAGCATGAGGGCAGCTATAAGCAGGAGAATTCTCCCCGCTACCAAGGCAGAAAAGTTGTCGAGATGCTGGCCGAACTGCACCAATGCCCCTACGTTTTGGGGTCGGCGACCCCCAGCATAGAAACCTATCACGATGCTCTGGAAGGGAGACTGAAATTACTTCGGTTGCCGAACAGAGCGGCCCAGGCTGTCCTGCCTGACGTCAAGATCTTGGACCTCACAGAAGGCTACAAAACAGGTCAGCCTTCCGCCTTTGCCCCCCCTCTCGCAGCTTCAATTGAGGCGACTTTGAAAGAGGGTCGGCAGGTGATTTTGTTCTTAAACCGAAGGGCTTATGCTAAGTTCTTGGTCTGTCGCCAGTGCGGCCACAAATGGGGCTGCCCTCACTGCGCCGTTACTCTTGCCTACCACCAAAAGGACAACCGTCTAAAGTGCCATCAGTGCGACCACACGGAAGTTCACCCCACCAGCTGCCCCCAGTGCGGCGGAATGAAAATTCGGCCTCTCGGAGTCGGTTCGGAGAAGGTTGAGGAGGAAGTGAAGAAGCTCTTCCCTCTGGCTAGGGTTGGGCGTCTGGACAGAGACGTGGTGCGACGCAAGGGCGCTTTGGAAGACATCCTTACCAAGTTCCGAGCGGGCGAGCTGAATGTCTTGGTCGGCACCCAGATGGTGGCGAAAGGGCTGGACTTCCCCAATGTCACTTTGGTCGGCGTCATTGCGGCAGATATCAGCCTCAACGTCCCCGACTTCAGGGCCAGCGAAAGAACCTTTCAGCTGCTCAGCCAGGTGGCTGGCAGGGCGGGTCGCGGACAGCATGCCGGGGTCACCTACATTCAAACTTTTAAGGCGGATCATCCGTCCCTTCTCGCCGCTCAGACTCACAACTACGAGTCCATCTTCCACGAGATTCTTGCCGAGCGCAAAGAAGTCGGCTATCCCCCTTTCCGTCGCCTGGTCAACATTCTCATCACGGGTCCAAACCTTGAGGCAGTGAATGGCATGGGGGCTCTGGCCAAATCACGACTGGCGAAGGCTCTTCCGGAGGCCACGATTCTCGGCCCGGTGGATTGTGTGATCGAGAAGATTCAGGGGCAGTGGCGTCGGCATTTGGTGCTGAAGTTGGAGCCTGGAGCGGATGTCAAGCCGATTCAGAAGGCCCTTGAAGATCTCCATGATCCGGGGGCTAGGCTGATTATTGACGTCGATCCGGCGACTCTTTTGTGAGATGCGGTCACGACCTTAGGACTACGCAAGAGCAGGGGTGGCCTGCTCGATCAGCTTGCTGTCGAGCAGGATAGCTGGTCAGATTGAGACCAACACTTCACCGGTCAAGGACCGGTGGCACCCGAGAGAGACTCTCTTCGGGGCGCCTAGCCGAGAAAGAACTCTGATGCCTCAGCCCTCATAGGGTTGAGGCTTTAGAGAAATGGAAACGTCTCCACAGCTCACTTCTCGGTGCCCCGGTCTGGCAGCGAGGCACCAAAACCATTCAGTAATCAGGGAGCCGTCAAGTCTTCAAACCTGATCAGCACCGGTCAAGGACCGGTGGCACCCGACCGTGGGATTCCAGCGGAGTGCCGCGGCTCCTTGAGCCGTGCTTAGGATTCTTCAGTCAACTGATAGTTCCTTTCAGAGCTGGCCTTCGGCCACCTGGCTGAGCAGAGCTCAACCAGGCCACCAAACCGATGTTTCAGAAAAACCGGAAGCTCCCTACCGAGAAGCCGAACTCGAGGTATGCCGAGTCTCGATCCGCCGGATAATCCCCGTCTTCGAAGACATCACAATCGACTCAGTCCGAGCAAACCCTCGCGAGTACCTGACCCCCTTGAGAAGATCACCCGAAGTGATCCCGGTCGCGGCAAAGACCACACTGCCGCTCGCCAGATCTTCGGTCATCAAGACTCGATCCACTGCACCAGGAACCATTTGATCGGCCCGAGCCCTCTGCTCATCGTTCGTAAAGACCAGTCGCCCCTGCATTTCGCCGCCGGTGCAGAGCACCGCAGCCGCCGTGATCACCCCTTCCGGAGCACCCCCGATCCCCATCAATCCATCAACTCCAGAATCAGGGTCGAGAGCGGCGATGGCCACAGAAAGGTCTCCGTCAGGCACCAAGTGCACGCGGCAGCCTGTCTGCCTCAGCTCTTGAATCAAGGCCTCGTGGCGCGGACGATCCAGAATGCCGATGATCATTTCGTCAACATCCTTTCCCATGGCCTTGGCCATCAGGCGAACATTCACCCGAGGCGGAAGGGTGATATCCACAATCCCCGCGCAGTCTCGCCCGACCACCAGCTTTTCCATGTAGCAGTCAGGCGCATTAAGCAGAAAGCCATGGCCTTCCTGCGCTGCAGCCAAAACGGCAATGGCGTTAGGCGTGCCGTTGGCGCAAAGGTTTGTGCCTTCAAGGGGATCCACGGCGATTTGGATCTTTGGGTCTCCCCCCATGCCCAAAACTTCACCGATGTAAAGCATCGGCGCTTCGTCGCGTTCCCCCTCCCCGATGACGATTGTGGCCGTCATCTCCATTTGGCTTAGCTCCCCGCGCATGGCTTCGCAGGCAGCTTGGTCGGCGGAATCGTGTTGGCCTTTGCCCACCCAGCGGGCGGAGGCGAGTGCGGCGGCTTCGGTGACGCGCAGAAAGTCTAGATTGTCGAGTTGATCCACATTGATCCTCCCAGAAGGATCATTATGGCGGATGAACCTGCTGAGCCCGGCAGGAAAACCACCCCAATCGTCTTGGGCCCCCTATTCCGGCTCTTTTGCCAGGATCACTTTCGCTCGGGCTATGGCCGCTTGAACGTGAGGAACAATGTTCTCCGTCCCGAGCAGCTTGGGAAGATTTGACTGCTGAATCAATCGGGCTGGCTGGGTTCTAGCCCCGCAAAGAATCAGGGTGCGCCCCTCCTTCTTAAGCCTCTTCGCTAAATCTTCTAGTGCATGGATCCCTGTGGCGTCGATGGCATTCATGTTTCTCAGCCTCAGGGCGACGACGTGGCCGAGGTCCTCTGGATGCTCCGTCACGGCCTTGAGCTTGTCGGTGGAACCAAACAAAAACGGCCCGTGAATTCTAAAGAGGCTGACTTCATCGGGCAGATCGACCCCACTGAGGTTGTGAACCGCCCCCTCTTCCCTGTCTTCTTCTGTGACCTCGGTCACCGTTGTCGTGCTGGTCACCTTCTGAATGTAGAGCAGAGCAGCCAAGATCATTCCCGCCTGAACCGCGACAGTCAGGTCAGCGACCACTGTGAGAACAAAAGTGATAATCCAGACAGCGATATCGGCCTTGCCCATTTTGAGGATTGAAGGAATCTCCTTCCATTCGCCCATGTTGTAGGCCACAACCAAGAGAATCGCAGCCAGCACGGTGAGAGGAATATGCTTAGCCAAGGGCGCGGCGACAAGGAGAACGAAAAGCAGAGTCAAGGCATGGATCATCCCGGCAACCGGGCTTTGGGCTCCGCTTCGAATGTTGGTGGCGGTTCGTGCAATGGCCCCCGTGGCTGGCAGCCCACCAAAGAGGGGCGAGACTACATTTGCGACCCCTTGGGCAAAGAGCTCTGCGTTAGGGTTGTGTTCATCTCCCGTCATGCGGTCTGCGACAACAGCTGAAAGAAGCGACTCAATGGCGCCCAGCATGGTGACGGTGAGTGCTGCTGCCAGCAGCGGCAGGATGAGTTCTGGTCTTAAGGAAGGAATATGGAACGCGGGCAGTCCGGCGGGGATTCCACCGAATCGAGAATCAATGGTTTCCAGCGGAAGGTTGAATCCCCAGGCGATTCCTGTCCCAATAAAGAGGGCAGCGACCGCTCCTGGCACCTTGGGCAGATATCGGTTGAACAGCAGAATCAGGGCTAGAGAGGCGGCCGAAAAGCCAAAAGCGATAGGCACCCAAGTCGGAGCCGATTGGGCCAAAGCCTGCATTCGAGGCAGAAACTCGCCCGGAACCTTTTCTAGAGTTAGGCCGAAAAAATCTTTGATCTGAGTCGAGGCGATGAGCACGGCAATGCCGTTGGTAAAGCCGATGACGACGGGACGCGGAATGAACTTAACCGCCGTGCCAAGGCCAGTAATCCCTAGCAGAATCAGCATCACTCCGGCCAAGAGCGTGCACATGAAAAGGCCGTCGATCCCGTACTTTTGGACGATGCCAGAGACAACGACGACAAAGGCACCGGTTGGCCCTCCGATCTGAGTCATGGATCCTCCCAGGGCAGAAATAATGAACCCGGCAAAGATGGCGCAGTAGATTCCTGACTGCGGGGGGACTCCGCTGGAAATGGCGAAGGCCATGGCTAAGGGCAGAGCGACCAGGCCGACCGTGAGGCCGGCGACAAGATCCTTAAAAAACTTGGCCCAGGTGTATCCCTTTACGGCAGTGAGAAGCTTGGGGCGGATATCTATGCCGTGAAATCCAGGCTTCAAGCCCATCAGTCATCCCTCTTTTTCTGGGTTTCTCCAGCAATTTGAAGGGATGAGTTCACGGTTCAGTGTAAGCACTATTCTAGAAGTGACAGTGGGTCTAATTTGGGTGTCAACTTAAATCTGCCTTGGGCTTCAGGGGATTGTCGCTTTCAGTAGCCGTGACTCTCTCCCACCCGGGTGCCTTCGATCTTTCTGAAGAAGAGAATGATCCTTATAGAAGCAAAAAACAAGATCGACCACCCCCAAACCCCTCCTCTCCAGGCGGGGGCTTTTTGATTTGGCGGTTTCTGGGCATCCGGTTCGCTTCGCCCAGAAACCACATTTGGGGAAACACTCAGAACAGGATGCTACAGGTTTGATTGGATCTTGGCTGCTTGATGGAAGCACTGGCGCTGCCAGTGGCATTGGCTCACTCCGACCTTAGGTGCCACGACCTCTTGAGCCGTGCTTCTTATGCCTCAACCCTCGCAGGGTTGAGGAACAAAGTTGGTCGACTTTCCTGTGCGAATTCTCTGTGCCCCGCCCCGATCAGCCTGCTGTCGGGCGGGAAATGACAAAGATCCAAGCCGCCGGGAAAGACCTGTTCAAACAGACCTCGTTCCCGCCCTTCCCTCGCAGGCTCGGGCCAGAGCGGGGCACCAAAACCATTTAGAAGGCAAACAAACACCAACGATAATCTACAAGCCTCTAACTCCGACCTGCCAAAGCATCTTCTGCTGCCGTCTGCCCCGCCAGAAACCCGGTCGCAAAAGCAGCCTGAAGGTTGTAGCCGCCCACCGGACCAGCAACATCCAAAATCTCACCACATGGATAAAGCCCTTGACACTTTAAGCTTCTCATGGTCTTAGGATCGACTTCATCCAAAGAAATCCCCCCTGCCACGACTTCGCCTTTCTCAAGAGGAACGGTTCGTACTGCTCCAATCTTCCAGCCTTTCAGGACTTCCACCAAACGGTTGAGTCCTTTCTTCCCCACTGTCTGGGCAGGAACATTCTCCAAGCCGGCCGCGGCCAAAATATCTGGCTCCAGCCTCGAAGGAACAATGGCATCGAGGAAGGTTGTGATTCCCTTTCGTTGATTGGCCGCTACCCAATTCTTGAGGTTAGCCGAAAGGGTCTCGAACGTTTCATCAGAGAGAAGGTCAATCTCCAGACTGATCTCTCCTTCATGAAATCGCTCCGCGACGACACGGCTGATTCCTAGAACGCTTGGCCCGCTGACCCCCTTGTGGGTAAAAAGCAGGTCGGCCCTCCATCGAGCAATCTCCTTGCCTGCTAAACGAGCCTTTAGCAGAACATGGCGCAAAGCGATTCCGGCCTTCAGTTCTTCTGTGTCGAGTTCGAGATACATGGGGGCCAGGGCCGCCTTCACCTTGACGATGCTGTGGCCAAGTTCTTTAGCCCATGGCCAGCCATCACCCGTTGAACCTGTTTTCGGATAGCTGGAACCTCCGACGCTGAGCACGATATGGCGGCACTCGATGATTCCGCGCGGGGTCTCGATTCCAGTTACCTGGCCATCTTCTGAAAGAACCCTTGTTACTGGGCAGTCGTGCCAAATCTGCACTCTGGCTTCCGCCAAGGCATTCTCCAAAATCGCTACAACATCTTTTGCCGTCTGCCAGACAGGAAAAACGCGGCCATCGGGTCGGGTGTAAACCTCTAGTCCACGATCGGTGAAGAAGCTGATGATCTCGCGATTCGGCATCAGGTGGCAGGCGGGCCGAATGAATCGGGCTTCGTTTGGGCGGAAGGCCCTAAGGACACTTTCCATTGAACCGTCGTGAGCGACATTGCACTTGCCTCCCCCGCTGATCAGAATCTTGGTTCCGAGGCGATCGGTCTTTTCGACAAGCAGCACCTTGGCGCCATGTCGGGCTGCGTTCATAGCGGCAAAAATCCCTGCCGCTCCCCCTCCGATCACCAAAACGTCAGGCTTCAAAACAGGTGGCCCCCTAAAAGCAGATAAGAGTCGAGGCCAGCCACAAACAAAGGATACTAGATTGAAAAACCTCGGACTGATGCACTTCGTATCATTCTGCCTCTCAACTGCCAATGAACCAGAAGAGGCGGTGGTAGGGTGGATCAAAGAACCAAGGTCAATTTCGACTAAGGAGCCAGCCATGATGCAAAGCCGCACCACTCCCACAAACTGTACTTTTTGCTATTGGGCAGTGAGGGGCACACGATGACTTCCGCAATTTTCGCCCTGATTCTCACGGCCCAGCCGACAAGGTCCGAAGTTATCTTGAAGGATGGATGGGAGACATTTCGCACCAGCACTCTGGCAAGCCAGGTTCCAACCCAGGGATGGCAGAAGGCGAACCTGCCCAACATTGAATTCGTCCCTGCACCTGGCCCGCGTACCGTTATCTGGTACCGCCGCACCCTGGATGTCCCCGCATCAGGAAGGGTTTTTCTCCAGTTCGATTCTGCGGGCAAGGGAGCGACTTTGTTCGTCGATGGAGTCCAAGTCGACCGCTGGTTCAACAACTTTTCACCACGCGAGATCGAGATCACCCAGGCAGTCAAGGGCAAAAAGAGTGTTGAAATCGCTCTTCGCTGCGCGGACAAAGGGGAGCTCTATGCGGACGGCTACATTGCTCCTCCCGGAGCAACCGATGCCGACCGAGCCGGAAAACTGATCTGGCCAGTAGGAGGCTACACCGACTCGATGGGGATCGTTCTGCCCGTGCGGCTGCGAGTCCGACCCGATTCTCATCTCACTGATTCCGCTTTTAGAATCATGACGAGCGTCAAAAAGGGGACGATCTCTGTAACAGGCTTGGCCAATGGATCTATGCCTGGCAGCAAGGTCAATCTTTCGGCAAAGTCCAAATCAGGGCAGGTAACGAATCTTGGCCAAGCTGAGGTCAGAGCCGATGGAACCTGGAGCCTTACCTCAGCCTTCAAATCTCCCAAACTATGGAGCCCAGAAAGCCCCCATCTCTACCACCTTATCGCCGACCTAACTGGTCCTGGTGGCCAGGTGATGGACAGGTCTCAAGTGAGGTTTGGCTTTAGAGAGGTCCATATCGAGGGACCGAACTTCTATCTCAACGGTGTCCGCCGCAACCTGCTGGCCACTAGCACTTGGCCTTCGACACTGCCCATAGAACCCAAAGAGCTGAGACGGCGCATGCTGGCTGTAAAGGCAACAAACGCCAACACCTTCCGGCCACATATCGGCCCATGGCAGAAAGAAGTAAGGGAGATAGCTGATGAAATCGGCTTGATGCTGGTTGAAGAGGGCCCCATGTACACAGACGGGTCGGGCATGTACGCCTACAAAGATCCGCGCTTTTGGCAGAACTACAAAGAAGTTATTGCTGGCCTTTACCAGTGGAGCTTCAACCACCCCAGCGTCATCATGTGGAGTCTTGGCAACGAGATTCTCTTTATGGGCAACCAGTCTCGCGACCCAGATCTTCCCAAGAAGCAGGGAGATTTGGCCCGCTTTGCCAAACAACTGGACCCCACACGTCCCGTCACCTTTGAAGCCGACATCGATCCCGACGGCGCATACGATGTGATCGGGCTGCACTATCCCCACGAACTGCCGGCCCAGCACGCCTACCCCGTCATCACAGACTGGCTGGGGACTGGAAAACAGACTGACGCCGCTGGCGGCATGCTGGGAACCACCAGCACATCCTTCAACTGGGATCGCAAGAAGCCGCTCTACATTGGCGAATACCTTTGGGTCCCCTTCGGCGATTACTCACCCGGCTCGGTCTTTTATGGTCCCCAAGCCTACAGCAATAAAGACAAGTTCAATTCCTCTGCCCGTCACCGAGCATGGTACGACCAGACAGTTGCCTACCGTCGAGCCGGTGTGACCGGCCTAAGCCCCTGGACAGCATTTGGCTTCGGCATCGACACAGAAAATCCTGGTGGGATGGCCGCCCAAACTGAGTTCTACAACCCTATTGCTGCTTTCCCCCGCTATCGCGCTCTGCGCGGCTTTGCCGGTAACAAGCTAGAACTGGCCTACGACGTGTTTAACGATTCGCCTCTGCCAAGGCAGATGGTGCTGAAGCTTGAAGTGCCTGGCGCCTCAACTCTCTCTCAATCCGTGAGACTGAACCCGGGCGAAAACGACACCCTCACCTTCAGCCTTCCCCTGCCCAAAGTGACCTCGAAGCAGGTTCTGAGGGGGAAAGTCATCCTGGTTGAAGGGATGAAGGTTCATGACCAGCGGTCCCTTCCTCTGGAAGTCTCCCCTCAAACGAGTCAGCTTAAGGGGTCTGGCGGAAGAACCTTGGTGCAGATCGAGAAGGCATCTGACCTTATGGCTCTTTCAAGCCGGGACCCAAAAACCACATCAGTCGTGGTTGCGGCTGGACTGCTTAACCCCATGAAGCCAGCCGAGGCAGAAAGCCTCCCTGTCGTCGGAGCAAGCGCCCTGGACCTCACGATCCTAAAACAGTTTGTGGCCCAGGGCGGCAGGGCTGTGATTCTTGAGCAGAGGTCTCTGGCTTCCCTTGGTCTTCCCGTTCAAACGGCAGACCACATGTCGACCATGGCTTTTGCAGACCTGCCGGACTGGCCTTCTTTGAAGTTCTGGGGGAAAGACATGATCGCCGCACATCAGCAGATTCAGAGATCTGGAAAAAGCGGCCTGAGAAGCCTTGCATCAACCGGAGGGCCCCAGAGTCTGGCCCAGTCCCCGATAAGCACCTTGAGGTTCGGCCAAGGACACTTCACCTTTGTCCAGATGCTGGCTGGCAGCAAGATGAAAGAAGATCCTGCTGCCCTAGGCACGATCCAAAAAGCCCTTGACTTCACAGCCGCTCAACCAACTGGTCGAAGCGGCAAGGTCTTGTTTGTCGGTGAGAACGACAAACTCTTGCAAAAGCTGCAGGCGCTTGACCTGAAGGTTGAAAAGGCTGGGAATGCGGCACAATCCGGAGCAGTTTCCGGTGTTGTTGTCGCTGGAGGTTCCGCTCCATCTTGGGTTCTTGAGAGGATTAGGAAGGAGGGCCTGCCTGTCCTCTGGTTCGTTTCAGATTCAATCAGTTATCAGGCATTGGCCTCTGATCTTGGCCACCAAATGGTGAACTTCGTTCCTGGCAGTCACACCAACTCTTGGCAGGGATTTGATCCCTTGCTAACTGGGGTCACGGCTGAAGAGCTGATTTGGACGACTCAACCAGTTGGTTGGGACAGACAGATTCAGATTATCCCCAACACAGCATCAGGCATCTTTTCACTCCCTGCCCCTACTGGAAGAGCGACAAAAATCGACTCCACCAAGTTCTCCGGCAGGATTATTGAAAGAAGAAGCGACTCTGTTTTGATCAGGAGAAAGTCTCCACTCATGGTGAAGACGACTATCTCTGAGGGAGGATGGACACCGATCGACATTGAGGGCGAATCGATCAAGGGAGCGATTGTCAGCCTGATGATCAACGATGTTCATCAAGAGCACGTCATCTTCAACAAGGGCACGACCCGCACTTGGGTCAACCTTCCTAAGGGAGAGGTCTCCATCTCCTTCCGGGTAGAAAATGCAGCCGACTGGGCCGAAGATGCCGCCGCCTTCAGCCTCAAGTCGATCACCCTTCTCCCACCGGTCAAGCTGCCAAGCGATGTGAGAATGCTCTCTGGCCCTGGCACAATAGCCGCTTGGAAGAAGGGATCGAGCCAAGTGGTGGCGATGACTCTGAAAACAGAGCTGATGGATGGCAACGCCGTAAAGACCGAACGGCTGCTGGGAGCCCTTTGTGCCAACTTGGGCATGGAGTTCAACGTTCCTGAAACGAGTGGGGGAGAAAGCCTGCCTCTAGAGCTCTTCAAAGTGGAATCTGGCCCCTACAACTCATCTCGGTCTGGAATGCTGGAAATGAGATCGAACGGCAGTGCCATAGCCGAGATCTTTGCCGCCCAGGCTGGAACTTATTCCATTGAAGTTCAGGCTGAGAGCAGCCCAACGGCCGGAGTCTTTTCTGAATTCACAGTTGAGATTGATGGAAAAGAAGTCGGCCGAGCCATCTGCACCCGAGGTGAGTTGACAAGCTACACGTTAAAAGGGATTACTCTTTCTGCAGGCAAAAAACAGGTGAGAGTCCGCTTTACCAACGACGCCTCTGGCGGCGGTGAAGACAGGAATCTTTTCATCAGAAGAATTGCCTTTGCTCGGAGCTGAATGGCTAAACACTGGGTATGGAGCGACGGAGATGCCAATTCGACCTCTCAGGTTCTGAAAGATAAGTTCAGAAGTCTGAAGCAGAGGGGTATCTCCGGAATCTTTCTTCATCAATCAGAAGACAGGGTCTACGAGATCGTCCGCGAATGCGAACTGGATCTTCATGTCTGGATGTGGACGACCAACCGCGGCGATGCCTGGATTCGTGAAAGGCACCCCGAGTGGTACCAAGTCAGCCGATCTGGCAAATCTTGTTACGACCAGCCTCCTTATGTCGGCTACTACCGGTGGATCAACCCCGCGATTCCGGAAGTGCGAGCTTACATTCGCGATAAAGCAGTTGAGATTGCTGAGAAGCCCTGGGTGCAGGGTGTCCACCTCGATTACGTTCGCTACCCCGATGTGATTCTGCCCAAGGCTCTTTGGAAAACCTACGGGCTTGACCAGACCGAAGAGCTGGCCGATTACGACTTCTGCTATTCCGAGGCGACATGCAAGGCCTTTATGGCCCTGCATGGCCGCGACCCAAGAAAAATGGAAAAGCCCTGGGCTGATTCTGACTGGATTCACTTTAGACAAGGCTTGGTAACGCAGCTGGTGAAGGAAGTCTCGGCAGGGGTAAAGGCGCAAGGCAAGCAGCTCAGCGCGGCGGTCTTCCCTACCCCCGCCATGGCTCGAACCATCTGTCGGCAGGATTGGGATAAGTGGCCCCTAGATATCGTTGCCCCCATGATCTACCACAGCTTTTACGAGAAGCCGGTGGAGTGGATTGGTGACGCAGTAAGAGAGGACATTCAGGCCGTCAAGATTCCTGTCTATGCTGGCCTCTACCTGCCTGGCTTCAACACTCCTGGCGAGTTCGAGGCAGGCATCAAAACTGCTCTGCACAGAGGAGCATCAGGAGTTTCAATGTTCGGAGGACTCTCAGACGAAATGTGGGCGGCGTTTGAACGCGGAATCTCATGACTGGCCGCTTTTGAAAGTGAGCTTTTCGGCCAGATTCCCCTTCAAAAGTTGCCCTTAACGATGCTCAGCCAACCATATCTGAGGAGAAACTGAAAGTTCTTCAAAGAATCGTTACCTTTGTGGTCCCGGGTCTTTGTTGGGGTAACGTGAAACCAGCATCTTAACAAGCCGTCCGACCTGCGACACACAAATCTCGGCGGATGGCTAAACCTTTTCGCCACTGAGGGCAAAACAATTCCATGAACAGATTCTTTTCTCGTCTCGGCATCGGTGCCATGGTTCTTATGGGCTTTGCGGCAGCAAATGCAGAAACCTACGCGCTCTTCATCGGGGTCAACGATTACCCAACTCCTGTGGATACTCAGGGCAACCCCATGAAGGATTCGAACGGCAATGTTGTTGACCCGGACCTCAAGGGATGCATTAACGATGTGACCGAAATGGGCAAGCTCTTGGTCGAAAAGAAAGTGATCAAGGCTGCCAACATGAAGACGAGAACTGACAAGGATGCCAATGTCACAAACTTTAAGGCAGATATTCAGTGGCTGGCTAAATCAGCCAAGCCAGGCGACCAGGTGATCTTTATGTTCTCTGGCCACGGTGCCGAGGTCCCCACCGACACTCCTGGCAAGCTGGACCAGGCAGTCGTTCTCGGTGATGACACGCTGGTTGTTGACAAGTTTTTTGCCGAAATGTCTAAGGTTCTTGCCGCCAACGGAGTCAACGCTACCTACATGTTCGACTCCTGCTTCTCTGGTGGGATGTCTCGTCCTCCTATGAAGGGCAAGGTCAAGTATCGAACAGCTGGCAGCCTTAGCCCCAAATCAATTAAAGCCATGCCAAAGCTGGCAGAATTGATGAAGTCTGTGCCGTTAACTGCCAAGGCAATGACAGCGACTAACGGAGAATTTGCCTTCATTTTTGCCAGCCAGGAGAATGTTCCCTCAATCGACTTCCCAGGCAATCCTGAAAAGGAAATCGCTCCTCACGGACTCTTCACCTTCATTCTTTTGGATATCCTTAAGAAAGATGACAGCCTTCCCATCGGCCCCCTTATGGAAGCCTTGGAGATGATGTTCGAAGACACTTTCAAGGATGTCGAGAATGTTAAGCAGCGACCTCAGGC
Organism: Synechococcus sp. UW140; assembly: GCA_943369295.1. Taxonomy (GTDB): domain Bacteria; phylum Armatimonadota; class Fimbriimonadia; order Fimbriimonadales; family Fimbriimonadaceae; genus JAKRSE01. Next base: position 1,095,705 of record CALRMU020000001.1, on the reverse strand, counting down.
AGAATTCAGCTCTAAGGATCGGTCAGAAAAGCCGATTTGGCTTAAAGGTTAAGGATCAACAACATGCCCAGCCCGATCAAACTTCGGGCGGGGGCTGGTCACCGGCTCCTGGCCCTCATGCTAGGGGCCGGAATCATTTCCGCCCTCGCCATCGGCCAAGCAGGCCGCAGTTCCACCGCTGCTCCAGCCCAGGCAGAACAGAAAAGGCAGGTTCGCCTGCTGCCTATTCAGTCAACCGTCAACCTGCTTGACCTGCAGCAGTCGCCGGATGGACGCAGACTGCTGGCGCATGATCGAGTCAGTGCGCCAAAGCTGTGGGATGCCGACCGGATGCTGCTGCTGGCAGAACTTGTTCCGCCCCGAGGTTTGAAAGGTGACTCTGTCGGCTCGGCTCAGATGTCGCCAGATGGAATGTTGATCGCGACCGCCTCGCCCGGAAGGATCGTCATTTGGGACGCCGCCTCTGCCCGCATTGCCGGGGTGGCCGTCGAAGAAGAAAAGTATTTCACCTCCCTGGTCTGGAGCCGCAATTCTCAGTGGCTGCTTATCTGCACACGAGAGGGCAAAGTGGGGGTGCTCTCCCCCAAAGATCCGACCAAGATCACCTGGCTGGGCAGCCACACCATGCTCATTCGTCAAGCCGATATTTCGATGGACGGCAGCCTGGTTGCCATGGCCTCGGGGGATGGTTCGGCCAGTCTCTGGAAGACTTCAGGCCAGCTGGTCAAGGTTCTGGGTTCATGGCAGGGGCCGCAAAGCAGCCTGGGGGGCTTGGACAAAGTCGACGCCAAGAGCATCTATTTCTCATCTGATGACAGCCAGATTCTGGTCAGCGTCAGCGATGGCAAGGCGAGGCTTTTCGACGCCAAAACCGGGGCGATTCTTCTTGAGAAGGAGCATGTTGCAGGCTCTAGAAACATCTTAGGCAACCCCCAAATCGGAGCCAGGTTTGCCGGCCCTAAAGGGGAATGGATGATTGTTGCTGGTCGCGACGGAACGATGGAAGTGATCGACCGCAAGAATTTGGCTCCGGTCCGAAAACTGACCGGCCACACCAAGGCTTTGAGAGAGTTAAGAATCAGCCAAGATGGTCTGAAAGCCGGCACCTACGGCGACGATGACAAGCTGAAGCTGTGGGACATTTCCACTGGAAAGGAGCTTCCTTTTGCCCGGCCCGAAGATGATGGCCCCATGGCCGGAGAGTTCAGCTTCGACAGCAAATCGTTTTGGGTGGGCTACCAAAGCGGAACGATTCGTCGTCACGATCTTGCCACGGGGGTTGCTCAGCAAATCCAGGCCGGGGCTGCCTTGGTAATCAACAACGCGGTTTTCTTTCCCGAATCCGGCCGCATGAGGTTGAGCGCATCTCCCGACACGAGGTCTTTTACCTACCGACCCATCTTTGCGAGCATGGAGCAGTCAGCTCCAGTTTTCTCGCCCCCGGCCACAACTTTTGGACACGTTTCCTCTCCCGATGGCCGCATGCTGGTGCTGCAGGATAGTGCTACTAATACATTAAGGGTTCACGACCTTGATCGGCCCAGCCTTACAAAGCCAGAAAGATCTTGGAGCTACCGTCAAGCCTTTTTCTCAAAAGATAATTCTAAACTTTTTCTTGTCCAATCGAAAGGTGTCTTTAAGATCAGAGCAGACACAATGAAAATTGAGGATAGCTGGGGTTTTGAAGAAGCTCAAGTTTGGCGAGATGCCATACCTTCGCCCGATGGAACCAAGGTTATTCTTACAAACTACGTGATTCCTGGCAGCCAGCCGCAGGTGATCGTGCTTGATTTGGTGAAGGACCTTTTCACACGGTTTGCCCCCTTCCGTTCTGGCTACACAGTCCCCGCTTGGACGCCTGACAGCACGAAACTCATTCTCTCTGAGCACGAAAAGACCGATGTCTATTCGGGTGAGGACTACACCCTGTTAAAAACAATTGAGCACAAAAACTTCACTCCCGTAAGGCATGAAGTGACCGTGGTCGACAGCAGGCATGCCGTCCTTACCGGTTTGGCTGGCCTCGTGCTTGATATCGAAGAAGGCAAAGTCGTTCGAGATCTTGGCCCTATGATGGATGCCCCCACAACTGGGGCCGCCATCAGTGCAGACAAAAGATTAATCGTTTTTGGCCGCAGCGGAAATCAGCTGACCCCGCCAGAAGGAAACTCCTTAAGAGTTGAAGAACTCATCTCAGGTAAAGAAGTAGTCGTTCGATACGATTCAGCCATCATTGGCTGCGGGTTTATCCACGGAACAAACCGAATCTGGCTGGAACACTTTAACGACATTGATATTCTATCGCTGAACGAATCGGCAAAAACTCTAAAGCGAGAAGGCACCTTTGCCGCCATGCGCGATGGAAGCTGGCTGGCGCTAGATGACGAAGGCCGATACGATGCCACTGATCCGGGCCGAGTCCCCGGTGCCAGCTACGTTATCTCCTGGCCCGGAGGCATCGAGGCGATTGAAGTGGAGCAGATGAAGGGCCGCTACTACGACCCAAATCTCTTCGCCAAGATTCTGGGAATCGACAAAGACCCGAAGCGGGAGGTTCCCCCCCTTGCCAGTCTGCGCCTCTTTCCAGAAGTAAAAGTCAGCCAGAACAGCCGCAAAACCAACTTGATTGATATTGAGCTCAAGTCCCGTGACGATGGCGGAATTGGCAAGGTGGTGGTTAAGGTCAACGGAAAGGTCGTAGATACCCGCGAAGGCAAGGGCTACTATTCTATTGACAAGGCCAGCTTCAGCAGCCTTTTGCTGCCAGAGGCAGCCCTGCCCCCAGGATCAACCAACTGGCTGGAGGTGATTGCCACGAATCAAGATGGCGATCTGACTTCCCCACCCACCCGCCTTGATCTCGGAGTCCCGCAAGACCTTAAGGCGCCAGACGTCAAGCTCTACGCCCTTTTCACCGGAGTGGGTGATTACATCGGCGCGGATGGCGACCTTCAGGCTCCGCCTAACGATGCCCGCGAACTCGCTAAATCGATGCAGGTCACGGCGGAGCGGCTGCTGCCAGGTCGGGTGAACATTGAGGTTCTGACCACAGCCGACCCATCCAAAAAGCCAACGCGAGCTGCCATTCTCGCCTGGCTTAAAGATGTCTCAACCAAAGCAACCTCCTCCGATATCCTTCTGGTTTATCTCAGTGGTCACGGAACAAGCAAGATGGGAGACAAGACTGGCTACTTCTTTTTGGCCGCAGATGCCGATCCAGCCAACCTTGCTGCTTCTGCCATCGGAACGACAGTCGTTTCGGGCGAAGATCTTCAGGCTGCTTTGGCCGCCATTCCTGCTCAAAAGCAGGTGGTGATCTTGGATACCTGCCACAGCGGTGCGGCTGCGAAAGATCTGGTTGCCGATCGAAGCGTAAGTGGTGACTACCGCCGAGCCTACGAATCTCTGCGAGATGCTGCCGGAGTCTGGCTGCTGGCAGGCAGCGCCGCCGACCAATTAAGCTACGAATCGGTTCAGGTGGACCACGGAATGCTCACCTATTCCCTTCTCGAAGCTATCGATCAAGCCTCCCCTGCCGGCCTTCGGCCAGGCAACGGCAGCGAACTCTTCCTCGATGTCGAGAGGTGGCTGACCTACGCCGCTGACAGGGTGGAAAGCCTGAAGAACGAAGTCGGAATCAAGGGTGTTCAAAGGCCGGAATTCCGCCGCTCATCTGCCTCCAGCTTCGATCTCGGCCTGACCAAACCCGAGTTCCGCGGCCAGCTTGGCCTCAGGCCTCCCAAGCCGGTGGTCATCGTTGGCACTTTCGATCTTGATGAAGAAGATCCTTTGGGACTCGAAAAGGTAATCGCAACCGAAATGCGCCAGGCAGAAGGAGTCAAGGCTTGGTTCGATATTGCCAAGCACCCCCTGGTCTACCGCATTGCCGGCAGCTACACAGTTTCTGGCGAGGTGGTTAAGGTAAGGGTTGTGGTGCAGAGGTTTGATGCTGAAATGAACCGACGCACCTTAGAGACAATTGAGGTGGAAGGAGCAAAAAGCAGTCTTGCCGCCCTTGCCCTTAAGCTGCGTCAGGCGGTAGAAGCCAAGATCCTGCAGCTGGAAGTTCCGATCAAAACACCCCGAAACTTGGGGGGCCCTGCAGCCCAACCGGCCGGAGCGGGGTAAGTTCAAAACATGCAGCCCCAAAGGGAGATTGAAGTCCTTATCCGCGCTCGGTATCCAATCATCTGGATAACGAGTTGGGAAGAAAGGCGCGTGGAAGAAGCGGTTAAGACTGTTGCCGACAAGCTTAACCGCAGGCTGCATGTGTGGAGCGTTACCCAGGGAATGAAGCCGGAGATCCCCCGGCCCCCATCGATGGCGCCCAAAACTCAGCTTCCCGCTGAACTCGAGGCTTTAGCCCAGGTTCACGAAGCACCCGAGTTCGCCCTCTTCTTGGTAAAAGATTTTCACCCTTACATGAGGGATTCTCGTGTGGTGCGACTCTTAAGAGACCTTGCTACCAGGCTGAGACTTCGAAGTCAGACTCTTATTCTTCTCAGCCCATCGCTTTCTCTGCCAATCGAGCTGGAGAAAGACATTTCCGTTATGGAATTTCCCATGCCGGAAGTTGAGGATATTGAAAAGCAGCTGGATGTCGTTATCAACTCGATGAAAGACAGCCCATTGGTTTCAGTCGAGCTGACTCCGGAAGAAAGAGAACTGATCGTCAAATCGGCTCAGGGCTTGACTACGGACGAGATCGAATCGGCCCTCGCCCGCAGCTTGGTAGAAGCCAAAAAGCTGACTGTCGACCAGATTATTGAAGAGAAAAAGCAGATCGTCCGCAAAACCGGCACCCTGCAGTTCTATCCGGCTGAATCTAACATGAAGGATGTTGGCGGCCACGAGCTGATGAAGGAGTGGCTGGCCAAGCGCAGCCGCAGCTTTACCGATGCCGCCCGCGAGTTCGGAATCCCTGCCCCCAAGGGTGTCCTGATGATCGGCGTTCAGGGCTGCGGAAAATCTTTGGTCGCCAAGGCCATTGCTGCAAGCTGGAGCCTGCCCATGCTGAAGATGGACGTCGGCAGAATTTTCGGCAGCTTGGTTGGACAGAGCGAAGAGAACATGCGCAAAGCCATCCGGATTGCAGAATCTTTGGCTCCCTGCTGCCTCTGGATCGATGAGCTGGAAAAGGGTTTTGCCGGAATGGGCGGCGGAGGGGTCAGCGATTCTGGCACCACGGCCCGTGTTTTCTCCACCTTCCTCACCTGGATGCAGGAAAAAACCAAGCCAGTCTTTCTTATCGCCACCGCCAACGATGTTTCTGCCCTCCCGCCCGAGCTTTTGAGAAAAGGGCGCTTCGATGAAATCTTCTTCATCGATCTTCCTGACCTGAAAGAAAGAGAGGAAATTTTTAACATCCACCTCAGCAAGCGCAAGCGCGACCCCAAGAAATTTAAGGTCAAGCAGCTGGCCTTGGCTACAAAGGGTTTTAGCGGAGCAGAAATTGAGCAGGTTGTTGTTTCTGGCCTCAACCACGCCTTTTTCGATGGCCGCGAGCTGGCGGTTAAGGACCTGATGGAAGAGGCTGAGAGCCAGGTTCCTTTAAGCGTGATGATGAAGGAAGGCATCGACGATCTGCGAGAATGGGCAACCTTGCGGGCTCGACCGAGTGCCGTGCGAAGCGAAGAACCGGAGTGATTCTGGGCAGATAAAAGTTCTGGTCAAGACACATGTCTTGGCCAGAACTTTTGCTTTATTCTGCCTTACCAACTCTGGACTTGGCGGGAACTCGTGGCTGCCTAGCGCCTGTTGCTTATGGATAAGATGGCTTCCATGCCAATGGACGGGAAAACACTAAGGTGGTGGGAAACTCGACTAGCCGAATTCCTGCTGACTTTGGGAGTCCTGATTCTGCTGGGAGGAGCTATAGCTGTGTTCCTTAAGTTCGTTTCCGACCAGATGCATCGACCTCCTGGGCCGGAGGAAGAGGCCCGTTTCTACAAGGAAGTCGCCCCGCATTGGCAGCCAAGTGACATCAAGGCAAACAGCGTGGTCATTGATCGGGATGAAGGTGCGATGTATGGAGAACTGAAAGCTTCGGAGCCCTTTAAGGGAATAAGGATGACTCCGCTGGACAAGGAGGCAAGAATCTGGCGATATGATGTTGGCGGAAGGTCATATGCCGTGTTAGTTCGCCAGCCAAGGAACTCCCAATGGGTGCTGAGGACCATTCATTCAAGAAAGGTGAGCAAATGAAAAAGAAAGTGTGGCCAGAAACTCAGGTGTTGTTGGCCATACCAGTAGTTTTGTTTATCGGACTCTTTGCTCTTACGATTCGGGAAATGAACATTGACCTCAAAAGGACTATAAAGCCAAGCCAAAGTCAGAACGCGGAGGCAGTCAGCCGGATTCTGAAGCTGTATCCTAAGGCGAAGTTCAAACAGCCTGCTGTGGTTTTTGGGAAGAAGGGCAACTGGATAGCTTTTGAGACGGACCAACAACTGGTCAAGAGTGAGACACCACTAAACACTATTGAAGCCAAAGTAATCGAAAGTTCAAATAACTTTCTGCACTATGTGACATTCAACTCCAAAGCCTACTATTTGTTGATATCTCAAAGCAGAGAAAAGGATGTTGCCTATCAGACCGGACAGTTTGTCCGATGGCTTTTGGAAGAGGCTAAACTTCCAAAAGCCACGGCAAGAAATTCCCTTCCTCTAACTCAATAGGCAAACCATTGGTTTGCTTGTCCCTTAATTGGCAGGTAGGCCCGAACAGGGGAAAAGGGTCGTAGCTCCACCATTCCATCGCCTTCAAAATTTACATTTGCTTTCAGCCAGTCAGCTCCATTCCGATTAATGTCGACGCCTGCCAGGCCAAGAGCTGTCGGAAAATCTGCCTTGATTCGCTCCATCGCCAGCTTATAAAGATCAGAACCTTTGGGCATGGGGACCTGGACAAAGCTCGTCCGACTAGAAAAAGCCTGGACAACCTCAGAGTCTGAAAATGTCTTCAGGCCAGCAACCGAAAAGGCAAGGTCTTGTTTGGACAACAAATCCTTGTTTAGCCTATGGGCTTCGAGAAAGCAATCAGTCAACGCAAACCGAAAAGCGACAGGATCAAGGTCTATCGAATAGCCGTTGTCTGCATCTGTCAGTTTTCCAGCGGCTAAGCTCGCGGTCATACCTAGAAGCTCCTTTTCACTTTCATACCTGCAGAACACTGCAATTGGTAAGTTTTGCAAAAACCAATGGACAGATACCTTTTTGGAAAATTTGCTTGATTGAAGACCTCCCATTCGGATGCCTGACCCACCAGGCTTGCTGCTTACCAATCCATCTGAAACAGCTAAAGAATCTGTGACCCCGAAAAAATCCCGCGTCCGGGCTAAGCTCGGCAATATGTATTCCAGAGGCAGGGTTCTGCCTCTAAAAGCATTCCACTTAGGCACAGGCTGAAAAAGATCAGAAGAATCTTTCATTTTTGCGAGCAGATCTAGCCGTGAATTATAAGTCATCCCAAATGGCTGAAACTTTGCTTCTTGTGGGGCCATTACAACAACGGTCTGCTTTAAAGATGTCCCAACTGCCGAAGCAAGCTGCACACTATCGCCGCCGCCAAAACTAAAAGCTGTCAGCAAGCCAAAAATCACTTTCTGTCCCCCATCGGTTTCTTGGCTTCTTCCTTGGCTCCGATTGTTTTGACAACGAATAGCTGCCATGTACCGTCGCGATCTTTGACAAGAGGTGATCTCGCCTTATCTACTGCCTTAAACTTATCGAAGCTGTAGACAACCTGCCCTGGAGGCACTGCATAACCCCAGATAATGAAGATCATGCCCTTCGTTCCATCCTCAAACGAGTGACTGACAGCCACCAAGGTTCCACTGGAAATCTTCCCATAGACTGAAGCATCTGGCAGCATCACTAGCACCAACTTGCCATCCCTCTTTGACCTGTAGCTGTCGGTATCCTTTACAGTGCACAAGTACTGAATAAACTGCGCATCTGACGATACGGTGAGAAGTCCACTTTTGCTGTCAGCTGGACTGGCAACTTTGCTTGAGTAGACAAGGGGCTCACCTGAGTCAACTGGAGAATATCCTCGAAGAGGGTTCAGCACAGCAAAGCCAATTGCAGTAAGGATGTCCACGACTCATTTCTACCCTTACTGCTGATGTACTGGCAAGTAAACTCAGAAGATTCTTCTGACCAATCTAGCTAAGTCTCCAGCCTTACCGAGCCAAGAACTCCCTCGCCGCTTGGAAATCCCCCTCGGTAAGCCCGTGGCCCGTCGGTGCCCAGTAGACCTCGACAGCCGCCCCGGCCCGTACCAGAAGCTCTTCAAGTGCCAGACCCTGGCTAGGCAGGCAGATAGGGTCTCTTTCTCCGGAGGCGATTAAGACCTTGCGGCCCGAAAGATTCGGCAGAAGCTCTGGTTCAAAAGGCAGCATCGGCCGCAGAAGAACAGCCTTGCTCGCCCCAGAATGGCCCGAGAGCAGCAGCGAAGCCGCCATGTTGGCGCCGTTGCTGTAGCCGACCAGGGTTACGGGCCAGCCCTGCCAGCCGTTATCGATTACGGCTTGGTCAAGAAAGGCAGCCAGTTCGGCAGTCTTGGCGTGAAGGTCTTCCACGTCAAACAGCCCCTCGGCGAAACGCCTAAACCAGCGGTTCACCCCCTCATCCCGGCTCTTGCCACGCGGAGAAAGGATCGCTGCACCCGGCACCAGCGCCTGGCCGAAATCGACCAGGTCGTGCTCATCAGCCCCCGTGCCGTGCAGGAGGATCAAAACCTCCTGTCGGCCCTGGCTGGGTTCGATTCGATGAATGAATTCGGGTGTTGTGCTCATGGAAACTGGACTCCGGAGGGTGTTGTAAAGCTGGGGAGCTTGGCTCTTACTGAGTTGCGGCGTGATTCTAGCCATTCTGGCAGCTTAAGCTCTTGCCCCAGGGTTTCTAGCGGCTCGTCAACCGAGAATCCGGGAGCATCCGTCGCGATCTCGAACAGAATTCCCCCTGGTTCTCGGAAATAGATTGATCTAAAGTAGTTCCTTTCTTGAACTGTCGTGGCATCCAAACCTCTGGCGGCTAGCTTTTCTCGCCACAGAATCTGCTCCTCATCGTCTGGCGTTCGCCAGGCAACGTGGTGCACCGATCCTGCGCTTTGCCTTCGCAGAGGCAGAGTGTCAAGCAGAAGGTCCACAAGGAAGGCTTCGTTTCCTCCCCCTGCCTTCAGCCTGATTCTCTCGTCGTTTCGGGCGAGCTCGGTAAAACCCATGCCTTCGGTCATCAGTTTTAGGGTCTCTTCTGGCCTCATACTGGCCAGAGTCACGGCATGGAATCCGCGGAGAGTCATCTCTGGCGAAAGGGGTCCGGCCGTCCAAGCCTCCCTGGGGTCAGGGGTGCTCGGCTCAACGATCTCCAGGCTCATTCCGTCAGCGTCGGTGAAGGGCAGCACAGTGTCGCCAAACCTTTCGGTCGGGTCTTGAACGTTGACTCCGGCATAGAGGAGCCTATCCTGCCATTGGCCGATTGTGCCCTTGCCTGTCGCAAACTGGGTGACCTGAACCTCGCCTCCCCCTCTTTTTCCGGGCAGCGCTCCGGTGATCGGGAAGAAGGTGAGCAGGGTTCCTGGTGTGCCGGAATAATCGCCAAAGTAGGTGTGGTAGACCGAAGGGTCATCGAAGTTGATCGTGACCTTAACCAGGCGCAGCCCCAGCAGGTCAGCGTAGAAATCAACGTGCTGCTGAGCGTCTCCGGCAAAGGCTGTTACGTGGTGAATGCCTGGAAGGGGGGTTTTCATGATCCTCTGTTCTCTCTTGTACGAATTGCTTGACTATATAGTTGCATATGCAACTATATAGTTCATCACTTTCCAGGCGTGGTTCGTTCCAGGTTGGGACTTGTGGGGTGACACACGATTTGAGACTTTCACTGGCCGTGGGCCAGTGGCACCCGGAGTCACAGCTGACGGAGAGTCCGGTCGACAGTATTTGTGGCCTGGCTCAGCGGAGCTGAACCAGGCCACAGATACTTTTGGAGGGCAGACTTACAGACTCACTTCACCGGAACAAGCCGAACCGAGCGGAGATTCATCACCGCATAGCCGGGCTTCTTCATCGCCTTCACCTTAAAGGTCGAAGCTCCCTTGACGAGATCCATCTCACCAGCGAGCTCTGTTCGAAACTCGGACCATCCCCCTGTCTCGGCGACCTTGAAGATCACCCGACCAGAAGCGCCAATAATCTCGACCAAGCTGCCAGCCGAGGGCCCCTCGCAGGCATAGATGACTTCCACTTTGTATCGTCCAGACCGGGCCACATCCACAGGCCAAGAAATCACCGAGTTCTGGTCAGACCAAAAGCCGATGCAGTCCTTGGCTGGTTCATACTTCGCACTGCCGGTCGTTTCTGCAGTCTTGGCAGAAAAATCCCAGGCTCCGGCGGGCTGCTTAAAGGTGAAAGGCTGAGCCGTAAGGGGCCCCTTTACATCGCAGACAAAGACCCTGGGAAGAGAGTCGGTGGTGGCACCAACCTGCAGGCTCAAACCTTCTTCGGTCATTTTGGTGGCGATCGTCTTGCCACCGATAAGAGATTTCACAGGGCCTAAACTGCCCTTCAGCCCCGTCAAAGTCACGTTGGGGCCATTGCCCGCAAAGACGTGAATGTAGAGCTTGCTTCCCTTTCGAGTCAGGCGCCCCCACGGAAGAGGCTTGTTAAGCGGTCCGGGCTGAGCGGCGTAAATGGCCTGACCGTTGACCTTTAGCCACGCTCCAACTTGATCCAGCCTTTCAACACAGGCAGCCGGAATCAAGCCCTTGGCATCAGGGCCAACGTTCAGCAGGTAGTTGCCCCCTTTGCTGACGATATCGACCAGATTCTCAACCACAACCTGTGTGGACTTCCAGTTCTTGTCGCTCTCATAAAATCCCCACGAACCGTTAAAGGTCATGCAGGATTCCCAGTCGACTCCAGGGAGGCCGGAAGCAGGAATCTCCTGCTCTGGAGTGCCAAAGTCGCCGACATGGTCTCCGGCGGTCATGCCCTGCATTCCCTGGCGGCCCTTACTGACTCGGTTGTTGACAATGATGTTCGGCTGAAGAGATCGGACGTAGGTGTAAAGATCTTCACCAAGTTCAGAAGTCCAAGTGCCTTCCCATTCGCCATCAAACCATAGCACGCCGATATCGCCGTAGTTGGTGAGAAGCTCTTTGAGCTGAGCCTTCATGTAGGTCACGTAGCGCTCAAACTTCGGAGTCCACTCAGGTCGAGGATCCCATGAGCGACGAGGCAGGTAGTCAGGATGGTGCCAATCCATGATGGAATGGTAGAAGCAGAGCTTGATTCCTCCCTTTTTGCAGGCCTCAGCGAGTTGAGCCAAGATGTCCTTTCCGTAGGGAGTCGACATGATGTCCCAGTCGGTTTGGGCGGAATCGTAAAGCCCAAATCCATCATGGTGCTTGCTGGTGATGACGATGTACTTCATCCCCGCACGCTTGGCCGTGGCCACCCACTCATCGGCATTGAACAGAACAGGGTTGAACTGCTTGATAAGGGGTTCGTAGTCTTTGACCTTGATCTTGGCTCCGTCCAAAATCCATTCTCCAGCGGTAGCAACATCCTTGCCGTTCCACTTTCCGGCCGGGACAGCGTAAAGCCCCCAATGGATGAACATGCCAAATCGGGCTTCCTTCCACCACTTCATGCGCTTTTCTTTCTGCGCCTGAGTCTCTGGCTTCATTGCCTTTACACTCGTGTTGTTGGTCGGCGGTGCAGCCCAGGCAGATGCGCTGGCCATAGCCGCCAAACAGATGAAAGAACAGGCCAAAGACCTCATGCCCCAAGCATAGCCGAGAGAGCGAAGCGATGACACAAGAGAGTCAACAAAAAGCGGCTGCCCCGATTGGGACAGCCGACTCTAGAGCCAAAAGCCGATTTAAGGATTGGCAGGAGGAGGAGTGGCAGGTACTGCAAAACCCAGCACTTCCAAAACCTTGGTGTGAACAGGATCCTTTCCATCAACCACAGGTCCAGAGACTTCGTGATCAGGTTTGACAGGGTTGCCTTCCAGCCTCACTCCGCCGACTGTCACGTAGTCGCTGACCGGGTACTGAAGGCTGAAGCCTTCTGGCAGAGTTCTGAAGACTGAAGCAAGGACTGCGCCTGCGCTCTGGGTGCCAAAAATCACGGCATCTCGCTTTTCCTTCAAGGCAGCGGCAGTAATTTCGCTGGCAGAAGCGGAGCCACGGTTGATGAGGACCACCACCTTTCCGGTGAATGGAGGCGTCGACTGGCGAATCCTGGTCTTGGTCTTGTTAGGAACCCAGGCGACAACGTTGTTCAAAGTTGGCTCTTTGCCGGGGTTGGCGGTCTTGAAGTTCTCGAATACTGGCTTGGAGATAAAGACGCCGTAATCTGTTTGGTCTGGCATCAGCAGGCTGAGCAGATGGTTGAGATTGTTGACAGCCCCACCACCGTTGCTTCTGAGGTCGAGAACCAGAGTTTCGGCCTTCTTGGCAGCCGCTTCCTGCATCAGAGTCTCGATGTTCTGTCTTCCATAGCCAGCGGCAAAGGTAAAGACCCTAAGGACAGCAACTTTGTCGTTCAGCCAGGTGAGAGTTTCCGGGCGAACCGTCGAAATTCTTTTGAGTTCGACATCGACTTCCTTGGTTGTGCCTTCGGCCGTCTTGATTTCGAGCTTCAGCTTCTTGCCTTCGTCACCTTCAAGCTGGGCGGGGTCTTTGGCAGGGGTGCCATCCACTTTGATAATGACTTCTCCCTGCTTGATGCCAGCGGCTGCAGCCGGGCTGCCTTCGCGAACCATGCGGACGGTCAAGCCTTCTTCAACTGGTCCGACAGCGGCTCCGCTAGTGATCACCGATGTGCGGTTTCTTGTTGCGGCAGCGCGGGGGGAAAGAAGTCGAATGTGGCTGAAGCCAAAATCTCTGAGGGCGGTGTTGATCACCTGGCCAAACGCGGGCACTGTGGCCGCCTTGTCCAAATCTTCCTGCCTTTTGGCAATGAACTCAGACCACTTTGAGAAGTCGACACCGGGAACAAAAGCTCGATTCTCGACGACATCCTTAATCCCTTCGAGGACGGATGCCTTTTGCTCGGCCGAGAGGTCTTGAGCCCATGCTCCGACTGCAGCAAGGAGGAGGCACGCAACTGCCCCAGCTCGTCGAAGAAGAACCATGACTTAACATACTGCAAAAGGGGGTGAAAGTTCACCGGATCTTGTGAATTTCACTTGGATGGTGACCCGGCCGACTCGTGAGGTCGGTTTTCTGTGTTGAACAATCATCAAAAGGCTGTGGCGCACGGTTTGATTTGGTGAGGATTCCCTGCCGACTGGGCCTGGACTGATTTAAGAATCGTCTTAGGGTGCCACTGGTCCGTGACCAGTGGGTCAATCTCCATGGCTCTCCCCTGCCAGTTCGAGAACTCTGTCGTAGAAGCCATCAACCTCTCCTTCGTGGGAAGAGGGAGACATTTTTTCGCCCATTGAGCGTCTCCTCGTGCCTCGGAGCCACTCGATGGGCTGGTTCCGGAAGGTCCTTCCTTATTCGAAGTTTTGGGTGGCGTGGGTGAAACCCACGAACGACAATTCACCGCCCCTGGTCGCAGAGGCTGGCTTGGCCGTCGTCAATGACCTTGATTCCATGGCCACCAGATTCCTGAACCAGCAGCAACGCAGACACATCGTATCCAGCTGCGCAGGGACATGGTATCCACCTTCTTGAGAGGAGAAAAGAATGCAATTGGGAGTTCAAGCGTGATGAAAAACCGTCAGCATGGGTGTTTTGATTTCAGGCATTTTTTGGCTCTACGCCGTGCGGCTAGTTCAAAACCTGCGTTCTGACGATTCTCCCATCTCAGCCCAAACCAAAAACTGAACCCTCAATCAATCAGTCCGCCGCCCTCAGCACTGACTGACTTTTGAATCGTGGCCAGAACCACCTCTCCACCCTCAAACAGAGAGCAGGGCTTAGAATCCACAATCGTGAATCCGAGCTTCTGATAAACCTTAGTCGGCCGCCGACCACCCCCAGCAAAAATGACAGCATGCCAGTGCTTTTTGCCTCGCCGCCTTGCTTCATCCAAAAAAGCCCGTCCCAAAACAAAGCCAGCCATCGAGCTCTTCCCTTCTTCGCCATCGATGTTGAAATGAAAGCTGCAGGAATCTGCTGGAACTTTGGGATGCTCGCGCCAAGACCTGAAAAGCAGCCATTTTAAAAACCGCCCGGTTGCAGGGTGCTGACGGTATTGACCAGTCATCCACTTAAAAACAACACCTGCCAAAACGGGAAGCAGGTTCAAAGCCGCCTTTTTGTTGAAATGAGAATCAAAGGTGCCGACCAAGTAGCCGACCACCTTCCCATCCTTCTCTGCCGCCCAGCAGGAATCGGGACAAAGGGAAAGATAGGGGCCGAGCCAGATTTTCACAAAAGCCTGGCGATCACAAAAGTGCTTATCAAGCTGACCATTGAGGCCAGTGCTCAGGCAGATTCTCTCGAAGTCAGGCCGATCTGAAGGCTGGTAGAGACGGACGGCAGTTTCAGAAGCTGGTTCCGTCATACCTTAAGTCTTGCCACCCTTCCATAGACTTCCCAAAGGCTGTCGAAGACCCTTTCCCAGCTTCGTCCCATAGCTTCGGACCTAGCCGCCTCGCTCATGGCTATGCGGCGCTGGGGGACATCAATCAGGCTGATGATCCCTTCAGCAAAGGCTTCTTCGGATTGTGCCAAGAGGCCAGTTCGGTCGGGAGAGATAATCTCTCCTGGCCCTCTAGGATCCATAACAAGGCAGGGCACGCCGCTAGCCTGAGCTTCGTTGACTACGTTTCCGAAGGTGTCGGTCAAGCTGGGGAAGACAAAAACGTCTCCGTTGGCATAGGCTTCGCTTAAGGCCTCGCCCTTCTTGCGGCCTTCAAATCTTGCCCAGGGCAGATCCTTTTCGAGCTGTTTCTTGAGGGGGCCATCCCCGACAAAGACCATCTCACATTCACGCTTGGCCTTAACCTGGTTCAAGATTCTGGTCAGGGCTTCCAAGTTCTTCTCGACGGCCAAACGACCAACATAAAGCAGCCTCACTGGGCCGGTCTGGGGGCGAGTTCTGTGGTCAGGTGAAAAGCGAGTGGTATCCACCCCTCGACTAAAAACATCACTCTCTTTCGAGATTCCCACGCGGCGCACGAACTCAGCCAGCTTCGGAGTTGGGGCAAGCACTGTCTGGCAGGGACGATAAAACCGCCTTAAAATCTCCAACGAACCCGATCTAACTAAACCAGAAAGGAACCAGGGCACCCGCATAGCAGCGTAATCCTGCAACATGGTGTGGTGAACGCCAATGAGGGGAAGACCTCGCTTGCGGGCCAATCTTCTGCCCCAGCCGCCTAAATTCCCTGGAGCAGCAACCTGAACAAGGTCGTAGGGGCCGTGCTCTTCAAACACCTGCTGAACCCGCCAGTTGGGGACTATGCTGAAGTGGAGATCGTCGTAATACTCCAGCCCTAAACCACGGCTGAATCGGTGGACCTTCAGGGTGCCGTCTTCTTCGTCACTGTCAGAAGATCCTGGTGCGAAAACATCCAGCCTGCGGCCGGTTGATCGACAAAACTCCGCAAGAGTGCGGTAGGTATGAGCCACCCCATTCGTTTCATCGAAGGTGTCGGTGAATAGCGCGAGCCGAAGACGTTCCACGAGGTTCGTTCTCCCAAAGATTTTAGCGGAATCATACAGGCAAGGCTCTGCGCTGAACTTGCCAAGATTCTCTATTTCTTCTTACACCAAGAATGTTAAGAAGATGCAGCCCTTTTTAGGCTTTTTGAACGCGGCTGACAACAACAAAGCGATTGTTCATCGACTTGCTCTGCCGAATGAAGTAGGCGCCGTCAGGATTCTTGATGCCGTAATTCACGTCGGCCTCATCAACAACCAGCCAGCCGAGGCCAGGAATCTCAATGTCCTGTCTCTGCATAGGGCGGCCAAGCTCTTCGTAGGTCACCAGGTATTTATCTCCCACGATGGGCTCTTTTGGCATGGCCTGAGTATATCAGATGCCCAGGTTTAGGCAACCGGGGCCTGACGAGTCCCTGGCTTGGTGATGGGGAGGGCGGCCAGCCACTCCGGAACTTTATCGGGTGCGTAGGATTCGGCTTCCACCTTGTAAGCGGCGTGGAACTCAGCGCCAAAGTCGGGTTCGGCTGGGCTTCGGTCGATGAGAACCCCGACGCCCGCAACCTTTCCGCCTCTCTTTTCAAGAGCGGTGATCGTTTCTTTAACGCTAAGGCCGGTGGTCAAAACGTCATCAACTACCAGGATCTTGGCTCCTTCCGGAACCTCAGCTCCTCGTCGCAGTGTTTTCTCTCCCTCGACAGTCTCGACATAGAGGGATTTCAGGCCCATCAGCCTTGCCACTTCGAAAGCGATGATGATGCCCCCGGTGGTGGGTCCGGCAACGATTTCGATCCCCTTGCCCTTGAACGCTTCAGCGATTTCGGCACAGAGAGCGGTCAAAACCTGAGGCTGTTCCAGCACCCTAAACTTCTCAAAGTAAGTGTCAGAGTGTCGGCCGGAGGTGAGAAGAAAATGCCCCTTCAGGATCGCGCCTGATTCTTCGAGGACTTTGCTGAGGTCAGCCATGAACGGTAAAGGGAGTCATATCCCGGACAATCTCATTCTCTTCGTTGACCAAAATCATCTTAGGGATGATCTGCTCATCAGTGAGGGCAAAGGCGGCGATGATGACTCGATCGCCGGCCTGGAAAAAGTGGGCAGCGCCTCCGTTGAGGCCAATCACTCCCTTGGGACCAGCAAAAGCGTAGGTTTCCAGGCGTGAGGTGTGATCCACACCCCACACATGAACCAGTTCGCCATCGACAAGGCCGACCGCTTCCATGAGGGCACGGTCGATCTCAATGCTTCCGACATAGTCGGGGTTGGCATAAGTAACCCTGCCGTGATGAATTTTAGACTTTAGAAGCTGGGAGAGCCGCATCCCTTTCCTCTGACGGCGACCTTGGACCAGATTCATCCAAAGATTCATCAATTGCGGTTCGTGTGAATCCGTTTGATGAGGAACTTGAAGAGCCCGGACCTGCCGTCCCGCGCTTCATTCTTCGACCCTGGGCCGAGGCAAGCGCGCCGATGGTCATGATACCGACCCCAAACCAAACCAGCCAGGTAAGGGGCTTATAAAAGACCTCAAGAGGGTAGGCCGGTCGGTTCCAGTCGAACCTAAAGTAGGCCGCCTTTGTACCAGCGTCAATCCTTTCCAGAGCCAAGGAATAGTCCTCGTCGATCCTGACCTTCTCTTCGCCCGACAAGCCCATCCAAGGTGATGCCCTCATCACCTTTTCGACGGGTTCTGCCGTAAAGTCGGCCACAAGCCGCGCCTGATCAGGAGTTTCTCCCATCTCAGTCCTCAGCTGCAGCAGAGTCAATCTAACGTTGTCTCTGGTCAAGCTCGCCCCTTGGGTAAGGGTGAGAGGCATTTTGGGACTGCTGGAAAGCAGGACCACAACCGAATTCCTTTCGATATCGGCCTTTAAGAGGGTGATGAACCGATCGTTATCGATAGGTGCAGGCTTGGCCTCTTCGTTTGTGCCAAGAAGCAGAGAGGGCGAAGCTTCGACCTTTTCTCCCAGCACCTGAACATCAGCGTGAGCAAAGAACTGGGCCGAATCTGTCCCCGGAGTTCCCTTTGTTTCCATGCCGCGATAGGTGATGATCACGTTTTCATAACGGGCATCATCGCCAATCTGCAGTGCCTGAGCTTCACTAGCCTCGTACACCATCGGGAAGAGGGTGAAGTAAAGGTCGTAAAGGGGACGCCTTTCGATGTGAGGCCAGATCGTTTCCTGGGGTCCATCGGGCCCCGGTCTAAAGTAGAGCCCAGGCGTCGCCGCAAACTCTCCTCTCTCACCTTTCACATCAAGGGCGACTTCGTTGTTTCGGTCTTCAAACCCGATCGTCGGTCCCTTGTAAGAAATGTTGTAACCGAAGGCTTCGGCTTCTCTACTCGGATGGATTGTGAGAAGCTTCTTCTGCTCCAATCCGCGGGAGACGATCAGTCCGAGAATCGTAAGCACGACTCCCATATGAGTCAAAACTCCGCCCAGGGTCCATCGTGACCTCGGCATCATTTCCACCAGTCTCCAGCCGTTGGTAAAGATGGCAAAGAAGCTGATACAGGCCAGGAAGGAGATCCACCCCATTCTGGAGACAGTTGAGAGGCCAGAAAGGCTGGTTGACTGGGTGGGGTCAGCTGAGATTCCGTTCCAGCCGGTTTTGAACCAAAGCAGCAGGAAGCCGGTGAACATGACCGCCAAGGCAAGAGGATTGATGATCCTTGCCATAAGCTGCTTAAAGGGCAGTCCGCGCCAAGTCAAAAATGGGCCAAGACCGAGTGCGATCATGGTCGGAATGAAGAACCACCCGAGCACTTGGTTGTAGGTGGATTCTTCGACAACCTTAGGCGGCTGTCCTGCCAGCGACTGCACCAAGGGCACACTCATTCCGATGGCCGTCACGAGGCCGAAGGCGAAGAGCATCCACATGGCGATGCCGTAAAAGACAGTCAGGTTGAAGGGAGTCTTTTCAAACTTCTCCTTCGGCGGTTCAGCATTCTTGGCCTTAATGTCCTTGATGAAAGCTGGGACAAAGAAAAGGAGAAATCCTCCAACCGTAATCCCCATCAGCCCAACAAGAATGGCCAGCGCCTGAGGATCCATCTTTGCAAAAGAGTGGACCGATGTCCCTCCCAGAAACCCGGAACGGGTTAAGAAGGTTCCATAGCAGAAAAGCATAAAGGGAGCCGCACCCAAGGCGATGTTGGTCATCTGCCCCTTGCTTCGAGACTGCTGAACAAAAATGCCGTGAATGAAGGCGGCCATGGCGCACCAAGGCACGAAGGAGGTGTTCTCGACTGGATCCCACATCCAGAAGCCACCCCAGCCTAGTGTTTCGTAAGCCCAAAAACCTCCCATACAGAGGCCGAGACCAAGGAAGCCAAGACAAGTTAGAGCCCAGGGCCGAGCCTGAAGAATCCAATCCTTATGGTTTTTGCCGATAAGGGCGGCCATTGCCAGCGAATAGGTGACCGCTGTCAGGGCGAACCCGACGAAGATCGTGGGAGGATGGATGACCATCCAGTAGTTGAGCAGCGCGGGCGACATGCCTTGGCCGTCGCTTGGAGCAATGACGTGACCAGCCGCATCTTGAACCATCTTGAAAGGCGATTCAAAGGCGCTGATTCCCACCATGATGCTGAGAATCCCGGCGTAGACCGCGCTGTACCACCTTTCGTTTTCTCCAAACTTCTTTAGAGTCCAGACACCGAAGGCAGCCGTGAGACAAGACCAGAGAAGGATTGAGCCTTCCTGTCCCGCCCAGACGCCCGATATCTTGTACTGCAGCTCGTAATCGAGCTTGCTGTGGCCAAAAACGTAGCGGTACTGGTACTGGTGGGTGAGAAAGAGGGTGAGAAGCACCCCGAAAACCGCAAAGAGGCTGACAGTGCCAACAACGAAAGTGACTCGAGCCCACTTTTTCTGAGAGGCAGTGTCGCCCATCATTCGCAGAGCGATGGATGAGAGAAAGAGGAGAAGAGAGAGAAGGACGAGTCCGGAGCCAACCTGCCCCAGAACCATTCCGAAACCAGAAGCGGAAGCAGCAGAAGCCATTTAAGATCAGGCCTGGGCTGCCGCCGGCTTGCCCTCGATTTCAGTTTCGTACTTGCTGGGACACTTGAGGATGATCTTTTCTGCCTCAAAGACTCCGTTTTTCACTGCACCAACAGCAACAACCTGGGTGGCTGTGCCCATGTTGGCGGGCGGAGCTCCCCGATAGATGATCGGGATAGTGTCTTTGTTTTCATCCTGCACAACGAATCGAACCATTCCCTGACTGGGAAGGAAATCCATCGTCTCTTTGCGGATGTCGCCAGCGAGGTGCACACTGGACCTCTTAGTCACCTTTGCCTCGGAGATTGAGACGTAGGGGCTGGCGTTGATCAAAAAGGCCGTCATCACTCCGACCAGGCCAAGCACCGAAAGGACCGCCAAAGCGATCTGAACCGGCTTCATACCTCTATGATGCGTCAAGTCCTTCTAGAAGATTCGTTTCGGTCCTAACGATTCGGGACAGTTTTTCAAGGAACCGATCCTTCGGCAGTGACAGAAGATTAAAACCCTGTCCGCACCCGCGCCAAGAATCGCCGGGTGCGGGCAGGGATTGACCCTATTCGAGGTCGAACCAGGTGTCTTTCGTCAAGTCGCCATCTGGGGTCAGGTCACCCAAGGATTTGGCCCTGAACTCGTCAGCACTGTAGCCAGCCCAGCCAAAGGTTCCTGTGCGATAGGCTGCCTTGTGCGCCTTTACATGGCCATCTGCCCAGCTTACGACCCCGACTCCGTTGTGGCGGGCATGGAAAGTTGGGTATGCACTGCTCGGCGGCTCAAGATAGGTGTTGGCCTCGAAAGTGAAGGGAGGTGCAAAGCCTCCGAACCTGGCCGATGAAGCGAAGACGACAGTCTCTGCGACGGACCCGATTTGAGATTCATTGACGGGCACTGCGTTTTCTGCCCAGGTAGGCGGAGAATAGACGCTGGGTGACAGGTAGGCGTAGTTGTAGGCGTAGCCGGTCATTCCCATTTGTGTCTGCAGCCTGCTGGGAAATGATGGGTCGGATTGGATTCCCTTGCTCTTCGTGTAGGGGTAAAGCAGGCCGCCTTCTTCTCTCAAAACCTGAGTCGAAGGGTTCCACGATCCCCACCAGTAAATGGTCAGGCCAGTGCCAAGGTCTCCATCGGTGCGGACCCGCATGAGGGTGCCATCGCAGTCAGATGCGTAAAGCTGCCAAGCCAGGTTGATCTGCTTGAGATTGCTGACCGAGGCGGTCTTTTTTGCGGCGCTTTTTGCCTGGGCAAAAACGGGGAAAAGGATGGCAGCCAGAATGGCGATGATTGCGATCACCACCAAGAGCTCGATAAGCGTGAATGCTTTGTTGTTTTTCATATCAGCGGCAAACTCCGAGTTGGAATTGCCACGAGTAGGGATGCGGGGCGCAGCGCTGCGCCTGGTCGTCCGATGCTCGCGGTCGACTCACCCTGTTCGCATCAAGGCGGGCATTCGGACTATAACCGCTGCGGCTCAGTGCCGGAATTTCACCGGCTTCCCCCAATTATTTCAGCCTGGCCACGACAGCCAAGCCCCTGATGCCTTTCAGAATGGGCACCCCCATCATGTGATAGATCACTGATATCACGCAAGGGTTAGGGCCCATTGAATGATGATTTTTCAGTGCGGATTAGCCTGGGTGGATCTGTTTGAGTTGACAAGTCGGCACTGAGCTGGACGGTCGGGGCTAGATTACAAACAGGATAATCGGGGGCTTGGATCACTCCCCACGGATGACTAAAGATTGGGTGAAGGAGTGCCCCTATCACTCCTCAACAAAAGAGCGGCAGGTCGAGAATTGACAGTACATCGACAACTGCTTCCCTGCCCCTACAACCTGCAAAGAGACGGATCAGCGAATTGGACTTTGAAAGGTGAAATTGAATCCGGGGCTGCCACTCATAGCTCGTGGCCATCCCCGGTCACCCGTTTCTTGGATTTTTGGCGGATCGGGCCTGCCAAAGTCACGCAGGCTTCTGGTGAGCTCAGGCGACGGGAAGACCGTCTTCTTGACCTGCCAAGCGAACGAACTTGCGTTCACCCTTGATTCTTCGATCGATCAAGCCAGCCTCAAAGATCAGACCTTCTGTCTTGGTCTGATCTCGAAGCATGGACTCAAGCTTGGCCAGGCACTCGTCCAGGCTCAGTCCAGCCAGCTCGGCGAAGGAAGTCTCAGCCAGACGGTTCTTCACTTCCTCAGATCCAGCCAGCCAGCATCCTTCCCTCTGTTCTCGGTAATCACCGTCGAAATCAAGAAGAGTAAATCGGTCGTGTCGAGCATCCTGTCCGAGTTCGGCAAACAGCGCCTGAGCCACCAAGGGTGGGCGGCGCAGATCGCTGAAGGTCTGCTTGATAGAAGAGCTAAGGCCAGCCGCCAGACGAGACAAGGTCACGTCCTCAGCTGACTTCTGGTAGCCCTCTTTATGGCAGAACTCGATAGAAGCGACACGGAGCGCCTCAATATCAGACTGCAGCCCAAGGGCAGTCATGGCAATGGTGTCGTAGACCTCGAAGAGCTTAGGAGTCTGGCGACGAAGCGAAGCCAGAAGGACGCCTTCTTCTCTGGCAAGGGCGATTCCGGGTTGGCCAGCCTTGAGGCGCGACTCAACGTACTGCGCTCTTTGGCTGATGGATTCCTGCCAGTCGTATGGGCTCATGCCTTTTTGACTACGAGCCTAATCAGGCGCCTGCAGCCTTGACCCTAAGACCATTTGCCGAGGCAGATTTGCCCGACAAGACCGATTCAAGAGTTTTCGGTGAAGCGTCCTGCTCGATGGATCCTCTCTGCCAGACAGTAAAGTAGCCCAATCCGCCTCGACCCAAGCTCGCTGGCATGGCCACACGATAGGTTGAAGAAGGATTAAGAGCATTGCTGCCAACAGTGATCGAGGTCACCTTGGCTTCAGGCTGGCCTCCAGGCCTAAAATTGGCTTCGAGCCCAGAAACGTAAAGGTAGGCAGGGTTTGAGGTTGGGAAGAGCGAGAGGCTCTTTTCCAAAGCATTTTTGACCTGCTGACCGGTCAGCTTCACCACGACCAATTCTTCTGTAGGGAATTCTAAACTCTGGTCCAGAGTCCTGCCGGCGACGGTGGCTTTCAGAACACCAGAGGGAAGAAAAGCGAGGTCTGCTCCAGAAGCCGAGCGCATGGCATCAGCAATGGATTGGCCAACCCGAACAGAATCTTCTTGAGTTTCTTTCGGCTGACTTTGAGCCACGGCAATGCTTGCTGCCAAAAGCAGGGCGGCGGTGGTCAATAGGGAGACTCGGGCTTTCATTTCGGGTTTCTTGTGAATCCTCGTATGTTGGACGTGCCAGAAGCTGGCCCGCTGCATCCACTGTAAAGCAAAAAGGGGGCCGAAGCCCCCTAATCAGGTATTTCGGCCTCCCACCAGAGGCCACAAAGATTTACAGAGCGACGTCGATGCCCATGGATCGAGCGGTGCCAGCCACGATTCTCATGGCCATCGCTTCATCCTTGGTGTTGAGGTCAGCCATCTTGGTCTGAGCAATCTTTCGAACCTGGTCCTTGGTCAGCTTGGCGACAATCGTCTTGCCAGGAGTCTGAGAGGCGGTCGTGATGCCCAGTTCCTTCTTGATCAGTTCGCTGGTCAAGGGCTGGTTGACAACAAAAGTGTAAGATCGATCTTCGAAAACCGTGATCTTGACGGGCAGAATGTAGCCCATCTGAGGAGCGGTCTGTTCGTTGAACTTCTTCAAGAACTCCATCATGTTGATGCCGGCCTGACCCAGCGCCGGACCGACGGGAGGAGCCGGGTTGCCCTTCCCAGCAGGGATGTTCAACTTGATGTTGTGAGTGATTCTCTTTGCCATGACGTCACCTAAAAACTTGGGGGGTTGTTAACCGCCACAGGGATTGGGAAGCATCACCCAGGGGTCAGCCTCTTATGTTACTTTAAGCTGCCCCATACCTGAGGGACTCAGTCCCTGAGTGGCCCATGGTGACTTGCCTGTGCCAAACTTGACTACTGCTCAGAATCGGGCGGGTGACATTGATGTCCGAGATTGTCCTCAAAATTCCACAGATCGGCGAAGGGCTTCAGGAAGCCCGCGTGGTGGCTCTGCTAAAGAAGCCTGGCGAATGGGTCAACCGCGATGAACCCATCTATCAAATGGAGACGGACAAGGCCGTCATGGATGTCGAATCCCCAAGCGAAGGCAGGGTCGTAAAGTGGCTGGCTGAAGCCGACGATCTCTTGGCTATCGGTGCCGATATTCTCGTTCTTGAGTCTGATTCTGAAGCTGTCTCAGCTCCCTCTTCAGAGCCGGAGCCTTCAGCGGAACCTGCTCCTGCCGCACCTAGTGCCGGCCAAAGCCTGTTCATCCCCCACATCGGAGAAGGCCTGCAGGAAGCTAGGATCGTTGCCCTTCTTAAGCAGCCAGGTGAATACGTCAGGAAAGACGAAATCATCTATCAGATCGAGACCGACAAGGCGGTGATGGATATCGAATCACCTGTCGAAGGCACTCTTGTTACCTGGACCGTGGCGGTTGATGATGTCGTGGCTATCGGTGGCGAGGTCGGAAGAGTTTCTGGCGATGCCTCGGCTGTCGTTGCAGCAGCACCAAGTACAGCCGCACCAAGTTCGGCCCCAGTCGCGGCGGCACCAGCGGCTTCCCTGCCCGGATCAGGAACAAGAAGACAGGATCTTCCCCCCAGAACCAGAGCCTATGCCAAAGAAAAAGGCTTGACTGATGCTGACTTGGCTGCCTTGCCTACGACTGGAAGCAGCCTGCTGGAGAAGGATGTTGATGCCTACTTGGCTGGAACCACAACTCCCGCCGCACCCCAAACCGGGGATGGCTTCACCGATTCTGCCATGCCAGGCAAGCAGAAGATCCTTGCATCTCGCTTGGTTCGCGGCAGCCAGCTAGTTGTGCCTGGCATGATGAGCATCGTCGTCGATTGGTCTGAGATCGAAGCTCTACGCGATGAACAGAAGGCGGCTGGCGGAGATTTTCAGCCCTCTGCCTTCACCTACTTTGCTTTCGCCGTGGCCAAAGCGGCAGCCGCTCACCCCATCATGCGGTCGGCGATGGTTGGAGATTCCACCATTCGCACCTACAGCCATCTTCAGCTAGGGATTGCAGTTTCTCTTCCCGGAGATGAACTGGTGGTCGCTGTTGTTAAGGACTCTGACTCCTTGAGTTGGAAGACCTTTGCCGCTGAAGCAAGGGCCGCCATCAACCTCGCCCGAGGCGGCAAAGATCAAGCCAACGAAAGGGTCACCCTCAGCATCACCAACATGGCTGGCCACGGAATCCGTGAAGCCATGGCTGTCGTTGTTCCTCCGGGCGTCGCCACCATCTTCCTCGGAGAAGCTTATTGGGGAATTTCCAACAAAGACGCCAAGGTCCCCGGTTTTATGAGGTGCGCCAATGTCGGAATCACGATCGATCACCGCTTGGTAAATGGCGTCGGAGGAGCTGAGTTCCTCAACGCGATCCGAGCCAATGTCGAAGGAATCCGCGACCTGGTGACGGCATGAAGCCCCTGATCGGGATTTCTGCCGTGCCGGTGGTTCAAGCGCGAGACACTGGCAGCTACATTCGCTATGCCGCCCGAAGCGAATATGTTCAGCGTGTGGCCGATGCTGGTGGCTGCCCGGTCATTCTCCCTCCCGAGGCCGATATTGAAACTTTGTCTGGCCTGCTGGATGGATGGGTGATTCCAGGCGGAGACGACATCGATCCCAGTCTATGGGGAGAGGCGCTTCATCCCGAAGCGAGTCTTGAAGACAAGGCCCGCACCTCTATGGAGATTGGCCTTTACAAGGCTGCAAATCCCACCATGCCTGTCCTCGGAATCTGTTACGGGTGTCAGCTCATCAATGTGCTGCACGGAGGAAGTCTTCATCAGCACTTGCCGGACGTTCTCGGGGGCGATTACCACCGAGGCGACGCCTGGCAGAAGTACAAGATCGATTCAGACACCCTGCTGGCCAAAGCTATTCAGTCCACTGATGCCGAAGGCAAGTCTTACCACCACCAGGCTATCAACAAGCTAGGCAGCGGCTTGAAGGTAACTGCTCACCACGAAGACGGCACGATTGAGGCGATCGAAGGCACAGATCGACCCTGGCTGGTCGGGGTGCAGTGGCACCCTGAGCGCAGCGATCACGAAGCGACTCCTAAACTCTTCGCCGCCTTCATTGAGCAGGCCAGGCGATACAAAGCTGAGAAGAAGCCATGAAACGCATCGTCAACGGTAAAGCTCATGAGCTCCCAGAGGCCCCTGGCACGGTCATCCGAGAGGGGCAGGACAGATTGTGGGTACAGGGTTCAGAAGGGACTCACTCTGCCTTGGTGGTCCGCAGAGGCGACGAAGTGCTGGTCTCTTACCGTGGGCGCAGCTACTCGGTCAAGCCGGTGGTTCACGGCGGAGCTGGCGAAGCAGAAGGCGATTCGGGAGATCTGAGGGCTCCCCTGCCTGGTCAGGTGGTCGAAGTTTCGGCCGAGTCTGGTCAGGCCGTCACCAAGGGGCAGAGAATCTTGGTGCTTGAAGCCATGAAGATGCAGCAGACCCTTTCTGCCCCCTTTGATGGCACGGTGGATCGGCTTGAGGTCAAGGTCGGAGATCAGGTGACTGAAGGTCAGCTGCTGGCTCATGTGACGGCAGTTTCGGCTGAGTAGAAGGGTTAATGTCCCTCCTGAGATATGGGGGTGGATCGGAAAGCCAAGGGATCTGCAGTTCCCGCCCGACAGCAAGCTGATCGGGACGGGGCACCCCACCACTCACTTGACAAAACCTCTTTCTAGCTCTGGCTTACTCTGGGGCTTCCGCTTCCTGCGTCGCAGCATCCCCGTCCACCCTATCGCAAGTGAAGTCAATGTGCCACGGTCTGGCCGCGACGAAGGAGCGGAAGGCCGGGAATGCTGCTTTCGAACATTTGCAGTTCCCGCCCGACAGCCAAGCTGATCGGGACGGGGCACCCCACTAGTCTGCTGCCCATACATAGACCCTCACTAGTCTGCTGCCCATGCATAGACCCTATCTTTCAGACCGGGCAAGGTTGACGCATTTAATCTCGCCCGAAACCCTGAACTTGTACTAAATCTTAATAGAACGCTTACCTAAACAAAAAAACCAGCCACTCACAAAGGAATGGCTGGGGATTGGAGCAGTACAGGCGCAGGAAAGAATGACAGAGGGACTGAGTTGTCTGCTTTCCGCCTGAATATTCTTAGACGGAAAGCAGACTCAGAAAGTTCAGCGCATAACAGGACCGGAGCCAACAAGATCTCCAGCTCTTTCTTCGGCTGGGGTCAGGTCGTTTCCAGTTGTAGGATGAACGTGGTAGGCAGATTCTCCGTGGTAGGCCACGTCGAGTCCGGCCAGTTCGCACTCTTCTTTCGATCTCAGACCAATGGTCTTTTCGACAATCAGACCAAGCACGTAGGAGCCAACGAAAGCGAAGACGATGGTAAAGCCTACAGCGATCAGCTGATTGATGATCAAAGCACCCTGGCCCTTTTCAAGGGCGCCAGCAATGGCAGGGTTGATAGTCGCGCTGGCGAAGACGCCAGTCAGAACGGAACCAATGACTCCGCCGACACCATGAACGCCAACAACGTCCAGAGCGTCGTCGTAGCCAAGCTTGTGCTTAAGCTCAATGGCAAGGGCGCAGACTCCGCCAGTGATCACACCGATGGCGATCGCAGGACCAACTCCGACGAAGCCAGCGGCGGGGGTGATGCCGACCAGACCGGCGACAAGGCCAGAAGCGGCACCGATTGCCGTGGTTTTGCCCGTGCGAAGCCTTTCGACCAGCATCCAGGAACAAAGGCCAGCAGCAGCAGCCAGGTGAGTCGTGAGAAAGGCGTTGATGGCAATATCGTTCATTGCCAGGGCAGAACCGGCGTTGAACCCGAACCAGCCAAACCAAAGCAGACCGCCACCGAGCAGAGTGAGGGTGATGTTATTGGCTGGCATGCCTTTCTGCTTGCGAGCACCGAGAACGAAACAAAGAGCGAGAGCAGAGACACCAGAAGCAAGGTGGACAACCGTGCCGCCAGCAAAATCAAGTGCTCCGAGTTTCAGCAGGAATCCGTCGCCGTTCCAGACCATGCAGGCCAGGGGACAGTAGATGAGCAGAGACCAGAGAACCATGAAGACCAAATAGCCGCCAAACTTCACCCTTTCTGCGATAGCGCCCGAAATGAGCGCAGGGGTGATGATGGCGAACTTCATCTGGAACAGCATGAAGAGAGCAGCCGGAATCGTTTGAGTTCCGTAAGGAGTCGTCAGGGAAATGTTGGCTCCCCACAGATACTCCAGGCTTCCGATAAAGCCATTTGATTTGCCAAAAGCCAAGGAATATCCGATCAGAACCCAAACGATGCTGACCACGCCCATCATGATGAAGCTGAGCATCATCGTGTTGAGCACGTTCTTTTTCTGCACCATGCCACCGTAAAAGAGGGCAAGCGCAGGGGTCATAAGAAGGACAAGGGCCGTAGCCACAATCATCCAGGTGGAATCACCTTTGTCGATGACAGGGGCGGCAGCGGCAGGATCCTGAGCGAAGGCCAGGGAGCCTGCAAGAAGTGCGGGAGCGACCGCGGCAAGACGTTTGACAAGCATTAAACAACCTCAACCGAGCCCATCAGCGTTGAGGGAGTACCGGAACGTCTTCGTTGCGGAAGTGTGAAACGTACCCAGGACGTGTTATGGATTGTCAAGTGAATCCGTGCGATCCACTACACCCAGGCACGAAATCAAACGTTCTGAAAGCTATAGGGGGCCTTACTCTTTGATTATTAAGGGAGATTAACTGGCGCAGACTTCTCCTCCCGACGCCAGCCAATCTCCCGTTTTTTCTGCAGGCAGCTAGAACAGACCCGTGATTCTTCCCTCGTCATCGAGATCGATTTGAAGGGCCGCCGGCTTCTTTGAAAGGCCAGGCATGAGCATCATTTCGCCGCAAAGACAGACAATAAATCCTGCCCCGGCCGAAACCCTAATCTCCCTCACATGAAGGTCAAAATCAACAGGGGCATTGAGCAGATCTGGATTGTCGCTGAGGCTGTTTTGAGTTTTGGCCACGCAGACGGGCAGTTGAGCCATTCCCTGCTTTTCCAGCCAAGTGATCTTCTTCTTGGCATCTTCTGAGAAGACCACTCCCCTGCCTCCATGGGCTTTGGTGACCACAGCCGTGAGCTTTTCTTCTAAAGTCACTTCTGGGTTATAGAGTGAGTTGAAGCTGCTGGTCTTTGCCGAATGCTCTTCCACCGCCTTTGCCAGAGCCCGACAGCCTTCGCCCCCAGACATCCAGGCGTCAGCGATTTCGCAGGCGTCAGCACCTTCTTTGAGGGCTGCTTCTTTAACCGCTTCCAGCTCTTCAGGCAGGTCGGCGGCGAACAGATTGATTGCCACAACCACCGGAGGGCCGTAGTTTTTGAGGTGGCGAATGTGACGCCTTAAATTCTCCATTCCCACCATCAGGTCACCTTCTCCCTGGTGTTTGAGCGCACGAACGGTAGCCACCAAGACGATGCAGTCAGGGTGGCGGCCAATGGCAGGAGCAGCAATGTGCATGAACTTTTCTGCCCCTAGATCGCTGGCAAAGCCAGCTTCGGTAACACAGAAATCAGCCAGGCCAAGGGCGCACCTTGTTCCCAGAATCGATGAACAGCCGTGAGCGATGTTGGCGAAGGGTCCGCCGTGAACCAAGGCCGGACCGCCTTCGATGGTCTGGACCAAGTTCGGCCTCAAGGCATCTTTCAGCAGAACCGTCATAGCCCCGGTCGCGCCGAGGTCATTGGCAGTAATGGGCGTCTGGTCTCGCTTCATCCCGACGATGATTCTGCCAACACGCTTTTTGAGGTCAGAAAGTGAATCGGCAAGGCAGAGAACGGCCATGATCTCGCTGGCGGGAGTGATCACGAAGCCATCCTCTCTCGGAACCCCGTTTGCAGTGCCACCCAGGCCGACCATGATCTGCCTCAGGGCTCTATCGTTCATATCGACAGTGCGGGGCCACATGGGGCGGCGGACGTCGAAACCCAAAGAATTTCCATGCTGCAGGTGGGCATCGAGCATGGCGCTTAGCAGGTTATGAGCAGCCGAAATAGCCGGGAAGTCTCCGTTGAAGAAGAGATTGATCTCCTCCATGGGAAGAACCTGGCTGTAGCCTCCGCCACAGGCTCCGCCCTTAGTGCCGAAGATCGGGCCGAGGGCAGGTTCGCGAGTGGCAGGAATGCTGGTGCGGCCAATCTTGCTTAACCCCTGGCTAAGGCCAACCGTGATGGTGGTTTTGCCTTCTCCGTGAGGTGTGGGAGTGATTGCCGTGACGAGGATCAGCTTGCCTTGGGGGCTGGCCTGAAGCCGCTTGATTCCCTCCCAAGTGAGCTTGCCTTTAGTCCGGCCGAGGGGCTCGAATTCCTCTTCAGTCAGGCCAGAACTTTTGGCGATGGACGAGATTTCTCTTAAGGTCGCCGCTTGGGCGATAGTCAAATTGCTCAAAGTGCTCATGTGAGCTCCGAACGAGCCTAGAGCATACAGTTGCCGCAGAGGGGCCGCCCAGCATAATGACTAAAGGACCCGTGCTCTCTCCAATTACAGACCTTTTAGCCTCTCAGCCGATTCTGCTGCTCTTCGTGGTGGCCGCACTTGGCTACCCCTTGGGCAGGGTGAAGGTGCTGGGAGTCAGCTTCGGGGTCGCTATGGTCCTCTTTGCTGCCCTTGCCATCGGGGCTGTAGACCAGAGGCTGAGGCTGCCCGAGGTGTTTGGCCAGATTGGCTTGGTTTTGTTTGTCTACACCATTGGTTTGGCAAGCGGATCCAGCTTTTTCTCTGCCTTTAAGAAGGATGGAATTAAGACTGTCCTTCTGGTTTGGTTTGGCTTGGCTGTGGCAGCCTTGATCACGATTTTTGGAGCACGCCTCTTGGGGTTATCTGCCCCGACCGCCGCCGGAGGCTTTACAGGTGCCTTAACCAACACTCCCGCATTGGCCGGTGTTGTTCAGGCTCTGGCAGAAGCCCAAAAGGGAATGCCTGTTGTCGGCTATTCCATTGCCTACCCCATGGGAGTTCTCGGCGTGATTCTCGCCCAGATCGCCTTCTGGAAATGGGCTCCGGAGAGGGATTCTGACCGTGAAGTTAAAGCGCTAAAACGCCCCCTAAAAAGCCAGACAGTTCTGGTGACGAACCCCGCAGTCGATGGCCTTTCCATTCACGATCTGCGAAGTCAGCATACGGTGAAAGTGCTTCTTGGCCGGTACCGACGCGATGGCAAAATCGCCTTGAGTGATGCTTCAACCCGCCTGAAACTCGGCGACGAGGTCAACGTAGTTGGGGCGGAAGACGAAGTTCTGCGGGCGATCGGGCTCCTGGGTGAATTGGGAGAAGAAGACCTTACACTCGACAGAAGTGTTTATGATTACCGCAGAATTTTTGTATCAAACCCGGCAGTTCTAGGCAGAACTTTGAGCGACTTGCGGCTGCCCCAGGACCATGGTGCGATTATTACAAGGGTCAGGCGTGGAGACTTGGACTTTATCCCAGAAGCAGGCACGATTCTTCAGCCCGGAGACAGGGTTAGAGTTGTCGCAGACGCATCTAGACTGCAAGATCTCACTAAATTTTTTGGCGATTCTTACTCACGTCTTAGTGAAATAGACGTGATGTCGTTTTCCTTGGGAATCGCAGCAGGAACATTGATCGGTTTGATCCCTATTCCCCTGCCCGGAGGATTGACGGTCAGCCTTGGTTTAGCAGGCGGCCCCTTGGTGGTCAGTTTGATTTTGGGCAGCCTGCACCGGACCGGACCCATTCTTTGGGAGCTGCCTTATTCGGCCAACCTCACCTTGCGCCAGTTGGGGTTGATTCTGTTCTTTGCCACGGTCGGCACCAGGGCAGGCTTCGATTTCTGGCAGACGCTGCAGACTTCAACTGGAGTGATGATGTTCGGGCTTTTTGCTCTTGTCACCCTAGCGACTTCTTTCAGTTTTCTGATGGCGGCGCGAATGGTCTTCCCTGTCAGCAAAGCAGCGATTCTAGGAATGACTGCAGGAATTCACACCCAGCCTGCCGCCTTGACCTTTGCCCTCGATCACACAAAGAACGATCAGGCCAACTTAGGTTATGCCACCGCCTTCCCCGTGGCTTCGATAAGCAAAATCATCCTTGCTCAGATTCTGTTGAGCCTGATGGGAAAGGCGTAGATTCGAATCTGCCCTAAGAGTTGCAGCCGGGCCAATTGAAAATCAGCCTTTCCCTCAGGTTAGAAAGTTCTCGAGACAAGCAATCCACAAAACCATCTGGACTGGAACAGAGCCTCATCAGAATTTTCCAACTGTCCTCTTTGTCAGAACGATGGTTCTTCGGGTTAGAAATGACGATCCAGAGACTTTGGGGGCTCAGCCGGACATGGCAGCTCATTATGAAAAACACCCTTGGCAGACTGCCAAGGGTGTTTTTCGCTGAATCGAGAGCTGATCTTAGTTCTTAAGAGCTTCCGCGCCACCGACGATCTCCAAGATTTCCTTGGTGATGCCAGCCTGGCGGCTTCGGTTAGCCTGGAGGGTCAGATCGTTGATCATCTTGCCGGCGTTGTCCGTTGCGTTGCTCATGGCGGTCATTCGAGCGCCATGCTCACTAGCGGAGCATTCCAGCATTGCCTGGAGAACAACGGTGAGAACGTACTTGGGCAGAAGGAGTCCGAGGAGCTCCTTAGGACCGGGTTCGAACTGATAATCCTTGTCAGCACCAGCACTGGCTCCTTCTTCAACCTTGGGAGGCTCGATGGGGAGAAGCTGGGTGATCTGTGGCTCCTGCCGGATGGGGCTGAAGAATCGGCTGAAGCAGAGATAGATGGCGTCGGCCTCTCCATTTGTGAAGAGTTCGGTGACCACTTTAGTCAGCTCAACAGCATCTTCCAGCCTGGCTCCGGCAGTGGGAACAGTGATCTGATGAACAGACTTGTAGCCCCTCTTGCCAAAGTAAAGGGTTCCCTTTTTACCAACCGTGACCAAAAAGGTGGGAACGGTCTGCTTCTTTAGGAACTCTTCTGCCTTCTTGATCAAGTTCGTGTTGTAGGATCCAGCCAAACCTCGCTCGGCTGTGATCAGCACGAGACAGGCCTTTTTGATCTCCTTCTTTTCAAGAAGGGGATGACTGGGCAGAGAACCGCCAGCACTGACACTGGTCATGAACTCACGCATCTTCGCGCTGTAGGGTCGAGCTTCCTCGACTTTGTTTTTAGCGCGAGTCAGCCTCGCCGCGGCCACGAGCTTCATGGCGCGGGTGATCTGCCGGATGTTTTTGGACGTCCGGATGCGCTGACGGATCTGCTTCAGGGTCGCCATTGATTACTTCTGGAAGATGGCCAGGTACTCGTCGTAAGCCTTTGCGAGGCTAGCTTCAATATCCTTGCTCATTGCCTTCTCGGTGCGGAGCTTTTCGACAACGTCGGGGTACTTCTCATGCACGTAGGCGAGCAGACCCTTTTCGTAGGCAAGAACCTTGTCGTTGTCCACCTTGTCGAGGACGCCGCTGGTTCCGGCATAGATGGCAATGATCTGGTCTTCGACAGCCTTGGGGCTGGCGAGATCCTGCTTGAGAAGCTCGGTCAGTCTCTGACCTCGCAGCAGCTGAAGCTGGGTAGCGCGGTCCAAGTCACTGGCGAACTGAGCGAAGGCCTGAACCTCTCGGTACTGGGCCATTTCGAGCTTGATCTTACCGGCGACCTGCTTCATGGCCTTGATCTGAGCGTTTCCTCCGACGCGGCTGACCGAGATACCCACGTTGATGGCGGGTCGGACACCGGCGAAGAAGAGGTCAGGCTCAAGGTAGATCTGGCCGTCAGTAATGGAGATGACGTTGGTCGGAATGTAGGCCGAAACGTCTCCGGACTGAGTTTCGATAACGGGGAGAGCGGTCAATGATCCGGCTCCTCGCTCGTTGTTCAGCTTGGCGGCTCGCTCCAAAAGGCGGGAGTGGAGGTAGAAAACGTCGCCAGGATAAGCTTCTCGTCCTGGAGGTCTTCTCAGCAGCAGTGAGAGGGCTCGGTATGCGACAGCGTGCTTGCTGAGGTCATCGTAAATGACCAAGGCGTGCATGCCGTTGTCTCGGAACCACTCACCCATGGATGCACCGGCGAAGGGTGCAAGGTACTGCATGGCGTTGGAGTCGCTGGCGCTGGCAACCACGACGATGGTGTATTCCAGGGCTCCCTTCTCTCGAAGGGTTTCAACAACTCGGGCCACGTTGGCCATCTTCTGTCCGATGGCAACATAGATGCAGAAGACGGGGCTTTCACCTGGCTGGTGGGTGTACTTCTGGTTAAGAATCGTGTCGATGCAGATCGAGGTCTTGCCTGTCTGTCTGTCACCGATGATGAGCTCTCTCTGACCTCGGCCGATCGGGATCATGGCGTCAACGGCCTTGATTCCAGTCTGAAGCGGCTCGACGACTGGCTGTCGATCGACAACGCCAGGGGCGTTGGTTTCGATCAGCTGGAAGGCTTCAGCGTTGATGATTCCCTGTCCGTCAACAGGCTGACCAAGAGCGTTGACGACACGACCAAGAAGAGCCTTGCCAACAGGAACTTCGATGATCCTGCCAGTTTCCTTGACAGGGTCTCCTTCCTTGACGTTGCCAGATTCTCCGATGAGAACAGCGCCGATGGAGTCTTCTTCCAAGTTCAGAGCCAGTCCAATGACTCCGCCGGGGAACTCAAGCATTTCTCCGACTTGACAGTCAGGGAGGCCGTAGACTCGAGCGATGCCGTCTCCCACCTGGATGACGGTGCCGACGTGCTCCTCGGTGACTTTGCGGTCAAACGACCGGAGCTCCTGCTCCAGGATCGAGGTGATTTCTTCAGGACGAATGGCCATGGTAATTCAGGGAGGAGTTGATTAAGACTGTTTCAGAGCATCCCGAAGGAAGTTTTCCCTCAGGCGGTTCAGGTGTCCTCGAGCGGTGCCGTCGAGAACCATGTTGTCGTAGGTGACCTTCACGCCGCCGATGAGGGCGGGATCGGTTTTGAATTCTGCTTCAACAGTGCGGCCGCTGAGCTGAGCCACCTTGTTGATCAGGGACTGCTGGGTGGCCGAATCGAGCTCTAGAGCTGATTCAAACACTGCCTTCACGATCTTGTCGTGATGACGTCGCAGTTCGCTGAATTCGAGTTGAATGGCAAAGAGTTCAACGTCTCTGCCCTTCGCAGTAGCCAGCTTAAGCAGGCCGATGGTGAGGGGGTTGGCCTTGCCAGTCAGGGTTTTGTCCCAGAGGGCAATCTTGTCCGCCTCGTTGGTGATGGGGCTGAAGATGAAACGCCGGAGAGAATCGCTTCCCTTCAATGTTTCGGTCAGTGCCTTCAGGTCATCATCCACCGCTGCCACGACTCCCTCTTTAAGGGATGCCTGGAAGAGGGCCTTGGCGTATCGCTTTGCGGCGCGGTGGTCTGTCATTAGTTTTTGGCCTCTGTGGTGGCCAGAAAGTCGTCGATCAGGCGGCGATTCTTATCGCTGTCCATGTTCTCTCCCAGAAGCTTCTCGGTGGCGCCAAGGCTGAGGGTGGCAACGTGGACGCGGATCTCGGTGAGAGCGCGAGCCTTTTCTGCCTGGATGTCTTCCTGAGCCTTGCGCAGCATTTCGTCTGCCTTGGCGCTTGCTTCCGCCATCAGGGTCTTTCTCAGTTCCTGAGCTTCGCGAATCTGGCTCTGAATCTGTTCTCGGGCAGATGCTTCGGTTTCGACTAGCCTCTTTTCATAGTCGGACTTCATCTGAGTCATTTCTGTTCTCAGGGTCTCGGCTTCGGTGAAGGTCTTTTCGAGCTCGCTGTTTCGGCCATTGATGGCATCAGCAAGGGGGTCGATGAAGAACATTCGGATGACCGGGAAAAGAATCAGCATGACGCCGATGACGGCGACAGTCTTGCCCGGATCGAGGGGAATTCCGCCTTCCTCAAGGGTCTTGAGGAACTCGGGCTTCCAGTTCTTAGAGACCCACATACCGCCAAACATCAGAACCAGTCCGAAAACGATTCCGAGGATGGGGGAGAGTCCGCCTTTTTTCTGCTCAGCCATGTGATGAAAACTTTTGGTAGAGGTCTTGGCAGTCAGGTTTAAGCGAACCTAAACCTGACTGCTGAGTTGACTGAATTAGCCCCTGAAGGCGCCGGCGCCAACGAAGACCGTCAGCAGGAAGACGAGTTCGACGAACGCGAGAGCGATCAGCATAGCGGTCTGCATTTTGCCGATGGCTTCGGGCTGTCGAGCCATTCCGTTCATGGCGGCGGTTCCAATCATGCCGAGGCCGATGGCAACACCGAGAGCAGCGAGTCCGAGTGCGAGAGGGAGAAGGCTGGTTTGCATTTTTGTTTTCCTTTTGGTTTAGTGAGTTAGATAAAAACTGTTTCTAGTGAGCAGGGACCGCGGAACCGTGTCCGTGATCTCCATGTTCGTCGTGGTGATCATCACCATGGTCGTGGTGGGTGACCAGAGAGAGATAGACGCAGAAGAGCAGGCTGAAGATGAGAGCCTGAACAACGCAGGTCAGCAGCTTGATCGGCATAAGGAAGGCGCCGAAGGGGATGCTGAGAGCGAAGTCGCCAAACTTCAAGATGTTGGTTCCCAGAGCGTTCATTGCGTCCGAAGCTCTGTGGCCGCCATCGATGTTTCCGTAGAGTCGAAGGCTGAGGCTCACGTTCTTCATCGTTTCAGAGATGAGTTCGATGACGAAAAGCATCAGGTTGATCGGAATCAGGGCAAGACCCATCTTCGGACCGGCAAAGTGAGAAAAGTGGCCAATGATTCCGTTGGCCTTCATGCCTTCCCACTGAACATAGCCCATGGCGATGAAAGCCAGGCCTAGGTTGAAGCTGAGATCAGCCGTGATGGAGGTGGGGGCAAACAGGGCAATGATGTTGCCGATGAAGATCACCATCCAAAAAACCATCACCATAGGGATGTACTTTCGGCCATGACTGCCGATAATTCCCACAGCAAGGTTTTCGACAAAGAAGTAAAGCTGCTCTACTGCCTTGGCGATTGGGTTGGTGAAGACTCGACTGTTGAAGCCCTTCTTAGCGTAGGACAGCAACGCGACCATTACTACAATGGTAATGATAAAGTAGACAGCAACGCCCCAGAAGCTCGGCCCGTGATGTGCCGATGCCTCGCCGTGGTCTGCACCAGCGGCCAGGAGTCTGTATCCCGCGAAAAGGCTTGCTTCCATCCCCGTTCAAAAGGCCGGGCTCAAGCCTGCGCCTGAGCCCAACCAACGAGGAGGCAGTATACACTCAGCAGGCCCCCAGCAAAGGCCGCCAGGCCTGGGTCTGGCAGTCTTGAAGCAGCCATTATGCAGGCAAAGAATACGGGGAGTTTTGAAAGCAGAATGAACCCAAGAATCAGCTTTTTTGGGCTGAGAACCGGCTCTTCTTTTTCTTGATTTGACAGCAGCTGAACAGCCGCCCAGGTGCCAAGGACGCTTGCAAAGGTCCCAACCAGACCAAGCGCCATCCCGCTGACGGCCCACATCCCCCAGAAGGCGGAAACTAGGCAGGCCAGCAGCGCAGCCCCCAGATGGAAGCGCCAATCGAGAAAACACCGTCGGATCATTTAGTCATCTTTTGCGCCAGCCACGCGCCATGGGCGATTCCAATAATCGCCCCTCCTAAACCTAACCACACCTTGTACTGATCGCTTCCACCGTTCATTTCTATAAACAGGCCGATAAAGAAGCCAGCCACCGGCAGGCCCAGAATCGAAGCGGCAACCGCCATTCCAATTCCCAGCCCTCTTTGGCCGCCAGGCTCAGCGCCCCCTTCTCCAATACGATGCTCGGCCTTGACTCCAGACTTGATGAAGCTCTGTTTAGCCGATTTGGCCCTGCGCTCAATCTCAGCCAGGCGGGCATCCATATGGCTGTGCAGTTCGGCCGCTTCTTCTTCAGCACGCTTCACCGCTGCAGAGGTTTTGGCGACCAAGACCTCTTCCAGAGGGGCTTCCGACACCTCTCTTCCCTCTCCAGGCTTTTGTTCTGGCACCTCGGGCTGGCCTTGCTCGTCCATAGGAACATTGAAGCACACGGCAGCTGACCAGCCGAGTCCATCTGGTGGCAGGGGACTTGAAACTGAGATCCAATTTCTAAAAGGAGTGGGTCCTCGCGGAGCTGCGACTCTGCAGAAGCTGGGTCTGACGACTGTTGCTGATGTGCTCGACTACTATCCCCGTCGGCTTGAAGACAGACGCCACCTTCCCCCCATCGCCATGCTTCGCCCTGGGTTTCAATCCAGCGCCAGGGGTCACTTGGGTCACATCACCACCCAGACCATGAGGGGTGGAAAGGTGCTCTTGAAGGCGGTGTTGGAAGACGAGTCGGGCGAACTGGACCTTATCTGGTTCAACCAGCCTTGGGTCGGGCGAGACTTGGCCAAGATTCAAGGCGAAATCGTCGTTTTCGGAACGGTGAAGGAAGGTCGCAACCGTCTCGAAATGGCCTCCCCCGAGTGGGAGATGATTGAGGATGACGAGGACGCTGAAGGCTTCACTCGGCTCTATCCTGTCTATCCACTTAAAGAAGGCGTCTCGCAGAAGCTGATGAGAAAGGCGGCCCATTCCGCCATCACCTACTTCTCTTCTATGGTTGAAGACCCCCTGCCGGAAGCTTTGAGAAAGCGGCTTCGGTTTGTTGGGCTCAGCCAAGCCCTTAAGGGCATGCATCTGCCGGACAATGAAGAGGAGCAGACGAGGGCCAGAACTCGACTGGTCTTCGATGAGTTTTTGGTTCTTCAGCTTGAACTCCAGATGAGAAGAATGGGGGTTCAGCAGGAAGTCGGAATCTCCTTCCCTGTCAGTCAAATTTCCAGGCTGGATCAGGCTCCGACGAGCCTCTTTTCAGAGGCAGCTGAATCAAAGAACGAAGGCATCTGGGAGGAAGTCCACCGTCTGCTTCCCTTTGAGCTGACCGGTGCCCAAAAGAGGGTTATCGCAGAGATTTGGCAGGATATGGAGAAGCCCATCCCCATGAACCGCCTGGTTCAGGGAGATGTCGGAGCAGGAAAAACCGCTGTCGCGGCCTGCGCCATGCTGGCAGCCGTGAGATGCGGCTATCAGGCAGCCCTTATGGCTCCGACCGAAATCTTGGCGGAGCAGCATTCGATTGGTCTCAAGAAGCTATTCGAACCTCTTGGGATTCCGGTTGTCCTGGTGGCTGGCAAACTTAATGCGGCAGCCAAGCGAAAAGCGCTTCAGCAGGCTGAATCGGGCGAGGCACGAATCTGCGTCGGAACCCATGCCCTGGTCCAGGATGGAGTCAAGTTTGCCAAACTCGGCCTCGCCGTGATTGACGAGCAGCACAGATTCGGTGTGATGCAGCGCGCGGCCCTAAGGGCCAAGGGCTTCGGGCACCCCGACGTGCTGGTCATGACCGCCACTCCCATCCCTCGCACCCTGACCATGGCGGTTTACGGCGACCTGGACGTCAGCATCATCGACGAACTTCCACCCGGGCGAAAGCCAATTCGCACCTACTGGAAGCAGCCCCAGCAGAGGCCGAGCGTGTACCAAACAGTCGCTGAGCAAGTGAAGAAGGGTGCTCAGGCTTACTTTGTCTGCCCCATGATCTCGGAAAGCGAGAAGATGCAGACTCAGGCTGCAGAAGACCTTTACTACAGGCTGAGCGAAAACGAGTTTGCCGACCTGAAGGTCGGTCTTCTTCATGGCCAAATGAAAGGGGTGGAAAAGGAGGAGATCATGCAGAAGTTCCGAAACAAGGAGCTTGATATTCTTGTTTCCACCGTCGTTATCGAAGTCGGGGTGGACGTTCCGAACGCCACCATGATGGTGATCGAAGACGCCTATCGTTTCGGTCTGGCCCAGCTTCACCAGCTCCGAGGAAGGGTCGGCCGAGGTGGAGGTCAAAGCTACTGTCTGCTTATCAGCGAAGCGAAAACTGAGGATTCTGAGCAGAGGCTTAGGGTTATGGTCGAGACAACCGACGGGTTCAAGATCGCGGAAGAGGACCTGAAACTGAGGGGTCCGGGCGAATTGACCGGCACCAAGCAGAGCGGACAGCTGACCTTTAAACTTGCCGACCTGATCAAGGATATGGATCTTCTGCAGAAAGCGCGGGAAGTGGCGGGCGAAATCATTGCCTCTGACCCTGACCTCTCCCAGCCTCAGCACGAGCTTCTGCTGAAGCGGCTGCAGGCGGCGAGGAGCCATGAGGCCATGGTCAGCATTTCGTAAGCCTGCTTTCTGGTAGCGTTTAGGCGTGGAAATTCCCAGCCTGACTGTTGCCGAGCTCAAAGGCGAACTCGATTCCGGCGCCCAGCTTTTTCTTCTTGATGTTCGCGAGCCGGATGAAGTGGCCCTTGGTCACATCCCGGGTGTTGTGCCGATTCCTAAAGGTGCTGTGCCTTCTCGGCTGGCCGAGGTTCCTCAGGATCAAGATGTTGTGGTGATCTGCCGGTCCGGTGGACGCAGCGGCATGATCACAGAGGTCCTGCAGGAAGCTGGCTACACAAGAGTGAGAAATCTTGCTGGTGGAACGATGGCTTATTCAGCTCAGATCGATCCTTCGATCAAGGTTGAGTAGGCGGTTTCCAAACTCCTTCTTTGCATCTGTGGCCTGGTTGAGCTTTGCTCAGCCAGGAAAAGAAACTTTCGAGGAACTAGCTCAACTTCCTTGCAGCCGGTCGTTAAGAGTCTCGTTTTGCGGTCAATCTACTTCGTTTTCGATAGCAGATAAGCTGAATCAGCCAACCCCCCGGCCCCCTTCCTGGGAAGGGGGTTCCTTTTTTCCCCATCGAGCGTCTCCTCGTGCCTCGGAGCCACTCGACGGGCTTGGTTCCGGAGAGATCTTCAAAGATTTATTCCTTACTCCTCGAAGGGTGGAAGAAAAGCAAGAAGTATTGATGAGTAGGTGCCCCGCGCCGATCAACCTGCTGTCGGGCGGGAATAGTGCCGGGTGGGACAAGTCGTTTCCCGACCCACCGCTCGTTCCTCACGGGTGGGTGCGGGCTACCCCGGCTTTGCGGAGGACTTGATGGCTCACCTGAAGCAAAGCAAGAAGTACTGAATAGTGGGGTGCCCCGCCCCGATCAGCCTGCTGTCGGGCGGGAAGAGTGTCCTGCAAAGCATGTCATTTCCCGACCCACCGCTCGTTCCTCACGGGTGGGTGCGGGCCACCCAGGCTCTGCGGAGGACTTGATGGCTCAACCTTGAGAGGGTTGAGGCACAGAAAGAGGTGTTTAAGAGTGGGGTGCCCCGCCCCGATCAGCCTGCTGTCGGGCGGGAATTGTGTCCTGCAAAGCATGTCATTTCCCGACCCACCGCTCGAAACTCACGGATGGGTGCGGGCCACCCAGGCTCTGCGGAGGACTTGATGGCTCAAGCCAAGAAGGGCTGAGGCAGAGAATAGAAAGGAGTCATATCTGACCTCTCTCCACTGGTCACGGACCAGTGGCACCCGTGGTTAGAATTGACCAGGTGCCACGGCTCCGTGAGCCGTGATCGATCTCCCGATCACCCCAACCTCAACCCTCCAAGACCACGTAAAGAGCCTGCTTCGGGAACTCAAACGTCTTCTCTCTTGCCGCGTTGGTCCGGAGCGTCACCACCCCTTTCGGCATCAGACTCGCATCAAGCTCAGTCGCCTTTTTAAGGCCAGGGTTTCGAACGGCGACTACCATTTCCGCTTCTTGAATCCTCCAAGGAGCCCTGCCAAAGTCGGTGATCTCGAACCCAGGAACAACCCCGCCTGAGTCAGATTTGATCTGGACGGCCCTTTCCTTCCAGCCCGTCGGACGAGAGCGGGTTGTGTACTGAACAAGGATCTTCTTTGAGGTCTTGAGGGGCAGGCCGTCAAGGCTCACGGCCAGAGCCGCACCGTATTCGTTGTTTGAAAGAAAAGTGATGTCAGTCAGAGGGAACTTGGATCGACGGCCGAAGAAGGCCGTGACCCCCTGGGCCATGGGAGAATCGATGACGCAGTACTGGTCTGTCGTGTTCATTCCCACTTGGCCAGTCATGGATCGATAAACGCCAGTCTTTTCGTCGATCAGCTTGCTCAGGTCAGCCATTTTCGATTCGGCTGCATCGCTGCCGAACTTCACCTGGACCGGTCCGGCCAGCCAGGAATAGGCAGAAGCCTTGGTCTTGATATTCAATCGAGGAGCCAGATCGCCTGTGTCCCGATTCGGGTCAAAGCTGGCCTCCTCCACGATCATCGCAGTCCGACGATCCCATAAATCCTTGTCCGATTTCGCCTCTACAATCACGGGCTCTGCTTGTTTGAGCAGACCCTTTCTGAAGAGATAAGCCGCTGCCGGGAATCCCCCCATCATCTCAGGAGTCGCCGCGTTCCATTTCTGAATCGAGGGCATGTAGCCGTTGGCGCTGGCCGGCTGAGTCCATTCGTCGTCCCCCAAGGCAAACCAATAATAGGCATCGACCCCGTTCAGGCTCTGGTAGGCAGAGATAAGGAATGGCCCCTCTGCAGTGTAGCCATGGGGCAGAACCCAGCTCGATTCCGTGACCAGCATCGGGCGGTTCTCTGTCTGCTTGAGGTTGATCGGCAAGCCACGAGGGTCGCGGAGAGCAGAGGGCGAAGCGTACTGGTCTCCGTTGACAATAGCCCAGCCATTGTTGGCCCCTTTATGAAGGCTGTCGAAGTAGCGGTTAACCGCATCGACCTCGTTCGGCAGATAAGTCCACCTCTCAACATCACCCAATCGACTTGTGTTGGCCGTCTTCCAGTTTCCTGCGTTGATCAGCTGCCTGCAGCCAAGATCCTGCCTCAGAAATCGCTGAATCTCTTTGTGAAAGTTGGCTTGGGTTTCCGCCCAAAACTGAGTCTGGTCGGCGAGCCTAGCGGCAAAGCCGCCTGTCCGGGGCTGAGTCATTTCCCAAATATTCGCAAACTCGGGCAGTTCTCGGCCGTCGCCCTCAATGGGGTGGTTCTGCCATTCGGTTCTCGCTTTGTCCAGGCTGCCATATTTCTTGGTCAGCCAGGCAGCGTATTGGCGCTTCAACAGATTTCTCGCCTCACCTTTCAGGTTATTGACGGTCCAGAAGAAGAGAGAATCTTCGTTCTGAATCTGCAGAATCGCCAGAGCAGGATCCTTAGCTAAAGAAATGCCCGTGTGGGGATTGGTGACCGTTAGTAATTGCTTCAACCACTCTTTGTAAGCGGCCTGCAGCCTGGGTTCAAAGAACAAAAGAGCCAGGGCGTTATCGTGGGCTCCACCAGTGATTCCCCAATCAGCCCGGACCTTGAACGGCACTCCCCAGTAGGGAGAGAGGGTCACGTAGATCCCCTCTTTCTTCATGGCTGCAATCTGCCGCCACGCCCAATCTCGTTCGGCTGTGTTGATGTCGGTCAGCTTTGCCTGGGGATCCTCGGGATTAGGGCTGATTTGGCCATGGAACCGAACCATGTTGACTCCACGCTTGGCCAAAAATCTGGCGTGGCGGGCTAGGTCAGGTTCCGTGTCGCGTCCCAAGGGTCGCTTCACCCATGGCTTTTCTCTACCGACTCCGGAATTCACCGC
Organism: Synechococcus sp. UW140; assembly: GCA_943369295.1. GTDB lineage: Bacteria > Armatimonadota > Fimbriimonadia > Fimbriimonadales > Fimbriimonadaceae > JAKRSE01. The sequence goes on along the minus strand of CALRMU020000001.1, from coordinate 1,052,560 downwards.
CCAGAACCGAACTGGCTCACCATTGCCAAGGGTAAATCCTCCCTTGCCATCCACTTTGATAAATCCGCTCTCCCCCGCTTCCTTTTCGTTAAGCGACCTGAGATCGACCATGGCCCTTGCAGAGAAAGAATCGGGCCCGGGGTTGAAGGCCCACGTTCCTTCCTCGCTCCAGACGGGATCGGCTGTCTGCCCTGCGACAAAAGCGAGAAAAAGAGCGGCAATGCTCATGACTTCATCTTAGACGACTGTGAACCTGCAGCGGCGGGGTGCAGCGCCTTATGCAGCGAAAAGTCTAGCCCCGGGATTCCCTGCGGCGGCTGTTTATCTGGCATCACAATGATCCAATGCCAAGAGCCGCCCTCGTCACAGCTGAGAGCCTTCCTATCCCAGCTGCGGATTCTCCGCTGATCGTCTCGGCTCTTGAATCAGAAGGGTTTGAGGTCGAAACTCCCGCGTGGTCCAACCCGACCACTATCTGGGAAGAATATGACCTCGTGATCATCGGCTCAGCCTGGGATTACCACCTGAGGCTGGATGAGTTTTTGGCTTGGACTCAAAAGGTCAACAACGCCACTCTGCTGCTTAATAACCCCGGCTTCGTTGAGTGGAACTGCCGCAAGACTTATCTCAACCAGCTGGCAGGGTCTGGAATCAACGTTATTCCCACCTTGAAAATTGGCCCCACCAGCCATTACACTCTTAATCGCCTTTTGAAGTACTTGGATACGGAAGAGGTGATTTTGAAGCCAGTGGTGGGAGCTGGCGCTTCGGGATTAGTCAAGCTGCACGAAGGACAGGAAGAGGAGTACCAGGCCGCCAAAGCCTTAGGGGATCACCTCGCACAGCCCTTCATTCCTTCTATCGTGGATGGAGAAATCTCACTCACCATGATAGGGGGAGAGTTCAGCCACTCTGTTCGAAAGGTGCCTCAGCTTGGCGAAATTAGAGTGCAGGAAGAGCATGGAGGGTCGATCGTCAGCCACGAAGCCACCGGCGAAGAGCAGGAAATGGCCGGCATCGCCATGTGGGTTCTGCCTTCATTGCCCCTCTACGCCAGGGTGGACATGGTCGAATTCAAAGGCCGCCCGGCTTTAATGGAGCTGGAGCTTATCGAGCCTGACCTGCATATTCGATACAGCCCCGAGTCGGCCGAAAAACTCGCCAGGACGGCGAAAACTAAGCTGGAAGCTGTGACTGCGCCTAAGGAATAAAAGCAAAACTCCCCTGCGGAAAAGCCGCAGGGGAGTCCTTTAGCTGCTTCCCTTGTTTACAGAGCAGCTTTGTAAGAGGTTTTGCTGTTTACTGTCTCGACAAGCTTTTCTTTGCTGGTTGCCGAGTCATCAAAAACCACGGTCACAACACCACTCGTCTCAACTTCGCAGGATTTGACTCCTTTCTGAGATGAGATAAGGTCCTTGACCTCGGTGGCGCAGGAGATGCAGTCCATGCCGCTGACATTGAACACGGCCTGAGTTCCCGAGGCTGCCATGCTCATGCCACCATTCATGCTGGTTTCAGTCTTGGCCGGTTCGGTGCCGCCTGCGGCAGGCTCGGCAGGGGCGCCACATCCGACGAGGAGGACGCTGGCGATGACTAGACTGGAAAGGATCGAGGCGGTCTTCACGATTGATCTAAACGAAGTTTGGCCCAGCAAGTTCCCGAGACCCATAGTTTTCTTGCTGAACGCGCAGGGGGCAGTACCAAGGCCCCCAGACCCCACGGGAGTATCCTGCCCCCGCACCAATGTCCCAGAACCTCTTCAGCCAGGCGACCGGAATGTTCATCGCCGAGACTCACACCGATGCCGTCACTTGGCACTTTTCGGTTGACAAGTTCCTCGTCGAAGGCAGAACCCAGTTCCAGCAGTACCAGATTGTCGACATGCCGACCTTCGGCAAGACCCTCTTTTTGGACTACAAAATTCAGTCAAGCCTGCTGGACGAGTACGTCTACCACGAATCCATGGTCCAGCCGGCCATGATCACCCACCCCAACCCTAAAAAGGTTCTGGTCTGCGGAGGCGGCGAAGGGGCCACTCTGTGGCAGGCTCTTCAGCACTCCACGGTCGAGCATGTTGACATGGTTGACCTCGACGGAGAGCTAGTTGACATGGTGAAGGTGCACATGAAGGAATGGCACCACGACTGCTTTGATGATCCCCGCGCCAACCTGTTTCACCAGGATGCCCGCAAGTGGGTAGAAGATCATCACGGCCACAACTACGATGTCATTCTCAGCGACCTGCCTGGCCCGATCGAAGGCGGCCCCGCCCTCTATCTTTACACCCAGGAGTACTTCCGCCACGTGGCCGAAGCTCTGAGCGACGACGGAGTTTTTGTCCTTCAGTCTGGCGCTGCCAACGAGACTTACCCCTACTGCTATGCCTGTGTTCACGAGACTCTGGAAAGCCTGAAGGAGGTCTTCCCCTATGTGCGCGGCTACTACGGCTTGGTCACCACCTTCCAGATGCCGTGGGGATTCATTCTTGCCAGCAAGAAGCACGATCCGCTTGAGCTTTCGGTGGAAGAGATTGCCAAAAGGCTGGAGGCTCGTGGAGTCACCAACCGGTATGCCACTCCTCGCTTCATGCCGTCGATGTTCGTTCTTCCTGAGTTCCTTTTGAGGGACATTAAGAAGTACGGCCGGATTCTCACCGACGCCGAACCCTTTATCTGGGACGCCTAGGCGCGGGGTGACAGAAGAACGAAGGAAGAAGGATGCTGCTTTGCATTCTTCTTCCTTCTTCTTTCTTCTTTCTTCATTCTTCAAACTCGAACCTCAGCCCACCCAAAGGGCTAAAGTTAAGGAACGCTGCATCACAGCGGTAGACTTGGCATCATGTCAACGCGGACCGAGGCTTGCGACGCAAACGGCAGCGCCGCAGAACCCAAAGACCGCCTTGCGCGCCTGCTGAACACCCAAGAGATTGAGCAGATCGCAGGCAAGTTCCAGATTCAGCCCGTGACCGGTGCCGAAGAATTTAGAGAAAAGGGAAACATCAATTTCCACACCTACTCGATTCACTGCACCCAGGGCAACGAGTATCTCCTCCAAAGCATCAACACAGAAGTCTTCAAAAAGCCGGTTCGTGTGATGGAAGCCATGGCGGCTTGGATCAAGGCTCAGGAAGACAGCCTTGCGATTCACAGGCCGGCAGCCGCAGAAAGGTGGGAGCCAGTCAGCCTCGTCCCCAGCCGAGAGGGCCTGAGCTACGTTGTCGCCGAAAGAGAAAGCTGCCCCATGGTGTGGCGGCTGATGCACCGCATTTCTGGCGTGGTTGGCTACAAAAGCCTTTCTCAAGTCAAAGAACGAGATCCGCTTGAAGTTGCAGTAGAAATGGGCCGAGGCTTGGCCCTCACGAGTGACTTTGCAAGTGGAATGTCGGTCGAAGGGCTGGCGACTTCCCTTCCTGGATACCGAGATTCGGCGGGCTACTACAAGCAGTTTCACGCTGTTTTGGCTGGCTGTACTAGCCCAGATCAGGTTGATGGGCTCCCCACCGACCCCGAAGTTTTAGAATCAACCCAGCACCTGCACCTTCTGGCCATGGATTCCGAAGGAGCCAAGGCGAGACGCGAAGACCCTGACCTGGCCCCTTACATTAAGCTTGCCTTGGATAACGAAGAAAAGGCGCTCTGCCTGCAGAAAGGCGTTATTTCAGGTGATCTTCGCAAGGTGGCGATCCACGGCGACACCAAGATCGAGAACTTTCTATTCTGTTCCACGACCGGCAAGGTGCGATCACTGGTTGATCTCGATACGATCATGCCCTACACCTGGCTGGCCGATTGGGGCGATATGGTTAGATCCCTGATCAACGTCGCGGGTGAGAAAGAAAAGGACACCTCTCGCATCGGGGTGAACAAAGAGGTTTACGAGGCAGTCGCCCGTGGCTTTTTGGGCACGGTCCGAGGGGCGACCCCGGCTGAGCTGGAGCTCATGGTCCCTGCCGTCCAGGCGATCACGCTGGAGCTTGGGGTCAGGTTCCTTACCGATTATCTGCGGGGAGACAACTACTTCTCCCTTTCTGCCCTGGATGATGAGGATCTGAACAAGACTCGAGCCATCTGCCAGCTGACCTTGTTCAAGAGTCTATTGGAGTGCGAAGACTGGGCGAGGGAGACGATGGGCAGGCAGACAGAGTTGGTCTGAAGCTTTGATCGGACTGCTTGCTTGCCTACTTCTAAGTCAGGCCCCGAAGCCTGACTTAGTTGAGTTTACGGACCCTGCCCGTGGTAGAAAGATTCCTGTCGCCATTTACAAAGCCAAGGAGTCAGCGCCAAGAAAACTGGCCGTTTTCATGCACGGCTATGGGCAGAATCGGCCAGATTCTTACCTTGCCTACGGATATCTCACCACTTGGTTAGCCGAGCAGGGATGGCAGGTTTTCTCAATCCAGAACGAGCTTGATTCGGACCCCTTGCTGCCAACTTCTGGCGAGATTAAGGTTGTGCGGAGGCCATTTTGGCAGCAGGGCTCGGACAACATCAGCTTTCTTTTGAGGCACATTGATCCGAGTTTTGCCAAGGCGTCTCGCAGGCTGCTGATAGGTCACTCGCAGGGAGGAGATACTGCCATGCTCCACTGCACCAAGCACCCGGCCGACTTCACCGTGGTGATCACCCTTGATCACAGGCGAATGCCGATTCCCCGCCTTTCTGCGCCACGAATCTGCTCACTTCGCTCGTCGGATCAGCGGCCCGATTTGGGAGTTGTTCCTTCTCGATCCATTGCTGCCGATCTCGGAATCAGGATCGTGCGATTGAAGGCCGTGACTCACAACGACATGGATGAGACAGGCAGCCCCGAAGTCCACAAGCAGATTCTTAGAGAGCTATCTCTGCTGCTTAAGAACTGAAAAGGCGTTCCCCATTACCCTTTAATCGAGTGGCCAGGGATGGCTGCGCGCAGCGGAGCAGCCCCGGTTTTAACGAAACTTGCCTTGCCGAGGGTGCGACCGAGTCTTTGAAAGGATCATCAAGCAAGCATTCCTGGCTGAGCGAAGCTCAACCAGGCCACACCGCACTCTCTGGATAAAGGAAATTAGCTTTGGAAGCACGGGTCCATGACCCATGAAAGCATCTGGCAACATGCATTCCTGGCTGAGCAAAGCTAAACCAGGCCACACCATACTTTCTGGATAGAGGAAAACAGATTAAAAAGCCACTAGTCCATGACCCGTGTAAGCATCAGGAATCAAGCATTCCTGGCTGAGCGAGGCTCAACCAGGCCACCATTCAGATTCTTAGAGGCCGCTAACCCTGCAAAGCCCGACCCAGCATCAGAGCCGTCCTCAGATACTCAGCGTGAGACCAGGTCAGTGGCCCGACGCTCAGAGGCTCAGAAGTCTCAGGGTGGATAGATTCCGACATGGATCCAGTCTCTTCTGCCTTTTCATAACACCACTCCAAAATCTGAGTGGCCAGGGCCGGGTCATCTCCCAAAAGAATGTGGAGTTGAGCGATCCAGAGGGTGCAGATGAACCAAGGGGAACCGGGATAGTGCTCGCTTTTTCGGTGGTAGTAGTCGCCTTCGTAGCGGGGGCATCCACCACTTGGTGAAGAATTGTGCAGCACCTTCTTCACCTTATCCAGAGTCTTTCTAACCTCCGGTCGATCCAAGGAGAATCCGCCGAGAATGATGCCTGCCACCATGGCGGCATCAACGATGGGATCTTGGTGACCTGCTTCGTTAAGCTCTCTTACGAAGGCTCCATCTGGCCCGACCATCTTGGCCAGGCAGGCAGCCTTCATTTTTTCACCAGCGATCTGAACCTGCAGCGCCTTGCCCTCGTGACCAAGCACGCCTAGAAGTTCGGCAGCCTCAGCAAAGGCAGCGATCAGAGATGCCACAGCAAAGAAGCTGACTCCTCTTCTCTCCTCCCACAGATCCCAAGAATCGTAAGGAAGGCCATCTTCTTTCAAATAGCCCAGGCAGCCATCAATCGGCTTCATCAGCCAGTCAAGCAGTTCTTCGGAGACTGATCCCCCTGCGTTCAGCTGCTTTTGAATGAACCGAACTGCAGTCCAGAGGCTGAGCGAAGTTTCATCGATCTGAATGGGTTCGACAACCTTGCCATGCAGCCAGAAGGGATGCCACGAGACCCCAAGGCTTCCATCGGGCCAATACTTTTGAACAAATCGTCCAGATTCGGGCAGGTGCTTGGCGCACCATTCCACCCAGCCTTCAGCCAGTTCATCGGCTCCCGCCATCAGCAAAGCTTCGGCAACCAAAGCACCATCGCGGGGCCAAACATTGCTGTAGTTAAGCGTGTTGCCGCCCGCCATGGTGTCGCTGTCGTTGCCAGCTAGAATTGCCCCTTCTCGATTCATCTGGGTCTTGATGATGAGAACTGACTTCCTGGCAAGCTCGGCCAGATGAGTAGGGAGAGCATCGAGAGCGCCAAGATCCAGAGTCTTCAGCCATGCCTGATCGGCAGAGCGAGACTCTTCAAAAAAGCTGTCTGGTTCCTGCTGCAAAAGCTCGCCCAGGGATGCTTCAACCCCAGAAACACTGGTTCCGGCCGCCAGCATCCACCTTGCCTCTTCCTCACCCAAGGCAGGGAGATCCATGTGAACACCAAGGGTGGAATCCACCATGCCCACATCTCGCCCCGTCATGGAAAGGTGACCCTTTTCTGCCCCCAGCCAGCTGCCTTCGGTTGGTTTGGTGCGGACACCTGTTCCCCACTGAGAAGGCATGCCCTCAGGTCCGCGCAAAGCAAAGCCGACGCAGCTCTGCCTTTTGTAGTGCAGCATTGAGCCCTGATGAGGCAGAAATACAGCCGTGTTTCCGACCGGACTTTCATCCATCAAGAGTTCGTGATTGAAATAAAGAGTCAGATTTCGAGGTCTTGGCCGAAGATTGACTACCTTGACGACTCTTAGCAGCCAGGGCTTTTCTGGGTGGCAGGATTCTTCGGTTTCCAAACGAATCCCGGCAATATCGTTCTGCAGAACCATCCTTCCGACAAGGCAGCCTTCGTCGTATGTCATGGCAATATGCCAATCCGGCTGATCGGACCAGAACATTTTGCCTTCGGTAAAAACACCCCAGGCGACCGCCTTTCCCCCGATATGATTGGCGAATCCGGGTTCAGGAAAGTAGAGGTCCCTCATTCGCCCCCGCGAATCGATGGCAGCCAAAAGCTGCTGATTTCCGAAGACGAGTGGACGAGGCATAGCCGGAGGTCATTATGGGTTGACCCCCGGCCTAATCTTGTTAATGGCCTAGGCTGAACGTCTGGCCTTGTTCTGGAATCTCTACATTCCAGCCCTTCTCTTCCCTAATCTTTTGGGCGAAGACATCCTGTGCTTCGGCTTCTCCGTGGACCAAAAAGGTCTGCTTCGGGGCAGTCTTGAACCCACCCATCCAGTCGAGCATTTCGCCTTGATCAGCATGGGCGCTGAGGGAGCCCATCTGAATGATCTCAGCTCGAACAGGGATGGAATCTCCCATGATGTCAACCCACTCAGCCCCCTCGACGATCTTTCGGCCAAGGGTGCCTTGAGCCTGGAATCCGGTGAAGAGGACGATGGTGTTTTCGCTGGCCAGATGGTGCTTAAGGTGGTGGACAATGCGTCCCCCGCTCGCCATTCCAGAACCGGCAATGATCATCATGGGTCCGCGGTGATTGTTCAGGGCTTTTGAAAGGTGCCTGTCTCGCACAAACTGCACGAGCTCAGGTGAGAAGGGAGTCTCTCCTTCTAGGATTGAAATCTTTGTGTCGTCATCCCAATCTTCATCTGTTCTGGCATAGAGCAGGGTCGCTGCGTTGGCCATGGGAGAATCGATATAGATCGGCATCTTGGCAACTCGGCGAGAGTTTTGCAGCTCGTTGATGCACCAAAGCAGCTCCTGCGTTCGACCGATTGCAAAGCTGGGAACGATGATGATGCGCCTTTCTCGCAGGGCCCTATCCATCACTTCCTCCAGCACCTGCAGGGGGTTTTCTGGCTCGTGCAGCCGGTCGCCGTAGGTCGATTCCATGACCAAGTAGTCTGCGCCATCCACCTCTTCGGGGTCTTTGAGAATCGGCCTATCTTTGCGGCCGATGTCTCCGCTCATCACCAGCCTTTCGCCATTCTGAAAATACAGATCGATAAAGGCAGAACCCAAGATGTGTCCCGCAGGCAGAAACCTGAAGGTCATTTTGCCAGGAAGATCCTGCCACTGATGGTAGGGCACCCTCTGCATCTTCCTAATTGCCAGTTGGGCATCCACTTCGGTGTAAAGGGGCTGCAGGGGCCGATCAAGATTGTGACGGCTGGCGTAGCGCGCGTCTTCTGCCTGAATCCTTGCGCTGTCTGGCAGACTGATTCGGCAGAGGCCGATTGTGCCCCCGGTGGCATAGATGGGGCCCTTATAGCCTTCTCTTACCAGAGCGGGCAGCATGCCAATGTGGTCGGTGTGGGCGTGAGTAAGAATCACAGCATCAAGTTCAGCCGGATCGAAAGGAAAAGGATCGTAGTTTCTATCCCTCAGTTCCTTGGGGCCTTGAAACATGCCGCAGTCCACCAGAATCGTGGTCTTCCCTTGCCGGATGAGGTGTTTGGACCCCGTGACTGTTCTAGCCGCACCGAAAAAGGTGATCGAGTTGGACATGGGGCAATGCTACCTTCAGGGGAGGGGAGGCGAGTCAGATTTGTACTGACCTTGCGACGTTAAAGACTCCGAGGCGATTTCTTTAAGCTCATCAGACAACTTGATCTTCTCAATCCCAGAATTTCCCCTCCAAGGTCCAAATCCGTTGGATCTCTTTGATAAGCTCTTCAACGTTCTCTATGCGGTGGTCCAACCGCTGCTTACCGTGCTTTGTGACAAGGTCCACACCAGTCCATGGTCCGGCCCCCTCGCTGTGCAGATGCTCCAATCGCACATCCTCGTTTGCATTGACTCTGCAAATTTGACTCCCAGCTTTATACTCGATTCCAGAATCATCAATCTGCACCCAGTGCAGCCTGTCAAACTTGATCCAACTAAAGAGAATTAACGTATAGAACAGTGTCAAGACACCAATAAAGATGCCAGCATTCTGCCCTCCGACTGAGAAAGAGACAATGGTGATCACTATGCCAATGACGCTGATGGACCATGCAATTATCTCCCCGATACGGCCTCTACGACCATTCACTTCGTATCGCTTAGCAACCACTAAAAGACCTCAGTACCTTCACCGCTGTTCCCCAGCCTACCGAAGTTCCTCAAGGAACCGCTCATAACCCTCACGTGTCCAAACACACCTAAATCAAGCATCGTGAACACTATCCGCGCCGACGTTGATCCTGTTTAATCGTGGACTTTCCTCAAGGAAATCAGCCCGATGCATGACATAGTTTTCCCCCCAGGATTCTTCAGGTTCTTCTAGCCTGGTGTTCGTGGCCAACTCGTTTACAAGTAGAGGAAGTCTGCAGAGATCCTCCAAGTAGACATCATGATCTTTCACAGCTTTAAGGAGATAAAACTCGGTTTGAGCGGCGTATCTGCCAGCCAGCATTTCATCTGCCATGATTCGATTTCGAAACTCTTCAGCGACTGCACTATAAAAGTGTCGACGCTCCTGTGTGAAGCTGCTCCACAAATCTTGAGTTAGAGTCGAGGCCATGGCATCGTCGCAGAGTTCGCCACCAACTGCATGACAAAAAGCATCTGCGTTATCGCAGCTGATGCCCGTGATCGGAAGATCACGATAGTCAGGAATTAACCCCTCGAAGAGTGAGTCCCAGTCGTACGGTTTCCATGTTAGGTCAGACGCAGTAAGGATCGACTGGGTGATGGCTACTGCTGAGTAGAATCCTCTAGAGACAAACGGTGTGACAACACGATCTTCAAGCAGCACAACTTTATGGGATTCAGAATTTATGAGTTCTGACAAAAATCTAGCAGTCATGTTGGTCTAACTCCATAAGCTCCGTTAGGATTACCTAAGACACTGCGTTAGCAATTACTTCCCTTGCCGGATGAGGTGTTTGGACCCCGTGACTGTTCTGGCCGCACCGAGAAAGGTGATCGAGTTGGACATAAGGCAATGCTACCTTCAGGGGAGGCATTATCCAGATGCAAGCATCTCTTTCTCCTGCAGACTTCTGATTTAGGCCTCTGCACACCTGGCGCGATTCTCATCGGCCGACCTGCTGCCAGCCGTTTTCCCGTTTATGGATTCTCTCACCCCGTGAAGCCTTGGAAGGCTGCTTCAGGATCCGGAAGCTGGCCGCTGCTGGGCTGCCAGGTGATGCCTGTCCGCCAGACCTCCTGCGTTGCTTCTCCCCAGGCCAGTCTGGTATCTGTAACATCCGGTATCTCCTGCACGCGAGAGATGCCACACAAACTGGACATCATTTATGCTTGCATCCTCCGTTCTTCTCGCCTTTGCCATGTCGGCTAATTCTGCCGCCGCCCTGCCGCCAGTTCAAGATTCATGGGAGCCAGGCAACAAAATGCTGAATGCATTCAAGACCTGCATCGACTATGCCGTTGAAAACAGAAAGATTTTGAAGCAGGTCACTTTGGATCCAGAAGTCTGCCTTCTGGGAACGATGCTTGACCCCAAAGCTTCCGCTTCTTACACCCGAACTCTGCGATCTGGCGAGTTCTACACTTTTATCACAGCTGCCGACGATGCCGAAAGCCCAATGTCGATTGAAGTGACGAACAGCGATGGAGACGTTGTCGCCAAGACGGACGAATCATCTGCTGTCGGCTATGCCTACATTCAGGTTGAAAACACGGGCGAATACACGATCAAGGTCACGGCGGATAAGGAATCTGGTGATGCAAACTTGGTCGCTCTCACCATTCAATCGACCGTGTACAAGCAGGTTTCACAGATCACGGCTGAGCAAACTCTCCGGCCCTTCAAGGCAATCAACAAGAGGGTTGCCCAGGCCCTGGGTGACACTGGTAAGAATCTTAGGTTCCGCCAGGGTGATAGCCAGTGGTGCCTGATCGGGGGCGTTCCCGCCGGGTCGACATCAGTCAAGATTCCTGAAGTTCAGCTTGGCGACACGGGCGGCTTCTTCATTGGTGCCGCCAACAACACAAACAACATCACTCTTCTCGTCAAAAAGGGCGACGATGTGACCGGAGAAGAAACCGCGAAAACCACACTGGTTGGCGCGACAGAATCTGGAACGTTTTCTGCCGAGATGTTCAACAAAGGCGCGGCAAGGTCAGTCTGCGTGCTCGCCGTAGTAGTGGAGTAAATCAAATGCATCTCGGACGCCGATTGGAATAATTGGCGTCCGAGACCACCCTATTCTGCCGCCTTTAACGCCTTTCGGCAGATTCTCTCTGTTTCAAATAATCCCTGGTAGGCTGAAGGTTCAAACATGAACCGCACCCTGTTCTGGATTGCAGGAGGGGTGGTTCTACTTGCCGTCTCTTTTGTTGCGTGGAAGTCAAGTCGCCCACCCCGGGTCGAAGCTATAGTTATTCGGCTAGAAAATGTAACGTCCACCCTGGCTGTCAGCGGTGTTCTTGAAGCAACAGATAGATCAACAGTATCCAGCCAGCTTCAAAGCGGGTTGATAACACTGGTTAAAGTAGACATCGGAGATTTGGTAAAAGCTGGCGACATTTTGGTTCTGCTGGATGATTCAGACCCGAAAGCACAGCTTCTAGCCGCAGATGCACTTATAAGCCAAAGTGATTCCCAATCCAATCTGCAGGATGTGATTGCCGGAACCGCCTCTCGTTCAGTCACCTTGGCTAAAGAAGCGCTTGCCTCTGTAAACGACCTTAAGTCTGCCGCGGCCTCTGCCCTCATCAACCGAGATGCCGCCCTTGCCAAGCTGGAGCAGGCAGAAGTCAACTTAGAAAAGGTCAAAAACACAAGCCGCGCTGAACAGATTAAGATCGCAAAACTCCAGTTGGCTAAAATCTTGGCCATATCTGAACAGGCCCAGCGTGAAGCACAAAGAAGCGCTGCTTTGTTCAGAGAAGGGGCTATATCAAAAGCGTCGAATGAGATAGCTGAGACCACTTTGGCTACGGCTCTTAGAGACCTTGAAATAGCGCGAGAACAAGTTCAGATTGCAGCGACGCCGCGTGCCGAGGATGTTTTAACTGCTGAATCGCAGGTAGTCGAAAGCAAAGCCGCTCTAGCGGGAACCAATAAGCTGCTTGCCTTGACCCAAAAGGGCCTTAAAGAACGACTGACCAACCGCCAACAGCTTGTGCAGGCCCAAGGCGCGTTAGATTCAGCCGCCGCATCCAGAGAAGTTAGCCAAACGGCAAGACTAACTGGCGAAGCCCAAAAAGCTGCCGCCCTATCAGCTCAATCTAAGACAGTTATCAGATCACCAATAGACGGACGAATCTCCCAAAGATTGGTTGAGCCAGGTCAAACAGTGAGTAGTGGCGCTCCGATGCTAGTAATCGCGGGCACAACAGAACTGAGAGTTCATTTGAATGTAGAGGAATCCAGCATTGCTTTGGTGAAGCTTGGGGCAAAAGCGACGGTTGGAATTGATGCTTTTCCTGACTTGCAGCTGCCTGCGGTTGTTTCAGAAATCGGCTCTGCGGCTAACTTTCAGCTTGGCACTTTGGAAGTAAGGCTCGCTGTTCTAAAAAGAGATGCTCGACTGAAGCCAGAACTGACAGCAGATGCCAACATTTTCATCTCGGAATACACAGATATTGCTGTCGTTCCGCAAGGTGCCCTTGTCGTTTCTGGTCAAACCGCCAGCGTGTACGTCGTGTCAAAAGGCATAGTCACAAACTGCCCAGTTACTTGGGCTAGGGGAAACCTCAGCACTGCCGTCATCAAAACCGGCCTAAAGCCGGGAGACATTGTTCTCACAAACCCACGTGGATCGAAACTAGGCAGCAGGGTTGAAGTGAAGACAACCAACCTGCAAAAAGGAAAGTAGGAAATGTTTTTCTGCATGCGAGTTGGGTTTAGATATTTCCGCAGCGGAGGGTCTCAAATACTCCTCAGTGTTGCAAGCGTCGCATTTGGCGTGACAGTTTACTTGTTCATAACTTCACTCATAAGTGGACTTCAGCAAGGCTTTATTGCTACAACAATCGGCAGCTCAAGTCATATCACTTTGCTGCCTGTTGAATCGGAAGCCAGGGTTCTTTCACTTGATGGAAGCGTGAATGTCGGAACTGCTTTATCTTTTAACGAGCGCGAACTCACACTAAAGGGATATGTCGCCACTATAAAACAGCTTGATGGAATAGCAAAAATCATAGCTGTAAGTCCTGTCTCGGCAGGTTCTGGCGTAGTCGTGCGTGGTGGGCAGTCTAGACCTGTTTCGATCTTAGGAATCGATGAGAGCAGGGGCTCACAAATCTTCGATCTGCGCAGAGCGATGGTGTCTGGAATTTTGGATCTGGGAGGACAAGGATGCAGTGTTGGCACAGAGCTGGCCAGACTGCTCCGGCTAAAGGCTGGCGACAAGCTTCGTGTGACCAGCGCCAAAGGGGTGGCTATGGTGATGCGGATCACGGGAGTATTCAAAGCAGGAAACATCAACGCCAATGAAAGATCATTCTATGTTTCTCTTGCAAACGGCCAAAGACTGAATGATATGGTTGGAGCAGTAAGCCGCATTGAAACTCAGGTGAACGATGCCTTCGCCGTAGATCCAGTTGCAGAGAAGTTAAGAGCTTCGACCGGCTTAAAAGTTCAGACTTGGCAGGAAGTCAATGGAGACCTCTTAAGCGGGCTGGCTGCCCAATCACAGACCACCAACATAATCAGATTTTTCGTGATGATTCTTGTCGCCACATCTGTCGCGAGCGTTTTAATTGTCAGTGTCATGCAGCGAAGCAGAGAGATTGGAATTTTGAAGAGCATGGGAGCATCTACAGGGACTCTACAAGGAATATTCACCTATCTGGGTGCTCTTGTCGGGGTAAGCGGAGCCTTGGTCGGGGCAGGACTCGGAGGAGCTTTAATCTTAGGAATTGGTGAGATCCCGGGTCAAAGCAGCATTAAACCTGGCTATCTTTTTCCGATTGAAATGCGAGTCAGCTTTATGGCTGAAGCCTTCTTTATCACAGCAGGTATTGCTACGGCGGCAGCTCTGCTTCCGGCCCGACGAGCAGCAAAAATGAATCCAGTCGATATCATTAGGCAGGGCTAAAATGCTGGTTGACTTAAAATCTGCGGCAAAAATCTACGGTGGTGCGGTGCCCTTTCGAGCACTCTCAGATGTGAATCTTGAAGTGGAGAGGGGTGAGTTTGCTGCTATAGTCGGACAGTCTGGCAGTGGGAAATCTACCCTGCTGAATCTCATTGGAATTCTCGACCGAACCTCTGAAGGCAGCTACAGCTTAGATGGAACTGATATTGCCAAACAGTCAGACTCCTCACTTACTCACCTCCGCGGAACCATGATCGGATTCGTTTTTCAGTTTCACTATCTGCTTCCGGATTTTACAGTGCTTGAAAATGTGCTGATGCCCGGTGCTGTTCTATCTTCTAAATCTGTAGAAGAGGACACCAAGGAGGCTAAGACCTTATTGGACCGCATGGGAGTTGGACAGCACAGCGAAAAGCTTGCAAACGCTATTTCAGGCGGAGAGCAGCAGAGAGTGGCTATTGCCCGGGCCCTTGCGAGACATAAGCCCCTGATCCTTGCCGATGAGCCGACGGGCAACTTGGATTCAGCCAACAGTGATGCTGTTTTCAAGCTGATGAGAGAGGTTCATGCCGAAGGCAAAACCACCTTTTTAATCGTAACACACGATGATAGAATTGCAGACCAATGTGACCGAATCATCCGAGTCACTGATGGCCGCATTTCGGAAGATAAAACGCGCTAAGTACTGGGTTTCATTGTTTGATGGATCCCTAAGAGTGTTGAGAAGGCTAAACAATGCAGGCACAGCCATCCACCTCACACCGCCAGAACCCGAAGCAGCATTTGGGCTTTTTGCAGAGCGTTGACGGTGCCATCAAAATGAGCCGGTATTCTGCACACCATGGTGAGAGCCGATGCAGCCCTGATTGGAGGAACGGGAATTGGAGCCCTGCTGGGCGAATTAGGAGGCCAGCCCTTCTGCATCGTTACGCCATTCGGTGCAGTTAGAGGCAAGCTGCTCACGCGTTGGGGCCACACCCTAGCGATTCTGCAAAGGCATTCTCCAGGCCACAAACTGCCTCCTCACAAAGTTCCCTATGCGGCCCTTGGGGCGGCACTGGGTCAGCTTGAAGTCGAATTCTGCCTGGCCACAGCCGCCGTCGGATCGTTAAGGCAAGATTGGCCCCCAGGCACCATGGCCGCCTGCAAAGGCTTTATTGACATGACAGGCCGTCAGGTGACGAGATTTGAAGGGGTCCCCAGCCATGTCGACGTAACAGAATCAATGTCGGCCAGCACCTATCTCTGTCAGGCAGCTTCCATTGTCGGGGAAAGAATCCACGACGGTGCCGTCTACGTTGGCATGAACGGACCACGTTACGAAACCCCGGCTGAGATTAAGATGATTAAGGAGCTGGGCGGCGATGTAGTCGGCATGACGGCATCCAGCGAGGCCATCGCTCTGGCCGAAAACGGGGTCCGCTACGGATGTCTGGCGGTAGTGACCAACATGGGTGCTGGGATCACGAGCGGCTTTCTGAGTCACGAAGAAGTGGTGGATGTGATGTCAGAAAAGGGCCCTAAGGTTTTGGAGATTCTGTTCAATGCCATAGAGATGGGACTTGCTGATAGTCCTTCGGCTCTCGAGGCCTGAGTTTCAGCCTAGCCTCACTGGTATCTTGGGGTCTCGCATGGGCCCCTTGATCAATCCCCTTTACCTTCCAGTCGGAGACGGTGCGCCAGAAGTGGTGAATGTGGTGATCGAGATTCCTCGACACAGTTCGAACAAGTACGAACTTGACCCAGATTTGGGCGTGATGAGGCTGGATAGGGTGCTTTATTCGCCCCTTTTCTACCCTACCGATTACGGGTTCATCCCCAGCACCAAGTACCTGGATGGCGACCCCATCGACGTTCTACTGCTCATTTCCCACCCCACCATGCCGGGAATCGTAGTTGATGCCAAGCCAGTAGGAGTGCTGGAAATGCGAGACCAGGGCGATCCTGACGAAAAGATTCTCTGCGTCGCCACCAAAGATCCTCGCTTCGGCACGAGACAGGATCTGAAGGACATCAACCCCCACACGCTGGAAGAGATTCAGCACTTCTTTGAGGTCTACAAGACGCTGGAAAAGAAGGAAGTTGAGATCCTTGGCTGGAAGGGCAAGGATGTCGCCTTGGATATCATTCGGCGGTTCACGATCCCGCAGAAGTAGGGGATCGGAGGGCTGAAGGCTGAAGAATGAAGGCTGAAGGCTCTATCCCTCATTCCTCATTCCTCATTCCTCATTCCTCATTCCTCATTCCTCATTCCTCATTCCTCATTCCTCATTCCTCATTCCTCATTCCTCATTCCTCATTCCTCTTCCCCCCTCATTCCCCTCAGCACCTCAACTAAAGCAGGCAGAGCCTCTTCGGCGCCGGCCTGAATATGAATTACCCTCGGGTCACGGGGCGCGGGATCTCGGTCAGGATTGATCCTCACAAATGGGATGCCCAGGCTCAGCGCCCAATCTGAAAAACCGTACTGAACCACTCCACTGTGCCCGACCTCGACGTAAAGATCCGCGCGAGGAATGGCCGCAGCCATAGCCTCAAAGGCCGATTCGACTGGCCTCTCGCCAAACCAGACAACATTCGGCCGCAGCAGCTTCCCTTCCGGAGTCCGTGGAAGATCGAGAGAGACGTCAAGAGGATCTGGCAG
Organism: Synechococcus sp. UW140; assembly: GCA_943369295.1. GTDB lineage: Bacteria > Armatimonadota > Fimbriimonadia > Fimbriimonadales > Fimbriimonadaceae > JAKRSE01. The sequence goes on along the minus strand of CALRMU020000001.1, from coordinate 1,035,823 downwards.
TTCGTAGACTCTGCCCGTTTCACAGCACCTTCCCTTTAGAATCGTGCCGTGGAGGTGATGAACCTCCCGACTGCCTGCTCTCTCATGCAGGTCATCGACATTGGAAGTCAGAAGCGTAAATCGCTCAGCCATCTCTGCCCATTCGGCCAAAGCAAAATGTCCGGCATTCGGCCGGGCGGCACGGACCAAGCCGATCCGATAGGCGTACCACTCCCAAACTAGATTTGGATTACGGGCGAAACCTTCCGGCGTCGCCAGATCTTCCACAGAAACGCCGTTGTAAAGCCCGCCAGAACCACGAAAGGTCGGAATTCCGCTGGAAGCAGAGATGCCCGCGCCAGTCTGAACAACGATGTTTTTCAGTCCATTTTCCAAAATGGAATCTAGGCCCGGTAAAGAGATCATTCAGGATCTTCCACCGGAGCCGACCAGGTTTCTTTGGGGTCAGTAATCACTCCAACCCCTCGCAGAACCTTATCCGCTAAGAAAGGCAGAAGCTGCAGGTTGCGAACGTTGTGGTCGGTGTAAATGCTGAGCACGATCCTCTGCCCATCTGGACCTGTGATGTAAGCCACGTCGCACCTAACCTCGTACGCCCAGCCTGCTTTGCTGTAGTGAGTCCAGCCGGCCGGGACGACCTTGCCGATGAAAGTTTTGGTCTGACCATCTCCCTTGATCTGGTCTCTCTTTAGGTAGCCAAACATCCAATCCTGCTCTGCCGGGCTGCCGATCTTTCTCTCAGCAATAAGCTCCATCATGCGGGCAGAAGATTCAGCCGTCGCCATATTTCTCAGTTCAAGGTTAGGTCCGTAGCCGATTCTCTCCCGACCATAGGGTCCCTCGTTCCAGGTTTTCTGACAGGCGTTGGTGTCTTTGATTCCCAAAGATTTAAGCCATCGGTTTACCGCCTGACGCTTTCTCATCCACTGCTGCATGGCAGGCTCGGGCAGCTCGGCTCCACCCGTAGTGTCTGTCACCAAATCCAGCACCAAGCCGGTGCCGTCGTTGCTGGAATCCACGATCATGTCTTTGAAGGCGCGGTCGTGCTCCGGCGTGAGATTAAGCTGATTCTGCGATTTAAGGTGGGCGCCGTAAGCCAGGTAGTAAAGCTTGACCACGCTGGCCGGATAGAAGCGATTGTTCGGCATAAAGCCGCCTTCTGCCCTTGCCTGCCCCTTGCTGGGAAGGACGATCACCTTGATTCCCAAATCCTCATCTTTGATGGCTGGTTCGGGGAAGGTTTTCTTCGCCTCAGCCACGGCCTGGTGGCAAAGCAGATTCAGATCGGGCGGCGTGGCGATATCGGCAAAAAGCGACAGAAAAAGCACGCCTCTGTTCTACCTGGTCCTGAGGATGCAAAAACCTGCCTCCTTTATCTGCGTAGCGCATGAGGACAGGGAGCAAATGAGCCTGGGCGACCGATACACTAATAACTTGATTGAAGTAGAAGGGCTCACAAAGGTCTTTGCCACGCCACAGGGAGAAGTCCAAGCGGTGGCTGGGGTCAGTTTTTCGATCGCCGAAGGCGAAGTTGTGGGTCTGCTGGGGGCCAACGGAGCAGGAAAAACCACCCTCATGAGGATCCTCTCGACGCTTCTTGCCCCCTCTTCTGGCCACGCGAGAATCGCCGGGCTGGATGTGGTTCAGCATCCCCTAGAGGTCCGAAAACAGATTGGACTTTTGAGCGGCAGCACGGGGCTTTACAACCGGCTCACTCCCCGGCAGGTGCTTCTGTACTTTGCCGGACTCTACGGATTGAACCGCAAAGAACAGAAGTCTCGTGTGGAAGAACTGATTGCCGAGTGGGGAATCACTCCTTTCGCCGATCAGCTCTGCGATCGGCTCTCGACCGGCCAGCTGCAGAGGACCTCTATCGCCCGCGCCCTGGTCGGGCGGCCAAAGGTTCTGCTTTTTGATGAGCCGACTTCAGGGCTGGACGTTTTGACCAGCCAGACCATGATGGAATTCATCGAGTCATGCCGGGATAAGGGAATCACCGTTCTCTATTCCACCCACATCATGAGCGAGGCAGAGAGGCTCTGCCAGAGGGTCATTCTGCTTCACAAGGGCAAGGAAGTTTGGCATGGCCTCTACAACGATCTTTTGGCTGAAACAGGTGAAACAAGGCTGGAAGCGGCCTTTTTAAAGAAGGTTGGCTACCAGCAGGGAGAAGACGAATGAAAGGCGCGCACTTGGTTTGGCTAAAAGAAATTGCAGAATTTCTGCGAGACAGAAGGGTGCTTTTCGGAGCCTTTGTCATCCCTGTCATCTTCATTTTCGCCTTCACATCAGCCACGGCTGGACTCGAAAAGAGCTTCAGCCGCGAGGCAGGGTTTCAGCTCACTCTAGTCGGAGATGACAGCAGCCCGATTGTCGCCGAGGCACGAAAGCGCGGCAAGGCTCGAATCATGATTCGTGCAACCCTCGGTCGAGCCCTGCAGGATCTGGAAAAGGGTCGAACCGCTCTTGTTTTTGTCCCTAACGGTACAGATTCCAAGGTCTATTTCGATTCCAGCCGGCCCCTTTCTTTAGCTGGCTTGGGCGGACTGAGGCAGAGCGTAACCGAAGCCAACCGTGAAGCCCTAAAGACTCTGCTGGCTGGCAAGGGCATAAACCTGGATGAAGCAGAGCCCTTAAAACTTGAGGCGATTGACTACGCCAAAAAGGAAGGATTGAGCGGATCACCCTTTGCCTCCATGCTTCCCTACCTGCTCATTCTATGGGCCTTTACCGGAGGCAGCAGCGTTATCACAGACCTGATACCGGGTGAAAAAGAACGCAAAACCCTGGAGACAATTCTCCTTGCGCCAATTCCGCGCTCGGCTATCTTCTGGGGCAAGTTCTTAAGCCTCTTTACGCTCTGTCTCACCAGCGGCCTCATGACTCTGGTTGGCTTGGGGCTCTCTGCGGCCACGGGTCAGCTTGGAGAAATGAAAGGCATGTCACTTGGGCTGCCTGCCATCTTGGCCTTCTTAGCCGTCCTGCTGCCCCTGGTTGTGCTTTATGCTGGAATGCTGATTCTGGTTGGGGTGCTGTCTCGGTCAATTCGAGAATCTCAAACCTATATTGCTCTCTTGAGCTTTGTGGTGATGACGCCCGCGGTCATGAGTCAATTTATTGGCCTGACTGGCGGAACCCACGAAACCTGGGTGGCTTGGACGCCGATCCTCAACGCTTCGGTGGCCCTGGGTCAGGCGCTGAAGAATCAAGTCGATTACGCCCTGATTCTTCCCTCCCTCGCCACATCGTTAGGAATCGGCGGAATCGCCTGCGCCATAGCCCTAAACATGTTCCTTAAGGAATCGATTCTCAGAAGAACCTGAGCGACCAAGAGTCCAAACCATATCACACAGTAGACCAAGATCGGACCATGTGTGATATGGTCTTTGAATCATGCCAGCCAATGCTGTTCTCGGAATGACTTGGGCCGGTGCTCTCGCTCTCTTTTGCCTTGCTTGTGCCGCTGGCGGCAGCAAAGACGAGAGGACATCATCAGCGGTTGACCGTCACGGAAGACTGCAGGTTCAGGGCACCAAGATTGTTGGCAGGCACGGCCAGCCAGTAAGTCTGGCCGGAATGAGCCTTTTTTGGAGCCAGTGGATTGGCAAGTACTACACAGCCGAGGCGGTGGCTTGGCTGAAGAAAGACTGGCAGGCGACCATTGTGAGAGCCGCAATTGCTCCTGAACCCGACGGCTACATTCAGAATCCAGAAGTCGAAATGGCCAAAGCCCAGACAGTCATCGATGCGGCCATTAAGGAAGGCATGTATGTCATTGTCGACTGGCATTCGCACACGGCAGAAAAGCACCCAGAGGAGGCAGTCAAGTTCTTCAGCGATCTGGCAAAGAAATACGGCGACAAGCCCAACATCATTTACGAAATCTACAACGAGCCTCTTAAGGTCAGCTGGTCAAATGTCATCAAGCCCTACGCCGAAAGGGTGATCAAGGCGATTCGGGCTCATGACCCGGACAACCTGATTGTTGTGGGAACTCCTAACTGGTCTCAGGATGTCGAATTGGCAGCGGAGGACCCCATTAAGGACCCCAATGTTGCCTACACTCTGCACTTTTATGCAGGAACTCACAAGCAGTTTTTGAGAGACAAGGCAGAAAAGGCCATGGCAAAAGGCATTGCCTTGATGGTTACCGAGTGGGGGACAGTCAACGCCAATGGCGATGGCGGAGTTGCAAAGGAATCTACCGAAGAATGGCTTGCCTTTATGAGAAAGCACAGCTTGACTCACTGCAACTGGTCTCTCGCGGACAAGGTCGAAGGAGCCTCGGTGCTCAAGCCCGGCGCCTCAACTACGGGGGGCTGGAAGGATTCTGATCTGACCGAATCTGGACTCTACGTGAAATCAATCATCAAGGGCTGGACCAAGTAGACTCTGCCCCTGTGGTGGACCCGAACAACCCCTATCGACTAAGCCTGAGGGATTTCTGCCTGGCTCTGCCCGGAGCCTGGGAAGACTTCCCTTGGGATCAGGCCACCTACAAGGTGGGGACCAAGGCCTTCGTCTTCACTAGCGGCATCGAACCCTTGGGAGTCACGGTCAAAACCACCTCTGATAGGCAGTCGGTGCTGATTCAAGATCCCGCCATTATTCCGGCTCCTTACCTTCATCACCACAATTGGGTGATGGTGACTGTGACGGACGAGGAGACTCTGCAGCTGGCATTGAGCTTGGTTGAAGATTCGCACAGACTGGTGGCTAAGGGCCTTCCGAAAAGCAAACAAAAAGAGATAGGATTGCTCTAACCTTGTAAGGCGATGGACGGGATTTTCGAGGACAAGCAGTGGCTCATTGCGAGGCTGATCATTGCCGCAATTGTCATAGGCAGCCTGCTGATAGGGGGAACCTTGACGATTCGTGAGGTCAAAACCACTATGGCTATGGGAAGGCTGACGGCTCTTCAGGGCAAGCTCAACAATCCCACAACCAAGGGGCAGGCACGCACGGAACTTGAGACAATAACGGGGCCAGCCGATAGATCCGCCAGATCCCAGCAGGAGATAGAGGCTTGGAATCCCAAACCCAAAGCCTTAACTGCAGAAACAGTTCTGATTCATTCTTACGATCTAAGGTGCGCGGATATGCCTCAGGGTTTGTTTACAAAGCCCTGCATTCCTCAAGGAACTTTTGTTGGTTTTGATCAGACCGACCGAGTGATTTGGGTCGAGGATTGGAAAGCTGAAAAGTCATAACCAGACGGCCGCATTTTTTGGAGGCGATGGGAATCGGTACTATTTCGGCGGTGCTTCAGCTCATATCTCCGAAAATTGAGACCCGAGGCAAACCCATTCTTCTAGCATTTGAACGAGTTTAGAAATCCTTAAAACTGACGAAACTTCTGGTGCGTTCAGACACACGTCTCCGGGTTCGATATCTTGCTCAGTGCAAAGCCAAAACTCGCAAGAAGGATGCAGCTTCTTGAACTCAGAAAGGAAATAGAAGACATCTTTGTTTGTTTTGAAAGTGTGTGAGTAGGGCGCAACCGCCGTAAAAACCAAGAGCCGAACATCAAGTTCGGGGAACCAGGCTTCTTCGCAGGACAGGACCGAATGAACGCTACAGTCTCCAATAACCTCGGGCAGATTGAGGCTTGGTTCTTGAACAAGACCGACAACGACAAGTGCTAGGGACATGGGCTAGCACTCTTCGATTCCACAATAAAATGACTGATCTTGGACATTAAGACTTTCAAAATGCACAGTAAACGTTGTGGTTTCCACAATTCTCTTAGGATCATGTGGTTCGTTGCGATTAATTCTTCCAATTCCGCTTCTTATCAGACCACAGGAGGAGGCCATCGCCGTAACCCTTAGGCAAGTTGATCGTCCACTGCCTTCTTTCGCCATTGCTCAATCTGACAGCAAACATCGACAAATCGGCCTTTAGGTTCGTTGAAACTCTCCTGTTCAAATCATGGAATGAAGCACCAGAAAGGAGCAGCTCTCCGTTTGAAGACAGTATTGCCCTTGGCCCACCATTCGTCGCATTTCTGGTCCAAAAACTTTGGACTAGCTGTCCTTTGACCAAAAGAGAATGGCAGGTTTTCCCTAGAAACTCCTCTTGGTCAGAAGAATCTGTCTGAACGACAGACTGAACCCAATGATCCAAGAAACCTGCCTGTCTGCACGGAATATCAAGCGGAAAAAAGGCAGCTAATGCATCATTTGCACTGCCGGAATTGGTTAACACCCATTGCCTGGCGGCTTTCAATGGTTCCACGCGGTCCCAGCCCCCTCCTGAAATCTCTGCCTCGGTCCAAAGTACTCCCGACTTTAGCAACTGAGAAGAGTAGTCTGTGTGGGTGTAAAGCAAAGCTTGCTCCAGCTCGTCAAAGGTCTGTTGGGTCCTCAACCTCAGCTTCTCCTTCCGGTTCGGATTGTCTACGACCCCCAAGCATCCCAGCATTGCAGAGTTCATTTTCCAGGATCTACCATCAACGATCCAAGTTCTTGGTCCGAGAGTGCTATGTTCTACTAGAATCAAACATCCATTTCCAAACAGCCAATTTGCAGTCAAGATTCTCTCAAACTGAGCCTTGAAAACACGTTTGAGGGGCTTGGCCTGCCAGATCTCAACTTGACTCTTTAAGGTTCCAGGATCAGAACTGATCCAAGCCCAGGATGTTCCATGCGGTGAAGCAATCTCTGACACATTTGGACCCAAACCATCACTCAGAACTATTTCCTCCTCTCTAAGATTTAGTTGACTAGATCCATCAAGGCCATACCGAACAATCTCAAATTGGGCCTTAAGGCGTGGGACAGGAAATCTGGTTTGAATCAGCCAATGAGGCTGTGAATTTCGTGATAGGCAAAGTGTTGGTGCAATTGTGAGTAGAAGCAGGCACCATCTTAAACCCTTTATGGAAGAGAATTTTGGCATGCAGACTTTTTGGACGAAGTGCATAAAATGGTTGATACTCCATTGCCTACATTTAATACTAAGCACGAGAGGTGCCACACATGAAAAGATGTGCCCGTTTCTAAGGACGTCTCATCAAGCCTGATGTTTCACTGACCTCGAGCAACGACCCACTTCGAACTTTTCAGCAAGATGATACTTGTCACGAATGTAAAAATCCACCAAGACCGCAATACAAAAAAGCGGCCTCCCCTCTCGGAGAAGCCGCTGGAGCTCGGTTGGTTCACCGCTTCGTCGCGCTGTACTCTATTGCGAGGACTCAGAGACTGAGCCTCGCGGCTATTTAAGAAAACTGGGTCGTGCCACCCGGCTAGATCACCGTTGATCTACCGGAGCGAACCCGAAAGCTCGTGGCACTGGTATCAGTTATCATGAGCCAAAGAAGACAACGATGCAAGGCACTGGGGCCTATTTAATCTTTACATCGGAGTGCATGTCTTCGGTAGAGGGTTTTCCCTTCCACTTTTCAAAAACTATAAGCCCGAATTGACCAATGCAGACCGCCCAGCATAGCCAGACAAAGATCATTCGCCAAGGGTTGGCGTCGCTGCCATCAGGCAGCTTCATCTGAATTTTTGAGACGACCTGCTGGTTTGGCTCTAGGCTCCTGATAATCTGCCCGCGAGAATCAGTCGCCATGCTTTTGCCCAGTCCGCCAGAACGTACAAGCGGCAGACCCGATTCGATAGATCGCCAAACACTGGCCTGCCAAAGCTGATCCCAGGCCGGAGTGCCAACATACCAGTCATCAATCGAGATGACTGTCAAAAGGTTTGCCCCCATGCCGCTCTGGGTCGCGTTGAGGTCGCTGAAGAGACCCTCATAGCAGATAGCGGCACCAACCTGACTGCCATCAATCGTCAGCAGCCGCACCTTGTCTCCAGGGCTAAAGCTCATAAAGCCGAGGTTGAACCACTTGTCAATCGGCAGAATTCCCCTTAGGGGCACGTACTCGCCAAAAATCACCAAGCGGTTCTTGTCGTGAACCGTCCAAAGGTTCTTTTTGGGCTCATACAAAAAGGCCGACTGCCTGACTTCGTCGCCAACTTGATGAGAGGCCCCGAAGAGAACTGGAATACTAGGGGTTGGCCCAAAAGGGTTGACCGGAGGGATGGGGCCGCCAGGAGCGTAGCCTTCTGGCAGAACCAGCAGATCGGTTCCCCCTAAGCCAAGAACTCTGGCCAAAACCTCGCCAGACGCTTTTTCTACCGCCGCCTGCCTTTCTTCGCCTTTTGTGTAGGCCAAGTCGATGCCAGGCTGACCAATGGTGATGGCCTTGGTGACACCCGCCTGCTCCTGCCCCATGCGATAGACCGAGAAGAAGAAAATGGTGACGATGACGAAGAGGGTCCGGAAGAGAGTCCCTCCGGCGGGGAGCTTCTTTTCCTTAGGCGGCCACACCCACCAGGTCAAAAGCAAAGAAACTAGAACGCACCAAGCCGAGACAAAGTAGATCGTCCCAAAAGAGGCGGATTGAGCCATCCAAGGCTGGCTCCAAAGAGGGTGAGCCAAGATGCCCCAAGGGAAAGCGGTGGGTCCAATCAGAGATCTAGCCGATTCGACACCGGCCCAGATAAAGGGAATCAGCAGCCACCAATCTCGCCTCCAGGCATCGTGAATCAGCCGGGCGACAGCCCAAAAAATCACCACTCCCATGCCGATGGTCAAGAGGTAAGGAATGATCCCTGCCATGTAGCTGCCAGTCCAGTTTTTGAGCAGCAGAATGACGAACCACATTTGGGAGGCGGCGAAAACAGCCCCGAAAAGCATCCCGGATCTGCCCGCCGTTTTGGCATCACAGTCACGAAGCTGAGCCAGCCAGGGAGCCAAGGCCACCAGACAGAGCAAAGGGAGGTTGAAAGGGGCAAAGCCTAACTGATAAATGAGGCTCGATGTAAGAACCGGCCAGTAAGGGCTAAGCCTCTGCCAAATCGTCATTCAAAACTTCCAAATGGCGTGAATCAGAATAGCGGATCAGCTGCCAGGCCCCAATAGGAATACGCTTAAGCTCTGTAATCGAAGCGTTTTCAAACCTAAAGGAAAGAGCGGTTTCGATCGGTGCCTTGAGCAGCTGGGCGAGAATGATGGCACAAGTGCCGCCGTGCGAAAAAAGAGCGACATCTTCATTTAATGACGTGATCTCATCGACAAGGGGCTTGACCCTATCCCAGACGTCCTGAAGGCTTTCTCCTCCCTTAGGACGCACATCCCAACGAGGGATTTTTTGGTCTCGGCAGACTCCATCGAAATAAGCTCGGAGAACCGTATAGTGCTGGCCTTCCAGTTCACCGAAAGTTCTTTCTCGCAGCCTGGGGTCGAGCATCATTTCGATTTCAAGAAGATCGCTGGTCGGCTGGCCTGTCTGCAGGCAGCGAGTCAGGTCGCTGGCGTAGATGCGACCGAGGCATTTTAGGTCAAAAAACTCTGCGACAACCCGGGCCTGAGCTTTTCCCACACGATCCAAATGAACGTCGGTATGGCCCTGTGCCTTCCCTTCCGAATTCCATTCTGTCTGACCGTGTCGAACTAAAAATATCCTCATGCCTCGAGCCTAAGGCAGCATTCTACCGCCGCAGAACTTTCCTCAAAGGCTCCAAAGCTTCACTTGGCCAATCTGCTTGCCGGTTGAGTCGAGCTTAAGGCCACCCAACTTGACTAGTGGAATGGGTGTTTCTGGCGGAAAAGGCGACCGAATCATAAAGGTTCTCCTTGCCAAATCAACTTCGTCAATCAGCCCCAAACCGAAGTCGGTTCCATCTTGACGAGTCAGAGAAACAAGCAGGCCCTTGTAATCGTTGGGACTGGCACTCATGACCTTATCGCAGTTCGAATCTTCCATCATCCGCCGCAGTTGAGGCTCGGTCAAGGGCTGGGGAGTGAGGACGAAAAGGGTCCCAGCCATAACCTCGGCCCAAAGAGTGTCATCCAGCCTTGGGATCGGAGTTCCACGCCCCAGTCTGCCTCCCATCAATCCACCTGAAGTCCAGTCGAAGGGGTGCAGCTGCTGGGCATCTGAAAGCGTGCTGAACTCCCTTCGCCTCCGGGCCTCAGGGACCATTTCTGGCGGTGCCTTTTCACCCGGGACCACTTCTGCCCCGACCGGCCAAGGGAGGTTCTCCAATCCTCTACCTTCAAGGGTGATAATCTTCTCCGGCTGAAGAATGTGGGCGATCTCCAAGGCGGTTTGGATCGCCAGGGGAGCCTTCTTGAGAGGAAAGAGTCTTACCGTTGGATTCGGGCCAGCTTTCCTCATGAGAGCGGCGAGGCCAGAAAAGAGTGCCAGGGGCTGTCGAAGAGGGTCAAGGCTTCCGACAAAGCTCCAGGCGGCCACCTTGCCTTCTTTCAGCAGAAGCAGTCGGCCAGCCGGGCCGTAGTTGTACTCCTCTGGGTCAAGAACAATCGTCTCCTGCCTTTCATCAAAGGGCAGCAGCGTTCCGGGGGAAGGAACCAAGAGGGTCCCTGGCATAGTGGTGAGTGTGTCACGGCTTGGCCCCAGCTTGGGACGGTGAGTAGGCCTGAGCTATGCTGAAAGAGTCATGTCTTCGTCTCTTCCGCCCGAGGGTTTTGTCGAATTCAGCCGAAGGTTAGGCGACCCATCGGCCGACCTCGCAATTCTTGGAGAGGGCAACACAAGCATTCGAGGCGAAGAGCCTGGCACCTTTTGGGTCAAGGCAAGCGGCTGCCAACTGGGGACGATTTCTTCATCTGGTTTTGTCCTGATGAGATCCAAACCCTTAATGGAGGCTTTGGCCGGACCATCGCTCTCTGATGCTGAGGTTAAGTCTGTCCTCGCCTCTTCTCGAGTTGATCAGTCGGGCGATTTGATGCCAAGCGTCGAGAGCTTTATGCACGCAGCCCTGCTTGAACTTGAAGGGGTTAATGTTGTGGGTCATGTTCACCCGACTCCCCTGCTTAGCCTTTTGTGCCTTGAAGGGGCAGAAGAGATTGCGGGGCAGAGGCTCTTCCCCGACGAGATTGTCTGCTGCGGACCAGCGACCTGCTGGGTTCCCTACACCGATCCTGGCTTGGCTCTTTCACTGGCCATCATGTCGGCGACTAAAGATTACATAGCCCGCTGGGGGCAGACCCCTAAAGTCTGGTGGCTGGGCAATCATGGACTGATCGGGGTGGGGGCCAGCACGAAAGAAGTCGAGAGTGCTGTTTTCATGGGGGCGAAATCGGCACGGGTCTGGCTGGGAGCGGTTCAGTCAGGCAGACCAATTCAGGTTCTAAGTTCCGAGCAGGTGGAACGAATCGCGGGGCGTCCTGACGAGCACTATCGGCAGAGGATGCTCTGGACGAGCGGCAACTGAAGTCTGTGAACCCCTTCCTTTCGCGAAAGCGAGAGGCAAGGGGCAGGGGATGGAGAGCCCCCCTGAACAAGATCTACCCAAACGGAACAAATCGAGCAGGATCCAGTTCACTCAGGAGTGGAGCCACCTCATCACGAGGGGACAGGATCGGGTCATCCAGAATCGGCCACTCGACTCCCAGTTCTGGGTCATCCCACTTGACGGCGAAATCTCCTGCCGGGTCGTAGTGGTCGGAAGTCAGATAACAGACCGTCGCTGATTCGCTCAGCACAGTGAAACCGTGAAGGCACCCAGGAGGAATGAAGAACTGACGACAGTTTTCTTCGTTCAAAACAATCGACTGCCACTGACCATAAGTGGGTGAGCCGGGACGGATATCCACCGCGACATCCCAGATAGCCCCAGAAAGCACCATGACCAGCTTGCCCTGGGGGCGGGGGTTTTGACCATGCAGGCCGCGGAGCACGTTCTTTTTTGAAACAGAAACGTTGAATTGGACGAATTCGGGCAGGCCAGCCTGAAGACACCTTTCTCTGTGCCAGCCCTCCATAAAGCTGCCTCGCACATCGCGCAGCACCTTAGGGGTCAGGGTGTAAAGGCCATTAATCGTGCCTGGTTCGACAATCATAGTTCGTCCTCTAAAATCTGCAACAGCCTTTGCCCGTAGGTGGATTTGGCCAATGGGAGAGCGAGAGACTCCAGCTCTTCGGGGTTGATCCATCCCAGGCGATAGGCGATTTCTTCCGGGCTCGAAACCAGCAGCCCCTGCCTTTTCTCAACTGTCTGAACGAAGTTGCTGGCTTCCAACATCGATTCGTGCGAGCCGGTATCCAGCCAGGCCATGCCTCGCCCCATAAGCTCAACGGTCAATGCGCCTTCATCCAAATAGGATCGATTGAGATCGGTAATCTCCAGCTCTCCCCGTGCCGAAGGTTTGAGGGCTGCCGCTCTATCACAGACAGTTGAATCGTAAAAATAGAGCCCTGTCACGGCAAGGCGAGATTTCGGCTGAGACGGCTTTTCTTCAATCGAAAGGGCTCTCATGTGGGGGTCGCATTCGACCACTCCGTACTGACGAGGATCTTCGACTGGATAGGCAAAAACTACCGCACCATCTTCAGTTGTGGCGGCTCGCTGAACCATTTGGCTCAAGCCCTTGCCGTAGAAAATGTTGTCTCCTAGAACAAGCGCTCCACCCTGCCCTGCCAGAAAATCTCTGCCGATGTGAAAAGCCTGAGCCAAGCCCTCTGGCTTTTCCTGAACGGCGTAGTTGATGCTCATGCCCCAAGCCGACCCATCCCCCAACAACCGAACGAAAGCCTCGCGGTCGTGGGGAGTCGTGATGACCAGAACCTCTCGAATCCCCGCCAGCATCAGCACGCTGAGAGGGTAGTAAATCATGGGCTTGTTGTAAATGGGCGCAAGCTGCTTGCTGACCGCGTTGGTGACCGGAGCCAGCCTGGTGCCCGATCCCCCTGCGAGGATGATGCCCTTCGTAATCACGCCATGACCTCCTTCACCCATTCTTGGTTGTCCAAGTACCAGGCTACAGTCTCGCGGATCCCCGATTCAAAAGTGTGGGCTGGCTTCCAGCCTAGTTCAGCTTCTATCTTCGCCGCATCGATGGCGTAGCGCCAGTCGTGACCTAACCGATCGGGGACGAAGCTGATGAGGCTTTCAAGTTCGGCTCGGTCTCTCCCTGCCAGTTCAGAAACGGCATCAAGAATGGCGGCTACGACTTGAAGATTGGTCTTCTCGCTTCGGCCTCCCACAACATAGGTTTCTCCGACCTGGCCCTTGTTCAGGACCTGCCAGATCGCATCGCAGTGGTCTGCCACATGCAGCCAGTCACGGACGTTGCCTCCTGAGCCATAGACAGGCAAAGGCTTGCCCGCCAAGGCGTTGAGGGTCATGAGGGGAATCAGTTTTTCTGGGTTCTGCCTTGGTCCGTAATTGTTGGAGCAGTTGGTGATCGTAATGGGCAGACCGTAAGTGTGGTGGTAGGCGTTAACCAAGTGGTCGCTTGAGGCCTTGCTCGCCGAATAGGGGCTTCGGGGCGAATAGGGAGTGGATTCTGTGAAGAAGCCTGCTTCACCCAGGCTGCCAAAAACCTCGTCGGTGGAGATGTGGTGGAATCTCCGACCCTCCTTTTTATCTCCCCAAGTGATTCGAGCCGCTTCCAATAGATTAAAAGTGCCCGTCACGTTGGTCTCGATGAAATCCTTGGGGCCAGAAATTGATCGATCAACGTGGCTCTCAGCGGCAAAGTGAACGACGGCATCAGGCTGATTTTCTTGGAAGACTCGATGAACCAGGACCGCGTCTCGAATGTCTCCATGAATGAAGGCGTGGTTCTCTGCCTCCAAAACCCCCTTGAGGCTCGCCAGACTGCCGGCGTAGGTTAAGGCATCAAGGGTGATGAAGCTGATATCTGGGGGAGAGGGAACAAACTTGTGGAGAAAGCAGGAGCCGATAAACCCTGCCCCACCTGTCACCAAAATCTTCATCCTTCTCTTCAACCCCAGCCCGGGGGATGATACTCCCATACAGAGCCGAGTGTCTTTTACTTAACCTAACTTGGGCATGGGCACGGGCAGAATTTGGGGCAAACTGGGGGCAATGGTCCGAGATTGGGAGAACCCAGAACTGCTGCAAAGAAAGCGATGCGCTGCGAGAGGAACTTTTAAGCTTGCAGATGCGGCAGGCTCAGAAATGTCGATCAGTCTTGATGGACCTTGGCGCTTTAAGCTGCTCTCTTCTCCCGATGCGATGCCAAACAGCTTCCCTCAGCTTGGCCCGATCGGTGATGACTGGAGCGACCTGGCCGTCCCTAGCTGCTGGCAGATGAAGGGGCACGGATACCCCCACTACACAAACGTCGTTTATCCAATTCCCCTCGATCCTCCCCACGTTCCCGACAACAACCCCACCGGGCTCTATTGGCGCGAGTTCACCCTTCCCACAGACTGGCGAGGCGATGAAGTCCGACTGAGGTTTGAGGGCGTTGACAGCTTTCTTCAGGTTTGGGTCAACGGCTTGGAGGCAGGCGTCAGCAAGGTCAGTCGACTGGCTGCCGAGTTCGATATCTCTTCCCTGCTGAAATCTGGACCAAACTCAATCGCAGTTCGGGTTGTGCAATGGTCAGACGCCACTTTTCTTGAAGATCAGGATATGTGGTGGCTGAGCGGAATCTACCGATCTGTCTCGCTGGTTCGTATTCCCCGCGGCCTGCCCGAAGACCTTTGGGTTGATGCCGATTGGAACCCGGAGACAGGGGAAGGCACGGCAGTTCTGAGATGGAATGGAGGGGATGAGGCCCTGCTCTTTTCTGCAAGGTTAGAAGACGAAGGTTCTATTCTCAGCCTCCAGCAGGATATGAAATGTGGAGACCAAGGCATGGTCTTTACTGTGGCGGGGGCTGCGCCTTGGTCAGCCGAAATCCCAAAGCTGTATGACCTTAAGGTCCGAATCAACTGGCCTGACGGAAGGGAGATTGAAACCAGCTTTAAGGTTGGTTTCAAACGAGTAGAGACTCGCAATGGCGTGTTCATGATCAATGGCCGTCATGTTAAGCTGAAGGGTGTCAACCGCCACGACTTTGACCCAGACGAAGGCCGTACCATCTCACGAGAAACCATGCGCCGCGACGCTGAGTTGATGAAGAGCCACAACATCAACTGCGTTCGCACCAGCCACTACCCTAACGATCCCTATTGGTACGACATCTGCGATGAGATTGGCCTTTATGTGATTGATGAGTGCGACATGGAAACCCATGGCTTCTGGACTCAGCAGGGGACGGATTGGCGAAACTGCCCCAATAACCCCACTTTTAGGCCAGATTACGCCGAAGCCTGCGTTGACCGCATGGTGAGAATGATCAAGAGAGATCGATCTCACCCCTCAATCATCTCTTGGTCGCTTGGCAACGAATCGGGTTCTGGCCCGAACCATCGTTTGATGGAAGAAGCCGCCCGAGCGCTGGATTCCAGCCGCCCCCTGCATTACGAGGGCGACTACGGCAACGAGTTTTCAGACCTCTGGAGCCAGATGTACTGGAACATCGATACGATGGCGGAGATTGGCAGGTATCAGGAAGAACCTCCTCGCCTTGGCCGAAACTTCAGGGCCGGCGAGATTGAACCCAAGCCGTTTTTCCTCTGCGAATACGCCCATGCGATGGGCAATGGCCCCGGTGGACTGAAAGAGTACTGGGAGGAGATTTACTCAAGCGATCGCCACGCAGGCGGCTGCATTTGGGAGTGGATCGACCACGGAATTAGAGCCGTGCGAGACTCGGATGGCAAGGTGCGGGTGGCAAAGGCCCTTGGCTCACCAGAGGGTGAAAGCTTCTTTGCCTACGGCGGTGACTTTGGCGAGTTCCCCCACGATGGCAACTTTGTCTGCGACGGTTTAATCTTCCCAGATCGCACCCCCAGCCCCGGTCTCATTGAGTACAAAAACATCATCCAGCCGGCAAAATTCTCTGCCCTGGATCAAGGGCAGGGACTTTACGAAGTCACCAACTTTTACGACTTTATCAATCTGCAGGGGTGGCGAATCGACTGGGTTCAAGGCGATCACACAGGTTTGGAGGTTTCGGGCACCTTCCTCCTGGATTCTCTTCAGCCAAGGGCCAGCCAAGCCTTTCAGATCGAATGGGATTCAACTCTTGAAGGTTTGAGATGGATCAACTTCAGCCTTTTGCCCCCAGAAGAACCCACATGGGCGCCCAAGAGTTGGAAGGCAGCCTCGGCTCAGTTTGTTCAAGAAGGAGAGGCAAAGTTTTTGGCACCTATCCTCCCCCGCACTTTGGCCGAAGCCAAAGAGTTTGCCTATCCCTCCCCGATCCTCTCTCGACCGAGATTCAACCTTTGGCGAGCCCCGATCGATAATGACGGCACTTGGGCTGGTGTGGTCAAAGAATGGCAGAGACTCAAGCTTAACCACCTTCAGGTTAGGACGATCAACCAAACGGTTGAAATGGTGGATGGCTCGGTGGTCCGGCTTACTTCAGAACGCTGGTCGGCCCCTGATACAGACTTGGGAATCTTGGTTGAGTGGAAGGAAACCTTTACACAGGAAGGCTGGATTGAGGTCGAAATGTCAGGTGGCCCTCTTGGAAACTGGCCCGGCCCCTGGCCGAGAATCGGCTGCACGATTGAGCTAAACCAAACGGTGGAAGGTCTTGACTGGCTTGGACTTGGTCCGGGCGAAAGCTACGTTGATTCTTGTGCAGCTGCCAAACTCGGTGTCTGGCAGCTTTCTGTTGAAAGGCTCCAGACCCCTTATGTGATGCCCCAGGAGAACGGCCACAGGATGGGAGTGCGCCTTATGTCTCTTCGAGGACCAGAGACGCTCTTAATCGAAGGCAGGTCGCAGATGGGCTTCTCTCTTAGAAGATGGTCGGACCACGACTTGACCCTGGCCAAGCATACGAACGAGCTGAAGCCCAGAGACAGAGTTTTTCTGAACCTCGACTGGGCTCAGCATGGTCTCGGCAGCGGGTCTTGCGGGCCGGACACCTGGCCCGAGTACAGGCTTGAGCCTCAGCTTTTCCACTTGTCCTTCAGGGTCGCCAGGCTTCTGAACCAAGACTGAGTCAGGAGAAATTCGAGCTGACGTAGTGCCTCTGGGCGGTTTGAACACCGCCCAGCAAGGCTGAACCTGTCACAATAAGAGCATGTTTGTCGCTCGCCTGGCTGGCCTTGTCGCCATTTCTGCCGCCTGCATCGGAATGGCTTCTGCCCAAGGCATGGCTTATTCGAAAACTTGGAACGCCGCCAAAGCTCAGGCTGCCAAGCAGAACAAGCTTATCCTGCTTGATTTCTGGACCACCTGGTGCGGCTACTGCAAGCGGATGAGTGCCACAACATTGAAAGACAAAAGCGTCGTTCAAAAATCGAAGCAGTTCGTTCCTCTCAGGCTCAATGCAGAAGCTGAAGGCAAAACCCTGGCTCGAAGGTACGGGGTTTCCAGCTACCCAGCCTACATCTTTGTCGATCAGAATGGATCGGTCTTTGGAAGAGCCCAAGGGTCCATGTCACCAGCTGATTTCAAGAGTGCCATGGATCAATCCATGAAGCGGCACAAAGAATTCAGAACCCTAACGGCGCAAGTTAAGCGGAATCCGAGAGATGCTGCAGCCCTGGCCAGTTTGGCTGTGCTGAACGGAAACTTGGGTTCTATAGAAACGGCTGAAGCCCAGGCGAAAAGGGCGGAATCTTTAGGCTACAAAGGACCAAAATTAGCCGCTGCTTGGGTGGCCATCGGGGAAGGGGCAAGAGTCCAAAACCGAATGGCTGGAGCCATTGCCTACTATCAGAAATCCCTCAAATACCCTGGCACGCCTAAAGATGTCAGCTTCGCCCACTATGCTATTGCTGCTCTTTCTGTGCAGCTAGAGCGTAAAGAGGATGCCAGGAAGCACGTTAGGCTAGCTCTCAATACAAAGGGAGCCCCAAGGGACGTCTTGGAAGCATCCAGAAAGCTTCAGGCCTTTTTGAACCAGTGATCTGGCCCATAAGGCGCATATTCACTGCCACTTTCTGCCCGAGTCGATGCATACAGTTGGTTTGAGCGACTATGCTCTAGCCTATGCCGCACTTCGGCAAAGATTTTATTTGGGGAGCCGCCACAGCCAGCTATCAGGTCGAAGGAGCCTGGGATGCTGATGGAAAGGGGCCAAGCGTATGGGATGCTCTGTGTGAAAGACCAGGAGCCATCTACCACGGAGACACTGGCAAGGTTGCCTGCGACCAATATCACCGCTACGAAGAAGACGCCGCCTTAATGGCCCAAATGGGCCTGCAGGCTTACCGATTCTCGATTTCTTGGCCGCGCGTCATGCCCGAAGGCATTGGCAAGGTCAACGAGAAGGGGCTGGATTACTACGATCGTCTGACTGACGCTTTGCTGGCCCAAGGAGTTGAACCCTACGCCACCCTCTTCCATTGGGATTACCCCATGGAGCTCTACCTGAAGGGCGGCTGGATGAACCCCGACGCCCACGAATGGTTTGGCGACTACACCCGAGTCGTGGTAGAAAAGCTGAGCGACCGAATCAAGGGCTGGATGACCCTTAACGAACCTCAGGTCTATCTAACCTTGGGCCACGTTATCGGCGAGCACGCCCCTGGGGTCAAGCTTGGCTGGCACGAGTTCATGTCCGCCCTCAAGGGAACCATGAAATCTCATGGCAGAGCTGTTCAGGCTATTCGAGCCTACAGCAAGCAGCCCGCCTGGGTAGGAATGGCTCCGGTTGGCGAGTGCGGAATCCCCGCCACAGAAAGCCCGGAAGACATCGCTGCTGCCAGACTTCGCGGCACCTTGATGGATTCACCCACCGGCTGGCACCGAGACATGTATCTCGACCCCATGCTGAAGGGCGTTTGGCCAGAACACCTTGAAAAGGTTTGGGCCTTTACCGGCGTTACAATGACCGAAGAAGATTTGAAGATCATGAACCAGCCCATCGACTGGCTGGGAATGAACTTCTACCATGCGGTGACGGTTAAGGCTGGCCCCGATGGAAATCCGGTTCCGGTTGAAACAAAGGTTGGCGCCCCTCGCACCGCCTTCAACTGGCCCGTGACCCCAGAAGGAATCTACTGGCTCTGCCGATTCCATTACGAGCAGTACGGTCTGCCCATGGTGATTACCGAAAACGGCCTGAGCTCGATGGACTGGGTTGACCTTGATGGACGAGTCCGAGATACGGGTCGAATCGACTTCACCCGCCGCTACCTGCTTCAGCTGGAGCGGGGCCTGGCCGAGGGCCTGCCGATTCAGGGCTACTTCCACTGGAGCTTGATGGACAACTTTGAGTGGGCCGAGGGCTACAAGCAGAGGTTCGGCATGATCCATGTCGACTTCGAAACCCTTGAGCGCACCATCAAGGATTCTGGCCACTGGTACCGAAAGGTGATCGAAAGCCAGGGTGCGGCTCTTCACGAACCTCTGGGCTACTAAGTCGCGGGATTAAGTCGAGACGAGGTGGGAATCAAATGTGACTCCCACCTTGTCTTTATTTGTCCTCAGCCTATTCGTTGAGTCTCTTCTAGGCTTTCTCTATTCAAGCCAGCAGCCCTTACAAGAGCTCGCGTTTGATCAGATCAGTAAGCTCGACCGGATCTGAAGTCATGCAGCGGTGAATCTGCCCGTAGGGGCACGACCTCTGCGGACGGGTGGCGGTGTAGACACTGTAAGCCGGAACCCCCAAGGCAGCGGCAATATGAGTCGAGCCTGTATCCCCCCCGATATGCGCCTTAGCCAGAGAAATAAGAGCCACCAGTTCAGTAACCGAGGTCTTGCCAAGCAGGTTCATCACAGGGGGCAGACCGCTGGCTGCCACTTCCTGGAAGGCCCAATCCTCTTGAGCCGTGCCGATGAAGGCAATTTGAAAACCGGCCGAGTCTAGAATTCGAGCGGCGTGGGCCATGAGGTCGGGCGACCAGCGCTTAACGGCCCGTGCCGAAGAGGGATTGGCCAAGACAAGCGGCCGGCTCTCATCTCGACCAGCGTCGGCCAAGAGCTCCTGCATCTTTGCCACTTCATCTGCACGGGGCTGAAGGCAGAAATCGGCCTTATGAACCTTTGACCCCAAGGCCCGGGCGACATCTAGATACTGGTCAACCACATGGTGGCTGGTCGGATCTGGCTTGACGGGGCTTGAAAAAAGCCCGGAACCCTCGCGCTGCCAATGGTAGCCCAGCTTTTTAGGGGCATCCGCATGAAAAACAACCCATGCCGTCTTAAAAAGACCCTGCATGTCCAAAGCGACATCAAACTTGCCAAGCCCTTTGACGACCGAGACGTTTTTCCAGAAGCTGTTTTTCATGATCACGGTTTCATCAACCGCGGTGCAGAGGCTCACCAAAGATCCATAGGTGCGGCCAGCCGCCCACACAACTTCCACGTCATCGGCAAGGCCCTTAAGAGCAGCCGCGACAGGAAGGGTGTGAATCACGTCTCCCATTGAAGACATTCTAGCTACCAAAAACCTCATGAGCTTCGCCTCAAATGGGGAATCACAGCCTCAATCACCTGATCTGGCCTTACATCTGCCGTTTTTCTGCCTTCTTTCAGCAGCTTGACGCCTTCGCCCCAAGGGCGGCACTTGGCCGGATCTTCTGGTCCGAAGATTGAAACAAGAGGAACCCCAAGTGCGGAAGCCATGTGCCCCGTGCCTGTATCTGGCGCGACGTGAGCGTGGCTTAACCTTAACAGTGAAAGGGTCTGGGCGATGTTTGTCTGGCCAACCAGATTCTCACCTGAATCAGGATAAGGGTCTTGAGGGCCGCCTAGCGCGATAACGCGGCAGCCTTCAGCAGTCAGCCCCCGGATGACCTGGTTCATTTTCTCGGGCGGATAAGCCTTTCCGGGCCACCCTGCCCCCATTTGAACCGTGACAAGGGGACGGGCATCTTTGGGCTCCAGCCTCGGAGTCTCTGGCATCATCGGCCGATCTGGCAGAGCGATCGGGGTGATCTGTCCCGCCAGCCATGCTTCCCTCTCTACGATGTGGAGTAAATCATCTGGCGCAGGAGTTGGGGGAGAAATCAGAGCGGTAAAGCCGTCAGTCGCTCGCAGAACAAGCCTTCTCTTGGGGGCAGCCAGCTTTAAAACGATGGCAGTCTTGGCATGGCCCTGAAAGTCTAATCCAAAGTCAAATCTCTGCCTTCTAAGATTTAACGCCATCTTCAGCATGCCGAAGACTGAGCCCTTATTTCCTCTATCTCGAGGGACCACTACAGCCTCGGCTAATCGAGGACTAATGAGCGGCGCGCACCTGGGCTGAACGGCCCAAGTTATGTGCGACGAAGGCAGAGCATTTTTCAGAGCCGTTACTGTCCAAGAAGTCATGACAGTATCGCCCAAGGCAGAAAATCTTAGAACTAAGATTTTCATAAAAGTCCCTTCTTTCGGGCCGACCTCCATCGGTCATGAATCCACAGCCATTGGTCAGGGTACTGAGTAATATTTTTTTCCAGCCAAGCATGGTAGGCCAGCATCATTCCCGATCCTCTCGGACCATCTGATTCCAAGGGTTCCAGCGGCTTTCCGATCACCACTTTATAGCGGCCGACACCTGTTCTAACACAGCTGACCCCGAGTACAGGGCACTTGGAACGTTCGGCAATGACGCCAGGGCCGAGCACTGTGCCAGCCATGTGACCAAAGAAAGGCAGAAATATCTCTTTAGAGTTTTGGTCAGCCAAAATTCCGACCGCTTCGTTATCTCTCAAGCGCTCTAAAATGGGTCTGGCTGCGGCACCTCGCGGAATAACTCTTGTGCCAGTTTCCTGCCGTAATTCATTAACGGCATCATTCACCTTGGCTTGGTCTGCGTCTCGGGCGACAACAGAAAGTTTGTAGCCCATGCCAGATGTCCAGCGAGAAACTCTTTCCCAGTTCCCGAAATGGCCAGTCATCAGAAGAACGCCCTTGCCATGTGAAAGAGCCGCGTCGAGGTTTTCTCTCCCTTCAACTTCCATCTCGGCAGCAAGTTCTTCGGCTGGCCGACCAGAAGATGCTAGAAAGTCGGCAGTGATTCGCCCGAAGTGTAGAAACACCTTTTTGGCAAGCTTGGTCCTTTCCTCTAAACTCATTTCAGGAAAAGCCAGAGCCAGGTTGTTTACGGCAGTCTGCTTTCTTCTTCCCCCAAAGGTCCACCAGATCGAAGCCAGTCCTTCACCCCATTTCTCAGCTGCCTCTGGCGATTTCTTCGAAAGCTTTTTCTGAAAGTAGCTCAGAGCTTTCGGAGCCAGCCAGTTGGTCATTCGACGAATAAATTGCTTCATGGGGCGGGTGGAAGGCGGCTGTTGAGCCAGGTAAGAAAGGCGGCTTCTGGTTGAATTGTAACCTTGAGTTTGGCAATTAAAAGGGTCCTTCCCTGCCAATCATCCCTCTCTCTCACCTTAACCCAATCTTTGTGGGTCATGACGATTGGGAGATTCGACTTGAATGGCTTCCACAGGTCGGTCGAGTCCATGGGGTCGTGGTCTGGCAGAAATCTGGCATCCACCACCTTCATTCCAAAAGCTTCCAGGGTCTGCATCAACCGATGAGGGCGTCCGATAGCGCAGAGCACCTGAACCTCTGAGGGCCAGGCATTTTCCATGCCTTCACCGGCATGGGCCTCCAAAGAGAACGCTGTCCCTTCCACTTTGAAGTCTGGGTTCGGAAAGCACATACTGGCTCTCTGACGCCCCAGAGCTCGCGGCTCCCTGTAAGGTCCGGCGGGAATGAGAAAGGGGTTTGGAGCCGGATCAGGGTCCAAAAGCAGAGTCACATCCTTCTTCAGCTCTAAGTGCTGAAAGCCATCATCCATCAAGAAAACGGCTTTAGGGTCGGCTTCATACGCGAGGTCAGATGCGAGGACTCTGTTTTTGCCCGTGACAATCGTCACATCCGGAAAGACATCTCGAAAAGCGGCTGTTTCATCTCCCCAGACCTTGGCCGAAAGGGGTCCGGGCGGGGCAAGGAAGGCTCCTTTCCTTCGCTGGGATTTATAGCCAGAAAGGCTGACCACAACCCTGCGACCAGAATCTAACAGCACTTGGCACAAATGCTGGGTGACTGGGCTTTTGCTGGCTCCGCCAGCCATCAGGCTGCCGACACAGATAACGGGCTGCCTGGCCTGGTGAGACTTCTTGATTCCCAGCTGAAAAGGCAGCTCGTAGCTCTTCCAGCCAAGGTAGTAGAGCCCGGCCAAAGGAGCAAGGAAAAAGGTTTCTATGTCAACTCTTTCCCAGTACTCTTCAATGCGTCCGGCCACTTTGCAGACCATTTAACCTGATGCCAGCGCCTCCTAATCGGCCACAATGGCTGAGTGCCGAAGGCGAGCCTACAGACTCTTGGCTGCAAGGTCAACCAATACGAAACCCAGGCGATTCAGAAAAGTCTGGAGGCAGCAGGATTTGAGATCGCTCTGCCCGGCGAAACTGCCGACTTTGTTTTGATCAACACCTGCTCGGTAACCAGTGATGCCGAGGCAAAAAGCCGAGCCGCAGTCCGCAAAGCCAAACGGCAGAACCCTGATGCTTATGTGATGGCGACTGGCTGCGCCGCCCAGATGGCCCTAAACCAAGAAAGGGTGATGGAGGGGGCAGATTTCACTCTGCTTAACCCAGAAAAGCTGAAGGCGCTGGATCACCTAAAGCAGTTGAACCCTGGCTTGGTGAACTTAGCTTTAGCCGAGAGATCTGAGGAGTTGGCCCCGAGACGACGGGCCCGAGCAGCCCTGAAGGTGCAGGATGGATGCAGTCTTGGGTGCAGCTACTGCAGCATCCCTTCAACCCGACCCGGGCTGATCAGCCGCCCTTGGAAGGAAGTCTTGACCGAAGCCCAAGAACTGGCTGAATCCGGCTGTCACGAGGCTGTTCTCACCGGAGTTTTGGTGGGCAGTTACGGACCAGAATCTGGATCTGAAGGGCCAGATCTTCCCGGACTGATCAGACTTTTAAGCCAAGAATCAGGTTTGGCGCGCCTGCGCCTCTCTTCCATCGAGCCCCAGCAGTTGGGGCCAGAACTGATTGCTTTGGTTGAGGAAGGCGCCCTTGTTCCCCACCTTCACATTCCTTTGCAAAGCGGCAGCATCGGTGTGCTGAGAGACATGGACCGCCGCTACAACCCGGCTGAATATCTGGCCGTGATGGAGAGGTTGAGGGAACGAGTCCCCAACGTTTCTATTTCCACCGACATCATGGTGGGCTTCCCTACCGAGGGCGAGGCTGAGTTCGAGGAGACCCTAGAGACCTCTCGCCAAGCCGATTTTATCAAGGCTCACGTCTTTCGCTTTTCTCCCCGTTGGGGCACAGAAGCCGACCCCCTCGGCGATCCTGTCCACCCCGAGACCAAAAAGGTTCGTGCCCAGACTCTTTCGCAGCTCGTTGAATCTGGAGCAGCTTCCCTGGCCCAAAACAAAGTGGGGCAAACCCTGCGCCTCATTCTAGAAATGAAGAAGGATCGCGACGGCTACTGGGAAGGATTGAGCGACTGCGGCTTTAGCCTTAAGGCAGAAGGTCCGGATGGACTGGGCGGCAGCCTGGTGTGGGCCGAAGTGACTGAGGCTAGTGGGGTCACGCTTTTTGGACGGCTCACCTCTGCGCCCAGATGACCGGGTAACCTTCGGAACGTTATGACTCCTTTGCGTGTGGTGGCCTGCCTTTTGCTCCCGCCCTTGGCGGTCATTGACAAGGGCATTAAGCCATTCCTTCTCACGGCTGTGCTTACCTTTTTGGGCTGGATTCCTGGCGTCGTCTGCGCCTTGGTCTACTCTTCCGGTCCTTTGAGAAAGGAAGCGATCTAACCTTTTTTCATAGAAAGAGAAATCGGGCTCCGTTCTTGTGATGAGAACGAAGCCCGACTTAGTTTAAGGCACGCCGTAGAGCGCTTTAACCTCTTCGAAGGTGATTTTGCCATCGCCGTTCTCGTCGGCATTGCTGACACGATCCCAGAAGAAGCCGGCTTCCTGCTTCGTCACTGAGCCATCTTTGTTGCGATCAAGGCGGTCGAAGATCCTTTTGAGTTCAGCGCTATCAATTCCGAAGTTAATCCCACCTCTTTTCAATGGGCCCTTACCCTCACCAGGCTTTTGGCCAGGAACGATGTATTCGATATAGCCCAAGTGCATTTCTTCAAAGGTCTGCAGCCCCCATCTCACAGTTTGGGTTGGGTCTGGGTTGGCCGGATTCTTATCGCTGTTATCAAACCACGCTGTGTAGGTAATGACATCACCAGCCTTAACTGGCAGGGGCTTTTGCAGAACATAGTTGAGCTGCCAGTTAAAGTCATATCGAGGGACATCCAAAAGGAATCTGGTTTTTCCGTCGGACGTTAGCTCGTATCTGGCTGCCTTACCCCTCACATGCATGTGAGGCAGAAACGAGATGATTTCAGCGTTTCCTGGCACTTTAAGTCGTGCCGTGACAGGGTGATTATCAGCCCCAGGAGGAATAGCAAAGCTGAGGTCGGCCAGACTCGCTGTCATAACTTCTTGAGTCGGTGGTTTTTTGGCAACGACAAAGCCGATCTTGGTTTGATCTTGTGTGGCAATTCCGAAGGGGGTGTAGTGCAGTTGGAATCTCAGGACAGCCCCTTTCGGAATTTTCTTTGCGAAGCCTTCTGGGTAGACAAGGGCGCTGTTGCCTGGCACATAGGCACCAAAAAATCCACTTATCTCATCAAGTTCATCCTGGGCTGCACTGCCGGGTCTGCCAGCTTCAGCCGGTGTCTTCAGGAACACCAAAACATGATGAACAGCTCTTCTATCGCCCGGAATAACTTCAATCTTCTCTACCCAAGTATCTTCTGTAAAGTTGGTAGGAACATTGACATTCTTATAGGGCATGATTCCTGAAGCAGGGATGGCAATGGGCTCCTTCATCTGAAAGACAGCATCAGGTTTGCCGATTGTCCAGCCAGGTTCAAAAGTCGGAGCAGCCGGTGCGTTTTTGGCATCACCTTTTGGCATTCCGCCGGTCACCCAATCTTTAACTGCTGCCTTTTCAGAATCAGAAAGAGAAATGTCATTTCGCCAAGGGCCAGTCCCTTTTGCTGCAAACCAGGGAGGCATGATGCCTTCTGAAATTACATAATCCAGCATTTTCCCGCGAGACTTAACCTGTTCAAAAGTCTCGAGAGGAAAAGGTGCTGCGCCATCTGTTCTATGGCAGGACATGCACTTGTTCTGAATAATCGGCTGAATTTTTTCGTGAAAGGTAGGAGTCTTTTGGTTTGAGGCAAAAAGCTCAGCCAGCAGACAGCCAGGTGCTGTTGTAGCCTGTACCCTAGGGGTCTTCCCTTTCAGAACGGCATCAAGGGCATCGACTAGGTAACGATTGCGAGGTTTGGCAAGGCTGGCTCCGATAGAGTATTGGTCATCTACCGCTCCCCGGTAGACTAGCTTTCCCTTAGCATCTAGCAGATAAGTTTCGGTCGTCGTAGTGGCATCCAGTTTTGCCACCCAAGCTTGATTCTTATCGTGCAGCAGAGGCCCCTTTAAACCTAACCTCTTCACCTTCTCTTTCATCTCACCCGGAGTTTCGATATCTGAAGGGTTGACGAAAACAAACTTCACACCCTTGGCCAAGTAGGTCTTCTCCAGTTCTGCCAAGGTCGGGCCAAACTTTAAGCAAAGGGGGCAGGTAGTAGAAGTGAAGGCGATAACCGTTGCCTTCGCCCCAGCCAGAGGCACCTTGACGGCATTTCCGGAGAGGTCTTTACCCGACAATCCCGACAGATTCCGGCCGATTCCGGCACCCTTGGCCTCTGTTGGAACAGCCACCCGGGATGGGGTTTCGACGCTCACCCAGCCTGCCACGCCCAAAACGGCCAGGCTCCCTAACATCAATGCACCTTTCATATCCCGCTCTCTTTACCTTCTACCTGAACCTTAGTTCGGACGATTCACATTCTGGAGAGTTCTGAAATTAAAAGCTGTAGGGTCCCTTGTGGACTCCTTTCTCCGTGACAATCGCCGTAATCAACTCGCCCGGGGTGACATCGAAACCAGGGTTGAACACGGGGCAGCCTACTGGTGCAACCTGAACCCCTTCGATCATCGTGATCTCGCTGGCGTCACGCTCTTCAATCGGAATCCCGTGACGATCAGCCGTTTCCGGATCGATCGTGCTGCTTGGCGCGGCAATTACGAAAGGAATTCCGAAATGCTTGGCCAGGACGGCAAGCATCAGAGTTCCGATCTTGTTGGCAGAATCTCCGTTGGCTGCAATTCTGTCTGCACCCGCCACGACAAAATCAATCTTGCCATCCTGCATTAGGCAGGCTGCGGCAGAATCTGGAATCGACTGAAACGGAATCTGATCCTTCATCAGTTCCCAGGCGGTCAGCCTAAGCCCCTGCTGGCGAGGACGGGTTTCGCAAGAAAAAACGTGCTTCACCTTGCCCTGAGCGTAGGCCGAGCGAATAATCCCCAGGGCAGTTCCGTGGCCGGCGGTTGCCAAAGAACCTGTGTTGCAGATGGTCAGAACCGTCGCTCCTTCCGGAACCAGTTCTGCTCCAAAGGCTCCCAGTGCCTGGTTCATGGCAAGGTCTTCCTTTTCAATTGCGATCGCTTCTGCTTCCCAGTTTTCTTGTGGAGTTCGGGCCATGCGATCTAGAGCCCAAAAGAGGTTGACGGCGGTCGGTCGAGATGACGCCAAGCCCTCATGGGCTTCTTTCAGGTCTGCGCCCTGCTTTAGAGCCAGCACCATGCCGTAGCCTGCGGCGATGCCGATGGCAGGCGCTCCGCGAACCGCCATGTCTTTAATTCCCTCTCGCACTTCCTGCCAGGTGGTGAGATCCAGCCAGACTTCCTGACCAGGCAGCAGGCGCTGATCCAGCATTTTCAGACTAGTGCCGGTCCAAATGAGAGGAGCGAATGACATGACTTGAGCATTCTGCCCCGCCTTCAAGCCCACGGGGCAGCCCGTCCCGAAGGCCACCCCTTGAGTACACTCCCCAACCAGATATGGACTACCGACGGACCCTGATCCGCGACCTTTTGCTGATGTCGCCTGGAAGCGAAACCACTGCCTATGGATGGGTAAAAACCAGGCGCGACAGCAAAGGAGTCAGCTTTGTCCAGCTTAATGATGGCAGCTGCTTTAAAGATCTGCAGATTGTTGTTGATGGCGGAATCATCGACGAAGAGACCCTGAAGCTGGTGACCACCGGAGCCTGCGTTGCATTTGCAGGCGAGATTGTAGCTTCGCCCGGCCAAGGCCAGGCCGTTGAGCTTAAGGCAAGCGGAGTCGCCATTTTCGGCCCTGCCGATCCCGCCAGCTACCCTCTTCAGAAGAAGGGCGCATCTCTGGAGTATCTGAGGGAGATTGCCCATTTAAGGGTGAGAGGCAACACTTTTGGAGCTGTTTCGAGGGTTCGAAACAGAGCGGCCTGGGCAGTTCATAAGTTCTTCCACGATCGTGGCTTCTTCTGGATTCACACCCCTATCATCACAGCCAGCGATGCTGAAGGCGCCGGCGCCATGTTTGCCGTGACGACTCTGCTTGACCATGAAGGAGAGAACTATCAGCTGCGCAGCCCATCGCCATCTGATGACTTTTTTGGCAAACCCGCCTACCTGACTGTTAGCGGACAGTTGAACGTTGAAACCTACGCAATGGGCCTTACCAACGTTTACACTTTTGGCCCCACCTTCCGGGCAGAAAACTCTAACACTGCTCGTCATCTTGCTGAGTTCTGGATGATTGAGCCGGAAATGGCTTTCTGTGACCTTGAAGGCGACATGAACTTGGCAGAAGAATTTGTCAAGGAAATCATCCAAGACGTACTGGATAACTGCCCCGCCGATATCTCATTCTTCGATCAGAGAATCGAGCCAGAACTGCTGAACACTTTGGAGCATGTAGCCACAGCAAGCTTTGAAAGAATGACCTACACTGAGGCCGTAAAACTGATTGTCAACAGTGGCGAGAAGTTTGAGTACCCAGTTGAATGGGGCACAGACCTTCAGAGCGAACACGAAAGATGGCTGACCGAGAAGAAAGTTGGCCGCCCTGTGATTCTTACCGATTACCCCAAGGAGATTAAAGCCTTTTACATGAAGGCTAACGATGATGGCAAGACGGTAAGAGCCATGGACGTTTTGGTTCCCAGAATCGGCGAACTTATTGGCGGCAGCCAGAGAGAAGATGATTTGGTTAAGCTGGAGAATCGCATTGACGAACTGGGCCTTCCGAAAGAAGCATATTGGTGGTACCTGGATCTGAGACGGTATGGTTCTGCTCCCCACTCTGGCTTCGGCTTGGGCTTCGAAAGATTGATGATGTACCTGACGGGAATGAAAAACATTCGCGACGTGATTCCTTATCACAGAGCAACTGGCCAAGCCGACTTCTAATCGACTAAACTTGGAGCCATGCCCAAGGATGATTTGAAGAAAGCGCTAACGGAACAGTTCCATGCATCTCTAGCCATGCTGCAAGAGTGCGTGGAACTGACTCCTGAAGATCTTTGGCTGGACGGCGTTCTCCCGAGAACAACATGGCGCATTGCTTTGCATGCGACGTTTTTTGCCCATCTTGGGCTTTCTGGTTCACTCAAGAACTACACATCATGGCCAGGTCGCCCAGAAAATCTGTATCCAGAAATGTGGGATAGTCCAGAAACTCTAGAGCCTTTCGAACTCGCATTCAGTGAGCCGGCGATTTCTCGCTCCGATGTGATTCGCTATATCCAGTTTTTGTCGGAAGGGACAGAATCATTTATTGATGTATTTGATTTTAGTGTTCAAGAATCTGGGGTGCCAGGCTACAGTCATTTGACAAGTCTTTCGGCGCTGTTAATGGAAATTAGGCACCTACAAGGGCATGTTGGTCAGCTTTCAGAGAGGCTGCTTGAGATTGGAATCGAATCGACGTGGATTGGCAAAGGAACCATGAGTCAGTGGAAGGCTTGGGAAGAAGAAAACCCTTAATGCTCACTTGATGAATCGCCCAAAGGTAAGGTGATTTCATGTTTTCTTTTCTTGCTTTGGCCCTCGTTTCGCCAGGCTCTTTCGATGGCGTTATTGGCCTGAGTCAGGACGGAAAGACACTTAATTTATCTGCTTCAGGCTGGGCTGACCCGCAGAGTCAAAAATCCCTCACGGTTGACAGCCAGTTTCCTATCTGCAGCATCAGCAAGCTTTTTACCGCCGCACTAGTCATGGGCTTTGTTGAAGAAGGTCGATTAAGCCGCAATGATGCTGTCGGAAAGTTTCTTCCTTGGCTGCCAAAAGCAGCACAATCTGTCACTATAAACCAGCTTCTTTATCATTCAAGTGGGCTCCCCAATATGGATGAAGCTAGTGCAAAGGCGAAGGATGGAGTCAGCACCTTTTACTTCAAAAGTTCTAATGACTTGCAGCCTTTAAGAAGCAGAATTCTTACCGTTCTAGGATCCGGGCAGATCAAAGCCCCCGGCTCGGAGTTCTCTTACAACAACCTCGATTTCTTGATCCTCGAAGCTATTCTAGAAGTGATCTCTGGGAAAAAGTTTAGTAAGCTAATGTCAGATCAGCTGCTCAAACCCCTTGGCATGAAAAACACCAGGCCAATTTCTTGGGGAAAGCCCGACCGAAGGCTCATCGTCTCTTATGACAAGGCTCCGGAATCTAGATTCAACCTTGCGCTTTATGGTGCCGCTGGAGGATGGTCTTCGAATGCAAAGGATCTTCTGACTTTTGGCAATGGACTCCTGAGCGGAAAAGTCAAAGGATCTAAAACTCTATTGGCGTCGGACCCGCAGTTTGGTTTTGTTGGCCCGGGAAGCTTCATTTATGACGTTTCAATCCTAGGCAAGAGCTTTCGTGCCCTTGATCGTGGCGGCGAAATTGCAAATTTCTGCCATGACCTGATGATCATCCCAGAGGCAAAAGCTGTGCTCGTCATTCTTTCACCAGCCGAGAGATCTAGATTTCAACTGGCCTACACTGGGTCAGGTCTGCCGCTGGAACAATTACAGAACCTAAAGATCAAGGATTGATTTTCTTCGCCAAATCTAGGGAGGCAGTTCCCCAATCCGGATGTTTAAAAGTGAATCCAGATTTAAGCAGCTTAGCAGGAACAACTCGCCTACTTTTTAGCACCAGCTCAGTCTCAGATTTCATCAGAAAAGTGCCCACTTCTAACATGAGAGCTGTGGCCGGAAGTCCGATCTTTACGCCAAGGGCTTTTCTTAATTGTTCTGCAAACTGTTTCTGAGGCAGTGGGTTAGGTGAACTCACATTGATCGGTCCATCTAGCTCAGAATGATTTAGTATCCATTCTATTGCTTCACAGAAATCTGTTTCGTGAATCCAAGAAACATATTGTCTTCCACTGCCCTGTACTCCCATGAGCCCTCTTTTGGTCAGCTTGGAAAGAACAGAAAAGATGCTTCCTTCGATTGGAGCCATCACCATGGCTGTTCTCAGGGCAACTCGGCGAGTAGCTGGTGTATCAAATTCATAAAGAGAGGCTTCCCAGGCCCTTGCAATCTCTACACTGTTTTGCCATTTGCGTGGTACAGGGTCCTGCTCTGATCCGATTACCCCATCTTCTCCATTCGCTTCATCTAAAGTGTGACGATAGATGGTAGCTGTAGAGGATTGCAGCCAGACTTTAGGTGGATTAGATGCTTGGGCAATCGCCTGACCCAAAACTCGTGTGGAATCCACCCGACTTTCCATCATTTCCTTTAAGTTGTCAGCGTTATAACGGCAGTTTACGCTTCGTCCTGCCAAGTTGATAACAGCATCCGTGCCTTCAATTGCTTGGGTCCAATCTCCTAAAGTTTTGCCATCCCAGACAACTGGACCACGACGAGAAACAATCGTCGTCCCCCAGCCCAAAAGGTTGAAGTGGTTGATGAGACTCTGCCCAACATGTCCATGCCCCCCGAAGATGACTATCCGCACTGTATGAGAATAGCCTATTGGGAATTGGAACGCTTGCAATGCACTGGGATGCTTAACAAGATTGAATCTTTGGCGGGACAAGGGGTCCCTCCCTCACTTTGGTGCCGGGTGTCCTTTCAAAGATCCACGAGGGGCCATAGCTCAACGGGAGAGCATCCCGCCTTAGCGGGACAGGGGGTCCCGCATTCAGTCTGGTGCCGGGTGTCCTTTCAAAGTTCCACGAGGGGCCATAGCTCCGCGGGAGAGCATCCCGCCTTAGCGGGACGGGGGGTCCCGCATTCAGTCTGGTGCCGGGTATCCTTGCGAAGTTCCGCGTGGGGGCATAGCTCAGCGGGAGAGCACCTGCTTTGCAAGCAGGGGGTCAGGGGTTCGAATCCCCTTGCCTCCACCAAATTTCTTTTTACATAGAGCCGAAAGAGTCCGCCCCCTCAAGAGAGAGCATCCCGCCTTAGAGGGACAGGGGTTCGAATCCCTCCCGTAAGCGGGATTAAACAAGCTCAGACCCGTTTCGTGGCCCAAAGCAATCAAGCTGCAGCAGCCCAAGTTAAAGGCTTTCTGCCAGGTGTAAAAGGGGTGGTCTATGAAAGCGCCCGTCTGATCTCTCAAAAACATTCCGCATAAACATGGGCGCTCGGCAAGTGCTCACTCACCCATAACATCCGACTCTTCGGCCACTGCATGCAGAGTAAAGAGCAAATGAGTTCGGGATGGATCGAGTTCAAGCGCTTTGATCGCCTCAAGACAGATTTGAACATCGCAAAACCCGTCAATCGGCTGAGCAGCTTCATCAAAACTAGGTTTCCATTCAAACTGCGCAAGCTTCGACCCATCGAAATAAACGCAAAGGCAGTTATGGTGAGAAGCAAGACTCAGCCAACCCGTCGCCCCTGTCATCCCGCCCGTCTTCGAGTGCAGCGCTGGTAATTCAGCAAGGGACCTCGCGAGGGTGAGAACCTCCTCACCAGTCTTTTCGGCGACGCCGTTCCAACTGCCTTCCACAGCATCCAACATCGTGCCAACAATCGCCTGCATATCGCTCTCTCCACAGTTTGACGAAGTTAACATCAGAACCCTTGGAACATTCGGATTCATCGTCTCAAGTAGTTAGATGTAGACCTAACATCTGTCAGGAGTCCAGACTCCGAACTAGTTGCCATCGCGCGGTGAGAGTGCAGACCGCGTCGAAAAATTTCCACTAATCTCACCTTCTGTTTAGCCCAGAGATTCCGCTCCCTTATGGCAGAGCCTCCCTAGCCCCAGACGGAAAGAGGGCTTTGACTCTTCATCAAACCAGAAATCTCGATTCACTCGTTTGGACAAGAGTTCAAAGAGTTTCTATTGAAAGTCTCAAAGAGTTTGGCAAGGTGGAAGTTTTGATGTTTTCGAGCAAGATCTAGTGGCGTTCGGCTCGGAACTGCAACCCAAGTTGGGTCAGCGCCAGCTTCCAGCAGCCTCTGCACAATCCTTGTTGAACCTGGGTCTATCATGGCGGCGGCATGCAGAGGGGTAATACCGTCTATCGTCGATGTGTTGGGGTTAGCGCCGAGTTCTAAAGCGACAGCCACAGATCCTTCATCACCATCCATCACGGCCCAGTCAAGAATCGTCGTTCCGTCATCCCCAGTTGGAGCATTAATATCGGCCCCGGCCCTTGCCAGCTTTCTCGCGATGGCGTAGTGCTCCGTCCTGATAGCCATCAGCAAGGCAGAATTCCCTCGGCCCGTCAACTTGGCCCCAGATTTCAGCAGAACATCCACCATTCTCGATTCACCTTTCATGGCGGCAAAAGCTAGGGGACTCTCCGTATCCGTTCTAAAAACGTTTGGATCAGCACCGGCAGCTAGAAGGGCACGAACAGATTCTAGGGCACCTCGGGTATCGGCTGCGATCATCAGCGCGGTAGAGCGAGAGTCTGAAACAGCATTCGGGTCAGCTCCCTTTTTAAGCAGCCACCTAACCTTCGACAAATCTCGAACCGCGTACATTAAGGGTGTGGCTCCACCGATGCTGCGAGCGTTGATCTTGCCACCAGCCTGGGCGGCAGCAATCAGTTCAGAAAGAGTTCCTTTGAGGGCAGCCTTCAAGAGCCTGTCATCTTTTGGATTTTCTGAAAGCAGGTTTTTTGAACTTCTTAAGCTCGGGGCAGGGGTTATTGTCAAACCAGGCATCGAGCCCTTGCCGCCATAGAGAGCCAAAGCTGAAAGAGCCCAGGCTGAGCCCGAATAGGAGATGAACTGGTGCTCGCGGTAAGGGAATCCAGATTCAAAGTAAGGCAGGCCAGGAAACTTTCGACGGGTTGTCACCAACCAAGTGCCATCCGGCATTTGTGTGCGAACCAAAAAACTCACCCCTCGGCTGTAAACCTGCCCTTTGGTGGATGCTTTCGCCAGGGCCAAAGCGCTTAATGCTTGGCCAGTCGCATAGGCATCAGATTGTCTTGTAGGAAGCTGAGCCCACCCGCCATCGACCCTTTGCCTCTTGGCCAAATCCGATGCTGCGTCTTGGATATCGGCGCGAGGAGCTTCTGCCCAAACAAGGCCGAATAATTTGAATACCGCTTCCTCGTTGTTTCTGGGCTGCCTAGAACGAAGCCATGCCCGACCATCGCGAATGGATTTTCTTGCCGAATCTGAAAGGTAATCGGGCGCATAAGTTCTCAATGCTCGGATCGCAACGGCAGTGAGAGTGACGGGGCTGTCTTCCAATGGAGGACGGTGGCTTAAGCTGGGCCATCGGCCATCAGCAGCCTGTTTAGCTAAAAGGTAGTGGATTGACGATTCGGTCAAATTGGTTTGAGGCCTGCCATCTGCCGATCTGCCCCAAAGCCAAAAACCGAAACCCGCTGTGCCGTTTATCGCACCTGTGCCTTCGTACTGCTTTAACCGTGTCGTTGGGCGGTCCTCATACTCGTCGATCTCCTTTCGTAGTTTTTCCCGATCAATCTTGAGTCCATTTTGATCAGCGGCCGAAAGGGCGATTTGGCTCAAACCCTGGTGATGGCAGGAGTAGCACCCAGACCTCTCGGTCCAAATATTTGCACTGTGCTGAATGATCGGAACGGCTTTTTGTGCCGCGCGCTTGACTTCAGCCTTAGTGGGCGATTCTGCTTCTGCCGCCGCGAAGGCAAGAAGAGTCATGGACAATAGAATCCAAGTCCATCGCAGAAACATGGGCGGATTCTAGCATGCTGAGACCCATGGATCTCTGTGAATCAGCAGGAGAAGAGTGGAAGCTAAAGACAAAAAGCTCAAGAGCCAATAACTTGGGGGCTCTTGAGCTTAAAGGTCTCTCTCAGATGAACAAGCCTAGTCCCTAGCTTCCGCCCAGGTTTCCATAAAGTCATCAAACTGCGGAAGATAAGGACTCCAGTCTTCCCTTCTCACCGCCCTCAAGTACTGAGTCAGAGAAATATAAGGAATGAACTTAGGCCGACGCGGCTGAGTTTTCATCTTCATATTCGCCTGTTTAGGAGTCTTGTCTGCCTTTTTCAAGTTGCACTTTCGACAGCAGGTAATCAGGTTCTCCCAGGTGTGGGGGCCGCCCATCCAGCGCGGAACCACATGATCGATGGTCAGATCTCGCGTTGAACCGCAGTACTGACAGGTATAGCCATCTCTTGCCAAAATCGAATGGCGAGAAAGGCGCAGAGCCGGAAGGGGTCTGCGAACCAGATACTTCATTCGAACTACCGAGGGTGCGGTCAGCTTCCCTTCGCTTGTCACAACTTGACCTTCAGAGTCATGAAGAACATCGGCTTTACCGGTCATCACCAGTGAAAAAGCCCGTCGCACGTCGCACACATTAAGCGGCTCGTAGTTCGCATTCAAAAGCAGGACATCAACAGCTTTCATTGTTTGAACTTGCGGCGTTCCGCAATGGTCGATGCCGAGCGTCCTCTTCGCCCGGCCGGAAACAAAAAGAGGTCCGCGGAGTGTGCTCCGCGAACCTCTGACAAAGTGTCACTGCAGGCGTGTATCAAATGATTCCACACCCCGCCCTGGCGGAACTGTATGAGGAAGTCTCGCCGGTTCATGACGTCTCTCATAATTGTGAACGTACAAAACGCCGAAAATGATTCACGGTGAAGAGTTCTTGTGAAAACCAACACAGATCACTAGATCAGCGCACCGAGAGTCAAGTTTTGGGTACATTTGCCGGACAACCGGACCAGAAGGCACGGAAGCTGAAGGGTACGGCTGAGGGCTGATAGGTAAACTACATGGAAGTGATTCGAATTGTCGGTGGCCGCCGCCTTGAAGGGGTTGTGGAAATCCCAGGCAGCAAGAATGCGGCATTAGCCCTTCTATCTGCCGTCCCTCTCGTAAAGGGAAAGATCGTTTTGGCAGGTCTGCCAAACATCTCCGATGTTCGATACAAGATCCAGCTTCTTGAAACCATGGGTGTCAAGGTCGAAACCATCGATGGTGAGACTCACTTCGACACTTCCGAGGCTGGCCCCAAAGAACCCAGCGAAGAGATCATGCGGAAGATCCGCACCGGCTTTTATCTCTTCGGTCCTCTTCTCGCCCGCTACGGCAACGCCATCCTTCCCATGCCAGGCGGCTGTCCCATCGGAGATCGTCCTGTTGACTTCCACCTTAAAGGCCTTAAAGCTATGGGGGCGGATGTCAAGATCGAAAATGGCCGCTACGTTGGCACCTGCAATCGACTGAAGGGCGCTGAAATTTATCTCGATTTCCCCTCTGCCGGGGCAACCCAGCACCTCATGGCCACTGCCTGCTTGGCTGAGGGCATCACCACCATTCAGAATGCCGCCATCGAGCCGGAAGTCACCCAGCTTGCCGATTTTCTGAAAGCCATGGGCGCAAGGATCGAAGGAGTTGGCACAGCCACCATCTCGATTCACGGCGATGGCCCCCTTGAGGGCGGTTGGGCAAAGGTTCCCAGCGATCGAATCCAAGCCGCCACCTACCTTATTGCCGGCGCAATCACTAAGGGCGATGTCACGGTCAAGGGGATTCTGCCTGAGCACCAAATTGCTCTAGTTCAGAAGCTTCGCGAAGCTGAAGTCCTTGTTGAAGAAGGCAATGACTGGGTTCGCGTTAAATCAGAAGTCAGAGCCAAGGGTGTCAAGGTCAAGACCATGCCCTACCCCGGCTTCCCTACCGACGTCCAGCAGCCATTCTCGGCATTTCTTGCTCTGGCTCGCGGAAACAGCGTCATCGAAGAAACGATTTACGAAAATCGAACTGGTCACGTGCCTGAGCTCTGCCGCATGGGAGCTCAGATCAGAACCAACAACCGATTGACCATGATCGAGGGAGTTGCAAACCTAAGAGGAGCAACAGTCAAGGCAACTGATCTTCGAGCGGGCGCTGCCCTTGTTCTTGCTGGCCTTGCGGCAGAAGGGATTACCATGGTGGATAACGTTCACTACGTTGACCGTGGCTACGAGGGACTCATCGAACGTCTGACGGCGCTAGATGCCCAGGTGAGCCGGGTAAGCCTCCCCTCCTCTACTCTGTAGCACAGTATCCTGTTTATCCTTTGAAGCTTGTTGCAGAACTCGGCATTGATTTAGGCACCTCAAACATCCGCGTGTATCGCAGAGGCAAGGGGATTGTCTTTCAAGAGCCGACGGTCGTGGCTATGAACACCCACACCAAAAAGGTGATGGGTGTTGGCACAGCAGCAAGAGAAATGCTTGGCCGTACTCCCGGCAATATACAGGCGGTCCGCCCCTTAAGAGATGGGGTTATTGCTGATTACACCGTTACTTATAAGATGCTTGAGAGCATCAAGCGCCTTGTGCTGCCTGGTCATCAGCTTTGGCTTAAACCGAACGCTCTCATCTCAGTTCCCTCCGGAGTCACCAACGTAGAGCGCAGAGCCGTCATTAAGGCCGCTCTTTCAGCAGGCTTTGGCAAGGTGACGACGATCGATGAACCCATGGCCGCGGCCATCGGGTGCGGCCTTCCGATCTCAGAAGCCGTTGGCCACATGGTGGTCAACCTTGGCGGAGGCACTACTGATATCGCTGTGATCAGCCTTGGTGGCCCCGTACTCGCCCAATCTGTAAGGGTCGGAGGCCAGAAGCTTGATGATGCAATCATCAGGTTCGTCCGCCAGGAATACAACCTGCTGATCGGCGACCAGACTGCCGAAGAGATCAAGCTGGCTATCGGCTCTGCCTACCCACTTGAGCAGGAGCTTTCTATGGATGTTCGTGGCCGTGACGCAGAAGGGGGCCTTCCTCGCACAGTCACCATCACGAGCATGGATGTCAGGAACGCCACTGAGGAGCCGATCCGGCTCATTACCGATCGAATCTGTGATGTGCTTGAAGACACGCCTCCAGAGCTCTCGGGCGACATCATCGAGCGGGGAATGACCCTGACCGGAGGCACTGCCCTGCTGAGAGGCCTGGATCTCCTGATCAATGCACTGACAAATATTCCGACCCGCGTTGCAGAAAATGCAGAAACTGCCGTTGCAATGGGGACAGGATACGCCCTGGATGAGTTAAGCTCTTTATCTGCCAGCGGCGCAGTCAGCAGAATTCCATGAAAACCGGCCTGACCTTCCTTCTTCTTGCAGCCACAGTCACTGCCGCCTATAGCCAGGCAGCTTCTGGTCCCGTCACACGAGATGAAATCCGGGCTGCCATGGCAAAGATCGAGGGGCCGCTGCAGAGAAGGCTCAAGGTTCAGTTTCCCAAATCAGGGCTCGCATCAGGTTCTCAGGCTGCGACAAGAACAGAAGTTGTCAAGGAGTTCATGCGGCTTTGGAAGGCATCTGAAAAGGTCTTCCGCTTCACCCCCAGGCCCTATGAGGTTTATCCGGAAGTCTTAGCCCAGCATAACAAGGGGCAGATGATTACAGACCTCAGCTACCTGATCAAAAGAGGAGCCGTGGCCCCCGTTGGTCCCCTTGCTTGGGGTCCCAAGGATACGATTTCGCCGCGGGAGTTTGGCGATGCCATGGCCATGCTGGTGCACCAGATTACGGCCCTTTCCCACGACCCAAGTCCTAAGTTCACTCCAAACTTGCAGAGACCGTAGGTTTGGGCGATCAATCTGCCGATCATTCCTAAAGAGGAAATGAGCGCGGCGCCCCACTTAAAAGAAGAAGGATTCTGGAGTCTGTTCGACCTGAATCCAATGGTTCAGGGTGGGCTAGAGCGTTATCTACAGGCCTCTCTCGACCGCTGTACACGTTTCTTCAGAGCCTCCGGGGCCTCAATCTTCCTTTTAGATGAAGCGAGCGGGCAGTATCTGCTCAAAGCACGTTCGGGCAGACAAACCAGAGTGCCTGCCGATGCCGTCATTCATCCAGGCGAAGGCCTTGCCGGCCAGGTGATTCTGCTGGGCGAAGCCCAGGTGCTCAACGACGACCATAGAACCCTGCGCCTTCACGAAGGCCCTGGCAGCCAAGATATTGCGAGTTCCATGATCGTGCCTCTGCTTGAGCCACGGCAAGGCGTCA
Organism: Synechococcus sp. UW140; assembly: GCA_943369295.1. Taxonomy (GTDB): domain Bacteria; phylum Armatimonadota; class Fimbriimonadia; order Fimbriimonadales; family Fimbriimonadaceae; genus JAKRSE01. The sequence goes on along the minus strand of CALRMU020000001.1, from coordinate 996,721 downwards.
TCGGGGTCTTGAACCTCAGCCGCACAAGCGCCGAGTCTCCCTTCGAGCAGGCAGACTTAGAGCGAGCCTTGGCAATGGCCGTCCAGGTCACTCTGGCCGTTCTCAACGCCCGTTTGGTCGAACGCCTCAATGATGCTGTGACTCTTAGTCGGGAGAGCCGAGAGAGGCTGTCAGCCGTCCTCGACTCCGTTCCTGGCGGAGTGATTGTCATGGATAACTCGGGCACGGTTGTGAGTGCCAGCCCTTGGGCTCTGACAGAAGGACTCTTTGGCGCCAACGCAAGAAGCGAACCCAGCCTGCTTGAAAAGCATATTCATCAGCTCGCGATGGAAACCCTGGCGGAGCGTGCCCCTAAGAGCCAAACCGTCGTAAACGATGCTGTCGACCGCACATGGATTCTGCAGAGCCAGCCCATGAGCCACGGAGGCACGGTCATCAGCGTTCAAGAAATCACTCAGCACGAAAGAAGCCAGAGAGAAGTTCACAGGCTAAGCCGCCTGGCTGAAATCGGCCGCATGACAGCCGCCATTGCCCACGAGTTTAGGAACCCTCTTACTGGTATTCGAAGCGCCGCCCAGATGATTCAGTCGAGCCCGGAATACTCCAAGGACTTCGGCCAGATCATTGAAGACGAAGTCATCAAGCTGAATACCCTCTGCACAGAGTTTCTTGAGTTTGCCCGTCCCATGGCGCTTGACAGGGATGAAATGAAGCTGAGCGAAGCCGCCAGCCGAGTCGTGGATCTGCTGCAGACTGTCTTCACTAACAAGGGGATCGGACTCAAGCTGGAAGTCGAGCCCATCGAGTCCCCCATCTACGGCGATATGAGAAAGCTGGAACAGGTTTTTCATAACCTCATTCGGAACGCTCTCGAAGCCACCCCTGCAGGCGGCGAGGTTATCGTCCGAGTTGAAAGAAAGGGGTTTGAAGTCTGCGATAACGGCATTGGCATGTCGGAAGAAGCTCAGGAAAAGCTCTTCTCGCCCTTCTTCACAACAAAACCACAAGGCACCGGACTTGGCCTTTCAACCGTTCGTAAAATTATTGAAGCTCACGGAGGAACCGTGATGGCAGATTCGAAGCTCGGAGTCGGAACGACTTTTCGAGTTCTACTGAGATAAAGGGAAGGCATGGCTAAAAAGCGCGTACTGATCGTCGACGACGAACTGAACATCCGCAGAATTCTTCAGGCAGCCTTCGACAAGGCGGGCTGGATTGCCGTCACGGCAGAAGATGCTCACGAAGCTCTGAATTTGATCTCAAATGAAGAGATTGATTGTGTGCTGACTGACGTGACTATGCCAGGAGCCAGCGGCTATCAGCTTCAGAAAGAGATCAATGCCCGCCAGCCCCAGACTCCGGTCATTATCATGACGGCGTTTGGCACCATTCCCCAGGCTGTCCAAGCAGTTAAAGATGGCGCCTACGATTACATCACCAAACCTTTTGATCTTGAAGCTTTAAAGAAGCTGATCACCAGTGCTCTGGCAGGAGAAAAGAAGAAGGAGACTCGTGGGCGCAAAACAGCCAGCTCCGGTGAGGGAATCTCTTTCATCGCCAACTCTCCTATCATGCAGGAGATTGACGACACCATCACCCAGGTGGCCGATTCTCGTGCCACTGTCTTGATTACAGGTGAGAGCGGCACAGGCAAGGAAGTTGTTGCCAAGCTGATTCACCAAAGATCACCAAGATCTGAAGCTGGTTTTGTCGCTGTTTCGTGCGCGGCCCTGCCCGAGACTCTTTTGGAAAGCGAGCTTTTCGGACATGAAAAAGGCGCCTTCACGGGTGCTGATTTCTCCAAGCCAGGCAGGTTCGAACTCGCTGATTCTGGCACCCTCTTCCTTGACGAAATCGGGGAGATTCCACTTCCCATTCAAGTCAAACTGCTTCGGGTGCTTCAGGAACGAGAGTTCGAAAGACTAGGCGCAACCAAGGCAACCAAGGTAGATGTCCGCCTTATCACGGCAACCAACCGCGATCTGCATGAAGCAGTGGCAGAAGGCATCTTCCGACTAGACCTGCTTTATCGACTGCAGGTCGTGGAAATCTTCCTTCCTCCTCTTCGAGAAAGGCAGGAGGACATCGAGCCCCTTTGTGAGCACTTCCTCACCCAGTCTTCGGGAGATAACAATCGGTCGCTAGTCAAAGTTGGTGCCGAGGCTCTAGAGCAGCTGCAGGCTTACGCCTGGCCGGGAAACATTAGAGAGCTGGAAAACACAATGGAGCGAGCCGTTGTCCTTTCGGGTGATGGCGAAGTGGAGCTGCTTCCCAAGCATCTTCCTCCTAAGATGAGAAGGGCAGCCTAGCTGACCAGAAGGTCCGGCCAATACATATAAACAATATAGCAGGCGACCAAGATGAGGTTGAGCGCTGCCGTCAGCCAAAAAACGGCCCGGAAGGATGCCTTTACTGTTTTGTGCCTAAGCCTCTGCTGAGCCACCAAACCACCCGGCCAGCCGCACAGCAGCCCAAAGAAGTGCAGCGTCATCTCTGGAACTCTGCTATGCCCCTTCCCTGCTGAAAGCTTGTCTGACTTTTAGAGCAGATAAGTGAGAATGCTCGAAATCAGGTAGGCGGCTGCCACTTCCAGGGGGAGCTTGACGATCAGGCCAAAGAGAAGGATCAGCACTCCAAAGGCACAAAGAACGAAGATTCCCAGATCTCCCTTTAGAAGGGTTCGGAGGGAGATTGTCTCTTCATCAACCCGAGCAGCGACCAAGGGCCGAACAAGGCTGGCCCTCAACTTGCCTCGACTGGCCTCTTCGGCCATATAAAAGACCTGCCTGCCTACGTTCGGCCTTTCATGCCTCAAAGTCCACTGCTTGACATGAAAAAAGACGTCCTTTCCTTTCTCGTGGGGTTCGATAAATCCAAAACCCTTGGCATCATCCCAGGCTTTTATCGTCCCCCTCAGCAGCTCACTTTCTCCGCCCATTATAGTTATCGCTGCAGATCAGTCTAGCTCGGACCTTCAGGTTTTCGGTGAGTCCTTGAAAACCACGTGTAGGCGTAACTGATCGCCAGCATGACTACTCCAAAGCTGATGAAAAGAATGACCTTGATGATCGTCTCCAGGTAGGAGAGATCGTAAAGAAAGACTTTGCAGAGAGTAGCCGAGAAGACCACCAAGCCGGAAATCCTGTAGACCGACTTATCCTTGATAAATCCTATAACCAGCAGGATCACTCCGTAAATCACCCAGGCGGCACTCATCGAGAAATCGAACTTCATGCTTAAAGGAGGCTGCTGAGCGAGGATCATCAACAAGCCTGAGAAGAGAGCCCAATTGAGTCCGCAGAAGGTGACAAGCACAGAGATGTGATCTTTTGAACTTGCCAAAATTGCCCTTGCCACAAGCAGAGATGAAGCCAGAAGAGAAGCTAAGGTTCCGGCATCTGCCATAACCCCTCCTATCAGCACCGGCATCTCCAGCTCAAAGTAGCCTGGCATCTTCATGACTGGGTAGCAGACTAAGCCGAAAGCCAAGTAGAAGGACGAAGTCCAGGAGACGGCTGCTGACTTCCCTGCCTTGCCATAGAGAGCCAGGATGGCCGCATAGAGGGCAAAGAAGAGCAGCATGGCCTGTGCAAGCTGAAGCTGAAGCCAAGGCTGAGACATGACAATCCAGGCAATCCTTCCGGCCGGGATGCTGAAGGCGACTATCCCAAAGACTGTGGCGACATCCTGCTCTTTTTGTGCCTGTTCTCTAAAGCTGAGGGTGACCATGACGATCGTCGCCATGACAATGACCAAGCCGGCAGATTCAAAACCAGCGATTAATGGGAGATTGGTTAGCTTCTGGCCAGTAACGGCCCCGGAGTAGGGCACGATTACAGCACAGGCATAGACTCCCGCGGCTCCAGAAAGATCCTTCCACTTCTGCCACTTAGCAACGAGGCTGACCAGAAGAGCAAAGAGCGCGAAACCAATGAGAAGCGCGGACCTCTGGTCAGCACCAAGATTCGTCGCTGCTATGTAAACCAGTCTAGCGAAGGGATAGGCCATCGCCAAAGAGGCAGTGATTGCGCCATTCGCGGCCTTTTGAGGATCGATCTTGACGTGAACAAGGGCGAAGACCAGGACAGCAGCGAGGATGATAAAGTTTTGAATCGCTTCCTGTTCAAGAGGGATCTTCTGAGAGCCAGAAATAGCAGTCCCCACCAGAGCGAGAATTGTGAAGATGACCTGAGCAGGAACGGAATCCTTGGTTTTGTCCAGCCATGCACAAAGGGCCAGCGACACCAAAGTCGCCAGCATCGCCCATGAGAATGCTTCTGATCCACTGACCTCAAGCGTCAGCAGAGTCTTTACCAACCCCATTCCTAGCGCGGCAGCAAATCCGAAGAAGAGGAACGACCGAGGGTTCTGCTTAAAGTCTTCTCCTTTCTTCCAGATAAAGACCGAGGCAGCGACAGCAATGATCAGGCTGGGCACTGAACCCAAGACCTTATCCCACAGGGCTGCCACGGGCCTGAAGGATTCGAAGAAGCCAGGAACCCCAGCAAACCATCCCAACATTCCGACCGTGACGGCCAGACTGATGACACTGGTCTCGCGCCTGCCTGCCAGCCAGACCCCGGCGAGCGCCAGAGCCTCGATGGCATAGACTCCTGAGGCTTGAGCGAAGGTCAAGGAAAATGCGGGGACGATGAGTCCGGCAGCAGCCGCGCCCAGCATCTGCGCCTTTTGGGATTCTTGACTGGCGGCAAATCTTGATAAGGCCAGGTGAGCCAAGCAGACTGCCAAGGTCGCGGCAAAGCCCCATGGCTTTGCCAGTTCGGGCAGAAGCGCGAAGGGCAGGATAGTGAAAAAGAAGGGGCCGATCCAAGCTAAAACTGGGCCTGGTTCCTGAGGATCATCTTTATGAACAAGCAGATAGGCGGCCGAAGCGGCCAGGCCGAAAATGCTGAAAGCTGCCCAGTAACCCCAAGAAAAATCAGCACCAGTCGAAAGGGGAGCAGCCGAAGTGATCGAAGCTAAGTACTTTGCTAGGTGAAAGTTCGAGCCTTCAATGCCAGACAAGGTGTTGAGGCCGAAAGCAGCGGCCGTGGGCCACAAAAGGTAGGCCATCCCCATCCACTTGCGCCGAACCACAACCAGGACGGCGGGGGCAAGAACTACCGCCTGCAGCATCTGGCTCAGTGCAACTCGGTCCGGCTGAGGGAGTGCCGAAGCTATAAATCCTCCCAGCATTCCGAAGACAAAAAAGATCTGAGATCGTCGCCACTCGCTGAAGGCAAAGTTAAGAAGACTCAGGCACAAACAGGCCACTATCAAGGCATCCAGGCTCAGAATGCCCTTGAAAACATGGGCGCCTGCAAAGCTAAGAAAGGCTCCACAAGAGCCAGTGCCCACCAGCACCTGCCCAACCGTTTCCTTTTCGTTCAGCTTCCAAAGACCAAGCCCGGCAAGAAGAGCACAGAAGAAGAGCTCACCACCAAACTGCATCTCCATCGTGATCCAGCGGCTGCTGATTGCCAAGGTGACCAGATAGAGCATGCCCAGCAGGACAACAATTCCACCAGCAAAAGCAAGATAGCGGCCGCCAATTTTAAACTCGACATCTTCAGAACGATTTCTCCCTTCAAACTCTGGCCCAGCTGCCGGTGCGGGCGGAGTTGTTGACCCAGCTGCACTCGGCTCAGGCTTGATTCGAACCTTGTCTGGTTCAGGAAATCGCGGAATCGGTTTAAAGACTTCAACCGTTCCTTGTGGGGTCTCCTGTGGCTGAGCAACGACGGGGGGTGGAGTCGGGCTGGTCCTCAGGGGCTCTTTGACTTCAACAGGAGCAGGAGTCTTAACAGCTGATTCAGGGTCAGGCCCTTTTCTAGCCGCCCAAGGATCTTCTACCTCCTTGGGAGACAAGAGCTGCCTTATCTCAGCCAGCTCTTTCTCCAGCTTTGCTACCCTTTCTCTTAGCTCCTGATCTTCTGGGTTCATGGCGGTGCCCTTAACCTCCGCTTAAGTGTGCCTTATTTACGGATCACTTATTCATGCGGATTCAGAGTATTGAAGGTATCTGCAAAACGCTTCAGGCTGGAAAAACAAAAAGGCCCCCAGGAATAAATCCTGGGGGCTCTATTCAACCAAAAGTGGGTTTAGAACTTGAGGCTGAACTGGGTTCCGATCAAACCACCGGTGAGGCGGTTTGCACCAAGTCCGAGAAGCCCGAAAGCTCCGGTGCCCTTGGCATCAGCATCGCTGTACTGATAGAAGAACCTGAAGTTAGCGTTGGCGCTCATGGCCCAGTTGGTGCCAAAGGTGTACCAGCGCTGATAAGGATCGGCGGCAGCTGCAAGCTTCCACTGAACATCTTCGTAGGTCGCGTAGACAGAGAAGGCATCGTTGACCTTGTAGTCAGCACCGAAAACGAGTGACTGGATGTCATCGTTCCTGGTAAGAAGAGCGTTGCCAACCTTTCCATCAGAGGCGGGATCGCCTTCGTAGAACTGGCCGGTTGCGTAGACCTTCAGGTTATCGCTGGGCTTGAACCAAGCCTTGCCCATGAAACCAGAGATGCCGTTCGGGCTCCAGACGGTGCCGAGTCGGCCCCAAGATCCGGGAGCTACGAAGTAAGCCTCAACGTTTCGGTACTCGGCGTTGATTCCCCACTTCTCGGTCTCGTAACCAATGCCAGCGCGGTAGAAGTTGTTGTCTCGTGCCTTGCGGTCGTTGAAGTTGTAGTTGATGTCAGTTCGAGAGACACCACCCATAACCTTAACTCCACTCACGTCGAACTTGAGTTCGGCGCCGTAGGATTCCATCTGGTTGGCCTGCCTAGGAGCAGCGCCGATGGTGTTGTAGCTTTCGCCAACAACGTAGGCCAGAACGAGATCAGCAGGACCAATCTTGACACTCGTGTCCATACCAAGAATGGCGTTGACAGGAATTGCAGGACCGGGCTTTCCGACCTGAACGTTGTATCCGTTCAGCTGGTTGCCATTGACTGAAGTTGGGGTTGGTTTGCCACCATAAAGGTTGACGCTGCTTCCAGCAAGATCGAAGGAAACGATTCCACCGTCGAAGTAGAACTTGCCGTTGTCGTATCGATCAGCGGTGTAGTAAGGAGTTCGATCGGCTCTCTGGAACACGTTCGAAATCGGAGCCTTGTGGCCGACTCGACCGAGCTGAGCGGAGAAGCCCCTGCCGAAGAGAGCGGAGTCGAATGAAACGACCAGCTCGTTGATGAAGATATCATCGTTTCCGGCTTCGGTGAAACCACCCTGGGGTGCAGCACCTGACTCAGAAGATCGACCGCGAAGGCCGCCCAGTGAGTTCATCAGGTTGCCGACAACGAAGGTAGCGTGCCACTTGGGACCCTCTTCGTTGGTGCCCTTCAGAGTCAAACCGGCTTCGTGAAGAACGGTCAGGTCTCGAGTGATTCCAACTGCCTGGCCAGCGTAGGCGGTGCCTGGGTCGCCAAGACCAACGGGGATGCCGGTCTGAGTGATGCCAACTCGGTTGCTGCTGGAGTGACCAGCAAGAATGAGCAGGTTCACGTCGCCGCTGATGAGAACGGCGGGCTTAGCTGACTCGAGCTTCTTCAGTCGAGCGTCAAGATCGGCAACGTCCTTCTTAAGAGCGTCGACGTCAACACCGAGGGAAGCGAGTTCCTTTTCGAACTCACCGACGAGCTTCTTGAGTTCGGCATGGCCGCCTTCAAGGGTTTCGACTCTCTTGGTGAGTGAGCCCATCTGGTCGCGAAGTGCGCCGAGCTGGGAGTTGTCCTGACCCTTGATCATTCCCTCAAGGGACTTGATCTGATCTTCCAGGCCAGAGATTCGGCCGGAAAGCAGCTGGTGAAGCTGATTGACAGCGACAGCAAACTCGTAGCGGGACATGGGTCGATTGCCTCGATAGAGGCCATCGGGATATCCGAAAAGGACCTTGTCCTTCAGATTCTTGAGGGCTTCGTAGGCCCAATGATTGTCCGGAACATCCGGGAAATTCTCCTGAGCCATAGCCGGAGCCACCATTCCAATGGCAAGCACGGCGCCCAGGGCAAGTTTAAGCATTTTCTGCATTTCTGCCTCGAACATTTTGGGGACAGCAAGCACTGCTTCAAATAACCCTGTAATCCGCTCAGCCTTTCCTCAGTTACCTAAACGGCAGACAAAGCGCAGATCGGCAGGCCTCCAAGCCCCTAGTGGGGGAGCTGACGCACCCCTACCATTTATAACGGTACCCCCTATAAGTAGTCTGATTCTACGAATCTGGTGATAAGGGACCAAAATCGACTGAATTTATCCTGAAAGGGTCGAACCCTTTACAGGCCAACTGCCGTCTTCAGCTTTTCAACATCTACCTTAGGAAGCCTTCGCACTTCGCCAGGAGCCATGCCTTTAAGAATTAAATGACCAATCCTAACGCGGCGAAGACTGATAACTTCATGGCCAACCATGCGGCACATTTCCCTTACCTGCCGTTTGCGGCCTTCATGAATGATAATCTTTAGTCGAGCCGTTCCTTTTGTGTCATCGCCCGGGATCATTTCAACCTGGGCCGGACTCGTCCTTCGCCCCTCGACAAAGACTCCTTTTCTTAGCTTGTCAATCGAAGATTGGCTGGGCAAACCATCAACTACGGCCAGATACTCTTTTTCAATTCCGTATTTGGCGTGGGTCAAACGCATGGCCAGCTCCCCGTCTGTCGTCAGCAGCAAAAGGCCCTCCGTATCTTTGTCTAATCTTCCCACTGGCTTCACCGCCTGATATTCACGCGGAATAAGACGCATCACAGTTGGCCGCCCTTGGGGATCATCCATAGTTGTCAGGAGGCCCTTGGGTTTATTCATTATCAAAGTCGCGCTGTCTTGAACAGCAATAAGCTCTCCATCCACACGGACTTCGTCTCCCGGCTCGACCAAGACACCCATGGTTGTAATGATCTTTCCGTTGACCACAACGCGGCCCTGGGCGATCATTTCCTCTGCCTTTCGTCGTGATGTGATGCCCGATTGAGCAATGTAACGATGGAGTCTCATTCGCCTCTGGCCCTTCTTCTAATATCGTCCAACTCTCTCTGCCTCTGAGCTCTCATCCTGGCACGGATCAAGTTGTTCCTTCGCCAAATCAAAAAGACTCCAGCCGAAAGCAGCAGGACCACTGACATGACAGGCTGCCACCAAGCCATGCGGCCTTCGGTGATGGTCAAGGGGACTTCAAGTCCACCTTCCCAAACAACCTTGCCTCCTTTGGCGCCTTTGCCCAGGGGCGCTTTCAGCTTGGGCTGACCTTGCAGCTTTGGAGCGGCCAGATCTGTCGGCACCATCGCGGCAAGATCTTTCGTGGCGACTAGACTTACGGGTCCGCCCAAAGCGCCAGCCACATTCAGCCTGCCAAGAATAGCCCCTTTCTTAACCAATGTCTTGTTCTCAAAAGTGGCAAAAACCCAGTCTCGCAGTTTTTCCTGGTCGGGCACCCAGCTGCGAGGCGAACCCAGAATCACGCTGACAAACTCAAGGTCATCTTTCTTGTGCCAGCCCACAAAGCACCGCCCTGCTTCGTCGGTCCAGCCTGTTTTGATGCCGAGATTGGTCGGGTCTTTGCCGACCAGTTCACTGCGATTTCGAAACTTTTGGGGTGCCCCGCCATTGAAGACCAACTCGATCTCCGGCATCACAATCACCCGCCTGAAATCTGGCAGTTTAATGGCCGCCAAGGCGATCTTGGCCAAGTCAGCGGCGGTCGTGACATGGCCTTCTTCGTGGTAGCCGTGCGGATTCTTGAAGGTTGTGCTGGAAGCTCCTAACTCAACTGCCTTCGCGTTCATTTCTGCGACAAAGGCTTCGACTGTGCCCGATGCACGAACAGCGGCAGCGAGGCAGGCATCGTTCCCACTCCGCACCATGATTCCCTGCAGAAGATGCTCAGCCGAGATTGTGTCGCCAGCCCTGAGCCCGATTTTTGAACCCTGGGCGCGGTTGACTTCTGGCCCGACCGTGATCATTTGGTCCAAGGGCACCTTCTCGATAAAGAGCATGGCCGTCATAATCTTTGTGGTCGAAGCAGGGGTGCGAACGTCTATGCCGCCTCTATCCCACAAGACTTCCCCGTTGGCGGGGTTGACGACAATGGCTGAGAGCGCCGTTAACTCGGGCCCTTCTCTATCAGAATAGGCTCCCAGGCTCTGCGCATGACCTGCAGTTACAGCAAGGCAGAAGAGGAGGAGCGAAATCAGTCTCGCCTTCACAAAGTTTCTCCAGAAAAATCAAGGACGGGCTGACTCGGGTCCTCGTTGGATTGAATGCTCAGAATGTCGCCTTGGATCGTGGAGAGGTGAGGCAGATCTGACAGAGAGTTCAGATTAAACATGTGTAAAAACTGTGCCGTTGTAGCGTATAACATAGGACGACCGGGAGCCTGTTTTCGCCCCACCTCCTGCACAAGCTTCTTTTCGACCAGCTGCTTAAGACTATAGTCGCTCTGGACGCCTCGAACCGAATCGATCTCAGAGGCAGTTATGGGCTGTTGATAGGCGACGATGGCGAGGGTCTCCATCACCGATCGGCTGAGCCGGGCGGGCTGGGGTTCTAGCAGTCTTGCGACGTACCGGGCAAATTCTGCTTTGGTCGCCAGCTGGTAGCCGCCAGCGATCCTCACCAGCTGCAGGGGACCTGACTCGGAAAATCTTCTGCCTAAAGATTCCAAGGCCTCCTCAACCTCATAAAGCGGAGCTTCGAGGGCATTGGCAAGAACTTCGGCCGATACGGGAGTTTCACTGGCGAAGAGCAAGGCGAAAACAGGGTCGGTCAGCCTCACCTAGCTTCCCCCTTGCCAAACACGACTTCTCCTTCTTCCGACATCTTGATCTTCGCCTGACCCAGCCTGATGAGTTCCAGCAATGCCAAGAACCACCAGACTGCTTCTGACCTTGTGAACTCTCCGACAATCAGGTCTTCTAGGTTTCTGAACTCCGGCGTTAGGGCCCGCATCACAACAATCATCTGATCGCTGATTGATCTTCTCGGTGCATCCAGCCTTTCTGGCTTTGCCGGAACAGCCTTCGCCATCAGCTTTTCAAAGGCTGCGGCGAGATCGTTGACTGTAACATCACCGAGCTCAAACGGAAGCTCGTAGGGGCGATGAGATTCCTGACTTCTAAAAAAGAGCTGTCCCCTTTCGTCATGAAGAATGTTCAGAGCTTCGATGGCAGGCCGGAACTCGTGGATCCAGGCTTCGCCTTTTTCAACTGTGTCTTCAGGCGCTTCGGGTTCTGGCTCTGCCCTTGGCAGCAGTCCCCAGGCTTTCTTTTCCAGCATGTAGGCAAGGGCTGCCATGCCTCCTGCCATTCCTTCAATATCCGGTCCGCCTTTGGCGCCGCCAGCGAGTTCAATAAGGTGGCGAAAGTAGGCTTCGCAGATGGGGGCTAAAGGAATCCCCATAAGGTCGATCTTCTTTTCTTTGACGCAAAGAAACAGTGCGCCAAGCGATCCCGAAAAAGTTTGGAGCTCGATGAGAAAATCTGAGCCTGACTGGCCTTCTTCTTCCTGGGAAAGGCGGGCAAGGTCGTTGTGGCTGGACATGTCCCCTTTCATCCCGCAGAGACCTGGGAGGCAAAAATCTGCCGATCCTACAGGTCAAAGTAAAAAGTGGAGGCGCCAAGCGGATTCGAACCGCTGGATAACGGTTTTGCAGACCGTCCCCTTAACCACTTGGGCATGGCGCCGAGAGGCAGAAGGATACACCAAGATGACAAGTCAGCAGGGCCGGTGGGGCATGAGGACCCGGAAAAGCCCCGCCGCGAGATACCTGACCCCTAAGTTGAGTACCCTCATATCATGGCAAAGCTCCACGAGTATCCCGTCACAGTGACCTGGGAAGGTGGAAGGACAGGCAACGGTCAAGTTGTTGCAGAACGATCCACTGTCGGCAGCATGCTGGCAGTTCCACCCGAATTCGGCGGAAACAACCAGCCCGGCACCAACCCCGAAGAGCTTTTGGTCATGGCCATTGCCTCCTGCTATTCCATCACCTACGGAATCATCAGTCAGAACCGCAAGCTGCCCATCAAGCACTTTAGTGTTTCGGCAGTCGGAGAAGTTGAAGAGCAGGGTGCCAGCTTTACCTACAAAAAGGTGACCATCAAGCCCATCATTCAGATGGAGCCCGAGGCTGACGAAGCCCAAATGAAGGCTGCTGAAGATTTTGCTCACAAGGCCGATGGCTACTGCATTATCACCAACGCTGTTCGAGGCAAGGTTGAAATCGCCCTCGAAATCAAGGTGGAGAAGGCCTGAGAAGAATGGCTCGAACTAAGCTGATTGCCGGCAACTGGAAGATGAATTTGACCTCCACTGAAGGAGGCGCCCTGGTTGAGGCGATCACTCTTCATGCTGAATCCAACCCCAATGTGGACGTTGTGGTCTGCCCTCCTTTCCTCTCGATTCCTCGCATTCGAGAGCACACAAAGATGAGCAGCATCCACTTAGGAGCTCAAAACTGCTTCTGGGTTGATTCCGGCGCCTTCACAGGCCAGATCAGCGCGAAGATGCTGAGCGAGTTCTGCGTGGACTTCTGCATCGTTGGTCATTCGGAAACCAGGGGCAAGTTCGGCAAGCTGGATATTCCGGAGAGCACAGTCGGACTCTTTGCTGAGACGGACGAGACGATCAATCTCAAGATCAAATCGCTGCTCTACTACGGCATCACTCCAATCTTCTGCGTCGGCGAAACTCTTGCCGAGCGTGAAGCCGGACTTACCGATTCGGTGATTCAGGGTCAGCTGGCCGGCGGTCTGGATGGCCTCGATCCGGCTGAAATGTATCAGTTCGTTATCGCCTACGAACCTGTTTGGGCGATCGGAACGGGCAAAGTCTGCGACACTCCCGAGGCCGCCCGCATCTGCCAGATGATCCGCGACTGGGTAGCCGCCCACAAGGATCCTGAAGCTGCCGAGAACATTCGAGTTCTTTATGGCGGCAGCGTGAACGCTAAAAATGCTGCCGAGCTCTTTGCCCAGGACAGCATCGACGGCGGTCTTGTCGGTGGCGCGAGCCTGAAGGCTGACGACTTCACTGAGATTGTCCGGCAGGCTTAAGCCGGTCGACTCGGGCCAGAGAGAAAGGCGTTTGCGTGAAGTCTCTCATGCAAACGCTTTTTCCTTTTTCTGCCTTTCTCCAAGGTGGCCTGTGACTGCGCAGACAATATCCTCGGTTGCTCCTGCGCTGACTTTCCCCTATTGAAAGATGACTCGTCCTGTCAAGGCGGATGCAGATCTGACAATCGTAATCAGAACTCTATGCCCCGACATCCCCACTCGACATGAGGACTTCCCCACCTGGCACCCCCAACACGACCCATCATGAAAGGTGATCATGGCTTCCAAGGCTGTCAGCGAAACTCACCTGCGCATGGCGCAGATCATGACCCCCAACGACGCCAACATCCTTGGCAAGGTCTTCGGAGGATCGCTGCTCTCCTTTATCGACCTTACCGCGAGCGCCTGCGCCAGCAGATTCGCTGGTCATCAAGCGGTAACAGCCAGCTTCGACCGTGTAGATTTTCATGAACCGATTGAGATCGGTGAGATGGTAGAGGCTGAGGCGCACATCACCTTCGTAGGCCGGACTTCTATGGAAGTCACAATCGACGTTTTTGCCACCAACCTGACTCAGAACAGACGAAGGCACTGCAACACGGCAAGGGTGACCATGGTCGCCCTGAACGAAGGCCGCCCCGTCGAAGTCCCCCGCCTCATCTGCGAGAGCAAGGAGGACAAAGTGAAGTTTCTCTTTGGCAAGCTCAGAAGGGATCTGAGAAAGAGTCGGCTGGAAGAGCTGCAGACTCTGCAGGAAAAGCTGGAATCCGCCGATCTTGAGACACTGGATGGCTGGATCGTCGATTCATCTTCCCTGCTTGGGTAGCGCACAAGCCGCCCCCAGCAAAAAAACTGGCAAAAAAGTCAGAACCACCCTAAGGAAGATCCACGAAACTCCGACAACCAAGACGAGAGCCCTGCGAATCACTGGGATAAATACCAGGAGCAAGGCGATCAAGGTGCTTGGAAAGTGTCGGATATCCTCTCGCAAGAAGAAATCGAAGCTCTATTGAGCTCACTTTCATCGGATGATGCCCCAGTGGCCTCCGATGAGGATTCTTCTGGGCGAACAGGTGCTGCCCAGGCAAACCAAGCCAGCTACGGCGGATTCGTCCCCACCTCAAGGCCAGGTTCAAGCGGAACCATTGCCTACGAGGTTTACGACTTTAGAAGGCCAGATAAGTTCAGCAAAGAACAGCTCCGCACTCTCCAAATGCTCCACGAGACATTCGGAAGAACGGCAGCCACCAATCTCAGCGCCTACCTGCGAAGCCCAGTTTCAATCGATTTGGTGAGCTTGGAGCAGGTCCCTTACGACGAATATCTCCGCAGCCTCAACCGATCAGTCTTCGCTGTCCTTGCCCTTAACCCTCTTTCGGGCGAAGCGGCTCTCGAAATGGAATTCGACCTCATCTTCGTGATGGTCGATAAGCTTCTTGGCGGCCCCGGCCGAACGGTCAACCGAAGCAACCTGACTGAAATCGAGACTCCCCTCGTCCGCCAGATCGTTGACCGAATTCTTCAGTCATTGAAGATGAGCTGGGAAGGCGTGGTGATCGTGAATCCATCCATTGATGGCATCGAAACCTCGTCCCAGTTTGTGCAGATCGCTCCTCCCAGCGATATCGTTGTCTCCATCCTCTTCGAACTAAGAGTCGGAGACATCCGAGGCGCAATGAGCCTCTGCATTCCCTACATGCTGCTCAAGCCCATCACCAACAAGCTTTCAGCGCAAAAGTGGTTCATGGCTGGCGGAGCCAGAAGACAGAGTCCTCTGACCAGGCAGTCCCTCACGACTCTGATTTCAGAAGCTCCTGTCAAGTGCGAGCTTAGCCTCGGCGACAGCAGCATCACGATCAAAGATTTCCTCTCTCTTCGCCCCGGCGATGTCGTCAAGCTGCGACAGAAAGCCACGACCCCAACTGTCATCAAGATCGCAGGCAAGCCCAAGCTTTTGGCCAAGCCCGTTCTCGATGGCAAAAAAGTGGTTCTGCAGATCATCAGCCGAACCGACTGAAATTTTTCAACGAAACATCACTCGAACCAAGGAACGGAAATGCCCTACAAAGCAAGCGAACTGATCCACCAAATGAGCCTTCTCCAGACAGGAGTCTGGAGCTCAACGGCCTCTGCTCTCAGCGAATTCACCGGCGCACAGGTGACTGTCCGAGAGTCCAACGCGATTTCAATGGATCTCAGCGATCTGGTCTCACTCGAACCACAGGAATCCTTGGTCCTGCAGTTCTCGTTTGCCCACAAGCCAGATTCAATCCAGACTCTTCTGCTCAACGAAAACGCCATGGCCGGATTCTTTATGGCTATCCAGGGCGGATTCATCGGAGCCTTTACGGAAGAGATGGTCAGCGATGCCAAGGGATTCTTCGAGGCCCTGATTCAAGGCATCTGCTCGGGAGCCACTTCATTCCGTGGCGAAACGACTTTGGCCGGAGCCTTTTCAACCAAGCTTCGAGCCTTTACAACTCCAGACAACATCGTCCAGGCCAGCACGATCATCCGATCTACTGTCCAGCTTGGATTAGGCACGGCCAACCTAGATATTCACTGGCTTACCGACGACGAAACAATGGTCAGCCTGATGCCCAGCAAAACTCGAGACGAAGCCGCCTTTACCGCTCAAGCCAAGGCTTCTGATGTCGGGGTTTCTGGCACTCCTCCCGAAGACGCTTCACTCAGACTGCTTTTTGATATTCCGCTTGAGATCAGCGTGGAACTTGGCCGCGTGAAGATGGTGGTTCGCGATGTTCTTGAACTTGGCGCCGGATCGATTGTCGAGATCGATAAGGCCGCTGGTGAACCTGTAGACGTTTTGGTCAATGGCCGACCCGTGGCAAGGGGTGAGGTCGTTGTGATTGAAGACAACTTCGGTGTTCGAATCACAGAGATTCTGAACCCAGCCGAACGACTTGCCAAGCTGAATGAGGCCGCCTAAAAATGAAGACGACTCTAAGAACCCTCGCCCTCGCCGCCGCCGGAATCCCCTTTATTGTCTGGGGCCAGGCCGCTTCTTTAACCGGAAAGAGCAGCCCCATTCCCACTCCTGCTCCCACATCCCCTGCTCTCATTGATTTCTGGGGTTTGGCACAGCTGGCAGTCGCCTTGGGTATCGTTGCCGCC
The DNA here is from genome assembly GCA_943369295.1 of Synechococcus sp. UW140. GTDB lineage: Bacteria > Armatimonadota > Fimbriimonadia > Fimbriimonadales > Fimbriimonadaceae > JAKRSE01. Next base: position 980,545 of record CALRMU020000001.1, on the reverse strand, counting down.
CTGCTCAAGTGGGGTCTTCCCTGGGTGATGAAGCGAATGAAGTCTGATTCCTCAGCCAAGGGCTCCATCCAGGTCATGGAATCTGTTTCCCTCGGCGCAGCTCAGCTGCAGCTCGTTAAGGCATTGGATCGAACCCTGCTTATCGGAGTGACGACTCAGTCCACCCGACTGATTGCAGATCTTTCTGCCACCAGCCCAACCAGCATGGCCGAAGCTATGGCCGAGCCGATTGAAGCCAAGACCGCTTCGCCCGTTCCTCAGGCCAGACCGACTTCAAAAATCGACATCAAGATCGACGAAGACGATAGAGCTTTCTTCGAGATGGTCGATGATGCGATGGAAGAAGAACCCATCATTGTTCCTCAGCCCAAAAAGACCCGCAAAGCTCCGGCCAAGGCAGTCATTTCTCGCCCCGTGATTCAAGAAACCACCGAGGAAGAGGAAGACATGTCCTTCCAGCAGGCTCTGGCCCTCATTCAGGCTGCCAAAAAGCGATCCGGACTTGAAGAGCAGGAACCTCTTCCTGCCAAGCCAAAAACCCGGCTTCCCGACCCCGCCAAGGTCAACCGATCTCCCCGACCAGTCAAGAGCCTGGTCGAAGCTGCCGGCTATGGCGCCCCTGCCACCCCTGCCGAACTCAGCGACCGAGAAATCCAGGAAGCCCTGGAAAGAATCAAGCGACTGAGCCGCTAAAGCTCTGAACTCAAAAAAGGAGACTTATCAATGACAAGCACTGCCATGGCCAAAAAAGCAAACCTTAAGTGGATTCTTAGGTTTTTGTTGGTGGCCATGGCCATGCTGGTTGTCGGGGTGGCATTTGCCCAAGCAACGACAGGCGGCCAGGTTCAAATTCCTTCACTCAACATCGGAGTCGGAGGATCTACGGAGAAGGAGCAGGTCAGCAGCTCGCTGCAGATTCTGGCACTCCTCACCATTCTCAGTGTCGCTCCTGCAATCCTGATCCTGACGACAGCCTTCACCCGCATCGTCATCGTGCTTGGATTCCTTCGAAGCGCACTTGGCACCCAGTCAATCCCACCCAACCAGGTGCTCATCGGTCTTTCGCTCTTTCTCACCCTCTTCGTCATGGGGCCAACTTACGAAAAGGTTTACAACAACGCTTTTGTGCCTTACATGGCTAAAGAGAATCCCATCTCTTTTGAAGAAGCTTTGACCCGCGCCGAGAAGCCGATTCGCGAGTTTATGCTGAAGCACACCTACGAAAGTGATCTGCAGATGTTTCTTGAAATGAGAAACGAGAAGCCCGCCAATGCTAGTGAAGTGAGCCTGATGGCTCTCATTCCCAGCTTCATCATTAGCGAGCTGAAAACTGCCTTTATCATAGGCTTCTACATCTTCGTACCCTTCATCATCATCGACCTCATCGTAGCCTCTGTTCTCATGGGCATGGGCATGATGATGATGCCGCCTGTTGTCGTCTCTCTGCCTGCCAAGCTGCTGGTCTTTGTACTGGCTGATGGCTGGTCAGTCTTGGTGAGAACACTCTTAACAGGCTATCAATAATGGATACCTCCCTTGCCATTGAAATCAGCCGTCAGGGCTTTATCATTGCCCTGATCGTCACCCTTCCGATTCTGGCTATGGCGCTTTTTGTTGGCCTCGCCGTCTCGGTCATGCAGGCCATGACTCAGGTGCAGGAAATGACCCTCACCTACGTTCCCAAAATGCTGGGAGCCGCCGTCATCGTGCTGACTATGGGCAGCTGGATGCTGACCACACTTGTGCGCTTTATGCTCTTCTGTTTCGAAGCAGCCGCCAGGGTCGGACAGCAGTAGGAGACTGATTGATGAGCCTTAGTTCAGAGTGGCTGATTGTCTTTCTGGCTCTCTTCATGAGGCTCTCGGCAATGTTTCTTGCCGCACCGATCACAAGCACTGCCATCCCCACAAATATCAGGGTGCTGATGTGCGCCGCACTAGCCTGTGCCCTCACCCCAGTCGTCCAGCCAGTCTTCAAGGAGGTGCCAGAAACCCTGCCGGCCTTGATTCTTCTCGGTGCCCGTGAGGTTCTAACTGGCCTGCTGATTGGCTTCTGCATGAGGCTGATCGTCTCAGCCGCCGAAATGGCTGGCGCCTTTGCCGACCTTCAGATGGGTTTGATGTCAGCCCAGATCATGAGCTCGGTCATGGGCTCTGCTGCAACTCCGGCTAGCCGCCTTAAGGTGATGCTGGCCGTGGCTCTTCTTTTTGCTTCAGATGCACACCATTTGATGATTCAGGCTGTTGTGCGAAGCTACAACATCGGCGGATTCTCCTTCGCCACCTTAGAACCCATGCAGTCAGGGCTGCTGGCAATGCTTGGGCAGATGATGCTTCTCAGCATTCAGATTGCTGCCCCAGTTGCTGCCATTGGAATCGTCATCGACATGGCTGCGGGCTTTGTCAACAAGGCTGTCCCCCAGACTCAGCCTTTCCTTTTGGCTTTGCCCGCAAAGCTGAGCCTTGGTTTTCTGGCTCTGGCTCTGGCCCTCCCCGCCATGACCTCGGGGTTAAGGCTGGCTACTGACTACACCTTTAAGGCCCTTGGCCAGATGCTGGGAGGATAAAGGCAGATGGCGGAGAACCAACAAACTGGGGAAAAGACAGAAGACGCAACTCCTAAACGCAAGCAAGATTCGCGCAAAAAAGGGCAGGTTGCGAAATCGACAGACCTTGTTCATGCGGCTAGTCTTCTTGCCTGCTCTTTTATGCTGCCATGGCTTTGCGAAGCCTGGATCAAGATGCTTATCGAGACCTTTCGTGGCAAGGGATTGGTCGGCAGCGAGCAGCTCACCCCCGAAACGGCCATCAAGCACATGGTCAACATCGGACTGCCAAGCGTTGGTCTAGCGGGCATCCTGATTCTGCTGCTTTTGGTGGTGGGTGTTGCGGCAAACTTAGGGCAGGTTGGCCTTCTTTGGGCAACGGAGCCCATCAAGCCTACTTTCCAAAAGATCAACCCACTTGAAGGTTTTAAAAGACTCGTCAGCAAAAAGGCGCTCTTTGAAGGGTTTAAGGCGATTTTCAAGCTCACCGTCTTTTCTTGGATCGTTTATGCCGCCGTAAGTGGAGCCTGGAGCGAGCTGGTCTATTTGAGCGGCATGCCGCCGGCGAAAGCGTCTGCCGTCATCGGAGGACTGATCCACACGATCATGACCAGAATCGCTTTGGTCTGGCTGGCTTTGGCAGGCTTGGATTACGTCTTTCAGTTCAAGCAGCACGAAAAGCAGATCAAGATGACCAAGCAGGAGCTGAAGCAGGAAATGAAGGAGCAGGAGGGCAGCCCCGAAGTGAAGATGGCCCGAATGCAGACAAGGCGCAAGCTCAGCAAAAGCTCATTGAAATCTCGAGTGGCCGAAGCTGATGTCATCATCACCAACCCCACCCACTTTGCTGTCGCCATCAAGTACGAGAGATCCAAAATGCACGCTCCTTTGGTGGTCGCCAAAGGGCAGGATTATCTGGCACTCAAAATTCGAGGCTTGGCAAAAGAACTGGACATCCCCATTGTCGAGAACAAGCCTTTGGCCCGAGGGCTCTACGCCCAATGCGATGTGGGCGACTACGTTCCCCGAGAACACTTTGGTGCAGTCGCAGAAGTTCTGGCCTACGTCTACAAGACACTGAAAAAAGTTAAGAAAGCTGCTTGAACTTTTGGCACTCTGGTTTACACTCATTGAGCGAGAGTGGACTCCATGCCGAAGATTCGAACTAACACTGCCTTTTTCTGCGTGGCCGCCAGCCTGCTTGGGTTTGGCCTTCCATCTGCGATTTCTGCCTGCTGTGCCCTCTCCCCCGAGGACGAAATGGTCATTTTCGGCGGCCAGAGGAACATTGTTATCTGGGATAAAGCGGCTGGAGTCGAGCACTTTATTCGCGAGGCAAACTTCAAAGCGAGTTCGGCAGAATTTGGGTTTGTTGCTCCAACCCCTACCGTGCCAGAACTCGCTTCGGCTGACCGGGAGGCTTTTCAGCAGCTGGCAGCCTTGGCGCCGCCACCGCCTCCATCAATGGGGTGCTCTGCCCCGATGGATGCAGCGACCAGCTCAAAAGCCGCCGGAGGAGTTGAAGTTGTGCAGGAAGTTGATGTGGCTGGCTACAAGGCAAAGACGCTCAAGGCTACTGATTCTGCTGGTTTAGCCGCATACCTAAAGGGTCAGGGCTTTGCGTCATCGCCTGATTTTGAAAAGTGGCTCGGCCACTATACTAAAAAGGGCTGGTTCCTGACCAGCTTCATCGTGACCTCCGAACTTGGAGCCCTGGGAACCTCGCCGGTCCGAATGTCTTTCAAGACTGACAAGCCATTCAACCCCTACTATGTTCCTAGCAACAATCGGGTTTTGGATGAAGGCAGTGCTCCTAACAATTCATCAGCTGGCCTGCAAGTTTTCCTAGTGAGTGTAGATTCTTTGAAGCCTGAGATGGGTTTGGGGACTGGCAAAGGCTGGGTAAATCCTACTTGGCAAGTTGAAATGAAGGCCAAGGATGTGAGATCGCTGGCTTCAACTTTGAAGATTCCCCTGGCGAGCTTGGCAAATGGGGCTAACCTTTCTTACTTTAGAGATTGGGATTTCGCTCGAACTGAATCGAGCGAAGATGTTTTCTTCGTTCCCTCTGGCCGGATGCCTGTCTTTGTCCAAATCGCTTTGACTCTCGGAGCCGTGACCGTTCTTCTCCTAGCTGTGGCGAAAGTGGTTCTCAGCCGCCGAGCTCGAGCGGCTGGGTGACAGAAAGGGTCTGAAGAATAGAGGACGGAGAATGAAGAATTTTAATCCAGGCTCTTCATTCCTGCCCCTCGTCAGCAGTCCCTGTCTAAATCTGGGCCCAGAAAATATTTCAGTGAATTGAAAGGGTGACCGGGGATGGCTCCGAGGAATGAGGAGCAGCCCCGGTGTCATTGCTCATTCGCAATCGCCCTTCCGACCTTCCCTAGCGTGCCCTGTACAAATGGAGCCTTTGTCTCGGGGGGAGGTTCGCGTTGACAAGTTGTGAGCCCATTAAGGTCCGCCCGATTTTCTTTCTGACTCTTAGGAAGTAAAGGTCTGGAGGGATGCGGTTTTCGACCGAGCGAAGCGAGGGTCGAAAACCGCCAATTCAGAACAGCCCTTCCCCAGGGAAGGGTTGGGATGGGCTCGAAGGGGACAGTTTTGAACTTGGGGCGTGGCCCAGTGAGCAAGACGAATTGTAGTTTTGGGTGCCGAAGAGAAGCCTATGGGATCCAAGACCCTAACGCCGCTAAAGTGATCCCCAAACATGGCCCGATCGGGACGAAGGATGTTTTTCCGGGGCTGCCCGCCGGGCCATCCCCGGTCACCCGGGTCATTGGATGAGGCAAGACTGAGACCAAAAAGCAGAAGTCAGAACCCTGAACTCCGATCCCAGAAACCTTAGCCAAACAAGGGGTCGAGCACTACAAAGCCGACCCCCCAAACAAAAGAAAAAGCGCCCCAGGCGGGGGGCGCTTTGAAACTGTCGATTCCCGGAAACTGTGCGGCAGAAGTCTCCCCGGGGTTTCCCCCGGGGTAGTCCGTTTCGCAGGAAGTAAAGTGTTAGTCTTAGCCTCGCAGGAGCTGAAGAACCTGCTGGGGAGCCTGGTTCGCCTGAGCCAGCATTGCCATGCCGCTCTGAGAAAGCACCTGGTACTTGGTCATCTTGGTCATTTCATCGGCGAAGTCAAGATCGCGGACAGCGGATTCTGTTGCGCTCAGGTTCTCCTTCGAAATTCCCAGTGATCGAACGTTGGACTCAAGAACGTTCCTCATGAAGCTGCCGATGTTGCCTCGGCGGCGATTGAGGTCATCCAGGGCTGCGTCGAACTTGCCCAAGGCACCCTCGACACCAGCGGCTGTCGTCACATCCATGCTCGTCAGTCCAAGAGTCTGGGTGGTGAAGCTGCCGATGGAGAGAGATTCGATCTGACCAGCGTTGGCGCCGACCTGGAAGGTGCTTGAACCGACCTGAGCCTGGCCTGCAGTCACAGAACCTGTCACGTTGCCAGCTTCGGTGAGCATGATTCGGTTGCCGTTGACATCAGTCAGGGTCAAGCCATCGTTGCCGACTGCACCAGCCGTGAAGGAGACTGCGTTGAGCGAACCAACCGTAACCTGGGCCACTGCGTTGACACCAGCCACGCTGGTGGAACCAGAGGAAGAGTTGATGATTCCAGTTGCATCGACCAAGTTGATCTTAGCGTTGGCGCCGTACTTGGTCGTTCTAAGAACGATCGATCCGTTGCCTGCGCTGTAGTCAGCTTCAGCGACGACACCCGTTGTACCGGAGGAAGCGTTGATCTTCTGAACCACCTGGCCCCAAGTTTCAGCAGGTCCGACGTCGAAAGTCGTTCCGTTGATCGAGAAGGACTCTGCGGCACCGACAGCCGTAGCTTCGTAGGCGGCAAGGTTTGCAGCAGCGATGGTGTTGGAACCCTGGTGCTGAGCCTTGGTGGCGGCGGTGGTCACGTTGACAGTCACAGCGCCATCCTGAGTGATGGACTGAGTGCCAATCTTTCCACCCAAGCTGATCTGCTTGAAGTTGGTAGCGTTGACGACGACCGAGTTGACTCCTGAGCTGCCGTCAAGCAGCTTGACCTTTCCGAACTGAGTTGTGTTGGCAACTCGGTCAAGGCTGGCCAGAAGGTTGTTCATCTGGGTCTGGTAGGCGGCTTTCTGGTCGCTGGTGAGGGTGGCGTTGTTGCCAGCCGCGACGGCGAGGGTTCGGCCTTCTCTCATCAGTCGAGAGATTTCGTCGAGGGCGCCTTCTGCCGTCTTGGCAAAATTCAATGCGTCCTGGTTGTTTCGGATGGCCTGCTCGGTGCCTGAGATCTGGGCTCTAAAGCTCTCAGAGAAGATCAAGCCGGCAGGATCGTCAGAAGCATCCTGGATTCGAAGACCAGTGGAGAGTCGGTTCATAGACTTCGACTGCTCGGTGTTGGTCATGCTCAGGTTGCGGAGCGAGTTGATTGAGTTCAGGTTGGTGTTGATGCGAAAGGACACTTGTTTTTCCTCCGTGAGACTCACCTGCGCCATCCTTGGCTGCCTTTCTTCGCCTCTCTTTCTCGGAGGCTTTTGTCCGGCTGGTGAACCTTACGGAAAGGTCATTCCCTGTTAAACTTGCCAATACCCTGGTAAAAATACTGGGAAAACAGATTTTTTGCGAGTTTTTTCAAAATCTGGCAAGGGTGCTGGCTGGCGAACTTACCGGGGAAAAACAGAGATCTCGGTGTCTTTTTGACTTTGGGCTACTGGCAGCGCCAATGCGCTTATTCACTGCTTTCATAAACCACGTCACGGCTGGGCAGACGAACGACGAGAGAGTTCGCTAACTGCACTGGCGATGCCAGTGACACAAGTTCTCAGAGGAGGGCAACGCAAGGAGGAAATAAGCTCGGCGTCTTTTTGACCGAGTGCCACTGGCAGCGCCAGTGCTCATCCACAGCTTTCATAAACCACGTCACGGCTGGGCTCACGAACAAAGAGAGAGATTGCTAACTGCACTGGCAGCGCCAGTGCTCATTCACAGCTTTCATAAACCACGTCACGGCTGGGCTCACGAACAAAGAGAGATCGCTAAATGCACTGGCGATGCCAGTGACACAAGTTTTAAGAGAAGGTTAAAGCCCGGTGGCGGAAGGGAGGCGAGAGCTAGCCTTGGCAATGCCTGTCACTCAAGAAGGGTAACTGTCCAACCGGACATCCTTCATCCTTCATCATTCTTCCTTCTTCATTCACCGCGCGCCCACAACTACGGAGAAGCCGTCGTGTTTAAAGCCGTGCTCCACGTGGCGTCCACCACGCTGCCAGCGATCAGGGCCTTTTTGAGATCAGCTTTGCTGCGAATGGGCAGCCCATTGGCCAAATCGACCCAAGCGGTGTAAGAAGCCGAGGCCTCGCCTGGCAGAGCCTCGCGAACGGAGACTGCAATCTTGGCTGAATCGATACCCAAAAGCTTCTCAACAGCCAGAAGCTTGCAGGTAAAGCGCACTTCTGGGACGGCGGTGCCATCGGGCAGATAGGTTATCTGCCAAGAATCGCCAATCTTGATTGGTCCGACAGGCAGAGGCACTGAAGTGAGTCGCCTGAGGCGAAAAGCACTCGGCTCCTCGCCTTCAGACTTCAAAGGCTCACCCCTCAAGCTGATCCCTAGGGTCACCACCGGGGCTGTAAGAGGGATTCTGGAACCGGGGACAATCAAGACCCCTTGCGAAAGCGAAGTTTTGTAGAAAAACTTCCCATCTGAGCCAGAAAGATGCTCTTCTTTAGTCACTGACCGATAAATGAATCGGACCTTTTCAATTGAAAAGCTTGTTTCATGCCTTAGGCTGCGAGTCTGACCCTGAGTAGTGGCGACCTTGATGGTCACCAAACTCGGATCGGCCAGAATCGCAGCCAAGGCAAGAACAGCGGACATTCTTCTAGTTTACGCAGTCTTTCTGCTTCGCCACCACTTTTCAAGACTAACCAGCGGCAGGATGACTGCACCGGCCAGAACCGCTTTGAGGATGTCGGAAGCGGAAAGAGCGGAAGAGGAGAAGACTGCCTGAAGTGGTGGCGCAAAGATGAAGGCCGCCTGCAGAACCAGAATCACGCCAACCCCCATGTAAACAGCTGGGTTGCTGAAGAGTCCGATCTTGAAGACGGAATCTCTCAGAGACCTACAGTTAAACATGTAGAAGATCTGGAAGGCAATGATCGTGGTGACAGCCATGGTTTGGGCCAAAGACTGTGCTGCCATTTCCGAAACTCCAGCCGCCTTCGCTCCGCCGTACTCATACAAGAAGAGTCCGACCGAGGCGAGAGTCATAACAACTGAGGCCATGACGGTGCGGAAGAGAACAAACTTGTTCAAGACCGGCTCGTTTGCATCTCTTGGGCTTCGATCCATGACGTTGGGCTCCTTGGCTTCAAAAGCCAAAGGAATCGCCAAGGCAACGGCACCCACCAGGTTGATCCATAGAAGCTGGGTAGGCAGAAGAGGCAGCAGGAGCTGCTTGGTTGCCGGATCAAAGGGGAAGAAGGCAACGGCGACAGTGAGAATTAGCGCCAAGCCCAAGTTTGTAGGAAGAACAAAGGCAAGGGACTTGATCAGGTTATCGTAGACCCTTCTTCCCTCTTCAACGGCAGCGGCGATTGAAGCAAAGTTGTCGTCGGTCAAGACGATATCAGCGGCTTCTTTGCTGACGGCCGTGCCTGTGATTCCCATGGCCACACCGATGTTGGCCTGCTTGAGAGCAGGGGCATCGTTGACTCCGTCACCTGTCATTGCAACGACTGCACCCTGAGACTGAAGAGCTCGAACCAGCCTAAGCTTGTGCTCCGGAGCAACACGGGCAAAAACGTTGCTGGATTCAGCCAGCTTGGTCAAATCCTCGTCGGTTGTTTCAGCAATTTCTCCACCGGTAACAGGCTTGCTTTTTGCTTCAGCAATTCCCAGCTGGCGGCCGATGGCAATGGCGGTTCCCTTGTGGTCGCCAGTGATCATCTTGACCGTGATTCCCGCTCTGTGGCAGGCGCGGATTGCCTCGATCGCTTCCTGTCGAGGAGGATCGATCATGCCCTGCAGGCCCACCAGAGTCATGCCAGATTCGACATCTTTCATATCGACTTCTGACTTGCTGGCATCGGTATCCAAGGCGGCGATGGCAAGGACTCGCATGCCCTGAGCTGCGAGATGCTCAACAGTCTCAAGTGCCTGCTTCTTTTCCTCGGGGCTGCTGCTGCTGCGAGAAATGACAACTTCGGGTGCACCCTTAAGGATCACAGTTGTGCTGCCTGTAGGATCCTTGTGAAGGGTTGCCATGAACTGGTTTTCAGACTCGAAGGGGATGGCGTCGAGTCGAGGCATCTGCTTCCTCAACTCTTCCACCTTGATGCCAGCCTTTTCTGCCGATACGATCAAGGCCGCTTCGGTCGGGTCGCCTGTCACGGCAGGAGGCTGAACCGCGAAGTCAAGTGTCGCATCACTGCACAAGGCGGCCGATTCAAGCAGAAGCAGAACATCTCGCTCAGGATTTCCAATCTTCTGTCCATCCTTCAGCATTCCCCCTTCCAATGAATAGCCGACGCCAGTCACTTCGGTAAGGCCACTCTTTGGAGTCCAAAGAGCCTGGACAGTCATTTCGTTTCTCGTCAGAGTGCCTGTCTTGTCGCTGCAGATAACTGAGGTAGAGCCGAGTGTTTCAACCGAAGGCAGTCTTCGAACGACGGCGCGTCGCTTGGCCATTCGCTGAACACCAATGGCGAGAGCGACAGTAACGATGGCGGGCAGTCCTTCGGGGATCGCGCCAACAGCAAGAGCGATGGCGAAGATCACTGTGCTCTGAAGAGCGGGCAGGAACTCGACTCCGTTCTGGAACATTTCTCGGCTGGTGCCCACGATGAGCATGGCAATGGCCACGACGATAATGCCGACGGTCAGCTGCTTGCCGATCTGCCCCAAAGCCTTGGTCAGAGGAGTTTCGAGGTCGGCGGCTTCCTTAAGAAGAGTTGAAATCTTGCCAAGCTCAGTTCTGGCTCCTGTTTCGACGACCACACCCGTGGCTGTGCCGTAGGTGACCAAGGTGCCAGAAAAGGCCATGCAGGTTCGGTCGCCCAGTCCTGACTCCTTCGAAACTTCATCAACAGACTTTTGGGAGGGCACTGACTCGCCGGTCAAGGCAGCTTCTTCAACCTGAAGGTTCTTTACTTGAACAAGCCTGAGATCAGCAGGAACCTTATCTCCACTTGCCAAAAGCACAAGGTCGCCCGGGACGAGGTCCGCAACAGGCAGGGTCAGCTTTTGGCCGGCACGAATGACATTGGCGTTCTCGGGCACCATGCCGTTTAGAGCCTGGATTGCCTGTCCAGCCCGGTATTCCTGAACAAAGCCAATGATTGTATTGAGGATGACGACGGCAAGGATGACCAAGCCGTTCTTGATTCCATCCTGGGGGTCAACGGCCATGGCGACTGCCGATGAACCGATAAGGACCCAGATGAGGGGATCGTTGATCTGACGCCAGATGATCTGAAGAGGAGTGTCTCCAGCGCTCTTTGGCAGCACGTTGGGACCATGTTCGGCGAGACGTCGGGCAGATTCAGCCTGATCCAAGCCCTGATTCAGGGTGGTTGAAAGCTGACTCAGAACCAATTCTGAGCCCTGATCATGCCACGTAGTGGCCTTAGCGGAGGCATTTGCCTCTAAGGTCTTCGCCATATATTCCTCGTGCTTGTGTGACGGTCTTGCACGAGGATGGCTTTGTCCCGCCCATCGCGGAAAGCTGACGCTTTCGTACTGACGCAATGGGCAAACCGAAGATCACTCTCCGGGCCGGCTACTCCCCGTCACTCCACCACAGACGCTCCTTGTCGTCAAATCGTTAGCAAGTCCTACAAAGATTGTGGGACCCTTATCCTGCGTTTGCCGATGCCAAGGTGCCGATATCCAGCATTCGCTGGAGAGACAGCCTCGCTTTACTGGCAATTTCTTCAGGAACTCTGATCTCGTTCACCACTTGCCCTTCGACCAAGTTCTCCAACACCCAGCAAAGAAAGCTGGGGTGAATGCGATACATGGTGCTGCAGGGGCAGATTTGGGGATCAAGGCAGAAAATCTTCTTCTCTGGCATTTCGTTAGCCAGGCGGTTAACGAGGTTGATTTCTGTCCCGATCGCCCAGGTGCTTCCTTCTGGAGCCTGGGTGAGAGTCTTGATGATCATCTCAGTCGAGCCGTTGTAGTCAGCCATCCTCACCACCTCAAGTTCACATTCGGGGTGAACAAGAATATTGACGCCTGGATGCTCGGCCCTTGCTTTATTGATCTGATCGACTGTGAACCGCGAATGGACACTGCAGTGACCCTTCCAGAGCAGGAACTTTGACTCTTGAATCTTTTCTTTCGTGCTGCCGCCCAAGGGCTTAAATGGATCCCATAAAGCCATCTGGGTGTCGGGATCGAAGCCAAGTTTGACTCCGGTGTTCCGGCCCAAGTGCTGGTCTGGCAGGAAGAGGATTTTGTCTCCTCGCTTCATCGCCCACTGAAGAACTTCGGTGGCGTTGCTGGATGTGCAGCAGGCTCCCCCGTGCTCTCCGACAAAGGCCTTGATCGCTGCCGAAGAGTTGACATAGGTGATGGGGACGATTCTGGAGACATCGGTCACTTGGGCGAGCTGCTTCCAAGCTGACCTCACCTGAAACTGGTTTGCCATATCGGCCATGCTGCATCCGGCCGCCAGGTTTGGAAGAATGACCTTCTGCTTCTCGTGAGTGAGAATGTCCGCCGATTCGGCCATAAAATGAACGCCGCAGAAGACGATGAACTCTGCTTCTGGGCGGCTTTGAGCATCCTTAGCCAGTTTGTAGCTATCGCCCCGGACATCAGCGTGGCGGATGATTTCATCCCTCTGATAGTGGTGTCCCAAAATCATCAGGCGCGGACCTAGCTTGGCTCTTGCCGCCTCAATCCTTTCTCCCGCCTCATCCATCGTGAGGTCGGTGTATTCCTTGGGCAGGGGATTTTGAAACATGTTGCTTGCCTGGCGGGCAGCCTTAGTTTATCTGACTGCCCTTGGCCTGAAAAAGTCGCAGACCATGAGGACTCGGGCCTGGCTTGCTGTTTCGTTTATTGCGGATGTTTCGATTATTGCGCATAATTGACCTATGAGTGATTACCCAGTTGTAAGGTCGAGAGGTGATGTGGTGCGAGAGCTGCAGGCTCTGTTTGGCACTGCTCAAGAGGTTGTTTTGAAAATGCCTGATGGAGAAGAGGTGGTGATGCCAAGCGAGCGCATGGCAGAACTTCGTCAGATTCTCAGCCGCTCCTCTGAGACAGATGACCTGACCACACAGGAGGCGGCTGACCAGCTGAGAGTATCTCGCCCTTTTTTGATTAAGAAAATGGAGGAAGGTGCTCTGCCTTTCTACATGGTAGGAACCCACCGGCGGATTAGGCGAGACGACTTTGAGACGTACTTTGAGATCAAGAAAAGGGAGCGTCGAGCGGCACTGGCAGAGCTTAGTCGGTTGGCAGTGGAGATGGAGGCATACGAGGAATCCGAGGAATCCGAGGATGACACTCTATGAGCTCTCGGGCTCTTATCGATGCCAATGTCTTTGTCACCATTATTGTCTTCGACCTCCTTATGAGGCACGCAGAACTCGGCCACTTTGAGCCTATTTGGAGCCAGAAGATCATTCAAGAGGCTGACGTAGCGCTAACCGAAAGGCTGAAGAAGCCTTGGCCCAGAGTCAAGGCGGATCATTTGTTTTCCACTGCCAACGAAGCCTTTGAGAACGCAAAAATCACAGGCTACGAGCACCTAGTATCTCAAATGAATGTTGAGGAGGGCGATCGGCACGTACTTGCTGCGGCCCTCCACGGGAATGCCGAGGCCATCATCACCTTCAACCTGCGTGATTTTCCAGATCAGATTTTGGCGAAGCATCATATTCGGGCGATCCATCCTGATGATTTTCTGTCCGAGCTCAGGGCATCAAGGTATGAAGTCCAAGCCAGCTTTGTCAAACAAATGGCTGAGGCCAGAGACCTTTCCAAAGATGAATTCTTGGCCAGGCTCGCAAGCACCTGTCCCAAATCAGCCCAGGATCTGTTGAGTCTGTCGTGACCGTTCATTCAGGCAAAGCCGCGAAGAGATCGACCGGATTTCCGCTCGGATCAGAAATCGTCGCGTACCTTTGACCCCAGAAAGCATCGAAAGGCTCCTTCAGAACTCCTGCTCCATCGGCCACAAGTTCAGCAAAGACAGAATCCACTTCTGCCGGGGAATCGCAGAGGAAAGCCAATCCGACCCTGTGCCCCCCGACTGGCGCCTTCCAATCAGGAAGCAGCTGAGTCATCAAAGCCTCAGAATCTAGCATGATCCTCAAGCCTCCTGGACCATCCGCTTCAACATGATCTTCGTCCGGAGCGGGATCGGGGAATTCCAAACCAAGCTTTCGGTAGAACTTTACGGCAGCCGAGAGGTCCTTAACGATCACTCCAATGGCATCCAATTTCATGCCGGCAAGTTACCCCTTTAACCAGACGTGTGTCTAGCTTCCAGACTGAAATCAACCCTTTTTTTCCACACGCAGAAGGTTGATAGCCAGATCCTTTTGAACGTGGTGGTCCACGATTGGCAAGGGATAATTCTCTCCAACAATACACCCTGCAGCCATCTGAACCATGAGGGGATTCTCGCCCGGAACGTGAATTTCAGAGTCAGAAAAACCGGCCAGTTCGGGGCACCATTCTCGAATAAACCTGCCTTCAGGATCGAACTTTAAGCTCTGGAGCTTGGGGTTAAAGATTCTAAAGTAAGGCTGGGCATCAACTCCCATCGAAGCCGACCACTGCCAGCCGCCATTGTTGCTTGCCAGCTCGAAATCAAGCAAAGTCTCTGCGAACCAGGCTTCACCCTTCCTCCAATCGACCATCAAATCTTTGGTCAAAAACGAGGCGGCGATCATGCGGAGCCTGTTGTGCATCCAGCCAGTCGCGACCAGGCACCTCATGGCGGCATCGACAATTGGAAAACCCGTCTTCCCTGCTTTCCAAAGTTCGAACACATCCTCGGTTCCGGGCCACTCAAGCTGGGCGTATTGAGGTTGGAAGGGCCGATCTACGACATGAGGGAACCGGGCGAGGATCATGTGATAGAACTCGCGCCAGATCAGCTCGTTCAGCCACTTCTCTGCCCCTTTTCCGTTTTGGGAAAGAGCCGCTCGCACACACTCGCGGATAGAAACTGTGCCATGCCGAAGGTGGACTGAAAGGCCGCTCGTCCCTTCAATGCTGGGGATGTCGCGGGTCTCACCGTAGCTAGGCATCTTATCAAGGAACCGAGCCAATCGGTCTTGACCTCCGGTTGCACCAGGCTCCAGCCACAGGTCGTTTTTGACGAAGCCAATATCTTCGTATTCGCGGAAGGGTGCCAGATGTTCAGGCAGGGCAGAAGCCAGACGGGAGAGATCAGGATCGTAGGATTGATAGTCAGTCTGAGTCAGCTTGGCTTTCCAAGCCTTGCTGTAGGGGGTGTAGACCTTAAACTCAGTCCCCGATTGGTTCAAAACCTCGTCTTTCTCAAAAACGACGCAGTCTTTAAAGGTTCTAAGATGACGGCCATCTTCGGCGAGTCGCTTAGAAACCTCCCGATCCCGCTCAATCGCGTAGGGGTCGTCATCGTGATTGGCATAAACGGCCCTTGCCTCAAACTGAACGGCGAGGCGAGGAATCTCTTCCAGAGGGTCTCCGTGCAGAACAAGAAGCCGAGACCCCCTAGACCGCAAGGCGGAATCAACTTCTCTCAATGACTCAAGGATGAAAGTGAGGCGTCGGTCTTTTTTGTCAGAAAGGGCGTCCAAAATCACCTTGTCGAAGACAAACACGACTGCGACCCGACTGCCCGAAGCGCAAGCCTCGAACAAGGCGCGATGATCGTGAACCCTTAGGTCACGGCGAATCCAGCATACAGAAAGTCCTTCCTGCCCCACCCTGTGCTCTACGAGCCGAGAATCTGACCTGTGGTCTTGAAATGCAGCTTGGCAAATCTGCCCAGGGCTTCCGGCCCCAGGGTCTGAACAAGCTTTCTTCCAGCCGGAGGAATTGGGCTTCCTGCTCCTTTAGGGAGCACCATTCCAGCTTCTGTTCCTAAAGATTCAAGCTTTTCCAAAAATGCCGCGCGGGCCAGAATTGAAGCCGCTGCCACAGCCAGATCACTTTCTGCCCGCACCATGCTTATCAGCTCAATGTCGATTCCCTTTCTGGCCAAAACTCCTTTCAGGCCGGCGGGTTTTGCGAATTGGTCCGAGATGGCCAGCTTGGCTTCCTGCTTGGCCAGAACCCCTTCAATGGCCTTGGCATGGCCCCATTCAAGCAGGCGGTTAAGGTTCTTGATCTTAAGATAGAGTTCGTTGTACTTGGCTGGTCCGACAACCAAAACCTCATAAGGACAAGTCTTTTTGATTTGGATGGCAAGGCGCTTTGCCTGAAGGTCGGTCAGCTTTTTGCTGTCCTTCACCCCTTCCAATTCGGCCTCGTGCCAGGGGGCTACAAAACAGGCGGCGATCACCAGAGGACCAAAATAATCCCCTTTGCCGCTTTCATCGACCCCAATTCTCCCTTCATCCATCGGCCCGGGCAGGATATCCTCTCAGGCATGTTCGTCACTTTCGAGGGGCCCGATGGCGCAGGAAAAACGACCGCCCTCAAAAGTGTTGCGGCTAAGCTGGAAGCCGCCGGACACAAGGTTCTGGTCACTAAAGAACCGGGCTCGCCCTACCTTAAACACAAAATCCGCCAAGTGCTGCTCGATGGCGGCCCGATGACTCCGTGGGCGGAAGTCTTTCTTTTCCTCGCCGACCGGACTGAGCATGTCTCTACAGTCATTCGCCCCGCGTTGGATTCCGGAGTTGTTGTGCTGTGCGATCGATACGGAGATTCAACAACTGTCTACCAAGGGGCAGGACGCGGCTTGGATCGGGAGCGGCTTCGTGAACTCAACATGCTGGCGACGGAAGGGTTGAGGCCAGACGTCACCCTGCTGTTCGTCATCGACCCAGAACTTGCCGCGGCCCGGCTGGAACGCCCAGAACGAGCCGAAGAACAAAACCGCATGGACAAGGAAGGTTTAGATTTCCAAAAAAGAATCGCGCAGGGGTTTGCTGAAGAAGCAGAGCTTGATCCAGAAAGGTGGGTGAAGATCAATGCTTCTCTTGGACCAGACCAGGTGGCCGACCAGGTGCTGGACGCCATAGCCTCTCGCATGGCATGATGTTTTTTAACAGAGCAGCATGAATCTCGACCTCGCTCCATCCTGGCCGCCCCCCTCACGGTGGTTTGTGGGCCTTGCCATTGGCCAGGTTCTAGCGCTGATTCTCTGTTACGGAGTCCTCTGGGTTTCCGGCCTGGCTCAGTTTTACGGCCCTTGGATTGCTTTAGCTCTTGCCTTTGTGCTGGGGATCATTCAGATTGTGGGGCGCCTGATCGCCAGTAAAAAGAGGCGGATTCTGCCGATTCCCGATAATGAGCTGGCTCACGTCATGAACCTTATTGACTCTGCGGCACAGTCTGGCGACCGGCGTCTGCTGGTATCAGCCAGGGAGTACCTGGTTCTTCACCTGCGCATCTCGCGTCGTGATGCGGGGACGGCGGTCAGCAAGCTGACTCGGCGGGATTATCCTCAATTGGCTGATGCGGCTGGTTATCTGGATTAACCCTTTTCACTCAGTTCTGTTTTCGGCTCTTTCTTCTGAGGCAGTCCTACAGCGGCCGAGAGAAAGTGGGCGAGGGTTCTTAACAGAAGCGCAGCGAAGATCAGCCCGATCGCGATAAGCCAAGCATTCTGCAACCTTTGGCCATGGAAATTGACTGGGTCTGCCATGGACTTCAGAATCGGTTGATAAGGCAGCAAGACTTTTTCCATTTTATCTTTTTCAACAAAGTAGTTGATGAATGGGAAAGGAATAAGAATCGTGAGGATCCAGGAAAAAATAAACAGACCTCGGATTGTGATGGCAGGACTTTCCAAGTTGAAAACGACTACAGGTTTCTCTTCCACCTCATCACGATACCCTTGACTGCGAGATACTCGGTTGAGTTGTGCTGCCCTACTTAATGAGGACTGATCAGGTCTGCCTGATAGCAGCAGAGTTCTTTAACGACTCGCCCGCTGACTCCGTTCGTGGGTTTCACCCACGCCACCCAGACCAATAATCAGGACTCTCGCCGGCTTGACGAAACAACTTCGTCGTAGATTCTAGCCACGAGACCTTGCTCCACATGAGTTTCGGTGCCCCGTTCTGGCCCGAGCTTGCGAGGGAAGATCGGGATAGCAATAAAGGAGGAATGCGCTACTTCTGGGGCTGCTCCTCGTACCTCGGAGCCATCCCCAGCCACCCCTTCAGAACATAAAAGAACAGCGGGAATAGCAGGCTCCAAATTGCCCCTATATCGCCCTACCGCTCCTTCGTCGCGGATAGAACGGGCCACCCTTTCTGTGTCTAAAAAGAATAAGCCTTTGAAGAAATTTGTGCCACTGGCAGCGCCAGTGCGATCACCCAGTGCGATCACGGACTCTTCATCTGACAGCCCTTTAAAGTGGCCCGCATCAGAGTGCAGAAGAAGAGAAGACACCCTGGCCCTGCCAGGGTGTCTTCTCTTCTTCACGTACCAATGTCCTAACCCTTTCCGTGAACCTGCCAAGACTTCCAGTAGTCAGGATCTTCCAATTCCAGAGCCTGTCTCGTCAGCTTGAGAGGGTGGAAGGTATCCACCATGACGGCCAGTTCTTGAGTCTGGGTGTGGCCGATGGTTGCCTCGACCGCGCCGGGCTGGGGGCCGTGAGGGATTCCCAGTGGATGTACCGTAATCGAGCCTTCCTTGATTCCCTTGCGTGAGCCGAACTTGTCGTTGCAGTAGTACAAGACCTCATCCGAATCCACATTCGAATGGTTGTAGGGAACAACAATCGCGTCGGGGTGGTAATCCAGCATCCTCGGGCAGAAGCTGCAGATTACAAAGTTGTGGCAGGCAAAGGTTTGGTGGATCGGCGGGGGCATGTGCAGCTTGCCCGTGATCGGCTGAAAATCGTTGATGTTAAACGCGATCGGGTAGACGTAGCCATCCCAGCCGACAACGTCAAAAGGATGGAAGGGATAGCTATAGAGGGTGTGTCTTCCCCTGGCCTGAACGATAACCTTGTACTCGCCTTTCACATCGTGAGTTTTCAGCTCATGAGGCGGGCGGAAGTCTCGCTCGGTAAAGGGTGCATGCTCCAGCATCTGGCCGTATTCGTTGCGGTAACGGCGAGGAGTAGTCACTGGTCCGTTGCTTTCAAAGGTCAGCATTCGAACAGGCAGTTCATCGAAAACTAGCTTCCAAATCGTGCCTCGGGGGATGACCAGATAGTCTCCTGGGCGGAAAGCCACATCGCCGTACATGGTCTCCAAGATGCCAGAGCCATCGTGCATAAACAGCACTTCATCGGCTTCGGCATTCTTAAAAAAGTGGACCATCTGCTCGGCTGGCTTGATCTGGTGCCAGACCAGATCCTGGTTGCCCATCAAGGGGATTCGTCCGGTGATTGCGTCTCCGTGGGGAGCCATGTCGCCGGTCAAAAGGTGCCTGTGCCTTAGGGGCTCGTCTTCAAGGTAAGTCGGGCGAACGTGACCCAGGTCTTCCCAGCCGGAAACTTCGGTCGGGAGGTTGATGTGATAGAGGGTCGAGAGGGGGCCATCAAAGCCCCTGGTGGAAAAGAGCTGCTCGGCGTAAAGGCTTCCATCTGGCTGACGGAATTGAATGTGCTTTTTAGCGGGAAGCTGGCCCAGGCTGACGTAACGAATCATCTTCGATCCCCTTTTTTAGTTCTACGAGTGTACCGGGATGGAGGGGGAGCATTCTCCCCAGTTGGAAGCCTGATGATGTTCCCTCTGTGAGCGTCCCCTCGTTCGAAGGGGCCACTCGAAGGGAGTGTCTCGGGGTGGCGTAGGTGAAACCCACGAACCGCTGATGCCTCAACATGATCACTCGTGGCCTGGCCCAACTTTGCTCAGTCAGGAATGACGTGGCGACTCAACCAGACCGAGCGATTGAGCCATCACCCCGTCCCTCTTCCCGGGAAGAGGGTGTCATTTTTCTCCCCATCGAGCGTCCCCTCGTGCCTCGGGGCCACTCGAAGGGGGTGGCCCGGACGATTTCCCACCCTACTTTTCAGCATTGACTTGCTTAGGAGCGCTAGCTATCACTTCAAAGGGTGACCGGGGATGGCTGCGAAGGATGAGCAGCAGCCCCGGATTATCCTTGAACTCACGCAGACATGATCCACATTTGAATTTCTATTGCAGGGTCTAGGAAGTCACGATAGAATTTGCGCCGCAAAAGAATTTTGAGTTCAGGGGCTGCCCTTCGGGCCATCCCCTGCCACCCATTTGCAGGATTAGCGGCAGAGTTCCCGGTTGTGGCTGCCTTTTGTTTTTGCCAAGCTCGCTAGAAGATGAGAAATCCCAACCCCTCGATCCCTTCCCAGGAAGGGGAAGATTTAGTTTGGCGGTTTTCTCTCTGATCGCTGAACGTTCCCAAGTGCTGAATCTCTAAGCTCAGTCAACTCAAAAAGTCTGCCTACCGGCCTCTTCCCTTGATGAAATCTTCTACGATCTTGATGCCATCCATGCCATAGGTGGCGATGGCCCAGATAAAGGCAATTGTAAGAACCAGCAAAACCAGCGAGGCAAGGATGCCAAGCAGAGCAAAGAACCCGTCATCTTCAAGCAGAGCCAAGCCGATAAGCAGAGCCGCACCAGATGACACCGAGTTGACCACTGGCAAGGGTGCCAGCATGACAACCCCGCCGATGACCAATGCCGGAACCAAAATGGCGTAAAAGGGCCAGCCCTTAAACATGAAGGTCATGCGGGGACGGAGAAATTTTTCGAAGAACTTAGAGGTCTTCACCATCCAGCCAACGAACTTGGCCTGCCGGTGAGAAGCCTTGATTTTACGTCCTGCCACCCACTTTGGAATCAAAGGAGCTGGCTTCTTCATGATCAGCTGGATAGCCAAGCCGAGCAGCAGAAGTCCGAATGGAATGGAGAGTCCTGGCGGAGTAAATGGAGCAACGACGGGAAGGCTGACCAGAACGATAAGGAGGCCGTAACCCCTCTCGGCTGCCTTGCCAAGCACTTCGCCAAGGGTGGTCGATTCACCTTCCTTCAGGCTGAAGGCATCTGCAATCACTTCAGAGAGAGGAACTGCCTCGCCGTGATTCCCTGGTGAGTGATCTGCTTGGGTGCCCGACATCCTCTTAATCATGACCGCCCAAGGGGGTTTTGAACAGGTGTAGTGCCGAAAACCAACCTGATCGGCCCAGGACCGCAAAAGCGGGCGAGATTTTTGCTGACGATCTGACGTCAAAAGCGGTAAAGTTAGGCAAGACTAACTTTTTGGTTGAATGACCACTATGCGACATTTTCTGATCCTGTTATCACTGGCGGTCTTTCTTTTGGTGGCTGGATGTAGTGAGCCAGCTTCCACCGATTCCAATACAAAGAGCTCTGGTCGCAGGCCAAAAATCACCGCGACGACGGGATACCTGGGCGACCTCGCCCGAGTTCTTGCTGGCAATGAAGCAGAAGTCGTCGTGCTCATGGGGCCAGGGGTTGACCCTCACACCTACCGAGCCACACCTTCTGACCTAAACAACCTGCGCGATGCCGATGTGGTGCTCGCCCACGGGCTGGGTTTGGAAGGCAGGCTGATGGAAGCTATTGAAGGACTGCGCAGACAGGGCCGCAAAGTGATCATGGTGCAGGATGTCTTAAAGCCAGATGATTTGATCAAGGCTGATGGAGACGGACACAGCGTTGATCCTCACGTGTGGTTTTCGCCCAGACTCTGGATCAAGGCCGGCCAGGGAGTTCAGCGAGTTTTGACCGCAGCTGCCCCCAACATCAGAGGATCAGAATCAAGGCTGGAAGCATGGGTGGCAGAAGTCAAGCAGGTTGAAGAAGAGAGTAAGACTCAATTCGCTAAGATTCCGAAAGAATCACGGGTTTTGATGACGGCCCATGATGCCTTTGCCTACCTGGGTCGGGAATTTGAAGTTGAAGTTCATGGCATTCAGGGCATCAGCACGGCAACTGAAGCCTCTGCCGCTTCGATCAGCAATCTGGCCAAGCTGGCGATTGACAAAAATGTAAGAGCCGTCTTTGTCGAAACCAGTGTCAGCCCCAGCACAATCGAGGCTCTGAAGAAAGCTGTCGAAGCCAAGGGCAGATCGATCAAGCTGGGTGGAACCCTTTTCTCCGACGCTCTGGGCGACGAAGGCACACCAGAAGGAACCTATGTGGGAGCTTTGAGGCACAACCTCAAGACTATCGCAGAGGCCCTTAAGTGACCCCAGCCTTAGAGATTCGCGACCTGACCCTGGCTTACCAGTCAGACCCCGTTCTCTGGGATGTGGACATGACTGTCCCCTGCGGGAGCTTGACCGCAATTGTCGGCCCGAACGGAGCGGGAAAATCCACTCTCATCAAGGCAGCCATGGAGCTCATCCCCCGCTCCAGCGGATCGGTGCGCTTCTTTGGCCTGCCTTTAAACGAAGCTCGAAAGCGCATCGCCTACGTGCCCCAAAGGTCAGCAGTGGATTGGGATTTCCCCATCACAGCAGAGGGCGTTGTCCTTATGGGGCTCTACCCTCGACTCGGCTGGTTTAAGCTTCCTGGCAGCAAAGAAAGAGCCGAAGTTAAAAGGTGCCTTGAACAGGTGGGCATGCAGGGTTTTGCCAAGAGGCCGGTCAGCGACCTCTCGGGCGGACAGCAGCAGAGAGTCTTTCTTGCCCGCGCCTTGGCTCAGCAGGCGGACCTGATGCTGATGGATGAACCCTTCGCCGCAGTGGATGCCGCGACGGAGCGCGATTTGGCCACGCTGCTTCGCGAGATCAGGGATCAGGGCCGCACCGCTGTGGTCGTCCATCACGACCTGGAGTCGGTCCGCGAGCTTTTTGACCGAGTGCTTCTGCTCAATGTCAGCGCCCTGGCCGAAGGGGCAACAGAGGATGTTTTGACTCCTCAGAATCTCAGCCGAGCCTACGGGATCGGACGCCAATTGGCATGAACCTCACCGCTCTCTTCACCGACTACACCCTTCGGACAGTTCTTTTAGGCTGTCTGGTTTTGGGTGTCTGTTCGGGAGTCTTGGGGAGCTTTGCCGTGCTGCGCCGCCAGGGATTGATGGGAGATGCCCTAGCTCATGCAGCCCTGCCAGGCATCTGCGTTGCCTTCATTCTCAGCGGATCACGGGCTCCCTTGGTTCTCATGGTTGGAGCATCGCTTTCGGCAGGCTTGGCTGGTTTGGCGATCTTGGCCCTCACTTCCAAACTGAAGATCGATACCGGATCGGCCTTGGCTGCCGTTCTGACTTCGTTCTTTGGACTCGGAGCCGTCCAGCTGAAGCAGGCTCAAAAGGGCAATGCCGCCTCGGCTGGTTTGGACCAAATGCTCTTCGGACAAGCAGCAAGCCTGGTGGAAGATCAAGTGATCTGGATGGCTTTGCTGGGGGGTTTGGCCCTTGCCGTGGCTCTGCTGCTTCATCGCCCCTACCGAGCCTTGGCCTTCGATCCTCAATTTGCTGGCTCGACTATTGTCCCTTCCAGGTGGATCGAAGGGGTCTTTGCCCTGCTTCTGATTCTCGGGATCGTTATCGGACTGAGAACGGTGGGAGTCGTGCTCATGTCGGCGATGCTGGTGGCTCCTGCGGCTGCGGCACGCCAGTGGTGCCGGTCGTTCAGCAGTCTACTTTGGGTCGCGGCAGGAATCGGCGCTCTTTGTGCCGCCTTCGGGGCAGCCGGAGCTGTGGTGATTCCCGAAGCTCCAACCGGCCCCCTTGTGGTGCTGTGCCTCGCAGCCGCTGTCGTCATCTCGCTTGTTTTCGGCAAGGAACGAGGCTGGATACGGACCCTCATCGCAAGATCAAGAAGTCGGGAGCGCAAGGCGTGACAGAGATTCTCTTTGTTGCCTTCTTTACTGCCATCGCCTGTGCCTTAGCCGGGTTCTTTTTGGTTCTCAGGCGTCAGGCCATGATCGCCGACGCGATCGGCCATGCCGTTCTTCCGGGCCTGGTTGCGGCCTACGCTTTGGCCGGGCTAAACCCTTTGATAAGCTTCGTCGGGGCTGTCGCCGCCGCCTTGCTGACCGTCGGATTAGTTGAGGCCCTGATTCGATCAAAGAGACTGAAAGATGACTCGGCGATTGGCTTGGTCTTCCCAACCCTTTTCGCGATCGGAGTCTTTTTTGTCTCGGTTTTCTTCAGGGGAGCGCATCTCGATGCCGATGCCGTCCTCTTTGGCGAAATCGTCATGACCCCCCTTGAGCGGTTCTACTTTATGGGCCGCGATCTTGGCCCTCAGGCTGCCTGGCTGGCCATCGCGATCATCGCCGCTGCCGCCATTCTTCTGATTTCAGCCTGGCGCCCCCTTACTGCTGCCACTTTCGATCAGGAATCAGCCAAGGCCATGGGTTTGAGGCCAGCCCTGGCTCAGTGGCTGCTGATGACTCTTGTCGCGTGTGCAAGCGTTGCTGCATTTCGGAGTGTCGGAGCGATTCTGGCCACAGCTCTCATCGTGGTTCCAACGGTCATCGCCCAGCTTTTGAGCCGAAAACTTTCGGGAGTGCTGCTTGTTTCTTTCGGGGCAGCTGCTCTGGCCAGTCTTGGAGGAAGCGCGGCTGCTATTCGCCTCGATATCCCAGTCAGTGGCACCATCGCTTTCAGCTTAGGGATACTTCTCTTCGTCACTTCCCTTTTCAGCCCTCAGAGAGGTCTGGTGATGCAGGCACTAAAGCGCAGACAGCAGAAGGAGCAGTTCGGAGCAGAAATGCTGCTGATTCACCTGTTGACTCACCAGGATATGCCAGAGGCTCCTTTGGAAAACAGGCTCCAGCACTTGATCGAAGAGCTTGGCTGGTCGCCTCAATCGGCATGGGCGGCTCTCAAGCACAGTCAAGGTCTGGGCTGGGTGGTAGATAGCGAATCTGGCACCCTGACCCTTACCGAAAAAGGATTGACCGCCGCTAGAGATGTTATCCAGCGACGGTCAGCTGTGCCCCGAAAATCGGGCGAATCAGATTCGGCCGGGCTTCAGACCTGATTCGATCAGGGAGTGCTCGGCGTGGCGCAGATGGTGTTCCAAGCTGAAGATCTCTTCCAGAGCGTGCTCATCAAGAAGATTCTGCACATCTGGATCCTGCCTCACTGAAGTCTGGAAGTCTTCTCCATCCCAAGCTCGGGCCGCGTTTCGCTGAGCCACCTTGTAGGCATCAGCGCGGCTCATGCCACGGGCCACGAGAGTCACCATCAGATGTTCGCTGAAGACGAGGTCACCCATTTTGCGCAGGTTGGTGTGCATGTTCTCCCTCATCACCACCAAGCCGTTCAGGATCTTGGTCATTCGCTTGATCATGAAATCGGCGAGATGGAAGGTGTCGGGGAGGATGATTCGCTCCAAGCTCGAGTTGGTCAGGTCTCTTTCGTGCCAAGTGGCGATGCTTTCCAGCATGGCGTGAGCGTTGCCGCGAACAATGCGAGCCAAGCCGCAGACCGTTTCGCTGTTCCAGGGGTTTCGCTTGTGAGGCATGGCACTGCTGCCAGTCTGCCCCTTGGCGAATTCTTCTTGGACTTCAAGAATCTCGGTTCGCTGCAGGTTGCGGAGCTCGGTGGCGATTCGCTCCAAGCTTCCAGCCATCACGGCGATGCAGGTGAGAAGGTGGGCCAGCCTGTCTCGGTTGACGATCTGGGTTGAAACGGGGTCAGGATCCAGGCCGAGAGATCGGCAGATGTCCTTTTCCATCTCCGGCGTCACATGGGCATGAATGCCAACGGCTCCACTGATTTTGCCAACAGCGTTTTCAGTGCGGGCCATCTTCAAGCGAGCTTCGTTTCTCTCAAGCTCGGCCGCCCAGGTGGCGCACTTAAAGCCAAATGTGATGGGTTCTGCATGAATGGCGTGAGTTCGACCAATGCAGGGGACGTCGCCGTGCTCGTCGGCCAGCTTCTGGATCGCAGACTTGAGGCCCACTAAGGAATCCAGAAGGACGTCGCATGAATCCCTCAGCATCATGCCAAGGGCAGTATCGATCACGTCGTAGCTGGTGACTCCGAAGTGAATCCATCGGCCAGCTGGACCGACATTTTCTTCAAGGCAGCGGACGAAGGCGACAAGATCGTGGCGAGTTTCCAGCTCAAGCTCGTCGCATCGCTCCAGAGTGAATGAAGCCTTGGCCTGAATCTGGCTTAGATCATCAGTGGGAACCTTGCCTTCCCGAGCCCATGCTTCGCAGATCGCCACCTCAACTTCAAGCCACTTTTGGTACTTGGCTTCGCGGTTCCAAATGGCCGACATTGCTGGAGTCGAATAGCGATCAATCACAGTTCAGAGGCTACCTGGTGATGAAATCTCTTCCTGGTGCCTTTAAATCATGTAAGAAAAATGCAATGTAACGGTTGTGATATAATGAGGTAGTGAGCTTTAAGCTGAACCTAATGAACAGAAACCACATCAGCCACTGGTCCCTGTTTAAATTGCTGGGCCCAAAAGCAAAACCCATCAAGGGCATTCAAATCACTCCATATCAGTACACTGCTAGGGTGGGAAATAACAAGGGATTTACTCTCATTGAGCTTTTGGTGGTCATTGCCATTATTGCGATTCTTGCCGCGATTCTTTTCCCAGTCTTCTCACAGGCTAAAGCGGCAGCTAAAAAAACGGCTTCTCTTGCCCACATTAAGCAGGTAGGCACAGGCGCCCTGCTTTACATCGCCGATTACGACGACACCTTTATGGCGACTTTTGCGCCATCACCAGATTTCGGACGCTATTCCAACAATGCCATCGTGCCTGTTCCTGCCGATTGGCCAGCCGGATTGACCCCTCAGCAGATTGACGTCAACCGCACTTTCTGGATCAACAACACCTATCCTTACATCAAGAATTACGATCTTCACAAGGATTTGAACGCTGTTCCCTTCAGTGGATCGGGCAGGCTAGTGCCAGCTGTCAAGCCAGAGGGGCTCAAGAGCTTCAGCTTCACCATGAATGGCCTGCTGAGCACGTGGAGCGCCACAGCCATCACAGCGCCTTCAGAGCTTCCGCTCTTTTGGAACGGGCGCGGCCGGGCCGCTTTTATCGGGGCTGGCTACGTAAACCCCTACATCGAGTGCCTGAACATGACGGCTCCCTGCCAGTACGTTCCGGCTTCGGCATCCACCTGCACTGCAGGCAACGGCGAAAGAAGCTTTATCAGCCCCAATTCACAGAATCTGGGCTACAACATTCATTCAGGCGGCGTGCTGGTTGCCAGGGCAGACAGCTCGGCCAAGACCTGGAAGCTGAGCATCGGCTCGACGGCCCAGACATCCCCAATGAGGGACCCCTTTGCTCTCTATAACGGATCAGCCAATCCGACTCGCGGATGGATGACCCAGGTAGGCAGCACCCTGTGCCATGCCTACCTCTTTAGACCTGACTACGACTTTGCGACGGTTGAAACGGCCGGTTTCTTCCCCTAAAGGGTGCAGAACCAGGTTTCGTAAGTACGATTAACTTCAAATCCGTGGACTCCGTAAAAGTCCACGAGCGTCGTCCAATCAATGATTGTTCGGCGTGCGCCTTCTAGTGCGAGTCTGTGAAGCGAAAAGCCTAACAAGGCGTGGCCAAGCCGCTTGCCCCTAACCTTCTCGCTGACTCCGATCGGCCCGAGGCTGGCCCATGGATCTCCAAGATCAAGCCTCCATCTCGCACCCCCAATTGGGTTTCTGCTCGACTCATTTTGGGTGCAGCTGAACCCGACAACCTCTCCTTCAAAGAAAAGAAGATCTATCTGATGAGGCTCTCCACTTCTGAACTTAGCCATCACATCGTAAGTCCATCGACCGGGGAATGCAGCCGTAAGAAAGGCTTCTAAGGCCTCTTCGTTCTCGGCGTGGGCCGGCCAGACCTGGGCGTTATTCGACATGATCGCCTCATTGCAGAAAAGGGGCAGTTCGTAGTCGCCAAGGTCACGTTCTAAATCAACCTGAATGTGTTCTCCTTTTTCCCAGCCAGTGCTGACCATGACTTCCTTGAGTCGATCACCGAGCTGCCAGCCTTCTTCGACGATCAGGCCCGGAACAAGATGGTTTTCATCTGTCCCCAAGGCGAGGCGTGTGAATCCAGCTTCGTTCGCCTTCTCCCTAATCTCTGCAAGCAGGGTCGGATCTGTGATGGAGGAGAGAATCAGGGTTTGGTTTTCAACTCCCGGGAAGAGTCGGCCCTGAGGCGACCTTTTTGCGATGACGAAGCCAGATTCTGAATGGCCGCAAAACTCTGGCACCAAAAGATCGTCCTTCAGTTGAACTTCGAAATCGTGCAGGCTGAGCCGCCACTTAGCCGAATGAGAAGCGTTCCAACTTGTCAGACAATCTTGAGCGTTCAATGGCTTGAGCGACAGCATGAGAGTGGTTTACCACTTTTTGGGTGAGTCTGCCGGTGGGGCCGTTGCTCCCGCATTCTTACCGGGGTTCAGGTTCAACCCAGGCTACAATAAGCTATGAAACTCAACAAGGCAAGCCAAACGGTCCTCGTGGCCTCGGTCGCGGCTGGCATTACCGCTGGATTGGTAGGTCAGACCTTTGCTGGTCGACCGACCGTGACGGCAATGGATTCCACCCTTAAATCGGTCTTTGCTGAGATCAATACTCCCTACCAGGTCAGAAAAGACGAAGACGGCAGCACGACCTTCGTCTTCAACGTTGGCACTGTGACGGGTCAGCTTTATCAGTTTTTGGGTGAGGACGGAAGAGTGGAAACTCTTAAGCTGAACGTTGGCTATGACCTCGAAAAGGCTCCTGCCCTGACGGCCATCAACACCTTTAATGAGCGGCGACGCTTCGGAAAGGCCTTTTTGGATGTCGACGGAGACCCTTTCTTGGTCTCAGACATTGATGTCCAGAGTGGCATTACTGCAGGGACGCTCAAGGCTTGGCTCGTTAGATTTAGAGCCATCGTTCCCCTCTTTGAAATGGAAGTCATCAAGGGCTTAAAGCCCGCTGACTCTGCTCCTTAGGTGGCTTTCCTCCCAGGGCTGTTGGCATGGGCTGGAAAAGGCGTTCGTGGGTTTCACCCACGCCACCCAAGCTTAAGTGCTTTTACTAGGAGTCTGGGTGGCAGGGGCATCGCCCCTGAATGTTTGAGTTTCTCCACGTCCCAAACTTTACAGAGCGGGGTGCCCCGTCCCGATCAGCTTGCTGTCGGGCGGGAATCGGTCGTGAGATATAGAGCCATCGTTCTCCTCTTTGAAATGGAAGTGATCAAGGGATAAATTCCCGCTGACTCTGCTGCGTAGAGCTTAGTCCAGCAGTTCTTCCTGAACTGATAGCATGGCTGCCCCCTGCCTTAAATCGGCGGGGCAAGTCTCTGCTCCTGAGAAGGATAAGAAAGCCGCCAGTTTTGGTTCAGCAAAACGGATCAGGCGGGAGCTTCATTCTCTTCAGCCGAAGGCAGAATGATTCCGGCCTCAGCCAAAGTATGCCGAGTTAGGCGATCGAAAGCAATCTGGGCCAAGGTTTCCATGTTCACCACGTCCTCCTTGTTGTAAGCGATCAAGATCTCTTTCGCCTTGGTATTGCCCTGCCGCTCAAACTTATTCCAAAGGGTGATGGCGTCGCGGCCAGTGAGACCGTCAGTTTCTTCGCTTCTCGCCAGTCCAAGCTGCTTTTCGATGCTCTTCAGGCCGCCTCTCATGCCTAACCCGCGAAAGGCGTAGCAGAGGTCCAAATGGAGCTGATCGCGATGAAGGCCAGGAAAGGCCTTGTTGAGCATGGGGAGATCGAAACCGCTTCCCCAGAAAGTCACCACCATGGCGTAGCGGCTGAGAATATCTGGGAAAGACCCTAGCCCTTCATCTTTGGTCAAATAGAAGAAGCCGTTAGTGTCAGCCATTCCGATGACGGTAATGGCATTGCCCGTGGAGCCACCATCAGTCTCAATATCGAGATAAAGGGTTTGGTCGCGATAGGCATCCCAGCAGCGCCAGTGGTCTCGCTCGCTTAGCCCCTTGGCAAAAAGCTGATAAGCACCAGTCTCCAGAGCTTCTTGGCTCTGCTCAATTCCCTTTTTAAGGCCATCGACTCCGATGCTGCCGGGGCTGAACTTCTCTGGTTCAGCAAGAAAATCGTCCCATGTCAGGCACCCCTGTCCCCAAAGAGACTTTTCGGAATGGGAACCCATCCCGCTGAGGTGCCTGAAAGTGTTTCTGATCACGAAGTCTTGCCTTGGAGCCTTAGCGTCCTCTTCTCTTAGGAGCGCTCTGTGGCTTGCCCTGAACCTGCTGAGGAAGGGTGATGGTGATGGCAGAGTTGGGGAACCAGAAGAACTTCTTGCTGGGGTCGTCGTACCAGTAGCGGCCGGGGTTGAGGTTGCGGTCGAATTCACCAGTAACTCGAGCAAGACCTCGGCCGTACCAGACAGCTCTCATGTTGCCGCCGAACCACTGGACCGCTCTCCACTTGCCAGTGACGACAATGGTGCCCTGGCCGAAATAGACCTCTCGGGTGCCGCGGGTGACTTCCTTCTTCACGCCAGGACCAACAGTGACCTTGCCCTGAAGGCTGCTGATCAAAACTGATCCTCGGAAGGAGATTTCAACTCGGCCCTCGCCATCGATCAGCCTAAAGGCGCCGATGGGTGCTTCCAAATGCAGGGTGCCGTAGTCAGCCTTGGGGGTGACGCCTGCTCTCTGAGCGGCAGTCGCGGGCTGGGCGAAAGCCGAGGCCGAGAAAAGCGCCGTTGCCACGATGAGCAGGGGAATAAGAATTCGTCGCATAGAAGTCACTCAAGATGAAGGACACAAAATTATGGCTCCCCTGGCCCAAATGTGACAGGGACGCCTCTCCCTTCAACAAGAATCGGGCCACTTCTGCTCCCGGCTTCAGACAAAAAACAGACTCGGCCTGCTCCCTACCAGGGAACAGACCGAGTCTTGGTTTAGATCAGCCTGACAGATCAGTCCTTGTTTTCTGCGGACTTAGCCATTTTGGCTTCGTGAGCCTCTGCCTCTTCCATAGCTGTTGCCATTTCAGAGGACATAGATCCCTTCTTGGACTGGTAGACCGCGTATCCGATTGCACCAGCACAGAGCAGGGTCACGATGATGTAGGCGGTGTTGCCCATGGGCTGAATGACCAGAGGAGCAACCAGCAGGGCGACCAGGTTCATAACCTTGATCAGAGGGTTGAGGGCGGGGCCAGCAGTGTCCTTGAAGGGATCGCCGACTGTGTCGCAGACGACGGCAGCCTTGTGAGCTTCCGTGCCCTTTCCACCATGCAGACCGTCTTCGATCAGCTTCTTAGCGTTATCCCACATGCCGCCAGAGTTGGCAAGGAGAACGGCCAAGAGCTGTCCGGAGAGGATGGTTCCTGCAAGGAAGCCACCCAAAGCCTGAGCTCCAACCAAGTTGTAGGCCTGACCGTTGATCAGGGTCGGTTCCTTGCCGATCGAGAAGGCAAAGGCGACCATGACGGGACAGGCAATGGCGAGGATTCCAGGTCCGAGAAGCTCCTTCTGTGCAGCAGCTGTGACGATGGCCACGCAGCTTGCATAGTTGGGCTTGCTTGTTCCGGCCATGATGCCCGGATCGTTTCGGAACTGTCTTCGGACTTCGTTGATCAGCTGGAAGGCAGCGCGGCCAACAGCATTGATCGAGAAGGCGCTGAAGAGATAAGGAGCGGCGCCGCCGAGCAGAAGGCCAAGGAAGATCTCAGGGACTTCCAGCCTCATACCGACAGTACTGAGCTTTCCTGCCTCTACAAAGGCATGGAAGAGGGCGACCGCAGCAACAACCGCGGTGGCAATGGCAAAGCCCTTGGTCAGAGCCTTGGTGGTGTTTCCAGCGGCATCCAGAAGCTGAACTGATCGAGCAGCCTTGGGGTTGTCGTGGCCTTCACCAGACATTTCATAGATGCCTTGAGCATTGTCAGAAATGGGACCGAAGGTGTCCATAGCCAGAATGTAGCCAGTGGTGGTCAGAAGACCAAGACCCACCAGAGCGATTCCGTAGAAGCTAAGGATGTATCCGCCGTAATCTGCCGGGTTGAAGATCCAGACAGGAGCAACAAGACACACAACGATCGCGACTACGCTGGCGACAGCAGATTCAAGTCCGCTGGCAAAGCCAGTGATGATCATCGGGGCAGGTCCGGCTGTAGCAATCTGTCCGAGTTCCTGGACGGGCTTCTTGTTCAGCGAGACGTAGTGGTCGGTCAGCTTTTCGAAGACGAAAGCCATGATGATGCCGAAGATGATGCAGAGGACAAACTTCCACCACTGGACAACCTTGTGCTCAACCACGGCTGTGGTCGACATGGCCATGGCTGGCATCTGGGTCGAAGGCTGAACCTTGGACATCTGGTCCTGCAGCTCGCCAACTTCCTTGCTGGCGGCGGCAATGGCAGCTTCATCCTTCTTGGTTCGTGCATCGGTCAGCTTCTTGTTGGCAGCATCAAGCTGCTTTCCAAGGGCTTCGCTCTTTGTTCGGCTTTCTTCAGTTTCCTTCTTATAGGCTTCTTCCTGGGCCAAGAACTTGGCGGTGGAAACCTTGTAGTAGCTGATCTGAGTGCCAGTGATTGACTGAATGGCGGCGGGGTTAGCCTTTTCGCCAGCAGGAGCAGGCATGGCCACGACAACCTCGCCCGCAGGGTTGGAGAACATTTCGGCAGGATAAGTGCCGGTGACTTCGATCTTAGCGCCGCTTTGACCAGCGTTCTGGTCAATGACTTCCTTCAGCCTCTTGTCGCCAGCTTCTCGTGGATCTGGTCCAAGGAAGACTGTTCGCTTTTCACCGCCCTCAAAAGGAGTGAACTCGATTTTGAAGAAGACGAGATCCATGGATTCGTACTTCTGCTTGAAGGTGATGGCGGAAACAGGAGCTGATCCGTCGGCGGGTGGAGGAGTATCAGGATTCGGCTGAGCAGCATACTGAAGAATTGGGTTCTTCGTATCCTTAAAGTCAATCTTGGTGAATCCTTCGAGCTTGACTGATTCGCCGAGCTTATCCTTGGGAGTGTTGAGGGCGGCAGAAATAGCCTGCTCTCTGATATCCACGCTTGGAATGCTCTTTGTCAGTTCAGCATCTGAGGCCAGGGCTCCAGTGCTGATGAAAGATTCGTCGACCTTCTTTTCAAGAGCAATTCTAGTTCTGGCAGCCAGAACCTTCGTCACTTCATCCTTCAAAACTTCCTGAGAGGTTTTGAGAAGATTGGTCTTGATGGTGGTATCGCCACCAAGGCCGCCCATCATGGCAAAGCCGAGAACGGCAGTTGCGGCAGCGGCGACCAAGAGGGATACCTTGTAGCCCTTGGAAATTGGCTTGAGAGGATCTGGATCCTTTTCTGTGTCGTCTGCCTTGACCACGCCGATGCCGACGATGGAAGCGAGAATTCCAACGCCGCGAGCCATGAGGGCAAACATGACCAGCTTGGTCCAGGTTGCAGTGTCGAAAATAGCGGCCGTAGCAGCACCGAGAATGATTGCGGCAACGAGAGTGACTTCGTAGCTTTCAAACACGTCGGCGGCCATGCCAGCGCAGTCACCAACGTTGTCGCCAACGTTGTCTGCGATAACAGCTGGGTTGCGGGGATCGTCTTCGGGAATGCCGGCTTCAACCTTGCCAACCAGGTCAGCTCCGACGTCGGCAGCCTTGGTGTAGATTCCACCGCCGACTCTCATGAAGAGAGCAGCCAGCGAGCCACCGAAGCCGAATCCGACAAGAAGCTTCATGGCTTCAGCGCCAGCGAAGAGGAAAATCAGAGTGGCGCCAAGCAGGCCCATGCCAACCGTGATGAGTCCAGCGACGGCACCAGCTCGGAAGGCCACGTGAAGGCTAAGCGAGTAGCTGCTGAGAGCGGCAAAGGCCGTTCTCATGTTCGCTCGCACGGCCATGTTCATGCCAACTGCGCCTGCAATGTAAGAGGCGGCCACGCCGAAGAGGAAACAGACGGCTGTGCCGATAGCAAGAACTGGTCCGTAAGTGTTCCAGTACATTGCTGTCAAAAGAACACAGATCAGCCCGACGAATAGAGACATCGTCTTGATCTGAGTTCTTAGGTAGGCAGAAGCGCCATCCATGATGGCCTGGCCCACTGACTGCATTGACTCAGGTCCGGGAGATTGAGCCAGTACCCATTTTCGGAGAACAAGGGCAACGACAATGGAAATGATGCCGAATACCAAGGAGACGCCGAGGAAGATGTAATCAGTGTTGGTGAAAGAGAGTTGGACGTTCTCTCCGCCGGCGGCAAAAACTGATGCAGGAAGAGCGAGCAGAGCCAGCATTAAGGCCAGCATGCCCCCCCTTCCCATCAGACTGTGCCCCAGTTTGGTGCAGCTTTTCAGTGACATATAGTTGAGAGTCCCCACCGGAAAAAGGCCACCCTCTCGCTATGCCAAAGCACTTCAGCGTGGCCTTAACCTCAAGTACCTTACCCCGCTGCCAGGGTTAGGGACGGGGACTTTACCGCTTATCTGAACTGCCTTTTTCAGTCAACTTATGCTCAGCCCTGCCACCAGCATCGGTGATCTCCCTCATCAGAAGCTCAGCCTTGCGGATCGGGATGCCCGTAAAGAGGGTTTGGGGCAGGTTTTCGAGCACTTTTTTGATCTGATTTCGGTTCAGAGCAAGCATGTGCTGAAGCGCCGCAATCAGCTTTTCTGACTTCGGGTCACCGTGGGTCAAAACCAGATCATAAGGATCGCGATCTTCCTTCAGGGTGTATCGCTCCAGCATGGTCTGAGCTTCTGGAGCTTCTTCGGTAGCAATCGGGATGACCGAATCGCAGTTTTCGCAGATAAGGCCGGTTGACTTTTCTGAGTAGTAGTTGAGGTGGCTGCAGTAGCCGCAACGAACCTGAAAGACCTGAAGAACCTTGCCAACCTCGATGGGGATCATGCGAGAGCAGTCTGTGCACCGTACATCCACGTTGGGCTCGGCGGTCAGCACGTTGGTGGCTTGACAGAAAGGACAGACGAGTCTGAATTCTGAGACTTTGCGGGTTTGAAGCAGCTGATAAAGGCCGTAGCCAACTGCGCCAACACCGCCGAGAACCAAAACCCAGCCGAGGCCAGCACCCTGACCTTTGTACATAAAGGCCATAAGGCAGCCGAGAATCAGGGCAATGACACCGGGAATGACTGAGAGACCAACTCTCATCCCGATGACTTCTTTTACGTCCTGGCTTCGTTCAACCTGCGTGACTTTGAGTTTGACTCTATCTTCCGACATCCTTTGCTGCCCCCTGCCCCACAACGATTATAGCCAAGCTTCAGGAATCTTCGTCAGCGGCCGATTCTTCCGCTTAATGCTGGGGCTGGGAGCGTTGAAGATTCACCTGCGCCCTCGGCACTTAGCCCAGTCGAGCCGTTCAAAACTCCTCTTGGCGGATTCTCTCTATCTACAGTAGGAATCAGGAGAGCTTCCGAGTCAGTCTGACGAAGCGGAGTGAATCCGCAGGTGCGCCCCAAATCGTTGAGGATCGCCAAAGCAGTCTGGTCTCGATACTCCACGGCAACATCCATTTCTGGCATTCCCGGCGCAGCCTGAAGCTTGATTCCCGCCTTAACTGCCACTTCGTTTAGAATCTGGCTCAGCCTTGCCCTCTCGTTGATGACCGTGATCCTCATATCCATTGGGGCCACGATGCCTGGCGCCTCTTCTGGCTCTTTTGGAGGAGCAGCCGAATCAGCAGCCTGCACCTGAGGCGGAGGGCTCGGAATCCAGGTTGACCTTTCGAGGTCTTGACCGTCGGTTTCAGCACTCGACTTTTTGACGGCAATTGTCTGGGGCGGATTGGGGAAGAAAAGGCTTTGAATGCCGATTCCTGCCATGACACCAGTGACGATGAGGACTGCCGCAATTCCTATGGCTCCCCAGGGGCTCATTGTCACCTTAGGCGGCTCGTAAGGCCTGGGTTTGAAGGCAGCTTTGGGTTTTGCCGATTTTGGCCTTGCCCCTTTGAGCCCGCGCACCATCTTGATCCGCCTCAGAAGCTCCTGCTTATGCTCAGGGTAGCGGGCGGCGAAATCATCCATGAGTTCGGGAGTCTCGTTTTCAGCGACCTCCCACATCAGATCATCAATTTCCTGCGGCAGCTTGTTCAAACATCCACCTCCCCAGCGGCCTCTTCGTAATAGGCTCTAAATCGTTCTCTTGCTCTAAAAAGACGGGTTTTGGCTGCATTTGGGCTGCAGGAAAGGCTGTCGGCAATCTCAGCCAAGCTCAGCTCATCCCAGTAGAAAAGGGTGAGAATCGCTCTATCGGGAGGTGGCAGCTTCGCCATTGCTTCTGCGACAGCGGGTTCGTGAACCAGCACCTGGGGTTCTGTGCTTGGCTCTTCTAAAACATCGCTAAGAGGGACCTGGTTTCGCTTAAACTTGACTCGCCGAGACTGCTGAATGCTGCGGTTGACAGCGATTCTGAAGAGCCAGGTGCTGAACTTCGACCTTCTGTCGAACCTGTTGGCCTTTCGGAAGACGAGGGTGAAGATCTCCTGCACTGCGTCGCTGGCTTCTTCGGAATCAAGCAGAATTCCTCTGGCGATGGCGTAGACCTTGTCGTAGTATTTTTCGTAGAGGGCCTGGAATGCGGCAGCATCCCCCTCGATGACCTTGTCAACCAGGATCAAGTCGTCATCAAAGGGCGCGCCCCCTGCCTGCTCTAACACTTCGGTATGCACCTGCTTCTATTTGACGCAGAAGCGGGGTGGATGGTACCGGGCGGGGTGGGAAGATCGGGGACCAGGGCGGTTCCCCTCATTTCTTACCGGCTTGTCTTGGGTCTTGCGATCAAGATTTTTGTGGCCTGGTTCAGCTCTGCTGAGCCAGGAGTGTTCATCTTCAATGTACTTTTCTTGTTATCACAAGGTAGGGGTGGCCGGGGATGGCTGCGAAGAATGAGCAGCAGCCCCGGATTCATGCAATGTTTTGACAGGGTGCCACTGGTCCGTGACCAGTGGAAATGAACCCATAAACCTTGATGCCTTGCTCCCAAAGTCACTGAAAGAGCCAACACCCCATCCCTCTTCCTGGGAAGAGGGTGTCTTTTTCTCTCCCATCAAGCGTCCCCTCGTTCCTCGGGGCCACTCGATGGGATGGATTCCGAAACCTTTTCGAACCAAGGGTGGCTTGGGTGGCAGGGGCTGCGCCCCTGAACAGGAACACCTGAAGTGGGGTGCCCCTCCAGATCAACCTGCGGTCAAGTGACAAAAACTCATGCAAAGGGCCGTGGTTCAGCAGGCAGCTGTGAAGCGCGAACCCCTTTACATCCCGCCAGTCGCACGAGGGCGAGCCCGGTTGGGAGGCATGAAGGTGTAGCTCACATCATTCGGAACAACGCCAGGAAGAATCTCTGCCGTCCAAGAAATGACTTCCGGCTTCTTCTTGATGACTGTCTGCCTTTCGTAGCTGACAGAAACAAGCTGCCAGGGCTGACCTTCCTCGCTGCGAGTCAGATCATAGCGAAGCCATGCATTTTGTGCTGACTGGCCAAGATAGATCGTGCAGGCTCGCTCAGCAATTTCGACCGTGGTCGTGGTCGGCATGCCGATCCAGGGCGACCAGCGTTCAACTTGTGCCGACGACCCAAGATAGATATCTGCTATCAGCCGGACCGCAAAATCGGCTTCCCGCGAAGTCCAGCGGGCCGAGCTGCTCATCAATCGGGAAAGAAAATCGCTCCGCGAATCGCCAATGGCTTGGTAGGCAGAAGATGCGTAATCGTTGGTGCGGGCGGTCCATGCCCATAGATTTTCACCATCTCCCGCCATGCGGTGGGTGAGTTGGTTGTCCCGATAGGTTCGAACCTCCAGCCAGGCGGTCTGGGTTGAGTTTAGAGCCCCTCTTTGAAAACCTGCGACGACGTAGGTTGGAACAATGACCTTATCAAAGGTCTCGTTTCCTGTCATCTGAACTGAAAAGGCAGTCTGCATGCGCAGCTGGCCCAGTGCCTCGGCCATGATCTGCCGAGCCGTAAAGTCTTGCCCCTGCGTTTGGGCCAGGGCCGTTCCGCACAAGGCGGCAAGGCTGAACATGGCAAGAGCTCTCATCTTAATGATTCTGACTTTTCCGGGCCCAATAAGGTTCGGGGGCAAAGGTACATTGTCTTCGACAATTCGATCCCGTTGTCGGGGAGGAAAAAACTAATGGCTTCGGCTCTTTACGAAGAATCGCATCTTTATCGCCTGCGGCATTCCGCCGCACACCTCATGGCCCAGGCCGTGACGGAGCTTTATCCTGGCGCACGACTTTCGATCGGCCCCCCGATCGAAAATGGCTTCTACTACGACATCGATTTTGCCGCCCCCATCAAGGAAGAGGATCTTGAAAAGATCACCTTAAAAATGAGAGAGCTGGCGAAGCTGGATATGCCTATCGTCCGCAGAACCGCCAGCCGAGAAGAAGCCAAGCGGATTATTCTGGAAGATACGACGAATGGTCAGGGCCCTGAAAACGCTGAGTACAAGCTTCAGCTTCTTGATGCAGTTCCTGAAGGCGACGAGATTTCTTTCTACGAGCAGAGAGGCACAGATAAATCTGGGCAAGAGCACGTTTTTATCGATCTCTGCCGAGGCCCTCACATTGAATCAACCAAAGAGATTAAACACTTTAAGCTGATGTCAATTGCCGGCGCTTATTGGCGGGGGAATGTTAAGAACAAGCAGCTGACAAGAATTTACGGAACGGCCTTTGAAACGAAAGATGATCTGGCCCAGTATCTGCACAACCTGGAAGAAGCTAAGAAAAGAGACCACAGAATCCTCGGTAGAGAATTGGGCCTCTTTATGTTCTCTCCTTTGGTTGGGCCCGGACTGCCCTTATGGCTGCCTAAGGGCACAGTTCTGCGCGAGGTGATGACACAGTTTCTGCGTGAGGAACAGGTTCAGCGAGGCTACGAAGGGGTTGTGACTCCTAACATTGCCAACAAAAAGCTTTACGAAAAGTCGGGACACTTGTTAACCTACAAGGAAAAGATGTTCCCCTTTATGGAGGACGATGAGGATGAGACATTCATTCTCAAACCAATGAACTGTCCTTTCCATATCGAGATTTACAAGTCAAATCTTAGAAGCTACCGAGATCTGCCGATTCGTTATGCCGAGTTCGGCACAGTCTACCGCTATGAGCAGAGTGGTGAATTGGCAGGAATGCTTCGAGTCCGTGGCTTTACTCAGGACGACGCCCACCTCTTTGTGAGGCCAGATCAGCTTTTGGAAGAGTTCAAGGGCGTTGTCAGCCTGATGATGCGGGTTTTGGACAAGCTTGGCCTTAAAGATTTTAAGGCAAGGGTCGGCACTCGTGATCCAGAAAGTTCAAAGTACATTGGCCACGATGAGAACTGGCGCCTAAGCGAAAACGCCATTATCGAAGCCTGCACCAGCATGGGTCTGGAACACTTTGTTTCTGCTGGCGACGCAGCCTTTTACGGCCCCAAGCTCGACCTGATCATTAAGGATGCTCTGGGCCGTGAGTGGCAGATGGGCACGGTTCAGGTTGACTACAACCTGCCCGAAAGGTTTGAGCTGGAATACATCGGCGAAGACAGCCAGCCTCACCGCCCAATCATGATTCACCGAGCCCCCTTTGGCAGCTTGGAAAGAATGATCGGCCTGCTGACCGAACAGTATTCGGGCGCCTTCCCCTTCTGGATGGCCCCCGTTCAAGTCGCGATTCTGCCAATTGCTGACCGCCACGTTGCCTATGCTCGAGCTCTGGCCAACGCTCTGCAGGGCTTCAACAAGCCCAGCCTTGAGCCAGAAGGAGACCAGCTGCCCTTCGCTGAGGTGCCTTCGACTGGCATGAACCTGCGAGTTTCGATTGACGAAAGGCGCGAATCTTTGAACAAGAAGATTCGAGAGAACTCGAAGCAGAAGCTGCCCTACATGCTGATCGTCGGAGACAACGACGTTGAAGCTGGCACGGTCGGGGTGCGATCAAGGGAAGAAGGCGACTGGGGCGCCATGACCCTGGCCGACTTTGTGGCTAAGGTCAAGCCTTCGCTCGATTAAAAGTCAAAAACACCAGTGACGAAAGTACGGACCAGAATCCCGGATGGGGTCTGGTCCGTACTTGTGATTGAGGATCTCCTCATCAATCAACATGTTCCTATTCGGAGCGCTTTTGATTCTCGCCGGCATCGCGCTGCTGGCATCTAAAATTCCCGCTGAGCAGGCTCAGTACTCGAAAAAAGCGGGCCTTGTCGTTCTCGCGATCGGCATTCTCCTGGCAATCTCTTCTGGAGTTGTTGTCGTTCAAGCAGGCTCGGTTGGAGTTGTGCGACTTTTTGGAAAGGTGAGCAATGAACCTATTCGAGAGGGTCTGCACCTTATCAACCCCTTAGCCTCGGTTGAATCGGTTTCTATCCGAACCGAGGAATACACCATGACCCGCACCTCAGGTGAAGGGGCCGTCTCGGGAGATGACGCAATATTGGCTCTGAGCAAAGATGGCCTGCCTCTTCCGATTGATGTCACCATCAACTACCGC
Source organism: Synechococcus sp. UW140 (assembly GCA_943369295.1). Classification (GTDB taxonomy): domain Bacteria; phylum Armatimonadota; class Fimbriimonadia; order Fimbriimonadales; family Fimbriimonadaceae; genus JAKRSE01. Next base: position 940,519 of record CALRMU020000001.1, on the reverse strand, counting down.
CCCAACCCCAGCTTAGTGCCTTGGCTCTACCGAACAATTGGCACAAGTGAAGACTTTGTGACAAAGATCATTCGGCCGGCTTCAAGAGCTGCCGTTCGCGATGCCGTGTCACTCTACACTGCTCAAGAAGCCTACTCAAGCAAGAGAGATCAGGTTGTCCTCAGCATCACAAAGAGTTTAAGCAAATATGTTGAAGACATTTTGACGAAGACTGATGACTACAAGCCTGACGCCTTTATCATTCAGCAGGTTCTGGTGAGAAACATTGAGCTTCCACAAAAGCTGAAAGATTCTATCGAAGCCAAGCTGACAGCTGAACAGGATGCTCTGAGAATGGAATACGTTCTTCAGAAGGAACGCCAAGAGGCGGCCAGGCTGAGAATTGAGGCTCAGGGCATCAGTGATTACCAGAGAATCGTGAACGCTGGCCTGACGGATAAGCTTCTGGCCTTCAAGGGCATTGAGGCGACTCTGAAACTGGCAGAATCTCCGAACTCAAAGATCGTGGTGGTGGGAAGCGGAAAGAACGGTCTTCCGCTGATTTTGAACACAGACACGATGTCGGCGGGCACTGCCAAGCCATGACATGACAGGGTGAGCCAGGGATATTGAGTTGGCCCCTGGCTTACTTTTTGTTGAAAAGGGCATTTCAAGCCGTCTCTTGAGTTTGAGCCTGCTTCCATTCCGAATCGGAATCCCACAGCTCTTTGTCTTTTCTCACTAGTATTTATACTGTAGTTTTGGAATTCCAGCAAAACTCTGAGTCCCATGCCAAAGACTGACTCTTAAATCGGTCTACGATAAAGGCGTTATGAAGAAAGTAGCAGCAATACTTCTCGGCTCGATGCTGATTGTGAGTGCCGGGTTCGCTCAACCTGGCTGGACGCAGGGGAGTGGTGAAGTTCCTGAAGGCGTTATTCCTGCGATCAACACGGAGGCTTACTACAATCCAGCCTCAAACTTTCGCGACACGATCACGATCTCCGGCGGAAAGGTCACGATCGACTCTGCTGTGTACGGAGCAGACTTCAACCGAGATGGCATTCTTGAAGGACAGTTCTTCAAGTACGAGATTAAGAATGGGGAGCAGTTCGGCGTCTATCCCCCCTTTGCTGGCAAACCAATCGAGAGTGTAACTTTCGACATGTTCCAGGGTGGCCTGCCATCTTGGTCTGGCTTCGATCTCCCCTATTGGAGTCAGATCATTGGAAACTCCCCCGGCGTTATCGCCACTCAGTTGAACCTGATTGGTGGGGAATCGACTCCGAGCCAGTACGAATTCCTTTACGAAGGCAATGAACTCGGAATGTACGGGTTGGCGCCTTCATCCACCTCAACTCTCCTGCTCTATGCACCTGGAGCCGTGACCTACGATATTAAGGAAGCGACTGTCCTTATGTCAGATGGAAGCATGGGAGTCGTCAAGTACGCTGCTCCAGTTCCAGAACCGGCAACGATGCTTTTGCTTGGAGCTGGCATTGCTGCTCTCGCGGCAAAGCGCAGACGAAAGGCTTAAGGCTTTATCTAACAAAAAGCCTAAGGAAAGTCAACTTTCCTTAGGCTTTTTGTTTTTTGAGGTTGTCTGTTTTGGGGCAGATGAGTACTTGCCAGGAGTTTCCGCCGCAATCCCTTCTCTCATCTGGTCAGATTGAGTCGCCTCAGCCGCCTTAGGCACCAATTGGATTTCGAGATCCAGGGCCTCGGCAAGTTCTATTAAGGTGCTGAGGCATACAGAGGTCTTGTCCTTTTCTATCTGAGACACAAAAGATTGGGATGTCTCAATCTTTGCGGCCAGATCCTTCTGGGAAAGTTTCAACCTCTTGCGGCGTGCGGTTAGGTCAGCCAGAATTTCCCGCCGCAGGAGATCAATCTTCTCCCACTTAGCAACCTCGGCTAAGTACCCAAGCCGATACTCTTCGGATTCTCGCATGGCATCGGCATGAAGCTCATCCAAAAAACTCATCTGTTCTCTCCTTCAACAGTTTTCATTCGCGACTTGGCCAAATCGATAGAACGGGTTGGCGTGGCCTGACCTTCTTTTCGAAATATATGAAGCAGCCACAGACTGAGCGCTATCGAACCCTTTGGGCTCTTGGTCTGCCGACTGAAAAAGGCTCTGCCAGAAAACCGCCCGTTTACGTGTCGCAGCTCGTTCAATCCACCCCCAAAGCTTTTTATCAAAGCTGGAGAAGGGTTTTCATCGCCAGATTCCTCATAACGCTCGAGACAATAGCGAAGCTTGGCGGCATCTTGTTCAGATGACCACCTCAGAGCTAGCCACTCCTTTTCTATCACCGCTCGATCAAACTCGACAAACAGACGAGCCATACCGAATTATAACCCATTACTTATAAAATGTCTCTTGCTAGACCGGCATCTCGACCTGTCCCGAAGCGGCCGACCTCTCCGCCGCCTCAATAATCGAAATGATTCGGCGGCTTTCTTCTGGCTTGCAGACCAAGTCTGCCCCGTTGTAGAGGTGGTCCGCGATGTTGCCGTAGTAGCCATCCCACTTGTCCTGCCCCCTATCCACCTTGAACTCGGCGAGGTGGCCGTTGTGGTCGACCTTCACAGTAACGGGCTCGCCCCAGTGGCAGGTCAAGCCTCCTTTCGTGCCCAAAATCCGCCACATGGGGCGGTGGATCGAGGCGACTTGCGAGACAGTGATCTCGGCCAAGGCTCCGTTTTTGAACCTGATAATGGCTGCCCCGTGGTCCTCGATCGTGGCGCTGGGCCAGGCTCCGTTGTAAAGGTGACCAAAAACCCCTGCGACCTCAGATCGCACCAAGGCGAGAGTCCAGTCGATGCAGTGAGCGCCCCAATCGAAAAGAATTCCGCCAGCAATCGCCTTGTCGCTTCGCCACCAATCACCTGGCTTGCCAAAACCTCCCATAGAAAGCTCCAGGCTGACAATGTCGCCGATCGTGCCTTCCATGATCAGCTTCTTAATCGTGTTAAAGTCGCCATCCCAGCGCCGATTCTGGTAGACGCTCAGCATCTTTCCCGCTTTCTTGGCGGCGGCGATCATGGCATCTGCCTCGGCTGTGCTGAGACACATAGGCTTTTCGACAATCACGTGCTTTCCGGCTTCGCTGCAGGCAATAGCCACTTCGGCATGCAGGTTGTGAGGCAGGATAACCGTGACGAGATCAACCTCCTCATCTTTCAAAAGGTCGCGGTAATCCAGATAGGTTCTGATGCCGGGGTTTTCGGCAGAGGCAGCTTCCATTCGGGCTGCATCGGTGTCGCAGGCAGCCACAAAATCCATGCCTGCCGCCTTCATGTGGTTTCCGTGCTGACGCCCCATGCCAAAGGCGCCCCCATAGCCAATTACTGCCCCGCGAATCTTCCCATTGCTGCTCTGCATTTGGCAGGTTTACCCCTCAGAAGAGGCAGATCCATCGGCTGAAACTGATGAAGCTTTTAGTGTGGGGCCTTTGTCAAACCACCATCGACCAGCAGGCTTGTGCCTGTAATGTAGCTGGCTCCTTGACTGCACAAAAAGAGGGCCGGGTGGGCGATTTCGCTTGGATCAGCGAGCCTCTTCATGGGAACAGATTCAGCCTGCATCCTCAGAATTTCCTCGACTGTGTGCCCCTCTCTCTCTGCTCGAATCTCGGCCAAATGAACCTGCCGATCAGTCAGTGTGTGGCCAGGCAGGACGGCATTGACCGTCACACCGTGTGGAGCAAGTTCGGTCGCCTGAAGCCGAGTCAGGGCCATAAGGCCAGAACGCAGGGTCGATGAGATAGGCAGAATTGGATTGGGTTCCACCGCAACAAGGCTGGAAATGTGAATGATCCTTCCCCACCTTTCGGCCTTCATTTTCGGCGAGGCAAGACGGACAAGTCGGATGACATTAAGCAGAGTCGACTCGAACCCCGCCTGCCACTGCTCGTCCGTCATATCAGGCCAGATTCCGGCAGGGGGTCCGCCCGTGTTGGTGATGAGGATCTGAGGGTGCCCCAGTTCCTTCACCGTCAAGTCGTACCAAGCCTCAAGCTCTTCAACTCGGCTTACATCGCAGGGGTAGGCGCGGTGCTCCTGCCCCAAAACAGTCAGCACAGCATGGAAGTTGGCTGTGTCTCGGGCGCAGATTGAAACCAGGCATCCAGCTTCAGCCAAACCCTTGGCGATGGCCAAACCAATCCCCTTGGTGCCAGCCGCCACCATCGCCACTTTTCCTTCCAGACCCAAGTGCATACCTTCAGAATACTCTCAGGATCGCCCCTCTGCTTCAGACTAACCGTCAAAGGACATTTTTCAAGTGTTTCGATACACTTGTATCATTTTCGGCGAATGTTCGGTTACTATAAAGAAGATGGTCTTGACAACAAGCCTCCTGCTCATGGGATCACAGGCGATCCCAGCCCCAAAACTGGTCGAAGTTCTGCCGGTCCACAGCCAGCTGATCATGATTCACATCGATGAAGGCGAAGTGATTCACCACGGCAAGGGCCAGAAGCGATCCGACGAAAAGGTTTTGGCCTCAGACCTTAATGTCGCTGCCGCCTCTTCCCCGGCAAGCTACGCCGTCACCAGCTCAGATGATGCCCAGTTTTCATCTGCAGTCAGACCAACCAAAGTTGGAAGAAAGTCCAAGGGCACTCAGTTCGCTTGGTTTGTTGATTCTTGGGCAAATGGACAAGCGGTCAACAGCCGCAAAGACCACGCCAAGGAACATTGGATCTATCTGCAGCTTCCCAAGCCTTTGGCCGAGGGTCGCAGCTACCGAATCAACCTTCCCGCTCTGGGCTTGGATAAACCTGCCGGGCACCTGACCTTTAGTGCCGCGAAATGCAGAACGGAATCGCTCCACGTCAATCTGCTCGGCTACCTCCCTCAGGCTCCGGCCAAGTTTGGCTACCTCTACCACTGGGCTGGCGATTTGGGATCTCTTGATTTTAAGGATTACGCTGGCAAACCATTTCATCTTCTCAAGGAATCCGATGGCAGCAAGGTGTTTACAGGAGAAATCAAGTTCAGAAAGCCGGCAAGCAACCAAGAAACAAGCCACGTCAACGATTCACCGCCCCATGGCAGCTTTCTAAAGGCGGCTGTCTATGAGTGCGATTTTTCCAGCTTCTCAACTCCCGGCAGCTATGTGCTTTCTGTCCCAGCTCTAGGCAGGTCTTTCCCCTTCGAGATCGGAGCCAAGGTCTTGCGGCCAGCCTTCTATCACACGGCCAGAGCGCTTTATCACAATAGGTCAGGAATCGAACTCAAAGCCCCCTACACCGAGTTCACTCGGCCAGCACCGCATAACACCAAGCTGACACCTGGCTTCAAAGGCAAGCTGATGTACACCACGGTTCGTGAACAGGAATGGGGCAGTGAAGGCGGAACCAAAGAAGTTCTGGAGAAAGGCTTTAAGGGAGCCCTGGAAGACACTTTTGGCTGGTATCAGGACGCGGGAGATTGGGATGGCTATACCACCCACCTTCGAGTCGCCCAAGAACTCCTCTTCGCTTATGAAGTGGCTCCTGAGAACTTCAAGGATGGTGATCTTAACACCCCTGAAAGCGGAAACAAAGTGCCGGACTTGCTGGATGAAGCGGCTTGGCTGCCTCGCTATGGCCACAGACTCCGCCAGGAGCTGATGAAAAAGAAGTGGGGCACAGGTGGAGTCAGCTTCCGGGTTGCCGGAGATGCCTTTGGCGGGGATGGCGAAGGGGTCCCCAGCTACCTGGATACCAACCGAATCTGGGCAGTGGCAGGTGAAGACCCCGTCTCAACCTACAGGTACGCAGGAGTTGCCGCTCACTTGGCTCACTGTTACAAGCTCGCCAAGGTGGCCGATCCGGAAGGAGTTGACTGGGTGAAGGAAGCGAAAGAATCCTTTGCTTGGGCCAAAGCCAATACAAAGCCAGGAGACGAGGCTTCGGTAAAGCCACACCGAGCCTATGCCGCGGCGTCGCTCTTTAGAATCACAGGCGATGACCAGTACCAGAATCAGTTTGCCGAGGACACCAAGCACCTGAACGAATGGAGCCAGGTCTGGGATGTTGATGCCTACCCAGCCATGGTCGCGGCTCTGGGCGGCGGAGTCAAACCCTTCTCATCCGAGGCAGGGGCGATTCCAAGTAGAGCTCTTCTCAACACGGCGTTAGAAGGTGGCCCGAATACGGCTGAGAAGAGAGCTTTGCGGTGGGGAGGAAACTTCAACTTCCCCATGCTGGTTGGTCAGCAGACGACTCCCGTCGTTCTGGAGACAGCCGTTGCCTACGCAGTCACGAAGCAGACTGATCCGCCCGCCTCAAAAGCCTTCTTCTCTGTGCTCTGCACCACGGCTGACTACTTCTTGGGGACCAACTCGCTCAACCAAACCTGGATCACGGGTGTCGGGGAGCGCTATCCAAGGGAAATCTTTCACATGGATGCTTGGTACAACGGCAAGGGCAGATACCATCCGGGATTGATTCCCTATTCGCCTTGGCGAAACGAAGGTCGCAGCGGTGAAGGGCCCTGGTCGCAGTTCTGGCCCTACAAAACCATCTATCCCGCCAAGATAGAAGACTGGCCAGGCAATGAACAATGGTTCAGCAACCGCTGTTCGCCGATGGGAAGCGAGTTCACGGTTCACCAAAACATCGGTCCGGCGGCAGCCTTTTACGGAATTCTTGCTGGCAAAGCGGATTAAGATAAGGGGTGAAACTGGTGTCGAGAGCCGTCACAATCTAACTGATGATGGGCGGCTCTTCACTTGGCAGTCTTCCCTTTCTGCGCGACTTCGAATCGAGGCGCGCGTCAAGCTGGGATCAAACGGGCGGCAACGAAGACTGGTGGGTTTTGGCAGCAGGAGAGGCAAAGACTCTCCTCTGTGAAGACCTGCCAGGCTGCATCAAGCACATTTGGATGACGGTTGGCAACAACGACCTCTTCCCGCGCCAGCTTGTGATCAGGTTCTGGTGGGATGGACAGGAACACCCCAGCATCGAGTGCCCCCTTGGAGACTTTTTCGGACTCGGGCACGGGCTGTTTAAGAACTGGTCTTCGCTGCCCCTGCAGATGATGCCGGAAGATGGACGAAGCATGAACTGCTGGTGGGCGATGCCCTTCAGCACCTGCCGCGTTGAGGTGGAAAACCAGGGAGAGGTGCCTGTCAACCTTTACTTCTACATCGACTACGAATCATGGCCAGAAGCTCCTGGCAAAGACGTGGGGAGGTTTCACGCCCTTTGGCGCAGAGAAAACCCGACCGAAGGCTGGATGACCGAAAAGCTGACTCCAGAAACTTATCTTGATGTCTGGCGAAGCCGCCCCAACCTGAGCGATAAAGAAAACTATCTGATTCTTGAAGCAGAGGGTTCTGGTGTTTACGTTGGCTGTCACCTCAACATCGATGCCTTTCAGAGAGTCGGCAACGATTGGTACGGCGAAGGCGACGACATGATCGTCATTGATGGCGAGCCCTGGCCCCCTCGTCTACACGGCACAGGCACAGAAGATTACTTCTGCACCGCCTTTGGCCCGACTCAGGAATTCTGCGGACCCTACGCGGGGCTTCACCACACGACCCAAGGGCCAGATGGATGGCACTGGAAGGGCAAGCAATCGATGTACCGCTGGCACATTGAAGACCCCATCCGGTTTAGAAATTCAATCAGGGTTTCGATAGAACACGGAGAAGCTAATGCTTTGAGCCTGGATATGAGCTCAGTCGCCTACTGGTACCAGACTCTGCCCTCAAAACCCCTGCCGCCCCTTCTTCAGGTTGAACTGCGAATGCCAAGACCAGACGCAAAAGAACCCGACCAGGAATCCTGATCCTAAAAAAGTGAGTGAAACTGGATGGCCCTCGCCTCCCACTTAGCCGGTGGGAAGGGAGGGCCAAGTTCAGCTAGATTGAGGGGATGACCCAGGTGATGTCGCCGCTGGAATCGCTTCCCCCGTCGCCCTTCACACTCGCACGTAGCTCGATCTTATCGCCCTTGCCGTGCGCGGGAATAGTGACGCCGTAACGATTATCTCGGTTGAAGAAGCCAGAAATTCCGTACTGTTCGACTCTCTGAATCACGGTTCCGTTTTTCAGGATCTCGATCCATTCGATATCGAGCCTGTTTCCGCCAGCGACGTACTGGAAGACGATTTTGCCGGAACCAGTGAGGCCAGCAAGACCGTTCGTGATGTCCCAAGTCTCAACCCTGAACTTATCCGAGACCTTGCCCGATTCCCACTTGGCGAGAAGAGTTGATTCCTCTTCATCAAGGGATCGGTAATTGACCTTTCTCTGATCGAGCCTCTGAAGATGGGGGGCAAGCCGAGTTCTGAATCCGGACCAATCTCGCCTATTGGCAGGAGACCAACAGACCTCAGACAAAGCACAGATCCGGGGGAAGGCCATGTACTCGACCTTACGGTCATCCTTCATGTACTCGGTCCAAAGGTTTCCTTGACCTCCAAGAACGTGGTGAATCTTCTCAGCCGGAATTTTTGGCGAAACAGGCTCGAAAGAGTAGACAGTTCTTAGAGGCAGATATCCACCGATAGCGATTGGTTCTCCTTCCTGATTTCTCGCCTGGTAGTAGTCAAAGTAGCAGTGAGAGGTGGGCGACATGACAACATCGCTGCCATGCTCGGCCGCTTCAACGCCGTAGTTCATTGACCGCCAAGCCATGACAGTGGCCCCTTCGGCCAAGCCGCCTTCGAGAATTTCATCCCAGCCGACCAGCCTGCGGCCCCTTTCGTCCAGAAACTTGTCGATTCTTCGAATGAACCAAGACTGAAGCTCTTCTTCGTTCTTCAGCCCATTCTTCTTCATGGTTTCCTGCGCGTGAGCGTCAGCTTTCCACTGGGTTTTGGGGCACTCGTCTCCGCCAATGTGGATGAACTTTGAGGGGAAGAGCTGCAGCACTTCTTCGAGCACCTCGAAAAGGAAGGCGAAGGTTTCTTCTTTAACGTTGTAGACGTTGTCGCTGACGCCCCAGGTGGTCATGACTTCGAGAGGAACAGGCGAACAGCCAAACTGGGGATAGGCCGCGATCGCTGCCTGAGCGTGGCCAGGCATTTCGATTTCTGGCACGACAGTGATGTGCCTTTCGGCAGCGTAGGCGACGACTTCCTTGATCTCTTCTTGGGTGTAGAAGCCGCCGTGAGGAATGCCATCAAAGACAGCATTGTCCCGGGGGCGCCCAATGATGGTCTCCTTTCGCCAGGCTCCAACTTCGGTGAGTTTGGGCCACTTTTTAATCTCAATGCGCCAGCCTTGGTCTTCCGTAAGATGCCAGTGGAAGACGTTGAGCTTGTGGATCGCCAGAAGATCGATGAAGCGCTTGATAAAGGTGACAGGCATAAAGTGTCTGCCAACATCCAGCATCGCTCCGCGCCAGGGGAACCGAGGAGAATCCTCGACGATCAGGCAGGGCGCTTCCCAGACAACACCCTTGACTGGTCGTGTGGCAGTTGCTTCAGCCGGAAGGGCCTGCCGGAAGGTCTGAAATCCGTTGAGAAGGCCCTCGCCGGATGCCGCTTCAATCGTGACGGTCTTAGGGTCGATCCTCAGACGATAAGAACCCAAAAGAGTGAGATCCTTGACCCTTTTGAGAACAATTCCATCCGATCCGCCTGACTTAAGCGGCAGATTCCAGCCTGAAAAAGAGGCGATTTCTCTCTGAATCAAGTTGGCCAGGCCCTTATCATCAGGTGAAAAACTGATGGCGGTTTTAGATGTCAGGCGAAAGCTGCTGGGCAGAAGTTCGGCTTTGACCGGCTGAGGCACGAACGACGGCATCGATGGCATTTATGAATGCTACCCCCGGGTCCCAAATGTGAACCCATACCGAAACCAAAGCGTCTTGAAGACTGGTAGAACAGGAGAGCGCACGGAAACGCCCGGCGCACAACTTTTTCGAGAGAACCACAATGATTCGCACTCGCCAGATTCTTTTCGCCGGGCTTTTGATGGCCTCGGCAGCCTTCGCTATCGCTGCCCAGGATACGCTGAGCCTTCGTGTCGCGCCCAAAAAGGACACGGTCCTTAAGTACAAATTTACAGGAACCCTGAGTCTGATGGGCATGGATGTTAAGGCAACCTACACCCAGACCACCACGGTGCTTGATGTCGCTGAAGGCGTGATCGTCACTGAGAGCGGCGAAACCAAGGGATCGTTGGACGTTGGAGGCCAGGAAATGGAAATGCCTGACATGGGCGCCACCAAGACCAAAACCAACCTCGACGGAACGATCAAGGAAATTCTTGGCGAAGCGGCCGGCCCCGACACCTACCGAAACGCCAGCCTTCTGACCATCTTCCGCCCAGAAGCCCCCATCAAGGTGGGCGATGAGTGGACTTGGACCGCACCCGCCAATGGCGAAAAGGGCACCAGAGCCATGAGCGGCAAGTACAAGGCCGAAGCTCTTGAAGATGTGGCTGGCAAGAAGACTATTAAGATCACCATGGAAGTGAAGGAAACCGAAGGCGACCTTCCTGCCAGCGCCAAGGGAACAGTCTGGCTGGACACCACCAACGGCCTGACCGTTAAGTCAGAAGCCGATGTGAAGAACGCTCCCATTCCTGGCGCTCCTGAGCCTGTGAACGGAAAGCTGAAGAGCGAACTGATTCCTTAAGAGCCTGGTTTGGTACAAAAAAAGAGCGGACTCTTACGAGTCCGCTCTTTTTTGCGCTCTCGACTCAGCGATCCAGAACCTTGTCAACCTTGGGCCGCTCTTTCTCCATCGCCACAGTCCAAGCAGTAGCGAAGATGGTGCGCGTTACCATCTCCAACTTAGGGAAGTCCATCTTTGCGACTTCGTCAGTCACCTGATGATAGTCAGGGTGGAGCCCGTCGAAATAGAAAATCGCCGGAATCCCCCGCTTAGCGTAAGAGTAGTGGTCGCTGCGGTAGAAAAGCCTCTGAGTGTCTGAAGGATCGTCGTATTTGTAGTCGAACTTAAGCTTCAGAAAGTTCTTGTTCACATCTTCGCTGATCTGCCCCAGTCTGGTGCTCATCAGCTTTGAACCAATGACGAAGATCCCGTCGGCAGCAGAGACCTGGCTTTTAAGAGCCTCGCCCATATCTGGCGTCCAGCTTCGGCCGATCATATCTAGGTTAAGCACAGTGACAATCTTGTCGAGCGGCACCGTCGGGTTGGCAGCATGGAACTCTGACCCCAGCAGCCCTCGTTCTTCGCCAGAAAACCAGGCGAACATGACTGATCTCTTTGGCTTAGGGCCCTGAGCTAGAGCCTGGGCCATCTCAAGCAGAGCAACAGTTCCAGAGCCATTGTCGTCAGCTCCGTTGAAGATTTTGTCTTCTCCGTTGGCCCTCACACCAATGTGGTCGTAGTGAGCGCCAACCAGAACGTACTCGTTCTTCAGGACCGGATCGGTGCCTTCGACAATGCCGATGACATTGTAGGTTTCTGCCTGGCCTTCGCGGGTGCGAACATTAAAGTGCTGAAAATAGCCTTTGGTGCCGCCTGGCTTTACGCCCCACAGCTTCAGATTGGCCTGAATGTAATGAGCGGCAATTTCAAGACCCTTGCTTGGAGTGTTTCGGCCCTCCAGCAGATCGTGAGAGATGAACTCGAGATGGGCTTTCAGGTCATCCTGTTTAATCGAATCAACTGCTCCAAACTTGCTTTGAGCCATGGAACCGGCTGCCAAAGCAGCTGCAGTCAAAAGCAGAAATGGACGAAGGGCCCTAAACATGACAGGTGAGGATACTCATAAATGGCCTAAAACTATCCTTCAATGAACTGAATCGATAGTGTTGTGTCAGAAAAGTGCCAAACCATAAGGGCTGCAGGTTGACTTGAGTGGCCAGATAGGGGATGCTTGAGCTTATGAGTCTATGGAGCCTCTGTACCAGCCTCACCGGCTTCATCGATGAAGTCAGCCCCAACCTTGAGGAGCAGGTCTCTGCCGCCAAGGCTCAGGGGCTCAACGGCATCGAAGTTCGCAGCGTTTGGGACAAGAACGTCACTACCCTGACCCCAGATGAACTGAAGCAGGTTAAGACCCAAGCTGAAGATGCTGGCATTTCCGTGGCCGGTGTCGGCTCACCAGTCAACAAAGTCGATGCCAAGCCCGAAAACTTCGCGGGCGAAATGGACAAGCTCGCTCGAGCCATCGAAGCCGCCCACCACCTTGGCACCAATCGCATCAGAATCTTCAGCCCTGTTGTCAATAACGAGGGCCGTCCAGAAGACTTCCCCATTGTTCGTGACTGGCTGGCACCCATGGTCGAACTGGGCAGGAAGGAAGGGATTGTTCTTCTCCACGAGAACGATTCGCGCTTCTACGGGGCCTTTCCCGAAGCTGCAAAGCTGATCCATCAAGAGTTCGGCGGCCCCCAGTTCAAGCACGTATTCGACTTTTCCAATTCGGTCATGATCGGTCTCGACCCGATTGATGACTGGTTTGGATGGCTGATTCCTCATTTGGAATCGGTCCACATTAAAGACTTTAGTAAAGCTGACCAGAAAATCGTCCCAGCCGGACAAGGCGACGCCCGCATGCTGGAAGCCTTTAGAGTCCTGGCAAAACACAACTGGTCGGGAGTCATCGCCCTAGAACCTCACCTCGCCTACGCCGGGGGCCAAGGAGGTTTTTCTGGCGCAGAACTTTTTGGCCAGGCAGTCGATGCCCTTAAAACACTTCTCGATCAAGAGTCCACATCATGAGCAAGCTGAAATTCGGAATCATTGGGTGCGGTGCTATTCTGCCGACCCACGCCGACGCCATCCGAGGGGTCGCTGAGGCAGAACTGACTGCCATTTACGATATCGTTCCAGAAAAGGGCAAGGAGGCTTCGAAGAAGCTTGATGTCAAGCGAGCTACCAGCCTGAACGACCTTTTCAAGCAGGTCGATGCCGTCACCCTGGCTGTCCCCAGCGGACTCCATGCGTCGATTGGCAAAAAGGCTGCAGCGGCAGGCAAGCACGTCCTTAGCGAGAAGCCGATTGACATTACCTACAAGGCCGCCGTCAGCCTGATTGAAGCCTGCGAGGCGGCAGGGGTCACCCTTGGCTGTGTCAGTCAGCACAGGTTTGCCGATGACATTCAGAAGCTTCGCGAAGCTGCTTTGGGCGGCGGGCTGGGCAGACTGATCATCGGAGACGCCACGATTAAGTGGTATCGAACCCAGGCTTACTACGATTCTGGCGATTGGCGCGGCACCTGGAAGCTGGACGGTGGCGGCTGCCTGATGAATCAGGGAGTTCACTATGTCGATATGGTTCAGTGGGTGATGGGAGGCGTTGAATCAGTTCAGGCTCAGATCAGAACCGCCACCCACAACATCGAAGTGGAAGACATCGCCGGAGCACTGGTGACCTACAAAAATGGCGCAATCGGCACTATTCGAGGTTCGACCAGCTGCTATCCCGGCTGGGGCGAGAGTTTGGAAGTTCATGGCGAGTACGGCTCTGTCTTGATCGAAGGAGACCGAATCAAGTTCTGGGAAGTGGACCCCAAGGCCCCTCTGGATGATTCCCCCTACGGCAAGGGAGTCAAAAAACAGCCCACCCCTTCGGTCCATGTCCACGACAAGAGCGAAGAAAAGGCTGGCGGAAGCAGCGACCCCACCGCCATTTGGGGCGAGCAGCACAGGCTTCAGATTGAAGACTACACTCGGGCCGTCTTGGCCGGAAAGCAGCCCTTCATGACCGGCCGCGATGCCCTTGAGCCCCTCGCCGTCATCCTGGCGATTTACAAGAGCGCGAAGCTCGGTGGTCGCAGGGTTTACATCGACGAAGTCAGGTCATCCAGCCGCAAACCCTGAGTCAGTTGAGGGCGAAGGAACCGCGTGTAGCCTTCGCCCCTTAGCTTTGCCTCCAGTTCTTCTGGCTGGTGGGTGAGGGCAATCACTGTTCCCCCTAGTCCCGCTCCGGCGAGCTTAGCCGCCTGGGCTCCGTGCTCTTTGGCCAGACCAATCAGCTTATCGATCGGCTCTCCGCTTCCGCCTAGGTTGGCAACAAGTCGGTGATTCTCGTTCATCGCCTCAGCTAGGCTGTCCCAATCACTGTTCAAAATCCAGTCTTTGGATTGCCGACCCATTTCGGTGATCGTCTCCATCGCCTCCACCACTTCGCTGTCGCCATCCATCCAGCGTTGAGCCATGGGCCCGTGAACGGACCCGCTCAGTCTCTCGACGCCCGTAGTGATGAGCAGGAAGGGCAGTTCTGAATCTAAGCTTGTGAGTGTGGGATGGGGGCCAGGATTTACCGGATGCTTTCCAGCGAAGGACATCCACTGCAAACCCCCATTGACGATCATTTGAGCATCCTGATAGCCGCACATGATGTTCGCCTCATGCCTTTCAACATCCCTCACCAGTTCGCCCATTGCGACTGGGTCGGCAAGCCGATAGATTTCGTCCCTTGCCACAAGAATGCAGGCGAGAGTGGCTGCGAGAAGGGCTGTAGAGCCGCTGAGTCCGCTTGAGCGAGGGATATCCGTGCTCCACTCGATCTTCCAATCACCCTCTAGAGGGAATCTGGCCAGAGCCGCATCAAGAAGGCGAGTGTCTTCCGGCAAGGGACCAGTTTCGCCCAGAGTAAGGCGGCAGGTGGCTCGCACCGGAACGCTGCAGCTCAGCACGAAGCCGCCGTAGATATCGCTCGGATTACCGAGAATTCCGCATCTTGCTGGAGCCGAAGCCTGAATCACCCTCATCTAAAAACTTCCTGAGCGTGACGGTACCCCTCAAGCGATCCGCAGTCAAACCGGACTTCGTCTTCTTTTACCTTGACAACCTCGCCTGTGAATCCAGCGAAGAGAGCCGCCTGTATGGCCGGAGTCAGGGGGAGTTCTGGTTCGCCCGGCTTGGGTTCGTGTTCTGTGATCCAGTTTTTGAGCCAAAGCGAGAGTTCTGCCGAAAAGGCGTAGCGCCCATTCACCGCCCACCGGCTGGGAGCATTTTCCAGCTTCGGCTTTTCGACAAGCCCGATCAGCCTTCCCTCTTCATCGATCTGAGCGATTCCGTACCGCGAGACGAGGTCGTCGGAGACATTTCTGAAAGCGATAGCCAGTTCTGCTTTGCTCTTTAGGGCTGCCAAGAGGCGCGGTGATGGCGACTGAGGAAAGAAGAAGGAATCAGGAAGCAGCACAAGGCAGTCTTCATCGTTCAGAGCCTGAGCGACAGCGGGCCCGAGGCCGATCGGGCTGGTTTGAATGAGAACTTTCGCCCCTTGGCCCAAAAGGTAGTCGTTGAGGTCATGCTTTTCTTCTGTGCTGATGACGAAGATGTCGTCTGCTCCTGCAGCCTTTGCCTCTGATAGAGCCAGAGCGATGACCGGCTGACCTCCGACTGGCAGAAGCTCCTTGGAGCCCCCGCCCGTGGCTTCCTTCATGCGAGTGCCAAGCCCAGCTGCCGGAAGTATCGCCCTCATGGTCCCGGTTTACCCTGCTGCATGGCAGTGCGTGGGGGCCAGGGGTAACCTCGGCCTTGGCCGCAAGCCAAGTAGAGCCTGACCCATGAACGATGCTTTGAGGGAAAGTCCCCACAGACGCTACAACCCCCTCAGTCAGGACTGGGTCCTTGTCAGCCCTCACAGAACCAAGCGCCCTTGGCAGGGCGCCGTAGAGCCCTTGGCCGACAGCCGCCCACCCTACGACCCCAAGTGCTATCTGTGCCCTGGCAACACTCGGGCAAACGGAGAGGTTAACCCCCACTACACCTCGACTTATGTTTTTGAAAACGATTTTGCTGCCCTGCTGCCAGAGCCTGCTGGAGAAGGGTTTGAGGAAGGCCTTTTCAGAGCCATGCCTGTGGCAGGTGAGTGCAGAGTCATCTGCTTTTCGCCTCGGCACGATTTGACTCTGGCGGGAATGAGCCAAGCCGAGCTTGAGTCTGTTTGTGAGATGTGGCGGGGACAATCGGACGAGCTTGGCCGAAAGTGGAAGGCCGTTCAGATTTTTGAAAACAAAGGAGCTGTCATGGGATGCAGCAACCCTCACCCTCATGGGCAGATCTGGGCCGGAGATTGGGTTCCGCATCTTTGGCAGAAGGAGCTTGATGCTCAATCTGCCTACTTCGGCATTCATGGCCGGACTCTGCTGGGTGATGTTGTGCAGCAGGAGTCTGCCGCAAACGAGCGGATTGTCGTGGAGAACGAGCATTGGATGTGGCTGGTGCCTTTTTGGGCGACCTGGCCTTACGAGGGTCTGCTGGTCTGCAAAGGATCGGCGATGAGACTGAGCGAACTGAGTGATTCACAACTCTCATCCTTGGCCGATATTCTTGGCCGCGCCTTGAGAAAGTGTGATCAGCTGTTTCAAACCTCCTTCCCCTATTCAATGGGCTGGCACGAAGCACCAAATGGTGAAGAAGCCGAAGGATGGGTGCTGCACGCTCACCTTTATCCGCCCCTGCTTCGCTCTGCGACTGTGAAAAAGTTCATGGTGGGCTATGAGATGCTGGGTGAAAGCCAGCGAGACATCACTCCAGAACAAGCAGCGGATGCTCTGCGCAAGTGCAGTGAAGAGCTTCTTGTCATCTCATAGTCAGCTTTTAACCCTTTGGTAAATCAACGATGAGTCCTCCATCCTTTCTAGCTTTGGACCTCGGTGCCGGCAGCGGCCGCGCCATTGTTGGCAGCCTGACTGAGGGCAAGTTTGCATTGCAGGAAGTGCATCGGTTTCCGAACACTATGGTTCGGCTTCCTGATGGCCTGCACTGGAATACTCTCTCACTTTTCGAGAACTGCCTTGCCGGGATTCGAGCCGCAAGAGCTGAAACTGTCAACTTGGTTTCACTGGGCATCGACACCTGGGGAGTTGATTACGCCTTGCTTGGTGAAGATGACCGGCTTCTTGGTATTCCCTACGCCTACCGCGATTCGCGGACTGAGGGCCTTTGGGAAAGCTGGTCCTCAGGACAGAAAGAGCTGATTTATCAGGAAACGGGCATTCAGTTTATGCCCTTTAACACTTTGGTGCAGCTAAAGGCAGAATCCTCGGCTAGACCCAACTTGTGGGATGAGGCAAGGAGCTTTCTTTCAACTCCTGACCTGCTTAACTTTTGGCTGACCGGAGTGAAAAAGGCCGAGTTCTCTATGGCCACAACCAGCCAAATGGTTGATCCATCCACGAGAAATTGGTCGAAACCTGTGCTCGAGTTTCTGGGAGCCAAACCAGATCTTTTTGCAGAAATCGCCATGCCAGGGACATCTCTGGGCAGAGCAAGACTTCAGCAGGGAGGACATTTGGAAGAGACGGATATTCAAGTCATTCTTCCTGGCTGCCACGACACGGCTTCGGCGGAAGCTGCTGTTCCTGCCCTTGGCGACGACCACGTTTGGATCTCGACCGGAACCTGGTCGATTATGGGAATGACCCTAGCGTCACCAATTAGAACTCCGGAAGCCATGGCCGCCAACATGACCAACGAAGGCGCGGTTGACGGGCGGATTAGGTTCTGCCGAAACATTACGGGGCTTTGGCTGGTGCAGGAATGCATGAGGGAATGGGGCATTTCTATTGCCGAAGCGGCAGAATTGGCCGAGAACTGCCCCAGCCCGGGCAGCTGGGTAAACAGCACCGACACATGCTTTTTGATGCCGAATTCCATGCCTCAGATGATCCAGAGCTGGTGCCAGGCTTCGGGGCAAAAAGTGCCTTCTACCAAGGCAGAGATTCTAAGGTGCGCCTATGAATCTATTGCCATGGGGCACGCTCGCTGCCTGGCCGACATCAGTTCCTTGACCGGCCGCACCCCAAAGACCATTCACTTGATGGGTGGCGGAAGCCAAAGTCGGCTTTTGTGCCAATTGACTGCGGATATGACTGGTCTGCCAGTCGTTGCCGGACCGGTAGAGGCAACGAGCCTTGGCAACATTGCGATTCAAATGGTCTCTTTGGGGCTGATTGGGTCGCTGAGTGAGGCCAAGGAGATCATCGCTCACAGTGGATTGACTCAAGAGTTTAAGCCCGAGCCAGAGAGAGACTGGGCAGACCTGATTAACAAACTTCCAAAAACAAGGTGAACCAATGAAGCCTGCCGAGAGCGTAACACGACAGCTTGATGCTGCTGACCTGACTTTCGACCTTTTGGTTGAAGCGTTTAAGAAGCTTCAGATAGAGACTCCAAGCTGGGGCTACGCCAACAGCGGAACTAGGTTTAAAACCTTTGCCTACCCAGGTGCGGCCCTGACCCTTGATGACAAGATTGAAGACGCCGCCTTGGTGCACAAACTCACAGGCACAGCACCTTCGGTGGCTCTGCATATTCCATGGGACAAAGTCGATGACTGGGGTCAGCTTTCTGCTGCGGCCAATGAACAGGGAGTCAAGATTGGGGCGATCAATCCCAATGTCTTTCAGGCAGATGAGTACAAGCTAGGCTCTATCTGCAACCCAGACGCGGGCATCAGAAAGAAGGCAGTTAACCACATGGTGGAATGCTGCCAAATCATGGAAGCGGTCGGCTCAGACATTCTCTCGATCTGGCTGGCAGATGGCACCAACTATGCTGGACAGGATTCAATCTTTGACCGTCGCGTGAGAATGAAGGATTCTCTCGCTGAGGTCTACAGCCATCTGCCGTCCAAGTCAAAAATGCTCTTGGAGTACAAGTTCTACGAACCAGCCTTTTACCATACCGATATCGCTGACTGGGGAACTTCTTTTGCTCTCTGCTTAGGCTTGGGTGATAAAGCGGAGGTTTTGGTTGATACCGGCCATCATGCCCCTGGCACCTCGATTCCTTATGTCATTGTTCAGCTCTTGGCCGAAAAGAGGCTCGGCGGCTTTCATTTCAACAGCCGAAACTATGGCGACGATGATCTGATTGTAGGGGCTGCCAACCCTTGGGAGATCTTTTTGATTTTCTACGAACTGGTCTCGGCAGGAGCCATCGGGCCGAACCTCGCCTTGATGATCGACCAAAGTCACAACATTGAACCCAAGCTGCAGGCAATGATTCTTAGCGTTCTTAACTGCCAGGCAGCCTACGTTAAGGCTCTGCTTATCGATCAAAAATCCCTGCGGTTGGCGCAGCAGAGTGGCGATGTCTTGGGTGCTCACACACTTCTCACTGATGCATTCAACACCGATGTGCGAGATTTGGTGGCTGCTCTGAGGGAAGCCATCGGCGCCTCCGCCGACCCCATGGCCGACCTCAAAGCCTCCGGCGAAGAGGAGAGGCGAGCGAAGGCCCGTCCTCTCCCCAGCGGCGGCGGTGGCGGCTACCCCTCTTCGTGAAGGATGATTCGGAATGGACCAGGCTGAAGAGTCTGGTCCAAGTTTTTGAACCCTTTCGGAGTTTTGAACTCCGCTGTCATATTTGGACCAACTTCTCCTTCAACAATCAGGTCAGAACCCTGCCACTTCCAGCCGCCTTTAACCCATCCGTGCCGAGTCTCCCTAGTGGCAGAAGCATGAGTCAACCGTTTGGTTGGAATCGGAGAGATTACGCCTGACTGAGCCGCGACCGAGACTCCAGCCACGAATCGAACCATGGGGTCGTAAACGCACCCAATCCAAAAATGGTTGAATGAGTTCATTCCAGGATCTTGGAAGCCTTTTTCTGGAGTCCAAGAATCCCATCGTTCCCACATCGAAGTCGCTCCGTTCTTGATCTGGTACAGCCAGCCGGGATACTCTTCTCTAAGCAGAATCTGATAGAAGGTCTCCCACTCGCCCTGCTCGGCCAGGGTCTGAAGAAGGAAACCGGTGCCCATAAAGCCAGTTGCCAAAGAACCGCCGCTTTCATCCACCAGTCTTTTCAGGTTCTTTGCCGATGTTTTCAGCCGGGCGTCCTTCATAAAGTGGGCCATAGCGTAGAAGGATTGACTCTCCTGATCCTGCTCAATCAGCCTGCCATATGGCTTCAAAAAGGCGCGGCAGACGGCATCTTCTGCCCTATCGGCTTGGGTGTTCCAGTGATCCTTTTTAGCGGGATCGATGACGGTGAGGCATCGGAAGGAGTGGGCGGCATAAAGGGTCGCGAGAAGCACCGTGTGTTGCGGCCCCTTGAGCCTCAGCCAGTCCCCATAGGCTCCCGGCTTGCGAAGCCCCGTGCTCATGAGTTCGGCTTCCAAATATTTGCCAAACCGAATCGCCGATTCCCTGTGCTCATCTAAAAGGAAATCAGCCTTTTCTTCTGCCATCAAGGCCGCCAACAGAATGACTCCGGCATCTTCCCAGGCAGCGTTTCCGTGCCCGACAACCCTCACATAGGGGGCGACATCGGCCAAGCTGCCATCCGGAAACTGGCTGTCAGCCATAAGATCCTTTAGGTACTTGTTCAAAATCGGCACCATGTCTCGGTGAGCCATTCCTGCCCACACAAAGACACCGATATCTCCCGTCCAGCCAGCTCTTTCATCTCGCTGAGGACAGTCGGTTAAAACATCCAAACCGTTGCCGCGCAGTGACCAATCGGAGTTTTCCGCCAAACGGTTAAGAAGCTCATTCGATGAATCGAAGGAGCCCTTCTTCTCCATCGGTGAGTGGTAAACCAGCGCCGTCACATCACTCAAATTGAGTTCTGTTTCAAGGCCTGCAATCTCGCAGTACCTAAATCCGTGGAAGGTGAAGGGTGGCGCAAAAACATTTGTGCCCTCCTTCAAAATCACTTCATCGATCTGTTTGGCAGCCCTTAGGTTGGCAGTGTAAAGGCTGCCGTCTTTCTCAAGCACTTCGGCGTGACGAAGAACCAGCTTCTGGCCCGCCTTGCCGTTAACGGTCAGCTTAACGACTCCAACCAGGTTCTGGCCGAAATCGTAAACAAACTTGCCATCGTTTGTTTTGGTGAAAGATAGGGCTCCAACCTCTTGATTGATCTCAATCGGACCAGCAGGATGAGGCAGAATCTTTGGTCCCTTGGGATCGATGGGGGTTACGACTGCCTTGCCGGTAAAGCTGTAACCCTTGGTGAGATCTAGCTTGGTACCCATCAGCAGGTCGTTGTCTCGAATCGGGCCCTCACCTGCCTGCCAAGTGCCATCTGTTCCGAGAACAGTCCACTTGCCCGCTTCATCCTGAATCCACAATGAAGCCAGAGCTTGTGGGTTGAGGCCGTAGTAGCCTCTTCGGCCAGAAAAGGCTAGGAACCCTGCGTACCAGCCATCACCCACTGTGATGGCAAGAGAGTTCTCACCCTCTTTCAGTTCAGAGGTCACATCCCAACCTAGAGAATGGACCCGTTTGTTGAAGTCGGTCCAGCCTGGCATAAGAACATCTAATGCTGGCCCCTTACCGTTCAAGTTCCAATCCATCACGCCGAGCGCAGTGGCAAAGAGGAATGCCTTTTTCACCTTATGGTTGAGAGAAAACTCTTTGGCCAAGACTGTCGCTGGCTCCCACTTATCTGTAGGGTACAGAGGGATTGGTCCCCAGGGTGCACATCCGTAGGGTCCGACTTCCTCGGCTTTAGTCCAGTTCTGTCTGTCCTTGCTGGACTCCCAGTCGGTGCTGCTAAAAAGCGACTTGCCTTCAAGAATGATCCCAGCAATCAAGCCAAACTGACCCGCCGGGCTGTCCATTTCGAACTCCAGCCAGTCATCTCCTTCAACCATAAGGTCAACGACAGAAGCTCTCCGCCAATCTTTGCTCTCTGCGATCTTGATTCCCTTCCAATAGACCTGGCATTGGTCGTCAGCAGAAAAGATCAGCTTGCCTTTGGTCTGGTTTTCATCCAGCCAGACGCGGAACCACTGCTTCACAGGAGTCTCGGATGACCTTGCGCCTGGCACAACGATCCAAGATGCCTTCTCCATCCCCATCGTGTCTGAGCTGGATTTCAGAGCATGGCGGCCGATCCAACTGGCTCCCCAATCGGCAGGAGTGATAGGATTCGTCACGAACCTGGCAGGGGCAGACCAATCAGAAGCTGTGTCGCTGCCCTTGGTCCAGACTCGGACACGCCAGTTCACTTCCTGAACTGCGGCCAGCTTGCGTCCCATCCATTCGATGTCCACCGTCTGGCTGCCCAGCACTTGACCACTGGACCAAAGCTCAACCCCATCGGGGCTAGTCGCTTTGATTTCCCAAGCAGATTGATGCTCGCCGCGGCCAGTCGATTTCAGCTTCCAAGAAAGCCTGAGACCAGTGCTTTCAACACCAATCGGGTTAATCAGATCGCAGCACTTGAGTTCAATGGGTGAAAGGGGCATGAGGTTTTTCCCAGACTTGCAGGTTAAAAAGAGGCAGTTTCTGCTGAATGCTCAGCTTTGGAAATTGTTCGATTTCCGAATCGGTTGGCACGGCCTCTTGGTAGTGCCTCAAAATCAGTCCCTGATTGACAAAGCACATGAGCTGTTCATCAAGAGGACGGTGAAAGTTGATGATCTCTATCCCTTTCCAACCAACCCGCTGAGGGCGGGACGAAGAATAGTCCTCCATGCGAATGTAGGCTTCACCCGTTTCAGGGTCGGTTTCGTAAGCGCTGGTGCGGGTTGTGGCAAAGGGGCTAAGCGTGATGTTTAGCAGCTTTCCGCCCGGCACCATAGCCTTGGCACAGGCTGCCACAGATGCAGCCAGGTCTGCGACATCAATAAGGCTCAAGTAACAGACCACCCAATCGTAGCCAGTCAGATCCATTTCTTCCGCTCGGCCAAGATGCCATGTGGCTTCGGGGCAGCGCTCTTTAGCGAGATTGATAAAGTGAGGGATGGGGTCCAACCCTTCTGCATGAGCCCCTTTCTCCAAAAGCATGCGGACAAATCTCCCTTCTCCGCACCCTACATCCAAAACCTTTTGGCCAGCCGCTTTACCCATAAGATTCAAGGCCCTTGAATCCAGCAAACCAATGCGGTTCACGTCTTCCAGGACAGCCTTGTCCCAAGCTTCGGCCGATGTCGACCAAAGTGAGATCATCTCATCTGGGGTTGCTTCTGCCACTTACGGCAGTCTACTGAATCACGGAGCAGAATGGGTCCAGAGGCCGTAACAGCTGGTGGAAACATAGAGCCGCCGGGTTTTGGGGTGAACCCTGACCACCAAGGCTTCCCTGCCCCCATCTTTGGCCTTTCCATCAAGCGGCTTAGAAAGAGTAAGACTCTGCCAAGTTTTGCCCCCATCCAATGACCTTTGCACGGAAACCGAACTAGTGTAAATATTCGCCGCTGACCCTAGATAGACGACGTCTGGATTGACAGGGTCTACTGCAACGGATCTTATTCTTCGGGAGCCTAACTGATCGTCCGGTGGCTGAAGCTGGGTCAATTTGTCTTTCTCAAAGGTGTAGAGGTTCAGGTCTGCTGTGACGTAAAGCCTGGATCGCTTCTCATCCCAAGCCATGTCAGAAACATCATTGGGCAGGTCAATCAGCTTTGTCCAGTTTCTTCCTCCATTCTTTGATGTCACCAGGGTCCAAGGGGAGCCCCTTTTGGTGCCAAACAACTGCCCATCTTTTGTCTCGGCAAGCACAGCATCACAGCCAGGCATGGCGGTCCATGTCTTTGCTCCGT
This sequence comes from Synechococcus sp. UW140, assembly GCA_943369295.1. Lineage (GTDB taxonomy): Bacteria > Armatimonadota > Fimbriimonadia > Fimbriimonadales > Fimbriimonadaceae > JAKRSE01. Next base: position 917,164 of record CALRMU020000001.1, on the reverse strand, counting down.
CTCGCGTCACGAGATTCCCCAAAAATGCAGTCGAGGGATCTTTTGACCAGCCGTTTGAAACATCCAGACCCTTGTTTTCATGGGGCAGTTCCTGCCATGTCTGCCCAGAATCTCGACTGACCTTCAACTTTCTGGGCGCACCCCAGCCTTCTGCGTTGCCAACAAAAAGGACTTCTCTGCTTAGAGCATAGCCACCGTAGCAGAAGCCGCCCCAGCCGTTGCCAGAGACATTCTTGTAGCTCCAGGTCTGGCCTCCGTCTAGGGTCATTGCCCCGTTGTAATCTTGAGATCCAAAGAAGATGATGTTAGGATCAGTTTTGGTGAAGTTGAAATGCCCCCCGACCAGAACAGCATTCATCCCTTGGCCAGCGTAGCGAAAAGTTTTCCCGCCATCAAGAGATTTTGTGGGCCAGTCTCCTCCCCAACTCCAGGCCGTCTGCGGATTCCTCGGGTGCCAAAGGGTAAAGCCCTGCCTGGTGTTATCTGGCAGAAAAGCCCCCTTGGAATCCTTTTCACTCCTGCTCCAAGTGCGGCCGCCATCGTGGCTGAAAAATCTCGGCCAATCCCAACCATTTGGTGATTGGTCGCTCCAAACCGACATACGATTTGCATCAGTCGGACTGACCTTTATCCATCTGAGAGCAGAATCCGGCCTGACCAGCCCGTTGGTCGAAAGACTCCGCCAAGTGCTGCCAGAATCTTCGCTGACCCGGAGGCTGTCTTTTGTCGAAGCCCAAACCCAGCCAGGCCGCTGGGGATTAACATCCACGCCAGTCGTTTGCGCCTCTAGTATTTTGGTCTTCTCTAGGCTCCGAGGGTTCACTCGCCATAAACCCTCTTCACCTGCGGCGTAAAGCCATTTTCCTTTGGGGTCGAACCTTAAAAGCTGTCCGCCCATCTGCTCTTGGCCTTTTAGCTCTTTCCACGTTCGGCCTGAATCTTCGCTAAGAAAAAGGGCAGCTAGGTTCCTTTCCGGCCCCCAACTCGGCTTATCCAGCTTGATCCTCGACCAAAAAACTCGCTTTGTCTCTTTGCTTCCCGGATCAAAGCTGGATGGATCGTAAGCAAGCTGATCTCTCTGCTCGTCTCCCCCCATATCAACTGGCAGGACTGCCCGCCACGACGCGGCTCCATCTTCACTCAGATAGAGGCCATTCTGAGCGAGGGGGGAGGAGTTCACTCCGACGCTCAAAACACGCTTGGAGTTAAATGGGTCAATCGCCACGCAGGAACTTCCCCTGGGGGTGTAGCCAACATTGGAGGGCTCCCAATTCTGCCCGCCGTCACGGCTGCGATAAATGCCCCCGACATCGATTCCCAAAACAAGAAAGTCGCCTGTAGAATCAACCGCGATCGATCGAGGCCACTGAGCACCTTCACCACCAGTAAAGCCCGCTTTGCGCTGCTCTGCTGTTATCAAAGGCATGGGCTGCCAGGCTGCAGATGAAGTCTGCATGAGAATCGCGGCAAGAATCGCTGTCATTGACATGGGAAGATCACTGAAAAATAAAGGGGACATCCCAGGGGCTTTTTATGCCCCTGGTTCTAGAGTCAATCAGCTTCCTGAAGAAGCATTGTTTGGGCCTGGCTGAGGCGCTGTGGCCCTGCCTGCTTCCCTCTCCTTCAGCCATTCAGCCGGAGGAGATGATGGTTCGTAAGGCTTATTAACCGGCTGGCTTGCCGTATCGCTGGCACAGCCTGCGACGACAAAAGCCAGCAGAAAACCAAGAAGAACCAGATTCAGCTTCACGATCTTGATGCGTCCCACTTGTTTCTGGCTGGCTGACCATATCTGTCCGGACAAGTCGCGACGGGGTCTAGAACCGCAGCGTGCGAATCGACAAAGACGAAGATGGCCTTGTTTGAATAAACAGCGGATACAGTGCCAGTCCTTCCGTTTGGCCAGGCTCTCGTCGAGGCCCCATCAGGCGTATTCGCCGGTCCAATCCAGCCATCCATCCAATCGACACCAGTAAAGGGCGCATTGCCTTGAATTCCGTGGCCTGCATCGCTGCCGTTAAAAGCTCTCAGCTTCTGTCCGTACTCGCTGTTCTCTCTTTGTCCAAGAAGAATCGTGTCGGCTGGCAGGCCGATGCTCCCTGCGGTGGGGCTGGTGTACGTCCAATCACCGCCAGTCGCGACCGCTCCAAACTTGCCATTCCAAAACTCATCAACGTAGGCGTTGATGGCATAAGAAAGGGTTGGTCGGCTCCAGCCGCCGCCGGTGGTCTGAACTTCGCCAGGAGATCTGAAGATTCCGAAGTTCTTCATGTAGGGCTGCACTTTAAAGGTCCAGCCTGGCCCCCACCAGCCACCAGCATCTTCATTTGGGTGAGCATTGGCATAAGGAAACACGTCATCAAAATCGCCAAGGTAGATCTGTAGAGCTGTGCCGATCTGCTTGGCATTGCTGAGACTCGCGGTTTTCTTTGCCGCAGTTTTTGCCTGAGCAAACACTGGAAAAAGAATGGCAGCGAGAATAGCGATGATGGCGATAACCACCAGGAGTTCGATCAGAGTAAAGGCTGCTTTGCGCATTATGTTGTTCCTGCTTTGGATTTCTAGGTCGTGCCGCGAGGTTGAAACTGGGCAGTGAAAATCTTCCTCTGCGGTGGTGAGTCTGGGTTGGCGAGTCTGTCTCTCAACATCTGCCAAGCTGCTTCGCAGGCAGATTCAAAAGGCACGACAAGAGTTGAAAGAGTGGGCAGTGTGTAGTTGGAATCTGGACTTCCATCGCAGCCGATCACAGCGGTCTCCGCTGGCGTCTGGATTCCTGCCTCGTTGAGCGCTTTTAGGCAGCCCAAAGCCAGAGAATCGTTTCGACAGAACACGGCATCAGACTTATGAGACTTCAACCACTTGGTTAATCCCAGGTAAGCGCTCTCTCTGTCTCCGGCCGGAAGTGTGAGAATTCGTGGCTGTAAGCCAGAAGCTGCCATGGCTTCTGTGTAAGCCAGTTCCCTCGGATCATCATCGTGGAGAGGGTCTTCACCCGTGACATACAAAATCTCCTTTCTGCCATCGTAAATGAGGTGCTTCATTGCCTCTTCGGCTGCTGGTTTAAAGTCAATCAGGCAGCAGTCTCTTTCTTCAGGAGCAAAAACGCCGAGCGCAACATAGGCTCCAAAAGAGTCCTGCCGCTTCATCTTTGGGCTGTAGTCAAGGGCAATCACGCCATCAACATGAGCGGCTACTCCGCCCAAATCGCTGTCGACAATGGAAGAAATCACGCTCGCCCCCTCTTTGGCGGCAAGTTTGTGAATCAGCCGTGTGATTTCGACAGCGTAGCTGTTGTGAAAATCAAAAGTGAGAACAGCAAAGAGGTTTGTTCTGCCAGTAGCCAGTGCCCTGGCCGCCAGGTTTGGCGCGTAGCCCAGCTGTCTGGCCGCAGAAAGCACCTTCTCTCGTGTTTCTTGAGACAGGCGGGCCTCAGCTCGATGTGACAGGGCATGACTAGCTGTCGCCGGATGAACGCCGGCCAGCTTGGCAACATCTGCCAAGACCACTCTGGATCGCTGCTTAGCCTCCACGGTTTTTCTCATTCCTGCCTTGCTGCCCTGCACAAGCGTTTGTGCACAAGCGATAGTGCATTATTGCACCAGGTCTGCGAAAGAATGCAATCTTCCTGCAAAAATTTTTTCACCGGGCGGGCTTAACCGCCTTTTGCCAAACGTGGCAGACTTAGCCATGCCATCTTCCCTTCTCACTCAGTTCGAGGCAGAGCTAAAGAACCTCGCCGACGCATGGCTGCCCAGAACGGCTGATTTTGATCAGTGGGGCTTTCATGAAAACTGGGATGAGCAGTGGCAGAAGACTGAGGACGAATCAAGATTCCTTGTCTTTCAGGGACGCCTGACTTGGGTCGCTGGCGCGCTTGGTCTTCACTATCCAGAGCAGAAGGAGGCGATGTCCCGGCTGGCTCTCCACGGAGCCAAGGGCCTGATGGAAGTCATGTGGGACAAGGAGCAGGGTGGCTGGTGGTGGCGCACCGATCTTCAGGGCAATCCCTTGACGAACTGCCTTGATCAGAAACATTCCTACGGAAACTCCTTTGGTCTTTACGGACTGGCATCCGCCTACCGCCTCACCGGCGATCCCCAGGTTAAGGCCTGGCTGGAAGAAGCCTTTGAGTGGGTAGATAACCACTCGCACGACAAAGAACACGGAGGCTATCGAGATGCTCTGGGTGCAGATGGACGAGTGCTTACGAGCCCTGTAGACCCTTCTCATCCCATTGACTTTTTGGGCAGCATTTTCGGTGACAAATCTCAGAACACCGCGCTTCATGTTCTGGAAGCCTTGACTGAAGTTTACAAGGCCGTGCCAAACCCTGTGACCAAGGCAAGGCTGGAGGAGATGCTGGAAATCTCTCTGACCAAAATGCTGCTTCCCGGCGACTGGCTGGCAGTACGCTTCAACCGAGATTGGACTCCGATCGACACTCGCCCCTCATGGGGTCACGACATTGAAGCTGCCTTTTTGATCGTCGAGGCAAGACGCGCTCTTGGACGACCAATCGGCCAGGAGGATGAGATCGCCGAAAGGATCGTTGTGAAATCCCTTGACGGCCTTGATGAGGATTGGGGTGGATTCTGGGATGCCATCTGGAGCAAGGAAAGCGGACGATCCAAGACTTGGTGGGCTCAGGCAGAAGCGGTTGGGGCTCTGGCCCTTTTCGCCGCCAGAGAAGGCAAAAACGCTGACAGATTTGAATCTGCGATGCAGAGCATCTGGGCTTTCACGGATAAGCACTTTATTGACAAAGAGCGTGGAGGCTGGATTTCTTACGTCGCCCCGCAGGGAGAACCCTACGGCGGCACAGAAAAGAGCCACGAATGGCAGGGCGTTTATCACGAAATTCGCGGGCTGATCAACGCCGTCAAGGCAGCTAAGGGAATTGATAGTTAAGTGATCGGTTGCTGAAGTGATGCGAACTTCGGCACAATGAAGTTAGACGGGGCGGAAGTGCATGGACAGAGTTGACCTTGAACTTGGTTTAGAGGTGATGGAGATTCAGCCGAGCCATGCCCGCTGGCAGGATGCTGTGACTCTTCGTGAGAACCGTGCCTTCTCTGAAGTCTCAGTTGACTCTGGATTGGGGTTGGAGGAAGTTCGTCAGCTTTACGCCGCCCATGCCGTTGTCAATGGCATCGCCTTTCACGATTCAAAACTGAGAGCCGATGCCAAGCCAGGCGGAGTCCTGCTGTTTCTGAGAGAGAATCAGCCCCTCGCCTACGCCGTCGCACACGTCGGCGATCTTGCTAAGACCGGGGTGAACATCGGAAACATTTCTGACGTCTGCTTTACGTCGGGTCTTACCGATCTCGACTGCGAAGCCGTGTTTCAGGCCCTGCTTTCTTGGGCTGCCGCCCATGGGGCTGAGAAAGTAAACATTACAGCAGATGGCAGCAAAGCTGATCTGCTGGAAGGAATTGGGGGCGGGCTGGTGAGAGCTACTTGGCAGTTCCCGAACCCAGAATCGCCCATTCGCCGCTGATCATGAGCGCCTTCGACCAGGCAGGCGACGCTTTTCGAGGCCGATCTTGCCTCCGTCTCCGAGTCCGGCCAGCTTTCTCAGCCCCTGAATCTCATCACGGACTTCGGCAGCCTTTTCGAACTCCATGGCCTTGGCCAGATCCTTCATCTTCCGCTCAAGTTCGTTGATAAGCATGGGAATGTCTTCCAGCCTCAAGGGGGTGCCATCATCCAGGGTCGTCGTTGGGGCATCTGAGTTGTACTGGGCAGCTAGTTCCTTGACTGCCTCGTAGCTCCGCACCGTCTCTCGGACCTCCTTTCGAATCGTGTAGGGCTGAACGTTGTTTTCAACGTTGTAGTGGTGCTGGACAGCGCGGCGCCGGTTGGTTTCTTCCATCGCCCGCTTCATAGAATCGGTGATGTTGTCGGCGTACAAAAGCACCTTGCCTTCAATGTTCCTGGCGGCTCGACCAATGGTCTGGACAAGCGAGGTTTCTGATCTCAAAAAGCCTTCTTTGTCTGCATCCAAAATGGCGACCAAGGTGACTTCGGGGAGGTCCAAACCTTCTCGCAAAAGGTTGACTCCGATGAGGACATCGTAGACGCCGAGCCGGAGGTCTCTGAGAATCTCTGGCCTTTCCAGTGAATGAACGTTAGAGTGAATATAGTTGACCTTGACGTTTAGATCCTGCAGATAGCCGGTCAGATCTTCTGCCATCTTTTTGGTCAGAGTCGTGACGAGGGTTCTCTCCTTCTTCTTGACCCTTTCTTGAATCTCAAAGATCAGATCATCAATCTGCCCCTTGGTGGGCCGAACAATAACCTCAGGATCGATGATGTAAGTGGGACGGATAATCTGCTGAGCTCGGTTGTTTTCGTTTTCTCTTTCAAAGGGCCCCGGGGTCGCCGAGACAAAGACAACCTGCGGCACCTTTTCTAAGAACTCTTCAAACTTAAGAGGCCTGTTATCCAGAGCGCTCGGAAGTCGAAAGCCATAGTCAACCAGGGCAGACTTTCTCTGCCTGTCACCGTTGTACATGGCCCGAATCTGGGGCAGAGTCTGATGGCTTTCGTCGATGAATACGAGTGAATCCTTCGGCAAAAAGTCAAGAAGGGTAAAGGGGGCATCGCCTGGCCGACGGCCATCAAAGAATCGCGAATAGTTTTCGATTCCACTGCAGTATCCGACTTCCCGAATCATCTCCAAGTCGAACTCGGTTCTCTGCTTCAGCCTCTGGGCTTCCAATAGCTTTTCGTTCTTTTCAAACCAAGAAACCTGAGCCTCAAGCTCGGCCTGGATCTGCTCTAGCGCTTCATCAAGCCGCTCGAAGGGAGTCACGTAGTGCGTGGCAGGGAAAATGCTGCACTTCATCGGCTGATCCAAGACATCAAGAGTCAGGGGATCAACAATCCTAATTCGCTCGACTGTATCGCCAAAGAACTCGACCCGGGTGACGACTTCTTCATCCTTCGGCTGAATCTCCAGCGTGTCTCCGCGGACTCTAAAGGTGCCCCTGTCCAGCACCATGTCGTTGCGGGCGAACTGCATCTGGACCAAACGCTCGATAGCACTTTGAACAGGAAAATCCTGGCCTGTTTCGAAGGTGATGACAGAATCGGCGTAGACGTCGGGTGAACCCAGGCCATAGATGCAGCTGACGCTGGCAATGACAATGACGTCTCTCCTTTCCAACATTGCCTGGGTGGCAGCATGCCTCAGCCTCTCGATTTCTTCATTGACGCTGGAATCTTTTTCAATGTAAAGATCCTTGCCTGGCACGTAGGCTTCTGGCTGAAAGTAATCGTAATAGCTGATGAAGTAGTGGACTGCGTTTTCGGGGAAGAAAGCCCGGAACTCCTGGCAGAGCTGAGCGGCCAAGGTTTTGTTGTGCGCGATGATCAGGGCTGGCCTTTGGGATTCCGCAATCACTGAAGCCATGGTGTATGTTTTGCCCGTTCCTGTCGCTCCCAAAAGAGTCTGAAACCGGTATCCCAGGTCGATTCCTTCGATCAGACTGGCTATCGCAGAGGCTTGGTCACCCTTGGGGGAGAAGTCCTGGCTGATTTTCAGGGGTGAGTCGTAACGAACGATAGACATACAGACAAGCCTCTATCTATCCTACGCTGCTTGACGGCTGCTTAGGGTGGATTTAGGCCCGGAATTTTTAGAGTCATCGATGACCGCGACGGTCGGAATCTGGTCGACACCAGGCACGACAAGCAGAGGCTCTCCCCACACAACTTCCCTTCTGGCCAAGGATGTCTGCCAATACTCGTGGCAGGATTCTGGCGTGCCCAAAAGATCGCTCAGTACTGGCCGAAGGAGAATTCTTCTCAGCATCTGCAGAGCCAAAGCCTCCAAAAAGGGCAGCAGTTTGGGCATCCACATTTCCATGGCTTGTGACTGCCTCTGTGCAATCGGCTTGGCGTCTGCCTTCAATCGTTGGTAGTCGTCGCGAATGGAAAAGCTTCTCAGCAGGGCTTCGATGGGGGTTGGATGCATCGGTGCATCCGAAAGGCAGACTCCTTCCAATCTCTGGTTGACATGAACTCTTGATTCGGGCGACTTGAGATCAAGAAGCTCCTGCAAGGCAGTGGTGATGTGATACAGCCGGGCGAAGGAATCTGAAATGGTCAGAGACTCCAGTACCGAGCGGGTCGCTTTTTGGACAACCAAGGTACGAGGGCGCCCGCTAAGGCGGCTCTGAATCGTATCGTGAATTCTCGAGGCCAACTTTAGCCTGCCTTCTGAGTCAGAGATTGGCTCAGGGCTTGAGGCGAAGGTGAAGGGAGGGAGCAGAGTCAATCGGCCGTGATCTGAAGAAGGCTGTTCCAGACTGCCTCCGGCCAAAAAGAGGGGACCTGTAAATCGAATACCCGCCAAGACCATCGCTTCCAAGACCTGGCGCGTGGACTGCATGGCATCCCGAATCTTCTCAGCCTGCTCATCTTCTGCCATCTGCCCAGAGTTGCTAAGAATCTGCATGGTGCAGGAAGATAAGAGGGCAGCCTGAGCTGGCGGCAGGTGGGGCAGCCACGCCGATAAAGGATCTGCCGAATGAAGGTGCATGATAGAGGCGGTTTTGCCTAACGAAAATAGGTCAACCCTGCCTAGATTGGTGGGATGACAGAACAGAACGCCGAAGCACTCTAAGTTCTTCTGCTCTTCGTTCCAATCCCACATCGTCAATACACGCCTCTGCAAACGGCAGAAGGCCATTATTTTTATCGGAAGTAAGAGCCTGTTTCCCCTAATTTGAACCTAAAGGCCAGTATATATACTGGGGCTATTCTGGGGCAGTTGGAGTCCGAACGGACTAGCAGAAACAACCGCCTAAAAGTGAAAACTGACCCAGCGGAAGCGAGAGGATTCGAACCCCCGAAGACTTTCGCCTTGCCGCATTTCGAGTGCGGTGCCTTCAACCACTCGGCCACGCTTCCTTTGGGTCAGGCACGATTTTACCTAGACTCAGCGAGGGGTGCCTAATCCTTGGGGTTTCCTGCCGAATTCAGCCTTCGGGCGGGAAGGGATCTTTATGGGCAAGAAGCCTAAGCCCGTTGAGAATGACCAGCACGGTTGACCCTTCGTGGCCCAAAACGGCGAAGGGCAGAATCGCCTTTCTAGCTTCCGGGCTTAGAAGCCAATCGGCCAGCAGGGTGCCGAAAAAGAGACAGATGACCACTCCAGCGGCGAAGCCAAGACTTCCCCTGATCACCCGATTCGTCTTTTGACCAAGCGAGACAAGTCGCGGCAGATCATCGAGGCTGTCTTTCATCAGCACGGCGTCAGCCGCGTTCATGGCTATGTCGCTGCCCAGGCCGCCCATGGCTACTCCCAGACTGGCTCTGGCCAAGCTCGGGGCATCGTTGACCCCATCTCCGACAAAAATCACGCGGCCTTCTTCTTCCAGCTTCGCAATTCTGGCCTCTTTATCAGCCGGCATCTGCCGGGCAAAAACCTCATCAATGCCGACCGCCTTGGCCGCCGCTTCAGCTGGCTGCAGGGAATCACCGGTCAGCATCACAGTCTTTTTGATTCCAAGCTGTTTCAAGGTTTTGAGCACAGAAGCCGACTCGGGCCGGACTTCATCTCTCATGCCGAAGAGAGCAAGCTGTGTTCCCCACTTCATCACAACTGTGGAAAGGCCATCTGTCCGGAAGCCTTCTGCCTTCGCCAAAAGATCTTCAGGAAGTCCAGGTATCAAAGCCTCCTGACCGACCAAAATCTCCTGGTTTCCAACTATGCCAATCAAGCCCAAGCCGGGCTTAACCTGAACATCTTGGGCTTCATCCCAGTTGAGCCCCTTTGACTGGGCAGCTGAGACGATAGCCTCGGCCAAGGGATGAGTGGAATGTGATTCCAGGGCTGCCGCCGCAGAAAGTACATCCTTGGCAAGTTCGGCATCACCTTCTAAAATGTCAACACAGCACTCTTCTCCCGTCGACTGGCTGACTAAAGCCCGGACCAGGGTGAACTTGCCGCGAGTCAGAGTTCCGGTTTTATCCAGGACGATAATGCTGGCCTTCCCTGCCTGCTCGATGGGGTCGCCGCCCCTCACCAAAATCCCTCTCCTCGCCGCCCAAGCTAGAGCGCTGAGGGTCGCTGAAGGGCTGGCGATGACCAAGGCGCATGGGCTGAGAGCGACGAAGACTGAGAGGCTGGCATAGAGGGCCCTGTTGAGATCCTGGCCAAAAACGAGCCTAAGGATGAGCGAGAGAGTGAAGACCCCTATGACAAAAAAAGTGTAGCGGCTGCCAAACCAGGATGAAATTCTCTCTCCACTGGCCTGGTTCTGCTGAGCCTCCTGCACCAAGTTGACAACCTGGTCGAGGGTGGTAGAACCCTGGGCGGCGGTGACTTCAATCACCACACTGCCATCCAGGTTCTGAGTCCCCGAGAGCATCATGTCTCCCAGGGCCTTGCTGACCGGCCTAGCCTCGCCAGTCATAGCTGCTTCGTTGGCCGAGGTCTGCCCTGTGACGATCTTTCCGTCAAGGGGCACATTCTCAAAAGGAAGCACCTTGACTTTCTGGCCGACAGCCACATCTTTTACGGGCACTTTGTGCTCGCCGGCATCATCGATAACGATCGCTTCACTCGGGCGCAGCTTGATCAATCCTGCGATGGCAGACTTGGTTCGCCCCAGGGCAAAGCTTTCTAAAGTGCCGCTGAGTGAAAAAAGAAAGAGCAGGACAGCTCCTTCAAAGGGCAGACCCAAGGCAGCCGAGCCAAAGGCTGCCAGAAGCATAAGTGTGTTGACGTCAAGCTGCCAACCTTTCAAGGAATCCCAGGCTGCTTTTACTGGCAGCCAAGCCCCAAACACCATGGCGGTGTAGCTGAGCAATGGGTAGGGAAGCAAGAGCCCAGCGATAAGGAATGCGCCACAGAGTGAGGTCAGGGCAACGCCCTGGCGCAGATCGTGGCCTGAATCAGCTTCAGGCATTGTGTCTCAGGCTACCCCTTTACCAGCAGAGGTTTTAGGAATGCTCCGGTATGAGACCTTGATTCTTGAACCACGACCTCAGGCGGACCTTGGATCAAGATTTCTCCGCCCCCGTCACCGCCTTCTGGCCCCAGGTCCACAACCCAGTCAGCCGTTTTGATGACATCCAGGTTGTGCTCAATAACAAGGACTGTGTTGCCCTGCTCCACTAGAGCGTGCAGCACCATCAGGAGCTTTCTCACATCCTCAAAGTGGAGGCCCGTGGTGGGCTCATCTAGGATGTAGAGTGTTGATCCGGTTGATCTTTTGCTCAGCTCGGTTGCGAGTTTGACTCTTTGAGCTTCACCGCCTGAAAGGGTCGTTGCGGGCTGGCCCATCCTTAAATAGCCAAGGCCAACTTCAAGCAGTGTCGCCAGCTTGCGATGAATTTTAGGGATGGGCTGAAAGAACTCAACGGCTTCATCGATGGTCATCTCAAGGACGTCGCTGATCGATTTACCCTTGTACTTGACCTCAAGGGTTTCTCTGCTGTATCGCTTGCCTTTGCAGACTTCGCAGGGCACGTAAACGTCCGGCAGAAAGTGCATTTCGATCTTCAAAATGCCATCACCGCGACAGGTTTCGCACCGTCCTCCCTTGACGTTGAAGCTGAATCGGCCCGTTTTGTAGCCTCGCATCTTTGAATCTGGAGTCAGAGCAAAAAGCTCTCGAATCATATCAAAGGTGCCAGTGTAGGTGGCGGGGTTGCTGCGGGGGGTGCGGCCAATAGGAGATTGATCGATATCAATCACCTTGTCAATCTGATCCTCTCCCTCGATCGAATCGTGGGGCTGCCATGCTCCGCGAGTTCCGTAGACTTCGTACATCAAGCGGGGGAAAAGGGTGTCCTGAATAAGGGTCGATTTGCCGCTGCCGCTCACCCCTGTCACACAGACAAAAAGGCCAAGCGGAAGGTGGAGATCCACTCCCTTTAGGTTATGCCCTCTTGCCCCCTTCAGCGAAATCCACCCTCGCGCCATGTGGACGAAAGTATACCAATTCAGCCTACGGGATGAAAGTGTTTGGGCCTGTCAAGATTCTTCTCTTGTCCATGATACGCAGCGACTCCTCGTTCCTCGGAGCCGCTCGAAAGACTGTGTTGCGGACTGTGGTCCAAAGTTTCTTGTGGCCTGGTTCAGCTCTGCTGAGCCAGGAACGCATGGCCTGAAGCTCTTTCTTCAAAGATTCATCAGGCTTCATCTTTTTGAAAACCATCCCCCTCAATCCCCCTTCCATCGCCAAGTTTTCAACTTGCACTGCAAGGCAGATGGAAGGGGGAAGATTGTTTTTTCGCCCATCGAGCGTCCCCTCGTACCTCGGGGCCACTCGAAGGGCTTAGATCCGAATCAAGATTACAGTTTGGGTGGCGTGGGTGAAACCCACGAACGACACTCGTGGCCTGAATCACTCTCGTCACAAGGCAGATAAATCGGCTTACAGCCACGATCGTTCATCAAGATTGTCTTGCGTTCCTGGCTTAGCAAAGCTAAACCAGGCCACACAAACACTCTTTGTGACTCTGGTTTTCCTCTTTGCCAAGCCTGGCCACAGATCAATCTTCCTCCAAATGAAGCGCTGCCTGCAAGCGCTGAGACCTACCCCTTCTTCATGTTCGGAGGAATCCAAAGAGGCGGACTGCTTGGCAAGGGAAAGGCCGGAGCAAGGGTAGGCAGTCCTGAAGGCCGAGGCCGGGGAGCCAAAGCTGCGAAGCTTCTGAATCCGATCAATCGTGGAGCGGGGGATTCTGGCTGGAGTCGAAAATCTCCCGTGGCAGGCGAGACGAACATGGGGTCGGCGACAACAGATCCCTGGTCCATTCCCTTTTTCTGCCAGTCGGCCAGGCTCAAACCAGTAAAGGTGACCTTGGCACCGTTTTCACCACGGTAGAGATTTTTGCGGAAGACCATGGGGCCAGTTTTGTAGCCGCCAAAGCCATCATTCCAAGCGTCGATCAGAACGTCTCCCTGCTTCAGCGCTACGATGTTCCCTTCAAAAGTAAAGCTGACGTGATCCTCAGGACGCGTTCGTTGAACCTGGCCAATGTTTCCGTAGGCGAACACGTTGTTCCGGATCAGATTCTCTTTCCCGTAGTGCTGGTGGTAGCCAGAAGAAGCGGTGTTGTAGGTGAGATTTTCTTCAATCAGCCAGCCAGAACTGCCCTCATCGTTGTAGATCCCCCAGCCCCCGTATTCGTAGCACCTGATTTCGCTGAACCTGTTGCCCCGAATCACTGACCCGGGTGAGATTCCAAGGGTGTATATTCCTCCCATATCGCTAAGCAGGCTTTGACCAAGCTTGGTGGCAGTGTTATCCAGAATTTGGGTGTTTTGAGTGGCGGTTTCTCCGTAGCCCCAGCTCCAGCCGACAGAAAAGGCTGAGTAGTAAAAGTCTTCCACCCAATTGCGACGCACAATGTTTTCGGGGGAGATCCCGATCCAGACTCCAATCGCTCCGGCATGAAGCCGCCCGCCTCCGTAGATGACGCAGTCTTCAACGATGTTCGATTTGGTGATGACTCCTTGATCTTTGACCAATGCCATCAGGCCGACCTTAACACCTCCTGCTCCCAGGTCAATAAGCCGCGACTTGGTGACCTTTGAGTTCTGAACGTTGGTTTCAAACATCACTCCGTAGGTCGATGTCTTGCCGACCGTGCACTCGGAAATGATCACATTTCGGGCATGGCGGACCTCGATAGCCGCGCCCAGATCACTCTCAGCTTGCGGCCAGTGCCTACCCTGAGGAGGCAGCTGCCAGGTTCCACCTTCAAAGGTGATTCCGCTGATGGCGACATCATTGAGGGGCTTGGAATAATCGCCTTCAATCTTCAGAAGGCTGTCCAAGCGGGGGGCTTCTATTCGAGTCGTCGCAGGAGTTTCACCCAGCTTGGGCCAGTAAATCAGTTCGCCTTTTGCCTGGTCCAGCCGCCAGGTTCCTGGCTGGCCGTTCGGAACATTTTCTGCCATCCAGCGGGTGCCCTTGCCAAGGCTTCCGTACTCTTCTTTAGTAAAGGTGTGACCGGTGAAAGTCAGTTCGTCGCCGCTTGGGCTCAAAGACTTGGGACGAAATCTCCCCATGGTCCACTTGTTGAAGGTGACGACCTCAACATCCTGCCCTAGCCATTCTCTTTGAAAAGAGCCCGGACGGATCTTCATTCTGTCGTGGCCCTTTTCTGCGTTCTCGGGAGTAGGGGTCGTGTTTTCTGTTACCAGCTCGGTACCAGCAAGGGGGAACCTTGACCGATATCTTCTCTCTCCCTGAACAAAGAGGGTCATGAAGCTCCATGCACCGCTCTTGACTTCAGGAAGGGTCGCCACCCAGGCTCCGTTTCTCACCTGCCAGCCTGAGATTCGCCGCAGGTCTGTCACGGTCGCCCCTGGGCCAGAGATCTTCAGCCCATCCAATCCGGAGCCGATGACAAGGGTTCGGTTAATTTCATGCCGACCTGGCTTGAGGACGACCATCGCTCCCCTGCCCCGACCGATCATCTCCCTCGCCTGGTCCAGAGCAGCTTGGATGGATTCGCCAGGCGTGACTTCTATGGCGATAGGGTTGGATCGTGGGGTTTGAGGCATGGTCGTGGCAGCCAATGAGAGGAGGGCGAGGAGTGAAGTCATAGTGGCTGCCTCGGAGAATTCATGTTACTTGTTTGACGTTTAAAGCAGGATTCGTGCCTTGCGGCAGTTTTTGCGCCTGGCCCCCAACTGAGACGGGATCTTCCTTAATCAAGATCCCTTGAACTCATCGGCTCTTCGCAAGTTGACACCAGGAGCTGCTGCTAAGCGATCCTGATGATCTTGAAGCAAAAACTTCAAATCCCTAGGTTCCAGAGGGTTACAGGCTTCTGCATAAGGGAGAATAGAAGCATGGTCACCGGCCTTCTTGCTGCCTTCGCCCTTCTTCAGTCTTCGGCCCCTGCGCCGGATATCGAAGTGGTGTTTTGGCGCGGACGAGATGCCTACAAACTGGTCAATCCAGTTATGGAAGCCACGGTTGTCCCGAGTCTGGGAGGCAGAATCATGGACCTGCGCCTCAAAGGAGGAGAGAACGTCCTCTTCGCTCCGGCCAAGATGGAGAACTTGGGAGGCTGGCACAACCACGGAGGCGATAAGGTTTGGTTCGCTCCTCAATCGCTCTGGTCGTGGCCCCCTGACCCCTGGATTGAACAGAAGGAGCACCAGGTTGTTTCAGTTGATGGCCCAGAGATCACGATCCAGAGCCCCATCAGCGAGGCTTGGGGGCTTCAGGTGACTCGCACGATTCGCATTCACCCCACTGAACCCAGGCTGATTCTTGATACCAAACTCACCAATCACTGGCCAAGAACCCTTAAGGTTTCTCCTTGGCAGGTGGTGCAGTTAAACCGACCTTATGAGGCAAGAATGGATCTCGACCGTCGTGCCTTTCCTCTTACTGGCTATGTTCTGCTGCAGGAAAATCCGCTGGTGCCAGGCTACGACACAGTAACCAACAGCGACATTGTTTTGAAATCTGCTCCAAAGTCTTCACGAAAAGTCGGAGGCCGTGGTCGGACTCTGACTGCCACAGGATCGTGGGGCACCGTGACCATGATCAACGAGTTCGCCGGTTCTCCCTTGGCCAGTCAAGGCGAGTTTCCTGATGGGGGAGTCTGGAATGAGATCTTCTTCGGGAGCGAAGAATCTGGATATGCTGAGCTGGAAGTTTTGGGTGCTTTGAGTTCTTTGGGGCAGGATCAATCGACCCAGATGAAGACCTGGCTGACCCTGGCTCCCCCGGCCAAATAGGGGGAAGCTGAAAGCCATGAGCGAAGCCAAAAAGGAACTGAGCGGAATCCTGGCGGCCGGAGCTGTGGTTATAGCTCTGGCAATTGCAATGGGAGCCTTTGGCGCTCACGCCCTGCAGTCAGTTCTCTCTGAAAAGGCTTTGAACACCTACAAGACAGGTCAGGAGTACTTGATCATCAGTGGCTTCAGCCTTCTGGCTCTTGGCTTTATGGATTCTTTTCGCCCGGACAAGCGGTTCAAAACTCTCGCTTGGACCATGGGGACCGGCGCCTTCATTTTCACCGGAACGCTGATGATGATTTCTCTGGCCGGAATTCGGTGGGCGGGGGCAATCACGCCGATTGGGGGTGCTCTGCTGATCGGTTCTTGGCTGGCAACCGCTGTTGTTGTTTTGAAGCCAAGAAGTTAAGGGAATTGATCAGAGAATTGAGTGCCAGGTTTGGGTGCCACGACCTTGTCCGAGCCTGCGAGGATTTAGGTCGTGAATGCAGACTCCCAAACTGGGAAACTTCCCTTCACGGCCTTCTTCGGACGAGCCTCACAAAACCATTGCACCCGGCAGATTGAAGTCAAGGCGGGTTGGGCAAAAGAAAGCCTGGCTGAGCAGAGCTCAACCAGGCCACGAGAATAGAGAACCTAGTTCCTCTATTCCCACTTGCGGCGAGAACGGGTCAGCATTGCTGTCGCCTCAACATCATCGGGGAAAATCTCCTTGACAGGATCCCAAGTTAGGGCGCGGCCTCCAAGCCGAAGACTCGTGTTAACCAAGTGAGCCAAGGTCACCGACCTGTGCCCGACCTCTGCATTGCAGATGCACTCCTTGCGAGTTCGAATCCCGTCAAGGAAGTTCTGGCCGTGGTCGTCAGACCGATAGACGCGGTTCGGGCCATCGGGAAGAGCTTCCTCAAGCAGCTTGGGATTGCTGGCTTCGATTCTGCCTCGCGTGACAAAAACCCAGCCTTCAGAACCCACAAACTTAACCCCGTTGTCACCCTTCGAGGTGAACTTAATGGTGGGGCCAGCCGCCGTGTAGAAGGTTCCTTGGAACTGCGGGAAGATGTTGTAGTGCCTGTCACTGACGCCAGAAGGCGGAACACCTTCGGCCTCCAGTCTCGTTGGACCGCTGCCGTCCAGACCCAGTCCCCACATGGCGATATCGAAGTGATGAGCACCCCAGTCAGTCAGCATGCCACCCGAGTACTCCAGCCACCAACGGAAGTCACCATGACATCGCTGCTTGATGTATTCGGTGTAAGGGGCTGGACCGAGCCACATGTTCCAGTCGAGATTGCGTGGAGCGGCTGATTTTGTAAAGGGGCCTCCAGTTGGACCGCCAGGCAGCACAACTTCCGCGTGCATCAGCTTTCCAATTCGGCCAGATCGAGCGATATCACAGGCCAAGCGGAAGCGGGCATCGCTTCTCTGCTGGCTGCCAGTCTGGAAGATTCTCTTTCTCTTCCTGGCTTCGTCGCTGATCGCCCGGCCTTCTTTGACGGTCAAAGTCAGGGGCTTCTCGCAGTAGACATCGAGCCCCGCCTTCATTGAATCAATGCATTGATCGTAATGCCAGTGGTCAGGAGTGCCGATGACGACAGCATCGGCTAGTTTCGCTGCAAGGAGCTCACGATAATCCTTGAACTTTTGGCTGCCAGGGAAAACTGCCGCTGCTTCATCCAAGTGGACTGAATCGACATCGCAGACGGCGACGACCTTGACTCCTGGCTTCCCAGCCAGCCATCTCGTGACTCCCAATCCCTGGCGGTAGCCGCCCTGGCTACCCCCAGGACCGATCAGGGCGACCTGGATCGTATCGTTTGGCCCGATGCGTCGTGGTCTCGCAGACTGGGCTTCGGCTGAGAGGATGGACTCTTCTGCTGAAAACCAGCTGGGGAGCATGGATCCGGCGGCAGTGCCAGCCGTCCATTTAAGAAAATCTCTGCGAGATGGGGCGTCCTTGGCCATTCGTTAAGCATAGACCCAAAGCGGGCTCAGAGTCATCTCTCTTGTGCAGATTGTATTGGCTTGGCAGCGGCTGACAAGGGCTCTCCTCACCCTGCCCTCTCCTCTCGACAAGCGAAAGGAGAGGGTTCTGACGGCAGATTCATGTTCTCACAATCAAAGAAAGACTAGACAAATAATGACTATAAATGAAATAATGAGCAGACGATTCCGGGAACCCCTCACTTTCGCTTGCGAGAGGGAGGGGCAGGGGTGGGAGAGCAAAATGGAAAATCTGAGACTCAACAAGTCTAGAGCCGCCAAGCTGAAGGCTAGAAGTTTCCGCAAGAAGTTGAGCGTGGGCGAAGTCTGGTTTTGGAGAGCGGTACGCAAAGACCTTCTAGGTTTTCGCTTCCGACGCCAAGTCCCCGTCGGCCCGTATTTTCTCGATTTTTATGTTCCAGCCGCCAAGCTCTGCATCGAAATCGACGGAGAGCAGCATGCTTTAACTCGAACGAAAGATAGAGAGCGGGATGAGTATCTGGCTAGGTTCGGCATAGAAACTCTCCGCGTCCCCTCTCTTGACTTCTTCTGCGAAGAAAAGGACAAATTCTCTCCTTGGATCCTGAAGGTGCAGAAGCTCTGTCAAGAAAGAGCCGCCCAGACCCCCTTTGAATCTAAGCCACAATAAATGCAATGAATCAGGGCCTTCAATCTTGGCTCGGCGACTCTTTGCAGGAGCTGAAAGACCAGCACCTCTACAAGACTCCCCGCATCCTTCAATCCCCTGCCGGAGGCAGGGTGACCATGGATGGCAAGGAAGTTGTCAACCTTTCGAGCAACAACTACCTCGGCCTGGCCAACCACCCCAAGGTGGTGGCAGCCGCCAAGGAAGCCTGCGATAAATGGGGAGCCGGTGCCGGAGCCGTCCGCTGGATCGGCGGCACCATGGCCGTTCACAGTGAGCTGGAAGAAAAGCTGGCGAAGTTCAAAAAGGTCGAATCCGTCCTGGTTTTCACTGGTGGCTTTACGGCCAACAGCGGCTGCATCCCTGCTGTTCTCACCAAAAACGATGTGGTCATCAGCGACGAGCTGAACCATGCCTCGATCATTGACGGTGTGCGTCTTTCACCTGCCGCCTACAAAAAGTCGGAAGGGTGGGTGTACGACCACAAGAACATGGATCACCTTGAAGACTGCCTAAAGAAGTCTCAGCACTTTGGCAAAAGGATGATCATCACCGATGGCGTTTTCAGCATGGACGGCGACATTGCCCCCCTGCCAGAGATTGTTGAACTGGCCGAAAAGTACAACGCCTTTGTCATGGTGGATGACGCCCACGCAAGCGGAGTCCTTGGCGAAAAGGGCGCCGGCACAGCCAGCCACTTTAACCTCTATGGCCGGGTTGATATTCAGCTCGGAACCCTGAGCAAAGCTCTGGGCGTGGTCGGTGGCTACATCGCCGGATCTAGCCTTTTGAAGGAATGGCTGATCAATCGAGGCCGCCCCTACCTCTTCTCCACGGCGCATCCTCCTGCCGTTGCGGCCGCCCTTATTGCCGCCCTTGACGTGATGGAAAACGACCCCGAGCCAATGAAGAGGCTGTGGGACAACACCCGCAAGTGGAAGTCGATGCTGGCTGACGCCGGTTTCGACACCATGGGCAGCGTGACCCCCATCACTCCCGTGTTCGTCGGAGGAGAAAAGGAAGCCCAAACCATGGAAAAGCTGCTTTGGGAAGAAGGAGTCTACGCTCTGGCTATTCTCTACCCCACAGTCGCTCGGGGCAAAGCACGGCTTCGCACCATGCCATCTGCCGCCCACACCGATGAAGATCTGGACTTCGCCCTCAAGGCTTTCATCCGGGCTAGAGATCGTCTGGCCTCTGCCGTCTGATGTCACCCAATACTGAGGAGGAAGGATTCATCCCTCCTCCTCAGCAAATGATCTCGGCCAGTCATCTTTAAGCAGCCGAGAGAGAGACCTGTCGGCGTAGATCTGGCCATTGTTCTGACAGACAGCACAGTAGTTGGTCTCGTTTTCGGCATAGACGATGCGCTGAATTGGCTTTTCGCACACAGGGCAGGGCTTTCCGAACTTGCCGTGTGCAGCGAAATCTGGACGGAAGGCCGTCACCTGTCCTGGCCCAGGGAACTTGGCACCTTCGTCAAACTCTTTCAACAGCTTAATCCGCCACGTATTCAGGGTCGATCTCACCGCCTTGAACAGGCGATCCATTTCTTCCTCGTTTAACCCCTGGGTCAGCTTAAGTGGCGACAGCCGGGCCGCATGAAGAATCTCATCCGAGTAAGCGTTGCCGATTCCAGAGAAGCGCCGTGGATTAGTCAGACCCCGTTTGAGGGTCTTGTTGTCGCGGGTCAGAGCTTCCTTAAACTCTTCGATAGAACATGTCAGAGGGTCAATCCCGCCTGGATCTTGGCTCATGGCAGCTTCGACCGAAGGAAAAAGCCAAATCCCTGCCCGCTTCCTGCTGCTTGCTTCGGTGAGGGTAAGAGATCCATCATCAAAAACCCAGACGGCATGGGAGATCTTTCGCTGGACCGTCCCCGCCGTGCCGCCCCACCGGAACCTGCCACTCACCATAAGGTGAATCACCATGCAGGCGCCAGATTCAAACTCAAAAGCGATTCGCTTTCCTATCCTCCAAATGTTGACTATCGGAACCCCGATCAAATCTTGAGGTTTTGGAGACACGGTTCTGAGGGCAAAGGGGTTGCAGAGTCTGAAGCTGGAAAAGCTTTTGCCCAGCACCTTCAGCTTCAGGCAGGCCAGATAAAGCTCGATATCTGGGAGTTCTGGCACAGTACTTTATGGCATAAACCAGAAGTGGTTTGAACCAGTATCAGCCTGCGAACACCGATCGAACATCGGAAGAGAGACTCAAACTAAGGCAGCTGAATGAGCAGCACCTTGACTCCGAGAGGTTCGAAATCCAGCATCACACGCCCATTGGTGATCCTGACGGTCTGGCCCGTAAGAACTTCCTGCCCCGAAGCGGCCGCTGCTGGTGCTCCGGTATTGATTTCAAGCCCCTTGATCTCTCGCCGTTCTGGATTAACCGCGATTATGAGGAGAGATTTGCCTGACTGCCGCCAGCCAAGGTGGATTCTAGAATCAGCTTTGACCTGAAGACTTCTTGGATTGATATCGCTTTGGAGGAGAGGACCAAGCTTTGAGAGGTGACCGTTCTGCCTCTGCATTTCCGCGATAATTTCAGGCGGAGCACCATCGAACTGGAAGCCGGAAGTGCCGACGACAGCAGGAAAGTAGAAGATCCCTCTGGCTCCATGAACAAGGGTCAGCCAGATTTGGGCTCTCATCTCGGCCGGAGTGGGACACCTCGCGCCAGGAACGTTGCCTTTCTCCACTTCGCTCGCTTCGATAAAAGCGAAAAGGGGCTTGTTCGTCATGCCTTTAAGGATCTTGAGGGGCTCAGCGATCAGGGTCACGTCGCCTCGGCGTGGGCTGTGAGCTTGGTTTAACCAGCCACCCGAAGGATACAGATCATTGGCAATCCAATCTGCTGTGGCAATAAGCCGAGGATAGTGCGAGGCGTAGTTCACCGAATAGCTGTCTGACCTTGTTGTGAACCAAGAAAGGTCTGGCCCAGCGAAATTGATGAAGATTTTTCTCTTTGGGTCGATTCTTCTCCACTCAGCCGCCTGTTTCTCAAACAAGGGCGTCCACTGGGGGGCTCGGCCTGCCGCGTCCGGCTCATCCCAATGCGACCAAGCCAGGAGATCAGTTCGTCCGATATCCCGTTTCGGGTCGGCCAGTGGACGGCGGATGATTTTTAGCCCCGCCGCTTTTGCTGCCCTATCCCAGCTTTCCGGATCGTGCCCTTGAGGGGATTCGAGAATCGTGTTGATCCCCCGCCCCTTCCATTTTGCAAATGACTGTTCTGGCTGTGAGAAGACTCCGATTGGAAAGAAGCCATCGAGAAAGAGACCTTCTTTGGCCACCTGCAGCTCTGGCAATGCTGGGTTTGAACCTGCAAAAACCTCTTGAGTTGGCAATTGAGAGGAGCAGGACGCCAGGAGAAATGTGGCCCCTGCCAGTGCAAAGCTTAACGTAAACTTCATAGTTCCCCTTTCCGCGCACCAGCGAGCCCAGTCTAGCAGAGGGTCACAGGCCTTGTGCCTGGGCAGCGTACAAATTTGGCTCGCCATCTGCGTCGTAAGGTTTTGGGCTCTTAACCTGGTTAAGCAAAGGGCAGCCGGAAGACGAACATGCAGATTGGAATCGACAGCTTTGTAATTCACGAATCAGGATTCAATCTGCGTGAGCCTCAGGGTGCCGTCAAAAGGGTCGGCCAATTGTTGGACGAAATTCAACTGGCTGAAAAGGTTGGACTGGACGTCTTTGCCATTGGCGAACACCACCGGCCAGAGTATGTGGCTTCATCCCCTGCTGTGCTTTTGGCCGCGGCAGCCGCGAAAACTAGCCGAATCACCTTAGCCAGTGCGGTGACTGTTCTTTCATCTGATGATCCAATCCGGGTTTATCAAGACTTCGCCACGATCGATCTCATTTCAAATGGCAGAGCTGAGATTATTGTCGGACGAGGTTCATTTACTGAGTCCTACCCCCTGTTTGGCTATGAGCTAAGCCAATACGACCTGCTCTTTGCCGAAAAGCTTGATTTGCTTTTGACAGTGAATGAGCAGGAGAATGTGTTTTGGCAGGGCTCGCACAGAGCTGAACTAACGGGTGAGGGGGTTTACCCACGCCCGGTACGACCTCGACTTCCTATTCGGCTAGGCGTTGGGGGCAGTCCCGGTTCATTTGTTCGGGCAGGAATCCTCGGACTCCCTTTGACTGTTGCGATTATTGGCGGCGACCCTGCTCGGTTTCGCCCTTACATTGATCGCTATCGTCAAACCTGGCTGGATAATGGCCACCCCGAGTCAGACATGGATGTCGCGGTCCACAGCATCGGCTTTGTGGGAGAGACCGACGATGAAGCGGCCGAGACATTTTATCCTTCTTACAGCGAAGTCATGTCCAGAATCGGGGCGGAAAGAGGCTGGCCCCCTCAATCACGGGCTCATTACGATGCCTCGCGAAGCCTTACCGGCGGACTCTTTGTGGGTTCGCCTGAATCGTTGGCCGCAAAGATTCGACGAATGGATGAAGCCTTGGGGGGCATCAGCCGATTTACGCTACAGGCAGATGCCAGCCGGGTTCCTTTTGAAAGAAGATTGCGGAATATCGAGCTCTTGGGGGAAGTCAAGAAGCTGATTTTGTAAATCGTGAGGCTATAGACACCAATCCATGAACAAGGAATCATTAGAAAACAAAATTTATTCACAGGATTAAGTAATCTCTCGTTTCAGGCACCCATGCATCTTCCAAAAAAGCAGAATCCGTTTGATTGGCTGACTCAGCTTTGGAATATTGTTTTGGGCAGAAAACTGGAAGCGGAATCTGACTCGTGGCTGGCTAGCCCAATAGGCAGAGCAAATGAGTACCCCGATAGATTTATTGAGAGAATTTCAAGGGATCTCCAAAGAGTCCCCAGCAATCATTCCGCCTCTAGGGGTCTGCTGACCCATGAAGATTTGAGCGATTTGAATCTGAATCCGCGAATTTTAGACTTTTACACCAGAACAAGCTCGTTTGAGTTGGAAGTAGAAGCCCACTGGCGCAAAGGATTAACTTTTCTCGGAATTTGGGCATCACGACTTTTTACCAAGCGCATCGAACAGTTCCAGCTGCCTGAGTCGAATAAAGGAGCAAGGCAAAAGTTCTCAAGTCAGATTATTGAATTTTCAAACGCTGCTGATGGCGCGAGATGTGCGCTCTGGACCAGATCGGATAACGCTTCTGGTGAAATGATCTTCTATGGCGTCTACAGCACATGTATTCTTGCCAGTGGAAGAAGAGCCATAAAAACCGTTTTCCCTTTACCAGAAGGAAATGCAACAGTTGTTTTCGACATCTCGGTTGATGCATCTGGCAATCTACATCTCAATTCAAAAGGTTCCAAGTATGGGGATAGTGGGTTCTACTTTATCGTAGAAGATGTGAAAGGATGTCAGTGGAAACATCTTATCCGGTTCCTCAATCAGAATATTTTTGTTTTTCCCGAAAACAAAAACACTCTAAAGGCCGAACACCGTTTCTATTTCTTCATGTTGGAAATTTACCGAATCGACTACTTCTTGAAAGAGCCTGGATCAATCAATGCCAATCTTTAGCTATCACCTTTTACGCACACGTCTCCCCGTGACCTTTAAAGCCTTGATTTTGCCGCCCAAGAAACGCGAAACGCTAGGCCTTATTCATTCTGAAAGCCTATGGAACATGCGACTTGGGGCACCGATATTTTCTCCAGATCGAGCACAACTCATTGAACTCTCATTCTTCGCAGAATGGCAGGATGAGTCTAGCTTAGATGCCTTTTTACAGGAGAGCGAACTTGGTCGGCAGCTAGCCTTAGGCTGGCACGTCAGGATGCAGTTTGTTCGCAAGTGGGGATCAGTTGAGGCTCTGAATCACCTTCCCGAAAAAGTTGAGGACTTAGACGAGAAGGATCCAGTGGTAGCTGTGACTCTAGCAAGGATGAGGTTTAGCCAGATTCCAAGGTTCATACACTGGGGTAAGCCTGTTGAAGAGCAGGTAAGAGATTCGCCGGGCGTGATTCTGGCCCTGGCTTCAATGAGGCTGCCTAATACAGTTTCCACCTTTACGATTTGGGAGACTCAGAAAGCAATGCTGGATATGGTGAAAGGCCACAACTCAATGAATGAGCCCAAAAGACACCTAAACGCGATGAAAGAAAGGGACAAAAAAGACTTCCATTACGAGTTTACAACCTTAAGGTTCAAGCCCCTTTCTGAGCATGGTTTTTGGAATGGCAAACAGAACTACATCCGTAAATTAAAAACGGCTTAACTCTGCATATTCTGCAAACGGTTGACTTGCACGAGATGACCAAATTGCCTGAGAGGTTTTTTAGTCGGATCTAGTCTTTGCCTAAGCATCAATCACCCAACCATAGAGAGCCATGAAGTCAGGGCACTACTGAATCTGTGTGGAAGTTAGTCAAAGGTCAATTCATAGTCCAGCCGATCAACCTGCGACCGGATCTTGCCCTTCACTTCATCGAAATCAATCATTCTCACCGCGAATCGATGGGTGTAGGTGCCATCAAGATTCCGACTGGAATACCAAGTCCCTTTCCATCCCAAGGGTGCCTGAGTCGAAGTCGACTGTTTGATGCTTTTCACTTGCTTATCTGTACTAAAGACAGCCTTAACAAGCAGAACCTCTTTATCGTGACCGTCGCCGCTCCAACTCGCCATGGCGACTGCACCTGGACCACGAACAACAAAAAGATCTTTGCCTGCCCAATCCTTCCAATCAGGCGGAACGACCGCTTTCACGATCGACCACTTTTGAGGTGCAAACACAGAGACTCTGGTGCCCTTGACTTCAATTCTTGCAGGAGCAGTTTTAGGCGCGGAAGGCACCTTGAGCGCCAAGGCGGGGTCACCAAACTGCATGCGAATGTTGGTGTTGTAGCGGTAGGCGCCGCCCGGACCTTCCTTTTGATCTTTTATGATCAAGAGTCCGGCGTTGAGGGCTCGTTTATGAGCCTGCCCAAGAGTTTCCCCCGCCAAAACAGCGTTCCAAAACTCCATGCGCAGGGGCTGAGCCTCGGCGGAATGCTCTCTGGATCCCCCAGCAAAAGAGACAGCCCCCTGCCTTAAAAGCCTGGCCACCACTGACCGGTTATCTACTTCCCTATCAAGGCAGGCGGTTCCGCAGCCGCCCGATTCGACGACTGTCGGGGCCAAGATCACCTCAGCATCAGAGGTGAACATGGCGCCCAAGCTTCTCCACCAAGAATGCTCGCTGTGGGCGAGGATGGCGGTGCGAGCCAAGGGAGAACTCTGGGCAAAACTGGGTGCCCTCACTCCTTCTTTGTCTGGCGCGGGGGCAACCTTCCAGGGGATTTCAGAGGTCGCTAGGTGATAGGGGTTTTTAAAGCCAACGTTTTCAAACAAGGGCCCTAAGGAATTTTCCCATTCAGCCTGACCCGCCGCATCCTGCCATCCCGAGCCTGCCAACTTGGAGTAAGTAAGAGCCCGGGAAGCATAGAGTGTGGCGAAGCTAGCGTTTTCTGCAATCAGTCGCGCCACTCCGATTTCGGCAAACTGTCCCTGACCGACCAAAGCGTAGGGCAGATCGGAAGCTTGTTCTTCTACAATTCCTCCTTGACCGATAATGGCGTGGGGCAGAGCATCGGGGAATCCGACAAGGCATAGATGCTTGGGCCGTGAGCCAACCGCTTTGTAGTACTTTTCCAGTTCGATCTTTAGAACATCTGCCGTCGGCCAGGTGAGATGCACGTCGGTCTTTCCGAACTTTGTTCTGGTGCCAAGAGATACAGCCCACTTTCTGCCATCAAGTTCGATTTCATCTCCAGAAGCGAGGGGGGCTGAATACTTGCCCCTGCCACCTTTATCTACCGAGAGCCTAAGATCGTGCTCTTCAGGCTTGCCAGTAAGGATGAAGGGGCTGGAAGCCGCCCCAATAGCCAAGGTTCCGCTCTTCGCTGGAGCGACAGACTTAGGGACTCCTTGAGGAAGAGCGCCAGTGAAAGGAGTTGAGTCAAAAGCTCTCTTCCACTCAACATTGAACTTCAAAGGCGCCACCAAGCCTCCTCGTCCGGCGGCCAGCTGGGCACCGGCCAAAGAAAGCTTGCGAGTCGTGAACTTTTCCCGGTCCAGAGGGTTGACAGCGGCCAAGTAAGAAACTGAGATTCCTCTTCGCTTGACCCAGGTCATCACTTCAGTCGCGCCAGGCAGAAGAGTTGTGGTCGCTGGTGCACCGGTCGGTTTTGCGCCAAGGGCAATGACTTCTTTCGCTCCCAGCCTTTTGATTTCAGCCGAGACATCGGCCGGCAGAGCCGCCCCGGCATAAATGATCAGGGGTGCTTTCAACAGGGCCGCCAAGGGCGCCCCGACGAGAGCAGAATCAAAATCGTTGGCTCTCACCAAAACCACCGTTCTGCTGGATTTCCAAAATTCGCGGCAGAGTTTTAGTGATGCATCTGGCGCAGAGCTCACCTTAATTGCCCGGCTGGCTCTCCGAGCAGACACAGCCCTTACGCTTGTGCCGATCTGGCCAGATTCGTTGAGCTGGATGAGTGTTTCGGGCTGGTAGCGGAGAAGATAGTCTCGAATTTCAGGGCCAATCTTCTCGTCGGCTGGCAGACCAATGAGTGATCCGCCTCGATTGTTCGCCCTTTCTGAAGCCGCCGTCGCGGCCAAAAAGGCCATGTCGCGCCAAGATGGCTCTTGATCAAGAGGCATCAGGATCGTGGTCCGGGCGATAGCCAAGTTCGCCAGGGGACACAGGGCCAGCACAATCACTGACGCCCGAAAAAACTTCATGCCTCATTATGCGTTGAGGGAATGGACAGGAGCATGATTCGGATCACAACCGGGCTGCTAACAAGGCGGACGAGTCGGACTTCCCTGCCAAGGCGGTGGCCCAGGCAGTGCCTGCTTTTTATAGTTACTCAACAAATCACCTCCAACAGGCATGTTCAACAGCTTGGCAATTTCTCAAGCTATATCATTGATTCGCTAAAGCATAATGGCTTGGCGGGCCATCAAACCTGATATGGCCATCAACAACCTCAATGACTCGATCCGTCTTCTGTGCCAATGTTAAATCATGAGTCACGATAAGGCATGTTGTGCCAATTGAAGCGTTAAACTCCCGCATCAAGTCAAACACCTCTGTGCCATTTCGGCTATCTAGGTTGCCAGTGGGCTCATCGGCAAGGACTAGCTTTCTGTTGCCAGCTAGAGCTCTGGCAATCGATACCCTCTGCTGTTGTCCACCCGAAAGTTGACTGGGCTTGCTTCCGTACTTTCCACTTAAGCCAACTCTATCAAGAAGGTCTACAGCCTGGCCTTTAGCTTCAGCAGCAGATTTTGCTCCTGAGATGATTGAAGGCATCATGACATTTTCTAGGGCTGTGAACTCGGGCAGCAGGTAGTGAAACTGAAAGATAAAGCCGAGTTCTTTTCTTCTGAGATGGCTCAATCCATCCGCATCAAGCTCAGCCAGACTTGAGCCACAAATTCTAACCAAACCTTCAGTGGGTTTATCTAAAGCTCCCAGAATATTGAGAAGAGTGCTTTTGCCCGATCCGGAGGGGCCTAGAATCGCAGCAAACTCTCCCATTTTCACCTTCAGATTAATTCCCTTCAGAGCATGTGTTTTAACTATGTCACCATAGATTTTAGAGACAGACTCCATCTCGACTGCGTACTCAGACACTTCTAATCGCCTCCACTGGATCTAGTCTGGAAGCCTTTCGTGCTGGAATAAAGGCGCCAAAGGCAGCAATCAAGCATGCGATGACAACAGCTTCAATCAACTGATGGGGAAGAATTTCAACGGCGAAACTCGGGGATCCCTTCGGAGCTTCAGCTGCCATCTTTCTGATAAGGAAATTTATGCCGATACTAGCAGCTGCTCCGGCACTACCTCCAATCAGCCCTATCGAAGCCCCTAGAAAAATGAATATAAACAGAATCTGACTCTGAACGGCTCCCATGGCTTTCAAAATGCCAATTTCCTTGCTCTTCTGTGTCACAGTGACGTTCAAGACGGCGGCAATTCCTAAAGCAACACTCACCAAAGCAAACAAGCGAATGAAGCCAGTTGCAAGGTTCTGCGAGCTGAGCAGGTTGACGATCTGAAGGTTTGTTTCCTGCCAGCTGCTGGACTCTAACCCAGTGACATCTTGTGCTCGATCACTCACTGCCTTTGCCAGAAAAACATCTGGAACCGCCATTTCGATAACAGAAATCCCGCTTCCAATCGCAGCCAGTCTCTGGGCATCAGAAAGATATAAGAAGACTGTTTGTTCATCGATTATGGGACTGCCAGCATAGACGACACCTGCGAGTTGAAAGGACTGGGACAGGTTTTTGTTTGAGAGAAGACGCAGCCTATCCCCAGGGACGATGTTGAGTTTTTTGGCAAGGGTTGAGCCAATTACACATGTCCCGGGTGTGATCCTAAAATCTCCGGACTCAAGATCTTCCTTGATATTGATAATCGCATCGAGTTTGTCGGGGTATCCACCACGGATAGTGATTGGTCGAGACTGTGTCCCTTTCTCGGCAAAGCCACTTCCGAGCACTGTCGGACTGACTGCCTTAATGCCAGGAATTGACTCCACTTTTCTTACAACGCTCTGCCAATTGTCGATCTTCTTTTCTCTTTGCTGACCAGTTTGGACTTTTGAAAAAGTCCTGGATTCCTGTAGCTTTGGATCCAGATAAGGCAGGTTGTCAAGCGGCTCGATGGTAATGTGAGCACTTGAACCCAGAGTGTTTTTAATCGCACTTGACTGAATGCCCTGCACAGTTGAAGTAATAAATGAGTACGCGGTAATGCCCACACAGACAAGAGACAGCATGAGCAGCGTCTGGCCACGTCCAGCAAAAAGGTAACGAGAAGCAACCTTGTAAATCATTGCATCTTCTGCCTGCCTTTAACCTTCAGCTTTTTATCCAACTGGACTGTCCGTGGATCCATCGCCACTAGAGTGCCTTCAGAAAGATTGCTGACGACGATTCCTTTTTCATCAGTCGCTTCGACCGTGAGTTCAACAACTTCCCCCTTTCCATCTTGAAAAACGACAGCCTTGATGGACCCTTCTTCCCTCATCACCGCTGAATTTGGAACCAGAATAGAAGACCTATACTTTTTGGTCAGGACACTGATGTTAACGGTCAAGTCTGGCTTAAGCCTCACGTCTTTGTCGTTGATTTTAAAACGAACGCTGACAGTTCCTTTTGCCTGACTTCCTTCTTCACCAATCGCAGAAATTGTTCCAGAAATGGCCTTGTCAGGGTCAGTGTCAATCCTTAGCAATGCTGACTGTCCAACTGATAAACTTCCGACCAGTCTTTCATCAACATCGGCTACTGCCCTGAACTCTCTTTCAGAAGTGATACGCAGAATCTCACTGCCTGTGGCCGCCACATCACCTTCGTAGCTGTTGATTCGGGTCACGATTCCATCAATGGGGGACTTGATAACTGTCTTTGCAAGCCTTGCTTTCATCTGGGCTAACAGCGCCTTTCTCGTTCTCACATTGACTGCGGCAACGCTCACGGACTCTTGATTCGCCAGCACTTCGTTAGAGCTCGACTGGGCTTGAATTCTCAGGCCAATCCGTTCTTTAAGGGCTTTCTCTGCCCTCTTCAGCATTCCAGCTCCGGCCGCAAGTGCTGCCTTGGCTTCAGCCAAGTCCGCTTCCGCTTCCTTAATGTCCTCGGGTCTTGCGGAACTTAACGATTCCAAGTCCTGTCTCGCAGATTCCAGCCTAGCCTTGGCTTCTGCATGAAGAAGCTTGGCTGAATCCATATCTTTCCTTGGCACAGCGCCAGATTCATAAAGACGCTGCTGCCTAGAAAGCTCCTGCGCCTTCTGAACTTCATTGGCTTCTGCTGCCCTCAAGTTTGCAGATGCCTTAGCTACGTCTTCGGCTCTGCCGCCCTTTTGCAGTCGAGCCAGCCTTGCCGATGATTTATCAACCCTCGCCTGTGCGCTTGCAATGCTGTCTCTTGCTTGATCCTCGGCAGCCTTCAGCTCCAGAGACAGTTCAAGTTCGGCGGCGCGAAGATTTTTTACTGATCTGCTTGATTCGAGGCTGACCTTTGTTTGAGACAGCTGGGCTTCTGCCTGGGCGAGACCGGCTTCCGCCTCCGCGATCTGACCCAGAATCTCGCTCGAATCAAGGAGTGCGAGTGTGTCGCCCTTTTTAACCCTAATCCCCAGATCGACAAAAAGTGACTCGATGACAGATGGCGATGAAGTTGACGAGACACTTACGTCTCTCAAGGGCTCGATTCGCCCTGTCAGCAGAAGAGTGGAATCAACATCCTGCTTCTTCAGCTCAACAACTTCGATTGTTTGCGGCTGCGACCTTATCGTAAAGAAGGCTCCGGCCACGACCACAGCGGCTGAAATAGAAACCAATCCAGCACGATTCGGGATCAATCTGCGGAAGTCCAAGTTCATTTTCCTCCTGGCAGGTCGATGATATAGACTGGGGCTGAATCGAACTTGATCTCTTGACCGAGAATGCCATCCAAGACCTTTTTCTGGCCTTGCGTGAGAGTTGAGACCAGGACGAATTTATGGTCATTCTGCAGCGAAATGTATCCGGCCTCATCCTGCTTTAACCCCTTGACCGCCGACTTCCAGCTCTTTTCACTCGTCGAAAAGGTCTTCTCCTGGTCACGGCTTAGTTTTAGCTTTGACCTTGTCGACTTCTTATAGAGAAACTCAACTCCTTCCAGCTGGCTTACAAGCTGATTTAGACGCTCTAGCTGTTTGGGGCTCAATGCGGGAAGAACCTTAGCTTCAACTTCTCGAAACTTGCTTCTAAGCATGTCTCGAATCATCCCGTCGGAGACAAAGGATGGCGGCGAAGACTGCCGCCCGGCTGGCATTTCCTTCAAGAACTCATTTCTTATAGCCGCGCGCTGTCCAGAACTCAAAGCGAGTTCATTGGCCACATCCTGCCGGATCAGGGCACCCAGCTTGGTTCCCCGCATCAATCCAATGGGGTTAATCTTTTCCAAGCGGTTCTGACCAATGATCGTTTGGCTCAGGGCTGACGCAGGGAGGAAAGAAAGAGAGCTGGAGGCGGTGCCCATCAGCAAGGCGGCGAGTGTCCAAGACCAGAAGCGTTTCATCAGCATCACCAATCAAGTTGATAGGTGCATACTACACGCAAATTGAGTGCATGATGCACGCATTGTGCTTCGATAGGTCTAGAGGCCCGGCACGGTCAGGTATCTATTTCAGCTAGCTGCACGGCCTTTGTATGGAGCTTTTTTAAGGTCTTGTGAGTTTTGACGACGTCGGCAGGTTTGATTCCCTGCATTAACTGGGTGAAGACCTGTTTAGATTCGCGCCGGATCCATTCGTCCAGCTCGTGGCCCTTCTCTGTGACCACAACTTCTCTCGACCTTTTATCCTGACTGCCTTGGGTTCGCTGAACAAATCCCTTGGTTTCCAGGTTGTCAATCATCCGACTTACTGTCGTTCTGTCTCTCCCTACGAACTCTGCGAGTTCGGAAATGGAGACATTTTTCATGTTTCGCAGGATCGCCAAGGTCATGCCCTCGTCTGGCGTAACATCCCAATTTCCACTTTTCAGCAGCTTGGCCAGCAGTGAACGAGTTGAGTGTGCGGCCCTGGAGATTGAGAAGAGAAGAAAGGGGGCCAGCAGCATCCCCACCGTGTTATCGAAGAACATTGAATCGACACGATCTTCGAAAAAGTCCATGATCAGAATGTACTCTACACGGATCATTCGGACACGGGTGTTCTGCCCTCATCCCGAAAAGCAGCGACTCTGGGGGCAGAAACTCAAAGATAAAGTGAGACGTGTTTTCGCGGCCCGAGGCGCTTCATCGGAAAGGTTCTCAATTCGGACTTCCAAGGGACATGGTTGCCCATGAAGGGCAGGTGAATGAGACCGGTTTTGAAAACCCTTGCCAGATTCGTTGAGATGGATGCTGTTCTCAGGACGGCAGCGGCGCAGGCAATCGCGAATCTACGGTCCGATGCTTTGATCGGATGGGGTGGTAATAAGCGTTCCACCACCTTCGTTGACCATTTGCGATGCAGGCATCGCGGCCAAAAAGGCCATGTCGCGCCAGGATGGCTCTTGGTCAAGAGGCA
The DNA here is from genome assembly GCA_943369295.1 of Synechococcus sp. UW140. Lineage (GTDB taxonomy): Bacteria > Armatimonadota > Fimbriimonadia > Fimbriimonadales > Fimbriimonadaceae > JAKRSE01. The sequence goes on along the minus strand of CALRMU020000001.1, from coordinate 884,745 downwards.
TCAGAATCGTGGTCCGGGCGATAGCCAAGTTCTCTAGGGGACACAGGGCCAGCACAATCCACGACGCCTGAAAAAACTTTATGCCCCTTTGTGCATAGGCCAGGCAGGCCGAAACCTTCAAAAAGACACCAGGCAGCTGAGCTGGCACTCCCTTATCACTTACTGGGACAGAAGAGTATAAAACTCTCCTTTCCTCGTCGGGAATTCAACCACACCATCATCGAGTTCTGTAGCGGCTAAGGCTTTGCCCTGGTTCTCCACCCTCATAGGCTGGCCGACGTGAATTCTGCACACTTCGCCCGCCTTCGACAAAATCTTGACATCCGTGACCATGCCCTCAGCCCACTTGAAGTCAAGTTCGAAGCCTCCACGAGCACAGACACCTTTGAACTCACCGTTTTTCCAATCATCTGGCAATGCAGGAAGAAGTCGAATGAAACCCTCGTGCGACTGCATCAGCATCTCGCTGATCGCGGCGGTGGCGCCAAGGGTGCCATCAACCTGCATGGCCCGTCCACATTTGGCAAAGAGCTGGGCACAGTTCTGATCTTTCAGGTAGCCCCGGAAAATCTTCTCGGCGCGTCTGCCATCACCCAGCCGAGCCCAGAGCGCCATCTTCCACGCCATAGACCAGCCAGCACCGCCATCTCCACGCTCTTCCAACACGTTTTTGCAGGCTTGAATGAGTTCAGGAGTCAGCTTGTCCCAAAGCATTCGGCCGGGGTAAAGGCCATAGAGGTGAGAAAAATGCCGGTGCTTCTCTTCAAGTGACTTCCAGTCTTCAGTCCACTCCTGCAGTGCGCCACTTGAACCGATTTGTGGCGGTACTAACTGATCTCTTGCCTCTTTGACTTTGGCGACCATAGGCGAGCTGATCCCCAGTTCCTCAACCGCTTGCAGGTAGCAGCCAAACAGGTCATGCAGAATCTGCATGTCGATGGATGACCCGGCGCAGATCTGCGTGCCTTGGAGGACAGAGCCAGTAGTTTCATCGAAGAACGGCTTGTTTCCGCCGCCATCGGGGAAATTCTCGGGAGAGGTTGACGGGTTTGTCACCAGCCACTTGCCGTTGGGGTGCTTGACAAGGAAATCTAGAAAGAACTGGATGGAGCCTTCGATAAGCGATAGTTTCTCCCTCAAGAATTCCTTGTCTTGAGTGTAAAGGTAGTGCTCCCAAATGTGGGTGCACAGCCAGGCGCCGCCGACAGTGAAAGTGCCCCAGCTTGGGCCATCCATAGGAGCCGCGACTCGCCAGAGATCCGTGTTCTGATGGAAAACCCACCCGCGGGCGCCGTAGTGCTCTTTCGCCACATCCGCGCCCTGATCAGAGACCTCGCGAATAAGGTCAAAGATGGGTTCAGTGAGCTCACTCAAGTTGGCCGTTTCCGCCGGCCAATAGTTCATTTCGGTGTTGATGTTTGTGGTGTATTTGGAGTCCCACATGGGGTTCATGTCGTCGTTCCAAATGCCCTGCAGATTTGCAGGCTGCGTTCCAGGGCGAGACGATGAGATCAGCACATAACGGCCGAAGTTGTAGACCAGTGCAGCCAAGCTCGGATCAGCTTCAGTCTGGATTTTCTCCTTGCGCAGGTTGGTAGGAAGAACAGAATTTGCAGTCACAGGGAGACTTATCTCGACCCGATCGAAGAGCTTTTTGTAATCTTGAATCGCTGCCTGCCTAAGGTCTTCGTAAGATTTGCCCTTCAATCTAGTCAAGTAATCCTCGACCCTCTGATGCTGGTCGGCGCTTACATCTTTGTAGTTGACGAAGTTTGTCGCTGCGACGAAAACCAGGATGACAGCATCAGCCCCCTCGACAATCAGATCAACTCCGCTGGTCCGAACCGAGCCGCCTTCGACCGAAGCCTTCAGGCGACCCTCGGCCTTAAGCTTCCCAGCAATGCCAAGATAATCGGCAGACTTGCACGTGACGGCCAAACCGTCCGATCCGACAGAATCCATCCTAAAGTAGTCGGTGGCGTAGTTTGAGTGGGATTGGTTTCTGACTCCTCGAAGGTCGGCGGTGAGGCTGACTGCGGATGGCTGGTCCGCGCTAAGCCGAACCACGATCGCCTGGTCGGGAACAGAGGAGAAAACTTCACGAAGGTAACGCACACCTTGGACCGTGTAGCTCACCGAGGTGATGCTGGTTTCTAAATCTAGCGAGCGCTGGTAATCAGTCGCAGGTGCATCGTGGTCGAAAAACAGATGCAGGTTGGCTAGGCTCTGATACTTCTGCTGCTCGACTGGATAACCCATAAGGCTGCGGCCAAAGAGTTTGTGAGCTTCAAAAAACTTCTCAGCGAAGACAAGGCGCTGCACCTCGGCCAAAGCTTCAGCGCCACCCTTGACCACGGTTGAATAGGGGCCGCCTGACCAATAGGTGTCCTCGTTGAGCTGAATGCGCTCTTCTTCGATGGTGCCGAAGACCATCCCTCCAAGCCGTCCATTCCCTACCGGCAGAGCTTCATCCCACGCAGTGGCAGGCGAAGTGAACCAGATGGTGGCTGCAGGATTAATGGACATGTTGGGTGAAGGCAGTTGAGCGAGCTAGCGAGTACTTTTTTCAAATCCTAGCACCTGAAGCCTGCCGGTTAGTTCAAGATTAAGCTTGATGGCCATCAAAGCGATTCGGGCGTACCAGGTTGACCTTCCTCTTTACGAAGGCAGCTACAACTGGTCGGGAGGCAAGTCGGTTTCGGTGTTCGATAGTACCGTCATCGAAGTTGAGACGACCGAAGGGGTGACCGGCTGGGGCGAGGTCTGCCCCCTTGGCCCCTTTTATCTGCCCGCCTATGCGGCCGGAGTGCGCGCTGGCCTTTTGGAGCTTGGCCCCCACATTATCGGTTTCGACGCCTGCGAAATTGGAGTGCTGAATCAACGCATGGACGCGGCTCTTCAAGGCCATCCCTACGTCAAGTCGGGAATCGACATGGCCTGCTGGGACATCTTGGGCAAGACAACTGGCCAGCCTGTCTGCACTCTGCTGGGCGGCCGCTTTGGCAAAGACATCACTCTTTACCGAGCGATTTCACAGGAGTCACCTAACGAAATGGCAGACAAGGTCGGCAAGTATCGCGCCGAAGGCTATCGGCGATTCCAGCTGAAAGTCGGAGGTGACCCTGATGTTGATATTCAGCGCATTCATGCTGTTGCCGCTAAGCTTGAGCCAGGTGACCGACTGGTTGCCGACGCCAATACTGGCTGGTCTCTGCACGAGGCAATGCGTGTGGTGCTGGCCTGTAAAGACGTGGATGTTTATATCGAACAGCCCTGCCGGACTTACGAAGAGTGCCTTTCCGTCCGTCGCCACACCAACCATCCTTTCGTCCTCGATGAGAACATCGACTCTCTCGAAATGCTCATTCGAGCTCAAAGAGATCTCGCGATGGATGTCGTCAACATCAAGATCAGCAAGCTGGGCGGACTGACTAAGGCCCGCCAAGTTCGTGATCTCTGCGTCTCCATGGGGATCGCGATGACGATAGAAGACAGCTGGGGCGGAGACATTGTGACGGCGGCTATCGCTCATTTGGCTCACAGCACGCCCGAAGCAAGCCGCTTCACATCTACCGACTTTAACAGCTACGTTTCTGTGAGTCTTGCTGAAGGCGCTCCGCAGCGCGTGAATGGAATGATGCAAGCCTCCTCGTCTCCGGGGTTGGGAATTGTGCCTCGGCTGGATGTTCTGGGGTCTCCCGTGGTTGAGGTAAGGTGAAGCCTATTAGATGTCCACGAGGGGGGAGACGCTCGGCGCACCTCTCCCTGACGTAATTGATTCCCAACGTCCAAAGGTTATCTTAAAAATGCTTTCCTTTTCTCAAGTCCTTGATCTGTTGAGTCTGAAGTTTGGCTCTCCAGTCGACATCTCTGCCCTTGAAGCACAAGCCACCCTAGCTGGACTTGAGATTCCTAACCAGCTCCGCGAGCTTTATGCGCGAGGAGACGGAGCCGAGCTGCCCTCGATCAGAGGAGAAGTCGTAACGATTGAGACCGCCAAAAGGATTGTGCAATACAAGCCTCTGGAACACACAATCTACTACCCCTGGCCGTTTTTTGTGAAGGATGGCTATGCCTCAGATCCGGTCGGAGTCATCGTTCGCGGGCCAGGCAAGGGGTTCGTCATGCAGTCCCGTCACGACGGCGGGGACCGCATGATTGCCCCATCTATGGAAGCTTTCTTTAGCTGGCTGGCCGATAGTTCTTCTGTGGAGGAGTTCTTCGACGATGATGGCCCAAGCCCCCTCTTCAGCGGTGACCTGGATGCTTCAACACTGGAAGTGGTTCAGGAAATGATGGCCGCTGCCCCAAATGCCACGGACCCCTACGAGGGAGAGTCCTTGTACGATTTGGTCGGTAGCATGGTGGACGACCAGACTTACATGCATCTCTTTACTCGTGAGCGAATCCCGATTCGCAACTACTTTGCCTGCATCCTTTCGCGGGCCCGCAGAATGGCTCCGGAGCTTCGTGCCCCGCTTGAAGCCATGTACCCTCTGTAGCCTGAGTTCAGCTACTGCCAGCTCTGTGGAGGCAAATCGAATCGCACGATCAGAGGCTGCCAAGGTAGGATTTACGAGGCAATGGGACGCTTGTTAGAAACCATCGAACCGCTCCTGAATCGTGATAGTCCGGTGGTTATCCATGGGGCCATTCCTGCGGGGTTCGACGGGACAGCAGTTGATCTGGTGAACTTCGTGCTTGCCCAAAGAGCCAAAAAGGTCAACTATTTCCCAACGTTTTCAGGGCAATCCGAGATCTTCGATGTATCAACGGCAAGCATTTTAAACGGCGAGATTTCCGAGGCCGCCTTCCAAGTGTTAGGAGCCAAAGCGAGGACGCTTCATCCCACCCATTCATGGATGGTGACGGGACGAAGCGCTGCCATCATGATCCCCGGAAACATCTATGCCATGACTCCTTCTGGCATGGGGTCGCCAGTTCCGGAGATCACCAACTACTCCAGCCTTGAATTCCTATTCGGTTCCGATTTTATGCAGTCTGTCGTCATCGAGGCTGCCGAAGAAAATGCCCGGGTTCCCTACGCATTAAATGAATCGCAGGTGCAGGTAAAGGTGATTACGGCAGAGGGCAAAACGAAGGAGGAATCCTTAAAGCTTCGGAGCCAAGAACCGATTCTCCGTAATCGGGAGAAAGTCCACGAGCTCTGGCTAAAGGAAGACGCTCTGATCGAATTGGACTGGGGATGCTTGGTTCACACCCGCGTCGCCCACGACCGCCTCGTGAGTCAGCTTCGAGAAGATCCCGAGTGGCTTATCAAATAGCCAAGTGCAGTTTGTGGGTGAACGGAACTAAACGCGCCATACCCACAAATGCCTTGACGAGGATCTTGGCGTGGTGACTTTTTGAATCTTGGAAACCTACACCAGGATCGCAACGGGGTCATCAGTCATTACCAAAATCCTCCCGAAAGGTTCTTTGACGAGCGCACTGAAGCAATTCTTGAGACCTTGTCAGAGGAACTTTCTCTGGTCCCTTGGCTGGATTTAAAGGGGCATTTCTAGGCGGCTCAGGCTGGGTTCATGCGGCTGCTTAGCCTAAAGAACAACACTTCGCACCAAGTCAAAAAATCTGGGGAAACAATTGGTGCATCAAAAAGGTGCAGAGAGCCCACCTGATCGTCCCTCTGAGGCGGCCGGACCCGGAACACCTCATTGATCGTGTCGGATGCGGGGCTCTCGGTAAAATGAACCAAGTATTCTTAGGCTGGCTGGGCGGCAGATAACCCTTAAGGTTGAGACACTGCAGCGATGAAGTAGGCTTTCATTCGGCAGCAGCCATGAACTCGGATTCTTTAACGTTTCTTGATCCAGATGCATTCATGCTCCCAAATGAAACAGCCTTCCAACCGCGTCTTTTTGGTGTACCGAGGGAGTCGGGCGCCAATATAAGCTATCGAACAGCTCCAGGCCCTTGGAGAACTATCTGGTGCCTAAAAACCGGTGACCATCCTTTTCAATTCACTTTCGTGCCAGATCTTCAGGTACACGTCATCTTTGACCTTCACGGAACCATAGAGACTGTCCCTTTCGTGGTTCGCCCTGCATTGAGCCCTGTTCGTCTGCAATGCGAGCCCGGCTCTTTCCTGATGGGGGTCGGTTTCCTCTTGTGGGACTGTTCAGATTGGTTCCTCATGAACGATAACGAGCCCGACGGCCGTGGCTGGCTAAGCAAGGAACAGTCTTGGGCCGACCTGATTTATTTCTTCCTACTCTCACGTCTTCAAACCGCCCCGATCGAAACCCATCATGCGGCCAACTACCTTGCGTGGTTTGAAAACGAGATGGAACGCCTTGATTCAGAACACACCGGGCTCTTTCGTCGGTTGGGCGAGCCGCTAGAAATGGCCCTTGCGGCGAGCTATTCCCCCCGGCAGCTCCGACGTCTGCAGCGCCAGCACGCTGGAGTTGGCCCCAAAGATTTGCATAGGATCACCCGGTTTCAGCGTCTACTCGCTCGTCTGCAAGACGAAGGTGTGCTCGACACCCTTGGCTACTCTGACCAAGCTCATGCGATCCGCGAGTTTCGCAAGTTCACTGGCTTGACTCCCGGCCAATACATGAAGCAGACCCATATTGGCCGAAATGTTCAATCCATTCTAGATGCCTAGAACGTAATCTCTCATCATGCTTCACTCGCTGAAACTGGGCTCTTGGATCTGGCTTGTTCCATTCCTCGTCTCGATCCCTTTCTTTAGCTCTGAAGGCAGTCTCAAGATCGACTTCGCTGCCTTCAAGTTGGGCATGGCGGCGTGTGTTATAGGGTCCGCCCTCATAGCCAACCGGAACCGAACCGTCACTCTTCCCTCAGCCTGGGGTGCAGTGGTCGTGGCCGGTACATTTGATTTTGTGGTGCTCGGACTGCTGTTAAGGCAGCCCTTGGTCATGATCGCAACTCAGGTCGTCCCCATTTATTTGGTCGTGCCTGCTGTGATCGCCCTTATGAAACCTAAGAGTCGAAACGGAGGAAAAGTCGATGGCCGCGAAGAAGAAAAGTTGGCAAGATAAGTATTTCTCACGCACTGTTCCAGAGAAAAAAATCCTGGAAACGCCCTTTGCTGGCATGAAACCGGGCCAGCTCATGCTGATCTCAACCCCTCAAGAGATCGACGCTTGGATCCGAGACCTCAAGCCTGGCGAGCTTCGCACCCTCGACGAACTGCGCGAATCCTTAGCTAAAAAACACCAGGCGGAGGTCACATGCCCGGCAACCACGAGCATTTTTCTCCGCATCGTAGCCGAGCTCGCCTGGGAAGAAATCCAGGCTGGTGCCAGTCCAAAAGATGTGACGCCATTTTGGCGTGTGGTTGAACCGAACAGCAAGCTTGCACTTCGGCTCAGCTGCACCAAGGAATGGATCGCCGAGATGCGCTCCACTGACAAATAGCCACTAAGCCCAGGATCGTGGTGAAGCGTAACCCGGCCTCAGCAGAGGGTAACTGTGGCACCGTCGGTGAGACACTAGGGGACTAACCGTCTCGCTTTGCTCGGCGGGATAAACTTCTCGTCTCATCCAACCTGCAGATAAAAAAGGACCAACTCGATGAGTTGGTCCTTTTTAATTTGGTGGAGGTTAGGGGACTTCCCGTCTCATTTCGCTCGGCGGGATAAACTTCTCGTCCCTAACCTGGTAAATAACAAAAGAGAACACCCTATGGACGTTCTCCTTTGTTATTTGGTGGAGGTTAGGGGACTCGAACCCCTGGCCTCTTCCATGCCATGGAAGCGCTCTCCCAGCTGAGCTAAACCCCCCCACTGAGAAAATGATTATAGAACAGACCGGGCCAGCGGGGCAAGGATGAGGCCCAGGATGCCCACCAAACCCCATGAAATGGCCTAAGCCCAGGGACCTTTACACAGACATAACATTAGCGGGCCAGGCTAAACGGGTGACCAGAAGAGACTTTTTGGCCGGGACTGCCGCAGCCGGAGCCGCCATCGTGATGCCCGAATTCTTCAGCTTCAGCCAAGCCAAAGCCCCTGCCATCAACAAAATCAGCACCGATCTGTGCGAGGTTGTCCTGGCGAAAGAAGGTCGATTCAGGATTCTTCAGCTCACCGACACCCATTTTGGCACCCCCACCGCAGAAAATCGCCTGAAGGATGAAGGGACCAGAAAGCTGATCCGTGGCTTGGTGGACGACAACACTCCCGACCTGGTTTTTCACACGGGCGACTTCATCAACAACGACAAAGAGAACGCCGAGCACACCGCCATTGAGTTCATGAACGACCTGAGCGCACCCTGGGCCGTAGCCCTTGGCAACCACGACCACGCCAACGGCAAGGCAGGACAGATTTCTTTTGACGACTACTACAGCCGCATGAAAAACAGCCTGGCCGGCTTTAATGCCAAGCCAGGCGGAGGCAAAGACCAATGCTATCGAATCGACCTCAGGGTCGGGCGCAAGCCAGCCTTCGCCTCGATTTTTGCCTTCAACTGCGGAGACCCCCAGTCGGGAATGATCATTAACGCCACTCAGACCGCGTGGTTTGAACAGCAGATTGAGAATGACAAAAAGGCGGGTCGAACCCAGCCGATCATTGTCATGCAGCACATCCCCACTATTGAGTTCAAAACTCTCTTCGACCAAAAGCTGGCTATCGGCCGCAAGGGTGAAGACGTCTGCTTTGAACTGGACAAGGGGGAGATTTTTAGCCGCTACGTCGCTTCGGGCAGGGTCAAGGCGATCTTCTGCGGGCACGACCACGTCAATGACTACATTGGGGCTCTGCAAGGAATCCGCCTGGTTTACGGAAGATGTTCTGGTTTCAGCGGCTACGGCGACTGGCAGAGAGGGGGCCGCACCATCGACCTCAACTCAGAAACGGGTCGGGTGATGACTAAGGTCGTTCTCGGTCGGGGTTCGGTTGAGAAAGCTGAGCGGAGCGAGACTCTGAAGGAAATGGCCGCGGGGTAATCCTGTGCCACTGGCATCGCCAGTGCAAGGCAATGACAGGTTCAAAAGTGTGGACACCTCGTTGAATCATCCGCCTTGTCTAGGGAAAAGCACTGGCGCTGCCAGTGGCACAGATGGTCCTGTATGAGTGGGAGATTCCAAAACCCTGCGTTTAAGAGCACTGGCAAAGCCAGTAGCACAATTGATCCCGGATAAGTAGGAGATTCCAAATCCTGCGTTCATGAGCACTGGCGCTGCCAGTGGCACAGATAGTCTCGAATGAAGGAGATTCCAAAACCCTGCGTTTAAGAGCACTGGCGCTGCCAGTGGCACAGATGGTACCGCTACTCCGGAACCTTAAGGTCTGAGTAGCGGACATCCGTGTTCGACCAACCGCCATCGATCCTCAGCACCTGACCTGTCATGCCAGAGATGGTTCCAGTCGCCAAGGCGACAACTGCGGCGGCGACTTCTTCCGGAACTCCGACCCGGCCCAAAGGCAGGCGTTTTTCAACAGTCTTGCGCCTGTCGCCAACCAAAGATCCCTTGGACATCTCGGTCAGAGTAAAGCCAGGGGCGATGGCGTTGACACAGATTCCGTCATGGCCTAGCTCCAAAGCTGCGTTCCGAGTCAGAGCTTCAATTCCGGCCTTCGTGGCCGCATAGGCAGACCTGTCGTAGCCAGCCAAAACAGCGTGGCCGCTGCTCAAGTTGATAATGTGCCCTCCGTACCCTTGGGCCACCATTCGTCGGCCAGCTTCTTGGATTCCCCAAAAGCAGCCAAGCAGGTTGACCTCAAAAATACGCCTTACCTCCGGCTCCGTGAGATCCAAAAGTGGCAGGCGGCCGATGATGCCTGCGTTATTGACGCAGACAGCCAAAGGAGCAAACCCTGCTGCAGCCTGAATCCCCGCTTTGATCGAAGCAGGGTCGGAGACATCCCCGACAAAAACGGCTCTCTGCCCTTCATCCAAGGCCTTTAAAGCAGGGGCGGAAACATCAAAAGCCAAGACCTCAAAACCAGCGTCGCTCAGTGCGCGAACAATAGCTTTGCCGATCCCTTGGGCACCGCCAGTGACGAAGGCAGACCTTCTCGTCACTGTGCGGCCGGCCAGGTGTTGGTCAAAAAGTTCGCGGCAGCATCGCCGACGGCCTGGTTAGGAGACAAATTCGCCATTGCATTTTGATAATCGGTTCGGGTGGCATCGGCCAGATAGACAGAATTGCCTGCCTGAATCAGCTTGACCGTCACCTTATCGATTTCTGGAATCAAAGTGAAGACATCGTTCACCAGCCCGACCGCAGTCATGGTGGCATCTGCTGTTCCCGGCAGTTCCGCCGAAACAGTCAAATGCTTCGTACGGGGGTCTTCGACAGCGGCGAAGAGTGACGTAGAACCCTGACCCCGTGTCTTTAGGAACTCGACGGTGGTTCGGTCTGGGCTTGCCGGAGCCGAGGCCATGGGTACGGGTGCTGGCGCAGAAGGCGTTTCTTCTTCTTTTGCCGCTCCCTTGCCTTCCTCACCCTTTTGGTCAGATGATACAGCCGCTGGCTTGGTGGCATCACCTACACTCACCGGCTGAGTAACAGCTGGCTTAGGCTTGCTGCTGGTCATCATTTGGCCAAGCACAAAGCTGCAGGTGCCAACTAACAAAATTCCGGCGGCAGCCGCGGCAATATAGGCTCCTGGCTTGGGCCGGTTTGCTTCAGCAAGACCAATCTGCTCAGCGGTCTGCGCCTTCTCTCGATCCTGAATTCTTTTTCGGACCGACATAAGCTTCTGCTTGTCGGCATCAGAATTCGGGCTCAAATCCAAGGCCATTTCGTACCACTCGGCGGCTTGGGCAAGCTCGTTCATTTCGGCATGAACGTCTCCGAGCAGCGTGTGGGCCGTGGCATTATTCGGATACTTTTTAAGAATGCCCAGGCAGACCTGAATAGCATCTTTGTACTGGCCCCTCATTCGAAGAAGGTTTGTTTTCGCCAGTTCGTTATAAACTTCTGTGTCGCTCCCCTCGTTGGCTTCTTTGCCTTCGGCCAACGATGCACCACAAAGAGTGCAGAAAGTGCTTGAGGCCGGATTGATCTCAAAACACTGGGGGCACATTTTTTCTTTAGGCTGTCCCTGTACTGCCAAAACCTCCTCCTCCACGCTCGGTGGCATCAAGCGAATCGGTTACCTGCCAGGCTGCCCTAGTAACAGGGCAGATCACCAGCTGAGCAACACGCTCACCCGCACTAAGTTCGACGACATCTTGACCCAAATTGATCAGGATAATTCCGATTTCTCCTCGATAATCTGAATCTATGGTCCCCGGAGTGTTGACCATAGAGATTCCCTTCTTCAAAGCCAAGCCAGATCGGGGCCTTACCTGCCCCTCATAACCATGAGGAATTGCTGCTCGAATTCCTGTTCTTGCCAGAATTCTCTGACCAGGATCAAGCCGAACGTCTTCAATGATTCGCAGGTCCATTCCGGCGCTGCCATCGGTCGCATAGGTAGGGAGGTAGGCCCCTTCTTCCAACGCAATCGGAATCTTAATTTCGCTGCCGGACATGTTCCTCGGCTATTCTAGTCCCCATGCGACTGAATCCGCTTGGTGAGGAGCTAATCATCGTGGATGAACTGGGGCACTTTTCCCCAGCCAGCCTCGCCAGGGCCATTGAAGATGCCAATTTCGCAGGCATTCTGGAAGTCGCACCAGCCTGGGATTCGGTGGGGATTTACTTTGATCCCGAGACGGCCGACACTTCTTCACTGGCCAGTGTGATGGAATCTCTCCAAACAGGTTCTTCCCCAGCCCCGGGCAAGATTCACCAGATTCCCTGCTGTTTTGAGATTGGTGAGGATCTTGCGGAGATGTCCTCAGCTTTGGGATTGAGTGTAAAGGCAGTAATTGAAATGCTCACCGAAAGATCTTGGCCGGTCAGATTTCTTGGCTTCCAGCCAGGCTTCCCCTACTGCGGGCCACTTCCGTCTCCCTTCGATGCCGTCCCCCGCCGATCTTCACCACGAAGCAGAGTCCCGGCGGGATCGGTCGCAGTCGCAGCCGGACAGCTGGGGATTTATCCGGCCGAATCACCTGGCGGATGGCAGCTGGTCGGCAGAACTCCACTGGCTATCTGCGATCCAAAAACTAAGCACTATCCTCTCAAGCCCGGTGATGAGATTGCCTTGTCTGCCATCAGTCGGGCGGAGTTCGAAAACTTGAGCGGAGGCTCACTATGAAAACTGTTGACCTCATTGTTGACATGGCCGAAGGTGACCCATGGGATGACGACCTGATCGGCCTCTGTTCGTCAGCGGCAGTCTGCTGTGGTTCCCATGCAGGGAGCCCTGAACTGGCCAAAGAAACAGCGGCCAGGTGTCGAGCCAGAGGTGTGAGGGTCGTCGCTCACCCTGGCTACCCAGATAGGGCCAACAAGGGGCGTGAATCCCTGCCGCTAGAAGATGATTCAGCCGCTGCTCGTCTGCTGGAAGCTTTAACCCGGCAGGTTGAGGTCTTAGCCGATGCCAAAGCGATCAAACTTCATGGTGCCCTTTATCATCAGGCCTCAACTTCCCTTGCCCATTCCGGAGTGCTGACTGCCCTGCTGTTTAGAACCAAGCTGCCCTTGGTGGGGTGGAAGGAGGGTCGACAGCTGGCGAGCGCAAGGGCGGCCGGAGTCGAATTTTTCAGCGAAGGCTTCGCCGACCGAAGGCTCGACGAGGAAGGACGCATGGTTGCCCGAAGTCAGCCCGGAGCCCTTTTGGCTAACCCGGAGGAGATCAAGGCATCGGTTCTCCGCCTTGCCCCCACCTGCCGGAGCCTCTGCGTCCATGGGGATACCCCTGGCTGTGTCGAAATCCTCGAAAGTATTCGCAAAGTCTTGATCGATGAAGGATGGAGGATCGGCCATCCGTGAGCCTAGAAGTTGAAAGACTTTCTGGGCTTTGGACTCCTTTTTCTTTTCGAACAACCGGCCTGCGAAAGTTTGGCGTCCCGCCCGGAGGATGCTGGAACCCAAGTGACGAAGGCATTCTGCAGGCTCTGGGTGAACCTCTTCTGCTGGGCGAAGCGGCGGCACCTGGTCCTGGCTCGGTAGTCAGGCTAGGCTCAAATTCCCCCTGCACTTGGATCATTTTCGGATCTCCCGGATGGTTGAAGAGGGACAAGGAGGAGCAGCCGATTCCTGCTCTCATGACCGGAGTTGGATCGGGCGAACTGATCAGTAGAAGTGGTGGCAGGTGGGTGATCGCTGCCTATCCTTCATCAGCCGCACCTCTTCTTCGCGGCATTGATCTTCACAGACCTGCGGCCTCCGAAGCTATCCGGGCCGTCGCCGCTCCTGAGCATCAAAGACTGCTGGAAGAAAGCGAATGGGTTGTCAGCCCCCAATCCTCTCGAATCGGGCTGAGGCTCTTGGGGCCAGGACCAGATCTGGGAGCTCTCGCGGCTTCGCGCCCCTCTGCCCCCGGGGTCATCCAGGCCCCTGGAAAAGGGGAGATCCTGATTCATGGCCCGGCCGGACCAACTTCTGGGGGCTACCCCGTACTCGGGGCAGTCATCCGCGCAGACCTTCATCGACTGGCTCAGCTGTCCCCTGGCTCTAAAGTCAAGTTTCAAACTGTCAGCCGGGAAGAAGCTCTGGAAGCCTGGCGAGACTCTCAAAGATCCGCAGAGAAGACGACTGCAGCTTTGAACAAACTAAAACGTTTAGGTCTGGTGTAGAGTATGCCTATGACAAGCCTGATCTTTGCGGCGGCTATGGCAGCCACCAGCCACACTCCTGGCTGGGCCTGCGAAGGACACTGCACCCACGATGCGACACCAGCTCCCGAGGCGGCCAGTGCCCTCGTCACAAGCACTCAGGCAGGCGGTTCGGCCACGAGAAGCAGCATGAAAAAGCCGATTAGGGTTTTTATCTACTCTCGCACTGAGGGTTTTCGGCATGACTCTATTGAAAAGGCAGTGGGAGTCTTTTTCGATATTGCTGACCAAGAAGGCCTCAAGGTCACCTGGACGGAAGACAAGTCACTGATCAAGGAATCGGTCATCAACGACCATGACGTCGTGATGTTTTTAAACACGACTGGCGACTGTGTCAACGACCCAGGCCAGGCAGTGATAGAAAACTTTGTTGAGAAGCGAGGAGGCGGCTTTGTGGGGGTCCACGCGGCTGCCGATACCGAATACGATTGGAACTGGTACGGCCGATTGGTCGGAGGCTATTTTAAGAGCCATCCTCATATTCAGGAGGCGCGAATCAACGTGATTGACCGCACCCACCCCGCGACCAAACACCTCCAGTCCACTTGGACAAGAAAGGATGAATGGTACGACTTCAGGGCCCTTCCGGCTCCGACAGTTAAGATTTTGATGAAGCTGGATACGACCAGCTACACAGGTCACCAGATGGGCGAAAACCACCCCATTGCCTGGTGCCATACAGTTGGTAAAGGACGCGCCATCTACACTGGCGGCGGCCACACTCGCGAGAGCTACGACGAGCCAGATTTTCGCAAGCATCTGCTCGGAGCGATTCGCTGGGCGGCAAAGCGCGAAGAAGGCTAGAAAATGAATCTTCGGTGCTTGGCTTGGGCCGCTGCCGTTTTTGCCTCTGCCCTTCTGATGGGCTGCAGTCAAAAACCTGCGGCCCCGAGCAGGGTCTTCAAGCTAAGCTCCCCTTACACTTCTTTCAGCACCTTCAAGATTCTCAGCCAGCAGGAACTGGAGCAGATTTGGGAGGACGCGGAGACTCTTAACCCGACCGGAGCGGGCTCGCGGCTCGCCTTCATGCTGACTAAAGAAACGCCACAAGGTCCTGAGTTCCGCACCTTTGATGCTTGGGGCAAAAGATCTCCTCTCATCGCGCAGAGATCCAGAGATCTTATCGGAAAGGCCATTCTCTTGGAGGCTGGGAGCCTTTCGAATTTAAGGTGGCACAGCATCAGCATGGCGCCCTACTCCATTGATGCCAGAGCCGGAGCTGGCGCAAGCGATCGCGACTTTCTAAACGGGGTGATGAAGGAGCTGGAAAAGCCACCGAAGGAGCTCGCCAGCTTTACTGAAGAAAGCATCTTTTTCCTTGTGACCTTTGTTGGCTTCGAAGGTTTTGACCAGCTGCCCTTCCTTGTCAGGAGGTCAGATATTCCAAAACTTCCCCGATTTTTGCGAAGTCTCGTCACGAAGTCAATTGACCATAGCTCAATTTACGATAGCTTGAGGAAAGCAGAGGGAGCCAGAGTGGCCAAGCTTAAAGGTCAGAGAGCAAAAGAAATCCCAAAGAATCTTATGGTGACTATGAAGGATCTTCTGGCCGAGTAAGCCGCATCCAGATTTGATCAAACGCCTCTCTTGATAAAATGGGAAAGGCCATAATGTGATTGAGTCGGCCGGGCGACGGCCTGAGGAGCATGTCTCCAGGGGAGGAAAGTCCGGACTTCGAAGAGCAGAGTGCCTTGGGCAACCAAGGGCGGGGCGACCCGACGGAAAGTGCAACAGAAACTAAACCGCCAGCGGGGTCTGCAAAGATCAGCGGGTAAGGATGAAACGGTGAGGCAAGAGCTCACCAGCGTTCCAGGCAACTGGGCGGCTGGGCAAACCCCATTCGAAGCAAGGCCAAATAGGGAGAGGATGACGCTGCTCGCCGACTCTCCGGGTTGGCCGCATTAGCCAAATCGTCGCACAAAAACAGAATCCGGCTTACAGGCCGACTCAAAACTCTATTCTCCCCCTAGCTTAAAAAGCTGCCATTACTTAGGCATTACTAAGAATTTACTTACCGAAAAGCCAGTAAATCCCTTAAGAATTTCACAGGCTTTTCACTCCCATCCTGATATAATTCGGGCTGGAGACCGTGTTGGTGGCCTGATTTGGGCTGCTCACGAATGTTTTATTTTGTCAAGGCCTTACTATTCCCCGCCCGCATCGACCGCCATCAAGGCGTTCTTTGCCGTCGTCGTGGCTTTTGCGATGACTGCAGGCTCCTTGGCTGGCCAAGGTTCTGTTGATCCTGCCACCGTCAAGAACCCGAGTGCTGCTGAGCCACAAGCGCCAATCGACCTTCCTGAAGTCGTCGTTCGCCTCGCCTCCCCAGGAACTGACCGGCTGTTTGCGACTATCAAATCAGTTCCGGTCAAGATCAGCTACCCAGGCGGATGGGTTGTTTACAACGCTGGCACGGTTGAGAATGCTCGGCGGCTGGCAGCTGAATGGCAGAACGATCCTCTGTTGACCCACGCAGCTGTCAACCAGCGAACCTTCGACGTCAAGAGCGCCTTCGTTCCCAACGACCCCTACTTCACCTTCAACAGCCCAGCTGGCCAGTGGGGTCAGTGGCACCTGATCAACACTTCTAATGCTGGCGGTGCTGGCATTGACGTTCGAGTCCAAACTCCTTGGAACAACGACTGGACTGGAACCGGTGTTATCGTTGGCATCGTGGATGACTCAGTCGAAGTGGGCCATCCTGACTTGACAGCCAACCACGTCGCTGCCAACAGCTTTGACTTTGGTCAAAACGACACAGATCCATCGCCTGTCCACGCCAATGATAACCACGGCACAGCAGTCGCTGGTGTGGCGGTTGGACGAGGTGGCAACGCACTCGGCACCACTGGGGCAGCGCCCTTTGCTTCTCTCGGCGGGCTGAGGATCGACTTTCCCGCCCAGACGACGGCAATGTTTGCAGCCGCAAACGAGTTCCGTTCAACAGTTGCCCAAGGCTCCCACATTAAAGTCAAAAATCACTCTTACGGTCCAAGCGCGAACTACGGTGGAACCGCGACAACCAACGCCGCCCTCGATCTCTCAAATGCTGCCGGCACAATCCATGTCTTTGCAGCAGGAAACGACAGGACCGCAGTCGGTGAAGATTCAGTCAAGAAGGGCCAACAGAATAACCCGAACATTATCAATGTAGCGGCTCTTGCTCCTATTGGCACTTTCTCTGACTATTCCTGCTTTGGCGGCAACGTCTTCGTAACGTCCCCTTCGAGTGGTGTGGTCAGTGCTGCTGGTTCCATTGGCATCACAACTGCTGACAGATCTGGAGCCCCAGGCTACAACGGCCATCCCGACAACAATTACACCAACGGATTTGGCGGCACATCGTCGGCAGCACCTTTGGCTGCTGGCGTCTTGGCCATTACAAAGCATCGGCAGCCCCTGCTGAACGCAAGATTCGCCAAGCATCTGATCGCCCGCTTCAGCGATGTCGTCGATGCGACAGATGCCACGGAAACTTCTGATGGAGGCTGGAAGACCAACGGTGCTGGACTTAGGTTCAATCAGAACTATGGTTTCGGCCTGATCAATGCGACCAAGCTGGTTCAGAATGCCCCACTGTATACAGGAGTTTCTGCTCTTGCTACAACTAGCATCAGCACAACGAGCGTTGCTACAGCTATTCCTGATGCGACTGTCGAGAACACAGCCGGTACTTTTGTCTCCAGGAACTTTGTTATCGCTTCGACCACCCCTCTGGAAGAAGTTCTGGTCAATCTGAACGTCACCCACACCTTCAGAGGCGACCTGCAGGCTTTCCTCACCTCTCCCAGCGGAACTCGAAGCCGACTGATGAGGAGAGCAGGCTCTGACGGAGCTGACAACCTAAACTGGACCTATACAAATAATGCCTTTTGGGGTGAGAATCCTTCTGGAATCTGGACTCTGGAGATTGCAGACTACTTCACAGGTGACACGGGCACTTGGAACAGCTACAGCGTGACGATGAGGCAGGGCACCCTGCTGCAGAACAACCACACTTTGGCGATTTCACCCACAAGCGTTATTGGAGGCGCTAGCGCCACAGGAACAGTAACCCTGAATTCTGCCGCCCCGGCCGGAGGCACTGTTGCCACCCTGACCTACAGCGGTGCATCGGTTTCTGGACCTGCTTCCGTGACTGTTCCTGCTGGCGCAACTTCCGCCCCCTTCACCATCGACACCTCGACGGTATCGAGTGATACCTTGAGGACAGTGACGGCCACGATTGCCGGAAATCCGGCTTCGGCTAACATCACCGTGCTTAGGGCTGCCATTTCGAGTGTGACTGTCTCGCCGACATCACCAGTCGGAGGAGTCAGCGCGACTGGCACCGTGACCCTCAACCGAGCAGTGACGACCAACACAACGGTCAGCCTCTCCTACACTCCCAGCGGCAACTTCTCTTCGACAACGGCTTCTGTCGTTGTGAACAGCGGAAGCGCAACCGCCAACTTCACCTTTACACCCAGCGTTGTTATGCCAAGCGGATTCAGTGGCTCCATTACAGGAACCCTGAACACAACAACCGCGACGGCTAACTTCAACGTTCTCCCCAACCTGGTGCAGGGCACCTTCGTCTACCCGATGAACGCAGTTCTCGGACAGAGGGTCTTTGTCGTCACTCGACTGACCGGCAATGCTGGCTCCAACCTCCCTGTCACAGTCACAACCAACAACACCTCGATTCTTGCCAACTCGAACCCGACGGTTCTTTCTGGTCAGTCTCAGATCGTCACTCCTATGACCCTTGGCAACCCGGCCTCGCTGGCTGCCTTTGCCAACATTACTGTCACCACCAACGCCAACAGCGAAACTCGAACGGATACCTTCCAGGTTCGTCCCCCGACCAACGCACTGGCTTCTGGCTTCAACAACAACTTCCAGGTCGGCGACGGAACCAACCGCTTCCGCGAGCTCTTCAGTGTCATCAACACCACTGAAAACATCGTGCAGGCTGTGGCTTCTGCCAACTGCCTTGTTGTGCTCAAGTCAGACGGCACTGTCTGGACTGTGGGACAAGGATCCTTTGGTCAGCACGGCGACGGAACATCTGGCGCTGGCGCCATCAAGACAACTCTGAGCCAGGTCCCTGGTCTGACCAACATCAGGCTCATTTCAGCCAACGCTCCGACCATCCTTGCCTTGGATGGCAACGGCGAAGTCTGGGCATGGGGCCAGAACAACGTGGGCCAGTGCGCCGTGACTCCTTTGACCAACGTGTTGGTGCCAACCAAGATCGTCGGCCTGAGCAACATTGTCACTGTCGCGGCCGGCGCCTTTGCTGGCTTCGCTCTTGATGGCAGCGGTCAAGTCTGGTCATGGGGTTCCAGTTCGCTGGGCGCCAATGGCCGCACCAGCAACAACACTGCCCCGGCAGTTCTGCCCATCACGCAGTTCGTGGTCGATATCGCCGCTGGCAACCAGCATGGCTTCGCCATCCGAGCCGATGGAACCCTTGTTGGCTGGGGCAAGAACACCAACGGTGAGCTTGGTGACGGAACTTTCGTCAGCAAGACGACTCCCACTGTCATCCCTGGCGTCACTGACGTCCGCATGGTTCAGGGCGGCCTTGACCACTCCATCCTGCTCAGAATTCCCCCTTACGGCGGAACTCGACAGGTCATGACCACAGGAAGCAACTCACACGGCCAGAGAGGGGACGGTTCTGCTGTTGGCGGCGCCGCCACCAACGTCTGGAACGCCATCGCTTCTGCGACCAACATTACGCAGGTTGCCACAGGCAACAGGCACTCCTTCTTCATCGGAGCTGGCACGGTTAGATCGTGGGGCTTTGGCAGCAACGGAGAAAGAGCTGATGGCAGCATTGTCACCAGCCGCAACACTCCTGGTGTCCTTCCCGATACGGTCTCCTCGTCCAACGTTCTCGCTTCTGCTTCCAACAGTGTCTCAATGACTGCTATTAGGAATACAGGCCGAGGCGAGGCACTGATGATCAACACTGCTTTGAGAACCTTTAGAACCACCAACTTCAGAACTGGAGTTGAGACGCCTCTGTCTGGCAGCTACCCTGCCGGTCACACGGTCGTCGGTGGCGGCGAAGTCGCAGGCTCTACCGGAACCGGTGAGATCGTGACGATGGGTGGGGCTAGAGCCCTCTTTAGGCAGGAGGTTTCTGGAACCACTATTGGTGGTTCAACTGCCCTCAACATCACTCTCAACGCCGATGAATCGCTTCGATTCATTGCCAACATGGACAACACTGGCCGCATGGACTTTGTAACACAGGATTCTGTGACTCGGGCCATCGTTGCCAGACTCTACAACGGCACTGTTCAGACAGGAACCTACAACCTTTACACATTGGCTGCAGATGAAAACCTGGTTGGTGTCGGTGACCTCAACGCCGACGGTCATATGGACCTGCTGCTCTTCAACACGACGACCAGAATCCTGACGGCCAGGCTCTATAGGCTGGGTGTCTTCCAGACTCTGCGAAACTTCACTGACACGCCAGTTTCTGGCGCCCCGGTGAACATTGCAGCTGTTCCGGCCGGTCTCACCCCTGTGGCCGCTGCCGAAACCCAGGCTCCCAACTCCTTCGAACTGATCTTCGTGACAGGTACAGGAGCCATTGAGATCTGGGATATGTCAAGGCTGAACAGAATCGCAACCGGCGTTGCTGGACCAACGATTCCTGGCAGCCACGCCTTCTCTAGAATGTTCTGGAGATAGCCGAGGCGACAGGAACAAAAGAGAGGGGTCGGAGCTTTAAGCTCCGACCCCTCTCTCGCTTTTTGAGGTTCGTTTTTTTTCGACCGAGATTACAGCTGACGCAGTAAGTCAGCCACGGCGTAGTCGGCCTGAGTCGCCTTTCGCACATCGTCCGCTGTGACATCGGGGGCCAATTCAATAAGGGTCATTCCCTGCCCTCTCTCGACCTGGAAAACGCAGAGGTTGGTGATGATGAGATCAACACAAGCCTGGCCCGTCAGGGGCAGGGTGCATTCCTTCAGCACCTTAGAATCTCCGACTTTGTTGGTGTGATCCATAACCACAACCACCTGCTTGACTCCAGCGACAAGGTCCATGGCGCCTCCCATGCCCTTTACAAGCTTGCCCGGAATCATCCAGTTGGCGAGGTCGCCTTTTTCGCTGACTTCCATGGCGCCAAGAATGGTGATGTCGATATGGCCGCCTCGAATCATTCCAAATGAATCGGCGGAAGAAAAATAGCTGGTGCCCGGAATCTCTGTGATCGTCTGCTTTCCTGCGTTGATCAGGTCGGGGTCGGCTTCGCCTTCGTAGGGGAAGGGCCCCATTCCGAGCATCCCGTTCTCGCTCTGCAGCACGACTTCCACTCCTTCGGGGATGCAGTTTGCCACTAGGGTCGGAATGCCGATTCCGAGGTTGACGCAGTACCCGTCCCTCAGTTCTTCGGCGGCTCTAGCGGCCATCTGCTCGCGGCTCAATGGCATTGATTGATTGTACTGTGTTGCGAAGATTTGGGTGGTAAAATGGCTGTGGGAAAGTGGGAATTCCCCACAAATTTGTATGGCAAAAAAGGAAGGCAATGGGCAAGAGGGCGTCACAGAAGCTGCGGCTGTCTATACGAAGGCACCCCTGCCAAAACTCAACAGCTCAGATTCCAAGGGCAGAGTAGCGTTGGGCACAGCAAACGCTAACAAGCTGTGGCAGGTGGAAGAACAGCCAGATGGTTCGATTCTGCTGACCCCAATGGTGGCTGTTCCTGAACGCGAAGTCTGGTTCTACAAGAACTCTGAGGCTCAGGCCATGGTGCAGAAAGGCTTGGAGCAGTCGCGCGCTGGAGAGACGGTCTACCTTGGCTCATTTGCCGAATATCTGACCAAAGACGACGAAGAGTGATGGAGTACCGTCTACAGTTCTCGCTTTTTGCAAGAGATCAGCTGGCTGAGATTGGGCGACTGGATTCAAAAAAACATAAGAAGGTGATGGCTTGTTTGGCTCGATTGGAAAGCAATCCCAGGCATCCAGGGCTGAATTCTCACAGATATGCGGCATACGACGATGTTCACGGAGAAAAAATCTGGGAATCCTATGTTGAGAACCGGACACCTGGCGCCTATCGCGTCTTCTGGCACTATGGTCCGACAGAATCTGACCTGACCATTGTCTCAATAACACCGCATCCTTGAGACCCGACTGATAACCGCCGCTTCGTAGTAGCATTCTCATCGTGCCTGAGCCGACAGTCGTTAACCTGATCGCGAAGAAAAGAGACGGGGGAACCCACACCCGCGAGGAGCTGGACTTTTTGGCCAAGGCGGCGGCGGAAGGCACGATTCCGGACTACCAGCTCTCAGCATGGCTGATGGCCGCCTACATTCAAGGCTTTACGCCCCAGGAAACGGCCGACCTCACCCTGGCCATGGCCGCCAGCGGAGAAAGAATGGACCTTGGCGACCTTCCAAAGCCCTGGGTGGACAAGCACTCAACGGGAGGCGTTGGAGACAAAACCACCCTGGTCTTGGTGCCTCTGCTTGCCTGCTGCGATCTGACCATCGTCAAGATGTCTGGCCGAGGTTTAGGAATCACGGGCGGCACGATTGACAAGCTGGAGTCAATCCCCGGTTTTCGCACCGACCTGGCCCCAGAAGAGTTAATCAAGCAGGCCAAGCTGGTTGGCTGCGCTTTAACGGGTCAGACCCCGCGCCTTGCCCCGGCCGACAAGATTCTTTATGCCCTGCGCGACGTAACTGGCACAGTCGATTCCATCCCCCTCATCGTCAGCAGCATCCTGAGCAAGAAGATTGCTGGCGGTGCCGAGACAGTGATTCTTGATGTCAAATGCGGGGCTGGTGCTTTCATGAAAGATCTGGCACAGGCTGAAAAGCTAAAGGCCGCCCTCACCGAGGTTGGCACACTGGCCGGGCTGAACATTCGCGCCGCGATCACAGATATGGATCAGCCTCTGGGCCGCGCCGTGGGGAATGCCCTTGAGGTGAAAGAAGCTATCAGGGTTTTGAGAGGCGAAGAGACAGGTCGATTTGCCGAGCTCTGCTTCTGGTTTGCCGAAGAGACCTTGAAGGCTTTGGGTCTCAACCCGGCTAAGGTGAGAGAAAGCATCGACAATGGCGGAGCCATGCAAATGGCCATGCATTGGGTTCGTGAACAGGGCGGCACCATTGAGGTCTTTGACGATGAAGAATGGTGCAGGGCTCCTCATGTGACATCTCTTGTTTACAAGGGTCCTTCTGGCTGGGTGAAACGGGTTGCTGCCGACAAGGTTGGAGAACTCGTTCTCGACCTGGGCGGTGGCCGTCGCCAGAAAACCGACCAGATTGACCATTCGGTGGGAGTTGAGCTAGATGTCCAGGTGGGTGACAAGATCGAAACCAACCAAGTGGTTGGACATCTCCATTCCAAAGACGGAAGGGCAATTGAGTTAGATTGGATCGAGGTGTCTGAAGAGCCGGTTGAACCTCGTCCCGTGATTGTTAGCTGTTAGGCCCCCTACCCTTCCCAAACCCCGTCCCACTCGGAGAAGGCCTGCAAAATCGCCAACCCCGGAGCCAGGCTCTTTTCTGGGTGGAACTGGGTTCCGACCACATTCCCTTTTCCAATCACGGCAGGAACCTCCCCACCATAGTCAGCCGTCGCGAGCCAGCAGTCTCGGTTATCCTTTAGGGCAAAGGAGTGAACAAAGTAAACATCATCCCCTTGGTTGACACCTGCCAAAACAGGATGAGGCTGAAGAACAGACAAGGAATTCCAGCCCATGTGGGGGACGACCAAGTCTTCTGGAGTCATGAGATCAACCCGGCCAGAGATGAGACCCAACCCTTTGGTTAAGCCAAACTCTGTGCTTTCATCAACCAAAAGCTGCATACCAAGGCAGATTCCCAACAAGGGTTTCCCTTCCTCAGCCCAGCCATGCACTGCGTCAACCCAGCCCCCAGCCGTTAAGTTTTCCATGGCTCGGCCAAATGCGCCGACACCCGGAAGAATGACTCGATCACACTCCACCATTTGCTTTGGCGATTCCAGCAAGCGGTTAGGAATCTCAAGATGATCCAGGGCATTAGCAACGCTGCTTAAATTGCCCATGCCGTAGTCAATGATTCCGATCACTTCTTCACCAGGCTCCGCAGAGCCTCTTCCAGCCTTTCCATCGGCAGACCGATAACGCAGGTGACGCTGCCTTCCACCTGGGCTATAAAGTTCTTGGCCATGCCCTGTAGGCCATAGCTGCCCGCTTTATCGAGCGGTTCACCCGTGGCAACATACTTCGAAATCTCCTCCGAACTAAGCTGACGAAAGGTCACCTTGCTGGCCTCGGTAAAGGCGCTGAAGCCACCCGGAGATGCCAAGGCGACACCAGTGATGACAGTATGAGTCCTGCCAGAAAGCTGGGCCAGCATCTGCTCAGCATGAGCGGCATCGTTAGGTTTAGCCAGCTGAACCCACCCTTCGCCTTCAGGGAGGGCAACGACAGTGTCTCCGGCGATCACAAGGGCATCTTCGTGCCGGGCACGCACAGCCAAAGCCTTTTCTCGGGCCAGCTTCTGAGCCGTCACCCAGGGGTCAGGGTCGGTCAAAGCTTCCTCATCCAAATCGGCGGCATCCACCAAGAATTCTGGGACGATCTGTTTCAGCAGCTCCTGCCGACGGGGAGAGGCCGAAGCCAAAACCACAGGCCAAGGAAGCTTCATGCTTCAGAGTCTATCAGGCGATTCAGTTTCAGCCTAAGACTCGCATCAAAAAAGCTTTCAAGCAAGGCAAAGGCACGTTCCATGCGTCTCATAATGATAAGGAGCCAAGATAAAAGTGCGCATGATTGGAATAATTGCTTTGGCAGGCTTGGCCGCAGGCTGTTCCCAGGTTGAAGACAGCCTCAATTCGTTCCAGGCTCGAACCAGGCCGACAGCGGGCAGTGCCGCACAAAGAACCCCTGCGGCAAACGAACAAGGAACTGCCCCTAACAAACTCACCCGCAGAGTCCTGGTCGTTGTCAACTCAAACTCCAGTGCCAGCGGCACCATTGGCCGCTACTACGCCCAAAAGCGCGGAATCCCCTCCGGGCAGATCCTGACCATTGCTGCCCCTACCAGCGAAGGCATCCAGTCCGGCACCTACCGGTCAGATATCGAAGGGCCAGTCAAGGCTGCTCTTGGCCAGCCAGGTTCAAAGTACGACTATGTGGTTCTGACCAAAGGAGTGCCGATCAGGGTCGATGACCTGTCAGGCAGATCGGTTGATTCCCTTCTGGCTGCCATGTATCTGCCAGAAAAGGACCCCGCAATGACGCAGGGTGAGGTCGCAGGATCGCACAGAAACCCTTACTACAAATCGAAAGAACCATTTTCTGCCGCCAAGTACAGAATGCACCTGGTCACCAGGCTGGATGGCTACACGACTGGCTCGGCAATCAGGCTTGTGGATTTGAGTCTCGAGGCCAAACCAGCTAAGGGACCCTTCTTTTTTGATGGAGCCGCCAACAGAGAAGACCCTGCCTACAAGGATATGCAGGATCTTTTGAGAGAAGCTGACAGGGGCCTTTCTGGTCGAGGCTTTAACTCAACTTACGAAGCGACAGCCCTATTCAAAGCACCATCAGAGCGGCTAATGGGCTACGCAAGCTGGGGCAGCAACGATGGCGCTTTTGATCTTGGTGCTTACCGTCGTCTCAAGTTTCTACCTGGAGCTTTGGCCGAGACTTACGTTTCTACTTCTGGCCGAACCTTTCTTCCAACTGAGGGTGGGCAGTCTCTCATCGCCGACCTTATTCAGCAGGGAGTCACGGGGGTTAAGGGCTATGTCAGCGAGCCCTACACTTTCGCCCTCGCCGAGCCTCCAACCCTTTTTGCCAAATACACTTCCGGTGCAAATCTGGCAGAATCTTTTTACGCTGCCAGCAAGATTGTGAGGTGGAAGGATGTGGTCATTGGTGATCCTCTCTGCGCCCCCTATGCCAAGTAGCTGTCATCTGTAGGAGTCATGGCTTATTGGGATAGAGTCAAAGAGCTGCGGAAACAAGGGATAGGTTGGTGGGATTCCCTCATCATGGCAAGGGCCATTGACAAGCTCTATCCTGGAATGGACGTCGAAGTTTTCGAGGCCCCTGATCCCAGATCAAATGAGCTGTTGAACAAGTTCAATGCATCTTTTGACAAAAGAAGACTAGAAAAGAACCTAAGCAAGTTAGGCTGCGGCCCCACTGAATTCAACAAGCCAAGCAAGTTTTGGATCCTCATTGCATCCAGCCTCGCTGGAGCAGAAGAAGCTGGCAGTCTCGACCTCTTCTACCAGGTCCATTCCGAAGAGCAGAGCTTGTTTCTGCTCCATATGCATCGAACAGAAATCAGAGACTTGGTCATTAAGCTCGGCCAGATGAGAGATCCGAGCTACACCATAAGCCCAGAAGCAGAAGCCCTTTTGTCATCTCATCTCGAAACGCCACCGTCAGTTTCCTAGTCCAGAACAGATACTAGATGTCCCAGTTGTTTCAGACCACAGGCCAGTGGTGACCGACTTGACCTTGAGAAAAGCAAAGAACTGAGTCTCATCAACTTAGATCCGGATCAGCTTGAAGTCGGCCACTGACTTCCATTCTTGTATGAAAAATGTGATGAATGAAGATGGTTCCTTCATCCAGAGCTGTTTCATAAACAACGTAGTGGCCCTCGCCTCCGCTGCTTCGCGTTAAAATGAGATAGCGAAGCTGAGGCCAATCTGCCACCTTTTTGCCAAGATGAAAACGCTCCGGGAGGCTGTTGATGCCAGTCAAGAGAAACTCTTCGTAGGCATCAGCATGTTCCGGGCCGTAGGTCTTGGCGTTGTACTTCCAAATCTCCCAGAGCTCATTCTCAGCTGTGGGTGAAAACAGAACGACTAGCGAGTCGAATTCTGCAGCCATTCCTGCTTTTTCTTCTCTAGGTTCTCTCTAACCTGCTCAGTTGTCTGTCCCTTACCTTCCTTTAGTTCCTGCTGACTTTTCCGAATCGTCTCTGACTGACTTTCTGTCAGCACTAGGCTGGGCGGCTGTGAATCCATATAACTCTGCAAAGCTTCAGAGACAAAAAACTCCAGACTAACCCCTCTCTCCTTTGCCGCCTGAACAACTTCGGCATAAAGAGATTCTGGCAAGGCGATCGCGTCTGGATTGTCTCCGCTCACTGCTTAATTATGCTCTGACTTCCAAAAGAGGTGAGTGTGATTTTTGAGCCAAGTCTCTGGTGGAAGCTCGGATTAGCCGCGGTGGACTATGTGGGACGAATGTGACCTACCAGGTGCCTTAAAACATCATTTAAGGTCAAGACTCCCACAACTCGCCCCCCTCGTCGAACGATAAGCAGCCGAGTGGCCGCCGGCCTAAGGAGTTCTAGGGCATGGAGAAGACTGTCGTCGTACGAGGCGAAAACAGGCTCACGCATTGCCTTAGAAAGATCCTCCTCAATGAACCAATCCTGCGTGCGAAGGACTCCAACGATCGAGCTCAAGTTACCCCTTGCGACCGGATAATTGGACTGGCTGCCCTCGCGTAGGAACGCCGCAATCTTACTAGGGGACATGCGGCTGTCGATCCATCGAATCTTATCCACAGGGACCATCAAACTGCCGATCTTTACTTCACTGAGGGTCAAGGCATTGCGCATGACAGCCTGCTCTGTCGGATCCAAACTTCCGGCTCGGGTTCCCTCCAACAGCAGCACGTCAATGTCGGACTCTGTGATTCGGTGCTTTTGAGCCGGGGCGATTCGAAGGAGCTTAGCCGCGAGTGACGAGGACTTGATTACCAACTGAATGAATGGACGTGCAATCTTGATCCATCCATGCATCATCGGAGCGGTCGCCAAGGCGAGTTCATCGGCTTTCACAAACCCGATATGCTTCGGAAGCACATTCGTGAAAATGAGCGCCAGCACTGTGATTCCTGTCAAGGATAGTCCCCAGCTGACCTGTACGACGAAAGGGGACCCGGGCAGCCACACGGCTAGCTGATTTCGCAAAGGTGCCTCAATCAGACTTCCGATCATTGCTCCGATGACAAAGTTTGCGCCGGTGACGAGGAGCTGAAGAGAAGCAATGTACGCCGAGGGTGACCTTTGAAACGCCCTGACCATCGTTCCCCTGCGGTCCCCGGCATCACAAGCCTGGACCATGCGCTCTTTTCTGGCGGAGAACGTCGCCATCTCGATCGCGCTAGTCACCGCGATCAAACAGAACAAAACGAGCAGGAGAATTAAAGCCAAGATTGGAGTTTATTCTCAGACCCTGAAGATTTAGCATCTTGGACCATGGACCTGCCTCCGTCTGTGAACCCAAAGCCACATTCGCCGCAGGTGGCCACCAGGCAAAGGCAGAGGATTTAGGGTCTTTTGCACTTGAAAAGTTCCAATCGCTGCTCTCAATTCGTCTCCACTACTCTCACACCTTCTGCGGCGACCAGGGCCAAAGCCGCCGTAAATGAAACCGGCTCGATTTGGTTTGTGTACCAGTCCAAGAATCGGTTATGGCAGAATTGGTGGTTGAGAAGGTCGGCAGCTAACTGCAGACTCAAAGCAACGAGGTAGACAATGGACGAAGCAGCTTTTTGGAAACTCATCCACAGCACAAAAGGATCGGCAGAAAAAATCAGCAAAGCTCTAAAGCTGCTGACACCCGACGAGATCAAAACCTTCAGCAATATCTACTGGGAAAAGCATAGGTCGCTTCACCACTGGGATCTGTGGGCGGCCCTTTACATCATGAATGGCGGCTGCTCGGATGACAGCTTCCACTACGGTAAGGCTTGGGTTATCGGCAAGGGCGAAGAGGTCTACAAGACTGCTCTCACAGCTCCCGATGACCTCGGTCCCTTTGCGACTGAGGATGCAATTGAAGAAGGCTTCGATAACGAGATGCTCAACTACGCCGCCGACGAAGCCTTCGAAGCCCTGACCGGCAAGAACCTGGACTACGAAACCGGAGAGGATGAAGACCCCGCGGGGACTCCGTTCGAGGAAGAAGGGGATGACCTCGCAACCAGGTTCCCCAAGTTAGCCAAGCAGTTCGAGTGGTGATTCGCTCCTAACTAATGTTACAAGCCAGCTTCAAGAAATCTCGGGGCTGCCTGATTCCTCTCTCTCTCGAATCATGAAAGGGCATGGGTGGCGTGGGTGAAACCCACGAACGACAAGTCAAAAATCAGACTTTCAGGGGCGATGCCCCTGCCACCCAGACTCTCGATAAATGAGCTTCTTGAGCTCGGGTGCCAATAGCCTTGTCCGAGCCAGCGAGGACTAGGTCGTGAATGAAGCCTTTCCTTGGTTCCGGGGCTGCCTTGCAGGCCATCCCCGTCCACCCCGATTC
This sequence comes from Synechococcus sp. UW140, assembly GCA_943369295.1. Taxonomy (GTDB): domain Bacteria; phylum Armatimonadota; class Fimbriimonadia; order Fimbriimonadales; family Fimbriimonadaceae; genus JAKRSE01. The sequence continues at coordinate 855,783 of CALRMU020000001.1, read as the reverse complement.
AAATTAGGTAACAGTCTCGGTGCCCCGGTCTGGCTGCGAGGCACGAGCAGAAGGCCGGGAAAGCAGAGTTAGGAAACTAATCAATTCCCGCCCGACAGCAAGCTGATCGGGGCGGGGCACCCCACTTTGCTATAGCTTTTTGTAGGGTGCCACGATCCTTGTCCGAGCCGGCGAGGACTAGGTCGTGAATGAAGCATTTCCTTGGTTCCGGGGCTGCCTTGGAGGGCATCTCCGTCCACTCCGGTTCATTTTTGGAAACAGAATCGGTGCCCCGGTCTGGATGCGAGGCACGAGCAGAAGGCCGGGAAAGCAGAGTTTGGAAACGAATCAATTCCCGCCCGACAGCAAGCTGATCGGGGCGGGCACCCCACTTCGCTATAGTTTTTTCTCGGGTGCCACGATCCTTGTCCGAGCCGGCGAGGACTAGGTCGTGATTGGATCCTTTCCTCGGTTCCGGGGCTGCCTTGCAGGCCATCCCCGTCCACCCCGATTCAAATTAGGTAACGGTCTCGGTGCCCCGGTCTGGCTGCGAAGCACGAGCAGAAGGCCGGGAAAGTAGAGTTTGGAATCTAGCCAATTCCCCGCCCGACAGCAAGCTGATCGGGACGGGGCACTCCACTTCGCTCAGGAAGAATTGGCTCCCACGGCTACGCGAGCCGTGAATTGCCCGCTGCGTATGAATGAACTCACCGGTTAAGGACCGGTGGCACCCTATCGGGAAGGGGTTGACAATGATCCGAAACTAGGCGACACACCCAAAATCACATCCCGGCCAGCTTCGGCTCAAGAAGCCTTTCGACGTGCTTCGAGAGGATGTCGAACTCCACGTTTGCCGCATCACCCGGCTTGGTGAACCGCAAAGTCGTCACCTGCCAGGTGTGAGGAATGATTGCCAACGAGAATTCCTCGCCAACCGGGTCAACGACAGTCAGGCTGATGCCATCCACCGTCACGGAGCCCTTATCGACCAAGTGCCTCGCTCCACCCGGAGCCAAAAACCTAAAGAGCCAAGAGCCGGGCAATTCCTCAACCGAAAGGCACCGAGCCAAGCCATCAACGTGCCCCTGAACAATGTGTCCGCCAAACCTGTCGCTGGCTTTCATCGCCCTTTCTAGGTTGACCTTGGTGCCAGCCTTAAAGCCTCCCAATGTGGTGCGGGCCAGAGTCTCTTCGCTCAGATCGAACTCCAAGCCGCCATCGAAGCCAACCACGGTCAGGCAGCAGCCATTGACGCTGACACTCTCACCCAGAGCAAAGGGGTCTCCGGGCCAGGCATCTGGGACAGAGACGGTGAGCTTAAGACCCTGCAGCGAAGCAACTTCGCCCAGCCCCTGAACCAGCCCCGTGAACATGCCTGCAGGGTACTCCGGCAATTGGCCCCCTGCCTGGGATTGACCAGTAACAAAGGAGGAGGCAAAGCGTGCCAAACCACCAGGGAGCAAATGTTTCCAGCAGATTTACAGTCCCGATGCCGAGTTCAAACCCCGACTCTTCAACTGGGACTGAAGGGAAAAAGATGAAGCTGGGCGCCCGCTTACGGACAGGGCTAAACCAAAGTGTGCAGGCCAGGATTGATCCAAAGATCGTCCTGTCCAGCCAGCTTCTGCAGCTTTCCAGCCTGGAACTCGACCAGGCGATTGAATCTGAGCTTATGGAAAACCCCGCTCTCGAGCGGATTGAAGAAGCTCAGGAGCCAGTGAGTCACGAAGAGATTCTTCGGACCATCGCTCCAGATGAGTTCAATCAAGTAGGGGGAAGCTACGAAGGGGTGAGGTCGCGTCCGACCGATGGAGAGTCCACTGACTGGACCGATCTTGCCTCTTCTTCAGATAGTTTGTGGGACCACTTGGTTGGCCAAATGCACCTGATGGTTCACCCAAATCTTCACAAGGTCGCCGACTATTTTGTGGGTTCGGTCAACGAGCGCGGCTACCTGACAATCTCAGTCGAAGAAGCCGCATTGGACTGCGGTGTGAGCCTGGAAGATGCTCAGGAAGTGTTTGACACACTGCGACAGTGCGAGCCAGAAGGGGTAGGAGCCACCGACCTTCGCGACTGCCTGATGCTGCAGCTTCGCACTCCCCACTCGGATGCAGAAAGGCTGGCTAGGCGCTTTGTAGCCAAAGAATGGGATGACCTGGTATCGAGAAACATCCGTGGCCTGGTGCGCAAAACCAAGGCCGACGAGGACCTGGTTCAGGCTGCCTTCGATGTCATTCTTTCGCTCAACCCCTTCCCTGGAGAAGGCTTTGAAGCCAGGCAGCACTCAGGCCGGCAAGCCAAAAGCGTGTCTGCTCCTCCTGATGTGAGCCTCAGCCTTACCGAATCGGGATGGACGATTGAAGTGCCAGGATTCTCCAGCACTTCCCTTCGCATTTCGCGCACCTACGAACATAGGCTGGCAGCCCTTAGGCAGTCGGCCCGATCCAGCGCAGACGAAAAACGCCACATCACAGAATTTGTCGATCGCGCCCAAAGGTTCTTGGACGCCTTGGGGCAAAGGCAGCAGCAGCTGATGAACATCGGCCGCTATCTGGTTGAAAAGCAGTCCGGATTCGTAAAAACCGGGGACTATAAGTTTCTGGCCAGTCTGACTCGCAGCCAGATGGCCAAAGACCTTGGCGTTCACGAAAGCACCATAAGCCGCGCCACCAATGGCAAGTTTCTGCAGATCGCGACTGGCGAAGTGGTTTCTTTCGATGTTCTCTTTAAGCCTGCCCTGCGGGTTCAGAAGATGATCGAAGAGATTCTGGCTCACGAGAACCCGGACAGTCCTCTCAGCGATGATCGCATTGCTCAGCTGCTGGAAGCTAAGGGCGTCAAGGTGGCTCGGCGGACCGTGAACAAGTACCGAGATCGCAAGAAGCTACTTTCAAGTCGGCATAGAAGAACGGCATAATTCTTTCGTGCTCGTTTCTGCTCTCCTTGCCGCTTCGGCTGGTTTTGGTCAAGCAGCTTCTCCCCGAATCATCAAGTTTTCTGGCTACGAGTGGCAGGTTAAGGGAAGCGAGGGCAAGGTTGGACCCGGCCCCAATTTCTTCGATCCCTCTGCTGACTCTGTCTTTGTCGATGCCAAGGGCCATCTTCATCTCAAGGTGCGAAAAACCGAGAAGGGCTGGACCTGCAGCGAGGTGGTTTTGTCAAAAAGCCTCGGGTATGGCACCTACACTTTCACCCTCGCCTCACCACCTTCGGCGCTGGATGACAACCTGATTCTTGGCCTCTTTGTTTACGAAGATGACACGAAGGAGATAGATATCGAGCTGGCCAAATGGGGAGATTCTTCTGCCCCCAACGCCCAGTTCGTCGTTCAGCCTTATGATAGGGTTGGGAACATGAAGAGGTTCTCTCTTCCCTCTGATGCGAAGGAGACGACCGCTTCGTTCAATTGGCAGAAGGATTCGATTTCATTCTCTTTGAGGGCGGGGAGTTTTTCTGAATCTTGGGTTTACCGTGGGAAAGATATTCCAACCCCGAATAAGGAGAGAGCGATTATCAATCTCTGGCTGATGAAGGGGGAGAGGCCAAAGGTTGAAAAGGAGTTTGAAGTGGTGATTAAGCAGTTTGCATTTAAGAAGTAGGGATCGGCCCAGTCCGGATTAGCTAAGCCAAAACCGACAAAAACACGAAGCCCACCACCCCAACCCGTCACAGAGCCGCCGAGGACCCCAGGGGTACCCTGACCACCAGATGGCAAAGCGCTTCCTTATCACGACACCCATCTACTATGTGAACTCGGTGCCCCACGTGGGGCATGCGCTCACCATGCTTGTCTGCGATGCCGAGGCTCGCTGGCACAAGATGCTGGGCGAGGAAGTGCTGTTTGTCACTGGCACAGACGAAAACGGTCTGAAGGTGAAAGAAGCCGCCGAAGCTCAGGGCCGAGACCCCCACGAGTTTGTGGCCGACATCAGCCAGAACTTTTTAGACTGCTGGAAGAGCCTGAACTTCGAGTTCGATGACTTCATCCGCACCACCGAACCCCGCCATGCCAGGGCGGTCCAGGCGCTCTTCACGATTCTTAAAGACAAAGGCTTTGTCTACCAAGACACCTACGAAGGCTGGTATGACGTCAGTTCAGAAACCTTCGTCCGCGAAGCTGACCTGGTTGACGGTAAAAGCCCAGACGGCAACGAAGTAAGGTGGGTTAAAGAAGACAACTGGTTCTTCCGCCTCTCAGCCTTCGGCGATCGCCTGCTCGAGTGGATCAACTCCCGGCCAGACGTTCTGCTGCCCGAATCTCGCCGCAACGAGGTTCTCAGCTTTATCAAACAGGGCCTGAGGGATGTGTGCATTTCGAGGGCCAACCCAGGCTGGGGAATCCCAGTTCCGGGCGATGAAGGCAAGGTCGTTTACGTTTGGTTCGATGCCCTGATCAACTACATCGCCGCCACAGGCTGGCCCGATAAAGAAGGCTGGGACAACACCTGGCCGGCTGATGTTCATTGGATGGCGAAGGAGATCTTCACGCGCTTCCACGCCACTCTTTGGCCGGCCATGCTCATGGCAGCCGATCTGCCCCTGCCCAAAACGGTCATCGCCCATGGCTGGTTCACCTTTGGCGAAAGCAAAATGAGCAAGAGCAAGGGCAACGTTATTGCCCCCGCCGAACTGCGCGACCACTTTATCAAGGTCGCTGGCTGCAGCCCAGAGATGGCTGTAGAAGCCGTTCGGTTCTCATTGGCTAGAAGCCTGCCCTACGAAGGCGACAGCAACTTCACATGGGATGAAGTTCACAAGCATTACAACAGCGACCTCGCCAACGACTTGGGCAACGCCCTTAACCGGTCGCTGAGCATGGCTCACAAGTTTGTGGAAGGCATCATCCCGGGCGGCGATGTTGTCCCCGAATGCGATGAAGCAGTGAAGACGGCAGTCGAGAAGACAGCCTCTGCATTCGCCGCCCATCGGGTGGACCTGGCCGTCGAAGCTGCTCTGGACCTCATTCGCTGGCTGAACAAATCTATCGACACCTGGGCTCCTTGGAACCTAGCCAAGAACAACGACCCCACTCTGCCAAGCGTGGTTCGATCGATGCTCTTTGCCCTGAGAACGGCGGAAGGTCTACTGACCCCGGTCATCCCAGCGACATCAGCAGCTATGGCAGACCAGATGAACCTGGCTCCTCTGACTCTTTGGAGCGAGATCGGCACCCCTGCCAGCCTGCCTGGCGGGACCCAGATCAAGAGCCCCTCACCCCTCTTCCCTCGTATTGACCTAAAGAAACTGGCGGCAGAAATGGCTGAAGAAAACGCACAAGTAAAAGAAGAAAAGAAGGCTGAAAAGAAGCCATCCAAGCCCAAGTTTGAACCACCGGCTGAAATTGAGTATGCCGATTTCGCCAAGGTGAACCTGCGGGTCGCCCGCATCATCGAAGCCGAACCGCTTGAAGGCAGCGAAAAGCTGATGAAGCTGCAGGTTGCCATCGGCAGCGAGAAAAGGCAGATCCTGGCCGGAATCAAAAAGAGCTACGCACCGGTCGATCTCATCGGAAGGCAGATCATCGTCGTCGCCAATCTGAAGCCAGCCAAGCTGATGGGTCACGAAAGCCAGGGAATGCTCCTGGCCGCCGACGACGAAGATGGCTCGCCGATTCTTCTGCAGCCAGAACGAGAGTCGCCGGACGGCACCTCGGTTCACTAAGCCATGGCCAGTGGTCTGGGCGTCGTGCTGGTGGGAATCTACGGACTCCTCTGCTTCGTCGCCTGGATCAATGCTCTGGGCATGAGGCGCATCCGCCCCTCCGGCAGGGTCAAGGGGGAAAAGTTCCCCTCCGTCCTCATCCCTGCTCGGGATGAAGAGGAAAACCTCAAAGAACTCATTCCCCTGCTCACAGCCCAGGGGCTGAGAGTTTACGTCTATGACGACGATTCCTCTGACAAAACTGCAGAGGCAGCCCGGGAAGCCGGAGCCATTGTCATCAAGGGCAGAATTCTTCCTGATGGGTGGCGAGGCAAGTGTCACGCCTGTCATCAGCTTGCTCTTGCCGCCTCAGAAGATTCCCCTGATGAGTGGTGGGTTTTTATCGATGCCGACACCCGCCCCCTGCCAGGCTTCGGTCAAGGCATGGCTGATTGGATTGAAAGCCAAGGCAGAAAAACCTTCATGGTCACGGGTTTTCTAAAAATGAATCCCGGAGCAGGAATCGAGCCTCTCTATCTAGCATGGGTTCCTTGGATCCTGCTTGCCACCAATCCTTTCGCCTTGGTTTCTCGAACAAGGATGGGACATTCCTTCTTCGCCAACGGCCAAGTCCAGCTTTGGCGGGCTTCCACCTACATGGAACTCCTTCCCCATCAGGCTGTCAAGGGGGCGGTTCTAGAAGATGTGGCGATCGGGCGACTGATGGCCAGAAAAGGGCAAAGGGTTGAAGTGGCGAATTGGTCGCAGGCTTTAAGCGTCAGGATGTATAAGGACCTTCCAGAAGCTTGGCAGGGAATGCTGAAGAACTCGGCCGAGATCGCAGGCCGCGGTGTGGGTTCCTGGCTTTTTGCAATTCTGCTTCTGGTTCTCGCCTGGGCTTGGCTTGCTGCCGGGGCCATGGCATGGGTTTGTTTTGGCCTTCTCTTTGCCTCTTGGCTTGGGGTCTATTTTTCGGTAAGAATGCCAGTTTGGAGCGGCGTACTGCTTCCTATAACTCTTACTTTAGCCTCAATGACAGTAGTCGTCTCAGACTTCTCTCGAGGCCGGGGACGTAGTAAATGGAAGGGCAGAGTTTTGTAGTCTGTGCCTCAGGACAAAAGGCAATTATTAAGAATTAACTAATTTTCGTCTGCGTAGGTTAGCAAGTATCCTTCTCTTTTCGCGACTCCGGATTTCAGATTGAGTTGAACGATGTTATCAGATTTTTTAAGTAAAGCTGCACCAGAGCTAGAACGGCTCAGCAAGCTAGTACAAGAGGCAGCGTCCTCTGGCAAGTTCAAAGAAGTTAAGAAGCACACAGATAAAATTGCTGAAATTGTATCTTGGGGTACTCAAATTGAACAGATCGAATTTGAGTTAAACCGGCTTCCAACACCCAAAAAATCAGCACCAGCGGTCCAGGCCCCAGCTTCCCCTACCTACACTACTCAAGCTGCCGCCACTGCCTCCACCGCCGCTAAAGAACCCTCCGTCGCCTACGCTCCGGCTCCCGCCGCTCCCGTCCAGACACCAGACAAAAAGATCCGCAGGCTTGTCCCCGAGGTCACTGAGGAAGATCGCCTCAAGGCCAAGCGAGTCAGATTCAGCGGAAGGCTCAAAGACTTTTTCGACCGAGTTCGGTCTGAGCAGGCCGAAATGAGCTGGTCTTGGGTGCGCGAAGCTCAGATAAAGGGGCTCATCGCTGAAGGAAGATCGCTGGACGCGGCCGCCTCAGACCTTAAAGACCCTGCCCGCGGACTGATCAGAGATGAGATTCAGATTCTCGGCGCATGGTGGGATGAAAACGCCTTCAGCCGCGAATACTTCGCTCTCAACTTCCAGCGCACCCACAGCCCGGAGATCTGGGAAGAGGTGAGTCATGGCTATCAGTTCCTCGCCGCAGCAGAATCTGCCGTCGGCTATATGGAGACCGAGGAAGGGCTGAATGACAGCCAATTCCTCCTGCTAGCCGAACTTGCCGCCGCCGCCGAGGCTTACCTTGGCCGAGTCTTTGAAGACAGGGCCATGAACGTATGGGATCCTCAGCAGAAGGAAGTCCACCAGAGGCTTGAAAAGCTGAATGTCGCCGTCCCGACCGTCACTCGTTGGTGGCGCAGACTCGAAAATGCTCCCAGCCTGGACGATTTGGCAAAGCGAGCCAAGGGCCTAGCTGCCGAAGAAGAATCAATCCGCAAGTCTCGTGCGAGAGCCGAATCTTCAACTTCTGCTCTGCAGAATCTCTTGACCTGGTTTGAAACGGCCCACGCCACCGAGTTCGACGAAGCCGCCCTTTTGAAGCTTGTCGAAGCCGCCCTGGCTGCCGGAGTTCCGCCTTCGAGCAAGCCCCTGAGGACGGCCATGTTCGGCTATCGTCACGCTCTGGAAGGCTCTTCCAACCGTGACGTGATGAAGCTGGACAGCTACCTGCAGAAGGATCAGCTGGAAGCCTCCCGTAAGGCGATGCCAGATCCGATTGAGGAAGTGGAGGTTGATACCGAGCTTCTGAACAAGGTGGCGGCTCTTAAGCCCCTGACGGAAGGCAAGACCATCCTCTTCGTCGGTGGCAGCAAGAGGCAGGGTTGGCGCAAAAACGAATACGAAAAGCTCCTTGGCCTCAACGAGCTGCTCTGGCCAGAAGCCGAAGAGTGGACGAGAACCGAAGATCTTTCCGGCTACGTTAACAAAGCTGACATCGTCTGCCTGCTCATTCGCTTCTCTCGCCACAGCTACAAAAACGTTCTGGATGTAGCCAAGGAAAGAGGCAAGCACACGGTCACCCTGCCCCGCGGCTTGGGAATGAACACGGTCGTCCACGAAATGTGGAGCCAGCTCATTCCTGCCACTGACGGCGAGTAACCCTTCCACGGCCCCCGCTCATCAGATCAATTCAGCCTTGCGCTAAAGATCTGAAGGAGCGGGGGCCATCTCGTATCCGGATGCCCAGGTGATCGAAGTGCTGCTGGCAGGACCAAACGTAAACCAAGGCTGTACCTGGTATCACTGAACGATGTCCTCAACGGGCGCACTTCGGGGCGAGGCCCTTCATGATCATGTTCTGGCTCTCTACCAAGACCATGTGAACCCTTACCTGGCAAGGCTGATGGCCTTTGCCGGCTTCGGCACCGAAGTCAAGGGTGAAGGGGTTTACATCACCGACCATGAAGGAAGAGAGTTTCTCGACTTCCTGGGTGGCTACGGAGTCTTCAGCCTCGGGCATCGTCACCCCAAGGTCGTTCAAGCGGTCAAGGATCAGCTTGACCTCATGCCCCTTTCGGGCAAGACCTTCTTCGGACCAAGACAGGCAGAACTCGCCAAGAGATTGGCCGAGCTTGCCCCCGAAGGCTTGGACTACACCTTCTTCTGCAATTCAGGCGCAGAAGCAGTTGAAGCAGCCCTCAAGTTCGCCCGTGCAGCAACGGGAAGAACAAAGTTTGTTTCGAGCCAGGGCGGATACCACGGCAAGACCATGGGCGCCCTCTCTGTCACCGGCAGAGAAAAGTATCAGAAGCCATTTGAGCCCTTGGTTCCGGGAGCAGTTTTTGTTCCCTTCGGAGACTTTGATGCCCTCCGAGCCGCTGTTGACAGTGAAACTGCCGCAGTCATCCTCGAGCCCCTACAGGGAGAGGGCGGCATTCATTTGGCTCCTCCTGGCTATATCGCCGAAGCCAGAGCTCTCTGCGACAAGTTCGGAGCTCTCTTGATTCTTGATGAGGTCCAGACAGGTCTGGGACGAACAGGAACCCTCTTTGCTGCAGAGCACGAAGGGGTCTCACCTGACCTCATGACCTTGGCGAAGGCTCTCGGCGGAGGAGTCATGCCGATTGGAGCCTGCATGGGGACGGCGGAGGTTTGGGAGAAGGTCTTCAGCAGCAATCCCCTCGCCCACACGTCCACCTTCGGGGGCAACCCCTTGGCCTGTTCAGCCGGAATCGCAGCATTGGAAGTCACTCTTGAAGAGAACCTTTGTGAGAGATCACGAACTTTGGGCGAGAGGATCATGAAGGGCCTTTCCGGGATTGAAGGGGGCTTGGTGAGTGAAGTGAGAGGCAGAGGCTTGATGATTGGCGTCGAGTTCTCTCGAGATGAAGTCGGCGAACTGGTGATTGCCCAGATGGTTAAGCGGGGACTCATTGCCGCCTACACTCTCAACAATCCCAGAGTGATCAGGCTTGAACCGCCCTTGATCATCAGCGAAGCCGATGCCGATAAGGCAGTTGGAATTGTCAAAGAGGCGGTCCAGGAAACTGCCGATCTGCTGACAGCCTTGGGGGTCTGAATCCCTCTGGCCCAGGGTGAAGCCACTGAGGGCAGTATTCTCCGCTGAGTGAAGCCGGGAGATTTGGGAGCAGCAGATCTCACTAACAAGCGGCTCCTCAGCTTCTACTTGCCCCTGGCCTTCTCTTGGCTCTGCATGGCGGCAGAGGCTCCCATCTGCCTCGCTGTTATCTCTCGCAGCCAAGCCGGAGACGTTAAAGCCGCCGCCTTCCATGTCGTTATGGCAATCGCCATCTTCATTGAGGCGCCAGTTATTGACCTCCTTTCAACCTCGACGACCCTCTGCAAGACAAAATCCAACTTCAATGTTTTGCGAAGATTCGTTCTTTGGATGATTCTTTGGGTGACGGTCGTCCACGCCCTGGTCGTCTTCACTCCGCTTTACGGTCTGGTAACCCAAGGTCTGCTTAACCTGAAGCCAGAAGTCGCCAATGCCGCCCAACAGCCTCTGCAGATTCTTGCCCTATGGAGCGCGGCGATCGGCTGGCGAAGGTGGCTTCAGGGAATCTTGATCAGAGCAGGAGAGACAAAGGCGATCTCATTTGGAACTCTGCTCAGAGTCCTGACTGTTGCGATTCTTGCCTTAGGCCTGCACTTCATCTTCCACGTGGATGGATTGACTTCCGCCGCCATCGGATTGATGGCTTCTGTTGCCGTCGAAAGCGCCTTCGTCCACTGGGTCAGCCGCGCGGTAATCAAAGAGAATGTTCTTTCAGTGGAGACGGGCGATCATCTTTCCTTCTCCGACCTAGCTCGATTTCACTTCCCCTTGACGGCATCAACATCTGTCACCCTGATGACAGGTCCCCTCTTGGCTTGGGCGCTGGCTGTCTCGCCTAACCCCATTCAGAACGCGGCCGCCTTCAGCCTGGCTTCATCGCTCATTTGGCTTTTCAGAACTGCCACCTTCGCTTTGCCCGAAGTGGTCATTGCCTTGAGTTCCGAACCAGCCTCTCGGCCGATCCTTCAAAAGTTCTGCCTCAAGGTGGGCGGAGTTTTAACCTTCGTCATGGCAGCCTTTTGGGCTTTTGGCTTGGATGCTGTTTGGATCGCTGGAGTTCTTGGCGCAAAGCCAGAGCTCATCCCTCTCGCCAAGATGGCCTTTCTTCTGAGCCTTGCCTTCCCCCTACTCGGGGCGGCCACATCGGCTCTCAGAGGCTTTCTTACAGCCGCCCGGGCAACTCAGTCAAGGCTCTGGGCGATAGGTGCCTATATAACAACCATGGCCGTGGTGCTTATTGTGGGAGTAAGCGCATCCTTGCCTGGAATCATCACCGTCTGCTTGGCTCTTCTGGCTGCCCAAGTGGCTGAGCTCTTCTCAATGAGTGTCAGCTGGCGGCGAGTCGAAAGGCTCCAGGCAGCGGGCTGAATCTGTCCTCGTCTCCCCCCACCCACATGGGAATACCCCGGAAAGCAAATTTTTACTTATTTTGGCTCAATCTTGCTGAATTTAGAAAGATTCCCCTGAGATTCAATCTGCCAAAGCCCGAAGTTCTCCCGTAGAGGCTTCGCTACACGCCAGATCGAAGATCTCTTTTGGGTATCTGTGAAATGAGAGCTTTTAACAATTTGGCTATTGGCGCCAAGCTGGCCATCGCTTTTGGACTCGTCGTCATCATGACCGTGGTTGTGGGAATCGTGGGATTAGTTTCAACAAATCGCCTCGCCACAAGCGGTGACAAAGTGGTCAAGTTCTCTGTCCCTGGCTTGGTCGCTGTCTCCGATATGGAGGCCTTCAGCAGAGACCTCCGGATCAGGATCATGAGAATCGGCTGGGCAAAAAATGCCCAGACAATTGCAGAGGAAAAAGCCAAGCTGATTGAAGTCAGATCCGCCTGGGAGGGATCGGTGACGGCATTCAACGCAACAATCTACAGTGCCGAACAAAAAGCGGTATTCGAGAAGGTTCTGGCCTCACGTAGTGTTCAGGCCAAATACGAGGACCAGATCATCAATCTCGCGGAAGCTGGCAAGAGCTCCCAGGCGCAGTCTCTTCTTGACAACGAATCCCGGACGCAGTTCAGAGAAGAATTTGTTGGAACCCTGGACGATCTGGTTGACAGGGCCAAGATGGAATCTGCGCAATATGGCAAGGAAATGACGGCCACGGCTGGAACAGCGAAGCTGTCTGTTATTGCCTTTACGATCATCGCTCTTCTCATCGGCGTTGGTGGCGGCTTAACCCTTTCACGAGCCATTCTGCCCCCCGTCCTCGCCTTAGATCAAAGGCTGCAGAGCCTCAACGCGATCTGTATATCCGGCTTGGTCTCAGGATTGAAGGCAATGGAAAGCGGCGACTTGACTAGGGAGATTAAAGTCGGGACAACCCCGATTGAGCACCAAAGCAAGGATGAGCTTGGTCGGATGTGCAGCACTTTCAACGAAGTGCTTGCCAAGGTCCAGGCAACGATTTCCAGCTACCATGAAACCAGAAAAGGACTGGGGCGAATTCTTAACGACATCCAGGCAAGCGCCGAAGGCGTGGCTGCAACCGGAACCCAGCTGGAAGGAGCTGCAGTGGAATCTGGCAATGCGGCAGGAAACATTGCCACAACGATTACACAAGTCAGCGCATCTGCCGAGGAGTCGGCCAGAAGCACTCAGCAGATCGCTACAGGAAGTGAAAGTCTGGCAAGGGTCGCGGAACAGGCCGCCATGGCAGTTGAGCGACTTGACGAGACGATTCTTGAACTTGAAGAAGCCAGCCACAGTCAGATTTCTGCAACCGATCTGGCCAAGCAAACGGCCATGGAAGGCAGTTCTGCCGTGAACCGAACCGTTGCCAGCATGGAAAAAATCCGCGAGCAGATGTCTGCTACGTCGGACGCCGTTCTTGAACTTGGACAGAAGGGCGAACAGATCGGTGTCATCGTTCAGACCATTGAAGGCATTGCCCAGCAGACCAATCTCTTGGCCCTGAATGCAGCCATTGAAGCAGCAAGGGCCGGTGACCAAGGCAAGGGATTTGCTGTCGTCGCTGACGAAGTGAGAAAGCTGGCTGAAGATTCGACCCACTCTGCCAAGCAGATTGCCGAACTCATTAAGGCGGTCCAGCAGGGTGTTTCCACCGCCGTAAAGGCCATGGAGGCTTCCGGGGCAGAAATCACTGAAGGAGCAAGTTTAGCAGCCGAGGCAGGCACCTCGCTCTCAGCGATTCAGCAGGCTACAGATAATGTAGCCAAGGCAGCTAAATCGGGAGAAGAGACCGTTGCCACCATCAAGACCGAGTTCAGGCAGGTTTCTGAAGCTATTGCCTCCGCTGCTGCTGTCAGTCAAGAAACGGCCGCTGGAGCCGAAGAGATGAGCGCGGCTGCGGAAGAAGTCTCAGCCTCTGCTCAGACTGTTGCCGCTGCCGTTCAGCAGCAGAAAGCCCAGATTGATGAAGTGGCAGCTTCGGCAGAGAGGCTCAACGGCCTCGCCCTTGAACTCAAGGAATCGGTCGGCAGGTTCGTTCTGGAAGAAAGCGGCCGCCCTGCGAGCAAGGCGGCCTAAAAACGCAGGTTTCCCTCACATCCTCATCTGGAATTGGCTCTTGCTAAGGCGCGGCTGGCGCTTTGACAAGGGCCTTTCCGGCTTTTATGATCTGCTCAAGCTTCTCTGTGGTGAGAGGATCTTCTGCCATCGGGGGGAAACCCTGCCAGCGGACCACACCGTCGGGTGAAACGACCATGACGTGAGGGATTCCTGCAATGCCAAGCTGATTCGACAGGGTTTTCTTCCCATCGACAGCCATGGGATAGCTGACTTTAGTTTTCTCCATGAAAGCCTTGACAGTTTCGACCTTCTCGTCGCTCAAACCTACGATGATGAGATCATCTTTGAACTTGGCGTGCCAGTCGTTCAGCTTCGGAATAAGTTCGCGGCAGGGGCCGCACCAGGTTGCCCAGAAATCAATGAGAACCGTTTTTCCTTCGAATGACTTGGGCTTGCCCTGCAGCCACTCGCCGAATTCGAACTTTGGAGCAGGCTTGCCCCTCAGGTCATTTTTAGCGTAGAGCGTCTTGTTCGTTACGATCGCAGGGAATTCTGCAACCGGAGGTGAAGACTGCCCGCCGGAAGCCTGTCCGGGTGTGGCGAGAAGAACCATCGCGATAAGGCTGGTCATAGTCAGGTTATAGACGATTCTGGAAGTGCGACGCGCACATTTTTTGGAGAGGACGATATGAACGGCAGGGTCTTTAGAGCCTAAGTGGTTTAGCCGGGCCCGGGCAGCGAGTTTTGGGCTGAAATCTCATGCTAACGTGATGTTGTGATGGACCAATCAACCCTGTTTCTCCAATCTTCTCCTTCGCGGTCTCGCGCGATGGAACTGGGGGTTTTGATCGTCGGCGCTGCCGCGATGACCCTCACCGCCCAAATCCAGATTCCTCTCGAACCTGTTCCGATCACTCTTCAAACCCTGACCCTCATGGTCATGAGCGCTTATCTTGGTGCTCGACTTGGCGCCCTAAGCCAAGTTCTTTATCTTATTGCCGGAGCCAGCGGACTTCCCGTTTTCGCTTCATTCAAAGCTGGTCCCGCCGTCCTTTTCGGCCCGACCGGCGGCTACCTGTTAGCCTTTATTCCTGCCGCCTTTCTTATCGGCTATCTGGCTGAAAAAGGCTGGGATCGAACTCTGTTCAAGTCAGTTGGCATGATGCTTCTGGGATGCTTGATCATTTGGACCATGGGGACTCTGCAGCTGAGTTTGTACGTCGGTGGGTTGACTCAGGCCCTCTTTGCTGGCGTTCTTCCCTTCCTGCCTGGTGATGCGATCAAGATCGCTGTGGCTTCCGGTGTCCTTCCTGGCCTGTGGGCTCTTTTTGGGCCAGGCCTGCCTAAGACGGGCTGATTTGATGCGGTCGGGCCACGGTTTGACTCTCTCAGTTGAACTGTGGCCCTAAACCCAATAGGGCAGCCGCGGAATCAATCGACCTCCCTCGAAAACTGCAGGCTATTCCGGGCCTGCCCCCCGTTCCTCGCAGCCATGCCCGGTCACCCGTTTGTGGTGGAGGAGGATATTTTGGGCCTAGGTTTTAGTCTGGGTGGCCTGCTCGATCAGCCTGCTGTCGAGCAGGAAACGTTGAGCCGGACCAACCCCGCCCCTGCACTGACGAGTGGGGTGCCCCGTCCCGATCGGCTTGCCGTCGGGCGGGAATTGCCCATCTTCGAAGCAAGCCCTCACGACCTAGTCCTCACAGGCTCGGACAAGGGTCGTGGCACCCGAACTTTGAAAAGAGCCGCCGTGCTTGGTGGGTTACACCCACGCCACCCAAACTGCAGAGACATCTGAAGGTGGGGTGCCCCGTCCCGATCGGCTTGCCGTCGGGCGGGAATTGCCCATCTTCGAAGCAAGCCCTCACGACCCGGTCCTCACAGCCTCGGCCAAGGGTCGTGGCACCCGAAACCCTGTCGAAAGCGATTAACTCTAAATGTCCCTACCCAAATATCCGCCCGGAGTCAAGTTGATATCCGGACAATCCTCCGCCGAAGGAGTCTGCCTGCGAGCCTTAATGAAAGCCGCGTGAAGATCAGCAAAGAGCATCGTCCTGCCCCCTTCCCACCTATCCGGCCCCGGCACTAAGCCAGGCTGAAGAGTCCCCCAAAAACCAACCACCTTTGCCCCGTGGTCATGAGAATTTGACCATTCGGCAAACATCCCTTTCCTCGCTGGTTCCGCCGGCATCGTCCCGGTAACCGTTGTCGTTACGGCTCCAGCACCAGGATTATTCAAACTCAAAATCAGGTTCCGAATCCGCATCTGACCAATCGCTTCGGGCGACTGATAAAAGGCAGCCGAGTAGGAATAGCTGGTGGAGTTATAGTTCTGCCCGGCCAGAGGATCGCTAGGGCAAAGAAGAATCGCAGGGCTGCCAGAATCAGCGCTCATGCCGTCGGCCGACTGCTTTTGGCCGATTGCCAGATAGGGCATAAGAGGCCAGCGCCACTTGCGGCCAATCCAAAGATAAGGGTCGCCCAGGTTCGGGTGAGAGTCATCGTAGTCGCCCAAGTACAACCCCATAGCGGTGCCGATCTGGCGAAGATTGCTGAGGCAGGTGGTTTTCTTCGCCGATTCCTTAGCCTTGGCAAAGACGGGAAAGAGGATTGCGGCCAGAATCGCGATGATGGCGATGACCACCAAAAGCTCAATCAGAGTAAAGGCACGTCTGGTTTGAACCACACCTTCACCTTACACAGGCTTGCCACAGCGAACTAGGCAGGGGAGACTAAAAGGCCTCAGGCACATGCCTGATCTCATCTCCCACCACGGCAATGAGGTCGAAACGAAGCGGCCGAGTGGGCTGATCGATCTGGACTAGGTAATCCTCAGCCGCTAGGCGAAGCTTGGCCTGCTTTGCCGCAGTCAGGTTCCATTCCGGCTCGCCAGATCGTGCCGCCTTGACCTCGACCAGCACCAGCATTTCACCATCTAACGCGATGATATCCAGCTCGCCTCGTTTGGTTTTGATCCTTCGCCCAACCAGGGTGTAGCCCAGCTCCAACAGAAAGTCTGCGGCCCTGTCTTCTGCCTCAGTTCCCTTCTGGCGGGCTAATCGTCGAAACTCAGACATGGCTGATTAAGCATGGATTTGACTGGTTCGAAGCTGCGGCGATGAATCGCGCAGGGACCAAGTTCTTTTAGGGCAGACAAATGGATCGGGGCAGCATAGCCGACGTGATCTTCAAACCCGTAGCCTGGAAAATCTTTGGCGATCTCCTTCATATAGTCATCCCTGGCGACTTTTGCCAAGATGGAAGCGGCAGCGATAGCGGCAAAGGTGCCGTCCCCCTTGATGTGGGCTTCGACGGGAATTCCTGGCACGCTTGGCCTGTCTCTACCGTCGACCAAGAGCACATCTGGTTTGGTCTTTAGGGCCAGACAGCTTCGAATCATCCCTTGCAGGCTTGCTTGAAGCACATTGATCCTGTCGACCTCCTCCACCTCAATAAAGCAGATTGACCACTCTGCCCTCTCCTTGATTCTGGCCGCCTGGGTGCGGCGCTGAGCCTCTGTCAGCTTCTTCGAATCATCCAAACCGATCACATCAAAGTCATCAGGAAGCAGGACCGCCGCGCAGACCACAGGCCCGGCCAGGGCGCCTCGGCCTACTTCATCGGCTCCAGCCGCCCCAGGGATGATGGTTAGGCCCTTCCCCTTTAATGTCATCTCATGTAGAATAGCTTTTCCGAGCGGCGGATGTAGCTCAGCGGTTAGAGCGCCTGACTGTGACTCAGGAGGCCGCGGGTTCAAATCCCGTTATCCGCCCCATTAATTTCCTCGGAAAAAGCCTTAAAACAATAAGTGGACCAGTCAAGTTTTGGCTGGTCCACTTTTGTTTTTTGTCCTTGCTCCACTTTTCCGATCAGCAATGCTCGACCTCACCAGCAGTGCAGTTGCTCAAAGAGTCGCGTTAAGTGACCTTTAAGGTTATGCCTCACAATCTTTAGCAAAGACCGTTTTTTGTGTATAGTATGGTGGTGAGGAAGCTGATAGAACTCCCTTGGCTCGCGGCGACACGGAGGTCGATCTCCTAATGATCCTGCCCCTCGTTCTCTGGGCAAACATCGCCCAGCAAGAGCCTACAACCTACATTCACGGATTCAGCGACAAGTTTGTTCTTGTCAGAAATCCTGGTGAACCCCCTGCCAAGCTCACCCAGGCAATCAAGGCCAACCGGCACTTTCGAATCAGCGAGCTCTTCCCTCTCGAAGAATACGACCGCCTTTACGTGGAGGGCACAGAGTTTCTTGTCATTATTGAGAAGACTGCCGTGCCTGTCGGGCCTCTTCACGATTCCCTCAAGGTGCTGACTGCCATTGCCAAGTCGCCAACCTTGACTGCATCAGGAAAGGAGATTCCGGATTCAATTGCCGAGATGGCCTTTGCGCGCAGCTTTGTCGATTTTTCAAAGGCGACGCCTGAAGCCAGAAATCAACTGACTCTGGGAGCAAAGCTGACTTATCAGGTGAAGCTGACCTCTGGCCAAAAGCAGAGATCTTTCGGCTACCTGCCACCCATGTCAAAAACCAGTCTTGACCGGGTTCTTCAAATGACTTGGCCAACCCTGCCTCAATCGGTACTGAAGGGAGAAGAGCCTGGTGAACATGAGCGGCCCCAGCGACCGAGAGCACTGAATAAAGAGGTGACCACGGACTACACCCACGTTGGCCAGCCAGTGGATGGGAAGCTTATGAGCTTGGTGAATGATGCCATTCAGCGTCGAATCACTGACCTGGAAAAGGAGATTTCAGAGAAGTCTGGAGAGATTGAAGCCAGAATCGTGGAAGCGGGAATCCATGGCACAGTGTTAAAGCCGTCTGGAGCTTGGTCAGAACTTCCACAGAAGGTTCGCGAAGACATGAGTGTCTTTGCTTCTTTGCCAGGCTGGGGTAATTCGGTTCATGAAAACGAACCAGACATTTTGTCTGCACCATGGGAACACTTCACAACGACCAAGAGATTCCATATCGTGATGCCAGTTCGAAGGTTTCCTGGCAATGAGAGCGTTGATATGATGATTGCTCCTTTGCAGTAGAACCCGATCTGCTTACAACAGATATGGCTGTGAATCTGGCCCCAAACAAAAGAATCCCCCTCGTATGAGGGGGATTCTTTTTTATGACCCTGGGCGCCTCTTGTGGTTCGCTATCCCAATGGTGAACTGACCTTAGATGCCAACAGACTTTCTGCAGAACTTGCCGACGAAGGGGTACTCCCACAGTTCGCCGTTGTTAGCTTTCATCGCTCCGATGATAGGATAGATGAACCCCATGATCAGGAAGATTGCGGTGAGGATGAGCGGGAAAATCAGCCAGAAGAGACAAGCCGTGATTCCGACCAAAGCCAGAATGGCGAGCTGAAACAGAGCTGCCTGCAGAGCATGAAAGGCAATAAACTTGGACTCTTTGCTCTTCATGGCGTACATGACGAGTCCGACCGCCCAGCCAAACCCCGAAATGTAATTGATGACCAAGGTCAAAACATGGGCCAGCATTCCCCAGGTTTTTTCTTCGCTGCTAAACATTGTCCCGATTCCCTACGCTGCTCCTTACGCAGCCCCTGCACTTAGGATGCAAAGACCTAAAAGTTCCTCAGTCCTTGCGGGAGTACGAGATGCCAGACCTGGATAGGGTTTGATCGAAGCCCCCAAAATGCGGTTTTCGACCGAGCGAAAGGCGAGGGTCGAAGACCGCCAAACAACAAAATTCCCCCTCCGACTTGGAGGGGGATTAAAGGGGGTGGGATGTTACGAGCTCCAGTCCAGTCCAGTCCAGTCAATAAATCTGGCGACTAGATGTGCATTTTGCGGAGCCTGGAGCAAAGCAGGGGAAATCCCAGCTGCGGGGAACGGGCTTTGAGTCGGGATTGGAATGCCTTCAAAGTGAGCGTTTGCCGCCCGACAGCAGGCTGATAGGGACGGGGCACCCCAGTTTAACTGTGTTTGAAACGGCTTCCCTGTGCCACTGGCAGCGCCAGTGCTCTTATGCACAATAACGCACAATCAAATATCCTCCACTGCTTATCATCCCTCACACGCAGAAGCCCACCAAACTCGCTTCACTGAATCTGTAAAGATAGCTGTAGGAGGCACTGGCGCTGCCAGTGGCACTCTTGTCAAATACTTCAAATTCGTGAATTCCCGCCCGACAGCCAGCTGATCGGGACGGGGCACCCAGGTTTTCTGTGCTTCGAAACAGCCCTGTGCCACTGGCAGTGCCAGTGCTTTTATGCACCATAACGGACTATCAGATTTCCTCCCCTGCTTCCCGTTCTTGACCACGCGGAAGCCCCCCCGATACTCTCTTCACTGAATCTGTAATGAAAGCTGAAGGAGGCACTGGCGCTGCCAGTGGCACTCTTGTCAAATACTTCATATTCGTGAATTCCCACCCGACAGCAGGCTGATCGGGACGGGGCACCCCACTTTTAACTGTGTTTGAAACGGCTTCCCTGTGCCACTGGCAGTGCCAGTGCTCATATGCACCATAACGAACAATCAAGCTATCCTTCCCTGCTTCCCGTTCTTGACCACGCGGAAGCCCCCCCGATACTCGCTTCACTGAATCTGTAAAGATAGCTGTAGGAGGCACTGGCGCTGCCAGTGGCACTCTTGTCAAATACTTCAAATTCGTGAATTCCCGCCCGACAGCAGGCTGAACGGGACGGGGCACCCCACTTGATGCTTGCTTAACATGTCAGTTGGCCAGAACACGAAACACTCCAGCCCAAAGCGTAAAAAAACAAGATTCCCCCTCCGACCTGGAGGGGGAATCTCATCACTGGCGGATAGCTGAACTTTTCTGACTAGATGTGCATTCTGCGGAGCCTAGAGCAAAGCAGCTTAGCCAGGGTCTCCATAATGGCTGCCTTCATGGCAACATCCTTCTTCATCAGAGCATGCAGCTCTTCGGCGGGAATCACGGCTGCGCGGACGTTTCCGGCAGACATGACAGTCGCAGACCGGGGAGCATTATCGACCAGAGAAACTTCTCCGACCACGTGGCCTTCGCCCAGCTCGGCGATATCTTCGCCCGAAATTCCCTTGATCTTGACCGTGCCAGAAAGAACGACGAGAAGATCGCTGCTCCTTTCGAACTGGCGCACAACAGTTTCGCCACCCGGGTAGTTGACCTCGCGGGTGACTGTCAAAATAGCATCAAGCTGAGCATTGCTCAACCCATGAAAAAAATAGCTTGCCCTCAGTTCTTCTGCCCGAATCACCCCTGTAGTGTGGCTGATTAAGGCCCCAAGGGGCAAGGTCTGAACGCGAGCCTTAAAGAACCTTCTTAAAGAACTCCACCATTTTGGGGACAGCCTCGCTCGGAAACTCGTGTCCGCCGGGATGCTCGTAAATTCCTAACGGGGCGGGGCCGTTCCAAATTCTCACTTCGCCCTTAGCGGTTTTAATCGCCTGGTCCGGTTTGGGTGCCGATGCTGACCCAGCTTTAAGGTTGACCTGCATCACTCTTTCCATGCTTTCAATCTGCCGAGAGTAAGGGACAACCGTGTCGCCCTTGCCCATCATCAAAAAGGCTGGCTTGGGGGTCACGCTGGGTCTGGCTCCGGCGGCAGCGGCAGGGGCAAAGCCTGCGATCTTATCGGACCTCTGCGCCCACAGGCTGTAGGTAAAGCCTCCTCCGTTGCTGTGCCCCATGACAAAAACTTTCCTGCTGTCGCCCTTCTCTTTCTCCAAGGCGTGCTTGAGAAGTGAATCAAAAAAGTCAAAATCTCGGCTGCCAACGCGTCCCGACCAGCCTGGCCTGTCTCCGGCCGGTCCCCTTTGTGTGACCGTCGGCAGCCCAAAGGGGTAAAGCACGACAGCTTCTGGCCAGGCTGAATGAACATTGAAGGAACGGGCCGCATTGCGTCCGTTGCCCCCGAGTCCGT
Source organism: Synechococcus sp. UW140 (assembly GCA_943369295.1). Classification (GTDB taxonomy): domain Bacteria; phylum Armatimonadota; class Fimbriimonadia; order Fimbriimonadales; family Fimbriimonadaceae; genus JAKRSE01. Next base: position 834,518 of record CALRMU020000001.1, on the reverse strand, counting down.
GGAACCCGAACACGATGGGGTGAGGGGCCTTGCCTGTCTTCGGCCGGACGATAATCGCCTGGCGGGTCACAGCTCCGACCTTGAGTTCAATTGTTTCTTGGGCCCCTTGGGGCTGGGCGATGAAGGCGGCGAGGATGAGGCTGGTCACAGTAGGTCTGGACGGAATTCTATAACGAAATGTTCAACGCGCTCATTACTCTGGAGCATCTGTGAACCAGTAGGCCTCTGCACAGCCCTTGCAGGAGAAGGTCCGCTCCAGCCTAGGGTCGAGAACCGAGGCGCAAGTGCCACTCGGCATTTCAGCCTTGAATGAATGACCAGTCGTAAGCAAGGTCCAGGATTTGTCTGGATGCTTATCCGACTTAATCGTATAGACCCCATCCCGAATGTGATAATGGATACTCCCTTCACGAACGTCTCCTTGCTGTCCAACCAAGTAGCACCCTGAATCTGTATCAATAATCAGCCACCCGTACCTCATCGCTTTATAAAGCGGGAGAAGGAAAAAATAGCAGCCAATCGCAAGAATCAAGATGACGATGACCGCATAGGCAATCCAAAGCTTGTCCCACAGTGTCTTCTTTTTGGGCGTCATTTGTTCCATTGATATTTTCCTAGATTCTGGAGAAGAAAAAGCCATTGACCAACCAAATAGCAAAGAACAAGCAGAAGGCACCATTGAACAGAAGAAGGCTCCAGGCAGCCACCTTTTGTGGAAATTTCTCTGCCCTCCTGACTTCATAAGGCATGAGAAACGTCGCGAAGAATGAAGTCACCAGACCGACATATATCATGAGAACAACAAACAGCGCATCCGGCTGCAGCAAGAGCGTAAGCATGAAGAAAAATGGCGCGATAGCCGCAAAAGCCCAGGTAGTGAATCTTCCGCCCTGATGTTTTTCGCCCTGCTGTTCGGTCATTTAATTCTTAGACTTTGCTTCATAAACTTCTCTGATACCTCGCGAGGAACATGGTTCTCGCCCCAAATCAACAAACACTGTTCCTCAATATCTAGGCGCAGAATTGCATAAGCATCTGGAAGAGTGTAAAGGGGTGATTTTGCCTTCCCAATCTTTTCCATCTGTTCAGCCACAAAACCTCCTGTCAGCAACACTGAAGGAACAAGCTCGGATAGAGGATAATCCTTCAATAATGTAACGAGAGAATCTGCTTTTCCGGAAAACTGAAGCTTGAGAAGCAAAATCTGCAGATCCATTGCATCTCCGCAATCTATTAGGCTTTGCTTTAGTTCTTGAGCATCAACTTCGGCTCCGTCAATAATTTGAATCGCTTTGGAATAGCTGCCGTAGTTGATTGCTTCCATAGCCTGCATCATCCAGGCCGACCGCTGCTCTTCTTCAGGAAGCATCCTCTCCTTCTTCTGGATTCGCCTAACATGAAGCCAGAGTTGGAACCTCTCTATAAGTGGAGCGAACATCCTTGGCTCGCAGTATTCTGGATCTCCCCTCTAGTAGTCAAGTTAAAACAGCAAGCTCTCAACAGCCTTGCCTGAAAAGCTCGGGAATAGTGACATGGCAAAAGATCCGGGGCTGCTCTGCGAGCCATCCCCCGTCACCCGGGTTCGTATTGATGGAAATGATGGGGTGCCACGATCTTTTTCGAGGAACGAGGAAAAGGTCGTGAATGCCAAGGCCGGAAGCCTTCACCTCACGATCTCTGCACTAAAGGGGGTGGCCTGTTTTGTCTTGAAGTACGAGGGCAAAACAGGAATGAGCGCTTAAAATCGAGCCGTCCGATATTGCAGCTCGCCGGCGCTCTGTGACCAAGCACACTGCAAAAATAGGCTCCCGAAAAGGAAGGCGAGAAATTGGCGAAGCGCCACGCGCCACAAAAGAATTCTGGAGGAGAGAGGGGGATTCGAACCCCGAGATTGAACCTACAGGGGTGTCCAGCGCCTTTTTGCCCAAGTTCAAAATAACCACTAGACATTCTATTAGGGGTGTCCATGCTCAAAAGCGGCTTCAAATTCCAGAAAGCAGGAGACAGAACCGCACACATTCAACCGGCGCCAGCAGCGATAATGTTGAGTTGCTTTCTCATTCAGCCAGAACTCCAAAATCGCATCGAAAATTTAACCAGCAATTCTCTCATCTGCAATTGCATGTCACCCGTCCCAGTCACCAGTCCAGAAAGCGCGGCCTGCCAGCCGTAGAGAGCGAAGCGGGACAGCAGGGCCGTGAGGTGTGGTCCCTTGCGCCGGAAGGCCCTCCTGTCAGGCGTCCGGCAGGCTGGTGCTTACGGACTGGGAGGAGGTCCCGAGTGAAGCGGTGAGAGGCTTGCATCCAACCCCAACTGAGCCCATAATGAAGCCATACCCTCCGGAGAACGTCCTCTGCATGCAAGACACCGGAGCAAGGATTAAAGAAGGCCCTTCACAAGAAGGGCTTTCTCCTTTTTTAAGGCAGCATCCCATAGGTTGGATGCCTCATTTCCAGGGTTCAAAAGAAAGATCGTGACTTATTTGACGCGGAATGCCATAATATGAAAAGTAATCCCCTGCGGTCTCCGTAGGGCCCCACGGGTTCCGGCCCGTGGGCTTTTCTTTTTAGGATGACCCCCATGCGAGCGGCCCTGTTTGTAGACGGGTTCAACCTCTACCACGCCATTGATGATTTCAGGGATAACCGCCTGAAGTGGCTGTCTCTTTGGGGCCTGGGCGTTCGCATCATCAACAGGCAGTCCGAGACTTTGGTCAAGGCCACCTATTTTTCCGCCTACGCCAATCACCTTCAGGCCTCTCATCCGGATGTGGTTCAGCGGCACAAAGACTATGTGGCAGCTCTTGAGGCTACTGGGGTTGATGTGGTGCTTGGCACCTTCAAGCGCAAGCCAGCCTCCTGTAGGAGCTGTGGGGCCCGCTGGTCTCGGCATGAAGAGAAAGAGACCGATGTCAACATCGCGGTTCAAGTGGTGGCTGCGGCTCACCGAGATTTGTTTGATGTGGCCTATGTTCTGAGTGCTGACACGGACCTGGCTCCGGCTCTAAGGGAAGTTCGCTCCGTTGTGGACGGGGAGGGGGCAAGGACAAAACGGATCGTGGCCGTTTTTCCGCCGATTGCTCCAGGGAAGCGGCGATATGTTTCCTCGCTTCAGCAGAGCAGCGATGCTTCGATCAATCTCAATGAAAGCCACCTCCTGGCCTGCCGTCTTCCCGAACAGCTGACTGGCAGAGATGGCTCGAGCATTCTCTGCCCGGCAGCTTACAAATAAGCGGCAAAGTCATCAGCGCCTAGAAGCACTTAAGCCCACGGAGCAATAGGAGGGCACCAGCCCAGCCAGTGACCATGTCAGTCAACTATCAAAGCTTCCTTGTCACATTTTTGGATGTTCCGACAATGCTGACTTTCACCTACGACAGAAAAAACAAACCTTCTTTGAAAAATGATATGGGGAGTTTTACAATCATGTCTTACAATGGAGATGGACAAAGAGTGACAAGGCAGCTTGGTTCTGCTTTTGCCACGTTTGTTAGGAACGGATCTGACTACATCCAGGAGAGGAATTCGTGAGTGTCACCACCTTCACTACAGTTAATGGAAGAATCCTTCGCCAGAACAAAGATGGCGTTGTTCACAACTTCGTCTCAGATCCTCTTGGCTCTGTGGTGATGGTCAGAGACACTTCTGGAAACACCGTCTATGAGGCTGAGTACGACCCTTATGGCAATGTCCAGTCTGAAACTGGAACCAACCCATCTGGCCTCGGCTACGTGGGAACTCTTGGCTACATCAAAGACTCTGCATCGAGCATGTATGTCAGGGCTCGCTATCTGCTCAACAATCTCGGCAGATGGCTGACCAAAGATCCGCTTTGGCCGGATGAGGCAGGTTACGTTTATGCGGGGGCAGCACCCTCTCAGGTGTATGATCCCTCTGGAAAACAGACAACTTCTTGCTGCGACGACAACGGAGCTTGGTTCAAAGACAGAGCATCGCATTGTCGAAGTGGCTGGACTGATTGTCCAAGTGCCCAGCAAGCCAACTGCGACGGGTTGATTGGCAGTCGTGACTGTGTCGCCCTAGCAGATGTCATACGGAAAGTAGCAGGAAGTTGCATGGGAATGTGCTCTCAAGCAGGCGGAGGAGGATACAATCCAAATGATCCTTGGGATGCTGCAACACACTGCTGTGTTGACTGCAATGGTAGATCGCATGGTTGCGGGGTGAAGTGTTGTTCTGCATCCGTCCGCGATTACATGTATACGGCCGTGGGCAGATGTGCTCTCAGTTGTTTGATGCATCATGAGAAACTGCACATGCTGGAATGCAGCAGTATGCTGCCAGTGAAGGGCAAGCCGCCTTATAATGAGTGCTGCGCATACTATGGCCAAGTCAGTTGCTTAATGAAGCAGTGGAACAAACACTGCAAAAGCTCTGGCAGCCCCTCTCCAAACGTGGGTAAATGTATAGAGGGGGCCTGGGGGAAAGGGTGTTCATCTCGCTACAGTTAGTTTTGGCCGTCGCCAGTCAAGAAATTAGCGGAGAAGGGTCCGTTTGGCTGCTGGAAGAAAGCCACCCGAAGAATCTTTCGATCGTTGAGCGAAGTTTGCCTGACCTGACAGCAAAATCCCAGACCAAGCTGAATACTTCATTTCTTGATTCACTGGATGATGTTCTGGGATTTCGCTATTACCCATCACAAGGTGCGGCTTTGCTGCTTTGCAGCTCGGATAAAATTTCAGATCCTGTGAAGTTACTCCTCGTGAATCGTCAAGGGGAGCCTCTTCATCTTCCTGCTGTCCCCGAGTGGTTTTTCTACGGCTTGTCTTTTCAGAAGCACCGCCCTGCAATGTTAGCTTACAATTATGAATCTCGTAGCTGGGCGGAATTCATCTGGCTAAAATCTGGCTGGTCTGATCCGAGAATAGTCGATGCTGCAAAGGTTGAAAAAAGCAGTCTTCGACAAAAGTTTCTCAAGACTGGACAAGATGCTTTTTCGACAGCAATCCGCCTAGGGATATCTATACCGTCGAGCCAGGCGGGATTAACTTTTTCGTGGGATAGAGTATTTGATCCCTACTATTCTGTTGGTGCTTTTAGTGTAAGTGATCAGAGTTTTCTGATTAAGGAGATAGATGGACAAGGGCTTCGCCTATTTGTTGTTGGAAGTGATCATCAGACCTTTAGGACTATCAACTTGAACTTAGGTTCAGGCATTAGGTGCCTGACGAAGTTCGACGGTAAATTTGGCCTTGTTACGGCTGATAATCGGTTTTGGCTTTTCTCTGATGCGGGGCAGTTTCTTGGAAGCATTCCGAATGTGCGGTTTATTGCCGATGCCTTCTAGGTTGCCCCAGGCGAACTGAGAACCTACCTGGTCCCCTGCAAAAGGATTGATTCAGAATGAGAACTTCATCCGGCTTCCAGCTCTAACCTCGCGAGCCCCTCTAACAGCCGATATCAAGCAGAAGGCTCAAGGTTAAAAGCGAACTCAGCATCATCGTCTTCTTCATTCAGAACGCTGACAGCACTTCCGCGAATTGAGACCAGAGCTTCGATCACAGCTTGTTCGTTCGCGGGGCGCATCCATGAAGGAGCTTGGAGAATGGCAGAGATGTTCTGATCAATCTCTTTGATGGCTTCAAGAGGTGATGGCCCCCGCGAGAAGGTTCCATCATCAAGGCCCAGCACGCTCATTAATGTTGAAACAACCTTAGGGTCCTTGATGACGACCTCATGCCCGATGATTTTCATCCCGCCACCTTTGTCTTGAGCATGCCCACAGATGATAGATTGCATCACTTTGAAGTCTACTAGCTAGCTTTGGTGATCCAGCATATCCTGGACACACCAAATGTCGAAAGGTGGAGTCCATTCAGTAGCGGATCCTGACTATCTTTCTCCAGCTCCATTCTCGTGGCTCTGCAGTCATGGAGGTGGGTGGTTCTGCCGTCAGCTTGGTTGGCCAGCTTTTGAGCTGTCTCAAGGCTTCCACCATTGCAGGAAACTCAGCGGAGCGAGAGGAGGGCACCAGTCCAGAAAGCGCGGCCTGCCAGCCGTAGAGAGCGAAGCGGGACAGCAGGGCCGTGAGGTGTTGTCCGTGCGCCATGAGGCCGTCCTGTCAGGCGTCCGGCAGGCTGGTGCTTGCGGACCGGGAGGGGGTCCCGAGTAAAGCGGTTTGTCTTTATCAGGCGGTTATTCAGTCTTTGAAAGGCGCAGGTCTTCATTGGAAGTTCCTATGCTGTGAAGACCCGCCGAAACTTGGTTTCCATTAAGTGAAGACTTTCACGTTCAGGTCCAAACCTTCCGACGTGCGCCAGCATTGCCTCAGCTGTCTGCCTGTCACCTACGTCTACTGCCGAGTCAAACAATGCGAAGGCGGAAGGAAGGAACTCCGGAGCATGGTTGAGCGCGGTGAGAAACCACTTTCTAGCCCCTTCGTAGTCTCTGAGGCCGACATGGACAGCGGCCAAGTTGTGCATGGTCTTGAATCCTTGGATCCCCCGGTCAAACGACGTGAAGGCACCGGAGGCATCCGTTTCTAAGCAAGCCAAGTATCGCTCCTTAGCCAGCTCATTTTGTCCCCGCTCAGCATAAAGGTGACCCAGCTGGAAGTGAAGTTCCGGGTCATCTCCGACTAGACTGAGACCCTGCTCAAAGGCTTCAATGGCCTCATCAACTTTGCCGAGACGCCGAAGCGAGATTCCCTTCAGTGCATAGGCTTTCCGAACATGGGACTCCCCTTGCCGAGAAGCCTTTAAGCACTTATCCAGCCAATCAATAGCCTCATCGTGATCATCAGAGTAGTGAGCCGTCATCCCAAGATTGAAGAGAACGAAGGGGTGATTTGGCCGCTCATCAAGGTCCATCTTCAGCAGTTTCTCATCTCGAACTCGCTTCTTTGACTGACCCTCAGGCGAAGTGTCATAACCAGAATGAAGCACGTGGGCATCCAGGCGGGCGATGGAACCTGACGGGGAGTGCCCTCGCAGGCTTGGGAGAATCTGTTCATGAATCCTCCCTTCGAACTCTAGGCCAGGAAGATTTTTGAAGAGCTTCACGTGATCCACCTGCACTCCGGACTGGGGCCCTTCATCGGTAAACCTAACCGGAATCACGAATCCGGAAATGGATGAATCTGCTTTTGTAGCCGCTTTCAGCAGAGCCATGCCGCTCATAGGAGGCAGGGTGTCGTCAGCGTCCATCCAGAAGATCCACTTGCCCTTGGCTCCCCTAAGGGATTCGTTTCTCGCCTCAGCGAATGAATCTGGCCAAGCAATTTCCCTCAGCTCAACTCCTCGTTTCACCAAGATCTCCTTTGTAGAGTCCTGACTGCCTGTGTCCACAACAATGATTTGGCTGAAGAATGGCGAAGCACTGGCCAGGCATGAATCCAGAACCCTCTCTTCATCTCTCACGATCATGCACAGGGTTATCTGCGCCTGATCCTTTAAGGACCTGACCTCGTCCCAGAAAGCCTTAGGGTCTCTTGAGGCATCGAATAAGATTCTGCTCTGGGAGAGGCCTGAAAGGGTGCTGGCGTAGCCCAGCTCAATGTCTTCTCTCCACTTTGCCAAGTACCGAGCTTGGTTCTGCGCCAGCAGGCTCCCAGGCTCCGGGATGACTCTGCGGATTGTCATGCTGCCCTCGTGGTGAACAAAGCTCCTTTGAGAAATGATCAGCCTCCATCCCGCGCGCCTCAATCGGTAGCACAGGTCATTGTCTTCAAAAGTGCCGAGCCCGAAGCCTTCGTCAAAGCCGCCAACTTCATCAATCGCCTGCCGCCTGACGACCAGACAGAACCCCACCAGCATATCGACTTCGGTGTCGGAAGCCTGTCTCTGTGCAAATTCATCGGCGAAGCAGTCCAAAGTGTCGAAGCTTGTATAGGTTGTTCCGGTGAGCTGAAGGTGCCCGACTGAGTTTGAAAGAGGGCCAGAGGCTGCGATTGAGCCAGATGCCGTTAGGGACTCAATCATTCGAATCAGGCCAGACCGTGGCATCACGGCATCGCTGTTCAGGTAGATGACCACTTCTCCACCAGAGGTGGCAAATCCCGCATTGCATCCGGCGGCAAAGCCCTTGTTCTCCTCCAGCCGAATCACTCGGCCATTGGGAAGCCTTTTGCAAAGATCGTCAGCAATCTCGGCTGACTTGTCGGGCGAGGCATTGTCTACAACGATCACTTCATGGAGCAGGCTTGGGTAGGCGCATAAGGCTTCTAGACATCTCTCGATATCTTCCTCACCGCCGTGCAGCGGAATGATGACGGAGATAGTTGGCCAGCGGCTCGGGAGTTCAAGCTTGGGCCGGATGAATGGCTGGACCCCGGCATCAATCAACGCCTGAGGCGTCTCAATCGCCTCAATGAATCCATAGGCTTCAGGATGAGTCGGGTGCACCGCCTGCATAAGCCTGTTTGAATCCCACCCCTTCCAGACTCTCTCGTACCACCCTTCAACGACCTCGTTCTTATGGCTCCAAGTCGATATCTTTCTTTGGATCCGCTCATCTGACCCCGCATAGGAGAGGTGATGAATTAAGCCGTATCTGTCGTTCAGCAAGAGGGCCCTGCCGCCTTCAAATCCCCTCAGGGCGGTGTTCCAAGCTCTTTCTAGATTTACAAGAATGCAGGGGGTGAAGCGCTCTCTTGGCCTCACAACATGGCCGGAATCCTTCCAGTAGGTGTCCCACTCAACATAGACACGGTCTGCCAAGTCGTTCTCAGCGATCTTGATTAGGGCCGCGAGCAGATCTTTATCAATGACCTCATCAGAATCCGGGATGAGGGCGTGGCTGAAGCCAAGCGACTTAAGATGGCTGAATGCCGCGGCGCGGTGCTCTTCTTCAGTGCCCCAGGATCCGGTCACCACCTCTGCACCAGCAGATTTAGCTAAATCAGCGGCAGTCTGCCAATCACCAACTTCACCATTCCAAGGAGTCGCGCTGACAAAAACGAACCGATCAGCCACCCCTTCAAAGGATTTCAAAGCGGCTCCCAGAAATATGGAGTCATCGTGGACGATCATGGCGAGCGCAGGCTTCGAAAACATAAGTGATCTTGCTCCAACAAATCTGAAGGGTCATAACTTACCCGAGAGGGGCTGAGTGTGAATAACACTTTAAAAAAGCTGGCTGCTCTTTTGAGAGGTATTGACTTGTAAAGCAATTGAGGGAGTAAGATGCGCGCAAGGTCGAAGATGGTCTTGTCGCCACAAGCTCAAAAGCACGTTCAATCCCCAAGAAACATGGGGGTGCTTGCAGGCGCAACTCACTTTGGTGTAAGTGGCACTAAAGGTGAGGGGCCTTATTGTTATATCTGGATGATTATAGAAGACGGCTCCATTAGGGATGCATCTTTTGAATGTAACGGGTGCCCTTCTATGATTGCCGCGTCCAGCCAAGTAACAGAGCTAATTATTGGCCGAACAATTGGCCAGGCGAAACTCATCGAACCCAGAGATCTGCTCATCGTCCTAGGCGGACTTCCTGAAGGAAAGGAAGCCTGCGCTAACCGAGCAGTGGATGCTCTTGCCGCCGCTTTGAACAACAAACTTCCAGAGGAAACATCATGAGTGCACCGATCTGTCTGCCCTATACAACGCCAGCCATGGGTGCGCCCCCCTCTGCAGGGGGACCCAGTGGGGCAGGAAGTGGCTGTGGTGGAGGCAGCTGTGGAGGATCTGGAGGGGGTGGAGGGTGCGATGGCAGCGTCGGATTCCTGCCAAACCAGAATCAGCCAGCGATGAGTGGCTTTGCGGGTGGAATTCCAAACACTGGCGGCGGAGTCGGGCCGAATCCAAACTGTATCTTGATTGTTGACAAATAAGAGGAGCAATGAGAACTATTTCAAGAAGCGAAGTGCTCAGCCCTGCTTTGTCCTTGGCAGGGCATTCAGGCTGCGACTACCCTAGTGAGCAGCAGCATCAATACCGCGCCACACCTGAATTGTCGGACGGCTCTCTCACCGTTGATCCAGAAATTGAGCTGTTCGGTTATGGACTGAACCTGAGCATCAGCCTTTACTACTCAAACAAGGTCAGTTCTTCAACTGCTTGGGGAAAATCCCGAAACAGCAGCGTTAACTCTCGTCTCCTGGTGCCAGAGCTTGGGTCTACTTACGCCATCAACCGAGGTGATTTCACCCAGCCTCAATTCACGCTGGTGGGAAGTTCTGGCGGAGTGACAACCTTTACTGCGGTTGCGGCTTCTGGCAGCTTGACAACGCTCACCCGGAATGATGCTTCTGGGGTTTACACGGAGCACTTCTCCGACGGCACGAAGATTAACTACAAAGAGCAGGTCAGTGCTTCAGGAATCTGTCCGATCCTGACAGTTGAAACCTCTTCAGGCTTTAGGCACACCTACAACTACGGAACTGGTGGAGAGGCTGGGCTGCTGACTTCTATCGATGTTGGCCCTTCGCAGAGAGTCACCTTTGCCTACGCCGCTTTCGGTGGAGTCACCCTCGTCAATTCGGTGACTGATTTTGCCTCGTCACCACGCAAATGGACTCTTCAGTACGATTCAACCCAGCGGCTCACTACGTTCCAAACTCCACTTGGCTGCATTACCAAGTACACCTATGATGGGGACCTAATCACGGCGATCGAAGACCCCAGGGGCTTTGTAACTTCCTATGTTTACACCAGTGGTGCTGTAACCGGCATGCAGCTTGGTTCAGCGACTTGGACCTACGCCTATGATGCGCCAAACAGCCGGACTATGGTGACTCAGCCATCCGGTGCGGTCACAACATACAACTATGTCTCTTCCGGCCTGAACCTAAACAGCATTCAGATGCCTTCAGGAGTCGTCTCAACCTACACCTACGATTCCTTCCGCTTGATGACCAGCCAGCAGATCCCTGCCGGAACAGTCACCAGCGTAACCTACAACAGCCTCCACCAAGTCACCGCATCCGACGACGCACTGGGCTTTAGGACAACCTACCAGTACGACACTTCCGGAAACCTAACCACAATCATCAACGCAGACGGAGCCATCTCCACCTTCGCTTACAACGGCAGCAGGCAGAGAACCCGGGCCACAAACCCGCTCGGAAAGGTCACCACCTGGACCTACAACGCCTCCGGTTTCCTTCAAGCCGTCATTGATCCCAGAGGCCTTCGCACCACCTATTCCTACAACTCGGCAGGTCGAATCGCTTCCATCATGCACAGTGATGGCGGGGTCTCAACTTACACCTATGACAGTCTGCAGAGGCTTCAGGCAGCAACAGACCCCCTTGGAAATAGAACTACCTACACCTACTGGGAAAACGATGCGGTCAAGACCGTACAAAACCCCTTGGGTCAGGTCACCAGCTACATCCTCGATGGCTGCCTCCTCCAGGCAGTGGTCAACCCGTTGAATCAGCGAACCACCTACACCTACAACCGCTGGGAAAAGGTCGAAACTGTCACGGATCCTCTTGGCAGGGTTACAACTTTCGTCTACGACAACGAGGGCTACCAGACCGCGGCCATCGACCCAATGGGCTTCAGAACCACAACGGTCTATAACGCAGCCAAGCAGAAAATCGCCGACATCGACGCCGAAGGCCACCGCACCACCTACGCCTACGACAGCTCAGGAAGGCTGGTGAGCGTGATGGATGCCAGAGGCTTTGTCTCAACCACCGTCTACAACGCTCGTGGAGAAGTGGTCTTCTCGATCAATGCCCTCGGCCAGGTCTCAGAGTTCTTCTATGACGCAGTTGGCAGGCAGGTGGCGATGGAAACCCCGCTCGGCTTCCGCACCACCACGGTTTACAATATCGGCGGGCAGGTGGTCAACAGCATCAATGCTCTGGGCCAAACCACAACCTTTGTCTACGACGATGCCGGAAACCAGACCAGGGTCATCAACCCACTGGGCTGGTCTGTCACCAGCATCTACTTCAGCAATTCCAACCGGCTGAACGCTGTTCAAAACCAAATCAACAACCGCACGACCTACACCTATGACCTCAACGGACGCCAGACCAGGCGGCTTGGGCCAAGAGGAGAGGTCGTCACTTGGGTTTACGATAACGCTGGCCAGAACACAGTCATCATCAACGAGTTGGGAGGCAGAACCACCAGCAGCTTTGATGCGGCGGGCAGGGTCATCACCTACATCGATGCCAACAACTGGGTCAAAACCTACGGCTACGATGCGGCTGGGCAGCTTATCTCTATCGCCTACGGAGATGGAACCAGGGTCACCTACGGCTACGACGCCAATGGCCGCAGAACGACCATGCAGGATTCCACCGGAACCACCACCTACGCCTATTCAGGCGATGGTCAGGTGGAAGGTGTCACCTATCCTGGCGGCTTTGTTCTCACCTACGCCTACGATGCCACCGGCAACCGTACCCTTCTGGTTGATCCAGATGGAGGCAGAGCCACCTTCGCCTACGATGCTTTGGGAAGAAACTCAACCCTCCTCAACGCAGCCGGAGTCCTCACGACCTTTGAGTACGACGCAGACGGACGCCTGACCACCCTCTCTTACGGTGAGCGAAGGCTTATGAGCTACGACGCCAATGGCAGGCTCATCACTGAAATCCAGCAGAACGCTGGAAACACGCCAATTCTGACCATCGTGGATACCTACGATGCTGGAGGCCGCAAGACCAGGCAGACTGTAGATGGCGTCGTTACCACCTTCACCTACAACAACGCTGATGAACTGCTCAGCCAGCAAAGGCCAGGCAGCAAGGCCGTCACCTACACGGTTGACGCGAATGCCAATCTGCGCAGCATTTTCGCAGAGGGCGCTCAGCCAGTGACGCTCAACGTCAACTTCCAAAGCTTCCTTGTCACAATGCAGGATGGTCCGACAAGGGTCACTTTCACCTACGACAACAACGGCAACATGACAGTCGAGAACAGAGGCGGACTTCGCACCACCTACACCTACGACAGAGAGAACAGAGTTTCTGTGAAAAATGATATGGGAACCAGGACAACCATGACTTACAATGGAGATGGACAAAGGATCGTTCGCCAGACTTCGACTGGAAGGACAACTTTCGTCTGGGACGGTTCTGACTACATCCAGGAGAGGAATTCGTGAGCGTTACAACCTACACCACTGTTAATGGAATGATCCTCAGTCAGGCAAAAGGCGGGGTTGTCAGCCACTTCGTGCCAGATCCTCTCGGCTCTGTTGTAATGGTCAGAGACACTTCTGGAAACACAGTCTATGAAGCCGAGTACGACCCCTACGGCAATGTCCAATCTGAAACAGGAACCAACCCATCAAGCCTTGGTTATGTGGGAACCCTCGGTTATATCATGGACTCTGCAACGAGCATGTATGTCAGGGCTCGTTATCTGCTGAGCAATCTTGGCAGGTGGCTGACCAAGGATCCTTTCTGGCCAAGTGAGCCGGGGTTTGTCTATGCAGGGGCGGCACCAAACTTGATTGTGGACCCGAGTGGTGCTAAACCCATTTCCTCTGTCTGTCCTCCTCCTTCAATGCCTCCGGGTAAACCTTCTTGCACTCCAGCATGGAACGAGTTTGTCTATGCCTATTGCAATTGTAATCGAGGTGATTCCTTTAGCCGTCAAATGTGCAACTACTACGCATTTGCCTACTATGCTGATTGCAGATTAAGAGGCTTGAGAAACAAGCCAAAGCCTAGAGGCGATTGGTTTGAATTTGCACCGCCACCTGGACAAGTTGGGGAGGTGACCCCTCGTCCAGCACCGTTGCCTGATTGGGCCGTTCCACCAACAATCTGTGCGCCGCCCACTCCTGTGATTATGGGGTCCGATCGACCAGATCTGACGTGTCTAGCCCAAACTGCTCAACTCGATTCTGAAGGGTCCGCATTCGCTTACGTCGAGTGGGAGAACAAGTGCTATGCTTGTTGCAAAAAAGAGGAGCTGGGCCCCAATTGCTATAGCGGATGCCGCTTTGCACGGAACCGAGGGTGGAGAGATTTTGCGGATCTTTTCGGCGATGTGGCGAATCCTCGCCCAGGTCCTGGTGGTCAAGTGAGTTACGGTAGACCGATCCCCCCAAGGGTGTTGAGATGATTCGATCAAGATATCTATGTATCGTCACTGTCTTGGTGACTTTTTGCTCATTAACAGCTTGTGAACATTCAACCGAAGTTCGTGCATTGAATGGTGATTTTGTTTACCACACGACTGACAAAGATGTGGGTAAAAATCTGTTCGGCAAGCCGGACTTGACAGTACTTTCAGAGGCTCGAATCGTTTTAAATGGCGTGCCTGGAGTTCTTCGGAAAATCGATAACAAGTACAGGCTGACCTTTGAAGGGAAGGACACTGAGGTATTTCGAATTATTAAGTCTGGTAACCAAGAAGGTTCTAGTATCTGGTTTTGGCTTGAGTTTACTGAATCTGGAAACTGTGTCATTTACAGTGATACTGGAGCAAACGTTTTTGTGAAGTATCAACGACCTAAGCAACAGATGTAGATTGGTCTTGTCTCTTGATCGCAAGCAAACCCATTCGGCAAGACGGATCCGATTACATTCAGGAGAGGAATTCGTGAGCGTAACCACCTTCACCACTGTTAATGGAAGAATCCTTCGCCAGAACAAAGATGGCGTTGTTCACAACTTCGTCTCAGATCCTCTCGGCTCTGTGGTGATGGTGAGAGACACTTCTGGGAACACCGTCTATGAGGCTGAGTACGACCCCTACGGCAATGTTCAGTCTGAAACAGGCACCAACCCATCAAGCCTTGGTTATGTGGGAACCCTCGGTTATATCAAGGACTCTGCAACGAGCATGTATGTCAGGGCTCGTTATCTGCTGAACAATCTCGGCAGATGGCTGACTAAGGATCTGCTGTGGCCAAGTGAGCCAGGGTTCGTCTATGCAAACTCGGCTCCAAGTGTTTGGGTCGATCCGACAGGCCACATCCCAATTAGTCTGATGATCATGCCGTTCCTTCCTCCAAAGCCTGACTGCAAATCGATTCTATCTGACATTGTCGCCACTCTCATTGGAACAGGAAACCCTTGGGTTTGCGGAAGTATCAGAAGGTGCATTGGTCAATACCTGTCAGGCAACCCTGGATGCGGATTTCATGGAGGAGGTCACGGATTCTCAGGAGGGATGCTAGCTGGATGCTGCTTACAAATTGAAATTGATCTCTGTAAGCTTTTCGGATTCAAGGATGTTCTATATCCAAGCGGTGGACTAGTGAAAATTCCTGCATGTCTGGATAAGATAATCCGCGATTTCTACAAAGGATCTAATCCTGCTGACCGTTGCGTATATTTTGACACCTACGTTGATCCCTTTGAGTGTCCTCCCGGCTATTGTTGGTCATCGTTCGTTGGAGGCGAATATGGAGGTGGTATCGGCGTCTGCTCAGAATGTACTTTTATGTGGCCCGAATGAAGGTGCAACCCGTAAATTGAAACTCGCCTTCTACTCAATCGGTCTTATCTGCGGTGTCTTCATTGGCATTTTGGGTCTGAGGGAATATGAGCGACTAGCTCATGGATCTCGTCTTGGCTTGATTGAGTTTGAAACAGGACGCATTGTTCGAAGTGGGTACTCCTTTGGAAGTGGACCTTCTTTTTCTTACTTTACAAACGGGGAGATGGACATTAACATCAAAAATTGCGGAACTGGACCCAAGCGAGACAGTTCGATGCTTAAATTTGAAAAAAGTTCTCATTGCAGGATTGAATTGATGCATATGTTGAAGGGGGATGAAGGCAAATTTTATCCCACGATTCGCTCAAACCTGATTCCTGATCTTGAGTTTCCGCCGTCGTTATCTTTGGGAAATAATCGAGCAACTATCACCAAAAAGCTAATCTCCTCATCATTGCCAAAAGACACAGATGTCGCTGTAATCCGCGTGTCCGGAAAATCTTTTGTGGTCTATGCAACTTTACAGAATGCTCGCGACCTGCCTGAAGATGGATTCTTATCACTTATCGTGCATTGATATTGATGGCTTCTTCAGGATGGCATCAAATGCAATGGTGGGGATTTCGTGTTCGAACAAACGGCAACATGACAGTTGAAAGCAGGGGTGGCCTGCGCACCACCTACACCTACGACAGGGAAAACAGAGTTTCTGTGAAAAATGATATCGTCAGATCCCGAGCAGCGGGATGGGGAATCCAACAATCATGTCTTACAATGGAGAAGGACAAGGAGTGGCAAGGCAGCTTGGTTCTGCTCTAACCACTTTCATTTGAGACGGTTCTGACTACATCCAGGAGAGGAATTCGTGAGCGTAACCACCTTCACCACTGTTAATGGAAGAATCCTTCGCCAGAACAAAGATGGCGTTGTTCACAACTTCGTCTCAGATCCTCTTGGCTCTGTGGTGATGGTCAGAGACACTTCTGGGAACACCGTCTATGAGGCTGAGTACGACCCCTACGGCAATGTTCAGTCTGAAACAGGCACCAACCCATCAAGCCTTGGTTATGTGGGAACCCTCGGATACATCAAGGACTCTGCAACGAGCATGTATGTGAGAGCCCGCTACCTGCTGAGCAACCTTGGCAGGTGGCTGACCAAAGATCCCCTCTGGCCATCTGAGCCAGGATACGTCTATGCTGGTGCGGCTCCTAGCATGTGGGGAGACCCGAGCGGAACCACACCACAAAAGGGCAGACCTATTCGGGTTATCCCAGACAAGGTTCACAAAGTCAATCCCCGCCCAGGTGTGCATCATCCGAGGCCCTCCGACGAAGGCGGTCCATGTGGCTGCCCCCTCAACAAGCATGATCCATTTACAAAATATGGATATGTTTTCATAGATTGTTCGTGCAAAGGTGCGGATATGGCAGTTTTGCCTGAAGAGTGTCCTGGAGGAAAAGACGACTGTGATGTGCTTGACGATAGGCCGTCTTGTGGCAAGTGGCTACCAACCGATGGCATCCAGATAAACGGCATCGTATGGAAGATTTTTGGCCAAACCTGCGTAATTGTATCCTGCAAGGGAGGAAATGTTTCATATTCAGTATGCTGTAGAGTGGGAGCTCAACTTATCGGTAAATGTGATCCAACACCAACAAATGCCTTCGATGACCGGCGACTAAGAAGAACGCCTTGGGTGCAGTGTATCCGGGGACGAGTTGAGTAAAATCTTCGGTGACGCTCTCAATAAAAAAAGACCAACTTTTGTGTGGCTAATTATCTCGGCTACCCTTGTGGCCATTTGCATTTTGTCGCAGACCTACTTTGAAAGGAAAAGGCAGAGAGCCCTACAGGATGCGATTAAAAAAATGTGTCTCGGAATGACAAGTCTAGAAAGTCGAAAAATTCTAAATGGCCATGGGGTGGAGACTTTTCCCCTTCACGGTGATCAGGAGATTCAAACAGCATTTAGAGATTCAACATTTAGCCTTTTTGACTATCTTAATCCCGACAAGAAAATTACATACTTTAGCATTTCCGAAAAAAGCGGACTGTGGTTGATTTACACACAGAAGTACAGGTTTTTCATAGATGATGACTTCCCGAGAGTCAACTATGGCCTTGAAAATTGCACAGAGGAGAAGCAGTAGAGATTGCAAGTAAAATTCGAAAATTTGCTGATTTAGGCTGCATCTAATTTCATAACAAGACCAGACTTTTGCATCAGATTTTTGCCCCTCATCACGTCATTACTTGTCTATTAGTCCTACTTCTAGTACCTAATTCTTACAATTTCCTCCAGCTCCAGCCTTGTGGCTCTGCGGTCATAGAGGCGGGTGGTTCTGCTGTCAGCGTGGTTGGCCAGCTCCTGTGCAGTCTCGAGGCTCCCGCCGTTGGCCAGAAATTCCGTGATGCCTGTCGCTCTGAAGGAGTGATTAGAGAAGACGGATGGAATGCCGGCAGAAAGAAGCCGACGCTTCACCATCCGGAGAACATCATTTCTGTCCATCGGCCTGGCCGTCATCACCGTTCCGCGTTTCTCAAAAGCGGGGAAGAGGATATGGGAGCCTGAGATTTTGCTCACGGCCAGCCAGGCGTCTAGGTGCTCAACAAGCCGAGGGTGGGCAGGGATGTCTCTTTCAACGCCGCCCTTCTCATGCAATCGTATGTATTGGTTTCTGCCCAGGTCGATGAAGTACTGAACCTTCTGAGCTGTGACTGCAGAGACACGGGCAAAGGAGTAGGCCATGGTCGAAACGATGGCCCTGTCCCTCAGCTGGATCAGCTTCTCGGTGTCGAAGCTCTCAAAGAGCATCCTCATTTGGGCGGCATCAAGAGCTGGGGTCTTGCCTGACTTGGTCCTCAGCCTTTCCGTGGCCACTTCTCTGGCCGGATTGAAGGGAAGGGCTCCGGACTCCACCATGTAGGAGAGTCAGCGCCGGATGGCTGAGAGCTTCCTCTTGATGGTCGCCGCGGAACATGACCTGGCTCTCAAGGCCTCGCGGTAGCGGGCGACATCGAGGGTCTGGATTTCCTCCAGCTTCAGCTCTTCCTGAGCGCACCAGCTGGCGAACTGCCTGACATCAGACAAGTAGGCGGATCTGGTGTTGTCGTTGGAGATCCTCGCCCCGAAGAAGTCCGCGAAGGCTTCAGAAGCGGTTCTGCGCCCCGCCTGGCCGCGCGAGGTCTCGAGGGCTCTGCCCTCTGGCCCCTCAACCCTGGCCAGGAGCCCCTTTTCCGGTGTCTCTTTGTCCACTGTCATTCCAGACGGATCTTGGCTCAGATTCGCGCCGCATAAAAGGGGTTATGGGACTCGTAACTATTCGTCAGCCTAGTGTTGCAGCCAGAGCATCCGTCCTGTCGGATGAAGAGGACGAGAGAAGACACTGGGTGGCGTTTCTGCTTGAAGCCCAAAAAAGAACAGACAGGATTGGTGAGGAGTGAGTCTCGTGACAAGAGTATGAAATCCAAAGCTCGCTTCTTGAGGGTTTAAAGCTTGCTGCGCTGGGGACCGTCTTTGGGTTGGCTTTAGTCGTCGTTGTCCGATCTTCCAATAGCTCTTTCCTGCTCAACGCTCTTTCGATCATCGCCTTTCCAGGCGTCTTGCCTATCTTCCTCATACCAGATCGAGCTCCCGCTTTGAATGGTGGCCTGGTGTTGATGTTTGGCTATCCCTTAAGTTGCTCATTCAGCGGGAGATCATCTCTTATGTTTACTGCGTGATCGCCCGGCTGATGCTGGAGCGGCAGTAAATCGAGGCGATTCCGTACCAAAAGCACTTAAAGGCTGTTGAGAGAACCCGTGCCCGTGAAGCAGAACGGCAGGCATTTTTGCTGAAAGTGAGCCTAAATTTCGCCCAATTTGGATGTTCTAGATTCGCAATTTCTCGGTTCCCAAAATCACTTATGTCCGTTGCCTGACCAGTCGAGAATTTTTCAAGTATTTTGTTCTCTGGATCAATCGCTGTAATGTGATCCAATACGTTCTTGGGCACCTAGCCAAGGTGTCACTCCATCGGCAAATCTCCCTGATACTGCCCGTAGTTCTTGAATTCTGATGCTGCTATTCCTCACCTATCATCTTCTTACAAAATCTTTGTTATATCTTCAAGATCGTCTAGTTGATCTTTAAAATTTTGTCGCTTCTTTGGTCTAAGACGGCGGTAGGTATGGAAGCTTTGACCCAGTCATGTTACAGAGCGTCTGTTAAGTAGGCTCGAAGTTGGAGGGAGGATTGCACTGTGCGCTGGTGAGCACCAGGTCCCTGGAGAGAGGCAGCCTAGGACGGCCACATTTCCTCCGAGGAGGATCGAAAAGTTGAGGCTGGCTTTTCCCAAATGGTTAAAGGGTGCGAAGATCCGGCAAGATTTTACTGGGGCTGGCAGATCACCGCTATTTGACCGCGACATGAAGATCTTTTTGGGGACCCAAACAAAGGTGTTGGACACGGACGACCAGGAAATGAGAAAGGCGTGAGACCCTTAGGCGAAGAAACCATGCCAGACACACGATTGATTCGGTGTTTAGGCTGCTATGTCGAATCCACGAGACTCCCCTTTACCAGAACGAGGTTGACCCGAAAGTAGATTCTTGGCCAATCGCAAACGGAGTGGTGAATCTAAGGACTGAGGAACTTGTTAAGGATCAGAAAATTCACTATTTTGCGAAGTGTGTCACGGTAGAATACAACCCCAGATGCGGAGTGCCTGAACTGGATTAAGCATTTAGAAAGAGCCACTGAAAGGGGGATTCTGAGTTGCAGAGCTGGCCTCATGGATCTTATGGCTTCACCCTGACGGGGAGCACTGCGGAACAGTGCACATTTTTTCTTCATAGTGAGGCAAGACGGAACGAAGGAGGATTCCAGGAAACTTGCAGGATTTTCAAACAAATTATTCGACAAGGCTTGATAATTTGAAGCTGATTATTAAACGATTTGAGGATGAGATCCCAGCTGACTTTTCCGATTTGCAGGGCAGAGGATGACCACGACAGTGGAACTAAGCAAGGAGGACCATTTTGACGAGGATTTACTGAAGAGGCTGACAGAAGACGATGAGATTTCACCTCGGTTTCTGCGTAAGGATGCCGTTGAGTATTAGCCTGTTTTCAAGATGATTTTTGCTAAAAACAACAAACTGATGATCTACGAACATGACTGCGGAGTCTGGAGAATGAATATCCTGGTGCTTTTCGATAAAGTGAATACTCCAGATTAGTTGGATCTTCACCTTATTGGCATGTTAAAAGCGGTGCACGAGGGAGTAAAAACTTGGGTGACTGAGGAGGCTCAGTGACGGTTTGCGGAATGCCTTTTCCACAGGGAGGCTGTTGATTGCACAACGGATCAAAACCGAGCTGAGCGGAACACTTGGGCCCAGCTTAATGCTGACCGATGTGTTCTGCATGAAGACATTGCTGTAGGCGGAAAGGAGCTGATTAAGGCTTACCAGTCATGGCCAAGATCGGAGGTTGCTACGCTATGAACGTGACTAGGTTCGGAGATGAGATGCAGGAGAGGCGACAGAAGTTTGGCTATCGGGTAGTGAGAAGAGTCCTTGGCGTGTTTTGGTATGCGAACATTTTGCAATTTGTGGTGGATTATGAGGCGTGATAATGTTAAGTCTCCTCCCCCCATCCCCCTCCTCTGGACTTGATTTTGACGGTTTGAGCGAATGTAGGCAGTGTAGGCACGATGTAGGCACTGGGTCGGCCAATTTGAACTCAAAGTGTAGGCAGTGTAGGCAGTGTAGGGTTTTTGCTTACTATCAACACACACACGCATGAGCGCACACGCGCACATCACGTCCAGGCGGCGCGCATGTAGGAAAAAAAAGAGGGGAAATGCCTACACACCCTACACTGCCTACATTCAGTTTACGGGTGGTTTGTGAATTGATGTGATAGTCCGACTTATGGATTTGGCGGGCGTGATGAGGCGGGTTAGGATTGCTTTCGGGGTGGCAAATGGGGCAGATGGGTTTGAAATGTGGTGGATCCGAAGTCGGGCCCTCACTTGGGTTGAAGCCTTGCAGGCAAATAATGGCGCGCCCTGGTGAGAGGCGAACCGGAGTGATTCCTACCTGGTTCTAGAAGCTGGGGTTGGAAAAGCTGGGTTTATTGCAGATTTTTTCAGAATCGTTGCAGCCAAACGGGTGAAAAGTGCGTCTTGAGATGTAAGCGTTAAAGCTGTGCCTGGAATTCCAGCATTTCTTGCGCTTTTAACTTGCTCAGGGCGGTAAAGGGTTTCGATCTTAGGATCGGAGCCCTTTTTCTGTGCCCGGACCTGGGACTCAAAATGAAAAAAGTGAACGGTAGGAAATGAAGGGGCTGGACGGTTTGCCCCTGAAGGTTTGTTTGGATCCTGTCCACGGCTTAAGAAAAAGAACCAAAGCGGTTCATGGCCCGGGGGTGGTATGCGACAGAGTGGCCGAGGCTGATGTTGCGAGCTCTGTAAGGTCTTTCGGCTCTATCCTTGGCGGGGCTGGTTCGGGAGACCTCAGCCAACTTGATAACTACCACTGCCATTGCCTTGGTAGCTCCCCTCAGGACAAGGTCTTCATGGCTTTCGCCGCGATTCTCATATGGCCGATAGGGGCGGTCTCCTCCTCAGCGAAAGGATCCGCCGCCACCAATCTCCGCGCAAAACTCAACGAAGCCTTTAGACACGCCCGAGGGCTGCAGAACAGCTTTGAAATTTTTTGCCAAAAGGAGCTGATCGTCGGATCCGTCCAGCGAGTCGCTAAGGCCTGCAATAAAGTCGAGTTCCTATTCGATCCCAACGACGAACTGGCCTTTGATTTCGCGTTCCAGGTTTGCTCCAACCTCGGCAACTCCAAACCAAGTCATATCTCGCACAGGTCATACCGCCTTGCCCCTTCCTCCCGCCTCACTCGAATCACATTCGAACTCATGCGAGAAGCACCTCCAACCTTGTCCCTTCTGTCTTTCGCCTTGCAAGGATCCTTCGAAATTCTGAATTCAGCCTTCCTGAGACTTCCCGCCTAATGCTCCCAGCCTCCCTTTCCTGCCAGGAATCACCCTTTCTCACCGAAAGGGAGGCCACCGCCTACCTCAAAATCACCAAGAGAAGGCTCGATATCTACGAAGCCGGTGGCTTAATCAAGCGGCACCCACACCTCAGACTCTACGCCAAAGTTCAGGTAGAGTCCTTGGCGCGGCACATCCTCTCCGAAATGGGTGTCAATGTCGAACCAGTCCCACCCCATCACAGCTCACTGGGACCCTGCAAACCAACGGTGGGAAGCATCCCGCCGCCTCCAAGGCGTCCGATACTGGGGCCGGTCAAAAAGGCCGGGTCCAGCCGGGAAAGCTGACGCCGAGGCCAAGCTCCTGGCCAAGCTCAACGAAGCCCAAGGAGTCCCCGCCCTGCCAGCCAACAGCCTGGCTGCCTTCATAGAAGAAGTCTGGTGGCCAGCCGTCGCCCCCTCCCTCGCTGCCGAAACCGCCGATCGCTACCGATCCATCATCAACAACGATATCCACCCCATCTCCGGCGCCACGCTCGAAGACCTGAGAATAGAAGTCCTGGCCCCCTGGCTCATCAGCCTCATCGCCCGCTCTGGCCGAATGAAAACCGTCCGCAACAAGGTCGGAGTCCTCACCGCTATTCTCAACTTCGCCCACGATGCAGGCCGGGTCACTCACACCGATTGGAAGCTGCTCAGAGTCCCCAAACGCGAACAGACTATCCAGCCAGCCATTTCTCTCGAGCAAGTTAAGGCCCTGCTCGATCAAGCCACAGGCACCCCCTACTACGCCCCCATCTTCACCGCTGCCTTCATGGGCCTTCGGTTAAACGAAGTCTTAGGTTTACAGCCAGAGAATCTGCAGAAGACTAAACAAGGCTGGCTCTTAGAGGTTCAGTTCAACCGCCAAGCCGAGCACGGCATTAAACGCCAGCTCAAGGGCAAAAACCCCGGAGAGTCCCGCCGCCTGGCCATTCCAGATTCCTTCGCAGAAGTTCTGCAGAACGCGCCCCTCCCTTTCGCCGGAGAGTACGGCGCCCCTCTATTCAGCAAAACTCTTTCAAAGGCGCTTCATCGCCTGGCCAAATCGGCCGGCATTGAAACCCGGGTCACCATGCAGATCCTCCGCCACTCCTGCGCCACCAACCTGCGAGAAGCCGGAGTCCCCGAAACCCTCATCCAAAGCATCCTCGGCCACTCCGGCCTGGCCATCACCCTTCACTATCTGAACCAAAGAGACAACGAAGTTCTAGCAGCTTTCAGTTCCCTTTTGTCCAGGGGTGTCCAAAATCCCGATTAGGGGTGTCCAGAACCAATGCCTGTTAGGTTCAAATTCTGGAGGAGAGAGGGGGATTCGAACCCCCGGACCCTTGCAGGCCTGCAGTTTTCAAGACTGCTGCGATCGACCACTCTGCCATCTCTCCTCGTGGCGTCGAAAAAGGAGGATACCACTGGCACCCTCCCCTTTTTGAGTCTGAAGCCCGACCTTAGCCTTTTGTGGCGTAGGGGGCGGTGTGAACATCCTCAAGATAAGCCTTGAGAAGATCGATGGAAGCCTGCACGTCGCTGGGGTGAACGGTCTCGTTGACCGTGTGCACGTAGCGGGTGGGGATGGAAAGGGTGAAGGAAGGAATGCCTCCGTGCTGCTTCTGCACTCCGCCTGCATCGGTGCCGCCCATGGGCAAAAGCTCCATCTGATGAGGGATTCCCTTATCTTCGGCCAGCTTTCTAAAGTGAGCGACGATGCCTGGGTGGCAGATGAGGCTGCCGTCCAGAATCTTGATCGCAGTGCCCTTGCCCAGGTGGGTGATCGCCATATCCTCCGGCACTCCAGGAATATCGTTGGCGAGGGTGATGTCGATGGCGATGCAGACATCCGGAGCCAAGCCAGAACCGGCAGCTGTGGCGCCTCGAAGACCAATTTCTTCTTGAGTTGTGGCCACAGCATAGATCTCGCACTCGTGGCTGGCCAAAGCCTTCACAGCTTCGATCATCACAAAAACGGCGACTCGGTCATCCATGGCTTTGCAGGTGTAGTGGTTTCCGGTCTGCTGAAACTCTCGCTTCAGGGTCACCATGTCGCCGACACGAACCTTGGCTTTTACGTCATCTGGGCTAAGGCCAAGATCGACAAAAAAGTCGTTGAGGTCCAATGGCTTGGCGGCTTCGGCTGCCGTCAAAAGGTGCTTGGGCTTGGTGCCAGGCATTAGGGTTCCGTGCAGAACTTCGCCAGTGAAGCCTGTCACAACCACGCGCTGAGCGGGCAGCATGCGGGGGTCAAAGCCGCCGAGAGGATGAATCTTAATGAATCCCTTCTCGCTGATATGCCGAACAACAAAGCCGATTTCGTCCATGTGGGCGGCAAGCATGACCTTGGGGCCCTTGCCGCTTGCCGAAGGCTTGTGGCAGATAAGGCTGCCCATGGCGTCTTCGGTAATAGTGGTGATGCCGCCCAGTTCTCTGCGGACGATCTCGCGGATGGCGCCTTCTTGGCCTGGTACACCGAAGGCTTCAGTCAACTCCTTTAGGAGCTCAACGTTCATGCAGGGGGTTTACCCCCAACGAGGGCCAGGTCAGGCGGCGCGGGTCTCTTGGACCTCAGGAGTCCAGTTGACAACCTTGTTTCGGCCAGTCCTCTTTGCCGAATAGAGGGCAAGGTCGGCCTGGCTGATCAAATCGTGCTTGTCAAAGCCTGCTCTGAGTTCAGAAACTCCGAGCGAGGCTGTAATTCCTCCCTGCTGCCAAGGATGATCGGCAATGGCCTTGCGCACCCTTTCTGCCGCCTTGATCGCCTCGCTGGCAGGAGTGTTGGGAAGGACGAGGACGAACTCTTCTCCGCCATAACGGGCGGCAATGTCGCCCCTGCGGCCGTGCTGCTTAAGAATCGTAGCCACTGTGCGCAGAACTTCGTCTCCAGCCGGGTGCCCGTAGGTGTCGTTGTAGTTCTTAAAGTGGTCAACGTCCAACAGCACAACGCTGAGGGGAACGTTCATCGCCAAAGAATCCTTGTGCAGCTCGGCCAAAGCGGTCTGGAAGGCCTTGTGGTTCTTCAAGCCTGTCAGACCATCGGTCGAAGCCAGGGCCTCAAGCCGCTTGTTGGCTTCTTCCAGGTTCTTCTGCTGAAGCTGAAGAATCACGTTCTTTTCGTTGATCTCCAGCATTTGGGCTTCAATCTGAGCCTCAAAGCTCTTTCGATCAGTAATGTCCTGACTGAAGATCGAAGCTCCCGCAAGTCTGGGGTAGATGCGGTAAAGAAGCCACTGCTTGGTATTGGGATTCCAAGTTTCAAAGGTTCTTTCCCTCATGTGCTCCATGGCCTCGCTGACGTTAGCCGAGACTGTAGTGAAGACCTCTGAAGGAAGAACGTCGTAAAGCTTTTTGCCGATCAAGGCTGCGGCTTTAGCACCCATAGATTCGGCCGCCGAGCTGTTGGCGTAGCTGACCTGCCACTCCCTGTTGATTGAGAAGAAGGAGTCTCTAATGCTCTCTAGCGTATCGTGGAGCATTTGGTTGGCCATAGCCAGTTCTTCCTCTGCCTGCTTCTGCTGAGTGATATCCATGGCCGTGCCACGGTATCCGCAGAAGACCCCTTGACTATCCCAGTTCGGTGTCGCAGAAATCCTCAGAACTCGCTCAGAACCATCGGCATGAATGCACCTGACCACCACGTCAGAAAGCTTGACTTTGTTCTTCATCGATCGCTTGAGAAGAAGGCTGGTTGTTCTGTGATGCCTCTTCTGAACGATCTTAGTTAGGGGCTTGCTGAGCATCGTCTGGATGCTGTAGCCCATCATTTCTTCAAATCTTCCGGTCAAGAAGCTGAAGCAGCCAGCTGGGTTGATCTCGAATACAAATTCGCCAGCGGCATCTGTGACGTCTCTAAACCTGGCCTCAGATTCAGCCAGTTCGAGCAGCACCTGCTTTCGCTCGCTCACGTCTTCAATCGATCCGGTCATGCGGATGGCCTTGCCATCTTCGCCCCTTACAGCTTCGCCCTTGATCTGAGCCCAAATGTAAGAGCCATCATCGCACCGAACGCGGACCTCCATCTCAAGAGTTTCAGTCAGCCCTTCCAGGTGGTCTCGGAGCTCATCCTCAAAGATTCCCAGATCTTCAGGATGGGTTCTAAGGGTGAACTCGTGAGAATCTGGCTGGAACTCAGGGTCAGTGATCCTAAGAATCTCGCAGACCTTGGGGCTCCAGAACTGCACATCTTCCGTGATGCTCCAGTCAAAGATGCCGGTAGAGGAAGCGTTGAGAGCCAAAGCCAGTCTCTCTTCACTGACCTCAAGCGCCTTCTGAGCTTCCCTTCTTCCAGTGATATCAATTCCGGCAAGAATTCCTCCTAGAATCTCGCCTCGAATGTTCCTAAGGGCGTAGGTGACGTAAAGCACATGGCGGCAGGATCCATCCTGAAGCCTGTGCATCCATTCGAACTCACGTTTGCCTCCGTTGGTTAAAACGGATGAGGTGATGTCGAAGAGGTCTGGCCCTCCTTCGTACTCCTGATAGATCAGGGAGAAGTGCTGAAAAACAACGTGGTGCCCTTCCAAACCGATCAGGTCGGTCATGGCCTGGTTCCATTCCTGAATCGTCCCGCCTAAGTCGTAGGTAAGACAGCCGACAGGGAGTCCGCCAAAAAGCTGTTGAAATCTGTTGCTGGCATGCTCGAAAAGCGCTGTTTGAGCTTGGGCTTCTTCCAAGGCTACTTCCAGCTCGACTTTTCTAGCGTCCAGCTCATCCTTGGTCGCCACCATCTCATCGTAGGCGTCCTGAATCACTTCCCTATCTGCCTGCGCCTGCTTAAGCAGGCTGTGCATGCGGCCAGCAATGGGAAGGGCTGATAAGGCGCAAAGGATAAGCAGAAGGCCAAACAAAGTTGAATAGGCGATCTGTCCTTGAACATGAAGGCTGCCCAGCCTCATGTGCGAAATCTGGTTTAACTGGCCTTCGAGCGCGAGGTGAGATCGAATCGACTCGATGTTGGCAGACCTCAGTTCCTGCCTCAGGCGGTCAGATTCTGCCCCTGCTTTGGCATAGAGAAGATGTCGTGTGCTTTCCGCGAAGGTCTCTTCGACATCAAGAACGTGGTCAACTGCCCGCTTCAGCGAGGCCTTGAATTGATCAGCAACAAAAAAGTAATCAACTTCAATGCTTCTGGCCTTTCTTCTGCCATCAGCTAAGAAGGTGTCGAGATCACGGTCAATTTCTGCGACGAGAGCGGCATTGCCCTCAGCTCCCTCTCTGACTAAAGCCAGGCGCCTTAAGAGATCAGTCGAAAGCGTAATCTGCCCCGAGGTGAACTCATGATGATGGGTGACAGACTCGTATTCCTGCTTTTTGGCCTCGTCGATCCCGAAGGCCCACCAAACAGCTGAGGCAAACCCTGCGAGAGTGACGAGGACTGCAGCAATTAAGATTCTGCCCTTAAGACCCAAGATTGCTTTGAAATTGGGACCCCTCATCAGACAAGTCAATCTTCGGCACATTCGCCTCGGCTTCTCATGCCTTTAAGGGCCTTTAACATCTGATGATCCTTCAGATTGTTCAAAAATGCACTCTTTGTAGCTTCAAAGATCGGTACAAGGAGAAAAAATCTTTACGTTATTTTTACCGGGGACGAAAACCATAAAGCTTTTGTGCACGGAGTTCCGGCTGATCTCAACACGCCCCAACGAGCCTCAGGACCGTAGAACTCCTGAACTGCCAGGTAGATTCAATAAAAGAGCATGGTTCATCAAGTCATCATCGTGGGATCTGGCCCCGCTGGCTACACTGCCGCTCTCTACGCTGGCAGAGCAAACCTGGCCCCTCTCGTTTTTGCGGGCCCCGAGCCTGGTGGCCAGTTGATGATCACCACCGATGTCGAGAACTACCCTGGCTTTCCTGATGGAGTCATGGGTCCCGAGATGATGGAGCTTTTTAAAAAGCAGGCCGAGAGGTTCGGCGCCGTCGTCCAGCATCGAGTCGTAACGAAGGCAGATTTTTCTCAGCGACCCTACACTGTCACCACCGACGATGGGGCCGAGCACAAAGCTCACGCCATCATCATCTCGACTGGTGCCAGCGCCAAGTGGATCGGAATTGAAAGCGAGAAAACCTTTGGCGGTCACGGAGTCAGCGCCTGCGCTACCTGCGACGGCTTCTTCTTTAGAGGCAAGGAAGTCATTGTTGTTGGAGGCGGCGACACCGCCATGGAAGAAGCCAACTACCTGACTCGCCACGCAAGCAAGGTCTACGTTGTTCATCGCCGCGACACTCTGAGGGCCAGCAAGATCATGCAGGAGCGAGCCTTGGCGAACCCCAAGATCGAGTTCATTTGGAACTCTGCCATCGATGAGATCCTGGGAGACCTTGAGCCCCGCAAGAAGGTTACGGGAGTTCGCCTGAAGAACACTCAGGATGGATCAACCAAAGAGATGCCCATTGATGGAGTCTTTGTCGCCATCGGCCACCAGCCCAATAGCGGTCTCTTTACCGATGTTCTTCCCCACGATGCCACTGGCTATCTTGAAGTCCAGTCTCACAGCAGCAAGACTATCCTCCCTGGTGTCTTTGCCTGCGGCGATGTGACTGACTCGGTCTATCGACAGGCTATCACAGCAGCTGGTTCTGGCTGCATGGCCGCCATCGATGCCGAAAGGTGGCTGGAAGCCGAAGGGCTGAGCGCAGAATAAACGTCTAACAACCAAGTCCTATGCCCGGCCTCGATTCCCTCGCTTTCGCTTTTGTGGCTTTGACCTCAAGTCTAAACCCGGCCCCGGCCGAGACGGGCAAGGTCTCAAGGTTTAAGGAAGAAACGCTGAAGGGAGCCGAGCACGGCTACGATCGCCTGATGGTGAGTTCGAGGCTGGAGGACCTAAAGGAGACGAAAATTTCACCTAAAGGTGAGTGGCTCTTTCCTAGAGTCACCACTGCCTTTGGCCGGATTCGACCAGATTCAGAGTTCCAGGCCAGATTCCGGGTCTTTACCGAGAACGAAGCTGACCAGATCAAACTTGGAAACCCCACGGCAAAGACTCTGGCCCGCTTCTGGGACATGCTTCGCTACCGACTCTCGCTTGAGCACTATGAAGGCTTCCGCTATCGTCTGGTCGATGTCTTTCTGACGAGCAAGGGTCAAGCTGGCGGCGAGCAGATGTTCGGCGAGGATCCTTTCGAGCTGGACGAGTTCGGCAAGCGGCCTCGCGTGATGATGATCTACATCTATCAGGTCAACAAGTGGAATCGCCCCATTGACCGAGTCCGCGAGCTGGCCCACGAGTACGGGCAGACAACTCTCCCCAAAGCCTCTGGCTACCCCATGCCAGAGCCCTGGACGAACGGAATTCTGGGTGAAACTCTCTTCCTCACTTGGACAAGGTCTTTGTTGGCTGCCGGAAGCCTTCAGCCCGCCGATGTCTTCAACATCACCGTGCCAGAGCTGGATGTTTACTTGGCAGAAAAGGCCACGCCAAGACTCAGAAAGGCAGCTTTGGAAGGTCCAAGACCTGACCTTCTCAAAACGAGGTCACTCGCGTCATTCGATGCCTGGATCGGACTTCATCTTTGGGCGGAATCGATTCTCCCGGTCAGTGCCTTCAGTAGAGGCCTAAGGCTTGGGAGCGGTGAAGAAAAGGCAGAACTCGCTCCGAAGGGCTTGGCCGAAGGAGCGAGCGAACAGGAATCTTGGGAATTCACCGTGCCATCGTGGACGGGAGGCAAACCTATCTGGATTCCTTTGGCTAAGGGGACAGCAACCGGAGCAAAAGTTCTTAAGCGAGACCCTAGCGGCTGGGCGCAGATTCAGCCCACAGCTGGAGTCGTTCGGGTCAAAAACCCGCCTCTACAGGACTGACTTCTTCCAGGAATCAAGCTACTGAACTCTCTCTTTCAGCCTGGCTGACCAGGAAGAGCGTTGGCGTAGATTCAGCTCCAAGGTGCGCTAGGCAGGCAGATTGAAGATCTGCGCCAGTGAGATTGGCATCAGAAAGCACAACGACTCGGCAGAGCAGACTGTCGCCTTTCTTCCATACATGGGCTTCAACAACGCCATGAATCCCCTGCAGGAATGATTGGGTGATTAAAGCCTCTGAAAGGGCCATGTTGGCCTTATTGGCTCAAATTCCCGATTTCATTAGGGCGAGCATGACTTTGTACTGCTCTGCCGAATCAATATCTGTCCCAATTTCTGGGTAGGGGCAGAGAACTCCCCTGACTTGAACTCCGATCGATCTGGTGATTCGGCGCTCCATGTAATCGATAGTGAGAGTTTTTGGGGCGAGCCTGCCAAAAGCCAGCCTTCCCAGCAGATCCCATCCGATCATGCCGCCCAAAGCGACAGGGCTCTTTCTAAGCTCGTAGGCTCGATCGAGCCATGGG
Organism: Synechococcus sp. UW140; assembly: GCA_943369295.1. Taxonomy (GTDB): domain Bacteria; phylum Armatimonadota; class Fimbriimonadia; order Fimbriimonadales; family Fimbriimonadaceae; genus JAKRSE01. The sequence goes on along the minus strand of CALRMU020000001.1, from coordinate 803,850 downwards.
GTCAGCTTTCGCATGGCTGCGGTTTTGCCCCAGATCAGGTTGCCACCAGTAAAGCGTCCCTCTCTAATCGAGACAGCCGTGCGGGGCAGACCAGGATAGCGGGCCAAGCATTCGGCTTCAGAGATGATGGGGTAGCCCAGTTCGGCATCCTTCGGGATCTTTTCAAGAAAGCCAGAAACAGATTCTCTAGTCAGCCAGGGCATATCGCATGTGGCAATGATGATTTCGTCCGAGGTGACCAGTTCAAGGCCTCGCTCGAGGCTTTGGGGGAAGGATCCCCCTGGCTCTGCCTTCTTTGCTCCAGAGGGGGCATGGGGGCCGACAACGACCATATCTCCATAGGGAGCAAGAGCTTCAACCGCGACATCCATCATGGTGCGGCCTTTGGTTGGAAGGTCGCACCTCCATTCGCATCCAGAAAGTTCCTTGAGGTCGGATTTGCACTTGCCGCCGGCAAGAAGAATGACTTCCATCAGCCAGCCTCCCTTGGAAGAGTCTTGCCAAGCCAGACAAAGGGGAAGCGGTTCTGAAGTCGCTCTTCAGCCTCTTTCGCCTTGTCTTCGTCCTGGCCAAAGAGTCCGAAAACTGCTGAGCCAGAACCTGTCAGGAGGCTGAAATCTGCCCCAGCCGCCTTTAACTCGGATTTAATTTGCAAGCAGACAGAGGGCGCGGCGAGTTCGAAATGGTTGATTCCTTCTTCAGCAGCGTCAAAACCATGCCATTCGCGGTCAAGGCTGTCTAGGTGCTTGAAGGCAGCAGGAGTCGAGACAGTTTCCTCCGGCTGAACAACCAAAACCCATTCGGAGGGAAGATCATCAAGAGGGGTCAGCTTCTCGCCATAGCCTTCTGCTTTAGCTCTTCCGCCAACCAGAAAGAAGGGGACATCGGCACCAACGGACAAGGCGACCTCTTTGAGAAAGTAGTCCGGCAGCGCTTCGGGAAAGAGCTGATGCAGCAGCTTCAGAAGGCCAGCCGCATCGGAACTTCCTCCTCCCAAGCCACTTTGAGCCGGAATGTTCTTCTCCAGTTCAATCCGCATTGGCGGAAGGGCAGCTGATTCAGAAACCAACCGAAGGGTCTTTGAAAGAGTGTTTTCCGCCGGAAAAACTGGCCAATCGCAGAAAATTCCAGGCTCCTTGTGGCCGAAATGAAGGGTCAGAACATCGCAGAGCGAGATCGCCTGAAAAATGCTTCGCAGAGGGTGCCAGCCTTTTTGATCTGGCGGGCCAACCGAGAGAAAGGTGTTGATCTTTGCCGGACAGAGAATCTGCCTCTTCATGCCTTGTCCCGCTCCACATTTTCGCCTCTGCCTTCTTCCACCGACTCGGGAATTGAAGGGTGCTGCGGATAGAGCCCGGCCAAGGATTCACCCGCATCAGCCAGATCTTTCAGCCGCTGCAGGGCCTGTTCAGGAGCTTCCTCAACACTGTTGGGGAAGGGAGTCATTTCCAATTCTTCTAGGGCTTTATCGATCGAGTCGAGCTGCATTCTGGCCTCGGCCAAATCGCGCAGAAACTCAACCGAAGGAGCTTCGACCGGTCTCCCGACAAGCCGATATCCCAAGGTCTTGACTCTGAGCGTATCTAAAGTCGCAGTGAACAAAGCAGCCTGAGCCTCGGTTCGCTCAACACTTCCTAAGAGGCCAGCGAGCAGACGGCGGTACTCCTTTTGTGTGAGGTGAGCGGCCTCCCACAGTTTTGCCGCTTGAGGATCAGTCGCGGCAGGAGGGGGGGCATCTCTCTGCGAAAGCAGAAATCCTTCGCTTTGGCTGACTTCGCTTAGTGCGGCATCTGCTCGACGCAAAGCAATGTAGAGGCCATTCGCGACCGCCTCAATGGTCTTTGGCAGTTCCTTTAAGTCGGCAACTTCAGCCCGTTTTAAGGAGGCCATGGCGGCATCCAGCCTCTTCAAGCGATCCTGAGCGTTTTCCCACAGAAGCTTGAATCTTCGATGACGGAATCGATCGAGCAGTGATCCCTGCCACGCCTTAAAGACCCCGTACCCCAAAATCATCAGACCGAGGTTCATAAAGATCCAGGCGGCAGTGCCTGGACCCAAGGCCAGAATGCTGGCCGTTAGGATGAGACCAATCGCCAAGACTGGCCACTTCTTTAGAAGCCTCGCACCAAAGACACTGAGGTCCCTTCTGCGAATCTCAGGGTCTCTGTGGAGGAACTTCATAAAGCTCTCTTACGCGATGGGACTGAATCCGGCTGAGGGTAGAGCCTGTTCGCAGGAATAAGCTGCCTGAAGCAGGTCTTCATCGGCCAAAACCTTGCCCATAAGCTGCAATCCGACGGGGAGTCCACCACTCATTCCGCAGGGGATTGAGATAGCAGGGAGGCCACCCATGTTTGCCGGAATCGTGCAGAGGTCCAGCAGCTTCAAAGCCATCTGGTCGTCTTTCAGTTCACCCAGCTTAAAGGCAACGACAGGAGAGGTGGGGCTGAAGAGGAAATCAACTTCTTTCAAGGCCGAATCGATTTCATCAGCCATCAAGCCACGGACCTGCTGAGCCCTGTGATAGTAGGCGTCGTAGTAGCCAGCCGAAAGAGCATAGGTTCCGACCATGATTCGCAGCTTTACTTCGTGGCCGAAAAGGCGTCCACGAGTGGCGGCAGTGGCATCGTTGTGTCCGCCTTCTTCGACTCGCTTTCCGTAGCGTATGCCATCGAATCGGGCCAGGTTGCTGGATGCTTCGGAGGGAGCGATGATGTAATAAGTTGTCACGCCCAGCTTTAATGAAGGCAGGCTGATCTCCTTAAACTCGACTCCTTCTTTCGTCAAAATCTCCATTGCCGAGTGCAGGGCTTCCAGAACTCCAGGCTGAATCTCTGGTCCAAAAAGCTCCTTTGGCACACCAAGCTTCAGACCCTTCAGGCTTCCCTCTTTCAGCGTTTTGGTTGAGATGGGAGCGTGAGGAAGTGAAGTCGAGTCGAGCGAATCGTGACCGGAAATAGCAGAGGCAAGAAGCGCCGTATCTTCAACAGTTCTGGCGAAGGGACCGATCTGGTCGAGACTTGAGCCGAAGGCGACCAATCCCCATCTAGAGACTCGGCCGTAGGTGGGCTTGTATCCCACGATTCCGCACAAAGAGGCAGGCATGCGGATCGATCCGCCTGTGTCAGAACCAAGAGAAAGGGGAGTCTGACAGCCGCCAACCGCCGCCGCCGATCCGCCCGAGCTTCCGCCTGGGCTGCGGTCTAGATCCCAAGGGTTGTGGCTCAGCTGATAAGCCGAGTTCTCACAGGATGTCCCCATGGCGAACTCGTCCAGGTTGGTTTTGCCAGCCATAACGATTCCCTGGGCAGTCATCTTTTCGACGACAGTGGCTGAATAGGGCGGAACAAAATCTTCGAGAATTTTACTGGCGCAGGTGGTGACAACCCCTTTTGTGCAGATGTTGTCCTTGACCGCGACAGGCACGCCAGTCAGGGGGCCAGCATTGCCGGAATCAATCAGTTCCTGAGCCTTGTCGGCCTGAGCCAAAGTCCAGGCTTCATCCAAAGCCAGGAATGAACCCAGGCTCGCATCCGTGGACTTGATTCTGTCCAAGGCCGCCTGAGCGACCTCTCGGGCTGAGACCTCTTTGCTCTGAAGTTTGGAGGCAGTTTCGGCGGCGGTCCAGCGATGCATTACGCGCCATCCTCCAGAATCGTGGGAACGATAAAGAGTCCTGCACGAGTGCGGGCGGCGGGAGCCAAAGCCTCATCGCGTGTCAAATGCTGACCAGGAACGTCGTCTCGCAGAACGTTAACCAAGGCAACTGCGTGGGGCTTGGGGGGACGGCCTTCAACATCCGCACCCTGAATATCCTCGAAGTGATGGAGAAGAGACTCCAGTTCAATTCTAAAGGCTTCAAGTTCGGCATCGTCCAGTTCGAGTCGAGCTAACTGGGCCACATGTCGAACCTCTTCGAGGGTCAGAGGCATGGCCCTGATTCTAACCCAAGAAGCAGGCTTGCTTCGGGTTAGGCTCAAAGCTGCATTCGTACAAAGTTGATTCCAGAGTCATAATCACCTCATGTTCGAGCACAGTCGTGGAGGCGCCTCTATGACTGTGACCGTCGTTGTTCTGGTTGCCTTGGGCTTCCTTACTGTCAACCTGCTTCGTCCTTTTGTTCCCGCTCCTCCGCCCAACGATGAGGCCTTGAGCCATGGCGACTACTTAGCCAAAAACGCCAAGGCTCAAGTGAGATGGCAGGCATGGAAGCCGGGCGTGCTTGAAGAAGCGAGGTTGAGAAAGAGGCCGATTCTTTTGACCATCGGAATCTGGGGAAGCCCGGCAGCACTTCACCTGGATCGAAAGGTTTTCAACGACCCCGAAGTTGCCGAACAGATCAACCGCTCCTTCATTCCCGTCAGGGTTGATCTTGAAGAGCAGCCTGAATGGCAGGGAGTCATCCTTCCCCTGCAGAAAGCGGCTCGACTCCCCGATCAGGGGTTTGAAATGGTCGTTCTGCACCCTGACAAGGGAATCGCTTCTTGGACGGCAAAGCTCTCCGGAGGTTCGCAGCTCGATTTCACAGGGATTGTCCGAGCCCTGACTCAGAGCATTAGAGAAGCCGAAAGAGCCATTCTGCCGCTTCAAGAGCAGCAGGAGAGAGAAGTCACTCAGCTTTTGACCCTCGCCACAGGCATGCCCGAGTCAGGTCAGATGCCGGTGCTGGCGACCCGGCTCAGAAATGATGACGGCATTCTCAATGAAACGGGCAAAGCCACTCTTCGGCCCTGGATATGGAACAGCCTGGCCGCTGCCGGAGAAATTGACGCAGCCATTGATAGCTTTCTCGCTTGGGCTGCCTCGCCTATGATGGAAGCCGCAGGAGTGAGTTTTTTCAGTTACGGAGATTTTCGTCCAGGATTAACTCCCGAGCCAGTGAAAAGGCTTGAGCCCAATCTGGACGCCATGATCTTCTGCGCCAGAGCGGCCAGAGTCCAGGGCCGATCTGACCTGGCCTACCTTGCCGTTCGCATGGGCGATGGCCTTCAGAAAGAGTTCTTTCAGGACAAGTTTGTTGCATCAACCCTCATCGGTGAAGATGAAGCCCGGCCAGGATCAAACCGCTTCGCCGTGAGGGCAAGCCTGGTTTGGGATGAGTTCTCTCTGCGGGAGCAGAGACTCCTTTCAAGCGGATTGAACGTTGACATCCTCAGGACCAACCCCGCGCCCCCATCGCCTGCCAGCCTTGCAGCCATCCTGACTCCTTCTGTTGAGACAGAGAGAATCCAGGGTCGGCTTCTGCAATTCCGCCTCAATGACCCACCTGAAAGATCCAGGCGTTCCTTCACCCTTTCCACCGCCCTCGCTTCTTCGCGGCTAAGGGAGGCAGGGGCTCTTCTCGACCAGCCTGCTTGGACGCTTCGGTCGGACGAACTGCTGAAAACTGCCCTTGAAGCTTGGCGAGGAAACAAAGTCCATGTCTTCAGCCCTGGCCCCTGGGGCGACCATAGCCTTGCGGCAGGCCTGACTCTGGCCGAAGCTCTCTTAGCCAAGTGGAACCTGAACGGAGACAGAGATTCACTCAATGCCTTTCTTAGGCTGATGAATCAGTTGACTGAGAAGCACCGTTTTGGCAGAGGAGCAGTTTCAGGACCCTTTGAGGATTTCGAGTTTCCTGGCTACGTGACATGGCCGATGAACAGCTTTGATGGCGCGACGCGATCGGAAGCGGCTATGGCGGTCGAGCTGTTGGCGGCAGCGGCAGCCCTGACAAAAGACAAGAACCTGATGAACCTGGCTTCGGAAGAGAGGCAAAGGTGGCAGGCACAGGCCATGCTCGCTTCGCCGGTGTGGATGGGGCTCTCGGAAGCAGTCATCAAAACGAGCCTGCCCCCAGTCATGGTGAAGGATAAAAGTGAATGGCTGACTGTCACCAGTCGAAATTTCAGCCGCCTTGTCCTTCGAAGGTCTACTCCGGATTCGACTTCAACTGGCTCGAACCCTTTTCAGTCTGGGTCAGGCCACCAACCCCGTCAGGAAGACTGAGCTTGTTAATCGAGATCCATTCTGATTTGAGAATCAGACCAGACCTTTTATCAACCCACGCAGTCGTTTCAGTCTTGCTTTCGCCCTTGACATCCAGCTCCTGCCCTTGAAACTTCAGGGTCCGATTAAAGGTGGAGTTTGAGTTGAAGAGGAACTTGACAGCCTCGCGCGATCCCACCTTTTCAGGTCCGACATAGGTGCCCTCAGCCTCAAGGGTTCCTTCTTCTTTGGTTGAATCGAGCCCCAGCACTGGTCCAAGGTCTGCCATGAATCCGTAGGTCATGCCTGGCTTGAGAGTCTCTTTCGGCAGAACTATGCCCAAGGGCCCAATTGCACGGAATGTGGCGGTTGCGGCAAAGACGGCCTGATCCAATCCGCCGGCTTTAAGGGCATCAGAATCTTCACTCCAAGAAAGTGTTCTTCCCTGCTTGTTGATGGTCAAACGCAGATCGACGGCCTCGATTGCTTTTCGAGCAAGCTCAGAGTTGAGTGATCCACCCTTTTCGCGCCCATCTGCCTTAAAGCCTGCTCCGATGATTCGGACTTCCCTGAGTCCATTCTTCTCAGGGTAAAAGGTCATTCGCCAGGTGGTTTCAGTTTTGAGCTCGGCCTGGTCGCCAAAAACTCCTGTTCCTTCAACCTTGGTCTCAGAAAGAAACTGAGTCAGGATGTTTCGTTCCCCATCTACCCTGACGGACAAGTCGGATGGCTGACATCCAGGAAGGATGACGATGGCAAGCACTCCACTTAGAACAAGGATGCCACCCGACTTCATGAAACCTATTGTGACGAGGTGTCACCAGAGTTGCGGGAAAAGGTCTGTGTTTAATCACACAAAAAGGGGGGAGAAGTGGCCCGGACGAAGGGATTCGAACCCCCGACCCTCGGTTCCGAAGACCGATGCTCTATCCACTGAGCTACGTCCGGGAAGAACAAGAGGATACCTCACCCTTCTGGTTCCTGCCAGGGGACCTCCTGACCGAATAACCAGCCACCAGGCCCGAAAGAACGGCATCTCTAGGAGAGTCTGATTCCTTTGCAGTTGAAAAGGCGTCTTTGATAGTTAGGAGCATGATTGCGTCCCTCGCTGCCATCGCAATGATTTCGGGCACGGAAGCCCCGGTCAACCTTTCTCTTCGCGAGTCTGCTGGAGTCAAACTGGTTTACCGAACCAGCCTGACCTACACCATCAGGTTTGCACCAGGTTCTGAACCTGACATTCCCCAAGTTGACCCCCCAGCCGGACAAAAAGCGGCTGCACCCAAGCACGCAGTCACTTTCTACTCGACCACCTTTGTTGAGCACATGAAGTGGGATGGCGGCAACCTTCTGACCGATATTCGAACCTGGTCAGATGAAAAGGAAGCCGACGGATGGCTCGCCAACCCTGACAACCAGCCCCAGGGCACAACCCAGGGCGGAGGCTTTGGCCGGCGTGAGCGAAACGGAGCCTGGACTCAGGTGCCCCGCACAACAGATTTTGCCCCCGAACTTCCCCTCCCTGTCTTCCCTGGCTACCAGGTAAAGGTTGGCGATTCCTGGTCGGCTAAGGTGCCCTTCGAAGGGACTCTTCAGGACATTCGAAGCAAGTACGTTGGCATGGAAGACCGCAACGGAATTTCCTGCGCCAGGCTCGAAGTCACTGGGTTGACCTTCAGCCGATTGGCTGGTTCTGGACCCGTGACAGTCTGGGTTGATCCTGCGAATGGCAGGACGATTCGCATCGAGGGACTCTTCAGAAAGTCTGAGAACAACACCCTCGCTTCGATCCATTACGTCAGGTCGCTTCTGCGTGAAGACTCAGGACCCCGGCCCAAACCTGCAGCGGGCAAACCATAGGAACGTCCATTACGCGGAGTCTTTATGATCGCCGCTGTAATGTTAAGCACAGTTGCCTCTGCCCCTTTGGGCAGTGAGGTGACAATCTACAACCAGGGCTTTGCTCTTATTAAAGAGCAGAGAGAACTGAACCTCAAGGAAGGAAATCAGGAGGTGCTGGTTGAAGATGTTGCCCAAAGGATCGAGACAGACAGCGTGGGAATCAGGAGCCTTTCCGCTCCTGGCTCCTTCAGTGTCATCGAGCAGAACTACCGCTTCGACCTCATCAATGTCCAGGAGATTCTTAACCGGTCTGTGGGCAAAGAGATCGTTCTCACCCGTTATTCTTCCAACGGCACCAAGGAAGAGACCCGAGGGACGCTTCTCACAGCGCCTTCCGCGATCATCGATGGCCCGAATGGGCAGAATCGCACCTACAGCGGTCTTGTGCTGAGAGCCAATGACGGCAGAGTGCTTCTGAACCCCTCGGGAGAGATCACTGTGACCTCCATTCCCGAAGGGATGATCAGCAAGCCTTCACTGGTCTGGCTGATCAACAGCGCCAGAAGTGGCGCAAACCGTATTGAGCTGAGCTACATCACCCAGGGCATGAGCTGGACAGCCAACTATGTTTTGGCTTTAGATGGCACGGGCAAGATCGGCGACCTGAAGGGCTGGGTGACTTTGGTCAACACCAGCGGAGCCATCTTCAAGGATTCTAAGCTCAAGCTTCTGGCAGGAGAAGTATTTAGAGAGCAGAGGCCGGGACAGTTCGCGGGAGGCCGCGGCGGCGGCGGCATGGAAATGCTGAAAGCGGCAGATGCCGGCATGACTCAGGAGCAGTTTGCCGAGTATCACCTCTACTCAACTCCTCGCCCTGTTACCATGGCGGCCAACGAACAGAAACAGATTTCCCTTTTGGAAGGCACCAATGTTCCTGTTTCCAAGAAGCTGGTGATCGATGCCACAAGGGGTTATGGCTACTGGCGATCTCAGGAAGAAGGGGTTGTGGGTTCTGGCCCGATCAAGCCCTTGGTTCTCATTGAGTTCAAGAACGACAAGGCATCCAACCTTGGAATGCCTCTCCCCGCAGGATCGATCAAGGTCTTCCAGAGAGATTCCAGCGGCAGCCTGCAGATGCTCGGCGAAGCTGGCATCAACCACACTCCACGCGATGAGAAGATCAGCCTTCCTGTCGGACGATCGTTCGACATTGTCGCTGAAAGAAAGCGCTCGAACTTTGAATGGCTCGGCCGCAAGCGACCCCAAGACGGCACAAGAGAGGTCTTTGAGATCGAAGTCCGTAATCGAAAAGAGACGCCCGAGACTGTCAATGTCATCGAACGATCTTGGGGTGAGTGGGCTATCACGAAAAGCAGCGACAAGTGGGAGAAGCTTGATTCGAACACATTTGAATGGGTTGTGACACTCAAGCCTGGCGAAGTGAAAAAGATCACCTACACTCTGGAAACTTACTGGCCGTAAGGTTAGGCTTCTGCCTGCACTCGATGCAAGTTTGCAGCCAGTAGTGATTGGCAAAATCCTCCATGAAATCAAGATGCGGTTTTCGACCCTTCGCCTAACGGCTCGGTCGAAAACCGCCAAGAAAAGAAAAGCCCCTTCCTCAGGAAGGGGTGGGGGATGGCAGTTTCTGCAGGTTAATAAAGCCGTCACTGACTGACCAAACGCAGCCAAATAGGTGAGGCGGTTGATCTGCGCTAACCAGCCCTTCACAAACCACCCAATACACTCCGAGCCATGAATTGTTTTCATGGCTCGGTTTTTTGTGGAACCGAACGCTTCTGCTTCGCAGTATCTGGTTGTAATGCGACCCCAGGTCAGCTTTCATTGCTTTAAGGCTTTAGTTCTTGTCGGATTGGCGGCTGGCACACAGACAGCATTCTCCACCCAAAAGTTCAAATGGCGATCTTCTTTGTCCAACGCAAAAGCAGAGGCAAGGCAGGCAAAACTCCCTCTCCTCTTGTACTTCACTACTGATTGGTGTGGCTACTGCAAAGTCATGGAAAAGGAGACTTTTCCTAAGCCAGAAGTGCAGAAACAGGCAGCAAAATACATTGCGGTAAAGCTGGATGCAGAAAAAGAAGGCAAGGCTTCTGCGGCAAAGCACAAAGTGGACAGCTTCCCCACCTTTGTCATGGTCGATGCCAATGACAAAGAAATCGGGAGAATTACCGGCTACAAAGCAACTACCGACTTCATGACCAGAATCGACCAAATTCTTACTGGAAAAGCAGAAATTGGCCGATTAACAGACAGAATCACTGCTAACCCAAAGGATGGAGAAGCTCACTTAAGCCTCGCTATTTTCATGATTGGAGAAGGTGAGTTGGCTAAAGCAGAAGCTCATGCAGCATCAGCAAAAGAGACCAGCTACAAAGGGCCGCTTGTCGCAAAAGTCAATCTTGAGTTTGGCAAGCTTTATGTAAAGGGAAATTATGCCAAAGCCGCCGATTACTTGAACGCCGCGCTCGCTTTGAAGGAAAGGACCGTGCAATCTGAGGCTTATGAAAACCTCATGATGGCCTGCCTTTACGGAAACAAGAGCGAAGAAGCTTTGGTGACGGCTAAACGGATGTCAGAAGATCCACTCACTTCGGCAGAGGCTGCAGCGAAAGGAAAGAACTTTTTAAGGCACCATGAACTTGGGTTAAAGACGGCAACTCCGGATGATTTGGTCAATCACCTTATTGGCCAGCTTCAAGGCGTAAGTGGGACGAGAGACAGATTCGATTTTGAAGGCTTGTTCCTAAATGGCGCTTACACGAAGATCGTCATGGTCTCACCATCCTTTGGCGTAATGACTGCAGATGCCGATAAATCTACTTGGCATCAATCACTCGGCTATGACAATCAAAAAACGAAACTGACCGAACGCAATAGAAAGATTGAACTGAGGGGCAATATTGCCACTGTTTGGCTTGAGCTCGATTACGTCTCGACACTGCAAGACGGAAAAGAGATGACCGGAAGAAGCAGCTACACCCTGGTCCTCATGAAATCGGGCCAAAGATGGCTGATTTCTTCCATGATTCATCAGGCAGTTAAAGTGACTGAATAGGATGTCAAGTCTCTAAGTGATAGATGGTGTCACTCAGAGACCAAGATTTGCCTAGAGAGGCTCCTGCTCCATCTCCACAAAGGGCTGACCCTCGCCACGATAACCTCTCATACGCCTCACTTCTCCTGCCGGGCCGCGCAGAACGCTTTCCGCCTTGTCTCCCGGTTCAAACCACCTGAGCTGGCTTGGGTTTCGCGTGTCGTAGTCCGGTCGATCATCCTGCCCGAAAGCGATGATTGAGTTGGGGCGAGCCAGGAAAGGAAGACTCTGAAGACCGTGGGTTTCGGTGAACCACCTCGGCCCTTCATAGACCTTTCCATCAATGACTGAGGTCCATCTGCCTTTGGGAACATAGAAGTTCACCTCACCTTCTGGTGTAAAGACAGGAGCGACGAGAAGCGAATCCCCCAGCATGTACTGCCGATCAAGGGTCTCGCAGGCGGGGTCGTTGGGGAACTCCAAATGCATCGCCCGCATCATGGGGATTCCCTGCTCATGAGCCTCAAACGCTTTGGCCCAAAGGTAGGGCATGAGGCTGAGCTTAAGCTTGGTAAAGAACCGCAAGACGTCAACCGCTTCGTCGCCGTAAACCCAGGGGACTCGATAGCTGGTGCTTCCGTGCAGACGACTGTGCGACGAAAGAAGACCAAATGCCACCCAACGAGAGTAGATTTCCAAGGGCGGCTTGCCTTCAAATCCTCCGATATCGTGGCTCCAGAAGCCAAATCCACAGAGTGAAAGTGAAAGGCCCCCGCGCAGGCTTTCTGCCATTGCCTCGAAGGTAGACCAGCAGTCGCCGCCCCAGTGGACTGGCAGCTTTTGTCCGCCAGCCGTGCCAGATCGAGCGAAGAGAACCGCCTCTCCTTTGCCTCTTTTGGCTTCAAGCACTTCGAAGACAGCCTCGTTGTAGATCTGGGAGTAGTAGTTGTGCATCCGGCCCGGATCGCTGCCGTCGTGCCACACGACATCGGTCGGGATCCTCTCGCCGAAGTCAGTCTTCAGAGCATCGACCCCCATGTCGATCAGGTCTGCCAGCTTCTTTTGGAACCATGCCTTCGCCGCCGGATTGGTGAAATCGACAATCCCCATGCCTGGCTGCCACAGATCCCACTGCCACACGTCGCCATTAGCTTTCTTGACCAAGTAGCCAGCTTCGGCCGCCTCGGCAAAGAGATGAGAGGCCTGAGCGATGTAGGGGTTGATCCAGACACAGACCTTTAAGTCTCTGTCGTGCAGGCGAGCCAGCATCCCTTGAGGGTCGGGAAAAACAGCTGGATCCCATTCGAAATCGCACCAGTGCAGACCCCTCATCCAGAAGCAGTCGTAATGAAAAACACTGAGAGGAATGTCTCTATCCGCCATTCCCTGAATGAATTCATTGACCGTCGCTTCGTCGTAATTGGTGGTGAAGCTGGTGGAAAGCCATAGCCCAAACGACCAGGCGGGAGGCAGTGCGGGCCGACCAGTATAGGCAGTGTAGCGGGCCAAAACATCCTTCGGAGTCGGGCCATCGATCACCGCATACTCAATTGTCTCTCCAGGGACACTGAACTGGACCAGGTTCGTCCTCTCCGTCCCGACTTCAAAACTGACTCGACCCGAATTGTTGACAAAGACTCCGTAGCCACGACTGGTTAGATAGAAAGGAACGTTTTTGTAGGCTTGGTCGCTGTTGGTGCCTCCGTCTTCGTTCCAAATCTCAACCGACTGACCATTCTTGATAAAAGGCGTGAATCTCTCTCCCAAGCCGTAGACCTGCTCCCCAACCGAGAGGCCAAGCTGCCCCATGGCAAAGCTTCCCTGCCCTTCGACTTCCATCCAGGCTGAACCGCGATTGGGCGAGGTGGTGAGGGTTTTGCCCCCTGATTCGAAGCTCAAACTCCAAGGGTTTCGCCGAATCACGGCAGTCAGGCTGCCGCTCCTAAACCTCACTTCCTCATCCGTCACCTGCCAGTCAAAGTCACCCGGAGCCTCATAGGTTTCAAAGTGCGGACCGTGATCCTTCACCCCTTCATAGTGGGTGATCTTGACTGAGATGATTCCTGGCCTGGGGGCTCGGAGCTTCAAGGTCAGCATGGGGCCGGCCAGGGTGTCACCACGATGGCGGATGGCATGGCAGGGCACAAGCAGAGTCAGCCCAACGCCATCTTCTTTGACAATGTGGCACTCGGCCGCGTAATGGGGGGTCACCCCTTTTTGGTGCATCCAGTTGCCGTCTGTAAACTTCATCGCCCTTTTCCTTGCTTCTTAATCGGATCAAAGACGATGATTCCTCGTCCGTTGGTGCCGATATAAACTCGTCCGAAGACCTTGGGGTCTCCGCAGATGTGCATCATGGTTCCGAAACCAGATTTCTCATTGTTGATCTGCACCCAGGTCAAGCCTCTGTCAATTGATCGAAAGGCGCCTTCAACTCCGCCAACTCTTCCGATCACGAAGATAGAGGGATAGTCTGCACCAGGGGCCGCCTTGCCAAAGCTGACAGACTCGGCTGAGGTCACACCAGAAGCCTGTTTGAAGCGCGCGCCTCCATCGGCGGTGAAGTAAAGTCCTTCGCGGTTTGGCAGCCATAAGTGGCCCGCCTTTCCAAACACTGCCCTGGCGGACCCGGGTTCGCCAGATGGCATTGAGCCGATCTGAGTAAAGGTTCTGCCCTTGTCCTGGCTGATGTAGAGCTTCAAGCCCTTAGAATCTTGAGCGTAAAAGGTGCTGGGCACAACTCGATCCGAAATCGGAATCGATGCGGCCGGGAGACCGGCACAGATTTCCCATGTTTTGCCCCAGTCAAAAGTGACATGGGCAGGAGTGTTTTCAGCCGTCCAAATTACCGATTTTCCGTCGCTGGAGATCGCCGCGTGGCCTCCTCCGTTTTGTGATCCAGGAGGTTCAGTGGCAAAGTAATCCCATGTAAAGCCTCCATCGGTTGAGTAGCTGCCTCGAGGCTTTTCACCGTAAGTTCTGCCGACCCGAATAAAGGTTTTGGGAGAATTCTCGGCAAAATCCAGAGAAGTAACCGTGGTGAAGAGCGGCTTGGTCAGCATGCCTTTCTCGTAAGGCTTATCCAAATCCGGATGAGGGAAGCCGCCAATATCGCCCAGTCCGCTCATCAGATGAATCCCTTCTGGCGGGCTGACCATGGCCAAGACGGCGGTTTCTTCGATGCCGACCCCAGAGTTGAACCACCTCGTGGGCTCGCCTTTATCGGCTTTAGTTGCTTCCTTGGTTTCGTAAATCGTCGCCCCTGTCACGTACCAAATACGGTCAGGGTTAAAGGGGTCAATCTCACAGTCGCCAATCCAGTGGCCAAAGTCAGCCGAATCTCTCCCCCATTTGAGATAGGGTGCTGAAGATGTGTCTCGGCTGCTTTTCTCTGCCATCGAGACCCAGGTTTCGCCTCCGTCACGCGAGCGGAAAATGGTGTCCTGCCCCCATCGGCAAAGAGTGGAGACGATCAAGGTGCCGGGGTTCTTGGGGTCCAAAGAGATGCCGGCGTAGCCGAAAGTTTTCTCCGGACCAGGCTTTATAGGGGTGATGTCGGTCCACTTATCGGTGCTGCTCACCTTCCAGACAGCACCATCGGTCACCCCGTTTGGCCCCAAAGCATTGGAATAGGTGATGTAGAGATTCCCACTCTCATCGGCCCGTGCCTGGTGCGGGATCATTTTCGGTCCGCCTGTAAGGGGCTTCCACTCCCGGCCAAAATCACGGCTGACCAGGAGGGGAGTTTCTGGGTCGGTTGTTCCAACCGTCAGCCTTGGCATAGATTCTGGCCGTGAGGAGGGGGAATAGACAACCCAGCCAATTCCGCCGCCGTTCTTGCCTTTGTACTGCTCAAGTCCAGGCACAGGAGCCCAGCTTGCTCCTGCATCCTCGCTTCGCCAAAGACCTTCGGTTCGAGTGCCAAAGTAGATCTGCCTGCCATCGCCCGGAGCAACAAACAGCCTCTCTCCAATGGATCGGCCATCCATGTTTCCCCCATTTTTGAAGGGCAGGGGCGTGATCTTCCAGCTTCGGCCTTGGTCATTGGATCGGAAAATCGCCCCGTTTCCGCCCCAGCTGTTGGTGTAGGTTCCGACCGCCATGTAGATCTTCTTGGGGTCGTTGGGGTCGAGGGCAATGCTCTCAACCCCGTACCAATTCCACTGGCTGCGGGTCAGAAAATCCTGCAGGGGAATCCAGGTTCTCGTTTTCGGGTCCAGCCTGTAAGCTCCGCCGATATCCGTCCGGCAATAGACAAGATCCTTGGCCTTAGGGTGAGTGATGACGCCGGTGACAAACCCGCCCGCGACAATCTGCACATTTCGCCACGAGTGGGGTTCCAGCGGGGAAACCGCTTGTGAAAAGCCGACGATGGCGAGATAGGCAGAAATCATTTGGAACTGTTGCAGCTCAGTGCGAGACTGCTTTGAACCCAGATGATACAGTCATACACTTGACCGAATCAGAATCTGTATCAGTCTGGGGCGCACCTCACAGTCTCTCTACAAAAAATCTGGGACGAATCAATCTCCTTCTGCAAAAACAAAAGCAACCAGCAGGGCTCAGCTTGGGGTAAGCACGGCAGATGTCTCGTCTATGGCAGACCTTGGGGAAGTTCAGCTTATCGCTTGCATTCCTCGCTGCCTGCCTTCTCACAAATGCTGCTCCTTTGAGGTTTTGGGCTGTTACGGGCAGCGTCAAGGATGCCGACCTTTACAAAAAGCTGGCGAAGGATTTTGAGGCTGAAACAGGCACAAAGGTGGAGGTCACTCCTCTTGCTTGGGGGAACTTTGCCACCAAGTACTTCGCCTCCATGGCAGCCGGACTCCCGCCAGATATTGGGGTCACCAACCTTGGAGGTCCCTTTGACTATGGTTCGGTCGGTGGCTTGGTTGACCTGAGAGCAGAGTTTCCTGAGCAGGCCAAGGCACTCGAAGCCAAGTTCAACCCGGGCATGCTGGATATGTTCACGGTCGGGGACAAGCTCTTCGGAATCCCCAGCGATCTAGGCTGCCTGGTTCTCTACTATCGAACGGACATCTTTGAGAAGCTTGGCCTTAAGGCTCCTGAGACATGGAGCGAGCTCAATACCCTCATCTCACGGCTCGAAGGCCAGGGTTACAAATACTACTTTGGCTTTACCAACAACGCGCAGTGGGCTTTGAACATGTACACCATGCCCTACGGGCTCCCTGGCTTTGAGATGGAAACCGACGGCAGCCCGAGGGTTAATTGGAACGAACCCAACTACCAAAAGGGAGTCATGCAGGCTCTGAGGCTGTGGCACTTTCACGATTCCCCCGGAAAGGACTTGGGCAGTCGGGCCATTGGGATGTTTCGGTCTGACGACAAAGAAACAGCCCTGCCCTTGATGATCGAGCTGCATTCTTTTGCCGGCAACATTGTTCAGTCCGCTCCCGAGCTGAAGGGTAAATGGGCTGTCGCACCTTGGCCAAAAGCCGATGACGGAAAGCCATCTCACGTGATGGGCGGCACAGCCTTTACCATCTTCAGGCAGTCGAAAAAGAAAAAGGAGGCGATGGAGTGGCTCATGTATCTTCATCGTCTCGAAGTTCAAAAGGCAATCATTCTTGACCGGGCTGATCGAGGGGAGGAATCTGGACTTACAGTGCCCCCCATGAAGGAAGTCTGGGATCCTAAGAACGCTGACGTTTTCGACCATCCCAATCTGGCTGGGATGGCCAACCTCCCCGAGGTTCTCAGAGAAATCCTGCCCGATTTCAAGACGGTCCGGTCCCTCTTTGGGTCATCTGAAGTAGGACGAATCGAGGCGAACCTGCTTGACCAGATGGGCAGCTTTATTCGGTCTGAAATCGACTCCTACGCCAACAAGAAGGGACTGAGCCGGTCAGAGTTCATCCGCCGCATGGGGACTGGTCAGTACAAGGCGGAAGAAAACCAGCTGATTCAGGCCACCAAATCGAAGCTCAAGGCAGAATACGCAAAGGCTCAGCCCCTGGCCCTCAAAGTTCTTCAAGAAGAGACAGCCAGATACGAAGAAAAGTACGGTTCGGTCATCTCTGACCTTCCCAAATACGAAAGACAGGCCAGCGTTCTGGACTTTGTCAAGTGGGTTTTTGGCATGGCTTTCCTCGGAATCACCGCCTTCATACTCTTGAACAAAAAGACCAGACCTCACCTAATCTCCTATGCCTTTGTTGCGGTTCCTGTGGTCTTGGCAGCGGTCTTTGTCTTTATTCCGGCCGTGACGGCGCTCTACCTTTCCTTCAGCGATTACCATCCGGTTCTGCCCCTCTCGACAGCCAAATGGGTGGGAATCCAGAACTACGCAGAAGCTTTGCCCTCAGAGGATTTCTCTAAGAGCCTGAAGCACACCCTGACCTATGCCATCGGAACCCTGCCGATTTCAGTACTGATCTCACTGGTCTTCGCCTACCTGCTCAACCAAAAGCTGAAGGCAGAAAGGTTTTGGAGATTCCTCTACTTTTCGCCCTTGGTGACGAGCGTTGTCTCTATTGCCCTCATCTTCACACAGCTGTTTTTGGGAGGAAAGCAGGGCTGGCTGAATGCTCTCTTTCTTGGTCTCGGATTGGTTAAAGACCCCGTGCCCTTCCTCACAAGCGAGCACACCTTTCTTCAGTGCGTGATCGTTTTGGCGATCTGGCATGGCTTGGCCTTTTCGATCCTGGTCTTTTTGGCCGGACTGCAGCAGATTCCTGAGCAGCTTTTCGAAGCGGCCGCGATGGATGGCGCCTCGCCTTTCCGCAGGTTCCTTAACATCGCCATCCCAGGGCTTCGCCCCCAGATATTCTTCATCTCTGTCTTGGGGGTTATGGGGTCGTTTCAGGTCTTCGAAACGATCTACGTCCTGGCCGGAAAAAGCGGCGACGCTCAGGCAAGGTTCGGCCCCAACGATTCAGCCCTGACTCTCGTGCCGCTGATCTACCACACAGGGTTTGAAACCTTTGAAATGGGCAAGAGCGCGGCTTACGCCTACCTCCTCTTTATCATGATCTTGATTCTCACCATCATTCAGTTCCGCTTTTACGGAAGAAAGGGGGCAGCATGAAGCGGCGAGCTTCTGAGGTGGTTTGGGTTTACGCGATCCTGACCATCGGGGCGATCATTCTGGCAATCCCCTTTTATCTGATGGTGGTTACCTCGCTCAAGCCGGCAGCTGAAGTGTCTCAGCCGACTGTCTCACTGCTGGTCAAACAGCCAACCCTCGCCAACTACTGGGAGCTTTTTGATGCTGGCCTGATTGTCAAGGCAACCTTCAACAGCTTCGTCGTAGCTGTGCTCAGCACTCTGGGGGCCATCTTCTTCTGCACCTTGGCCGGCTATGCCTTTGCCAAGCACAACTTCCCAGGGAAGAACATCATCTTCATGTCCCTTCTGGCGACCATGATGATTCCTGGCTCAGTGCTCTTGGTTCCGGGCTTTCTGCTGCTGAGAGACTTTGGCTGGCTGGATTCCTGGCTGCCCCTCATTGTTCCTGGCTTGGCTGGCGCCTTCGGCGTCTTTCTCGCCCGTCAGTTTATCGAAAGAATTCCGGATAGTCTGATTGAGTCGGCGAAGCTTGATGGAGCAAAGGAGACACGCATTTTCGGCTCAGTCATCTTTCCTCTCACCAAGCCGCTTTTGGCGACCCTGGCGATTCTCACCTTTTTGGGGTCTTGGAACAGCTTCGTCGGCCCCTTAGTCATCCTGCTCGACGAAAACAAGTTCACCCTTCCTTTGATCGTTGCCATGCTCCAGGGCCGATTCCCCGGGCGGGACAACATGCAGATGGCTGGGGCGATGATCTCGATTCTTCCTGTGCTGATTCTGTTCTTCTTTTTCCAGAAACAGATTGTGCAGAGTCTCGCATCCAGCGGGTTGAAGGATGGTTAGGTAACTGTTTCCACTTGAGGTCATGCACGCCCCTTCGCACTTTTCTTGGGATTCTTGTGGCCTGGTTGAGCTTTGCTCAGCCAGGAACGCTCAGTCTTTAGCTCGCCTTCACGACCTAGTCCTCGCAGGCTCGGACAAGGATCGTGGCACCCGGATTCTTCTTCTTGAGTGTGGGCGGGAATCGATGAAGTAGAAATCAGGCGCTATCCTCCTCTGCAGCTCTGTCATTCGTGGGTTTCACCCACGCCACGCACACCTAGGGAATAGTTGAAAAGGTCTGGGTGGCAGGGGCAACGCCCCTGAACAGACAAGTTTTAGGTTAGAGCTAGTCCCAACTTCTACTAGGTGGGGTGGCCTGTTCGATCAGCTCTGCTGTCGAACAGGGTAGCGCTCACTCTGTCATTCACCGGCTGCGCTATCCTCCTCTGCTGCTCGTCCCTCGCAGGCAGAAGAGGACACCCAAACCTTCAGCCTGCAGACACAACCCGCATTTCATTCGACATCAGGCGGCCTTCCTCAACCACGAAAGCCACTCCTCCGCCATCAAGCAGGGTTTCCGGGTCAGAAATTGAGACCACCTCAACCCCATCAATTGAGCCAGAAATCTCGCCTCCAATCACAGTCAAGGAAAGGTCGTAGACCTTATCCAGCTGCCAGTCGAACTCGATCTCGACCAAAACAGTCCGCCCGTCCAATTCCTTCACCAACTGGACCCTGCCTCCCGGGACAAGAAGCAGTCCGTACCATCTTTTCATGCCCTGAACTCTGGCGGCGATCCCGGCTGCTTTGGCCATGTGCACGGAAACCTTGGCGGACGCCGTGTAGTCTCGCCACTCACGACAGCCAATGATCGCTAAACCTGTGCCGGAGTTCTGAGTGCATCGGTAGGCGGCATCCCACCATTCAAAAAGGTCGAGTCCGTTTACCCAGCATTGCCGCCATGTCCGGCCGACTGGCTCCACTCCCCAAGTCGGCTTCGGGGCCTCTTCTGGCAGGCGGAAGCTGCATGTCGGCGCTCCGCTCCATGTCAAAAAATCCAATTCGATCACGTCGTCCGACTTCGCTTCGGTAGAAATCAAGAGCCCGATGTCTGCAATTGGCCAGCCACCTGTGTCTGGAACTTCCCATTCAACATCCGCATCGTCGGAAGGCTTCAGCACTACCGAGGGGCCAATCACCACTTGCAGGTCATCCTGGGGACCATAGTGATGCAGGCATAGTGAAACTTTGACTTCAGAGCGATTTGAACTTGGTGCGCCGAATAAAGCACAGACAACCTGCCCGGGGTAAAGGGTGGGGGAAGCGGCAATGGTGTAGCCCTTGGTGCCGAGCTGCTCTTTGGTTGGAAAGGTCGGAGTGCTGGCGAGGCCTGGCCGGCCGTACGCCAGATCTTTCGCCTTGATTCTCAGGCTGCCGTGACCAGAGTTTTCGACAACGAGAGCCCCGGCAAAACTTGGTGATTCGCTGGCAGTCCAGCCCTGAGTTGACCCAGGGAGCGAGAAGTGAAACTTCGCCCCATCCTTAGGGGCCTTCCAGCTCGAGCCCCGCATTTTGTGGGCGGCAACAACAAGTCGGTCAGCTTCGGCCAAGGCATCGCTTACGCAGCGTCCGCCATCGGCGGTTGGCAGAAGAAGACGGTCTGCCACTGGTCCGCGAAAGTCAGGACCACTTTCAAGGCCAGTCAATCCGCCAAGGACGCCTAAGATACAGCCGACATTCCCCGAATTGCAGTCTGTGTCCCACCCACTGGTGTTCACGATCATCAGAGATTTCTGGAAATCTCCCTCACCGTGCAGCAGAGAATGGATGATGAGGGCATGGTTGGGGACCATGTGGCAGCCGCCTCCGAACTTGTCGTAGCCGTACTTGTCTGCGATTTTCTGCCTCGTTGCCCTCCAATCGTGAGGCTGAGCAGAGTGCCAGTCGCGGATCTCGTTGATCAAGCGGGCGATTTGTGAATCAGCCGGAATGACCCTGACACCGGTATCTAGAAGCTGATGGATTGTTTGGTGCTTAAAGGCCGCCGCGACCATTGCCGCCACGACCTGAGCTCCGTAGATTGCTTCTCCATCGTGGCTGACGCTTCCCGCTCGGCGCGCGAAATCTGCCGCTCTTTCGGGATCGTTGGGGTTAAGCAGGCCCCAGGCATCAATAAAGATCTGCGCCCCAATCTGCTCGGCGACAATAGTAGTGTTTAGTGCTGCTGATCCGCTTTCCGGGGCAGAAATCCCGTTCTTCAGTCTCAAGAAAGCCGTGTGCTCGGTGGATGTCCCCATGCCGCCCCACCACAGAATCGTTCGATTTTCAATGATGTAGTTCAGCCAGGATTGGCCGATCTGCTTAGGAGTCAGGTGGGGGTCAAAGCCATAGTCCTCCAGAGCTCGAACAAAGGTAAAGGTTCCAGAAATGTCATCGTCAGCGACGATGAGAGGCACACCCAGGCGGTCGTGGACGTAGTACCAAATCTCACCCAAACGCTGGTCAATATCTTCGTGCGAACACTGCTCGAAAGGTCGGCCAAGGTAGACCCCGATGATCTTGCCCAGGATTCCGGCATAGACCCTTTCGTAATAGTCATGTGGCAGATCGGAGAGGTGGATCATGGTCAAGCTTGGAAGCCAGTTTTATTCTGCCTGATGACTCCCAAGCCGTGCCGTCTTCTTGGCTCAGGATTCCACTGCGAGCTCAGCTTTGTATCCGCTGACCTCAGCGATGTGGTCCAGAACTTCGTCGGTGTACTCCGCCTTCCATCTCAGATCAGGGTGCTCAAGGAACTCTTCTGACCCCTTGGCGAAGCGGATTGATCCTGTGGGCCACCAGCCGATGGTGTGAATCATGGCGATCATGGGGCGAGGATCGGGTGTGTGGTTGGGCATTCCCGCGTGCCACATTCTAATGTCCCGAATCACCACGCTTCCGGCTTTAACTACAGGCTGAATAGGAGGAGCGATGGCTTTCTGCGCCTCCAGTTTGTGGTCTGGGAGTTCAATATCGCCATTCTGCATCGCAACATGGGTGTCTTTGTGGGTGCCAAGCCACACCTCGGTGCTGCCGTTTTCTGGCCCCATGTCTACCAAAGGCACATTGACGACCAGCATGTGAGGTGGTGGGACGACCTTAAGGTTTGGCCAAAGCTGCCCAATATCGGCATGGACTGGCTGACGTGTTTCACTTGGAAGAGCCGTGTTTCCGCTGTAAAAGTCGCACTGGATTCCGGCTCCAAGAACTCCCTTAGAAACAGAAATGACGAGGTCGTTGACCAAGACATCTCTGAAGAGATAGGGGGGGAAGGGGGGAGGACTCTGCTGAATGTTTCCGCGCGACCAGTTGAAGGGGACATCCTTTCGATTTAGAAGAGCCTCGGTATCAGCCAGTGACTTTTCTTTCAAGGCAGAAATGGAGTTTTGAGACACAACGTCAAGCAGAACAACGATGCCATCCTCGAGGACCGCTTCAACTGCTTTCTTGAGGTTTTCTGGGTTCAGTGTTCCTGCCGCTCTTTCAACATCCGAAACTGAAATCTCGACTACTTGGTTGTTCATTCTAGGGGTCTCCTCTTTGAGTCGCAGGTTCATTTTAGCTTCGATTGAGGCATTGTATGTTCCGTCATGTGACTGCACATAGATGAACCCCGCCCATTTAGTTCTAGCCTCAAAACGAGAGGGGCACGATTCAGAGCATCCGCTTCACGGATCTCTATTCAAGAGCTATTTCCTCTCGGCCCCCAACGCGTACAAGTAAGCCAGAAGAAGGTGCTTGCCCTTCATGCTCTGCTGGGGAGTGAACTCGTTGTTTGAGTAGCAGTAGGGGGCCCGCCAAAGAGCTTCACCCTGCGGCCACTGGCTCCAATCGGGGTATCCGCGGCTCGCATAGTAACGGGGGTCGGCCATGAAACCAGATCCCCATGGCTCGGAGTTCATGTAGGGAGTGTGGCCCGGGTGAACTTCAGGGAATCCATCGTTTTGGCCGGAAGTGTAGATTCGGTCGGGCCGCCGGCTGCCGATTCCTGTCATCTGAGACATGTTCATGGGGTTTCGGCCCAGCCCCCAGTCAGCTTCAAGAATCAAGGCCCGCAGAATCCTTTGCTTCATGGCTGGGTCGCCTGCAAAGTTATGAGCGACGACTGCTTTCTGCACCTCTTGGATCGACTGGAACCACCCAAAGGCGGTATCCGCCGAGCGCCTTGAAGGCAGAGTTTCTGAAGGCACTACATTCTTCTTCAACGCCTCCTGAAGGACCGATGCCTTCATGTTTCTGACAAGTCCCGCATGGCGGACTGGTTGCCATTTGAACTTATCTGTTCCCAAATAGACCGCCGTTCCCCAAAGTTGATTGTATTGGTCCAGAACCTCCGTGTCGCTCTGAGAGTTCTTCACCACAGATTCTGCTGCGACGATATCTTCAAACCGCTTCTCACCTGTCACGTTGTAAAGGCAGGCAGCAGCCAGCTGTTTCAGGTCTCGTCCACGAATCTTTCCATTGCCGACAGTGTAGTTTTCGTCAAGATCCTGTTCGTTGGCTGTCTGCCAAGCAGAAAGCGCGGCGGTCTTGTACTTGTTCATCAAGGCAGGCTTTTTAGCAATCCTAAAGGCGTCGGCCAGCATGGCGGCGTTGGCGGCGTTCGACCAAGCCATCCAGGGGCGAGCCGCTGCTTGGTACATCACCTTATGGTCGCTGCTCGGGTTGTTGAGGCCCGTGGCGTATCCACCCTTGGTATCACGCAGTCTCAGCCAAAAATCCACCTCGTTCTGTGCTTCGTCGATGATGTCGGGAATCCCGTTTCCGCTTTCGAGAATGTCGAGATTGTCTTCCCCTCCCTTGCCGTTGGTGATGATGTAGGGCAGAAGGATGTCCCAGATGATTGACTGATGCCCAAGGTGCCTGTCCCAGTCGAGAGCGTCCGAGTGGCCCCCATAGGCATTGGGATTAGTCGGCTTGCCTGGCTCCATGTACTTCGACCAATCCTTCACATCCCACTGGTCGCCCTGGCCTTTCTTCCAATCGGGATGCCAGGGTGAATAGGTGGTCAGGTAGACGGTAAAGCCTTGAGGATCCTTGCCAGGGATGAACCTCGGCTGACGCGGAGTCGGCTTCATGGTGGTCGGCTCACCGATTCTCATGTAGTAGAAGCCGCGTGTCGATGTCTTGAAGGGCTCAAAGTAAAGGTCTGGTCTGAGCTCGAACTCTGGGCTGGCACCGACTCCCTCAATGGCCAATCGGAAAGTGCCAGTTCCTGTGAAGTTATTGAAATCTGCTGTCCAAACATCGGACCGGGTCAGATTCCAGTTGCCGTAATCCTGAGCGCTCTTCTTCCAAAACGCCACCTTTCCGACTTCGGTGGGTTTTCCGGACTTGGTGTCAACCAGATAAACCCTCCGTCCTACAAAGGCCGAATAGTCTCTCGCCCCGCCATCCCCCATCCAAAGGTAAAGGTCGGCGGCTTTGCTGGCTGTCTGGGTGTTCTGATAGCCGATCAAGTTGACATGGACTGCTTCGGAAAGATTCTTGAAGTAGTCGTAGGTGAAGCTGGATTCTTTAGAATCTGACTTCGTCGCCCCGTTGATGGCGATTTTGTAGCTTCTACCCTGTTGCAGCTTCTTGGGAAGCTTGAGGAAAAGAGTATGTTCGTAAGTCAGGTCGGGGTCGGGCCACTTCCATGCCGTGCCGCTGACCTTAGTTTTTCTAAAGACCTTGGCGGGCATGACTGGCATAGCAAAGCCAGAGTCGTCCGTCGAAATGATGCTGTAGGAATTATTCTGGACAGCGGCAGCAAGGTCCAAGGGGCTGCCGAAGACTTCGATCCGATCTTTGCTCCGTGATTCGTGGCCCTGGTTTGCTCCTGGAGCGGTGATGTCCTCGTCATGGTGAACCCATGCGTCCTGGAACCTGAGCATGATGTGCTCTTCGTCCAGTGTCTGAACTTCCACGAGCTTTGAGGCGTAGGCGGGAACTGACGCTAATGTCAGGATTCCGGCAATCGCTGCCGTGCGGTTGATTCGGATCATCTTGTGTAAACCCTTACCCCTAATCACGCTTTAGCAGTTCGTCCGCTTCCTCTGCAGCGAGATTGTATTGGGTGGAGTCTTGTTTGTTCGCAGAGTTACTGTCCCTACACGTCATTGAGTGGAAAGATCGGGTGCCCGGATCCTTGTCCGAGCCTGCGAGGACTAGGTCGTGAATGGAGAATTTAGACATTACGTTCCTGGCTTAGCAGAGCTAAACCAGGCCACATTTCTCTCCGAGAAAGAGGAAAACATCTGTGCCACTGGCATCGCCAGTGCAGTTTCAACTATTTTTTGTTTAACATATCCCGCCCGACAGCAGAGCTGATCGAACAGGCCACCCCACTTAGTAGATGTTAGGACTAGCTCTAACTTAAAACTTGCCTGTTCAGGGGCGCTGCCCCTGCCACCCAGACCTCTTTAAATAATCCTTAGGTGTGGGTGGCGTGGGTGAAACCCACGAAGAACAGAACTGTAGAGGAGGCTAGCGCGGATTCCTACTTCAGTGATTCCCCCCCACGCTCAAGAAGAAGAATCCGGGTGCCACGATCCTTGTCCGAGCCTGCGAGGACTAGGTCGTGAAGGCGAGCTAAAGACTGAGCGTTCCTGGCTGAGCAGAGCTCAACCAGGCCACATAAACTTTCGTCAAAGCGGAGGTTAGGACTAGCTCTAACTTAAAACTGCCTGTTCAGGGGCGCTGCCCCTGCCACCCAGACCTTTTCAACTATTCCTTAGGTGTGGGTGGCATGGGTGAAACCCACGAAGAACAGAACTGTAGAGGAGGCTAGCGCGGATTCCTACTTCAGTGATTCCCGCCTAGCTCGTGACCGCGAGCTAAAGACTGAGCGTTCCTGATTGGCCTCGATAAGGCCCCCCTAAATCTAGCCGACCACTCTAAAGATCCGCTGATCTTTGTAGAGCTGGCCGTACATGTCGGTCGTCCGAACATCCACCTTGTGCGTGCCTTCCTTCAGACCCCTTGGCAGCTTGACCTTCCAAAGGTGGGGAGTATCGGAAGGGCCAGGAAGAAGAGAGCCATTAGGCGGCTTAGGCGAAGTCTCAAGGGCCTTGAGCTGAACGTAATGAGGGTCCTTGCCCGTGAACTGCTGCATGGGCTTCCAGTCAGATCCATCAAGGGACATCTCGACGACGGACTTCTCTGAACCGGCAAAGACATTGACAATCACCTCAGTCCGCCCCGCCTCAACTGAAGTCATTTCTTCCGGCAGCCAGATTCTCATCTGATCCCATTCTGGGCGGCTGGCTGGCCTGAAAGAGACCTTGTAATCTCGCCCGCTGAACTCAACAATCGAGTAGCCATTCGGGCCGCCATCACTCATTGTCGCGTGGGGGATCCCTCTCTCATCTGTGGCTCCTCGCCACCACGATCCGCACACTGTCACATGGTTGAGATGGTGGTGAGGCACTCTGCCTTTCCAGCCATCCTTCTCGGTCAGAAACAAATTGCGCTGAACATGAGTGTGGGCCGAAAAGCTGAGAGTATAGGGCCTGTGTTCGATCAGCCTAAAAAGCTCTTCTTTGTTGTCAACGCCCATGATCGGAATGTGCATGGCGACAACCACCAGCTGATCGTTGGGAACATGAACCAAATCGTTCTTCACGAACTCAAGCTGCTCTCGGGTGATTTCTCCGTGATAGCGGGCCTTCGCCTTACCCTCCCAGACAACATCGTTGATCACGATAAAGTGAACATTGCCGTAGTTGAAGGCGTAGCAGGTCGGTCCGAAAACTCTCTGGAAAGTCTCTGTTGAAGTGGAGTTGTCGGGGGCATCGAAGTTCAGGTCATGGTTGCCCACAACGTTGTACCAAGGAATCCCCACCTTGCCGATGGTTCTGTTCTGACTCTCATAAAGGCTCAGAACATCAAACATCTCATCGCCAAGGCTTAATCCGAACTTGGCGTTTTCAGAAGCGGCATCACGAATCACCTGCTCGATTACGTCGTGAGCCATGTAGTTGATTTCAGTCTGGTTTCTTGGCTGAGGGTCGCCAAAGAGAACCATTTTAAACCGCTTGTCTTCTTTCTGAGGCTGAAGCCCGAAATCAACCGATTGGGGCAGGTCGCCTGTTGGGTCCACTCCCTTGTAGCGATAGTCTGGCGAACCCTTGGGTTTATGAATCGTGTAGAAGCGAAGGAGCTGAAACGCAGGATCAACCGGCACCTTCCAGCCCGATGGTTTGATGACGAAGATAATGTCGTCCTCATCAACAGCCAGACGCCATCTGCCTTGAGAGTCGGTTTTTACGACGTCGCGCCCGTTGGAAACACAGACACCTGCGATTCCCCGATCTCCTCTCTGCCTTACCCCTTCACCAGATCTGTCGTGAAAGACGACACCTTCGACATATCGGTTCCCTTCGGCATCATAAGGGAGGTTAATCCAGTTCAGAGCTGGACCAAGGGGAGAAATCGCAAATCCCGCAGCAACAGCTCCAGATGCAATAAGGAACTCGCGACGATCCATTGTGGGGGTGATGCTACCCCCAGGGCGAGTTAAGAAGTGTTAGGATTTTAAACCTACTTTTCTTGATTGACGAATAGTGCTGAGAATTGTTCAAGACCCTTGAACAAAAATCCATTTCCCTTGCCGCCCTAGACTTTAAGTCGAGCAGCCCCAGGCGCATCAGCAGAACTTGAAAAAGGATGCGTACTAAAGCTTTAGATTTTGGGAAGAGCATGAACGACACAATCGACCGACTTACCCTGCCTCTAGTGAGGGTTTCCGCTGCCCTGCTGCTCGGTGTCACTTGGATCATTCCTGCCTGGAACAAGCTTTCGGCAGGCGGAGTGCCAGGAGGCTTTGCAGAAAGATTCAGCACGACCTTCCTGGCCAGCTTCCCCGGCATTCCGGCAAGCTACTACTCAATCGCGATTCTTGAAGCCATCGCGGGCCTCCTTGCGGTTGGTTCTCTTTTGACCGGCGAGTTCCTGCCCGGAAAGAAAGCTCCTCTCATCAAGGCTGCCGTCATCCTTTCCACCCTTGTCTTCATTCAGCTTGGATTTGGTCTGAGACTCACTGGTGACAACGATGGAGCCGCAAACCTCTTCACCTACACCATCGGAGCCTTTGTGCTTCTTCTCTCACTCAATTGGTTTGAGCAGAGACAGGCCTCAGAATCCAAGAACTGATTCCTGATACCCTGCCGTCATGTCAGTCGAAGAGAGAATATCCGTAGAACTAGACCGGATTGAAGCGGAAAAAGGAGTGAGAATCCTTTTCGCCTGCGAATCTGGCTCTCGCGCCTGGGGTTTCCCATCGGCAGACAGCGACTACGACGTCCGGTTTGTGTACTGCCACAAACCGGACTGGTATCTGCGGGTGACTCCTTTTAGAGATGTCATTGAGGTCCCGATTTCAGAGGATTTGGATATCAATGGCTGGGATTTGAGGAAAGCCTTCGGCCTCATGATGAAATCAAATCCTCCCCTTCTTGAATGGCTGAACTCGCCCATCATTTACCGAGAAGATACTTCGGCCCTGGCCGAGCTTCAGCGTCTGGCGCAAGTCTGTTTTCGGGTTGATTCGGTCAGCTATCACTACCTTCGCATGGCTCAAAACAGCCAGTCGGGTTTGGGTTCTGGCCCAGAAGTTAAGCTGAAAAAGTACTTCTATACTCTGAGGCCCCTTATGGCTCTGGAGTGGATTCATTCGGGGAGAGGAGTCCCTCCTACGGACTTCACCCAAATTGTCCGAGAGCTGCACCCAGAAGGTGAAGTCCGGAAGGCGATTGATGCCCTTACCGCCCAAAAGCGGCAGGGATTCGAATCGAACCTTGGCCCTCGCATTCAAGCCATTGACGGCTGGATTACAGAGAAGATGGCTTACTGGGAAAGCAAAAAGTTCAAGCGCGACCCTAGAGAAAAGAAGGGTCCAGAACTTGATGAAGCCTTTAGAAAACTCATTTCTGGCTAGCCCTTTGCCGCCTTGAGGGCAAGATCAGTGAGCTTCTGCCGGTCTAACTGCCAGGCTTTGCCAAACTGCCGAGTCCCCAGAGACTCAACAAAAATGTGTGATTCTCACCTCCATGCCACGCATTGTCATTCTCGACGCTCACGAAGCCAACCCTGGCGACCTTAGCTGGGATGCCTTGGCTGCCCTGGGCGACCTGACGATTTACGAGAAAACAGCTCCGAATGAGGTGATTGAGCGGCTGGCTGGAGCCGAGATCGCTATCACCAACAAGGTCAAGATCGGGGCAGAAGTGATTGCCGCCTGCCCTGATCTCAAGTTCATTTCTGTCCTCGCGACTGGCTACGATGTGATTGATGTGGCGGCCGCGAAGGAGGCAGGAATCAAGGTTTCCAACGTTTCTGGCTACAGCACCGCATCTGTCGTCCAAGCTGGACTGGCGCTGCTCCTGGAACTGGTTAATCACGTCGGACTTCACTCGGCCGCGGTTCATGCCGGCAGATGGAGCCAATCTTCGCGCTCGCCATGGAGCATGGCCCTCACTCCCTTGACAGAACTGGCGGGCAGGAACTTTTTGGTGATCGGGTGGGGAGCCATCGGCAGCCGAATGGGTGCCTGTGCCGAAGCTCTAGGAATGAATGTCAAGGCGGCTCAGCTTCCTGGTCG
Source organism: Synechococcus sp. UW140 (assembly GCA_943369295.1). GTDB lineage: Bacteria > Armatimonadota > Fimbriimonadia > Fimbriimonadales > Fimbriimonadaceae > JAKRSE01. Next base: position 774,511 of record CALRMU020000001.1, on the reverse strand, counting down.
GCCAGCTTCTGGAAAGATCGACCTGGACGAAGGACTGGCCTGGGCAGATGTCGTTTCGCTTCATGTCCCCCTCAAGCCGGAGACTCGGCACTTGATGAACGAAGAGACCCTCTCCCTCATGAAGCCTGACGCGATCCTATTGAATCTGGCGAGAGGAGCAGTCTGTGACGAGGCGGCTGTTTCAGAAGCCCTGAAGTCGGGACGACTGGGAGGGTTTGGCACGGACGTGACTTCGGTTGAACCCCCTGTTGCCGACCACCCCTTGATCGGCGCTCCCAACTGCGTCATCACTCCTCATGTGGCCTGGGCAACAAAAGAGGCTCGAACCCGCCTGATCGCGGCGACGGCTGAAAACGTCCGTTCGTATTTGGCCGGGGCTCCAGTCAACCTAGTGGGTTAGGGTTCTGCCCTTTTCTGTTAAGGGATTGCTGGATGCCGTCGGTCCAAAACCTCGATCAGAGGCCGACCTTGGACCGGGCGGGACCGGACTTGATAGGGCCCGCTATGCCATAACCTTGAGAGGAGAATCTGCCCCCAGATTCTCCTTCTCTTTCGTGAGTGTGACCCTGCCATGACCTCTTCTTCACCAGCCAACACCCAGGCAACAAGCCACTTTCCGGCAAGCGCAGAGGCAAGGCAGCAAGCGAAGGATCTTCTGGCACAAATGACCCTAGAAGAGAAAATTGGCCAGCTCGTCCAGTTTTCAATGCAGCTGGCAACTGGGCCCGAGCATGGCCAGATTCAGGCCGAAGAAATGATCAGCAAGGGTGGTCTAGGCTCGATTCTCAACACAACTGGAGCGGCCAAGATCAATCAGCTTCAGAAGGTGGCAGTCGAAAATTCTAGGCTCAAAATTCCCCTGCTTTACGGGCTGGATGTCATTCACGGCTACCGCACCATCTTCCCCATCTCGCTTGGCCTGGCTGCCTCTTGGAACACCGACCTCATCAAAAAGACTGCCCGCGTGGCCGCGGTCGAAGCGACAAGTGAAGGCATCCGCTGGACCTTTGCTCCTATGATCGATATTGGGCGAGATGCCCGCTGGGGCAGGATGATGGAGAGCCCCGGCGAAGACCCTTATCTGGGCTGCAAGATTGCTCAGGCCTATGTAAAGGGCTACCAGGGCGACGACCTCACCGCTCCAACTTCTATGGTCGCCTGCGCCAAGCACTTTGCCGCATACGGCGCGGTGGAATCTGGCAAGGAATACAACACCGCTGAAGTTTCTGACCGAACTCTGCGCGAGACTCACCTCCCCACCTTCAAGGCAGCCGTCGATGCTGGAGTCGGAACATTTATGTCTGGCTTCAGTGCAGTGCACGGTGTTCCCCCTGCCGGAAGCCGAAGGCTGCTGACCGAAATTCTGCGCGATGAGTGGGGTTTTGAAGGTTTCGTCGTCAGCGACTGGGCTGCGGTTGGAGAATTGATTCAGCACGGAATCGCCCGCGACCTTAAGGAATGCGCCAAGAAGGCTCTTTACTGCGGAGTCGATATGGACATGTGCGCCTCTGCCTTCATGAATCATCTTCTGGAGCTTGTTGAAGAGGGCAAGGTTCCGGTAGAAGAAATCGACCAGTCAGTCCACCGAATCCTTTTGGTCAAGTGCGCCATGGGGCTGCTGGAAAACCCCTACACAGATGAGACCTTGAGCGAGAAGGTGATTCTGTGTGATGAGCACATTGCAGTCGCAAGAGAGGCCGCTGAGAAGTCGTTTGTTCTCTTGAAGAACGAAGGTGAACTCCTTCCTCTTCAGCCAGGCAAAAAGATCGCCCTGATCGGACCTCTTGCCGACAATGCAGACGACATGCTGGGCGAATGGGCTTGTGCAGGAAGAAAGGAGGACGTTGTTTCTCTCAAGGCCGCCTTTGATTCCAGCCTAGCCGGGCAGTTTGTCTACGCCAAAGGAACGGAGATTTCTGGCGAATCTGAAGATGGATTCGCTGAAGCTGTCGCGGCGGCCGCTTCGGCAGATGTTGTCGTAATGGCTCTTGGCGAAAGCCGCTGGATGTCCGGCGAAGCTCTTTCTCGCACCGAGATTGGCCTTCCTGGTAATCAGCAGGCTCTGCTTAAGGCAGTTGCCGCGACAGGCAAGCAGATCGTTCTGCTGGTTTTCTGTGGACGCCCCTTGGCTCTGCCTACCGAAGTTTCGCTTTCGAATGCTGTAATGATTTCCTGGTTCCCAGGAGTCCAGGCCGGCCCCGCCTTGGTTCGAGTCCTTACCGGAGAAGCCAGCCCTGAAGGCCGACTGACAGTCAGCTTCCCCCGATCTTTGGGTCAGGTTCCGATCTACTACAACGCCCTTAACACGGGCCGCCCTGCCCCCACCGATGCCGCCGCTCAGCGGTTTATGACGGGCTACCTTGATGAGAAGACTTCCCCCCTCTTCACCTTTGGCGAGGGCCTGACCTACACCACATTCGACTACTCCGAAACCTCCATTTTTGGCCGCACTCCTTCAGCCGCGGAGATTGAAGATGGAGCTGTGATTGAGGTCCAGGCGACAGTCACGAACTCTGGAACGCGAACTGGAACCGAGGTGGTTCAGCTTTACATCAACCAAAGGGCCACCAGCATCTCGAGGCCTGTTCGAGAGCTTAAGGGATTTGAAAGGGTGACCCTAGCTCCGGGCGAATCAAGAAAGGTCCGCTTCATGCTGACGAAGGAAGAGCTTTCTTTCTACAGCCTGGACATGGTGAGAAGGGTCGAGCCTTGTGATCTGACTCTCTGGGTGGCTCCGAACGCTGCTTCGGGGACTCCTGTGACGGTTGAGGTGGGTTAGGACTGTGGCAGCTCTCTTTGGAGGGCTGGCTTAGGGGGTTGTTGGGTGGCGTGGGTTTCACCCACGCCACCCAACTCTGATCTAGATCGGCAATGGGTGGTAGTGGATGGCCCGCAGGGCAGCCGCGGATACTCGGATCATGTTTGGGGTTCCTGCACAATCAGCCTGCTGTCGGGCGGGTTACCGCATGGTTAGCAGTCTCCATTCCCCACCGCGCGTTCCTCATGGATGGAATCGGGGCACCCTCACCCCACAAAATCAGAAGCCGCTGCCGACAAAGGAAGATTCCAGCCATCCAGGTGCCAGTCATTCCCTTCCCTGCTGAAGACACCCGCCCGGCCGTGGATCATCCGTAAGTCGGGAACTCGCCGGAGAGGGATCTCCAAGGTGATGTGGACCAGAGCCCTCATGCTTCCCCCATGAGCGACAGCCAAAACATCCTCATCCGGAAGAGCCATCAGCCATGACCGAATGCGGGCGGCAAGGTCGAGGAAAGATTCTCCTCCCGGAGGTGAGAAGCGCAGAACATCCTCTTCCCAGTTCTCATGGGCTTCGGGGTCTTCGCGGGCGATCTCTTCCCAGCTTCGCCCCTCCCAAGCTCCCATGTTGATCTCTCTCAACCTGGGGTCGAGCACCAAGGGCTTTTTGGCCAGAGCCGCAGCTTTTTCCGCTGGCACACGAGCGCGGGTGAGGTCGCTGGAATAGACCCGATTCACCGACTTCGCCAGACGATTGAGCGCAGTTTGATCCTGCGGGCTCAGAGGCTCGACCTCGACATCGGTAAAGCCGTAGCAGACCTTGCGCCACCTTTCAATGGGCCGAGGGTGTCGGACAACGATTACTTTTGGCATGAATCCTCTTCCAGCACGTAGGCGAGCCTTTTCTGCAGATAGGGGGTGAGTTGGGCCAAGACATCAGCGATCCGGCCAGAAACCTTTCCATCTCCATAGAGGTGAGAAATGGGATAGCGGCCATAACTCACCTGAGCCTTGATGGCAGACTCAACGATGTCAGCCTCAACCGGAACGTGGGTGACATGCTCGTCCCATTCGCGGCCATTTTGGCGTGATCCGGTGAGGACAACTGGGGTTCCGTAGCAGCCGGCATCCCGCACAAAGCTTGAAGAGTTGCCAACTGCGCAGGCGGCGTGCTTAAGGACCCTTGCGTAATCTTCCGGAGTCAGGTTGACGATCACCCTCAGCCAATCTGGCTTATGCTGATCTCTAAACCGGCGAATCTCCTTGCTCACGTGATCCGACCCAGCATCGATATTGGGCCAGAGGAGCAATGTGGGCATTCCAACTCGGTGCAGAGCTGTCATCAGCTCTCTCGTCTGGATGGCTTCTCCCCCGAACTCGGTCGTCACGGGATGAAAGACCGTCAGAAGATAAGGCTTTGAGAGATCAATAGTGGCTCCGCTTCCGCGAGAGTTCACAAGCTCCGTCGGAGGTTCGCCAGCCAAACTCGCCGCGATATCAGTCGAAGGGCAGCCAACGGTCAGAATTGTGTCTGGCCTTTCTCCCATCCGCACCAGGTACTCAGCCGAACGTTTTGTGGCAGGAATGTGATAGTGGGCAAATTTTGAGATGGCGTGGCGGGCCGATTCATCAATCGATCCAGAAACCTCGCCGCCCTGGGCATGAACCAGGCAGATGTTCATGTAAGCGGTGGCGATAGCCGCAGAAAGCGCCTCGTACCTGTCTCCGATCAGAAAGACAACATCCGGCTTTTCCTGCTGAAGGGCAGAAGAGAACTCAATGACCCCAAGACCGACAGATTTAGCCATGGTGATGGGGTGGCTTCCCTCGAGCTCCATGTAGACCTCTTGAGCGATGGAGTGTCCGTCTCGCTCGACGACATCAGTCGCTCGGCCAAACCTTTCAAGGACCATGGTGCCCCCTGCAATGACGCAGAGCTCCAACTCGGGGTGAGCTTCAATGGCAGCCAAAACGGGCTGCAGGCGGCCATAGTTGGCCCTATCCACCATTACGACAGCGACTTTTCGCTTCTTCATTCCACGTCTTCCCAGGTCAAAGCTTCGTTCTTCGCCAAGTCTCTCTTCAGTCTGAGGCCCAATACAGAATCCCAGGCGTCAGGGCCCAGTCCTCCCCCCGGCTTTTTGAGGGCAAGGTGCTCTGGCCCCAGAACAGTGCCAGCTGAGACTTCTTGAGCCGCCACCAACGTTCTGCCAAAGAGGGTTCTGAGCTCTGCTTTCTCGGCCGCGATCGCCTCTTTATCCATGGGGTTCCGCCTCATGGATTCAATCATTCTCACTCCCTCGCAGAGCCGCTTCAGATCATCCAAGTCGAGGGAGGCAGGGATATCTGGCCCGAAGGCCTGCTTAGAAAAGCAGATATGAACCTCGACGGCCTGGGCTCCGCAGGCGGCGGCAGCCAAGCCAGGATAGATGGTGCCGGAGTGATCGCTTAGCCCAACCGGAGCCTGGTAGCGGGCCTGCATTTCCCCTAAGATGTTGAGACCCACCTTCTCGGCAGGGGTGGGATACTCGGTGGTGCACTGAAAGGTCATCAGTTCACAGCCTCCCATCCTTACCCATTCGACTGCAGCGTCAAGCTGATCCCAAGTCGACATGCCGCTGGAAAGGAGAATCGGCTTGCCCGTGGCAATCATCTGGCGAAGAAGGATGATGTTGGTGACTTCGCCACTAGCGACCTTCCATGCCGCCATTCCCAGCTTCTCCAAAAGATCGACTGCCTTAGGAGAGAAGGCAGAAGAGAGGAACAGAATTCCTGCCTCGGCGCAGTGATCAAAGAGGCCCTGCCACTGCTCTGGAGTGAACTCCATGCGACGCCAGTAATCCATGCGGGTCGCATCTTGTCGGCTGAACTTCACGCGCCACTGGTCAGCCGGAGTCGATTCCTCATCCGCAAAGTGGGTTTGAAACTTAACCGCATCTGCCCCCGCCTTGGCGGCTGCATCGATGAAGGCATGAGCATGACCGAGGCTGCCATCATGAGCCTGGGCAACCTCAGCTATCACGAGGCATCTATTCGGATCAGCGAAAAACGACATCAGCCCATCACCTCACTTGCTGGGTTGGCCTCGCACCATGCCTTAATTCTTTCAGCCATAAAAACTTCTGTCTTCTCGCTCGATTCCCTAGTGGCTCCACCCAAGTGGGGAGTCAAGATGAGATTCGGAGAGTGCCGAGCAAAGACAACCAAAGGATTCTGACTCAAATCCTGTCCCTGCTCATCAGCAAGCACATCTAGGGCGGCCGAGAGTCTGCCTGATCGAAGAGCTGTTAAAAGGGCAGTTTCATCAATCAGCTCTCCTCTAGCAGTGTTGATCAAAAGAGCTCCTGGCTTGATCACGGACATCTCTTCCGGACCTAGAATGACCGGCTCATCTTGGGCATAGGAGGCGTGGAGGGAGACGATATCAGATGCGGCCAGCACCTCTTCAAGACCCGCCATTCTTACTCCCTCCATCGGTGCAACGTCGGCGACATCATAGGCGACCACCTTGGCTCTAAAGGCCAAAAAGAGCTCTGCAGCGATTCGTCCAAGGCGGCCAAACCCTATCAGTCCAACTGTTTTGCCGTCCAAGTCATTGCCGATCAAGGCCATCCGATCCCATGCTCCTGATTCAGCCATGGCGAAGGCCGGCTTGGCCCTGCGCAGCAGAGCAAGGGTCAGAAAAAGGGTCAGTTCTGCCGTGGCCCGAATCTCAGACAGAAAGGTCGCCTCTCCTTTCAAGCTCAGCAGAGTAATGCCTCGCCGCTCCGTTTCAGCAAGATCGATGTGAGAAAGGCCAGTTGTGTTGCAGGCAAGGCATTTCAGCCGAGGCAGAGAATCCAGGAGATCTTTGTCAATCTTGGTTCCCAGCTTCAGCCAGATGACATCGGCATCACTTCCCCTCACTTTCAGACCATCTCGATCAAGCTGGGCCAGTTCTGTCTCGCCAGAACTCAAAAGAAGCTCAATCGCCTTGACAGAAAGGTCGTGAGCTTCGGCCATCAGAATTCGATGGCGACTGGAAGTTGGAGAGCTCACAAAACAAGTGTGCCCGATCAGAAAGAATTCTGACCAGGCACCTAAAGGAGAAGCTTTGGAAGATCAGCGCTTTCGCTTAACGGTTCTCTTCACAGGAGCCTTGGCAGGTGCGGCACCAGCCTGAATGGGACTGACATCGTAGATGACGGCCTGGTCTGCGGCATCTGCGCCGATAACATATCGGCCCGAGCCTGTCCAGGTGAGAGGCGAGCCCACGGGGCTCATTTCGTCAAGCTGAGCGATTTTAGCTCCGTTAGTCGTGTTCCAGAAGCGAATCGACCGATCGTTGGAGCTTGTGGCCAAGACCCTTCCACTCGGAGCCAAGGCACAGTAGATGACCCAATCATCATGGGCTTGAACCGAGGTCACGGAAGCTCTAGTCTTCAGATCCCAAATGGCGACTCGGCCATCTCGGCCAGCAGTGTAGGCCCGAGTTTCTTCTCTGTTGACGGCAATGTCGTTGCTGCCAGCTCCCTGGGGGCGTCGAAGCGTGGCGGCTGGACTGCTTTGTCCTGCACCATAGAGGCGCGCGCCTTCAGCCAGTGTTCCGGCAAAGATTGCTCCAGACCTCAGAATTCGGCCTCCGTAGAAGTTGGCTCCTCCACTCGGAATCTTTTGAACAGGGTGTCCGCCCGTGATGTTCCAGAGCATCAGCACGTCATCCTTGCCAACACTCATGACTCGTCTGCCATCAGGCGAAAAGGTCAAGGACTGGACTCCACGCTGGTGGCCCTTTTCCCTCAAAAACTCACGAACTTTTGCGCCTGTGGCTGAGTTCCAGATCCAGATTCTTCCCGAATCGTCTCCTGTGGCAACAAGCTTTCCATCGGGTGAAAAAGCCACACCGTAGCAGGGCTGAGGATGACCCTTGAGGCTGCGCTTTACCACCCCAGTCGCTGCATCCACCAAGTGGACTGAGCCGTCTTCACCGCTCATGGCAGCAAGGTTTCCGGTCGGTGCGCCAGCAGCCGCGACGATGCGGAAGGGCATTGTTCTGACTCGCTTGAGAGTCAGGGTCGTTTGACCAAGAAGGGCAGGGGCAAGGGTGGCGGCGGCAAGACTGGCACTCAGCATCGGGTGATCCTGAGGGTACAGACGGTTCTGGCCCCTCAGGGTTTTCAGCTGCTGAGTCGAAAGAGGCTAATCTCGTTCGGCTTCTGTTCAGTTTGAACTAGTGAGTCACGTCTGGCTACTTAAGCTTTTCGAGTCGAATCCCGACCGCACGACCAGCATCGAGCTTAGCTCCCGTCGCCCTGCCAGAGGCATCCATGACAAAATTCAATGTCACCATGCTGACTGTCCCCTTAGTTGGTGAGGACATAGTCAGAAAGAGGCTCTGACCGTTCTGCTCCCAAGCAACTCGATTTTGGACGACCTTGAGAGTGTAAATCTCCTTCAACTCAGGACTCCAGTATTTCCCGGCAAGGCCCTCTGCCTGTTCCTGGGTCATCACGAAAGGGGTCGCGCGACTCATTTCCAGCTTAACGGTGGTGTTCCCCACTTTCTGTTCGAGGGTGGCCTTGGTCCACTTGCCCGTCGCGTCAACTTCAGTACGGCTGATGACAAGGTCAACTTCTTTCACAAAAATCTGGGTGTCCGATAGAGCGTAAAGCTTGAGGGCCGGCTGACCCACCGCCTGCAGCTCAGGTCTGCCATTGGCGGTTCTGAAAGTGATTTTGAGTTCGGCCCCTGCACCCTTGGCGGTCCAGTCACCCTCCATCTGCGACATCAATCCTCCAGGCCAGGGTGTCTCCTTCTTTTCACCTTCCTTTACGGATGCTGCCGGGGCCGTCGCCATGGAAGCCAGCATAAGCTTTGATGCTTCGTAGTTTAGTGACTTGCCGATCTGGGTGCCTTCATTGGCAAAAGTGATGACGGAAAAGCCCTTCTCGGGGAACATAGAATACTGAGCGTTGAAGCCAAGCCAATCACCACCGTGTTGAATTCTCTTGGCCCCCTCAAAGGTATCGACAAAGAGCCCAAGACCATAGTTGGTTCCGATCGCAGGAAATCCTGAAGTGTCAGTCAGCCGATCCAGCAGCCTTCCCTTCTTCAGCTTGATGGTGTCGTTCTTTAGTGCAATATCCCACTTGGCGAAATCTTCAATCGACGAGTAAAGCCCGCCATCTCCGACTGTCATAGCCGGTGCAGAAAGTCTCTGCCAAGTCGTGGCCGCCTTGCGATAGCTGTCAACCCTTCTCGGGATGATCGTCGCCGGGTTGTCGTTCAAAAGGGTCGAGTTCATTCCCAAGGGGGTAAAGACTCTTCGCTTAAGGTAGGCGCTCATCGGCTCCTTGGATGCCTTCTGAACGATCTCTGACGCCAGGACATAGCCTGTGTTGCAGTAGTTGAAGGAGGTTCCTGGGGCGAAGTTGAGATCCTGCTGGTCAGCCATTAGATCAACGACTTCGGCAGGAGTGATTGGCCTTTCCAGCTGCCAACCCTTGAGTGCGAAAAGGGTGAAGTAATCCCTCAGGCCGCTGGTGTGGTTGAGGAGCCTCCGGATCGTGATCGGCTTGCCGAAATCGGGAAGGCTGGGAATCCACTTGCGAACTTCATCGTCTAGGCTCAGCTTGCCTTCATCTTCCAAAAGCAGAATCGCGGTTGAAGTGAAGTGCTTGGTGACGCTTCCGACATCAATGACAGATTTCGGTCCAAGAGGAGCCAACTGCTCCATGCTGCCCAAGCCAAATCCTTTGCCGTAAACGAGTTTGCCGTCTTTGACGATGCCAGCCACTAGCCCAGGCACGTCAGAACCAGCCTTCTCAGCAAAAAGCGCATCCAGCCTGCCCTCAAGCTCGCTTGGCAGCTGGGCCGAAGCCGAAGCTGCCAAGAAGAGGGGTAGAGCAAAAGAGCCCAAACGTTTAATCACATCTAGTGCTACTTACCGAAGGGCGGCGGCGTTACAGGCTTTGTTTTGGTATCGACGGGAGTCCCGGTGCGAATGATGACTTCTTTGATCTTTGCAGCCGAGCCTGAAAGCGGCACCAGCCTCACATATCTCATCAAAGTGAGATTGCCTTTGTAAATGGTCTTTCCGCCGCTCGTTCTCAAAGCCGATTCCCTTTCTTGAATCCAGTTTTGAGCCGAAGCGGGAGTCTGTGAGGTGCCGTAGTAGGAAATGTTGAAGGATCTCCAAATGCCATCGACATGCTGAATCTCAATTTCCGCAACTGGCCTCTCTCTGCCGAGGTCGATCTCAATCCAGCCTCCCTCTGAGGAAGGCATTTCGACAGTTGTCGCAGAATTGCCATCAATCAAGCCAGCCAGCTGGGCCGGGAATCGGCCAAGCGAATCTTCGACCGTCTTGCCTTCCGCCAAGTTGACCTCGGGATCAATCTCTGCATCAATCGAAGGAATTCTGAGTTCAATAGAAGCGGCTGCGGCTGGGCCACGAAGGCCTTCTTCCACGAGGTCTGCCCATGAAAGAGTCACCTGATGACGATTGATTCCTTTGCTGAAGGTTAAGACGAGCGAATCATCTGGGCCAAGAACTAGGTTGGGCCGCGAGGGTGAAAAGGCAGCAGGATTTAGGAAGGCGCCGCCTTGAGCCAGGGTCTTGCCCTTCCAGAGGGGTTCTTTGCCTCCTGCCTTCGTACTGGTCACTTCAAGAGGAACCTCGTTGAGAGGTCGGCCTGATTGGTCAAAGCAGCGCAGCACCAGAGAGGTGGGAAGACTTGGCCGCCAGGCTGACCTGGCCTCCCCTCGCACTCCGAGGAGGAGATGAAGATTTCCTGCCTCAAACCTGCCAAGCAGACCAGACGGCATATCCATTCCGTCATCGGCAAATCGGCTTCCCCAGCCGAGTGCAGGGAGGGGAACGCCCGGGATGCCGAGCCTTTCATCTCTCGTGTCAGGAGTCAGGCCATAGCCATCCCTTTCAATACCTTCGACTCCGACCGCCATGGCCAGCAGGTTCCTTGCTTCGGTTTCCATTCCTCTCACTCCGGCGGGGAGAGGGAACTCGATATCAGGCTTTTCTTTTGGACCAGCAAACCTAAATCTTTCGGCGACCCCTTCTTGCGCAAAGGAGAATCGGCTGTAGGGCAGAACCCATCGGTTCAAGCGATCTACTGCCTCACGCAGAGTCCCTGCCGCATTGAGTGAAACTGTCATGGCCCAAGGGTCAACCACGGCCCCCACAGATCCGCCTGGCCCCTCGACTCTGAACGAAACTTGTGATTCAGCCGGGGTTTCGTGATTTGATCTGCCGGTCAAAGGAGCAGTCAGCTTTTTGGCCTCGCCGCTATTAAGATCAAAGTCTTGGGTTGTGATGACCCTGTCTCCGACCGTCCAGACTGCTTTAAGTCCTTTGAAATCTTGTCGGCTTTGGTTGACCAGGTTCGCTTCCCAAGAGGCTGGCAGTGCTGATTTCCCTTCGTTGAGAGGCACGACTTCCTGGACATCGACCTGCCTGATGCCCTGGGCTTCTCTTGTTTTGAAATCAAACCGGGGGCCAGCGGCTCGGTCCTCGGCAGAAACGATCTGCCCGACAGTCGAGAATTCGATGCGGTAGCCGTAGGCTCGGCTGGGGTCACGAAGAGTTCTGTTCAGGCTGTCCGCCAGGCCAGAGATCACCAGCTTGGTGCCCTGCATTTCGGCTTTCCAGCCTTCCAAGGCCTGGCTGTCTTCTTCACCACTGGCACCAGGAGTCGTCCACCTCAGTGCTTCATTGCCAGATCGAGCCGACCTCCAGGTGGCTCCAGACCCGGCTTGACCATTCCTTCCCTGCCAGCCCTGTCCCTCGTTCCAAGGCTTCTTCAAAAGCCGAACAGAAGCGACTTGGGGCGATCCCTCTTTAACGGGGATGACCAAGCTCGCCTCAGAGACCTCGCTTCTTTTAGGAATAAGGAGAGAGGGAGAATCATCCTGGACTAGAAGGACTTTGCCTGGACCGACTTCTAAAATGAAGTCTCGTCCAGAGTTCGCCTCCGGCGCATCGGACCGAATGACAGCATCCTTTACCGGCAGACGAGGCTCGGTGAAGACGCTGTTGGTGAGGGCCGCGAGGGCCAATGTGGCGAACATCATTGCGGTTGTACCAGGCTCCATCATTCAACGCCTGAAGCCTGCCTGAGGATCACGAGCCCTAGGTTCAATCGCCGACAGATATTGATGCGGCCAAGACAATCAGGCTGAGCATGATCTTTCGCTCACCGGGGACCAAGTGGTCCGGCACCCCCCTCGGTAAACTCAGGGGCATGACCATCGAAGAGCAGCTAGCCATTCTTAGGAGGGGGACCACCGAGATCATCAGCGAAGCTGACCTAGCCGAGAAACTGAAGCTCGGCCGACCTCTTCGTGTCAAGCTGGGAGTCGACCCCACCGCCGCCCACGTTACTCTGGGATGGGCTGTTGTTCTTCGCAAGCTGAGAGATTTTCAAAAGCTCGGCCACACAGCCTGCCTGATCATCGGAGACTTCACCGCCCTCATTGGCGACCCGAGCGGCAAGAGCAAAACCCGCAAGCAGCTTACTCGCGAAGAAGTGATGGCCAATGTTGAGGCAGTTTCGGGCCAGGTCTACAAGATTCTTGACCCAGAAAAGACCGAGATTTACTACAACAAAGACTGGCTCGGCAAGATGGCTTTCGAGGACGTGATTCGGCTCTGCAGTCGCTACACAGTTGCTCGAATCATGGAGCGCGATGACTTCACCAAGAGGTGGAAGGAGCAGCGCCCCATTGCCATGCACGAGATTCTCTACCCCCTGTGCCAGGGCATGGACTCAGTCGAACTGAATGCTGACGTTGAGCTCGGCGGCAACGACCAGAAGTTCAACAACTTGGTCGGCCGCGACTTGATGCGGGAATACGGCCAGGAATCTCAGGTCGTTCTGCTCTGCCCCCTGCTGGTCGGAACCGACGGCAAGGAAAAGATGAGCCAATCTTTGGGCAACTACGTTTCGGTTGTCGATACGCCCAACGACATGTTCGGCAAGACCATGTCGATCCCCGATGACCTGATTGAGAACTGGTTTGAGCTCTGCACCGACGTCCCCATGGATGAGGTTCGCGGGATGCTGGGCGAAGGCAAAAACCCTCGGGACGCCAAAGTTAGGCTCGCCAAAGAGATTGTTGCCCTCTACCATTCAGTCGAAGCTGCCGACGAAGCTGAGAATTACTTTGTCGAGACTTTTTCTAAGCGCAGCCAGCCTGTTGAAGCCGAAGAAGCTGTCATCCCTTCTGACCTTGTTGTTGAGGGTCAGGTCGCGATTGGGGGTCTGATTGCGGCTCTCGGCTTGGCCAAGAGCAACGGAGCGGCTAAGGACCTGATCAAGGCTGGCGCGGTTTCTCTGGATGCCGACAAGGTCAGCGATGTGGGGGCTCGGTTCTCTCCGGATGATCTTGAGGGTAGGATTCTTAGGGTGGGTCGGCATCAGTTTAGGAAGCTGGTTAAGGGCTGAGACAAGTCATCAGTTCTTTTTTTGGCTTCGTGATTGCACTGGCGCTGCCAGTGGCACAGTGAGGAAACCAGTTGGGCTGGGTGCCACGACCTTCTGAGGCGACAGCCGAAGCAGGTCGTGAAACATGGCCAAGGAAGCTTGCCGCGGCTGCTCTGCGAGCCATCCACGGCCACCCCGGTTATCAAGATAGATTCAAACCTCCGGGTGCCATGACCTTCTGAGGCGAAAGCCGAAGCAGGTCGTGAAACTGGCCCAGCAAGCTTGCCGCGGCTGCTCTGCGAGCCATCCACAACCACCCCTTTTAATCAAAATAGATACAAACCTCCGGGTGCCACGACCTTCTGAGGCGACAGCCGAGGAAGGTCGTGAATGTGGGGGCTCTAAGCTGCAGGCCATCCACTGTCATCCTAATGACGTGAAACTGTGGTTGGCGTGGGTGAAACCCACGAACGTACAATTCTCAGTCAGGCATGACTCAAAGAGAAAAATCTAAAGTCAGAGTCCAGATCACCCTAGAGCCGCGAAGGATCACACACCCCAGCGGCGATCGACCCCATTCTCCCTCAGCCAGGCATCGCGCCAGCGATGAACATCCACAGCGCTGATATCCGGCACAGGCTTCCGTTCTTCGTAAGGAGGCAAAGCCGGAACACCCTCAGCCTGATCCAGATACCAAAAGGCGACTGAGGCCAGATTCAGGGTCAGACAGTTGGCGTGGCCGTGCTCAATAGTCGCCTTGAGAGAAGTCTCAAACCGAATAGGATCATCAAGGTGCCAGCGGTAAAGATGGGTTTTGCCGAGCCAGCCAAACCGGCCCTCAGAATTCACTTGATCTGGCGCATAAGCAATTCCAAAACTGGGATGCTGAAACACGACTTCAGGCGACCAGGAAGTGTTGAAATAGTCTTCTGTCCCCGTGCCATGCAGTCCGGGCCAAGCCTCACCGTCAATCAGAAAGATGTCGTCCCCTTCTCCGTACCACATAGGGGTCGGGCACTGAACATAGTAGTGAATCCCAACAAACTGACCTCTGCCCTTCACATCCAGCCAGACATAGCCGCCCTCTTCGGTCGGGTTGGGTTCGTAGGAGCCAAGAGTTTCCCACTCGTTCTCTCCGTTTTCTGTGTGGGGCTCGGTGAGTTCCTGACGGTAGCTGGCATGGAGCCGGCCCTGATCAGGCGGGAGTTCTGACAGCTCCTCATAGTCAATGTAGGCGTAAACACGGTCGATCTCAACTCCGCATTCATTCACCAGTTCGAACCTGGCTCCCTCTGCAAATGGCATGGGAAGTGTGCAGACATGCGCCTTGCCATGAGCCGGTGCAGCCGCCATAGGAAGAGAACTGAAGGGGTAGTTCATCCCCCATCCCTGGCCAAAAAAGTCGCCGATCGGGCTGAGGATGCTGGGATCGGGGCAGCCATCCCAATAGACTTTAAGAACCAAGCCTCGCTTAAAGAGAGGATCTTGTTTGCACTCAAGGGTCATCCAGATGTGGCGGATGATTCCTGCCCCCTTGATGTCGGCAAGCACGAGTGTTTCCCCAGCGGGCAGGACGGTGAAGTCGGCGTTTCCACCCGTTCGATCGTAGGTGGAACAGCGCCTCGTCCGCCATGGCTTAATCGTGGCCAAACTGCCGAGAGGTCCAGGAATCATGATTCGAGTCTTACCCGAAAGTTAAGCTACTTTGAACCGATCCTGAAGCTGCCATCCCAGTCGGGTTCAGGCGGCTTGACTCTATAGCGGCCGAGTCGGGCGATCATGACTCGCGAAGGACCATCTTCGGGCCGCAGGTTTAAGACCTTGAAAAGATGTTCTTCTGCGGCGACCCACTCACGCGTGGCCATCAGGTTGATCGCCTTTTCGTAGTGATCCAGAACATCATCCCAAACCGGGTCAACTTGACCGGTCAAGCCGATGAGTTCATGAATCTCCACAGCATTTTCTTTGCCGAGCGGCACGACCCAATCGACCATTCGGCTGACGATCTTGTCACCGCAGGCGGCTCTTGTCGCGGAGCTGATCAAAATTTCAGTCTCGTAAACTCGGTTGATTCCCTGCAGTCGGCTGGCCAGGTTGACCGTATCGCCTATGACCGTGTAGTTCATTCGGTCTTGACTGCCCACGTTGCCCACAACCACGTCTCCGGTGGAAATTCCCCACGAGACGCGGAGACGGGGGATGCCCTGCTCAAGCCATCGCAGTGAACGAGATTCCAGCTCCTCCCTCGATTTCATGGCAGCCTGACAGGCCAGAATGGCGTGTTCTGGCACCAAGCTGGGAGCGCCCCAGAAGGACATGACGTCGTCACCATTGAACTTGTCGACTGTGCCTTGGCTCAACACGACCTGTCGAGACAGAACCTCAAGATACTGAGCAAGAATCTCAGAGAGCTTTTCAGGCGAGACTGATTCTGAAAGGCTGGTAAAGCCGATAAGGTCAGCGAAGGAGATGGTCATGTGCCTTCTCTCTCCGCCCAGCCTGGCTTCGTGGCCAGATTTCAAAAGCCACTTGGCGTATTCAGCCGGGACGAGCTTTTGGAACGACCTCAGACCAGCTTTCATCTGCTCCATCGATCCGGCAAGAGCCGCGATTTCTGTGATGCCAGAGTTCGGCAGCTCCCGAGGACTGAGTTCGAGTTCTCGAATCTTCTCAGTCTCTTTAATCAGCTCATTGATAGGTTCTGTGACCTTGTTGGCCAAAACAATGCTTCCGGCAATGGCTCCCATGAGCGCCACGGCGGCAATGACCAGGATAAAGATTCCCTGCTCTCTTAGGCCTTGGGTGTAGTCACTTTCTGGCACAACAACGGCAACAATCCAGTCTGGAGACCTTTCGAGACTGACCCGTTTCATGCCCACAAGCCAGTTCTCTGCCTCAACCTTCACAGTTGTTCGGCTGATCTCATTCGGATTGTCGGGCGTCCCCGCCAGCATGGGCAGCAGAGCCAGAAGAATAGGATCGTTGAGTTCGCTGAAGGTGGCGATCCTCTGCACACCGTCTCGGGTGACAAGAATTCTGGCCGCATCCGGGTGGGCAATCAGCTTGATTCGGTCGTTGCCTCGCTCGGCCAAAAAGGCAAATCCCTTCTCTCCGACCGCCACAGTCTGCAGAAAACGGCTGAGGTCATTCAGCGTGAAGTCGACGCTCAGGACTCCCAAAAGTCGGCCTGATGCATCAAGAATCGGCACTGCGCAGGTGACGCCTGGCGCATCAAGACCACTGGGCGACTTGATGACGTAGCTTCGAGACCAGATGACCTCTTTGCCTGCCTTTGCCTGCTGGTAGTGGGCTTCCTGCCTTGGCTCGTATTTCCACGCTTCTCTCCGGACCTGGCGCAGAAGGGGACCGAAGGGCTCTAGATCTGTGCGGTATCTGCGCCCCTGCTCGATTCTGCTTATCTGAATGACAAGCGATGTATCTGCCTGCCGCTGGACACGAATCAAGTCGCCTGATTTTTCAATGGTAAGGCTAGCCGAGCTGAAGCCTGGATTTGCCGCCATCAGCTCAATCAAATGCCGAGCCGGATAAGTGGCAGAAGCCTCTGGTGACCTCGTCCATGACCTTAAAATCCCAGCAAGAACCCTGCCCTGACTTTCTGCACTGGTCAGAAGGCCTTCCATTCTCTGATCAATCAGGCTGGCCGAGCTGACAATAATTCGGCTGGTTATCTGGTCAATCTGCTGCCTGGCTCGGACATAGATATTCGCTCCGATCCCAAAAACGACCATCAAGAGGATCGCGGATATTCGGATGATGAGGATTGACCTCAGACGGCTGGAGCGAAGAAATCTCATTATTGAGAGTCAGGCCCTTCATTCTGGCCTTTTACGGCCAAAACTGCCACAAGAAAGGCTTCTTCAACGTGAATTTGTCGAAAAGCATCCCATGGCAGACCATCCCTATCCTTTAACAGAGCCTGAATAGCTCCCGCTTCATCATCCGTCGTGTAGAGGTCCAAAGCCTCTGCCCAGTTAGGGTGCACTCGGTATCCCGGCCGCAAAATCTTGACCATTTCCTGGTCTTGACTCATTCCCTTTTGGGTGACCAAGCGATAAAAATCTGGTTCAACTCCCAGAAGGCGAGCCGCTCCCATGAGGCATCTTCGCCTCAAGGGCAGGCTGACCATGCCTTTCCCAGTTTTCAAAATTTCTGGCAGGTCGTCAATATCCCCCACCACTCCCAAAGCATAAGCCATCTCACTCGCTGCTTCGTCGCCAAACCACCGGACCGATTCTCTCAGGGTTGGGGCAAGTTCAGTCAAGGCCAGTTCACTGATCGCCTCTGCCCCAGCGCTTCTGACTGAGGGGTGCTGATCCCACAGGGCATCAGCAAAGAGCTGAGAAGCTTCTCGGGCTTCAAGCAGACGCAGGGCCTGAAGCGCGGCTCGCCTCAGGTCTGGGTCGCCTGCCTCCTTTGCTGCCTCCAACAAACCAGGGATAGCTGATTCCTGCCCTGATCTTCCAAGGGCCTTTGCGGCCGCGCGTCGAAGTGTCGCCCTGGGGTCAGTCAGGAAGCCAGAGAGAATCCCTACAGCGTCTGGCGATGCTGTCTCTCCAAGAGCTTCAAGAATCTCCTCTTCAACCAGATCTGGGTGGTTGCCAGCGTGGCGGATCAGAGCCTCGGCCGCATCGGCAGAAGGCACCTGGCTCAAAGCTTTGGCGGCCTGGCGGCGCACTCTCGGCGAAGGGTCATCCAGACTGCCGGCCAGCTCGGCGGTAGCCAGCACCATCCTGCCTTCGCCTACTTGAGCAAGGGCCACCTCTCGCGCCACTTCGTCGCGGCTTTCGGTGATCTGCCTCATCGCCTTGACTCCTTTCGGACGGATTCTGGATATCTGCCCGAGAGTCTCTCTTAGGCTTGTCGCGCCGGGCTCCCTAATCGGCATGAGAGCGATTGAGGCGAAAACTCTGATGACGATGACGATGATGAAGAGATATTTGTAAGCCCATTCAGCACTCCCTGCCCAGTCGCGAAGGAACTCCATACTCACCCAGCCGAGCATCGGCGAGAGGGCTAAGGCTATGGCAGAAACTGCTGCCACCGCTGCCAGATAATTGGGGCGGTCGTCGCTGTCGGCAGTCGCCATGTTTAGGTTGCCATGCGCGACCGAGACCCCCGACCAGACGATGCCGTTAAAGAAGTGAGTGCTGATAAGGATGATCGCGTTGGCCGTAGTGTTTTCTGGATGAAGGAAAAGCCACTGAAGCGGAGTTATGGCTACGCCCGCGACCATTAAGACCAAGATTGGCTTGTTGCCGTACCGGTCGCACAAGAACCCCCACATTCGGATGAAAATGATTGTGGAGATGGTGTGGCTGATGCCGAAAAGCTGAATAACCGTAAAGGGCAGGTCCAGAATTTCTCGGCAGTAGGCGCCAAAGAACTGACCGGCATAGCCCTGGCTCACCGCAAAGATGAACATGAAAAGCAGGACATAGCGAAAGTTCTTGTCCTTTCCTGGACTGGCGATCTGCCTCAGGCCTTCTTTAAGATTAGGCCGAACCGCATTCGGGCGCTCCATGTCCTCCATGCGAAGGAAGTAGTACATGGAGATAAGGCCCATCGCCGCAGCAAATGCGAAGATGATGGTGAAGCCCATCTGCTCCTGCTGAATCTTGCGGAAGTAGTCCAGTGCCAAGCCGCCAAGGAGTCCGGAGACTGCCGAGGCGATAGTCGCATAGAGCATGCGGCGGGAGAAGTACCAGCCGCGGCTGGAAGGCGGCACCATTTCTGCCAGCCAGTCGCTGTACAAAGGATTGATCAGGGCGCCAGACAGAGCCGCCAAGCCGATACAGACAATGACTGCGAAGAGCTTGAAATCATTCGAAACACCCAGGAAGGGTAAAAGAATGAAGGGGAGATGGAAGATTCTCCAGCCCCAGCCTCCCCATTTGACAAAGGCCTTATAAGACTTTGCCCCTCTTCCCCAAATCGCCCCAGGGATTTGAATGAGGCTCATCGCGGCCGGAATGGCCGCCGAGAGAGCAATCCAAATGTCCGCTCCTTTAGCTTCACCAACCTTGAGGTACTGAATGAAGCCAATGAGGATTGACCCCATGATAAGACTGCCACAGGCGGACGCGAAAGCAAGGTCCAGATTTGCTGTCTGGAGGTTCTTTAGCGAGTCGAGCCTGCTTTGTGGCTTGGCCATGAGTCTTCCTTGTTCACGCCGTTTTACCGCTTTGCCAACACATGCCCCCTTGGTTCCGTAGATTGGCCCATGAACATCGCGATCGCAGCCTTTGTGGCCGGCATCATGCTGGTCCAGACTGGGCCCAAAGATGCTTCGATGACTGATCTCAAAGATGGCTATGTGCGGGTCAATGCCGCCACCTACACTATCGAGGTTCCGAAGGATTGGAAAGTCAGTGAAGAAACTCAGTGGGGACAGAGAAAGATGGCTCCAAGCAAGTCAGATGGAGAACTGGGCGTCATGACAGCCCCTCCCGGAAGACAGTCATGGGATTCGCTCTACCGCACCTCACTCTTCTTCATCATGAGAGAGAGCCCCAACGACAAGGCTTCTCCTTACAAGCTGACGAAGCGGGAAGATGGACTTGAGGCTGCTGTGTTCAGCGTCACAAACCCCGAGGGTTTTGCCTACAAGCGCTACGTGCTTCTTCGACACCCAGAAAAGGGACTCCTGGCTTTGAGCGTCCGAATCCCCGACCGAAAGTCTGAGGCCGCCTGGCAGAAGCACTTCGATCGACTTGTGAAGACAGCCACCTTCAAGGGCTGATCTCTTTCACTTAGCTCAAATGGAGGCTAAGCATCTTCTCGAATTCTTCGCGGAAGATGCGGCCTCCTTCAGCTGCCGTTTCGGGGGTGACTTCGTGACCAAAGCTGAACCGGAGCCCACACTTGGCTTCCTGCTCCGAGGCTCCACAAGCCACCAAAACATGGCTGGGCTCTAAGCTCCCGCTGCTGCAGGCCGCTCCGCTGGAGGCGCTGATTCCGGCATGGTCCAGCCTGATCAAGACCCTTTCGGCTAGCAGAGGAGTCATGAGGTGCAGGTGGCCAAGAAGAAAACTCTGAGGGTCATCCAGCAGACCAGGGCAGGTCATCCGCACCCCTTGAGTTTTCATGGCTTCAGCCAGAAAAGCAGACCTTGCGGCAGATTTAGCTGTCTGCCATTCCGGATGAAGCATCTGCTGCCGGACCGCTTCTCCCATGCCCACAATGGCGGCGGTGTTTTCAGTCCCCGCCCTCATTTCTCTTTCCTGACCTCCCCCGACAATCATGGGGGCCGGTTTGACTCCGGCCCGGATCCAAAGACCACCAGCTCCCTTGGGCCCGCCGAACTTATGGGCCGACACGGAAACAAGGTCTGCTTCGAGGTCCGTAACCTTGACGTGAGGATAGGTCTGGACAGCATCGACATGAAAGAGGGCTCCTGCCTCTCGAACGATTTTTGAAGCTTCAAGAATCGGGTTGTATCGCCCCGTCTCGTTGTTCGCGTGCATCAGGCTGACAAGCGCTGTCTGCTGCCCCGCAAGCTGAGCTAAGTGGGAGAGATCAGCCTGAGCTTCAGAATCGCACTTTACGTGACTAACGGTGAAACCCAGCCTCTCAAGCCAAGCCTGGGTGTGAAGAACGGCGTGGTGCTCGGCTGCTCCAAGAATCACCTCCTTTCTTTCCTTCTCGGCGGCCAATGCTCCGCCGATCACGCCCCAGTTGCAGGATTCGGTTCCACCACTGGTGAAGTGAAATTCGCCAAACAGACAGCCAAAGGCATCGGCACAAGTGACCCTTGCGATATCGATGGCGTCTTTTGCCTTTCGGCCATCGGCATGAAGGCTGGATGGGTTTCCCCAGCCAGCCGAGAGCCAAGGCTCCATAGCCTGCCTCACCTCCGGCAGAAGAGGTGTGGTGGCGGCGGAATCGAAGTAGAACCGGCTCACATCAGGTTCATCCCGATAAAGAGGATCGTGCCGTTGTGGAGGGCATGCATCACCATCGCGGGAAGAATTGATCCTTCTTTCCAGGCAACCACACTTCCCATAACTCCGATAACCATCAGCATAGGAATGGCTGGCAGTCCCTGAGGATGGATGGCCGCGAAAAGGAATCCCTGCAGCATGCAGGCGGCCAAGGGAGTCATGATTCGAGCCAAGGCCGGAAAGAAGAGTCCACGGAACACAACCTCCTCGAGCAAGGGCGCAAGAAGAACGGCAGTCATCCCCGCGAAGATCATGGGCCAAGGATTGCTCCCCGACATCATCTCATTGATCGGATGGCTGGGTTGAGGCAGGACATCTTTGAAGGGGGCCGTGATGAGTGAAACCACGATGGCCAAAACCACGATGAGGGGAAAGTTGGCTGCATAGGCTGCGAACCCGACCATCACCTGCCTGAAGGGCTTTTCAAAGGAGCCAAAGATCTGCCTATAGGGAATTGCCTTGCCGTGAAGAGGCAGCCCGATGAGGGCCAGAAAAGCGACTGTGAGACTGCCAAATGAAATGAGCGTCTTGAGCCCCGCATCAATCGGCAGACCCCTTATAGCCAAGGCGACGAAAGATGGGAGCAGAAAAAAAAGAACGAAGAAGAGCCCAACAAAGACGGCGTAGCGGTCTGCCGTCGGAAGATCGACCAAGATCCGTTTGGACTTCCAGTAACCTGTAAAGTGCAAAACACAGCCGAGAGCTAAGGTCAGAGTTCCCAGACCGATAAGTCCGAGCATCAGCACAACGCTGAAGATCGATCTCGAAACTTCTGAATCTGGAAGGACAGAATTCTTCGCCTTTTCACCGCCAGGCCGTTTGCTCAGAACATCTGCAGCGGCAAGGCCCTGAGAATAGCTGCCCCCTCTCACCATTTCCCAAAGCTGCTTTTCTTGGGCCGCAGTGATTTTTGAGGGCTCGATTAGCAGAAGCTTGAGTTTGGAATCTTTGCTTTTCGAGAGCCTTTCAAGAGCCTCTTTGGGCGGGGCCTGTTTCAGCTTAATGCTGGCAGCAAGGGCTATGGTAGCGGCAGAATCGTTCTTGGCAATATCTTTCCCGAGAGCCTTGAGGACGTCTTCTGCCCCCTTCTTCTTCATGATCGCCAGATTGTTGTCAGCCTTGGCCTTGTCTTCTTTGCTTTGGGCCGCCATTGAGTAAAGCCAGTTAAAGCCTTTCTCCTGAATCTCGGACATCTTTAGAGCAGATTCCTGCTGGGTGAAAGACTTTTCGCCTGGCTCTTTGCCCAAATACTGAAGAGTCTGAAGGCCGAACATGAGGGTTCCCAAGACGGCGATGAGCAGCCAGCCGTAGAGAATGCGGTTGGGCTTTTGTTCACCGAGGCCTAACTGCCTGACGTAGTCGGCCATGGGTTCGCCCTGGTCGGAGGCGTCTAGCTTGGGGGGAATTTCGCTCATGAGAGGGCGTTGAGTTCAGTCTACCGGGCAGCAGAAATCAGCTCTGATTCTCTCTTACTGTGATTCGAGCGAAAAAATTCACAATCCCTGGTCATATAGGGGTTTAATCCTGGGACTGCGTAAGGCCAATTATGGCCAGAGCAAAAGGAGAGCTATCGTGTTCATGATTCTTGGAATTCTCTGCTACCTGGCAAGTCTGGTCTGCAGCATCATCATTCTGATCCATGCTTTTCAGAATGCGATCTGGAAGGGCATCGTCAGCCTGCTCTGCGGCCTGTACTTCCTCTACTATGCTCTGGTTGAGTTCCAGCACGACAAGAAGTGGGCAATCGTCGCAGGTTCTCTTCTTACGGGACTTGTTGGCGCCGTCTTCATGGGCATGAGCGGCGTAGGTCAGTAACTCGAAGTTCTAACGGCGTAGACTTAAGGCAGGATGGCATCAACCACCTGCCTTTTTCGGCCTAAGAGCCGGGCAGCCTTCACCCTCATCGAGCTCCTGGTCGTCATCGCGATCATTGCCATCTTGGCGGCGATCCTTTTTCCTGTTTTCGCCAGAGCCAAAGAAAAGGCAGTTCAGACCCAGTGCCTCATGCACATGAAGCAGATTGGGACAGCTTTCAGCCTTTACCTTGCTGATTATGACGACAGATTTCCTGATCGTCGAGACTTAAAGGGCACCCTGCCTGGCGGCTTTCGTCCTTGGACAACATGGCCCCCGAGCGACCCCAGAGCCGGATGGGCGCCTGTCGTCGTAGGAGATTATGCAAAGAGCAGAGACATCTGGCTGAGCCAGGGTACAAGAGGCAAGTTCGGCACTGACGTCAGAGTCCAGCAGGACTCTGGACCCAACCCCAACGATCCTAAGGTCAACTACTGGATGTGGGGCTTTGATGACGCAGCCGAACCTGTTGGTTTAGACAGTTTGTGGGGCAAGACCCCAGACCAGGCCGTGACTGACTACCAAACAGCCGCCAACCCCCTTTCAGGGATTCCCACCGGGGTCAGCGACTTGGAACTGATGGTCAACCCCTACTTCCCTCGTACTGCGCCGACTGCACCTGCGGCCCTCAGGGGCAAGTCTGTCTTTTTCGGGGGACGAAACAGGCTCTTTGTGGGGATGAACGCCAAGTGGTTAAGAGACCCTCGAACCCAGTAGGGTTTGGTTTGAAGAATGAAGGGGAAACTGAAGAGTCACCCTTTCATCCTTGAATCCGTCGATGAGAATCCACGTCATTCACGACCTAGACCTCGCAGGCTCGGTCAAGGTCGTGGCACCCCTAACCCCCCTGCCTGTTTACCAAGATGGGTGGGTGGCCTGTTCGACCAGCTTGCTGTCGAGCAGGAAACAGACAGTTCTCTCCTTGGGTTATGTGAAAACTGTCTATTCACGACCTAGACCTCGCAGGCTCGGTCAAGGTCGTGGCACCCCAGCCTCATCGAATAATGCGCTACTGGGGGAGGCCAGTATGAACTGCCTACCCGTAAACCTCAGGAGTGATCGTGTCCAGAATGATCAGAGTGACTATGCTCGGTGACAGCGTGAACATGGCCAGCAGGTGCCAGGAAAATTCCTACAATCGAAACACCGGCAAGAACAACCGCTGCACCTTTCTTAAACCAGCTTCGTGAATTGTGGCTGGCAGGCTGGCAGCAGTCCCCACAGGCATGCGCCTTGTGAGGCTTGAAGGCCATCCAGAGGGTCACTGCGCTGAGAGCGAGTGAAAGAGCCACAAACCAGCCTCGATAGGGGCTTAAACCGGCCAGAAGGGTGGAATTGGATGCCGTCCCTAGGATGAGAGCGAGGTTAAGTCCGCAGCAGGGAACGTGCGCTAGCAGAGCTGCTGCCGCCGCGCCGATTCCTGTCAGCCATGAGCCTTGAGACTTAACCATTGCAGATATTATTGCACTTCATTTGCAATAACGAAAGGGGTTGGGACCAAAAAGAAAGAGGGAAGGACCGTTTGGTCCTTCCCTCTTCTACGCAGTGAGTTCCTCAGGAGTTGATGTCAACTTCCGACTCAATTCCTCGCCTGACGACAAGAAACTTGATTCGGCCTGGCTTGAATCGATCCTTCAAAAGTTCGACGGCTCGGTCTACGTAGATGGTGCCTCCACAGTAGAAGAGGTCAACAGCAGCGTAGCCGTGCTCGGGCCAAGTGTGAATCGTGTAATGCGACTCTTGAATGATGACCGCACCACTGACTCCGTAAGGCTGGAACTCGTGGAAGTCGTGGGTGACAATAGTCGCTTCGCTGGCTGTAGCAGCATCGACCATGGCAGCTCCGACGACGGACTGGGTTTCGAGCGACTTGGGGTCGCAATCGAAGAGCTCAATCAGCACGTGGCTTCCCAGAGACTTTTCTTCAACGCCGTTTGGCTTTCCGTTGAAGTCTTTTCTCAGCCACTCTTCAAACGATTCAACGTTGTCAGAGTGAATCAGCTTCCAACCCTTGTCGTTTTCAATGGTGGGAGGTTCGATGGCAGGCGCGGCGGCCTGATTGACGCGAAAGATTCTCTTGATCCAGTCAAGAGGTGAGATGCCAGTGCGGCGTCCGAGAGGCACAACTGCAGCCCCAAGCACCGCTCCTGCGATGAGCATAACCGTGGTCAACTTTATAGGTTCCTACTTAAATTTCATTTGGCACCAGGGGAACGACCCCGGTGTGAAACCCCAGAACAGCTCAGCCATGGGTCGAAGGAGAGGACTCGCCTCTTCTCACATCAAGGAACCGCCGTACCGTTCACGCACCTGATCCTTTATGTGATTCCCGCCTATTCGTGCGGAAACGTCCTATGACTGTCGGCGCCGACTCACGATCGTTAAATCGCCTTAGGCGCAGGTGATTAGATTACCAAATGAGGAAAATAGGTGCAAGCATTCGGGAAGATTGGGACCAACTTTGCAAGATTTTCGGGACTTTATTAAGAGATTTAACCAAATGAACCAGCAAAACAAAGGGCTAGCGCCTGGATTGGCAAAATGGATCTGGCTTCCTGCGGGCAGAACTCTTCCAAACACTTTTGCTCTTTTTCGTTTTTCCTTCGAATTAAAAGAAGTCCCTCAATCCTTGAAAGGATTCATTTGTGCCGACAGCCGATACGAACTGAGGGTAAATGGGCAGAGGATCCAATGGGGTCCTGCTCCATGCGACCCTCGGCAAATGGAGGCAGACCCCTTTGATCTAGCGCCCTATCTTCAAGTCGGAACAAACACCCTTGCCGTCCGGGTTCTTTATTACGGCAACCCCGAAGGAACCTGGCCCTTTGGAAAGCCTGGTCTCATCTGCTGGAGCGAAGACGGAGCAGTCTCAACTGATTCATCGTGGAAGTGCCTTGTTGACCGCAGCCAAAAGCCGGGATCATCGCCCCGCTGGTACCTAAGGTCTCTGCAGGAACAGCGAGATTTGAGGCTGGAGCCAGAGGGCTGGGACACTGCAGACTTTGATGACTCGGCTTGGCTTTCGGCCAAAGAGCTTTCCTGCTCGCCAAGTGAAACCCCAAGTGGAGGCACAGAAGGCATCTATCACCAAGATTGGATCATTTGGGAGGAAGGGGCTACCGCCCTCTCAGCCAGAAGCATTCCTCTGATGAAGGAAATCTGCCTGGACTTGGGAGCCCCTATCGAGGCACACAAGCTGACTTGGCACAGAAACCCAGATGACTGGTTCGACCTTCGGATTCCCTGCTTCGATATTGAACCGACATCGCCAGAACTGACCTTCGAACTTTCAGCCGATGAAGGCCGGGCTATGAGGTTCGATCTTGAGAAGGAGGCCATCGGCTTCCCTTGGGTCGAACTGACTGCCCCAGCAGGAACAGTTGTCGAATTAATCTGCCAAGAATCAGTCCACCCAAAACACAAGGGCTGGCTGGAGAACCATTTTCACCTTTGGAGCCGATTCACCTGCCGTGAGGGGTTGAACCGCCTGGAAGCCTTCGACTACGAGGCCGTCAAGCATCTGCAGGTGCACGTTCACTCGGCTCATGGACCTGTGACAATCCATCGGGCCGGGGTGAGGGTGCGCGAATTCGCCTTCGAATCCGAACCTGAGTTTGAAGTCAGCGATTCCGCGCTTCAGATGGTTTTTGAAGCCAACGTCCAAACCTTCAAGAACTCGATTCAAGACATTGTCGTGGACGGCATGGCAAGAGAAAGGCAGCAGTACTCAGGCGACTGCGGACACCAGCTTGCCTTGGTCCAGCCTGCATTTGGAACTCATTCTGTCTTCGCAAAATTTCTTAGAACCTACGCGATGGGGCAGCTGCCAAGCGGTGTCTTTATGGATTCTTGGCCCTGTGCCGACAGACTGAGCAGGCTCTGGCAGAAGCCATTTGGTTTGACGACCTGGGGGCCGATCATCGACCATTCAATCGGCTTCTGCTTCGACCACTTCAACTACTGGATGAACTCGGGTGACATCGAGCCAATCCGTGAAAACTGGCCGAAGCTTCTTAAATTTGCCGCCTTTATCGAAGAGAGCCGAACCGATGGCATCCTGGATGCGGTGAAAATG
Organism: Synechococcus sp. UW140; assembly: GCA_943369295.1. GTDB lineage: Bacteria > Armatimonadota > Fimbriimonadia > Fimbriimonadales > Fimbriimonadaceae > JAKRSE01. Next base: position 747,443 of record CALRMU020000001.1, on the reverse strand, counting down.
GGCGAAGGAAGCAATTCGGTCTGGATTGATCATATCGCCTACCGATCTCAGGAAGAAAAGAGCTTGGCCTTCACTCTCTATGGCGCCGGCGCCCTCAGCCATGCCTTAGCTCCCCTTGCAGAAGCCCTTGATGATCTTCAATCCGCTGACTGGCTGCGCGGAGTAGCTGGTGAGATGGTCACCATGGCTCAGGATCGCTGGTGGCGAGACGACCTTGGGGTCTTCGCAAACTCCTCAGATGGCCGCATGGACGACCGAAGCCTTGCCTCAGCTCTGCTCTTTGACCAGGCTCCGGCTGGAGCCAACAAGATGGCCCAAGTTTTGGCCGAACGCCCAGAGAATCTCGGACTCAGTTACCCCGCCAATACCCCTTGGCTCTACTGGGCCTTGATCAAATCGGGGCATCTTGATTCGGCAGTAAGGGACTTGAAGGAAAGGTGGGCTGGCCTGCCCTCAGTGCAGCTCAACGGCACTCTTGAGGAGATGTGGGATATTGAATTAGGGGGAATTCACCTGATGAGCCACTGCGCCGCAGGGCCCTTAGCGGTTTTGTACCAAGGAATATTGGGACTCCAGCCCAAAAAACCAGGCTGCAGCGAATATCTTATCGCTCCGAATCTTGGGGGGCTGGAATCGGCAAGAATTGTCGCTCACCTCCCTCAAGGAAGACTTGAAATGAACCTAAACCAGCAGGAATGCAATGTGAAAGCTCCACAAAACGCCAAAGGCATTATTGAGATTCAAGGCATTCGTCACCCCTTGGCTCCGGGCAATCTGAACAGATTTTCTTTCTAGCTGCACCAGGCAATTTTTCAGCGTGATAAGGAAGCAGAGACTTACAACCGATTATCTGAGGGAGGAGTCCCTGGAACTAGGCTTGCAGAGCCCCAGGCACAACTGAATAACTAAGGGAGCTGAGACGGACTTGAGCAGAAAAGGAGCGTTTTTCTCACCAGGCAAGAAGCCTTTCTTTTCTTTCGGAAGAAAGAAGGAGGCAGAGCCTGAGGCAGTGGTGAATGAGAGTCTAGTAGAGGCTGCACCTCATAACGCCCCCCCGGTTCTGTCCGAGACAAGTCCTGACTTGACCTCCCGGACGATCGGTGGTGTGCCATTAGATTGGCCCGAAGAGGGCGCTCCTGCCGAAGTCATTGCGGGATGGGAGCCAGGTCCTTCTGTGCCCTGGGCTTCCCCGAAGCCTTCTGCTGTTTTTGATCCTCAGCAGGGCGAATCTATTCAGGATTGGGGTGCTCCAAGCAGCTATCAAGCCTCGCGCCAAGGCAGCCAGTTTGAAAACGAAGAAGCGGAGCCGCTCCAGATGCCCTTCGTCCAAAACGGCTCTCCCCTCCCAGAAGGCATGGATGCGGTCGCTCTCTTCCAGCCCGATGGAACTCATGAGGCCATTTCTGGCTTCGCAAGCCAAAACAAGATTTACGAAGGGGTTGAGCACAAGCAGGTCGCAGTCAATGGCGGCAGTTTTTCGCCTCAATTGATTCGAAGCGAGCCCCCCGCTCCCGAGCCTGTTTCGCTCCATCTCATCCAGGGCAGCACTCCCGTGATTCCCGATTGGGAACCAGGAATCCCTGTGCCGATTCTCAACGAACCAAGAACAGATTCCTGTCTCCCGACTGCTGACTCGTTTGAGTCAAGCGTCGAGGATGAACCTGTCGCTCTCGAAGGCTCAGGCTTCACCTGGGATCAGGTGCTGGCACCAGCGAAAGCTCCAGAGACTGCCGATGAATCTCATCCAGCCCAAGCACATGTGGCGGAATCTGCTAATGAGCCGGCAAAATCAACTCCTCCTCCGGCTTGGGGTGCCCCTGCTTGGGGACGACCAAGGCTTGCCAAAGATCCAGAGCCTGCTTCATCACCCGTAGAGGCAGAGGAAAATTCGGCAGACGGAGCAGAAACTGCTCTAGCTGAAGCTCCACCCATTCTTTTGTCCCAAGCCGTGGAAGCCTTTCCTGGCCACGAAAGTGAATCGACAGAATTGATTGGTGACAAGCCGAGCGCATTTGGCTGGCCACAAAGGTCTGAATCTGAAAGCGACCTCAAGCCGCTTGCCGAAGAGATCGCAAGTGCCGGATTAGATTCAACTCCTTTCGCCTGGCCAGATCCTGCTCCGAATTCTTTCGAGGAATCGGGCCCAGTTTTTGCTCCAGAAGCATTTTCCACTCAGCAGGAAGAACCAGCCCCCTTTGCCTGGCCGGACCCCGTTTCAGAGCCAGTTGAATCTTTTGCAGAAGAGGTGTTTGAGCCTGCCGCGTCGCTCCCTCCCGTGCTCGAAGAGCCAGGGGCCATTGCCTGGCCTAGTTCAGAGTTTGATCGCGATATTCCTGCCGCGATTGAAGAAGTTGGAGTTGAAGCCGAGCCCCACCAGTTTGAGTCGGTGGCTGTTGAACCAGAACCCGAAGCAGAACTTGATTCTGCCCCCGAAGCTGCTCCGGCCTTTTCCTGGCCCGATCCAGTGATGGAGCTGCCGCCAGTCTCGGTACTTGAAACAGACCTTGACGATCTGCCTCCTTTGGATCAGCTTGAGCCGGCTTCCTTGACCGCTATCGCCGCTCCGCCAGTTTTGGTGCCGCCGCCTGCCGCTGCTCCCGAGCCTGCCGTTGAGGCAGAAACCCCAACAACGATTGAGGCAGAGTTTGACAATGCTGGGCCGCAAGCGGTGGTGTCGGATGTCCTGGCCGTCTTAACTCAGGAAGAGGCTGTCGAGGATGAGATTGCAGAATCGACGACTGACCTAGAGTCTCCGATCAATTGGGGTTCATCTCACGAATCTTTGCCTCCGGTCTTGGCCGACCAGCCAACCGAAACCGCAGAACCTGTCGGCCTTTGGCAGGATGAGGAACCAGGCCAGGTGCCTGCCCACAGCGAACCGGAAGGCTCACAAACTTGGGGACTTCCATCCACTTGGATGACCGAGCCTGTGACCCAGTCCCCGACTGATCACAACACTGATGACCGTTGGGTCTCTGCCGATGAAGATGAAAAGGTAGAAGAGGTCCCCGAGCCAGTTGCTGCGGCTGCTCCTGCTATTGATCCTGAGAAGGAGATTGAGAAGTCCCTTGAAAGGCTTTTCACCCTCAATCGCTCATTTAGGTGGAAGAAGGTTGGCGAACTGCTGCAGGAGCTTGGCCTCGTCTCTGAAGCTGACCTCAATGAGGCGCTGAAGACTCAGAAGGAGACCAAACGGCCCTTAGGCAAGACTCTGGTCGAGATGGGAATCATCTCTGACCGTCTGCTTCTCAAGGTATTGGCGGCCCAAAAGGATGTCATCCCGTGGTACTTCGACGATGCCCTTGAGCCAGACCTTCTCGCTCTGCTTGAGCCGGAATTCTGCTTAAGATGTCAGGTGCTGCCGGTCCGGCAGCAGGGTGTGACCCTAACCCTCGTGATGAGGAACCCATCGGATGTTGATACGATTGACTTCGTTCAGCATACGACGGGACTGCGAGTCGAGCCTGCCCTTGGCGAAGAGGAGACTCTTGCCAAGAAGATTGAAGAAGGCTACAGCCGGGACGCCCGAAGCCACCGCGCCCACGTGGACGCCTTGGTTCTCGAAGCCTTCAAATCCAGTGACATTAAGGTTTCTCATATTGATGAGAACAAGAGCGCTACCGCGATTGAAGAGGAAACTCGACCCGTTTCTGCCATCGTTCAAAAGCTGATCGCAGAAGCGATTAAGATGCGCGCCAGCGACATCCATATGGAACCGACCATGCACGATCTGCAGGTTCGGTACCGTATCGACGGACGGCTCCATAAGGTCAACTCGGTTCCTAAGGAGATCCAGCCCATGATCGCGGCGAGAGTCAAGATCATGGCCGAGCTCGACCCAGTCGAGTGGCGAATCCCTCAGGACGGCCGTATCAGCTTTGAAATCGACAGGCGAGTGGTTGACCTCCGAGTTTCGGTGCTCCCCAGCTTCTACGGAAGCCGCATCGTCATGCGACTGCTTGACAGATCGGCTGGCGTCAAGAGCCTGGACGATATCGGATTCAGCTCAAACAACCTTTCGATCTTTAAGACCCTGATCAAAAGACCCTACGGCCTTTTCTTGGTCACTGGTCCAACTGGTTCAGGAAAGACGACGAGCCTTTACGCCGCGCTCAACGAGGTGAAGGATGAAGAAACCAACATCATCACCTGCGAAGACCCGGTTGAGTACAACCTCGACGGCATCAGCCAATCTCAGGTGAACGCCAAGATCGGACTCACCTTTGCCGCACAGCTGAGGTCGATTCTGCGACAGGACCCAGACGTGGTTCTGGTTGGTGAAATTCGAGACCATGAAACGGCCGAGACCGCAATCCGCGCCTCAATGACCGGCCACTTGGTCTTCTCGACCCTTCACTGTAACGACGCTCCAAGCGCGATTCCTCGACTGCTTGACATGAACATCGACCCCTTCCTTCTCAGCACTTCGCTGATCGGAGTGATGGGGCAACGACTCATTCGCCGCATCTGTCCCGAGTGTGGCGCGGCCTACAAGCCTTCGCAGGATGAAACGACGATTCTGGAGAGAACGTTTGGCCTGGTCGGAGTCGACAAGCTCTACAAGGGAACTGGCTGCGTCCGATGCGCCCACACAGGGTTCAAAGGCCGCTTCGCAGTCCATGAGATCATGCCTGTCACTCAGGAGATTTCGTCTTACATCGCAGACCGGGCTTCGACAGAAAAGCTGGGTGAAATCAGTCGATTCTACGGCTACCGCACAATGCAGGAAGACACCCTGGAACGAGTGCTGGCGGGTCAGACAACCTTGAAGGAAGCTCAAAGGCTGCTCGCCTTCGACGACATTCCTCGAATCGAGCCTGGTTCGAAGAAGAAGTAAAGGCAGTCAGGCCCTTAAGAAGAATCTCCCTGGTCAGCAAGCTGACCAGGGAGATTTTCTTTTTCTGTTTGTTAACCTACTGAGCGTTAGCACGCCTGTCAGCGACCTTTCTTTCAGCGTGGTCAAGGTACTTCTTGCGGAACCTCAGCATCTTGGGAGTGACTTCCAGAAGCTCGTCGTCTCGAAGCCAGGCCAGAGCCTGCTCCAAGCTGAAGTCCTTGTGAGAATCCAAGACTGAAGTTGAGTCAGATGTTGCCGACCTCATATTGGTGGCGGCCTTTTCCTTCGTGATGTTGACCACCATGTCTTCATCTCGGCTGCACTGGCCAACAATCATTCCGCCGTAGACTTCGGTGCCGACCGGGAAGAACAATTGTCCTCGCTCCTGCACGTCTTCGTAGGCGTAGCGGGTGATCTTGCCCGGATCCTTAGCGATAAGGCTGCCGACCTTACGGCTGGAGACCTCGCCTCGGTAGGCTTCATAGCCTTCGAAGATGGCGGCCATGATTCCAGTTCCTCTGGTCATAGTCAAGAAGATGCTTCTCAGGCCAATGATGCCTCTGGTGGGAATGCTGCAGACCACCTTGGTTCTGCCGCCACCCAGGGTCTGCATATCCTGAATCTCTGCCTTTCTTCGGGAGAGCTCTTCAAGACAATCGCCCAAGGCTTCATCAGGAACTTCAGCCGTCAACTGCTCGATTGGCTCAAGCCTCTTGCCAAGATCATTTTCCTTGAAAATAACCTCTGGTCGAGCCATGGCCATCTCGAAGCCTTCTCTTCTCATCGATTCGATAAGAACTGACAGCTGCATTTCACCGCGAGCGGCCACCTTGACGAAGTCGGCAGAACCGGCTCGGTCGATGGTAAGGCTGACTGAAGTCTTCTCTTCCCTTTCCAGCCTTTCACGAATCTTGTGAATGGTCAGGAACTTGCCGCCATCTCGACCCGAGAGGGGCGAAGTGTTGGCGTAAAAGTTCATCGTCAAGGTCGAAGGTTCAACCTCAATTCTCTTGAGGGGCTCGACAAAGCTGGCGGCACAGACTGAGTCTGAAATCAGAACATCATCGAGGCCAGACATCATGACGATTTCGCCTGCTCCGACTTCGGTCTTTTCAACCTGCTTCAAGCCTTCGTAAGTCCAGAGCTTTGTGACGTTGAAGGCGGTTGTCTTGCCTTCTCGGTAAAGCACTAGCCTGTCGCCAACCCTCACTGTTCCGCGAAGGAGCTTGCCCCCAAACATTCGGCCAAGGTAATCGCTGTAATCCAGGTTGTTGACCTGCAGCCGCACAGGGCCTTCTGGTTCAACATCGGGGTGAGGAATCTCGTTGACGATCATCTCAAAGAGAGCCTGAAGGTCGGTTTCGGTTCCATCTGGCTTGACTCGGGCAAAGCCATTGACTCCGCTGACGTAAAGAACTGGGAATTCCAGATCTTCTTCCTCTGCGCCGAGATCAATAAAAAGGTCGATCGTCTTGTCGTAGGCTTCGAGGGGGCGTGAGCCCTCTCGGTCAATCTTGTTTACGCAGACGCAGACCTTAAGGCCGTTATCCAGAGCCTTCTTTAGGACGAATCTGGTCTGAGGCATGGGGCCTTCGTTGGCGTCTACGACAAGCAGAACGCCATCGACCATCGAAAGAACTCTTTCGACTTCGCCGCCAAAGTCAGCGTGGCCAGGGGTATCGACGATGTTGATCTTGATGCCCTTGTAGGTGCAGCTCGCGACCTTGGAGAGAATGGTGATGCCTCTTTCTCTTTCCTGGTCGTTGCTGTCCATGACCCTTTCCTGGACATGTTCGTTGCTTCTAAAAAGACCAGCCTGCCGAAAGATGGCGTCAACTAGGGTTGTTTTGCCGTGATCAACGTGTGCGATGATCCCGATGTTGCGGACGTACGACGCCATTTGTCCATGGTTGATACCCCTCTTGGCCCCTTTCGTCGGGGGACGACCTGACCCCTGAGGGGGTCGGATGGACCCAGTGCAAGACAACATTCCTTAACATTGGCAGGCCTTTGGCGGGGGGTATTTGGGTGGGGGCCGTTACGGTAGGGGCCCGGGTTTGGGTCATCCTTGACCAACATGAACGCAGAAATCCTCCAGGTTTTTCCCAACCCCAAGCCTGGCCGAGACTTTGTGGTGATTCACTCAACTCCCGAATTCACCAGCGTCTGCCCTGTGACGGGTCAGCCCGACTTTGCTGATATTGAGGTGGCCTACGTTCCTAACGAGCTCTGTGTCGAACTCAAGTCGCTTAAGCTGTATTTTCAGTCCTTCCGCAACGACGGCATTTTCTACGAGGCCGTGACGAACCAGCTTCTGGACGATTTGGCAGCCCTGACTCAGCCCAAGTGGATGAGGGTGACGGGGACGTTCAATGTGCGCGGCGGTTTTGGCTCGATCATCGTGGCCGAGACGGGGCCTCAGCCGGACGGAATCGCCTACCCTGTTTGAGGGTGGCAGGATTCTGAGCCAGGCAGCTGATTCTGCCTGGTAAAGGGTGACCGCGGATGGCACGAGCTGAAGGCAGGGAAAGGACTCTTCGTTTCATCAAAAGGTACGGGTGGCCTCTTCTGTCTGCGAGGCACGAGCAGCAGAGGAGGATAGCGCGAATGCTCGACCGGTCATTTCCCGCCCGACAGCAGGCTGATCGGGGCGGGGCACCCCACCAAACTGTGATTGGGACAATCCCATTTTTGGTCGCTGCTTCAGACCAGAAATCAGCTAGGGATTGGATTCCCGGCCTTCTCCTCCTTCGTCGGAGCCAGACCGGGGCACCAGAAGCCCAGGTGAAATTTGAAGGTTCTGATGAAGAAATCTTTCAAATCTCACCACGGGTGACCGGGGATGGCAGCGACGAAGGAGCTGCAGCCCCGGATTGACTGAAAGTGTTCGTTCCCGGCCTTCTCCTCCTTCGTCGGAGCCAGACCGGGGCACCATACTCTTCCTGCTTCAAAGTTCCAGCTATCTTGTTCAACAGCAGGCTGATAGAGCAGGCAATCCATGATTGGCTCTTCTGACATGGGATTTTCCGGGTGCCACGATCCTTGTCCGAGCCTGCGAGGACCAGGTCGTGAATGAACCTTCTGAAGTTAGCTGGTTCCCGCCCGACAGCAGGCTGATCGGGGCGGGGCACCCAACGCAGTAGAAGTTGAGACTGGCCTGAGTCTAAAATTTTCGTTCAGGGGCGCTGCCCCTGCCACTCAGACTGCCTGAAGATTCAGAAACTTTCGGGTGGCGTGGGTGAAACCCACGAACGAAGGACCCTGGCTATCCTCTCGGTGAAGCGACTTCCAGTCCAATAGAAGGCTGATCAGGGGAGAGCGAACCTTCATTAAACAGTTGCATAAATAACTAGACCCCCTGCCCCCGCAGAAATCCTGCGAGAGCCAAGGGGTCCAGAAAATCACCAACCAGACAGAAGCCTTACGCTTCCATCTCGGCCAGAGCGGCCTCAATGTCACTGTTTGGTCCAATGGCCTCTCGAATCTGTCGAGCCATGCCTCGCGACTCTTCCTTGCGGCCGAATCGGCTGGCAGCCAGACCGAACTGGATAGCGATGCCCAGGCTGCTGTTGAAAGCCTGCAGAGCGTTGCCCATCAGATGATAAGCCTCTTCAAACCTTTCCTGACCCATCAAGCTGTTGGCCAGTTCGCTGATAGCCGGTTCGCAGGCTGGGAAGAGTTCCAAAGCTCGCTTGGCAGCTTCTTCAGCCGGACCAAACTCCTTGGCTCGGTTGTGAAGCGAAGCCAAGAAAACCCAGAGCTTCCAGTAGTCAGCCAGCCAGTTGCGAAGCGGCTTAAGTTCCTTAATCGCGCCTTCAACGTCGCCTGCTTCTGCCATCTTGTTGGCCGATTCCAGAATCTCAACTCGCTTGGGCTGCTCGATTTCGATCAGCCAAGCCTGAGCCTGAGCCTTGGTGTTAGGGTCCGGAGCGACTTCAATGACGTCTCTCAGAACCTTCTCTGCTTCAAAGGCTCGATCAGCCTGGACCAGAGCGTCGGCGTACTCGAGCATGAGAGGAATATCGTTTCCGACTTCTTCAAGCACATCCTCATAAAAGTCCATGGCGCGGTCGTAATCCTTATCTTCCTTAAGAAGAGGAGCGTAAACGCGCTTGACGGCAAGGGTGTCATCCAATGTCTCAAGACTAGAATCCAGGGCCTTAATCGCTTCATCCCTTTGACCGTTAGCCAGGAGGGTCTGTGCGAGCCGGGCATGGGCAATGGTGTTCTGAGGCTGATCCTTGATCAGGCCCTTCCAAAGAGGAGCGATTTCATGACCACGGTTGGTTGAACCCAGCACCTGACTCAAGAAGTCCCAAGCGACTGCATCGAAGGTCTCGGGAGTTTGGATCTCAATAGACTTTCTCAGGCTTCGCTCGGCATTGACCGGCATATTGAGCTGAAGCTGAGCAAGGCCAAGCCTGGCCCAGATAGCCTGCTGAGTTGGCTCCAGCCTGCCAGCCTTTTCAAGCAGGTCGCTGGCTCTCTGGGGGTCGCCTGCATCGCTATAAAAAGCACCGATCTGGAAAAGGTTCAGAGCGTCATCTGGCTTAGCGGCGATCAGCTTTTCAAGCGATTCTCTGACCAAATCAGGGGTTCCGATTTGGAATTGGAAACATCGGCGACAGATTTCGAGAACGATGTTGGAAGGAGACACCCAGGTCTGTTCGGCTTCGGCGGCCAAGAGGCCGGCGTCGATAGCTTCCTTGGGGCTCCAGCCCTCTTGAACCATGCCCTGGGCACGGTCGATGTACTGAAGACCATCCAAAGCAGTCAGCCAGTTGACGAAAGCTGAGTCGTTGGAGGTCTGGAAAAGAGCCTCGGTGGTGGTGCGCTCGTCCGGGAGCTCGCCGCCACAATCCCTGATGACCTGGATAAAGAGGTCAGTCAGAACTGCCAGCAGGCTTCCGTTGGTCCAAGAAACAGTCGTTTCAAAATCTGGCTTGGTGTAGCTCTTGCCAAATCGTCGAAGAGTGACGGATCCTTCCTCCGCGGCGCCATTGAGAAGGCCGTCGATGATGACATCCGGCTGAGAATTCTGGGCGATCTCGCCAAGAAGTTCTGGCTCGTTAAGGCTTTTTGTGGGGTTGGCCAGAACGTATCTGGTCACTCCATCTTTCTCCTCTTGGGCCATGTAGTTGATAGCGCCGACCTCATCGCCGGCCTCTGCCAGGCGCAGAAGCTCGCTGAGGAGAACAGCCAACTGACGGGCTAGGGGTTCGGAGGCCCCTTCAGCCGCGTTGAAGGGCAGGACGGCGATTCGCATGAGGCTTTGATTTTACTGTCCTAGCCATCAGGCCCCCCGCCTCTTGACAGGTCCACGCAGCCTCAAGCTGCCATCCGTGTATAATCTTGTGTCCCCTAAGTTGGCGGACCTTACGGACATGAATCGCTTCTTTGCCTGGATCAAGGCTCTGTTCAACAGGGCTATGGACAAAGTGGAAGATCCTGACTTGATGCTGGATCAGGCCAAGAGGGACATGCAGGGAGCCTTGGCTGCCAACCGCGAAAAGGCTGTTCAGGCCATTTCGCAGCGCAACAAGCTGCAGAACATGCTGGATGAAGCCCGCAAAAAGTCCACTCAAATGGAAAGCCAGGCTTCGATGGCTCTCCGTCAGGGCAACAGAGAACTGGCAAAGCAGTTCCTTCGCGAAAAGAGCGCCAACGATTCCACCCTGCAGCAGCTTGAAGTCACTCTTCAGGCAGCCGTGGAGACTGTGGAGCAGGTCAAGATTGCGATCAAGAGGCAGGAAGAAGAAGTCCGCCGCAAGACTGCCGACGCTTTGGCTCTCAAGGCTCAGTGGAAGCAGGCTCAGATCACGGACTCAATCAATAAGAGTCTTCAGGGCCTCACCTTCGAGAACGAGTACGAAGGCACCTTTGCCTCGGCTCGAGAAAAGATTCAGAGCAAGCAGGCGGAAGCTTCTGCCCGAACTGAAATGTTCGCTGGCAGCATTCAGGGCAAGATGATGCAGATGGAGGATGTGGCGATGGATTACGCTGCAGACGAAGAACTGCGAAAGCTGGAAGAGAAGCTTGGTTTGGCCACTCCGGTTCAGACAACCAACCCCGCCGCTGCTGCCACGACAGATGTGGATTCTCAGCTTGAAGAGCTTGAAAAGAGGCTCCAGCAGGGACAGGGTCCGGTTTAGTTTTTAAGCCTCGCAAGTGTTGAGTTCCTGTTCAGTCTACTGAACAGGAACTCTTCTTTTTAGACTAGAGATTAGGCAGTTGAGATCGTTTTGCCTTTCGAGCAGCTGTGTTCTTTTTCCGGGGCTGCTCGTTCATCCTGTCCGGTGATTTGAACAGAGATGGGTGACCACATTTTTCCCGAGGGACAAGGAAAAGGTTGTGAATGACAGGCTCTGAATATCTGATTTTCTATGATCCCAAAGCAGTCTCAGGAAAAGCAGTTATCTCAGGTCAGAGCCTTCACATGCTTTAGAGCCTTCTTTGTTGCCTCATGCCTGTAGGCGAACATCTTCTCCAAATCCTTCTTGACTACTAAGGCATCGACAATGAACCCAAAGGGACCCATTGGAGGCACGTAATCGACCGTGTCCCTTAGCAGCGCCCCCTCAGGGTGGGGCAGAAACTCATGTAAATGGCTCCAAGCCGGGAAGGGTGATTTGAGAGCCGTATCCCTGAACTGTCGGCCCGGAACCACATCGCTGATCAGCGCCTTCCAGACAATAGGCAGCCCGAACTTCTTGACCTTAAGAATATGGATGGCACCATCCTTGACGGCTAGGTCATCGCCCATCACTTGAACCTGGGCGTCGGGTGGGGTGAGAATCTTCAGCGCTTCGACCGACGAGTGGAAGTCCCATAGTTCTTGGGGAGTCACGGTAAGAACTGACTCGAAAACCAAACGACGGTGCACCCCTGCTACTACGTAAAGGGCGCTAAACCGATCCGGCCAGACCCACCAACAAAAAAGGGAGCTGACCTTACAGCCAGCTCCCTTCTCAAGTCGAAATTTGCCTCTAGCGACGAGCGCCGACCAGCATATTGCGCCAGTATCTGTTTCTCAGGTCGTCGGTAGCGACCCCTCTGCGTCCGGAGGATGAGTGAATGAAGTAGGCGCCGCCATCTTCAAAGTAGCCAAGGAAGATTCCGGTGTGGCCAATGTAGCCTCTCTTTCGATCCCAGAAGTAAAGCCTGTCTCCGGGCCTCAAATCTTCAAGACGAGTGATGGGCTGACCTACCTTAGCCTGTTCTCTTGCAGTTCGAGGAAGATTAACCCCGACCTTTTCGTAAAGCTCTTTGACGAACCCGGAGCAGTCGATGCCACCAGTCAGAGAATTGCCGCCCCAGACATACTTGGTGCCCACATAGCGGAATGACTGGTTAAGGACGAAGTCGACTTCCTGAGATCCAGTTCGGATGGTGGCCCTGCTGCTTCCACCGCTTCGGCTTGTTGTGCTGCCTGCCGCCCGAGTCACAGGAACTGTGACTTCGTAGGGGAGCTTAGCAACTGATTCTGTTCGAATGTAGCCGTTTTTGCCATTGACCAGCTTGACGGCAAGCCAATCTGTGCTCTTGGTTGAGCTGACAACAAGGTACTGAAACTCCTTGGTTCTGGAGTAGACGTGAGACCTTGAGTTCATTGAAGAATGAATTGATCCAGCCTTGATGACCTGACCCAGCCTGCCGATGACCTTAACAGGTCCGGTCTTTGCTGCAGGGGCGGGCTGAGCCGAGCCAGTCGGGGCGGGTGTTCCCTGCCTGGAACCGGCGGCTGCCCTCGGATCTGGCAGTTCCTGAGCCCAGGCGCAAGCCGAGACCAGTGCCAGCAGAACCGCGAAACCTCTCATTCTCATAGTAACAACGTGGATTATGGGCTTAAAGTTCGGTTTACTTGAGCCCCGGCAAGTGCAGCAGTGATGATTCTTGGGCCAAGGTCCTTTTCAAACCTTAGCTGCAGCCTTCAGCGCGTTCAGGATCAGAAGGCCATCGGTGCCTCCCAAGAGTTTCCTTGTCGCCCTTTCTGGGTGGGGCATCATGCCGAGCACATTGCCTTTGGCGTTTAATACTCCGGCGATAGAATCGGTTGATCCGTTCGGGTTGGCTTCCGGAGTGGTGTTCCCTTCTGGATCCACATATCTAAAGGCCACCTGACCTTCGCCTTCAATTCTGGCAAGGGTTTCGGCATCGCAGATAAACCTGCCTTCGCCATGAGCGATCGGAATGTTGATCAGTCGATCAACGCCTCTCGTCCAGATTGACGAAGTGTTTTCAGCCTTGAGCCAAACGTTCTGGCAAATAAACTTCTGAGCCTGGTTCAGCAGAAGGGCACCGGGCAGCAGGCCAGATTCGCAGAGAATCTGAAAACCATTGCAGACTCCGATGACGGGGCCGCCAGATTCTGCAAAAACCTTGACGTCCGCCATGACCGGGGATCGAGCAGCCATGGCTCCACACCTTAAGTAGTCGCCGTAGCTGAAGCCGCCAGGAACGAAGACAGCATCAAAACCCTTCAGGTCATGAGAATCGTGCCAAACGTATTCGGCTTCGAGTCCGAGATCAGTTCGGAAAGACCAGAGAGCATCTTGGTCGCAGTTGCTGCCAGGAAACTGGATAACAGCGACCTTCATTCGACCACCTCGTAGGTGAACTTTTCGATGACAGGGTTGGCCAGCAGCTCGTCGCACATGGCCTTGATTCTCTCTGGCTCGGCCTTTTCGAGCTTCAGCTCAATCAGCTTGCCAATCCGTGCGTCCTGCACTTCGCTGTATCCCATTCGATGCAGAGAATCGGCCACCGTTCTTCCTGCCGAGTCAAGCAGCGAAGGCTTGAGGGTGACGTAGACGCGCACGGTTACCATGGTCTAAATTCTGGCAGAGGCTGGACTGCCTTCTCTGGGTGGGTCCGGGGGGAACAGTTGATTCAAACCTTCTGAAGCCCACCCGTCATCCAAGCTCCTGCCGCTGCTAAGATCAAACCTCCCACGCAGGAAATGAGAACATAGCCAAGTGCCAGACCCCACTTGCCCGTCGCAACGAGTTTGAGCAGATCAAGACTAAAGGTCGAAAAGGTGGTGAAGCCACCCAAAACCCCCACCATCCAAAAAATCCCCCAGACTTCCGGCGAACGGCCGTGGGAAAAGTGACCGAAACAGACCCCGATAAGCAGAGAGCCTAAAAGATTGACAGCCAGGATTCCCCAAGGGAAACCCTGACTGACAGGTGCGAAAAGGTGAGATAGACCCCAGCGACAAAGGCCCCCAATGGCAGCGCCAAGGGCCACAGCTAAGGCCTGCTGCATTGGCTAGACCTTGTTCTTTTCTCTTTCTCGAGAGACAGTATGCTGCTCTTCAGTTCTTACATCTTCAAGGTCATTGCGGCCTCGCTCAATAGCGACCTGAACCTTATTGACCGTCGCTTCGAGCTTGGTCAGAACTTCCATAGCGTAATCTTCAGAGCCACGCTTAAGCTGCCTTGAGCTCTTTTCGGCTGAGACCCTGAGTTCATCCGCCTGAGCTTGGGCGATCTTGAGGACTTCGCTCTCATCGACCATTCGCTCTTGAGCAATGCGTGCTTCTTCGACCAAACGCTTTGCTTCAGCTTGGGCGCTGGAAATCATAGATTCGGCCTCTCTCTTGGCCTGTGAAATGGTGGATTCAGCCTCTGCTTTGGCTTCTTCCAGCATTCTTTCTCTTTCTCGAGTCAGGTTGGCCGCGTCGCGCACGTCGCGGGGCATGGATGCCTTAACCTTCTCGATCTGAAAAATCAGATCGTCCCGTCGAAAGCCCATGGTGATGGGGCCAAGAGATTTAATCCCCTCGACTTGATCCTTCAGCTGATCCAGCAGCCTGAGCACATCAATCGTGTAGTCCTTTTTGACCGCCATGGTCTCCAGTCCTCCTTCGTTGTTTGATTGGTTGTCTTGTGGCATTCCGCTGGTCCAGAGCCATGATTGGCTTGACTCAAGAGACGAACAGAACTGCCCAAGGGCTTCATTGTCCCCTGATTCTGGGCCTGACTGCCGCCCTATCGCTTCTTTTCTTCAGCAAATTGTCGCAAAACCAGTTCTTCGACGGCAGGCGGGACGAAGCCCTTCAGGTCTCCTCCCAGCCGTCCTACTTCTTTGACGACGGAACTGGCCAGGAAGCTGTATTCATCGCGAGCCAAAAGAAAAACTGTTTCGATCGTGGGGTCCAGGGTTCGGTTGGCCATGGCGATCCTAAACTCGTAGTCAAAATCGGTCACTGCTCGGAGGCCACGAATCATGCTTTGGCATCCTCGAGACTTGGCATAGTGAACCAGCAGACCTTGGAACGACGTGACTTCAACGTTATCCAGGTGCTTGGTGCATTCGCGCAGCACCTCCATGCGAGCCTCTGCTGAGAGAAAAGGCTGCTTCTCGCTGTTCACTCCGATGGCGACGATGAGATGATCGACCAGGCGAGAACCTCTTTCGATGATGTCCAGGTGCCCCAAGGTTGGGGGATCGAATGAACCTGGGTAGAGGGCGACTCGCCTCATGGGAGTTTTAGTTTAGCCGAGTAGGCATGAAGAAGAATGGATGAAGAGTGATTGCTGAAGACCGAATGTAGAAGTCTGAATACGGAAGCAGAAATTTGGAGCTTCGACTACGGAAAGATAACTCTAAAGCTTCGGCTCTCTGCCTACCGTCTCCCGCCTTCTGTCTACTGCCTTCCTTCCCTCATTCTTTCGCCCCTCCTGCGCCACAATGGAACAGCTCTGATGCTCTTCCCTCCCGGACCAGATTCTCACAATGGCAATGGCCACCATGCGCCAGCCGCCGAAGCAAAGCCGGAGAAGAAGGCTGATTGGAAATTTGGCCAGGTGTTGACCGTTCCCAACTGGTCGTTTGGAAGAAGCAACAATCTCATCAGGCAGATTCGCGACCTGCTTGAAGAATCGAAGGTGACGATTCATTACTGTGCTGCGGATGTTGACCACAACAGAACCGTCACCGCCTTCAGCGGCCCCTGGGAAGAAGTGGAATCAACTCTGCTGGCCCTAAGCGACTTGGTTCTGCCCGCCATTGACCTTAACCGTCACATGGGCTGCCATCCTAGAATTGGCGGTCTGGATGTCTGCCCTTTCATTCCTTTGTGGCCCTGGAAAGGCTTAAAGGAAGAAAGAGAGGACCTTGAAAACAAGGTGGCGAGCTTTGCCGAAAAGCTGGCCGAGACCTTTGAACTGCCTGTCTTTCTGTATGAAGATTCAGCAAGAGGAAAAGAACGGACTCTGCCCCAGCTGAGAAAAGGCGGGTTTGGCGGACTGCTGGATAGAGAGCTGGAGCCAGATTTCGGACCGAAGGCCGCACACAAGTATTTGGGGGCCAGCGTCGTTGGTTTAAGGCCATTTCTGCTTGCGGTGAACTTGAACCTTGCCGAGCCTGATACAAGAGTGGCAGTGACCCTAGCCGAGCGAATCAGAGTTCGAAGAAAGGACGACCCTCAGTTTGCCGGTGTTAGAAGCCTGGGCTTCCGTTTGAACTCAGCCAACTGCAGCCAGCTTTCTATGAACTTCACCAAGCCTGACCAAACGTCGGTAGACACGGTGATTCGCTGGGCCACAGAGACCGCCGACAGAGCCGGAATCAAGGCGATTGGCACAGAATTGATTGGAGTGATTAGAGAGAAAGATTTGGCCGGGGCAGAGACCCTGCAGCCCAAGCCTGAGCAGGTGGTGCTGGCTCCATGAAATACGACCTCGGGTTTTTGGGCGGAGGACAGCTTGCCCGCATGTCGATTGAAGCTGCCCACCGAATGGGCTTGACCTGCCTCTCTCTCGACCCTGGCACAAACACTCCTGCCGGCCAGATTGCCGATTCAATTCAAGGGTCGATCAGCGACATCGACATGATCGCGGAGGTCTTCAGACTCTGCCGTCACGTGACGCTAGAAAACGAATTCATCCCCGCCGAAGCCATCGCGGCAGGCAGAGAAAAAGCCAACGCCCCCATCAGCAGCATCGTCCCAGGAGAAAGAACCCTGGCGACTATTCAGGACAAACTGAAGCAGAGGCGGGAGTACAAGGCTCGATTGGCCCCGACCCCTCGGGCCGTTGATGCTGATAAAGGTCTGGAAGAGATTGGCCTGCCTCTCGTTCTCAAGGCTAGGTTCGGCGGCTACGACGGGAAGGGCACCCGCACCGTGCGAACCATGGAGGATTGGGAGAAGTACAAGCCTCTGTGGCAGGATGGAGATTGGCTTGCCGAAGAGTTTGTCCCCTTCAAAAGAGAGCTCGCCGTCATGGTGGCTCGTTCTCAATCTGAGACTGTCTGCTTTCCGACCATGGAAACGGTCCAGACCAACCACGTCTGCGATTTGGTCTACCCAAGCAACACCGATGCTTCTGAAGCTGCGATTCTTGCAGTCGAAAGCGTGTGGGGCTACGGGCTGTTTGGGGTCGAGCTGTTTGAATTGGAGTCCGGCGAGTTCCTGATCAACGAGATCGCTCCCCGCCCCCATAACTCTGGCCACTACACTCAGGATTGGGGCGGGATGAACCAGTTCGAGGCTCATGTCCGGGTCGTGATGGGTCTGCCGCTCAACTCTGGTCACGGCCATATGCACCAAGGTTCATTTAAAGGGTCCGACGCCTGTATGGCGAACCTCCTCGGTGTCCAGACGGAAGTTCCGTGGCAGGTTGGGATGGAGGCTGCCCTACGGGAGGAGCCTGATGTCTATTTCCATTGGTACGGCAAAGAAGAAATGAAGCCCGGCCGCAAGATGGGTCATATCAATGCGGTCCATCCGCACCATCTTGGCAAGGCAAAGCGCGCTCGGGCAGCGTTTTATCAAGCCTTGGGGGCTTCGGCTGGTTTGGTCGAGGCTTAAGTCTTTTCTGATCTTTTGCGGTCCACTTTGTCCGGGAGCGCCAGCGAGGATCAGAGCTGGCATGTCACGTCACTTCCGACCGGTCAGATGGGTTTTAGTGGCCTGGTTTAGCTCTGCTAAGCCAGGAATATCGAGTCTCAAACACCTGTAACAAGCCGGTCCGTTCGTGGGTTTCACCCACGCCACCCAAGAGCCTCCAAATCTTCAGGCAGTCTGGGTGGCAGGGGCAGCGCCCCTGAACGAATATTTTTACTCCGGCCAGTCCCAGAATCTGCAGGGTGGGGTGCCCCGCCCCGATCAGCCTGCTGTCGGGCGGGAACGAGCTATCTTCAGAAGGTCCATTCACGACCTGGTCCTCGCAGGCTCGGACAAGGATCGTGGCACCCGGAAAATCCCATGTCAGAAGAGCCAAGTATGGGTTTCCCGCTCTATCAGCCTGCTTCCGAGCAGGCACCGATACGTGAGGATCAGCATGATTTTCTGGTTGTGGGTTTCACCCACGCCACACGAAATTCTCTAAATCTTTGAGCTGTCTGGATCGCAGGGGCAGCGCCCCTGAACGGAAAACTTTTACTCATGCCATTCTCAAGTTCTCCAGAGTGGGGTGCCCCGCCCCGATCAGCCTGCTGTCGGGCGGGAAATGACTGATTGAGCATTCGCGCTATCCTCCTCTGCCGCTCGTGCCTCGCAGACAGAAGAGGCCACCCGTACCTTTTGATGAAACGGAGAGTCCTTTCCCTGCCTTCAGCTCGTCCCTGGCAGCCATCCCGGTCAACGTGGACAAAAAGTCTGACTGAACTCGAATCCCGTCATTCCCGACCCACAGCTCCTGACCTCGCAGCTGGATCGGGGCATCCAAAACCTCGTCAAGACTCAATCGGACCGAAGCTTCACGGCCACACAAACTTAGGAGCCTTTGAGGGATCGTAACCCTCCAAATGCCCCTTCAACCGAGTCACCGCCCGAGAATAGCGCCACGGAAGATCACCAAAAACCTCCTCACACAATGCCGCCAAGGCTGGATCGTAGGTCTTCAACTCAGCTCGGGTGTTCACATGGTTGTGAATTGAATCGTTTTGCCGGTTTGTATCAAACCAAGACTGAGTCCCTTCGGCGAACCACTCGGCATAGTTCTCTGCCGCGTAGGTTTTTGCCCAAAGACCCTTCGACATAGAAGCATCATAGGCAGCTTTCAGCCGGCGATCAAAGGTCGGATCGACCACCTTCATGCCACGAAGATGAATCGAGTGAGCGAACTCATGGATCAGAATGTTCTCGGTCCCGTAAGGGTCGCCAGGATAGTTGAGGAGATTCTCTTCACCACAGCTGCAGAGTGGATCGGTATCCGAACCTCCAAGCCCACGAGCCCTCTTATCCCAAAAATCTTTGGGAGTCAGCCAAGCGTATTCCGGAATGTCCGTGGTGAACTCTTTGATCCCCTTCACTGCGAATCTTGAGCCAGAAAGAGCCATGGCCTTGACCAGCTCGGGTCTATGACCGATCATGCTGTTGATCAAAAAAGCCGCCTCCCTCAAAGCAAAGGGGCTCACATTCGCTGAGGCGACAACCGGAATGCCAGCATCGGCAAACTGCTTATAGAAGTGCCTGTTTGGCAGCGAAAGAGGCACGGCGGAAACTGGAGAAATCCCCCAAGCCCTGCGAATCATCTGCTCCCCTGCTGGGTCGTGGTGCTTCAGCTCGGTCCATTTGAAAGGAAAGAAGTCGTTGCTGGCAAACCAGGCCTCGCTCAACTCTGCGAAGTACTCCATCTGGTTGGTCATGGCGTAAGCGAGGCCGCGAGTGCGCACACCCTCAGAATCCTGCTTTTCTACATTCTCGTAGCCTTTGCTGTCCTTAGCCTTCTGCCAAGCCGCTTTAATCTCACCATTCTCAAATCCCCCCTCAATATATTGGTGATGAAATGCGTGAGCCAGTTCGTGCAGAACAAAAGCCGGCATGCGCCTTGTTTCCGGCTCAAAAATTCTGATGTTGTAAAACTCAATCCCCTGTGCCATTTCGGGGTTGCGCTTGTTGTCAGCCAGCCATTGGCGGCCAGGATGATAAGCCGCTCCGGGGTACTCGCCCTCGTACTCAGGTGAAAACCAAAGAGTCACCTTTGTCAGCTTCTGGACGGCAGAAGGAGGCACGACATCTTTAACGTCTGCCAGCTGCTTCCCCAGAATCTGCAGGGCTTTTTCGGTCTCTGCAGGCAGCTGGCCTTTAAGCTTCTGGCTGACCTTGACAGTCCAGCCCTCAACCTTTCTTGTCTCATAGGCAGGAGAATTCGCCTGGGTCAACAAAAGAGAAGCCAGAATCAGCATTCGTCGGTTCTACTTTATTACCGAGCCAAACCGCTCCATGAAGGGTGAGAATATGACTCCCAAAGGCCAGATTCTCCGGTCAAACTCCTGTCAACCGCCTTCGCCGCGTTCAGTCCGTCGGCGATCGCCCAGACGATCAAGGAAGCTCCTTTGCGTACGTCGCCAGCGCTGAAGACACCAGGAATCCTAGTCTCGTAGCCTCGCTCAGGACTTAATCGCCCCCCGTCTGAACCCACGCCAAGACCTGCCAGCTCCGCTCCTTCGAACCCGATGGCAAGCAGCACAAGATCGGCTGGCACTTCCTTGACAGAGTTCGGAACAGGAACCTTGAGCCGCCCCGTGATCCAGACCTGATAGACGTCCACGCTTTCGACCTTTCCTTCCCCTTTAAAGGCCACAGCCTGCGCGTTGTAAAGCCTCTCACCCCCTTCCTCATGCACAAAGGAGCTCTTAAGGAGTTCTGACTTGGGCCACTCGGGAGAGTTTTCCGCGTCCGGCTCGGGGTAGTGAATAAGCTGATAAACGTTTTTGGCGCCTTGTCGGATGGCCGTGCCGTAGCAGTCAGCGCCCGTGTCGCCTCCACCCAGGATCACCACATTCTTGCCAGCCGCATTGAACTTCTCTGGCAGAGGTTCTCCAGCGCAGGCCTGGTTTTGAGCGGTCAAGTAGTCCATCGCGAAGTGGACTCCATCCAGGCGACGACCGGGAATCTCAAGATCTCTGGCAGCCAGAGCGCCGATGCAAAGAATGACCGAATCGAATTCAGCTCGAAGCTGTGCCAGGGTTGGGTCGGTGCCGACATTGACCTCGGTCTTGAACTCAACTCCGGCCTCGGCAAGCAGATCGATCCTTCGGTCGATCAGAGTCTTGTCCATTTTGTAGTCAGGGACTCCGTAGCGCAGAAGACCCCCGAGACGGTCGCTTCTCTCGAAGACTGTCACGGCATGCCCGACAGACCGAAGCTGATGGGCGGCTGCCAATCCAGCCGGACCAGACCCCACTACTGCGACCCTAAAACCTGACTCTCGAACCGGAAAAGGAGGCTGCACCCAGCCCTGCCTGAAGGCTTCTTCGATAATCGCAAGTTCGACTGATTTGATAGTCACGGCTTTGTCAGTCGCGGCCAAAACGCAGGCATCTTCGCAAGGAGCCGGGCAGACCTTGCCGGTGAATTCTGGGAAAGGATTTGTCCGGCTCAGTTCCTCGTAGGCTTCGCGCCACCTTCCCTGCTGGACAAGATCGTTGAACTCAGGGATGGGGTTGCCGAGCGGGCAGCCCTGATGACAGAAAGGGACTCCGCAGTTCATGCAGCGAGTGGCTTGAACCTTAATCTGGTCCTGAGCCATGGGCAGCAGAGCCTCGCTGAAGTCCTTGATTCTCTCCTTGATCGGCCTATAGGGAGCCTTGGAGCGCGTGTAAGTCAGAAAACCTCGCGGATCGCTCATCGCACTCCTCCTGCCACTGCTGCCTGCTTCAAGGGGGCCGGAGCTGTGGTCACGGGGGGCACAAGCAGCTTCAAATCCTTCTTCATGTCGTCCCAATTCGCCAATAGCTGAGCTGCCCGTGGGCTGCCGGTAAAGGCCTGGTGCAGAGTGATGAGGTCAAAAATCTCCGACTCCTGCTCACCCAGTTCGGTGAGGCTAAGATTCGCCTCTTGGTTGACCCTGATGGGCAGCTTGTTGGCTGGGTCGTAGACCACCGCGATCCCGCCACTCATGCCTGCCCCTAGGTTTCGGCCAAAGTCGCCCAGGATCACGATGGTTCCGCCTGTCATATATTCGCAGGCGTGGTCTCCGACGCCTTCAACGACTGCCGTACCGCCAGAATTTCTCACGGCAAACCTTTCACCAACCTTGCCGCCCAAAAAGGCTTGCCCAGAAGTCGCTCCGTAGAGGCAGGTGTTTCCTGCAATCACAGAATTGGAAGGATTCAGCTTGGAATCTGGGTGCAGCTTGGCAATGATTCTGCCTCCGCTCAACCCCTTGCCCAAATAGTCGTTCGAGTCTCCAGTGAGGGTTAGTTCGACTCCCTCGACCAAAAAGGCTCCGAAGCTCTGGCCCGCAGAGCCCTCAAGGCTGATCTTGATTGATCCGGGCTTAGCTCCTCCTCGCCTCACAACTTCGCCAGAGATGAGGGCGCCGAAGGTGCGGTCTGAGTTGCTGATTTTTGCATCAAGCTGAATCCTCTTTCCATCGGCAAGAGCCCGTCGCACCTCGTTCAGGAAGCTTCCTTCCAGAGCTGCTGGGACAAAGCTCTTGTGCTGAGGCCTAGCCGAAAGATCGTCGTGCCTTTGGGGCGTGACCGGGGCGAGAAGCCGAGAGAAATCTAGTCCCCGTGCCTTCCAATGGCGGTGAGACGAACTTGTCTTTAGGCACTGCACCTGGCCGATCATCTCTTCAAAGTTTCTGAAGCCGAGCTTTGCCATCCATTGACGGACTTCCTCAGCGACAAAGAAGAAGTAGTTGATCACGTGCTCGGGCTTGCCCGCGAACTTGGTGACCAGGTCAGGGTCTTGAGTGGCGATCCCCACTGGACAGGTTCCCAAATGGCAGACCCTCATCATCAAGCAGCCCTGAGCCACCAACGGAGCCGTAGCAAAACCGAACTCGTCGGCACCAAGCAAGGCTCCGACTACAACATCCCGGCCAGTTTTCATCTGACCATCGACCTGCAGCCTCACTCGGCCTCTCAGACCGTTCATCAGCAGCACCTGCTGAGCTTCTGAGATTCCCAGTTCCCATGGCAGGCCTGCATGGCGAATTGAGGTGAGGGGGGCTGCCCCCGTGCCGCCCTCTCCTCCAGAGATAACGATAGTGTCTGCGTCGGCCTTCACAACTCCCGCCGCGATAGTGCCAACTCCAACTTCAGCAACCAGCTTGACCGAAACCCTGGCTTCAGGGTTCACGCTTCGCAGATCGCGAATCAGCTGAGCCAGGTCTTCAATCGAATAAATGTCGTGATGGGGTGGCGGCGAAATCAGGGTCACGCCAGGCGTGGTGTGGCGTATTTTGGCGATGTAGGGGTCAACCTTCGCGCCTGGCAGCTGGCCGCCTTCGCCTGGCTTTGCCCCCTGAGCCACCTTGATCTGCAGCTCGTCGGCATGGACCAGGTAGCTGGTCGTGACACCGAAACGGCCAGAAGCAATCTGCTTAATAGCCGACCTTAGCTTGGTGCCGAATCGAGCCGGATCTTCTCCTCCTTCACCCGAGTTGCTTCGGCCCCCGATTTCGTTCATAGCCTCGGCGAGTCCTTCATGAGAGGCTCGGCTCAAAGAACCCAGAGACATGGCACCTGTGGCGAATCGCTTAACGATCTCCTTGGCTGGTTCAACTTCAGAAAGATCGATCGCAGGGCGGGTTGGAACAATATCCAGCAGACCTCGGATCTCCTTGGCTGTTTCGCCCGATTGGTTCACCCACTCGCTGAACTCTTTGTAAGTCGCCCAAGAATTCTTTCGAACGGCGCTTTGCAGGCTCAAAATCGCTTCTGGATCCCAAGCATGACGCTCACCATGACGCCGCCACTGATAAACCCCTCCGACCTCGAGAGTTCCTGCCCTTTCCGGGTGGATCGCAGTGAAATGCCTTTCGCGGACTTCCCTCTCCAGGTCCGTCATCTTCATGCCTTCAATGCGCGAAGGCGTTCCGGTGAACCACCGATCAACAACTTCACTGGCTAGCCCGACAGCTTCGAAAAGCTGGGCGCCTCTGTAGCTGCGAAGAGAGGAAATTCCCATTTTCGACATCACCTTGAGCAGCCCCTTGCTCACAGCCTTAACGTACTTTTCTTCTTTGTCTGGTCCGAACTCACCAAGAGTCCTGAGGGCGGCGTAGGGGCAGATGGCGCTGGCTCCGTAGCCCAAAAGAGTGGCGAAATGGTGAACTTCCCTAGCCTCGCCAGTTTCGAGCATCAAGCTGGTTTTGGCGCGGACGCCTTCTCGAATCAAGTGGTGATGTAGGGCGCTGACGGCCAAAAGCGAAGGGACAGGAGCCCAGTTTTCATCAGCCTTGGCGTCGCTGAGAATGATCATGTTCGCCCCCTGCCCAATCGCCTCGCTGGCTTTTTGGCAGAGGCGATCAAGAGCTCTTTCTAAAGCACCTTCTGGTTCATCAACTCCAAAGAGTGCATCCAGGGTCACAGTGCGAATCTTGTGGCCGAGTGATTCCAGCATCCTCACCTTTCTCATCTGCTCTTCGGTGAGGATCGGGGAGGTGATTCGAATCTGTTTTGCGTTTTCTGGACCGCGAATCAGAAGGGATCCTTCCGAGCCAATGATGTCTGTGAGCGACATAACCACAGACTCGCGAATCGGGTCGATGGCGGGGTTGGTGACCTGGGCAAAAAGCTGACGGAAGTAATCGAAAAGCAGCAGGCTTCGGTGACTGAAAGGGGAGGCGGGTGTATCGCTGCCCATGCTGCCACTGGCTTCTTCGCCGCCACTCATGGGCCGCAGAATCGCTTCCAAATCTTCCCTTGTCCAGCCGAAGAGCCTCTGGATTCTCTCCAATTCGGCAGGCTGAGATTCCTCCATTTCTGGCAGCTGAACTGGAAGAGGGATTTCATCAAAATCGATCAGCCCCTCAGCGAGCCACTGGCCGTAAGGCAGGCGAGAGGCGATGGATTCTTTGAGTTCTTGGCTGGGGACGATTCTTTTCTGGTCTGTGTCAACCAAAAAGACTTCACCAGGTTGAAGCCTGCCGAGATGGGCAATTTTCTCTGGAGCCACCTGCGAGACTCCTGTTTCGCTGGAATAAACCACCCAGCCATCGGTCGTGACTGTGTATCGAGCCGGTCGCAGACCGTTTCGGTCCAAGATTCCACCCACCACCTTTCCGTCAGAGAAACAAAGGGAGGCGGGGCCATCCCACGCTTCCATGGTGCAGCCAGAGTAGGTGTAAAAGTCTTTCAAGACTTGGGGCATCTCGGCGTGCTTTTCTGAAGCTTCCGGCACAAGGATCATCAAGGCTTCGGGAAGACTGAGGCCAGAGTGGACCAGGAGCTCGACAGCCTGGTCTAGCGATGCCGAGTCTGAGCCAGTCGGGCTGACAATGGGGAAAAGCTTTTTGAGGTCAGCTCCAAACACAGGAGAAGAGAGATTCATCTCTCTCGCTTTGATCCATGCCCTGTTGCCCTGAATCGTATTGATCTCTCCGTTGTGGGCCAAGTATCGATAGGGGTGAGCTAGGGGCCAGGCTGGAGCGGTGTTGGTGCTGAACCTTTGGTGGACCAAAGCGATGGCGCTTTGACACAGTGGGTTCTGGAGGTCGAGATAGAAGTCATCGACCTGGTGCGGAAGCAGCAGGCCCTTATAGACCAGGGTCTGGCAGGAAAGGCTAGGGAGAGCGAAAAAGGGGTTAGGGCCAAGAAGAGCCTCTGCTGCCTTTTCTGCCAGGCGGCGGATGACGTAGAGCTTTCTCTCAAAGTCTTCCGGTGCCGTATCCGGTCCTCTCCCGACAAAGAACTGTCGAATCTCGGGACGAGTCAAGCCTGCCTGTCGGCCGGTCTTGTCTTTCTGGACTGGTGGTGTGCGCCAGAAAAGCAGCTTCTGCTTTTCGGCCCTCACGACATCTGAAATCGCTTCTTCAACCCTCGTTGCCAGTTCGGCATCACGGGGGAGAAAGACCATTCCGACCCCATAGCTTCCCTTCTCTGGCAGCTCCGGATTCTCTGACCGAAAAAGAGCATCGGGGACTTGGATGAGAATTCCTGCTCCATCGCCCGTTTCAGGGTCGCTGCCAAAAGCGCCCCGATGGACGAGGCAGCGAAGAATGTTGAGCCCCCTTACAATTGTTTCGTGGAGTGGGGTTCCATCCACTCTGACAACGAAACCGACGCCGCAGCCATCGTGTTCAAATGAGGGTTCGTAAAGGGTCCGTGTCATGGCTCTGCCACTTCGCTCTTCGGCCCTGAAGATGGATTGGATTTCTGCTGCGGCTTTGCAGCGGGCCACTATTCTGATTCATTCAGGCCGACAATGTCTCGTTTTAAAGCGGATTTTTTCGTCTCCAGCGCCAGATTGAACTGAAATTTTCTGGTGGAGTCAGGTCGCTAGCTCTCAGGCATGACCGAGAAAGGTCAGGCGAGACTCGGCAGAACACGGGAAATTTTGCCAGTTATTCAAGCTGCCTGAAATCAGCTTCCGATAGTAAACACTTACATAGGTACGATTAAAGGTCTTGAAACCCCGAGGTTTCATGACCTTTTCAGTGAGTCTTGATATGAAGCAAGTACTGCGAAGTCTGTTGTTCTGCCTTGCCTCTTTGGCATCATTGGCGGCACTGGCTCAACCACAGGATGTGGTCGATCTCTACCTTGATGCAAGGCATCAGGGCCAGGCCGAAGAGCTGTTGAAAGCAGCAGGCACTGGGGCAAGAATGCTCGGGCGATCCTACGAATCCCCCGTTCTGCGGCTCCGAGTCGACCAATCAAATGCGGCCAAGGCGGAACTTCGCCTTGCTCTCAAAGGCTTCAAGGTCATCCAGAGAGACGCCAGGCCAGTCGGCTTTGATGGCATGGACTACTCGGCCGGAATTCAAAAGATTCTTGCCCATGGCTTAGAGCGCTCTGGAGGCGTAAAGACTCCAGGCTACATCAAGTCTCTGGAATATCACATCGTCACAAGGGCCTACCCCTTTGACCGCATTGACTATGAGCACGTGCGGCGTCAGCAGCAGCTAGCCTCAGCAATGCCAGGGCACAGAATTCGTCAAACCGGTGGAAGAAAAGCACCGGGAACTTGGCAGCTCGTCGGTCCGATTAACCTCAACATTCCTTACAGAATCTATTACGGCCAGCCCCCACTTGGCGGTCGAACGAATGCTCTGGCTTTCGACCCCAACACCTCTTCAACTCTTTACGCCGGAGGTGCCATGGGCGGCATTTGGAAGAGCACAGACACCGGAACAAACTGGACGCCATTGTCAAACACATGGCCCTTCCAAACTGTCAACTGCATCTTGATGCTGAGCAGCACCGAGATCATGGTCGGCCTGGGGGATCTTCATGGCCGCCTTAACTACGGCGCAGGAATCATGCACTCCACCGATGGTGGTGCCACCTGGGTTCAAACGTCAGTCAGCACGCTCGGCTCCACGGTCGGGGTCACAACTCTTACCACTGTGCCTGGCACAAACGGCGACACCATTCTGGCAACGACGGGCGGAGGCCCAAGCTACTACGGCGATATCTGGCGAAGCACGGACCGTGGTGCATCTTGGACCCGCGTGCTCGATGTCAGCAACAAATCTTGGACGGCCATGTCGGTCGGTCAGCCTGACGGCACGGGAGTGAGAAACTTTTACGCCATGTCGGCAGCCTGGGGAGGCAATGCAGACCGGCTCTACCGCTCACGTGACAACGGCCTGACTTGGACGGCTATGCCGGTTAGTCCTCTGGCAGCCAGCGGTTTCAGGTGGTCGTACCATATCGCCGCTTCTAAAATTGATTCCAACACCGTTTACCTTTTGGCTCCAGAAGAAAGGCTCGTACTCCGCAGCACGGATGGTGGAGTCAATTGGACGGACATTACAGCGGGAATTCCTTCCCAACTCGGGAGCGACCCCTTCTACAACTGGACGCAGTACTACTATAACTATCACCTGCAAACGTCGACCATCCCTGCTGCTGCTGGCGGGTTAGTAGATGCTCTCTACGTCCAGAACATCGATCTCGCTGTCTGGTCACCCGAGTTTGGCGCAGGCACGGCTTCATGGAAGTCAATCGGCGGTCCGACATTTAGCAGCACCAATTCCGTTCTGCACAACGACCAGCACTCTTTCGCAGTCGATCCCAACAATCCGCTCAACATGCTTATCGGCTGTGATGGCGGTGTGTTTGGGCTCACCTACTCTCCACCGACCCAAGCTTACACGGTCACTTCAATGAACCGTGTCTACACGACACATCAGTTCTATCACATCTCTACTCATCCCACAAACACTAATCAAGTGATTGGCGGCACCCAGGATAACGCAACCCCTGCCACTCGAGGCAACTTGGCCAGTTGGAGCAACGTCGGAGGGGGTGATGGCGGCTACGCTTTCATCAACCCAACCAATGCCAACAATCAATACACAACAAGCCAGTTCGGGGTGGTTTATAGAACCAACAACAATTGGAGCAGTACGACCTACCCCACTTCCGGATTTACTTGGTCTGGCAGGGGTGAGCGTGTTGCTTTCATTGCTCCAATGGAACTCAGCAAGGCCGACCCCAACTTTCTCTTCCTCGGAACCAATAAGCTGCACCGCTATAGCAACTCGGCCAGCGCTTGGACCTTCGATCTGGGAGGGAATCTTGACTTTGCTGGCGGCAACGCAACGGTCAGTGCGATCGAAACCTGCCCCCTGAATGCCAATGTCATCTATGTCGGCACGAGCACAGGTCGCCTGTGGCGATCCGGAGATGCAGGCGCCACCTTCCAGAGAATTGACACGGCGGCAACACCAGTCAGACCTGTCCGAGAGATCAATGCCTCTATTGGAGATGTCAACTCGATTCTCGTCGTGTACGGTGGATCTTCCATCGGCCGAATATGGGAATGCACCAACACGACTGCCCTGGCCCCGGCTTGGACTAACAAGACCGGAGCGGGAGCAACGGCACTTCCCGATGTGCCCGCCAACACTATTCTCCGAGATCCAAGTGATCCCACCAACAAGTGGTGGGTAGGCAATGACCTTGGCGTCTTTGTTACTTCAAACCAAGGCGCTTCATGGGAGAATGCCACTCAGGCTCTTGGCCTTCCTGTCGTTATTGTCAACAAACTGACTTTGGGCGGCAACGGCGCCTATCTTTACGCAGGCACCTTTGGTCGTGGCATCTGGCGGCTGGAACTCAACGCGGTCAGCTTGTTAGATTTCACCATTGCACCTTCGACAGTCATTCGATGGCAGTCAGACCCCGCAGTTGCGACGGTTTCGTTGAACAATCCTGCTCCTTTTCCCCTCGAAGTTTCCATCTCGTCAAACAACGGGGTAGCAGGCATCGACTTCCCTGCGACTGTTACGGTTCCAACCGGTCAGACTTCGGTGAACTTCAACGTCGACGTTAGAAATGTCACCGGACCTGGCACCAACATCTTTACGGCGTCAATGTCCGGATCGGCCAATAGATCTGCGAACCTGATCATCCGAGATGGACAGCCGAAGGACATCACCTTCACGCCTTCTTCGGTTACGGGCGGCAGATCATCGACAGCCAGCTTCAACTTGGATGGTCCGGCTCCGGCAGGAGGACTGAATGTTCCTCTTAGCTACTCTGGCCCGATCTCAGGTCCATCGTCAATCACTATCGCCGCCAACGGAAGCGCTTTCAGCTTTGGTGTCGAAACAACCACGGTCAACGCAGATACCACGGGCGGAGTCTCAGGAACGGTAGGCGGCAGCACTGCCTCGGGAACTCTGAACATCGGCAGGATCACGGTCATCGGGCTCACTGTGGCCAGCAACCCTGCTCAAGCAGGTGTCGATACTCAAGGCACGGTCTTCTTGGAAAGCCCAGTCACGACTAACACCAGTGTCTCGCTGAGCTACAGTCCAAATGCCAACTTCATCACCGCTCCCGCTTCTGTGGTGGTGCCGTCAGGAAGCAATTCTGCAAACTTCCTTTTCAGGACTAATCCAGCGGTCGAAACCGGCTATGCGGCCGCCATCACTGCCAGCCTGAACGGATCAACCTTCACCAGAAACTTCAATATCGCCGATACGGTTCTGCAAGGATGTTCCATCTACCCAGCCAACGCAGTGATCGGTCAAAAGGTGTTTGGAGTGGTTCGCCTGGCTCAGGCGCAGGCATCGGAAACAACTGTGGCAGTTGCCTCAAGCAATACGACTCTGCTGGCCAACCAGTCAGTTACGATTCCTGCAGGCAGCACCTATGGTGTCTTCACGGCAGTCTTGGGAAGCCCTGCCTCTCTGGATAGATTCGCGAATGTGACCTTGACAAGCACAGGCGCAGGAGAAACTAGAACAGATGCCTTCCAAGTACGGCCACCTTCCAATGCCTTGGCTTCAGGCTACAACCTTTTTTACACGGTTGGAGATGGCCTGACGAGAAACAGGGAACTGTTGAGCCCAATCAACACGAATGAAAACATCGTTCAGGTGGCTTCTTCCGTGAGAGCGGCCTTAATGCTGCAGTCAGATGGCACAGTCTGGTCAGTCGGAGAAGGCACCTTTGGTCAGCATGGTGACGGCACCTCCGGGGCCGGTGCCCTGCGAACTGCACCTGCCAAGGTTCCAGGCCTGCCAGTGATCAAGCAGATCGCTTCAATCTCCCCGACCGTTTTGGCTCTGGATGAGAACGGCGAGGTTTGGGCTTGGGGCCAGAACAACCTGGGTCAATGCGGCGTGGCGGGCGGAGGCAATCGAACGACTCCTGTCAAGATCGCTGGCCTGACTAACATCGTCTCGGTCGCCGGATCTGCCTTTGCCAGCTTTGCCTTGGATGCCAACGGGGACATCTGGTCATGGGGAAGCAATTCCAGCGGTGCCAACGCCCGAACGGTCAGCACCCATGTTCCGGCCAAGCTGACCACCGTCGCTGGCCCCTTTGTGGAGCTAGGCGTCGGAAACCAGTTTGGCTTTGCTATTCATGCCAATGGAACCCTTTACGGTTTTGGACTGAACACCAGCGGTCAGCTTGGTGACGGAACCTTTACCAACAAGCTCGCTCTGACTGCCATCCCTGGCATCAGCCACGTCAGGCAGATTTCAGGAGGAGTTGAGTTTGCAATCCTTCTGCGAACTCCGCCTTACGGACTGAACCGAGAGGTAAGAACGACTGGACGCAACACCCATGGTCAAAGAGGAGACGGAACTGCGATGAATGCCGCCAACGTCACCAACACCTGGGGATTGGTCGCGGCCGCCGCTGGAATCAACCAGATTGCAGCTGGCAACCGCCATGCCTTCTACATTGGTTCTGGAACTCTGAGATCGTGGGGTTTTGGACCTCAAGGTCAAAGGGCAGATGGCAGCTTCGTCACCGCAACAAATGTCCCTACAGCCCTGACTTACACGATGGCGACATCGAACATTTCGGCTGGTTCAGACAACTCTGCGGTTCAGACCGCAGTCCGGTCAAAGGGCAGGCATGAATCCCTGATGGTCAATACAGCCACCAGAACCTTCCGGACGGCCAACTTCAGAACGAACACAGTTACGCCTTTGACCGGCAGCTACCCTCTCGGACACACAGTGGTCGGTGGTGGCGAAGTCGCTGGCACCAGCAATGAATCAGACATTGTGACGATGGATGGGGGTCGAGCCCTGCACTATCAGCAGGTCACGGCTGGCAATGTGTTGGGAGCTTCAACACCACTCGGAATCACCCTGGGGGCTAATGAGATGCTGAGGTTCATTGCCGACATGGATAATGCTGGCCGCATGGACTTTGTGACTCTGAACACAGTCACCAGGGCCATCACTGCTCGACTCTGGGATGGCACAAGCCAGACAGGCTCTTACAGCCTCTACGTGCTAGGAGCAAACGAAAGCCTGTCCGGAGTGGGGGACTTCAATATGGATGGCCACAGAGATCTCCTGATCTTCAACAATGCCACCCGACTCTTCACTGTGCGCCTCTATTTGAACGGAGTTTTCCAGGCCGCGACGGCCTTGGTGACAGGAACTCTGGCGCCTGTCGTGCCTGTGGCAATCCCGCCGGTTCCGGCTGGATTGACCCCAATCGCTGCGGCCGAAACGGCCAATGGTTACAGCTATGAGATCGTGTTCATCACGGCAGCTAACGCCTACGAGGTTTGGGACTTCTCCAGGCTGAACCTCGTGGCGACTGGATTGACCGGTCCGGTCAGACCGGCCAACCACGCAGCGACAGGCCTCTTCTGGCGCTGACCCTGACTGAAGCAGCCCCCTCTTCTGAGAAATCTCAGGAGAGGGGGCCTTTGTTTTGTTAGGGTTCCCCTTTAATCCTGAACGCTTTTACTGGAGATGCCCCCTAAAAAGGGGGAAGTGTTGGAGGCTCAGAGCCGCCTATACTGCCCCTTATGTCTCTGCCTCTGACTGTCTTTGGGCCTTCGGCTCTACGCCGATTGTCGGCTCTGACAGTCTCGCTCCTCTTCGCCCTTCCTGCGGCAGCCCAAGTTCGATCCCTCCCAGTTTCGCTGCCTGACAACCGACTTCCTGAAGTTGCAGTCAAACTTGCGCCCAATGTTGAGCCTGCATTTTTCGGCCTTCTTAACGCTGCCAAGCTTAAGGCCTCTTATCCTGGTGGATGGTGCGTCTTTTCCGCTGACAGTGTTGAGGCTGCGAAGGATCTTGCTGAGAGATGGAAAACCAAGCCAGGGGTCATCTCGGCCAGCGTGAACAAACGGGTCAGGCTTGAAAGGGCTTCCTTCACTCCGAACGATACATTTTTCGCCTACAACACCCCCTTGGGAATCGGCAGCCAAGGTCAGTGGCACTTGTTCAATTCAGGAAATGTCGGAGGGAACTTTGTTGATGTCAGAGCCATGGGGGCATGGATCAACAATTGGACAGGACAAGGGGTGAGGATTGGCGTCGTTGACGATGGCTTTCAGCACGGTCATCCTGACCTGGACGCCAACTATGACAGCCTGAACAGCTATGACTTTGGCGATAGCGACACTGACCCATCGCCAGGCAGCCCCGACCACAAGCATGGGACGGCAGTCGCCGGTGTGGCAGCGGCAAGAGGCGGCAACAGCCTGGGTGTGACCGGTGCGGCTCCCTATGCTTCCTTCGCTGGAATCCGCTTGGATTTCTCGGCTACGACGGAAGCCCTTCTGGCAGCAGCGGCAGAATTTCGATCTGTATCCAGCCAAGGCTCAGCTCTGAAAATCAAAAATCACTCCTACTTGATTCCTGAAAACTATCGTGACCTGCCTCTGCAGAGAGCGGCTTTTGAAGAAAACGGACTGTCAGGAACGATCAACGTTGCGGCTGCGGGCAACGCCAGGACCGAAACCACGGAAGACAGCTCGAAATTCACGCTGCAGAACGATCCGAACGTGATTACTGTCGCGGCGGTTGCCGCCGATGGCAAAGCCACTTCCTATTCGAACATTGGCTCGTGCATCTTTGTTTCAGCGCCATCTGGGGGCAATCATGGACTTGGCTTTTATTCGGGCATTTTAACGACAGACAGAACAGGAAACGATGGTTACAACACAGATTCAGACTCGCATACCTTTCCAGATACCAACTACACAAGCACCTTTTCTGGCACTTCTTCAAGCAGTCCCCTTGTCGCTGGCGTGCTTGCCCTGGTTAAGGAAGCCCAGCCGCTTTTGGACACCAGATTTGCAAAGCACCTCATCGCTCGATACTCCGTTCTTAGCGATCCCTATGATTTCGACCCGCGCTCCGGTGGCGGCTGGAAGGAGAATGCGGCTGGGCTTTCGTTCAACGCATCTTATGGATTCGGAATCATTGATGCGGCGGCACTGACTGAAAGAGCCCAGGGATACCTGGGTGTCACTCCCTTGACGACCTCTTTCTCAGGTACTCAGTTTGTCAATCAGAGCATTCCTGACGGCCCTGGAATCGAGACCATGGGGACGCCCTTGACGAGAACTTTTGAGATCAATTCTCACGATCCCCTCGAAGAGGTGATCCTTCATTTGGATATCACCCACACCTATCGCGGCGACCTTGAAGCCTATCTAACTTCTCCTTCTGGTACCAAGCATCGGGTGATGCGGCGGCACTTCGATGCTAGCGGCAACGATATCGATTGGAAATTTACAGTCAATGGCTTCTGGGGTGAAGATCCGTTCGGCACTTGGACATTGGAGATCTACGACGTCTACGAAGATGAAGTGGGGACTCTGAACAGCTTCTCCCTCACCTGTCGGCAAGGCAGGCTCCTGACTCCTCATGGCCTCAATCTTCTGCCGAACCCAGTGGTAGGGGGCATGACTTCGCAAGGCACAGTGACGCTCAACGACCCAGCCCCGACAGGCGGACAGGTTGTCAGCCTGGCCTACGAAGGCCCGATCTCTGGACCCGCCTCAGTAACTGTTTCGGCCGGACAGAGCACCGCTGTCTTCCTCATCAACACCCAGAACGTTTCTAACCCGACGGATGCCTTTGTCACTGCGGATATGAACGGGGCCGAGGTCAGGAGAA
The DNA here is from genome assembly GCA_943369295.1 of Synechococcus sp. UW140. Lineage (GTDB taxonomy): Bacteria > Armatimonadota > Fimbriimonadia > Fimbriimonadales > Fimbriimonadaceae > JAKRSE01. The sequence continues at coordinate 713,357 of CALRMU020000001.1, read as the reverse complement.
AGTTGAACCTGAGAAAGCTCTCAATTCAGGAGATTTCCGTGTCTCCGGACCCTGTTCCCAATGCTTCGAATGCCATAGGAACAGTCATCCTTAACGCACCCGCCACCTCTCCAACGGTTGTGAACCTCACCTTTAATCCGAGCAATAGGTTTGCCCTAACGCCCAACAGCGTCACGATTCCAACCGGCGCCTCCCAAGCACCCTTCACCTTCAGATCAGAGCCCTATGAAGCAGGGTTCACCGCCACAGTCACCGGAGTCTTGAACGGCACTGCCTGGCCCGAGAGCTTTGAAGTTGCCCCCATGGTGCTGGAAGGCACCTTCATCTATCCTTTCAACGCCTTCACGGGTCAAAAGGTGTTTGGGGTGGTAAGGCTGGCAGCTTCCCAACCCACAGACACTGTCGTCACTGTGAACAGCAGCAATACTGGCCTCTTTGGGAGTCGCCAAGTGACTGTGCCGGCTGGACAGACCTTTGCTGTCTTCCCTGCTACGGTGGGGACAAGCTCGACCTTGGATAGATTTACGACAGTCACTCTGAGCTCCAGCACTGGAGGCGAGGTTCGAAGCGATCCCTTCATCGTTCGTCCTCCGACCAATGCTCTTGCCAGCGGCTACAACTTGTATCACACGGTCGGAGATGGTCTGACGCGAAACAGAGAGTTTCTTTCCGTCGTCGATGGACCGGAAAGCATCTACCAAGTCGTGAGTTCGGCCAACGCCTCGCTTCTGCTTCGATCTGACGGCACAGTCTGGTCTGTTGGCCAAGGAACCTTTGGCCAGCACGGTGATGGCACCCAGGGCGCAGGTGCTGTCAAGCCTAGATTCACTCAAGTCCCCGGAGTTTCTGGCATCAGGCAGATTTCAGCAAACGGACCGACGATTCTGGCCCTTGATTCAAACGGCGAAGTTTGGGCGTGGGGACAGAACAACGTGGGCCAAGCCGGAGCAGCCGGAGGCGGAAACATCACTGTTCCGACAAAGATCGCCGGCCTTTCTAACGTTGCAATGGTGGCCTGCAGCGCATTTGCATCCTTCGCCATCGACAACAATGGCGGCCTGTGGTCTTGGGGCAGCAACTCCGCAGGGGCGAGCGGCAGACCTACTGCCGGACATGCACCCATCAGAATTCCAGGAGCGATTGGACCCTTTGTTTCTCTGGGTGTTGGCAACCAGCATGCCTTCGCTCTGCACGCTGATGGCTCTTTGTTTGGCTGGGGCTTGAACACAAGCGGCCAGTTGGGAGACGGAACCCTGATCAACCGGCTTTCGCCCACCCTTATTCCAAATGAGGGAGCAATTCGGCAGGTGGCCGGAGGGCTTGAGCACTCTGTAGCCCTCAGAGTTCTGCCCCATGGCGGCAACAGAAATGTTCGCACCACTGGCCGAAACACGAACGGACAAAGAGGTGACGGGTCGGTCGCATCCAATGGCAACTTGACCAACACCTGGGCCAACATCGCCTCAGGTTCAAATATCACGGAAATTGCCGCGGGAAATCGACACGGCTTCTATATCGGATCGGCAACGATTCGATCTTGGGGATTTGGCGCGAACGGAGAAAGAGCCGACGGCACCTTCGCCACAAGCAAGTCAACCCCTGGCCCTCTCCCAGAAACAATCTCGGCTTCAAACGTTTTGGCAAGCAGTGCCAACAGTGCGGCTCTGGCTGCGGTGCGTTCTTTTGGCAGAAGTGAGGCCCTTTTGATCAATTCCGCCACACGCACCTTGATGACTGCCAGTTTTAGAACTAACACCTCATCAAATATCTCTGGCACCTATCCTGCTGGCCACACCGTCGTCGGAGGTGGGGATATTGGAGGATCGACGAGCGTCAATGAGGTCGTGACGATGGATGGCAGCCGGACCCTGCATTATCAATCGATCACCGGCACAACACTCGGTGCATCAACTTCAACCGGAATCAGCCTGCTCGCTAATGAGAGCCTCGCTTTCGTCGCCAACATGGATGCTGCTTCGAGAATGGACTTTGTGACGGTTAACTCCAACACTAAGGAAGTCCGAGCCAGACTTTGGAACGGGACTGCCCAAACTGGCATCTATAGTCTCTACACCCTAGCGAACAATGAGTTACTGAGTGGAGTCGGCGACATGAACCTTGACGGCCATCAGGATCTTGTCATCTTCAACTCTGCCACTCGGCTTTTCTCGATCCGACTCTACCGAAACGGCATTCTGCAGGGCACGACCAGCATCGTCAACGCCCCCTTGACCCCAACAGCTCCGGCCCCAATTGCCGCCCTCGCGGCAGGATTGGTGCCCTTCGCTGCTGCCGAGGCGAGGACAGGCTATGGCTATGAAATGGTTTTCATCAATGCATCTGGCGGGTTTGAGGTCTGGGATCTCTCCCGCTTGAATCGAGTGACCATGGGACTGCCCGGGCCGACGATTCCAGGGGGCTTCTCTCCTGGCCCCTTTTGGCGCTGACGCTTCAATCCTGGCCGAACTGATCTACTCAGTTCGGCCAGGATTGAAGGTGCCAAGGATTGTTTTGCCGAACAAAGAGGCAGTCCATTCGGTGGCGACTTTGGCTGTCTCGTTGTCTTTATCCTGCAGAGGATTCACCTCGACGATATCCACTCCAGCCAAGCGGCATAGCTTTTCAGTCCAAATCATCTCATGCAGAAGCTCGGCCAGCAGGTGCCCTTCTCGGTATGTCAATCCACCACGGACAGCCGTTCCGGTTCCTGGAGCATAAAGGGGATCGAGACTGTCGACATCAAAGCTGATCCAAAGTTCAGTGATTCCCCTCTCTCGAATCCAAGCCTTGAGCTTCGTAATACAGCCCAGAATTCCGTCACGATCAACATCCTGCATCGTCATGGCCAAGCTGCCAGGAAGACGGGCAAGGTTCTTAACCTCCCCAGCGTCGACATCTCGGAGCCCGAGCCAGGAAACACAGTCTCCAGCCAATCCCTTGTCAGTGCCGAGCCCAGTCAAGATCTCCTGCCAAAGCAGATCTTCGCCTGGCTGACCGCTTTTGAGGCGTGTCAGGGCGGCAAGGGGCATTCCGTGCAGGTTCTTTGTCTCTGAAGTCTCAGGAGTGTTCAGATCCATGTGGGCATCGATCCACAAGACGCCTAGCCGCGTGTTCTGCAGCATTGCCCCAGAGATGCTTCCCATGGCCAGGCTGTGGTCTCCGCCGATAACCAAAGGGATCAGCCCGTCATCTCTCGCTTGGGCGACGGCCTGAGCTAAAGCCTTGCTGGCCTCCAAACCAGCCAGAGTATTTTCCTGCGCTGGCCCCAAGGTTTTTGATGTGAGAGGAATGGGTGTCGAAATGGGCTCTAGATTCCATCCTAGGCTCACAAGCTGTTCATCCAAACCAGCCAGATGCATGGCCCAAGGGCCGAGCCGACTGCCCGGAGAGCGACCACAAAGATCGAAAGGGGCATTGATGATTTGGAGAGTCGGCTTCATTACAGAAGCATCATTCTACATGGCCCGGGACAGATTGAAGGCCGGACCAAGGGATAGTTTGCTATGCAAGTAAACTTAGCTAGAATGAAATACAAGGTTGGGGTCTGCGCCATTCAAGGCGACTTTGAAAAGCACATCCTCAGCCTGAAAGCGTTAGGAGTAGAGGCCAAAGAAGTCCGCACTCTCCAGGACCTTGATCAGGTTGAAAGGCTGATTATTCCGGGCGGGGAAAGCACTACGGTTGGTCTCTTGATGGAGCGCTACGGCATGGGCCGAGCGATTCAGGAAAGGGCCTCCATGGGAATGCCCATTTGGGGCACCTGCATGGGCATGATTCTTCTGGCAAAAGAAGTGGAAGATCGTGAGCAGTACCGTCTGGGATTGATGGACATTTCTGTTAAGCGCAACGCCTTCGGCGCACAGATCCACTCTTTCGAAGACACTGTCTCGGTGAAGGGGCTGGATGTTCCTGTGCTGGGAGTCTTTATCCGCGCTCCCATTGTCTCCAAAACCTGGGGCAAGTGCGAAGTCATTGCCACCTACGAAGACAAGATTGTCGGAGTCAGGCAAGGCAAGCTGCTGGGAACCGCATTTCATCCTGAAATGACGGACGACACCCGGATGCACTCCTGGTTCCTCTCGATCTAGGGCTTGGACTCCTGAGGCTCTCTGAGGTGCCTTTTTGGGCTTGAGTGGTGGGGTGCCATCCCGGTCAGCCTGCTGTCGGGCGGGAATCGCCTGGTTTAAAAATCTGCATTCCCGACCCATCGCTCGTTCCTCACGGATGGGATCGGGGCAACCGGTACCTTGGCGAAGGCCAAATGTTTTGGGCTGCCCGTAATGTGAGCCAGCTGTAAATCGGCCTGGCTCAGATCTCTCAAGTTTGAAACCCCAAGCTGCAGGCTCCAGTCAAAAAAGGGCCCCGCTCTGAGGGCATAGAGACGGGGCTTTACGGGGAGGGAAGAAAATCTTGTTACAATGGTTGAGACCCTAACCGGTCCATGATTGTTCCCATGATCTGGGCCTCTCGCCAGAGGGTGATGTGACGATCGGGGCCAGCTTGGCTATCACTTCTTAAAATGCCCGGCGTGGCCTCTAAGTTCCTTGCCAGATCCCATAAAGCCGATGGCAGAGGGATTCCCGCCTCAAAGGAATGGGGAGCGATAAAGATATCGAGCCTATCCCACAGACCAGCCCCTGCGAAAGCGGCGAGTGCTGCAGGTCCCCCTTCGACCAAGACGCCAGATATCCCTTCTTTCTTCAGAATTGCTAGAAGGGCTGCCAAGTCGAATCCATTCGCATCGATATCAACCTGCCTCACTCTGGGATCATCTTTCTTCTCGGCCTGAATCCAGAGAGCGCCTTCTCGCTGCAGAACAGTCTCGCCACCAGTCAGGCGTCCCTGTGGATCAAGAACGATGGGGCGTGGCTGATTGACGACCCCCTCAAATCGAGCAGTGAGTGATGGATCATCAGCAGCTACGGTTCCCCTCCCTACCAGGACTGAGCCCATCTCGGTTCTCAGACGATGTCCTTCCAGCCTCGCCTCCTCAGAAGTAATCCACTTGGAAGTTCCATCCAGCCGAGCCATGAAACCATCGTGAGTCACGGCAGCTTTGAGAGTGACGAAGGGACGACCAGAAAGGGCCTGAAACAGCCACACGTGATTCATCCAGGCAGATTCTTTGAGCAGCAGCCCCTCTTGAACCTCGATCCCGGCACTTTGGAGAACCTGATCCCCGCCCGCACCGAGAGGGTTAGGGTCTTTGATGGCGCAAACGACTCTGCTCACTCGGGCCTCGATCAAGGCATTGGCACAGGGAGGAGTTCGACCGAAATGGGAACAGGGTTCGAGGCTGACGTAAGCTGTGCTGCCCTCTGCTCTTTCTTTAGCCAGGTTAAGGGCCATTGCTTCGGCGTGAGGAGCGCCAGCATATTTATGCCATCCCTCGGCAATGATCTCTTCGCCGCTTGTCAGAATGCAGCCAACTCTTGGGTTGGGGGCGGGCCAGCCATTCTTCCCTAGCTCGATGGCCCTTGCCATCATCCTTTTATCGAATTCTGAAAACTCCTGACGGCTCACTTTTTCTGGTGATCCCTCAGGCTGCCCTCAATAAGGCTCTTAAGGTTCTCTGATTCCATCTCTTTAAACTGCTTAAGCTGGAGCTTAGCCAGCCACACAGCGCTGGAAGCTGCCCCCAGCCAGACAAAGCAGACAAAACCGAAATAGACGAGGTTGCGCACTCCGTGCTCAGCCAAAGCCTGACGACCAGCATCTGCGGCGGGGGGCTTAAGTGCAAAGGGCCAGATGACAAGCAGAAGCAATCCGGCCAGGACGCAGCTGGTGGTCAGGAGCTTTGCTGTTCGCATGCCTTCCTCAAGGCAGAAATTCCTTCTGCGATGGTAGGAGCCTTCATCAAAAAGCTTCCGGCCACAAAATCGGTCGCACCAGCATCAAACAGTTTCTGAATTGTGGTGGGGTCAACCCCGCCATCTACTTGAATGGCCAAGTGGGGAGCAAAGGCTCGAATCTCGGCTACCTTTTCGATGCAGGATTCAATCATCTTCTGCCCACCCCAGCCAGGATTTACAGTCATGACCAAGGCTAGATCGCAGACTTCAAGCAAGGGCTTTAGAACCTCCGATGAAGTCCCTGGATTGAGAGCCACACCCGCAAGGATGCCTTGGGCTTGAAGTGATTGGGCTAGCCGATGTGAATGCGCAGCGGCCTCGGCATGAAAAATGACTCTGGTGCAGCCGGCCTTGATGAAGGCATCGAAATGAGCCTCTGGGGTCTCGGTCATCAAGTGTGCTTCCAGGGGGGTATTGCCGAGCTTTTCTAGGGCTGCCGCCAAATCTGCCCCGAAGGTGATGGGAGGAACAAACTGTCCATCCATCACATCAAGGTGAATCCAATCTGCGCCCCCCTGCATCATGTGGGTGACGTGGGTTCGAAAATCGTCAGGCGGACAGGAAAGAATCGAGGGGCAGACTTTGATCATCGCTCAGCGGCTTCTCCTTCTGGTGCCTTGACGGTCTTTTCGATCTGATCGTAGAGTTCGTTGTTCACGTAGACAGTAAAGGTGACCGGGCTTCCCTTGCCATTAACCTTCACTCCCATAACTTCTTCTGGCCTGTGGTAGCCCTCATGAATCGTGGTGACTCCGTCCTCATCCAGCATGTCAACTCTCACCAGCATGTCTGAGTTGGAATCTTGGACTGGAAGAGGAATCTCAAGCGTAAACGTATGCCATTCCCCTTGTCGCTTGTTCAGCACATCTTCTGAGGAGAGGCTGTTGACGGTAAGACGAATGGTTGAAAGACGCCTTGTTTTCTGGCGAGGAGAGGGTGCCTGGTCCACAACCTGATTCACCGGCAGATCGGGATCACGGACGTACTGATAGTCTTCTGAAACCTTGAGGTCAAGAGTTGCGAGAAGGGTCTTAGCTTCATCCAAGCTTCTGCCTCTGACATCAGGAACAACGACATCAGCCGAGCCTGCGCTGACCACTGCCTTGATAGGGAAGGCCGACCGGACATCTTCGCCTGGAGCAGGGTCCAAGGAAAGAATGACCCCCTTGGGCTTTTCACTTGCCCTTTCGACAACGGTCATGGTCAGACCTTGACCATTAAGGACCGTGACGGCATCCTGCACTGTCTGTCCAACCAGATCCGGCACCTTTTGTGTTGGGGGCGCCGAGATGTTGACATAAGCCCAGTAGGCAATGGTGAAGGCGACCATAAGGACGCCCAGAAATGCGAGAAAAGCTAGCCAGCGAGGCACTCCGTCTTCAGATCTCCTTGACTTCTTACGTGTCTCAGGGTCTTCTGGCTCGACCGCAGCCTCCTGAGCGGGGGCTTCGGTTTTAACCGCGACCACCTTGACTGGTGCAGGACCCTTGCGAGGCCGGACGGCACTGCCTTCTTCTCTATCACTGATAGGAGCGACCGGTGCTTTGCGTCCGAAACGAAGACCATCTTGGATCATTCTCAGATCCCGAAGCAGATCTGTGACCGATTCGTACCTATCATCGGGGTGCTTGGCCAGACACCGCAGAACCACTTCATCCAACGCCTGAGGACCCGCTGGGAGCGACTTTCTGAGGGAAGGGGGCAAGGCAGTAGCATGCTGATGGGCCAAGCCTGCTGGGGTATCGCCAAGGTAAGGAAAGCGGCCGGTCAGAATCCTGAAAAGCAGAACTCCGACAGCATAGATATCCGACTGGGCTGAGGGCATTTCTCCCTCAGAAATCTCTGGCGCCAGATAGGGGGCCATTGAAGGCAGAGCCTGCCGCGCCGAATAAGCGTTTTGAGCGTAGGCGCGCCAGAAGCCAGCGCACATAAGCTTTACGCCATCTGTCTGCTTTGAGTAGAGAGTTCTCGCACTGATGTCGCCGTGGACAAGACCCGCCTCGTGGCAGCCTACCAATGCCTCGCAGGTTGAGATGATGATGGCAAGTCCGGCCGGGACGCTGAAAGTTGTCAGACGCCGTAGGCGGTCTTCCAGCACTGCACCATCTTCATGCTCGCTGATCAGCACCCAGGTCTCTTCATGAGGGACCATTTCGTAGATCCTTTCCATCGCTGGGTGGTGGATCTCGGCATGCTGTGCCGCAAGGTCCTTTAGCTCGCCAACAAATTCTTGGTCTTTGGCCAAGTTAGGACGAAGGATTCTGAGCTTGACTGGCCTATTTCTCTGTCGATCAATGCCCTTGAAGACGTCAAAAATGCCATCACCCACCAGTTCTTGGGTGACTTCATAACGGAAGGCGACAAGGGTGCCAATCAAGGACATCTACTCCTCTGTCCTCTCGGGCAGAAAGGCCAGAATCACCAAGGCGATGAGCAGTACAAGGCTGAGAATAGGCAGAGGACTGGAATCGAGAGCTTTGATATAGGCACCTGTAGTGCCTTGAAAAAACGCATACTGACTGGCAAGATAGCCGCCAAGGCAAAGCAGCAAGGTGATACCTAAAACTGCTAGCCTGATCATTCTCATGTTTTCTTCAGAATCTCCAAGACTGGTTCTGCAGGAACTGCTGTGTAGAGTTTACTTTCTCCGATGCGATTTAGGAGGCTGAAAGCAAGGCCATCTGCACCAGCTTTTTTATCCCTTTTCATGCCTTCAAGCAGCTGATTCGGTGATAAGTCGTCTGGAAGCTGTACGGGCAGTCCCTGGCGGGAAAGCGCTGACTTCATTCTTTCGCTTGTTCCCGATTCTGTTACGCCCAAAATTTCGCCAAGGTGAGCTTCTAGGACCATTCCGATCGAAATTGCCTCACCGTGTGTCATGGCCCCGTATCCGGCGGCCCATTCGATGGCATGTCCGATGGTGTGACCATAGTTGAGGATCGCCCTTCTCCCGGTCTTCTCATGGGGGTCTTCTTCGACAACATCTACTTTGTGATTAGCGCAGGCTGCCACAACCCTGCCTAGGTCTGGCCTCTGTGGACTGATGTTTGCTGATTCAAGATCGCTGAACAGCTTCTCATCCATGATGGCCCCGTACTTCCAGACCTCGGCAGATCCGCAAAGCCATTCTCTTTCCGGCAAAGTCTTTAAGAAATCGACGCAGATAAGAACTTCATCTGCTGGCCAAAATGCTCCGGCCAGGTTCTTCCCCGCCTCAAGGTCAACTCCGACCTTGCCACCAATGGCTGAATCGACCATAGCAAGCAGCGAGGTAGGAATCTGAACCAGACGAATTCCTCGAAGAATTGATGAAGCTGCGAAGCCAGCCAAGTCGCCAACGACTCCTCCACCTAGCGCTGCAATAGTTGATTTGCGGTTGACCCCTTTCGAGGCAAGCTCTTCCAAAACCAGTCCAGTCTGCGCCCAAGTCTTCTGCTCTTCGCCTGGTTTAAAGGAGATGACCCTGTGAGCGGATAGCAGGTGACCCCATGCCCTTTCAACGTTTTGGTCCGTAATGATCCAGGCATCGCTTGGCAGGCTGGCGATCGCCTGTTCTGGGGCGCAGAAGATCAGCTTTTGCTTCATGCCAGATTCCACCCCATGGCAGAAACCAGTTTTGCTGCCGCAACTTCAATGTCATTTTCTGTGATATCCAAAATCACGTCTGCCTTTTTATAGAGTTCTAAACGTCCGGCAAGAATGATTCCAAGCTGTTCTTCCCAATCATCCCTTTCTAGCAGAGGTCGACGGCGTTTTGCAACGGCAAGCCTTTCGATTAGCAGTTCCTCGGGCACTTGGAGGAAGATGGTCTTTCCTAGGCGCCGCATCTCGGTCCAGTTTTCATCCCTTAGGACGATGCCTCCACCTGTCGCCAAAACCCCATTCCCAAGCTCTAACTCAGCGAGAATGCGAGTTTCATGCTGGCGGAATGCTTCTTCTCCATAGAACTGAAAAATCTGATGAATCGGCCGGCCAAGCTTCCTGACAAGCAGCTGGTCAGTATCCTGAAATTCGTAGCCAGCGAGTTCGGCTGCTCTTCGGCCGACAGTGGTTTTTCCGCTGCCCATCATTCCCAAAAGAATGGCGTACATAGGGTTACCTGGCCTCTCCCTGATTGACGCTCTTCATTTTGATCCTTTGGGTTGAAAATGAGACGGCGGCAAGCTGAGCCTGCCGCCGTCACCTGGGGGTCGTCAGACCATCCCTCGAATTGAATTCCTTACGGAGTCAGTCCGAAGTTCTGGTCCTTGATGATTGTTGGAGTCACGAAGACCGTAAGGTCCTGAGTGCTAGTCTGCTCGTTCTTGCCCTGGAAGAACTGGCCGATGATCGGGAGATCACTGAGCAGAGGAATTCTGCTTCGGCTGTAGTTCTCAGTCTTTCGAGTCAAGCCGCCCAAGGCAACCGTTTCTCCATCTGGCACGATGACAGGGACGAAGACAGTCTGAGTCAAGGTGTCGGGAATTTCAGTTCCGTCCGGGCCTCTTCTCAGCTGACCGAAGTCGCTGATCGTGGTGCTGATCACCATGGTGACCGTACCATTGTTGTTGATTCTGGGTCGAATCGAGATGCCGCTGGTAATGGGCACCTGGTTCGGGACCGGCTGAATAACGATGCCGCCGCTTCCGTTGACGATCTGGTTCACGAAGACCGTGGTAACCGTGGTCGCCTGGAAGAAAGCTGGCTGGTTGTTGAGTGTCTGAACCGAGGGGTTGCTGACGACTCGACCCCAACCATCACTCAAGAGTGCGCGCATTCTTGTGGTGATGTTGCCAGTGGCATAGTTGAGGAAGATTGGGTCAGCAGCTCGAGCGAAGGTGCCAGGTCGGTTGCCTGCAAAAACGCCGCCTCTCTGGTACAGCCAGTCGATTCCGAAGGACGAATCCTTCGAGTTGGACGTGGTGATGTACTTGACGTCAACGTAAACCTGCTTAGGAGCAACATCGAACTGCTCGATGATGGCTTCCAGCTGTCTGATGGCTTCTTCTGAACCCTGGACAATGATTGAGTTGTCGTTGGGATCATAGGAGAAGTTGGTCAGTCCTTCTGGAACGAATCCCTGTCCGGCCTGAAGACCAAGACCAGATCCGCCAGCCTGGCCACCGCCGCCCAGACCACCGCCTAGACCGCCGCCGCCCTGGCCGCCACCGGCGAGACCGCCGCCACCCATGCCGCCACCCATTCCGCCACCGCCGCCACGCTGGCCAGCAGCTTCACCTGGAAGACTGATGGACTCGTTGGACATGCTGGACCGAATCGGCTGGGCATCAGAGTTGAGGTTGATAGACTGCCTGTTGAGGTCAGTAACCAAGCCAAGGCTCTGTGGCCTGACTGGCGAAAGACTTGCTGCCTTGCTCTGGAGATCCTGCATCTCCGTGAACATGTCAGGGATATCTCCAAACCTAATCTGTCGGTAAAGGGAAGCGGGATCCGCTCTCATCACCTTGATTCGGCGCAGAACATTCCTTTTCGGTGCAGCCACAGTCGAGCTGACAGGTGCGGGAGCACTTGCCGTTCGGACTACAAAGACGCCAGTCTCGTCTCGGTCGACGATAACACCAGCGGCTTCGCAGATATATCGAATCGCCTCTTCAGCGGTCTTCTCTTTCAAGCTGACCGTGACTCGACGAATCTTGTCTGCATCGGCCACCTGGATGGTGAATTCGATGCCAGTCTGCAGAGAAAGCGCCTGCAGAGCGGTCAGAAGCTCAGCATCCTTAAGCTGCAAGTCGATCTTGCCGCCAGTGCGCTGTCCCTGAGCCGCTGCGGGCATGACAGCGCCTACCACCAACGCCGCCGCCACCAAGGCGGTCCAACAGTTCTTAATCCTCATTCCCTCAATTTCTCCTTCTTAAGTACGACTGAATTATCTTCCGAGGCCGCCGCCGCCGCCACCGCCACCGAAACCGCCGCCGCCGCCACCGAAGCCGCCGCCGCCGAAGCCGCCGCCACCACCGCCGCCACCGAAGCCGCCGCCACCGCCACCAAAGCCGCCGCCACCGCCGCCCAGGCCGCCGCCACCACCACCGAAGCCGCCACCACCGAAGCCGCCACCACCACCGCCGCCACCCATACCGATACCGCCGGAGAGACCGGAGATTTCAGGAGGCGTGGTGACACTGATCTGGTTGCTGAGAATAGCAATGATCAAAGCTGGGTCTGCATTTCGAATTCGGATCTTAACGATCGGATTTGTTCGCGTTGCTGTTGCTCCACCATCAATTGGATTAACCGGATTTGGATTCTCGGTTGGCTTGATGATAATGTTGTAGATGCCGCCTTCAATTCGATAGGTTGCATTTACCTGGTTGAGCAGGTTGCGCAGAGCAGTTTCGAACGGAACATTGGTGAGATTGGCCGTAACCAATCCCTGAACTTCCGGAGCGACGCTGTAGCTGGCGCCAACTGGCCTGAACAAAACTTTGAGGGCGTCTCGGATGTCAGCATTTTCAAACTGAACCGAGGGGATGATTGTGCCTCCGGGTCCACCCTGTGAATGGGCCGGGAGCGGCACCAAACCACAGGCGGCGATCATGGCCAGGCATACCAGGCCAACCGTGCTCTTCTTCAATCTCATTTCTTACTCCTACAGTGTGTTGACGATTTTGACTGACAAACGTGTCGTTTTGCTTGACTATAAATTTTCGACTGAGGTGCTGCCTTACTTGTCAAGGCTTCCACCACCGTCATCGGGCGATCGATCTCCACCAGGCCTTCCGCCACCAGCGGGGGGACCGAAGCCACCACCCTGAGGACCACCGGCACCGGCGCCACCACCAGCAGGGGCTCCAAAGAGCTGGGCTGCAAGGTAGATGGTGACTTCCTTAGGTGTCACATCTCTTCGATGTCGGAGAACCGCTGAGTCGTTATCAATCGAAATGCAGATCCATTCCGTTTCGGTTACAGGAGCGCCGGGTCTGATTTCAACAACACGAGTTCCCATATCAAGAAGGGCGATAACTGCATCACCAACGATGACTCCAGCAAGCCTCCAGTTTGGATACTCAACCTGCTCCTTAACCGATTCTTCTTCGACATCGGGTTGGGGAGTAAAGTCCGACCGGAAACCGCCAGTTTCATCAATGATTCGAGCGGCCGTCTGATTTCGATCAAATGCGAGCTCGCTTCCCAGCAGAGCAAAAGGATTTGATCTGGCACCGAAACTCGATGCTCGTGCAAGGGTAAAGATATCAGGGCCTGCCGGTGCGGCTGGCGCACCTGCCGTTGCCCCGGCGCCAGGAACAGCACCAGCTGCACCGGCTGTCGGAGCTGCTGCAACCGCAGCGGCTGGAGCAGCGAGCGGAATGCCAGCTTCAGCAGAGACCTTCAAGGGCACAGCATCTTTGGCCGGAATAGTGCCAGCGGATGGGGTCGAAACGGTTGTAAAGGTTGGAGCACATCCGACTGCAGCGAATGCCAGCAGACAGAGTGTTCCGTACAAAGCAACTTTCTTCTTAGAATCGTTCAGGTTCATCTTCCTGGACCTCCTTGCGGCGCTCTCTGTCCACCTTGTGGACCACCAGATCCTCCTGGGACCCCGGGAGGTGGTCCTTGAGGCGCTGCCCCTCTTGGAGGCATTCCGCCAGCCGCTGGAGCACCGGCCATTGCCGTGGGACCTCCAGGAGCTGCTCCGGATGGAACTGGCACTGACATCTGCTCTCCCTTAAGGAAGGCAACAACGACGAGGTTGTAAGAAGCCGTCAACTCTGGGCTAGTGCCGCTGAGAGTTAGGCCACTGGCGACAGCCAAGTAATCTGGCATAGCAGACCAGCCAGAAATGTGGTTGGAAATCTGCGAGTAGTTGCCTCGGACAGTGATCTCCCCAAGTTCAAATACGCACACAGGAAATCTTGCAGCCGGATAGTTGAAGAAGTCAGCCAGGATCGTTCCAGGATCATCAGTTGGTGTTGGAACCTCTGGTGCAGAGACCACTGTGATGCCACCCTTTCTCACCTGGGAGTTAACTGCTCTTTGAACTGAATCTCTAAACTTCCTTGCATCGACGGTCAACTGGTAGGGATTGACACTCAGGTCAATTCCACCACCAGCAAGAGACTCGGGAGGAGTTTTCTGTGCAACGACAGCCTGCCACTCTTGAGCCTTCTTCTGAACGTCTTCCTGCGCCTTCTTCAGCTTAGCCTGTGCTCTAGGAAGCTTGTTGGCTTCCGTGGTCAGCTTCTGAGTGTAATCATCAAGCTGTGCCGCGTAGGCATTTTTGGGGATCCACCACATGAAGAGCGCGTAGCTCAGGATAACCAAGGAAATGGCGACCGACAGGACAAGCCAAACCCAACCAGAAAATAGTTTCATCTTCTTTCTCCTTTATCCTTTTGCTTAGCGGTCCTCGCCATCCTCTGTCACGCCACCACGTCCACCTGCGGGTGCAGCCGGAACTCCTGGTGCGCCAGGGAAACCAGCGACAGCACCAGCAGCGCCAGCGGCGCCTCTGGACATAATAGTTGCCCTGGGATCTGGAGCCATCACGTCCATTCCAGTGATCGTAATCGTGAAAGTAACTTCAGACTTGCCCGGCATGACACCGCGGTCAGTTTCTGCAGATCCAAATCCATCGACGTTTTGGAATGCCAGAGGATCTGGAGCGTTGGAGGCTCGATTAATGATCTCTTCCCACCTCAACTGCGGATCAGAAGGAAGGTTTGTTTCGCCAGGAAGAATTGCAGATCCGATCTGGTCCTCTTCTGACAAATTGGGAACGTAGCGATCATTGACTGTGTAGCCAGAACGAACCACGTTTACGCAGCCGGGAATTCTCAGCAGGGCCATCACTGAATCAGCGTACTGCTGATAGGTTTCAATGATGCCGTTGAGAGTGACGGTGACGGTATCCGCACTGCTTGGCGCAGCCGAAATGCTTCGAACCCTCATGAAAGAGGGAACGTAGTCAAAAACTGTGTTGTAAAGCTTCAGATAGTCTGTGTTGTGCTCCTGCATTGCCTGAGCGAGCTTTACATGCTTATCAGCATCGACAGCGAGTTGAATATCCTGATCTGCCCGCTGAGCATAGGCAACGGCCTGTGCATAGCGAGATCGGAGAGATTCATCGTTAGCGGCCTGAAGAGCCGCAGCCTCTCTCTGTCCTGAGAGAACGATCATCATGGCTGCTCCACCGATGGAAAGCAGCAGAACGAGCACAGCCAAGACAATAAAGGCTCGCTGCTGTCCCTCTTTAGAGACATAGGTCGGCAGAAGATTAAGCTTCATGTGTCCTTCCTAGAAGGCGACGTGCAGGCCATTGCCTACCGCCACGACGAAATCCTGTCGCGTCTGGTCAATCATGGCAGGATCGGCCTTCCGTGCGCTCACGGTAACACCCTGCAGGGGGTCCATTAGCCTGGTGTTGACTCCAAGCATTGTTGCCAGGTAGCGGTCCAAGCCCTTCAGCTTGCATCCACCGCCTGTAAGAAGAATCTCGTCCACGTCTCCACCCTTGCTGCGGAAATAATCCACGGAGCGGCGAACTTCCTGCATCAGCTCTTCAATGACAGGGGCCATTGCAGAATAGATTCGAAGGACTTCAGGATCTTCAGTAGGCGCCGAAGAAACTGGAGCGGGAACATCAGCCGGTGCAGCCGGGGCTGCATCACCTTCAGCAGCGAAGGGATTGTAGGCAGCCGGAGCCGACTCTGCAAAAGGATTGTAGGCGTTGAAAGCCTGGGTTGGGGCAGCCGCTGCTGGCTGAGTCGCGCTGTCTGGAATGAATGCGCGAGTCACCTTAATGGATTCTGCATCAGCAATGCTTAGACCCAAGCCATCGGCAAGGGAGCGGGTCAGCATTTCGCCGCCTACCGGAACCTGCCTTGGCATGAGCAGACGACCATCCTTGTAAATATTGATTGCGGTGGTCTTGTGGCCAACTTCAACCACGCAGACCGTCTTGCCTGCCAGCTCAGAATCGTAGCCCACCTTAAGACATCGGGCCAATCCGAGCGGTTCCACATCAAAAGCTCCAGCTTTTTTGCCAGAAGACTTAATCAGGTCCACCATCATGTCGACGACTGACTGGGGAGCGATGGCCATGACCACGTCCATGTTCTGGGCGCTGGGGGAATCTGGCGGAAAAGCCTTGTAGTCACTGACAACAGTGCTTTCACTGAAAGGAATGTTTCGGGTGATTTCCCAATCCATGTGCTGCTTCAGTTCTCCGTCGTTCATCGTGGGCACTTCAAGAGTGCGAACCAAAACGGATCCCTGACCAGAGAGGGAAAGGACAACATCGCCGGAACTGCAACCGGAGGATGCCATCAGCTGCTTCAGTACAGCGCCGACAGCTTTGGGGTCGTGGACACCCATATGGTCAACAGCGCCTTCAGGAGTTTCTGCAATTCCCAAAGCGGTGACCACGGGCTGCCTGCCCTGAAGCTTGACTTCCGCAACCTTGATGTACCTGCTTCCGAGGTCCACACCGATTGCACTGCTCAATTTCTTCGCCATATCAGACTGCCCAAGCCCTTGCCCAGAGCCCCTTCATGTTAGCATCGTTGCATAGGGAGTGTCAACCTGCGACAGCCCTTGCACCACCCTATGGACGCAGTTTCTTGTGAACTTGGTTTCATTCTTTTGTCTTTGATTTGCACAAGTGACAAAAAAAGGGCCTCCTCTGTTAAGAGAAGGCCCTTTTTTGAGAAGCTTCCCCTTACCTTGCAGGGGGAGCGGGCTGGAACCGCGGCATCAGCGACTGGAAGAAGAGATCGGTGGATCCGCCTCGAGTCGAAGACCAAACGGTCCAGTATCCACTGACGGGTCTGCTTCCGAGACCGGCTACAGAATGCTCAAGAGCAATGCTGAGTCCAGATTCGTTGGCAGCCTGTTCGATCGGAATCGGCTGTTCATCAATCTCAGGATAGAGCTGAATCGTCACAGTCTCGATTCGCTGACCAATGCTTCGGCCTGAGGCATCAACAGCCTGGTACCGAATCGTCACAGTTCTGCCTTCAGCCGAATTGAGGAAGTAAACCCTTCCGCTGATCGGATCGATCTGATAGAACTGCTCGTCAGCAGGGACTCCGCCCCAGTTGGTGATCAGGAAGGATCCGTTGGCAACCAGACCGAAGTCAGAGGCGTTCTGACTGGTCAGGACTCCGGCTGAGAGCTGAACTCCGTAGCGCAGTGCACTGAGGTAGGGCCTCGCTGTCTGAGTGCCATCACCTGACGTGCGGCTCAGAGCCAGGACCATTCGGTCGCCTCGAGGACGATCCGTCAGTCCGACCGGACCATGGGTCGAGGTGTGCCAGTAGGCCAACTCGTCCGAAATCACAAGGTCGCTGAGACCGGCACCATCGTCCACGTTCGGGAATCGTGCATCCCAAACCATGCTGACCGATCGGTAGTTAGCGTCTGGCGCCGTTCCAATTGACAGACAGGCCGGAGAGTATTGAACAAAAATCCTTCCTGAGGCTGGCAGAACCACTCCAGTAAACCGGACGAATCCAGTTCTGGTGTCCAAGGCTGCCCTTCCACCCAAAGTCGTGCTTCCGGTAAGGATTCCTGTTCCCGAGTCGTAATTCATCGTGTCCTTATTCAAAATCGACCGGAATCCGGCTGAATCCAGAATGAAGAGGTCAATGACTGAGCCGCCGCCTGGGTAATCCAGGTCACTGGCCCCAGTTCTCCAGGCAGCGCCAGGAGCCCAGTAAGTGCCAGTCGTGCTGTCACGAGTGAGTTCATCGACTCGATTGAGGAAGTACTGCTGGCCTCTGGTGCTGAAGGATCCGTTGATGCTGGATGTCATCCCAGTCAGGAAGACTTCGCTGTTCGACTTTCCACGACGTCGTGCGGGGAAGACCGTATCAAGCCTGGACTGCTGGTTGGCAGCAACAAAGCCCTGCTGGTTAAGGCGAAGGACGCTGGAGGGCGAACCCACCGTGTCAAAGCCGGCAGTCCTAAAGGCAGAAGGTGTTGAGAAGCTTGCACCTGTGAAGGTGGTCACCATGGGCTGACCAAGATTGCCTGCGAAGGCAGTGTAGGTCACGTGCCCAACAACTCCATTCTGAGTTAGGCTGGGAGCAGACTTTCGAACAAATGGATCACCAGGGACAGCCAGGAGTCTGTTGCCGCCAGTCACGGGTTCGATTGTCACCGCGCCCGAATCGGACATAGAGAACCGGCTGAGGAAGATCTGGGAGACTTCCCTCGAGTTGCCATTCCCGTCCACAGCCTTCGCCGTTCCAAGGAAGGCGATGTAAGTGAAGCCACGATCCAAGATGTAGGGGTTTGTTCCCTGCGCTGGGCTCAATGCATCCATGAATCCGCTGCTCGGAAGAGCAGGAGACGAGAAAGCCATTGAAGCGGGATCGATAGTCCAGCCTGCAGGCAGACTGAAGCTGTTTTCTGGGTTGGCGACAGCCGCATCGGGGAAGACAGTCTCTTGTCTGAACCACCTTTCACCAGAAGCATCTGGTCGGAAGTTAAGCTGACTCTGAATCCTCGAAGCGAAGCCTGTCGGGAAACTGGCAGGATCCTGCCGGCTAAGAGTAGCCAAGTAGACCCTCCAGCGATTCTGCTCGGCAGTATCCGCGGCACCTCGCAGCCTAGCCAAGAAGCCAGGAAGACCTGTGCTATCCAGCCTGTTTGAAGTGAAGGCCAAGGCAATGCTGCCACCATCGGATCTTCGGGCGATGCTGGGCTGAGAGTTTGACCAAGCGAAGTTCTCGGTGCCCGTAACAAGGTTATCCACCATGGGGGCGCTGAACTTGGTTGGTCTATTAGTCAGCCTGCTTTCTCTGACATTGAAGTTCAAAGTCAGACCGGGGTCGCTGTAGCTCTCAATTGTCGTGGGAGACGTTGGCTGGCCAACGAATCGTGAACCAAGAATTCCTTCCGCCTGATCATCCTCCATGACATAAAGAGTGCCTCGGTACTGACCGGCGGGTGCGCCTGGGGGCACCACCAGTCCAACCTTGGCATCGCCGGTTGGGAAGAGGATTGGATCGAGCAGTGAACCAGCCGCCACGCCAAGATTTCCGTTTGACCTTCGCACAGGGTTAGTGCTTAGCCTGGTAGGAACCAAGTCGCCTGGTCGGGCTTTTTGTACAAAGACTCGGCCAAATCCGACGGGGTCAATGACTCGCAGTGGGCTGAAGCTAGGATCAATATCGGAGATTGCGGCTCGTGCCGGATGCAGCCAAGCAGCCGATGAACCGCCTTGAAGATTAAGCCTGAATGGCAGAACAGAGTTGCTAGGAAGCCTCTCTGCGCGGCCGAGCCTGACATTGAGCAGGTTGACGTTGCCCTCGTTGAAGACGGGGAAAGCTCTGAACTGCTCGGCAAACTCGTTGTTTGCCGGAAGGTAGGCACCGATGCCCGGTTCAGCCACGCCCCTTCCGCCAGGACCACCAAGAGTCGAGCCTCCGTTATAGCCTGCGCCGCCAGGAAGTGAACCGAAGTCCAGAACCGGAGTGCCGACACGAAGCCTTTCATCTGGGGCCACTCTCAGTCCGAGAGCCACCCTTCGATGAGCATCGCTGGAATCGAATCCAGGAACCGAGTTGTTGGTGTCAAGGAAGACCTGAGCCACGCCTCTGTATCCTGGGCGAGCACCCGCAGGCAGGTTGGCCGGACCAGACGCAGGCTGATAGCGAGGAATCTGGATTGAGACATCCACCGGAGTAGGAGCCAGGGTTCTGACAAGCTGAGTGTCGAAGCCAGCCGCAGTTCGGTAAGTCGTCAGGTCGGTGTCTGCCGCAGTTGGGGGCACCAAGGTAACGCCATCGTAAAGCGGGTTCTCGGTTCTGCTCAGACGAGTCTTTGCAGCAGCAAGGGCGCTTCGAGCCAAATCTGGGTAATCCAAGCTTCGGTTCGGGAAGGCGCTGGGAAGATCCTCAAAGTTGGGATAGGAAACACCGTTCAAGCTGAGCGGCTTGTAGGTGTTTCGTGTCGGGGTCAGCAAACCACCGTTCAAGACCTGGAACTGAAGATCGTTTCCGGCCATGCGAACGTTGGGCAGACCTCGGTTTGGACCGAAGATGAGGAAGCTGAGGCTGCGGTCCACGATATTCATCCGCTGATTTCCAGCAGTTGAATGGGGGACCAGGTCGCCGGTTGACGTGTTATCGGGGCCGAAGTAGCCGCCAGGCAGAACCACAGTGGGTTCGGATTCTGGTCGGGGACCAGGAACCGTGCCAGTGTCCACTCCGCCAGAGCCATTTTCAGCAGCTCGAGCATTGTAGGCATCTGTCGTCGCACCCACCCGACTGCCGAGAAGCCCCGTCAAGGCATCGCTTCGTGGGAACTCAATCGCAAGCGGATTAGAGATTCTAAGATTTCCGTCAGTCAGAGGAGTCGTATCTGTGTAAGGAAGC
This sequence comes from Synechococcus sp. UW140, assembly GCA_943369295.1. Classification (GTDB taxonomy): domain Bacteria; phylum Armatimonadota; class Fimbriimonadia; order Fimbriimonadales; family Fimbriimonadaceae; genus JAKRSE01. Next base: position 693,187 of record CALRMU020000001.1, on the reverse strand, counting down.
AGAACTTCCTGTGACGTCAGACGACGATTCTGGCTGGCGATAGCCCTTACCCTCACGTTGAGCGTGCCAGGAGGCAGGCCATTTGAGTTGGGCAGCAGCGGGAAGACAGCAATCCAGAGCCTTGTATCCGGGCCGGTTCCGATCGTCGGGCTGATTGGCCTGATGGGAACTTGGCGGCGAACTGTGGCAGGACCATTTGTCGAGCTCATGATGAGTTCGATGCTGTAGTCACCAGACGAAATGGTCGGCAGGCTATGAACCAAGAGATACAGGGTTTCGCCGTACTCTACGGTTCTTCTGTTAACACTTTCGTTCGTGGCGATGTTGACCACGTCTGCGTTCGTCATGGTGCCATCAAGCAGACCCTGCTGAATCTGGGTATAGCCATCCGGCGAAAGCGATCTGAAATTGGAGGCATTGATGATGCCATCAAGGTCGGCAAACTCAGGATCGTTTTCTACGACCTCTTCGCTGCCAGGAACCTCGCCAGGAGTGATGACTCCGGGGTTGATGTTATCGTTGCCGTTGAATGCGTAGAGAGTGCCGTCAGCATCTCCGACATAGATCCAGGAAAGGAGATCCGAAGTTCTCCAGCCACCAGTAGCGGGACTGGTTACTGGTCCTCTTTCAAGGTTGTACTGCCAGACACGGCGAGTTCCTCTACTATTGATCGTGCCGTCGGCATAGAGAGCGACAAGCGATCCACCATTGGTAGGAACAAGGACGGCTGGAATCTCGTTTTCAAGCAGTCCACCGTTATTTCTGACGGTCAAGTAGGTGAAGCCAAGTCCGCCCGATGCGCCGCTGGTCACCTCGGTCGAATTCCAACGCAGGACGCCATCGGCAGGGTTCAGATTGCTGATCCGTCCAGCCTGGTCGGCGACGAAGAGGGCATCTTGATTAGCGTTGGGACCTGCGCCAGTGATCTGGGCACCAGGAACAAGAACCATTCCGCTTCGACCGAAGGTGGAATAGACCTCGGCAGAAGTCCAGATGGTCGATCCATCAACACCGCTGATTGCCATGACTCGACCGTTGGAGGTTCCCCTTGCAACATAGTTCACGTAGAGAACGCCGTTGTCATAGATCGGAGTCGTGGTGAAGGGCTCGGCCACCAGATCTCTTGTGAAAAGAACTGTTGTTGTTCGAGTGGCGGCATCACCGGCAGCATCCAGAACGTAGAGGAAGCCGCTTCCGGTGAGGACATAGAGCGCCGGGGTTCCGTTGAACTCGCCAAAGGTGACCGAAGAAGCCTGTCCGGGTTCGGGAGCCTGTCGGACTGCCAGAGGATCGGTTGGATTGTAGTCGTTGGGCCAGCTCCAAACTCGCTCGGTGGTGCCGTCTCCTCGGCCTTCAACATCGAGGGCATAGATGCGTCCGTTTTCGGAGGCGATGTAGTAAACCGATCTTCCACCGACAGTTTGGATCAATCCGCTGGAACTGTTGAATCCAGTCGGAAGTTCCGTCGACTGTCCATCCTGAGTCAGAACTCGGTTGGGATCAGTTGCTGGGTTATCGGAAGGCCAGCTCCAGAAAGTCTGGGGGGCATCTCCGGTCGAGGAATCACCAACCGCGTCAACCGCATAGATGCGGCCGTCTTCGGTCGGAAGAATAACGACGTCTCGATTCTGAGTGTTGCCGACAGAAACCGCCACATCTGTGGTTTCAGCCACAGGAGTTGATGTGACACTAAGATCAGCCGGAGCGAACCACCTGATTCCATCGGCGATGATGCTTGTGCCAGCTCCTGCCATGTCGACGTTAGTGACACGGAGCATGAGAGGACCAGAAGCAGTAGTCTGATCGTAGCCTGCTGCTGGCTGTCCAAGCGGAGTAATCCAGCCCGCGTTTCTTTGGTCAATCTCAAAGGTATCTAGAAGAGTCGCACCAGCGTAAAGCTCGTAGATGACTCGCGATGCCATGTTCGGCCGAGTGTTGCCAGAAGGAATGTAGACCTGAACTCGGTAGCTTCCGTTTGGAACGTTGGCCTCATAGCGGACCTCTGCTGTCGCTGAAGCGGCTGAGGCACCGTTTACAGATGAAGCCAGAAGGTAATCACCACCAAAGAAGCCAGCCGAAGCTCCATCGTTTGACGAAATGAAGCCACCGCCAGCCGTTGTGACCTGGCTGAAGTTGTTATCCTGCTGAGACCGGAAAGTGTGCCTTTCGTTGCCAGCAACGGGTCCAAAAATCCAATTCTCACGCTCAACCGCGTATCGAGTGGCTTCTCCGCCTGAGTTGCCACGAGGTCGATCGACAGGCCATGACCATGCAAGGTTCTGACGAACAGTTTCCCCGGCATCAGCGGTTGCACCGTTGTAGAGATAGCTTGAAATGTTTGCAAGATTAACTTGACGCAGAAGACGACCCGAGTTTAGGGTTTCGTTTCTGGCCGCCAAGGTTCTATGCTTCTGGGCGCTAGGGGCGGGAGCAGTTGTGCCATCAAGCTCCATGGTGATGGGCTGAGCAGACATTCCTCCTGTGGTTGAAGAAACCCGCTCAAGACGAGCAGCATCAGCGTAGACCCACTGAATGCCCGGGAGAGCATCTGGATCAAGGAAGGTGCCCTGGCTGTCGCGAGGAACTGTGTTGTACAGATTGATGGTCAGGGACCCTGCGCCGTTGGGAACGAAAACCTTTTCAGTGGCCTGGCCTTCGTTGCCCAGTCGGACAAAACCTCCTCCGACCGAGAAGGTATCGATGACCTCGACATCTGTTCCGTTGACGTCACCCTGGACATCGGCAACATAGAAACGCTGAGGAAAATCTCCAACGTTGATTGCGCCGATGCTGGCCTGCGTGGGGCCGAGAGGAATCGAGAGGGAAACTCTGTAGCCTTCACCCGGGACAAGATCAGTGAAAGTCCAGGAGTAGACCCTGGTTGCACCTGATCTGGGATCGGTTGTAGCAGCTGTCTGAGCCACAGCCTTAGTCAGCCGATACGGCTGGGAGATTCCTGCCGCCTGGAAGAAGTTAAAGGCCAGGATCGGAAGATTAAGCGAGGCAGGATCTGACCAAGACGCAGCTGGATTCTGGCTCGTAATTCCGCCGGGCGAAGTGCCAACGGCTGGATAGGTTTGATCGTTATCCAGATTGTTCCTTACAGTCCTTGTGGGATTCCACCAGCGCAGAAAGGCACGACCTGCGTCGTTGTAGTCGACAGGAGTCGAAGTTCCAGGCGTGCTGGAGCTGACCGTGGGAAGACCTGACCGTGCCGAGGTGCTGCGGAATCCCTTAAAATCTTGGGCGAAGGCGACAAACGCCCCGACTCCGACGACGCCCATCAGGGCGACGAGAAGTCCAACTCGTCCACTGGCCATTTTCATTTTATTGCCTTGCCTATTCACTTGGGATGCGCTATTGCCTTGCAGCAAAGAGGGGTCGAATCAGTTCTCTCACTCCCACAACGGGGGGCAGTTCGTAGCGAACAGAAAGAGAATTGAAGCCGAGGTTGGGGGCTGCGAGATTGAAGCCCGGAATAACTGAGTCGCCGAAGCGGCCTTCGATAAGAACCACCTCGCCTTTGAATTCCTGAGAGGAAGGTCCGAAGGTTCTACCAACGTAAGAGTTGACCACCAGAACCTCGCCGGAATCTAAGCGAACTGCGTGCATGGGTCTAAACCCAAGAGCATTGTTCGTTAGATCGCCAGGAGCGTAGCCAGAAGCCGGATTGATGAGGGTGTTTCTCCTCATGAAGGTGTAGGCCTCAACTGGAAGCATCCACCTCACTACCCATCGGCTTCGATCAGCAACTGTCGCTCCGTTAGGATCCTGCTGAATCAGCTCATAGACTCCAGTGGAATCTGTAAGCATGACCAGAAGCCTGGCATCGCCTCCGATGATCTCTCGCCGAAGCGTAATGCTGTTGAGCCCGATGACCTTTTGGTTCAGAGCTGGCCTAGCCGCTGACATAAAGCGCCAGGTGCCGGAATCGTTCTGAAGGTAGGCGTTAGCCGGAATCAGAGGCATTTCAAACTCGGTGAGCAGAAGGGTATCGGCACCGTTGTAGATGACCACACCGCCAGTCCCGGTCGGACCGGAAGGCTGGGCGTTGGGTGAATCCAAGCCGATGACCGAAGCTCCTGGCTGAGTAAGACCAAAACCGAATGCCGTCACTCTGCTTGTCGGATTGTTGGGATCGGTGATCCTTGCAATCGAGTTGTAAGCAAACTGACCGCCCGAGAGTTCTTCTGGCGAATGCCAAAGAAGCACTCCATAGGCCTGAACAAAGGAACCGTTGTTGTCTCGGTAGCTGACTACATCAGCCACTCGACCGTTGACGATTCGGAAGCGGTCAATAACTTCAACCGCTCTGCGGTTGCCAGTATCTGCAACCAAAACGTGCCGCCAGACTTCATCAGTGGCAGGGGCTCCAAGAACCTCTCCAGGGAAGAGCGAGGACACTTGAGCCGCTGTGTAGCTGCGTGTGTAAACCAGGACGTCTCTGGCACCAGCGAACCTGAGAGGATCTCCGGTCGAATAGCCGTTTGGTGACAGTCGTGGATGAACTGCAAAGCCTCTCAGGGTTCTAAGTTCCCTTCCTGCTCTATCCACCTGCAGAATGCGATTGGTGCCAGCATCAACGATCCATGTAGTATCAGATCCTTCCGGATAAGCCCTTACAGGCTCGGCCAGATTCGTTGAAGCTTCGGCAGCACTGATCGGCACCGAGGGGCCAGAGCTTGTGGAGTTGTTGAGCACCCAAAGAGGATTTCCAGAGGAATCGAACCTGGCGACTCTTTGACTGTCAACCACAAGGAACTGAGTTCTTGAGAAGAGGTTGAATGATGAACCGGTTGTTCCGGTGGCAAAGGCTGCAATCGCATCTTCACCTGCCGTCATGCCGACAATTCTTCGCTCGGCCACCGTGTTCTGAAGAATCCTGACTCGAAGATCATCAAGACTGCGGATGCCGGCAAACTGAGGCCACTGAATGGCTGTTGCGGGTCTCACATCCCATGGGGCGCCGGTGTTTCTGAGCACAGTGCTGAGCTGGTTGAACCAGCCACGGACCGAGTTGCTCTTGAGGAAGGGATCGTTGGCACTGATTTCAGCATCTAATGCGAAGACCATTCCGTTTTCCTGCAGGCCGCCAATGCCGCCAACCAGGATGCTGGGAAGATAGCTTCCGCCTCCAAAGTAGAGGGTTCGTCCAGCCGCAACGGGTCCGGCAGAGCCGTACATTCCGTTTCCGACAAAGTACCAATTGAGTGGGGACCAGGTTCCGCCTGCGTTGCCTGGCTGCAGGGTCCAGTTTGTACCCGACCGAGAAGCTGTCGCTTCCGGCTCAATGGCGAGGTCGGTTGAATTGCTCGCCCGTCGAATGAGTACAGGCAGACTGGTCGAAAGTGAATCTCTCAGGTTCGTTCGATTCGCCGTCAAGCTGCTGAGGCTGACCAAATGCCTGGTGGATGTACCAGGAATCGGCTCGATTCTGAACAGGCTTCTTGGAAGGACTGAGAACTGCTCGGGAGCATTCTTCGTCGTCGAGCGGGCGGGGTCTGGCTGAAGAAGAACATAGCCTTCTCCGTCAGCTTCAGCCATGCCTTCGACAATGAACTGAGGCGTGGGAGGATGAGCATCGAGGTTCAGCAGCACCGATGTGGGTGCAGCTCCGAAACCAAGATTCTTGAAGCCAGTGGCAAGAATGTAGACGCTGTCGCCAACGATACAGGGGGCTGTAACAACGCGAAGATCAGAAATCGCCGTGTTGAGGAACCCTGGCAGCTGGGTAAGCAGTTCATCTTCATCAATAACCGTCTCTCTCAGGGGCACGATGGTCGTGCTGGGAGCGGAACTGTTGGCATTGATGGTGAAGTTCATTCCATCAAGAAGATCGAAGCGATTGGCGAGAATGAACTCTCCTCTTCCCTCTTCTCTCAGGTTCCAAATAGTCGATCCGCCGTCGGCGACGCTGGGGGCCACACGATTGTTGTTGACAACTGTCGTTGCAACAATAACGTGTCCCCGGCTGGTCATTGCTGGCGAGCCAATGATCTGCCTGGTGTTGGAGTTATTGTCCGTGATGGGCAGTGAGCCTCGAACGAAGGAGTCTGCATTAGGACTGCCAGCCACTGATCTGGACCAGTCGATGGTGTAGTCCACTCTCCAGCCAACATCGTCTGTTGCATCGCCGGGAGTGTTTTGTCCATCCCAGTCCCAAGCGGCATTTGCGCCCGCGGCCAGGGTTACGTTGATCTCACCCGGAGCGCTGCCAGCGGTGACGCCGCCGGTCAACTGGCTCAAAAGGTCAGTCTGAGTCATGGGTCGGCCAGTATCTGGCCGAATCGCTGTAATTCTGAGCCCGAGTTTGGATGACCCGCCTGTGATAATGAGAGGAAGGCCTTGTAGGCTGGCTCTGGTTCTCAGAGTGACGACTGATCCTGCTCTAGAAATCTGAGTGGGGGTCTCACCCTTGGCACCAAGCCACAAGGACGTTAGAGTTGCGGGAGCAGAAACTGTCTGAGACTTGGTTGCCAGGTAGACGACTCTATCCAATCCTCCTGAGTTGTCGGCGATGGGAATGTAGCCGACGGTCGGGGATGCGGTTGGAACTTCGATTCGACCTGTTCCTTCAAGCTGATAGTTGCTGCCACCGACAACCAGGAGGTTTCCGGTGCTGGGATCGACGACTCTCACTCTGCCAAATCCACTTGGGCGCCCTTCTGCGACAAAGAGCATTCCTTCATGAAGTGTGGGCGAGAAGGGACCGACCGCATTGTTGACTCCACCCGTTGGCGGGTCGATATCAGAGAACTGTACGCCAGTGACGGCGTTAAATCCTGCTACTGAACCATCGTTCAGCACTACCCAAACCTGTGCGACAGGCACTGCCGCTGCAGCGTTTTCGGGGAGATCGAAGGCGACAGGATTTGAAGCCTGGGCACCGAGATCGAAAGACCAGACAAGATCTTGGCTGCTGCCAGGAGAATCGGCAAGGCCATCGTCGGGGTTGCCGTTGCCATCAATGTCTCGGCTCGGCTTGGCATCAAAGGCGTAGAGGGTAGTGCCTTCGACCGTGTAGGAATAGCCTCGGAGAAGACTAGCTTCGGCACCAGCATTGAATGTGCCGCCTGTGACGCTGAACTCCTTGAGCAAAGGAGCAGTCACGTCGCCTTGGACTGCGTTCGACTTGCGGCTGCTGCTTCCGGGCTGTCCGGAAGATGAAGAAGCCAGCATGTTGAAGATGAGCTTGGCTCCGGCGAGGAAGAGGCCATCCTGAACCGGCCTGCCGCTGGTGAACTGAGTGTTTGCTGTGAAGCCTCCAGTTCCGTTGCTGGCTCGGCTGATCGTTCGGCTGAGACCAAAGCTGGTGACAACCATTCGGCCTGCACCAAGGCTTCCGTAGGAAACGATGAATCCGTCTGAGTTGCCGCCGACTCCCTCAAGCTTGTCGCCATCGGGTCGGATGGTTGCCAGCAGGGCTTCCAGTGTTCCACTGAGAGTCAGGACCGGCCTGGTGACAACATTGCCGCCGCCTCTCAGGTAGATCAAATCCTCAAGACTCACCCTATTAGGACGGGAGAGAAGAGGATGATCCAGGTTGGCTTCGGTCGCGGTAGAGCCATTGATCGATTCGAAAGGAATCGGGAGGGTGTTTGCAGCATCGAAGGCTGCAGTCGAAATGACGTCAACCCACAGAGTGCCGCCCTGATCAAGAAATCTCCTCAGCTTTTCTCTTTCATCTGCTCGCAGCGAAACTGCTCCCGCGGCGGGAAGAAGAAGAACATCGAATTGGCTGAGGGCCGTATCTGATGCTGAAGTAAGGGGCACCTCCCAATAACTGGCGGCCCTTTTGGTCAAGATCGTGCCGAGTCCAGGAGCTGAGGCATCGCCACCCCATCGGGTCAGCATGGATGCGGTCATTGATGTCTGACCAAGAGGGTTGGTAAACCTCCAGCTGGCCGGCTTTACGGCCACATCCTGATCGAGAGAATAGAAAACGTGAGGCGTAGGATTCCAAAGGTTTCCTGCGATTCTCTGGCTGTCAATCAGCAGAACCCCAGCCCGAATTTCTCGTGAATCTCGCGCAAAGCTCACGGGCTGAGCCACTGCGCCGGCCACCGCCATGAAGACTGCGGCTAGGAGGGGGATACGAAAGTTCACGGGCGGGAATCTCCGAAGTACTCGAGGGTCGGGCTGAGCGGAAGCCTTGGCAGAGGAGGAAGAATCCAGCCATTCGCGTTAGTTCGAATAGGGTTCGTTCCGTCTGCTGAGGCAAAAGCCAGGGCCGGGTCGTGGGTGACAAGGAAGTTGGGCACGTAGGGCTGACCAGCAAAGCCAGCTGGAACGTGCACGCCAGGAATTGATCTGCCAGTTGAACCGAAGTCACCTGGAATCCAGCCCCACTTCTGCTTCCACTGGGCCTGCTGATTCATCGGAGCCGGCATGTTTTCGCTGATCGCTCCGGTAATCCTCACCCTCACGTCAAGAGGCTCGGCGTAGAAGGGCATGGCAGGTCCGGCTCCGTAGAGCTGGTAGCGCCTCAGGTTGGCCTGATCCAAACCGATGCCTGCGACATCTGTGTTGAACCTTGCTCTCGTATCTTCTGGGTTGCTGTTGAACCAGCCGCCGGGGATCACGTAGAAGCTGCCTTCTTCAGCAAACATGGCTGCCTCGATTCGAACGTCATGGGGAACCAAGGCGGTTCGTGACATGAGGAAGTTCTTGACCGGGGCAGTTCCGACTGGGGTCAAGGTCATCTTGATCGCGGTCGGATCGTTCAGCGAAAGAACTGTGGTGCCAAAGGTGATCTGTCGGCTGGATTCCACAGGCACTCCATTGAAGATGGGGAAGCCGATGGTTTCGAACTTGGGAAAAGCGTTGAGCGTCGGTGAGCCCAATCCATAGACTGGCAGGAGGCCAGGAGGATAGAAGCCAGAGGCTGCGTTGAAGTTCAGAACTCCAGCCGTGTTGAAGTCCAGTTCGCTGGGCACGGGCAGATTTCTGAAGATCGAGGAGGCCGGATCTCCGTAGGTCATGGGAGCGGAGTCGAAGGTGACGAAGCTCGGACCGTTGTCATCAGCAGAGGCTGAGACCAAGAGATGAGGCAGATCGGCGGCGCCGCCCTGGGTGTAGACCCCAGCATAGGGTCTCCAGGTGGATGGGCTGGCCAAGGCTGCACCAGGAGTATCTGGTCCAGTCAGGAACTCGGTATTGAGAATCAGGCTGGAAGCGCTCGAAGGATCAAGTTCGACTGGGCTTGGCACTTCTGGCAGTGGAGCACCAGCCTTGGGCCGGGGGCTCTCACCAACCATGGGTCCGAAGAACATGGAAGTGTTGACCGCGACATAGTCGCGGGCCATCAGCATCAGCATGGATCGGCTTGGCCTGTTGATCACGCCGCCGTTGTCTGAGATGATGCCTTTGGTAATGCTGCCTTCGACGTAGATCGTGCCCATGGAGACAACTGTCATCTGAACGTCGGTGGCAATCACGCCTCGAGTTCGCACGTCGCCTTCAAAGAAGAGGACTCCGTTGAATGGCTCGCCTTCCGTCAAGAAGACTGAATCTGGCAGTGATGCTGATGGAGTTGCAATGCCTGCAGGAGACACGATGGAATTGATGATGTAAGGCTGGTTTCCGATTGTTCGAATGCGGAACCTGACCTTGTTGACTCCTGACTGACTGCCATTGGTGTTTCTCCAGCCACTGATCGCGCTCCTAGAATCACGAGTGATTTCGAAGCCATCAGGAAGCAGCTGCAGGTAGGCAGCGACAGGAATGTAATAGGGGCCCTGCCAGCCGAGCGAGGTGGGATTATTGGGGTTCAGCCAGTCGCTGGGCAGACTGCGCACAGCTCCCTGGACTCTTCTTTCATCTTCAGAATCGAGGTTGGCTCTTTCGGCGGAGTCAACATAGACTCCTTCGCCAAAGCCCCACTGACCGATTCTGCGGCCATTTTCAAGTCGACCCGAGTTTCGGGTCATTTCGTAGTAGCGATTTCGGCGAGTCTGGGGATCAACTGCCTGCATCGAGGGGGGCTCTTTGCGAGGCACGGCTCGAATGAAGCCTTCGTTGTCAGAAAACTCCTTGCCGTCTCGCAGCATGCCTTGGACAGTGCTGAAAATGGCGCTGTCTGAATCCAGGTTGTTGAAATCCAGCGTCAAAGGCGTGGCCAGGGTGGAGGCGATGCTGTAGGCTGCGCCACCAGGGGCAGTTCCTTGAATGCCTGAGACCCACTGATCGGTTGCCGCGTTGTAGTTGATTCTAGAAATCTGCAGCTGACTCGATGAGTTTGCAGCTCGCACCCAGCCGTTCGTCTTCCAGCCTTCACCGAGGAAAGCATTCAAGACGACACGGGTTTGGCCGTGCAGCATCAGGTTGGCGTTAGACCAAAGACTTCCGCCGCCAGGAACTGTCGTAAAGTTGTTGCCTCGGCCAGCGTTGGGCTCAGCGTAGCCAACACCAATGATGCTGGGAACGGTGACAGACTGGTTGCCGAGGGTTGTGCTGAGAACCGCACCAGAACCAGCAGCGTCGGGACCTGCTCCGGTGCCGGCAGCAGGAAAACCGATGTCAGCCGGACGATCTGTTCGGTACTTATTGGTGATGAAGCGGCCAGTTTCAATGATGCCAATGGATCCAAAGGCAGTCATCTTTCTGGTTTCAGGAATCAGAGCCGCATCCTGGCCTCGAGCTTCGCTCAAGGTTCTTTGAAGCTGAGCCGGGCTAGCATAGCTGGCCACCTGGACAGCAGTGGCAAGAGCCTTGGTTGGGTCAATTCTGCCTCCAGTCTGCAAAACTCCGCTGCGGCCTATTGATTCAATGATCGTCATGCCTCTGGCTTTGCCAGGGTTTCTCAAACTGGCATCCTGGCCACTGGTGAAGCCATTCAGATCATTGGGTTCATATCGAACTCGAACCAAGCGTCGACCCCGATTCGTGAATTCTCTTGAGTAGGGTCCACGAAGATCGGGCCCTCCTCTATCTACCATTGTAAAGCCTGGATTGTTGGGGTCAGGAGCAACTACCAATCCGCTGCCTGGCCTGAGATAGATGGCATCAGGATCGCGGCTGAACCCAGCTCCGTCAATCTGGGGTGGGGTTGGCTCTGGCCTCCAGTCGGCACCCAAAGATGAGTTGACCAGCTGGTAATGGGCTAAGTTGAGACCTGCCTGGGCTAGATCCGAAGCCACGGTTCTGGTTTGAGACCTGCCTGCATCGGCAATGTTTCTGCTAACCAGGCCCGCAAAAGCGAAGCCAATGATAAGCAGAACGCCGAGGACAAGGATGGCGATGATAAGGGTCTGACCCTTATCACCCCTTCTGCGAGCCGAGACCCTGCGGGCCAGTTCGGCGTTCAATCCCTTTTTGTTGGGCATGACCATGGACGTTCTTCTCATCAGCGGAGGAAGTTTCGGACCGTAGCCGCTCCCTTAACCGTCACCGTCTGTGGATTCGGGAAGGCAGGGTTAGGATAGGTCTGAATGGTTAGGCTGAACTCAATCTGCTTGCTGGAATCGTAGTCCACAGCCACAACATCGTTGGGTTCAGTAAATTGGAATCGATAGGAGACATAGATGTTCCCTGCGGGCAGGGGTTCTCCGACCTTTGAGTTGAACTCGACGTAGCCAGCTCGGTACTGCGCCTGAAGAACAGCAGAGACCAAGTTGTTTGGATTGTAGTCAGCGGGATCGTAGCTCACACCACCGATTCCGAAGATCGACCAATCTGGCTCTTTCTGGTCTACATAGTTAATGTAGTACTGGTTGGCTCCCACTGGCTTTACAGTAGTTCTTGTGTAGCGAATCGTCTGACCGTATCCAGGGCCGGGCCTCTGATCTGGTCCGAAGACTTCTTCAGAACCAGGAACGATCTGTGCTCTCTGCCAGCCAGAACCGGTTGGAGCTGGCCTTCGGTCGAGCGGGCTTGGCTCGCCACCTGGCTGCCTAAGAACCCTAAGGTCAATAAACCTCTTTGCAAACTGATCACGAGGATTGCTGACAGTATTCAAGACTGCGGGAAGCTGTTCCCAAAGCTTGTTAAACCGCCGGTTAACCCCGACATTTGCCTCGTCGAAATCATCCCAATCGAAGCTGCCCCAAGTGCCGGAAGTGACATCCACCTGATAAGGGGTATCTGGCCCGGTGTGGACACCGCCAGCCAAGTTGGCAGCAGCGTTGGGGAAAGAGTTGGGTGTGGTTGCAGGAAGCCTGTTGGCGAAGGGCAAAGCTGTTGCCGAACCCACTTCACGAATGTCGAAGCTGGCTCGGACGCTGCCGGCCTTGTCATTGGGGACGATAGGAACGAAAAGCTCGTTCCAGGGGCTGACCCTGCTTGCACTGCCGCCAGCGGCAGACCCGGTGGCAGCCGTAAAGGCATAAGGCGCATTGGTGTTTAGCCTCTGTCCGCTGGCCTGGCTGTAGGCGGTCAGGTTAAACAGCGGGAAAGTAGAGGCTCCGCTGACACCCAGCAGTGACCAGTTTCCACCAGCCTGCTGAAGCGAAAGGTAGTCGTTCGAGCTTCCCGTTCTCAGGGCGCCTGCAGAGTTCTCACCAGCACCATAAGGAGTGGCTCGAACAGCAGGCCAAATGTTGATTCCCTGCAGGCTCCAGCCGCCAAGTTCTGTGGTAAAGGTTTCGGCTCCAATCTTCGCTGCGTTGTCAGCTTCTTGTCCGACCGTTGCCGATGAAGCAGCCTGGGTTGGCTCGCTTGACATGCGACGAGGCTGGAATCGGACCAGAGGCATGACTCTGGGGAGGCCAGCATCAAAAAAGACGCGACGATTGGTGATATTGAATTCGGGCCGGATCATATCGAACCGAACTGATTCGGTCACCGACCTAGCCACGCTCATCCACGCTCGTGTGCGATTCTGCTGAGCGATTGGTGTGGATGATGAGACAGTAAAGAAGTAGGGATCATCCAGGATCGGCTGGCTGTTGGCGTCCAAGGCGAAGAACCTTGAGTTGGGCACCATCTGACCGGAAGCCTGATCCCACACATAGACCGGCACTTCGGCGCGGTAGAGAACGTAAAGGTTTTCTCCGCCGAAGTTGATATCCCAAGGAGCGCCGGTGGAAGTGGCGAGTCTGAGATTAGGGTTGCTGTAGGGGTTGAAGGGGTTCTTCAGTCCGATAAAGTACCGAACCATCAAGAATCCAGGGGAAGAAGGCAGGTTGGCGTCACCCATTGGAGTGACAGCGGTGGGGTCGACCTTGCCCGTATCGGGATTGATGAATCCGCCGCCAGGTCCTCGCAGACTGGCATCACCTTTAGCAGGTGGGAAGAAATCCAGCTTGGCGTAAGGCAGCCTAATCTCAACCCGGTTGTTATCGATATCGGGAAGAATCGCAACGATTGAACCGGCATCGCCGTGGTTGGGCCGGACAGAAGCTGCTGAGGAGACTTCTCTTTCGATCCGGCTGATCAGAATTCTGCCTGTGCTCTGCGCGGCGGCAAAAGCCTCCGAAGCTCGGGTCAGGTTGAAGCTCTGCACGACCGGAATCGTGATGAGAGTCAGGAGGATGGCCGAAACCGCCATCACGGTAATCAGCTCAATCAGAGTAAATGCTCTTCTCTTCACTTGCGTGCTCCTGATGCCAGGAATCCTTCAGCTTCAATGGTGCGAGTGTCTCTCATCCACCTTTCAAGCTGGTTAAAGTTGTCTCTTGCGTCGGGCAGAAGGCTGAACCTTTCGGGGTTGTAAAGAACCCTGACTCTGACCGATGCGCCTCGTACGCCCTTGACTGGGTAGCCAACCTGCTGCCATGACAAGGTTGAGCCAGGAATCTTAGGCGCAACATTGATGGCGGCGTGAAGAACGCCTCCCAGGGGACGAGTGATGTTGATATGGAACTCTTGGTCGCGTACGACACTAAAGCCGCCGGCACCATTCGCTCTCAGTTCACTGATCACCACACGATGACCAAGATCGGAGAGAGGGAAATAGAGAATGTTAGGATCGCCGAACAATGTTCCGTCGGCAAGCTGAGTCTGCCCAACGAAGACCTCACCAGCAGAGAGTCCGGAGGGACCGACGCCAGGTGCGACTCTGTAGCTTCGTGCTGCCTTATGAGTCTGGACTGCCCATTCGCCTTGAACCATGTAATAGGTTTTTACTGCGCGGCCATCCACTGTCACCAACTGGGGTGCGCTCCAGGCTCCGTCTGGCTGAATGACAGTCAAGTAAGCCTGAATTCCAGCCGCCGGGTCTTGATCAACAAAAGTGATGCTTCCACCCCTCTTCTCGACAAAGTAAGAGTTGTAGATTCCACCGGGAGTGTTGCCAAGAATGATTCCGCCAGTCTGCTCATCCAGAACAGCGAAGTCGCTGCCAGAAACTGTGTTGTTGCCATTCGGGAAGAGGAATCCGAGTCCACCGAAACGCCTTCCGTCGGCAGCGTCGCTGCTGTCTGACTTCAAGCCCTGAAGCTGAAGTCGCACGACAGAGTTGCCCGAGGCAGGAGGAACACGGAAGCCATCTTTGATGATCCTCCAATCGAGGACCGTGTAGTCAACACGAGCCTGAAGGGGCACCAAATCTCCTCCGACAATCGATTCCGTCTTCACTCGTGAAGCAGAGGGATTGAAGAGAAGCGATCCGACTTCGTCGTTCAGAACCTTGAACTGATAGGGGTTGCCATCTTGGAACGGCTGACTGAGAGGAAGCTCTGTGTAAGCCCTCTGCACACGGACAGATCCAAGATCGGCAGAGATGAAGCTTGCTGCATCAAATCCAGTCGATGAGTATTCGCCGGGCTGAGCAATCAGCTCTCGCAGGTTGATTACCTGCCACAGTCCATTGCTGGTCATTACCGTCGCAGGCACCGTGGCGGGATCGATGTTGATGACAACATCGTGCTGGCTGAAGTTGGTGCTGGCCTGGTAGGTAAAAGTGAAACTGAGCCTCAGGCTGGTGAGGTAGGGGCTGCCTGCCGTATCTCGCTGAATTGGCACCCACACCTGATCTTCGCCAGGGAAGAGTGGCGAATCAGCTTCGGAATCCACGACAAAAAAGACACTGTCTCTGCCTCTTCGGCCCGGGTTGGGACGGTTGACTTCGGGGTTGCCCCAACGTCGAATGAGATCATTGGCATAGGCGGTGAGAATGCCTGGCTGTCCGACACCTGTTGCCACAGATCGACTGTAGTAAACGGGTGAGAACTGCAGGTGCATAAGGCCGCCAGTCATTGCTCCGATTGGACGGGGAGCAGGAACAACGCTTCCTTCACCAATGACTCGGTTGTAGTGATTCGCACCACTGACCTTGTCCCACTTTCCGATGGATGATCCGCCGACGATCACGTCGCCATCCATGTTCAGTTCTCCGCCTGTAGATGAATCAGCGACAGGCATGAGGCCATTCCAGGGGTGACCCGGGTTGATCTCAAACACTGCGCCGCCTCCCAGAAAGAAACCGGGAACAATCATGTCGGGCAGAGCTTCGCTAGCCGTCTGAAGCCGCTGCATTTCTGCTCTGGCGAGACTGGAAGCCAAGGTGTTGCTGCGCGTTGCCCGAAGCAGGGCGAGCCCGCTTGGGAAAGCCTGCATCAGGGCCAGAATCCCGACGAGAAAGACCACGATTACGGTCAAAACCTCGATCAAGGACGTACCACGCTCAATTCGTCGGGACATCACTACACCATCCTCTGCACTGCACTTAAATCAGTTGGAATCAACAAAGGAGAAGGGTGTTCCCTTCTCCTAGAAAAAAAGGTCTAGGGCACGTAGCGCCAAGAACGAGCAAAGAGACTCTTTGAATCAGCCGTCCTTGCAGCTCCGCCTACGGTCAGAACCATGTCGCGTCGGCCACCCACTGGCTGAACGGGAATTCCGGCAATCACGTTGCCCGCCTCGTAGTCTCTCCACCAGGAGTTCCAGGTGATGATGGTCGAATCGGGCGGGTTGTTGTAGCCGAGCTGACGAGGATCGTCCTGCTCATCACCAGCACCCAAACCGGCGGTCGTCCAGAAAAGCGCGTACCGAAGCTCATGCTGGGGGAATGCCGAGTTGCCAGGGTTCTGGTAGGGGTTGCGGCTGACATCGTAGCCACTGACTGTATAGAACAATGCTGATCCAGCACCTTCATTGCAGGTGGGATCAACACCAAGGCCGGTTGTCACACAGCCATTGCCGGGACCGAAAGCTTGCCGAGCCAGCGCAGGGTCATCCTGAACCAAGTCGATCAATCCATCTCCCGTCAGGTCGTATTGGGCAGCAGTTCCAACAGCTCTGGGGTCCGCGTTTGGCCATGTCGCCATGGTCACATCTGTAAATCCAACTCTGTTCTGCGAAGGCCGGAGCGTTTCGATGCTGCTGATTCGCCTCGGGTACAGATAGCTGGCGATTCGGTTGGCGGGCACCACTGCACCCGCATCTGGTCCAGAACTGTAAAGTGAGGCGTAGCCAAGAATCTGAGGAGGAAACCCTCCTTGATCCTCACGGTAAAGGAGGATAGCTCCCCTCAATGCATTCATCGAGGAAAGGTCACCACTCCTGTAGGCTTCTGCCCGCGCTCTTGTGAACGCAGGGAAGATGAGTGCTGACAAAATCGCGATCACCGCGATCACGACCAACACTTCAATGAGCGTAAATGCTCTTCTTTGCTTCTGCATGCCTATCTCCGGCTGTTCCTCATAGACTGAGCGCTGAAGCACCTTGTTCCCGATGGAAGGACCCATTAACCTGCCACCGACTTCCAGTAAGCCTGAACGAGCCCTAACAACTGAGGCCCGAACAGCACAGCACCCAACGCACCCGCGGCCAAATAGGGACCGAACGGAATCATTGTCAGTTCTACCCTAGGATTCTCTTCAATCTCTTCGACTGAGTAGGGGTTCTCTCCAAACCACCACTCATAAATCTTCGGAAAGAAGAGTCCGATCACATCAATGCAGAGCACGTAGCCGAGTCCGCACCATAGAAGTGACCCAATCGATTCCGGCGGAAAATCGGGTTGGCCTTCCCCATCTTCCTCCCCTTCTGGCCCAGTGGCGCCCCGTCTCAGCAGAAGAATGACTATGCCAAACACTGCTCCAAGGGCTACCGCCAAACCAAAACTGATAAGGGCTAAAAAGGGCAGTAAAACTGCACCAATTCCCCGAGCCATTTTAATATCGCCATGGCCCATGGCGTCTTTTTTGAAGGCAACAAGTCCTAGAAAGGCGATGCCCCAAAGGACTCCGACACCCACCAGGGCTCCTGCCACCGATACCGGCATGCCCCACATCCAGGCTTCCGGCAGACCGAATCCGATCCAAGCCGCATTCATTGCCAAGCCGACTCCCAGCATCCAGGCATTCACTTGGTCTGGAATGATGTAGTGAGCCAGGTCGGTGAAAATGGCCGCTACCAAGGCTGCCGCGAACATGCTGAAGCCGAGGGCACGTATCCAATCCTGCCCCATGACGAGCTGCTGCCACCAAATCATCCCGAACAGAGTTCCGGTGATGACTTCAACCCAAAAGTAGCGGCTGGAGATTTTGACTTCGCACTGCCTGCACTTGCCTTTTAGGTAAAGCCAGGAAATGAGAGGAAGGAGATCCTGCATTCCCAGGCGGTTTTGGCAATTGGGACAAAACGAGTAAGTAGGCTGAGATAACTTCAGACCACGGGGGAGCCTGTAGATGACTACATTCAAAAAGCTGCCGATCGTTGCTCCGATGTAGAAGCCGACCAGCCAAGTCCATTCAGGAAACACCCTCTATTTCGCCCCACGGCATGATACCGGAATCGGAGGATTTGATGGGCGGGAGGCTGAAGGAGGAAGGAGGAAGGAGTTGTAGAGTTAGCCTTTTTGAGTGACATTGCTTTATCTCGAACATCCCGTTTCCTCAATCGAAGAAGGTTTTCTGTGGCCTGGTTTAGCTCTGCTAAGCCAGGAATGCCTGTTGACAAAGCATTCATTCACGACCTGGTCCTCGCAGGCTCGGACGAGGATCGTGGCACCCGGAGAGCTCCATTCAATTGCTCCTGGGTAGCCGGGGATGGCTGAGACGAAGGAGCGGCAGCCCCGGATCCCCTTACAAGTTTGAAGCTCTAGCTTTCCAACATCTGAAGAGTACGCGGGCTGCTGGGCCACACTTAGGCTGACAAGTTCCTGCTCGACAGCTAGCTGGTCGAGCAGGCCACCCTCACTTCTCAATTTGCCAGCCTTGAAATGCTCAGCTCGGATTCCACATTCATGACCTAGTCCTCGCAGGCTCGGACGAGGATCGGGACACCCGGAGAGCTCCATTCAAATGCTCCCGGGTGGCCGGGGATGGCTGAGACGAAGGAGCAGCAGCCCCGGATCCCCTTGCAAGTTTAAAGCTTTAACTTTCCAAAATCGCGGGCTGCTGGGCCACATTTGGCTGCCAAGTTCCTGCTCGACAGCTAGCTGGTCGAGCAGGCCGCCCTCACTTCTCAATTTGCCAACCTTCGATTTCTAAGTCCGGAAATAGTGAGCTGGACCCAGGCCACCCAGTACTGCGCCAAACAGAAATTCTTCCGGAACCGAACCCGTCGAGTGGCTCCGAGGAACGAGGAGACGCTCGATGGGGAGAAAAAAGAAAACCCCTTCCCAGGAAGGGAGTTCGGGGGTTGGCTGATTCTGGACGGCACCTCTATAAACCGAAATCCAGATCCACCCAATTCCCTGCTCGAAAGCAAGCCGGTCGGGCAGATCACCAATCGTTTCACTTAGGCAGAGGCACAAAAAAAGAAGGCCCTGACCAAAACTGGTCAGAGCCTTCTTCCGTTCCCCTTCCCTACTTAGCGTCGGGGGCGGAACTTAGGATTGACTTCGCGGGGGGGCTCGCCGTTGCCGCCGCCTTCTCCGTCAGTTCGAGGAGCAGGAGCGTCATTTCGAGGTCCGTCAAAATCTCGTCGGGGACCGCGGTCACGATTTCCATAGCCGCCTCTGTCTCCGCCGCGATCTCCGCCACGGTCGCCGCCTCGGTCACGATTACCGTAACCGCCTCTGTCTCCGCCACGATCTCGATCTCGACCGCCTCTATCTCCCATGGGCCTGGGGGGTGAAGCAATGGCTTCTCCATTCAGCTTGGGCATGTCGGGGTTCAGATCAAGAGCAGAGAGGTTGACTCGGCCCATGGAATCGACTTCCTGAACCTTGACTCTGATTCGATCTCCAACCGAAACAGCGTCGTCAGGTCGTCCGATCTTCTGATGGGTAAGCAGTTCGGTGGGAACGAGTCCGTCCCTTCCGCCTGGCATTTCCACCATGGCGCCTCGTCCGAAGAGCCGAGTGACAGCGCCTTCGAATTCCATGCCGACGGTCAGTTCAAGGGTAAGTGCCTTGATCTGATTGACGGCAGATTCAGCCGAGGGGCCATCCTGAGCAGCGACCAGAACTCGGCCGTCCTGTCGAACGTCGATTTCGGTTCCGCTGCTTTCGGTGATCTTGCGGATGTTGCTTCCGCCAGGTCCGATCAGAGCGCCGATCTTCTCAGGGTTGATGTGAAGAACGGTGACTCGAGGAGCAGTGTCTGCGAGTTCAGTTCGTGGTCCAGGCAGTTCAGCCTCGATCACGTCAAGAATCTGCAGTCGGGCGTCCTTGGCCTGCCTAAGGGCTCGAGCCAAAACCTCTTCCGGAATTCCGTCCAGCTTGGTGTCAAGCTGAAGGGCGGTGATTCCTTCTCTGGTTCCAGCAACCTTGAAGTCCATGTCTCCAGAGAAGTCTTCGACTCCCTGAATGTCGGTAAGGACTCTCCAAATCTTACCGTCGGTCATCAAGCCCATGGCGATGCCTGCGACAGGAGCCTTGATCTTGATGCCGGCATCGAGAAGAGCGAGGGTTGAGCCGCAGACGGAAGCCATGGAGGTGGAGCCGTTGCTTTCAAGCACTTCGCTGATCAGGTGCAGGGTGTAGGGGAATTCGGGATCGTCGACAGGGACGACTGGCCTAAGGGCTCTTTCGGCAAGAGCTCCGTGACCCACTTCTCTTCGACCTGCGCCACGCAGCATTCTGACTTCTCCCACCGAATAGGGGGGGAAGTTGTAGAAGTGCATATAGCGCTTGTCTTCCTCTTCCTCGTCCAGGGTGTCCATCATCTGGGCATCCTTGGGCAAGCCGAGGGTGAGAACGGTCATGACCTGAGTCTGGCCGCGAGTGAAAAGTCCAGAACCGTGAACTCGGGGGAGAAGGCCGGCAACGGCTTCGAGGGGTCGAATCTCAGTAGAGCTTCGTCCGTCGGGCCTGCGATCCTTCTCGATAACGTTCTTTCGAATCGTTCCCTTGACAGCCTTGTCGACAGCTTCGGCGAGGGTCTTAAGAACCTCTGGCTTGTCGGCGTACTTTTCCTTGTACTTGGCAATCAGCTCTCGGTTGAGGTCGTCCATAGCGGACTCTCTCTTGGCCTTGTCGGGGTCAAAAATGCCTGCGTCAATGACCTTGGCTTCAGCCTTCTTAATCTCTTCGACGAGCTTTTCGTCGGGGAGGAAGAGGGAGACTTCCCTCTTGGGCTTGCCTGCCATTTCGGCGAACTTTTCGAATTCTTCGCAGATGGCGCGAATTCCTTCGTGAGCGTAGGCCAGGGCTCGAATCATCAGCTCTTCGCTGACTTCATGGGCGCCCGATTCCACCATAGAGATCGCGCCTTTGTGTCCGGCAACGACGAGGTCGAGGCTGGAGGTCTTGAGCTGCTCGTTGCTGGGGAAAAGGATCAGTTCGTCATCAATGCATCCAACTCGAACACCGGCGATTGGGCCAGCGAAGGGGATATCAGAAATGGCAAGAGCGGCGCCGGCGGCATTGATAGCCAGGACGTCGGGCGGACACTTTTTGTCCACCGAGAAGGCCATGGTGATGACCTGAACGTCGTTGCGGAGTCCTTTGGGGAAGAGAGGCCGAATGGGCCGGTCGATGAGTCGAGAAATGAGAACGGCTTTATCGCTTGGTCGTCCTCCTCTCTTTACAAAGCCGCCGGGAATCTTTCCGATGGCGTACTTTCTTTCTTCAAAATCGCATACGAGGGGAAGGAAGTCAATGCCTTCTTTCGCATTGCGAGACATGGTCGCTGAGCCAAGAATGACGGTCTGGTCCATGCCCAAAAGGACTGAACCACCCGCCTGCTTTGCCACTCGACCCGTCTCAAGACTGAGGGTTTTGCCCCCAACTTCGAACGAGTGGGTGTGAATCATCTTGTGAAAACCTCGCTATGAGGTCGCGGAAAAAGGGACCTTAGCGGGGTCGAACTTCTCGGATGCCGAGTCGGCCGATGAGCTGACGATAGCGAACAATGTCGACGTCTCTCATGTAGGCTTCGAGTCTTCGTCGCTTTCCGACGAGTCTCAGCAGACCAGCGCGGCTGTGAAAGTCCTTGCGGTTGGTCTTCAGGTGCTCGGTAATCTGCTTGATGCGAGCGTGCATCAAAGCAATCTGAACATCCGCCGATCCAGTGTCTCCACTAGAAAGGGCGTACTCTTCCATAATCTGCAGTTTATTGGCCGGTTCGAGTGGCATCGTTGTGTTGATCAGCCTCCGCTGGTTCCCGGGCTTAAGGTTTGCCGCTCTTGCGAGCATCCTCCGTTACTGTCTTAGACAGAAGAGGCTCGGAACAACGGCCGACC
Organism: Synechococcus sp. UW140; assembly: GCA_943369295.1. Lineage (GTDB taxonomy): Bacteria > Armatimonadota > Fimbriimonadia > Fimbriimonadales > Fimbriimonadaceae > JAKRSE01. The sequence goes on along the minus strand of CALRMU020000001.1, from coordinate 671,674 downwards.
AGCCACCTGGGCTTCGCAAGGATACCATTACCTTTCAAGTTCGTGGGCCTATGGGTGTCCAAGCGGCTGATTGCCTGTGGGGCTCCGGTGTTCTTACGGGGGGCTTGGGCTACTGGCAGACTTGTAGGTGACAGGCAGATCTGACTTACAGTTGAGATCTGTTCGTTCACGACCTAGTCCTCACAAGCTCGGCCGAGGTCGTGGCACCCAGGAAGAATCTTCGAACGGTCACAGTTCCCGCCCGACAGCAGCCTGATCGGGACGGGGCACCCAGCCACTTTTCAATTGGATTGAACTTGCATTCCTGGCTTAGCGGAGTTAAACCAGGCCACTCATTCATTTCAAAAAAGAATAGAAGATGTGTGCCACTGGCGTCGCCAGTGCAGATTCTACATATCATCCCAGCATGCTGATTGAGCACCCCACCCTTTACCTTTTGCGATTTGAGGGGTTTTGCCATCCCCTTTTTCAGTTTCGGGTGCCTCGATCCCATCCGCGAGGAACGAGCGGTGGGTCGGGAATGGCGAGTTTGAAACTAACCCCACGAACCATCAACCCAGCAGAACTCCCTGCAGCCCAGACCCCTCAAATCCCGAAGTTTAAGTAAGGAGCAATGCAAATCACCACTCTGGCCATTTTAGGGTTCATCGCTCTTGTAGCCCTTATCGTCTGGGCGGCGCGGCAGGCTTCAGTCAAGTTCACACAGGAACTTAAAGAGCACTGCGAATCACGAGGCTGGAAGTACGAGCAGGTCAACTCTCTAGCAGGTGCCTGGCGGGTGACGGGAGTGACGGCAGGCCTTGCCTGGCAGATGTTCTCTGGCCCGGACGAGAACGACTCTGACCACGACTGGCACACAGTTTTCACCTCCGAACTTCCCTTTCCCGAATCTGCGAGGCTGGAAGTCATGTTCAGAATGACTTGGAATGCAACCCAATCTGGCCTGATAAGAAAGCTGTACGATGGCCCCCTCAGCAGGCTGGTTCCTGCCAACTCCCCTCATGACCCCTTCCGGCAGACCATGTCGCTCGTCGAAGTTCACGGAATCGGCAGTCCAGATTTTGCTGAATGGTTCGCCATCGCAGGAGATTCCAGAACTGCCCATCATTTGATTACCCCTGAAGTCACCAGGACCCTGATGCAGCCGGAGAAGATGCGTCGGCCCACCCTTTCAATCCATGGGAGCGAGCTAAAAATCAAGCCGACCACTCACCCTCTTAAGATCCAAGAGGTGAAGGCGATTCTCGATATCGGCCAAATTGTCCTGCGACAAGCGGCATCAGGACAAAAGCTCTCAGCCTGAAGTCAGCTTAAATGCTTGAGCGCGGGCTACACTTTGGTTCAATGAGGCAGGGCCGCCAGTGAAGGTGAGGGTGTTGGGTGCAGGAAGCTGGGGGACAGCCATGGCCCTTATGCTCGCCCGAAATGGCCACGATGTAACTCTTCTGGCCAGAACAGAGGAAGACGCGGCGCAGCTCGCCTCCTCTCGCGAGAACCTTAAGTACCTCCCCGGTTTCGTTCTCCCCGAGAATGTCCGCTTCGGAGCGATGGGCGCTAAAGAGCACCTGGAATCAGATGTTCTGGTGGAAGCACTTCCCTCTCATGCCGTCCATGAATGTCTGCATCTCATGGGTGGCAGCCCGATTTTGTGCGTTGCGACAAAGGGGCTTGGCCCCCATGGAGAGCTGCTCTCATCGATCATCGGAGCAGAACATCCTCGCTCCAAAGTCAGCCTTCTTAGCGGTCCTAACTTGGCAAGAGAGCTGGCAATGGGCATCCCCACCGCCGCTGTCGCGGCTGCCCACTGCGAAGAAACGGCCCTCACCGTTCGATCCCTTTTCCATTCTTCAAGCTTCAGAATCTATGTCACCGACGACGTCACAGGCGTCGAGCTGGCGGGAGCCCTCAAAAACGTTTTAGCGCTCGCTGCAGGAATGTCGGATGGCCTTGGCTACGGCGACAACACTAAAGGAACCCTGCTCAGCCGCGGCCTCAGCGAGATTGCCCGGCTTGGCCTCAAAATGGGAGCCAAGATTGAAACCTTTTTGGGTGTTGCCGGGGTGGGCGACCTTTTTGCAACAGCGAACTCAACCCTCAGCCGCAACCACAGGGTTGGAGTCGCGTTAGGAAAAGGCATGAGCCTGCAGGCTGCTCTGGAATCTGTCGGCCAAGTTGCAGAGGGTGTCCCTACCTGCGAGGCTGCGGTAAAGACGGCTTTAGCTCTGAAGGTCGAGGTTCCGGTGATGACCGGCGTTTTTAAGGTCATTAAAGGAGACCATACGCCGAAAGAGGTCGTCCAGAGATTTATGGAGAGAGTGACCCTCCACGAAGGTCTAGGCGACATCTATGTCAGCCCCCCTTCGGGAGGAGCAAGTGCCGATTTATGATTATCAGGGCTTGAGGCTCGGGGCTCCAGCGCAGGGGCAGATAACTGCTGGCAATGTAAATGAGGCCCTCAAGTCTCTGAGCCAGATGGGGGTTCAGGTGCAGAAGATTCAGCCTGCTCCCGGACAGGCTCCGGTAAGCCAAGCTGTGCCGAGGCCAGCACCTAGCCAGCAGCCTTCCAACCAAACAAGAAAGCCAGCCGGAGCAGCTCCACAGAAGCCCTCTCTCAATCTGCCCCCCATGGCAGACCCTCTCGGATCTCCGAATTCACTTCTCAACCAGCCAGTTCAGCAAAGAGTCGGAGCCCAAAAAGGACCGACGACCATGGATGACTCAGTCATCCGAACCAAGCCAGCCAAGGATTCTGAGCGTTCGGTCTACTTTGTTCAGCTTGCCGATATGACAAAAGGAGGGATTCCGGTCCCTCATGCCCTTACCGTGCTTGCCGACCGCGTGAGGCACGATGGGCTCTCTCAGGCTTCACTTAGAATGGCGGCGGAAACCGGAGAAGGCCGCACCCTCGCCGATTCGATGGCTCGCTACCCCGACCTTTTTCTACCTGGGCACGTCGGTGGAGTAAGGGCGGGAGAATCAGGAGGCTATCTGCCAGATGCCTTTCAAGCAATGGCTGACCAAAGCCGGGTTCAGGCGAACCTGAACAAGCGCTACTGGTGGGCTTGGGTGGCTTTTCTCAACACCTTTCTCGTTTTCCTAATCTTCACTCTCCTAAGGGGAGTCGTGGTGAGAGGCATCGATTTCATTAATGGCAAGAACGATGGATCCAACACCTTCTTTGGCGGGGTCACAGATTCGCTTCTTTCACCTTGGGGAATCCTTTTCATCATTCTCACTGCCCTGCTGATCTTTATCAGCTGGGCAAAGAACCAAACCTTCACTCGCCCCCTTCGGCATAAGCTGGGAGCCAAGTTTCCCATCCTCAAAAAGCGGACTCACGGCGAGGCACTCTCTGTCTTCACATGGCACCTTAGCCGCTTAGCCAAGGCTGGTTTAAGCCCCTTTCGATCTTGGAACATGGCGGCAGAAGCTGTCCCGAACATGGAGATTGCAGGGAGGCTGACTCAGCAAGGCAGGAATCTGGGTGACTCGGCCAAGCTCTCGGACATCTACGCCAGCCTCCCAGATGTGTCTTGGGAAGTCACGAGCATGGTCCAGACAGGAGAGATGACTGGCCGATTGGGCGAGGCACTTGATCAAGCCTCGGCCATTGAAATGGCCAAGGCCCAGGAAGCCGAAAAGAACTTCACATGGCGCCTGGGATGCTGGGCTGCTCTTGTGGTTATCGGGGGCGGCATGTTGGGATTCATGATCATCTACGGCACCTATCTCAACAAATCCTTCGAGATTTTAGAGACAGGAGAGGATGAACCGGCAGTTTCTGCGCCCATTTCTCCGCCTGTTTCTGCCCCGACCGGTGAGCCTGCCTCAGGATTCCCGTCACAATAACGTAGGCAGAATCATGGCGCTGTTTCGCTACGTCGGCACCCAGTCAGATGGAACCCCCAGTCAAGGGGAGGTTCTGGCCGTTTCTATTCAGGAAGCTGTCTCCAGGCTTCAGGCGCAGGGCGTGACGGTCGAAGAAGTGAGCAAAGCCATTGATGCCAGCGATCCCCTGGCCTCGGCCGAAGTCTTTCGGGCCGCTCCACCCACTGCCACAGCTGCTGCCGAACCAAGTTCTCATACGGAGCAGCGATCAGCCGAGGGCCACTATGACGAGGGCCCCCCGACTGAGGCCCGAAGCAGGATCGAAACAGAATTTGCTGGAGCATTGGTCGGAGGCGTGCCTCTTTCTGACCTCCAGTTCTTCTTTAGGCAGCTTTCCACCATGCTGAATGCAGGTCTGGGTGCCGCCCAGGCGATGGACGTTCTGACTCAGCAGACCCGCCATTCCAAACTGAAAAAAGTCGTGGGCGAAACGCGAGACCACATCATCGCTGGCCGCCCCATGACGGTGGGTTTCCAGCGGTATCCCGAAGTCTTCAGCCCCCTCATGATCTCGATGATCAGGACTGGTGAAGAAGGGGGTATGGTCGCAGAGCAGACGAGAATGCTGGCTGATTACATCCAGCGAGACATCGAGCTTCGCAACATCATTCGGCGCGAAACCGCCTACCCGAAATTAGTCTTGGGAGCCAGCGTTCTCATCATTACAGCGACAAATATAATCCTGCAGTCAATCAAGCCAGGCTCACAAGGAATCAATTCTCCCCTCACCACTTTCGGCGTTCTGATCGTCGTCATTCCCCTCTGTATCGCCCTCTTGATCGGAATGAAGCTGGCTAAGCAGAGGCCAGAGCTGATGAGCACCTGGCACTCCTTTACTGCCAGTCTGCCTTGGATCGGAGACATGATTCGAGGCTTTGCCATGGCAAGGTTTGGCCGAGCCTTTGGCGCCCTCTATGCCGCCGGAGTCCCTTCGCCCAAAGCATTCCTTCTTGCTGCTGACGCATGTGGCAACGAGGCCCTTAGGTTCAAGATGCAGACAGCCGCGAATGATCTTGAGAACGGCTGCAGCATGAGCGAAGCCTTCATTCGCACCAAAGCCTTCAACCCCTTGGTGATCGATATGGTCAAGACCGGTGAGATGACAGGCAACGTTGACCTGATGCTGAACAAGATGGCCGAATACTACGAAGATGAAGGTTCGACTAAGGCCAGGCAAAGCGCGATGATCTTGGGAGTCCTTGTCTTTCTCGCCGTCGCTCTCTATGTTGGCTTCGTCATCATCAGCTTCTATACGAGCATGTACGGCGGGATGGGAGCCGCAGCGGGCGGGTGACCGACTACTACAAAGCTCTTAGAATCCGTCGCACCGCCACGCCGGATGAGGTTAAAGCTGCTTACAGACACTGGGCCAAGCAGTTTCATCCTGACCTTAACCCAAGCCCCGAAGCTCAGTCTGAGTTTCAAAAGATCAAAGAAGCCTACGAAGTCTTAAGCGATGCCAAACGCCGAGGAGACTACGATGCCGCTTTGAACTACACAGAGCTGATTGCCAAACAGAAAGAAGAAGCCGGTGCCGCCCAGGCGAGAGTGGAGTTTCTGCGCCAGCAGCAGGAAGCGGCGAAAGCTGCAAAAGCAGCGGAACAGTCACAGGCAGCCCCTAAAACGGGGTCAGCTTCGGCTTCTCCTTCCGGCCCAGCCTACAAAGCCGCCTCTGCTTACAACAATGAATCCAAAAAGCTGCTTGATCTCATGAAGCAGTCTCGGTACAAAGATGCCGAGGATCTGGCCAGAAAACTGATTAAAGAAGACCCAAGGGCCGCCATCGCCTGGGCAGCCTTGGGTGACATCTACCGAGCTAGAGGAGACTTTAAATCAGCCTCAAAGCACTACGTCTACGCAGCTCAGTTCGACCCCGACAACCTTCTCTACGAATCCAAGCACCGAGAGATGGAAGAAGCTCTCATCTCTCGCCCGGCTGAAAACAAAGACAAGGTGATGAGCGAGGACAACCCAAGCCCTCTGCCCTTTGTCGCGATTGGGATTCTCAGCATCGTCCTTGGCTGCTGGGTTCTGCTCGATCGCTCAGCCCTCCCCATTGCCTTCGGACCAATAAGCCAGTGGACCACGGCTCTGGCCTGTTCGCTGCTTATCGGCGGAGTCGTGATTGGGGTCTGCCTATCAGCTGGTGACATCATCGATCGGTTCTTTGCCGCTCAAGGTTCGGCCCTTGTCAAGGTTTCTCCGGCGGTGATCTTGGCTGGGGTGGCTCTGCTGAACTTCTGGGCGATGTCCCTGCTTTATCTGTTAACGGGGGCCCTGCAGTCATCTTTCAACAAATCGCTGACCAGAGTGATTGTCTGCTGTGCACTGTTTCTGGTCTTTCTTTCGATCCTCGGAGCAGTGGTGAGTTCTGGCCTTGCTGTCCAGACCTTGATTTGGGGTGGAAGTCTTGTCTATTGGGGGGCACTTTTGGGCTGGGTGACGGCTGATTCACTTCATCGGTCGGGGCGAGCGGCTGGATGAAGAATGAAGCTTGAAGATTGTCACTTAAGAAGGGTAACCGTACGCTCCTTCCTTCCTGCTTCCTCCTTCCTCCTTCCTCCTTCCTCCTTCCTCCTTCCTCCCTGGTAACCTCCACCGAATGGAACAGGCACGGCTGGTTAAGCTCGGCGAAAAGCTGAAACTGAAAGATGAGGCAACCAAGCCGCCTGAAAGTGTTGAAAAAGAAGCTGTCTTGGCCCGGATTGACGAGCTTGCCCCGGAACTAACACGCCTGCTGGATCTCTTTGCCTTCAGCGCAGTTCACCCTCTGCTTTTGGTCTTTCAGGGCATGGATACGGCCGGAAAAGATGGTGCGGCTAGGCACCTTTTCGGAATGAGCTCAATCCTCTCAGCTCGTGTGGCTGGCTTTAAACGGCCGACCGAAGAGGAGCTGGCGCACGATTATCTCTGGCGGGTTCACAAGCAGACCCCAGGCAAGGGAGAACTCGTCCTCTTCAACCGCTCTCACTACGAGGATGTGCTGGTGGTTAAAGTTCATGGGCTTGCTCCAGCCGAGGCAATCGAGAAGCGCTACGACCAGATAAACGCCTTCGAGAATCACCTCTCTGAAAACGGCACGATGATCCACAAGTTCTTTCTGCACATCTCAAAGAAGGAACAGGAGGAGAGGCTGCTGGAGCGCGAAGCGGAACCCTCTGCCGCTTGGAAGCTGGCCGCTGGTGACTGGAAGGAAAGAGAGAAGTGGGACGAGTATCAGGACGCCTACGGGACTGCTCTGAGTCGGTGCAGCACTGAAGCAGCTCCTTGGCAGATAATCCCTGCCGACAAAAAGTGGTACCGAAATCTCTTGGTGACCGAGGCACTAATCACAGCACTTCAGGCCCGGGAAAAGGACTACGTGCGAGCGTTAGAAAAACTGGGGGCGGCACGAAAATCGGATCTGGCAGCCTACCGGACGGGATTGGAAACCGCCTAAGCTTCCCTGTAAGGAGCCGGGCCAAGAGAGAAGACACAAATTGGCGGTCAATTGCGACGGCAAGAATTCTCTGCCTGCAGCATAATGATGCTTATGGGTCCTGCATTCGTTGCCCAGAGAGGCCAGACTCTCAACGGTTCAACGCTTAACATCTTCGGAGATCTCGTCACTGTTCTCGTCTCTGGTGCAAGCACTGGAGGCAAGTACACGGTGATGCATGGAGTCACTCCCCCCACGGGCGGACCGCCCCTTCACGTTCACCTGTTTGAATCTGAAGTCTTCCATGTGATCAGTGGAAGCTTTGTGTTTGTGCTTGACGGTGAAAGAGTTGAGGCTTCCGAAGGCGCAACTGTCTTTATCCCCGCCGGAACAAGCCACCAGTACCAAAACGTGGGAGAAACGAATGGTGAGCTGCTTCTCTTTGTAGAACCAGCAGGTCTTGATGAGTTTTTTGTAGAGCTGGATGCCCTGCTCAAGGCAGGTGGCCAGAACGACATGGCGGCGATCGCAGGCCTTCATGCCAAGTACCGAATGGAACTTCAGGGTCCCCCACTTTCCGCTCTGGGCTGATTATAGACAATGAATTCCCCTCAGTCCCAAAGGGATAGAGGGGAAACCTTGCCATCAAGCTACGCCAAATGCTTCTTCCACCAGGCGAGGATTTCGCCTAGGCGATGCTGCCTCATATCCATCGGACCGTTTCTAGAAAGTCCGTGACTCGTGTTGGCTGGATAACGGACAAAGCGGCTCTCGATCCCTCTTGCCTGCAGAGCAGCAAAGACCTGATCTCCCTGCTCAATAGGGCACCTGAGATCCCCTTCTGAATGGATGATGAGGGTCGGGGCCTCCACCTTATCGAAGACGGACATAGGCGACTGCTTCCACAGGGGCTCGATCTTCGAAATCGGACCGTAAGCCGTGCCTCCGAAGTATTCGTTCTTGTTCATGGGGAAATCAGCCGTGCCAACCATCGAAATCCAGTTGCTGACACAGCGGTCGGTAATGGCCGCCTTGAAGTCTCGGCAATGACCGATGACCCAGTTGGTCATGTAGCCGCCGTAGCTGCCCCCCATCACTCCCATTCGGTTGGGATCGACACCAGGAAGGGTCTTCATCCAGGCCGTCACGGACTGAATGTCATCCCAATCCTTGTTCCCCCAATCTCCGGCAATAACTCGGCAGAAATTCTCGCCATAGCCCCGGCTGCCTCTGGGATTGCTGAAAACAACGGTATAGCCCTGGGCCGCCATGAGTTGAAACTCATGGAAAAAAGCCCAACCGTACTGGGTGTGAGGTCCGCCATGGACTGTGAGCACCGCAGGTCTGCCCTTCTTCTTTTCTTTATCACCCTTGAGAAGAGGTGGATCCATAACCCAAACCTCGACTTTCTCTCCGTCTGTGGATTCAATCCACTGCGACTTAGGCTCGCTGAGCTTGATTTCGTCGTTCACCCATTTGTTCAGAGAAGTCACCACCTGCAGGCCCCCTTGAACGAAGCTGTACACGGCAATCTCTCCCAAATGAGTTCCGTCGCCATAGACGCCAATCACCTTGTCGCCATCGTCGCTAAGATGGCAGGGGATGAAGACATGATCGCCCAGGGTGTGATGCATCAACGCCTCACCAGTCAGATCGGTGCTGACAAGCTGAACCTGGCCAAACATGCCAACGGCTGAGTAAAGGGTTTTGCTGTCTGGAGACCAGGCAAGGAACCCAGAGCCGCCGCCATCTGCGCTGAATCCATAGTGACAGTCGCTGAGAGTCAGGTTCTCGAAGTCGACATCAAATCCTCTGCTCAAGCACTCGCCTGGCTTCGAACCATCCAAAGGCATGACCCACAGTCGGGCAGATGGCGCCCCCCAGGGCTCGATCTGGTCAGTTCCGAGCCAGGCGAGCATTTTGCCGTCAGGAGAAACGCGTGGGGTTCCCTTGGGCCCTTTAACGCCTGTCTTGATCGACTTTGCCTTGCCCTTCAAGTCAACTCGACTGAACTGATTGTCACCCAGGTCCATCCAGGGCGTTTTGCCGACTGTGTGGCAGACAATGACTCCGCTTGAATCAGGAAGCCAGTCAGCCGAGGCTCCACCCATAGCATCCTTATCAAAGAGAACTTTGTGCTCGCCCGACTCGGCATCGATCAGATAAAGGTGGAACCTGGCATCGCCGAAAAAGCCGTCGCCATCCATCCTGTTCCAGAGGGTTGTCAGCTCCCAGGGAGGTGATGAGAGGCCTTCCTCTTCCCTCTTTTTGGCTGCCGCGCTGGTTCTCAGGTCGGGCTGCTGGCGGAATGAAGCCAAGATCCATCTGCCATCGGGTGAATACTTAAACCAAGCCAGGGCTCCCTCGGGCAGCTTGACCAGATTCTTAGCTTCCCCACCTCTTGCCGGCATCACAAAAAGGCCAGGAAGGGGCTTCGATCTCCCGCTGAGGAAAGCGACACTCTTTCCATCTGTTGTCCATCGGCCATGGGCTCCACCTTCTCCCTGGGTCCACGGAGAGACCTCTTTGGTCACTAGGTCAATGAGATGAAGCTGAGTGACGTACTTGTTCTTTTCGCCACAGGTTCGAACTGCAAAAAGTGCCTTTGAACCATCTGGGCTGAATTGAGGGTCACCTACGAGCTTAAAAGCTTTGAGGTCATCGGCAGTGATGAGACGACGGGACATGACTCATATTACTGCCCCGAGTCGGAGAATTGGTTCTGTCAGGATTCTGGGGGTTTCGCTTCCCAGCGAGCAGCATGGCTTCTTGAAGCATAAAGAGAAGAAGGCCGTGAACAGAAAACTTCTGTTCACGGCCTTCAATTCGCTGGTCCGCACCCTCAATGTGGCGACTTTACAGAACTGCCAGCTTCTTCAAGAGCCTTTCTTCCAAGTCGTCACCGACTTCGCGAATGGAAACCAGCTCAAGAACTTCCGCCGCAAAGGCGTAAACCAAAATTCCCTTCGCCTGAGCCTTCGGCATGCCGCGAGACATTAAGTAGAACAAGGGAGACTCTTCTAGCTGTCCGACCGTGGCACCGTGGGTGCACTTGACGTCATCAGCAAAGATTTCAAGCTGAGGCTTGCTGTTGATCGTCGCATTTGGAGAAAGCAGCAGAGCCTGGTTGGTCTGCTTGGCATCGGTCTTCTGAGCATCAGGATGCACAAAGATCTTGCCATTGAAGACAATGGTCGAATTGTCGTCAATGATCTGCTTATAGACCTCGAAGCTGGTGCAGTTGGGCACAGCGTGGTCGAGCCTTGTGTGGTTGTCCAAAAGCTGATCGCCGTGGCCGATCACCACGCCATCGAGTCGGCAGGATGAATGCTCGCCTGAGAGGGTGATGTTCTGGTCCAAACGGTGAAGCTTGGCTCCGAAAACCAGGTTGTAGGCATGAAAAGTCGTCTTCGTGCCCATGGTCGATTCCCAAAGGCCGATGTGATAAGACTCTTCTTCTTCAACCTGGATGCGAACGTGCTCCACATTCGCTCCGCTGGCAATGATCGATTCAGTGACGGGCAGAATCAGGTTGGCTGATTCGTTTTCAGTCACGTACCTTTCGGTGATCTTGGCCTGAGCGCCTTCTTCAGCGACAACAAGAATCCTTGGAGCGACGGCAAAACCAGAGCCGGTCGAAACGTGAACGACTTCGATGACAGGCTCGATCGAGGCATCTTTCGCAAGATGAATGAAGAGGCCGCCTTCCCAAACTGCGGAGTTGAGAGCCGCAAAGGGGTGTCGAGGCAGAGCCGCGACTGTCCCCAGATTCTTTTCAACCAGTTCGGGGTGAAGAATCAGGGCCGAATCGAGAGTCGTCAGGATCAACCCCTCGACGGTCTGCAGGGTCGAGAGTGACTCGTTGAGCCTGCCATTGACCAGAACAACTCGGATGCTGCCGGGAACTAAGAAGGGAGCCTGGAAGGTGGTCTCTTCACCGAGAGATGGCTTCCACTGCGTTTCGGCCACTGTTCGAAGAGGGGTGTACTTCCACTCTTCGTTCTTCATGGTTGGAACGCCGCTTTCTCGGAAGAGTGCCAAAGCTCGGCGCCGATTTTCCTTCAGCCAGCTTGGACCTTCGCCCGTTCTGCCTTCGGCGTAAGCCAGCAGATCCTCAAGCTGATCTGGGTAGGCGGAAATGGTGGTGCTCATGGAGATCAGACCTCAGCCTTCTCGTCGCTCAGCCAGCCATAGCCTTCGTCTTCAAGCTGAAGAGCCAGCTCCCGTCCACCGCTCTTAACAATCTTTCCATCCTTGAGGATGTGAACAAAATCGGGGACGATGTGGTTCAGCAGCCTCTGGTAGTGGGTGACCACGATAAAGGCTCTTTCGGGGCTACGCAGAGCATTGACTCCGTCGGCCACAACTCTAAGGGCGTCGATATCCAGGCCGGAATCGGTTTCGTCCAGAACGCAGAGATTTGGCTCAAGAACGGCCATCTGAAAAATCTCATTGCGCTTCTTTTCTCCACCGGAGAAGCCTTCGTTCACGCTTCTGGTCAAGAGGTCGTTAGGCAGTTCAAGCAGCTTGATCTTCGATTTGATCATCTGCATGAACTGGAGTGAGTCGAGGTCATCCAGGCCCAGCGCCTTGCGCTTGGCGTTAAGCGCGGCTCTCAGGAAGTAGGTGTTGCTGACACCTGGGATCTCGACCGGGTACTGAAAAGCCATGAAGATGCCCTTGTGGGATCTTTCATCTGGCTCCATTTCCAAAATGCTTTCGCCGTTGAGAACAATGTCTCCACCCGTGACCTCGTAGGTGTCTCGGCCAGCGATAACGTTGGCAAGGGTGCTCTTGCCCGACCCGTTGGGGCCCATGATCGCGTGGACTTCCCCAGCCTTGACAGAGAGGGAGATTCCCTTAAGGATTTCTCTCTGATCTTCGGCCACATTGGCGGTGAGGTTCTTGATCTCAAGCATGGCTATACGGTTCAAGTCTACGGTGCAGCGACCGCTGCAGTCCGGTCAGCCTGGGACTTTGTTTACTTTTTAGTAAGGATTCAGGTCTTTGGCAGTGCCGCCTTCTGCCAATTAGTTGAGCAGCTAGCCTGCGCTTCTTCTCTGAGCCTTCTCGAGAATCCAGGGAAGCACCCTCATGGCAAGAATCCAACCCAGAGCTCCCGAGCAGACATTCGATGCCATAAGTGGCCCTATGCTCTTTTCAGTACCCTGCAGGGATCCGCTAGTGAAGATGAAAAAGAGAGGAATCGTCAGGAGAGAAACCAAACCCGGAACAGCAATCCAGGCCAGGAGGTTGAGCCTATGCCGCCCCGAAATCAGCATGGCTATCGCATTGACACCACAAAAGTAAAAAACTGCACCAGCGTAAGGCAGGAGACCCTGCCCCTGCAATGTGCCCCTGGAAAGAAGAGTGGCGATCGGCCAGTGAAGCCATAGGAGAGGTGTGAACGCGACGATTCGGGCGAAAGCAGTCCAGTGGTCTTTGCCTTCAAGGTGCGTTAAGGAGACCTGCTGCCAACTGCTCAGCTGGAACCTCGCTTCATCAACTTTTGCCATTTTAGCCTTCAAAAAATAAGTATAGACCAGAATGCCAAAACCAATGAATGAAAGTTAAGTGGCGGATTTGAACGCAAGTCTGCAAAAACCTGCCAAGGTGAAGCTATGGATTGGATGCTTGGCCCCTTTGTGCGAGTTGATGCAGCAAACCCCTGCCTGGCACCAGACCCTTCGGTGACTTGGACCTGCCCGATAAACGGCCCCTTAGCCTGGGAGGCAAAGGATGTTTTTAACCCTGCCGCCCTGGTGAAGGATGGCAAAGTCTATGTTCTCTACCGTGCCGAAGACAATGTCGGATCGATGCTGGGGACCTCTAGAATCGGCCTTGCTGAATCTGAAGACGGCTTGACCTTTACCAAGCGCCCCTGCCCAGTCCTCTACCCAGAAGAAGACCAATACAAGCAGATTGAGTGGGATGGAGGCTGCGAAGACCCTCGGATTGTTGAGCGAGAAGAAGGCGGTTATGTAATGACCTATTCCGCCTGGAATGGCAAAAACTGCCTTCTCTGTATTGCGACATCCGACGACTTGCTGACTTGGACCAAGCATGGGCCGGCCTTCCCTGACAAGTACAGCGAGCTTTGGTCGAAATCCGGCTCAATTGTCTGCCGGGCTGTGGAGGACAAAATGATCGCTGTCCGAATCAAGGGCCGCTACTGGATGTATTGGGGAGAATCCTCGATCTTTTTGGCCTTTAGCGAAGATCTAATTTCGTGGCAGATCGTGACTTCTTCTCATGACGAAAAGAAGATCAGTGAGTTTGACCAAGGCGAGTATCACATCCACTTCGAAGGGGGAATCATTGGTCCGAGGCCGGTCCTCCGAATAGGAATTGGCCGATTCGATTCGGCTCTAGTAGAACCTGGTCCGCCTGCGATCCTGACAGACAAAGGCATTCTGCTGCTTTACAACTCAGCCAATTCTGATGACACGACTCGTCCAAAAATGAGCTACTCACCAGGACAGGTTTTGTTTGATGCCGCCGATCCAGCCACGGTGATAGCTCGATGCACAGGGCCTTTTCTTTCGCCAAATCAACCAGGAGAGGAGGATGGACAGGTGCCAAATGTTGTGTTCATTGAAGGATTAGTTCGACACCAAGGCAAGTGGTTTTTGTATTACGGAATGGCGGATTCCTTAATTGGGGTTGCCGTCTGCGATGCCTAGCTAGGTTTAAGGAAGCCGCTTAGGGTGGGGGCCAGATCTGTAGCTAAGTCGCGGTTTTCGACAGATCCGACAGGCGAAGGTCGAAAACCGCCAATTCAAGATCGGATTTTTTGCTGCAGTTGATACAGAGACGTCGAACTCGCCAGTCCCGTGTAGACTCAACCAAAAGGGCTGACCAAAGATGATTCCCCTGATTCTCACCCTCACAGCCGCCCCGGCGACCATCACGGTCGACGCCACAAAGAGCAGGCCAATTTCCCCTTACATTTACGGGGTCAACCATCCTGATTGGGACAAGCTCGGGATCCCCGCCACTATGTCGCGCCAAGGTGGAAACCGCATGAGCGCCTACAACTGGGAGACTAATGCCAGCAATGCGGGTTCGGACTGGCAGCACCAGAATGACGGTTACCTGGGTGAATCGAACGAACCAGGCTGGACGGTTCGACGCCATGTGACTCCTGCTCTGCAGAAAGGCGCCGCAGCTCTCGTGACCGTTCCTACACTAGGTTATGTTTCAGCTGACAAAAATGGAGATGGCGATGTCAACAAGACACCCAACTACCTGCAGGTTCGCTTTCACAAATCTCTCCCCAAAAAGCCGGGCGGAAAGCTCTCACTCAAGCCAAACACTTCGGACAAGGTCGTCTACCAAGACGAGTTCGTGAAGTGGGTGGAGAGTCTGAAGCCAAAAGGAAAAGGATCTGTTTGGTACTCGCTGGATAACGAACCCGATCTCTGGTCGCACACCCACGCCCGAATCTTCCCCAAGCCCATCACCTACGCTCAGCTGCTGGCGAATAACACTGCATTCGCGCAGGGAATCAAATCCGCTGCACCAAAATCGCTAGTCTTTGGCCCGGCCAACTACGGCTGGATGGGATTCAAGTCGCTTCAAGGGGCGCCTGACGCCAAAGGTAGAGACTTTATCGACTTCTATCTTTCTGGAATGAAAGCGGCGGGAGCAAAATCTGGCCGCAGGCTTCTGGATGTCCTCGATATTCATTGGTATCCCGAGGCTCGCGGGGACGGCACAAGAATTACCTTTTCTGACAAAAAGAGCCCGGCAATTGATGCTGCCAGGGTTCAGGCACCTCGTTCTCTGTGGGATCCAACTTATGTTGAGGACAGCTGGATCGCCGAGAGCATCGGCAAAAAGCCGATCACGCTGCTTCCGACCGTCCAGGCTCAGATTGCCAAGCATTACCCAGGCACAAAGCTGGCCATCACTGAATATGATTTCGGTGGTGAAAATCTCCCCAGTGGCATGATCGCCCAAGCTGACGTCCTTGGCCTATTCGGTCGCTATGGAGTCTTCGCGGCCAGTCATTGGGGAATCAAACCTGAGAAGCTGGCACAGGTGGCTGGTTTCCGCGCTTTCCTGGCTTTCGATGGCAAATCGGCCAAATTCGGCAGCCGGTCTCTGGCTGTTTCTGGCGCTAACCCTGCCTCCTTGTCTGTCTTTGCGGCTTCGGATCCGGGGGCAAGAGGGAGAATGACGATCCTTGCCATCAACCGTTCTAACTCTGCCGTGCCAATGAGTGTGGGGTTCAAGGGGTTTACGCCTAAGTCCGTGAAGGGTTATCGGGCTCGGCACGATCAGCCACGACAGCCTGCTTCTGCGACGGCTTCCGTCTCTGGCGGAAGGGTGACTTCAAATCTCCCTGCCATGAGTGTCACGACCTTTGAAGTTCGAGGCTGAGAATCATACAAGAGAGATTCGGCTTGAATAGAAGACGTCAATGCTGACTGAGCCTTGCTCAGCCAGCATTGAGGGATCCTCTTGCAGTGAGCTTCGCTCCCGGTCAAAGACCGGTGGAAGGCAGGCAAAGCTTCCGCCCGAAACAAGCTGATTGAAGCAAGTCCCCCGAATTATGATAATACAGATTCTTGACGCATCAGCAGCTGAACAAAATGTAAGCCACATGGAGCGAACTGCGAGGTAAAAACGTTTAGGATCTAAGGCAATATGTCCGAGAAGGCCAACAAATCACCCGCAAAGCCCGCGGTGGTTCTGGGACTCACTTTTCTGGTGATTGGCCTCGCCTTTGCCTTGCCCTTCAATCTGATTCCGCAAGGTGACAACGGCTTCGGCGCAGGACTCCTTTCCCCCGAAGCCAGCAATGTCTACGCTGTCACAGCTTGGGCGGGCTGGGCTCATTTCATCTTTGCTTTTCGTGGACAGGGCAGCACTCTTGTTCGAATTCAGGACACTCTGAAGACCAAAAGACTTTGGGCATACTTAGCTTGTCTTGCTATAACAATCTTTGTCCTTTACTGGGCTAGATCGTTCTTAGGAGCCGCACTTTTTAGCGGCATCGTCTGGGTTTACTTTATTGACCATTTTCTCAAGGCAGAAAAAGCGTTTGAAGGAGCTCCGGCAGATTCTCTGCGTTCAATAGTTACTTGGGTGTCTTCATATCAGCTTCTCATTGCCTTTATCTGGCTGAGCGTTGTGCTGCTGAACATTGGCGACATTAACTCGCAGCCTTGGATTGTGTGGATTGTCTCACTTCTGCTGGGTGGGGCGATTCTAGCGGCTGGCGGATGGCGCAGTTTAAGCGAAGGGGAATATGGCGGGCACCTGCTCTCACTTTTCTTCATAGGAGAAGCCTTGGTCTGGGGAGCCTATAGCCGCTATGGTGGTCCAAGTTTCTTGGCTGGAGTCTACGTTTTTCATATTGCGGCAGGCAGCTTTTTTCACTACTTTGGCAGCTACTTTTATGCTCAGTCGAGGGTCAAAGTTAAGGACCTTCTTTTAGCTTCTCCCGCCATAGTCGCAGTGAATGCAGGGGTTATTGGTCTCGGGTTCCTTGCAGCAAACACGAACTGGATGCCCTGGCTCACACCTATTTTAGGTGTTCAGTGGTTCACTCTTTGGGTGGCGGTTCATCTTGTTCTCAGTGACCTTTTTCCGGCCATCAAAACATGGCGCAGGGGTCCCAATGAACCTCAGCCAGCCAAGACTTGAGATGACTCGGCGGGCATGCAACGAATCTAGCATAAGAACCAACAAGATCCCGCAGGTGACCAAGGCTGCCTTACGGGCCACCCGGTTGATTTGGAGATAGAAGTTCTGGGTGCAGCGATCCTTTTCTGAGCCTGCGAGGTCTAAGTCGTGAGCAAGAAGTTTTTGGTCAGGCATTCCTGGCTTAGCAGAGCTAAACCAGGCCACGAGTCAAGCTTGTACTCGGAGACGGAAAGGCAGGGGTGGCGTGGGTGAAACCCACGAACTGACAGCCCACAATCGTGAGTTAAGGGGGCCGCCCCTACTCTCCAGGCTCGGCGATTTGGCCATCCTCCAGCCGAATAATCCGGTCCGCCTCTTCGAGCATCGAAGGGTCGTGAGTCACCATGACAATCGCCCCCTCGCCTCGGTTTCGAATCAGATTGTCAACCACACTCAGGCCAGTCTTGTGGTCAAGAGCAGCCGTCGGCTCATCCGCGAAGATGATCTTGCGGCCCCCAGCAAGAGCACGAGCCACGCAGACTCTCTGTTTCTGCCCTCCGCTCAATTCATGGGGGCGACGATGCTGCATGCCGTCCATACCCAGCTCGCTCAAAAGCCGAGCCGCTTCGGTCGTTATGTCTCGGTCAGGGCAGCCCGCGGCGACGTTTTCCAGGGCAGAGAGATAGCCAATCAAGTGAGGAAGCTGAAAGACGAATCCGAATTCGTCCAGCCTGATCTGAGCCCGTTCCGTGTCGTTTTTGCCTGCCAGCTCTTCACCGCGATACAGAACCTTGCCGCGAGTCGGGGTGCGCATTCCGCTGAGCAGATAGAGCAGCGAAGATTTGCCTGAACCGCTTGGACCAAGAATTCCCAAGAACTCCCCGGCATGGACATCCAGGGAAACATCTTGAACTGCATGGATCGGCCGACCGTGATCCATATACTCAAGACAGACAGATTCTGCCCGCAAAAGAACACTGCTCAAATCAGCCTCCTTTCAACAATGCTGATGGGGTCGAACTTGCGGAAGGATCTGACCAAGGTCCAGGCGGCAACGGCCAGAATCGCGATCGGGACAGGAATCGTGTAGGCGTAGGCGCTGGGGTCAAGCGTATCGAGCATAAAGGCATTGGGTGCCATGAGCAGGGCGTTGACGAGATTCAGCATGCCGAAGGCAGCTAGAGTGCCCAAAAGCCATCCGCCTATGACAACCATCACTGTCTCCTGCATGACTCTTTTAAGAAGTCGGGATTTGCTGAAACCCAAAGCCTGCAGGAGCCCAAATTCTGGAATTCGCTGACTTTGATAGATGGAAATCAGCATCCCCATCATGATCGTAATGACGACCACGAGAATAAAGATAACCACATTCAGAATCTGATAAAGAATGCTGAACATGTTCTGGGTTTCTTCTTCCAGCAGATACCAGGCGTAGGTGCGGCTGTTTTCTCCCCGCAGCATTTCTGTGCCCCACCTGTCCAGTTTGTCTTGGTCAGCCCTGTTCTTAGCCCAAACCAAAAGCAGGTCAATCGGTGGAAAGTGATTGGCGACGTAATACTCGTAGCTGGTGATCCCGACCCACTCAGGTGAATCAATCAATCCGACGATCTTGACTTCGAAAGGTGAGTAAGCTTTTTCATCACCTGGCGAGAGAAAAACATCTCCCAGCTTCTTCTTCAGATTCACAGCCAGTGGCTTGCTGATGATGATCTCAGGCTGACCAGCTTCGACCTTTCTTCCTTCAATCGTGGGGTTTCCTAGACGCTCAAGAAAGTAATCCTGATCTTCTTGCGTCACAGCCGTCAGGGCAAAGGGCCAGTTTCCGACAATGCTCCGCACCTGAACATCGCTGGCCCGAATCGTCATCATACGGTCGATCGGAACAGGACTGCCTTTGAGCAGGCGCTCTCGAAATATTGGAGTGAGTGAGGCGTCTCCACGCGGTGTGACGCCCAGATGAAGTGCCGAGGCCTTGTAAATCGTTTTTATTGAAAGCGGAATCGAATTCATCAAGGCCACGATTCCGGCTATCAGCATGACGGCCAAAACAATGACCCCCACCAAAGGAAGGGTCCGTGATGCGTTCCGGACCAGGTAAGTGCCTGGCTTAAGCGACTGGACGATGGCGTCGGTACCTCAAGAAAATTTCCCCTTCAATCGGCTGGCAGGAAACGAGATCGAAGTTCATCACCTCAGTTCTATGCAAAGGGCTGCCCCCAGCAATCGTTGGCACTTCCCGCCCCAGTTTGATCTTGGGGGCCACGGTCCAGAAGATTTCATCCACTAGGTCTAGAGCAAAAAGGCAGGCGTTCAATTCCGCCCCTCCTTCACAAAGCAGCCTCTCGACTCCATGCTCCTGCCTCATGATCCTCATCACCCCGAGCCAATCGATTTCAGTCTTCCCGACCTTGAGTTCAGAGACCTGGAGGTGAAGATCCTCAGTGTTTTCTGACCGGATGATCCAGTTTTCGTAGCCATTAAAAAAGCTATGTCTGGGGTCAACACGGCCAGATTCACTAACGCAGTAGCGAATAAGGTGCTCAGCGAGCCTCATACGGGGAGTGGCGCGGATCGTGGCTGCTCCCATCATGATCGCGTCAGCCGCATCCTCGATGACCTTCATGGTCTTGTGGTCCAGCTTTGATCCCAGGTCTTGAACAGGCTCATCTCTTTCGCCGGTGATGATCTTTCCATCAATGGTCGTGACCATGTTGATGAAAACATAAGGGCGTTCCCCTGGGGCAGGAGGAAAGGCCAGTTCAGGATAAATGTTCATTCGGGTTCTTCGCCTCGTTTTGGGGCTGATTTAGTGCTTCTGTTTGAGCCACTGTTCAATTGCAGACCGCAGAACCGGCAGAGGCTGTTCGGCCAGCTTCAATTGTCCAACAAAGAAGGTTGGCACATTGTAAACACCTGCCTCGTAGCTCGGGTCATCAAAGGGAATGATCTTGTCAGCGAATTGTTCGGATTCGACCGAGCCAATCATGTCTCCAGAGTCCAGGCCAGCTTCCCTGGCGAGATCCTTCAAAACCTCCAGATCGTTCACGTTATGGCCCTCCAGCCAGAAGGCTTCATAGAGTCTTGAGTGCAGGGCAGCAAAGACTCCTTGAGATTTGGCCCACTCTAAGGCAAGAAGCACATTGTGTGACCTCATTCCTTTCGGCCTGATGTTCGGCGGCGGAGGGGTCATGCCAGAGGCAGCGTAAGCAAGCTCCATTCTCGTCGGAACTGGGGCTCTCCTTGGGTTGTGTTCTTCCGCCGGGGCCGAAGATGGCTCAGGCCAGGCCATATCCGGCGGATAAAGTTCGTGTCCCACCCATTCGAGTTCAATATCAAACTCGGTTCCAAGAACATTGGCCTGGTGATAGGCAATCCAGCACCAGGGACAGATGATGTCGTGAGCTATGCGGATGACTGGCTTCATGGAGGCTTATAGAACTATGGTGCCTAAGGGTTCTGGCTCACTTGGGGCCTGGGACCCTGCTTAGGTTCTTACTGCGTCACAATTGGCCCTGCAGGCAAGGTGGCCTGCGCTCTGGCCGGACTATGCCCGGCAGGATTGAAAAATGTACACCGCTGAATGTCCCGAATGTGGGGCTGAGATTTCCTTCGATACTCTTCCTTTGTTGAATGAGCTTGTTCGATGCCCCGACTGTGGCGCCGAGCTGGAAGTTGTCAGCCTTGAACCCTTGACCCTCGCTTTGGCTCCGACTGAGGAAGAAGACTGGGGCGAATGAGCACCCGCGTCGCCTTCGTCTGCTCTGTCGTCCGCCCCGAAGAAAAGCTGCTCATCTCAGCACTGCAGGATAAACGCTGCGAGCTGACGGTTCTTGATGACCGTAAGCTCGTTTTCGACCTGCACGACATGGATGAATGGCGTAAACACGACGTGGTGGTGGAAAGGTGCGTTTCGCAGTCTCGTGCGAAATACGTGCTTAAAATGGCTGAGCTGGCGGGGGTGCCCTGCGTCAACCCATCGATTACGGTGGAGCGATGCGGGGACAAGCTGGTGACTTCGCAGCTTTTGGCCGCCGCAGGCGTTCCCATGCCTCGAGTCAAGCTGGCCTTCACGCCGGAATCTGCCCTGGAAGCCATGCAGGCTTTCGGATTCCCCTGCGTGCTGAAGCCTGTTGTCGGCAGCTGGGGACGCATGGTCGCCCGGATCAACGATGTTGATGCGGCAGAAGCTGTGCTGGAAGCCAGAGACGTGTTGGGCGGCTACGAGCAGCACATTTATTACGTTCAGGAACTGATCAAAAAGCCTGGCCGAGACATTCGCGCCTTTGTCATCGAAGGTGAAACCATCGGGGCGATTTATCGCCACTCCGAGCACTGGATCACCAATACGGCTCGCGGCGGCACTGCCTCGAACTGCGAAGTGACCGAGGCGATGAGGGAGATCTGCGCCAACACAAGCACCGCCATGGGGGGAGGCGTGATCGCCGTTGACCTGCTGGAAGATCCGGAAAGGGGTCTGCTGGTTAACGAGGTCAACCACACGATGGAGTTCCGCAACTCCATTGCCACCACGGGGGTCGATATTCCCGCTCTCGTTGCCGACCACATCATTCGACAAGCCGGAGGCGGGGCTTGAAGACCAGAGTCGGCATTGTTGGGGGGACTGGATACACAGGCGGTGAGCTGCTCAGACTGCTCACCTTTCATCCCATGGTCGAGGTGGCTTGGGTCACTTCGCGATCCCAAATGGGTCAGCCCCTCCATTCCAACCATCCCAATCTTCGAGGATTCACATCGCTTAACTTCTCTTCACCTGATGTGGTGGAAGAGTGCGATGTGATCTTTCTCTGCCTGCCCCATGGCGAGGCATCAAAACAGATCGATCTCTGGGCTGGAAAGGCGCCTAAGATCATTGACCTCAGCGCAGACTTTCGTCTTAAGTCACCTGCCGCCTACGAGGCAGCCTACGGTCACGCTCATCCTAAACCTGACTGGCTGGCCAAGTTTGTCTACGGACTGCCAGAACTTCACCGCGAAGAGTTGAAATCGGCTTCCTATGTCAGCGGAGTCGGCTGCAATGCAACCGCCACGAACCTGGCTCTGCTGCCAATGGTCAAGGCTGGCCTGGTCGACCTTTCCATGCCTGTGATCGCTGATATTAAGGTCGGCAGCAGCGAAGGGGGAGCTTCGGCCTCGGCCGCCAGCCATCACCCCGAAAGGAGCGGCGCGGTCCGCACTTTTGCCGCCGCCGGGCACAGGCACGAAGCTGAGGTCCACCAGATGGCGAGCCTGTTCGATCAGAAAATCGATCAGCTGCACATGACTGTCACCTCCATCGAAATGGTGAGAGGCGTGCTTTCAACGGTCCACTGTTTTCTTAAAGAGCCTCTTCAGGAAAAGGATCTCTGGAAAGCCTACCGAGCCGTCGCCAACAGCGAGAAATTCATCCGTATCGTTAAATCGACGACGGGAATTCACCGTGTGCCTGAACCTAAAATCTTGGCCGGAAGCAACCTTGCCGACCTTGGTTTTGCCTTGGCGGCCGACGGCAGAAAAGCGACTCTTCTCTGCGCCCTAGACAACATGATGAAAGGGGCGGCGGGGAGCGCAGTGCAATGTTTGAACCTAATGATGGGCTGGGATGAAGACCTCGCCCTCACATTCCCCGGCCTGCACCCATAGCAGACCACCCAGTTTTTTGAACAATGAGCAATCAATCCGACATCACAGTGATTAAGGTCGGGGGCAGCCTCGGCATTGATTACGATGCAGTGTGTGACGACATCGCGACCCTGGTTCAGCAGGGAGAACAGGTCGTCCTCGTCCATGGCGGTTCAGCCGAAACAGACCGAATCTCGACCCTTCTTGGCCACCCGCCCAAGACTTTGACCTCCGCCAGCGGAGTCACCTCCCGTCGCACCGACCCTGAAACCATGGACATTTTCGCCATGGTCTACGCGGGCAAAATGAACACCCGCATCGTGGAAAGGCTCCAGAAAAGGGGCGTCAACACGGTTGGGCTGAGCGGTCTTGATGGACGGCTCTTTACCGGGGAGCGCAAAAAGGCGATCCGCGCTGTGGAAGAAGGCCGCCAGATTCTGATCCGCGACGACCTCTCGGGCAAGGTGGATGGAGTCAATACCGACCTGATTCATCTTCTGATCGGGGCTGGCTACACCCTGGCGATTTCTCCACCCGCCTGCAGCACCGAAGGTGAAGCGATCAATGTTGATGGCGACCGAGCAGCGGCAGTCTTGGCCGGAAAGCTTGGGGCGAAGCAGCTTATCATCCTCTCCAACGTCCCTGGACTCCTCAAGAACTTCCCGGACGAATCTTCTTTAGTTGAAAAACTGACCGTGGCTCAGCTTCCCATGGCTTCAGAATGGGCGGAGGGTCGCATGAAAAAGAAAGTGATGGGTGCCGGAGAGGCCATTGAACTCGGCGTTAAGGAAGTTGTCTTTGCCGATGCCCGCCTCGCCAACCCCATCATTTCTGCCCGATCTGGCAAGGGGACTGTGATCACACCATGACCAATCTCGAACTTGAACTCGCACACACTTCTGGCTTTTACAAGAAGCGGGGAATCACCCTGGTTAAGGGTGAAGGCGCGGTGCTGTGGGATGAGAATGGCCGTGAGCTGATTGACTGCATCGGCGGTTTAGGTGTCTGCACTTTGGGCCACGGAAATGAGGCGGTGGCAGATGCAATTGCCCAACAGGCAAGAACCCTTATGTCCTGCCCTGAGAGCTTTACTTCTCCTTTGCGGGCTCAGTTCCAGGCTGCTTTGGTCGAACTTCTGCCTGAAGGCATGGATCGAGTTTTTCTTTGCAACTCTGGTGCAGAAGCCAACGAGGCAGCTCTCAAACTGGCTCGGCTCGCCACCAAGCGAACCGGATTCGTTTCGACCCTGCGCGGGTTCCATGGCCGAACCTATGGGGCCTTGTCTGCGACCCCAGAGACCAAGTACCGCGAGCCCTTTGCTCCCTGGGTTCCTGGCTTCACCCATGTTCTTTTCAACAAGATCGAAGCCATGGAGAAGGCAGTGACGGAAGAAACTGCGGCTGTGATCATTGAGCCTGTTCAGGGCGAAGGCGGGGTCTATCCTCCCGACCCTGGCTACCTGGCGGCGGTGAGGAAGATCACAGAGGAAAAAGGTGCCCTCCTTATCATGGATGAGGTTCAGTCTGGCTTCGGCCGCATGGGAGCCTGGTTTGGCTGCCAGAAGTACGGAATTGTGCCGGACATCCTCACCATGGCCAAGGCGATTGCCGGCGGTGTTCCAATGGGAGCGACTGCTTTCGGCCCTAAGGTAACGGGGCTCCACCCCGGACTCCACGGCACAACTTTCGGAGGCAACCCTCTGGCCTGCGCGGCTGGTTTGGCTTCGATCGCTGAACTGAAGAGAATCGATGCTCCTCGGCTCTGTGCCGAAAAGGGCGAATATCTGATGAACAAGCTGAAGGCTTTGGATTCTCCCTTGATCCGCGAAGTGCGCGGAGAAGGACTGTGGATCGGAGTCGAGCTTAAGGTCAAGGTGGCTCCGCTTCTGGAATGGCTGCAAAACAACGGTCTGCTTTGTCCTCCGGCTGGCCTTACGGTCCTGCGGTTCCTTCCTCCTGCCGTCATCAGCTACGAGCAGATGGATAAGGCGGTCGAGATTGTGGCTCAGGGTCTGGCAGTTCTGGCAGCCCCTGCTGAACCTGCAGCAGCTGCGGCAGGAGCCCAGGTTTGAGTCCGCTCTCCACCCAGCAAAGGCAGATTCCCTGGGGGATTGATCTGCTTGAAGAGGCTCTGAGGATTCAATCCTTGACAGGCCAGGAGCACAATCTGGCTGAGTTCCTGCGCGGAGTCATGGAAGCTAAAGGCTTTGAAGCCTATGTCGATGGTTCTGGCTCTGCTGTCGGAATTTTGGGCAACGGATCACGGCAGCTGGTGATGATGGGGCACATGGATACCGTGCCTGGCATCGTCCCAGTGCGCCGAGAAAATGGCTGCCTCTACGGGCGTGGAGCCGTTGATGCCAAGGGGCCTCTTTGCGGGTTCGTCCTTGCCGCGGCGGCTCTCAAGGATGTGATCGAAGCTTCTGACTGGCAGGTTGTTGTCATCGGGGCGACAGAAGAAGAATCTGCCTACTCAAAGGGGGCTAACCACGCCGCCTCTCGCTTCCGCCCAGAGCTCTGTATCATTGGCGAGCCCAGCAGTTCGGGAGGCATTACCTTAGGCTATAAGGGCAGGCTCCTGATTGAAGGCGACTTTACTCGTGGCTCTCAGCATACGGCTGCTCCTGGCCCCAGCGTGACTGAAACGGCCTTGAAGCTGTGGGATCAGATCAAAGGAGTCGCTGACAAGTTCAACGAGGGGCGTGAGAAGGTTTTCGACCACATTCTGCCCTCACTTAGGCGAGTCAGCAGCAGCGATTCTGGCTTGGTGGAAGAATGCCGTCTTGTCATCGGGCTCCGTCTGCCTTTGGATTACTCGCCATTTGAAGCGGAAAACATGGTGAGGGCTTGGGTGAACCAGGCTCGCCGCGACGGCACTCTGCCCGAGACAGTTTCTTCGACGATTCGTTACATCGGTCACGAATCGGCTTACAAATCCACGCGAGACAGCCTTCTGGCTCGATCCTTGGTGGCAGCGATTCGCGAAGAAGGAATCCGCCCCGCCTTTAAGAACAAGACGGGAACGGCTGACTTCAACGTGGTCGGACCGATCTGGAACTGTCCCATGGTGGCTTACGGTCCGGGAGATTCCTCCCTTGACCACACCCCGCATGAGCATGTTCCGATTGAGGAGTTCGAGCGAGGAGTTAGGGTTCTAACCCGAGCTCTTGAGATGATTGTAAAGAGCTGACAAGCTTCCCTTTTCCCGCCCGGCATTTTTGATGCAGGGCGGGGATTGATCAGCCTGCATTCGATAGGCATCAGTGGCCTGGTTTAGCTCTGCTAAGCCAGGAATGACAAGGCTCACCATTCCTGATAAACCACTCGCTCCTCGCCTGACGAGTTCGGGTGGCAGGGGCATCGCCCCTGAACAGAAGACCTGAGCTAGTCGCTCGTGGGTTTCACCCACGCCACCCAGACGTTCTGCTCTACGATGAGCTGCCGTTCAGGCCCTTTAAAGCAGGGAGCCCCCAGAAACACCCTTCTTCAGCTGTTCGCCCGGAGCAAGGCAGCCTCTGGCCCCTGGTCAATCCAGGCTTCGATAACGGCAATGCATCGATCCAAAGCTGAGTCAACCGAGACTCTCTCCTCAGGAGTAAACCGACCCAAGACGTGATCGATTGTCGGATCTTCCGACTTCCCAATCCCGATCTTGAGTCGAGGGTATTCCTGAGTCCCCAGGGTCTGAATCAGTGATTTGTGGCCATTGTGGCCCCCCGCACTGCCCTGCAGCCTCAATCGGGTCTTCCCTACCGGAAGATCCAGATCATCAGCCACAA
This sequence comes from Synechococcus sp. UW140, assembly GCA_943369295.1. Taxonomy (GTDB): domain Bacteria; phylum Armatimonadota; class Fimbriimonadia; order Fimbriimonadales; family Fimbriimonadaceae; genus JAKRSE01. The sequence goes on along the minus strand of CALRMU020000001.1, from coordinate 645,338 downwards.
CGATCATCTGTCCCGGCTGAAGCCCGTACTGCCTGAGCAGAGGAGCGGCAGATTGGCCGCTGAGGTTCATGAAAGTCAGTGGCTTAGCGAGAGCCACCGTGTGGCCAGCAACTACCCCGATCCCCGTCAGAGCCCTGTGCTGGCTTCTGTCTACCTTGAATTTGTTCTTCGCCGCCAGACGGTCGACCAGATCAAAGCCCACATTGTGCCGAGTGTGCTTGTATTGGGCACCAGGATTCCCCAGCCCCAGAATCAGCAGAACTGGAGGACTCAATGGCTCCTTAGGACGCTTGAAAAAAGACACTAGCCTCTACCCACCGATGCGAAAAATCCCCCAAAGGCCAAACCAAGAATAACCAAACCAAGCGCGACTCGATACCAAACAAAGACCCAAGTCGTGCGGTTCTGCAGAAACTTCATGAGCCAAGCGACGGCAGCATAGCCGACGACAAATGAAACGACTGTCCCGACGATAGTAGCGGTCAAGCCTCCGACCAAGAGGTTCTGCCTCTCATCGTAGAGTTTGTAGAGGCCACTGGCCAGCACTGAGGGCACAGAAAGAAGGAAAGAGTATCGGGCAGCTGCTCCGCGCTCCAATCCCATAAAAAGCCCGCCTGTGATGGTGCTGCCGCTTCGGCTGGAGCCAGGAATCAAGGCGATGCACTGCCACAGCCCCATCAGAAAGCCGTGTCTGGCGTTCACTTCGCCAAGCGAGACCTTCTGGCTGCCGAACCTTTCAGCCACGCCCATCAAGAGGCCAAAAATGATGAGAGTAGAACCAACAACAAAGGGACTTCTGAAAGAACCTTCGATATAGTCCTTCAGGAGCAGACCAAAGACAATGATGGGGATGGTTCCGTAGAAGACGCCCCACGCCTGCTTGGCATCGGCCGATTCGCGGACCTCGGCCTTGGTCAAGCTCAGAACCCAGGCTCTCAGGAGGCGAGAAAGATCTGGCCAGAAATAGATCAGCACGGCCAAAAGAGTGCCCAACTGGATAACGGCAGTGAAACCTGCTCCGGCATCTTCCCAGCCCAACAAAGCAGGCACCAGATAAAGGTGTCCGCTTGAGCTAATGGGAAGAAATTCGGTCAGACCCTGAACGATCCCGTAGACGATGGCCTGAATCAGATCCACTGAAGGAAGATTATGGAGACCTTGCCTTTAGGGCGTGGGGGCCTCGCCACGCGAGACGACTAAAAAGACCAGAAGGCCGCAGAGAATAATCGCCGCCGAGTAGAGGACCAGAACTGTCTGCTTTTGGCTGAGGCCCGACTTCAAAAGGGTGTGATGGAGGTGCCTTTTATCTGCCTGCATGATGGGGTCGCCGCTCATGGCTCGGCGAGCGACAACAAAAATCATGTCAAACAAGGGCACGCCAAAAACGAGAATCGGGATCAGAATCGCCAAGGCCGCTGCTGTCTTAAGGGCTCCAACCACGCTCAAAGCCGCAAGACAGAAGCCCAGAAGCTGGGCTCCACCGGTACCCATAAAGATTCTGGCCGGGTTGAAGTTGTGAAAGAGGAAGCCGAGTGACGCACCAGCAATAGCGGCAGCGACCAGGGCAACTCGCGGCTGGCCTTCGTAATAGGCGATGATCGCCAAGGTAGCGGCGGCGATGGCAGCGATTCCTGCCGCCAAGCCATCCACCCCGTCAATCGTATCCATGGTCTTGCTGACCAGAAAGATGTAGAAGGCAGTTATAGGAACGGCAACCCAAACAGGAAAAGCGATCCAAGGATCGCTGCCAGGGATAGGCAGGGAGATTCCTTGAATCTGAACTCGCCCGGCGCCATCGAAGAGAAACTGAATCGCCACCCCCGCGAAGAGAAGGTAGGCCAGCTGAATCTTGCTGGAGTAATCCTTCACGTCATCCAAAGCTCCCATAACCACAATTCCGCCTCCGATCAGCAGAATTCCGAGCAGATAGTTGGGAAAGGTGGTGAGAGGGTTGGTGTAGGGGATGGTGATGAGCAGAGAAACCAGCAGTCCGCCATAAATGGCGATGCCTCCCCACTTAGGAATCGGCTCTTTATGAACTCGACGGGCATCCCGTGAAGGGTCATCCATAGCCCCGTACTTGAGGGCTACTTTCTTGATGAAAGGCGTAAGACCGGCCGTGATAGCCAAGGCGATAAGGCCAGAGGCCAAAGGCGCTCTTCTTCCTTCAAGTATCTGCCACAGCCAGTCTAGAAAATTCAAACGTCTGCCCCAGTCGGAGGATCAAGGTCCACTAATTCAAGACGCTCATCCACCAGTCTCAGCACCTCTGCCTTCGATTCCCGAAAGAGTTCAAGTGAAAAGGGATCGGGGTAATCGCCTTCATAGATCACCCGGGTGATGCCCGCATTGATGATCATTTTTGCGCAGTTGTTGCAGGGCTGACAGGTGACGTAGATGGTTGCCCCCGCACAAGCGATGCCGAGTTTTGCCGCCTGAAGCAGTGCGTTCTGCTCGGCATGGAGGGCTCTAATGCAGTGTCCGGCTCTCATGCAGCCATCGGGCCAGTCGGCATGGGGACCCTGCTCGGGGCAGTGAGTCAAGCCGGATGGAGCTCCGTTGTAGCCTGTTGCCAAGATGTGCTTGTCCCGAACGATCAACGCCCCCACTGAACGGCGAGGACAGGTTGCCCTGGTTTTCACTAGATGGGCGATCTGCATGAAATAGGCATCCCACGAGGGACGGGCCAGCATCTTTGGCATTATGGCTTTTGAGCTGGGAAGGGTGTGGTCCTGCCCTGAAACTCGACTGCAAAGACCATCTCCTGTCGGAACGCCGTATTATAATTCAGCCAGTCATCGACTTTTCCTTGAGAAATCTTAAGCCTGTGACCTAAACTCACCCATGCCTCTTAAATCAGAGTTTCAGCAGATATTTGAGGCAGTAGGAGAGCTTGCTCTCGACTATGAGCGCCAGTACCCATCGGCTTTAGACCGCACTGCAAGAGTCTGTCCCTGGCTGAGATCGGTTGGGCCAGAACTCTTCTTCTCCCTTGTCCCCTATCACAAAGATGCCAGAACCGTCATCGCTCGTGAGCGGGGATTTCGAGATTGGAGTGAGCTTGCGGCCAAGTACGATGAACCTGACGGAAGCCTTTACTCAGACCTAGAGGTCAACCAAAAGTGCGCTCTAGGTTTTGAAGAGGAGTTTTCGTTCTCAGCCGATGAGAACTCTGAATCTCTCATCGGCTCCTGTATTCTATGGCTGACTCTGGCCAGGCAATTCGACCGTGTTGAGCCCCTCTGCCATGCGGCCGGACCTGCAGTTTGGAGCCAATCACCCAGCCTCTTGCGACGTCTGATTGAAGCCGATGCCCCCTTTGAAGTCATCAACTTCTGCCTTAAGGGCGTAAAGGCTGTCGATTGGGGTGCGAGCGCAGTTTATGCCTTTCGTCTCGGTCATGATGAGACGATCGAGGCGATGAGAGGGGTAGATTCACTGCCTGCACTCTCCGACTTAGACATGCTTCTGGAGGCTTGCAGCAAGCTTGACGAGGAAGAGATTGAGGCCTGGCTTTTTAGGTCTCCCCACCTTTGGACCGAGAACAGGACCGAGGTTTGGAGGACCGTCAGCCATTGGGCATCTGTCGGCCGGGCAGACGCCATCGAACTCGCCAGGAAATGGGGGCTAAGGCACCCAGGCGCAGAGAACTACTGGTGTTCACCTCTCCACCACGCGGCATGGAGTTCGGACCTCGATGGCCTGAAGGCTTCCTTCGCTCTTGGGTGCCCGATCCATGTTCAGGATCGGAAATATCTGTCAACGCCTTTCGGCTGGCTGATCAGATCTCACAGCCTCACCCCCAACGGCATCTCTCCCTTCCCTCAGGGCGATCCGCTTGAGGCTGGGAGGCTTCTGTTAGCTCGTGGAGCAATCGTCATGCCCAGCCACCTCTTCTGTCCAAACAAGGATTTGGTGGATCGCCTGATAAGCTGACGGACCAAGTTATGAGTGGCTGCATCTCTCAATCCTCATCTTGCCAGGAGTGAGTCCAAATACCAACTCTAGAATTCAATGAACCGGCATAAAGTCATTCGAGGCCCAAGATTCACAAAAGTCCAGGATCAATTTGAATGGCGAAAGAGCTGGCTCATCTTTCTGCCAGAGTGGAAAGAGTTTAAGACCAAAAGTGACACATGGAACGTAACACGTGCTTCTGGGCTCGAAGTTCTTTCATATAACAGCATCCAGGCCTTTCATCTTTACAACCAGAATGGAGATCGGGTCGAGATAACCTTTGCAAAGGGCCTTGATTTTGACGGCACCTTAAACTGGAAAGGCAGATCTTGGAGGCTCTTTCAACTGGGGGCTTTCTCGGTTCTAGAGGATGACAAGGGGACCGAGGTGGCAAGAGTATCTCCAGCCTGGACAGACGCAGATGGGGCGGCTGGGATCAGTCATTGGTTGGAAACAGCAGATGATCTCGACCCCTTCTTGGCCGCTTTAGTTGTAGGGTTGGCGATCAACGGCATTTACCCTGTCGATTCGTACTAGAGCGACAACAGCGGGTCAGACGCAAAGATGTTGGCGCCTTTTTCCATCCATGGTTTAGGAGCAGCAGAGCTGGGCGAGCAATCCTGGCTTGGCAGAGCTAAACCAGGCCACAGAGTCCGCACGGAACTCAACCAGGCTCCAACTCCTCAAAGTCCGCGAAGGAATCACTTCCTTGTGTACTTAACCACCTGAAACTGAACCCACTTCCCCTCAGGATCCTGAAACTCTGAAGTCATGGTCCGGTTGTTTTCATCAATCAAATGATGAATATCCTTGTACAAGGAAGTTTCCCCTTCCTTCATCATGTCTGGCCCTTCACAGGTGAGAGTCATGGTTCTGCCATCTTCGCTCAGTTCGCCAAGGTACTTCCAGTGATGGCTGGACATGTCCGACACAAAGCAGCCTCGATACTCTTTGAAGGAGACGTCATAACCCAAACCCATTTTGTAACGGCTCTTTCCATGACCGCCTGGCATTTCTCCGCTGCCCTCGGCCCAAACCCAAAGGTCTCCAAACATCTCTGCCTTTTCGACTCCTGGCAGTACTTCCGGAGGAACATCTGGCCCCATGGCAATCGTCGATTCCAGTTCCCAATCCCCGACAAAGTTGTGGAGCCAGGCATGCTCGGCTAGGGGTTTGGTTGACTGAGGTTCTTCTAGATTGTGTTCTTCTGTGCTCATCTTACGGCCACTCGGCTAAGCGGCATATTTTCTCACAAACACTCCCGCTCACGCAGTTTTTGTTTACTTCCTTTCTGGGGTTTCAGCAAACCCAAGGCGGCGATGAACTCATCCAGAACCCGGTCCCCATGCCGATCATGGCCTCCCGGTACCATAGCCTGCGTAGGAAGACTCTATGTCCTTCAAGCTTTCCGTCGTGGCCCCCGATCAGACCGTGTTCGAAGACACAGTCTCCAGCGTGACCGTGCCCGGTGTCGAAGGGTACATGGGAATCATGTCCAACCACGAGCCCATCATTGCGGCTCTTGAGCATGGCATTGTTGAATGCCGACTTGATTCCGGAGAAGTCACAAGCATCGCCATCACTGGCGGATTTCTTGAAGCCAGTGAAAACAAGGTCATCATTCTTGCCGACACGGCTGTGCGAGCCACCGACATTGATGTTGCCCAGGCTGAAAAGGATCTGGAAGATGCTCGAAGAGCTCTGAAAGGAGAATCCTCATCAGTTACGAGTGCTCAGGCAGAAGAGACCATGCGCAAGGCGATGGTTAGAATCAGAGCAGCTCGAAAGAACTAAGTCCAAATCCAGGAAAATCCTGATTAACCCGGGGCCTTCGATGAAGATCGAAGGCCCCGCTTTACTATTGCCCTTGTTTCAGCGGTCGGTGACTCGTCGAGCCATCTTTCCGTGACGTCAGAAAGCCACTGGGGCTGAGATTTCCCAGCATCGTTAAGCCAATTCGCCACGGATAGCCGAACGTACTCAGCGGGATCTGACTTTAGAGGTTCAAGAATCGGGAGGCCTAAATCTGGATTGTCTTTGAGCTGTTGGATATGCCGGCACCAAACACCCCGTGGACGAGTGATTTCGCTGGCAAACCGCCGCAGATTGGCATCTGGCTCCTTGGCCCAGTCAGACAAATGACCAACAGCGGCATCCAATTCCGACTCAAGATGGGGTCTGAGGGCGAGCCAAGCCCATTCCCTGACCCCAAAGTGGGAGTCCGGTGCCAGGGATCTGAAAAGACTTAACCTCTGCTCAAAAGGCAGATTCGGGAGAGATGACCAGGCAAAACATGCCCAGCCTCGAACCGTATCACTGGGATGCTTTGCCGAGTTCTCGATAGCCGAATAGCCTTGCTCAGCAAGCAGTCTGCCGCCAATGCGAAGCTTGCCAACATACCCTTCCTTCTCCCAATCGGGAAGAGGGAATTCGGGATAAACCTTCACCCACAAAGCCGAGAGATCAAAAGCCAAGCCTTCTACTAAGTTCTTGGTTTCTGCTTCGCCCTGGGCAAGGAGTCTCAACCTTTCCGGGCTGACATCCTTCCTTGAAAGTGCCTCTGCCTCAGCTCGTTCTGAAAACAAACCGAGCATTGCCGAAAGCAATCTCGTCTCCGTCGCTGATGGGCGTCGAGTCAATCTTCACAAAGTCGCCGGCTTCAGGGTCCAGACGGTAGGTTCCGTTGGAGCTGCTGAGATCGGAAAGAATGTACTGGCCCTCTTCCTCGTGAATCTTGGCGTGCTTGCGGCTAACGTAGCTGCCTTCAGGAATGCTGCCCAAATCAACATCAATCGGCCCGACCGAAGGGTCGAATCGGCCAATCATGGCCGGACAGCCAAAGAGGAAGATGACTTCGGTCTCCTGTCCGCCTCTTTTCAATACCAAACGCGGAGAAAGAACAGCTTCCTGCTCCTCAACAACTTCTTCAACCGGATCTTCTGTAACTTCAGGAGCCACTTCTTCGTTCAGATTCATCTCTTGCCACCCATGCGCAGATGAGGAGAAGCAGGCCGCTGACAGTCAGGCTCGGAACCAGTGTTCCCAGACCCAAAGTCAAGGCTTCTCCCTCTTTGGTTCCAGTATAGCCAAAGAGCCCCGAAGGCAGGGTCACGTTTAAAAAGGGATTGCCCGTCATCTGGCCGTAAATCATCCAGGCCAGGGCCGCGGTAAAGGCGCAGGCCATAGCTGCTGGGTGAACCCAAGATTTGAATCGCGGGAGCTTTACCACCCCATAGGCAGCCGAGACAGGCAGAAGCAGAGCTCCAATGATGCAGCCTCCCCACGAGTACCAAAGGGCGACAACGCTTTCAATCGATAAAGCCAAACCGACCGCACAGACCAGCGAAACAACGATGCCAATCCTTGTCCAGAGAGTCTGCTTATCGGATTCAAACTTAGGCCCGACAATATCTCGCCCTAAAGAGGCTCCGCTGACCAAGGCGTATCCCACCATCGCCGTCAAGATGGTTCCCAAGACGCCTGCCAAGAAGAGACCCTTCAAGCCATCGGGCAGAACCTGCTGGGCCAAAACAGGGAAGATCAGGAGCGGCTTGGTGTCGGCTGGAATCAAGGTCAGGGCGTAGAGCCCGCAGGTGACGGTGAGAAAGTCGAAAACCATCCAGCAGATGACAGAGACAAGAATTCCCTTTCTGGCCGTGGCTGGGCTTTCGGCCGAGGCGGCTCTTTGGTGGAAGCCCGGGTCGATCAAAGTCCAAGCTCCGAGGATAAAGAAGGTGATGACCCCCACAACCCCGACTCCGCCATCCACACTGCCTCTAGGCGTCCCCTGAAAGCCCTGAATCACCTCTGTCAAGGGCTGAGTTCGGGAAACAAACCAGGCCAGCATGGCAAAGCCGACATACATAAGAATGAAGGCGAGAACCGAAACCCTGACATCGGCCAGCAGCCCCCCTTTGATGAGGAATATGCTGCCGAAGAGAACACTGACGAGAACACTGACCCAAAGAGGCAGCCCTGTAAACCACTGGGTCAAGACACCCAGCATTAAAACGTGCGCGGCCGGAACCCCGAGAAGAAAGACAAGCAGGCCAGAAACGACTCCTGCCTTGTCGCCATATTGGTTCCTCAGCCTTTCAGGCAGAGATATCTGATCGGCTTCTCTGACCTTATGGGCGTACTTCCAGGCATAGATCAGGGCGAAGGCGTAGTAGGGCACACCCATCAGCAGCCAAGTGCCTACTCCGTAGAAGCTGACCGATTCTCCGATGCCAAGAATGCCCCCGTACCAGGTGCAGACAAGGGTGGCAACGAAGAAAGGAAGAGTCAGCGACCGCCCAGCAGCAAGGAACTGTAGAATCTCAAGATTCCTCACCTTTGCCGAGAGGCCAAGCGCCAGGACGGCCGCGGCAAAAACTGCCACGACTCCCCAGTCAAGCGGGCTCATTCCTCCCAATGGGGCGGTTCCTCAAGCAGACGATCAATCAGCACCAATGCGGTTCCTCCAGCGAGAAGCACCTGACACCCCTCCTCGCTGCGATTGCTTATGCTGACATGGAGTCCGGGTCGAAGTTCCGCGTCGTGCAGGGGCCACTTGGCATTCACCAAGTTCAAACCCCAACAAAGGGTCAAAGGAATCACGGAAAACCTTGTGCCTGGCGGGCAGGGCAGATCGAAAGATTCTCCGCAGGGAACGACGAAGCCTGTCGCCCGCCTGAGAATCAGCCTAATCCTTCTTCTGCGTCCTACAAGGCTGCTGAGTGTGGACATCATATGGTCCAGCCTGTCTCCCTCGATTCCGATCAAGGTGAGGGTTTCTATGCCATCAGATGAAGCCAGGGCCAGCAGCTTGTCGCAGTCAGTCGTGTCTTGGTCTGGGTCCCTAACCAGCCGGACGTCCGGGGGAACGGTGGAGGGGTCGAGGGAATCCATATCCCCGACCACGATAGGCTTGAGGCCGGCATCAAGCAGAGCCCTAGCCGCCCCGTCGGCGGCGTAGGTGATCTCGGCCGATCTTGCCCAAGCCAGTAGTTGGTCTACCGGAAAATCCTGCCCCTTCAGGACTCCCAGCACACGGTTTGATTGCACAGCCCTAGTCTATCCAAGGAAAACGCCTTCGGGTCTTGATTCCCGTGGCAAACAAAACAATCCAAATACGATCAGGCTTACAAAACGTGTGGATGAAAGGGGCTTGAACTCAGACGGCTGCCACTTAAACGAAGTCTTAAAAATTACTGCCAAAGGGAGGTTTTTCTAGGGCCTCTCCATGCGTATAATGCCTCTACTCTTCTGCTCCCGCCGGTCACCTTGACCAAATTTGGGGGGCGGTTTTCGTTGGATTTTTGTTGCAATGCCTGACCAGTACTCTCTGGAAGACAGGCCTGACCGTGTCGCGTTAGCGTCACTTTGGGGTCAGGCACTGGACTCTTTGGGGAGCCAGCTGTCCAGCACGTCTATGGATAAATTCGTGCGGACCTTGGTTCCGGATTCCCTTGAAAATGGGGTGGCTACCCTTGTTGCGCCTGGCCAGTTCGTTTATGAATGGGTCAAAGATAAGTTCATCGATGTCATCGAAGAAGAACTGAAGCGTGCATCGGGCGAGCCCATTCGAGTGGAGATTCGCATGAAAATGCACGAGAGGGGCAAGTCATCGGCTCAGACCAGGGCAGTCCCGGTCGATGCCCCTATGGCAGTCGCCGCTCCCTTGGTCGAGGCAGCTTCCTTCATTCCCAATCACAGGCAGAGATTCGACAGTTTTGTTGTCGGTGGATCGAACAGGCTTGCCTTTGCCGGAGCCACTGCCGTCGCCGACAGCCCGGGAGGCAGGTTCAATCCTCTCTTCATTTACAGTCAGTCTGGATTAGGCAAAACCCACCTTCTGCACGCGATTGCTCACAAGCTTTTGGCGACCCAGCCTAGGCAGGGTGTGGCCTACATGACCGGCCAGATGTTTACTGAGGAGTACGTCAACGCTGTTCAGAACAACAAGGTCGACCAATTTAGGCGCAAGGTTCGAAGCGCTCAGGTTTGGCTGCTGGATGACGTTCAGCTTTTGATGGGAAGGGATAGAACTCAGGAAGAGCTCTTCCACGCTTTCAATCACCTTCACTCTTTGGGTCGGCAGATTGTTGTCTGTTCAGACCGTCCTCCCCGCGACCTTCTCAACACCCACGAAAGGCTTCGGTCGAGACTGGAAATGGGATTGGTCATCGACATTCAGCTTCCTGATACGGAGACCCGCGCCGCGATTCTGTTGAAGAAAGCAGAGCAGGAAGGCTTCCCTATCGAGCCAGCCGTCGCTATGGCGATCGCCGAGCAGATCAGCGGTACAGTCCGAAACCTTGAAGGTGCTCTAAATCGGATCTTTGCTCTGCAGAGCGTGGAAGGCGTGCCCTTGACCCCAGATTACGTCAAAGAAATCTGTATCGCTTATTCTCGTGATGCTGGTCCATCTCGACCTGGGTTCAGCCACATTCTCAAGGCCGTGGCCGAGCACTACAAGGTCAGCGAGCAGGAAATCATGGGGACATCGCGAAAGGCGAACATTGCTCATGCCCGCCACGTGGCTGTTTTTATCACCAGAGAGATCCTTGCCGATTCTTGGAAGCACATCGGCGCCTTATTTGGCAACAAAGACCACACAACCATGATGCACGGCTACCGGAAGATTCGTGAAATGATGGATCGTGACAGGCAGCTTTCCAGCTCGATTAAGGGCTTGATGCGAGACCTTTACCCTGAATCTTAGGTAAACCCAAAAGCGATGAAACTCGCCGAAGCCACCTGGCCCGAAGTCTCAGCCTTTCTGCTGAATTCTGACGACAAGGTGGCTTTGGTGCCAACAGGGTCGCTGGAACAGCACGGCCCCCATCTTCCCCTTTTTACCGACACCCTTATTGCGACGGCAGTCGCCGAGGGCATTGAGCAGGCTCTTCCTGATCAGGTTCTGCTGACTCCGACCTTGTGGCTTGGTGCCTCTGGCCACCATGTGGAGTTTGCCGGCACCCTCAATGCCTCCTTCCCTGCTTACCATGGGGCTCTTGAGTCTGTCGTTTCTTCCCTTCTCCATCACGGCTTTCGAAAAATCTATGTGATCAATGGCCACGGAGGCAACACGGCCCCGAACCAGGTTGCTTTGCGATCTCTTCGAGAAAGGCACCCTGAATGTCAGATGGGTGAGGCTGGCTGGTTTGAGTTCGTTCCTGCCGCTATGTGGGCGAAGGTTCTGGAAGGTCCCTTGAAGACTATCAAACACGCTTGCGAAGCTGAGACCAGCGTGATGATGCACCTGCACCCTCACTTGGTGAGGACTGATCTGGTAGGCAGCGATGGCCTCACTTCCTCCCCTCCTGTGCCGGGCATGATCTGGCGGTTTGACGAGATGACCGAGATGGGTTCATTTGGTTTTTCCAAGTTCGGTACGGCCGAAAAGGGTCGGATTTTGTTTGAGGCTGCAGTTTCAGGGGGAGTTTCCGCGATGCAGGCTTTGAGTGATGGAGTTGTTCTGCTTGGTCCGGAAGGGTGAACGCAATCAATGACAGCGTCGGACAAACCGGAGAAGAGCGAAGGGGCCAATAAACGAACCAGAAAGCAGAAGCCGCTTTCTGAAATCTACAAACTCTGGGATGAACTAGCTGATACAAAGTTGCTTCCGGATCGCGTGAGAGAGCCTTCAGCAGAGTTCTTGGTGAAATGGGAAAAGCTGCATTCGATGGCTTGGCAGAACGGCGGATGGATTTGCAGCCTGACTGATGCGAGGCTCGTTGCCTCCATGGGACACTGGACATTCTTTCGACTGCGCCAATACGGCCTGGCCCTCGAGCATATTGAGAAGCTCAGCCTGCACCCCGTTTTCGAAAAGATCGAAGAAAGAGACCTGGATGAATATCACTTCTATTGCGCGATGCAGCTCTTCATCTTGGGTCGGCATGAAGAGGCGATCGGCCATTGTGAAGACATCAGGAAGTCTCTTCAGCACGGTAAATCCGGCAGGCTCGATCACATGATCTCAATCATTTCAATCGCCCTTGATGAACTTGATCCGGACTTAGAGGTGCCAACTCAGATGAAAAACTATGCGGCCGATCTGGCTTCTGAGATCCCTGGCCGTAAACGGACTGCAAAAGCAATTCTTGGGTGCGTGAAAGTCTCGGAGCTCAAGGCTATCCTGGATCCGAGACAGGATTGAAGTAAGGTTTGTGGGTGCCACCGGTCCTTGACCGGTGGGTTCGGTTGCTCCCCGCACGGCTCGGACAAGATTCGTAGGACCCAGAACTCTTTCTCACTTCAAACGGGTGACCGGGGATGGCTCGTAGAGCAGCCCCGGAACAATCTCGGACCTGAAACGATTCAAAGCACCTTTGAGTGGGTGGCCCGTCCCGACCAGCCTGCTGTCGAGCAGGAACAGACTGGGCTCAAACCCGCCATTCCCGACCCACCGCTCGTGCCTCACGGATGGGATCGGGGCACCCGTAACCCTGAACTTGATTGAAACTGGGTGCCACCGGTCCTTGACCGGTGAGATCATTTTCTTTTATTGATCAGATCACGGCTCAAGGAGCCTTGGCACCCCGAATTGATCCATTGAAAAGTGGGGTGCCACCGGTCCTCGACCGGTGAGATCATTTACTTTTATTGATCAGATCACGGCTCAAGGAGCCGTTGCACCCCTAATCGATTCATTGATAAGTGGAGTGCTCCATCCCGACCAGCCTGCTGTCGGGCAGGAACGAATTGGGCTCAAACCCGCCATTCCCGACCCACCGCTCGTGCCTCACGGATGGGATCGGGGCACCCAAAACCCATGCTCAATTGAAGCGTGGGTGCCTCCGGTCCGTGACCGGTGAACCGACCTCACCAGCCAATAAAAAAGGCCCCCGACCAAAAGTGGTCAGGAGCCTTTAACCCTGTAAAGCCGGGATTAGAACTTGTAGCCAACGAAGAAGCCGAAGGAGGAGGGGTTGATTCCGTCCACGGTTCCGACCAATCGATAGCGAGCCTCAAGGAAGATTCCCTGCTGGAACTCATAGCCCAAAAGGAAGCTGCCGTAAAGTCGGCTTCCCTTAAAGTCAGAAATGATGGCATTGGCACCGAAATCTCTAACTCTGGTTCCGCCAGGGGCTGCACTTCCGTAACCGCCACCACCGCCGTTGCCACCGCCACCGGTGCCACCGCCACCGGTGCCACCGCCATTTCCGTTAACCGAAGCCTTATCGCCGTTAACGAAAGCGACGCCAACACCGAGGCCGCCATAGAAGCTGCCACCAGTACCAGGGACTCCGAGAGTCTGGATGCCGGAAACACCGAGAGAGAAGATGCTCAGGTTTCGATCGCCGAAAGTATTTCGGGAGTACTCAGCGTCAGCAAAAAATCTTGCAGGGATGGGATTGCCGACGAACTGTGGAATTTGATAGCTGAGGCCGATGACGTAGCCACCACTTCGGACCTGATCGGTCGCACTGGAGTTGGTGACAGAGTTCAAGCCAAGCTTAAGACGGATTGGAGTCTGAGACTCAGCTCCGGCAATTCCTGCCAGGGCGAGAGCGGAGACGAGAGTGACCCACTTCACTGAGAATGAAAAGCCGTTCGCCATTTCAATCAGAGCATACACCAATACTCAACCATCCCTGCCTGAGCAGAAGGCCAATCTGCAGGTGAAGATCGCCTAAACCTAGCTCTGATGCCGGGGCCAACACCTGAAGCTGACTTAACGGCTCTGCAGAAGCGGCCAGCCGGGTGAGGATTGCTCTCTGAAGATCCTTGTTTGAAAATGGGAGGAGATCGGAGTAAATCAGGATTCCCTGGCCAGACCTCAGCCCGGCCAAACCTTCTTGCGTGATTTCCAGCAGAGTGTTTGGTGCCATTGTCTGGGTGCCAGAAAAGTGGAAGACATCCCACATTCTCACGGTCGGGCCAGCCTCTTTAAGTCTGCGTCTTCTGTCCTCTCGTGCCGTCCCTTCCTGCCTGGCTGCAGCGAAGGACTGGTCTGCAAGATTGAAAAATCGTTGAAAGTGTGCCTCTTTGCTGTAACTGCCAAGCGAGTTCCGTGCGCTTGTCGAAAACTGAGAACGAAGCTGACTGTCTCGCATCAAACTCCACATGGAGGTCATGAACGAAGACCAATCGAACCAAACGCACTGAGCCTGCAGAATGCCATCCACGGCGAAGGTGGAGACCTCTGCCATGGCCTCGGCTCGATCAAAAGCTGGAAGAATCCATGTCGGGATCTTGAATCCGTTGACCCCATCAATGATCGGTTCCGCTGCGCCTGTTAAATGGGTTGCCACGACAGGGAGTCCGCAGGCCAAAGCTTCGTAAACAGCCACTCCCTGACCTTCCATCAGAAAGTCGGCAGGAAAGACAAAAACATCGCATGCGGCAATAAAGTCTCTCCTCTCCGCGGGTGGCACTTCACCTCGAATATGAACCTGGCTCATCTTCTCCGGCGGTACAAGTGCCTTGAGAGTCTGCACATATCCAAGAGAATTTGAGGACCCAGCGATAACCAAGTGTTCACCCTCACGGCATTCTCTGCAAAACCTCTCCACCAAGGGTGCCAAATCTGCTTTCGAAGCAGGGGTCAATCGAGAAAAATGCAGGGCAATGGCTGCCGATTCGGGCAGACCGTAATGACGTCTGAGGGCGGCCTTCTCTTCTTGTTCTGCAGGCTTTAGGTAGTCCAGATCGATGATGTGAGGGAGGTAATCGGCAGAAGCTGGCCCGGCAGATCCGTAATGAGAGAAGACCTCTTCCATGCCCCGCTTGACGCAGTGGCTGATGCAAAGCACCCGATCATAATCCACTCGATCAAGGTTCGCGGCAGACATCAAGGCTATCTGTTGTGCTGAAGCTGGCTGGAAGGATGTCCCCCAAAAGAGGGGCGAGGCCGCCTTGGCCCACCTGTCTCTCAGGCGGCGGTCTCTGGCCAGAGTATTGACCTGGTGACAGAAAATCAGCCGCTCTCGCCCATCTCCCCAGATTTCAGGAAGAAAGTGACTGGGCAGGATTTCCAACTTCCCCTTGCCGATGAGGTCTGGAGCCAAAAGGGATTCCGCCAGCTCTTGAACTGCCCCAGGCGAAGTGATGACGGAGGGTTCGACCAAAACTTCAAGGACATCGACTTCCTCCCTTCGCAGAAGGTTTCGGAGCATCCTTAAACGCGAAAGCTTCTGACCGGTCAATCCGGTTGAAGCACCATCGCCCTGAAGATCCTGAACCGACTCGGCTAGGAATGAGACTCGATAACCCATGGGCGGCACGTTACCACGTGCCGCCCAAAGATGCCAGTTCTGGCTCTAGCGGAAGCGCCAGATAATGCCTGATCCGCCAGAAGCGATAGCAGATGCTTTCGCCGACTTGGCATGGCCATCGGCAAAAATCACAGGGGTTGTTCCGGCGTAGCGGCCAATGATTGGCTTGAGCTCGTTGGCACCCAGATTCGCAGGAGCACTACCCAAAACCTGGACGAGATCTCTCTCGTCAGCAAGAGGCACTGCCTGCTTTAGATCAGTAAAGGTCGTAAAGCCAGGGATTCGTGTCGTACCGTTATCTGCACCAAAAACAAATCCTCTATGCTTGCCCGAAGTCGGTCCGAAAGGAGTATCAGCAAAGAGACCCGTCTTGGAAGGCTCTTCCATGCTTCCTTCTGAGGCAGCCGATGAAAAGGCGGAACAACCGAGCTTGAGCTCCATGGGAGCACAGATTCGGTCGGCCGTTAATCCAATGAGTGTGCTGTAGGCCATGATGTCGCTATAACCGACACTTTGCTGATGACGGTTAGACCATCCTTCGGCATACAGACTGCTGTTTGCTCCGGGCGAAATGAAGATGGATTTGTTCTTTACATAGCCAAACATGGCTGTCGTCCAAATTCTGCCGAGGTCGTTGGTCGGAGCATCGTAGTTGGTGCTGATGGGATAGACATCGTCATTGTCACCCATGTAGATCATCACGCTCAATCCAAGCTGGCGCATTTGGCTCAAGCCTGCCGCCTTTTTGGCCGCAACCTTCGCCTGGGCAAAAACAGGGAAAAGGATTGCCGCCAAGATGGCGATGATCGCAATAACGACCAGAAGCTCGATTAATGTGAAGGCACGACGACGCATCAGTTAGTTAGAAAGACTCCAGTAGAGGAATATACCGTTCGGTCTGCTGAATCGCAGCAGAAGTTCAACGACTCCAGATCAGAGGATTCACTGCTTCGTCATTCAAAAGATCACCGGTCTGAAGGCCGGCCGCATAATCGTTAGGAAGAACATTGATCTGACCATTGAATGTGCTGCCATCTGGCATGAAGGCACAGGTCATGGCCCTTCTGGGCCGATTCGTCATGTTTGCGCCAGCTCCATGAGCCGTTAGCCCGTTATGGAAGACCGCTGATCCTGCCGGACAAGGGCAGGCGACGGGCGCGATCTCCAGCCAATCTGGGTAAACCCTAAAAAGGTCGCCCAAGTTTTGACCAATTCCTACACTGCCAGTTCTGCCGCTTAGGTGAGTGCCAGGCAGATAGTAGAGACAGCCATTTTCAAGAGTGGCGTCATCTAATGCCACCCAAATAGAAAGGGCGTTTGGAGATGAAAAGCTCCAATAGGGGTTATCCAGGTGCCAGCCAGTGGGGTTTCCGTAAGGCGGCTTGATCAAGGCCTGGTCGTGCCAGATCCGAATGCCATCAATTCCAGCCAATTCACCGGCCATCTGACCAATACGATCGTCAAAAATCAGCCGACGAACGCCTGGGTGAGTATCGGCCAGCTTGATGCACTGAGTAAAGACTCGAGCGTAGTAGTTTTCTGGATCAGCTTGATTCGTCAGATCCCAGCCCTCAGTCTTCGGCGCGGTCAGTCTTTGGTGGACTGCCTCTTCGACCTGCTCACGCCAGTCGGCAAGCTCATTAGCCTCAAGAAAGTCTTGGATGACAAGGAATCCTTGAGACTGATACTGGTCAATTTGTGCCTGACTGAGCTGATGCTTCATTGCGAATCCAGCCTCATTGTGCCCCGGGACAAAAGCCAAATGCACAAAGTCATTTGATCAAATTAGTTCTCTACAAACTTAAAGGGTGTCGGCCATTTTGGCCGACACCCTTTGACTGCTTTGATTTCGGAGGATTAGTCTTCGAAGCCTTCTCCACCGCTCAGTCCTTCGATGACCTTGATCAAGGGTAGGAACATGGCGATGACGATGAAGCCAACGACGAATCCGAGGAAGACGATGAGGATTGGTTCCAGAGCCGCTGTGAGCGAAGCAAGAGTCGCTTCAACTTCTGACTCATAGAATTCGGCAATCTTCTGAAGCATGTAGTCCAGGGAGCCTGATTCCTCTCCGACGCCGATCATGTGAACGACCATGGGGGGGAACTGCTTGGAAGCCTCAAGAGGTTCTCCAATTCGGTCTCCTTCTCGGATTCTTGCTCGGGCGTCAAGAACTGCGTCAGCCATGATGGCGTTTCCGACTGTGCCAGCCACGGTTTCCATGGCCTGAAGGATCGGAACACCAGAGGTGAGCAGGGTGCCCATGGTTCGGCTGAATCGAGCCATGCAGACCTTGTGATGAAGGGGTCCGAAAACGGGCACCTTCAGCTTCACTCGGTCAATGACTCGTCGACCAAACCGGGTAGAGGCAAAGATTTTGTAGACAACAATCGTGCCGAACGTTGCCAAAGCAATGACCAGCCCGTTCTTTTGGAAGTTAGCCGAAAGGTCGATCAGGAACTTGGTCATGGCGGGGAATTCGCTGTCCTTAAGGCCGATGTCCTTAAAGAGCTGAGCGAACTGGGGAACAACCCACGAGACCAAGAAGATGACGATGCCGAGAGCGGCGATAAGAACCAGAACGGGATAGGTAAGAGCGGAGGTGACCTTTCGGCGCAGTTCCACGTCCTTTTCCAAGAATTGGCTGAGTCGCTGAAGCGATTCTTCCAAGACACCGCCGATTTCACCGGCTCGGATCAATCCGATAAAGAGGTTGTTGAAGGTTCTTGGATGCCTTTGCATGGCTCGAGAAAGGCTTTCGCCTGACTCAACCCTCTCACCCACGTCCATCAGAATCTTCTTGAGCTTGGTGTCGTCGGTCTGACGTCCGAGAACGTCGAGACAGCGCACCAAGGAGACGCCAGCGTCAACCATTGTGCTGAACTGACGGCAGAAGATAGCCAAGTTTTTGAGCTTGACCTTGCCATAGCTCTTGGACTTTGACTTGCCCGACTTCTTGAGCATGGTGACCTCGACGATCTCGAGGCCCTGCTCTTGAAACCGCGTGCGCAGCTGCTCTTCGCTTTCTGCTTCAGTGGTTCCTTTCTGAAGGCCACCGACGGCATCCTTAAACGTATAACTGTAGATTGGCATTTAGCTTCTCCTCTTTCTCTTATCGGCCTCTTGTTGGCGGAGCCTTCGGGTCTGGACCGCCAAGATTGATCATCTTCTTCAATTCTTCGAGATTCATGGACTTTGCCATGGCATCTTCCAAGGTGATGGCACCCTTGAGATAGTAGTCTCTCAGGCACTGGTCCATAGACATCATTCCATGGCTTGCACCAGTCTGAATGGCGGACGGAATTTGGTGCCCCTTGTTTTCTCGAATAAGGTTGCGAACGGCAGGGGTGGCAAGCATGATCTCATTGATAGCAACTCGTCCTGGCCCGTTGGCCCTTTTAAGCAGCTGCTGTGCGATGATCGCCACAACGTTGTTCGCCAGCTGGACTCGGATCTGCTCCTGCTGTCCAGGGGGGAAGACGTCGATCATTCGGTCAATAGATTCTGCCGCGTTGTTTGTGTGCAGGGTGGCAAAAACCAAGTGGCCCGTTTCAGCTGCCGTGATAGCCAAAGCGATGGTTTCTGTGTCTCGCATTTCACCAACGAGAATGACGTCTGGGTCTTCTCGAAGGCTGGCTCTCAAAGCATTGTTGAATGACTGCGTATCCATGCCCAGCTCACGCTGGTTGATGATGGAAACCTTGTGAACATGAACGTATTCGATCGGATCCTCGATGGTGAGGATGTGATGCGAAAAGTTCATGTTGATGTGGTTGATCATCGCCGCCAAGCTGGTGGACTTACCCGAACCGGTTGGTCCTGTGACAAGCACGAGGCCTCGAGGCTTTTCGGAGATGATCCTAAGAATCGGAGGCAGTCCAAGCTGTTCCAGGGTCGGAATCTTGGTGGGGATCAATCGGAAGGCAGACGCCGTCGAACCCTTATCTCGGTACATGTTGACTCGGAATCGAGCCAATCGAGGCACTGAGTAGGAACAGTCAAGCTCAAGAGTCTGCTCAAACTTTGTGATCTGTGCGTCAGTCACAATTTCATAAAGCATTCTCTGCAAAATTTGAGGCGTAAACTTCTGGAAGTTAAGCCTTCTCAGTTTGCCGTCAACTCTCACGACGGGAGGAGAATCTGAGCAGAGGTGGAGGTCTGAGGCATTCAGTTCAACAACTGTCCTCAGCAGTTCGTCAATATGTAGGTCCTCAAGCGGCTCTGGGTCGCCTTTGCCAATCGTGACGTATTCCGGGCTATCCAGCGGGTTGAAGTAGTTTGGATCAACTTCCTTCTTTGGCTGAGCAGCAGGCATTCCCATGCTGGGGGGCGGCGCCTGACCACCCATTGTGGGTGGCGGAGCTGACGGTGCTGACATTGTAGGGGGCGGGCCGCCTGGCCTCAGTGGATCCATGGGATTGCTCATGCCTTTTAGTTCTTGCCTCTTTTGACGCGCTTAAACCTGCTGCTTGTTCATTTCAGCCTTCACCGACAGCTTAGAAGCCTGCGGTGAAGACGACTCTCATGACTTCTTGTGGGTCGGTGATTCCAGAAAGCACCTTCTCCAGTCCGTCTTCTCTCAGTTCTCTCATGCCGTTGGCCTTGGCCGCATCTTTGAGGTCATTCAAGGAGGCTCTGCGAACGATGAGTTCAGCGATTTCCGCGTTCATTCTCATCAATTCATGGAAGCCGGTTCGGCCTTTATAACCCGTGTGCCTGTTGTCTTCGTGAGGAATTCCTCGCCAAAGGGTGATGGCTTCATCGGGGTCTGTGACAGCGAATCCGAATCGGCGAAGGTCAATGGCCTTCACTTCATAGGGTTCGCGGTGATTCTGGTCAACCTTTCTGCCGAGTCGCTGGGCGAGAACGCCGATGACGGTAGCAGAGATGAGGTAGGGCTCAACACCCATGTCGATCATTCGGATCGTGGCCGAAGGAGCGTCGTTGGTGTGCAGGGTAGACAAGACCAAGTGTCCTGTGAGCGAGGCTTCAATGGCGATTTCTGCCGTTTCAAGGTCTCGCATTTCACCGACCATGATGATGTCAGGGTCTTGTCGAAGGAAGGCTCGCAGGGCGGTGGCGAAGGTCAAACCTGCCTTCTTGTTCACCTGAACCTGGGCGATGCCAGGAAGCTGGTACTCAATCGGGTCTTCAATCGTGATGATGTTCTTTTCGATTGAGTTAAGAATGTGAAGAACTGAGTACTGAGTGGTGGTCTTTCCAGATCCAGTAGGACCAGTACAAAGGAACATTCCGTTGGGCTGGCTGACTAGCTCTTCAATGTAAGCCTGGTTCTCTTCGGTGAAGCCGATCTTGCCCAGACCGATCATCGCGTTGCCCTTGTCGAGAATTCTCATAACGATCTTCTCTCCAAAAGGACAAGGGATGGTGGAAACTCGAAGGTCAAACTCCTTTCCGCTGGTTCGAACCTCGATACGACCGTCCTGAGGAACTCGCCTTTCAGCGATGTTCATGTCAGCCATGATCTTGAAACGAGAGATCATGGGGGCCTGAAGGGTCTTGGGGACCGTCATGGCCTCCATCAAAACGCCGTCAATTCGGTAGCGTATTCGAACGCCTTTTACTGCAGGTTCGATGTGGATGTCCGAGGCTCCGTCAACGATAGCCTGCTGAATGACAGCGTTGGCCAGTTTGATGATCGGTGCCTGGTCAGCAAGATCGTCTTCATTGGTGCCCTCTTTCGGGCCGCCAGCCATGTCGGCGTCTCTTGTCGCCTGAGCCTGGGCCAGCAATGATCGTAGTTCTGCTCTTCCACCAGCAGGTCCAGCGGCTTCCTTCGCCGTCTGGGCCGCCATGGCTGCTGCCGGCGAATTGGCAGCTGGCGCTTCGGCCTGATAAGCCTTGCGAATCGCATCCTCGATGGCATCCGGAACAGCCACCATGGGCTTGATCAGACAGCCAGAGGCAAACTTTACGTCGTCGATGGCCTGAAGATCATTGGGATTCTTCATGGCCACAAAGAGCGACATGCCGTCCTTCTTCACGGGGAAGACGGAGTGAAGCTTGACGATTCTTTCGGGGACGATGTTGATCGCAGACCGGTCGGGCTGCAGATTGTCCAAGTCCACAAAAGGATAGCCAGCCTCTTGGGCTTGAGCCATCAAGACCTCTCTCTCGCCGACTGCTTTCAGATCGACCAGAATCTTGCCCAGATTAGGATTTTTGGTCTGAGCCTGAACCTGTTGAGCCTGCTCCAACTGGTCCTGAGTCAAAAATCCATTATCCAGCAGGTACTTGGTAAAGGGAACGCGCTGTAGCGCCATGTTTCTTCCTGCCTCACACGCCCAGAAGGAAGACCGACAGAGTCAGCATCAACCTTATGAACACCCGCAGCGCCAGCCCAGACCAATCGTCCGAAACATGCGCGCCGCACGAGCATTGTAACCCGTTTCTTGCCAGAAAGACCAGAGGAAAGCCACCCTTTAACCTGAATTCACCCGAAATTTAACTTGCCACAGGCGGTCCACACTCAGCGAAGCCTGGGACAGGAGGGCAAAGTCCGTGAAAATCTCACTACGTGGCCCGGCCCTTTGGACCCTAAAGAACAAGTGACAGGATGTTCTCAGCCTTTTCTTTCCCAAGAGGTGCCCACCCTGGCAGGCAGCAGGAATGTGGAAGGATTAGGCATCCCTCTTTAACCTGGGTTCAAGCCTTCACAATGAACCTGCCTTGATCAGAAACTCTATTGCCAAAATTCTTCAGGATGCCGTTGCCTCTCTGCAGGCCGATGGCCTTCTGCCGGCTGGCCTTCCCAAGGCTGAAGTCCAGGAACCCAAAAATCCTGAGCACGGAGATTTTGCAACCTCCTTTGCTCTCCAATCTTCCAAAGCTGCCGGAAAAAACCCCCGCGAACTCGCCGACCTGGTCTGCAAAAAGATCATCGAATGGCCAGAGATCGAAAAGGCAGAAGCGGCCGGACCTGGCTTCATCAATCTCACCCTCTGCCAAAAATGGGTCATCGAACAGCTTGAACCTGTTCTCAAGTCTGCTGGGCTCAGCCCTCTCGACCGCGGCCCCCACTACGCCCGGCCAGATCAGCCCAGCCCACGCGGGATCAATGTCGAATTCGTTTCTGTCAACCCCAACGGACCAATCACGATTGGTTCCGGTCGAGGTGCTGCCTTCGGTTCTGCCCTCTGCAACGTTTTAGCCGTCGCCGGGCACAGAGTCCACCGCGAGTACTACATTAACGATGGAGTCAATAGCGAACAGATGCGGCTCTTCGCCATGTCTGTCCGCAGCTATGTGCTCGATCTTCCCTTCCCCGAAAAAGGATACAAGGGTGACTACGTTCAGGATGTCGCGGCGCGATTGAAGTCCGAAGGTCAGCTTCCTGATTCTGAAGACATTAATGCCTGGCAGAGAATCAGCCAGGAAATCATGCTGTCGAAACAGAAAGAAGACCTCGCTGCTTTCGGAACCCTTTTTGACACCTGGTTCTCAGAACAATCGATTCATGACAACGGCATGGTTCAAGTCTGCCTGGATGAACTGATTGCCAAGGGAGTCGCTGATTCTGAACCCTACCGAACCAAGGTTGTTCGAGCTAAAGATCCCGAAACAGGCAAGATGGTGGAGACCATTGAAAAAGAAGAACAGCCGGTAGACGAGGACGACGCTGAAGGCAGCGGAAAGACTGTCTGGCTGAGGTCCACCCTATTCGGGGACGACCAGGACAGGGTTCTGAGGAGAAAGGATGGCCGCCTTACCTACATTGCCAGCGACCTTGCCTACCACAACGACAAGTTCAATCGGCCGGCAGAAGCTGACAAGCTGATCACGGTTCTTGGCCCAGACCACCACGGCTATATCGGCCGTTTGAGAGCTGTGATCGCCGCTCTTCTCAACGAAGGACAAGATCATGCGCAGGCGCTGGAAACGGCCAAGGAGAAGCTGGAAGTTGTCATTTTCCAGCTCGTCAGGTTCGTAAAGGATGGCCAGCCCGCCCCCATGAGAAAGAGGGACGGCAACATCTACGCTGTCATTGATTTGATCCGGGAGATTGGAGAAAAGGTAAAGCCCCTCGGGACTGACGCAGAAAAGCTTCAGGCAGGGACGGACGTGGCGCGCTTCTTCTATCTGATGCGAAGCCACGAAACGACCTTCGATTTCGACCTTGACCTCGCCCAGAGGCAGAGCGATGACAACCCCGTTTTCTACGTTCAGTACGCCCATGCGCGCATCTGCAGCGTGATTGCGAAGGGTGCCGAGGCGGGCCTGAAACCGGTCGCCAACCCTGCCCTTTTGGTGGAATCTCGTGAGAAAGCCTTGGCGCTCAAGGTCCTGGATCTTCCCTACGAGATCAGTCGAACCGGAGAGGACTACTCAATCCACCGACTGGCCACCTATGCGGTGGAATTGGCAAGAACCTACCATCACTTTTACGATGTCTGCCGAGTCGTGAAGCCAGAAGAGGCTGAGCTGAGCCAGGCTCGACTGGCTCTGTGCGAAGCAGCCAGAATCGCGATTGCTTCCGTGCTGCAGATTCTCGGTGTGAGCGCCCCTGAAAGAATGGAGCGGCAGGAAGTGGAGGCCGGGGATTCGGAAGAGTAGGTTCTCAAGACCCTTTCCGGTCTGAAGCTGGTTTCAGGCCTGGGCTTGTCGTTCGTGGGTTTCACCCACGCCACCCTAACTCTGGGTGATTTTTAGTCAGGGTGACCGGGGATGGCTCGCAGAGCAGCCCCGGAAAATCTGCCTAGTCGGGGCGAACCGATTTGCGATCGAAAAGACTGCTCCGTCCCGATCGGCTTGCCGTCGGGCGGGAATTCACTCAATCCCGCCTGATCATTCCCGACCCACCTCTCGTGCCTCGCGGATGGGATCGGGGCACCCAAAACCCAGTCGCCAACTGCGATCGGGTGGCAAGGGCATCGCCTTCTAGGGTTCGTCGTTCGTGGGTTTCACCCACGCCACCCAGCCTTTTTCAATTATCACCAGAGTGGATGCCACGAACCTCGCCTGAGCCTGCGATGACTAGGTCGTGAATGGATGTTCTAAAAAGGCTTTCCTGGCTTAGCGAAGCTAAACCAGGCCACAAAGACCAGACCGGGGCACCGAACCTTCCCCGGAAGAGACTCAAAGCAAGTTTGTTCTGGGTGCCACCGGTCCATGACCGGTGAACTCTGACAGCGACTCCAAAAGCCATTTGTCCCCTGGATTGCAGTGAACCCGGGGCTGCCTTTCAGGCCATCCCCGGTCACCCCGTGTAATCAATCGAGGGAAGAATGCCAGAGGTAACGGGCGATTCTCTCCAAGATCAAAGAAGATCGAAAGCGTCCTGCCAGACAGCAAAGCCAGTCGACTAAGCCACCCAAAATCTGTCCCGATTCATAAAACCGGGCAGCAAGGGATTTCCCCTTGCTGCCCGATGCAGATCAAAAACCCTACAGAGCTCTAATCTAAGCCGAAGGACGAATAGGATCGATCTGAGTCGTTTCCTGAATGCGAGGAACGATGCCACGTCGAGCCAGTTCGCCAAGGAAAGCTCGGCCGGACATGGCCTTCTCATACCGGACGCCGCCCTTATCAACTCTTCCCTGCACCACTTCTTGAGCGATGATGGACATTGAGAAGCCGGTGAGCCTTTCCATGCTGGTGAAGCCGGTTTCTTCGTCCTGCTTGTCAAAAATGTCGATCTGAATCGTGGTGGCACGGCCATCCTTGATTCCCTTGCCCCAGCCGCGGATGGCGCAGAGGTCGAGATCCACAAACTTGGCGAGCTCTGGGCCGAAGACCTTGTTGAACATGTCCTTGGGGGTCATCTTCGCGCCTTTGACATCAACCTGGTTCTCGCTCCAGAAGCCGAAATCCTTGAAAATCTTCATCAGATAGCAGTGGCCTGGGAATCGGATGGTTTTGTACTCGTAGTTCTTGACCTTGCCTTCAAAGGTGTAGGGGGCCGTAGAAGTGCCGCCGGAAGTAGTGAAAGCTTCCATCTCGCCCAATTCGGCGATGTGCAGAGTCTCCAGTTCGTCCAGAGTCGGGACCTTCTTGATCGCTCCGTCACGAAGGACGATGGCTTCGAAGTCGTACTCGGTGACCAAACCTTCCATGTTGAAGGTCAGCTTGTAGTTGAAAGGCGGCTTAGGATTCTGAGGAAGCACGCCACAGTAGAGCTTGACATGCTCTGTGTGGTCCATCATTTCAATGATCGCACTGCCGATGTTGTTGACCAGACCGGGAGCCAATCCACAGTCAGGGACCAAGCTGATTCCAGCTTCATAAGCCCTGTCACCCAGCTGCAGAGTCTGCATGGTGATATCGGTGTTGCCGCCCAGGTCCACCATGTCGGTGATCGTCTCAATGGCAGCTTCGGCCACGATGGGGTGCATCCAGTAGGGCAGACAGCTGAGAACAATGTCCGCCTCTTTCAAAAAGGATTCGACGCTGGTCTTGTCGAGAGCATCGACATGAACTGGGAAGCAGACTTCTGAGCCGACCAAACCGTTGACTCGCGAGGCGCAGTTGAGCGCCTGCTGGTAGCTGGCATCTCCTACATAAATCTTTTCAGGGTCGGCGAATTTGGCCAAGTCATAGGCGGCCGCCGTGCCCTGCATTCCTGAACCAAGGATGGCAAATGTGTTCTTCATTGAATGTCTTCGTCCTTCCCCCGCGCTTTTGGGAGATGCAGTTTAGTGAGCGTACCAGGGCCCTCAGACTCCCGGCCTGGGCATCCCGTACCATATGCTGGGGCTGA
The DNA here is from genome assembly GCA_943369295.1 of Synechococcus sp. UW140. Taxonomy (GTDB): domain Bacteria; phylum Armatimonadota; class Fimbriimonadia; order Fimbriimonadales; family Fimbriimonadaceae; genus JAKRSE01. The sequence goes on along the minus strand of CALRMU020000001.1, from coordinate 619,457 downwards.
AAAAAGATAAGCCACCCTTCTGACCTGTGAGAGTCACCGAAGGGTGGCCACTTGACCGATGGCAGCGTTTTTAAGCTGCAGCTCTTCTTCTATCCTGCAGGCTCACGTTGATTTCAAAATCACCGATGCCGGTCACTCTCATGGGAATCACGAGAGCCGGGATATCGAGGGTAGAAATCTTGACGTTTGAGCCTTTGACGATTGTCGGGGGAGTGATATCGCACTGGTAGCCTTGGCCCGCCAGCAAAGTGACACTGTTTCCGCTGATCATGTTGCCAAGTTCAGCAATAGCCGAGGCAGCAAGCTGATCGAAGGTGACGACTGGCTGACCCAGCATCTTGCCGGCAATCCTGTCGGCTGTCGTCACCGACATGCCATAGATCACCTGCCCCTCGACATCACCAGTGATTCCGCAGACGATGTTGACCTGCTGGGTCGTAAACATCTGTGGCCTGGCTGTCAGCTGCCCTCTTTCTGGCTTGGTCCCCAGCAGCATCTCCATGACTGTTGCTGTGGCCGAGACAAAGGGAGAGACGTACTCTACTTTCATAGTTTCTCCCTTAATCAGGCTGCGATTTTGTTGACCGCTTCAATCACCCGGTCGGCCTGGAATGGCTTGACAATAAAGTCCTTGGCGCCGTTCTGCAGCGCTTCGACGACCATTGCCTTCTGTCCCATGGCTGTCACCATGACAATCTTCGCAGTCGGATCGGTGGCTCTGATCTCCTTCAGAGCGGTCAGACCATCCATTTCTGGCATGGTGATGTCCATCGTGACCAGGTCGGGCTTCAGGTCGTTGTAGAGTCGGACGGCTTCAGAGCCGTTCACCGCTTCTCCAACAACCTCGTAGCCGTTCTGGACGAGAATGTTCTTGAGTGTCACCCTCATAAAGAGGGCATCGTCTGTAATCAGGATGCGTTTCGCCATCGTTGTTCACCGGTCAAGGGTTTTGTGTAAAAGAATGGATGCGTTGATTCATAGCCCATCTGTCCAGAGTTGAAGATCCTTTCTGTACTTCCGACAAAAAGGACTCCACCCGGCTTTAGGGCGCTGAAAAATCTTGTATAGAGCTGTGCCTTTGCTTCATCGGTGAAGTAAATGACAACATTTCGACAAAGGATCAAGTCGAAACCGGACTCAAAGGGGTCAGCCAAGATGTTGTGCTTCTTGACCTTAATGTATCGGCTTAAGCTGGCCTGCGCCTTATGCTTGTCACCAATAGCCGGGAAGTACTTCCTATATTGGTCCGGAACACCACGGTAGTCCTCTTTCGAAAAGATTCCAGCCTGCGCTTGGGCGAGGGCTGTCTGATCAATGTCCGTCCCCAAGATGGAATGTGATCCTGGGAACTTGGCATCAAGAATGGCGGCTAAGCTGTAGGCTTCGGCACCATAGCTGCAGCCTGCGCTCCAGCACTTCAGCTTCGAACTCCGGTTGATAAGCTCGGGAAGAACAATGGTCTCTAGTTCCTTCCACTTTTCAACGTTTCTAAAGAGTTCAGAGACATTGATGGCCATCTTGTCAAGAAACCAGGCCATGTTCTGGTCCGAGGCCGCGATCCAGTTGTAGAAGGCATCAAGGTCAGGCAGTTTCTGCTGAACCACCATGCCCCAGACACGCCTCTGCATTTGGCCAGGCTTGTACTGATTAAGGTCAAGACCCGTTTTTCGGTGGAGGGACTGGTTGAACTTCGCCCATTGAATGTCGTTAGGCTGCACGGTGCCTCCTTGCCAGGCATGAGACGATGGCGCTAGCCATCTGCTCGATTGGGAACTGCTCGTCTACTGCTCCTGCTTCGCAGGCAGCTTTCGGCATTCCGTAAATGACAGCCGATTCTTCCGATTCGGCCAGTACCAATCCTTTGGCGTCGCTGATCATTTTTGCTCCCGCCGCACCATCCCTGCCCATGCCGGTCAAAACGACTCCCAGGCAGCGTGATCCGTAAACTTTGGCTGCTGACTTAAAAAGGTAGTCGGCCGACGGTTTGACTCCATGCAGCGATGGAGCGTCGTTAAAGCGGATCGTTCCGTGATCTGTTACTTCCATGTGAACTCCTCCGCGACAAAGCAAAGCCAGACCAGGCACAATCCTGTCCCCGTCCACAGCTTCCTTGACTGGAACAGTTCCGATCTGATCAAGGCGCTTTGCAAAACTTTCTGTGAACCCCACGGGCATGTGCTGAACGATCAGCATCGGGGCAGGAAAACCCTTGGGAAGGCCCTGAAAGAGAGCCGTCAAGGCTCTCGGTCCACCCGTTGACGAGGCAATAACCACAACCTTGTCTGTTGAAGAAGAGCTAGGGACCAGGTGTGATTTGACAATATGCCTTTGAACAGGCGCAGAACTTGGCCTGAGGCTTGCCTTCTTCACATGGACGGCGGCTCGGCACTTGCCCAAAAGCTCATCCTTCGCGTGAACCAGGTGCAGCGAGGAAGGGCCATCTGGCTTGGTCACAAAATCAACCGCCCCAAGCTCAAGAGCCTGAATGGTGTAAGCCGCACCCTGCTTGGTGACAGAACTAACCATCACGACAGGGCATGGAGCCTTCGCCATGATTCCCTTGAGGGCATCGATGCCGTTCATCTCTGGCATCTCGACATCCAACGTGACAAGGTCTGGTCGTAGAGCCGCTGCCATGCTGACGCCCTCGGCGCCATTCTTGGCAGTTCCGACAACTTCGAATTCTGGTGATGCGTCCAGCCAATCCTTAATCAGGCGGCGGACAAAGGGAGAATCATCGACGATCAACACCCTATGCTTCATGCGTCCGGTCCTCCTGAGAAAAGTCGCTGATACTCATCCATCTCCCTCTTCAAAGTATCGGCAAGCTCGCGCTTGACCTTCACATTTAATCCAACTGCTTTTAGGGCAACTGGATCTGGTTCGAAGGAGAATCCACAGGAAGTGAGGCCGTAGCCAAGCTCATCGGCCAAATGGATGCCGCTATGGATCGTTGCAGCGAGACAGAAACCTTCTTCAGCCTTCTGGGGCTCATGGTGCCAGCGAATAGCCTCAACAACGCGGTCAGGGATTCCCCATGATCCCGCCAGTTCAGCCCCGACTTGGCAATGATCAAAGCCTAAAACCTTCTGCTCGACTTTCGGGAAGGTCAGCTTCTCTCTTTGAGCATAAGCTTTGATAGCCTTGGTCTTGCTTTCCAGACTCATGCTCAAGGCAACCATTCCAATGTCATGCAGAAGACCTGCAGTCAGGGCAAGGTCTGGCTCGGTAAGGCGCGACCTTCTTGCCAGAAGATTGGCAGCGAGGGCGGCTGAAGAAGAGTGAAGCCAAAGCTGCTTTGGCCCCAGGCTCCAGCCGGGCAGATCGCGAGAAAGCCATGCATAGCTGGATGCCGCAATGGCAAGGCTGCGAATTCCTTTCCTGCCTAAGAGAACGACAGCTTGATCAAGTGATTCAATGCTTCTGGTCAAGCCAAACCAGCTTGAATTTGCCAATCGCAGAATCTTGGCAGCTAACGCCGGGTCTCCCTGAAGAGCTCTTCCCACATCGATAGCCGAAGTTGATTCATCGTCGGCGATTCGAATGACTTCCTGCACTGCGGTTGAGAAAACCGGCAGATCGGATGTCTGTTTAACAATTGAATCAAGTGCAAGCATGTTCGTCCTAAACTAGAGGTTCCCGCCAAGAACGCAGAGGTTCTTGGTTCCGCCTCGCACCGACCGGACAGTCACGATTCCGGTCTCAGGATCAAAGGTCATCGTTCGACCCTCAGTCCCACCTACCTCCATGGCAGTGATTCGAGCCCCATTTTTCTGGAGAAGAGAGGCTACAGCTTCAGAGTTTCTGGCCCCAATGTCCAGACCAGATTTGCCGCCACCGGCAAAAACTTGTGCGCCGCCGCAGTAAGCAAAAGTGAGATTAGAGCCTGCTCCCGAGCGTTTCATTGCATCAAGCAGAGCAGGGACACCTGTGTCGGCAAACTTTCCGGGCTTTTCAACCGGCTGACCGGGAAAAGCAGCGGGAAGCATGATGTGAACCATCCCTCCGATTTTCGTTCTGCGGCAGTAGGCGGCGAGTCCGATGCAGCTGCCCAGCCCGAGAGCGGAGAGAACTTCTCCCGAACGGCCAATTTTCAGTTCGGCCATGCCGACGGGGATCATTTTCTGGGTCACGCAGCCGCCTCCAGTCCAAGGGCTGCGAAGAGCCCGCTGAGTCCACCCTCGCCTGGAATCAGTAGGAACGAACCCTTCAGCTGAATGTCGCCAATCGATTCAAGGCCTGTATCAACACTCAATGCCATGGCATTGGTGAGTTCCGCCTCAACTGCAATTGACGAGAGGATCGAGATTCCATAGTCGATGCAGGCCATGGGAGGCTGAAGATGGACGGTGATTCCGGTCATTTCGCAGATGGCGTTAAGAAAGCTCCCGTTTAGAATGTTTCCGATCTCGGAGATCACGGACAGGTGCAGTTCCGAAACATCTTCGTAGTTCTCTGGGGCCGCGCCCACCAGAAGCGTGCAGAGCTGCTGAACACTCGCCCAATCGAAAAGGAAAGCCAGATGCCCGTTGAGGTCTCCTACGGCAGGGGTGTAAGCGGCAGCGTAGAGAGTTTCACCGTCGTTCAGCAGTCCAGGCACGGCTTCCAGGCCAACTTCCTGCACATTGGGAATTCCCAGAGTGTAGGTTTGGCCAGTCATTTCGCCGAGAGCCATTGCGGCCCGGCCTAAACCGATATTTGCTAGTTCCTGTACAGCTGAAAGCTGAAGCAGGTTAAGGCACAGTGTCTCGCTCATCTACCCTCCAGTAGCAACCCCTTTCACACCCCTGCGAAAAAGGAAGATGAGTAACTGCTTCCACAAAGCACCTAAGGACGGCCTGTCATTTGCAGCAGTCAAGCGAAGTCTTGGTGAAAAATCTTCTTAATCAAGGTGAAAGCACTGTGTCCGGCCGGATTTGGATTGAGGCTTTTAGACTTGGACAGGCACGATGCCGCTGATGGACAGTCATGAGCCCTAGGCAGCTTGAGACGCTTCTCCCTTATCGAATTTGGACCCCTTTGGTAGAATGTGCCAAATGAGTGAACTCAGCCTGGAGGAGGTGCGGCATGCCCTGTCTACCGCCCGTCGGCTCGGCCTCCCCGAAGTCAAGCTGACCAAAGGAGACGAGACCTTTAAGGCTCGTTTGTCATCGGATTGGGACGAAGAGGAAGAAGACTATTCAGCCGCAGAGGCTCTTCCGGCCGGCCCGGTCCGCAAGGCAGTGAATGCCCCCGTAGTTGGCTATTTTAAGCCCGGTCCGGCCTGGCAGCAGGATGGTGCGGTTGAGTCGGGCAAGAGCCTGGGAGAAGTGACCGCCCTCGGACTCAGCAATGAGATTAAATCTCCCTTGACCGGAAAGCTGGTTGAGCTTGCCGTCAATGCCGGAGACCCTGTGGAATTTGGCCAGACCCTGGCCTGGGTGGAAGAATGAAAAATTCAATGCAGTCTGGCCGAGCTATGATCGGAGTCTTGGTGGCGGGAGTTCTTGGGCTCGTGTTCGTCCTCGTTTTTGTCATGGGCGGCAAGCTCCCTGGCGGCGGATCATTGACCGGCAGCACCCCTGCTCCTCGCGAAGACGGCAAGGGCACGACGATGGTGGGAAGAGTTGCCTACGAAGCCAAGGATGAAGCCTGTAAATCCAACCTGGGCCAGACAAGGCAGTCCATTCAGATCGCCACCGATCCGGTTGAGAACACGCCTCCTGCCAGCCTGGCTGAGACCAAGCTTAGCTCAGACTTTCTGCGCTGCCCCATTGGCAAAGAACCCTACACCTACGATCCAGCAACCGGTCAGGTCTCCTGCCCCCACCCCGGCCACGGGTCTTACTAAGCCCACCTTTTTGACATCATGTTCGACCGTATTCTCATTGCCAATAGAGGCGAAATTGCCTGCCGCGTGATTCGCGCCTGCCACGAAATGGGCATCGAAACAGTGGCGATCTACAGCCAGGCCGACAAGGATTCACGCCACGTAGCGATGGCCAATAAAGCCATCTGCGTTGGGGCCGCTTCAAACACAGATTCCTATCTCAACCTGGCCAACGTTTTGATGGCCTGCGAGATCTCTGGCGCTCAGGCAGTTCACCCTGGCTACGGCTACTTCTCCGAAAGGGCTCCTTTCGTCAAAGCGCTGGAGTCTGTCGGGCTCAAGTTCATTGGCCCCACCGATTCGGCCATGCAGTCGATGGGCGACAAGGCCCTGGCCAAGCAGGCTGCCATCGCGGCTAAGTGCCCAGTCGTTCCTGGCAGCGAGGGCGAAGTCGGAACCCAAGAAGAAGCCTGCCGGATCGCGGAGAAAATCGGCTACCCGGTTCTGCTGAAAGCGGTTGCGGGTGGCGGCGGCAGAGGCATTCGCAGGGTCAACGATGAGACCGAACTCTGCCGACTCTGGAAGACCTGCCAGGCAGAAGCTCAGGCCAGCTTCGGACTCGGTGACCTCCTTGTTGAGAAGTGCGTTGTCGAGCCTCGACACGTCGAAATTCAGATCCTCGCTGACGAACACGGCAAGGGCCTCTACCTTGGTGAAAGAGAGTGCAGCGTCCAGAACCTGCGCCACCAGAAGATTGTCGAAGAAGCGCCCTGCAGCGTCCTGAGTCCGGAACTCAGGCGCGAAATGGGCGAAGCGGCGATTCGAGTCGCCATGTCGGTTGGCTATACCAACGCAGGCACGGTCGAGTTTCTTTTGGATCAGAGCGGCGACTTTTACTTCCTAGAAATGAACACCAGAATCCAGGTCGAACACCCTGTGACCGAGCTTGTCACGGGTCTGGACTTGGTTCAATGGCAGATTAGGATTGCTGCTGGCGAGCCTCTTCCCTTTGACCAGGAAGATCTGAACCTTCGGGGCCATGCGATCGAAGCCAGAATCACAGCTCAGGACCCCGACAAGGATTTTGCACCTTCGACGGGCAAGATCACGCGATGGGATGCCCCTGGCTTTGGTCATGTAAGGATGGACACCCACGTCTACGCTGGCTTCGACATCACTCCCTTCTACGACCCCATGATCGCCAAGCTGATTGTCTGGGGAGCTGACAGGCCGACCGCTGTTCGAAGGCTTCAATGCGCTCTAGATGAGTTTCATGTCGAAGGAATCAAGACCAACATCGAATTCCTTCGCCGTCTGGTCGCCCACCCTGCCTACATGGCCAATGACATCAGCACTTCCTTCGTGGGCCAGTTCCTAGAAGAATCGGTGATGCCTTGATCGACGAAGGGCAGGCTCCAGAAGAGGGTCTGATTCGAAGCCGCCATGCGGCGAGAGAAGTGGCTCTCCAGGCTGTTTACGCAGCAGCGGCTGGGGGTCTGTCGATTCAGGAAGCCCTTGAAGCCTGCCTGGCGGAATGGACTCTGCACGAATCATCTGAGGAGTTCGCCTCGCGATTGGCGGCAGCCGCTCTAAAGCGAAGCGGCGAATGGGATGCCCTGATTGAGCCCAAGCTCCACAGAAACTGGGGGCTGGATCGACTTGCGATCATTGATCACGTCTGCCTCTGGTGCGGTCTGGCTGAACTCTTTACAGAGTCCGGAATCCCCCCCAAGGTCACGATCACAGTCTGGGTCAGGATGGCCAAGAAGTACGGCGGCCGCGATTCTCACAGCTTCGTCCATGGAGTTTTGGGAGCCCTTCTCTCTTCGACACCCAAGGCCAACTGGACTCCTGATATGGAAAGCGGCTACGAGCCTGACGAAGAAGTGACTTCCGTTCAGGATGTTGACCCGGAAGAGATCATGGTTGAGTTTGATGATCCGGAGCTGGTGGAAGCCAAGAGGCTTGGCGCCTGGCAGATCAAACGAGAGGCTGATGAAGCCGAGCAGTCAGCTAAGGACTGAAAAGGTGGGAGGGGGAAAATTTGGTCGGAGCGGTGAGACTCGAACTCACGGCCTCTGCCCCCCCAGAGCAGCGCGCTACCAACTGCGCCACGCCCCGACGATCTAAAAGTCTAGCACAGGCCGAACCCCAGTGGGGGACCGGGCGGCTGAAATCCGGGATAGGCCCAGATTTTGAGCCTGAAGCCTTAGCCGCTAGCCCTTCGCCCGCTTGAGAATGGAGGTCGTAGACCTTCCTTCCAAGAGCTGGACAATCTCCACTCTGCCTCCGCCAGCCACAACAGCCGGATATTCAGGAAGGTTTTCGGCGATGTAGTCGCCCCCTTTTACGTGAACATCAGGCCGCAGAGCTTCCAACAACTCCTTTGGAGTGTCTTCGCTGAAGCTCAAAACACCGGCTACACAGCGCAGGGCACCTATGACCTTCATGCGATCTTCGAGAGGGTTGACTGGCCTCTCTGGACCCTTGCCAAGACGCCGGACTGAATCATCTGAGTTCACACCGACTATCAGCAGATCGCCGAAAGTGGCAGCTTTTTCGAGCATGGTCACGTGGCCAGCATGCAGGATATCAAAGACACCGCTGGTGTGAACTACGACCTTGCCTTTTCTGGCTTCTTCAATCTCTTCAAGGCTCGTCAGAAGCTTCAAAGTCTTCTCCTTCATCCTCTCTGTTGGCGGCCCCGGACACTTCCAGGCTCGGCACAGAATCTGGCCCGATCCATTGGTAGCCTTCTTCCACCTTCTCTACCCACCGCTTGGCCTTAAGCCAATCGAGCAGAGGCATAACCTCTTTTCTGGCAATGCCCAGGTCAATCCTCAGATCCCTGGGGCCGAAAATTCGCCCCCCCAATCTCTCCAGAACAATTGAGGCCACCAGATGGCCGTAGTTTCTGGTTGTCCAAAGCCCATCGGGGAGGCCAAGAAACCTGTCATCCAGCTTTAGAGCGTTATGTACTGCGCCTTCGGGAGCCTGGACCTCGCGGGCCAGCCAGCGCAGAGGCGCGGGCCGACCATTTTGGACCAGGATTTCCTCGATTCTATCGGCCAAGCTGATGACTGCCATTCAGATTCCTTAATCAAACATCGGATCGCGGTGATGCATAACTGGCTCGCCGCCGTCATCCATGGTCCAGAAATCAAAATCTCCACCGCCGCAGGCAGCGCCGACTTCACCTTGGGGGCTCATTGCCAAGACCACACACGGCAGGCGGAACTTGTTGGGATGGCGTCGATGCATGTGGCGAATCGTGTCTTCGCAGGCTTCCTGGGGGCTCATGCCGTTCCTCATCGCCTCGACAGTCCTGAATGAGGCACAGGCCTTCCAAAGCTCCTCACCCCAGCCTGTGGCGCCGGCACAGCCAGCTTCATCATCTGCGTAGATTCCCGCTCCGATAATGGGAGAATCACCGACTCGGCCAGGAATCTTCCAGGGCATTCCACTGGTGGAACTGGCGGCGCAGGTCTTGCCTCCCTGCACTCCGAGCATGGTCACAGTGTCATGGGGGTTGTCGCCAGAATGGTGGACGTACTCATCTCGATCCAGCGGCATGACCGGGGCCCCGCTAGCCTTCCAATCCAGCCAACGTTTGTAGATTTCGCCTGTGGTTAGAAGCTGGGGTTTGAAGCCATGCTCAATGGCAAACCTTCGAGCGTTGTCACCGCAGAGCATCACATGAGGCGTCTGCTCAAGAACAAGTCTGGCGACAGAGATGACGGGGACAATGCCTCTGACTCCGCAGACGGCTCCGGCCTGAAGAGTATCGCCGCGCATCATGCTGGCATCGAGTTCCAACTCTCCGTCAGTGTTCGGAATTGAACCCGCTCCGATGGCGATGAGGTCAAGATCCAGTTCGCAGGCGGCCAGGCCAGCTTCAAGAATATCCAGCAGAGGGCTGCCATCGTCAACCAAAGGTTTTGCTGCCTTCATGGCCACGGGGCCAGGTTCTTTCCAAGTCGCAACGATGCGGGTCATGAGCTTAAAAAGCATAGCCTTTATAGCCCTGACTCTACGGGCCTTGGCATGCTCCCCCTTGCGGTCACAATCAAGAAACCAGCCTGCGACTCATGCCCTTCCCCCTTTCACACCCCTATCAGGATGCCCTCCTTGCAGCCGAGGCTCTGCCGCCAACGATCAAGACAATTGATCGGCTGGCATCAGAATTTGGTCAAGAAGCCGCAGCCTGGGCGGTAGGCCAGCAGACCTTAAGGGAAAAGGGCCGCACAAAGTTTGCCAATGCAGACCAGATGATCTTCACGCGAGAAGGGCTGGAGATGACGGCCCATGAAAAGGTGGCAGCTTTTCATGCCTCCCTTTTCGAACCCGGGACTGCCGTCACCGATGGCACGTGCGGGATCGGGGGAGACCTGATCGCCTTGGCCGCCCGCGGACCAGCGAATGGCTTTGACCTCAACCAGGCAGCCCTGGAATGCGCCGAATGGAACTTAACTGTCCAAGGGCACGTGGCAAACCTTATTCAGGGTTCCGTGATGGAAGCCGACTGGGCCGGACGAAATCTTTGGCTGGACCCCGCCCGACGATCTGGATCTGGCCGCACCCTCAACCCAGATTCCTTTCAGCCCACCCTCACCGAAATTTTGCAGAAGGCCAAATCGGCTGAGAACTGCTGGATCAAGCTCACGCCTCTTCTCAGTGATGAGATCCTGGAATCACAAAACCAAGGTTTGATCTTCGTCAGTCACAAGGGCGAATGCGTCGAAGCCTTGATGCAGGCAGGCGGGAAGGCGACAGAGAAGTTTAGAAGAGCCTATAGAGTCGACGAAGGGATTTTTATCGAGGCAGGCGGCAGACCGGCATCAGCAGAAGAGCCTGGCGACTGGGTGTACGAAGCCGACCCTGCGGCAATTCGGGCTCACTGCCTGGGATCATTTGGACTTCAGGCTCTCGGGGGAACTCCGGGCTGGCTGACCGGCGAGGATATTGGCCCTAACCCGTGGCTGACGCAGTTTAGAGTTCATTGGCAGGGTGCCTGGCGAGAGGAATCAGTCCGAGAGGCATTAAAGCAGCAGGAAGCCTCTTTGGATGCTGTCAAGACTCGAGGAGTGGCAATAGAGCCAAGCACCCTCCTCAAAAAACTAAGGAAAGGCCTGCCTGAAGGCGGCCTTTCCTTAGAGCTTCTTCTTTACCAAAAGGGTCCGAAGATTAGAGCGCTGCTTGCCCAGAGAATCAAGAAGCTGCCTGGGGGCTGAACTTAGGCGAGCGGTAATCCTTGCCCGTCTTGCCAACTCTCTTTTCAACTCCACCCGTGGCGCTCACCCTAAAAATTCCCCTCTTGCCGCCGCTCGTCTTCAGATAGACGAGTTCCTTGCCGTCGGGGCTCCAGGATGGAGCAGAGATGGCGCCTTCGCTGATCGGCACTCCCTGCTGGCCGCCGCCAGGAATGTTCGGAAAGACAACAAGACCCTGGGGAACAAAGTTCTCGTCCTTCTCAACGCCAATGACGACTGCCACCATGCTTCCGTCTGGGCTGACCGAGAGGTCACCTGCCTTCTGTCCAGAATCTGGGAAGATGACAATCGGACCCTGCTGCTGTCCCGGACCGCCTGTGGGGCTGGGCAGCGACATAAGCGCATGTCGGAAAGGAGTGGTGGTTTCGCCATTCTTCACAAAATCGGGCGGAACCTGATCGGGATCGGGCCACTGAAAATCATTGATCGCCACGACTGCCGCTCCATTGGCGGCCACATCCCACGCCAGCTTGCGGCCGGCCATGATTGGCATAGGAGGAGGAGGAGCCATGGTGCCATCTGGCCTTTGAACTGGCTCAAGATTGCTGACAACAAGAACTTCTCCGCCTTCACGCCTCATGAGGGTGTAGATAAGCTTGTTTCCGCCGATGTATCTGGCTGACTTAAAGCTGTCACCGATGCTCTTGTAAGCGCCAGACATGGGTCCGACCATTCCGCCGCCTTCGTCGCTGGAATCAACTCCACGCTCAAGAGGAGGCAGAATCTGCTCCATCGTCATCATTTTGGGGTCGAAGATCGAGACAGCTCCACCACCTGTCACCAAGCCCCGGCGCTGTGATTCTGTCGAGCCATCGAGAAGAAAGAAAGGAGCCGCCTTGCTGCGGGTTCCCTGACTTCGACGGTCGAAGGCGCCACTGATGGGGTTCCAGCGGTAGATGTTGAAAGAATCATCTTCGCGATTGCTGGAGATAAAGACATGACTGCCTGTGGCTCCCCAAGAAATCTCACGATCCTGCCTGCCTTCGGGAAGTTCTGGGGCAGATTTCTCCGTCCCGTCAGCCAAAAAGACGACTGCCCGGGGATCAGAACCGGTCATTTCTAGGGCAGCAATCGCCCCGGTGGTATCTGCTTTGGCTTCATTTTCAGGGTCAAGGCTCCACGATTGGAACCACTGGTACCCAGTGAAAAGAAGGACCATGCTCACGATGAGGATCGCTGCTCTGATGGCGAGTTTCTTGGACATCGCTTATGCTCTCTATAACTCCTTAAAAAATCACAATCGGAAACAGCTTTCTCAGCATCAGTTATCCGCCTGTAAGAAACAAACTATCTCCGACGCCGAGTCGTGCCCCGTTGGCAAAATCGGTTCCAGATGTGGGCTTTCTACCCTCTGACTGAACAAGGTCGAGACAGAGGGCTCCTTGGGCAAACCCGACGATCAATTCTGGCTTAACGCTGGCCAGTCTGCCCGCCGCGACATCAATACCCTTGACCAACCGGGCCTTGAGGACCCTGAGGTTTCCTTTCGGAGTCTGAATCCAGGCCCCTGGAGCAGGGGTGAAGGCGCGAAACTTGTTGAAGGCCTCGCCTGCCGTCATGTGGCAGGTGAGTTCTGCTTCGGCTTTGGTGACCTTGGCCGCGTGGGTTGAAGCAGCGTCATCCTGCTTCTCCCTCGGGTAATCCCCGGCCACGATTTGGGGCATCCAGCCGACGGCAAGGTTCGCGGCAGCTTGAGCCAAACGGGGGAAGAGCTCGCCCGCCGTTTCATTCGGGCTGATGGAAATGATCTCCTTGGCGATCATGTCGCCAGTATCCAGCCCCTTATCCATCTGCATCAGGGTGACGCCCGTGTATTCGTCGCCAGCTTCGATGGCCCGCTGAATCGGAGCCGCTCCTCGCCACCTGGGGAGCAGCGATCCGTGCAGATTGACTCCGCCTCGCTTGGCGGAATTCAATAGAGGCTCGCTGAGAATCTGACCATAAGCCGCCACGACCAAAACGTCTGCCTCAAGGGCCCGAATCATATCCACTGATTCAGCCGATCGGCTTTTGACTGGAGTCACGACAGGGAGACCGAGTTCAAGGGCTCTGGCCTTGACCGGCATAGGCTTAAGCTGCATTCCGCGCCCGCTTGGCTGATCTGGCTGAGAGACAACCAGGCAGATATGTTCGGCTAAGGCTTCCAGAGCAGGGACGGCGAAGGATGCCGAGCCCATGTAAACGAGTCTCACTCCAGTTCATCCTCATGATCCGGCATTCTCCAATGCAGAGTGGCCGGGTCGGCTTTATCGCTGAAAAGAATGCCATCGAGATGATCGATTTCGTGCTGGATTACCCTTGCGGCCAAGCCATCCAGAGTGTAGGTGACCGTGTCGCCCTTTCGGTTTAAGCCCTTGACCACCACGTTTTCTGCCCTTTCAACATCTCCGTAGAGGCCAGGAATGGAGAGGCAGCCTTCTTCGCCGATCTGGGTTCCACTGGATTCAAGAATCTCAGGGTTGATGATCACCTGGGGGCGATGATCGGGAGAGATGACGATGATTCTTTCTTGAATGCCAATTTGGGGTCCGGCAAGGCCGATTCCGTGAGAATCCCGCATGATGCGGACCATGTTTTCGGCCAGGATTCTGTGCCGAGGAGTCACCTTCGCAATGGGCTTCGCCTTCTCCCTCAAAACGGGAGCCGGAATCTTAACGATCGGCCTTTGGGGGCTGACCTCAAAAAGGTGGCGGTAGCCTGCAGGGACGACGATCTCCATTGATCTGTGATTATGACAGGGGGCCATAACTTGTCTTGAGCCTGATTAGAGGCTGCTTTCACCGAGCCTCCATCGGCCCAAAATTGATGCACGATCTGCAGCCTGCAAACTTCCAAATGCCAGCCTCACCAAGTCTAGACATCCAAAATCAAAAGTGGGGTGACTCTAAAGCCACCCCAGCACTCTCAAGCTGTCAGCGAGTACGAGCCTTGTGACGGAAGCTCTACACTCCAGTGATGTTGATTTCGTAGTTGCCGACCGTGCCCGCAACGCTGAAAACTACATCTCCGATTGCGTTGAACTCCACCTTGCCCTCTGTGATGGGAAAAGCTGCTCCGTTGATCGTCACTTCGTTGATCACAGCTGGGCCAGAAATGGTCATCCTCATCTTCTTTTTTGCAAGACAGCCCAAGCGGAAGAAATCTTTGTCTCCTGCCGCAGAAATTGCCCCAATAATCTTCCGGTTGACGCCAACAAGGGTTGCATTGCTGAAATCAGCCGCATCATTGGGCTCGAGTTCCTCAATTTCAACAAGAGTTCCGACTTCGTAATTGAAGTAGGCAGCCCCTGCTCGGGTCTTGACCTCAAGTGACCCAGAAGTGGTTGCAGCTGGGACATTTGCCACAACTTTGTCAGCCGATGAAGACACGAGTGTCGCAGTACCCCCGCCGCTGAAGGAGACATCTGGTGCAGAGGAGTCGGCCAGCCTGACGCCATAGATGCTGAGCGGCTGACCAGGAGCCACCACGCAAGGCTCGATAGCTTCGATGATAGGAACGACATCATCTGAATCACAGCTGTTGCCTCCACAACCGATCACGGCCAGGCACAAACACATTGCTCCCGCTGCCTTAACTTTGCTGGGGTTCGTCACAGCGGACACAGTACCAGAGTCTCGCTTGAGAGCAGACCGGATTTTTAGTTTCTGCTACACGCTTGTCTGGATTCTTTGGATACAGCGCTCCCTAGAAAGAATCTGGCCTTTGCAGTGATGTCTTCGGAAGATATTTCGATCCTGGAGTCCGGCTTGACGCATCCACCTAAGCATAGTTGGAACATCAAGTGCTTCCTCACATGCTGAGTCAATCATTTATCAGTTCTGGCTTAGACGTGAATACCTCAATGCATCCGTTCACAATCGACGCGTTCTCAATGTATTCGTTGCCGGATCTTTTGACAAGCATCGTTACATCATATCGAAGGCCAGATCTTTCACTGCCAGTTTCAGCAAATTCAACAACAGTCCCAGAACCCGATTGCTGGACCCGAACAAAGTATGCGTCACTGGCTGCCGATGAGAAGCAAGGAGGCTGCTTCCACCTGCCAGCACTGTAGGGGTCGATTGCCAAAGCTCTAAGATCTGGCTTTGTGGGTCGCCAAAGGTTGTAAAGGGGAACTATAAAGCCTCCGAGACCTAGGTTTATAGTCAAGATCAAGATGGTAAAGCAGGAAATGAAAACAACATCCTTTTCAAATGCCCGGAGTAGTCTCATGGGTTGTAGCTCCCCAGTTTTTCGGATTTCGCCTTTACTAAACCCAGCTTGCCAACAGTCCAAACCTCTCTGTACCTCGTCCCATTTCTTCGAACCCTATACTCCAGTTCGGTCGCAGATAGAAAAATCATGTGAGTTCCGATTTCCACTTGACGGCGGCCAATATGCTGAAAATCTTCTGCGTAGCCACCCGACTCGCAGGATTCCCTAATTTCGTGCCAATCCTCAAGTGAAGATCGAATTCCAAGCAACTTGTGGCATTGCCTTAGCTCAGATTCTGTCGAGTAATATGCGTCAATCTGCCGCTCGATTCCATTCAAGTAAGGCCGGTAAACATCGAACACATTGACGAGATAGAGGCTTGCCCAGAACGCCAAAGACAACGTTGCAGCCCAAATCCAATATTTGTGATTCTTTTGGGGAGAATGTTCAGACAATTAGTGCTCCCTCATTGGCAGATTAGCCTCCAAAGGCTGCTTGAGAAGGGAGCTCAAGCTGACACATTGCGTCACGACGGCAGTGCTTAGAAAGCAGCAATGACCGACCAGGGCATTATCCAGACTTGCGTCTTCCCGCATTTCGCTCACTTGACCCTAGATGACTTTGGGTACTCCTTTTAAATGTCATAGGTTTCAAGGCATTTCACAGTTGGTGACAGAGTGCTTCCTTTTTCCACGCACTGGACAAGGTCCAGTGGCACCCGAAGAGTGAGTTTGGGGCTGTGGTGCCACGGCTCCGTGAGCCGTGCGGCAAAAAGCCGCGACTCACCTAACCAAAGCCAGAGCCCGCTCGATCCCCATGAGGTCGGACATGACCTCCAGCTCGTGCCAGCCCAGATCTTCAGCCAGGCGGCGACAACCTTCGGCCCGACCATCGCCAAGCTCCAGCACCAAAACCCCACCCGCAGACAGACAAGGGACGGCTTCCGTCAGAATTCGGCGGTAGAGAGCGAGGCCGCCTTCTTCGGCATAAAGAGCCAGTTCAGGTTCAAAGTCTCTGACTTCAGGCTGAAAAATCTCACCCTGAGCGATATAAGGGGGGTTGGAGACGATGACATCCCAAGGGCCGGGAGCAGCGGCAAAGAGGTCGGATTCAACCACCTTGCAGGAAGCTTTTAGAGTCTTGGCGTTGTGCCGAGCCACTTCGGCAGCCTCAGGCGAAACATCACTCAGAGTGACCTTCCACTGAGGGTTTTCTAGAGCCAGTGTGATGCCAATGCAGCCACTGCCCGTGGCCAAATCAAGGACTCGGGCCGGGCCTTCGTCAATGCTGTCTAGAATCCATTCAACCAGGGTTTCGGTTTCCTGCCGAGGGATGAGAACTGCCGGAGTCACCTTAAAGGGTCGGCTGAAAAACTCTCTTTGGCCAAGAATGTAGGCAAGGGGCTCCCTGGCTTTCCTTCGCGCCAAAAGAGCTTCCAGGGCTGGCTCATCCACTGGCTCTTCGGGGTGGGTCAGCACCCAGGCGCGATCTTTGCCAAACACAGATGCAGCAAGAATCTGGGCTTCCAGCCTTGCGCTATCAACCCCAGCCTGGTTCAGACGAGCTTCCGCCTGGCGAATCCATTCGAATAGGGTCACGGAGTGGTCGGCTGTCCCGACTGCTTTCCGTCGGCATCAGGGGTGTAGCCCAAGGCGCCCTTTGCTTCGCCGGTGGTCGGCTGAGCTTCATCTGGCAGGGGGGCTCCGCCCGAGGCTCCAGGCGTGGACTTTGCCGGATCTGTCTTTGCAGGATCTGCCTTAGCAGGATCAGAAGCGGCTGGCGTAGCGGGCTTTGCTGGCTCAGGAATTCCGAATCCCAGGCCCTCTTTGTCGCCCGAAGCAAAGCCTTCCGGTTCGTTGCTGCTGCATCCTCCGGCCACGAAGAGAGCCAGGACAAGAGCCGCTGCCGAGAAAAGGGGAAGTCGCTTCACTGTGGCTATGGTAACCCCATAGGCATGAATGAAGATGGGTCGAACCCTTCTGAGACCACCGATTCAATCTGCCAATCGGCGTAGGGAAAAACAACATAGCGCGTGCCGGTCGACTTCTTGAAGGTCACAGTCACCGTCTCAAGATCAACATTGATTCCCCCCGCAAAGGTGACCTTAACCGGAGTCACGATTCTGGCTTTTTCGCCATCTTTGATGATCTCGCGGCTGAAAACTGAGATCTCTGGACGAAGGGTCTGAATCCACCTTGCTGCGTCGGTTCTGGCCCCGATTCCTTCGTTGTTGTAGGTGAAGTTTGATGCCAGCCGAGAAAGAACTCCCCCAGAGCTGCCCTCTTTGCTCGCCTGAATCGATTCCTCTAATGCTTCCTGAATCAGCTGCTCATCAGTTGGCCCAAAGACATAAACAAAAGTCATCGATGCCGCCACTCCAATAAACAAAACAATTCCCAGAATCCAACGCCACACGGCCCTTTCTACGCTCCTTCTTTGAATCCTGACACGTTTGGCTCCGTCAAGAATGTCAGTGGCTAAGCTTCGTCAGGACCAGAGCCTGCTTTTGGTGGCATCGGCAATATCCGTCCTCATTTGGGTGGTGCCTATGCTGCGGGTCGTGCTGACCCCCCTGGCCCTGCTTAACACCCACCTGCACGAGCTCTGCCACGCCATCGCCGCCCTGCTTACGGGGGGCAGTGTAGAGGCAATCAAAGTCTATTCAAACCTTGGCGGAGTTGCCTTGGTTCAGGGGGGCAGCCTTCCGGTTGTGGCCATGGCCGGTTATGTGGGCAGCAGCGTCATCGGCGGCCTGCTTATTCTGGTGGCTGGCCGCAAAGATCACGCCCGCCAGGCTTTGTGGATTCTGTTCGGCCTTCTCACCTTCTCCATGATCGTTTTTGTGAGAGGAGACGTGGTGGGAGTGGTTTCTGGCCTTGCCTGGATCGCCGTGATTTTCCTCTGCGCCTGGAAGCTGCCCGACGAAGGAGCCTCCTTTCTCGCCCAGTTTTTGGGGATTCAGCAATGTTTGACTTCGATGCTTGCCTTCACTGCTCTGTTTAATGTCAGCTTCGGCTATGGCCACTCTGACGCCAAAATCATGGAGCAGGCGACCGGAATCCCCGATGTCGTCTGGGCAGGTTCGTGGCTTATTCTATCTGTGACTCTGGTATGGGTCTGCCTCGCCGCCGGGTGGAAGGGTCAGGGGAAGAAGGGGTCTCGGTCTGGCTCAGGCGGGTCGCAGAGTTAGTTTTCTACAACGCAAAGTGGGGCGTGGCCTGGTTGAGCTCCGCTCAGCCAGGAATGCAAAGTTTCGAAGAAGTTGTTTCAGCAAGCTCGGAAGTGGGGTGCCCCGTCCCGATCAGCTCGCTGTCGGGCGGGAACTTCGAGTCTTCTGGCTTTGCAGTCCCGCATAAAGCGACTGGCAGCCGGGAAATTGTGCCACTGGCAGCGCCAGTGATATTGTCGCCTGCCTAAAGATGACAGTCCGATCAAAGGTGGTTTAAGTGAGTGACTAGACACTTGGCCAGAGAACTCCTTCGAGCACTGGCGCTGCCAGTGGCACAGAGCTTGGGCGCCTTTCCGCTCCGAGAAAGTGGGGTGCCCCTTCCCGATCAGCTCGCTGTCGGGCGGGAACAGCAGAAAAACAAACTCGCCATTCCCGACCCACCGCTCGTTCCTCACGGATGGGATCGGGGCATCCAAAACAATGTCTCCCTTCGAGATCGGGTGGCAGGGGCGGCGCCCCTGAAGGCGCAATTCAGGCTCTCCTTTCGTGGGTTTCACCCACGCCACCCATAGGGTTTGATTCTCATCAGAGTGGGGTGCCCCGTCCCAATCAGCTCGCTGTCGGGCGGGAACTTCGAGTCTTCTGGCTTTGCAGTCCCGCTTAAAGCGACTGGTAACTGGGATTTTGTGCCACTGGCAGCGCCAGTGCTTAAATTGCAATCTCAAGATCTGCAGGCTTGGACACGGCAGATGGCCACCTCTCAGGGATGGCTGAAAACTGGATTTTGGAGCGCACTGGCGCTGCCAGTGGCACAGGGCTCGATCCTGTTTTCAACTGTAGGTTGGGTGACCCACACGTTGAAGACCGTGTGGCCAGGGATGGCTTAGAAAGCAGCCCCGGCAAAACTTGACTTACAGAACGTCAGAAACCTACTTGCCCCCTGCGACCTCATTCCACGAAGGAGGTTCAACCCCCAGCAGCCACTTGACAAAGAAGTCCCTGCGCTTTCTCTCGCCGAACTCGCCGCCATCTGTATGGTCAGCGCCAGGAAGCATCACAAACTCAAAATCCTTCCGCTCTTTAATCAAGGCATCGACGAACTTGTAAGTCGATTCGGGTGGAACGTTGGAGTCGATTTCTCCCACCATCAGCAGAAGCCTTCCCTTAAGTTTGGCTGCGTGAGTGATGTTTGAATTGTCCTCGTAGTGAGGACCAAGCTTGCCCATCCACTGCTCGTTCCACCACTGCTTGTCAATTCGGTTGTCGTGGCAGCCACAGGATGCGACGGCAGCTTTGTAGAAATCTGAATGGAAAAGCACGGCTCCGGCCGCGTTTTGGCCACCGGCCGATGTGCCGTAGACTCCCACCCTCTCCAAGTCCATAGCCGGGAACTTGACTGCCGCCGCCTTCATCCAAGCGATGCGATCAGGGAAGCCGGCATCTTTCAAGTTCTGCCAGGCGACATCGTGAAAAGCCTTGCCTCGATTGCTGGTGCCCATGCCATCGATCTGGACGACGATAAAGCCCAGCTCGGCCATTCGGTGCATGCGGGTCAAAGAGAAGAACCTCTTAGGCACGTGAGAGTCGTGCGGACCAGCGTAAATGTTTTCGATAACCGGATACTTTTTGGTCGGGTCGAAGTCGGTCGGGAAGGCAATGGCTCCCCAAATGTCTGTCTTCCCGTCTCGTCCCTTGGCCACAAATGGAGTCAAGGGCTTGATCTTGAGTTCGGCCAACCCGGAGACATCGGCTCTTTCCAAAACCGTCACCAAGGATCCATCAGCCCGCCTCAGTTCATGAACCGGAGCCTTGTCCAGGCTGGAATAAGAATTGACAAAGAACTTCCTATCTGCCGACCATTCGACTTCATGAGTGCCCTGGCCAGGAGTCAGCTTGACCAAGCCAGTGCCATCGAACTTGATTCGGTAGTGATGCAGATGGTAGGGGTCGCCAGGTTCGCGTCCGTTCGCGGTGAACTCAATCGTGCCGGCTTCTTCATCAACTCGGCCGAGACTCCGCACCACCCAGCTGCCTGAAGTGATGGGGGTTCGGGCTCCGGTTTTGTTGTCAACCCTGTAGAGGTGGCTCCAGCCAGAAGATTCGGACCGCCAAATGAAGGCATCCTGCTTGGCTAGGGGGTAGAGCATTGTCTTGCCGATATCGACAAAGGTCTTCGACTCTTCTTTGATCGCGACCCTAGCTGCGGCGGTTTCTGGGTCAATGCTCCAGACTTCATAAGCCTGATAGCCCCGGACAGGGTTTTCGACCAAGAGAGTCTTTCCGTCCTTCCACCATCTCGTGCTTGGCACAGAGTGGTAGGGATACTGAGTGCAGAAAAAGGGAGGAGCATCTACCTTCTTTGAGGCCGGAAGGGGATCGCCTTTCCATTGGGAGAGATCGAAGATGAAAAGCTCAGCCGTGTCCATCTTGTCGCCCGGCTGGTCGTAATTGTTGGAAAGCAGTTTTGACCTGGTGCCAGGAACATTGCTTTGAAGGCGATGCACCTGCTTGCGGTCTCCGGGAAGGATGTTGAAGCCGACGAGGAAGCGAGAATCGGGTGACCAGCGGGCTGTTTCAAAGCCCTGGACCTCGCTCAGCTTCACCCACTTGTCGTCTCCCTCGACTCTGCCCTCAAGAAAGCCTTCGGTGACTCGGAATCTTTTCCGTCGGTCAGGCGCTAAGGCTCCACCGCCTCTTCCCTGCCCCGGCGCCCCTTCCGGGTTCTGAACCGGAGGTTCTGCCTTTACTGGCTCCAAGGTGGTCCGGTCGGCAGTCCAAAGCTGGTTGGCAAACTGGAACCGTAGGGTCTTGAGGTCTGCTGAGATGGAGAAATCTTGCAGATTCAGCTTTTCTGGGTCAACTTCGCGGCTGGCGATCTTTGCCAGGTTTGCGGCGAGCTTAACGTGGTCGAAGGCAGGCTCTTTTTTGCCTGAGTTGGCCGTGACCAAGGTGTAGCTCCAGGCTCCCTTTAGCTTTTCTGACCGATAGAAAAAGTGGGTGGGGCTGATCCAGGTGGCCCTTAGGTTCAAGTTGGCTGTCCGGCCCGCCAGCATGCCAGGCAGAGCATCAGCCCGCCTGTACTTTTCAAGCAGTTGGGGGTCAGAAGGGGCAGCCAGAGCACCGGCGACGACCGCCAGGCAAAGCAGGCCAAGAGTCTGCCTCAGAAACATTCCCCTACTCTACTCGGAGAGGGGCAGATTTTGAAGCTGATTGAACCTGGCTAGATGGGTTTCTAAAGGGATTTTGCGTATCCCTTGAGAAAAACCCGTTCGCCTTCGACTTTGACCCTCAATTCGCCGCCACGTTCTGAAGCTTGCAGACAAAGGATCTCTCCCCCTAGTGGACGCCAATATGGGCCGATGGCACAATGCGCCGAGCCTGTCACGTGATCCTCAGGGACTCCGCTTTGAGGGGCGAAGAAACGACTGACAGCATCCCAATTCCCTTCACCGGGAGCTGTAATAATCAGCCCCCTCATGCCCGCTTCGGTGATCTTCTCCATGTCTGGCACGAAAGTGCAGACGTCATCTGGTGATGCGAAGGCGGCGAACCAATCGTCACGGCTTCGCCCGGTCCAGACGGCATTTTTGGTCAAGTCGGCAAGGCAGGCGGGCAAGTCAGCCTGAACTGGAACGAGAGCGGGGAAATCCAGGACAATCGCTCCGTCGCTCTCTACTTGGGCGGTCAGCTTTCCACTTCTGGTGTTAAAAGTCACCAAGCCTCCAGCCTTGCCTTGCTGAGCCAAAACCCAGGCAGAGGCCAGGGTCGCGTGGCCGCAGAGATCGACTTCCACGGCCGGCGTAAACCACCGAAGCCTCCAGTCGTCACCTTCTGGCCAAAGAAAGGCGGTTTCGGCATGGCCGACCCGTGCGGCCGTTTCCTGCATTTCGGCTTCTTCAAGGGGAGAATCCAGAATGCAGACTCCCGCTGGGTTGCCCAGCAGGCCAGTCCCGACAAAGGCGGCGACTTCAATGACTCTCATTACTTGAGAAGGTACCGAGTTTTCTTGTAGGTCCACCTTGACGACAGATGCACACAAGAAGCAGAAAGAGAAAATCTGACGTCAAGAGCCTTACCAGATTCGACTTTGTTACTTACGAAGCAATGATATTTGGCAGGAGGCACAAAATGAACGCTCTTTCTTCGGTTCGAAAAGTGGCCGCTTGGCTCGTACTGGGCCTCTCAGCCGCTGCTCTCCCCTGCATAAACGATCTGGATACGAAACGAATAGAGAAGGAGACTCGGTTCGATGTCCGCTCCATGGTGGCAGGCAGGTACGAGGTCAACCCTCCCGTCTATTTCGAAATGAGGGTGGAGCGGCTTAAGAAAGAGATTGCTAAGGGGACCAGCGATCCTAACCTGTACGATGACCTGTCGGTGGCCTACGAGCGATTAGGCAAAACCGATGAAGCCATAAAGGTCATCAACCAAAAGCTGAAGCTCAAAAACAAATTCACTTCTGAAGACAGCTACAAGTTCCATGCAAACCTGGGGACCTTTCTTGCTCACAAGGCCTTGGCTGCCAAGAGCGGCGAGCCAGACAAAACTCTGCTCAAAGAGGCTCTCAACCACCTCGAAAAAGCCGTAAAGATCAATCCAGAAGCCCACTTCGGGCGCGAAGCCGCCCAGATTGAGCTAGTTAGAGCCTTAGCAGAGGGTCTGCCTGAACCAAAGTACTTCGAACATTCGGACAAAACCAAAAACGCCTACTTCGGATTGGCTGTCATGGGTGCGGCTCAAGAAAGCCCTGATGTCTGGGTTCTTGCGGCTCGACACTCCACCTACAGGCAGTCTGATCGGCAGTTGATTTACGAAAGGATCAATAACTTTCCTGAAGAAAAGGACTTCATCTTCCCCGCCTTGGAAAGAGAGTTTACTGAGGGGTCAAATGCCGACCTCACAGCAAAAGAGAGACTTGCAGTGGAAGAACTCGTCGGCGCACTAATGGATAACGGGGAACGCTTTCAGGCAAACCGAGAAAAGTTCATCCTCAGTCGAGCCGAGGAAGGTCGCCATCCAGATACGGATCCTGATTTCTGGGATGGTTACAAGGAAGAAGAGCCATACACTGCACCTGAACCAGAGAAGAATATGTATGGATCATCGTCATCGATCCTCCTGGCAGCAGGACTCGTAGGCATTGTCTGCACAGCGGCACTGGCAGTCTTTCTCTTCCGACGAACTCTGAAAATTTAGTCAAGCTGGCTGTAAATAGAAAGGGGCTTGAGATCGATCTCAAGCCCCCTTTTTGCTTCAAGCCGCCAGCAAACTAGACCTTAGCCGGAACGTTCTTCTCAAGGAAGTCATCGCCCATGATCTTCTTGACGATCGTGGCCTGGTTGACCTTGTACTTTCTGGCTCGAGGAGCCATGACATTGCACTCGACCTTCTCGGTCAGGTCGAACTCAGGGTCGCCAGGAGTCCAGGTCGCCTTGGTCGTCACCAGCCACTTGCTGTCATCCCGCTCCGGAGTATCCAGCTTGAAGTGGGCGCCTCGGCTTTCGTCGCGGATGATGGCTCCACCGACGACTGCCTTCGACATTTCGATCATGTGGTGCAGGCCACGAGTCATGGGGACTGCCTGGTTGCTCCAGCCTCCGTCGTCGACCAGGTCGCACTGCTGAGCCCGGACAGAAAGCTCGTTCAGAGTCTCCCTGGCTGCCAGAAGATCCTTCTGAAGCCTCCAGATTCCGCAATTGTTCCACATCAGTTCCTGAAGTTCGGCCAAGAGCTGGTAGGGGTTTTCGGTTCCCTTCTTGGTCTTCAAGCCATCGTAAACAGACTGATGCTGCTTGGTCGCATCTTCGATAGCAGAAGAAGAAAGGTCTGCCGCGCTGGCATCCATTCCCTTCAGGTAAGCCAAAACGCCTTCGCTGGCCAGCTCGCCGCCGGTAAGGCAGGTGAGCAGAGCGTTGGCTCCCAGTCGGTTGGCTCCGTGGTACTGATACTCACATTCGCCCGCCGCATAAAGACCCTTGATGTTGGTCATCTGGTTGCGGTGCGAATCGATATCCAGCTGAGGTCCGCCGCCAGTCGTTTCGTAATCCACCCACAGGCCGCCCATGGTGTAGTGAACGGCGGGGTAGATCCTCATCGGCTGATCGATGGGGTCTTCCCTCATGAACTTTTCGTAAATTTCAAGAACACCACCGAGCTTGTCGGTGATCACTTCTCGGCTCATCCCCAGCTTTCTGTGAAGGTGGGTGATATCGAGATAAACCTGCTGGCGTCCCTTGATTCCACGGCCCATACGGCAGGTGCAGTAAATGATAAAGCTGACAATGTCTCGGCTCAGAAGGTTGCCGTAGACGGGGTCCAGCTCTTCGCACATGTACCAGCGGTCAGTTTCAGGAATCTCGACTGGGTTTCGGGTGTCCTGGGGGTCGCGTGGAACCCAAACTCTTCCGCCTTCGCCTCGAACTGATTCGCTCATCAGGCGGCACTTGTCTTCACCCGGAATAGCGGTGGGGTGAATCTGAATCATTTCGGGGTTGCCGTAAACCGCGCCTGCCTGGTAGCAGATGCTGACGGGACTGCCCGTGTTGATAATGCTGTTGGTGCTGCGTCCGAAAACGACTCCGTTGCCGCCCGTGGCAATAACCACCGCATCAGCGGCGAAGGATTCGATCTTCATCGAGCGCAGGTCTTGGCAGGTCAAGCCCCGGCAGACATCCTTTTCATCCTTGATGATTCCGAGGAAGTCCCAGCCTTCGTACTTCTTGACTCGTCCGCTGGCCTCAAATCGCCTCACCTGCTCGTCAAGGGCGTAAAGCAGCTGCTGGCCCGTGGTGGCTCCGGCGTAGGCGGTGCGGTGCTTAAGGGTGCCTCCAAACCGGCGGAAGGAAAGGTTGCCTTCGGGGGTTCGGTTGAAGGGGACTCCCATGCGGTCAAGAAGATAAATGATCGCGGGGGCGCGCTCGGCCATGCGGAGAACCGGGGGCTGATGGTTTAAAAAGTCGCCGCCCGTAATGGTGTCTTCGAAGTGAAGGAAGGGGCTGTCGCCTTCGCCGCGAATGTTGACCGCGCCATTGATTCCTCCCTGCGCGCAGACGCTGTGGCTGCGTTTGACCGGCACGAGGCTGAAGAGCAGAATCTCGTGTCCTGCCTCCGCCAGCTTCAGGGCGGTCATGAGGCCAGCCAGGCCTCCTCCAACAACAGCAATCTTGCGAACGGCAGCCATAGTGGTTCCTTGGCTAGTCTACGCTGCTTGGGTGCTTCAGCGTCGCTTGCAGTCTGGGTCCTGAATCTGGACTTGTGCGGCAAGATGAGATTTCTGGTCGATTTGAGGGTTATTGTTCCCGACCTTCCCTCGCTGGCTCGGGCCAGATCGGGGCACCAGATACCCTCTATATATGCAAAGGGTGACCGGGGATGGCCTGAAAGGCAGCCCCGGATTCATTGCTGGAGCCTTCCCGTGTGCCACTGGACCGTGTCCAGTGCTTCCTGATTTGAGGACAGAGCGGTTTTTCCGGGCCTGCTGCTCCTATGTCGCAGCCATGCCCGGCCACCCGTTTGGGAAGGAGAGAAATCCAGCCAGTGAGTTTTCATTCCCGATCGACCTTCAGTGCCTCACGGATCGGTCGGGCCACCCAAACCTCCCACTTCGTAGCTAAAGGTAACCAGGGATGGCCTGAAAGGCAGCCCCGGAGTCATTGCTAGTCTCTGCCGGGGTGCCACTGGACCTTGTCCAGTGTTTCAACACTTGGGGCCAAGGCTGATTCTCCGGGCCTGCTGCTCCTATGTCGCAGCCATGCCCGGCCACCCCTTAATGATCGACGGAACTCAGATTGAGTGGCCTGTTCGATCACGAAGTGTCGGGCAGGATAGCGCCAAGCCCAGCGAGCGATCCCCCTTACAGCACGTCATCGTCCGGACCAGAAGGGCCTCGGCGAGGCTCTTCCATCGGAACAATCGGACCGGGGAAAGAGTTCAAAACCAAACTCCCCTTGCCCTGCTCAAAGGCATGGATCATCCTCAGCTGCATCAGAGCAGGATTCGATTCCAGCAGTCGAGCCGAGTTGGCCAGGCTGCGCAGAGTCGCCGATTCGGCCCTGGCTCTTTCCAAGCCAGCACGAGCCAGAATCTGAGCCTTTTTCTCTTCGGCCAAAGCCTTTTTAAACTCGCCAGGCAGAGTGATGTCTCGAATCTGACCATCGGTCAATTCAATTCCAATCTTAACTGCACCGACTCTGGCAGCCTTCAAAACATCCTCGCCTAAAGCCACTTTCTGGGCAATAAGCTCATCGTAATCCAGCCCTTCAACGACCTCTCTCAAAGCCATCTGCAGATCGTAGTAGAGCAGGCTGTAGGGGCTCTCGGCCGCCCTGACATAGATCTTGGGGTCAGAAATTTTGTAGCGGCCAGCCCAAGTGATTCGCGGAGCCAAGCCGTCGCGCAGGGTGATCTCCTGGCCCGGCACCTGAATCATGTTTTCCCTGATATCCAGGGTCACCAGCCTTTCACGTTTAGTCTTGATCAGTCGACGGCCGGGGCCAAGAACTTCGGTCAGGGCGCCATCTGTGTACAGCACCCCGGCTTCGTGTTCCATCACCGTCTTCCATGCAAAACCAAACATTCTTCACGACCTAAATTAGTTTTTGGGGGCGCAGGCGCAGAGCCCTCATCGCTAGGCGGGGATTCCGAAAATCCGCAGAGCCCGCGATGATTCAAGGCAAGCCAAGTGCCCTGGCCGCACCCCGATTTATGGAGCTAAACCATTGCCAACCTCTGGCGAAAACAAGACCCAAAAGTTTCCTGAATGCCATTTGCAAGGGAGGCGGCTTAATTTACCTTTCTTCCGCCTATAGTTCTGCGCTTCAAAACTGATTTGGGGGGTGCAGGCTCAGAGCCCTCATCGCTGGGCGGGGATTCCGAAAACCCGCAGAGCCCTTGATGATTCAAAGCAAGCTAGGTGCTCTGGCCGCACCCCTTTTTGTATTGGAGTGACAGTCCAACGCTCAACCCCGGCGAAGTGAATTCTGATTAAAAGAACAACATGCCTTTATGGTGAAGAGCGGCCTAATCTACCCCTTGCTTGGGCATTGAGCAGCTAAAAGCCAGTGACCTAAAGCCATAGAGAAAAGATGAAGGTCTCCGACTGGCCAGCCTTTTCTTCTGATAGGAACCAAGACTGCCCTTCCTTCCAAATCATGGGTTGACCAATAAGCCGCCTTTCGTAGAGGTGGCTGGCATTGAAAAGGGTGATTCCGGCCGAGGCAGTGGTCTGGTGAATCCAGGAATTCACTCCCTCTTCTCGCCAGGCTGCACGCGATTCGCCCGCAAGTTCTTGACTGGGGGCCAGAATGACATCAGCTCCATGAATGAGCTTGTAGGCTCCTGGCTGTCGAGAATCTGTACCGAGAATCACCGCGACTTTGCCAAGCTGGGTGTCAAACAAGGCAGGAGCCGCATCGCTTTCTTTTGCCCAGAGCATTTTTGTCTCAAACCCAGAAGGCTTCTGTTTTCTGGCCAAGGTGGGGTCTAGGGTTCCATCTGGCCGCAGGAGAATGCCAGTCATGACGAGATCGAAAGGGGCCCTCCACCCGGCGGGCAGAACCAGACCGCCATCCACCCCGGTATTTCGGGGCAGGGGCATTGTTCCGGCGAAGATCGAAACGCCAAACTCCTGCGCTGCCGCAGAAAAGGCCTGAACCCAGACTTCAGCCGCCCTTTCCAATTTGTCTTTCGCGACCTGCTTGAAAAGGGCTCTTTCCCACCCTTCGGCTTTGGAATCCAAGAAGGCAGGAACCAGGCGCCAGACCTTTTCGTCGAGCTGGCAGGTTCTCATAGCTTCGGTCCAAGTGCGGCTGAGCGTCACCCAAGGAAACTCCTCGACCATCAGCAGTTGAAGAGCAGTGAGTTCCGGGAAGACAACCACTGTGTTCTCGCGCAGAAAACCTTGATTTCTAGCCGTGTGAAGAGTCTGATAGAGAGCGGTGGTGAAATCGACCTCGGTGCGGAACATCCAAGTTTCAAAACTCGGCTGAATCCCGACGATGCTGCCCCTGCCTCTGTTTTCGCCGAACGAGGCAGTTCGGAAGGCTTCAGGCGGGCCAGTCTGCGGTCCGGCTATCTGGGGTCTTTGGTAAGGGCCAGGGATCGGGGCAATATTTGGAAAATTCGTTTCGTCGCCGCGTCTCATGCCTCATCTGTCACTACGCCGCCCGGGGGTAGCGGAGGAGTGAGGCCCATGTGAATCCATGCTTGATGGGTCGCCTGCCGACCCCGCGGAGTGCGAGAAAGGAATCCACGCTGAATGAGATAGGGCTCGTAGACGTCTTCCAGAGTTCCGCTGTCTTCACCGATCGTGGCGGCCAGAGTTTCCAATCCGACCGGTCCACCCTGATACTGGTGGATCATGGCGTGAAGAATCGCCCGGTCGATCTTATCCAGCCCGTGATCATCAACGCCTAAAGATGAAAGCGCCTGCCTTGCCGCATTAAGGCTGATGGTGGATTCTCCCTCAACCTGGGCGAAATCTCTGACTCGCTTAAGGAGCCTGTTGGCAATTCTCGGGGTGCCGCGAGATCTTCTTGCCAGTTCTCCTGCTGCCTGCCTAGCAATCGGCAGACCGAGAATGTGAGACGACCGAAGGATGATTTCTTCCAGAGCAGCAGGATCGTAAAAGCCGAAGTTGAGGATGATTCCGAATCTGTCCCTCAAGGGGCCGGTGAGGAGGCCCTGACGGGTCGTCGCCCCGATCACGGTGAACCTTGGGACATCCATTCGGATCGAGCGGGCGGCTGGCCCCTTGCCGATCAAGATATCGACCTTGCGATCCTCCATGGCCGGGTAAAGAATTTCTTCAACTGGCCTGCTGAGACGATGAATTTCGTCGATGAAGAGGACGGACTTTTCATCCAGGTTGGTAAGAATCCCCACCAAGTCGCCAGGGATCTGGATCGCTGGCCCAGAGGTGACATGAACTGTCGCCCCCATTTCGTAGGCGACAATGTGAGCCAGGGTGGTTTTGCCCAAGCCGGGCGGACCGTAAAGAAGCAGGTGATCGAGAGCTTCCTGCCTCTGCAGAGCTGCCTTGAGAAAGATGGAAAGGTTGCCTTTCAGGTCTTCCTGACCGATGAACTCGCCAAGCCTCTGCGGCCTGAGACTGAGTTCAATCTGCCCCTCTCCGGGCAGTTCTTCCCCTTCAAAGTTGGGGTCCTGCCTCACTTCTTCAGCCTCCGCAGAGCGGCTTTAATCTGTTCGGCAGTGTCGTCAGATTCTTCTCTGGCCGGACCAGCGGCATCTTCGGCTTCGCCTCGACGGTAGCCCAAGGCCATGAGGGCTTCGACCAGTTCATCTGGTGGATTCACTGCCACCGACGAAGGGGAGGCAATTTTGCCCGGCATGACTCCCACCTTGTCCTTCAGTTCCAGAATGATTCGTTCACCAAGTTTTGGCCCGACGCCGGAAGTTTTGGTAAGGGACTTGGCGTCAGCCGAGGCGATGGCGGCAATGGCTCCATCTGGACCCAAGGTGTCCAAGATCGCGATAGAGATCCTTGCCCCGCAGCCCTTTACTTCTCGCAGCAGATCAAAGACTTTTCTAGACTCCAAACTGGGGAAGCCGTAGAGTGACTGGTCATCTTCGCGGATGATCTGGCGAATCCACAATGTCGCCTCGTGGCCCTCGCCTGGCAGCTGAACGAGCAGTGAAGCTGGCACATGGACTTCATAGCCGACCCCGTGACAATCGATCACAACCAAGCCTTCACGAGCGTCGATCAGGCGTCCTTGAAGGCGAGCAATCATAGACAGCAGTCTACCGGAAAGAGTGACTCAAGAACCATTCGGGCAGGTCAGATTCTCTGTACGCCTTGTCCCACGAGTTGTGGTCAACACTTTCGTAGGTGGTCAGCTTGGATGTTCCGCCAGCTTTGAGAATGGCTTCGTGGGCGTCGGTTGAGCCTTTAGGCGGAACAACGTTATCCGCCCCGCCATGAAAAATTGAGATGGGAATATCGGCAAAATCCTTTGCTGTCTCCTCGACGTTCTCGCTCCATCCGCAGATGGGTGCGGCGGCGGCAAACTGCCAGGAAAGCTTTTTGACCAGACGGAAGGTTCCATTTCCTCCCTGACTCAGCCCCGTCAGATAGCGGCGATGAGGGTCGAGTTCGTAGTTGGCCTCGGCATCTTTCAGACAGGAATTGAGATACTCCACCTGAGTTGGCCAAAGATTTCGAACTACTGGCTTCTGAGGGAAAAGGATGGCAAAAGGCCACCTGTCGCGATTCCACTGAACCGCAGATCCAAGACCCTGGATGACCTGCTTCAGGTTGTCGGAGCCGCTTTCGCCTGCACCGTGAAGAGCAAGAATGGCTGGCATGGGAGTCTTGACTCCACGTGGGATGTAGAGCACATAGCTCCTTTCTCCAACATTCCTCTCGAAAAATCCTGTGTTCATCTGGTCACCTCTGTCCAGCCGAGAGTGAAGTCTACTTCAACCTCGTAGGCTCGGGGCCAAGGCAGAGTGATTTGCAGATTCTCGATCGACCTCAGTTGAGCAGGGCCTGTCTCTCTCTCCAAAATCTCGCCTTCCAGAGTTCGGTTAAAGGCTTCGTAGGTTCTCTTTGCAAGGTCGTCTTTCACCACCTGGGTCACCTGGGCGAGTTGTGCGGGGGTGAGCTCTTCCCTTGCCGCGTTCGGCAGAGAATCGATGAACTGATAGGCGACCGGTCGGGTGTATCGGTGATAAAGCCAATCGCTGACCAAGCGATGGAAGAGAATTCGTTTCAGCCTAGCCTGGAGCAGAAAGGCCGGGGCTGCCTCCCTCTTGGCCAGCTCGTGAATCATGGCCATAGGCAGCACAGTGCCCATGGTGTTGGCGGCAGTATTCCAGCCGGCGTAGCCGTTAAGCTTGGGCAGGGTATCTGGCTCCATCAAGGTTTCAATCAATCGCGGATCACCAGTGCCCGATTTGCCGAGATTTACGTCGGCGACAGCGGTCGGGAGGCCCTGATTCGTGCGGTTGATGAGCAGCTGACGAAACGCCGACATTTCTGATGCACTGGCGTCGGTGTTTACCATCAGGCGCATGCGGCTTGAAGGGTCCATGCGCGCTCCTGCCGTGCGGAACTGCTGTCTAAGACTGAATTCCACTGCCACCGCCTCGTAAGGGGCAGGACGACGTGCAGACGCCAACCCAGAATAGGAGGTCGAAAAAGCAAGATCAGCCTTCGTCCTGTCAACAGCCGCACGTGCGAGGAGAACAGAGGAGACTTGGTCGATTCCCTGTAGGAAGGTCACCTTATCGGAGACTGAATAAGCCGCCGCCTGCTTTTTAATCTCGTCGATCTCGCTGAGGTGGATGCCAACCGGGGCCGCGTCATCCTGACCAAAGGAGGCAAGGGTAAAGCCTCCCAGACCCATGATCTGCATGAGGTCTGCCGAGAGGCGCACCATTCTGCGCCGGGCAATCAGATACTGATCCATCTCCCATTGGGGGATCCGATCTTCTAACTGAGCGAGGTGACGCTTGTTCGCTGCCGTCGGGGTTCGCTTGACCTGCTCTTTAAGCTCAGCCCATTTAGCAATAAGGTGCCGCCAGGGAGCTGTTTCTTTGGTCGCGGTCGGAGCCAAGCGAACAAGCGAGGTGTAAACGTAAAAGGGAACCTGCAGAGCTTCTTGACGAATCTGCCAGAGACGGAAGAGGCGGCGGCGGGCTAAATCGTAAGGAGTGGCCGAAGACCGAGAAGCGATAAGGCCCCCGCAAGTGACCATATCCAAGCTCACGATGACGGCATCGCTCTCCCTTATGCCCGATGAAGAAGAAAGCCAATCAAGAAGCGCTTCCGGACTGCCAGGCTTATCAAACCTTCCCAGCAGCTGTTTGGGAGGCAGAACAACCTCAATCCCTCCAACCTCCCCGATCATCTGGGGCATCTGAGTTGAAGCCGGCCTGTCATCCAGAGGAATAAGGACAACCCTCTTAGGCAGCCCTTGAGCCAAGGCCGACCCAGCCAATGCCAGGGCAGCAACCCCCAGAATCAATCGACTAAGGTTCATCTTTCTGGTGTCAAATCTGCCATCAGCCGAAACTCAGCTTCAGTTCGTTTGGCGTTCATTGGGGGCGGGCCGAGGGATCGAATCTTCTTTTCAGATTCACCAAAAACGCGGCGGATGACTGTATCGGCGCCACTGCTCACTTCCCTTCTGTAATCCTTTTTCATTCTCAGCGAATGGCTTTGGGTGACGGTGATTGGACCGTAAGGTGTTTCTGCGGTGAGGGTGGCATTGTAGCGGACATCTGCCTCGCCTTTATCGTTGTAGCCGCCGATGTTGATGTTCAAATCAAAGCTTCCATTGTTGCCAAAGGCGTAAACCAAAGGCCCGCGAATCACTCTTCTCAACCGCTCTTCAAAATCTTCTTCGAGGCGAGATCTTCCCCGGCTGTCAAGGTCGTTTGGCACTCGGTCAGTTTTGGATTGTTCGACCCTCACGCTTACGTAATCGTATGTGACCACTCGATCCCAATCCTCGCCAGGGTCGGGCCTGCGAACTATATCCGTCTCTTCTAACGAGAACTTCCTGACTGCCTGATCCATCAGGTTGGGATTGCCCAATAAGAAGACAAATGACCTGCCCTCTAACTGAAGGGCGGCGACTCCTTTGCCCGGATAGTAGGCGACAGACCAGTCCTCCCAGCGGTCCTGCTGGTAGAGAGTCACAGGTTCGACGCCTAACCCCTGGGTGATGGGCTGGAGATCCTGGTCTGAACCAAACTCGATTCTAATCGCCTTAACTTTGGCTTTGGCTCCCCGGGCATCCATCAGGGCGTCAACTTTTCTCTCCCCCTGAACTGGAAGTCGAAGAGATTCTGGGCGGATTCCCCCCTTGCCAGCTTTGAAAAGCCTCTTCAGTTCGGGGTCTGTGTGAAGGCCAAGCTTAATCCCGCCCCACTCGCTTCCGTTAAATGATCCTATGTCCGCTGTGTTGTAATCCTGCAAAGCCGGAGCGGCTGAAATGCTGCTTGGCATGATCATGGTGAGGGCGAGAGCGGACGACCAAATCATGACTAGCAAGAGTACCAAAGAACAGACCCTGCCTGAACCGAAACATCAGGTCCAAAAGGCATCAAAAAGCCCTGTCTCACCAATCATGAGCCAGGGCTTGTTCGAATACTAGCCTTCAGTTTAAATGCCGGTAAGCGTAGACTGAATTGAAGCGTAGATGGACTGCTGAGCCTCTTCCTTTGGATCAACCGCATCCTCGTTGGAAACCCGGCTAACCTTAAAGGCTCTCGGGCTGCCAATGCTCTCAACAGACTGCGGGGCAACACTCAGCCTCAGGGCATCCAGCATCGAGTTCAAAACTCTCGCTTCGGTCGGGTCGATCACAGGACGTCCAGACTCCCAGTAGACGGCAGCTGATCCGGGCGGAACCTGATCAGTTTGATGCTCGCTTACTCTAAGCAGAGATTTACCAGCCCCTACTGTTCCGAATGAAAAGCTTGGAAGAGCATCTAGAGCTGGTGCGGGAAACCCAAAAACCGAGTTAGGAAGCTTGACTTTTGCAGCGGCATCAATTCCCCGGATTATTGCCTCTTCAATAGACTTCTGGCCGGGGGGCACGGAATCGAAAGCGCCCATTTCTGGACCGCAGCCGTGAGTCACCGCAAAAATGATGGTCGTAAGCAATTTAGCCTCCTCCTTAACTGTACATGTTACTCCACACTTTGGACAATGTGAAGGTTTCGTCCTGAAAGAATTTATGGGAACTTATTCACTTTTCGTGACTCTTGGCCCAATTTCGGCTCAAAGATCTCTGTCGCTCGAGTGCCCGGGGAAGAGTTTTGCAGCAGGGTCGATCATGGTCTTAGCCACGCAGACCACTGTTGCTGCCTCTCCGACCCCTGTCGCGATGAGCTTGATCTTGCCCGGGAAGGTGCAGACATCACCCACGGCAAAAACGCCCGGAAGTCCAGTCTGATAGAGCCCATCGACCAGGATCTGGTTTTTCTCAATAGTCAGCCCCCACTCTTTAAGGGGTCCAAGGCTTGATTTGAATCCGATGTTGACAACGACGGCGTCGCACTCCAAGTGAGACTCCTCTTTGGTCTGTGAATCCTGCAGGGTCACTCCGGTCAAATAGTGATCTCCGTGGAGCTTGATCACGTTTTTGAACAAGTGCAGGGGCACGCCAAGTCCCTTGACAACTTCGACCGTCTCTTCATGAGCCTTAAAAACATCTCGTCGATGGACCAGACTGACTGATTCTGCGATGGGGTGGAGGTCTCGAGCCCAGTCGAAGGCAGAATCGCCTCCGCCGATGATCGCCACCTTTCTTCCTCTAAAGGTATCCAGCGACCTGACTCCGTAAAAGACCCCCTTGCCAGTCAGCTCTTCTTCTCTTTCGACCCCGATCTTGGTCGGAGAAAAGGCACCCGCTCCGGCCGAAATCATGACCGTTCGCGTTGGATAGCTGCCTCCCTTGGCTGTGCCGATCACCCAGCCGTCTCCTTCTTTGGTCAGGGTCTGGGCGGTGTCTTCCATCACGAGTTCTGGATAGAAGCGCATGGCCTGCTGAATCATGTCCTTGGCCAGATCTTTAGCCAAAACCTGGGGGAATCCAGGCATATCGTAGACGTACTTTTCAGGATAAAGGGCGGTGAGCTGGCCTCCCAAGTCAGGGAGGGAATCGATGATTCGGACCGTCATGCCTCGAAGGCCGGCGTAGAAGGCTCCGAAAAGTCCGACAGGTCCCCCTCCGATGATCGTAAGGTCCACCAATTCCGATTCAGCCATGCTGAAGTGGAAGGTACCCATCACTGATAAACCTGGAATGGGGGCTAAGGGGAAAGGGCCTAAACCTCCTTTCCCCTACCGATGCAAAGCAGGCTCAACCAGCGAGTTGAGCCTTCACATCACGCGGGTGATCCGTGATGATGAAGTTGACCTTCAATGCCTTAAGTCGATCCACCTGTGGACCAGGCGGAACGGTCCAGACAAAGACAGGAATCTGCTTGGCATGGGCAGCTGTGATCAAAGGAGCCTGTGCGTTTAGGAACTGAACCCCAATTGCATCGGCTTTGATTTCTTTGGCCTTGCTGAAGACCTTCTCCTCGTGCTCGGCCGCTGTGCCAGGCGAAGCGACGAGCCAGACTGCAAAGAGCTTGGGCTCAAGTTCCTTGATCTTGGCAACGATGGCCGAGTTGAAGCTGAAGATGATGGCTTGGTCAAGCATTTCTTCCTTCTTCAATGCGGCAATCGTCTTGGCCTCAACATCCACACCCGCCTTGATTTCGATGACAGAAACGATCCTGTCCTTCGTGACCTTAAGGTAGTCCTCCAGCATCGGGATTCCAGCCGCCTTGATCGCTTCCGTGCTGGTCTCCGCAACCTTGCCTTTCAGGCTGGTGGTCCGGTCCAGAGTGGAATCGTGAATGACCACGACTCCTCCATCTTTATCTGTAAAGATGTCGCACTCAGTCGCCACAGCCCCAGATTTAATCGCTTCTTCAAACGATTCAAGCGTGTTTTCTGGCTTGTAAGCGGCAGCTCCCCTGTGGCCCACCACAAGGGTCTGCTTCCAAGACTGCTGAATGATCGCCTGAGTGTTTGGCTTGGCCACACCCAAGGATGCCGCAAGAAAAAGGCTGAGCATGAGTTCTCCGAACTAATGCTCAGTGTGGAGGCTATAACTTTGCCTTAACAGAGCCGACCCAAACCGAGCCAGAGATTTCTGGCGCGGATGCAGTTTTAAAGTCGATTTTGCCCGTCACTGTCATTGTTGTTTTGTAGACTGAGGATCCGATCTTTCCACTGACCTCAACGTCGGACGACACGCTTCCCTGCTTCTGCTCGATCAGTTCTTCGAGGAGCATAGTTTTTGAATAAGGAGCCTCGCCTTCGAACTTCAGATTCAACTTGTCCTTCGTCCAATCGAGCTTGATGACACTCGCCTGAGTTTTGATATTCGATTTAGGATCGATGTACTGCTTCAACTGGGCTTTGCCAGGAGAAAGGGTGAGGTTGAAATCGTCGCCAAGGCTGCTTTTGACTTCGTACGACCCGACCTTCAGGGTGACTTCACTCTCTTTGGTCAGGCCCGAAAAGTCTCCATTGAGGGTGAGCGAAAGGCTGGTTTTGCCTTTCGATGCTGTTTGGGTAAAGGTTGTGTTGAAGTCTTCCTCAACCGTTTTGCTTTCTTTTCTCAGCGATTCTGCGAAGTTGAGCTTGACAATCTTGGCCTCTAGAGGGGCGGAAGATTGACCTAGAAATGCTGCAAGCAAAATGGTGGAAACCATAACGTGCATTATCCACTTCGACCTCTTCAAAAAGACAGGCGATCTGAGGGATTTTCCTCTAAGGTAGGCTCAACCATGCCTCTAACTCTGCACATTTCGAACGGATACGACTCTGCCGGAGTAGAGGCTCTTTCAAAAAGACTGCGGGGCATTGCTGAAGTCACATCTGGCTCTGATCCAGTGGAGGGCACTGAAGTTTGGTGCACGGGGTCCGCCGCCCCCGAAGTTGTTTCGTCACTTCCCCAGCTAAGGTCCGTCGTGGTTCCTTGGGCAGGAGTTCCAGAGAAACTGATCGAATCAGTGAGCAGCCGCCCCGAAGTCAGCCTTCACAACCTGCACCACAACGCAGATGCTTCAGCCGAAATGGCTCTCGCCCTGCTGATGGCAGCTTCGCGCCAGATTCCCCGTGCTGATAGACAGATTCGTGAAGGCAACTGGGGCATGAGGTTCGGACTCCCCGAACCAGTTCTGCTTCATGGCCGCACCGCCTTGATTCTTGGCTGGGGAGAAATCGGCAGTCGGGTCGGCAGAATGTGTCGTGCTCTGGGCATGAAGGTTCTGGGAGTTCGCAGGTCTCGCCAGCCCAATGATTCTTCCTTCACCCATGGCTTTGAACAACTGGATTCACTCCTTCCCCAAGCTCATGTGCTTGTGGTCTGCACTCCTTTGACCCAAGAAACCAGAGGGCTGATCGGGGCCAAGCAGCTGGCTCTCATGCCTCCTGGCGGGCTGCTGGTCAATGTCGGGCGGGGTCCGATTGTGGATGAAGAGGCTCTTTACAATGCCCTTATCTCGGGTCATCTATCTTCAGCGGGGATTGATGTTTGGTATCGGTACCCCAAGGGCGATGAAACCTGCCTGCCATCAACATTCCCTTTTCACGATCTGCCCAATGTCGCTCTCAGCCCCCATCGTGCCGGGGCGGCAAGTCAGGTTGAGGGGGAAAGGGTGAAGCACATGGTTAAGCTGGTGAAGCACCTTGCCCTGGGCCAAAATGATCTCTGGCGGGTTAATTTGGAGCGGGGGTACTAAGTAAGTTTGAGGCCGCAGGATGGCCTTAACATACAATTTCTACCCTCAACATCGGCTAGATGAAGAGCCTTTCGCACTGGACGAGGTCCAGAGGCACCCGGAATCCAATCTGCAGACTTGCTTCTGTTTTCCGTCCTATGGGAGAGTGTGTGCCACGGCTCCGTGAGCCGTGTCTAGCCTATAGATCGCTCTTCAGCCTTCAGCATTCTGTCTCCCGTCTTCTCTAGAAAGCCCGGACTGCAAAGACAATCGTCATGATCACCCCATAGACGACAATCGCCAAACGGAGTGCATCGGCCTTCACTTTCTGACTCATCCAGCCGGAAAGAAACCCGCCCAGAATCCCTCCTGCCATCACGCAGCCAGCCGCGATTGGGTTCACCAAGCCTTGAACCAGCAGGATCGTCGAGGCAACGATATTGATGATCACAGCCAAGAGATTTTTGATAGCGTTGTGGCGGTGAATATCGCCCTCGGCATGGACGCCCAGAACCCCGAGCATCAGGATTCCCATGCCGGCCCCGAAATAACCGCCATATAGGGCAACCAAAAACTGCAGTGTGGCTGCCCCCCAGGCAGGAAGCTTTTTGCCCGAACCCATCTTTTTGATCTGCGCCTGGAACGCCAGCATCAAAGTCGCCAAGCCAATAAGGATCGGAACGGCAATATCGAATGCGGCCTGAGGAGTCGCGGTGAGCAGCCAAGCCCCTAAAATCGCTCCGATGATCGTCCCTGGGATCATGAGGGCGAGCTCTTTCTTTATGTCTTCCCAATACGACTTAAAGGCAAAAGCGCTGGAAAGCGACCCTGGCCAAAGAGCTACAGAATTTGTGGCATTGGCGGGCAGGCTGGGCAGCCCGGTGGCGATGAGCAGAGGGAAGGAGATGAGCGACCCTCCCCCCGCGACAGCGTTAATGCTGCAGGCCAAGAAGCCAGCAACAAAAAGCAGCAGCCAGCCTAACGGAGTATCGAAACTCGGAAAGGCAAAGGCGACCCCAGAAATCACGAGATAAAGGACCGAGGATCAGTCAGCTTGCCTGTCAGGGCCGTCGCTGCCGCCGTTAGAGGACTGACCAAATGAGTGCGGCTTCCGCGTCCCTGCCTGTTTTCATAGGGGCGGTTGCTGGTGCTGGCCGACCGTTGGCCCGGCATGAGCAGGTCTCCGTTCATGCCCAGACACATGCTGCAGCCAGACCTGTGCCACTCGAAACCGGCATCCTTAAAGATCACATCTAAACCTTCGCTTTCTGCCTGAACCCGAACCGCAGCCGAACCAGGAACCACCATGGCCCTGACCCCCGAGGCTGCCTTGTGTCCCTTAACCACAGAAGCCGCAAGTCGAAGGTCTTCGATTCTTGAGTTGGTGCAGCTGCCGATAAAGACGGTGTTGACAGCGATATCGGCTACCGCCGTGCCTGGCTTGAGGCCCATGTAAGCCATTGCCCTTTCGTCTTTGGCATCTTTGGCTTCCGGAATCACTCCGTTGACATCAACCGTCATGGCTGGAGTTGTTCCCCAGGTGACCTGAGGGACAAGCTCGTGGGCTTCCAGAATTTCGCTTCGATCAAAAACTGCGCCTTCTTCGGTCGGCAGGCTAAGGGCGTGGGCGACAAGTCTTTCAAAGTCGGCTCCCTTGGGGGCATAGGGACGATCTTCGGCCGTGATGTAATCCAAAGTCGTTTGGTCGGGGGCGACCATTCCGGCCCTGGCTCCCATTTCTACCGACATGTTGCAGACCGTCATGCGGCCGGCCATATCCAGGCCACGAATTGCTTCGCCTCGGTACTCAACCACATAGCCTGTGCCGCCATCGGCACCCAGCTTGCGGATGATGGCAAGGATGATATCTTTTGCCGTGACTCCGTGGCCAAGCCGGCCTCGGCATTCAATAGAAAGGCTCTTGGGTTTGCTGGGCGCGCGTAGAGTCTGGGTCGCCAAAACGTGCTCGACCTCTGTCGTTCCGATTCCGAAGGCCAGAGCGCCAAAGGCTCCGTGGGTGGAGGTGTGGCTGTCTCCGCAGACGATGGTGAGGCCGGGCAGAGTCAGGCCAAGTTGTGGGCCAATAACGTGGACAATTCCCTGTCGGTGGTCGGTAAAGCCAAAAAGGGGAATCCCGAACTCTTCGCAGTTGCGAGTGAGGGCGGCAATCTGCTTGCCACTCAGGGCATTGTTGTCAATCGGGCGGCCATCGGTCGGCACGTTGTGGTCCACCGTGGCGAAGGTCAGGTCGGGCCTTCGCACCTTGCGGCCTCTTTCTCTTAGGCCGTCAAACGCCTGGGGCGAAGTGACTTCGTGAACCAGGTGGCGGTCGATGTAAAGAAGCTGACCTCCTTCGGGCAGGGTTCCGACGAGGTGGTTTTCCCACACCTTGTCAAAAAGCGTTTTGGCCATTACTGCCCTCTATTCTACGCTCTTGGGGCGGTGGGGTATATCGACGCAACCGAATGGGCTTGGAAGCGCGTACCAAAAGACAAGCAACATTTACAGCGAAATCGCCTGCAAACTCCAGGGAAATTTGTGCCATGATTCTAGTCTGTAAGCTGGAAGAGCAAAATGACGGCGGGTCACTCGGGACCATTTGCGATGGCAAGCCTGGCAGTTTCTCAGAAAGCCTTCAAACAATTTTTTCTTGTTGCTCTGAAAAAGAGGCAACTTGCTATCGTTTCTCGGTCTGTGTAAATACAAGTTTAGCAGGTCCAACTTACGCTTTTGTTCCAGTCATCTCGTGAAACTCATGGAAGTGCCAGGATTCATCCTTGAAGAGAGTGCGGTTTCAGTAGTCTTTGTAGGGTCATTTAATCCTTCGATGATGCACCCCGAGGTCTTTGTAAAATCTGGCCTTATCAGAGCCGAACGTACAGAAATGTCGGTGAGATATGTAACCCCGGAAATCGCGAACTTTAGTGTGAGCAACATCACCGTTGAATGCATCGAGAACCGTCTGGTTTTCCTGACAATCGATCCCAGGATGTATAGCCCGTTGTTCGATCTAGCCATCGGGCTGATCGGGATTATGCCATTAACCCTACTTAGTGCAGTTGGTTTAAACATAGAGACTCACCACAGAGCCCCGAACAAAAATGATTGGCACAAAGTTGGAAATGAACTGGCACCAAAGCAGATATGGAGTCAGATTTTGGACAGTCCTGGAATGAAGGAGTTAAACATCGTGGGAAAATGTGAGGCGACATCTTCCAATGAGACTAACATTCGAGTAGAACCATCTCCAAGATTTGACCCAGGGCTGTCAATTAGAGTAAATCAGCATTACCAACTCGCGGACAACAGCAGTCCGATGGTGAGCGTGGAATTGGCTGACAAACTAGTCGCAATCTTGCGTGGGGAATGGCCGGCTTGTCAAGCCTATCACAAGAAAGTTGTACACTCTGTTATCACAGGAGCTTTAAAGGCATGAATAGAACCACAATAGAGAGGGAGCCTTCAACTCGAACGCCTAAGTTGGGAGCTGAACAGTTTTCGAGTTCAAAAGCGGTGCTAACAATGAATCATCGCTTTGGTGCAAAAGGAAAAGTTCGAAATTCACAAGCCGAATCCGATACTAGTCGTGTCGAGGAGTTGACTCCCCGGGGTGAAACTCAAGTAACACTCAGCACGATAGAACTACTGGGTCATTCTGCAGAGGCCACGAAAGATGTAGTGGAGATGGCTGAGGATTCTCAAACACAAGTCAGGACAGGGACTAACCACTACGGCCCCGAGCAAAGGCTTACGCAGCAGGCAACAGTTTTGGCTGAGTGGATTGGGGCAATCGAACATGTCTCAAATGGTGTAGTTCGTGCTACCTTGTCAGACATTAATTCGCCAGAGACTATCCTTGAGATTGTAGAAATTCGTACCGAAAAGTTCAGCCCTAGTGACCATGCGCTGCTGGAACCCGGGAATACTTTCTACTGGACGTTAGGAACGGAACAGTCTGCAAAAGGCACAGTTCGAAAGTTCTCACATCTTTGGTTAAGGCGAATGCCGAGATGGACAGCACAGAACATTATTTGGATGAAAGATCAAGCTGCGACTGTCTCTTCTGGGCTTGTATTCAATGAGTGAAGATATCCCAGCGAATGATTGCTTAGAAGTTTCACTCTTCGGTCCAGGCTTTGGTGAGTGCGCAGTAGTTCACCTTCAAAATGGTGAATGGATGATCGTAGACTCTCATCTGGGAGAGTCTGGAAAGCCAATCGCAATCGAGTATTTCGAAAGGTTAGGCGTGGACTATGTCAACCAAGTTAAGCTCATAGTAGTTACACATTGGCACGATGACCACACTAAAGGAATATCTGAAATTGCTGACAAATGCGCCAATGCTAGTATTTGTTTCTCGCCGATTCTCACCAGTGAACAGGTGGCAAACTTAGTAGCAGCACATTATCAGCAAAGAATTATCGATTCAATATCGAATATTGGAGAATTTGCCAAGCTGTTAGAGGTCCTTAAAGCTAAATCAAAAGGGCCAGTTGCTCCGCATAAACTCGTATCTGAATCAGTTCTCCTGTACGGAGTAAGCCACTCACAGG
Source organism: Synechococcus sp. UW140 (assembly GCA_943369295.1). GTDB lineage: Bacteria > Armatimonadota > Fimbriimonadia > Fimbriimonadales > Fimbriimonadaceae > JAKRSE01. Next base: position 577,208 of record CALRMU020000001.1, on the reverse strand, counting down.
TTCAAGTTTTTGCACTCAGCCCAAGCGCGGCCTCAGTAATTGCCACCAAAGTTGCACTTCAAAAAATTCTTCCCAAATCGGGGAAAATGGTGAAACGTTATATGAAGGTCCACCCAAATGATGCGTCCGTAGTTATCGCAATAAATATTGGGTCTACGGTTATATTGTTAGGCGGTGATCTAGAATGCATGAATGTTCCTTCGAGAGGTTGGGTGGCTGCTATTAATGCTTATCCATACACGGCAAAATCTTCTGTTTTCAAAGTCCCTCATCATGGATCTAAAAATGCCTATCATCCATCTGTCTGGGAGGAGTTGTTGACTCCTACACCTATTGCGATGGTGGCACCTTACAACCGAGGCTCATCCCCTCTGCCAACAAAGCGTGACGTCGCTAAGCTTCTAAAGCACACAGAGCATGCATACATTACAACGGGTCAACCCTCCAAAGGAAAGTCCCGCGACAGAATTGTGGACGGTATAATGAATGAGGTAGCGCACAGTCGTTTCCTAGCTGCGCGTAGCGGTGGCCAGATTCGAGTACGTTTAAGTCTTCAAGATCCTCAACCGTCGCACAATGTTGCACTATTCAGAGGCGCCCGACAGCTCTCGGGTTAGTTCGTGAGAATCCAGTGGCAGTGCGACATCAAGGCAGTGTTTTCACCACTCCGATCAAGTAACCTAATACCAGGGTCACCGATGATCGAAGCCAAGGCCATAGTCTTTACAGGAATCGCCCAGTGCGAATTGCAGCAGGTTCAAATTCCAGAGCCCGGACCGGGCCAGGTGCTGATCGAAACCAAAGTCACGGCGGTTTCAGCCGGCACCGAGATGCGCGTGTTCGGCGGGGTTCAAGAACCCAATCAGCAGTTCCCTGTCGTCCCCGGCTACGCCCAAGCCGGAGTCGTGATCCGAGCGGGTGAGGGAGCCGAAAGCTGGCTGGGCAAGCGAGTTCTTGGCGATCACCAGCAGACCTCGATCCGCCCCATGTGGGGGGCGCACTGCTCCATGGTCACCCTCAGCGCTGGCCTTTTGGTGGAGATGCCCGATTCAGTTCCTTTCGAGCAGGGGGTTCTTTCTCGTTTGGCTGCGATTGCCTGGCGCGGCGTGGACCTTTCTGCCGCTCAACCGGGTGAGTCGGTCATGGTTGTCGGGCTGGGAGTCATTGGCCACATGGCCGCTCGGCTTTATGCCTCCATCGGCTGCCGCGTGATAGGGGTCGATCTGGCCGAGCCACGCACCGCCGCTCTAGAGCGCGCTGGAATCAAAGCTGTCTGCGTGCCAACCCTTGCCGACGCAGCCGGACTGTTTGACGATGGCCCCGATGTGCTTGTGGATGCCACCGGTGCCGCCCCTGTGCTGGAACAGACGATCAAGCTGGCTAAAGATTTGGCCTGGAACGACCTTCCCAAAAAGCCAACTCGCCTTATCGTGCAGGGCAGCTATCCGGATAAGTTCACGGGGCTCTACGACGACGCCTTTAGAAAGCAGCTGATTATGATGTTCCCCCGAGACTGCACATTGGTGGACAAGCAGAAGGTGATGAGCCTTATCGGGTCTGGTGCGCTGGATTTGGCAGGCTTGGCTTCGGTGTTTAAAGTGGACGAGGCTCCGGCTGTCTACGCTCGGGTTTGGGCTAGAGACTCCAGCTTGATGGCTCCTGTGTTTGAGTGGTGAGCCATCAAAGAATGAGGAACGAGGTAGGAAGAATCTGTTTCTATTGAATACAATACTCAGATGTTCGGACTATTCAAAAAGAAGCCGAAGAGAACAACGATCAACGTAACCGCCTCCATTAATGCCAAGCTCATGCCCATCCAGAGGGGAGATTTTTTCGGAGACCCTATGAACGAGTGGCTGAAGAAAAACAATCTTGGATTCACAGAAGACGGAGGCTGCGGATTGACTATGGCCTATGAGCCTGACTTCTGTGACCTTGAATTGGAACTCTATGAAGTCACCTCAGAAATCCTTGATAGGATCGCTGACAAATTGGAGACCCTCGGGGCTCCAAAAGGATCGAAGCTCCGATGGGATGACCAAATAAGAGCCTTTGGAAAGCTAGAAGGGTTAGCCCTCTATTTGAATGGGACCGACCTGTCAAAGGAAGTCTACGAAAACAATGATTCGAATCTGTTGGCGCAGCAGATTGGAATGGCTCTAGTCGGGAAAGTCAAGCTAGGCGGCAGTTGGAACGGCCCGACAGAGACAGGCATCTACCTCTACGGCGATTCCTTCGAAGAGATGAATGGCCTTATAGCAGACATCTTAGCCAGCCACCCACTTTGTGAAAAATGCCGTGTGGTGCAGATTGCGCCCAGACCCGAAGGCGACGAGATTTAAGTCTCTGTCACCTTCGGGCCACAAACGCTACTCGTTCTTGAGAATGTAGTCGTAAAGCTCTTCGATCTGAGTAAAGCAGAGCCCCGTCACGGTATCGGCGCAGCCGTAGTAGATAGTGATTCGGCCAGAATCCGCATCGGCAATGGCGGCGCAGGGGAAGGTGACGTTCGGAACGTCGCCCACACACTCGTACTGCATCTGAGGTGAGATGAGGTAGGGGCGGCAGCGATGCTTAACGATCCAGGGCTTTTCCAGGTCCAGCATCGTCGCGCCAAAGCTGTATACGTAGCCGTTGCAGCTTAGCAGAACTCCGTGGTGGAACATCAGCCAGCCTTCGGTGGTTTCAATCGGGGCTGGTCCGCCGCCGATCTTTAGGCCTTCCCAGCCTTCGCGCCCCTTCATCACCCAGCGGTGCTTGCCCCAATGAATCATGTCGGGGGATCGGCTGATGAAGATCTCGCCGAAAGGTGTGTGGCCGTTGTCGCTGGGGCGGCTCATCAGCACGTACTCGTCGTTGATCTTTCGGGGGAAAAGAACTCCGTTGCGGTTGTGGGGCATCAGAGCGTTTTCGACCAGATGGAATTCTTTGAAGTCGAAGGTGTAGCCAATGCCGATCGAAGGTCCGTGGAAACCGTTGCACCAGACGATCCAGTAGCGGTCTTCCATAAAGATGACGCGAGGATCGTAACAGTAGTCGGGGTAGTCGGTTTCGGGGTCGTCCTTAATCCAGGTGATGGGTTCCTGGCTAATGTCCCAGTTCAATCCATCTTCGCTGCGGCCGCTGTGAAGCAGCATTTGGCGGCGCCTGTTATCGACCCTAAAGACTCCGGCAAACTTGCCTTTGTAGGCGACAGCCGCGGAGTTGAAAATCGAATTTCCCGTGTGAGGCACGGCATCTCGGGTGATGATTGGGTTCTGAGAATAACGCCAGACGGGGTGGGGGTAGCCAGACGGTTTTTCTTCCCAAGGCAGATTGAGCACGCTTTGACCAATGATCTTAATTCCCATGCCTCCATCTTGACTCCCCGGGCGGGGTGGCCGCAAGCGAACCCTACGCTTACCTACTTTTGTGCAGATTGATTGGATGGCCAAGCCGGGCCTGGCCATCCAACTAACTATCGAGAAAGCTGGGCGTTCTAGTTCTTGGAACCGACCCGAGAGTCGCCAGCTCGACCGGCGTCAGTCAGTGTGCCGTCTTCAGTAACAGTGCCAAGAGTCGATGTCCCCGCAGCACCAGATTCCGGCGAAGCCGCCTCTGGCGGTGCAGATGTACAGCCGCACAAAACCAAAACAAACATCAAACCAGGAAGAAGCTTATGCATTACTGGATGTCCCAAATGTAGGCATCAAGGTCGGTGATCTCGGCCTGCTCCAAATCGCCTGATTTAATGAGCTCAAGATCGTAGTTGGTGCCTGCCGCAACCTGGCCAATGCTCAAGGCTTTTACGTGGCCATCCAAAAAGGCGATAGTCGCTTTGCCCGCTTTTCTAAAGGCCACGCGTCCGGTGTACCTGCCAGCCTCCTGACTTCTGATCATAGAATAGTCGGTCCAGGGGTTGCCGACTTCCTTTGCTTCATCCCACACGGGGGGATCCACCATGACAGTGATGGCTGGCCCTTGGTCAACATCAGGCACTCCGTACTGAAAAAAGTAGTAAACATTGGTGAAGGGGTTAGAAACCAAATTGATTCTGCTCCACTCCCTGGGATGGGTCATCGTGGTGTAGACCAAAGTTTCCGCCGGCTTACCGACTCCGCTAAGCGAAACGGTTTCCGAACCTGCGCCGGTGCCGTCCCAATAGCTCAGGTGATATTGGTTGAATCCGATGCTAAGCCGTGCACTGTTGGTGACGGCCTCGGGGATTCCGCTGAAGCTGAGAGCCTTGGGGCCGAGAGGATCGATCACCATTCCGGCCGCCTTCATATAGGGCTGAATCAGCCAAGCCCACGAAGCATTGGTCTGGCCTCTCGCGGTCCGAATGGGGTCATCGCTTCCGTTCCAACGTGTCGCTGGGTGAATTCGGTCGTCGTAATCCCCTGAATAGATCATCGAAGCCAGGTTCACCTGCTTCATGTTGCTGATTCCGGTAACAGCTTTGGCCGCCTGCTTGGCCTGGGCAAAAACAGGGAAAAGGATAGCGGCGAGAATGGCGATGATGGCGATAACCACCAAGAGTTCGATAATAGTGAAGCCCTGTGCCTTTCGACAGTGAACTGGCTGAGAGCATTTGGTGACATATTCGGCTGCCATGGGCCGATTATCACTATCGTCTTTAGCTCTGAACACCTACAAATCGTTGGATTCTGTCTGATTTCAGACAGAATAACTTTCATGTCTGAAAAGCCCAGAGATTCAGCCGAAAGGATGTCGGTTGGGACGAGGTTGAAGCAGATCCGCACCAAGGCTGGCTTGACCATCAGACAGGCAGCGGCGGGTTCTGGGCTGGATAAAAACACGATCCTCGCTATCGAACAAGGGCGTTCAGTCCGGTTTGCCTCCTTGGCAAAACTGGGCGGCTTTTATGGCGTTCTTCCCCCTGCTGCCGTCACACCTGGCGAAGGCTCCAACGAGGCTGCAGTGCTGCACGACCCAGGCAAGTCGACTTGGCTAAAACTTTCTTTGAGCCAGGAAGAAGCTCCTTCTATGGCCCTTTCCAGCAGCCTTGCCCATTCGGCCGAGGCCAGAAGCCGAATGGGATTGAGCGGTCTGGCTTCGCAGTTTTTTCAGAGGCTGGCCTCGCGTCCCAATGGCACACTAAGGTCTGCAGTCTTTGAGGTTTACAGCAGCAGCGGATGGTCTGCCCAGCCCAGCGGAGAGGCCATGATTTACCTCCTTGACGGCAGGGCAAAATCTTCTATAGGCAGCCAGGAGTTCATTCTGGAAAAGGGTTTCGCCATCACCTTCGATAGAAGAATCCGTCACAGGCATGAGCCCCTTCCCCCGCAGGATGGAGCACCGCCTTTCTGCCGCATCCTCTACATCCAGAACGACTAATTGGCAGAGCCTTCCACCCCAAAAGGACCCATCCCCGGAATCCTTTCATCCCTTTCTGAACTCTGGATAAAGGTATGGAAACAATTTCGGTCAACTGGGATGGAGGCTTTGTCTTCTCCTCAGATATGCCCTCTGGCTTCAAGTTCGTCATGGATTCTCACCCCGAGACTGGCGGCCAAGGCAAGGGACCAACTCCCTTTGAAGCTCTCCTCGCTTCGACTGCCGCCTGCAGCGCCATCGACGTCATGATCGTGCTGAACAAGATGAAGCAGGAAGTTGACTCCTACCACATCGAAGTCAGCTACACCAGAACGGCGCCCGAAGGCACCTATCCCCGACCCATCACCGGCATGACGGTTCACCATGTGGTTAAGGGACCCAAGGTCGATGCAGCTGCCGTCGAAAAGGCCGTCAAGCTGAGTGACGAAAAGTACTGCTCGGTTATTGCAACCCACCGCACCGAAGTTGATGTCCAGTCAACCTGGGAAATCGTTTAAAGCGAGACCCTCACCATCTGCTTTCCGCCCTCGGCACACGAGTTAAGTGCCGAGGGCTATTTGTTTGTCTCACTGCGCATGAACCTGTCCAAATCCTGAAGACATTTAACAGGGCCTCCCTGTAGATTTGCCAGCAGCCAGCCAAAGATGGGAAAAGGCAGAACCTCAAGCTAAAGCTGAGGGTTGCCAGGGTGATTAGGCTAGACATGGTTGAGCTTGCTGTTACTGCGCTCGGAGGTGCCCTCATCGGAGCGATGGGAGTGGCCCTGGCGCGCCCAAGCAAAGGGCGTGGTCAGGCTAAGCCAGACCCAAAAACCCAATCGCTTGTCTTCGCCTGCGAAGAGCTTGCCGCTTCGGGTGTCGACAGCCAGGGTCTTAGCTTGGCCGTAAGAACCATCGTTCACCATGCAGGCGCAGATGCCGGAATTCTTTATCTGACTGACGCCGAAAACCGAGACTTGATGACGGCCGAAGCAGCCTTTGCCCTCAAGGGAGATTTTCAGTTCAATCAGCAGATTCAGGTTGGTCACGGGATAGCCGGACATGCTGCCCAAACTCTGCATGAGACTCGAATCTCGTCAGCCAAGTCAGAAATGGGGGCACCGGGCGAACTGGATCCTCGCACCAAAGCCGCCGTAGCCATTCCGCTCATTTCATCTTTGCGACCAGGGGGTGGAGCCAATGCCGAACAGAGACTCCTTGGCGTTATTCAGCTTCTCAGCTTCTCAAGTCCTTCGGCTCTTGCCGGTCAGCAGCTCGACCCAGCTCGGGCCCTGGGAGCAGTTCTTAGCCTTGCCGTTGGATATCAGCTTCTTGAAGTCTTCCAGCAGAAAACTCTTGTTGGAGTCATGGAGCAGCTCAGCGCTGCCCTCGAAGACCGCGATCCCTACTCTGCCGGACACTCAGCCAGAGCAGGTGCGCTTGCCATGCTGATTGGCGAACAGCTCAATCTGACTAAGTCGCAGCTTGAAGAAATCAGGCTCGGCATGGCTCTGCACGATATCGGAAAGGTGGCAGTGCCCGACGCTATTCTGCATAAGACAGACAAGCTGACAGAAGAAGAATTTAACATGATGAAGACCCACACCACTGTGGGTTGGAGCATCTGCCGCTCCCTCATGCTTTCGCCAACCGTGCTCATGATGATTCGCAGTCATCATGAGAAGCTGGATGGTTCTGGCTATCCCGATGGCCTTAAGGGCGATGAACTGCCCTTGCCGGTTCGCATTGCCGGTGTCGCAATTGCCTACGATGCCATGAAGAGCAGACGCTCTTGGCGAGAGGCTCTGACACCGGAAGAAACTCTTACCGAGCTGACCAAAACAGCCGGTAGACAATACGACTCAGTCATTGTTCAGACCCTGCGAGGAATTCTTGATCAGCCGGGCTACCTGCGTGTTTATCCCGAAGACACCGACAGGAGGGCAGCTTGACCTCACCATTTGGTCAGAGATGGACTTCGGTGGGGATCGACTGCGGAACCTACGAAGTCAAGGTGGCAGTCTGCGAGCATGATGGCCGACGTCATCGTGTGACCTGTCTCGCCTCATTGCCAACAGATAGTTCTGCCGATTCAGGCGGAATTGAAGGTCTGGAAAAATCGACAAGCAGAGCTCTGCAGAAGCTTGTTCAGCGGCACAGACTGCATGGCCTTCCGGCGGCAATTGGCATCCCTATCAGCCAAGTGGTGATGAAGTGGGTTGCTCTGCCCCCCATGGATGAAGAGGATCTTCAGCAGGCAGCGAGAACAAAGGTTCGCAAAGATCTGCCTTTTCCGATTGAACAAGCCTACTTGGCTGCCTCAAAAGGTTCACGCAGCGAAAGCGGCGAGACACTTGTCACAGCGGTATCTAAGACTGCGATGAAGAGTCTGGCTTCGACTGTGATGTCCGTCGGCCTTACACCTCTTCACGCCGAGGCCGAAGCCCAGGCCGCCGTTCGACTTCTGCAGCGAAGCTTGGCGGCACGGAAGCGCTACACCTCTACTGCATCTTTCACCTTGGTCGATCTTGGCTATGCGACAACCCGAATGTACGTGATTCAGGAAGGTCAGCTAAGATTTGCACGATCAATCAAATTTGGAGCTCTCAACTTCATCAACCGAATGGTTGAAGGGCTTGACCTCAGCGCAGCAGATTCCGCCCAGCTGCTGGCCGCGCCCGATGCCTGGATGAGTTCGAGCGGCAAGCTCCATGTACCTTATCAGGGTCAGCACGCCATCATTTCTGTCGATCAAGAGCTGCTCGTTCTTACCAGAGAGTTTCAGCGTCTGATCCGCTATTTCCGATCAATCTTCCCCTCCCGCAGCTTTTCAGGGATGCTCGACAGCTTTCTTCTCTGCGGCGGTATTTCTGGTCTAAACGGCCTCTCTGAATTCATCGGCAACGAGGTTCAGATGAGAATGAATCAGATTGATCCTCTCGAAACCGTCAATCTCGATCTTGAGGCCGAGACTTACGAGTTAGCACAGCGAAACCCAAGTCGATTTACGACAGCCATGGGTTTGGCCTTGTGCCCCCTAAAAACCAGTGCAGCAATAGAGGAGGAAGAGAATGAGTTCTCTTGGGCTCGAGCGGTCTGATTCTTTCAATCACAGCCAAGAGCCGAACCTCTTGACTGAATGGCTGGAAGAAAGGGCCATAAAAAGCGTCGAAGTCAGAAGGCTGACTTTAGGCTACACCGCCACGAGTCTGGGCCTTGCCCTGATCCTTATTCTCATTCCTGCATGGCTCTTTGGCACCTATGCAAGATCAGCCGAAGCCACGCGCCAGCTCTCAGCCTTAAGCGCTCAAAGTGATGAGGAAAAGAGAAAGGATGAAGAACTGGCTGGGCTGAAAGTTCGCGAAGTTCTGGTCGACGAAAGTCGAGCAGCGGTAACGCACGCACTCAATAGACTCTTTGGTGTCCTCAACGCCAAGTCAGACGATCTGGTCATAAGAAAAGTCCGCTTCGAAGTCATTCAGGAGAAGCTGGAAGTTGCAGGAGAGGCTGAAGCGGCCAACCTTGCGGCAGCAAACCAGTTTATTCAGGTCATCGAAGAGAAGAGTCCAAACAGCCAGGGTGTCCTTTCCAGCGCAAGACAGTCTGGTGTCATCGGCCCTTCTGGGATCAGTTTTCAATTCATCAGCACGGGGAAGGCGAAGCCATGAAGCTTTCTATGCTGAAAACAAGCGAGTTGAACCTGGAAAAGCTGCGACTCGGCCTAGCCGTGTTCACAGTAGGAACAGTCTTGGCTGGTGTTGCCGGTGGCTACTTGGGTTGGCTAGCCATCCAGGAAGCCGGATCGAAAGAAGCTGCCTTAAAGAAGCGAGTTCTTGAAATGGAAACGCGGGATGCCAGCCTAGCCGCGGCCCGCGCTTCTGCTGGTTCAACCAATACCAGAGGCATCCAGGCCATCAGGTCATTTCAAGAGAAGTTTGACCGCCTGGCAGGAGTTCACCAGGTCAAGCTGACCAGCTTTCAATCTGGCACCTCTTTGACCGCTATGAAATCCAGCTTCGGTTCAACCGAGGCGCCGAGGTGGGGCATGGTCTCCGCGGACGCTTCCCTCGTTGGATCTAGCCGAAGCATCCTGTCTTTCCTTCGAGATCTGCCGACCATTGACGCTCCTTTTGAGCTGGAAAAAGCCTACTTTGAGCCAAGCCTTGCTTCACCAAATGGTGGAACGATGGTGATGGTAAACCTAAACATCAAGCTTTTTGCCAAGGAGGCGAAGGGTTGAATCAGCTGAACCCCAAAACCATGGGATTAGGAGTTATCTTCCTCATCCTGGTGGCTTATGCCGGCTACACGGTTTTCGCTGGGTCAGACCCTAAAACCGCGCTCAACGGTGGTGGGAGAACAACACAAGCTGAGGCCGAGACCGCTGAGGGAAGAGTCCCCACAGTCGTCACAGACCCCTTCTTTCATCCATCAGTCCAGGAAGTTGCTCCCAACGGAGCGCCTGTTGGCGCACTTTCGGGCCCTGCACAGAATGTGATGCCTGGCCCGCCCATGTCAGGAACACTCGGTAGCGGAAACGTGCCGATTCAGCCTGCTCTGCCTCACCCCAACGATCCCTATGGTGGAGCTGGACCTGGGGCACCGACTATCCAGCCTTTGCCCGGAAACCTTCCGGATCAGATGCCAGCACCAGCCCCCGGACAGACATCTGTTCAACCGAATGGTCAGAACCAGATGACCGTCCAGCCAGTGGTGCCAGTCAAGGTGCAGGTGCAGGGCTTAGTGGTCAGCACAAAACCAGCGGCATTTGTCCGCATCAACGATGGATCCAGCCTCAAGATCGCCGTGGGCGAAAAGCTTGAAGGCGGGATTCTCGTGACAGAGATTTCTGAACAGACAGTGACATTCAGCCGCAAGGGAAAGAAATTCACCCTACGGCCCGGACAAGCGGAGAACCTATGACTGCAGTCTTTACATTCCTGTGGATGACATCCAAAGCCATTGGCCTGGATGAAACCCCTCGACTGACCAATCCCCTTCCTGTTTTGAAAGGGCAGATTGGTCGTGGCCCAAGCACAAGCTCGGTCAAGCGTGAGGCGGCAGATGGCTATGCCCCCTTGAACCCGGCCGGACTTCCTGGAGTGCTTTTTGCCTTAAACGGCACTAATCCCAGCCGACCTTCGGGGCTATCCGGCACGATTGGCCGGGGGACAAGAACCCCAGCAAAGCCAACCGCTAGGGCAAGGACAAACAGCGTTCCTCAAAGCACCGAGGCCCCTCAAGGTAGAAACGCAGCTTTTAACAACGCCCTGGATCGGCTCTTTGCGACCTTTGCAGTAAAGCCAGCGGCCGACCCTGGAAAGGGCGCCGCATCGGCCAATCAAGCCCAGACATCAGCCCAGCAGGAACCCAAAGCCGAACCAAAACCGGCTCCCAAGTCTCTGCCAGAAGCACCGGCAAAGGCCAGCGTCAGTTCTGCGGTCTATACCGTTCCATCTGCCAGCCCGATCAAGACGGCCGCGAAAGATGAAGGCTCAGTTTCGAAGGCTCCTGCCAAGGGCACAGCTAAGCCTGCGACCCCCAGGAGTGCAGCGGTCGAGGTCAAACTGCCTCCCGTACCCCCGGCTCCAGCCCTGCCAGCCACTCGCTCAGCAGACTCAAAGGCACCTGCTGGCGCAGGAGCTTTGACCGCAAAAGATCTCGTGCCGAATCCAGGCCGAACTCGAGCGGCAAGCCAGGAACCTGGCCAGAAAATCGTTACGATTGATGTTGTCGATCTTGAGCTCTCGAAAGTCATTCAGACCCTGAGCGAGCAGACTGGCATCAATCTCATTCTTCTTTCTCAGGTAAGCCGGACTTTGACCATTAGGTTGAACAAGGTCCCTTTAGCTGAGGCTCTTACCCATATCAGCGCCATTTCTGGACTCCGGCACCTCAAGCTTGGCTCCACCTATGTTGTTGCTTCTGGCGAAGAGCTTCAGAAAGCCTATCCCCTCGAGTACGCGACCGCATTCCCGGCTCCTCCGGCGGCACCTGTCACAGAAACTCCAGCTGGCCCTCCCGCCGATCCGAAGCTGGACCACATTGAAGTTCTGACCTTGAGCTATGTGACGGCCAATGAAGTCGTCTCTGTGCTCAAGGCCGCCTTCGACGAGAAAGAGCTCGTCAGCCGCGCTGGACCCAGCCAGCACATTCCATCGCTCTCCACCGCAGACACCCAGAACGTCACAGGCGTCTCGACGGGGATTCTGAAAGGAGACGGTCAGGAACAGGGCGGGGGAGATGGTTCATCCGGCAGCCCGACAAGCCGCGTTGTTATGCTTCGAGGCACCAAAGCCAGCGTGGCGGCAGCCCGAGTCTTGGCTGGTCAGCTGGATGTGGCCCGACCCCAGGTTGCCATTGCCGTTCGCATCCTCGACATCTCTGATGACGCCATGAAGGAGCTAGGCTTGACCTGGAACTTCGGTGATCAGACCTTCCAGGAAAGAGGCGGAAGCGGCATCGCTTTCCGAAGTTTCGACCGTTCTGCCGGAGCCATTCTGGCCCGCATCAGTGCGATGGAAAAGGATGACAAGGCCAAGATTCTTGCTCAGCCCAACATCAGCGTTTTGGACAACCAGAAGGCCTTCATCCTGATTGGTCAGAGACTCAACTTCCCGACCCTGGTTGGCTACACCCAGGCCAACACCCCCATCTTCTCACCGAAGGAAGAGAAGGTCGGCATCTACCTGCAGGTCAGCGCCTCGGTCAGCCCAGCGGAAGAGATCACTATGAGCCTCTACCCCCAGGTTTCAGCCGTCACCAGCTTCCTCGAAGTCAACGGCGCCAGCTACCCTCAAATTTCAACCAGAGAAGCCCAGACGACTCTTCGAGTCCAGTCTGGCGAGACCATCGTTCTTGGCGGACTGATTAGAGAAGAGGAGATAAAGAACATTCAAAAGGTTCCTCTCATCTCTCAGATCCCCATCATTGGCGAGCTCTTCAAGAGAACCCGAACTCAGAAGAACGCCAGCCAAATCATCATCACGATTACCCCCACAGTGACGATGCCCAATGCACGTTGAACGCTCAATGCAGGAAATCCTGATCGAGGGAGGCTTTGTCTCTCCCGATCAACTCAGCGACCTTCTTTCGATGAGGAAGGACGCCACGGAAGAGGTTGACGACCTTCTTCTGCGGCTCGGCTACCTCAGCGAAAAAGATCGGATGGTCTGTCGTGCCCAGCAGACTGGGATTCCCTTCATTGACCTCAACGATCAAGATCTCGATTTTGCGACTGCACGCAAACTGCCCCAAGCCACGGCGACCCGATGCATGGCAGTCGCGCTTGAAATCACTGACTACGCTGCCAGCGTAGCCATGATGAACCCGCTTGACCTGAACGCGATTGACGAAATCGCTCAGGCTCTGGGCGTTGAGGTCGACCCCTTTTGGGCTTCGCTCGAACAGATTCGAAGCGCCCTGATTCGTGTCTACGGCAACGTCGACGATCTCGCCAACCTGATTGGTGAGTACAGGGGACTTGATTCAGATACTGTCCACCTGGAGCAGGTTGAGGAAGACGACGAAGCGGCCCACATCATGGATGTGCGAGGGGAAGGCGACAGCGCCCCCGCCATCAAGCTGGCCAACGCCCTTATTGCCCGCGCCGTCAAGATCGGAGCGAGCGACATTCATATCGAACCAGCCGAAAAGCTCGTTCGGGTCCGACTGCGAGTCGATGGCCTTCTGCAGGAAATCATGCAGGTGCCGAAAGATATCCATCGCGCCCTCTGCTCCCGACTCAAAGTCATCGCCGGCCTGGATATCGCCGAGCGCAGAATCCCTCAGGACGGGCGAATCACTATGTACATGCAGGAGGGCAGTTTTGACCTCCGAGTCGCCACCTACCCCAGTGCTTACGGCGAAAAAATCATCATCCGCGTTCTCAACAAGAACGCCATCTCGATGAAGCTCTCTGACCTCGGCTTCCCCAAAGAAGCCCTTGAGACTCTCATCGAAATTGCCGAAATGCCCCAGGGCCTCATTCTGGTCAATGGCCCGACCGGCTCAGGCAAAACTACAACGCTTTATTCAATTCTCAACCACCTGAACGAAGTTCATCGCCACATCATCACAATCGAAGATCCGGTTGAGTATCGGCTGGACGGCATTATTCAGGGCAACGTCAACACGGCGGCCGGGTTGACCTTTGCACGCGGTCTGCGTGCCATGCTGCGTGCCGACCCTGACGTCATCCTCGTTGGAGAATCGCGAGACCCCGAAACGGCCGGAACCGCCATTGAAGCTGCCTTGACTGGCCACTTGGTCTTGACCTCAATCCACTCGAACGATGCGGCAGGTGCGATCATCCGATTGGTTGAAATGGGCATCGAACCCTTCCTTGTCGGAAGCTCGGTCACCTGCAGCGTTGCCCAGCGGCTGGTCAGAAAGATCTGCACCAAGTGCAAGGATTCTTACAAGCCAGAGAAGAACATTCTGGACAAGCTTGGCCTGCCCCACGACCACGACTACGTCAAGGGGCACGGATGCGAGTTCTGTTCTGATTCTGGCTACAAGGGCCGACTCGGCATCTATGAAGTGATGAAGATCACCCCTTCGATCCGCAAGCTCATATACAGCAACGCTCCCGGAAGCGAAGTGGCAGAGGCATCGAGAGCGGAAGGCATGAAGGGATTGAGAGACGACGCCGTTGCCAAGGTCTTGTCCGGCTTGACCTCGGTTGATGAAGTTTTGAGAGTCTCGCCTGAGGAGCAGAACTAATGAGCGCAGCCTACAAGTTCAGGGTGATGGACCGGTCTGGAAAGACCAAGGAAGGAGAGCTCATGGCTGCTTCTCCGGAAGAAGCCGAGAGCCGTCTTTCTTCCCAAGGCGACACAGTCATTTCCATCATTCCTCTCATCAATCAAAGAGATGGAAACTCAGAATCATCCAAGCCCAAGCTGAATCTGGCCAAGGTCAAGTTCGGGCGAAAGAAGCCCAAAACTTCAGACGTTGCTACTGTCCTAAGAAATCTGGCCGTCATGTGCGAGTCAGGTGTCCCATTTTATGAGAGCCTTCAGGCCGCTTCAACGGGTGTCGAATCAGTTGAACTGAGAGAAGACATTGACAAGGTGGCAGGAGAGGTCTTGAAAGGAAGAACCTTGGGTCAGGCGCTCAAGGCTGCTCCCGATACTTTCAGCGGAATCATCTGCGACATTGTCAGCGTGGGTGAAGAAAGCGGCAAGCTAGACAGAGCCTTAGCCGCCGCCGCGAACTATCTAGAGCGATCGGTGGCACTTAAGGCCAAGCTCGTCAACGCCCTCATCTATCCTGCCATTCTTTTGGCCGTGGCTGGCCTGACAGTCTTCGCCTTGGTCTTCTTTATCATGCCAAGGTTTGCCGAAACCTTTCAGGGCATGAACATCAAGCCCCCCATGACGACCCAGCTTCTCATGGATTTTGGGACTGCTGCCACATCCAAGCCTCTGCTGTTCCTGGTCGGAATCGCTGCCTTCGGAGTTGGCACTTACCTGGCCATCAAGAACCCCACTGTCAACCGGCAGATTCTGTGGCTGTCACGAAGAATCCCCATTTTGGGCAAGGTGCTGAGGCAGCTTTCTGTCGCCCGCATGCTGCAAACCCTTAGCTCGCTGATGGCTGGTGGGGTGCCCCTTCTTACCGCTCTGATGCACTCAGGAAGAGTGGCCGGAGACCCCGAAGTGCTGGTGGCTACGGAGCGAGCCTTGGCTGACGTTGAAAAAGGCGGAATGCTGAGCGATTCCTTCAAAGCCAGTGGAGTTCTGCCCCCCACCATCGTTCAGATGATGGCGGTCGGCGAGAAGACTGGCCAGATGGCAAGGCTGATTTCCCGCGCCTCAGAAGAGATGGAGACTCAGGCCGACGCCAGGCTCAAATCACTCATGAGCATCTTCGAGCCCATGATGATTTTGGTCATGGGTGGCGTGATCGGGCTCATCACCTTCTCACTCATCAGCCCCCTCTTCTCTGTCCTGCAGAACGTCAAGTGACCTTCCGACTTTAGGAATAGGAAGTTCACTTGACGAAGGCTTGCAAAGGGTTCACCATGATGGAGCTTGTCACCTCGGTCGCATTGATCGCGGTGCTGCTTACCATTGCCCTGCCTTCAATTCGTGGACTGGGAATGACGAGCAGGGAAGAAGCTCTGCGAGGACACTTGGCCACGGTGCGAGCCGCCGCAAGTTCATTTTCACTAGATCTTGGCTGCCATCCGGCTGCCCTGACAGATTTGACTGTCGCGGTGCCGCCCAGTGAGTGCATCGACAGATCGGGCAACGAGGTAGTTCTAGATCCCGCCCGATTCCGAGGTCCCTACCTGCCTTTCCTAGAATCGGACCCAGTATCTGACGATAGCTTCAACTATTCGCCTTCAACCACTCAAGGCCGAATCACCAGCAGCGCTTCGGGAACCGACAGCCGGGGAGTGGCTTATTCCACCTACTAACAAGGGCTTCAGCTTGATCGAGGTGCTCATCGTCGTGGCGGTGATCGCAGTTCTGATGTCGATTGCTGCCCCGAACTTCGCCACAAACATGCGGCGTGGCAAAGAGCGGGCTCTTCGCAATGATCTGGCTTTGACGAGGGCGGCTCTCTCTTCTTTTTATGGGGATACGGGCTGCTTTCCTAGTGCCTTGTCAGCCCTGACGACATCCACCGGGCCTTCATCCTGCATCAATCTCAGCGGAGCCAGTAGAGCTTTGGATTCTGCGACATTTCAGGGTCCCTATCTCCCCTATCTCCCTGAGGATTCGGTAAGCGGCCGGGCCCTGACTTACTCGGTCGCGGCGGGATCTGTGGGAACTGTTCGATCTTCAGCATCTGGAAATGACCTGGCAGGCAATGCCTTTTCCACCTATTGACCTGCCATGAATCGCCGAGCCTTTACCCTGATTGAGCTGATGATCACGATCCTGATCATTGCCATGCTTCTGGCGATTGCTGTCCCCAACTTTCGTCTAGGCCATCGCCGTGCCAAAGAAAGCGCTCTCAGAACGGACCTGAGAGTGGTGCGCAGCGGACTCTTTGCCTTTCTCAGCGACACAGGCTGCTACCCCACCAACCTGACCCATTTGGATGACACTTCGGCTCCTGCCCAGTGCCAGGTGCCGGGCGGCTCGACTCGGACTCTCACCGCTGCACGATTCAGGGGCCCTTATCTGCAGGTGGTCAACAACGATCCAGTTTCGGGCAGTGCCTTCACCTACACTGCCTCATCGGGGACAGTGACGAGCTCCGCGAGTGGCAATGATCTAGAAGGCCGCCCCTATAGCGGTTATTAGGTTCTTGATCTTAGAGAAGGACAGCCGCACAATTTCGATAGTTCTCGGACTGTGCCCCTGGCAGCCCCAGTGCAAGCCAAGACCTCAGACTTAATCAGACGACTGCTCACCGCTGGTAGAAAAGAGCCTGCAGTAGAAATCACTCACTGACAGCACTGGCGTTGTCATTGGCACAAATTCTTTGGGAGCAGCCGACGGTTTGAATCACCCCGATCAGTTAGCGAAAATCTTCTGGACCGGCCATTCAACGGAAATTTGGGGCCAACTTAGACCAAAGCTTCAGCAGTGAACATTTTCCACTGGTCACGGACCAGTGGCACCCGGACTCGCACTCTACTGGTAAGGGTGCCACCGCTCCCTGAGCCATGATCAGGTCTGATCCAAAACAAGCTGACCGGCTCTGACCCCTCTGCCATCTTCAACATGCAACCCGAACATGCCCACTCCGCTGGACCATAAAGCTCCACAAAAGCGTAGGATTAAACAATGGCTTCCCTCCCTCCCGATTCTTCGGGCAGCGCCTCTGACCGCCAAATTCAAGAGCTGATCGACCGACTCGAAAAGCTGATGCCGAACGACGCCAAGGCAGCAGCGACGATCAGCGCACTCAAGACGGTGGTCAGGCAAAAGGAGAAGGAGTCTCAAGCGCAGGAAGAGGCCCTCAACGCCTACCAGGAAGCCTACGAAAAGCTCACCCAGCCAGCCCACAGAATCGGTGTCTTCCTGCGCCTGATCGAAGAAGAGGGCCTGGCATCGGTGGTGATGGGCGACACGGAATACATCGCCGCTCTGGACCCTCATGTCGATACCACAGGCCTCAAGCCGGGTTCGCGGGTCAGGCTCAACGAAGCCTATGCCGTGGTCGGGGTCATTGACGATGGCGGCAACGGAAACCTCATCAAAGTGATTGATTCACTCTCTGACGGCCGACTCAAGGTCGGGAGCGAGAGTCAGGGAGGCTCATCGCGCCTCATTGGTCGAGCCGAGGTTCTGAAGGAGGCCGAAATCAAGGCAGGAGACGAGATTCGCCTCGACGCCACTGGCCGTCTTGCCCTGGAACACTTTCCAAAAGAGGAAGTTCAGGACTACTTCATCGAAGAGATTCCGGAGACTCCCTGGTCATCAGTCGGTGGTCAGGAAGAAGCCATCACCCTCATCAAAGAGACCATTGAGCAGCCCCTGCTCTACCCTGAGCTCTACGCAAAGTTCGATAAAAAGCCGGTCAAGGGCATCCTCCTTTACGGCCCTCCTGGCTGTGGAAAAACCCTCATCGGAAAGGCGATTGCCTATAACCTCGCCAAGGATTACTCAGAGAGAACTGGCCGTGAAGTCAAGGAGTGTTTCCTGCACATTTCGGGACCCAAGATTCTGAACATGTGGCTGGGTGAGACCGAGCGCATGGTGAGAGAAATCTTCGCCACCGCTCGTTCCAAAGCCAAGGAAGGGCGGCTGGTTGTCATTTTCATCGATGAGGCCGAATCCATCCTCCGCACCAGATCTGGCGGTCGCTGGATGAACATCAGCAACACTGTCGTCCCTCAGTTCAACGCCGAGATGGATGGCTTGGTCAGCTTGGAGAATGTCGTGGTCGTGCTCACCAGCAACAGGCCAGACTACATCGACCCCGCGATTCTTAGACCAGAGCGAATCGATCGCAAGATCAAGATCCGTCGCCCGGATCGAGACGCCTCGAAGGAGATTCTTTCCCTTTATCTCAGCCCTTCAATGCCGCTAGATGCCGATTTGGTGAAGGAGCATGATGGCGAGCCATCCTGCGCCAGAGTTGGATTGATCGAAGGGGCATTGGCTCACCTTTGGCGAGAAACTTCAGAGACAGAATTCCTGCGCGTCTTCTACCGAAACGGAGGCAATCAAGTTCTTTATTGGAAGGACATGGTTTCAGGCGCCCTCATCAAATCAGTGGTGGACCGAGCCAAGCACTCCGCTATCCGCCGTGCCATCAGCGAGCCATCAGTGGACCATGGTGTCAGATTGGACGACCTGAAGGACGCCCTCAAGGCAGAGTTTAGCGAGAACGAAATCTTCCCCAAGTCGGACCTGCTGGATGACTGGCTGAAGCTGATTGATGTCGAGCCGGAAAGTGTCTCTGCCGTCAAGCCGGTGAAGGCTGATAAGGGTATGGACTTCGAATCCAAGGGCATTAACTAAGCCGCAGCTTAGTGAGCGATTCGGGGCCAGTACTCTTCAAAGCTGAAATTCGGGCTGTGCTCCGGCGTGTGGCAGGTCATGCAGGATTTCTCCCCTGCCTTGGGCATCTTCTTCTTCATCGGAGCGGCGGCATGGTCAGCCCCGGGCCCGTGGCATGATTCGCAGCCCACATCAGCAAGGTGAGCCGTCAAGTCGCGGCTCTTGAATCCCTTGGTCTTGTCCTGCCCGACAACATGGCAGCTGATGCACTCAGGGTCGCGGTCAGCGTAATCGTCTTCAAGAGTTTTCAGGGCACCTGCGTGGGCGGAATTCTTCCAGACTTCACCCGCATCGGCATGACAGGTCATGCAGGCTTTGCTGCCGGCAAACCCTTTGCTTTCAATGCGTGGCATGGCATCAATCAGTTTTTCCGTCCTTACCCGCTTTTGGTACTGACGGTAAATCTCCTCTGCGCTCCGGTCATCTTCGAAGTTGGGCCCCAAAGAATGAACCGTCAATTCATGAAGGGAGGCGCCTTTGAAAACCAGCTTTACTAGGTTCTTGCCCTGTCCACCAGGAGTGACCAAAAGTGTTCGACCGACCCGTTCTGGTTCCAGCGGAGGGTTTGACGCTGAACGGTAAACAATAACCGCCAGGTCTGGGTTGGATTCGGCCACAACTGTAGCCTGAGCTTTGGTCCCTTCAAACATCAGCAAGGGCATCTTGCCCAGCAGCTGAGCCTGAGCTGTGAATTCGGTGAGGACCTCGCTTTCAGACCGTCCGGGGATCCCCAGACTATCAGCAGCCACGGCTGTCTTCGGATCCCAAGAGGTGATAAGAAAGGGGCCGTGCTGCTTTTCGGGCAGAGCTCCCTCTGTAATGATTCCCCCCGAAACAAGCGCGGACCTGGAAAGTGAACCCAGCGAGGCGACCATGGCCGAGCCGAACCGGACATCTTCGTAAGAAAGGCTCACTGCGTGAACCTGCGCTCGCCCTAAAGCTTCTGCGGCGGCCTCAACCTTCAGCTCTTCCTGGCGAGTGATGCCGCCACCCAAGGGGCCGAGTTCAATACGTGTAGTTCTGTCTTTGACCGCCAGTTCGGAAAAGGCTTGCGCCTTGCGCCTTAGTCCACCCTGCATCGGCTTTGTGCAGCCGCAGGGAGAAAGGTAGCCCGTCATGCTGCCCCCTACCAAAAGCGTCCACTCAGAATCCTGCTTAGGCAGCCAAAGAGCGGCGGCAAGAATACTGAGGGCGGCGGGGACCAAAAAGAACTTCATTTAATTGTGCCGGCAATTCCAACTTCAATTGTCTTTTGAGCCGGGTCATTGGTGGTGATTAGCAGGGTCCCGGTCAGGCTTCCAATCGTTCCTTTACCACTGTAGCTCACTTCAATTCGGTAGCCATCCTTTGTCTTGTTGGCGACCTTGGCCGTCACCCTGCTGTTGCGGCTTTTGACGCTCACAATGTTGAAGGCCTTGCCAGGACGAGAGAGTTCGATCCATGTCTTGGCCGGACGATTCTCGATAGTTCCGAACCAAGCCTGAGCGGGCATGGCAACAATCCCTGACTGGACGGTCAAAAACGTCTCAACCAGGGGGAACTCTGGATCGGTCGTCATGATCCTCAGACTCATGGGGTACCGCCCTGGTTTCAGCCCTCCTGGAACTTTGATTCTGAGAAGATATCCTTCTCGCCGTCGAGCCGGGTCATCGAAGAGAGGATCAGCCAAAACACCGCTGAACTCCTCAGCAACGATCTCTGCTTGAAGGCCGGCAGTTTCCGATCTCACGATCGTCCAAGGATGGTCTTCGTCGTACAAAAGATGAACCTCGGCCTCGGTTGGCTTTGAGTCGGCCAGGATGACCGTATTGGCCATATCCATCAAGAAGCGGAAACGCGGCCTCACATTCCCTGTCACAGGAATCCTAAGGGGCTGCATTTCTGGATCATCTGTGTAGACGATCAAGGCCTTGTTGATTGGTCCGGGGAACTCTTTGGTCCTGTAATCAACTCTTACGACCACTGTTTCGCCAGGCTGGACTGTTTTAGGGTGCCGAATGATGAAGCAGGAGCAGTCAGGCACGACCTGCAGGTTCATAACCCCTTCACCCCGGTTCGTCACCTGAAAATTGCTCGGGAGTGGCGCTCCCTGAATTGCTTCTCCGATGGCAAGGCGCTTGACCTCAACAAAAGCAGAAGGGCCGCTCCGCTTAGGGAGAGCCTGTCTGGCTTTGGCTCTGTTCTGCAGAGCTTCGACAAGCCTCAGATTCTGCTGAGCTGTCATGTTTTCGTCTGGCATCAGACGCGGAGGAAACCGAAACCTTGTATCTGTCCGCCCCATGGCTCCTCCTTCACGGGGCATGCGTGCCATGCCCAGAAATGAGCCGATAGCGAAGCTGAACTCAGACGCCGCCTCCAGTCGTCCTGCTTCGGTTGCGGGTTCACCCCGCTTCAAGCCGATAACCGTTTCGACCCTTGTGTCTGCGGGGTTGTAAGAAACAAAGTGGACCGCGCCTTGTCTGAACCCAGTCTCTGAGAGGATCGGCAGAGAATCGGTGAAGGAGATGAGAATATCGGGATTGGAGGTGACGAACTCTACTTTAACGTTGAGCAGCGAGCTTTGCCAAACTTTTATGGCCTCGTCTCTTCCCTGCCTCAAAAGGGTCACCTGAGCGGGAGAAACTCCTCTTTCATCCCATTGAACTCTGATGTTCGCTTTCGGAAGAACGCTAAGCAGGGTCTCGGCAGCTGAAAACTCCCCTGCGGCCAGGTTCTTTTCCACTTGAGCAACTGCCTGTTTGAACTCAGTGGAAGCCAAAACAGGAACCGGCGGCAAAGGGGACTGGCCTGAACCAGACGGCAATACCACCGCCAGCAAAGAAAGGGGAATCATAGCTTGCAGCTCGCTTTAGTTGGACGCATCCACCTACTCAATGAATTCGTCGCCTGTGCCCTTGGGCCTCTTAAGGTAGGCCTCCATGAAGGAGTCGATCGCACCATCCATCACAGAGGTGACGTTGCCCGTTTCATGACCCGTCCGATGGTCTTTGACCATCGTGTAAGGCTGCATAACGTAGCTTCTAATCTGCCTGCCCCATTCAGCTGGGCCAATGTTAGCAGTAAACGCTCGTTTCTGCTCTTCAGTTTCCGCTCTTTGAACTTCTGCCAGCCTGGCGGCCAAAACCTTCATCGCCGAAGCGCGATTCTTGTGCTGGCTTCTGTCGCTCTGAGAGAAAACGACGATTCCCGTCGGAAGGTGGGTGATTCTGACGGCCGATTCAGTCTTGTTGACGTGCTGACCACCCGCGCCACCTGCTCTCAAAGTTTCCTCCTTCAGGTCATCTGGGTTGATCACCACATCGGTCTCTTCCATTTCTGGAAGAACCTCAACTCGACAGAACGAAGTGTGCCTTCGAGCCGCTGAGTCGTAGGGAGAGATTCTGACCAAACGATGGACGCCGTTCTCTGATTTCAGGAAGCCATAAGCGTTTGGCCCAGAGACGGAAAATCCGACGTTGCGGTAGCCAGTAACGTCTCCCAGAGTTTCGTTGATCAGCTCCACCTTGCAGCCCTTGTCCTGAGCCCACCTTAGGTACATGCGGTAGAGCATTTCCGCCCAGTCGCAGGCCTCGGTGCCGCCGGCACCAGCGTTGATTTCGACCAGAGCTGTTTTGTCGTCATGCTCTCCATTGAGAAGAGTTTTGAGTTCGTAGCTATCGATATCTGCCAGGAGCTGTTGGGCCACCTGATCGGCTTCAAGTTCGAGTTCGTCGTTGGGTTCGAGCTGCAGAAGCTCGTAGAATTCGTTCACATCTTGAAGCCTTTTGTTAAGGGCTTCAAAGGGGTTGATCATCTCACGCAGTCGCGCAGCCCTCTGCAGAATCTTCTGCGCTTGAGCTGGGTCATCCCACAAACTGGGATCAGATGACTGGACCTCGAGGTCCGCTAGCAGGGTTTTGAGGCGGGGGAGGTCAAAGATGCCCCCTAATCGCGTCCAGCCTCGTAGGGGCGTAGGACAAAGTTTGCTGCTGCTCTAGGCTGAGCATAGTCAAGCAGAGATACCCGCTTTTCCTTGCGGCCGAACGTCTGGTCCTGCTAAACTGGTCTGACACCTTAGGGTCTGCTTAAGTTTCTGCTGCAATTATTGATGCAAAAACGTAGTTTGATGGACCATGAGAAAGAGGTTGTGACGATGAGTTCGCTCAAAATGAAGGTGACGATGAGAGGCTTGGCCGGTTTGGCTTTGGCCACGGCGCTCACCACGGTTAGCCTGGCTCAAAAAGTCGGGGAGAATACGGAGATCAAGCCGCTGCCGGCTTCAGCTCCAATCTCTGCTGTGGTTGATTCGACCAGCAACTACTTCCCTCAGATCAACCTGAGCCAGAAGTCAAGACCAGTTCGACCTTCAAACCCGAAGGTTCCACCGATCGCTCCCCAGCCAAACAACGGCATGGAAACCGGTTCGGTCTCGACCACTCAAGTCGGATTTCAGCCAAACGCCAAGTGGCCGGGCATCAGCTTCACTGGTTCTTTCCCACCAGACCCTGACATTGCTGTTGGCCCCTCTCACGTTGTCCAGACGGTCAACGGAGCTATCGCCTTCTATCAGAAGAACGGCACCCGAGTCTTCCAGCAGCCAGACTCTCCTTCAGGATTCTGGTCTGGCCTCAACGCAACCAACTTCATTTTCGACCCCAAGGCCTTCTATGATCACCTCGCCAAGAGGTTCTTCATTGTTGAGCTTGAGCTTGACCAGACGAACGGCAGAAGCTTCATTCTTCTGGCCGTTTCGGACGACAGCAATCCAATGGGAACTTGGTACAAGTACCGCATTGACGTTGCTGTAAAGCGTGGCGACAACAACCACTGGCTGGACTACCCCGGCTTGGGTTACAACCGAGATGGCTTCGTCATCTCCGGCAACATGTTCCCCTTCGCTGCTGGCGACTACTTCGGTCAGGTGATCGCTCTGCCCAAGGCTCCTATGCTTTCGGGCCAAGCAGTGACTCCCACCAAGTTTGAAACCCTTCCGCAGATTCAGTTCTCACGAACCCCAGATGCTTCAATGTCATCTGTCTTCGGTGTGGCTCGAACTGCTTTCAGTGGTTCAACCTTGGCTCTCTTTTCTGTTCGCAACCTGAACAGCACCCCTGTCCTCAGCCAAACCAACGTCGCTGTGCCTACCTACACTGGCAGCAACACAGACGTTCCCGCTAGAGGCGGCATGCTTGACGTCATCGGTGACCGAATCATGAGCACCTACGCCAGGGCTGGTCGAGTCTTTACGACTCACTCAACCAAGGCTGCAGATGGAAAGGCTCAGGTCTCCTGGTACGAAATCAACCCCGGCAACTGGCCTGTTTCAGGCACTCCCGCACTGGTTCAGTCCGGAAACATAGCCAGCACCACCTTCCATAACTGGATGCCCTCGATCGCCCAGAACAGCCTCGGCGACGTCGTCGTGGTTTACTCTCGCGCCAACAGCAGCACCTTTCCAGAGGCCGTCTATTCGGCCCGAAAGGCAACTGATGCTCGCGGCGTGATGGGAGCTCCCATTCGATTCGGCGAGAGCCTTGGTGTTCACCAGGCCTGGCGCTTTGGCGACTACTCTGACGTTGAAGTCGACCCAACGAACAACTACACCTTCTTT
The DNA here is from genome assembly GCA_943369295.1 of Synechococcus sp. UW140. Classification (GTDB taxonomy): domain Bacteria; phylum Armatimonadota; class Fimbriimonadia; order Fimbriimonadales; family Fimbriimonadaceae; genus JAKRSE01. The sequence continues at coordinate 552,834 of CALRMU020000001.1, read as the reverse complement.
GGTGTGGCCAACACATTCGGCCTCAATTCGATGTGGGAAACCGCAATCGCCAGCTGGAACGTTTCTCTGCCATCAAGCGATGTCAACGGAACTCCCCCGAGCAGCGTTGCTGTTGTCAACGGCACCAACACCGGAGGCAATCTTGCCAGCTTGACCACTATTGACCGAAACGCTTACCGCGTCTCATCGGCTGGCATTACCAATGTCGGTCAGGTCACCGACACCGACATGAACTTCCCCGTCACCAACCGAGCCACGCTCTCCGCTTTGGACATCGTTGTATCGGCCAGTCGTGAAAGGGGTGAGGTCGTCACGGGAACTCTCTACATCTGGAACTTCTCAGCCAATGCTTGGGTGGTTCTGAAGCAGGGCAACCTTCCCAGCGGCACCAACGCATACGGCATCTCTGGAAGAGTCAGCTCTAACGTGCTGAACTTCGTCAGCACTAGCAACAACGTGAGGATCAGGCTCAGAAGCTTCGAGGGAATCAACCGGCTGAGAGGCACTCCTTCACAGCACCACGTGCTTATCGACAACGCCTCTTTGGTTCAGACCAACGGCTAAGTCTTCTTGATAGAAGCAAAGAGAAGGCTCACTCCACAATGGAGTGAGCCTTCTCTTTTTCGTTCGACAAGGTTAGTGCCAGCGGCTGGCGGCTGCCTCTTCCAAGGCGGCTCTGTCATCCGGATGGGCGATCTCAGTCAGGGCCTTGGCTCTCTGCCTCAGGTTCTTGCCGTAAAGGTCGGCAATGCCGTATTCCGTCACAACATAGTGCACGTGGGCGCGGGTGGTGACGACGCCAGCTCCTGGCTTCAGCATAGGGACGATGCGGCTGACACCCTTGTTTGTGCGGCTGGAAAGAGCGAAGATCGGCTTGCCTCCATCTGAGAGTGAAGCCCCTCGAACGAAGTCCATCTGACCTCCAACTCCGCTGAACATCGTCGCACCGATCGAGTCGGCGCAGACCTGGCCTGTCATGTCGATTTCGATCGCGCTGTTGATGGCCGTCATCTTTGGCAGCCTGCGAATAACCGATGTGTCATTAACGTAAGCGACATCGCGCATCAGCACCATGGGATTCAGGTCTACAAAGTCATAGACAGCCTTGCTGCCGCTGACAAAGGTGGCCACGATTCGATGGGGATGCACCGTTTTGTACTCGTTGGTGATGACTCCCTTTTCAACGAGAGGAATGACTCCATCGCTGAACATCTCGGTATGGATTCCCAGACCTTTATGTCCGTCCAAAGCCGCCAAGACTGCATTTGGAATCGCTCCGATTCCCATCTGCAAGGTGGCTCCGTCTTCAACGATTCCCGCAACAAGCTGGCCGATCTTTGCTTCGATCGGATCTGGGTCTGTCGGGGGGTGGGTCGGAAGAGGGTCGTCCACAAAAACCAGAGCATCAAAAGCGCTGGCCGGAACACAGCCGTCACCAAAGGTGTAGGGCATGTTGGGGTTAACCTGGGCAATCTTGATCTTCGCGCTCTGAAAGGCGGCCAAGGCGGCATCCACACTGACTCCCAGGCTCACATAGCCATGCTTATCTGGCGGAGAAACTGTGAACATGGCCACATCCAAAGGCAGGACTCCTTTTCGGAAAAGGGCAGGAGTTTCACTGAGAAAAACGGGGACATAGTCAGCCCGACCATCTCTTACTGCCTGGCGAACGTTGGCGCCGATAAAGAGGTTGTTGACAAAAAACGACTCGCTGTATTCAGCTCGTGAGTAGGGCGCGTCGCCTTCGGTATGGAGATGGACGATCTCGACATCTCTCAATTCAGAGGCTCTGTCCACCATCGCCTGGGTGAGGCGTTGGGGTGCGGCTGCCATGCCATGCAGAAAGACTCGGTTGCCGCTTTGAATGCAGGATACGGCTTCTGCTGCCGTTACGTAATTCCCCATCACTCTAAGTTTAGGACCACTCTTGCCTTGGCAATCTAGACATTTTTATAAGTGCCTTAAGTCAGGTCTATCGCCTTAGTCAGATGGCAGGTTCGCTCTTCAAACCCAGTTTGATCTCATAAATCGAGAGGGGAACGATGATTAGACCTTCAAAAGCCAGGTAAGCAACCATGATCGGCTGAAGCTCAGTTCTATAGATAAGGGCCAGGATCAAAGCCGCTGTGCAGTAAGAAAGGTTGAGAGTGCCGATCTGGACGAGACTGCGACCCAAAGGAGCCGGCCGAGCCTTCCAGCACCGCAGAGAGTTGATCGCAAAGCCGATGGCCACCAAGCTAAGGAGAAGAGTCGCAAACTTTGGCAGGCCAAACCACTCTTGAGGCAGAACCGTCACGACTGCCATGCCAAAAGCGGATGAGGCTGCACCGAGTCCGTCGATGAGGCAGATCTTCTTCAAATGGTTTGCGTCGGCCATCAATAAAGGCTTACCTTGGAGGCGGGATCCTTGTTTCAGAGTCCGGGGCCCTGGCCGCCGGTCCTAAGTGAAGCTCGAATTCGTCTAAAGCAAAGATGAAGGCACAGGAGGGGCAGATTTGAGCCAAAGCTCACAGGATCTCGCCCTGCTTTTGTCGAGCTTTCTTGACCGCTTGGCAGCTGTGAAATCGCCTCACACTGTTCGGGCCTATGGGGGCGATCTTCAAAGGCTGCTTCCCTTCGCCCCAACGGTCGGCGACCTGAACGAGGCCAACATCCTAAAGTGGCTGAGGGTCAACCAGCCTGATCCTCGCACCAGAGCCAGACGGCTTTCTGCCTTCAGAACTTTTGCCAAGCATCTCAAGCAGATGGGCTTGATCACTCAGGACCCCAGCGACGCCATTGAGGCTCCGATGAGAAGAAAGAGCCTTCCCAAGGCGCTGAGTCAGCACCAAGCCACCGCGCTTCTCGACCAGGAAGACGTCGGCAAGACCCCCTTGCGCGACAGGGCACTTCTTGAACTTGCTTATTCGGCCGGGCTGCGAGCCAGTGAGTTGGTCGGGATTAACCTGACCGACCTCAACCTCAAAGAAGGCGAGTTGATTGTTTTGGGCAAAGGCAACAAAGAAAGAACAGCCCTCTTTGGCGAGGCTGCCGGAGAGGCTCTGGCCCGCTACATCGCCACCGAACGAGTTTCTGGCCCGGGAGAACCGCTTTTTACCAACCAACGTGGGATTCGTTTGACGACCCGCACGGTTCAGAACGTCATCAAACGGTGGGCGATGCACGCCGGACTGCCGCCAGATGTCAGTCCCCACACTCTGCGCCACTCATTTGCCACCCACATGCTGGATGGCGGCGCCGACTTAAAGACCGTTCAGCAGCTGCTGGGCCACGAGAGCCTTGCCGCGACACAGGTCTACACCCACATCTCAATTGAAAGGCTGAGAGAAGCTGTATCGGAAGCTCACCCAAAATCTAAGTAAGTTCAGAATTGCCTGGTAGTCTTCTCACTAGGAAAATTCTGATGAGCAAGAACACTGCTGCCACCCTACTCACCCTTGCCGCAGGTGTGGTTCTCGGGTTCGGCATAGCCACCCAGACTCCCCATCCTTGGCTGAAAGGCGACACCGATGAGAGGCTGGCTAAATTGGCAGAGCACTTTCGAGGAAACGAACCAGTCATGGCAGAGGTCAACTATCGCCACAACGAACTCTACAACGCCATCAAAGCGGGCCAGCTGGATTACGCCAACTATCAGGTCGACAAGATGGTCGGCGTCATGAAGCACGGAGCAGAAAGAAGACCAAAGCGTATGGCCAGCTACACCTGGTTCATTGATGAGGCTGTTCCTCCGATGAAAGAGGCCCTGATCCCAGGCAAGGACCACATGGCGGCCTTTAAGGCTTACACCAAGGCCTGCTACACCTGTCACGAGAAGGAAAAGATCCCTACCATTCCCGTCCCAGAACCCTGGAAGGCTGATTCTTAAATCTTAGAGACTGACCTTAGAAACTACGAGGCCCGATCGAGAAAAACTCGGTCGGGCCACCTCACTTAACGTGCTGGCGAGAGAGTTTACTTCGCAGCCCAAAGGAATCCGCGGCGCATGAGTTCAGTTGCCTGAGGAATATCGAAGACTGCGCGGTTGTGTCCCAGAGCGTTGTAGAAAACCTTGCCCTTGCCAAAGCTCTTCACCCAGACCTGCGGCATGGCACAGGGGTTGCCAAGGTGAGGACCATCCACACCCGGGTGGGGGAATTGAGTTGTCGCCAAAACCAGGTTGCCCGGATCGGTGTGAAGGTAGTACTGCTCGCTGGTGACTTCAAAGTCGCCAATTCCTTCTGTGATTGGGTGGCTGCCGTGAACGTTCACCGTATAGGTGACGCCATTGTCGCCAGGATGAGCAACCCACTGACCGCCCGTCATAAACTGCCACTCGGTTGATTCACGGAAAGAATCGCACATGCCGCCGTGGCAGCCAGCAATGCCGACGCCTTCCTCTCGAACTGCCTTGGTGATTGCGCTCACCTGATCCCAGGTGATTTTCGACATGGTCACGACCGGAACGAAGAGTGACAGTGACTTCAGCTTCTCCTCATCCAGAAGTGAATCGAGCGTGGAGGAGATTTCCACTTCAAAACCTTCGGACGTTAAAATGTCTCCAAAATGGTTGGCAACCTGTTCGGGCTCATGGCCATCCCATCCGCCCCAAACGATCAATGCTCGCCTCATTGCAGAAGGCAGATTACCTAGAGGCTTGCCAGGGCAATCCAAAATCGATACGATGGCCAGTCAGACCCAGGACTCAAAGACAGTCAGCCTTGTTGGCTGGCACAGGTTCTGGCCCCTGCTGTGCCTTGTTCCTCTGCTTGGCTGGTGGCTGTACGGGCTGACCGACCTCGACGAAGGCTTCTATGGCGCGGTTGCCATGGACATGATGCTGAGAGGCGATTACATCACGCCATCGCTCAACGGTGTCCCATGGTTCGAGAAACCGATTCTTGTCTATTGGATGGCGATCCCTGCCATTCAACTTTTCGGGCAGGATCTTGGCCCTCGCCTTCCCAGCGTGATCATGACCCTGGTCACGGCGTGGATGCTTTGGAAGTTCGCCACAAAGCATTTTGGTCAGGCGACGGGGATTCTGGCCGCTTTGGCTTACAGTTCCAGCCTTCTTGCAGTCGCGATCGGCCGGATGATGCTGACCGATGCCACCTTCGTTGCAACCCTGACTGCCTGCTTCATTCTCTTTTGGGAATCGATCAACGGCAAGCCTGCCCTCAGGTGGGGAGCGGCTGCCTGTCTCGGCCTCTCAGTACTGGCTAAGAGCCCTGTGGCAGGGTTTTTCTTTATCGTTACTGCCGCAATCATCTTCTTTAAGTTTCCAAACCTTCGCCAGGGCTACAAAGGCCATTGGATCGGCCCCATCATCCTCGGGCTTGGAATTATTGCCACCTGGTATGTGCCCTGCCTGATGGTTAACGGCAATGTCTTCGTTCAGAAGTACTTGGTCGAGCAGAACCTGGGCCGTTTCGCTGGTGGAGACCTCGCCCATCGAGTTCCTCTTTGGCTTCACCCCCTTTACTATCCCATCGTCTTGGCAGCTGGCCTCCTTCCGTGGCTTGTCGGGGCAGTCAAACAGGGTCTCTTCAAGCGTGAGCCCGCCGAGTCAGATCAAGCCGCACTTATCTTCTTCCTTTGGACTTGGGCGCTGGTCATTTTTGCCGTCTTCTCCATTTCCGGAAGCAAGCTGCCTCACTACATTGCTCCTTCTCTGCCTCCCCTTGTGCTGCTGGCGGCGCGTGCTGTAATGAGAAAGCCTGGGCTGGAAATCGGAAGCCTCATGGTGCCTGCCGCTGTCTGGGCAGGATTCATCTGCCTGGCCGCTAACTTCGGCTTCATGTACGAATACAACCGGCAGAAGGGGCCGGAGGTGCATGCTATCGCCAGAAAGCTTGCTGAACTCAAGACTCCTGTCGTGCTCTATCGCTTTGGAAGAGATTCCAGCGATGTCGAAATCAAGCTGACGATCAACGAGACCTCAAAGCCTTCGCTCTTCTTCTATCTCAAGAGCCAGGCCCTGAAGACAGGCTCATTTGATGAAGTGCTGACCCTCGTCGACAAGGAATTCATCCTCCTGACTCCTGAGGGCCGCCTGACAAAGGAAGACATCCAGCGAGCCGATGCCGCCGGAATGGCAGTCGAAGAAATGGACCTTTCTACCGACAACTATCAGGTCTATCGGTTCACTCCGCTCATCGTCCAGAACACTTCGGCTTATTGAAAACAGAACCCCGGTGCTTTCTCCAGGGTTCTTCCGTCCCGTACCATAGACCAAGGAATGGCGGGCGGAGGCCAAGGATGGCCACCTCCTCCTTCTTCCACCTCTTATCCTTGGTCTCCAGCAGCGGCCAGGTATGGGCTTTGTCGGCAAGTGGTATGGATTCGGACAGAACGTCTCTTACGACGCGGGCGTAAGGGCCAAGACCCGTGGCGACTGGACTCAGGCCATTGAACTCTTTCGCCAGGCCCACCAAGAGCATCTTGAATCCAGTTTAAAAAGCGTTGTCAGGAGATCTTTGGCTGGAGCACTTGGCTCGCTCGCCAAACAGCTTCTGGAAAATGACCCAAGCGAAGCGCACAAGCTTCTGGTTGAAGCTTTAGAACTCGAACCCAAATTTGCCGATCTGTGGCTGGCCCGGACCAGAGCCGAACGATCTTTAGGCCAGAAAAAAGAGCAGATGGAGAGCCTTGCCAAGGCCTTGGAGATCAATCCGAAGTACGCTGAAGCCCTGATTCACAGAGCCGTGCTGCAAATCGAGGCAGGCAATCCGGCTGAAGCTAAACTCTCTCTTCAGCAGGCGGCCCAATCTTCCCCTCGTCTCGCCGAAGGCATGAGGACTGCAGGCGAGGATCCCCAGCAGCTTCTTCGCCTTCGACTTCCCTTCTCAGATCAGGCGGCTCAGCTTATCCGCCGCGGCGATGACCTGGGCAAGCAGTCAAAGTGGATGGAGGCAGCCATGGCTTACAGCGAGGTTCTTGCCCTCGCCCCCGGTTATGCAGACGTGAGGTGCCGAAGAGCCGAAGCTCTGATGGCTTTAGACGAGTTCGACCAGGCTGAACATGAGCTCAACTTGGCTCTAGAAACAAATCCCCATTACGCCGAGGCCCTGGCCATTTTTGGAGTCTTAAGAAAGAGGCAGAGCCGGTCATCAGAGGCAGCAGAATTTCTTCGAAAAGCCTTGGAAGCCGACCCGAGCCAGCCCATTGCCAGAGAAGAAATACTCAGGCCGTAACTCTTACCCTTCGCCCTAAGCCCTGCATTTTTCTGGGATGGAAAGAGAAGGCTAAAGCTGTTGAATAATCAGGGAGTACAAGGCAGTTCATGAAAGCGGTCGTGATGGCAGGTGGAGAGGGCTCAAGACTGAGGCCCATGACAATCAATCGGCCAAAGCCGCTTGCGCCGGTGGGGTGCCGCCCCATCATGGAGCACATTCTTCTGCTTCTCAAAGACCACGGTCTGCTTGAAGTTGTCACAACCCTCCACTACTTGAGCGACGAGATCATTGCCACCTTCGGCGATGGTTCCGACCTGGGGATGTCGATCAAGCATTCCATCGAAAAAGATCCCCTCGGCACAGCCGGGGCGGTCAAGATGGCGGACCACCTGCTGGAAGGCGAACCCTTCGTCATCATCTCTGGCGACGCCCTCACCTCGATTGACCTGACCAAAGCCATTGCCTGGCACAAAGAAAAGGGCAGCATGGCCACCCTGATTCTCAAAAGGGTGCCCAACCCCTTGGAATTCGGCGTCGTCATCACCCGCGAAGACGGCCACATCGACCGGTTTTTGGAAAAGCCAGGCTGGAGCGAAGTCTTTAGCGACACGGTCAACACAGGCATCTATATACTTGAGCCAGAAGTTTTGGCCCTCATGGAGCCAGACCGAAGCTACGACTGGAGCCAAGACATTTTTCCTAAAATGCTGAGAGAAGGCATGCCTCTCTACGGCTACATTGCCGACGAGTACTGGTCGGATATTGGAAATCTGGAGCAGTATCGCCAAGCCCAAAACGATCTTCTCTCTGGAGATGCCGGTCTTCCAGTTCCGGGCCGAGAAGTCAGCCCTGGCATCTGGGTCGGAGATAGAACCGTTGTAGAAGACGGGGTCCAACTCACCGCACCTGTCTGCATCGGGTCAGACTGCCGCATCAAGAAGGGGGCTCAGCTTGGCCCGAATACGGTCATCGGCGACGGCACCATCGTCGACTGTGATGCAGTCGTAAAAGAATCTGTCGTCTGGGAAGGCTGCTATATTGGCCAGGCCGTTCAGGCAGAAGGAGCGATTCTCTGCCGACGCTGCACGATTAAGAAGGAGGCGATTCTTCGAGAAGACGTTGTCGTAGGCGACAACACTCTTGTCGATGTTGGAGCCACCATCAAGGCCAAGGTCAAGGTCTGGCCAGACAAGCATATTGAGCGCGGCGCGACTTTGACTATGAGCCTGGTCAGCGGCTCTCGGTGGAAGGGTTCCTTCTTCCGAGAACTTGGTGTCGGCGGGCTGAGCAACATCGAAGTCACCCCAGAATTCGCCGTCCGCCTTGGCCTCGCCTATGGTTCCACTCTCCCCACTGGCTCAAGGGTCGTCACGGGCCGAGACTCCAGCAAGTCCAGCCGCATGACCAAGAGGGCGGTGATTTCCAGCCTTCTCAGCACGGGCTGCCAGGTGATTGATATGAGGAGCGCCCCACTCCCCATCACTCGGCACCACACCCGGGCGATCGGCGCAACCGGAGCTTTCAATATTCGCAAGATGCCTGGCAGCGCCCGCATGACTCTTATGGAGCTGCTGGATGGTCAGGGCCGCTACATCAGCTCTGCCGCACAGAGAAAGATCGAGTCCAACTTCTTCCGCGAAGAGTTCCGACGTACCGACCCGGATGAAGTCGGAACGATTGACGTCGCCACCAGGGCGGCCGAGATGTACGAGCAGGACTTCTTTGGAGCACTTGAGGATTACCGACTCTCAAGCAGCATGAGGCTGGTCATCGACTACGGCTTCAGCTCAATCAGCCCTATTTTCCCCTCCTTCCTTCATCGATTAGGGGTCGAATCGGTCAGCCTCAACGCTGTCAACGACGCCAAGGCCGCTCCTCGAACCGACGAGGAGATCATGGTCCACCTCAGGCGAGTCGCTCAGATCGCCGCCTCGCTTCATGCCGACCTTGGAATTCTCTTCGTCAACGAAGGCGAAAGGATGATGGTTGTGGACGATAGGGGGCTTCCCCTCTCAGGTCTTCAACTCCTCGGAGCTGCTGCGATGGTCGTGGCCGCTTCATCCAACTCGGCAAAGATCGCAGTCGATGTCACGACGCCAGATTCATTGATTCAGGCCCTCAAAGCGAAGGGTGCGGATGTGATGATTGGCCGGGCCGGAGCAAGGGGCCTCATGGCCTGCGCCGAATCTGGCGAGGTCTCATTTGCTGGCGACAGCAACGGCGGATTCATCTTCCCTCTCCTCACTCCGGGCTTTGATGCCATGTACGCTTTGGCCCGACTTCTATGGAAACTGGAGCGAACTGGCGCACGTCTGAGTGATATCACCAACGACCTGCCCCCTCTCAACGTGGCGACCCTGCCTGCAGATGTCGGCTACGAAGACAAGGGCACGGTGATGAGGCTGCTTGCCGAAGAATTGGGCGATTGGGGAACGCTGGATCTGACCGACGGAATCAAATCCCGAAGGCCAGGTGCATGGGTGCTTGCCCTGCCTGACCCCTTTGAGCCCATGGTCAAAATTTACGCAGAGGCGGACTCCCTAGAGGCCTCTTACGCACTGGCGTCAGAATGGCGAGAACGCGCCATGGGGATGGTGAAGAGGACTTGATGATCAGGAACGGATTCCTAACTATCATGCTCCTGGCTGGGATTTTTGTTCCCGGCCAGTTGAGTTCATCAGGCGGGGCTTTGCGCTCTGCCAATTCCGGCAATGTGCCGGCTCCGAAGCCCAAAAGGGTCACGAATCGTCCGGCGAACACGATGGGCGAAGTCATGGTGCTGATGTATCACCGCATCGGCGACAAAGAAGCCAACATGGTGCGCAGCCGGGCAAACTTCAAAAGCGATTTGGCGCGGCTCTACAAGGAAGGGTATCGCCCCGTCACTTTAAGAGACTACGCCACGGGCAAAATGAATCTCCCGCCGGGCGCCTCCCCCGTCGTTCTCACCTTTGATGATTCCTGGGTAGACCAGTTTAGGTTCAAGAAGGATGGAACCATTGATTCCGACTGCTTTGTTGGAATCTGGCTGAACTTCGCCAAAACCCACCCCGATTTCCCCGTGAAAGGCACCTTCTTCGCCCTCGATAACGGCCCCTTTGGGGTGAAGAGAGAGGGCCGCAGGAAGATTAAAATGCTTCAGGATTGGGGCAGCGAGATTGCCAGCCACACCATGAATCACATTGACCTTCGCAAGTCTTCGTCATCGAAGATCATGCGAGAAGTGGGTGAATCGGTGATTTGGCTGGAGAACCTTGGCGCAAAGGTGACCTCACTAGCTCCCCCTTTCGGCAGCTATCCAACCAGCAGCCTCATTAAAAACGGATTCAACTACAAAGGCAGAAAAATCTCCTTCTCAGCAGTGGCTGCGGCTGGGGCAGGCCCTGGCAGATCTCCTTTGGATAAGAAGTTCCGCCCCTACATCATTCCCCGAATAAAGGCTTATGAGGGCGAAAAAGGCATTACTTGGTGGCTTAACAAGGCCTCCAAAGGCAAGGTTGATCTCTACGTTCAGCCTTGACCTCCCAGACTCCCTTCAGCGTAGAAGGCAAAGAAACCTAGCATGATCACAAACGCAGATTCAGCCCCGATCACCCTCAAAGACGTGAAGGCGAACCCTAAGGCGATTGCCTTGATTGAAGGGGCCAACGAAGTGATGAAGGCCATGGGCTATACAGAACATGGCCAGAGACACATGGGCATTGTAAGTGGAATCACCCGCTACATCATGGAAGGCTTGGAAGTCCCCGCTCGACAGATTGAACTCGGGCAGATTGCGGGCTTTCTGCATGACATCGGCAATGTGATCAACCGCATTGGCCACCCTGTCAGCGGGGCTGGACTGGCCTACAACCTGCTGAACGAAATGGGAATGCCGGTGGAAGAGATTGCTCCCATCATCGGCGCTATTGGCAACCACGAAGAGATGAGCGGCACTCCCATTTCGACCATGTCTGCCGCCCTGATCATTGCCGATAAAAGCGATGTTCACCGCAGCCGCGTGCAGAACCCCATGATGGAGACCTTTGACATCCACGACAGGGTCAACTACGCTGTCGTTCAGAGCCGAGTGGAAATGAACCAGGAGCTGAAGACTCTGGAGCTGACTCTGCAGATCGACTCGCAGTTTGCGACTGTCATGGAGTACTTCGAAATCTTCCTTACCCGCATGGTAATGTGCCGCACTTCAGCCGCTTCGTTCGGCTACAAGTTCTGCCTTTCTGCCAACGGGGTCAGGCTGGAATAGAGGCAGAGATGACAGACCTCGAACAGATTGAGGCCTACATTGCCGGGCTCCCCAGCCCCCAAAAAGAAATCTGTCACGCACTTCGCTCATGCTTGAAGCAATCCTTTCCTGAACTGGAAGAGGCATGGAAGTGGAGCCGCCCCGTTTATTGGCACAAGGGAAAGTACATCTGCTACTTTATCGCCAACAAAACCGACGTGAACTTTGGCTTTGAGCGTGGGGCGCATTTATCAGACCCCAAGGCCTTGCTGAAAGGCACAGGCGCCAACATGAGGCACCTAAAGTTCAAAACTCTAAGTGATCTTGACCTGGACTACGCTTCTTCTCTGGTTAAGCAAGCTATAGAGATGGCCTAAGTCGGCCACGCCCATTGCAAACCTTCGGGCAGGTTCGCCGAGGAATATTCGATGTGGATCACCCTCCGATGATTTGGCGATTCTGCTTTTGATGAAGCGTGGAAAACCAAGGGCCTCATCCAGATCAGGTCGCCCGCTTCTGCTTCTAAGATTGTCTGGCTCTCTAGTTCTGATTGGTCTATGTCTGGCCGAACTCCTTTGATATGGCTCCCAGGAATCACCTTCAAGGCTCCGTTGGAGGCAGAGCAGTCATCGAGATGAAGCCGAAGGGCCACACACTTTTCCAAAACCTCTAGGGGTGGAAGGACGTGAACGACACCTTCTTTCTCAGACCAGGCATTGAATCCCGGCAGCTCTTTGCGAATAGACCGAACAGGAATCTTTGTGTCTTGATGCCAGCCTAAGTTCCAATTGACGCCAGCAGTCTTGTCGAACAGAATCGCCCGCCGTGGGGCGGCACCCGGGCCGATCAGTTCCTCAGCCAGCTGAACAAAGGACTGACTGAGGGCCAGCTCTTGGCACCACTCATGGTCCAGAAGCCGCCTCGTCCCTGCCTCTCCTGACATCTCTGGGAGCAAAGCGAGAAGGCGAAGCACCCTTTCTCTGGAAACAAATCCCTTTTGCAAACCATAGCCGACAGGATCTCTTTGCACTTGACAGAGAGTTTAACCTCCACCTTCTAAAAGAACTTTGCAAGTAAAAGAATTCTACAAAGCAAAGCCGATGAAAAATGAAGAGAAACTGAAATATGATTCCGCATGCTTTCTTCGCTCCTCTTGGCCGCATCGCTTGCACAGCCGACCCCGGCCCCCAGTGTGGTTCTTAACTCCTTTCTGGAAAGCACCCAGTTCTATCTAGCCGCTGCCGAGCCAATGGTTCGATTCAGCGCATTGCAGATCGCCTTTGCCCCAACGGGTGTCTTTAAGTGCGAACTCCTAGTTAAGGAAGGAGACAAGACACTCCACACTATGCAGTTTCGCAACCCCACCGCCAAAGCAGGGGTTTTTTCGATGGTCATGTCTAGAACGCCTGGTTCCGTCAGCCTTGGCACTTCTGACGGACCACGGTCATTCGAGGTGATGGTGGATGGAAAGCTGGCTGGCAAGTTTGACTTCACATTAAAGAAAGTCTCTGGCGGCGACCCCCTTGACCCCAAGACTTCCTGGCAGCTGACCGGCCCTTGGAAAGAGAGAGCCTTCATTAGGCATAAGCCAGATGACGGCTACAGGCAGGATGCCTACGCTGTCTTTTGGGTCGCACTTGACGAACTAAAGCCCGGTGACCCAACAGTGGTCGCGACTCTCAAAAAGGGATCGACAATCGTAGCTGTTGGCGATAAAAGGAGACCTAGTGGACCAGGCTACTCTCGGTTCGAGCAGCCTTTCATCAAGCCGGACAAGAACGCTATCGGAGTCAAGGAACTGGCGAGCATGTCCGGGCTCCATACCCTCGAGGTGACTCAGGAAACCACGGTCATAAGGAGGTGGACTTTCAATTTTGCCAATGGCGGAATCGCCCCTCATGCCTTAAGCGATCACCAAAAAGCCAGTCCCACGGAGTGGCTGGCTCCGCGAATGATGGATGGAAACGCGATAAGCCCCTTCACTATGCACTGGCTGACACTCGCCAAGTAAGCCGATATCAAGAGCCATCGCAGATCCCTCAGACAGGGCGCATCGGTCAAGATGTGCCCTGTCTTGTTTTTCTTACAGCGGTCACATTGCAAAAAATCAGCCAACTTAATCAAATAGGTCCCAACCGCGACGGCCTTCACCGAGTACATCAGATTCATCTAGCAAAATCTCTCGGGGATTGTAAATGATCTCTGGATCCTCAAGTACGAACTCTGCGATCCTGTCAGCCCCTGCTGAGTAAACACCGTGCAGGTCAAAAGCACCGTTCCAGGCGAGTTCTACGATGTCCACCTCAGCCCCATTAAGAGGATGTGCAGGTGAAGGGTTCCAGTCATTGCTCTGCCTAAGGTGATGAAGATTGGTTCCAGCAGTGAAGGCAAAGTCCCCCCACTCTAAGAGTTGAATCATTGCCAAGTCTTCGGGATTCTGCGACTGCGCGATGAAGTATTTGTTCGGTCCCCTCTCCGTCAGCCACGCGCCTATTCCCTGCCTTTCCAGATTCTCGGCTAGACCTTTAGCGTACCAATGATCCAGCACTAAGCCTCGAATCACGTAGGTCATGGGAGATTCGAAAGCTCGAGCACAAAGGGCCGCCAAGTGCATTCCCTGCTCTGCCCTAAAAATTCTGCCCTCAAAGCTTTCTGCGATAAGCAAGCCCGGTTCAGGGCTGCCACCAGCAGCAAGAAACTGAGGCAGAGGCAGTCCGGCATCTGATTGGCTAAGGGAATTGACAGGCCTCACGAAAAGCATTGCCACGATCTTGAACGCACAGGGTTGAGAAAGAACCAGATCAAGGTCCGGCAGGTTCAAAATTTGGAGCGGGTGACGGGATTCGAACCCGCAACATTCAGCTTGGGAAGCTGACGCTCTACCATTGAACTACACCCGCTTAAGGTGCGGAAGTTGGAGCGGGAGACGAGAATCGAACTCGCGTGATCAGCTTGGAAGGCTGGAGCTTTACCATTAAGCTACTCCCGCTCGCAGTCTCTAGTGTATCCCACCCAGGCGGCACTGCGCCAGGGCCTCCGCCTGGGTCCCGGCGGCATAGCCCAAACGAAAAAGCCCCACAGGGGGAGGGCCAAATGACCGGATATGAACAGGAATCTTTAGCTGCAGTTAAAAGACTCTTGACCTTCCGCCCCCATATCTGCTTAGCTAACAGCAACATTACAGCTCCGAGCCACATGCCCAGTCCGCCCAACTGAAGAGCAGGCTCCCTGACCACCCACACAATCTGGGACACGACCAGTCTCAGAACGAGTCAAAGTGCGGCCACGGGCTAACCCAACCTCTGCCGCCGAGTCTGGAAACCTATCCCCGAGGGGAAACTTTCTCTGCCCGAGGGCAGCGATCCCATGCAGTCACCATCCTTGACAACCCTGCCTCCAGATTCCGAACTGCTCTTTCAGCTTGAATCCGATATCACTGAAGAGGCGCTTTTTGGCGTCCGCAAGCTCAGCGTCACTAAAGATGAAGTCATTGTCACAGATGAAGTCGGCGCAATAGTTTTCCGGGTTCCCATTGCCGAAATCAAGGGAAGCAAAACTGAACCCCTGGTCAGCGGCGGCCGCATGGTGCTGGAGCTCAAATCCGGCGAGGCCATCTCGATCATCACCTTTTCACAAACTCACAGCAATCTCTTTTCCGAAGCGGCCCGTGGCATCGAACAGCTGACGGCCGGCGAAGAGCTGATGATCAACGTGAAGGTGCAGAAAACCCGCTGCCCTAAGTGCGAAAGGCTTCTGCCAGAAAAAGATGGCATCTGCCCGGTCTGCGTCAACAGGGGCAAAACCCTGATGCGCATTTCGCAGTTTTTGGGTCCTTACCGAAAGGCGGCCATGCTGCTGATTGTCTGCGCCCTCACCTCCACAACCCTCAACCTCCTTCCGCCAAGAATTCAGGGCTGGCTGATTAACATGTTCAACAAAGAGCAGGTGCCAGATTTCCTGACAAACATTTTTGGCGCTGGCAACCAAAACATGCTCTTTTTTGGCCTGGTGGCATCCTGGGCCGGAGTTCTGGCCCTTGCCGCTGGACTCCAGATCATTAACGGGCGCTTGATGACCTACCTTGGCACCCACATTTCGGCGGATCTGAGAACCGCCACGTACCGGGCTATTGAGTACCTGCAGATCGCCTACTTCGACCGCAAACCAACGGGCGCGATCTCCAGCCGAGTCACGCAGGATACAGAACGAGTCTGGTCGTTCTTGGTCGATGGCCTTCCCTTCCTGGTCATCAACTTCCTTATGCTCTGCGGAGTTTTGGTGCTGCTTCTGCTCACCAACTGGGTGCTGGCGCTGTGTGTTCTGGCTCCCTTCCCCCTTGTTGCCCTCATCAACATCAAGGTGTGGAGGCCAATCAGCACCAAGTTCCACCGGGTCAGCCAAAAGATGGCCAGGGTTCACATGCACCTTGGCGAATCTCTGATGGGAATCAGGGTCGTCAAAGCCTTCGCCCGCGAAGACCACGAGCTTAACAAGTTCACCAGGCGCAGCAACGAGCTTCGCGATGCCGCCCTCAACGCGGACCAAAGCTGGCACACGGCTTTTGGCTTTATGAGCCTCTGTACTTCGCTGGGCGCAGTCATCAACTGGACTGTGGGCGGCTACATGGTGCTTAACGGCACTCTGCCCTTGGGCGATTTTTGGATGATCAGCGCCTATGTGGCCTTGGTCTACGGACCTCTTCAGTGGTTCGCCCAAATCAACAACTGGTTCAGCCGAGCCATGGCCGGCGGCGAAAGAATCTTCGAGATCATGGATATGGTCCCCGAAGGTGATTCCGGTGCTCAGACTCTGCACAAGGTCGAAGGCGGAGTGATCTTTGAATCGGTCCGATTCGGTTACGATAAATCCAACCCGATTATCAAGAACCTCAGCTTCGATGTGAAGCCAGGAGAAATGATCGGTTTGGTCGGTCATTCTGGCGCAGGAAAATCGACAACCATTAACCTTGTCTGCCGCTTTTATGCTCCAGATAAAGGCCGAATTTTGGTGGATGGAATCGATATTGAAGACATGAGTCTTCAGGAATACCGAGCCCAAATCGGAATCGTCCTGCAGGATCCTTTCCTCTTCCACGGAACTATCGCTGAGAACATCAGCTACGGCAAGCCAGGCGCAAGCATGGAAGAAATCATGCGAGCGGCCAAGGCGGCCAACGCTCACGATTTTGTTTTGGCCAAGCCAGAAGGCTACGATACTGTCGTCGGTGAGCGCGGAGCCAGGCTCTCTGGTGGCGAAAAGCAGCGAATCTCTATCGCCCGCGCCATTCTCCACGACCCTCGAATCTTGATCTTGGATGAAGCGACTTCTTCCGTAGACGTCGAGACGGAAAGGCAGATTCAAGGAGCTATCCAGAACCTGGTCAAGGGCCGAACAACCTTCGCCATCGCCCACAGACTATCCACCCTTCGCAACGCCGACAGAATCTTTGTTCTCGAGCGGGGAGAGGTGGTTGAAATGGGAACTCACGAAGAGCTGATGTCTAAGAACGGAGCCTTTAAAAAGCTGGTTGATGTTCAAAGTCAGCTCAGCCAGATCATCGGCGTTGGGGAGTAGGCTCGCTCCCCAACACCCACTTCGCCTTTATCCAGGCAGAAGAAGTGTCTAAGTTTAGAAAGAAACAGCTTCTTATTGTTAAATTTCATTAAGGGCTGATGCTTTTCGCCATAATGGCTGCATACGGAGACAATTGCGCCTCCCCGCCTTGGGGTGAACAGGTGCGAGACTGAAGCTCAATGATGCCAACTTACAGATCTGCCGCTAGACCATGGCTGCACAGCCTCTTCCTTATCGCTGGCATCGCAGCTCTTGCCGGCTCAGCCTTTGCTGCCCCAAATCAGAACCAGAAGAAGCCGGATGCGGCCCTAGCCTCCAAAAACATCGATCTGCCAGAGGTTGTGGTCAAGCTTAAGTCTGAAAAGATGGCGGAGAATTTTGGCAAGCTCAAAAACGTGCCAATCAAAATCGCCTACCCAGGCGGGTGGGTGGTTTACCAGGCCGGATCAGTCGGCAATGCCCATAAGCTCAGCCAAGATTGGCAGAATGATCCCCTGATTGAATTCTGCTCTATCAACCAAAAAATCCAGAGGGTTCAGCACCAGTTCGTCCCCAACGATCCCTTCTTCA
This sequence comes from Synechococcus sp. UW140, assembly GCA_943369295.1. GTDB lineage: Bacteria > Armatimonadota > Fimbriimonadia > Fimbriimonadales > Fimbriimonadaceae > JAKRSE01. The sequence continues at coordinate 535,308 of CALRMU020000001.1, read as the reverse complement.
CCTTCAACAACCCAGCCGGTCAGCTGGGCCAATGGAATCTGCGCAACACATCCGACATTGGAGGGGCGGCCATCGATATTAATATGTCTGTTCCCTGGTCAATCAATTTAACAGGCACTGGCGTCCTTGTCGGAGTGGTTGATAACGGAGTCCAAAGCTTTCATCCCGACCTTTCTCCCAACTACAGCTTGGCCGACAGCTTCGATTTTGCCTTTAACGATACAAATGCCGCCCCTGACAATGTGGGCGACTTCCACGGCACAGCCGCGGCCGGAATCATCGCAGCCAGAGGAGGCAACGGAATTGGAGTCACAGGAGCGGCTCCATTCGCGGGTCTAGCCGGACTCAAGGTCAACTTTGCCAGCCCAACTGCTGCCATGTTTGCCGCTGCCACAGAATTCAACTCAAGCGGTGGCACCAGAACAATTAAGATCAAGAACCACTCTTACGGGCCCAGCACGAACTACGAAGCTGCCGACCTAGAACTGGCCGCCTTGGCAAATTCTGCCTCCGCCGGAACAATTCACTTCTTTTCAGCCGGCAACGATCGCGGACTTGGTGCTGAAGATACGAACAAAAAAGCCCTTCAGAACAGCCCCAACTCCATCACTGTGGCTGCCCTGGCCCCACGCGGCACCTTTGCCAACTACTCCAACTTTGGTGCAAACGTTTTTGTCACGGCCCCTTCATCTGGGTTTACCGATTTCACAACAAGTCCACCAACGGCGAATATCACGACGACAGATATGATCGCGTTCGGCGGCCTTAATGGTCACCCTGATTTCGATTACACCAATGCCTTTACTGGCACTTCAGCGGCCGCGGCTGCTGCCTCTGGCGTAGCGGCCTTGGCAAAGCAGCTCAAGCCGAACTTAGAAGTTCGCTTCCTTAAGCACATGCTTGCCAGAACTGCAAGAAAAATAGACCTCACCGATGCAAGCCCAGAATCTGATGGCGGCTGGAAGACGAACGGGGCAGGCCTAACCTTTAATCAGAATTACGGCTTTGGCCTTATCGATGCGGGGAACCTCCGTAATCAAATCCTATTGTATCCGACTGTGACTCCCTTGACCCAAACCTCATCCGGCACCATAGCTGTCGGTGCCGCCATCGCCGATTCCACTGTGAACGGCACGCTGGGGGTGGCGACTTCTAGGACGACTGCCTTTACGACAAGAGTTCCACTAGAAGAAGTTGAGGTGACCTTAGATATCACCCACACCTTTCGTGGCGACCTTGAAGCCTATCTCACTTCGCCCTCTGGCACCAAAAGCCGGCTGATGAGGAGATCCAACTTCGATGGAGTTGACAACATTAACTGGACCTTTACCAGCAACGCCTTTTGGGGAGAAAACCCTTCTGGCACTTGGACTTTGGAAGTAGCCGACGCTTTCCTTCAAGATACAGGCACCTGGAACAGCTTTGCAATTAATTTGAGGCAGGGAGCACTGGTTCCACCCTTCCCTTCAACGATGACCCCCGGTTCAGTTGTTGGTGGCTCACTCACTAACGAGGCATTATTTGAAATCAGCATATCGGAACCAGCCCCAATAGACTTGACATTTTCTGTAACTTATGGTTCAGGGCTTGTCAATGGACCATCTTCTCTTTTTATTCCAGCAGGCAGCGAATCTGGTGAAATTTTGGTTTTTGCCAATCAAACTCCTGTTAATGTCAATGTTCCGATCACTGCATCTATTGGGTCAGCCAGCACCACTCAGACTCTGCAGGTACGCAAAGTTGACGTAGCATCCATTGTGGTCACACCGTCAACTGTGGCAGCAGGGGGGCTTGTTACAGGAAAGGTGACCCTTAATGGACAGTTCCAAACTGATACAGTTGTGAACCTCAGCTACTCTCCGCCGGGTAATTACACTTCTGCGCCAGCCACAGTTACAGTTCCATCACCCGACGACACTGCTTTCTTCACCTTTAGGCCCAACCCAGCCTTTGAGGCAGGCTTTACCGGGACGGTGACGGCGACACTTAATGGAGATTCGAGAAGTGCCGGCTTTACTGTCGAGGCGACCAAGCTGCGAGGCAGCTTTGTCTACCCTATGAACGCGGTGACGGGTCAGAAGGTGTTTATTGCGACAAGGCTCAACACGGCTGCCACAGCATCAACGCCCTTTACAGTCACAAGCAGCAACACCACAGTCCTGCCAACCTACTCGGAGACATTTGGGTCTGGATTTGGTATTTTTGTAGTAAACGCTGCATTAGGCAATCCAGCGTCGCTTGATAGGTTTCAGAACATAACACTCACTACTTCGGCTCTCGGAGAGACAAGGACCGACACTTTCCAAGTTCGCCCCCCGACCAACGCCCTCGCCTCTGGTTTCAACAACAACTTTCAGGTGGGAGATGGCACAAACAGATTTAGAGAGTTTTTCAGTGCCATCAACACAACCAACGACATTGTGCAGGCGGTCGCTTCGGCAAACTGTCTTGTTGTGCTGAAATCTGATGGCACAGTCTGGACCGTGGGCCAAGGAACCTTTGGCCAGCACGGCGACGGAACCTCTGGCGTCGGCGCCATTAAAACTGTTCTAACTCAGGTTCCGGGTATCAGCAACATCAGGCTCATTTCCGCCAACGCTCCCACAGTCCTCGCCTTGGATGGCAACGGTGAAGTCTGGGCTTGGGGACAGAACAATGTTGGCCAGTGCGCCACAACACCTTTGACAAACGTTACTGTTCCAACCAAGATTGTCGGGTTGGGCGGCATTGCCAACATTGCCGTTGGCGCCTTTGCCGGCTTTGCCCTTGACACAAGTGCACGAGTTTGGTCATGGGGAAGCTCTTTGCAAGGAGCCAATGGACGATCGACGAACAATACGCTCCCTGCCCTGCTGGCCGCGGGTGTGGTAGACATCGCTGCAGGCAACCAGCATGGCTTTGCGATTAGAGCCGATGGCCAAGTGGTTGGCTGGGGCAAAAACACCAACGGAGAGCTGGGAGATGGCACCTTCGTCAGCAAGTTCGCTCCCACCCTCATTCCTGGCTTGACCGACGTGCGAATGATTCAGGGCGGCCTGGACCACTCAATTCTGCTTCGCATCCCTCCCTACGGAGGAGTCCGCCAAGTCATGACGACAGGCAGCAACTCGCACGGTCAGAGAGGAGATGGTCTTCCTGTCGGCGGACCATCGACGAACACCTGGAACACCATCGCATCTGCGACCAACATCACCCAGGTCGCTTCTGGCAACAGGCACTCCTTCTTCATCGGGGCAGGATCTGTGAGGTCATGGGGATTTGGCAGCAACGGAGAAAGAGCTGACGGCAGCATTGTCACCAGCCGCAACACTCCCAACGTTCTGCCGGAGACTGTCGCCTCGGCCAACATCCTCGCTTCAGCTGCCAACAGTGTCTCGATGACAGGGGTTAGAAACAACGGTCGTGGCGAGGCCCTAATGATCAACACTGCCACCAGAACCTTTAGGACCACCAACTTCAGAACTGGAGTTGAGACGGCTCTGACCGGCAGCTTCCCTGTTGGACATACGGTCGTAGGGGGAGGCGAAGTCGCTGGCTCGACAGGCACAAGCGAGATTGTCACGATGGAAACGGCCACTCGGGCACTTTTCAGACATGAAGTGACCGGAACGACCCTTGGCGCTTCGACTGCCTTGAACGTGCCCCTAAACGCCAATGAGTCTCTCAGATTCATTGCCAACATGGACAACACTGGCCGCATGGACTTTGTGACACAGGATTCTGTGACCAGAGCCATCGCTGCCAGACTCTACAACGGCACCGCCCAAACAGGGACCTACAATCTCTACACCTTGGCTGCCAACGAAACTCTGGTAGGAGTCGGCGACTTCAACCTCGACAGTCATCAGGATCTGCTGATCTTCAATACAGCAACAAGGGTCCTGACGACGAGACTCTACAGGTTTGGCGTCTTCCAGACTCTGAGGAACTTCACCGATGCTCCGGCAGCAGGCAGCCCTGTCAACATCCCAGCTGTTCCGGCTGGTCTGACCCCTGTTGCCGCGGCTGAAAGCCAGACTCCAAACTCTTACGAGCTTATCTTCGTGACAGGCACGGGAGCGATTGAGATCTGGGACATGTCCAGGCTGAACCGAATCTCGGTCGGAACAGCTGGCCCCACCATTCCAAACGGCCACGCCTTCTCAAGAATGTTCTGGAGATAAGGGCCTCTACTGGAAAAATAAAAGGTCCCTGCTTAGTGTCACAAACCTAAGCAGGGACTTTATTTCGTGCTCCTTAGCTGAGTTAATGGTCTGAGCTAAACTCTGCCTATGGCCCTCAAGGTCGGAGTCATCTCTGCTGCCCACGTTCACGCGCCGAGTTTTGTCAGCTGCTTTTTGGCAGAAGAGAGCTCGGAAGTCGTTGGAGTTTGGGATGATAATGCCGAGAGGGGATCGGCCTTCGCCGAGGCTCGCGACCTGAGCTTTTTTGATGACCAAGCCTCCCTGCTGAGCCAGGTTGACGCAGTCGTCATCTGCAGCGAGAACCTGAAGCACGGCGATCACGTCGAGGCGGCAGCCAAAGCAGGAGTCCATATTCTCTGCGAGAAGCCGATCGCGGCTACCCAGGCTATTGCGAATCAGATTCGTTCAGCCGTCGAAGGTTCCGACAAGGTCTTCATGACCGCCTTCCCCTGCCCCTTCTCACCCACCTTCAGCCGAATGCAGAAGCTGATCCAGGGCGGCGAGATTGGTCACGTGTTGGCCCTCTGCACCACCAACCGAGGCATGTGCCCCTTCGGCTGGTTTACCGAACCTGGCCTGAGCGGCGGCGGAGCCATGGTCGACCACGTTGTCCATGTGGGTGATCTGCTTAGAAGACTATTGGGCGAAGACCCGATCAGCGTCTACGCGCAGGTGGGGTCGGGAATGTACGGAGGCGAGTGGGAAGATACTGCCAAGCTGACTCTCGGCTTCCCGAGTGGGGTTTTTGCGACCCTGGATTCATCCTGGTCTCGTCCCACCGGCTACAAAATTTGGGGCGATGTGACCCTGAAGGCGATTGGAGAAAAGGGCGTTCTGGAAGCCGACCTCTTCGGCCAAGGCGTCGACAAGTTCGCTTCTGGCCACGGAATTGTTGGCACAGGCAGCAACCTTGATCGGGCCATGGTGAGAGAGTTTCTTGATGCGGTGCATGAGAATCGCGCACCTCTCTGCACCCTTGAAGATGGAATTCGGGCTTCAATGATCGCCGAGGCGGGCTACAGAAGTCTGAAGGAAGGCAAGGCAGTCGCCCCGGCTGCATGATCTGAACTGTTTTCTTGGAAGGAGTCCGAGACCAGAGGGTTTAGAAGTCTTGGTGCTCCTGTCTGGCAGTGCTTTTGCGCGCGACAGACTGGGAATTCCATTGTGGAATTTTCCAATCCTGCTTGACAGCAAAGCTGATCAAGCAGGCCACCCCTCACTTTCTCAAGTCTTCAAAAACTGACCTCAGTGGCGTGAGTGAAACCCACGAACGACAAGCCAAAGTCGTCCGTTCAGGGGCAATGCCCCTGCCACCCCGACTCGAATGATGGAGAAAGTACGGGTGGCGTGGGTGAAACCCACGAACGACAAGCCAAAGTCGTCCGTTCAGGGGCCACTCATTTCCGAACGCAAGCCCCTTTCATCTGGTTCCTTGCATAGCCAGCTGTGCCACTGGCAGCGCCAGTGCTCAATAATCCATCACCAGCCATTGCTTGGAGCAGATTTCATCATGGACCTGGTCTAAGGACAGAAACTCTTCTTTCTCGGATGAGAACCGAGTTTCGCACTGGCGCAGCCAGTGGCACAATATCGATCAATGCCCTCTCTCATCAGTTAAAGAGGCTTGAACTTAGACTCTGCACTTAGATGAAGCGGGTAACTGAAGTCAAGCTTTAGAGCAATCCAATCCGAACCGACCTCTTCAAAGCAGGGAAAAACCTCACATTATCGAAGGATCCAGCCTGCCCCAGCACTGCATCGAACCAGAAACCCTGAACCCGCAGGACCGATAAAACCCCTTCAACTCAGGGCTGCACTGCAAAACAATCGGCTTGCCAAGTTCCAAAGACTTCTGTTGAACCCATCGGACGATCTTAGAACCCGTCCCCTTGCCTCTCAGTTGCTGATCAACGCAAAGGTTATAAAGACCAAGGCACTGGTCGGTCTCAGAAAGCATCACAGCCCCCAGCAGTCCGTGGTGACCGCGCAGTCGATAGAGGCCAAGGCCCGATCGAGAGGTGGCACTGATGATCAGCAGCCTCATTTCTGGCCGCCCCTGAATCATAAACTGGTCGGTCATAAAGCTGGCCACCTCGATCCTCTCGGCTGGAGTCTCGGCTGATAGGAGCTCGACACTGCTTTCGATGCTTCCCGATTCCCACGCCATTTGAACAAGTTCGTACTTGATCACCCAACCTTCTAAAAACAGAAAGTCTTCGGTCAAAACGGCGGGGTCGCCATCCAGCCGAAAGAGGCTGGGAGTCTGAGTGCGACGCGACAGGTCCTGCAGGCCCTGCACCGCTTCGTGACGATCCTTCCAGCTAAAGCGTCCGGCGAAAGTGGCAAAGGCAACCCCAGGAGGCCCGACGGATAGCACCCTTTCCTCAGTGAATTCCTGCACAACCCCTGGCACCTTGGCCGAAAGAGCAAGGTAAGTTTGAAGAATATTGTCTCTGGCCGCGAGGGCAAGGGGATCTAGAGAATCATGTTCCAGAAGAGCCCCCAGGTTGTTTTGGTGCCAGTCACCATCACCCCCACCGCCATCTGACGGTTAAGCGACCTGCCAGCAAAGCCCTGAATACCCTTGGGTGTAATCAAGGGTCCCGCGTACCATTCCTTGCCGCTGCGCCACAAATCAATCCCTAAGGCCACCTGGGCTCCAGATTCTGGGTTGTAGGCCAAACCGACCCTGATAGTCGGCACGTCAAGCGAATTGGGAACGGTGTAAGGCTTGTCCTGCAGGCTCGCATCAAAGTAGCCGGCTAGAAGGCGGAGAATGCGGTTTTGGATGACGAATCCGCCGTAATGACCCGTATTGAGTTCCACCCGAGTCGTGGTGCCAAGGGCATCAATCAGCTTCTCGGTGGATGAAGTGGGAATCACTTGGTCGTACCGAGCCATGATGACCATGGTGGCCCGGCCTGGCTCGTTCGCCTTCAGATAGTTCAGGGGCTCGACCGGGGCCAGAGCTTCTCTCAGACTCTCTTCGGTGACTCCATTTTTTCGAAGAATCTCTCTTTGCGGCTGGACAATAGAGCTCTTCATAAGAATGTGAGCAAGATCGATTCCACCCAGAGTAAAGGCCGCAGACTTGATTCTCTGATCCGTGGCGAAAGCCAGACTGCCCACAATAGACCCCAGCGAGGTGCCGGAAAGGCCGATCATGGCGGGGTTGAACTCGGATCGCGAAGAAATGAAATCCAGAGTTCTGCGAATATCGAGGGTCGCCTGACGCATCGTGTCCACCATCGCCTGGGCGTTGGGGCGGATGGCGTCCTGACCTGACCTGCGACCGGCCGCAGTTCGAGACAAGTGATAAGGCAGGGGGACGATGAAGGCGGCGATTCCTCTATCGTTCAGCCGCTTGGCCAAAGAAATCTCCATCTGGTTATCTGCCGCGCCCCAGTAGTGAAGGAGGATTACGGAAGGAACTGGAGTCTTGGGCGGGTGGGGCATCCAGCACCTCACCCGCACCTTGTCGTTCTCGGCGACCCCGCTAGTAAAGGCCGAAGCGAAAGAGATTTCGTAGACTCGGCTGAACTCCGCCTCTTCGACCAGTTTCCAATCGTCAAATGTATAAGGAGGCGGGGCCTGCAGCACATCCTCTGGCTTAACCTGGTAACTTTGCTGGCACCAGGCAAAGGCGCACAGCCCCACCGCCAAGAATCCCATGACGAGCCTAGCCGCTGCCGCCCTGCTGCTGACCGCCCAAAGCCAGGCCATCACATTAGAAGATGCCCTGCGCACAACCCTGGGCGCAGCCCGGCTTACTCCCCAAACTGCAAGGTTCGATGCCAGCATCCTGCCATTCTATCGCCAAGGAGAGTTCCAAACTCCATTTGCCCGGGCAGCTTATGAAGATCCTTGGAGAATTCCCTTTCTTAGCTCGGCTCCCAGGACCCAATTGAAGGGGGCTCTAGCCCGCCCGATGGAACAAATCGGCATTCTCAGCCGCATGCTTGGCGATGGTTCCAGCCGCGAATTAGCCGGGAATCCTATTCAAAGCGCCATGGAGCGCACCAAAGGGTCCGCTTCCCTTACAGCAGCCCTAGAGCGGCTAAAGAAGCAGGGATTGATCGTGGGGGCTGTCCCTCAGGCTAGAGGAGTTCCTGACGAGGTTCAGAGGGCAGCGGCCTTGATTATCGAGGCCAGCCTCGATGCCCACAACTACCGATCAGCCGCCTTTGCCAACGCACCCGATGCGGCGAGCCTCTTTAAGATCGAGACGACTCAGGCCCTGGCCCAAGATGATGCGGCTTTAGGGCAGAGGCGATTAGGCTTCGCCCGCAAGGTGGAGATGAGCTATCTCTATTCAGCCGCACAGGAGATTTCTGCAGCGGCGACTGAAGCACAAAAGCTCATCGGCCCCATTGGACAGAGCGTCGACTACGATTTTCAGCTCGATACAACCTGGGGCAGAATCAGCCTAACTGGCCGCACAAAGAATGAGCATGTTAATGCTCCCTACTTTGTGGCCATTGATACGGGTGGAGACGACCTTTGGGTCAACTCAGCCTCGAATCGAAGCTGGGATAACTGGGTTTCAGTCTCTATTGACACGGCAGGCAGGGACACCTACGTTTCCCACTCTGGCCTCAGATCAACCCGCGTCAACGATTGGCCCAACAGAACTCAAAGGACAGGCATGGGGCCGGCCGGAGCAGCTTTTGGTGTCGCCGTTTTGGTGGATGCCGACGGGGACGACACCTATCGCTCTGCTCAGCCAGGCTTAGGCAGTGCCATCTTCGGGGCGGGGACTCTGCTTGACCTGAAGGGCAAGGACAGCTACGAAGCCTTAAGCGAAGGGCTCGGTTTTGGCAGGTTTGGAATCGGGGTCCTCGAAGATGTCGAGGGAAATGACACCTACGAGGGGCAGAACCAGATTCAAGGATGTGGATTCGTCAGAGGAGTCGGGGCTCTGCTTGATCGGGACGGGGATGACGTCTACCTGGCTTCAAGCACGGTCGTCGATTTTCCCAGCGCCCAATCGGCCGAACACAACCTCAGCATGGCTCAAGGGGCCGGAGTAGGGTTCCGTGCCGACTATCTAACAGGCAAGAGCCTGGCCGGAGGCATAGGCATTCTGTTTGACGAAAACGGAGACGACCGCTACGAAGCGGGAGTCTTTGGCCAGGGAATCGGCTACTGGATGGGAATGGGAATTCTTTGGGATGAAAGAGGCGCCGATTCTTATCGCAGCCACTGGTATGGGCAGGGTGCCGCCGCCCACTTCTCTGTCGGAGTCCTGCAGGACTTTTCTGGCAGCGACAGCTATTTCGGTGGCCGGTTCCTTAACCAAGGTGCCGGGCACGACTTCGGTTTTGGGTTCCTGATCGACAATGGCGGAGATGACCGCTACACCGCCGGGGCCGTATCGGCTGGTGCTGCCAGTGAGAACGGCATCGGAGTCTTGGTCGACGCGGCTGGTGAAGACATCTATGAGACCGGAGGAATCAGCCTCGGCTACTGCGCTGAAGCTGGTCAGGGGTCTTTGCGGGAGAGGGCTTTGACTCTAGGGGTTCTTTTGGATCTGGGCGGCAAGGATGACTTCCGGGGCAGCGCTCCATGGGCACAAAACGGGCGGCAGTCGGTGAACTGGCGTCAGCAGAACAGTCTCCCGGAAGAAAGTCAGTTGGGGATCTTTGCTGATAGGTAGGGGTTTCTGGAGGCAGCCGGAGAAATGAGTGAGTCTGGGTGGCTGGCTTTGACTCCGATGGACGAGGGGCAGAAAATTGTCCAATTTAAGAATTCCCATTCACGACCTTGGCTCATTCCTCGCCAAGATCGTGGCACCCACAACTTTTGATTTTTTTAGGTGAGCGGGCATGATCTGCACTGGCCGGTCACAATCGGAACGGATTTGCTGGTTGCGGAAATCTTCTAAACAAACTAGAGAATCTTGTGCCACTGGCAGCGCCAGTGCTCTACTCAGGGCCACTAGATTTAGCTGCTCTCGCCGAGATCATTGCACCCACAACTTTCGATTTAGCTCAGGTGGGGGGTGGCCTGCTCGACCCGCTGCGCTGTCGAGCAGGAACTGAACCGCTTACGAACTATGGCTAAAGGCAACCCGACTGAGGCTTCGCCACAACCGGGCCACGAGAGTTGAGGCTTTTCATTCCTGCTCTGCCGCTCATACTTCGCGGACAGAACATGCCACCCCCTACTGTTGTGTGATTGAAAAAAGCCCCTTCTTGATCTGTCATTCACGACCTTGGCTCGTTCCTCACCAAAATAGTGGCACCCACAAGTTCTGACCTAGCTTAGGTGAGGGGTGGAGCCTGCCGTCAAGCAGGAATGGACTGATGCAGCTCGGCAGAAAAAGAAGGCAGTGGCTCTGCGAGGCTGAGTAAGCCAAATGGAGCCCTTGACGAGAATCGAACTCGTGACCTTTCCCTTACCAAGGGAATGCTCTGCCGCTGAGCTACAAGGGCTAGATGGTGGGTAGAGCAGGATTCGAACCTGCGTAGGCTCTCGCCGACAGATTTACAGTCTGTTCCCATTGGCCGCTCGGGCATCTACCCACGGGACTCGAATGATACCCAAGGTTGGCAAAAAGCTCTCTTGGGTCGGCCTGGGTCCTGGTTCATTTGGACTCGGTCTACCGCAGAACCTTGCTCGAAACCCTCTCCCACTTAATCAAGCCAGCCTCATCAGCGACTTCCTGCTTGATCAAAAGGCCCTTGTTATCGAGCCACTGAGTGGTGCCCTGATCATCTTTGATCACGAAAGCTTCGTGAGTCTGGCCTCTAAGAACAAGGCTGGTTTTGCCTTCGAAAGAAACCTTCGACTTCACCCAAGCCATGCGGTCGAGATCGAATCGGACCGCATCCTGTTCAGTTTTATCCGCAGGCAGGCTCCTCAGAATCCAATTCCTTGAAGGGTCGCCCTGCACCAGGCCTGCCGGAATGTCGTAGCTGAGCGATTCTGAAGCCCTTTCAGGAGAACTGAGGCTGAGAACCACGCCTGAGACCGTGTAGCTGACCATCACTTGGCCCGCATCAGTGCCGATCCTAGTTTTTCGAACCAAAGAAGTGTGGCGTCCGACTGCATCCCACTCTTCTTCATCTGTGATGTAAGTCTTGCCGGTCTCAGCAAAAAAGGTGCTGATCGTCTTGCGTCTGGCTCCGCCATTGCCCAGAAGCTTGATAAAAATCTCAACTCGACCGAGGGGCTTTGCATCAGCGAAGGAACTTAAAACGACTTCGCGATCCCAAACCTGCCCGGTTGGATTCACCTGATTTGGCGTCTGCGCCAAAGCGATGGCAGCAATGAGGGCTGTCAAAGCCGACGCTCCATGGTGCTGTTTCTCCCTTCAATCTTCACGGGGTCGCCTTTGTCATCCAGCCAGGTTGTGGCAGTGCCTTCCACAATCTGATGAGCCTTGATGGTCTTGCCCCCTACCTTGACGCTCTGCAGCCCTTTGTAGACCACTGTTGCCGGTGCAAAGGTAAGACTTGTCAGGTCGAATTTTTGGTAGGTGTGCTTCTGCCCCACTGTTGGCTTGTCCCGCAGAATCCAGAACTCAGAAACATTCTTGAGTTCGCCTTTCGGGAGAGGAACTGTATTGACTACGGGCTTGCCGTCGCGCTCCACAGTGACCTTGATAGTCGAAGCCCCAATGTCAGCCCGGATGAACTCCACCAGCTTGCCTGTTCCCAATGAAGTCCGGCGAGACATTCGAATCGGGCGGCCATCAGCGGCAAAAATGAGTTCTTGAACTACCACCGCTGTGCCGTTGGCCGACTTTAGTGAGAGCGAAAGGGTGAGCGCCTTGGTGCCGTTGGATTGAATCCGGGTGTTAACCTTGGCGGTGCTGCCTGCCATGTTGGCGGGCGACACGACATTAAGGACAACTTCGCCAGCTTGTGAAGCTGAAAAGGCCGCACAGAGGGCAATAAGGACCCCAGTTCTCACGAGAGCAGCCTCGCTGCCGCCTTCAGACCCGATTCATAGGCGAGTTCCAGCCTTGGACCTTCCAGAGCATCTCCTGCAACCAGAAGCTTGGTGTTCTGAGGGTTGGCTGTTTCGAACTGGATGACCGCTTCGGGCTGAGCGAACTTCCAACGATGAAGCGATGCGGCTGCTGGGAGTCCCATTTCTCTGCCTATCAGACGTTCGCAGTAGGTTTGAGCATCACGCAGAACCTTAGATTCCTCTGATTCCCAATGGTCAAGGCTGTAGGATCGGCTCATTTGAGCCACAACGGCGGTCGTGCCCAAGGGCCCTCTTGCGCCAGGAGCCTTGATCGTCTCAACGCACATCCAGGTCAGAGGTTCATCCTGGTCAGGATCGATAAGGGCATGCCACGGAGCATCGAATTCAGATTCCCAAGCCAGCATCACACTCAAAGTTCTGCGGTAGGTGCTGCGATCCAATCCCCTGTTTTGGCCGACCGTCTTCAGCAGTTCAAGAGTCTGTGGTGCCGGGCACGTGAGAATCGCGGCATCGAACCAGGCTCCATCGACGACTACCCCGCCGTCTCCAGGAAGCTCCAATCTTTCAATCCTTGTTTCAAGCTTCGTTTCCACCGTGCCCTGCAGCATGGCCTTGGCAAGAGCATTCATCCCCGACTTAAAGCAACACCTTTTGTTGTTTCTGCTTGGGTCACCGGGCTTGATTCTGCCGCTGGAGTGGGTGTAGATCGGTTTATCGATCCAGATCACTTCATCGTTGGAAAGATGATCCTGTAGAGCCGATTCGATCGCCAGGCCACGAGGAGTAAGGGAGGTAGCGCCCGAATCAAAGGTCCACCCTCCGATTCGCTTGACCGCCGCTCTGCCGCCGTAGCCGCGCGACTTTTCAAAGACGACAACCTGAACTCCTGCGTCATGCAGAGTCCTTGCCGCGGCTGCCCCTGCGAGTCCGGCTCCGATGACAGCAACCTTCATAACCATGCTTCCCTAGCGGGTGATCCTGCCTAAAATTGTTTCGGCCGCCTGCTGGCCGCTGAGGATCGCTCCATCTATGCTGGAATAGGTAGTGAATTCTCCTGCAAAGTAGAGTCCAGGAGTCTTCGTTTCGTTTAAGGGCAGGTCATCGCCGAATCCAGCCGGCTGAGCCATCTGGGCGTAGCTGATTCGATCAACCTTTAGAGGCCTCCAGGCCGAAACATTAGCCTTCGGAAGCCAGCCCTGAATCTCGCTCTTCACGTTTCCGGCCAGGGCCAAGTCGCCTTCTGCCGCCGTTCCCAAAACAGTGGCCGAGATAAGGTGCCTGCCTTTTGGTGCATAGCTGGGGGCCGCCAAGCTGACATCAACAACATGGTTGACCCTTCCGAAGCCGGGGCCGTTAAGCAGCAGCAAAGGATACTTGGTGATCGGCTCAGGAGCATCGAAGCTGACCGTGATAGAAGAATGCGATCCGGTCGGGGTGTTCAGGCCAGCCAATCGAGCGGCTTCTGGAGCTTCGGTTGCGATCACCACGGCTTCCGCTTCAATAACTTCCCCGCTGGCGAGCTTGACTCCAGTTACCTTTTCGCCATCTCTTACCAGTCCAGAAACCTTCTCGTTCAGTCGAATCGATGACGAAGGAATGTCAGCCGCCATCATGGTTGGGATAGCCTGCATTCCCTGGGCGGGCAGTCCGATTCTGCCTTCAAGCAGCATCTTCCAGACAAATCGAAACATGCGGCTGGAGGTCTGCATGCTGCGATCAAGAAAGATTCCGCCAAAGAAGGGGCGGACAAAGCGATCAAGAAACTTAGGGGTGAATCCGGCTGTCAGCAGGTCATTCTCGGTCGTCGTGTCATCTGCCGACCAAATGTCACGGTACTCAGATTTCTGAATTTCCGCGTTGTAGCTCAGCATCCTAAACTTGTCCTGCAAAGGAAGCCAGGGGCTGAAGAGGGTCGCGATTTCATCATCGCTGCGAACCTCGTGAAACTTGCCGCCATCCCACACTGAGCAGCCAGGGATGAAGAATCCTAAATCAAGCTTGCGCCAATCGAGTTCGACTTTAGCGTGGGGATAAGCAGTGAAATAAACTTGAAAGCCCCGGTCAATCTTGAACCCGTCGATTTCGGCTGTCCTCAGCCTGCCGCCCAAGGCATCCTGACTTTCAACGAGGACAACAGGAACTCCGGCCCGGTTCAGCCTCCGAGTGCAGACAATCCCGGCGAGTCCTCCGCCCACAACGACAACCGGCTTGCTCATCCAGAAGTCATTGTGTATCGGAAGCATCCCTTCCTGCTGGGATGGCGTATTCTTTTGGAGGGATAGATGCAGCCTTCGTCCGTAATGATCTGCTGTCCGTCGATACGGTGCAAGAGAGTTGTCTCGCCAGAGTGGCACTTCTGCGCTCACTGTGGCCAGGATCTTCGCCCCCCGGGGCTAAGCCGTCCAGACCAGGAGGAATGCTCTCACCACTATGAGCTTGTAGGCAGCCACTGCACCCTTTGCGGGTTTGACAGCCAGCCCATGTGGGGGTTGGAAGACTGGCAGAGGATCGGTCTCGGAATCGCCTGCTTACCTATCGGGTTCTTTCTTATGGTGATGCCCTATCTCGTGCAGTGGAGTTCTGGACCCAGGGCAGGGGGCAGCGTAAGGGGAACGATTGTTGTTGTAGGATGCATCATCATCGCAATCGGGGCAGCCCTGCTTTTGAAAATCAAGAACTCATTCAAGATGTGAGGCCGGTCAACTACTCGGCGATATTGAACTCCTTGCGAATTACTGACTTCTTAGTAGCATCCTGCCAGCTCATCCGGGCCAACTCTTCTCCTTGAACATCCTCAAGCTCGGTCAGCTTTACCAGCACCCAAGGCCAAGTAGAGAGATGGGGAGTAACGGAGAAAGCTTCCGGCCTATCCTCTAAGAGTCGAAGCTTGGAGTCCCAATCCAGCTTTATCGAAATCACTTCTGCTTCACCAAAAGAGAACATGATCTTCCCCGCCCTTTTGACCGCTGGCTTGCCATAGTAAAGCGACTCTTCTGTCTCTGGCAAAGTGAGGGCGAAATCCAGGAAGGCCGAGAGGGTCATTTCTGGTTGATTATGAGGGTGAATAGTCCCAAGTATCAAAATGATCTCGCCTTGGCGTCCAAGTAAAAGAAGAATGGACTGGCTGAAGGCGGTAACCGATTTTGATTCGGCGATGAGCCAGGCTTTTAGGGAAGCCTCTGGCTGGGCGCCCTTGATCGTCTTTCTGGTCGCCTTCACTCAAACCGGCTTCATTCTCGGGCCAGTGCTTCCTGGCAGCACCCTGCTCTTCCTCGCGGCTGTCTTGGCTCGTTCCGAACCCTCTGCCCCGAATCCCTTTGTTCTGCTTTTCAGCGGATGGTCGGGGGCCTACATTGGATGCCTTGCCCACTACGGTCAAGGTATGTGGTTGGGGGACAAGGTCTTTAAGTCTGGCAAGGGCCTTTTCACTCAAGAAAGGAGGGCCAGCACCGAAGAGTTTTTGGCCACCCACGGCGCAAAGGCAATGATCCTTGCTCCCTCCATGCCCTTCCTCCGCACCTTCTCATCTTTAGCGGCCGGAATGGGAAAAATGAACTTCAAGGTTTTCGCTCTTTCTGCCAGTGCCGGCAGCCTTCTTTGGGTGGGTTCTATGGGCGGAGCTGGCTGGTTTCTTGGAGCTTTTCCCTGGGCCAGGCAGGCTGTTCTTGGGGTCGTCATCCTCCTCTCGATCGGGCTTTTCGCCAAGGCTGCCCTCATGATTTTCAAAAAGAAAGCCACGGGATCTGAGGCATCTGAGCCAGCAAACTGATCCAATTCCATCGGGATGCCAGTGTTTTTACGGGGATCGCATTAAGATTCTCTTATTTAATGCCTCTGTAATGAGGCAGACAGATTTTGCCAGGTAGAAACCCTGGCGTGAGAGTTCTCGTTTCCTTAGCCGCTCTAGGAGCCATTGCCGCCTCTTTTGGGCAGGTTTCCATCTTCAACTCCTCAACTTCTGCCAACAACGCAGCGACCAAAAGCAATTGGCTGAATGCAGCAGGCATCACAGCTGGGGACATTTTTCAGGACTTTGCATCCTATTCACTTGGCACCAATCTCAACGGAGCCTCTCTTGAAGGTGGACTGACCATCTCAGAACTCAGCGCCTTGCCCTTCATGCAGGTCCAGTCCAATGCCTCCTTCTTTGGGGGATCTGTCCCTTTTGGAAAGGGATTGGCCCTCAAAGAAAATCGTACAGTGAGGTTCGATTTCTCAGCCCCTGTTTCCTACTTCTCACTCTACAGCCTTGATGACGGCGGCAGCGATGTAAGGGTCCACCTTGAAAACGGCACTTTTCAAGATTTCAACAACCTTGATGTTGCCGGTTCGGGAGGCCAGAACGCGGAGTTTCTTGGCTTTTTTGCCGCAGGGCCCAAGATCGTGAGAATTGACTACGCCGGACAAGGCGGAGATGGAGAATACGGTTTCGACAATTTTGAATATCAAGCCGTACCCGAGCCTGGGTTGATGCTCGCAGGAGGAGTCGGCTTGGCCCTTCTGATCAAAAAGCGACGGCAGAAGTCGCGTTAGATATCCTCACCAACACACACAAATAGGGTGGGCCGCCTCATTTAGAGGCGGCCCACCCTATTTGCTCTAATGAACTTAGCTCTTTAGGGAGCGAAGGGCATCGAGACAGTGCTCTCCTGCCTCTGGCCATCCTTGAACCTAATGGTCTTGATGGTCACGTTCTGCTGCCACTGAATCTTCTCCAGAGACTTAGTCACATCCTGAGGGGTCTCGATCTTGTTCGACTGAATCTGAGTGATCACGTCGCCAGGTCTGATTCCAAACTTCGAGGCTACAGAGTCAGGCGCAACCGTGGTCACCACGACTCCCTTGATGTCGCCCGTCAGTCCGAACTGCCTCTTCTGCGTCTCACCGATCTGATCGATGCTTACGCCGAGTCGGGGCTTGCCTTCTGGCACAGGAGCACCAGATCCATCTTCCTCAAAGTTTCGGAAGACGTCGGGTCCAAACTCTCTGAAGAGCTCTCTCGGATCTCTCTGCTGAGGCATTGACCTCTGAGGCTGAGATCGCTCTCTCATAGTGGCTGTCATGTCGCTCAGCTTCACCGAAGCCGTTTCGACCTTGCCGCCACGCAGATACCGCACTGAAACCGAATCGCCAGGTGATCGGCGATACATGGTCAAGAGCAGATCGTTCGAAGTGTTGACCTTGTCGTTGTCAACCTGAAGAATGATGTCATTGGCTCTGAGACCAGCCTTGTAGGAGGGGCCATCTTCAGGCACTCCCGCAACCTTGGCTCCACCTTCGATTCCTAGTTCCTTAAGCTGATAAGGCTTGATGTCGGTGTCGAACTCGACTCCCAGGAATCCTCGGTCGAACTTCTTGGTGTTGATCAGCTCATCGGCCACAACCTTGACCGTGGTTGAAGGAATGGCAAATCCGACTCCAGCGCTGGCACCAGTCAAAGTGTTGATCGTCGAGTTGACGCCGATCACCTCACCATCGATGTTCAGCAGTGGTCCACCGCTGTTGCCGGGGTTGATGGCAGCATCGGTCTGGATCATGCCTGCATAGCTGCGCTGAGTTCCGATTCGGGGGTCAAAAACCTGACCAGGGCGGTTCAAAGCGCTGACATGACCGACGGTCACAGTGCTTTCAAGGCCGAAGGGAGAACCGACGGCCAGGGTGAACTGACCAGGCCGGACGTTTCGCATATCTCCAAGGGCCAGAGTCTGCAGATCGTTGGCTTCAATCTTCACCACAGCAAGGTCGATCTGCGGATCGTTGGCTGCATAGACCTTGCCCGTGTACTCACGGCCGTCGTGCATAACCACCTTGACTTCAGACTGGCCATTCACCACATGGTCGTTGGTGACAATCCAGCCATCAGCACGATAAATGAAGCCGCTTCCAGAGCCGTTCATTCCGCCCTGGCCACCCTGAGACCTTGGCTGAATCTGGACGACCGAAGGAGAGATTGAGGCAGAAATCTCGGCGAAAGTGTCGTTGAGATTGCGAAGCTCAGTCATGCCCGGGGTAGAGGAGAGGGCACTCGTCCTCACTGGGGTCATGAAAGCAGGCGTTCCAGGCAGGCTGGGCATGCCGGGCTTGAACCCTGCGCTTGAGGCAGTGACGCCGACTGCCATGAGGGCTCCCGCTCCGATGACGAAGTACGGCCAGTTGCGGGTGAGCTTGTTCTTCACTTTCTATATCTCCTTGTTCTTTTTCCGGCCCTCTCGGGCTTGTGGTGAGAAAACTAACGTGCAGGGGGTCGGGATATGTTCCCGGTCCCACTTCGTTGCAGGGCCGAGGCCCTCTTTTCTATGACGAACACTGAGAGCAGAGTTCTTGCCAATTGGGGAGGAGAGTCGCCATAAACGGCAAAAAAGACTCCATCACGTTCAAAAAGAGGGTCGCGCGAAATGGGGTTCACCCTGCCATGCACTGCCTTGGACCACAAAAAGATGTTTGTGGACAAAAGACCATCAGACAGAGTTATCGCCAAGACTGGCTTTGTTGGGCTGCCCTGAAGAGCCATGGATTGGACGGTGAAGCCGAAGGGCAGCCTTTTTGGAATCTGGGGACTGAACCCCAAACTGTCCGCCTCATCAGAAGGATCCTTGATATAGACCGGCCCCCATGCCTTCTGGGTTTGGATGCCTTTTCCTTCTGGAACGGAAAACCTGATGCTGCGAGAAGGGCGGCCGTACCGGACAAACACCGTATCAAGAATGGTGACGCGCTGATCTTCTTCTATGTCTGCCAGGATCCGGAGAGGCAGAAACTTCTCTTCATCAACAAATATGGCCTGACCGGGAAGGCTGCGATTTTTGGGCTTTAGAAGGATCTGAAAAGTCGGGCGGCCAGCCACTCTTGGTCCGGCATCTGCGCTAAGAGTGTAGTTGGTTTCAATCAGCTTCAGGCGGCCGGCGTTATCTGGTTTTCTTAAGACAGGGCTGACTTGACTGACTGTACGGTTCAGGTCAGGGTAGTACGTCTTAAGGGTCTTGCCGTCATCAACGCTCACCACACCTTCATGAACTAAAGGCCTGAGGACATCCACCCTCATTCGTCGGGCTGGATCAATGGCCACACGAAGAGTCACTTCTTCCTGCTCAAAAAAGGGCCGCTTCACTTGGACCATTTCCAGCGAGGTTCTTCTATGGTTCTGAAAGGTGCGAGAAAGCAGATCCAACGGATTTGCCGTTGGACCCCAGAGCCACAGGGGAAAAATCGCCGCCGGAAGCAGTCCTAAGTTTCTACTGGCCCGGGCCAGGGTCTGAAACGCTGAGGACCGGGACATAGACACCCAGAGGGTCTGCTGAGTTTGAAAGGGCAAGATCGTTTGCTGGCCTTTCATCTCCATTTGCAATGGGCCTTCCGCCTGACGGGTTGGAAAGCTGAAAAACGAGAACAGCGCAGAGTGCCGCAGTCGCCGCCAAACCTCCCCAGGCTGCCATTTGTAATGGAGCCCCTGTTTTGGGTTTTGGTCGGAAGACTGCGCCATGAATCCTATTCTCCAGTCCCGTAGGAACGGGGACCTCATTTAAACGCCCGAGAGCACGGTGGATCGCTTCGATCGCGGCCAGCTCCTGACGGCACTCCTCACACTCAGAGAGGTGAGCTCTCACTGCAAGCATTTCCCTGCCGCCAAGTTCCTGGTCTCGGTAGGCAGAGAGTACATTTTTGCAGGTCAGACAGTTCACTTGCCTCCCTCCCTTGGAACAAGGTGGGGAGCCTGCTGCACAATGTACTCCTTAAGAATCTTTCGGGCTCTGTGAATCCTTGATCTCACGGTTCCGACGGTGGTTCCCATCATTTCCGCAACCTCTTCGTAGGCAAATCCTTCTACGTCTGCAAGCACCAACGCAGTTCTGAACTCAGGGTTCATTGCCTTCAGGCCCATCTGCAAAGGTTCTTCTAGGATTTGATCCCAAAGGCCTGCATCGGTCTTCGCGGATTCATCGGCGAGTTCCATGGTTCTGGTGCCATCTGGGCTGTCCAGTTCCATGCTGACGAACTTGATTCTCTGCCTCCTTCTCGAGGCATCGATATGAATGTTCGTCATGATCCTGTAAATCCAGGATGCGAAGGGGAGATTTTCGTCGTAGCGGTGGAAGAACCTAAAGGCCCGAACGTAAGTCTCTTGGACCAGTTCTTCAGCCTCAGTTTCGTTGCCTGTCAATCGATAGGCAACACCGTAGGCTTGGCGCGACGTCTCCTTCATCAGGCGCTCGAACAGAGGCTTCCTCTCCTCGCGCCTGAAGGTCAAGGCATTGACCAGGGATGACATTACGCTCATGGCTACAGGGGATACAGTAATCCCGCCCAAACAAGTTCCTTATTGTGACTCAAGCGTAGAAAAAAGTTGGTCAAATCCGATTGGAGCAGACCCATTTTGAAGCAGAGTTCTGTGTAAAGAAGCTGCTGAGGCCAGGAAGGAGGTCCTATCGGGGCGCCTGGCCCTAACCCATGAAGCAATGCAGCGTGCGATTTCTGCATTAGCCTGCCTTACATTCCAACCTGTTGAATCTGCCAGGGATTCTGCTGCCTGCCTGGAGGCCATTCCTAAAGAAAGAGCCGAATGCGGAATCTTATCAAACTGATTCTCTAAGGCAGCAAGGATTTTTGCGTAAGCCGTATCGTGTTCTTGAATCCTGGCCATCTCGCCCAAGGAATCGGCGAAAGGATGGGGAGTTTCTGGAGCGGCTGAAGGACAGGCGACGCAGAGACAGCGGGATCGGAGAGTCGGCAAAACCCTGCCTAACTCGCTGGTGGTTAGAATGAGTTTGACGTGGTCGCCTGGCTCTTCCAAAGTCTTCAACAGAGCATTGGCGGCATCGGCGTTCATCTTCTCCGAATCTTCAAAGACCATCACCTTATGGCGGGCCATCAAAGGGCGGGTCCGAAAGAACTGCCTGGCATAGACGCCTTTATAGGCATCCTTATCACTTGGACTGGGCTCAGCAACCGCGCTTCGCTTGATAAGATTTTGGGCACCCCATGGATGAACCCATTGAATATCCACGGATCGATCTGCTTCCAGCGACTTGCAGACCCCGCACTCCCCGCAGGGACCAGCTTCAGTAGTGGATCGGCACATCCACATTTGAGCAAAAGCCTTGGCGAGAGTGGTCTTTCCGCTGCCTGCTCTGCCGTAAATCAGCACGGCATGAATGCCCATATCCCCGACAGACAGCCTCTTTAGGAGCTTTTGGGCGCCAGTGACTCCCTGCCAAGACATAAAGGTGGGGTAGGCGCCGGACATCGGAGGTTCTGTTGTACCTGGATGGCAGGCGTTGGCTATCCGCCTGGAATCTTCTGGTCACTAGCAGCCATACTGACCCCTATGTCTCATCCTGAAGGCCGAATCCGCAGACTAGTTTTCTTGGGTTTTGGTCTAGCAGCCGCTTCGATCCTTTCTGCCGCGCCAGTCGAGTACGAGCAGAGAGAGATTCGCATGAAGATGCGAGATGGGACGGCGCTGCACACCATTTTGGAAATCCCTGCCGGAACCACCGGCAAGCACCCGATTCTGCTTGAAAGAACCCCCTACCAGGCTGGACGCTATGGCAGAACCAAGCTGACCAAAAACGACAGCGACCCACTGGTGAAAGCTGGCTTTATTTTCGCCTACCAAGATGTGCGCGGACGGTTCATGTCTGAAGGCACTTTTTCGGAGCTCCGCCCCGTAAACCAGCACCCCCAGGGCAAAGATGCAGATGAGACCACAGATGCATGGGACACGATTGATCAGCTTTCTAAACTGAAGGAATCGAACGGAAAGGTCGGCATCACAGGGGTTTCCTACCCCGGCGGCTACGCTGCTTTGGGCTCGATTAGGAACCACCCCGCTCTGGCTGCCTCCAGCCCCCAAGCTCCCACCGCCAACTGGTGGATCGGCGACGACGACCACCACTTTGGGGCCCTCTTCCTCCAGTCAGCTTTTGAATTCATCACTTGGTTTGGAAGCAAAAACGCCGGGCCACCCGAGTTTTACACTGATACGTTCAATGTCAACTACCAGGGCGATGCCTACAAGTTCTTTTTGGAACTCGGCCCCTTAAAGAACGCCAACCTCAAGTACTTCAAGGGGGCTTCCTCTTATTGGAACGACTTGATGAGGCACCCAGATTACGATGAGTACTGGCAGAGCCGCAGCGTTCCCCACCAGATGAAGGATGTTAAGGTCCCTATGCTGACTGTCGGAGGCTGGTTTGACGCCGAAGACCTTTGGGGAGCCCTTAACGTTCATGCCTACACAGAAAGGTTCAACCCTAAAACCCCCACTTATTTGGTGATGGGGCCCTGGTCGCACGGTCAATGGGGCGGCCGCGCCAACCGACTTGGACCCGCCGAATGGGGCAGTGACACAGGCACTTGGTACAGGGAAAAAATCGAAACTCCTTTTTGGCTTCACCACCTAAAAGGCGGTCCGGCCCCCAAAATCAACAAAGCGACTGTATTTGAAACAGGCGGAAACAGGTGGCACGGCTTCGCTGCCTGGCCACCCAAGACTGCGAAGCCATGGGTGGTATCGCTGGAATCTGGCGGAAAGCTAAACATCGGTTCAGCTTCTGAACAGCCTGCAAGCGTCACCAAGTACGATGCCGACCCTGCCTCGCCGGTGCCCTACCAGAAGCAGCCTCAAACTTCTAGAACAGCCACCTACATGGTGGACGACCAGAGATTTTTGGAGGGTCGGCCCGACGTGGCGACTTGGACTTCAGAACCCCTTGCTGCCGACCTGACTCTGGCAGGACCACTTTTAGCCCACCTTAGAACCTCGACAACCGGAACCGACGCTGACTACGTGGTCAAGATGATTGACGTCCTTCCTGACGGCACTCAGAGATTGATCAGAGGTGAGATCATGCGGGGCCGCTATCGACACTCATTCACCACCCCTCGCCCATTTGTAGCCAACCTTCCGGATTGGGTGAAGCTGCCCCTCAACGACACCTTCCACACGTGGAAGAGGGGCCACAAGCTGATGGTGCAGGTTCAGTCAAGCTGGTTCCCCCTTTTCGACCGCAACGCCAACCAGTTTTTGAATCTGGCCGAAGCGGACGAAAAGGACTTCATCAAGGCTCAGATCTCCATCTTCTGCGGAAAGGGTGGTTCCAAGATCGAAGGATTTTCATTGGCTCTGCCAGAAAAACCCGCCTCCGTTCTGCCGTGAGTTGAACTCTTACGAGTGTCTGTGGCCTGGTTGACAGCAAATGTGATCAATCAGGCCACAAGGCTTGTAAACAAGAATGCGCCAGACCCCGTCGATCTCTGTCATCCAAGGATCTCTGGCGAGCCGGCAGCAGCTCAAGGGTCATTGAGTTTGTGCCACTGGCATCGCCAGTGCTTTTAATGATCCCTGTGGACCACGGTCGCAGCAGGGCCGCCCACGTTAAAATGTCTTTCGAAAGGCATTGGCGAGGCCAGTGGCACAGGCTCCCAATCTGTAAAATTTTCTGCGTTTTTAGTGGCACGCTGAGCCCAACTTGCAGCCCCTGTTGATGCAATCTCCACAGCAATTCTTGCCTCTCACTTGGCTTGTCCAGGTGAGGACAGGTATCGTGCCCTTTGCACATGGACCCGGTTAACATGGATAAGGCCCTGCCCAGCCTGGAAGAAAGCTATAAGGTTCTGCCCTCTGAAATTGAGGAGTACAACGACAAGGGCTACGTCCACCTTAAGGAAGTCTGCACGCGGGAAGAAGTGGCTGTCTATAAGGAAGCTATTCGCGAAACGGCCTTGGCTCATGCCCGCGAAACGCGGCCGATGGAAGAACGAGACACCTACGGCAAAGCCTTTCTCCAGGTGATCAATCTCTGGCAGATGGATCCAGTCGTGGCCAAGTTTTCCACGGCTCGCCGGTTTGGCCAGATTGCCGCTGACCTGATGGGGGTGGATGGAGTCCGGCTTTATCACGACCAGGCTCTTTTCAAGGAACCACAGGGCGGCCCGACCCCTTGGCACCAAGACCAGTTCTACTGGCCGCTGGATGGCGTTAAGTGCGTGACCATGTGGATGCCTCTGGTGCTGGTGGAAGCCGACATGATGGCGATGAAGTTCGTCCCCGGCAGCCACCTGGATGGCCCCATTACGATGAAGGAGATTTCTGATGACTCAGAAAAGTTCTTCAACAGCTTCATCCATGAACGCAAGATGACGATTCATCAGGTTCAGGAAATGCTGCCCGGCGATGCGACATTCCACGACGGCTGGTGTCTTCACGGCGCGCCCGGCAACCGGACTGAGCGGATGAGAGAAGTCATGACCTTGATCTTCTTTGAAGACGGAGGCAAGATTTCTACTCCCACTAACGGGTTTAGGGAGAGTGATATGGCCTCCTTCTTCCCCGGTCAGGTTCCTGGAGAAGTGGCCGCTTCACCGCTGAATCCTCTTGTCTTCAAGCGGTAGGGGTTTGGGATATCCGGGTAAATGCGGTTTTCGACCGAGCTTCAGGCGAAGCGTCGAAAACCGCCCACAAAATTCAACCCCTCCCAACGGTTTTGGGAAGGGGGGCAGGGGTGAGCTACGCGGGAATTCTACGTGTCCTTACCCATCTTGAAGGAGTTCTCAAAAACTTCTGAAGCATCTTGTCCTGCCTGACGTACGAAATAGCGTACACTGCAGAGGTGACTCGGAGTTGGAAGAGTTTCAATACCGACACAACTAACAAAGAGTTCGCTAGCCTTCCAAAAGCTGACAGGCTGGATTTGTTTGAGGCCATGAAGCTGTACAGGCAAGACGCCGGAATCGGCTATGTCGTGAAGCACTATGGTGACGGACTGTGGATGATCAAGCCGTAGCATGGCCAGGGAAGGTGTCTGTTCTTCACGATTGCGAAATCGACAGAATGCACAGAGCTTGTTGCACTTCTAGCTTACAAAAAGGAGAGCCGCAGAGCACCAGATCGAATTTTGGCACTTGCCAAACAACGAATGGACGGTTACTTAAGAGATCAAAAATGAGCGATTATCTAGATGACCTGATTGAAATGAATGTTTCGGCCGATCCCGAGTTCAGAGCTGCTTGGAAGGAAGCCGAAGTGCGGATTAATCTGGCAATGCTTAGGAAGCGAGCCAATATGACGCAGGAAGATGTCGCCAAAAAGATGGGCGTTTCGAGACCCCGCGTCGCTGAATTGGAGAGGCGTCCTTTGTCGGTGTCATTCCGAAGAATGCTTGCCTATGCCGAGGCTCTTGGCGTGCCGATCGAACAGATCGCAAAGGAAGTTCGGCAAGCGGCATAATTTTACTGAGACGGCCGATCAGTGTTGGCCCGCAAGCTACTCTTTATCCTGGGGACGGACAAAGGTGTTCACAAAGTTGATTGCCAAACCGATCCCCCAGCCCAGAAGAGGATAAATCGACCAGCTGATCCCTCCGTCTCCCATCACATCAATTGTGATAAGGAACACGTTGACCGCGACAAAGGTGATGAGGTGCCCCATGAACTCCTGGGTCTGCCTCTTTTTAGCTTCAGAAACAGCCTCAACTGCATCTCGCTTCTGAATGAACTCGATCTCTGCCTGTCTCAGCTCCTCCTCAGAGATGTTGAGCTCGGCTGCGGCCTGCTTCAGCCTGTCCCTTAGGTCAATGTCAGATGCCGCACCCGATTTCCGGACAGCGAGACGGAGTATCTCCTCGACATCCTCATCGGAAGTCAGGCGCAGGCCAGTCTCCTGTGTTTCTGGCTTCCTAAAATCTTCTGGCAGCTGCGGACTCATTCAACTATCAACATGATGCCATGCCCCCAATAGGTCAACCTCAGAGAGGCACCTTTGGTTTCAAGTTACCAGGCGAAACACATCATCTGACAAGACTTCTCTGCCCAATCCGCACTGAACCAGCACCTGAGCCGGGGCAGTCCCACCAAAGGAGTCTCGTCCCTCAGCTGACCGCCGAGGCAAGAGAAGCGCCAGAACCTCAGAGGGAGTTCCGGGTGCGGCCTGCTCAAGAGTCTCTGGGGTCAAATCTTCCAGAGCGATTCCCTGTGCCTGACACCACCGAACCACTTTGCCTGTCACCTCGTGAGCGTGGCGGAAGGGCATTCCCTTCTTGGCCAGATAGTCGGCCAGATCGGTGGCGGTTGAAAAGTCTCGGGAGGCTGCCTGCTCCATTCGCTCGGTCTGAAAGGAGGCGCCTTCCAGCATTAGGCGGCAGAGCTCCAAACTCTGTCGGACAACTCGGCAGGATTCAAAAAGGGGAGGCTTGTCCTCCTGGGTGTCGCGGTTGTATCCCAGCACCATCGCCTTCATCGTCGAAGAAAGGGCGGTCCAGTTGCCGATAACCCGCCCGGTGCGGCCGCGAATCAGTTCGGCCATATCGGGGTTGCGCTTTTGGGGCATGATGCTCGAGCCGGTCGTCACCCCATCGCTCAGCTTGATGTAGCCAAATTCTGGGCTCGACCAGAGCACCAATTCCTGACTTAGGCGGCTAAGGTCGCCCATGATCAAAGCACATATGTGCAGGGCATCAAGGATTGAACTGCGATCCGAAGTGGCTTCGAGAGCATTGACGCTCGGTCCGGCAAAACCAAGAAGCTCAGCCGTGCGGTGCCGATCAATAGGAAAAGATGAACCGCTGAGTGCCGCCGACCCCAGAGGCGAAAAGCTCAAAACGTCCTGCAGCCGGTCCAGCCTCCAGCCATGCCTTTGGTGCATCCAAAAATGCGCCATCAGGTGGAAGCCTAAAGTAATGGGCTGAGCGTGCTGCTGATGAGTCACCCCAGGCAGTAGGGTTGCAGAATGCTGCTCGGAGAGATTGAGAAGAACTTCCTGAAGGCCCTTGAGACCCTGCTGAATCAGGCGAACCTCCTTTCTCAGCCACAGACGGCCATCGGTCGCCACCTGGTCGTTGCGGCTTCGTGCCGTATGAAGGCGGCCTGCCGCATCTCCAATCAACTCGGTGAGTCTGACTTCAACGGCGGTGTGAATATCTTCAACATCATCAGGAAGATGCTCTGGCCCATCTTCGAGAATCTGCTTCAGACCCCCTAAAATCAAGGCTCCGTCGTCTTCGCTTAAAATGCCCTGCTCGGTCAGCATGACGGCGTGAGCGATGGACCCTTCAACGTCTTCCTGCCAAAAAGTCAGGTCAGATTCCAGCGATCGACCGAAGTCATCAACAAGCTGATGAGATTCCTGCCCAAAGGCACCGCCCCAAAGCTTTCTCATCGTCAGTCGCTCGTCTTTGGCTGATGAAGCTGCCAGACTCGAACCACCTTATCCAGACCACCTGCCGCCAGAAGGTTGCCTTCTCCTGAGAAAGCGATGCTGGCCTGCGGCTGGTGGCTGGCCTCAATGACTCCGTGACCAATTCCGAACTTCACGTTCCAGAGCCGCAAGGTGCCATCTCGTGAGGCTGAACCCAAAAGCCAGGATCGTGGGTGGAAGGCCAAAGATTCAATCGGCTTGGAATGTCCGAAGAAGGTGTGGCGCAGAGTCAGATCCTTCAGGTCAAAAACTCGGATGGAAAGATCAACAGCGGCGACAGCCAGCCAGCGTCCATCGGGTGAGAAAGAAAGGGCTGTGACGGTAGACCGAATATTGATGAGCTGGTGAAGCTCACGGCCCGTAGTGCCGCACCAGATCTTCACCATGGCATCGGCGGAACCTGTTGCAACATAGCTCGAATCGGGCGACCAGGCCAAAGCTGTGACTGATTCGATGTGAGCCTTCGTCTGCCAGCGGAGCACACCAGAAGAAACGCTCACGACTCGCAGGAAGGAATCGACCTGTCCCATGGCCAGGCTCTGACCATCTGGCGAAGGTTTAAGGCAGCAGATCCATTCTTTGGGGGTTTGCCGCCAGACATCGTATTTACCTTCGCCCACAGTCCAGCAGGCAAGAGACTGCTCGGTGCTGCCTGCGGCAACGACTCGGCCGCTGCTCAAGGGCTGAAGGGTAGAAACAACTCCGCCTTCAAGCTTCTGCCTGCGAACGACAGACTGAATGCCGGGACTCCACCAAAGAATTTCGTTGTCGAAAGATGAGCTGACAAGGCGGGAAGAGTGGGGGAGGAATCCGATGCTGTAGATCGGAGTGCGGTGAGCCCTGTGCCTGTGCAGGATCTTGGCCTGAATCGAATCAGGGTCGGTGGCTTCGCGACGAGCCTTTTCCGGCTCGATCATCACGGTGCGTCCAAGGCTGGAGTCGTACTCCATGCGTCGGACTGGGTCGCTAAGAACCTCAAACGCTACGTTGATCCTGGCCATGTGTTCATGGGCATGAGGATCTGGGTTGAGGTCAGGGTGATATGACCGAGCCAGTCGGTGATAAGCAGTCCTCACCTCTTCTGGCTGGGCATGAGGCTCAACCCCCAGGACATCGTAGTGACTGTGCAAGGTTCCCCATTATAGGAGCCTTGAGCCTGCTGAGCCTCATTGGTGGGGCCTTCTACTCCCTTGGAACGTCCTCTTATCTTTGGCGTATACAATGAGTCTGTGACTCAAGAGCCTGCGACGGACTCTGTGAGGAGCTTTAGATGGGCTTACAGCGGCCCCAGCCTTACCGAATGGCTCGCTTCTCTCGCCTGCACCGTCATGATCGGCAGCTCGATGCGGAGCTTGGCGGAAATGGATCAGCCCATGACCGCAGCCAGCTATTACTCTAAAACCCCTGGCATAGCAATCCTTCAATTTGCGAACATTGGCATCAGCCTGGCCTTTATGGCCCTCGTGCTGGCTTGGATCATCACGAGAAGGAACACCTTCCTACTTCAATGGCTGCTTTACACCATTAGCGGCTTGGGAATCGGCCTGATTTGGACCGAGCTTGTCATGGCTTTAAAGCAGGACAAGTTCCAGGTTTATGCCCTTACCGAGCTTCCTTACAAGCCGATTGCAGGAGGAGGAATTATCGGGGCACAGATTCTGCTTACCTATCTCATCTTCAAGCTGCCCGATGGACAGCTTAAAATTTGGCAGAGCCTTCTGCTCAAAGCTGCTTTCAGCCTCGGAGCTTGGGCTCTGCAGACCGGCCTGTGGGACTTAATTTCGCGACGACCCTCATGACACCTCAATCTGATCTTAAAGTTCGAAGAATCAAGCTGAGCCTCCTGCTGCTCTTTTTCTTCGGATTCCCCGTCACTGGCCTTGTCTACTTCTGGCGTGATATGCACAGCAAGATCGAGTCGAACTCTCAGGCCCAGGGTGAGCAGATTGCTATTCGAGCCATGACCGCCGACGAAGCTGCCCTCAAAATCATCAGCACACCCACTTTTGCCGAGAAGCCAGAACTGAAGGCCTTTGTCGACCAAAAGAAGACTTGGGGACCGTTTTTGAAGCTTGAGGGAATCAAGACCAAGAAAAGCTGGGCCGGCGAACGAGACGATCAAATGTGGCAGTTTGTTCGGTTCAATGGCACTGCCCAATTCAAAACCGGACCCAAGAAGCTGGAATGGGTGGTCTGCCGCATCTACATCGATTCAAAGTGGCGGCTGGATGACATGAAGCTGGCAGAAGAGGCAAAGAAATGAAGGTCTACATCTCGGCAGATATCGAAGGAGTGACCGGCGTCGTCTCTTGGGCGCAGTCTGGTGGTCCATCTGACTCAAAGTACGACTGGGATTTTGCCCGCCGCATGATGACTCACGACGTGAATGCCGCTATCCGTGGGGCACGCGCGGCCGGAGCCGAAGAGATCGTCGTCAAAGACAGCCACAACACCAGCAAGAATCTGCTGATTGATCAGCTTGAAGATGATGTCGAGCTGATTTCTGGAATGGGTTCAGGAGTCGGAGGAATGATGTGCGGCATCGATTCCAGCTTTGATGCCTGCTTTCTGGTGGGCTACCACGCCATGGCCGGAACCACGGCCGGAATCATGGAGCACACGATTACAGGCATCATCCACCGCTACTGGATCAACGGCATGCCGGCAGGCGAAATCGCCATGAGCGCGGCCACAGCTGGCGTTTTGGGCGTCCCCCTCGTCATGGTCTCCAGCGATGCGGCTGGCTGTGCCGAAGCGGCGGACCTCATCCCCGGCCTGGCGACTTCTGTGGTCAAAACAGGAATCGGCCGCTACATGGGAAGGCTTAAACATCCTTCAATCACAGGCAAGCTCATTTCAGATGCAGCCCAAGATGGCCTGCAGGCTGTTAAAGACGGCCTGATTCAGCCCTGGAAACCGACTGAACCCGTCACGGCACGAATGGAGTTCAACCGCAGTGAAGAAGCTGATGTCGTCGCGATGCTTCCGAACTCAGTTCGCCTCGATGCCTACACGGTAGAAATCTCGGCATCGACCTGGGACGAAGTTCATTCATGGTCTCGAAGGGCCATGTCGCTTGGCCTCACAGGCCGTGGCGCCGACTCATAGTTAAGAACTGCTTCAGTAAAAAGTTCAGAAGGAGCTTGGAAGTATCATCAAAGAGTGCGGCTGAAGCTCCAACTCCTCTACAAGTTTCGCCTCAGCCACACAGAGACCGATGAAACGATCGCTATGCGATCGAACGGAAGAATCCTGGCTTATCTGGCCTATAAAGGCAATCAGCCGGTCGATCGCAAAGAACTCCTGAGAGTTCTTTGGCCAGATGAGCAGAGCTCTGTCGCGGCCAACCGGCTCAGAGTGGCCCTGACCCGCATGAGGTCCGGACTCGGCACGGTTCTCGTCGAAAGTTCTCATGGGCTCTCGCTCGATTGGAATCAAATCTCCTGCGATTACCACGAGGTGATTGAAGCGGAGCGCGATTCGCGCAGCAACGTCGCGACAGCAGATGAACTTGAGGCCTTGGCAGCGCTTCTTCCTTCTTTATCTCAGACCCTCTTTGCCTTTGATGACGAACCCTGGCAGAAGTACGCAAGAGAAGAGTGGAAAGCCTGGTCGGGCAGCATTCTGCTGCATCTCGCTGACCTTGCTCATCTTCTTGGAGA
The DNA here is from genome assembly GCA_943369295.1 of Synechococcus sp. UW140. Classification (GTDB taxonomy): domain Bacteria; phylum Armatimonadota; class Fimbriimonadia; order Fimbriimonadales; family Fimbriimonadaceae; genus JAKRSE01. The sequence continues at coordinate 504,334 of CALRMU020000001.1, read as the reverse complement.
CCAGGATCTGACCGAGAAAGCGGTGGAGGCAGGGCTAACCCATCTGCCAGCCGAGCCAAAATTCTGGGTCCACCTTTTGAGGCTCAGCGATGCGAAAGGGCATGGCGATCAAGCCCTGAAGAGACTTCATGCAGCCCAAAAGACTGATGCCATCCTAGATTCTGCCATCAGCAAGTGGGTCGAACAGATCCAGCAGAGTCAGACCGATTCCTTCAGCCCTCAAAAGCCCCTGACTCCTGATGAACTTGAATTTGCAGGGTCGCTGATCGAAGTCCTTATTGAAAAGCAGCCAGCACTCGCGCGCCAGGTTCTGGGTTCGCCTGAAACTCGAACCTCAGCGGGGCGAAACCCAAGGCTCATGCACAGCCTCCTCATGAAGGTCATAGAGAACCCAGCCGAGCATGACCTCCACTGGGAACGATGTGTCGCCCGCACTATCGGTCTAAAGGCGTGGCTCAACGACCATCAAGGGGTTCTAAGCCTTGCCCCTGGACTGCTGGAACGCACAAAAGAACCTTTGATTCAGAGGGCGGTATGGAATGCAGTTGGCACGGCGAAATCGCTTGTCCGAGACTGGCCAGGAGCAATGGAAGCCATCGAACAGACCATTCTGCTTGCTGAACAATTGCAGGACGAAGTTGATGTCTGCTCTTCCAAGGGCACCAAGGCGACCTGTCTTTGGCTTCAGGGGCATTACGAAGAATCCTTAGCCTTGTTCGATGAAACTCTGCCAATGCTGGCCCAGATGGGGTCCGAGCGGGCGGAGTTTGAGCGGCTGATAGGGCTCGGACACCGCGCTTTTATTCCTGTCATGCAGGGTGACTTTGCCAGGGGGGGCGAGTGGCTGGAGGACTCTATGGCACAAAGGCAGAAGAGCGGTTTAAACGTCCCTGCTGGCCTGCAAACCTCATGCCTCGCCATGGTCAAAAGCTGGCTGGGAGAAAGAGAGGGCATGACCAAGCTGATGCATAAGGGCTTGGTTGAAGCTTTTCAATCAGAGTCTGATCGGTTCCGACTGATCTCGCTTGAGTTCTGTGCGGGAGCCTTAATCGCCTTGGGCGACCCTGCTTTCGGCCGCTTAATCCTGGCCAAGGCAGAGGAGTGGAGGAGAGAGATTCTTCATCCTCGAGCTCCGGCCGAAACCCAGCTTATCAAAAAACTCTTGGAGAAAGTGACTGCTCCTGACTCTAAGGTCGGCCTGCCCTCAGAAGCAACTCCTGCCAGGCTGGGCAAGCTGGCAATCCAGCGAATGGCAAAGCTGGAAGAGGCCGCCCTGACCCTCGGAAAAGGAAAAGGGTCCAGCTGACCTTTCGGTCGACTGAACCCAGGATTGGCGGGCGGGGATGGAATCGTGGCCGATGATCAGCAGGCCTTGCAGGGCTGCATGGTTCGGCGGAACTCTTCAATCGCCTGACGGAGCTGTCTATGAGCTCTGTGCAGTCGGCTTCGAATCGTTCCTACTGGCGTGTTCAGCTTTTCGGCAATCTCGGCATAGGGAATCTGATGAACGTCAGCCATCAGAATCAAGCTCTGCTGCTCAGGAGTCAACTGGCTCAAGGAAGCCTCAAGTTCCTGGCTAAGGTGCTGCTCAACCAGCCTCGCTTCAGGGCTGGGGGAACGGTCGGCGGATTCAAAATAAACTCCGTCGTCCGATCCATCGGGTCGGAGGGGTGCATCATACGAAACCGTCTGCACTCGCCTGTTCGTGCGCCTTCGCAGGTCCAGGTAAAGGCGGGTGACAATCCTGAAAATCCAGTTTTCAAAAGGTCTGTCGCCCTGGTATCGATCGAAGCCCCTGTAGGCGCGAAGGAACGCTTCCTGTGTCAGGTCTTCTGCTTCGGTTCTACTGCCAGAAAGGCGGTAGGCCAAGCTGAAAACCTTCTTGTAGGAATTGTCCATCAGGCTCTGAAATCGAGTTTCCTGATCACGGGTGAGGGTGCTTTCAGTCATCTCCTTATTTGGGGTCCTTTCGCCCCTTCTCTGGTTAAGAGAACTATTTACTTTTTGGTCCAGTTCCCAGTCCCAATCCAATTACGAATAAGGGTCCTGGTGGTTGAGTGAATGAAGAGAAGAGCCGCTCGGAAGGAATGAGAGCATGCCAATTGAAGGAGGGTCCCGAAACGGCTCTATTAGAGTAGATGCTTCAAGAAGCAAAAAGGTTCACGAATTTTGCTTGATTTAACGATAAGAAGTCGATCTATAACTCCCTCCTTCAGTGATTAAGACAAACGTTAATCGCTTCCTAACTTTTGTAGGCCGTCGCTTGTGCGTCTTAGGAAGATCCGGCCCGCCAAATTCCGTCAAGGGACGCATGAGAAGCAGGAGGGGGCCGGAGTGATCTTCTTGATGAGACAGCAAAAAAGTCCCAGCCGGGTCGATGGCGCGAGGCCCATGGCTGGCCCTGCCAGAATCAAACGTGCCCTCGTCTGTGTTCGATCCTATCTCTATTGGCAAGTGGGAGTCGCGGAATCGCCTGGTGGTTGCCCCTATGACCACCTACTCTTCACAACCCGATGGAGTGATCTCGGCAGACGAGATTCCTTACCTGGTGAGAAGGGCGGCTGGCGGCTTCGGCATTGTCATGACGGCAGCCTGTTGTGTTCACCCGCGTGGCAAAGCCTTTGACGGTCAGTGGGCCTGCTGGGGAGACTCCTTCATCGCTTCACTTAGATCAGTGGCTTCTGCAATCAAGGCAGAAGGAGCCCTTGCCGTTCTGCAGATTCACCATGGCGGCAGGTCCTGCCCCTCACGCCTGTGCGGCGATCCGCCCCTTTCAGCCTCGGCCATCCCTCATGATCGCCCCGGCGCTGAGACTCCGAAAGCCATGACGGACGATGAGATCGAAGATGCCATCTACGCCTTCGGTCAGGCAGCCGAGAGGGCTGTCCACGCTGGCTTTGACGGCATCGAAATCCACGGAGCCAACACCTACCTGCTTCAACAGTTTGTCTCTCCTCATTCAAATCGAAGAGAAGATGCATGGGGCCAGAACCGCCTCCTCTTCAGCGAGAGGATCATTGACGAGGTTCTGACTCAGGCAGATGGAAAGGCATTTGTCGGCTACAGATTCTCGCCAGAAGAAATTGAAGAGCCAGGCATCAGGTGGTCAGATACCGCCGCCCTCATCGACCTTCTTTGCTCCACTAAACTGGACTACATCCACGCCTCTCTGTGGGATCACCAGATGAAGGGCTTAAAGGGCGATGCGCCTGAGCCCACATTGGTTCAGATTGCCAACTACGTTGCAGACCGCAAACCGCTGATCGGAGTCGGCAAGGTTTTGAGCGCTGAGGATGCCGAGCGCTGTATGGAGTTTGGTGCAGACATGGTGGCAGTAGGCCGAGCCGCCCTCACCCAGCCCAACTTTCCTGAAGCTATCAAGAATGGCGAACCCGTCCGCACCACCATCCCCAAGACTGGTGCAGGAGAGCTGTTTACATGGCCCAAGGGTCTGGAAGAGAAAGCCTACACAGTCCCCAACTGGTTTCAGATCGAAGACTGAGCGTCAGCTCAGTCTTCCGTCCGTCCAGGCGACTGTGCCGTCAAGAAAGATCACCGCCTTGCCGTAAAGGTTGGTAATCGTTCCGTAGGGAGTCCGGGCCGAGTCCACCCCACGTGGGAGAGGTCCCCCGGGGAACTGAATGACCAGGTCATCAAGAGATTCATCCCATCGCACCAGCCTGCCAAGGGTTTTTAGTGCCTCTTCTTTAGCTGGGTAGCTCATGCCTCCCTCTGCCCAGGCCAGCCTCAGGGCCCGGCCAACATCTCTCGCGCTCCTTTCAGTCTTCGCTCTGGCCTCGGCGTACCTTTGGGTCAAAAGCTTGTCGGCCGTAGTCGTCATGATCTCGCGGCTGAAAAGATGGCCCTCAGAAATGTAAAGGACTCTATCGAAGGTCGATGCCAGATCAGCTGCCCCGGTGGAAGGAGTCAGCTTGGCCGAAGCGCTGGCTCCCTTAAGCCAGAGAGCACCCTCGCGCCTTTCGAGCGAGAGAATCGGTTCAGGCTTGGCTTGGTCTTCGGGGTAGGTGTTGGGCGGAACAAATGAGAGAGCCAGATCATCAACTCCAATCTGAGCCAAAACCGCCCCTCCGCCGCGACGATTCACTCTCAGAATCAAGGCTTTTCCGTCTTGGGAGAAGAAATGACTGAGAGGGCCAGTCGACTGCCTTTGGTGAAGAGCCGAAGCCAAAACCTGTCCTTCTTCATTCAATCGGGATAGGATCCACTCTTCTTTCAGGCCGCCGCCTTGCAGTTCTGTCACCTTCTGGCCAAGCAGAACAGCTCCTTTCTGGTTCGGCAAAGTGAAAAGAGAAAGGGCTTCGCCATAGTCTGCTGGATTCAACCGAATCAGCTTCATAGAATCAGGTCGTCCCGCCTGCATTGTCAAGAGGGTTCGTGGCGAATCAGGGTCTTCGACTGGTTCCAGCAGCAACCAGAGCCTTCGAGAAAGCCCCCAATAAGCCTTCCATTCCTCCTTGACATCAAGGGCGATGCCTTGAGTCGAGCCGGAAGCGAGGTCAGTGAGAACAAGATGGCGGCCTGGCTTTCCGCCGTTTCGGCCTGGGACTGAAGTCGATGACCAGGCGACAAAATCACCCGTTGGCGAAAGGGAGAACTTTTCCTCGGCCACCTGCCCCAGAACTTGAGGTGGAGCTGGCATGTAAGCCGTTGAGCCAGAAATGGCAGCCTCGGCGGGTGAATCGCCTGCACCTGCCAAGCAGATTCCGAAAAGCAGCGGCCAGACCATAAACTTGATTCTATGACGAAACAGGACCTCTTTGATTCCAAAGAAATCCTCTTGGCCTGCCAACCGTCCCTAATGTAATGCTTATCTCTGCCTGTGTTGCTGGTCTTCTAGGGTTCCAGGCGCCTGATCCGGAACTCAGGTGGCAGCCAAAGGTCAACGACCGCCTGACCTACGAATATTCGCTGGAGGCAGTTGGTGGCCAAGCCATGAGCGTGACCGCCTACTTGGACATTCTGGTGACCCAGGCAAGCGAAGCCGGATTCACCACCCGCACAGTCAGCCGGGGCGCCCTGGTCAGCATGGGGGGCAATGAAATCAGAGACAACCGCCCCAACCCCGTCACGGCTCGATTTGGCATTCGCGGCGAGCTGATGGAGATTCTGGAAGGCACCAAAGATCGAGGCGCGTACGATTTGGGCCGAGCCACCAAGTTTGTCGCTCCGCCCCAAGCGGTTAAGGTCGGAGAGACGTGGACTTACACTTTTGCCGCCGAACCCGAACTAGGGGTTAAGGCAGCAACTTGGACCGGAAAATTCGAGGGAGTGACTCAGGTTCGAACAGGCAGTCAAGCCAGGATCACCTACACCCTAACCGACGACGATAAGGACAAGGAAGCCTTTTCGGCAAAGGGCACCTGGATGGTTGACCCCGCGACAGGAATCCCAGAATCCTTGAATTCGGACCTCACTCAGCTGGGAGGCATGAAGCAGGGGGGCAGCTTTAAGTTCAAGCTGACTCGATACAGGGAGCGAGGCGGGTAAGCAGCCAGGCCGCGCACTCGTATTTACTCTTCAAGCCGCTCTTCTCGGTCTGACCATCCTTCCAAAGAAGGGTCAGTTCGTTGTTGGGTGAATCAAATCCGATTTCGCTTCGGCTGATGTCGTTGACGGCGATAGCCGTTACTCCCTTGCGGACAATCTTGGCCCTGGCAACTTCAAGGCTCTCGTCTGGCTCGGCGGCAAAGGCGATGGCGATGGCGTGGGGGTTGGCCTTCACCGCACCTGCCAGGACATCGGGATTGGGGGTGAGTTCCAGCTCCCAAGTTCCCCCGCCGCTCCGGATCTTTCCTTTCTGCTTCTCTTTGGGGCGATAATCTGCCACGGCAGCAGCCCCGATAATCAGGTCGGCGGAAGGGGCAAGATACGCGGCCGCCTCTGCCATCTCCAAGGCTGTTTGAACACGAACTGCCTCCACCTTCTGAGGAATGGGCGCAGACTGGGGTCCGGCAATGAGGGTCACCTTCGCTCCCATTCTTTGGGCAGCTTTAGCTAAGGCAGACCCCATTTGACCACTCGACCGATTTGTGAGGTACCGAACATCATCAAGCGGCTCGCGAGTCGGGCCGGAGGTGATGAGCACCCTTTTCCCAGCCAGGATCTTTCCCAAACCAAGAGCTTCCCTCACCCTCTCAAGGATCTCTCCATTCGGAGCCAGCTTGCCAGTTCCAGCTTCGCCGCAGGCGACCTCTCCTGTTTCTGGCTGGATGAGTTCGACTCCTCTCGCAGACAGAGTTCGAATCGATGCTTGAGTAACCTCGTTCCCCCACATGACGGGGTTCATGGCGGGAGCCATCATCAGGGGCGCTTCAGTCGCGAGGATGATGGTAGTGAGCATATCAATTGCCTGACCGGCAGCCACAGCGTTGACAGCGTGAGCAGTGGCCGGGGCGACAAGCACCAGTTCAGCCCATCTCGCCCAATCGATATGAGCCATGCGGCCGACTTCAGGCTCTTCGAAGACATCAACCAAACAGGGTTGGCCAGTAAGGGCTTCAAAAAGGTGAGGAGTCACAAACTTGGCTCCACTGCGAGTCAAACAGACGCGCACTTCGTGGCCTTCGCGCATCAAGTCCCGGGCGAGGTCGGCGGCCCGGTAGGCGCTGACACTCCCTGTGACTCCCAGCAGAACTTTAGCCATTGAGCAGCTTCTCCAGCTTTTCCACGCACAGAGCCAAGTCGTCATTCACCACGCGCTGGGTATAGGCAGATGACTCTTCGATCTCAAGCTTGGCCCTTTCAAGACGCCGGCCCAACTGAGCTTCGGTCTCGGTTCCCCTCTCGCGAATTCTTCTTTCCAGCTCTTCAAAGCTTGGTGGAAGAAGAAAGATGGAAAGAATGTCGGGCAGCACCTTTCTCACCTCGGCCGCCCCTTGGACTTCAATTTTCAGAAGTGCGACTTTGCCTTCGCCTGTGATCTGGTGGACCTGGTCAAGCGGAGTGCCGTAGAAATCCACTCCGTACTCTTTGTGCTCCAAAAAGCCTCCCTGCTCAGCTTTGGCAATGAATTCCTCTCGGGTCAGAAAGTGATAGTCAACTCCATCAACCTCTCCTGGCCGGGGCTCTCGTGTGGTGGCAGCGACAACCCTGATAATCGTAGGGTTGAGCTTCTGCCACTCAATCAGGACCGTATCCTTCCCTACTCCCGAAGGTCCGGAAAGAATGATCACTTGGCCAGGGCCGAACTCAAGAGCTTCTGACATAGCCTTAGTACCGAATCAGATCCATCAGCTTGGATGCCAATGAGAAGGGGTCGTGTCGGACCGTGTCCGTTTCGCTCATAAAGTTGCCTGTCACCACTTTCAGACCCATGTGCCTCAACCTATCCGTATCCGGCACCACATATTCCTGTCGGCTGTGTCGGTAGCGTTCAAGAATCTGAGGGCTGGGAAGACCCGTATTCACTAGGACGTAATCAAAGACTCGGCAGGGGAGGTTGGCTTCAATAGCCACAACATGCTCAGTCGCCGTGTAGGATTCCGATTCTCCAGGCTGAGTCATGACGTTGCAGATGTAAACCTTGGGGCAGTCGGCCTTGGCAATCTGTTCGGCAATCCCATCGACCAAGAGGTTGGGAATGACGCTGGTGTAGACGCTTCCTGGTCCGATCACGATGATGTCGGCCTCGGCGATAGCCTTGAGGGCTTCAGGATGAGGCTCGGTCTTTTCAGGCTGAAGGAAGAGTCGGCGAATCTTGAGATGAGAATCGGCGATGGCCGTCTCTCCGACGATCTCAGAATCATCTTCCATGATCGCCCTTAAACGAATATGGCTCTTTGTGGCCGGGATGACTCGTCCGCGGACATTAAGGACTTCACTGGCCAGCTTGATGGCTTCATCCAAGTCACCAGCCGCCTGATCGACCAAGCCTGCCAGAAGAAGGTTTCCCAGTGAGTGCCCGCTTAACCCTCCCCCAGTCCCGGCAAAGCGGTACTGAAAAAGGTCGGTCATCAGCTTTTCCGCATCTGCCAGGGCGACAAGACAGGCTCGCAGGTCTCCAGGAGGGAGCTGACCGAGTTCCTGAACAATTCTTCCGCTGCTGCCGCCATCGTCGCTGACGCAGACAATGGCGGTGATGTTTGAGCTGTGGACCTTGAGGCCGCGAAGCAGTGTGGAGAGTCCGGTGCCTCCCCCGATTGAGACGATTTTTGGCCCTTGAGCAAGCTGAAGCCGGCGTCGGTAGGTGTCAACAACACCAGTCACCGCACTTCGCGGGTTAAGGGTATCGAAGAGTGCTCTAGCCGACCGGCGGACGCCCTTGTAGAGCAGCCATCCCCCAGCAAAGAGCAGAATTCCCCCCAAGACGTGGGTGACAACCTCAATGTTGTCCTCTCCGAAAATCTGCTGACCTTGAACCTGATAAATCAGGATCAGCTCTCCAACCAAGGGACCAAGGATCGTTCGGAAGGTGATGGTGACGCCCAGCACCAGCACCACCAAACCCAGCAGGGCAGTGGCGCCGTGCCGGATAAGAGGCCAGGCAGTGCCCAGCCTGCGCCGCCACCATGGTGTGCGGCGGCTTGTGCTAGCTCTTTTCTTCATCGGGCAGGAAGATGCCCAGCAGGGCGTTTAAGGCGGAATAAAGGACGGATCCCACAAGGCCAGCCCAGAAGTTGGTGACGATGAACCCAAACCCCCAGCTGCCTACCATCCAAAAGAGAAGGCCGTTGATGACGACCGAAAGAAGCCCAAGGGTCAAGCAGTTGAGAGGCAGAACCAGAAGCTTAAGAAGTTTGCCTAGCGTCGCGTTGACCAGGGAAAGAAGCACGACTCCAACAAAGAGACCAAGTGCTTCTACGACCGAGTTGGTCTCGACGTAAATCTGCTTGCCCGAAAAAACAAGTCCAGCCAAGAAGACACTGGCAGCTAGGGCAACGGCGGCCAGAACCCATTTGAGAATCAACTTCTTCATGGCTTTCCTGTCCTTTGTACCTTGCCAGAGAGGACAATCTCGGCTGAGTATCAGCCCAAGAAGGGTCTAGCCCCGAAGTTTCTTGCGGCCTTTTCGGCTGGCCTGCCAATAAACCAGCCTTGAGCCATGTCGACTCCTGCCTGCTGAACCATTCCCAGCTGGTCCTCGGTTTCAATCCCCTCGGCCACGACAAGGGCTCCGACCGAATGGGCAGCGGCTGTCAATGAGTTGATCAACCCACAGGGTCCGGCTTCTTCAAGCATGATCAGAGACTTATCCAGCTTGACAATATCTGGCTCGATTTCTTGGATGCAGGTGAAGGAGGCACAGCCAGCCCCCAGATCATCGATGGCGAGAAGGCTGCCGTAGGCTCTGAGCCTGCCAACCGTGACCATAAGGTCTCGCAAGGGGGGGAGCTCGCTAGTCTCGACGAGTTCAAACACGATCTGAGTAGGATCGGCATTAAGTTTGAGAAGCGGCTTAATGACTTGATGCTCAAAGGCATCGGGATCAGCCAAGAGCTCGGGCTGAATATTGAGGAAAAGGGATTCTCCTGGCTGCAGTTGAGGAAGACACTGATCGAGAGCAGCCGTAAAGGCTTTCTGCTGAAACTCAACCATCCGACGATGGGCTGATGCGGCTCTGACCACTTCCCCGCCTGATCGCAGCTTTCCTTGGTCCTCAGCTCTGGCCAAAGCTTCGAAGGCAACAACAGTGAGGTTTTCCAGCCATAGAAGGGGCTGCATGTGCATCACCAGCCTTCCGGTTCCTAGGAGAGTTGGAAGCCAGGCTGTCTCCAGCTGAATCATCACATCTTCAAGAGATGGAGCAGTCCAGGGATCAAACTTATGTTCAAGAAGGCAGGCTCGACAGAGGGCGCGAGTCTCCGATCCAGCTTGGTCCAGCCAAAGAGCCAGACGGCTTGTCCAGGTGGGTCCGGAAAAATGATAGATGGGTTCAGTCTTGCTTGCCCTGACGGCAAGACCCGCTGCTCTTGTCTGCCCCCACAGTGTCGGGCACCAAACTGCCACACCGGAGCTAAAACCCCCTTTCGCCATCCTTAGCTTTCCTGGTCTAGGCTGCATCCTGCATGCCTGTCAATCACTTGAGACGCAGGCTGCCACCGATAGGATGCGGCAAGAATGGAGGGGGACCGTTGCTTGCCCCGAGATAGGGACTTTGAAACCCAAGATGGGCTCTTTCAGTCAGACCGATTGTGAGCACTCCTCGCCCCCCTATGGTGAAACCAGGCTTCCCTTGGGGAGCCGTCATCTCGCTGCTTGGCTCCATTGCTTATGGAGTCTCTCCCCTCGATTTGATCCCAGACATCATCCCCCTGCTCGGCCTTGTGGATGACGCTCTGCTTGTGCCAATTCTTCTCATCCTCGCCTTTTTTGGCTTCATGAGGCATCGGAAGGCCAGCCAGGCCGCGGCTGCTTCCGGCCAAAAGGTGATCGACGTCCCGGCCCGAACGGTCTCTTCTGAGTCGGCTCCAGTGATTCCTCAATCACATCAAAGCTGAACTATCCCTTTGTGAAGGTGAAATTCTCGTGCTTCCACCCCGACAGCAAGTTGTCGGGGTGGAAGCCTTTTAAGTAAGATGCCTTCCCGAACCATCTTTCCTACAAGATAAAACCCTTCCAACTATTCCTGGGTGGGGTGCCCCGTCCCGATCAGCTTGCTGTCGGGCGGGAATCGCCCCTATACCGATATTCTAGATAGAATCTTCTCAGTGAAACGACTCACCTTCGAAACACCAGGAGAAGTGAGATTCATTACATTTTCGTGCTGGCAGAGGCTGCCAATTCTCCATTCCGATTGGTCAAAGGACATCTTTGTTGACCAGCTAGCCCAACTGCAACAGCAGCACAATCTGGAAATTTTCGCCTTCTGCGTGATGCCTAGTCACGTCCATCTCCTGCTGCGACTCGATCCCGAGACAGCCCGATTGAGCCGCCTTCTTGCTCCACTCAAATCAAGAACCGCCAAGAAGCTTCTTACTGAGTTTGAGCATAGAGATTGTGCGAATAAGGCTGAGGCCTTAGCAGTCCGAGAAAGAAGAGTCTGGCAGGAAGGAGGTGGTTATGATCGAAACATTTTCTCTGCTCATGAATTCTTGGAAAAAGCCAACTATATCGAATCAAACCCTGTGAAGGCCTTGCTTTGTGCCACCCCAGAGGAATATCGTTGGTGCTCGGCCGGTACATCCTTGGTGCAAAGAGCCCTTTGGTAACAGCAGCGAGAGGTTTGTCAGTTCCCGCCCGACAGCAAGCTGATCGGGACGGGGCACCCCACTCTTTTGGGATTGTGAGGAGGCCGACAGCAAGCTGATCGGGGTGCGGCACATCGAAGAACCCAGATTACCAACCCATAAACAAACAAAAAAAGCAGTGCGAACCGAAGTTCGCACTGCTTAATCAGCTAAAGCTTCCGTCCTAGAAGCGATAGCCGAGGTGAATGGCAACGTTTGAGGCGCGAAGCTTGTTCGCGGGCTCTGCGTACATGGCGCTCAGTTCAGCAAAGACGTTCTTGTTGAACTCGTAGCCAAGGCCGCCCTTAAGAGTAACGACAGTCTTGGTGCTGTTGAGGTCGACGACCGAGAAACCAACGCCGCCAAAGTAGTAGGTGCGCTTGTTGTCAATGCTGTCAACTTCGCTGGCTGAATACCATCGCTGAGTCAAGAGAACGGGGAAAACGTTGCCCTTGGTGCCAGCCGAAGACTTGCCCAGCCAGTCGATTGAGACGGTGGACTCGGTGTTCTTTCCGGGCAGAATCGGCCTGGAAAGGAAAATGTCAATGCCAACACCGATGAAAGACTTGACGATGTCTCGGACATCGGAGTCCAGCGGGTAGGCGCCACCAATGCGAAACGCAATGTTGGAAGGGGTCTCAAAAGAGTTCTGAGCCAAACCCATAGTGGCGAAGGCTGCGGCTGCGGCCGCGAACAGAAGTCGCTTCATCCTTATCTTCTCCGTTCTGACCGCCACAGAGGGAACGGTCCCGCTTATTCTACTAGACTTCTTGTGCCAGGTCAAACCCCAGCCCTAAACAAAGTGGACGGTACACTATATTTTCTGTGGCTGAACTAGTTTTTGAACTCGGATGCGAAGAACTTCCCGCGTCGCAGGTGCCCAAAGTTTCCAAATCTTTGGAGCAGGAAATAGTCAGCAGACTGACCGCAGCCAGGCTTCTGCCCAGTTCTTCCACCTCTCTTTCCACCCCGCGCCGCCTTTTGGTAAGGGTTGAGGGCATTCCTGAAAGACAGGAAGACGAGGTCAAAAAGCAGCGAGGACCTGCCCTAGCCGGTGCCTTTGCCCCCGATGGATCGCCCACAAAAGCACTCGAAGGCTTCCTGCGCGGTCAAGGCGCAACCCTTGAAAGTATTGAAAAAGACGGCGAGTACGTTTGGGTGACCAAGACGATCCCTGGCCGCACATCTTCTGAACTGCTCGCAGAAATTCTTCCTGAAGCCATCAAGGCCTTGACCTTTGAGAAGACAATGCGATGGGGGTCTGGCCGAATGAGGTTCTCTCGACCCATTCGCTGGATTCTTGCCCTGCTCGACGGGCAGGTCGTGCCCTTCACTCTTGAAGGAATTGAATCGGGAAGCAGATCTAAGGGCCACAGATTCATTTCTCCCGACTTCTTCGAAGCTTCTTCTTGGCAGAGCCTTGTCGATGGCCTGAGAGAAAGATCGGTCGAGCCAGATCCCGAAGCCAGGCGGGCTCGAATCCTAGACCAAGTCAAGGATTCTGCCCCCACAGCCATGCTGACCCACGACCTGGTGGATGAAAACGTGCATCTCACCGAGTGGCCGACTGTAACAGTCGGTGCCTTCAGGGAAGACTTTTTAGAGCTGCCCGAGCCTGTGCTGGTGACAGCCATGGCGAAGCACGAAAAAATGTTCCCCGTGGCCCGAGCTGAGGGCGGCGTCACCAACCAGTTCGTCTTTGTTCGCAATGGCGGCGAAGAAGAAAAGGTCAAAGCAGGCAACGCCTGGGTGCTTAACGCAAGGTTCAATGATGCTCGATTCTTCTTTAGAGAAGACCGAAAATCAGACCTCCACTCCTTCCTAGAAAAAACTTCCGGAATGGTCTTTGTTGAGAAAGTGGGGACAGTCAGACAGAGAGCGGATCGACTCGCCGCCCTGACTCAGTTTCTTGTCCCTGGTTCGGACCACGCCATGGCGGCCGGACTCTACGCCAAGGCAGACCTGAGCACTGGCTTGGTCGGTGAACTCTCTTCGCTTCAAGGCGTGATCGGTGGCGACTACGCGGCTCGCGAAGGCTTTGCCCCCGAAGTGTGCTCGGCGATTGCCTGCCAGTACAGCCTCAGCAGTGCTTTGGCTCTGCAGGGCGACGCCAAAGTTCTGGCCGTCAACCTCATCTGCGCCGACCAGATCGATCGACTGGCTGGATGCTTGGGCGCCGGGTTTATTCCCACCGGTTCAAGCGACCCCTACGCACTGCGGCGAGCCGCCGGACTCCTGATCGAGGCAGGCTTCAAGCTGGATGGCCAGGTTGATTGGATTCCTGCACTTCGTGAGGCGCATCGACTTTTTGGAGAGCAGGGGATTGAGCTTTCTCCGGTTGAGGAGGTTGAGGCCGCATTCCTGACCCTTCTCGCTCAGAGATACGAATCGCAGATCGAAGGCCTTCGCTATGATGCCGTCCAGGCTGCTTTGGAATCTGGAGTCAGTCAGCCTAAGAGGGTTCTCTTCCAAGCTCAAGTGATGCACGCTCTGCGTGGCCACGCCGAGCTGGTCCAGACTCTTCTGCGCCCGGCCAACATTTTGGCAGCGGCGGAGAAAAAGGGCTTTTCTGCTTCAGGCGAACCTGAAAGTGGGACGGACTTGGCGGACGCTCTGGCCACCGCTTCTGCGGCATCTCTCAGCCAGGCTGAATATGCTCTTGCGTCTCTCGACGTCGAGGCTGCCATTGGCGCTCTGAAAGACTTGGAAGCACCGATCAATGCCTACTTCGAAGGCACGATGGTTATGGCCGAGGACGAGGCACTGAGAACGGCCCGCCTTGCCTTGGTTAAGCATGCGGCTGCTCCGGCCAGCCTGCTGGGCGATATTCGCAAGCTGGTGATTGAGGACTAGGAATCTCTCAAGAAATACTCGATCTCGTACATGACCGTATCGTTACCCAAAAATTGGTCATGCGCAGCTTCACTAATCACGAACCCATTTCTGTGCTTAAGGGCTATGGCTGATTCGTAGTAGTTTTCGAACGGGGTGAAGCAGTCATGCTCTCCCAACATAACGAGCAGTGACCCTTCCCATTTGCAGTCTTCCCTAAACCAATCTGGCAAAGGATCCTGCCCCCAGGCATCGCGAATCATGGGAAAAGGAAAGTTCGGGTTGGGGGCAAACAGACTCCCACTCTCCTTCTTGATTCTCTCCCACCTAGCAGGAGAGCATGATGAAGCAAGGTCATTGAGATAGAAGGCTGCTGGGCGTTCCAGTGACTTCCTGAAGCCAGAAGCAGCCTTGGCTAATGGAGCAAAGTCATCTGCTGCTATTCCTTGGCAGACCGATTTGGCGAGTTTGATTCGAGATGAGAGCCCAAGCCAGGAGGTCAGCATCCATCTCAGGCCGAAGTCACTGACTCTGCTTCCATCCGGCAAGGTGACAGGATTCTCCTCGAGCCTCTGCACAGCGCTTCCCACACATTCGGCCGCGTTTGGCCACTCGTAAACCTCTTCGAATGTGCGGCAGGAGGTATCGTCGCTGGTCTCGTAATACTTTTCAAACTGCCGCGAAAAGGGCGCTGCAAACTTCCATGTCTGGTCTGGCCCTTCGAACCCGCAGAAGACAGCATGATCTATCAAATCTGGTGCCGCCTTCATCAGCGCCATGGCAAGGTGAGTCCCGTAGCTGACGGCCAGAATGTCAATCTTCTCCACCCCAAGATGCTTTGCAAGAAGGGGGATGTCCCTTGCTGATTCCCAAGGAGTCAGAAAGGCGGGATTATAGTCGGGCAGCCCGTCTATAAGAGCTTTAGCCTGCAGAGTCAGGGCGGCTAGGGCATCTTCTTCGTTGGCCAATAAGTCAAAACCTTCAATCGGACCAAGATGCCATTTCGGTTCAGAACCGCCACAGCCTCTCTGCTCCCACAAAATCACATCCTGACTCTCAGCCAGTTCTTCGAAAGCCTGCCTTAAATGAGGGTGAGCAAGCCACGCCAAGGGGGAATCGCCGGGTCCGCCAGCCAAGAATACTAAAGGGGGCACTGGCGCAGGGTTTCGGGCAGGAATGCGCCCGTATTGCAAAGTAAACGAGCCAGAACCTAGCTCATCGTGCAGACGAGGCACCTGAAAACTCCCCAGTTCGACAAGCGAAACTCCACCTTCCTTGTCCTTGAATTCAGTCAGGCTAATAGCTCTTTCCTCCCGAACTCCAAAAGCTGCTCGGCCGCTTTGCGCGGAGTCATGGCTCCTGCTCTCACCCACTGAGCGAGGTCGTTCTTCTTCTCGTTGACTTCAGGATCAGAATAGAAAGCCTCAAGCAGAGCCCGGTCAACCAGATCTTTCATCCACTTCCCTGCCTGAATCGCCCGCCTCTCTTTCAGCCAGCCGCTGGATTCAACGAGGGTCAAAAATGATTCAACCTCATCCCACAGTTCCGGAATCCCCTGCTTGGTTTTGGCGCTGCAGAGCTTGACACTCGGCTGCCATCCGCTTGCAGGCTGAGCGATCATGTGCAGTGCGTTTTCAGTCTGCTGCCGGGCAACCTTGGCGCGGACTTCATTCTCGCCATCTACCTTTGTGATTGCCAAAATGTCGGCCATTTCCATGACTCCCCGCTTGATTCCTTGAAGCTCATCCCCAGCCCCCGCCAGCATCAAAAGAAGAAAGCAGTCAACCATCGAATGGACCGCGATCTCGCTCTGTCCGACCCCGACTGTCTCTATGAAGATCACTTTGAACCCTGCCGCCTCACAAAGCTGCATGGCCTCACGAGTCTGATGCGCGACTCCTCCCAAACTCCCAGAGCTAGGGCTTGGGCGCACGTAAGCCTGTGGATGAGTGCCCAGCCAGGGCATGCGGCTCTTGTCTCCCAAAATGCTGCCGTGGGTGGTGGAACTGGTGGGGTCAATAGCGAGGACAGCCAGGTTGAGTCCCCTATCCTCGATGAGATGCCGCCCCAAAGCCTCGATGAGGGTGCTTTTGCCAACTCCTGGAACACCCGTGATGCCGATTCTCTTGGCTTTTCCCGCCAAAGGCAGAGTGATATCCAGCAGTTCTCCCGCCAGAGCTCTCATTTTCGAATGGCCGCTTTCGACCAGAGTGATCGCCCTGGCAAGGGCAGTCATGTCTCCTTGGCTTAATCGCAAGGCCAGTTCTGCCGGGGTGGGCAGAGGCAATGGGCGGCTCGGTTTGGAGTAGGGGTTGGTTGTCGGAGGCCGTTTGACGCCTGGCCTTTCAACCATGTGCTCGCTTCGAATCGTGTTCTGGGCTTCGGGGCTGGACATTGAGCCGATTTCGGACTGCTAAGTTCCAGCCTCAACATACCCAAGAGGCGTTTTGGGCTGCCGGGAGGCGCGGATTGGTTAATCCAGAGGTCCGACTTCGACCCTCATGCCGATGGTGGCAATCATCTTTGCGGCAGATTTGCACTCATCTTCGGCAGCAATATGCACTAGGCAGGTGCCGTAATGGTCTACTTCCCAGGCCTCAATGTAGGCTTCTTCGCTGGTGCAGCCTGTTGCCGACATAAGGAAGCCAATCACCTCTTCGTAGGTGTTGACATCGTTGTTGAAAATGGTCACTCCCCATCCGCCATTCTTCTGATGGGTCGGCTGCTCGCCAAGGTCTGGCATGGGCATCGCCGCATTTTCGACCATATCGAGGGCTGCCATGACTGGGCTGGAAATCTTCAATCCCTGGGCAAGGCGCTGGGCTCGGTAGGCGCGACGAATGGGTGCGTTCAGGCCCTCTCGCGGCGATGATCGCCGTTCTGGATTTGAGTCCTGATTCATTCTTCGTCCCACTCTTTCCTCACTTCTGTTTTGACCCCAATCGCTTCCATGACGATCGAAGCTCTTTTGCACTCCTCTCGACTGCCAAAGTGCACCCAGGCTTTGCCATAGGTATGAGCTTCCCAGGTCTCAATCGTTGCTTCCTGCACGTCGCACTGGGTAGCAGCAATCAAGCCAAAGATCACTTCATCCAACGAATTGTAGTCATTGTTGAAGATAATGAGGCCCCAGCGATCTCGTGCCAGTTTCGGCTCGATGACTGGCAGGTTCTGCGGTGCGGTCATCGGGAGTTCGATCTGCGACGCCATTGTCTACAACTGGCTCATTCTTGCACAATCAGGGGTCAGTTTCGACAGGCCCTAACGACTTATTCGGCCTGTTAGATGTGCGGGATTTGCTAAAGATTAAGCAGCACAGAGCCACAATGACCGCGGCAATGCTGGCAGCAAAGGTGACGGGAGTCATTCCTGGAGGCGTGTAGGTGAAAACGACCTCATGGTCACCTTCTGGGATCTCTACTTCACGCCACTTTGGATCCGCCTTGAGTTCGGCTGGCTTGCCGCTGACAGTCGCCGACCAGCCCTCCATCATGCGGTCTTTGATAACCAGGCGACCTGGGCCAGCCACCTTCAAAACCTGTTTCGAGAGTCCGTCCTGAACAAAATCAACTCTCTTGGTTTCGCCGCCTTTATCAAGGTAGGCGCGGCCTGGTCCGGCCAGGCTGAAGACTGTCACTCCTTCACCACCCAACCCACTGGGGGCCGATTCCTTTTCTACCTTCTGCCAAAGCTGGACTGACTTCGTCTCATCTAAGCCAGCTTCCGGAAGAGTGATAGGCGGCTCTTCTACATCACCAGCCACAACCAGCCAGGAGACGCCTGCTGCCGCCAAGGCTTCCAGTGAGGCTCCCGGCTTGACGTGCATGATGTTGCCGTTGGCGGGGGGAGCAGGGTCTTGACCCCCATTCACTTCCCTAAGAATCTCAACAGTGTCTCGGTTGAGAAGTGAGTCGTAGCCAGCCACATCGCGCCTGCGGAGAACGCTGGCGGTATTCGGAGGCAGAACAGCCTGAGCTGGGACGAGCAAATCCCATTGACCATTGACAGCGGCAAATCGTTCAGCGTTAGGAGCCTGGGCTTCAAGGAAGGGCTTGCCCGTCGGGACAAACATCCACGCTCCGAGTGCCAGCTGAGCCACGCATCCCGCGGCCAGGGCTGTCTGCCATCGCTTGAACTTCATTTCGTGCAGGGCAGCTGCCATGGCAGCAATGGCCAGCACCAAAGGAATCAAACCTTGGCTGAACTGAGCCGAAACAAAAGCATCAACGTTAAAGTCCTTGATCCAGGAGGCGTTGCCTCTGGCAAAGAGCCCGACAAAAGCCAAACCCAAAACAACTGGCACGGCTCCAAAAATCAGCAGCTGCTTCTTGTCCAGCTCCTCTTCATCTTCTTCTTGTGGCCAAGCCAGAGCAGCCAAAACGCAGAGTCCGAGAACAAGCAGAACGATCACTCGCCCTGGACTACCTGTCGCCGAGAAGCCCGGAATTCCAAAGTAGAGAAGGGCGTTGAGCGGGGTGCCCAAAGCCAAAAGAAAGGCGAAAAGGGCAAGAATTCCAGCCGACCAGATTCCAGGCGAAGAGCCTTCAGTCGTCCACTTCCCTTCTTTTCTCACTCGCCTGAAGGCAAAAAAGGCGAGGGCCAAAACGAGAGGTCCGACTCCCCAGGCTCCTTCGCCAGGAGCGGCCCCAATTCGAATGTAGGCTGGCCAATAGGACGGCGGATTCCCTTCCATCTCAACCGCCGCTGGCTGACCTGGGTAGCCCATCAGGCTGGGAAAAACCAATCCAGGCAGCTCGTAAGGGGCCAGGGCTCCCTTGACGTAGGCTTGATAGCCTTCTTGAGTCGCTGTTGAGACTCTGTGGCTTGTGCGGCTGTTGGCAAGGACGGGTGCAAGCTGGGGCAGGGCGATCGCCACCCCAAGCACTACGGCCAGGAGACCGAATCCAAGCGAGAGCCCGGCTGTCTTGACACCAGCTTCTTTGAACCTAAACCCGAGTAGAACCAAGCTGACCAGGGCAACAGCAACGCCTCCGTAAAAGACGAACTGCAGGTGCCCCGCCAAGATCATCATGGCGAAGCTGAAGGCCAGGCCAGCAAGCTGAGAACCCCATGAGCCTCTGCCCAAAACCAACCCAGCCGCAAAAGCCAGGCACCAGGGAATCCAGCTCACTGTTGTGGGCACAGAAGAAAGGAGCAGCCAAGTGAGGAGAAAAGGACAAAGGGCGAAAGCGGCTCCGCCAAAAGCTGCTCCCCACAGTGAGGCGCCGAGCTTTCGAGAAAGGAGATAAACACCCAGTCCGGCCCAGACCAAATGGCCCCAAGCCAAGAGGTTGAGAGCGAGATCTACCGGAACCTTGAGCAGCCCCAAGATAACGTGAGGCGGGTAGAAAACGCCAGATTGAGAGTTCGCCAAAAGCGGCGCCCCCATCAGCTGGTAAGGATTCCAAAAGGGCAGATCAAAAGCCGCCCAGCCTTCAAGAACTAAGCTTCGCCAGGCCCAAAACTGCAGAACACCATCGGCCTGTAGGATGTCCCAGGAACCTTGAGCCTGACCGCCCCAGGGCAGCATGGCTTGAATCTGAGAAAAAGGTCCGACAACGTTCCCTTGGAAAATTGGCCACAAGGGCACAAGAGCCAGCAGGCCGATAAGAAGAAGGGCGAACTTTCCGCCGGTGAGAGGTCCCCGGGGGTTCATAGCAGATTAGAAGTAGGCGAGCTGCCTTTGGGCGTTTTCGTGGGTGGGGTCGAGGCTGATGACCCGCTGGAAAGAGGCAACCGCCTCCTCATCCATGCCCAGCATCATGTAGGTCATTCCCAGATCGTAATGAGCGGAAACGTGATTAGGGTGGTCAGCAACAAGAGCTTTAAGTGCCGCAAGCGATCCGTCAAAGTCTCCTTCGAAACCCATAACTAACCCAAGCTGCCACCTGGCATCGGCGTGATGGGGTTCCTGAGCGAGGACCGCACTAAGGTAAGTCCTCGCCAATCCGTACTGTCCATTGCACCGAGCTTGGAAGCCCGCATCAAAAAGCTGCTGAATATCCATTGCTGGCCGCCTCAGAACAGCAGAGGCAAGCCCGATTATACCAAGCCTAAGGAAAATTGCCGGACTCAGTTTTTGGAAATCGCTTCTCTTAGCCTCAAGGAAAAGTTTTCTGAACCCGCCCAGCCTCTCTCCCGGAGGAGTTCTTTGCCCTCGTTAGAGATGAGAATCATCTCAGGAACTCCCCCGCCACCATAAAAGCGGTCTCGCAGCTTTTGAGTTCGGGGACTATCAAAATCAAGCTTAAACGAGGCAGTCTGCTCTAGCGCTCGCCTGGCGGCAGGTTCCATCAATCCGCTTTCCATGGCGTTGCAGGCACCGCACCACGAAGCGGAAATTATGATGAGAAGCGGCTTGTCCTTTCTTAAGGAATTCTTCAGAACTGTATCGTAGGACTTGATCCCAACCGATTCCATGCTGTGCAGCTTAGGACGGCAGCCGGTGCTGACAAAAACTGCTGCGGCACACATTCCCAGTAATCCCGCCCGACTCAAGTTATAGCTCCTCACCTATCAAGAATCGGCATAGCCTGCGAGCTTATTAACCAGCATTAAGCCTGGACCAGAGGAAAAGCCCCTAAGGCTGCATAATGTCGGTTCGGTGAAAAGGGAGGAACCAACCGGCCGGAGATCCACTGTTTGGATCGCCTTGATTCTCCTGCTTGGCAGTCTGTACGTCTTTTGGGTCTTGCCGGCTCAGCTAGGCAGCAGGCCAGTTCAGGTGGAGTTTGAATCGGCGCCGGGTGATGCCAACCCCTCTCAAGACACCCCAAACCCAACCCCCTCCTCATGAAAGTCGGTCTTATCGGATTCCAGCAGTCAGGCAAATCGTGCCTTTTTAGGGCTGCCGCCCTTGGCCAGGCCAAAGGAGACATGCACGCTGTACCCGTGCCAGATGAAAGGTTTGACGCCATTGTCAAGCAGGTTCAGCCCAAAAAGGCCACCCCTGCCACCGTTATCTTTCATGACCACATTGAGCCAATCAATGGGGCTGCCGGCCAGAAGATGTTCAGCCAGAAGTTTTTGGATGAAGCCAGAAAGATGGACTGCCTTCTTCACGTGGTGAGGGCTTTTGAAAGCAACGTTGCCGCCTACCACACAGATGTTAACGCCATGCGAGACCTTGAAGAAGTCGAGGTCGAAATGGTGGTTAATGACCTGGCCATCATCGAGAACCGCCTTGAAAGACTGAAGAAATCTTTGAACCTCAAGACTCCTGGCCACGCTGACCACCTTGAAAACGAGCTTTTCAACCGCATTAAGCCAATGCTCGAAGAAGGGACCCCCATTAGAGCCATTGAGCTTGATGAGGATGAGCAGAAGATTGTAAAGAACTATCAGTTCCTTTCCGGCAAGCAGACCGTCATTGCCTTTAACGTCGGCGAAGATGAAGCCGCCGAAGCATCCCCTGCTATCCAGGCGAAGATTAAGGAACTCGCTGCCAATGGAACCCAGGCTTTCACCGTCTGCGCCAGCATCGAAGAGGAGATTGCTCAGCTTGAAGAAGCAGATCGTGAAGAGTTCCTCACCAGCCTTGGCCTCAGCAAGCCAGCCTCTCACAGGGTTATTCAGGCAATCTACGATGCTCTCGGATTGATTACTTTCTTCACTGCTGGAGAAAACGACACCCGCGCATGGCCACTCAAGAAGGGGTCATCCGCCCTTAAGGCTGCGGCGACGATTCATAACGATATTGCTAAAGGTTTTATTCGCGCAGAGACTGTCCACTTTGCCGATTATCTTGAGCACGGCAGCCTGGATGCCGCCTACAAGGCCAACAAGATGTCGCTGGAAGGCAAGGAGTACGTCATTCAGGACGGCGACCTTCTGCACATTCGCAACAAGAGTTGATCATTCAAGCTAAAGAGAGGTGGGTGCTTTGCATGCAAAGCACCCACCTTTCTCTTTTCTAAACTTGCAGTCTAGAAGGTCAGGACAATCTTCCCGGCCTGGCCCGCCTTCAAAATTTCGAAGGCGTCATTGATCTCGGTGAAATGCATTTCGTGGGTGATGATTGGGGAAACGTCCAGCCCCTTCTCATTCAGCAGCCAATCCATCTGATCCCAGGTTTCCCATAGGCGGCGGCCGACGATTCCCTGAAGGCGTGCCCCTTTAAAGATCACCTTGTTCATATCGACCTGCTTCAGGTCGTCGCCGAACAAGCCCAGCAAGCTGACCCTTCCTCCGGGCCGAACATGATCGACAGCCAGTTTGAAGCTGCTGGGGTGGCCAGACATTTCCAGAATCCCGTCGAACCCGTTCGGCTCCAGACCCTTCAAAATCGCGTCGGCATCTTCCTTCAGAGGATTGATCACCTTATCGACACCCAGCTTATGCGCCAGCTCGATTCGAAAATCAGCGACTTCAGTCGCGACAATTCTCTTCGCGCCGAGCGCTTTGCAGATCGCCACGGCAAACAAGCCGATCGGCCCCAGGCCAGTGATCAAAATCGATTGGCCTTCCACCGGGCCATCCATGACGGTGTGGACTCCGTTGCCCAAAGCATCTTGCAGGCTGGCCACGCCCTTATCCACCTTGCTAGAAGTCGGTCTGGCGTTCATGGCCGGGATAACGGCATAGGGGGCAAATCCACCGTCAACATCGACCCCCAAAATGCGGGTAGTCCTATCAATGTGGCCTTCTCCGCTCAGGTAGTCGGGGCTGTCAAGGTCAACAATGTGGCTCTCGCTGGCGACAAAATCGCCGACTTTGCGATCCGTCACCCCTTCTCCCACCTCGACAATCGTTCCGCAGAACTCGTGGCCGATGATGCGGGTGGGCTTGATCCGGCTCTGCGCCCAATGATCCCAAAGATAAATGTGAAGGTCTGTGCCACAGACACTGGCCTTTTCGACTTTCAGCTTCACATGACCCGGAAGAACCTGTGGTTCATCCACTTCAATAATCTCGACCCCTGGGGCTGGGCGCGTCTTTGCGATGGCCTTCACAGCAGGCTTCATGCTACCGTCGAATCCAGTCAAAGAGGGGGCACAATCCCGCGCGTGGGGCGGTAAAACACGATTCGTGGAGGGCCCTTCTCATCTACCGCCTCAGGAGCTTAAAATCGAAGTGCAGGCTTGGCTTGCATCGTTTACCCCCCTGGTTATGAACCGCGAAGCCCACACTGAATCTGAAGTGATGCAGCGGTTGGGCTTGATATCAGAGCTTAAGAAAAACGGGCCATTGCTCAAAATGCGCCTCGGCGAGATTGGCGACGATCAGCAGGAACTGGCCGATACCTTTAGCCGCGGTTGGGAACAACTTCCGTCACTGGAAAACGACACAAGACTGCTGCTTGGCGAAATCCGCCAAGGAGACCCGCGGGGTCTAAACGACCTTGATGCGCGACAGGCAATAACTCCACCGCCGGTGCGTTTACCAGATGCCGTCATCGAAGATATCTCGTCTCCTGCGCAAATCCCTTTGGCAGTCTGTGTGCTTTTCTTCGCCTTGGGGACATTAGCCTTCCTGACATTTCACATGACGGTGTTTGTTTCGGGCATGACCCAATATTTCGGCAGCTCAGGCTATCTGATTATTCTTTTTTACGCTTGTTTCTATCTGCCGACGATTGCTCTCCTATTCTCAGCATTTGAGATCGGAGCCGAAGAAAGAATCACATTGAGTGGTCGAAATCTCAAAATATCTCGAAAGATCGGTCCGATCTCTACGTCAACCCTGGTGAAAATTGCTCTAAACAGCGTTCCTCGTATCGGTCGCAGAAACATCTTATTGTCGGGGTTCGGTGGCATATTGCCAAGGACTTCGATTCTCTTGACAGATGTGAATGGCAGAGAGGTGAGCTTTGGCACAGGAATGACACCAGAAATGCGAGAAAAACTACGAGGCATGATCGGGTTAGCCCTCAATCATTCTTGACTGCTGCCATTTATCGAACTGATATCGAAGAAGCCTGACTGTGGAGGCTAGGACATTCCTGCAGGCATCCTGGCTTCTGCAAGCCGAGATTGGGCGTTCTAAGGTCGGTTGAAGCTGACGTTCCTCTAGGCACAGGGTGAAGCCGCCGTTGAATCCAGCAGAAGAGGGGGCACCATCCCGTGTATAAAGCGGTAAAACACCAAGAAGTGGAGGGCCTTTCTCATCTGCCGCCTCAGGAGCTTAAAAACGAAGTGCAGGCGTGGCTTGCATCGTTCACCCCCCTGGTTATGAACCGCGAAGCCCACACCGAATCTGAGGTGATGCAGCGCCTGGGCCTGATTTTAGAGCTCAAGAAAAACGGTCCCTTGCTTAAAATGCGGCTCGGCGACATGGGCTACGAAGAGCAGGAACTGGCCGATACCTTTAGGCGGGCATGGGAACAGCTTCCCTCCCTTGAAAACGACACAAGGCTGCTGCTTGGCAAAATCCGCCCCGGGGACCCAAGGGGACTTCCTGACCTTGATGCCCTGCAGGATCGGCTGGATGAAAGAGAAGCTCGGCAGGAAATCGGCGCCCCCACCACCGTCCTCCCCGATTCTGTCGTTGAAGAAACTGCTTCACCTAAGCAGGTGGCTGCCGCAATTGCTCAGCTCTCCATGGCTGGCGGCGTCTTGGCTTTCACCACTTTTCACATGATCGCCATGATCTGGGGGATGAGCCAAGCCTTTGGCCCCTTGGCCTTTCTCCTTGTCTTCTTTTACAGCATTTTCTATTTCGGAGCCTTCGCCATGGTGTCTTCTGCCTTTAAGGCTGGCGCAGAAGAAAAGGTGAAGCTCAACGGCCGAACCCTTACCATCACTCGCACCCTCGGTCCGATCGAGCAGGTGAAAGATTTCGTCATCGCCCCCAACTCTCTCCCCCGCATTGGCAAGCCGAATCTTGTGGTTTCTTCTAAAAATGGTCAGATGCCCCAGACCGCGATTCTGCTAACCGAAGTGACGGGCAAAGAGGTCAGCTTCGGCATGGGGATGACTCACGAAATGAGAGAAAGGCTGAGGGATAAGATTTCCACTTATCTGAAGGCTCAGGGGTAGTTCCGCGCCAGAGCCTGATCTGCTTCCGTTTTTCGATTAAGAGCTTTTCGATTGGATTCACTAGTGCTGAGCTGATTCCTGAGCACTTTCACTTCCTGCTCTAGCTCCATGTGCCACTTAACAAGCTGGCCAACTCTTTGGGTAAGAACCCCGAAAGCTCCAACCATTACTAAGAATCCAAGTGTGACAGTAATGAAGCAGATTTTGATATGATGATCTTTCATGCAACATTCATTATGGCCTGAATATCTGAAGGAGCCTCAAGGCGGTCGGATTAGGGCACTTTGAACTCGTCCAGGTTAAACCAGGAGACGGCATCGCTAAACAACACATGGCAGACCTGCATTGGACCATCAATATCTTCAAACCAACCTTTGGAAACATACTTAGTCGGTCGTCCCAGCAGATCCGCTGATAGCACCTCGTAACCATGCGACTCCACCAGATTAATGACTCTCGATTCAAAAGCGGTCAGATTTTTGCTGTTTGGCTCAATAAGTGACGCAGCAGAAAGAAGCCCAGTGCGACACATGCATGCGTATTTGCCCATTGAAGACAGCAAAAGCATCACATAGCCAGAATCTTCGCTCAGGCCCAGAATGTATGCATGGTCATAAATACGATCGTTTCTCTCTTCCACGCTTGAAAAGGCAGACAGATCTTTGCTAATCTTGATGTCATAAGCTTCGCGATAATCCGGCTTGTGAACCCCAGAAAAATCTCCCGGAGGTGGTCCAATTCTGCTTGAAATATGAGCAAAAACGGCGTCAGAGGTTTTCATCATTTTCGTTTATATAGCGGCCCAATTAAGCTCTCTATTACCCAGTTATCAGTGGTGACTATGTCCTCGATCTTTGACAACATGTACACACAAACTTCCCTTCGACCGTTCATTTGGATCGTACCCAACGACCGACACAGATTATTGGTATTCACATTTGAACCTTTGGCAAAAGCAACAAAGGCGGGACTGCTTATGATTTAGCACTCCCTAAACTGCAGTGAAGCGAACGAATCCACAGCCAACGCATAGCCCCTTCACTACCATCTTCATACGATCATAGTCCTTACCTGCTTTTAACGTAGGCATAAATGCTTCCGCCCAGGCACACCAGCCCACAAACTATCATAAATGCCGCAACTGGCCAGTCAGTTGACATGGATCCCTCATATCGTCGCAGCTTAAGCTGCCCAGCCAAAACAGAAACTATGCCGATAAAAAGGAAGCAGGCACCCAAAAACCCAGCTAGGGCACAGCCGAGCTTTTCTTCAGGATCCACCCTTATTCATCCTCTCCAACCTTTCAACCTTTCCTTCCAGTTCTCTAATCCGATCCTGGAGATCCCTTGACCACTCGAATCCTCGTTTCTGCAATGAGGACGAGTGCATCAGGAACCCAGTATTTGCGACTGTCATAACCACCAGAAGAACCAGATAGATCTTCCAATTAGCAATTTTATCGTCCCCGTTGGCCACTATCCAATTATCCACACTTTCACCATTCGAGGGCCCCCTTGCTCAGAGGCTCACCGAGAACCGCAGCCTCGTCTGCGTAGCTGATCACCCGACGAATACTCACTGCAGCAGATCGAGTCACCTTCGGAAAAATAATAGTCATACCAAATGCAGACGGCGATGTATTCACCAGGTTTAACATAGTCACCACCCTCCGAAACGGAAACTACCCGTCCAACATGCCACTATTTTCCATCCTCAAGATTGTGCTCAACAACCTTAAAATCGGTTAACTTAAACTCATAAGGATAGTAATCTGAAAGGGTCACGTCAGAAGGCAGTGGCTTTGTCCGCACTTTGGGTAATCGAGGACTGCTTGCAGGAAAACAATAGGAGTCCTGATCACACCTCCCACATGCACTCAATATGTGAAACCAATAGTCTGAAGGTTTTCGACCACCTCTAATGCGCTCCCCCTGCACTTCTGTAGATCTTGTTAAGTTGAGTTGACCAATATCAAGATCATAGAGGAAGATTGCTTTAACCCTCGATTTGTCTCCTTCCACGAATTTCCAAAACTCAGCCCCGAGGCAAAGTTTCTCCTCTTCATGACACTCAAGTCCAAAGCCAACAATCTCAGGATCTTGGGGAGTTTGTTCAAGTGCGTCGTATTCAGTGGGCGTCAAGAACTGACCATCAACCACGGCAGTCCACCTAAGAGTACTAGGGAGGACGGAAGACATGGTGAAACTTTCTTGATCGTGATCGAAGGTCACCGTTTCAAAGTTAGTTGACCAGGCAGAACGCGTTTGCAGATACCGAACTCTCCCTTTCAACCACTTCAAAACAGCCATCAGCTTCAATTCCTCAGAAAAGCTAAAAATGGTCTAGCTTCGAACAAACTTGCCGGCAGCTTCGACCCAGCCGGTAAGAAGTTCGCCTTGTTTCGTCTGACCAGTCGAATCCTGCTGCAGAGTGTAAGACAGGACTTCTGCAAAAACCAAAGGCTCCATCGAATAGTAAGGCATCTCTTCTTTAGAAGGTCGCTTGCCTGGCCATTGAGAAAGTGGATGATCATAGGCTTGCCGTGAAGAAACACTAAACGTCCAGTCGGGATTGAGATCAATCGACGAGAGATCCCATTTCACTTCAGCCTTGTTTATCGTGGCCCTAGCTCCACCGCCCCATTCCCCCAACCCTTCATAAGAAAGTGGCAGAGCTTCTATCCGCAGTTTCTGCTCTTTCAGCTTCCATCCCTCCGGCACATTTGGCTGCCTGGGCTGAAGCCAGTAGACAGTTCCTGTGCTCCACCTTGCGCCCTTATAATGAGCGCCATCTGCCTGCCCCGTCTCGACACCATAAAGGATGCGGGGAATGAATCTCATGAAGCCTCTCTTTTTGGGCGGGTTCATGCCGGACGACTCCAACTGCTCATTATCGGAGGAACGATCTAGAATCGAATCGACATCCTGGACGACGACCGAGGAAATTCGGCCAGACATTTCGTCTCCTTCAGGGCCAGCCTCCAGCCTAACATCCGCCGTTCCACCCCAGAAGCCTATGGACAAAGGAGTCTGCTCCGGCATCAGAGTTTTTTCGTCCAGCAGAACTGCCTTTGAAGTTCCAAACTCAGCAGGGATGTGCCGCGATACAACCTCGCTAGGCTTCAGGCCGCACCCAGCAAGAGCGGACAGGGCTATGAGTGCAGCGGCGGCTTTCATCACCTTCTTTATACATCACTTAGCTAGATGCCGCAGTCACAAAAAAGTCCAGATTCCGCAAGGAATCCGGACTCTTCATCCTCTCTTAACGCACAAAGCTTATGCGGCTTTTGGCAGAATCTCCTGAGAGCTCTCCAGCCTGAACTCAGAAGCGGCTTCTTCCAGCCGATCTGAAGTCTGCTGAAGATCCTGAGCCAGACCGCGGATAGTTTCCACCGCCTTAATCTGCTGATCAAGAGCGTGGCTGACCTCTCCGGCCGCAGCAGCGAGTTCTTCTGCTCCCGCGTTAAGCTGCTGAGCGCCAGCGGCGTTCTCTTCGCTGATCGAGACAATCGAGTTCAGAGAATCCTCCATCTCAAGGGCAGAGCCAGCCATGGTCTGAACCTTGACACTGCTTTCAGCCAGAAGGTTCTGAACTCCCTGCACCGATTCGAGAATGAGAACCAGCGCAGACCGAGCCTGAACGCCCGATGCCGCCCCTTCTTCAACCAATCGGCCAGATTCTTCCATGGCGGCAACGGCTTCATCAACAGAAAGACTGACTTCTTTAATCAGGTTTTCAATCTGCTTGGCTGCCTCGCCGCTTCTTTCTGCCAGCCGTCTCACTTCATCAGCAACAACGGCAAATCCCTTGCCATGCTCGCCAGCTCTTGCAGCTTCAATGGCAGCGTTAAGGGCCAAAAGGTTGGTCTGGTCGGCAATGTCATCAATCGCCTTGACTATCGCGCTGATCTGCCCCTGCCTCTCACCGAGATCACGGACGACCTGCCCTGTCTGCTGAGAATGACTCTTGAGAGTATCCAGTGATTCCAAGGTGGCCTTAACGGCTCGGCTGCCTTCTTCTGCCGTTTCTGCGGCAGCAACCGCCGCATGGTTTTGGCTCGATGCAGCTGATGTCACTTCATCAATCGCCAGTTTAAGGTTTGCCACGGCTTCCTGGGCCAAGGCGATCTGCCGATTGAGGCTGTCGCTGCCTTCAGAAATCTGGGAAGCTGTCTGGGCCGACTCCACTGTGGCTGTGGCAACTTCCTTCATTGAATCTGAAACATGAAAAACAGCCTTGGAACTCTCTTCCACTGCCTTGTTCAGTCCAACACCAACCTCAGTCGTTTCCCGGATCCTTTCTTGAAGGCTGCCGATAAGGCCTCTGAGACTCTGTGACATTTGGGCAAAGGCTCCTCCCAAAACGTCCTTGTCAGATTTAAGATTCACCGACTTAGAAAGGTCTCCTGAGGAGAGGTCTTTGGCCGATTCCGCAAGAGCCTGCCGATACTTGACCATTTCGGCAAAAGAATCGATGAGGTCGCCGATTTCATCCTTACGTGAATGAGAAGGCACATTAACCTCATCCCCCTTGGCAAAAGTGCGTCCCAACCCAGCCACCATCTCAATCGGCTTGGCGACGCTTCTAGCTAGGTACCAAGCGGCGACGGCAGAGACTGCGAGCAGCAAGAGCCCAGCCCCGACCAGCATCCATAGGGTTCCTGCCGCTCCCTGGTCAAGAACTGTGCTGAAGGCGTTCAAGTCCTTTTCCGGCACTTCAGCAATGATCACCCAGTCCCACATGGGCAGATAGATCGCTTTCGAACGGACGGCCTGAAAGTCTGCACCACCCCAAGAAATCGTCTCAGTTTGAGTGACAATTTCTTCGTGTCCACTCTGCACGGCTTTATCTATCAAGCCAGAAAGATGGGGCTCTCCTGCCTTGTTTTTGATCTCAAGTGACGAAGATCCTTCTTCATAACCTTCGGGAGCAATAAGGAACTGCCCCTTATCGGTACCCCCAGCCTTGACAGCAAAGATGCGCCCGAGCGAGCCGATTGCCCCGCCTTCAAAGTAGCTTCGCACAGCTTGGCTCGACTGCTGTTTCTGGCCGGAATAGATCATGCCAGTGATTCGGCCAGAACCGTCTCTGGTTGGACGGTACTCGCCGTGGACCCAGGCATCGACTACGAAGGCGGGGCCTGTGTAGGTCTTGCCAGCCATCACGGCCGCGACTACGGCGTTCGGCTTGCCGTCTGGCATCTTGGCCGGAATGTAAGTGCCAGAACCCCGCTTGCCTTCCTTGGTCTTCACGGTTGTAGCGACTCGCAGCATGTCGCCTGCTTCATTCATTCTCTGAAAAACGGTGTAAGAACCCCCTAGCCTCTTCTGCAGGCTATCCAGCACTGGCACAGGTACGGAAAACTCTTTTGTGCTGGGCAGAGGCGTTCCTCCGATGGCAACGGCCGGAAGCTGAGTGGTGATGGCTTTCTTTGAAAACTGGTTGACCGCCTTCCAGGTGACCACTTGACCTGACTGGCCAAGCCCGCCTGCTGCTCCGAGCTGCGATTCGAATTCATTGACCTGGGCAGACACCTTGTCTGCCATCAGGTCGGTGACGGCTTCCATTGCCTTGTGCCCGTTAAGCACGGCCTGGTCAAAACTGCTTTCCTGCAGTTTATGAACCGGCTTTTGCGCCGCGCTAGAAAAAGAGGCAAGCTGCCAGGACGCAATAACGGTGAGAAGGACTGCCGTTCCGGCTGCAATTCCTATGGTGAAGAGCAGAAGTTTGAGTCTCAGCTTCATGGTGTGCCAAATGCCAAGCCCCCAGCATTTGGCCGAGTGCCTAAGAATAAATTCGGCATCCTTAAGAGGTGATCCTTAGGCTTTAACAGAGAGAAAGAAAAAAAACTTTCGCCCCCTAGGTCGAAACCTAGAGGGCGAACAAGGCGGCAAGACTGTTTTTGAACCTAGAGTCCGCGGCTGAGGTAGGCGTAGGCGTTGTGGGCGTGAATCGATTCCTCGTTTTCCACTTCCACCGAGTAGGCCTGAATTCTGGTATCAGCATCGAACTTGAGTGCCACTTCTCGAACCATGTCCTCTACAAAGCGGGGATTCTCGTATGCCTTTTCAGTCACAAACTTCTCATCCGGCCTCTTGAGCACAGGATACAAAGCGCAAGAAGCAGAAGATTCGATCATGTCGATCAACTCTTCGAGCCAAACATGCTCGCTTGACTTGACCTTAACTGTTACCCAGCCTCGCTGATTGTGAGCTCCGTATTTGCTAATCTCTTTGCTGCAGGGGCACAGAGTCGCAACTGGAATCTTCACGTAGAGTCCGACTTTGAACTTGCCGTTGATTTCAGCATCAAATCCGCACTCGACTGGCATCAAGCCTTCCTTGCCCGTCACAGGTGCTTTCTTTGTGACAAAGAAGGGGAAGTTGACCAAAACGTGGGCGGCTTGAGCGTGAAGTCGAGTTCGCAGGCTCTCCAAAAGGACGGGCAGAGCTTCCACGCTGATCTCGTGGCCATGCTCGCTTAATGCCTCCAAAAAGCGGCTCATGTGGGTGCCTTTAAATTCGGCAGGAAGATCCACAGTGAGAGTGAAATCGCCAATAGTGTGCTGCTTCTGCTTTTCTCTATCAAGCACCACAATGGGATATTTGACACCACGAACACCCACCTTGTCGATGGCGATGTTTCTGATGTCTGGGGTCTTTTGAATGTCGGGAAGACTCACGGTGGGGTTTAGGACGGAAGCCATGAGGGTGAGCACCGCTCCACGGCGGCACAACCCTAACTACGAAACCAATTCTGCATGAGTTCTCGGCCCTTTTGGGTACTTAAACAAGGGCTTGGTCACTTTCAGCTTGAAAACTGTAAGTTTTGCCCTAACAAAAGGGTCTCTAACCGCATTTCCATCAGTCCCAAATGATGCCTTCAAGGCCAGAAAATGCTGCTTCAAGAATCTCAGCCGTGTGCATAACCTTGACTCTCTGCCCCTTTTCTCTTGAGGCCTGCTCCAGCCAGGCGTGGCAGCCAGGGTTGCCGCTGACCACGATTTCTGCGCCGGTAGAAGAAACGTTGGCCCACTTTCTTTCTAGCAGCTGGCGAGCCAGATGGGGCTGTGTGATGTTGAAGATGCCCGCACTGCCGCAGCAGGTCTCACTCTCTGGCAGAGTCACCCAAGTCAAGCCTGGGATCGCCCAGAGGAGTTGTCTTGGCTGACTTCTGACCCCTTGACCATGAGCCAGGTGACAGGCATCGTGGTAAGTGGCGGTCGCGAGAATCCCTTTTGCCTGAGGCAGAAGGTCAAGCAGACCGTGATTCAGAAGGAACTCTGAGATGTCCCACGTCTGCTTCGCAATTCTGTCCTCGCCAAAGTGAGTTCCGTAGCTCTTAAGAGTCGAGCCGCATCCCGCTGAATTCACGATGATCGGCAGATCTTCAGAAAAGGCCTTTCCTAACTTTTCTGCGCGCTTCGAAGCTTCGGTAAGTTCTCCTGAATGGGCATGAAGCGCCCCACAGCACCCGCCATCAATTTGTGCTGGCACGTAGCCGACCCGGCGAAGGAGTCGCCTTGTTGCCTGGTGGACCCTTGGGAAGAGGACCCGCATGACGCATCCCTCAAGCAGATAAACCTCACCCTTAATGGCCGGAAGCCGAGATTGATCCAATTCGGGCCAAAGAGCGGGATTCTGAGCACGGGGTGAATCTGCTTCAGCAGCTTGGCCAAAAAGCAGCTTGGACATAAATCCCGGCATTCTGCCGCCTGGAATGAGGCTGGATGCGGCAAAAGAGGCCCGTGCCATGGCGGGGTTTGTCAGAACCTTGAGCAGTGCTTTTTCCGCCTGTTTCGGCGAGGCATCACCGATCTTTTCACGAGAGAGTTCAAGCAGAGATCCGTACTCAACTCCGCTCGGGCAGGCGGTTTCGCAGGCTCGGCAGCCCAGGCATGTCGCCAAGGCAGGTTCAGCCTGCTTCCAGGCAATCTTTCCTTCTTCGGCATTGCGTGCCAAGTAGATTCTGCCGCGCGGACTCTGGCTCTCATCTCCTGTCACCATAAAGGTCGGGCAGGATTCAAGACAGAACCCACAGCGAATACACTGGGCTGCCAAGTCGGAAAGATCTGACATGAAGGACTGGGTTCATTCTGGCAGGAGGGAAGGCGGCGGTGCAGTGTTCTTTCAGCCGGCCCGGAATGCTGACCCCGTCAAACTCACCAGGGTCCAACGCCCCTTGTCCCCCGCTCTGACCTAGTCGGCCCGCCCGCAGTTGGCAGAAGTCGTGTCACAATGAGCCTTACCACCGGGGCCAAGGCCCTTGGTTCCGTCGGCGTGTGGCTTCCACATGTCCCGGGACGCGGAACCAGAGGCGGTATAGTCCCTACCTGCATTCTCCTGTCGGGGGTTGATGACCAGTAATGAAGCGGACTTTCCAGCCAAACAATCGAAAGCGAAGCAAGACACACGGCTTTCGCATCCGCATGCGCACGACCGACGGACAGAATGTTCTGAAGCGACGACGCACCCGCGGACGACATCGTCTCGCCGCGTAAAGAGCCTTAGCTCTTCTCGCTTCGATACACTTTTCAAAACAGGCCGCCGGGCATCCGGTGAAAGCCTTAGAATCATGGCACTACCGGGGCAGGGACTTTTAGGAGTCGCTGCCTCGAAGGCTTTAGGGTGCCACGCATGGCGAAAACGCCAAAAACGACGCATCAAAGCCGTTTGGCCAAGCCTGCTGCCCTCTGAGAAGCTGGATTGGATCTGCCTGGCCAGACCCTCCATCTACAGCAAAACTCATGAAGAATTAGTAGAAGAAATGCTTCGGCTCAAGAATGAGATTGAAGATTTCGCCAAAGAAGAGGGTTGGTTGGAATGAATCCTAGCCAGAAAATCGCCGTCGGAATGATTCGGCTTTACCAAAAAACCGCTAAGTGGAGACCAGCAGCCTGCCGCTTTACACCCACCTGCAGTCAATACACTCTTGAGGCTATCAGCCGTTACGGAGTGCTGAAAGGCTCATGGATGGGCATTAAGAGAATCGGCAGGTGTCATCCTTTCAACCCGGGCGGAGATGATCCCGTCCCATAAATAGGGAAGGTTTAAAACCCTTTCCTCACCCATTCATCCGCAATGAGCCAGCAGCCAAAAGGCGCCCGCCTAATCAATACCCTCCTTATCGCCGCCTTGGCTTATTTGGGCTTCATGCTCATTTTCAATGCCCAGGGCCCCAAGGAGACTCGGCCAACCGGCGAAATCTACACCGGCATGCTCGCCAAGGCAGCGAGGCTGGAAGACCTTTCTGTCGGACGCGATCTGCCTGCCTACTTAAAGCAGGTTTCGGACGAAGCCAACAAACAGAAGTGGACTCCTGAGCGCAAGCTTGAAGAAGAGCTCAAGGGAGTTGTTCTTGTTGTCGATACAGAACTGAAAAGCGGCCTCTACCGCCGCATGTTCGACAAAGAGCGCAAGGCTTACGCCTGGGACAAGATGAACCGGGCTTACACCCAGCATCTCAAGCCCCGCTGGCAGGATCATCACACCAAAGAGATTTGGAACAAAGAGTTCACCGTTGCTCCAGCACCGAGACTCGGATTACCAGAAACCACCACTTCCCCTGCCAAGCTTTATGAAAGGCTAGTCAAGGAACTAAGTGCCGAGAGCAGAACCCACAACGTTTGGGGACTCTTCCCTGGCTACTACCTCATCGATTTTCTGGTCAACCTCACAGGAGCCAACCCAGCGATCAGCTACTGGCTGGCCGGCTTCCTTCTGGCAGCCATCGTGAGAGCGATTATCTGGCCTCTAACCCACAAACAGATCATGTGGGGCAGGCAGATGAGCCAGCTCGGCCCTTACATGGCCGAGATCAAAGAGAAGTTTACAGATAAGAAGACGGGGCAGGTTTCTGACCAACAGGGATTCCAAATGGAATCGATGAAGCTGTACAAAGAGTACGGCATCAACCCCATGGCTGGCTGCGGCCCCATGCTGGTTCAGCTTCCCTTCTTCCTTATCATCTACCAGTGCATGCTCAACTATCAGTTTGAGTTCACTAAGGGTCATTTCTTCTGGATCCACCCCGGCGCAACCAGCTTCCTTGGCATCCCCATCGGTCCGAACCTTGGCGAAAGAGACTACATTCTCATCGCCATTTACGGCATTTCGATGGTGGTGGCTACCCTGCTGCAGCCGGTAAGCGACCCTTCAAATGCAAAACAGCAGAGGATTATCGGCGTCTCGGTCGCTGTCTTCTTCTCAATCATGATGTTCTTCTGGCCACTTCCATCTGCCTTTGTGGTTTACTGGACTTTTGCGAACATCCTATCAACAGCCCAGTCTTTGATCACCTACCGAATGCCCATGCCGCCCCTTCAAAAGGTGGCCACCGTTAAAGGTGGGGCGATCCCTGGTGACACAGAGACCCACCAGCCCAGAGTGGACAAGTTCTTGGGCAAGACCGGCACCCCTAAGACGGTGAAGCCCAAGAAAAAGGGTGATTCGTCTGGATCGGGCAAAAAATAAAACCCAAACCACAAAAGGAACCAAGATTTATGGAGACGATCGAGCTCACAGCACCGACCCTTGATGACGCCCGCCGCCTGGCGGCCGAGCAGCTGGGAGCGGCACCCGAAGACATCACCCTGACTGTTCTTGAAGAAAAGAAGGGACTTTTTGGCAAGGCAGGATCTGTAAAGGTCCGAGCAGAAGCCAAGGTCTCCAAGCCTTCTAAGGCAAAGGAAAAGGCCCCCAAGGCCGCCCCGGCACCAGTCGCAGCAGTCGAACCAGAACCCGAACCAGAAGTGGTTGAAGAAGCCGCTCCGGCCAAGCCAAAGGGCAGAAAGAAGGCTGAAAAGCCTGCTGCCGAAGAGGCTCCTGCTGCCGCAGCTGCTGAATCCGCTTCTGAGGAAGAGGGCACTTCTGAAGGCCCAGTCGCCACGCAGGAAGATGCTGATCAGCTGATCGGATTCTTGAACGAGATCATCGAAGCGGGTGGACTGAATGCCGAGGTCAGCCTTGGCAGCCTTCATGGCAAGTACATCAACCTTGAGCTCACGGGCCGAGACGTCAGCTACCTTGTCGGCAAGCGTGGAGAAGTTCTCAACGCTCTGCAGTACCTGGGCAACGTCATCTCTTCTCGCCAGCTTGGCAACGGTGTGCGAGTCGTCCTTGACGGCAACAACTTCCGAAAGGTCCGCGAGGACAAGCTGACCGCTCAGGCCCACGAAATTGCCGAGCAGGTGAAGGCCAATGGAATGGAAGCCGTTCTGGACCCCCTGCCCGCTTTCGAGCGCAGGCTGGTTCACCAGGCCCTTTCTGATTACCCCGGTGTCGTCACCTACAGCGAAGGCGAAGAGCCCAACCGCAAGATCGTCATCGCTCCTGCTGAGTAGGTTTCTGCTCTGCCGGATGAGCCCTCACTCCATTTTTGGGGTGGGGGCTTTTTGTTAAGTGTGGGAGACGCAGGATGCCTTTAGGACAGTTCTTTCGCACAGAACATATGCGAAACAAGGGGTGCCAGTGGCACAAAAATGCCCTTTCAGAAACTGAAAAACTGGGTGGCCCGTCCCGATCAGCTTGCTGTCGGGCGGGAATCGCCCATCTTGAAGCCCATGCATTCCCGACCCACCGCTCGTTCCTCACGGATGGGATCGGGACACCCGAGACCTCTTCTTAAATTGAGAACCGGTTAGCCGAAGTTCGCTAAAACTTCTGGGGTGCAACGGCTCAGTGAGCCGTGTTTCTGTCAGCCGAGAAGGCTGCCCCCCCGCCTCCCCTGTCCGAACTACTCCCAAAGAGGTATCAATAACCTCATGCCAAAGCCAGCGGCCCTCAGGCCCGGAGACGAAGTCAGAATCGTCACTCCCGCCTCGCCCTTGACCCCAGATCAGACTGCCGACGGGATTCGACTGCTGGAATCGTGGGGATTAAAGGTCACCCTGGCACCCAACGTTTACGCCGCGGATGGCTACTTGGCTGGACCCGACGAGGCCCGCGCCAAGGACCTTATGGACGCTTTTCTTGACCCTAATGTCAAGGCAGTTTTCTGCTCCCGCGGAGGCTACGGATGCGCCAGGCTGATGCCTCATCTTGACCTCAATGCCATCGTCCAATCACAAAAACTCTTCTGCGGATTCAGCGACGTGACCACCCTGCACCTGGCTCTCAACCAGATGGGCCTGCCAACTCTCCACAGCCCTATGCTCATCACCCTCTCAGTCGAACGGCCTGACTGGGTGATTGAATCTTTACGCCGAGGACTGTTTGGCGAAGACTCCCTCGCCGTCAATCACCCGGCGGGAGAGACTCTGATTCCAGGAACGGTAGAAGGGGAAATCATCGGAGGCTGCATGATTCTCATCGCCGATTCTCTCGGCACCAGCTACGCCATCGACACTACTGACAAGATCCTTGTTCTTGAGGATGTTGATGAAAATCCCCACCGAGTTGATGCCAAGTTCACCCAGCTGCGCAACTCTGGCCTGCTAGAAAAAGCTGCCGGAATCGTTATCGGCGAAATGACCGGCACCGACGAAAGAAGGGACGAAAAGATTGGATCTTGGCCCTGGCGGCAGATTGTTGAAGACCGGGTTAAGGGCCTTAAGGTGCCCACCATTGTCAACTATCCCTTTGGCCATATGAAGACCATGCTGACCCTGCCGCTTGGGATTAAGGCTCGCCTTGATGCCGAGA
Source organism: Synechococcus sp. UW140 (assembly GCA_943369295.1). GTDB lineage: Bacteria > Armatimonadota > Fimbriimonadia > Fimbriimonadales > Fimbriimonadaceae > JAKRSE01. The sequence continues at coordinate 466,699 of CALRMU020000001.1, read as the reverse complement.
GGGGTACCCTCACGCTTCTGGAAAGCCTATGCGACGCTGGTTAGTCCTCCTAGCACTTTTACCGGCTGCTGGCCTGGCTCAAGTTCGATCTTGGGAGAAGCTGATTGCGCCCGGCCTCACCTACCGAATGGAGGTCGATTTCGCCAAGCCCCTGGTCATTCACGCCTACCGATGGTCGCCCAAATCGACCGAAGTCAGGGCAGAATCTGGTCTGGCCGGCCCCGTGATCTTAGGTGATCAGAACGGCGAAGTCACAGGCAGAGAAACCATGCCGGCCATGGTCGAGCGGACAAACGCCTTGGCCGGAATCAATGCCGATTTCTTCCCCTGGACAGGCGATCCTCTTGGGTTAATGCTTCGAAACGGCGAGCTCCTTTCTGGCCCTTGGCCCAAGCGCAGCGCCATTGCCTGGGGTCCTGGCGGGGTCGGCTACGGTCCCGCCGTCTTCAGCGGATCTGTGAGCGTGGGAGGGGTGAAGACACCTCTCGCTGGCGTCAACCAAGAATCAGCCAACAACGATCTTGTTCTCAACATGCCCATTGCCGGACAGGCTGGCTTTAAAACCAGCGGAGTCCATGTTGTCATCAAAACCGATCAAGTTCTGCGGCCCAAATCGGTGATCACCGGCAAGGTTGAGAAGGTGGTTTCCGGCGAAAAGGTGGTCTCCATCCTTCCTGGCACTGCTGTGCTTTCTGCTTCAGGCACCACAGCCGATGCCTTTAAAAGCCTGACCCCAGACACAGAAGTCTCTATCGAAGTCGGGATTTCTGGCTTCGACTTCACGCTCTTCAATGAGGCAGTGGCGGGCGGACCCATGGTGCTCAGAAAAGGAGCCTTGGTCGCCAACGGCCTTGACGAAGGCTTTAATGCCGCCTTCTGGAACGACCGCCACCCCCGAACCGCAATCGGCAGCACAATCCAAGGCGACATCTGGATGGTAGTTGTGGATGGCCGTCAGCCGGGCCTGAGCCGAGGCGCCAGCCTTTCCGAACTCGGCGTGATTATGCAGAAACTCGGCTGCACCGACGCCATGAATCTTGATGGCGGAGGCAGCAGCGAAATGGTCTTGAAGGGAGTGAGTGTCAACCGCCCCTCAGACAAGACTTCTCGCGCCGTAGCCAACGGAATCCTCTTCTTTACTCAGCAGCCATTCCCCGAAACGACTCCGGAAAACGCTCCGACCGTGATTCAGGGCCGTCCTCGCCTGACTATGGGCATCTTTAACCAGTACAGGGTGCTGGATGGCAAGGGAGCCGCGCTGGACAATGCCAGAGTCATCTGGTCGGCGCAGGGCGATGCTTGGGTGGATCAGGGTGGGTTTTTGCGGGGTCTTAAGCCCGGAGAAGCGACCCTAAGGGCTTGGGTCAACGGAAAGGTCTTGGAGGTCAAGGTGACGGTCGAAGCCGCCGCTCCGGCCTCGCCGCCTCCCGCTGTGCCTTAGCGCTTCACCACTTGGTCGCCCAGTCTGGCGGCGGGACCGGCTGAAAAGTGTAAGGGTTGAGGTCAGCGACGAGGGTCGGCTCCCCGTGGGGGAAGCCGGTCCACCGGTAGAGGCAGCCTTTCTCTGAGAAGATCGGCAAGTCATTGTGGTCGACTTCCAGCCAGAAGGGCTGGTCGGTCGGAGCCGTCCATTCCCGGACAACCGAACCCTCCAGATCGAGAAGCTGCCAAACCGTCCTATCCCACAGGTCTGAGCAAGTCATGGACCCATACTTGAAAGGTCTGGTCCATGTTGTCTGAACCAGCTTTGCTCCTCGCCGGGGATAGTCGACAACGAATGCAGGATCAAACCCAAGTGCGATGGCTGCCTGACGACGGTCCTCACCATTTCGCTCCCAGAAAACAGCTTCCAGCCTCGTTTCAACCTTCCAGGCTCGTTTAAGCATGATTTGATCCCAAAGGACTGGACCTGAGATCCCTGCGCTATGCATGAGGACAGCTTTAACTGGAGGCTTAACACCCTGCTTCTCTTCCCAACATCCGATAAAATTGTTGAGCCAAACTTCAGTTTTTGACTTCCAGAAACCGCCCCCTTCATAAGTGCTAGTTGATTCAAAAAAGGCTATGGCGGTGAAGTATGGAGGGCGGCTTATTGCTGTCCAAAAGTCCAAAGGATTCTCTCCGTGCATCCTGGTGTAGTTGGAGACGGCTGCAATCAAATAGCGGCCGTCCTGGCTGACATCGCTCCGCTCGACAAAAACCTTCCCTTTAATCCATTGACCCGGAGTGACCCTATCAGTCTCCAGATCCCACACCAACTGCAACGTGTGCTGCGATGGTCCCCGCCGAAACAGCACCACCCGCTTAGCTTTGGGGGCGAGTATTCCGTAGATGCGAGCTGGTTCCACACTTCTAGACTACCAAGCCGAACCCCCAGCAAGGCAGTATTGAGGTAAAAGCCCGCCATGACCCTGACCGAAGTGATGACCGAGCTAGAAGCTCTGGGAACTCAAAAACAAAGAGATTTCAATAAAAAGAACGGAGCGGATGACAATCAATTCGGTCTGAAAATGGGAGACCTAAGGGTCGCAGCCAAGAAGATTAAGACCGACCATGCTCTGGCCAAAGAGCTTTGGGCGACCGGAAACCTTGATGCTCGGCTGCTTTCGATTCTCATCTGCAAGCCCAAAGAATGGACCTTTGAAGAGTTGGAATCCATGGTGCCGACTGCCACACTTTGGCAGCTGGCCGATTGGCTAAACGCTTACGTTGTAAAGCTGCACCCTCAAAAAGAAGAGATGCGGCTGAAGTGGATTGATTCCACCGACCCCATGCTGCAGAGGTCGGCTTGGAGCCTAACCTCAGAACGGGTGGATAAGCAGGCTGAGGGGCTGGACCTCAGCCACCTTTTGGATCGGATTGAGGCTGAAATGCCGGGGGCTCACCGCTCCGCTCAATGGACCATGAACTTCACCCTGGCTTCGATCGGGATTCATCACCGTGCCTTTCGCTCCAGAGCCCTGGAAATCGGGGAAAGGCTGGGAGTTTTTAGGGACTACCCGACACCCAAAGGCTGCACCTCTCCCTTCGCTCCGCTTTGGATTAATGAAATGGTGAGTCGGCAGGGGTAACCCTTGTTGGTGACTCTCGGATGCAGCTGAACCTCGCCCAGTGTCTAGAAACCTCACCTGTCGGTGCCCCGGTCTGGCTCCGCCGAAGGCGGAGAAGGCCGGGAAAGGATAAATTTCTGAGCGATGTAGACAAGCACGACTCATGGAGTCGTGGCACCCAGCCCGAGCTTCTTACGCTAGTACCAGACTTTCAATTCCTTGAACCTGTGCCACTGGCATCGCCAGTCCAGTCTGGAATAGTCATCACTCCAGAACAAATGTGTTTGTGGCCTGGTTAAGCTTCGCTCAGCCAGGAATGAAATCGTTTGGGGGTCGGTCCTCTTCCATCTTTGGCCTGCCTTGGCCCTAAGGAAATTGTCACTATCCCGCCTGTGCCACTGGCATCGCCAGTGCAATCTAGGACGATGATTGCCTTATCTGAATGTGGGTGTGCACGATCTGCTGACTGCCAGAGGAATCTTTCCCGCCCTTCCCTCGCAGGCTCGGGCCAGAGCGGGGCACCAAAACCATTGATGAGAATCATATCTGCTTAACCGTTCACTTCTCGGTGCCCCGGTCTGGCTCCGCTGAAGGCGGAGAAGGCCGGGAACTGAGAGATCACAGAATGTTCGCCAGGGTGCCACCAGACTCCAACTCACCCCCAAAACCTGAAGAATCCCCGTAAAACTGCCGACCTAGCAAGTATGCGGGCATACCGCAGACGGCAATTCGGCGTGACGCTTATCGAGGTCATGACCGCTTTGGCCTGCCTGGCTCTGGTTTCAGTCAGCCTGGTGGGTGGCTTAACCTTTGCCTCAGAACGACTGAGAATGGCAGAGGAACGCGGCCTCGTGGCCAGCCGAATGCGCCAGGTGATGGAAGATTTAAGGGCCAACCCCAACCGTTCCTTCCCTCTTAATGTCTCAACAAATCTTACGGAATCGATTCCGGGAGTCAGTTCAGATGTGCAGGTCGAAACACGCCTTGCATCTGTCACTGCCAAACCCGGCCTGCAGGAGCTTTGGTGCAAAGCCACTTGGAACGCGAGAATTGGTGAATCACTCCGTCCCCAGACGATGGAGTTTCAGTCCTTTGTTCTGCGCGATCCGCCTATCCCTAAACTGACGGCCAACCTTTTGGTTAGAGCCACTAGCAGCTTCCTGCATCTTAACGATGCCCTTGACCCCAAGCCGGTAATTCTTGATCTTCTTGCTTACGGATTTACCGAAGGATCTCAGATTGATGTGAGGACGGTAGGCACCTATACAACGGCCCCCAACGCAACCAGCTCGGCTCTCATTACAGTTTTCTCCCGGACAAATCTCGTTCTGGGCCGGGATCAGGCCGCATTAAGCCGAGTGCCAGATGCCATAAACCACGGCACAGACTTTAACACTGGCTCGACTGGTGCCGGAGTTGACATCGGGCAGGATTTTCTCATCGGGGCTTCAGCCACAAGGATAACCATTCCTGCCGGAGCCCGCTATATCATCTTTGGGGTCCACGATTCCCTTGCCGACAACACTGGCTCGATCCAGGTGGAGGTCTCCCCTGTTTAGACGCGGATTCACCACCTTAGAGCTTTTGACTTCATTAGGGCTCAGTGTTCTCGTCATCAGCGGCTCGGCCGCCCTCTATGCCTTTGCCATGCGGCGAGCCACGCAGGATGCCGGCAAGGCTCAGGTGATCAGCCAAGCGCAGACAGTCGCAGATGACGTCGCCAAGACGGTGAGATCATCTCTTGGCTGCGATGCCTTCACCTTCACTGGCAGCGGCACCTTCGCCAACGCAAGAATGCTCCGCTGTGCGATGCCAGAAAAGATGATTGATACCGATGGAGTCGCAGGGCCAGATTCTCACGTCGCCAGCGCCGTCACAGAAGGCGGAACTGAAGCCTACATTCCCGGAAGCCACATCTTCTACATCTGGCTGGCAGCAGGCTTTGGTGGCGATTCAACCAAAAGGTTAATCAAAGTAAATCAAGCATCTCCCGACCCCGCAGCAATTTCAACCACCCCAACCAACTGGGATACGATTTTCACTTTCACCTCTGTCGCCGATCAAACCTTTCGGTTCAATCGCCTAACAGACCTGCAGTTTACAGCTGACAGCCAAGGAAAATCTGTGCTCATCACGGCCCAAGGCTCCGGAATCGGTCTTAACTCCACCGTCGGACAAGCCTCGGGGGACGAACGAAGCCTTCGTCGATCCACCGTTCAGAGAAGAGCTGGATGGATAAACGAACTTGATGGCCGCGAGCAGGGTTCTGGCCCCAACCTTTTGGTGAATGGCGATTTTGCCAAAGCCGCTTTCACAAACTGGACCATAAGCGGAAGCACAGGAAGCAACGGTCTGACCACCAACTTTGGTCTGGCCGAAAACAGCTTCTATTCTGTTCAAATGAACTCTGGCAACACTCCTGCCAACTTCACAATGACCCAGACTGTGGCTTCTGCGGCTAACGATGAATACGTGCTGAGCTTCAGCTACGGGTTCTACGGCAGTACAAGCTCAACTCAATTTGGGGCACTTCTTGTCAGGGTCGTGGATGTTGGCACGGGAGCAACACTGCTCCATCGAGAAGTTCACGATCGCAGCGCCAGATCAACCAACGTCGATTTCTGGACCGAATACTCTTTCCCATTCAGGGCAATCGGCACGCAGGTCAGGATCATTTTCGAGGACAGGACCGACAGTAACAGCACGCTGAACAGTGACCCCTTCCTGGCAAAGATCGCTCTAAGGGGGCTTAAGTAGCCCATGCTCCAGCGAGGCGCCACTCTGCTGCACACCCTGGTCATTCTCTTTGCGGGAATGATTGCAGCGGGCAGCGTGGCCGCCTTTGCCAGCTATGCTTACCGAACAGCCGCTGACCAGGAACTGCAGATTAAGACTCAGTTTGCTTTAGAAGGGGCGGCTGAATTGGCAAAGTACGATGTCTGGAGCCAGAGCCTGACGGCGGGTCAAGCTGCCAGCTACACAGTTGATGGTGTGACAGTCCGCGTCAGCCTCACCGACTCAAATTCTGTCACTCCCAGCACCTGGACTGCCAGGGCAGAAGCCACAATTGAAGGCAGAACCGTCAGTTTCAGCCGCACTATCGGACTCGCCACTTTTCCCACCAGCCGGATTAACTGGGTTTACAACCCCAACAATCAGCACCACTACGCTCTTATCACAGTTCGGGCAGGAATGGATTTCAGCACAGCCAAAGCCAATGCTAAAGCTCTGACTGCTCCTGACGGCAAACCTGGCTATCTGGCAACAATCACCAGCAGCACCGAATGGGATTGGATTAGAACCAGGATGCTCCCGGCAGCTGGCAGCAGAGCGGTCATGGTGGGAGCAGAGCAGGCCGCCGCAGGGACTGAACCAAATGGTGGATGGGCCTGGTCGAACAGTGAACCCTGGTCCTACACCGACTGGCAGGGTGGCGAGCCCAATAACGGAGGATCTGGCGAAGACCTTCTGCTCGTCAATGTTGGCGGAGTCAGAAAGTGGTTTGATGCCGCCGATGTTCCTGGCTATACAACCTTTCTTGTCGAAGCAGGCGATTGGGTGAACTGGGTGAGGGACCCCAAAACAGGGCGCAGCTACACCTACATCGCTCAATCTGGCCTCAGCTGGGAAGAGGCACGGACACTTGCTGAATCGATTCCTGGCCCCAATGGAGAGCCAACTTACCTCCTTAGCATCACTTCCAGCCACGAACAGAATTTTATCAATAACACGCTTTTGCCGACTTTTGGTTCACCAAATGGTGGGTGGCTGGGCGGCTATCAAGATCCCGGTTCAAATGAGCCTTCAGCAGATTGGAAATGGGTCAGCGGGGAGCCGTGGCGCTACTCTAACTGGCAGCCCGGGGAGCCCAACAACTCACTTTCAGGCGGAGTAGATGAAGATGCCAACCATTTGTATAACAATGGCAGATGGAACGACATTTGGCGCCCCAACGTTTGGAACGTTCCTGGCTACTGGGTAGAAGCAGGACAGCCCCTTAACTGGCAGTTCAACAAAGATACAGGACGATGGTATGCCGTGGTTCCCACAGAAGGTGGTGGCACCTGGACCGAAGCCAATCTGTGGGCTCAAGAGCTCTCCGGCCCCAGCGGCAGACAGGCTTATCTCACCTCGATTACCTCCAAGGAAGAACAGGCCTTCATTAATGACTTGGTAGATAAGTCAACGAAGGTAGATGGTTCGGCTCTTTGGATGGATTGGGGCTGGGCGAAAGCTGGACCTTACATCGGCATGCGCCAGACCAGCCTGACCACCGAGCCAGCTGGCAACTGGAGCTGGACGACAGGAGAAGCGGCTAGCTACTCCAACTGGGGTCCATCCCAGCCGGACAACACAAAGAACAATGAACACTTTGGTCTTTTGGTGAACAGAGGTTCGGCCTGGGAATGGAACGATGTTCCGGATGACGTTTGGGCGACTGGCTTTGTTGTGGAAGAAGGCGACCCTCCCTACACTTGGAGACAATGGGAAGCAGCTCGGGGCGGAAACAACAACTTCTATGCGCGAGTGCCTGTGGCTGCCGGCACAACTTGGGCTCAAGCAAAAGCTTTGGCTGAGAGCATGGTTGCACCAAATGGTCAAAAGGGTTACCTCGTCACTATCACGAGTTCAACTGAACAGTCTTGGGTTCAAAGCACCTTCAATACTGGCTCGCCAACCTTAGGAACCGCTGGGGGCCTCACATGGTCTGGCGCCAAGCAGGAGCCAGGCTCTTGGGAGCCCAAAATGGGCTGGGTATGGGATAACGGCGAAGACTTAATCAGCTTCTGGGGCAATGAATCTTCCCCCGGCGGCGGCTATTGGAGCGGCTGGCACTTTATGACCCCCACCAGGTCGCCAAGCGAAAGCTTAACCAAAATCTCTGATGGAACTGGTCTTGATTTCGGCTTTCTCGGTCTTCAGAGCGGCAGCCTTACCTGGCAGAACCAAGTCGGCTCTACCCTCTTCTACAACGTCATTGTTGAAGCGGGTCAGCCGAGCCAGCTCATGCTGCTTCAGTCCAGATGGCTTTGCGAGTGGGATAAGGCAGCAAACCATCACCCTGATTCTGCCCGCTACCCCTACCCTGCCTCAGATTTTTCGGGCGCCCTCGGCCCCTACGAATGGCCGATTCTTTCGGCTGGAGGCGCCCGCTTTACTGATAGGGACCCTGTCACCAACGAACACCTGATTTATACGCCAGGCAATAGAGGCGGAAATCATCAGATGTTTATTGAGCAGGAAGGCAAAGCCTCTTTTCCTCTAGATTCGACAACAAGTGAAACGACCGGCTTCTTCCCCACTGATGGACCAGGTGGAAGGAGGCAGGAACACTACAAGGGCACATTCTTCTTAGCAGATTCCGCCGCAGTCACTTCGCTGACAATGTCCATGCCCGCTATTGATAACCACGGCTACGTCTTTATCAATGGTCAATACGCCTTTGGCGGAGGGCAGAGCCTGACAAACAGATCCCTTCTTCGAGTTGGCGATAATCGAATAGATCTCTTCATCAACAACTACGGGGGTCCAGGCAATACTGGCTTGAGCATCTCGGTTCCTCTGCGTCCCTACGCAAAGCCAATCAGAGTCATGCACCCCAACCAGTTCGGTCTTGCAATTCGAGATGACCTCGATGCTGCCGATTCTCCAGTCCTCAAGATTGAAGGAAATGCTTATCACGCGCCTGGCAATCTTCCTTCTGGCTTATCTTCTCAATCTCACGTCGCCGGATTTCTTTACACAAAATCCACGGAGAAATCCACAGATATCACCTATGATTACCGTGTATCAGGGGCAGAGGCCGATGATCTAAAGTGGCCCGTCTACGATGAGGACGAGTGGCATGACTTTGCTACGATAACTTACTCAGATGGCACAACAATCACCAATCCTACTTTCTCATCACCAGGCACGGCCTTTTCCAGCACAGGCACCCTGAGAATCTCGGGAGTCTATTCGGGCAGAGGAGCCATCCATGCCGACCAAGTCATTATTACTGGTCATCTGCGCCCGGCTACTCCTGATTCTCAACTCTCAATCATTTCTCCTGACGTTCAGTTTGGGTCTGGAACCAACATGACCCACTACATTGATGCCGTTATCTTTGCCGAACTGGTTGAAGTCATGCGCCCGACCGTACTGACAGGGTCAATCGCGGCTGGCACCCTGGCAATGGAAAACGGAAGAAACTCTAATCTCACCATTCGCCAAAGAGAACTGATCTGGCGAAGCAAAGCCCTGGCCAAAGACCTTCGACTTCCGGGCTACTGGGAGCCCAATGCCCTGACCGGCACTTACTACCGCTACACAAGCATGGGCGATATGACCTCGGGCTCCATCGGCACTGTGCCTTTCACCCTTGGCGGCAGATTGAACAGTAATTTCAGACCTTTCTCTTCTCCGATTGGGCGCTTCTGGAATGCCCCGACAATTCAAATGACCGAGACCACCTTCCCCAGTCGACAGCTCAACTGGTGGACTCCCACCGGCACCCGAGTGGTCCAAGAGAAGGTCCAGATTGATCAGATGCCATTCAGTTTCGGTTCGCCCTTCTATCCAGATGGCTTTACAGATGGAAGAAGTCTGAGAGGCGTTCATTGGCGCGGAGGCTTTGACATGAACAGCCAAGGCGAGATCAATGCGGCTGCTCTCACCATTCCCGCATCGGATGATATGGCAGTCGTCTATATCAACGGCATTCTGGCCCTTGACCACGGAGGAAAGCACCCTCTCACTACAGCCGGAGTCAGCTTGGTCGACAGGTCTATGATCAGGGTGGGCAGCAATAGAATTGATGTCTTCTATGCTGATCTGCATATGGGTGGCGGGTTCCAGCTGAGCTCAAACATCACCTTCTACCCGACTGCGCCAAGCGTCAGCAGCTTCACCCAGTCTGACCACATGTACAACTGGGGCCTCTACATTCAAGGCGCCTTCAACATGAACCAAAACTTCACGATGTTCGGTGATGCCATGGTTGGCTCACCCTGGCAGCGTGGAGGCGGCACTCAAGTGTTTCATGGAATGACTTGGACCTCTGTCGCAAGCCGCCCCGCCAACGTCACTTACAATGGCCACTCGACAGTCAGCACCAGCCTGCTCACTAGGCCATCTCTGCCTGCCACCAGCTACTACAGCAGCCGGGCAAACTCATTGCTCACCAGCAGCACACTTGGTCCCCAGACAAACACTGGCACCGCTCCTCGTCTGCATTACCGTGAAGGCAGCTTGACAGTAAGTGGAACGGGCAATTGGACGGGCCGCCATACGATCGTGGTGAATGGAGAACTCAACATCAACGGAGCCTTGAATACATCGGGCAGTGATTCCAGGGTTGTCTTCATAGTCTATGGCAACGTCACGATCAACGGAGGAGGAAGCTCCGTAAGGGCCAATATCCTTTGTCAGAACCAGATCTCAATTTCATCAGCTACGACCTTGTTCGGTGCCTTGTGGATGCAGAATTTCAACCAGACCGCTCCTCTGACTATCTGGCAGGATGGCTTCCTTTACTTTAGTCCTGAAGAGAGGACGAGACACTTCCTGCCTGGCTTCCTGCCTTAAAGAGGGTGGCTCAAAGCAAATGAGGCTGGGAGAAAATCTCCAAGCCTCATGCTTTTTTGGCGAAATGTTTCGCCTAAGGAATCGCGTCCAGAGCCTTCTTCAGAATATTGATTGCATCAATCGACTCAGGGTCCTCTTCGTAAAGAGCAGCCAGATAGATCGAAGCAAAGTCACCGATCAAAGTCAGGGTCAGCATTCTCTCGATGAGAGAAGAGCCAGCCGCCTTGACATAGCGGTTGACAGCCTTAGACTGAATCAGCTCGGCAGAAATCCTGCCGCGAGCTTCCATCTTGGCTGATTCGCTGCCATCGATGAGAGTGAACAACGCCCAGCCGTTGGGAGACTGCCTATCGGCATTGCCCCAGCCCAAGATCTCGTTGTGACAAAGCTCTGGGTAGGTGTGGCTGAAGGCCAGACACTTAGCGTTCTCGCAGAACTGCCCCTTCCATCGATAGGCCACGGCTCCCTGCCACTGACCCAAACCATAGAACTGAACTGGTCGGCCGAAGGATTCAGTTGCGATCTGCTTAGCCAGGTTGTGTTCAAACTCAACCTCAACCGCACAGGCATCCACCATCTTGCGGAGTTCTGCGATCAACTGGTTGAAGTCGATGGCAGGCAGCAGGCCAAGCTTGATGCAGGCGACCAAAACCGGAATAAGCAGGAAGCCCAAAGCGGTTCTGGGAGGCTGTCCAGAAGGAATAGTGATGAGGGGGAAGCCATCATCCTTTGCCATCTGGGCAAGCTTGCCGCCAGAGGTGACGACGATGATGTTCGCTCCTCGGCTCTTTGCCTGGTGGTAAGCAGAAACCGTTTCTTCCGTGTTGCCCGAATAAGAAGCGGCAATGACGAGAGCTCCGGCTCCTACGTAGTGGGGGAGAACGTAGTCTCGTACCACCAGCATAGGAACGGTGCCGGCATCCTCGAAGAGCGACTTGACGTAGTCTCCGCCGGCGGCAGATCCGCCCATTCCGGCGAGAATGACCATGTCTGGTCTTGCACTCCAGTTAGGCAGGGAGGCTACCTCAGCAATTTCGACTGCCTTGGCTACTTGGTCCGGAAAGCCGACCGTCAGGGCGTACATGCCCTTGGGGTCAAGCTTCAGCACTGCTTCTCTGGAATCCAGATTGATCATGAGAACTTACTCGTCAGCAAAAGGATCATCGTCATCGAAGGCTCCTGGCCCTGCGTTTCCGCCGCCAGAGCTGCCGCCAGAACGGGGCGCTCCGCCACCGTCTTCACGAGGACGATCCAAACCTTGAACGTTGTCTGCCACGATCTCAAAGACTTCCCTTGTCTGGTTGTCTTGAGTTGTGTACTTTCGTGTGCTCAGCCTTCCATCAACCGCAACAAGGCGGCCCTTGGCAAGGTAGTTCACAACGAAATCGGCAGTGTTGCCCCACGCAGAAATGTTGAAAAAGTCTGCAGTGGGTGAGCCATCTTGTGGCTTGATTCTTTTGTCAACCGCGATCGAAAAATTTACGACCGTCTTGCCCGTCCCTGTGGTTCTTCCTTCAGGGTCTCGGGTAAGGCGGCCAATCAGCACCACGCGGTTCAGGCTCATGCCGGAATATCCTCGCGGGTGAAGATCCTGTGTCGGATCACGTCGTCGCTGATGTTCATCAGTCGGTTGAGCTCAGCCGGGATCGCGCTTGGGCCTTCGAAGTTCATCAGAATGTAGTTGCCTTCGCGGTGGCCCTTGACTTCGTAAGCCAGTTTGCGGCGTCGCCACTTTCCAGCTTCGCTCACGGTGCCGCCGTTCTTCTCGACCACTTCCTTGAAGTGATCGGCAATCTTCTGACATTCGTCGTCGGACAGGTTGGCTGAGACAATATATAGGGTTTCGTACTTGCCGGTCTTCATGCTCCCTCTGGTCCTCGCTGGGCGCCGCGCACGTAGCTCGACGCAGAGAGCCTGCAAGGATGAAGGAGCAGAGTACCTTTCGCTAGCCTGCCCCATGGGTCCCCAAAGACGTTCTGAAAGGACAAGAGGGATCAATGGCCCTGGTCTAATCGTCACAAAGTCATGGCTTACTCGGTGAATCTGCTTTTTTCTGCCGAAGCAGAAGGTTATCTGGCCAGTCTTCAGCAGAAGATGAAGGAGGCCGGAGTACCCGGATGGACGGCTCAGGCGGGTTATCGACCGCACCTTGAGATCGGTTATTTCATCTCAATCGATCCTGTCGCCATGAAGCCTGACCTAAAAAGGTTTGCTTTGCAGCACAGCCCAATTGAGTTGAACTTCAATCGCATCGAACTCTCAGGCAATGAAGTCATCATGCGAATTGAGCCGGATCCAGCTTTGATAGCTTTTCATCAGGCCCTTCACAACATGTCTCGCAAGTACGGCAAATCACCCAAGCCAGAATCTGCACCTGGTGTTTGGCAGCCGAAGCTCAGCTTGATTGTAGGAGTCACTCCCGAGAACCTTGAAAGGGTCAAGCCTATCCTGGGGAGCATATCGCTGCCTTGGACTGTGACGGCCGATACTGTCGGAGTGTTTCTTATCAATCCGACTCGAATTGGGGTTCAAGCTGAGGCGAAGCTGGGATCGGGTCAGATGAAGGATCGGACTTACTAGAAGTTGACGAAGCAGAAAGAAAAGCCGCCTCTCTTCGTTTTCAGAAGAGAGGCGGCTAAGATTGGATCTGACTGAAGGCTTACTTCGCGCCCATGGCGTCTTTAGCGGCAGGCGGAACGTTCGCTCCGGCTGCGCCAGCACCAGAACTCACACCGGGCTTGGCGTTTGGATCTTCAGGATATTTTTCAATCTTGTCCTCGCTAGTCCCGCAACCGACAAGGGCGATGACTAGAAGAGGCAGGATGCACATCAGCTTTTTCATTGGTTCTCGAAAATTCAATGGATGCTTCGCGGCTCAAACCATCCGGCCTTGCCGCCAGCCCGAAGGCTGAGCGGCAGGCCGATATGACTCACTCTCATCGAGGCGCCCCATTTTCAGGAAGAGCCACGAAGCAAGGTCAGGCCGACTAGCGGTACTCGCCCCAGGCGTTGTCTCGGTAAGAGATCCTGTCAGCCTGAGTGTAAGGAACGCCGGTAACGGGGTTGAGGGCGAACTTGGAGCCCCAGTCGTCTCGGTTGGGGTTGCCAGCATCGAGAGTAGCAATGGGGTTCTTGGACTTGGCGTGGCCGTCAGCCCAGATGAAGCTGGCCTGCTTTCCAACAGCGTGGATGGGGCCATTCTGTCCTGCAGGGCAGACGTTGTTGATGCACCAGCCTGGCTTGGTTTCGAAAGTGCTGACAAAGCTCATCTTCAACTCGTTCCACTGTGCGCGGCTGGGCATGAAGATAAGGGTGGAAGAAACATCATCCAATCCATCAACAGTGCTCAGACCGACTGGGGTCCAGGGACCTGCACACTGACCGTTGGCAAAACCAATCAGGTTGGTGTTGGCAGCGAAGTTGGTGGAGAGGGTTTCGTACTGATCGTTGACGTCACCGTCGTTGTTGCTGTCCCAGGTGCTGACCCAGTACTGACGAGCAGCAAAGGGGTTGGTGGTATCGGTCATCATGTCGGTGCTCTTGATGTAAGGAGCAAGGACGTGGCGCCATCCGTAGTAGGCAGGACCGCTTGGCCAGCTGGTGCAGTCGGCGGGGAAGCCGTAGAACGCCTTGATCAGGTTGTCATCGTAGTCACCCATGTAAATGAGGTGAGCGGTGGCAATCTGCTTGGCATTGCTGAGAGCAACAGTCTTCTTTGCTGCAAGCTTGGCCTGAGCAAACACGGGGAAGAGGATCGCCGCCAAAATGGCGATGATCGCGATGACGACCAGAAGTTCAATGAGCGTAAAGGCTCGGCGAGTGAGATGGGTCATGTATGTATGTCCTCTGGTGGACAGGAAACTGAGCTTCGCTGCACCAGTTTTGGTTCAAAAATCTGGGATTCGACGGTCTGGCCCGAAATCAAAGCGATCAGACCGTTAACGGCGGCATGGCCCATGTCTTCCACGGACTGCCGGATAGTTGTAAGAGGCGGAATTGCCTGCTGGGAGATGAAAATGTCGTCATAGCCGACAATGCTTAGATCCTTGGGGATGTCGATTCCCAAAGATCTCGCTGCGACCATGGCGCCAAAAGCCGATTCGTCGTTGGCACAAAAGAGCGCCGAGGGTCGATTGACTCTCTTGAGAATCTTAGAGGCGGCTTCGGCACCGCCTTGGTCAGTGAAGTCACCTTCAATAACCCAATCTGGAACGATGGGCAGACCATGCTGCGAAAGGGATCTCTTGAAAGCTTGATTGCGAATCGTGCCATCCAAGTGGTCTTCTCTGCCAGCCACCATGCCGATTCGGGTGTGCCCCTTGGCGACCAAGTGTTCAATGGCAATATGGACCCCTCGAGCGTTGTCAGAGGCGAAGTTCACCGTGCCCTGCCTAGGCTTGGCCGCAATCGTGACGTAAGGAAACCTTCGCTGGTCGAGGTTCTTGAGGACTTCCTCGACCGGAGTGGGAGGAAGGAAGACGACTCCGTCGATTCTCCCATCCAGCAGCCGATCAACCTGAATGCGGTTCCCTCTCAGGTTCATGCCCGTAAAGATCAAGCCGTCATGCTCGTGATCTTCCAGAGCGTTGAGGATTCCGTTCAGCATCACCCGGATGAAGGGGCTGAGAACCAAGTCGTGGGCGAGGATGCCAGGCACAACACCAATGGTTTTTGTGCGGCGGGTAACAAGGCTTCGGGCGAGACTGTTGGGTCGATAGTCAAGCTCTTGAGCAACCTCAAAAACCTTCTTCTTAACTTCTTCAGGAACCGACCGGGGACCGCCATTGAGGGCATAGCTGACGGTGCTGACAGAAATGTTCAGCCTCCGCGCAATATCCTTAATAGTAGCAGCCATGCCTTCGAACCTCCGTTGGCTCTTCGAAACGTTTCGCGAAACCATTCGCGAAACGTTTCGCTTAACTTACCACACTCTTTTCCAAAAGAATCAATCTTTCTTAAAAAGTCCTCTTTTCTTTCTACGACCCGCGCCTTTTGCTCAGCTCGGTATGCTTGAAAAGTGCCCGTCTATGAATACGACTGCCTGGCCTGTGGCCAAAAGTTCAGTCTGCTGATCGGCATGGTCTCAAAACCAGATGAAGAGGCCTGCCCAGGGTGTGGCAGTTTGGAAATCAATCGTAGAGTCAGTCGATTTAGACGCATGAGGAGCGAGGACGACAGGTTTGCCGAGATTTCTGACAGACTAGAAAGGGGAGAGCCAGAAACGTCGGCTGAAATGAGGAGCCTGGTGAAAGAAATGGGCCGAGCCGGAGACGAAGAGGCGAGCGACGAATTGGAAGAAATGCTTGAAATGGACCTGGAAGGCAAAGGAGAGCCAGATTGAGTCGAGCTGGTGGCAGCCTGGTTTTGATCTGCGGAAGCATGTACGCGGGCAAGTCAGAAGAACTCATCAGAAGAGCTAGAAGAGCCCTTTATGCCAAGAGGCGAGTCAGCGTCTTTAAGCCCAAAATCGACAGCCGCTATGACGAAAGCATGGTTGTGACCCACATGGGGGTCAGGCACGAAGCTGTCGCCGTAGCCGGAGTTGATGAACTTGCGACATCCATCCCCAAAGATGCTGAAGTTGTCTGCATTGAGGAAGTTCAGTTCTTTGACGAGAGGGTTATCGAGCTCTGCGTGAATCTTGCTGATAAAGGGGTTGAAGTGATCTGTGCCGGCCTTGATCAAGATTTCGGACGGAGACCCTTCGGACCCATGCCCGGCCTCATGTGCGCGGCTGACGAAGTCGTCAAGCTTCGAGCCATCTGCATGAAGTGCGGTCGGCCAGCGAGCCATACCTATCGCCAAATCAATGGCGGCCCCGCTCATATCGATGACCCTATCATCCTGATCGGCGCTGTTGAAAGCTACGAAGCAAGGTGCCGAGCCTGCTTCCAGATCAAGAAAACCAAACGGAGAGGCAGATAATGAAGCCCCAGGCAGTCGTTTTTGATTTCGATGGCTTGGTTGTGGATACTGAGACTCCCGAATACACCATTTGGGCCGAGATCTTTGCCGAACACGGACAGCATCTCACAGTCCTTGAATGGGGGAAATCGGTTGGTGCGGCGCCCGGAACTTGGACCGCGACCGAAGTTCTTGAGAGTCTCATCGGCCCTTACGACAAAGAGGCTGTAAAGACAGACCATAAGAATCGGCTGAAGGCGAGAACTGACAGCCTTGGACCCATGCCAGGAATTCTTGATTGGGTCGCCGACCTTCAACGAGAAGGCATTCCATATGGGATTGCCAGTTCATCGGTAGCTGAGTGGGTGAATCGTTTCCTGAAAACGGCAGGCCTCGTAGGAGTCTTCCCAGTCATCGTCACGCGGACTGAAACATTGAGGGCAAAGCCGAATCCTGACCTCTACTTGGAGGCTTGTCGACAGCTTGGTGCAGACCCTGCCGGATCTGTGGCTTTTGAAGATTCAACCAATGGCATCAAGGCGGCAAAAGCAGCAGGAATGTGGGGCATCGCTGTCCCCTGCCCCGTCACTGTCACCTTCGATTTTTCGATGGCAGACAGAGTCGTGCCATCACTTGCCGAATTCAGGCTGCCAAACTTGGTTCAGATGATGGGTCCAGGTTCGCCGTCTTCCTGACGGGTTCGCAGATCACTGATCGACTGTAAGGCTTCGGCAATCACTGCCAGAATCCTTGGCTCTTGGGTGATTCCCCTCGCGCAGATCAAGTCGTTCTCTGCTTCGTCGGTCTTGCCCATGCCAAGCCTGGCCATGGCCCTGGAGTAAAGCCAGTCGACATCAACCGGGTCAAGCTCAAGAATCCTTGTGGCCACCACTTCGACTTCGGGGTAATCCTGCATCAGCCAGAGGGCATAGGCAAGCCTTTTCAAGGTCGGACGGCTGTTGGGCTGAACCTGCAGAATCCTTCGACACTCCAAGCAGATTTCCTGCATTCTGTTGTCTTCGCGTTTTGCAGATTTCATGCAGGCACCTTCATTTTCTTGGCCCTGGGAGGAATGGCCTCCTCTGCTGCAGATTCTACAACCTTGGCCCTCAATGCCAAACTTAATCTTTGCGATCCGTCGGGTGAACTGAGAGTAATCAGGGCTGCCGACGCTGTCACTTCATTCGCCCAGCTTTGGGCAGAAGAGGTTGCAGTTCCACGAATTAGAACCAGAAAGTCTCCTTCAGCGCGGCGGCAGACCAAACTCCCGGGAGGCGCCTTTGAGCAGAGCATTCTGCTCGCCCTATTGAGCGCCTGAGATAGAGGAGCGGAGCCAAACCGGTGCCTCAAATCTTCGAGAGCAGGAACCTCGACCGCGACAACAACGCCATCGGTCAGGGTCTGCAGGGCCTTGACAAATTCCTTGGGTGAAGCCAACCCCG
Source organism: Synechococcus sp. UW140 (assembly GCA_943369295.1). Classification (GTDB taxonomy): domain Bacteria; phylum Armatimonadota; class Fimbriimonadia; order Fimbriimonadales; family Fimbriimonadaceae; genus JAKRSE01. Next base: position 448,737 of record CALRMU020000001.1, on the reverse strand, counting down.
TTCCAACAAGTCCCTTGGCGGTCGCAGCTGCTGACAAGGCGGGCCCTGCTTCTGAAGCCACGATGCGGAGAGTTGTAAGGTGAGATTCATCTAAGGCGCCAGACCGAGCCGAGGAGGCTGAAATCCAGCCGATGATCTCATCGTCTGCGAATAGAGGAAGGTGGCAGACGCTGCGGATTCGTGATTTGAAGGCTGCTTCAGAATCGACTCTCGTATCCTCCAGCGGATCGAGCAGGTGCAGTTCTGGACCCGAGGTCTTCAGCCAGCCCTGCCAGCCAGAACCATAGGCAAAAGAGTAAAGGTTGATGGGTTCTGGACCAGACCCTTCTTGTGCCAGGGTGATCGCCTTGCCCGCTTTCAGCCGGACAATACACATTCGATCAGCGGGGATGACTTCAGTCAGTTCACGCAGAATCCTCTCGGCCAGAACCTCCTGACTCGCTGCCCCCTTGGCAAGGCTGACGACTGAGTAAAGAATCTCTGATTCCTTGACACGACGGGTTTCGTCGGTCCGCTTTGCAATATGGCTGATCGTTCTGCCAATCAGGCTTAATGCAGGCTGAAGCCGATCTTCTGCTTCTTTCAGCTTAGCTTCTGAATCTGCATCCATGACAATAAGCCCGCAGACTCGCCCTTGATCTCGAATGACTTGGGTGACCGTGATGACCTCTGGCTCATCCTGCTTAATCGCGTTCAGCAATGTGTCCACTCGTTCTTGAAGGGCACTGGAACCACCCGCGGTTGAAACCGACCGCCCCCCTGATGGTGAATCTGGCATGGGGCCGCTGCCTGCACGCCAGACCAGACGAGAACCGGAATGGCCAGTGGCGTAAATGCGAAAACCCTTTAATCCCAACTCCTCTTGAAGACTTTTGGCGATTTCGGACCAAGCCTGATCTGAAAAAGCGGCTTCAAGCATCTTTTTTGCGATCGTGCCCACTCTTGCTGATCTCTCTTTCTTATAGTAGTGGTCACGAAGGGATCGATAGGCTTCCCGAAGAATAAGAATGTCATCCTCTTGTTCGACAAGAGTTCCGGGATCAACTTGGTTCGCAAGGGGAATGATTCGCCGCTTAGGAACAAGGCCACCAGAGGCTGCCAAAAGAATCATGGCAAAAGCCACCGCGGGCTGATAAAAGCTCTGATCAAAGCCTTGAGAGGTGAAAAGGCTGGAGGATCCTGCCAGAACCCCGACGACACCTGGAATCAAAAGTGTTGAAGGCGCCCCGTACCGAGTTACTGCCCACAAGGGACTGAGGATCAGCAGAAAGGCTCCTGGCTGAAGAATTCCCATGGTTCCTAACACAACTCCTGTCATGCAGGAATCAAGCAGGGCAAAGCTGCCGGCCAGCATCGGTCCTCTGCCGCCCTTGCGTTCAATTCGACTCTGCAAAGGGATTGCTGCGGTTATGACAGCCAAGGCCAGGCTCGTCCAAAGCCAGTGCCCCTCGCCAAAAGCCGCCCATACACCAGCCAAGCCAGCAATCACCGCGGCTCGGACAGCAAATTCCCTTCGACTCATCCTGTTAAAGTTATCGGGACTTTAAAATGAGTTCAGCAGGGACAAAGGTCTGTGATTGAGTGATAAAAATACAGGGAGTCTTCCTTTTGGGGGAGGCAGATTGAGCCATAATAACGATGGTCGGGTCTGCCCGATCCCAGATCATTCTGAACTCTGCAGGGCTAGAGTCGAGTGTTGCGACAGTGAATTGTGCAGGTAACTGTGGAACAGCTGCCGATTTCCTCGAAGCATTTGCCTTTAATTTTTGCAGAAGATGAGTGTTTTGGTTCTGAGGAAACTCATGCAGAACATGCTTAAACTCGCCCTGGGCGCAGTTCTTGCTACCTCACTGGTGGCTCCTGCTATGGCTCAGGATCAGTTCCCGGACGTTCCGGACAACCATTGGGCCTACGAAGCCCTTAAGAACCTGAAGGACAAGGTCCTCTTCGGCTACCCCGACGGTCTCTACCGAGGCAATCGACCCCTCTCACGCTACGAATTCGCCGTTGCTATCAACCAGCTTCACCAGCTGCTGGCCGGCCGAATCTCTGGTTTGGAAGATCAGGTCAAGACCCTTGAAGGAATGATCAAGGGACAGGACAACTCTGGCATCGCCGGTCTTCGCGACCAGCTCGGAGCCCTGACCAAGAGAGTCGACACCCTTGAAGGCGGCCATGCCGAACTCAAGAAGCTGGTCGGTGAGTTCGAAAAGGAACTCGCTTCCCTCGGTGTTGACGTCGACGCCCTTAAGAAGGACGTTGCCGATCTCGACGCTCGACTCAAGAAGCTCGAAGCTGCCAAGCCCTCCGTTCTCATCAGCGGTGACGTGACCCTCAACATTCTTGCTGGTCACAGCAGCAGCGGACTCTTCGGCGTCACTCAGGACGGCCCAGTCGTCGGTATCGGCAAGCCCGGCACCGCCTACGCTGGTCAGCCTGTCGGCGTTACTCGAGACCTGAACGTTCTCCACGAAGTTGGCCTGACCTTGGCTGGCACCAACGAAGAGGGTCCCAAGTGGACCGGCACCTTCGTTGTTGGCAACATGTTCAACAACCAGCTCGGTGGCGTCGGAACCTTCTCTGACAACGTCAACGACATCTACGTCCACAACCTTCAGGTGACCTTCGATTCTGCCTTCCTTGGCCAGAACTTCGGAGCTACCCTGGGCCGCGTTGGCGCCCGACTTGGCAAGTATCAGTTCGCCAAGCCAGACACCAGCGTTGACCTGGAGCACAGCCGCTACGATGACGGCAAGTTCTACTGGGATGGTGGAATCCTCAACTTCAACTTCGGCAAGGCTTCCTTGACCGTGCTTGGTGGACGAAACCCCATCCGCACGATCAGCCAGGGCGCTCTGATCAATCCTGGTCTCGCCAACGTTGAAAACACCCTTGGTGCAAGCCTTTCGCTTCCGGTCTCCGACAGCTTCAATCTGCTCGCCGGCTACCTGATCCATGACTTCACCAACGTTGTCGCCACTGCAAACGGCCCTGCCAACAGACTCGTCACCTACGGTGCCGAAGTTTCTGGCAAGCTGAGTGCTTTTGATGTGAACGCCTCGTACTACGAGTCCGATCTCACCAACAACACGACCGGCAGAGTGACCAACGACAACGCAGCCTACGAAATCGGCCTTGGCTACAAGACCGATCGATGGGGTCTGAACGGCGCCTATCGCCGCGTTGAAGAGAACTTCGGAGCTCCTGGAGACTGGGGCAACTGGGGTCTTCCTTTGAACCCAACAGGATTCAAGGGCTTCAACTTCGGTGGCTGGTTCAACGTCAGCAACGATCTGACCCTCAAGGCCGGATACGAGACTGCCGAAGGAACCACCAACGTCAACGCTCCTTTGATCCGAACCACTGACGACTATGTGGGCTACCACATTGGCCTCAGCTACAAGCTGAGCGACGTCACTACCTTCGGACTCAAGTACGAAGATCACACCTTCAAGCTGGCCGGATTGAACGATCCCGTCACTCGCTGGTACACCGCTGATGTCAAGTGGAACATGTCGGCCAACGCCTTCATCAAGTTCCTCTACATCTACAGCGATGTTGACTTCAAGGGCACCGGCTTCAACAACGCCGTCGGCCTGCCACTCAACCGCTACAAGGGCGGTCTGATCGGCACCCAGCTCGGCATCAAGTTCTAATCGAACTTTGATTTCGAGTTAAAGGCCCCCGGAGCATGCTCCGGGGGCCTTTTTTTGCATCAGGATCTCAACTTTCTTGGAGCCTTCTCGCCGCTAAAGCGTCAAACTCTATAGACCATGAGGAACCGCATTCTTCGCGTTGCTGCTGTTGTCGCCTGCGTTGGCCTAGCAGCCTTCGGCTTTACTCAGCTGAGAGAAGCCATCAAGATTCTTGGCGTGGGAGCCGCAGTCCGCCAGTTCGGCCCTGAGATGAACAAGGGCATGAACAGACTGCTGAAGCACACCGACACCAGCACCAGCCACACCAAAGTTGTCCCGATTATCACCATCGGCCTCAACACTCGCGGAGCCATTGGAGCCGCTCAAGTTAAGGGTGCTAAGGTCAACGTCGACAAGGTTCGAGCAGTCGCCGCTCCGGAAGCCCAGCTCTTTGGCAGAGAAATCATGCTCCGCGGCATGGTGCCCGTCTCCGAATCTGACCCCACGAAGATCAAAGATCTTGTCGCCGTGGAAGGAGTCGGAGTCAGCGGAATCATCGACCTTCGGCTATAAGCCAAACCTGCTCCGGACTGCCCGTCTTTCAGAATCCCCCTCGGAATCGAGGGGGATTCTTCGTTTTCAGCCTTCATCTGCGCACGACATGACTTTGGACTCACTATGAAACCTTAGCCTAAGTGACTCACGTAATATACAAGTATCACCTCACAGTGAGGGCAAGAAAATGATGATTCGACGCACTTTCGATCCATTCGCCGATTTCGACCGCATCAACGAGATGGTTGAGAAGATCATGGGGACCCCTGCAAAGGAAACCAGCCAGTCCCTTCCACTGGACGTCATGGAAAAGGACAACGCCCTTATCCTCCGCGCCCCCCTGCCTGGCCTCTCTAATGAGCAGGTAGATATCGCCCTTGAAAACAGGGTCCTGACAATCAAGACTCAGGCTGTTGATGAGCAGGATTTCGCCGACGCCAGGATCTACCGACGCGAGGTTTCAACCAGCGCTCAGACAAGGTCAATCCGCCTTCCGGAAGGGCTGGATCTGGAAAAGATCTCTGCCGACCTGACCAACGGACTCCTCATTGTGAGGATCCCCCGCATCCGTGCCGAGCAGCCTCGGTCAATCCAGATCGGAGTGGGAAGCCAGGCTCAGCAGCTTCCGATCGAGACTGAAGTTCAGGCTTAACTTCAGGGGACCCCGCAGAGCAGAGCCCCGAGTCATCTGACTCAGGGCTCTGTTCTTTTTTCGCAAGGGTAGATGATGACTAGGGGTCGGCGCGCCAGCCAACATGTCCGTCGGCATAGATGATTGCTCTGCCTCCAGGGCCAGGAACATAGCCAAGTTCGTACTTGGATGGATCCTGAATCTTGCCCATGTTCTGGCCCATCACATTTGTCCACACAACACTATCCAAGATTCGTGCTGACTTTATGTAAGGCATCACAGACTCACGGCTGGATGCACCCGACAGGGGAAGCAGGTCATCGTAATCTGTCGCGTAGATATGCATCGCAGTGCCAGCTTGTTTAGCAAAGGAGATGGCGTTTGCCTTGGCTTGAGCCTTCAAGGCCTTGACAGCAGCATCCAGGTCAACTGGAGTCAGTTCGCTAAGAAAAACAGCTCCATGAGCGATGTACATGATCCTCCTGCCATCCTCATTCATTTCAAAGGCATTCTTCTCCTTGGATAGGCGGAACTGGCTTCTAAGGCCTGGCAGAGTTTCGAGCCACAGCCCTTCAAAGGGTTCCTCTTTATAGTCAGCCCAGACCGTGCGCGGCACATCTCTGCCTCGACCTTGCCGGGAGAGATCAAGCTCATCCTTTTCATTGGGCACGCTGGGCTTTACAGAACCATCCGCCAAGCTCACCTCAACCCTCGTCCTCGAAGGCGTCTCGCACAGAATCGTCCGATTCGCTGTCAAGCGGATTGGCCGTCCGGTTCCTTTTGGCATTGCAGCCTGAATGGAACGCGGAGGGTTGGATGAGAAATCAATGATTTTGACCGTCGTATCAGCGAACTGGTTTCTGTAGTCAAAGGCCGAGAGTAGAGCCAGAGTCGGCACTTCGCTTGCGACATTGATTTGATCCGGCATCCCAAGTGTCGAAAAGATGCCTCCTCCCACAACATCAACGAGAAGATCGCCGGAATCTTCTGTGGTCTGTACTCCGATCGATAGGATTCGCTCACCAGAAACCCACGCCTGACCGTAGACGCCCTGTACGTTGGATGGGAGCTTGATGCTTCGTACTGCATTGCTGCCAAGATTGACTACGTTGACTCTGTAGCCTCGATCAGAGGGTTTAACCTCATAAGGCTCGATCAGATCCTTAGGAGCGATGGCCACTCTCTGCCGGGTAATGAGGGTCGCTTCATTCGGCCCCGGTCCAAATGCCATACCCTCCACTGGCCCAGCCAAAACCAGTTTGGGTTCCTGCACAATCCAGGCTCCGTTGCTCCCGGCCAGTATTGGGCTTCCTTCAAGCAGGTGCTCCCACTGGCCCGAGGGTGCCTTGGCCTGGCTGGCAACCATTGTGCAGGCTAAAACACCCAGAAAACAGACTGAAAAAGATAACTGCTTGCCCACTTAAACCCTCTTTCACACTGTATCACGAACTGAGACAGTAATGAAGCCTCCCAAGATGAAAATTTTTGGGAGGCCGAACGCGAAGCCAAACTTATCAAGCACCAAGAATACTGATGCTGATGATTACCGATCGCCAGGAGCCTTCTTCGGCCTCAAGTTCTCTGGAGTCTTCGGCTTCTTTTCAACCAAAAGGTTAGGAGCCTTGCCCTGCTTCAGCAAGTCGAATGCGTCGTACAGAGTTCCCTTCACCGTCCTTGCCTCGTATCGAATCTTGTTCGATTCGACGTGGATGATTTGGTAGAGCTGAGTGTCCTCTGCAGCTCTTGCCATCCAGGGTTCACGCTCAAGATCGTACATCTTGGGGCCAGAAACCGAAACGACATAGGCAGTGCCACTCTTGGCAATGGCTTTCGATCCTTCGGGGACGTTGGTGTAAAAGCCCCTGGCGTAGGTGTGGTCATGACCCTGTAGAACCAGATCGACCCTGTGCTTATCGAAAATTGGCTTCCATAAAGCTCTAAGCTGAGGGTTGTCCCTGCGTTGTGCGGCAGAAAACACCGGATGGTGGAAGGTGACAATGACCCACTTTGGCTTTTTGCTAGAGAGGTTTTGGTCCAGCCACTTCGCCTGCTCCTCCAGCCTCACATTAGAATCCAGAGAGATGATGCGGGCGCCCTGGTAATCAATGTAATAGTTCGATTCTTCCAACCCCTTTAACCCATTGGTTGGAAGGGTGAACTGAGGACGCCAGTGGCGGCTGATAAATCGAGTTTGGCTTCCCTCTGGCCTTTCGTATTCATGATTGCCGGGGGTCACGATGCTCGGCATCATGGCGTTAAGCCAGCCGCCTGCTCCATGCCATTCATGCCACTCGGCATCTCGGTTAGCCCGGTTAATCAGGTCACCGGCGTGAAGCATGAACTTCGCTTTGGGAGCATCTGAAAAAGCCTGCCGAATCACCCTGGACCACAGAGATCGAATATCGTTCTGGGCGTCGCCAAAATAGATGAAGCTGAATGGTTCTGCCTTAGCGCTGGCGGTTGTAAACTGAATCCACTCGCTCCAATTCGCTCCGTCGCCAACCCGGTAAACGTATTTCGTCTTGGGTTTTAGGCCGCTAAAGGTGACTGAATGAAAATGAGCCTCGTTTAGGTCAGTCACCAGCTTTTCAGTTTCTGCCTTTACAACCGTCACACTGCCAGCAGCCTTGTTAAAGTTCGGACCATCGGTTTCGACAGCGACTTCGGCCATGCCTGCGGTCACAGATGTATCCGTTCTCCAGGTAACAGATTGGCTGGTGGCTGGGTCAGCGCTCCAGGTTAGAAAAATACGGTCTGGTCGAGCCGAAGGGCGGCTGACTTCCTTTTCAGAAATAGCAGCGGGCTTGGCCGGAGAATCCTGATGAACGAGAGGGGTTCTGGCGGCGAGAATAGCGAGGGCAGCAAGTGAGGCAGACATAGCAGACAGCCGAAGAAGAAATCTTCAACTGACTTAAGTTTGGCCTCACTCAGGGCTCTAAATGGGCCGATATCGGGTTATGAGGCGGTTAAGAAACCAGCCCCTACCTACTCGGCGACCTTAAGCACGCTGAGGAAAGCTTCCTGAGGAACCTCAATGCTGCCGATGTTCTTCATTCGCTTCTTACCCTTCTTCTGCTTCTCAAGCAGCTTGCGCTTTCGGCTAACGTCTCCGCCGTAGCATTTGGCAATAACGTTCTTTCTAAAGGGCTTAATCACGTCGGCCGAAATAACCTTGGCACCGATGGCGGCCTGGATTTTAACTTCGTACTGCTGACGAGGGACAACCTTGCGCAGCTGTTCGACAATGGCTTTGCCGCGGTTGTAGCTAAACTGCCGGTTGACAATAAAGCTCAGAGCATCAACGGGGTCTCCGTTGAGCATGATGTCAACCTTCACCAAATCGCTTGGCTGGTAGCCAGCAAGTTCGTAGTCGAAGCTGGCGTAGCCTTTGGTAGAAGATTTAAGCTTATCAAAGAAGTCGAGAAGAATTTCCGCAAGAGGCAGAGTGTAGTAAAGAATTGCTCTCTGCGCGGTGGGATACTCTGTTCTCTTGTAAGTGCCGCGCCGATCCTGACACAAGGTCATTACAGCTCCAACGTATTCGTTAGGAACCATGATCGTCGCATCAACAATAGGCTCTTCAATCTTCTCGGTTGAGTTGCTGGCCGGCATCTCGCTTGGATTGGCAATTTCAACCACCGATCCATCAGTCCGATAGACCTTGTAGATAACGCTAGGTGCCGTAAGAATCAGGTCAAGGTCGAACTCTCGTTCAAGCCTTTCCCTGGCGATCTCCATGTGCAGCAGACCCAAAAATCCGCATCGGAATCCGAATCCAAGTGCTGCCGAAGTTTCTGGTTCAAAGTCCAGCGAAGCATCGTTAAGCTGCAGCTTTTCAATGGCTTCTCTTAAATCTTTATAAGCGTCAGATTCTGTGGGGTACAGGCCACAGTAGACCATCGGCTTGGCTTTTCGGTAGCCGGGCAGGGGCACTTCAGCAGAAACTTCTGCCTTTGTAATAGTGTCGCCAACAGCAGCATCGCCAATGCTCTTAATGGCTCCGGTGATGAAGCCAACTTCGCCGGTGTTAAGCGATAAGCCTCTTTCGAGCTTTGGCCTAAAGAGTCCAACTTCATCGACGTCAAACACCTTGCCCGTCGACATCATTTTGATCTTGTCGCCAGGCTTAACGCTTCCATCAACGACCCTTACATAAGCAACAGCGCCCTGGTAGCTGTCGAAGTGGGAGTCAAAAATCAAAGCTCTCAAAGGAGCATCTGCGTTGCCCCTTGGGGCTGGAATCTTGGCGACAATCGCCTCCAAAATATCTTCAACACCCTCGCCTGTTTTGCCGCTGCAGGGCAGTGCATCGCTGGCATCCAGAGCCAAGGTGTGCTCAATCTCTTCCTTTGCCATTTCTGGGTCTGCGTGGGGCAGATCCATTTTGTTAATGACCGGAATGATTTCCAGGTTCTGGTTCATGGCCATGCTGGCGTTAGCAATGGTCTGAGCCTCAACTCCCTGGGTGGCATCCACCAGCAGCAGGGCGCCTTCGCAGGCATAGAGTGCGCGGCTGACTTCGTAAGTGAAGTCGACGTGGCCGGGAGTATCGATCAGATTGAACTCGTACTCCTGTCCATCGCGGGCCGTGTAAGCCAGGCGAACAGCCGTCATTTTGATCGTGATTCCCCTTTCACGTTCAAGGTCCATCGTGTCGAGCATCTGCTCTTGGGCCGTGCCCCTAATCGCTCCTGTTTTTTCCAGGATTCTATCGGCCAAGGTGGACTTGCCATGGTCGATATGCGCGATGATGCAGAAATTGCGGATGTGGGATTGATCCATGGGAAGGCTCGCCGCGCGGGACTCCTGATTCTACCGCCCGTGGGTGAAGGTCATCGGCAGAGGCCCGGGCTGGCGGGATGTTCCATGTTGCGTTCAGACGTCGTACAATAAAGAGAAGATGATTATTCGAGCAGTGGTCCACGAAGCTGAGGAGGGAGGCTATTGGGCAGAGATTCCAGCCCTACCCGGCTGCTATACTTTTGCAGCTTCACTAGCAGAATTGAGCCTTCGACTTGAGGAAGCTATCTCTGTACATCTTGGACCTGAAGTGAAGCACTTGCCGAAGCCACGGCTACATGAGCCGTGATCTTCGATTAATCAACCCAGAACGGAACTCACTGGACAAGGTCCAGTGGCACCCCGAGTCACAGATTTAGCGAACCCCGCAAACCCCACAGACCCTGCCAAGTTTCTTGAATCTTCGGGGTCCAGCTAGAAGTCTCCTCTTCCCATCCGTTCACCCAAAGCTGAACCACCCCCCAGCCCCAAACCCTCCAAGGATCGAGACCAAGCCCCTCTGAGATCAGGCGAAGTCTCAAGCGAGTCACCTCGGGTGTAATGATTTCGGGCCAAGGATTCCTTAGATAAGCCCCAGCCTCAAAAGCAAAGTCCCCTCTCAGCCCCTTGGGGTCGATAACCTTCCACCCAGTGCCATCCGAAAGGATATTGAAGTGGTGAAGATCCCCGTGCAGGAACGAGTCAGTGGGAGCCGTTCGCACCAAATCCGCAAACAATCCCAAGACCTCATCCTTAAAGGGACCGTCAATCGCTTCCAGGTCTCCCAGGTAACCAACCGCCGTCCCTTGGGCTAAATCCGGAGAAAGCCGCTGCATGGCCGAGGCACATTCCACCCAAACAGCAACCCTTTCCGATTCTGAACCTGACCAATCCGCCAAAGTGGAACCCAGCTTCGGCATCAAAACCGAACCAGATTCAAAATCGCACAGCAAAGCCCGAACAAAGCCCTGCCCCTCGGCTGCTTCTAAAATCCGCCAGGATCCTGCCTCTTCAACGGCCGGGTTCGGAACCTTGAGCACACAGACCTGACCCTGCCAAACACACTCACGAACCAAGGAACAAGTCGCTCCAGACAGGGGGCGCAAAGCATCAAGACCCCACCGTTTGGCGAGGTCTTGAACCAGTTCTTCTCCGCCATCCCAATTTGAAAATGGCAGAGAATCGGCCATGGATTAATCCATGTGGGCGATGATGTTGTCGCCAAACTCAGAGCACTTAATCTCTGTGGAACCTTCCATCAGTCGAGCGAAGTCGTAGGTCACTCTCTTGCTGGAGATGGCGCCTTCGACACCCTTGATGATCAGGTCGGCGGCTTCGTTCCAACCCAAGAAGCGGAACATCATTTCACCAGAAAGGATGACGCTGCAGGGATTGACCTTATCCAGACCTGCGTATTTGGGAGCCGTGCCATGAGTTGCCTCGAAAATGGCGTGACCTGTCACATAGTTGGCGTTGCCGCCAGGAGCAATGCCGATTCCGCCAACCTGGGCAGCCAATGCGTCGCTGATGTAGTCGCCGTTGAGGTTAAGCGTGGCAATCACGTCGTACTCGGCGGGCCTCAGCAGAATCTGCTGCAGAAATGCGTCGGCGATGACATCTTTGATGATCAAGCCAGCGCCCTTCTTGCCTTCCGGAATCACATGCCAGGGGCCGCCATCAAGGGGCACCGCGCCAAACATTTCACGAGCCACCTGGTAGCCGTAATCCATAAAGCTGCCCTCGGTGAACTTCATAATGTTGCCCTTATGAACCAGGGTCAAGCTCTTTTTGCCTTCGGCAATGGCGTATTCCATAGCCGAGTGAACAAGCCTTTCCGTGCCCAAGTAGCTGACCGGCTTAATGCCGATTCCGCACTGAACAGGAAGGGTTCGAGCAGGTGAGCCGATCGATTCAATATCTTTGCACCAGGCATCATTCTGCGCCTGGGTGCCGAATCTCACCTTCTTGAACCGATCAGGGAATTCAGTCTGAAGGAAATCAAGAACCTTCTGAGCTTCTTCAGTTCCGCCCTGGAACTCAACTCCGGCATAAATGTCTTCGCTGTTCTCGCGGAAGATCACCATGTCCACCTTGCCCGGATCCTTGACGGGGCTGGGAACTCCGGTGAACCAACGCACAGGGCGAAGGCACACGTAGAGGTCCAAAATCTGCCTCAGAGCCACGTTCAAAGAACGGATTCCGCCTCCGACTGGGGTGGTGAGGGGGCCCTTGATTCCGACCAGATACTTGGAAAAGTCATCCAAGGTCGCCTGGGGCAGCCAGTCTCCGGTCTGGTTGAATGCCTTTTCTCCGGCCAAAACTTCGTGCCAGGCAATCTTTTTGGTTCCGCCGTAGGCTTTTTCCACGGCAGCATCCATGACTCGAACAGAAGCGGCCCAGATATCTGCGCCAGTGCCATCGCCTTCAATAAAGGGGATGATCGGATCGTTGGGAACGTTCAGCCCGTTCGGGCCCTTGGTAATCGGAGTTGCCATGATCGTGAGTAGCGTTCAGGATACCAAAGAAAGAGCCATCTAGCTGGGGGAAGGGTCGCTGCAGCATGCGGTCAGCTTTTTCTTCTTCGGGCAGAGTCAACGCTAAGACTTAGCGGAGCCCACCCCTGCCCCTCCCAAAACCGTTGGGAGGGGTTCTTTTTTCTTTGGCGGTTTTCGACCCTTCACCTTCGGCTCGGCCGAAAACCGCAGCTTTTGGACTGACTCGCAGATAGAAGAATCATCAATGTGATCTAGCTGCGGAGCAAGATATCGGGTATCCATCCCCAGCGAAATGACAGCCTCCGCCAGAAAACAGATGACGGCCAAAATGCTGCTGCTCACCGTTTTCTGCTGCGTCAGCGGAGGACCCTTTGGCCTCGAAGGGGTGATCATGGAATCGGGGCAAGGGGTCGGACTGCTTCTCGTCCTGCTTATTCCCCTGCTTTGGGCTGTGCCTGATGCCTTCGTCACGGCTGAACTCTCCAGCGCCCTGCCCCTAGAAGGCGGCTACTACCAGTGGGTAAAGCGAGCTCTCGGGCCCTTCGCTGCCTTTCTCGATGGCTGGTGGACCTGGCTGTACGGCATGATAGACGCCAGCCTTTACCCCATCTACTTCGCTCAGACGGTCGGCACCATGATTGCGGCCGCTTCGGGAAGCAGCCTGCTGGAAGCTCAGCCTTTTCTGCAGTGGATGGTGGGCTTTACTGTGATTCTCTGCTTCACATGGATCAATGTGAAGGGCACAAGGCTGGTCGGACAGACCTCCAGCATCCTCGCGGGAATCATTATTGTCCCCTTTCTGATTTTGGGAATCATCGCCGCCTTTCGCTGGGGCAGCAATCCTCAACCTCTTGTCACAAGCTTCCTTCCCGAAGGAACAAGCATGACCGCCGCCCTTTCTGGCGGGTTGGGAATCGCCATGTGGAACTACCTCGGATGGGATTCTTTAAGCACCATCGCCGAAGAAGTCGAAGAACCCCAGAAGGCCTTCCCCACTGCCTTCCTTCTCGGAGTCCCCATCGTCACGGGGGTTTATCTCATCTCTGTCTTGGCTGGGCTTGCCATCATTCCCGATGCCTCAAAGTGGACCGAGGGAGTCTGGGTGCTGATCGCTCAGAAGGCAGGCGGACCTTGGTTGATGTGGATCGTTTTTGCGGCAGCCGCCGCCAGCAGCATGGCCCTTTTCACCGCCACTTTTCTCGGAGCTTCCCGCCTTCCCTTCGTCATGGCTCGCGATGGATTTCTGCCCAACTGGCTGATTAAAGAGCACCCCAAGTACGGAACCCCCTGGGTCAGCATTCTCCTTTGCGGATCGGTTTACGCCATCCTCAGCGCCGTCTTCACGTGGCGAGAACTCATCGCCGTCAATGTGGTGCTCTACGCCACTGCCCTGGTCATGGAATCGATCACTCTTGTCGTCTTGAGAATCAAAGAACCGGATCTTCCCCGGCCCTTTAAGCTCCCGGGAGGGCTGCCAGTCGCGATTCTTTTCGGGGTTGTTCCCTTCCTCATGATCTGCCTTCTCATCGGACTGACCATCATCGAAGAGGGCTGGCAGGCGACGGTCCCCACCATGATCTGCCTTCTCAGCGGGGTTATCGCCTGGCCTTTTGCCAAGGCGGCGAGCCTTAAGTCGGGCAGATTCCCTGGCCGCACCACTAACTAGCACAACTAACTGAAAGTCAAGCTCCCCCTGGCCGCAAGGGCCGAGGGGGAGCAGTGTGAACGGGCTGTCCGTGGCAAATTACTGGAATCTGGTCACCTTGAACTTCAGCTGAACTCTATTCGAAGCTGCCGTATTACCCCTTGAGGTCAGGACTTCCCCTCCCATTCCGTTCAAGTCACCAGAGATGCGATTGGTGCGGACATCATAGTAAAGGTAAAGCGCGGTCCGGCCTGATTCAGGAGTCACAACGCACTGATCATCAGGATCGTATGGCATGTCTCTTTCGATCACGTCAATCTTGATCGGGATAACCGTGCTCTGATAGTTGTCGATGGCAAAGCTTGGAATATTCTTCCAAGTGTTTGTGTTATCAGGACCGTGCATCACGTTTTGAGAGGTGCCAATAGTGGCCTTCAAGGTGAATTCGGCCCCAGAGTAATCCAAGTCGCCCGCAATGTCCTTCAACTCAAGGAAGTCAAGCTTGATTCCGTGCCTGGGAGTCACAGGGCCATCCAGCATGGTCCAGGTGCTTCGGCGACTTCCGGGGAAGAAGTTGTAAGGGCCGGCAGTCCTGAGCAGCTCGTTGTGAATCCACTGAGCTGTGCCCACATTGAACATCATCGATCCATGGTGGTCTTGGTCCCAAGGCAGCAGTGAGCCGTACTTCTTCTGGTCGTAAACCCTATACCAGTTAGTGCCCTTTTGATTCAGCGCATGAGAAGAGTTCCAGCCCACGAAACCATCGTTGTCCCACTCTCCGTCTGGACCTGCGGTGTAGGGCGCACCGAGAAGGAAATACCCGATGACCAAGGAAAGATCGGTAGTGTCCAACACAAGCGGGTCTGAGAATTTGCGTGGCAGGGTCGTGCCAAAAAAGGTGTAAGGGCTCCTCATCCTGTCACCCTCGGCGAAAGTGGTCTTACCCCATGGAGCCCTGGGAGCAACACCATAACCCTCCTGGCGCATGACAGTCTCGATAATGGTCAGAGCCATGGCTTCTTTCGCAAACCTGTTGTAGCCAGTAGCAATATCCAGATTTGTGACGGGGTTCCAGGTTCCACCAAAGAGGCCAACACTGCGAGAGGAATCGTAGAACGTTCCTGACGGGTTGCGGCCGGCGGCCGAGAAGATTGGAATGATTTCGCCGTTGGCAGATCGTCTTGCCGTGTTCTCCTTCAGGATTCCAGCGTTGTATTCACTCATCCTCCTCACATCTTCCAGGCAGTCTCTTCGACCAGAGATAGCGTTCATGGCAGTCTCGAGCATGTTCTTGGTCGTGCCCTTCACCCAAGACTCCGAATGCATCTTCCAGGGAATAAAAGAGTATGCGGAGACTGCCTGCTCGAGGACGGCTTTGCCTACTGTGTCCATCCAATTGGCAGCGTCACCGGCAAGGTCTCCGACCAATGAGCCTTCGTGAGGAGTGGAGAGTGTCTTAACCAAAACCACCCTCTGGCGGAGATAGTCAGCTCTTGTCCGCTGGGTCGCAGTCAGCTTGTTTCCGAAGAGGTCCGGACCTGCTGGGTTGGCGAGAAGAGTTCGGGCGATGACTCCGCCAAAGGAGTGGCCGACAATGTAGATTTGGGGTTGAACTTTTTCATCCAGATGGCCGAAGGCAGCTCTGTAGCTGTTAAAAACCTCGTCGATGGTTTCACCGACCTGGGGCATCAGATGCTTAGATCCATCTCGGGTGTTCACCATGACCATGATTGATTCACTGTTCTTGGTCATGAGCCGGATGTGATCCTTAATCAGGGTTTGGTTCCACTCGATTCCGGGGGGAAGCTGTTTATTCCAGGAGATGGGGTAGCAGATGGGAGCGAGATCGTCGGGGTTGTTAACAGCCTGGTGAGGGAACCAATCTTCGATCATGTTGGTCTGCAGCTGCAAAGTGCCATTCTTCTTAGGTGTAATCACCCTCATGGCGTTCTCATCCATTCGGCCCTGCAGCCCCTTAATGAACTCGAATCCCCAATAGTGGCGTGCGTGCTTGGCACTGCCGATTCCAACCGCTTGGTCTTCTTCGGGCTTGGGTCTGATGCCATGAATAAGAAGGACAAGCTTCGGCCTTGACTGATTGATCTTGAAGAGGGGAGCAACGCCGAAGTCTCCGCCACCCCAAACTTGAGCGGTGGCAGTGGCAGGTGTCAGGGCAGCGATTCCTGTGAGGGCACAGGCGATGGCAAAAGCAGAGAAAGCAGTTTTGTTCTTTCGAGCGGCGGAGTTGGTGTTGTTCACGAAAGGGATGATATGGGGCCGCCGTTACAGATCCGCGGGGGGCCACGTTACCAATGCGTTACAAGTGGGTTACAAATCACTTTTTTCTTGTGACTAGCCAAAGACTCCAGCTTTCAGGTTCAAATCAGACTCCTTCCTCTTCTGGATCAGGGGAAAGCTCAGGCAGTTCCACCCTGATAACACGAGAAAGTCCAGAACAGGTGATCTTCACGCCCGCTAGTGGACCAGGCTCAGGCAGGTCATCCAAGTCCAGCTTTAAGCGGTCCATCACTCGCCGTGCGATCTGCTTTTGGTCGGCCAGTGAAACAGGCTGGGTGAATTCCAGCACGAACTGCATGGGGTAGCGGGCTTCGGTCTTTTGAATAAAGCGCGCCTTCCTCTTTCTCTCCTCGGCCGGGGTCAAGGGATGTTTGCGCTTAGGAATCTCAGTCATTGCTTCTTTACTGAATCGCCTTAACGAGACTCTCCTGGAGTTTTTACAGGAGAGTCTCGTACCATTACACAGGCATTACATTCAGGCTTTGACGACTTCAAGCCACATGCTGGGGACAGTCTTGTCGACCTTGATCGTCAGAACCCCCCTGGCAAAGGTGGCCTTCACCTCTTTACCCCTCTTATGGTCGGCACCGATCAGGTAGACCTTTCTCGGACCATCGACTTTAAGAGTCAAGGTCACAGGGACGACTTCTGCCATGGTCGGGCCAGATCCCCAGACGTCGCTGACCGAGTTTCGTGGCTCGTTCCAGCCCATGCCCTGGTTCTCTACCCTGCCCCCCAAGGTCACCAGAATGCGTGGCGACCTAGCCAGAGGCAGATTATCAAGGGTGTTTACGGTCAAAGCGGCGAAATCTGCCCCGAACCTTCCGAACTGAGCCGATCCTCCTTGGAAGGGCACTGTCTTGCCCCCCACAAACCCGACTGCTGACAGGAAGGAGGGAGATTCCATAGCGACAATGCTTCCTCCAGTTCCGGGCAAGTGGCGATAGAAAGGAACCGAAGCCGCTTTGGTCGAAGCGATCGTTCCCGGCTGCCCCTTATCCGTCACTCCCACCCTGTGCTCAGACAAGGGCAGTGGAGTGCTTGGCCAGGCGGCGCTGAAAGCCAGAACTCTCTTCCAAGGCTGAGGGCCCAGGTTCAGAGTCATGCTGTTCACCGCCGGAGGCACGATGCTCGACCTGAAGATCCGAGCGGCCATGGGGAAGAAAGCCGACTTCGCCGGGTTGAGGCTCATGTCGAAATAGTTGGTGTAGGCGTTGTTCGGACCATCGCCGCCCGTTGCATCCCAGGCAAAGGTGTAGATCACGTCCCAATCCTGCCTGGCTGCCCAGGCGGCGTAGAGAGGCATCATTTCAACCTGAAAGTCGCTTGGCGCGGGGTGGTTGTATTCGCTGACGCTATGAGGAATTCCCGCCACGCGGGCCATGCTCAAGGCTCCCAAGGTGCCGAATCTCTTGCCTGGTGCGAACTCGTTGACCAAGGCAGCCCGCTCGACTCGATAGTTCTTAGGATCCCAATCCCCGCCCAAGAAGGTGGGGTGGTTCCAGTACTGGTGGTCATCGCGGAATGGAGAGTTTCTTTCTCTCAAAAAGCTGGTAGTTCCGCCCCAGCTCACCTGGGTGTCGATGATGAAGGTTTGGGTAAAGCCCAAATTCTTCACCAAATAGCCCCTCATCTCTTCGGCGTAGGCGGCCTCGGTTTCGGCCAGGAACTGCAGCCAGTCCTGCGACCGCTGGCTTAAGTCAGAAGGCGGAATGCTGATGTTCCGGAGAGTCAGGTTTTCGCCAGGAGTCGAGCCAGGGGCAAAAACTCCTTCTCGCACACTGAACCCACGAATCTTAACCGTTCCGCGAATCTTGCCCAAAGTGAACCCCACCCTTGTGTGGTTGGGCTCGGTGTTGGAGACATTGAAGACCAAGTGATGCTTGGTCCACTCTGGCTTGGTGCTGACCGTGCTGGCCAAGCCGACAAATCGCCAATCCGATTTATCCAGTCTCGCCGAAGCTTCGAAGGAAAGAGGAACATCGGACCAAGCTTCAAACGAAACAGTGTAAGTCTTGCCGTTCTCTAGGTTCAAGCCAGGAACATGAGCCTGAACGTGCCACTCCGGCCCTTCGTGATTCTTGACTGTCGCAGTCAGCTCTCCAGGAGTCTTTCCATCCGGCGTCACGGCATAGGTGACATCAGAATTGCTCTGGTTTTCATAAGTCCAGGCATTGGCGGCTGTCGCTAGTTCCGGCCCCTTAAGGGTGTTGGTGGGCTTCCAAGCCGTCGAGAGCCCGGAATCGTTTTTGTATTTCGCCAGGAGCCAGCGGTTCCAGGCGGTCAAAACTTCTTCCCTAAAAGGTGAGGGCAGAGCTGCCAATCCCGCTCCAGGCGATTCCCCTGGCCAGCCCACAAGCGAGTTCTCGTTGTTGATCTCGATCTTTACCAGAGCGGGGTCATCTTTGTACTTCAGCTTGGTATAGGGGTTCACCCTGTCCAGCAGATCCTTGGCATATTCCTTCTGATACCCAATCATCTTGCGATTGACCTTGTCAATCTTCTTTTGAAAGTTGGGAATCTGCCTGACCGATTCAGGGAAGCCCAGTTCGGGAACCATCTCGCGAGCTGTCTGCAGATTGATATTTGTGTAGATTCCTTCCTTCTTAAGGCAGGCAATAAACCAATCCATCTTGTCGACCTGCACTGGGTCGATTTCGATATGGGTGCGGCCTTTCTTCCAAATCGTGCCGTTGGGGTCCCATCCGTTGTTCAGGTGGTGGAACCTCACCAGGTTGATCCCCAGCACCCTCATGCGGCGGGCGATCTTGGGGGCATCGGCTTTCGAAGGAAAGGCGGCCGAAGCTCCGACGTTTGTGCCAAAGAACTTGATCCGCTTTCCCGTCCCCGATTCAAACATCTTGCCCTGGCGGACAACGATTCGACCGTTCTTTCCGGCTGGGCCAACGTTCAAACTGCTGGCGTCAGCGGCAGAACCGGTGGGAGAGGCATCCCAGGGGAGGACAAAAGGAAACGCGTTGGCTCCAGAAATGGGAGCAATGGTGTTAGGGGCCTGTGAGCAAGCGGCTGCTGCCGTACAGGCCATGACGGCAAGCCAAATGGCTCGGCTGTGCATCATCGCTTTTACAGATTACTCTCACTTGCTCTAGAGTGATCGGTTTGGCGGGTTCTGTGTGCTGCGGTTGTCGATGCAAACACAAGCTGTTTGATAGAACGGGCCGTGAGAGTTTTCGTTAATGGGAGTCACCGCCCCAAACCCTTTGAATAAATCAAGAGTCTGGGTGGCAGGGGCATCGCCCCTGATGGGACAATTTTGCCTTTTCGTTCGTGGGTTTCACCCACCCCTACCTTTTTCATCTGAGCAGGGCGGGAATCAACTCTCGGGAGTCCGCTACTTATCCAGCCTGCAGACCTGATTCTTGAAAAAGACCTTAGAGATCAGGCGGCGGTTCTGAGCTACAAATCGATAGCCAGCACCGAGAATCCAGCCGAAAGGAGGCTTGACCATCAGCCGAGCGAACCCGCCCCAGCCAGTCACTTCCAGAACCTTCATTACTGCCAGGTGACCAGCGAGCATGCGGCCTTCGGGAGTGAGAAGAAGCACCTTGTCTCTCCCTTCCTCAAGCATCAAAGGATCGATGCCCAGATTCATGGCGCGTTGACGAGCGACCATGCGGTAGGTGTTTTCTGGGAATCGCTTCGCCAGTTTCTCCGCAGACCACTGGCAGAAGCCACAGTCGCCATCGTAGATGAGTGTCACGGGTTCAGTTCTCGTCCCTGAAACTGAAGCTGCTTGTGCCCATGGGTGAACCATTTCGATCTCCGGTCCCGCGCACGGCCATGACTTACTCACTCCCTAAGGAGAGACAGAGAAAAAGAGCGCAGACAATTCAGTCCCTTGATGGTACCTACGCTCTTCTTCTCTGCCGATTTCTTCAGTCCTGGCCGCGACTGCAGTATCAGACGTGCCGAAAGGTTAAAACTACGTCAAATTTCCTGAAATCTTAAAAGAATTTTTAGAATTTGAAGGCGTAGCTGGCTTCAAGCGGATAGCGGCCCGAGTAAGCGATGTTGAATCCGGCCAAGCCCGCACCCACGGTCCAGCCTGTTCTGCTGCCATAACCACCCCGCACAGCGATCCATCGGCCAGCATGAATCTCACCGCCAAATCGAAGTTCCTGCCTGCCAGCGCTGTTGCCCAGATCGATCACATCGAATGCGGCAAGCCATGGCCCCTTGTCAAAGGCAAGTCCAAGATCCATGCTGCGCACAAAGGGCTTGACCCTATTCGTCAAAGCTCCTCCGGGCGTGATGGCATCGAATTTGACATTCGGCTCGATGAGGTTGTTGACCACAGCGGCTCCCATCAGGCCAGGTGTCGCCTTAGAATTCCACTGAACACCAGCGTCGATTCCGAAGCCGGTCTTTTCCTTCACCTTGTCGCCACCAAGTTCGGGTGAAATGGTGCTTCCTCCGTTGACGATAGCAGTGGCATCGGCGAAGTAGTGGGTGTAGTAGCCGCGAACGATTTTGAATCTGCCGCCAACTGCCACTTCATCCTGCTTCGTCACAAGCTTTTGGCCGCCGACAATTCCCAGCTCGGCCATTCCTAAGCCGTAGCCATCAAGGCGGGCATCGGCCGGAACATTGTTAATGTTTGACCCATTGCCCACCCAAGTCCGCAGAGACTGATTGGGGATCGTGGTGACAAAGCCTTGGCTGGCAAAATCCAATCCAAAAGCTCCGAACTGTCCACCCAGGCCAAAGTGGGCGCCAGCTTCCACCGTTTTGTTTCCAAAAGTGCGGGCCAGGCGTCCGAGACCATCTGTGTTCAATGCTCCTCCAGAACCAGAATCGAAAAACTCATCGAAGTCGCCGAGTTTCACGCCATCCAGATCAAATCGCAGTGATGGCCAGAAGAACTGACTCTTGGGCTTGAAGGCGTACCAGGCTGGGTTTCGCGCCCCGGCCCTCGTCATGTCGGACCCAAGGGCCAAGCCAGCCCCACCCATGCCGGCGGCCTTGCTGCCGCCAAGAGAAAGGTCAGCCGAAGCGACAGAAAAGGCGAGACAGGCCAAGGAGCCAGTGGTCAGGGTTCGTGCCAGATTTTTCATGGTTCCGGATTCTTTTTGATTTTGGCCCCTTCTTCGAGTTAATGCAGGGGGGATTTGAAAAATCTGTTGAGGTTGAACAAAGATTTATTCATAGTTTAACTGCGGCATCCTTCATTTCAGGCTGAGAAGATTAAAGGGGACGGCGGCAGGCGATTCAGCCCAAAAGAGCCATACTCTCTGGACCTCATGCGGCCCCAGACCCCCATGATGCAGCAGTACTTTCAGGCAAAGGCCGCCCATCCAGGCGTGCTGATTGCCATGAGAGTTGGGGACTTTTTTGAGTTCTACGGCGAAGACGCCGAGCTGGCATCGGCTGCAATGGAGATCACCCTGACGGGCCGCGACGACGGCGCCAACGGCCGAATCCCCATGGCAGGGGTGCCCTTTCACGCGATTGATAAGTATCTGGCCAAAGCTCTGCAGGCAGGGTTAAAAGTCGCCCTGATGGACCAGGTTGAGGACCCCAAGCTGACCAAAAAGCTGGTTCGCCGCGAGGTCACAAGGGTTCTTTCCCCAGGAACCATCGTCGAAGAATCTCTGCTTCAGGGCTCGGGAAGCGCCTTTCTCGCCGGGCTCTGCATTCAGGATGGCAAGGCAGGATTGGCCATTTTGGACCCCTCGACCGGGGAGTTTATGGTCACAGAAATTGAAGGGGAGAGGCTAGAGGAAAAGCTGCTTCAAGAGCTGGCCAGACTAAAGCCAGCGGAACTAATCGCCCCCAAACAGGAGGGTGGGGTCGCCGATTTGGCTCAGCAGGGTTTGGGAATCCCCCACTCAGCCAAGGACCACCCTTCGGCCAGCCAAGCAGAACGCCGTCTTCTCGGCCACTTTAAAGTCAACAGCCTTGAAGGATTCGGTCTTGGCCGACAAACCGGAGCAGTTATCGCCGCCTCGATGGTGCTGGATTACGCCGCGGCCAGCGGTCTTCAGTTAGGCCACATCGACACCCTCACCACCTACTCCATCGAAGGCTTTATGAAGCTGGACCCCGCTACAAGGCGGAGTCTGGAACTGACCCAAAACTTTCAGGACGGAAGCCGCAAGTTCACTCTGCTCAGCGTCATCGACTGCACCAAAACTCCGATGGGCACCCGCCTGATGCGGCGGTGGATCGAACAGCCCCTGCTGGACCTCAAGGAGATTACAGAAAGGCAGGATGCCGTCGCGAGGCTGATTGAGCAGGTGATCGTCAGAGGCGATCTGCGCGATCACCTAGGCAAGCTTGGCGACTTGGAACGTCTGGTGGGAAGGTGCGCTACCGGGCTGGCTTCTCCGCGAGATCTGGGAGGGCTCCGCAACGCTCTATTGACCCTGCCTCTGCTGGATGAAGTCCTGCGGAAGGTGGCTTTGGGGCGTCTTCATCTCCTTAGAGGTCAGATCGATTCTCACCGAGAGTTGGCTTTCAAGCTCCACCAGGCTTTGGTGCCTGAGCCACCTTTCACCCTGAGAGAAGGGGGGATTTTTCAGCAGGGCTACGACATTGAACTCGACAAGCTGCGCCAGTTGAAGGCCAAGGGTAGAGAATACATAGCCGCCCTTGAGCAGAAGGAACGAGAAGCGACAGGAATTGACCGCCTTAAAGTCGGCTTCAACTCGGTCTTCGGCTATTACCTAGAGGTTCCTCGTTCACAAAGCGACAAGACCCCCAACACCTACATCCGCAAGCAGACAACCGCCAATGCGGAGCGCTACATCACGGCTGAGCTCAAAGAGCACGAATCTGCTGTGCTCGGCGCGGAAGAAAAGCTGAACACCCTTGAGGCAGAGCTTTTTGTCAACCTGCGAAACGAAGTGGCGCGGCAGTCTTCGGGGCTGCTGAAGTCGGCCAGAGCCTTGGCCGAGTTGGACTGCCTGGTCAGCTTTGCTGAATCTGCCGTGAGGCGAGATTATGTTCGGCCGGAAGTTTTAGAAGAAGACAGGCTGGAAATCACCTCGGGGCGACATGCCGTTGTCGAGGCGCAGGAAGGCTTGTTTGTCCCCAACGATCTGCACCTGGATGAGGAGAGGCGGGTGATGATCCTTACCGGCCCAAACATGAGCGGTAAATCCACTTATCTTCGCCAGACCGCCCTTATCGTTCTGCTCGCTCAGATCGGCAGTTATGTTCCGGCAAAGTCGGCGACCATTGGCCTCTGCGACCGCATCTTCACGCGAATCGGGGCAAAGGATGAACTCGCTCTTGGCCAGTCCACCTTCATGGTCGAGATGATCGAATCATCGAACATCATGAACAACGCCACTAAGCGCAGCCTGGTGGTGCTGGACGAGGTGGGGCGTGGAACTTCTACCTTCGACGGTCTGGCGATCGCCTGGGCGATGGTCGAGCACCTTTCTGACACTGGGGCCAAGACTCTCTTTGCCACCCACTACCATCAGCTCAACAACATCGCTGATCAGATCACCAACGTTTTCAACTGCCGCGTCGCAGTGGAAGAATATGGCGACGAGGTCGTTTGGACGCATCGCGTTCTGCCTGGTGGAACTGACAGAAGCTACGGTATTCAGGTCGCCCGCATGGCTGGCATGCCTCAAGGAGTCCTGACCAGAGCGACCGAGGTTCTGGCCGGTCTTGAAGAAAAAGATGCAGCCCCTGTCTCGGTCGGGCCCAGCCTTCAGCGAGTTCAGTTAACTTTGTTCGACGTAGAAGACCCTGTTGTGGTGAAGGAACTGAAGAAGCTGGACCTCAACCGACTCACCCCGGTTGAAGCCCTGATGAAGCTGGATGAGTGGAAGAAGCGGCTGAAATGACGCAGTGGCTTAAGGCTTACCTGGGATTGGTGGTCTTTTCTTTGGCCGGCAGTCTGCTCAGCAAAGCGACGGGCCTCAATCCAGGCTTCATCGCACCAGCAGCCGGACTCCTGACGATCATCGCCGGAGTCGGGGCCGTTTTCGCAGGTTCGTTCCAGATGGATACTTGGAAGAAGACGGCTCTGCTTCTGACTCTTGTTGGGCTCGTTGGGGTCACAAGCGAGGTCGCAGGGCTCTACACAGGCGTCATTTTCGGCCCTTATGAATACACCGAAAAGTGGTGGCCAACAGTTCTTCTTCCGGGAGATAAGCCCTTTCCCCTTCTGCTTCCTTTCGCCTGGATGATGATGGCGGGGGGCGCCTACCTGGCCGTTCATAGATGGATGCCAGACGAGAAGAAGTGGCTTGCCATTCCGCTTGGCGCACTCTTGGCGGCAATGGTGGACCTCCCAATGGAGTGGGCGATGACTGGCGCTCTCGGCTACTGGGTGTGGACTGAGCCCGGACCTCTGCCTGGCGGAGCTCCGATCATGAATTTTGTCGGCTGGGTTGTGGTTTCTGCCCTGGCCGGCCTGATGCTCTACGCTGGCAAAGCAGATGATAAACGTAGGTATCCAGAACCTGTTATCGTCTTAGGAGTACACTTAGTTTTCACACTTCTCATTGGGCTCATAGGTCCGCCGAATTAACAGCTTTTGCCGCCAGATTCCGCGGGATTAACAATTCTTTAACCGCTAGGGGCTACCATTCATCCATGCTCAGCCTCGTCCTCTCTGCGGCCATTTCTGCCGAACCCGTTGAGTTTCGAGCCATGACATTCAACATTTGGGTTGGAGGCACAAGACATCAGCCTATCTCCCAGACTGTGAAGGCAATCGAAGTCGCCAAGGCAGACATTGTTGGAATTCAAGAGCCTGGAACCAGCCTTGCCGCCATTGCAGAAGGTCTGAAATGGAACAAAAGCGATAAGGCAGCGATTGTTACCAAATTTGAGATCTTAGAAGATTGGAAAGTTGATGGCAATCGTCACGGCGGAGCAAGAATCAAGCTTCCCAATGGCAGAGAAGTTATCGTTTATAATGATCACTTTACTGCTTATCCCTACGGGCCCTATGAAGTGCGGGATGGCAAGGCGAAAACCATGGAAGCGGTTGTGAAAGTTGAAGAGAACTCTGGGAGAGTCAAGCAGATGAGGGCGATCCTCACTCACATCGATAAAGCCAGCCATGGTCTCAGGCCCATTGTCATCACAGGAGACTTCAACACCCCCTCTCATCTTGACTGGGTAAACCGAACACGATCTCGCACTTTCGGCATGGTCATGCCATGGCCGGTGACAGTCGAGGCAGAAAAAGCCGGCTTCACTGATTCCTTTAGGACACTGCACAGAGATCCTTCGGCCAAACCTGGATTCACTTGGAGTCCTGGCTACCCTGTGCCAAACATCGATAAGAACGACGTGATGGATCGGATCGACTTTGTGATCTTTAGGGGCGCTCTCAGGGTCAAACAGTCAGAAGTCGTCGGAGAAACCGGCCCTGTCACAGACATTGCCCTTGATCCATGGCCGTCAGACCACCGAGCCGTGGTCACGACCTTTTTGTTGAACTAACATCAGGGCCGCTGGTCACTAGCCACTTTGCCTGCAAAGAGTGGTTCTGTGCCAATGGCCCCTTAAAACATGCGAACTAGCAGCAATGCGGGGCGGAGCCGGGTTCGGACTCGCCGAGAATTCAAGCAAGGCTAGGAGGGCCTCCCGGATTCGTCCGGGGCCACATACGGACGATGTTCGCATTCATCGGGATCATTATTGGAACTGTCGCAACGCTGCTGGGCTACACCATGCACGGCGGCAACCTTGCCATCCTCTGGCAGCCGACAGAATTTATCATTCTTGGCGGAGCCGCCTTGGGCATCTTTTTGGGTTCCAACGGCCTTTCGGGGCTGACAAGTTCTATCAAAGCCGTTCTTGGAATCCTGAAGCCAGATCCAACCAAGCAGGCTTACATTGATCTGTTGAGAATGATGTATCAGCTGTTCAGCGTTGCAAGAAAAGAAGGCCTGCTTGGTCTTGAAAAGCACGTCGAAGCTCCTGAGTCAAGCGACATCATCAGCAAGTACCCCAGCTTTATTGGCAACCACCACGCTGTCCACTTTTTCTGCGATACCCTCAAGGTTATCTTGACTGGCGCAGTCGGACCGCATGATCTCTCGGAGATGATGGAGCTGGACCTTGAAACGGCTCATCACGAAGAAATGAAGCCGGCCGACGCGATTCAGAACGTCGCCGACGCCATGCCGGCCGTAGGAATCGTCGCTGCCGTTCTCGGCGTTATCATCACGATGGGCAAAATTGGCGGCGACCCCAAAGCTATTGGCATGTCGGTTGCCGCCGCTCTGGTTGGAACATTCTTGGGAATTTTCGCTGGCTACGTTGCCATGGCGCCCATCGCAAAAGCCATCGGAAACAAGGTCCATTCCGACGGAATGTACATGAACTGCATCCGTCATGCTTTGTTCAGCTTTGCCAGAGGCGAATCGCCCATCACTTGTGTCGAATTTGCTCGCCGCAACATTGAGCCTAGTCTGAGGCCAGGATTTGCCGAGCTTGAAGCTGCTGTGAAGCAGAAAGAGGCAGCCTAATGCAAGACGGCACCCCGATTATCATTAAGAAGGTAAAGAAGGGCGGGCATGGCCACCATGGTGGCGCATGGAAGATTGCCCTCGCCGACTTTATGACGGCTATGTTCGCCTTCTTTCTGGTCATGTGGCTGGTTGGCCTCAACCCAGATGATCGATCAGTCATCCAGGCTTACTTTAATGATCCCATTGGCTTCAGCCAGAATCCGCCCAAGACTCCGATCAACCTGCTTAAGCCAGGCGGTCCTCGCAACACCAAAGATGGCGAATCGGGCAGCACTATGGCCAAGATGCAGGAAGTCGAGGCGCAGAACAAAGTCGAAACAGGAGTCAGCACGGCCTTAAAGAGTGATCCTCAGATTGCCAAGCTGTTGAAAGAAGGCAAGCTGCAGATGAGGATTACCAACGATGGCTTGGTGATTGAATTTGTTGAGAACGAGGAGAAGGGAGAAGTCTTCTTCACGCTCGGAAGCGCAGCTGTTAGACCCCAGGCAAAAACGGTCATTGCCAAGGTCGCCAAGATTCTAGCCTCGCTGAAGCGCGACATCAAGATTCAAGGCCACACCGATGCCCGACCCTTTAATGGCAACGGCCTGGACAACTACGACCTTTCAGGCCAAAGAGCCAATGCGGTCCGACGAGTTCTTATGGCAAGCGGACTCCCCGAGAAACAGATTGTCGGGGTGGAAGCTCTTGCCGCTACTCAGCCAAGACGGCCCGACGACCCCTATCACTTCAGCAACAGACGCGTGACTGTCCTGCTGCCCTTCGAACGCAATGTCACAGAACTGAAGAACCTGCCCTCAGGCGGATTTGATGCAGAACGTGAAGCTCACTTCCTTCTTCCCAAAGAACAGGCGATGTCGATGAGACCTGACCTGCGAGGCAAGGCGGAAGAAGATAGAGAACTAGGCAAAGAATCTCATTCATCTGGCGGCCACTAGGCCGCCGGATGAGTCGAGGCTCTTAGGCTTTTGGCCAGGCAACAAGCTTGGAACTCACCAGGCCCGTGTCAGTCGACCATTCAGTGATTCCGTAAAACCTGCCGTGTGAGCCGGCCTGAAGAATCGGAACATCAGAAACAACTTCCGGTGGATCCAGAACGTGGTGGCTGTGTCCGCCAAAAATCAAATCAAGTTCTGGACAAGCTTCGGCCAATCGGCGGTCCTGACTCAGCCCGATATGGCTGAGGCAGATAAGCAGATCCACCTTAGGACGCAGCTCTCGGCAGACCTTCTGAGCAGCTTCAATCGGAGGGCTCCAGAGGTAGGCGCTCAAGGCCTGAGTCTTCATCCTCTGGGTCACCATGGGCACCATCACTCCAAGAAGGCCAATCTTGATGCCCTTCACCTCCAGGGTGAGCGATTCTTTAAAGATCAGCTGGCCGGATTTATCCTGCCAGTTTGCACAGAGAATCGGCGCCTGGCAGCCCTTCATCTTGGCTTCCACCGCACCCGTAAGGACGTGAGATTCCCGGTTCCCTGGACAGAAGGCAGTGAGTTCCAGCTGCTCAAACCGCGTCCAGACTTCTTCCTGCTTTAGCGGAACGCCCAGGTTCCCCGCCTTGATGGCATCGCCCGAATCGAAATAGAGGTCGCAGGCACTGCGGGCTTCAGATAAAAAAACGGCCCTCTCGGCAGATAAATGGCCGTGAAGGTCGTTTGTATGAAGGATGCGCAGGTTCATCTTGCGCCCCTGATTTCTGGCTTAGCTGATCTGGTGAAGAAGCCAGTCGCAGAGAACCATCATTCCCATAAAGCCGACACCCATGTACAAAACGTACTGGCTGATCTTGTCGTCAAAGCTGGCCTTGCCCTTAAAGTTGGTTCGAACTCCGCCGCCGCCGCCCGACATGGCATCTCCCTTGCCCGTGATGTAGATGACCACCACCAGAACAAGAGCCAAGAGAATGGAAAGGAACAGCACCACCTGGAAAACAATGTTCAAGGGGCCAGAAGCAGGAGCAGCGGCAGATGCCGCCTTGGGCGCCGACTCTGTGGCAGCTTGAGCGAGGGTGATGATGGGGTTAAGGTCCATGGGGGTCCAACCGGATCGTGAGGATACCTAGCACCCTAGGGTCTGTCTTAGGACAGAGAGCCGAAGGGGGCAGGATGACAGCACATTCTTGGCAAATTTTCGGTTAAAAAGGACGCCAAAAAGCAGGAACTCTTAAAAGCTCCATCGCTCCCCACACAATCATCTGGGCAATAAAACTGCCCCCGATGACCTGCAGAATTCCGCTGCTGACGATGCGCTGAAGAGGAGTCGCAGGCTTGTGGGGCTCCATATCGATCTTATGCATCAGCTCGGTGCCAGCCTTGATTCCCATTTGAATCTGCTTGGCGTTCGCAGGCTTAGTGGTGATCTTATCCTGCAGCAGGTAGCCCAGATTCCGCCAGAGAACCAGGGTGACAATGGCGGCGGCTAAAAGGCGCAGCTCCTGATCCTTTGGCCAGCTTAGGTTGAAAATCCCCAGAAAAAGCATGGCCCCAACCGCTATGTTGGTTCCACAGCGTGGATGCACTCGGGGCATGCGAGAGACGATATCTGGCTCAAGCGGCTCTCCTCGCTCGATGGCATGGACAACCATGTGCTCGGCTGCATGGATACCAGCCAGAGGCAGAGACCTCATCCCTATGAAAAAGAGAGCCAAAGCGATCCCGCTCGATATCGCCTGAAACCACCCTGATTGAATCAGCACCGGAGTCACCCACTTCTGCAGCAGAGCCACATTGGTAAGGGTTTGAACAATAAGGCTGGAACCCAAAAAGAGGCTGAAAAGCAGTCCCCCGGTGAGAATCAGGGCCAAATGAGGCACCCCCGCCCCTACCCTTCCATCAGTCAGATAAACCCCTAAAGGTGTCGCCATGCCGCCCACCATTCTTGGCCTTGGGCGGGGCGCTGGGGGAGACATCAGCCGTGAGGGGGTGAGAACTCCGTGGAACTGCCCGGCAGAATCGATGAGGCAGATATGGCTTGCTTGGACGAGATCGAAGAGCCTCAGCGCTTCGGCTCCTCTTGCGGATGGAGGCAGAACGTGGGGGTCTCGGGTCATCCAATCGCCAATCGGAGCAGAAGGCTCTGCCCCTGCCGCCAAGGCCTGGCGGATGTTGGCTTCTGTGATGATTCCAACAAATCGACCCAGCTCATCCAAAACCGGAATCAGAGGGATTTCTTCTTCCACCAGCCGCTCGGCTGCCCTTGCGAGGGAAGAACTCTCGAAGCTAGGATCCAACGCCAGGCTGGAAGAACCAACCGGCAAAAGAAGGGGATCGCGCACGAGAGGAGGAGGGGCTGGAACCATTGATGGGCCGCGCCTCTATTGTGACTGACTCGGCAGGAAGTGTCGGGGCTTGGATAGTGGGGTGAGTTTTGGCCGGCGTGCATCCTTAAGCGAGCTGCAATTCATCGCTCGACAAGGCAAAACCGTCCAGCTAGGTCTCAAAAAGGTGAATCCAGGTGTCGCCGCCTCAGGCTTCTGACCCGATGCGAAAAGCCTCCACTCTGCGAGGGTTGAGGCGTAAAACGTCAAGTCTTCTGTCACAGAAATCCATGTTTCAGTAGATCTTAGCGCTCACTGTAAATCCTGATTTGTTTCTATTCGCCCCATGTTAATTTCAAATTCCAGAGTGTCTTCAAATCCTTCAATAACATCTCAAAGTCCTCAAAGTCTCTGTCTATCCTGACTCTCCCATGCGGGGTAACCAGGTCGTACTCTTCAATCGGACCTTCTGCCGTGGTTTTAGCATACAGCAGCCTAACAGAATCGCTCTTGGGAACCATATAAATCTGACCTGAACGAAAAAAACGCAGCTCTTCTGCATCTAATTCTATCCACTCAATTCGTTCCCTTTGCTTCCAATTGAAGTACCAATACACGACTCCAGCAGTCATTGAGAGTGAGACAAGAGTCGAAATCACACTTCCATGAAGTGCGCTATCAACTGCAAAAAAGAGAGTGATAAGAGCGGGTATCGAAAAAGTAATAAAACCTGCCTGGTAAAAGTTTTTTCTCAGTGCGTAACGTTTCATTTGCCCACATCACACTTTCATGCCTCAACCCTCGCAGGGTTGAGGCTTGCCTCCGCTGACTTTTCATCCAAAGCACCTGCAATTCATCCCCCGACAAGGCAAGCCCGTAGGGCTAGGCCTCAATCACATTATACAAGTGGCCACTGGCTTCGGTTGAATAGGTTTCCGAATAGATGTGAAAAGCCTCCACCCTGCGAGGGTTGAGGCATGAAAAGTGTCGGGGATGGCAGTCAGTTCTGCTATCCCCGAGGTCGCAGAAAGCCTAAAAAGCTCCCCTTTCGAACTCGCCCCAAATAGCCAGAGTCAGGCCAGGATTCTGAAGATTCACAAACAGAGTCTTTCCACCAGGAGCGAAGACGCTTCCCGCAAACTCAGAGTTGTTAAGCACATTTTTCGCAAAGTCAAAGGACTTCCCTTCTTTGGTGATTCCCCTAATAAAGTTCTCGCCTCCGCCATCTTCACAGACAGCCAAGCCACCCTGAGGTGAGACGCAGAGGTTATCTGGGGCTTCCATGATAAAGGAATAGGGAGATTCGAACACCAGTTCAAGAACACCTTCATCCCGCGAGCCAGGAATGTAGCGCCAAATCTGGCCGAGGTTTTTGTCGCCGCCGTTGGTGCAGGTGACATAGATTGAATCGAGCCCGTACCAGCAGCCCTCTAGGCGAGCGAAGGTCGCGCCGCCCTTCTGGAATCCCTCGTTGTAAACAGCAGAATCCAGGCCAGGAGTATCGCTCTTGGGATCTGGATTCTCGATATCCACCCAGACCGCATCCATCTTGATGCCCATGGCCTGGCCTTTTCTGGTGTCGTACTTGGGCTTGCCCTTTACCGCCAGCATCTGCAGCTTGCCGCCTTCGGCCAAAACGCCCTGCTTGTTGGGGATCAGGCGGAAAAGACCAGAGGCCTGCTTGTCTTCGG
This sequence comes from Synechococcus sp. UW140, assembly GCA_943369295.1. Classification (GTDB taxonomy): domain Bacteria; phylum Armatimonadota; class Fimbriimonadia; order Fimbriimonadales; family Fimbriimonadaceae; genus JAKRSE01. Next base: position 417,283 of record CALRMU020000001.1, on the reverse strand, counting down.
TCTGGTAAAGGAAGCCAGTTTTGGGGTCCACCGCGCAGGCTTCGTGAACAAACCTGCCTAGCGACTTAAGCGGCACAGGATCGACCGGCTTATCGCTGGCTGCCGAGACTTCAAAGCAGTAGCCGTGCTCTTGATCGTAACCCTGAGCCTTGCCGACAACTGTCTCTTCGCAGGTGATCCAGGTTCCCCAGGGGGTAGGTCCGCCAGCGCAGTTGACCATGGTTCCGCTGAGAGAGCACCAAGACTTTTTGGGCAGGCGGGTGACAGGGTCGATTTCCAAAGTCGTGGTTCCGCCGCCGGCCTTTAGGTCGTAAGCGTTTTTGGGGTCAATCGCGCCGCCTGCATCTGGCCTGTTGCGCAGTTCGTGGTTCCTTACCAGGCGCAGGCTGCTGCCAAGGTCGTAGGCTGCCATTCCGTCGTGGGCGCCTGGCGTCTTAAGGCCATCCGACATCACATCGCCTGACTTGCCGAAAACTGTGTACTGAAAACCGCGCGGCAGGGCAAGAATAGCCTCGCCTGTGTTCAGAGACTTAACTGGGCGCAGCATTCCGTAGCCGCCCTTCTCGTTCGCGGCTCCGGGGGCAAGGGCTTCGCCTTCCAGGCCAAGCCTCGAAACCAAGCCGCCGAGTCCGGGCAGGGTAGCCAGGGCAGTCGCACCCTGTAAAAAGTCACGGCGGTTCAGGTTCATGATGCCCTGTATTATGCCTTCAGCTAAAGTTAAGGAGTCCTTAAATTTTGCGATTCCCTGGGCGGTTGGGGGTTGGCGTGGATATGCGGTAACTTTGATTCATGACCGACTACCTCGTCACCTATCAGCTTTCTCGCGGACGATTCGCCTCGGAAGTTGAGGGTCTGAACCAGGAACAGCTGAACTGGAAGCCCTACCCCGCCGCACTTTCCATCGGCGAAATGGCTCTGCACGTGGCAGGAGTCGAGCTGTGGTTCACCGCCCAGATTAAAGGAGAAACCCTTTCTGGCGATGCCGAGAGGCTGGCCAAGACGGCCACCGAAGGAGTCGTGAACGAAAATCCCTTCCCCTACTCGGCGGAGGAAATCACTCCTGAGCTTGTGGCGGAGGCTTTGACCATGGGCCGCGCCGCCGCCGAAGAGCTGATCGCCCTTCCTTCAGATACCTATCAGACTGAAATTCAGAGTGCTCTCGGCCCGGTGATTAAGGCGAACGGAGCCCTCGCCCGAATGACCTTCCACCCTGGCTATCACCACGGTCAGGCATACCAGATCAAAATGGATCCCCGCTTCCCTTCTTGAGGCAGGCGAGATAGGCTGGACCAAAACAGTGGAGGGCAGTGATCCAAGGATCACTGCCCTCCACTCGCCAAATGAATAAGCCTTAACTGCCTGGCTGCATAGCCAGGTACTGATCAATCGCTTCGATGAACTTAGGATCGGTGGGGCTGACCCTGCTGCCGAACCGAGTCACCGACTCACCATCCTTGCCAACCACAAACTTGGTGAAGTTCCACTCAATCGGCTTCTTATCAGTCTTGTTTAGCAGCCAAGCGTAGAGGGGGTGCATGTTTTCACCCACCACCGTGATCTTGCTGAACATGGGGAAGGTGACGTTGTATTTGGTGCTGCAGAAGGTTTTAATCTCTGCTTCAGTGCCAGGCTCCTGTCCGCCAAAATCGTTGGCAGGCATGCCGAGAACAACAACCTTGCCCTTGTGCTTGGTGTACAGGGCTTGAAGGCCTTCGTACTGAGGAGTAAGGCCGCACTTGCTGGCCGTGTTGACCACCACAAGAACCTTTCCCTTAAAGTCTTTAAGGGACTTTTCTTTGCCCTCAATGTCCTTCAGTTTGAAGTCAAAAATGCTTTTTTCCATGGGGGCCTCTGGCACAGCCATTCGGGGGATCATGATTGCTGTTGCTCCAACGGCCGCTGCCGCCAGGCCAGCACCGATCATCCATTTCATTTTCATTGCTCTGTTACTCAATGTTCTTACTCCTTGTGATCAGGCTGAATCAGCATGACACGCTTTGTGCCAGGACGCCTTGCCCTAACAGTCATTATGACTCGGGCTTCTTTTCGTTGCCCCACAGCTTTCCGCCGCCCATCTCGCGGCGCCACGCATCGCGCCATTTGTGAATATCTACCGCGCTGATATCGGGCAAGGGCTCGCGATCTTTGGCAGAAGCCAAAGGCGGAAAAGGCTTGGCTGGCATGGTTTGATACCAGTAGGCCACGCTGCTGAGCCCCAAGGAAAGCACGTTTCCATGGCCATGTTCGATACTGGCCCTAAGCGACTTTTTGAACCTGACAGGATCTGAAATGTGGAAGCGGTAAACATGAGTTCTGCCGATCCAGCCAAAACGCGGGTCTGTGTTGACTCTGCCTGGTGCACGGGCCGTTCCGAAATAGGGGTGCAGATAATGCTCATCGGGGCACCAGGATTGATTGAAGTAATCCTCAGTGCCTGTTCCGTTGAGGCTGAAAGGCCAAGCCTCGCCATCAATGCAGAACATGTCGTCACCTTCTCCATACCAAATGGGGCCGGGGCTCTGAACATAGTAGTTGACCCCCACAAAGTGGCCTTCGCCTTCGGCTTCGCAGAAAAGGTAGTTGTTGGCATCGCCTGGGTTTAGAGGGTGGTCGCCGCCCAAAACTCCCCATTCGTTTTCGCCCGGTGCCCCTTCTGGTTTGGTTAGCTCTTGGTTGTACCAAGCAAAGAACCGTGGAGTTTCTGGCCCGACTTCTTCGTGTTGTTCGTAATCGACATAAAAGTAGAAGGCATCGACGGGCAGGTCTCCTTGATTTTCAACGGTGAACCTAGCCCCCTTGCCAAAGGGCATCTGCCAATAGCTGACCAGGGCATTGCCTTCTTTGGGGGCGGCGCAGAGAGGCAGGCTGATAAAGCTGTACTTGTCTCCCCATCCCTGACCGAAAAAGTCTCCGATTGGGGCTTCGATGCTGGGGTTCTCGCTGCCATCCCAGTAGGCGCGGAGAACCAGGTTCCTGCGGACCAGGGGGTCTCCGCTTGAGATCGTGATCCAAATGTGAGTGACAATTCCGGCCCCTTCAATGTCGGCCATCACAAAGGTCTCGCCTGGCTCAATTCGTCGGCAGTCGTGATTTCCTCCTGAGTGGTCGTAAGAAGAAACTCTTTTGCTAGCGGCTTTGCTCAGCTTAAGAAGGCCAGAGAGACCCAGATCCATGTTGATGTTAGTTTGGCATGAATCTGGGATTGGGACGGGGTGAGGCTCTCAGTCGTGATCAGCGGGGAGTAATGTCAAACACCCAGCCTACACCGACAATCTGTCCGTTAGACATTTCGTACCGAGCCTCAACCATGACTCCACAGAGGGAGCCAACTATGACTAGATTCGTCAGATCTGATTCTTGATAACTATTTCTGATCAAGATTGAACTCAGTAATCTTTGATCTTCAGTAGACAAGCTTTTGTAATCCAATTTTCCATCAGCTTTCAGCTTTTCCTGCAGTCGCCTAATTCCTAATGGGAGGCCATTGAACATTTGAGACGTCTTAATGTCAACGTCATCTTGTTCTTTCATGACTAATCCCTCAATGTACTCCGATGCCTCGTGTCTCAATCGAGCCACAGGCAGTGCAGATGTGACATGGAAGAACCTTTCTTCAAGCTTAACTGGGAGCCAACGGAGCGGTCCAACGGCACTCGGTTGCTGGGCGTCTTGTGCGGATTCTTTCAGCCTGTTCACAGTAGGTTTGACTGGCGGCTCACCGTTTAATAAAAGCTTCTCGGTAACACTTCGAACTGGGCCTTGGCCAATCTGGACGTCAAGAATCGCGACTGGGTTGAAAGATGCCGCGATGTCGGAGGCAAAGAAAGCTGACCTTTCCGTTGGTGCAATCGATGCCAGTAAAGATTTCACTTCATTATCAATACCAACCTTTGCAGTGAGTGTCTTTCTTCGATCTGGGGCAAGCATATTGTCGAGGACCCAGTTTCTGAGGCGAAGCTCATGCAGCCCGACCGAACGTTCGTCGAACACAAGCAATCCAGATTTAAGCTGCACTACCTGCAGGCCATGTTTGGCGAGAACTTTGTCACTCTCCTCATTGCTATCGCTACGTCGGTACGCATTAATATCAATTGCGGCTGAATCAGAAATTTTTTCTGCGATAACAATGACTGGCAGCTTAGCACCTTGAGAAGGTTGAGCACTCTCTGCCAGAAGAAGAGGTGAACCAGCGACGGCAATCAGGGCGCCAATCAACCTGTCACTCCCGCACCTTCGCCAAGAGACGTAAAGTGCTTAGAGCATGTCGAGGGGTTCCAATCTTCCTTGTGGGTGAATGTGACTTCAAACATCTGAAGATCACTTGCAGACTTCGTGCAACCCCCTGATGAGTGGCCAGTCATCGGAGACAATATTAAACACCCTTGCATAAAGCTGAGTATTACAGACATGAGCGAAGGTTAATCAATGCTTGAAGAATAAACTCTTGAATAACCCCCCGGGGAGGGCTCAAATCTGATCTTCCAAGAACTCCGGTTCCGGGCCAAGCTCTTTTCTCGCGGCATGAATCTCCTCCAGCCGCGCCAAATGCTTCCTCAGTGACAAGGCTGTGTCTCGCCCCGATGCTTCACCGATAGAATCCACGAGGGACTGAGCTTCCTTAAGAGTTTCTGCCACTGCTGCAAGGGCCGAAGCCTGAAAGCCAGGTTCAGAGATCCGTTTAGAGAAGGTGGTTTTTCTCTGCCGAGGCAGACGAATAAGGTGGCGGCCCATCCAGATCGCGTCTGCAAGCGCCAGATCCAAAGTGGCCAAAATCTCCTGCTTGTTGACTGGATTTTCGGCAGAATCCTTGTGGTCGGCCAGCAGCCGCGAGGCCCTTTCTCTTGTCTCTGCCAAAGAATCCAGCAAGGTCAGCAGATCAGGCGCAATCCGCTCTGCGCCAGAAGAGGTCTTGAACCACTCGGTCATGGTCTCTATCAGCTCGACTTGGGGGCTAGATTCTCCCAAAATGTGGAGCGCACTGAATTTTTTAAACTCCTTGGCCTGAAGGTGCCTGGCATAGAAACTCATGATCAGCCCAGGGACCAGGGCGGCAGCCAGCCATGGCAAGGCTGCATTGAAGACACCGGCACAGAAGGCTATGGCACTGGCTGCAGCCACATAGCCGAGCCATGAGTTGCTGAACTTGACGAAGGGCGTGGATCCTGGCCCGCTGCTGATCTGTTTCAGCCACAGACTCAAGGGTCCTCCTGCTAGGCCAGCCACACCGCTAGTTTACTAGACCAGCAGCTTGCCCCTAAACCCGCGTGAGCCGTAGTAAGACTGAACTCCGTTGTGATAGATGAAGACCTGCCCATAGCGCCAGTCTCCAAAAATCGCACCCCCCTTCTCTCGAATCGGGTCGGGAGTCAGCAGCCAGGTTGAAGTTTTGGTGTCAAGAGGTCCGGCTGTCTCCTGCAAATGTCTGTAGTCAGCTTCATCCAGCACCACGATTCCCATTTGTTCGGCCATGCCAAGGGCGCTGCCGGCTGGTTTAAACTCTTTACGGTCTTCCAGCGCTTGAGGGTCGTAGCAAAGGCTCCTTCGGTTGGGGGTTTCCTTACTGCAGTCCATAAAAATGAACTGGCCAGTGGCTCCATCCTTCCCCACAACGTCCGGCTCCCCGCCGGTTTCTTCCATGGTCTGCAGTGACCAGAGTTTGTCCGGACTGGTCTCTAGGCGGGTTTGGACATTGCTCCACTCAATGCTCGCGTGCCGGGATTTGTTCTTTTCAAACCTCGCCTGAAGGGTTTTAAGAAGCTCCGACTTCTGATCTTCCGTGATCGGCTTGGGGCTGAGCTGAATCTCCGCCGCCTTGTTCTCACCTTTGACACTTTTCGGCATGGAACTTTGGGGATATTAAACCCCAGGCAAAATCTTGGCTTGCTCTTCTACTAGATTTGCTAGAATGTTCCTATGAGAAAGTACCAAGATCAATTTGCACGAATAGCAAGCGTGGGATTTATGATTGCGTGCGCGAACGCTGGCTGGCCAGATACGCCTGTCCATCAGACCATTCCGCGATATTTTCCAGCAAGCTATGCAGGTGAACTTCTTTCTGCGACCAGAGATCAGGAGTTTTTTGGCAGCAGGACAGTGACTGTATTGGGCGGCCCAGTCCGGTCTCCGAGAAAATGGGTCGATGGAAACCCTGCCCAGAACAACCCGCATATCTGGACTTTTTTTGCTGTTTCCTCAGAAAATATCCTGTTAACTTTGGTGATTTCTGCCAACCCGCTAATCGACAACGCATCCTTCGATCTTTCGAAGTATTCAGCCGGAACATATGGAATCAGACATTTTCCGAAACCTGGCGATAAGCTGGTGATTCTTGGCCGACCTGCCACAGATAGGAAACTAAATTTTTTTGAAGCTGGAACATCTAGCAGGACGGGACTCTATGAATCCTTCAAGCGGGACGAGTTCGCCGTACTTGCATACTTTCATGCCGGTAAGAATCTCAAGTCCAGTTCTTCTGGGATTCTCAGAGTTATTGAAACTCTCGATTCAACCAAAGTGGTTGAACTTTTCGAGTTAGCCAGATTGATGTCAAGAATAGAATGGTATGGCGAAAATGGCTACCCACCTGAGATTGGCAAGACAGCATTCGATAGAGCAGCTAAAGAGAAGGACCCTGCTAGGATCTTTGCCTGGCACTTCATTGCCTGGTCTGCGGGGCATCTCCCTTCGGGAATTTTAGCCAGAGAAGCCGCCGCAGAACTAAAGAAGTGGCCTGTGCCTGACCCAGCAGAATTCCTGAAAACAGGTTGGAGCCGCTATCACCCAGATCAAGTTCTCATAGATTATGTGAATGATAAAGATCGCTGCTACCGCAGCCTGAAGGCTGCGGCTGAGAGCAAAACTTCCGAAGCAAGATGGTATGCGCTGTGGGGCTTAGGTAAGTGGCAGGAACATTACCGCCCCCTCTGCATCAAAATTCTCAATGATTCGATTCGGGACAAGGATGAAAGATCAGCGATCGTGTTAACAGAATCGCTGGAAAGGTGGTTTCCCAAGGCGAGTGCCAGCTCTGGTTCTGATGATCCTTTCCTCGGCGCTCAGCGGTGGGTGGACATTTTGACTAAGAACCCTACTGCGGTCGCCTCGGACCGGCCATCTTGAGCCCGGTCAACTGCCGCCGAGGCGGAGACGAGACCCCTTCCAGCGACCCGACAAGGTCGTGCTCCATGCCCTGAGTCACGTTGACAGTCGCAAAAGAGCCAAGTTCAGCCTCGCCCTTCGCATAAACCCAGCCGTCAATCTCCGGAGCATCGCGGAAGCTGCGTCCGGCCGACCAGCCATCTTTCACTTCATCCACCAGCATTGAAATCTGCTTCCCTTCCCAAGCTTTGTTCTTGCCTAATGAAATGGACTGTTGAGCCCTCATCAAGCGGTCGTAGCGGTCACGCTTGGTTTTAAAAGGAACCTGGCCTGGCATTTCTGCACTGGGGGTGCCTGGCTCCTTTGAAAAAGTAAAGGCGCCAACCCGGTCTAGCTTGGCTTCACGGACCCAATCAATCAGAGTTTGGAACTCTGCCTCGGTCTCTCCCGGGAAGCCTGCGATGAAGGTTGTCCGGATCGCCGCCTCGGGCATGGCAGCCCTCACCTTCTCGATCACCCTCAAATACCTCTCTCCATCCCAGGGCCTTTTCATGCGGCGAAGAACATCGGGGTGGACGTGCTGAAGGGGGATATCGATGTACTTGACCACCTTGGGCAGAGTCGCCATGGCTTCAATCACTTCGTCGGTCAGACGATTCGGATAGAAGTAGAGGAGGCGAATCCACTCGATTCCCTCAACCTCGTTCAGCTCTTTCAGCAGCTTGGGAAGGGTGAAAGCCTGGTACAGATCGTATCCGTACTGGGTGACATCCTGAGCGATGAGGTTGATTTCCTTCGCTCCGGTGCGGGCAAGGTGTCTGGCTTCCTGCAGCACTCGCTCGATAGGCTTGCTTTGGTGGCCGCCGCGGAAGCTGGGGATGGTGCAGAAGGTGCAGCGGTGGTCGCAGCCTTCACTAATCTTCAGGTAGGCGCTCCAAGGTCGGCCAGTTCTGGCTCTGGTTTCCACATCTGCCCATCGGTGGTGCGGAGGGGTGACATCCAGAAGAGGTTCGGTGCGGCCAAAGACAGAGGCGGCTATCTCGCCAAATCTCGCCATCTGCCCGACTCCGATGTAAGCGTCAGCACCCGGAGCAAGGCGGGTCAGTTCCTCGCCCAATCTCTGAGCCAGGCACCCTGCTACAACAACTCGACCTGCTCCTTTCTCGGCAACTGCCTTCTTAATCGCGTTGATGCTTTCCTGCTTGGCAGAATCTAAAAAGCCGCAGGTGTTGATAATGGTCAGTTCGGCATCGGCATCGCCTGTGCTCTGCCAGCCCTGGCCGGTAAGGACTCCGGCAATCTCTTCGCTGTCCACCTCGTTTTTGGCGCAGCCCAAGGTAATGATTCTTACCTTTTTGGGGTCGGGCGAGGTGGCAGACATGCTTTGAATGATGACACTTTGGGCGAAAGTGAACCTGGGATAAAGAAGAAGGCCAACTTACTTTAAGCTTGTGGGGGCTGCGCTGTGCCGGCTCGGGGAGTTTTCATGAATACCGCGGCTGCCCTGCGGGCCATCCACGGCCACCCCTATTCTAAAGTTGTCACGTTCTGCAGCCATGAAGGCTTATTAGCAGCAGACCCGGCTGAGGCTTCGCCACAAACGGGCCACGATTACCCAATCCCAAACTCCCTGCCTGCAGCTCAGTCGAAACGGCATTGACAGCAGCATACGTAAATGCAGTGACCGCAGAACCCGAAGGATCTGCGGTCACCTGGACGACCCAACCTAACCCTTACGGCTTGGCGACGTCCATTCGGGGGAAGGGAGGAGCCACGATTGGCTTGCGGCCCTTGCCCTTCTTCAGCTCATCCAGCAGGTAGTTGATACCTGTCACGAGCTGAGGATCTTCGCCCTTCGCGATGACTTCGGGGTTGTTGTCAACCTGAATGTCAGGATCGACACCCTTGTTCTCAGCAATCCACTCGCCTCGAATCGGGTCGAAGATGCCGAAGCCAGGAGAGGTGACGTTGCCGCCATCCACCAGAGGCACTCCGCCCTGAATTCCGACGAGGCCGCCCCAGGTTCTCATGCCAATGAGTGGTCCCTGCTTGCGGTTCTTAAAGAGCCATGGGAACATGTCTCCGCCGGAACCGGCGTACTCGTTGATCAGCATGGCCTTGGGGCCATCCAAGCTCTGAGTGGGCAGACCAAAGGCCTTGCCGTTGCGGCCCTTAAAGGCGCTGTCCATGGTGCGCTGCAGTGCTTCCAGGAAGAAGGTGGGGATGAATCCGCCGCCATTGAACCTTTCGTCAATGATCCAAGCCTCCTTGCCGCTCTGGCTGTAGAAGCCGCGCATGAATCCAACAATGCCTTCAAAGCTGGTGTTGGGAACGTGCATGTAGCCAATCCTTCCACCGCTCATGGCGTCAACCATGGCTCTTCTCTCGTTGACCCAAGTGTGGTAGCGAAGCTGGTTTTCACTCATTCCAGCAACAACCTTCACCGTGCGGGCGCCAGTCATTCCGGGTCGGCTGTTGACCGAAAGGGTGACGCTCTTGTTGGCGAGGCCAAGCAGAAGGCTGCTGACAGGAGTCTTATCCGTCACAGGCTTGCCGTTGATGGCAACTAGGTAATCGCCTTCCTTGACATCGGCATCAAAGAGCGGTCCTTCGGCACCGGGCATGTCGGGGAAGCCGCGATAGATCTTGGCAAACCTGACTCCACCGCCAGCAGTGTCGTAGTCAGCTCCGAGAACTCCGACCGGAGCGCCAGGAACCTGATCGAGTTCACCGCCCTGAACGTAGGCGTGGCCCGTGCCCAGTTCGCCGATCATGAGACCAAGAACGTAGTTCAGGTCGCTGCGATCGCCGACTGAGGGGAGCATAGCGGCGTACTTCTTGCCGATCGCATCCCAATCCAGACCCATCATCTTGGGGTCGTAGAAGACGTCTCTCTGCCATCTCCAGACTTCCCAGAAGATCTGCTCGTACTCAGCCTTAGGATCCCACATGGAGGCGACATCGCCGAAGTTGACTCGGCCAACTCCAGGAGCTGCGCCAGGTCGGGCATCGGCGATTCCGATCACAGGACCAGCCTGATAGACGAACTTGGACTTGTTAGCGTTGAACGAAACGCTCTGGACGCCCTGCATGATGGTCGACGCCTGTCGGCCAGCCATGCTGTAGAACTGCAGTCCGCCTTCAGCCAGGGTGTAAACGCCTTCTCGAGCTCCGATGACAGCACCATAGCTGCCAGGACCCCAAGGAAGCGGCCTTGCTCGGTTTTCAATGCCAGCAAAGTCGATCCTAGTGGCGGGCTTGGCCGGAGCTGCCGGAGGAGCACCTGCGCCCTGTCCTGCCGGAGCTGCTGGAGCATTAACCGGCTCTTCATCGCCAGGAGCGAGGAATGGATTGCCGATATCGCGAGTCAGGGGCAGAACATAGACTCTCTGGGTGTTCTGCTGAGTCAGCGATCCACCCTGGAAGTCGTCAAAGCTGGCAGAGTAGGTTCGGCTTGAGGTGAAGTAGATGTACTTGCCCGAAAGGTCGAAGCTGGGGTTCTGGTCGGTGTAGTAGCCAGTGGTGATGGGGGTCACCTTGCCAGTGGCAACTTCATAAACTTCCAGTCGGCCAAAAAGGTTGTCCTGAGTGGACGAATAAACGATGTAGCTGTCGTCGGGAGAAAAGTCTCCGCCGCCGAACTGTCCGTAGGCATCCTGAGCGACCTGCTTAGGCTGACCAGAGCCGTCGCTGTTGACGATCATGAAGCGCTGGTCAAAGGTCAGGTAGCCGAAGTACTTTCCAGTGCTGGACCAGCCAAAGCTGCGAACCTTCTGGTCAGAAGGGAGCTTGATCTTTCTGGCTTCGCCGCCCATCTGAGGCTGAACCGTAATGGTCCACTCGCCGCCTTCGTCGCTCAAGTAAGCAATGGACTGTCCATCAGGGGACCACTGTGGGCTGGATTCTCTTGATCGGTTGCCGGAAGTGAGAGCTCTGGTTTCGCCAGTTGTGGCTGGGACCGACCAGACATCTCCTCGGGCTGCCACAGCAACTCGCTTTCCGCTGGGAGAAAGCGAAATTCCCTCAACGGAATTGGCAAAGTTTCTCCATCGGGGTCTGATTGACCTGTTGTCTGAAAGAATGCTGGGGCTGTACTCGCTTACCTTGCCAGAAGCAATGTTGTAAAGCTCAACCTTGCCGCCTCTCTCCCAGATGATATTGCTTCCATCGGTTGAAGGCCACTTGATATCAGAGTTCAGGAACTTGGTCAGCTGCTCGACTCGCTTGGAGGTGCGGCTGTAGCGGTAGAGGTTGAGCCCACCGTTGTTCCTATCCGAAATGAAGAAGACGTTGTCGCCGACCCACATGGGGTGGTAGTTCTGCTCACGGCCAGCAGGAATCTCTTCGTACTTGGCAGTGGTGAGATTGAAGAAGCCGATTTTGCCCTGAGTACCGCCTCGGTAGCGTCGCCAGTTAAAGTTATGGCTGGCTGACCTTGTGAAGGCGATGGTGCTGCCGTCGGGGCTGAAGCTGCCGTCAGTGATCTCACCGAGTCTGGTGGCGGTTGGCTGGCCTCCGTTGGGAGAGACCATGAACATCTTCTGGGTGAAGGTGGTCAGGGCTCCGTTTCCATAGGCGATTTTGCCATCCGGGGTCCAGGCGATCATGTTGTCTCCGCCTGGATCGTAAGTCAGCCTCGTGGGTTCGCCGCCCTGGGCGGGAATGGTGTAGAGGTCGGCTCCTCCGTCAATCTGGGCCGTAAAGGCAATTGTCTTTCCGTCGGGAGAGAATCTAGCTCTAGATTCCAAGCCTGGGAAGCTGGTGAGACGACGGGCAATGCCTCCATCGAGTTCACAAGTCCAAAGGTCTCCTGCATAGGTGAAGACAACGGTGTTTCCCTTGACCGTTGGCCAACGCATCAGCCGCGCGTCGAGGGGCTGAGCGCCCAAAACGGCAGCGGTGAGGACTGCTGCTGCAATCATTCTTAATAAGCTCCAAGACCTCTTTTGTTTAAAACAGAAGAAGAGTCACAAGACGCTACCGGGAGCCGGGCCCAGATCGTTGCAGAATCGGCTGTAAGAGGGCGAAAGGCCCCCTGATCGCTCCTTAGACGAACGAGTCGTTATAGGGGTACGCCGATTTTTAGGGAAAACACTCTATTCGCCTGAAGCCTTCCTTTCTTCTGCGGCTGAGCGAGAGTAGCGAAGAATATCCGCGGCCTGGTTCCTTTCCTGAACGGCATTACTGCGCTTCAAGTCCATGCGGCTGTTCTCGTTTTCCTTAAACTGCTGGCGCATCCGCTTAAGCTGGTCTTTTTTGACCTTGACTTCATCCCAAGTCTTTTTGGCCGCGAAGTGCCCGCCAAGAACTCCGACAACGGCTGCTGCCGCCAACAAAATGAGAGCGTTCTTCATTGTCCTTCCCTGGACACCCTTAAATGTACCTGGCGATTTAGCAATAAAAGGCAGCTAAATCTCAATCAAGTTCAATGGCCCTTGGCGTAGCCCGCCTTGTCCATTTCTCTCACTTCAACGGTGATCGAAAGTCCGCGAGAATCCAAGTGCTTTTTCATCACTTGAACAAGATCCTTGGCGATTCTTCCCCGCAAATCTTCCGACCGACCAGTGAGAATTGAGGCTTCGAGGTGAACAAAGCCTTCAGGAGCCCCTTGGCCCATCACAAATTCCTGAACTTCAGAATAGTAAGCCTTGACGGTGGCCGAATCCACCGTCTCCATCGCACAAAAGTCTTGGCAGAGTTCTCTTAACAGGCTGCCCGCCTCTTCTTTGGTTAAGGCTCCAGGACTGCTAGAAAGCCTGAGATGGGGCATTACGCCGGTTCTGGCTCCGCCGATGACGTTTTGGCAGCTTCAGCTTCAGCTTCAATCAAATCTCTCCGAACCATGATGACCTCAGCCACGATAATGCAGAGGGTGAGGATGATTGGCCCCGCCATCAATCCGATTGGACCCATAAGGAAGGCTCCGCCAAGAAGGCTGAAGAAGACCGCCATAGGGTGCAGGGAAGATCTGGCTCCGATAAAGAGGGGCCTCAGAATGTTATCCACCTGGCTGAGAACTAGAGCACCAAAGAAGATCAAGCCGATGGCCTGGCCCGTTTTGCCCTGGAAGAAAAGGACCAGCGAAAGCGGCACAAAGACCACAGGAGGACCAACCAAGGGGATCATGGCGCAGATAAAGGTCGCCATCGCCCAGATGACCGGGCTGGGAACGCCAAGAACAGAGTAAGCAATGCCACCCAAAGCAGCCTGGATAAGAGCGACAAAAACAACTCCCATAAAGACCGACCAAACTGTCTCGCGCAGCCGGACAAGAATCTTCATGCTCTCATCCCGAGGGAGCGGAATGATCTTTAGAGCAGGCTCAAGGAGCTTATGCCCGTCTTTCAGCATAAAAAAGAGGGTCAGTAGAGCGACAATGGCAGAAAAGGCCGCCACTCCAAAACGCTTGAGTCCCAAAACCGCCGGACCCTGAATCGCTTCAGCAAGCTGAGTACCGTTCTCTTCAATAAACTCTGAGAGCCTGAATTCCTTAACAGCCTGGACAGGAACCTGGCTGAGCACAGGTCCGACCATCTTATCAAGCTCTGACGACATGCCCAAAAGGGTAAAGGTGCCGTCTTTCTGGTGGCTAAGCACCACGTCACTCCTCAGCACCTTGCTCAGTTCAAGCGCTGCAACTGTGCCGAAGGCCAGGATAGGAAGGATGAGGAGAAGCAGGGTCCCCAGGGTCACACAGACAGCGGAAAAGGCATCTCCCCAGTTTCTGCCCGTGCAGAGCTTAGAGTTCTTAAGCCGGACATAAAGAGGGTGCGTAAGGACTGCCAGTACAGAAGCCCACAAGATGGCTGGCAAAAATGGAGCAACCACCAAGGCTCCTAAAAAGAGCGCTCCTGCGGCAATGAGCCAAAAGAGGACTCTGGAGTTGCTTTCGTCGTATTTGATGACTGGCATGCAGGCTTCTTCCTATTCGCTGGCAGAGTATAAGTGATTCTGCTGAGATTGAGGACGCACTTTTTGTCGGCTCGGTTGCATCAAGCCAGGTCAGCTTTCCTGCTTGGCCAGCCATTCGGCTACCCAAGCGGAAGCAGCCCACTTATCGCCAGGGGCAATGCGACCCTCGATCACCTCCTCTCGAAGCGCATCCTTTATCTGGCCGAGTGATGGGCCAGGAGGGATGCTGAAGGCCTCGCTGATCTCATGCCCCGTTAAGGGACTCTCCCAATGGGGAGCCGATTCCGCTTCAAGAACCTCCGCCACAGCCTCCCGGAAGGGAGCGAGGCTCATCGTGGGCTGACCCGGCCGCAGAGCCTTGATATCAGCCTCGACTAGATCAAAGAGCGGTTCTAACTGATCTCCCAAGTCACGAATCAGGCGTCTAGCGCCGGCGGCGCTGAGGCTCTGGATCGACCCGAACCTCATGTGATTCCTCACCAAGAGGGCGACAGCACTGATCTGCTTCTGCGAAAACTTCAAGCGGTCCAAGACACTGCGAGATATGTCCGCTCCCACCTCTTCGTGTTTAAAGAACCTAATCCGACCATCCGCCTCCAGGGTGCGGGTCGGAGGCTTGCCAATATCATGCAGCAGGCAGGCAAGAGCCAAAGTCAGGTTCTGAGTCTCAGCCCTCTCGAGAGTCAGCAGCGAATGTCCCCAGACGTCGAGATGGTGGGCGCTTCCCTGCTCCACTCCTTTCATCGACGAGAGTTCTGGAGCAAAGACATCCATCAGTCCGAGCCGCAGAAGATCTTCCATGGCCGCAGACGCGGTCGGGGCCAGCAGCATCTTCACGAACTCTTCGCGAATCCTTTCTCCACTCAGATGCTTGACCTCAGGTGCCTTAGTGCGAATCGCATCTTCCAGCCCCTCGGCATAGGTCAGGCCGAATCTATGCCGAAACCGGACGGCTCTAAACATGCGTAGGGGGTCATCGGTAAAAGTGATAAGGGGGTCGCGGGGAGTCCGCAGCACCCGATTTTCCAGGTCAGCCCGTCCCTTGCCAAGCAGGTCGATCACCTCGCCAGTCCAAGGAGACTCCATGAGAGCATTGAGGGTGAAGTCCCTTCTCATCATGTCTTCGAGGAGCGGTGCAGGCTGCACTTCTGGCTTTCGCGAGCCGTACTGATAAGATTCCGCTCTGGCCGTGGCGAGCTCTATCTTCTGGCCTTCGACCATGACCATGGCGGTGCCGAACCGGGCATAGACCGCAGGATAGTCGTCGGCGACGCCTTTTTCGTAGAGCAGCTTAGCCGCCTCAAGAGCGCTGCCATCAACAACCAGATCCAAATCGTCCGGTTCCTTGTCTGCCAAAAGCCTGTCGCGGACGCATCCCCCAACCAAGAAGATCTTCCCCTCAAACGGAGTGTCGGTCAGGGCTTTGACCAAGGGTCTGAGGGCAGAAAAACTCATGGCAATAGAGCGAGGCTCTGCTTAGGATGACAGCATTAGTCGGTCTGCTTCACTCATACGGCAGACGGCAGGAGTAATGCACTCTATCGCTTCTCTTGCGGGGAGGATCGAGGGTGTAAGCCTCAAAAACTGTGATCTCATCGAATCCGGCTGCCTTCAAGAATTCTACGACCTCTTCCTGCGAATGGGCTCGCTGAACGTGGACCTCGTTGAAGACATCCTCACCCCTCTTGAAGGTCATAGCGACCTTAATGATCCTCGTATCAGGGTCGTATTCACCCTTCCAGTCGTACTGAATCTCGGCCTTCTTGCGGGTATCCGATTGATCAAACATTCTCTGCTCAAAGGCATAGGCTGTGTTGAGATCGAAGATGAAGGGAGCGCCAGGCTGCAGGTGCTTGCCCACACACTTAAAGGCCATGGCCAGGCGAGCCGGGTCAAGAATGTAGTTGAAGCTGTCGAAGAATGAGCAGGCAGCTTCAAACTGTCGTCCGAGATCGAAGTCGCTGGCATCGGCAACGTAATAGTCGATGTCAAGCTCCTTCTCTGCCGCCTTCTGCTTGGCCGAGGCAATCATGCCAGGGCTGAGATCAAGGCCGGTCATGTCAAAGCCCTCAGCCGCCAGAAGTTCACAGATTGTTCCAGTGCCACAGCAGACATCCAAGATCTCTTCGGGGTCGGCATCCATTTGCGCGAAGAGAAGCCTCAGGTAGCCCGCCCACATATCGTAGGGCACCTGAGACATGAGGATGTCGTAGTGACGGGCCAGAGGCCCAAAACTGGTCAAAACGGGATTGATTATGCCCTCTGCTTCTTCTGCGCCCGGGCACGAATGATGATCGCCACGGAGTTGAGCAGAAGCAAAGTGACCATAAGGACGATAATCGCCGCCGCCGCACCCTGACTAAAGTGGGCCTGACCGTTTGGCCTGGCTGCCCAGTCGAAGATCTGCAGGGGCAGGGCCGTATAGCCCGAATTCAGGTCCTTGGGAAGGTTTGTGACGAGAGTCGCAGCTCCGACGACGATCAAAGGAGCAGTCTCTCCGATTGCTCGAGAGATGGCAAGAATGATTCCGGTCAGGATGCCAGGCAGAGCATTGGGCAGCACCATGCGCCAGACCATCTGCCCCTGAGTGCTGCCAAGAGCCAATGAGCCTTCTCGAAGCGACTGAGGAACGGCTCTGATCGCTTCTCGTGAAACGAGAATGACCGTTGGCAGAATGAGCAGCGACATGGTCAAGGCACCAGCGAGGATGCCCGCCTCCATGCCAAACATTTCTCTAAAGATCGCCAAGCCCAGCATGCCAAAGACGATAGAGGGCACGCCGCTGAGGTTGTTGATATTGATCTCGATGAACTGACTGAACCTGCTTCGCCTGTCAGCAAACTCTTCCAGGTAAACCGAGGCTGCAACCCCAAAAGGAATGGTGAGCATGCCGCAGATGAGCACCAAGACGGCGCTGCCGACCAGGCCAGGAAGGATTCCCCCAGGAGGGCGGACCATTTCCCTTGGGAAGCTGGTGATGAACTCCCAGTTCAGCCTGCCGAGGCCCTGCGAAAAGATGCTGTAGAGCAGGATGATCAGCAGAAGAACTGCTGTTACTGCTGCCATGAAACAGAAAGCTCCGAAGAGTTTGCTGACGTTGCGGCGCCGCGCGGCCAGGCCAGGATTAGCGACTAAACTCATCAGCCCCCGATCCTCCTAAACTTTCGGACAATTCTCTGAGCAATGAGGTTGAGGCCAAGAGTGACGAAGAAGAGGGTGGCTCCAACGGCGAAGATGGTTTGGTAGGCGGGGTCGCCTCGGTCAAGATCGCCCTTGCTCAAGTTGACGATCGTAGCCGTCATGGTCTGGATCGAAGCTCCAAAGTTCCAATCCATTGTTGGGCGGTATCCAGCAGCCAAGGTCACGGCCATGGTTTCGCCGATGGCGCGAGAAATGGCCAGGATGAAGCTTGCGACGATGCCGGAGAGGGCGGCAGGAACAACGATCTTCATCGTGACCTCCACCTTAGTGCTTCCAAGCCCGTAGGCAGCCTCTCTCAATCCGCCGGGGACGGCAGTCAAGGCGTCCTCGCACATAGATGAGATGAGGGGCAGAGTCATGATGCCGACGACGATCGCGCCGGCGGCTCCGTTTTGAAAATCTACATTCCAGCCGAGGCTCCTTAAGGCTGGGGTGACTGTCACCAAGGCGAAATAGCCATAGACAACAGTGGGGACACCAGCGAGAAGCTCCAGGGTCGGTTTGAGCACCTGTTTGACCCTAATCGGCGCATATTCGCTGAGATAGATGGCGGAAAACAGCCCGAGGGGAACGCTGATAAGCAGGCTCCCAAAAGTGATCATCAGGGTGCCTGTGACCAGGGGCAGAACGCCGTACTTAGGCTCGTAAGCATTGGGCTGCCACGAGGTGCCAAAGAAGAACTTTTCTGGCCCAGCGACATCTCTGAAAAAGACAAAGGCATCGCTGAGCAGAACGTAAAGGATCCCGGCCGTGATCAGGATGCTGAAAAGAGCTGCCCCTAAGCAAAGAAGCTTGACCGCCCCTTCACTGAGGCGGCCAAACGACATCTTCTTAGCAAGGCTGGACATTGCGCCAGCCTTTGTCTGATCCTGGCTCTGCACGATCTTTTACTAGGATCAGAGTCTACTCTTTAGCCAGCAAGTCGCTGAGCTTCGTTCCTACTGAACCAGCAAAGACGGTCCCGGTCTTTCCAGCTTCGAGTCTGGCCAAAATCTTGGCGTAGAGCTCGGCAGGAAGAGCAACGTAGTTGGTGGCAGCAACAGCCTCGCTGCCTTCCTTAAGGGCGAACTCAAGGAAGCCCTTAACCTCTGGCCGCTCAAGAGACTTCTTGTTGGCGTAGAGCATCAGGGGGCGGGAAAGAGGAGCGTAGGTGCCGTCGATGATGGTTTGTTCAGAAGGGGCGATAGCGCCGGAACCAGCATCAACTGGCACAACCTTAATCTGACCCTGGTTCTGCATAACGTAGGCGTAACCAACGTAGGCAAAGGCGTTCTTGTTGTTGGCGACTCCAGCAATCATCGTGTTGTAGTCGTTGTTCTGCTGGTAGTCCTGACGGCTGTTCTTCTTGTCGCCGTTGATCACTTCATTGAAGTACTCGTAAGAGCCGTGATCGCTGGTTGGTCCGAAGAGCTGGATAGCCTCCTTGGGCCAGGAAGGATCGACATCGCTCCACATCTTAACGGTGGAATCCTTGTCCCAAATCTTTTTCAGCTGGGCGGTGGTGATGCTCTTCACCCAGGTGTTGTCCTTGTGGACAACGATGCTGAGTCCATCGTAAGCGATGGGGAGCTCAACAAACTCAACTCCGCCATCAGCGCAGGCCTTCATCTGGTCTTCGCTGATCGGCTTAGAGGCAGTGGCGATATCCAAATCGCCGCCAGCAAACTTCTTAAAGCCGGCACCAGTGCCTGCCTGGCTGACTGACATGGAAGGAGCCTTGTCGCCCACCTTCATCTTGTAGCTTTCAACCAAAGCGGCGGCGATGGGGTAGACCGTGCTGGAGCCATCAATCTTGATTTCACCGCCAGAAACGGCAGCTGCTTCGCCGCCGGCAGGCTTATCAGTTGTGGAGCCACTTTCGGGTGCTGGTGTGCAGCCGAAAATTAGGGTCCCGAAAAGAGCTCCCGTAAGCAGAAGGGACATGTGCTTCATTTAGCTGATCCTCAGGTTTGGCCCAATTGTCGCCAGGCCACAAGCCGGAGTTTACGGGGAATTGTTAAGAGAATGTTAAGAAGCTGGACCATCGGGAAAAGGACTGCCCTGCCGGGTGGGACCTTGCGCCACTAGCTTCCTAAAGCCCAAATTCAGCCCAGTCTTAACACAACTGCCGCCGCCATTTCCTTCTCGTGTGTGATAGAAACCATCCAGCTTCCATCCGGCACTGTGACTCTAGGCTGGCCCGTCTCGTCCGGCAGAATCTCAATCTCCTTAAAGGTCTTGACCCCGCTGCCAGTCTTCATCAAAGCCTCTTTGGCTGCCCATCGGCCAGCCACCGATTCTGGGGTCTTAACAACTGCCTTCTCCTTTTCCGTCAGGATTTTGTCAAGGAAGCCGGGTTTTTCCATCGCTTCCTTGATCCTCTGAACCGAGACCAGGTCAATCCCCATTCCCAGAATCGTCATGGCTTGGCGTCGCCTGAATCTCTATTTGCTTCCTGCAGCATTTCTGCCAGGTCAACCAGTCGAATCTCATCACCCTTTGGCTGCTGCTTTAGCCCGGCATCCAGCATGATTCGGCAGAAGGGACAGGAGACGGCGACTGTCTTCGCTCCCGTCGCCATCAGCTCTTCGGCTCGGCGATTGCTGGGCCGCTGGTTTGGTTCTTCTTCCATCCACATGCGGCCACCGCCTGCTCCGCAGCAGAGAGTCTTGCGGCCGTGGTGTTCTGGCTCAGCAAGAACTTGAGGTCCGCCGGGAGGGGTCATGGCCATTCTCACCAAAGCGGGTTCGTCGCCGTTAAGGTGGCTCTCCTCTCCCACCAGCCGCCGAGGAGCATCGCTTTCTCCATTGACTCTCGCCAGGTAGCAGGGGTCGTGGTAAGTGACCTCTCCCTTAGCCACAGGCACAGGACGCAGCTTTCTCTGCTGAATCAATTCGTCCAAAAGCTGGGTGTGATGAACCGCCTCTAGCTGAGGACCGAACTGGTGATACTCGTTCTTAAAGGTGTTAAGACAGTGAGGGCAGGCCGTCACGATCTTTTTGATCTTGTACTTGGCAAAGGCAGCATGGTTGATGCCCGCCTTCTCCTGGAAGAGAAATTCGTCGCCCATGCGTCGGGCCGGGTCGCCGGTGCAGGCTTCTTCTTTGCCAAGACAGGCGAACTTGACTCCTGCTTTCTTCAGCAGTCCTGCCACCGCTTTGGTCGTCTTGACCGCCTGAGGATCGGTCGCCCCTGCACAGCCAACCCAGAACAGATAGTCGAACTCAACTCCATTGCGGGCCAGGGGAATATCCAGCCCCTTCATCCACTCTTCACGAGAGTCGGCCTTCTGACCCCATGCGTGAGAAGTGCTTCCGACCTGCCTGAGAAGGACTGCGCCGGTACCTGACAGAGACCCTTCTGCCACCAAGGATCGCCGGGCGTCAACAATAAGATCGACGTGGCGAATAAGAACTGGGCAGGCTTCGACACAAGCGTTGCAGGTGGTGCAGGCCCAAAGAGCTTCTTCTGTCACCGCCGCCGGGACTGCTTCATCTGTACGGATCGCCCTATGAAGATCTTGAATCACCTGCTTGGGGTTCAGGGGCTTGCCGACTCCATGGGCCGGGCAGACCTCGGTGCAGCGACCGCATTCCATGCAGGCATCCAGGCTCATCAGATGCCATCTGGAGTAGTCACGGGCATCAGAGACGCCGATCTTGCCTGTCTCTTCAACCGATTCCATAGAGACTGGCTTCAGTTCACCAAGCGGCTGGTTCTCACGTCCAGCAGCGGTGAGAACAGCGATGACGATGTGCCTCAGCCTCATCTGCGGGAGGACAATAAAGAAGATGCAGACCAGAAGGGCATGAATCCACCAGAGAGCGATGTAAGCGGGTGGCCCGATAGGAGGCATTACCTTGCTGAGGGCATAGCCGATCGGTGCCGACCAATCCCATGCTTCGGGCTTGGCCACCATTCGAGCCGCCTCGACTACAAATCCTGTGATGCCTAATCCTAAAAGCAGGATCAGTGCCGCGAGGTCTCGCCAGTCATGGCTTAGGGGGTTTTTGCTCCACTTCGGACGCTTGGTGTCGGGATCAGTTGCCGGAACTCCGTGCTTCTGAATCATCTGCAGACGACGGACCAAGGCCCACGCCACACCGACCGTAAAGACCAAGCCCATGATGTCGAAGACAAATTCATAGACAAGGTAATAGCCCCCCTTGTGGAAGTTGGGCAGCCCCAGAATCGGGCCGTATTCGGCGATGCTCAGCAGGGTTGTGGCCAGCATGAGGGCCAAAAACCCGTAAAAGATCATGAGGTGCATGGGAGCGCCATCTTTCGGGCGGCTTCCTTGAACCTTTTTCTGACCAAGAATATAGGTGAGAACGCTGCCGATCCAGTTGGCCTTCCAGGAGATTGGCTGGCCCTTGCGCCATACCCTGGCCTTCTCCCAAATCTGCCAGATCATCCAGCCCAAGCTGGCAAAGATCAGCAGATAAAAGAGTCCCTTCTGCCAGGCAGGCAGAAAGAGGTACGTCTCCCTTGTCGCATCCACAAGGTCAAGTGTGGCTGATCAGGCTTGAAAGGTGCCAGAGGGGACCGAATTCTCATGATCATCATGTCCCTCAAACTAGAGTGTTTGGGTGGCCTCTTCTGTACGCTAGTAAAGAGCGGCGGGAGAAGACAGCCCTGCGTCCATGAGTATTTGTGGCCTGGTTGCGGCGAAGCCTCAGCTGGGTTTGCTGTCAGGCCTTCTTTAAGTTCCCCTAACGTCTATAGGCGCCGTGGCTCACACCCAACGATCTCATTCCGGGGTGCCACTGGTCCTCGACCAGTGCAAGAACTTGTCGAAAATTGCACGTTTCCCGCTCCCCGGCTCCTTCGTCACGGATTAAAGAGGCCACCCCTATTCTTCATCCTTTAAGCCTAACTCTATGCCTTGCTGCAAACCTGGCTGAACGACTTCGTCGTACAACCAGGCCACAAATTTTGAGACCTTGCTGGCTCGTGGCCCGGTTGTGGCGAAGCCTCAGCCGGGTCTGCTGTCTGTCATGGAATCCCTGATCTTGAGGCCGGACGAAATCTCCTTTGTCTCAAATGTAAGAGTCGGGTGGCGTCTTCTGCCCGCGAGGAACGAGCGGCAGGAGAGGAAAGCGCAAATTGTGGGAAGGTCCGTTCCCGCCCGACAGCAAAGCTGATCGGGACGGGGCACCCTGGCTCCGGATTCACTTAAGAGTCATCGGTTCCACGATCTTTGCCGAGGAAGGAAGTCAAAGCACCAAAGCACGGTCTGAATTGGTCGTCAATTCCACGAAGAGCCCCGGAAGAAATCCGAAAGAACCCCGAATTAACCCACAGACTGTGCCGAAGGCTTAAACCGTAGCGACCAAAAGCTGCTGAGACCTCTCGTCCAGCTTCTCCGTATCCGCGATCTCAAACCTGTTCCCGTGAACGTCAATCAGCAGAAGCTGCCGCGGACCCATCCACTGAGCGTTTTCCTGAAGGCTCTGAGTGATAAAGTCCTTCTCGCCCCGGTCCGTCATGACTCGCCAGTAGGTGGAACCAAACTCGGTGCTGACCTTGATGACGCTGAGTACGCGGGCAGTGAGATAGCGCTTGTCCAGTTCAGCCAGCAGAATTTCTCTGACCTCATCAGGAAGGGTCTGAGGGTCATCGACCATCAGAACTTCCTTATCTTTCGAGTCCAGCAGAGCCAGATACTTGCCTGGGTAGCTAAGAGGAGAAGCCCAAACCGGCTTGACATCCAGCCAGCATCGATCTTCAGTTTCCAGTCTCAATCGGCCTTGGGGTTGGTAGAAAAGTCGCAGGGTCGTCCTCCTTTCGTTTCATCCTGGCATTCACAGCCGAATTGTTCAAGGCGGGGAGGGGCGAATGGTCCGGAACGACAGATCGGCCAAACTGCCCCGCCAGCCAGGGACCCGCGCTAGTCTTACAGATTCAACTGAGCTACACTGAACCCATGGCCGTCAAGAGGCTGCCGGACTGGCTGACGATTCGGGTTCCCCGACCTGACACGATCAAACACGTCGAGCAGATGATGCGGGGGAAGAACCTCCATACCGTCTGCGAATCGGCCCGGTGCCCAAACCTTCCCGAGTGCTGGTCTAAAAAGACCGCCACCTTCATGATTCTGGGTGACACCTGCACCCGATCCTGCGGGTTCTGCGCCATTAAAGTGGGCCGAGGCGAAGAAATCGACATCTTCGAGCCAGCCAATGTGGCCAAGGCCACCGAAGAGCTGGGCCTCAAGCACGTTGTCGTCACATCGGTCGCCCGCGATGACCTGCCCGATCAGGGAGCCGAGCAGTTTGCTTCCACCGTCAGGGCAATCCACCGACGCCAGCCAGACGTGATTGTAGAAATTCTCACGCCGGACTTCAGAGGCCGCGAGGACCTGATTCGCCTTGTCTGCGAATCTCATCCTGAGATCTACAACCACAACATTGAGACTATTGAAAGGCTTCACACCATTGTTCGGCCCTCTGCTAAATATGCCAGAACAATGCAGCTTTTGAAGTTTGTTAAAGAAGTCGATCCTACGATTTACACCAAATCTGGCCTCATGCTTGGCCTTGGAGAAACGAAGGATGAAGTGGTGCAGACCCTTAAGGATCTGCGATCTCATGACGTTGATGCCGTGACAATTGGCCAATACCTTAGGCCAACCATGAAGCACCTTCCTGTGGTTGAATACGTGCACCCCGATGTCTTTGCCGAGTACGAAACCATCGGTGCTGAACTCGGTTTTGCCTTCGTCGCCTCAGGTCCCTTCATTCGCAGCAGCTACAACGCTATCGCTTTTAGCGAGAAAGTTATGAAGGAAAGGCTTGACCGATTGGATGCGAAAGCAGCCAAGCTTAATGCTCTGCCAATGGTCGACTAGCTCTGGGGGAAAAATTCTTCAGGACTCTTTGTCCTTGGTCCCAAACTTTTCGAAGATTCAAACCATAATATAGATTGTCAGTCGAGGAGCGCTGCAGACTCAGCAATGAGGACCAGGCTCGACTTACCCCGATTGGGGGGCAAAAACGGCGCTCGCAGGATTCCGCCTGCGAGCGCTTTTTTAGTGTTCGGACACGACGGAATCCAGTGAATAGGACCGTGACCATGAACACAATGAATCCGATCAAGACAGACTTCCATGTCGCCGATCTCAGCCTTGCTGAGTGGGGCCACAAAGAAATCAAGATCGCCGAAAACGAGATGCCCGGCCTCATCGCCATCCGCGAAGAGTTCGCTGCCAGCCAGCCCCTTAAGGGAGCCAAGATTGCTGGATCTCTGCACATGACGATCCAGACGGCTGTCCTCATCGAAACCTTGGTCGCCCTTGGCGCCGAAGTCCGATGGGTCTCCTGCAACATTTACTCCACGCAGGACCACGCTGCCGCAGCAATCGCCGCTCAGGGAATCCCCGTCTTCGCTTACAAGGGCGAAACCCTTGAAGAGTATTGGGACTACACCCACAGGCTGATGCAGTGGAGCGACGGCGGCACCCCCAACATGATTTTGGACGACGGCGGCGATGCCACCATGCTCGTCCTCATCGGTTCACGAGCCGAAACCGACCTCAGCGTTCTGGATAACCCCGGCAGCGAAGAAGAAACCATTCTCTTCGCCTCCATCCGAGCCAAGCTGCAGGAAGATCCAACCTTCTACAGCCGCATCAAGGCCAACATTCAGGGCGTCAGCGAAGAAACCACCACCGGCGTTCACAGGCTTTACCAGCTGCAGAAGGAAGGCCGACTGCCCTTCGCCTGCTTCAACGTCAACGACAGCGTCACCAAGAGCAAGTTCGACAACCTTTACGGCTGCCGAGAAAGCCTGGTCGACGGCATCAAGCGAGCCACCGACGTCATGATCGCCGGCAAGGTCGCTGTTGTCTGCGGCTACGGTGATGTTGGCAAGGGTTCCGCTCAGGCTCTGCGCGCTCTCAGCGCCCAGGTTTGGGTGACGGAAATCGACCCCATCTGCGCCCTTCAGGCTGCTATGGAAGGCTTCCGAGTTGTGACCATGGAAATGGCTGCTCCTCAGGCCGACATTTTTGTCACCGCCACCGGCAACAAGAACGTCATCACCAGGGCTCACATGGATGCCATGAAGAACGAAGCCATCGTCTGCAACATCGGCCACTTCGACAACGAAATCGACGTTGCTGGTCTTGAAGGCTGCACTTGGGAAGAAATTAAGCCCCAGGTCGACCATGTCATCTTCCCCGACGGAAAGAAGATCATCATGCTGGCCAAGGGTCGCTTGGTCAACCTCGGATGCGGAACTGGCCACCCCAGCTACGTGATGAGCAGCAGCTTCGCCAACCAGGTCATGGCTCAGATCGAGCTTTGGACCAAGAAGGGCGAATACGCTCCTGGCGTCTATGTTCTGCCTAAGATCCTTGACGAAAAGGTTGCTCGACTGCAGCTCAAGACCCTCAACGCAGTCCTCACTGAGCTGGCTCCTGGCCAGGCCGATTACATCGGTGTTCCTCAGCAGGGACCCTACAAGCCCGACACCTACCGCTACTAAGCGCAGGTTCGGCAAGATGCAAAAAGAGGTGAGCAAGCGTTTGTTCACCTCTTTTTCATGTATTTTTCAGTAAAAACTTACGGATTGCGGGCTACTTTAAGCATCTGGCGGGAACAATTCGTCAAAATTCCCGTTTCTAAGAGAACGACACGCTCAAAGAGGAGACCCAATGGATCGTGAACTGAAAGAAGTACTGCTGCCCCTCATCCATCAAGCGATGGAAGAAGGCAGGGTCGTGGCCCTTCATGTCGAAGATCAGGAACTGGGGTCTTTTTTCTGTGGCCGTGTCGCTTCGATCGAGGACGATGTCATCACTCTTCGATACATCAACGACGCCAACGCCATTAATGACCCAACAGTAGAGTGGGGCGAATTCGGCCTTTCTGAAATCTGCTGGATCAAGGCGGATACTCCCTATCTTCAGGGTCTAGCGATCTTGTTCGAAGATCGACTGCTTCTGCCCTCGGGCATTGAGAGCTTTGTCAGCCAGACAATCGATGCCATTCGGGTTGGATTGATGGATGCTCAGCAGTCGGGCGAAGTTGTGCGAATGACCGAAAAGGATGGCAGCCACCTATGGGGCCAAGTCATGAGACTGACCGATGAGTTTGTTCTCATGCAGCTCATTCAGTCAGAAGATGGCGCTCTAGCTGGGGAGATGTTGGTCAGACTCGATCAGGTTTCTGCTTTACGGCGGGGATCGGTGGAGGAAGCCGCCATCGGCCTGCTGCATCTTCGGCGCTATGGGTTTGAGTGAATGAAGAAAGGCTGCTGCCTTCCGTTCCGATTCCTGCTCCGCTAGTTCTCCAAGGCCATCACGGCCGCATCTTTTGCATCTTGACTCAGGTTAGGGTCCGACTTGATCTTCTCAATCTGCTCTTGCTTAGACAAGGTGGCTGGCTCTTGAGCTGTCTCGCTGCTGCCACAGCCTGAGACGAGAAAGGCGACAAAGATCAGCAGGATCGCAGAAAGATTGAGAAGTCTTGGGATCCGCGGCACTTTTTCTATTCTAACAAGACGATAGGTCAAAAAAACGAAAGTGGCCCTCCTGAATTCTCAGGAGGGCCACTTTTCTCAGAACGCAGCTAGATCAGCGAGTTTCAGCCTTTCCAGACTTTCTTGCTTCTTCAGCCTGCTCAGCAGCTCTCTTCATTCCTTCTGCCATGCCAGCGGGTGGCTCTTTAGGAGGGTTTCGGAAAGCCTGTTCTTCCTGTTTAGTTGCCTTGGTGTCCCCGCTGATGCAGCCACCCATAAGGGCAGAGCAGCCAACGAGAGCCAAGATGACCAGGAAAGTGTTCTTCATTTTTCTACCTTAGCGGTAAGCGTCCCACATGTTGCTTTCGGGCTGAGTGCCAGGATTGGGGTTGGTCTGAACCGGCCTCATAACCTTTGCACTTGAGTCAGCCATCGAGAAGGGCGAGGCTCCAGAGTAGCCAACGTAAACACCGCCGTTGCGGTTGTTGGTGTTGAACACTGTGGGTGATGCCTGGTAGACAGATCCATCTCTCGTTCCATCTGGAATGAGTCCAGGAGCACCGCCGGTTCCGGGCCAGTCCCACCAATCGACGCCGGGCATATACAGACCGTTGCCGTAAACGTTGTTTCCGTTATGCCTTGTGGCAAAAACGATGGTGGAAGAAGGATTGGTGACGGCAGTTCCGTTGGCAGTGTTTCTCTGAATCCAGCTCTGCTGAAGTCCAGAGATGCCAAACACGGTCCAGGCGTTCCTAGAGGGCTCCCATCTCATGGCGCCGTTCATTGCCCAAGAAATGGGAAGAACGTCGGACTGGTTTCTCATCCAGGTATCCCAGCCTGCCTTGGTCTTGGCATCGCTGGGATCCAAGAGCATGGCGTAGCTCTTGATGTAGGGAGAAGTGTCGATCGTCCAGCCACCATCTCGAGGAGCCCACCAGTCGACGCCAAGTCCCATGGGGAACTGGTCATCGTAGTCGGCCATGTAGATCTGAGTGGCGGTGCCGATCTGCTTGACGTTTGACAGAGCAGCTGTTTTCTTAGCTGCCATCTTTGCCTGAGCAAAGACAGGGAAGAGGATGGCCGCGAGGATCGCAATAATTGCGATAACCACGAGCAGCTCGATGAGTGTGAAGGCTTTCTTCATTTGCATTGACTCTCTGATTGCTTAGTAATTGACCCGTAAGGGGTTCGATTGGAAATTAAAGAATGTCGACTTGGGGCTGGGCCAGTAGTGTGGCCAAGAACCAAATCGGGTTGAAAAACTAGCTTTGTGATGGGGGGTCGGCGCCCTTCGGCGGCGGCAGTTGTCATGTCTGCCAGCAGCATTGCTCCCTGAGCGGCCATTTCGAAAATCTCCTGACGGATAGTTGTCAGCCTTTCCGGCCCTCTCGTGGCTTCAAAGGTGTGGTCGAATCCGATAACAGAAACATCTTCTGGAACTCGGATGCCCAGCTCTTTTAAGCTCTCGACCAGCTTCCGTGCGACCTCGTCGTTGAAGCAGAAGACCGCCGTCGGCCTCTGGTCAAGTTCGCTGGAAGCAAAGATGATCCGAGCGACAGACTCCGCGTTCGGCAGCCCCTCCATAACATGAATCATGGGGGCGGGCAGCCCGCGTGAAATCAGCTCCTCCGTAAAGCCCTGCTGGCGCAGATCAGAATCGTAGTTGGCATCGCCAAGCCCAATGTAAGCGATGTTGGTGTGGCCCAATTCGGCCAGGTGCGCGGCAGCCTTTTTGCCGCCCTGCTTGTTTTCACAGTTCACCGAGGCGATCTCTGAATCGTTCTGACAGCCGCCGATGACAATGAAAGGAAAGCCTCTGTCCTTAAGCTCGTGAAGGAAAGTGCAGCCAAGAGGGGGAGCTGCGATCAGAATGCCATCCACCCTGCCATCACAGTACTGGCGAATGCCCTTTTGGGCGCTGTCCCAAAGGCTCTCGTTCATGATCGTGACGCTTCGCTTTCTAGCGATCGATCCTGAGAGAAATCCTTCAAAAAGAGGAACGTAGTATCCGTGCCGAGTCAGAGGATGAGCATCCTGATTCTGGATCAGCAGCCCGAGACTGTAGGAAAGCTCTGCACCCTGTGAAGTAGAAAGGGGTGGGCGGTAGTTCAGATCCTTAATGGCCTGAAGGACGGATTCTTTCGTCGCGGTACCCACTCGGCCATCTCGACCATGAAGCACATTGCTGACCGTGGCTCGGCTTACGCCTGCCTTCCTCGCTACTTCGCGAATGGTCGCCGATCTATGTGCTGCCTGGCTCATGCCTGTCCTCTACTTTGAGGGTTGACGCGACAACGTCAAACAATACGATACCACGGCTTTTTAAAAAGCGGTCAATCTTGACAAAAAATGCAGCAAATATGCGTTTTGCCCCCTGCTTGAGATCGCTGAAATAAGCCTCTTTAGTCTTAAAAGTTATACTTTTGGAGCATGAAACGGTAAAACAAAAATCGTATTGAATCACTGATACGGCTAGAGAGGAGCCCCCATGTCGAGATAAAGCCGTACACCAGGGTTGCCGGAGCAACCGAATGATTTCTACACCTTTTATAACCTTTTCTACACTCAACGCTCCTGCCAGTTTCCGAGAGAACATAGAAACTCGAAGATGGACTAGACTCTCCAGCGGAAATGTCAGCAGAAAGGCAGGATGTGATCGCCCATTCGCAGGGATCGACCGGAGAAAAACCAGCGTGGCTGAACGAGAGACTCGAATGGTTTCAGGACCAGAAGTTCGGCCTGATTCTTCATTGGGGAACCTACTCGCTGTGGGACTGCTGCGAATCTTGGCCGCTTTCCCCCGGGGATGAGTGGGCCAGAAACGACGACATGGAGTGCTGGACCAGCCGCGGCAAGGATATTGACCTCTTTCAGCGCGACTATTGGGCCCTCAACAAGCAGTTTATTCCTGTCAACTACGACCCCAAAATCTGGGCGGAATTGGCGGCAGAGGCGGGCATCAAATACGTTTCCCTGACAACCAAGCACCACGACGGCTTCTGCATGTGGGACACCAAAACCACTGACTACAAGATCACCGGCACAGACTGCCCTTTTCATACCGACCCCAGGGCCGACGTCTTCAAGGGTCTCTGCGACGCCTTTCAGGCCAAAGGAATGGCGATCTCGGCCTACTACTCAAAGGCCGACTGGCACACAGAAACCTATTGGGATAAATCAAAGCCCATAACAACCCGTCAAGCCAACACCTCAGGGACTCCTGTTTGGGATGAGTTCGTGAAATTCAGCCACGAGCAGATTCGTGAGCTGATGACGAACTACGGAAAAATCGATATTCTGTGGCTCGATGCCGGCTGGGTGAAGAAGGAAAGAAACGAAGACCTGGACATGGAAGGCATGGCCGCCATGGCCCGCGAGCTTCAGCCCGGCCTGATCATGGCGAACCGAACAGTCGGAGACGACTTCGAAGACTTCATCACTCCTGAGCACCAGATTCCCGATGAGCCCCTGGATCAGCCCTGGGAATCCTGCCTCTGCATGGCGGAAAACTGGAAGTACCACCCACGCGACAAGTACAGGCCAACCAGCGAAATCTTGAAGATGCTGATCGAAATCGTCTCGAAGGGAGGCAACTTCCTGCTCGGGGTGGGTCCGACCCCCGAAGGCGAATTCACGCCCCAGGCAGTTGAGAGGCTGAAGGAAATCGGGGTCTGGATGAAGGTCAATTCACAGGCGATTCATGGCACTCGCGCCATCGCCCCCTACTCTGATGGAGCGGTGAAATTCACACGCAAGGGCGATCAGATCTTTGCCTTCCTTATGGATGATAAAGACTCTAGCTTCTCCGCCCTGGCTCCTGCCCCAGGCACAGAAATGCGAGTGCTCGGCCTGGATTCGCCCCTCACCTGGAGGCTGAACGCAGATGGCAGGGTCGAGATCACCATTCCTGAAGAGACTGCAGACCTTCCCCGCCCTCTGGTCGTCACCTATCCGATGCCTTAGCTGGACAGGAGCGCTGAGACAAAGAAAAGCTGGCTCGCCCATTAAGGGGCAGAGCCAGCTTTTATCATGTCAGGTCTGAACTTTAGAACCTAAAGATGTTGACGCCGAATCTTTCTAGAACGAAGAAGAGGCCAAGCACCTGGTTGATCTGATCGAAGTTGGGGTTGCCGTTGTCAGGAACCACAATCACGTCTCTTCTCTGCAGAAGAATGTTCTGCCTAAAGTCGCCCTTCTTCAGATACTCAACCACATTGCAGGTGATTCTCTGATAGGTGCCAGGGGCGCCAGTAACTTCTCTAATCACTTCGACCCGGCTGAACCTTGACTGGTTGGGGACCTCGCCTCCTGCGGCGCTTAGGGCGTCCATAAGGCGCATTCCTTCAACAAAGGGGTAAGCGCCAGGAGTGCGAATCTTGCCGAAGACGATGATTCGGTTGAGTCCCTGCTCCTGAGGGATGTTGAGGATGTCGCCATCCTTAATGTCATAGTTCTGAGAAAGGTCACCGATCCTCAAGGCCACAAGGTCAATGGGAATGATTTCTCTGCTTCGCGACCGAGTCAAAGTAGCGCGGCGAAGATCGGCCTGAGCCTCAGTCAGAGCATCTCCGGCCAGAGAAAGCAGATTGAGCACAGTATCGCCAGGGCGAACTGGGAAGCTGCCAGGAGTTCGGACTGCCCCAACCACTGAAGCCCTCATTTCTCGCATCTTAACAAGAGTTACCGAAACCTTGACGTTGACGAGTTTGAGCTCTCTGTTGTAAAGCTGGGTCAGGTCTGCCTTGACCTTGGTGATGGTCAGCCCTTCGGCGACCATGGGGTTCAAAAAGGGGGGGGTGATTCTGCCATCTCGGCCAACCTGAATCTGCTGGTTGACTTCGGCCTGCTGGCGGTCGAGAATCTGAATCTGAAGAATGTCTTCCTTCTGA
This sequence comes from Synechococcus sp. UW140, assembly GCA_943369295.1. Lineage (GTDB taxonomy): Bacteria > Armatimonadota > Fimbriimonadia > Fimbriimonadales > Fimbriimonadaceae > JAKRSE01. The sequence continues at coordinate 385,742 of CALRMU020000001.1, read as the reverse complement.
AGTCGATACTCTTCTTCCTGCTCAGGCATAGGCTGAGGACGAGGAGGAGGAACACTGCCTTTCGGAGGAGTTTTGGTTCCGTTCTGTGGTTTTGCTTCAGCCGTTAGGGGACCAAAAAACACTCCAACAGCCAATACAGCTGCCAGACAAACCTTGACGCAGGAGAAAATCCGGCCTTCCATAGCCCACCCGAGTTTAATACTCTACCTCTTCAGACGATTCAAAGCTGGAAAGATCACCCTTCCTAAGCCCTTCAATGACTAAAGTGAACTCACCTTTGGCAGGGACCTGCTTGTCAGTTGGAAGTTTATCCAACGTGCCGCGCCACACCTGCTGGTGAAGTTTTGTTAATTCTCGGCAGATAACGCACCTTCTTGGACCCAAGGCCTGATGAGCTGTCTCCAGAGTTTTGAGCACCCTGTGCGGCCCTTCAAAGAGCACCAGGGTCAAAGAAGAATCCACAAAAGGAGAGAGCACCTCTTTGGCTGGGCCAGGCTTGCGAGGAAGGAAACCCAAAAAGGCGAACCTTTGGGCAAAGAATCCGCTGAGAGAAAGCGCCAAGGTCACGGCACTCGGGCCGGGCAGGGCATCTACCTTCAGGCCCGATTCAATGGCCTCCTGTACAAGCAGAGCACCTGGATCACTAATTCCGGGCGTGCCTGCATCAGTCAAAAGGGCAGCCGGACCCTCGCGCCCAATCCTTTCAACAAGCTTCGTGATCTGACTGGGATGGGAATGATCGGTGAGAAGAGTAAGAGAGGGCCGGACCTCGAGATGAGAGGCCAGACGCGAAGAAACCCTTGAATCCTCCACCACCCAAAGGGGGCAGGAAACAAGGGTCTCTTTTGCTCGAATTGTCAGGTCGCCCAGGTTGCCGATCGGACCCGCCACCAGGGTCAGGTCAGATCGACTATCCATAAGCTAGTTGCCAGGAGCGGCGGGCATTCCGGGGATAGCGGGAGCTGACCCGGCAGGCTTGGCGTCGGCTTTAGGAGCAGACTTAGCGGCGGCAGCCTTCTCAGCTTCCTCCTTCTTTCGCTCTTCTTCCATCATCTTCTTTTCTTCCTCCTCCATGCGCTTTTCTTCGAGCTCTGCCTGCTTTTTGGCTTCAGCTTCTTCCTTCTCGAAGACCGCCTTGTCGCTGCGCCACTGAGTAATGACAGCTCGAATCTCGTCGGCCTGCTCCTTGGTCAAAACCTTAGAGTTCTCAAGCTGTGATGCCTTAAGCTCAATGCGGCCGGCATCGGCTGCGGTCATAGAGTCGAATGAAGCGATTCGGCCTGCGGCTTCACTAAGAATCTCAAAGACCTTGTCGTTCAACTTAAGCTCAACAAACTGATCGACCAGACCCAAGCGCAGATTGACTGACTCGACAAAAGGAAGCACATTTTCAGTCGCTTCGGCCTTCTGTTCCTTAAGTTCTGCCTGCTCTTCGGTGGTCGAGCGGTTGTAGATCTCGTTAAGAAGAGTGTAGCGAGCCAGTGCCTTGTAGGAATCATCATCCTGCAGAGCATCTGCATCCTTCAAGAGAGCCTCGAAATCAGCCTTGGTCTTGCCAATCGGCTCGCTGATAGCGAGGTAGACGGCGTGGACAACCTTGAGCTGGGACTGCTTCCAGTCGATCTTGACAGTCTTCTTGGCGTCAGTAATCTCCTGAGTCACCTGCTGACTGGCCTTCTGAGTTTTGTAGTCGGCAAGAAGCTTGGCTTTTTCCTTTTCAAAGTTCGGGGGCAGCTTAGTTTCCTTCTTCACTAGCTGGAAGAAGGTTGGGTTGCCAAACTGCTGAACCACGGGGCTCAATTCGCCCGGCTTAAGGGTGAGAACCACCTTCTGAACTTCATCTGACTCAAGCTGACTGCGTGGAATCTGCAGAGGCGGAGTGATATCTGTCTTCATCACCCTCTTGTAAACTTCGGTAACAGGCTTGCCTGCGGCAATCTCTTCCCTAGCCTTCTCTGCGGCCTCTTCCCTCTTCTCAGGGGTCATGGCGGCATCGACAACGCTGATTCTGTGGAAGAAGAAGTTGTCGAAGCTGGCCTTCAAGGTCTCTTCATTCACTGTCATGCGCTTTGAAGCAGCTTCCTGAATCGACTTGGTCGCAAACTGATCTTCCAAAGCCTTGCGGCCTTCGGGCTTCTTCAGCTCTGCGTCAACATTCTTGACAATCTCAGCCTTAGCCTCTTCGACAGTCCTTCCTGTGTTCTTCTTAAAGAAGGCGGCAAATTCTTCCTGAGTGCCCTGCTTCAGCTCGCCCTGCATCTGAGCCTGCATCTTCATCATGTCGATCTGAAAATCGACAGATTCAGTCGCCCATTTCCGCAGCTGATCTTCGGTCGCGGTGGCGCCATATTTCTGAGCCACTGCTCTGGTGGCAGCCTGCTGGACGAACTGATCGATTGCTGTGCCGATCTGTCTCAGCATCAGGTCTGGTTCAGGAGCCGGGCCCATGCCTCCCTGCTGATTGCGGATCAGGGTTTCGAACTGTCGGGCTTTGACTTCTGTCCCTCCGACGACAAAGAGGGCTGGATCCTGCGGTCCACCTCTACTTCCCATACCTGGGAGCAGAGATGGCAGGAGCATTCCAACCACTAGAGCGACCGCCAGAACGATCATAATCGCCTGACAGCCCTTTTTCTCGAACATTGAACGGATGGAAAGAATCGACACTCTGGGCGGACCTCGCTTCAGAAGAAGAACCCAATTATGCCACGGACTGTTCCCAGGTCCCCATGATCGGTAGACGAAACCGTAGACAAATTCTGTCGGAATCATGTAGAATAGGTTTTGCAGACAAGGTAAGAAGATGGCCAAAGGTTTGACAAAGAGGCAGCAGGAGATCCTGCAGTTCGTTCAGAACTACATTGCCGGTGAGGGCTACCCCCCTTCAATCAGGGAAATCGGCGCTCATTTTGGGATTGGATCCCTAAGGGGTGTGACAGTCCACCTGGACGCTTTGATGAAGAAGGGTTATATCGAACGAAGCAACACGCCTCGTTCGATCAAGATGACCCACCCTCAGTACCAAGCCGCCAGCCCGAGAGTGGCCATGCTGCCCCTCTTGGGACAGATCGCTGCCGGTGTGCCGATTCTTGCTGACCAGCATGTGGAAGACACGATCCCCGTTCCGAGCGAAATGGTCCGCAACGTTCAAGGCGCCTTTCTTCTGAGAGTCAAGGGAGATTCAATGTCTGGCGATGGCATCAAGCCACGAGACTTGGTTGTTGTTCGGCCCCAGCAGTCTGCCAACCATGGCGACTTGGTCGCTGTCTTGATTGACGATGAAGCCACGGTGAAGAGGATTCAGTTCGAGAAAGACAAGGTGACGCTTCTTCCCAGCAACCCAGCTTACGAGCCGATCATTATCGATCGAGAGGATGCGAGAATCGTGGGGAGAATCATTGGATTGATTCGAGACTACGAAGGCATGGCTTTCTAGGGTTTTGTTTTCTGGCCTGGGTGCGTTTACTCTCGCCCAGGCAGGCTGATTGTTTGGTCGGGTGCCCTGTCCCGATCAGCCTGCTGCCGGGCGGGAACAGAACGATTCTCGATAACGGACTTTGTACATCGCAAAGTTTCTCGTGGCCTGGTTTAGCTCTGCTAAGCCAGGGAAGCGCACGCAGAACATTTCATTCACGACCTTGATCTCCTTCGTCAATCAAGGTCGTGGCACCCTAAACTCTTCAGCTTTTTGAGTGGTGGGGTGCCCCGTCCCGATCAGCCTGCTGTCGGGTGGGAACAGAACGATTCTCGAAAACGGACTTTGTAAATCGCAAAACTTCTCGTGGCCTGGTTTAGCTCTGCTAAGCCAGGGAAGGCGATTTTTTACAACCCATTCACGACCTTGATCTCCTTCGTCAATCAAGGTCGTGGCACCCTAAACTCTTCAGCTTTTTGAGTGGTGGGGTGCCCCGTCCCGATCAGCCTGCTGTCGGGCGGGAACAGAACGATTCTCGAAAACGGACTTTGTAAATCGCAAAATTTCTCGTGGCCTGGTTTAGCTCTGCTAAGCCAGGGACGCCAATCTCAAACACCCCATTCACGACCTTGATCTCATTTCGTCAATCAAGGTCGTCGCACCCAAGACTCGTCTGCTTTTGCGTGGTGGGGTGCCCCGTCCCGATCAGCCTGCTGTCGGGCGGGAACAGAACGATTCTCGAAAACAGACTTTGTACATCACAAAGTTTCTCGTGGCCTGGTTTAGCTCTGCTAGGCCAGGAACGGAGTCATCCCTGACCTGCCACCCAAGAAGTCGGTGCCACTGGGAGCGCCAGTGAAACCAAGCATGAGCCAGGAATCGGCTGAGCCGCCATCGCCAAAAGTTTGATCAGACGTCGGCGACTCTTGCACTGGCGCTGCCAGTGGCACAGAACTGCGATGTGTATTCTCGAGCTCTAGAACAACGACGCGCCTGAAAAATCAAAGGACGAAGAAGTCCGCATTTCGAAATATCTCTTGTCCGAGACCCAACGAGCAAAAACAAAAGCTGCCTCGAAGAAAATCTCCGAGGCAGTTCTGTAATCCAAACAAGCAGCCAGCTTAGGGCTGATCGTAGCCCTTAAGAGGCCTGTACCAAATGTTGCGGAAGCGGACCAAGTCGCCGTGATCCTGAAGCTCAAGCGGACCCTTTTCGCCGTGGGGCTTGTAAGAAGCGATCTGGCGATGCTCGGTGGGGCCTTGAAGCTCCTTGGCGTGGTGGAGCAGAACTCCGTTAAGGAAAACGGTCACTCGAGCGGGGCGAACGAGCTTGTCGCCATCAAACCTTGGACCTTCCCAGATGATGTCGTAAACCGACCACTGACCGGCGGGGTTGCTGGCGTTGACCAAAGGCGGATACTGGCCGTAGATGGCGCCAACCGTTCCATCAGGATAAGTCGGGTTGTTGAAGCAGTCCAGAACCTGGATTTCGTAGCGTCCCATCAAAAAGACGCCAGAGTTGCCTCGGCCCTGTCCATCGCCCTTGACGACGGTAGGAGACGCGAATTCAATATGAAGCTGAACATCGCCGAACTCTTCCTTGGTGCGGATGTTGCCCGTGCCAGGGACGACGTGCATTGCGCCCCCTTCAACCTTCCACTTGGCTTCGCCGCCGTTGCCAGTCCAGCCATTGAGGCTTGTGCCATCGAAAAGAATCACGGCATCCGAAGGAGGGGTGCCAGGAGCAGCCTGAGAACTGAAGGTTCCGGGAGTCACAACCTTAGGCTGGGGCCTTTCACCATCGTGAACATGGTAAGTGGAGCCTGGAATGATCGGCGTATCCTGATAGCCAAGGGACATGCGTCTAGGATTGCGCCCTTGGGCAGCGGACCCAGGACTTGAAGCGGCTTTTGCGGGTTCGTTTCCGTGAACCTTAACCAAAGATGTGAAAGAACCAGTCACTCCACCAGCCTCAAACTGATACTCCTTAAAGGCAGCGTATCGGCCCGTGCCAGTCGGGGTAGTTTTGATCCACTTTGATTCGCGGAAGTCGGCAGTGCCGGATTTCGCCACCCAATCTGCTGATTTCTTGGCTCTCTTGTCAGAAGCGACGGGGGCTCCGTCACCCTTCCAGTCAAACTTGGGGAGACCTCCAGGAACAGACCCGGCAATGGCCCTTGCGAAAAAGCTGATCGAATCAATGGCCTCAGCTCCTCCCCCCAGGTCATGACCCACGTTCGGAACCACTTTCAGCAGCTTGGGAGCCTTGATATCCTGCCAGTAGATGCGGTGGGCATCCGCGGTCCAATAGCGGTCATTGCCCCCAACCACCACGAGGACAGGCACCTTGACATTGGTTAGATGGCTGTAGGGATCCACCATTTGCGTCAGCTTTCTGCCGTTTTCTGTGGCCAAAAGCTCGGTAAGTCCGGCCGATTCGTAGTCGCCAATCTGCTCGCTCAGCTTGCCGAAGCTGGCCTTTTGGTGCTCCAGCTGTTTAGGGAAGTTGAGCATATCGAAGACCATGGGGGCGATTCCAGCAACTCGCTTGTCTCCCGATGCTCCTAAAAGCCAGGTCGTCCAGCCTCTTTTGCTGGCACCTGTAACCACGAACTTTCTCGATTTGCCGCCCAGGTAAGCCTGAACCGCATCCATGGCCCTCATCGAAGCCTTGGTCATGGGGAAAAGCAGGGGCCAGGTTTCATCCCCTGATTCCATGTATTTGCCAAAGGTGTGGGCAATCAGCTCATCCTCTCTCATCCCGCCGAATAGAGGCTGGTTGGGGATGCTGAAAAGGACCGCTGCCGTCATTCCTGTCTTGGAAGCCAAAAGCTGAGCGATGGGAGCATCTCTGGCTGCCTTGTCTCCTGTGATGAGCAGCAAAGTGTGGCCTGGAGAAAGGTCTTTCTCTGGTTTGGCCACCACAATTTCGTGCTTCCAAGGGATTCCCTGCCAAGTCTGGCTCGTCATTTCCAGCCTGGTGGACCTTCCCACTGTTTCGACGGCCTTCCAAGTGAAGCTGGAGTCGGGTTTATCGAGGTAGGCCATGAGGGGAGCCGGAGAAGCTAGCACCAAAGCGGCCAGGGCACTGAGCATGATCGCTCCATGGTACTCGGATGCGACGGTTGAACCTGGTGTGGGGAGGTTTTTCGGGGGTTTGGGGTGGGTAATGGCCTGGTTTCGATTCGCCTAGACAGAAGAGGCCACTTCAACTCTAGCTTTTGATGGACAGAATGAGACTTTGGTAGAAGAACGACGGAAAATTTCTGGCCAATTGGCCACCCGGCTGAGGCTTCGCCACAACCGGGCCACGACTTTTCGATATTAATAGATTCGTGGCCTGGTTGTACGACGCAGTCGTTCAGCCAGGTTTGCGGCAAAAGAACTCTGGGACATAAATCAGGTTGTCCTTGGGGAATCTTTGATTGTTAGTTTCTCGTGTGCGATGGTTTTCTACGGCTACAGCCGAGGAAGGCCATGAAAGCGAAACTCTGTTCACCCTATTCTGCATTCACGCCCTTGACCTCGCCGGCTCGGCCAAAAGCGTGGCGCCAAATCCGATTCAGTTGCCTGAGAATCAGGCTGGGCAGATCTATCAGCCAGCAGCAAGCCGTAAGGCGCTACTCCAACTCTTTAACCGCTGCCCCAACAACCCGATCCTTCTGCCGAGCCTGCCACGCCGCCTGCCTCTTCTGATGCCGAATATGCCCGATGAGGTAAGCCACATCAGTCGGCCTCAGGCCAGGAATCCGAGAAGCCTGGCCAATTGTCGCGGGCTGGACTTCCCCTAGCTTTTGACGCCCTTCATGACTCAGACACTTGATCGCATCCCAGTCGACATCCTCAGGAATATGCATCTCTTCCATGCGGCGGGCGAGGGTGGCTTCTTCTTCCTGCCGCTTTAGGTAGCCGCCATAGACTGCCTCAATTTCAAGAAGTTCGCGGATTCCGGCCGCCACCGTTCCGGTAGGAGCCTCCAAGTCAATTGCCGGAAACTCGTGCTCAAGCTTTGAAGCAGCCCTGCCGAGCGCTGCGACACTGGCTCCGGGACGAGTGAGCAGCTGCCAATAGCTCGCACGGCCTCGAACAGAAGTCATTCCGACCTCTTCTAAGGCCCAAGATTGAGGTTCGCTGACGCTCTCCTCTTCCATCCAGGTGCGGAGGTTGACCGTGCCTTCCTGCCTTTCGTTAAATCTTTCCCAGCGCAGGTCGTCGACAATTCCCAGGCTTCGGCCAAGAGGGGTCAAGCGGAAATCGGCATTGTCGTGCCTTAGCAGCAATCTGTGCTCTGCCCTGGCGGTCAGCATTCGGTAGGGGTCTTCGACACCCTTAGTGACCAAGTCGTCAATCATCACTCCGATCAGGCTTTCTGACCTCGGGAAGATGAGGGGTTCTTGATCGGTGGCGTAGAGCGCGGCGTTGATGCCTGCCGCAATTCCCTGCCCGGCGGCTTCTTCGTAGCCGCTTGTGCCGTTAATCTGACCCGCGAGGAAAAGACCGTCAAGCTGACGGCTCATGAGGGTTGGCCGAAGCTGAAGGGGGTCGGCCATGTCGTACTCAACGGCATAGCCAGGGCGGATCATTTCCACCTCTTCCAACCCAGGAATGGTTCTCAAGGCAGCAAGCTGAATCTCGCCAGGCATCGATGTGCTGAAGCCTTGAACGTAAACCGATTCGCTGTCCCACTCTTCCTGCTCAAGAAAAACAGGGTGAGAATCCTTGCCCGCAAACCGGACCACCTTGTCTTCAATAGAAGGGCAGTAGCGCGGGCCGACCCCTTCAATCTGTCCACTGTACATGGCGCTGTGGGCCAGGTTTGCCGTGAGATACTCGTGGGTAGCCGGAAGAGTTCTGGTCTGCCAAGTCGGCACCATCTCCCTCTTTGGCATGGGGGCATCGTGCCGGAAGGAGAGCGGGCCACAGTCAAACTCGCTCGGCATCAAATCAGTTCTATCTAGATTGATGCTGCTCAGCTTGATTCGAGGAGTCGTCCCTGTCTTAAATCGCCTCAGACGCAAGCCGATCTCGGCGAGAAAATCACTGAGCGATGAAACTGCCTGATCGCCGTGACGGGCAGCCACGGTCTGAGTCGAACCCATGTGGCAAAGCCCGTTAAGAAAAGTGCCTGTTGTCAAGACCACGGCCTGGCAGGAGATGGTCTGAGTCTCCACAGATCCGGTGGGAAGCCACTGAATGCCCGTCACCCTTCCCTCAGCCTGAGTCACCCAAGTCGCCTGGCCTTCAAGCAGAGTCAGGTTTTCTTGGCTTCCCATGACACCCTGCATGAAGATGGGGTAGTCGTGCTTGCAGACCTGCGCTCTCAGGGTCTGAACCGCCGGCCCCTTGCTGGTGCCGACTCGGCGGATGTGGGTGAGGGTGTGGTCGGTGGTTACCGCCATCTGCCCGCCCAGGGCATCAACCTCTCGGGCGATGGGGCCCTTGCCTGGACCTCCGATGCTGCAGTTGCAGGGCAGGTGGCCAATTCGATCGAGACGAAGGGTCAGGCAGGCGGTTTTGGGCCCCATTCTTGCGCAGGCAAGAGCAGCTTCAATTCCGGCGTGTCCGGCTCCGACGATAACGACCTGAAAATCCATCAATCTTGAATGAAGTGTACCGGTTAGGTTCAAGCAGACAGAAAAAGGCCGAAGTTTTGGCCCATTTGAGAGCCTTTAACAGAATGGATCCGAGCTGAAGGCGAGGCTCAGCTCAAGTAATCGCGGAGCTTTCTGGTCGTGGCCAGGGCGCGAAGCTTGCGAATCGCTTGAGCCTCAATCTGCCGCATTCTTTCGCGGGAAAGGTTTGGCTCTGCCTGCTTTGCCTGCTGACCACTCATGCCGGCCAGACGCAGAAAGAGTATTCGCCTCTCCCCTTCATCGAGCTTCAATAACAGCTCCGAGAGTTCTTCTTTGAGCTCAGATTCCATGACCCGGTCTTCAGGGTCAGAACCATCACCAGCTCGAATCAGGCTGCCCAGAGTGGCATTCTCCGCTTCTCCAACTCGCATATCGAGGCTTAAAACTTCCTGTGATGAGGACATCATCGCCTGGAGCTTGGCCGCATCCAGGCCACATTCCTTCGCCAAATGCTCAATACTGGGTTCTCGCCCTAGCTGATCTGTCATCTCACTCTTCAGCCGTTCAATCTTTCTCAAGGTTTGAACAATGTGAGCAGGAAGTCGGATCGCTTTGGCCTTGTTGTCTATGGCTCTGCCTATGGCCTGCCTCACCCAGTGGGTGGCGTATGTGGAAAACCTGAATCCACGGTCAGGATCAAACTTTTCTATAGCCTGCATCAGGCCAATCGCACCTTCTTGAATCAGATCCTCTAGCGGAATGGCGCGGCTGTGATAGGTGCGGGCGATATTGATAACCAGCCGCATGTTGGCTTCGACCAATTTGTTCTTTGCATCTTGATCACCGGCACGGCTTCGACGCGAAAGAGCCTGCTCCTCTTCGACAGTCAAAAGAGGCGCCTGAGTCAGCCTCCCCAGATAGCTGGGAAGACCTTCCTGCCCTGTGCCGTGATCATGGGACATGATGGCCACCGAAACGCTCTGCTAGCAAAAAATTCAACCACTTCCAAGATCCTATTGGCTTGATAGGGAGAAGCAGCAATTATTCTACGCCTGAGGGGCCTTAGTGGTGACGTTTTTGCAAAAGACGCTCTACAATCTAAATGTATGACCAACGAGAAGGAATGGGTTGACAAGCGTTTTGCCGAATGGCAGCGCCTTGAACTCATGACCAGACAAGCCGGAAGCCGAAAGAGGCTTACTGGGGCTGAGTTGGTCGAGATGATGACTCTCTACCGTAAAGCTTCAGCCGATTTGGCCATGGTAAGGGGCGAGAGTGCTAATCCCGAGCTTGCCTACTGGCTGAACAATGTGGTCTCCAAAGCTTATTCTCAGCTTTACCGCGCCCCGCGAGTCAGCCTCGGGCGAGCACTTTCACGCGGTGTCTGGCAGGCTGCCGATACTGTGCGCCGAAGAAGCCGGCCCATCATTTTTGCGACAGTTCTCTTTTTTGCCATGGCTCTGACTGCAATAGCGGTAGTCAGCGTCTTCCCTCAAGCAAGAGAGGTCTTGGTGCCAGGTGCCTTCGAATCCTCCTTCGATTCATGGAAGGCCGGAACCCATCCTGCCAGAACTGGCGGAGAATCAATCTCAGCATCGGGCTTCTATCTCACCAACAACACTCGGGTCGCCATTCTCACCAACGCCTTGACTGTGGCCACGGCAGGACTCTGGGGGATTAATGCTCTTTGGCAGAATGGCGGAATTCTTGGCATTCTTGCAAAAGAGGTTTCTGAAGTTGGTCAGCTCGGATTCCTAATCGGATCGATTCTCCCCCACGGCGTGAGTGAGCTTGGAGGGATTTTTATCGCCTGCGGTGCCGGATTCCTTGTTGCAGGTGCTGCGATTCGTCCTGGGAGGCTGAGCCGATTCGAGTCAATCCGTCGCGCTGGCAGGGATGCAGGCGTCCTCATGCTTCTCAGCATCTTCATGATCGTGATTTCTGCCCCAATCGAAGGCTTCTTCAGCTTCAATCCCATCATTCCCCTGTGGCTGAAGTACCTTGTCGGCTTTGTTCACCTAGCGGCATGGATGGCGTTTTTCACAGGCTTTGGTCAGAAGGGACCTCCCGAAGGCACAACCCACGAGCAGATGAGGCCAGAGCCTCTTGACACCGACCCTGAACCCGCCTAGGCCATGTTGGGCTTGAACCACATATAGATAGCCACGAAGACGAGGAAGATAGCCAGCGACTTGCGGACCACTTCTTCGTTGAAGGTGAGAGCCAGCTTGCTGCCGCCAAAGGCTCCGGCGACAAAGGCAATGGAGAGGAAGAGGGTCACCCACCAGTTGATCTTTCCGGCCGAGTGGTAGTTATAGACAGCAAAGATTCCAATGGGGGCCAGCATGGTCGCCAGAGATGTTCCGACCGCCATTTGAAGGTCGAAGGCCAGAAGGAAGACCAAGGCAGGAACGATGAGAAGGCCGCCTCCGATTCCGAACATGCCGCTCAGCATCCCGGCCGTGGCTCCAATTGCCAATCCCCACAGAGCTTCTTTCATGTGGGTTAATCGTAACAGATTGTGCGGTGACCGGCACAGTGCTGAACCTAATCATCAATCCCAAAGGTCAAGGAATCCACTTCCCCACCCCCTAAATCCCCCTCCTAGTTCGCCTCTGGCTAGGAGGGGGACTTGTTGAGTTTTGGCGGTTTTCGCCCCTCGCCGGTGGCTCGGTCGAAAACCGCATCACCCGGACCCTGGCCTGCATCATGTTGAAAGGTGCAATCGATTTTTGACTCACTCTTCAGTACAAATTTGACCGGTTCATTGATCGAATGGATCGAAATTGAGACGAGGAAGATGGCTTGTCCTACAAGGCTTGCCCATGCCGCTTCATGTCCTACGGAACCAATCCGGCTAAACTGGGGTGACAAGATATGCACCCGATTCTCTTCCAGATCGGAAATTTCCCGGTCCGAAGCTATGGCGTCCTCCTGATGATCGGAGTGGCCATTGCGGCCTTCTGGGCTGCAAAGCGCACAGAGAAATTCGGGCTCAAGCCGGAAGTTGTCTGGGATGGGCTTCTCTGGATGATCATTCCAGGCATTCTCGGAGCGAGGGGAGTCTATATGGCGACTCATTGGGATGAGTTCGCTGGCCGCCCTGACCGAATTTTTTCTATTCAATTCAATGGCCTCACTTCATTTGGTGGGGTGATCTTCAGCATCATCGGCCTGCTGATCTACGTGAGGATCAAAAAGATTCCGGTCTGGCCCATGCTGGATATGATTGCGGTGCCTTGCCTAGTGGCTCATGCCATCGGGCGCGTCGGCTGCCTTCTGAATGGCTGCTGTTTTGGCTACCCCTGCACCGGCGGAGTCTGTGTGCATGTTGAAGGGCATACAGGAACATTTCTGCCTGCTCAAGGTTTGGATACCCTGCTCTGCTTAGTCATCGCTGGAGTCCTGCTTCTGATTGAACGAAAGCAGCTAAAGCCAGGTGTCGGCTTTATGATGGGGGTTATTGGCTACGCTGTCAGCCGGTTCATTTTCGAGTTCTGGCGAGCCGGACCTTTCGATCAGGCGACGGGGACCTACCTGCCTGACCTTCTAGGCAGCACGCCCCTTACCAAGGCCCAGTGGATGTCCACTCTCCTCATCGCAGGGAGCATTGTCGTCGTGATCCTCAGGCTCAGGGCCTCATCTTCCGATGATTCATCGGGAGGACCCACCCAGGCATGACCCTCGCTCACGTTCTAGACCGCATTTCCGAACTCACCGTTGTGGTGGTCGGAGACCTGATGCTGGATGAATACATCCACGGGGCAGCCACGAGAATCAGTCCGGAGGCGCCTGTTATGGTGCTCTTGAGAGAAAGAGACAGAGCCGTGCCGGGTGGAGCCGCCAACGTGGCCCTCAACGCTGCCGTCCTGGGAGCAAAGGTCAGGGTTGTCGGATTAGTCGGGGACGACACGGCAGGCGAAAAGCTGAAAATTGCACTGCTTGAGGGCTCTGGAATCGAGCCCTACTTGGTGCCAGATCCTGACCGGCCCACAACTCGCAAGACGAGAATCATCGCCGGTGCCACGCATCAGGTGATGAGAATCGATCATGAGATCACTTCCCCACCTTCAGAAGCTGTTGAGGATGCCCTCATCGCTGCCCTGCGCAAGGCAGCAGAAGGCGCCCAGGCCATTCTCTTCTCTGACTACATCAAAGGCGTCTTAACCGAGCGGGTCATCAAGGCGGCCCTGGACCTCGGACTTTTCACCTCTGTCAACGCCAAGCCAGAATCTGCCCCCCGCTACAAGGGTGTTGATCTCATGAGCCTAAACCGGGTCGAGATCAAGGGTTTGATGAAGAAGGACCCCAAAAATCTTGAAGAAGCTCAGCAGCTGGCAGCCAGCGCCATTGAGAAGCACGGGCTCAAATCGGTGCTTGCCACCATGGGTGACCAGGGACTTTCTGCCGCCTGGCCCGGCGGAGGCTGCCAGGTTTCTGCCCCGAAAGTCGAAGTCAGCGATGTCGCCGGTGCCGGAGATACGGTCATTGCCTGTGCCAGTTTGGGCTGTGCGGCGGTTGGTTTTGAACCTAGCGTCTTTAAACTCGCCGTCGAAGCATCATCAAGAGTCGTCCGCCATGCCGGCGTCGTGGCTCCCACCCCTCAAGAGCTTCAAGAAATTCGGGCCCTGGGGCTGGGTGCCTAAAAAGGTACATTTCACGATTCATTCGCGTGGGACCACATGAGAGTTAAGAACAAGGAACTTCGACAGCGCCGACACCGCAAAGAGCAGCGGATCAAGGAGCTGATCAAGCTTGCGATCGCCGATAAGAAGGCTGGCAAATCTGCCCCCAAGGCCAAGAAGGTCGTGAAGGCAGTGGAAGAAAAGCCCAAGAAGGCCGCCGCCCCCAAGAAGGCGAAGAAAACTGAAGAAGCTCCCGTTGAAGCTGTCGTCGAAGCCCCCGTGGCCGAAGCGACCGAAGAAGCCACCACGGCCTAAAAAACTTCAGAAGATAACCTTTCAGCCCCTTGCCTCCATGAGTCATCATGCAGGTGAGGGGTTTTTGTTTGCCCTTCTTTCATGAACCCCAATCAAATCTCTCCGACTCCGCCAGAAGAAGGGCAGGCTGCGAGGCGAATCGACGGCAAGTCGGGTCTCAGTCTTGACCTATCCCCAGGACAGGCAGAGGGTTGGGAGGCTTTGGCTCGGCACCTTTCTTCGCCTGGCAAACGCGAGACGGAAGATCTGCCAGAAAAATTTGGCATGGCGCCAGAGCTTGTGACAGAGGTCATTAAGGGTCTGGAACACAGACCGATAAAAGAACTGCCATGGGTCGCGATTGGACGACTGCTTGTCTCCGGCCTTAAGGAAGTTTATGAACAGCTGCGAAGTGTCTTTCGAAAATGGACAGATCGGCCCTTGGCCTTTCTCATTGTTTCTTTGACTCTGCTCTTTCTTCTTCCTTATCTGACCCTGCTGAGCAAAGGGTTCTTTTCCCGTGGCCCCCAGACTAACATAAACTTTGACCTTTCTGGATCAGTCGGATTTGGGATCATTTTCATGTTAGGAGTGATATCCCTGGCCTTTTATCGCTGGGGAACCTACAGATTTTTGGGAAGCGCTGCCCTCCTGCTTTTCTTAGGATTCCAACCCTTCAGCATTTTCATCAGCAGTTCTATGCCGGGCAGCCAATTTGCCGCCTACGTTGTCAGCAGCTTGGCCTCGTTGGTGCCGGTCGCGTTTTTCATTGGAATCTTTGCAGTCTTTTCTTTCGCTGGCTCTTGGGTGGCTCTCCAAAAGGAAGATCGAAGGGAGGACAGGCTGAGCCGACAGGAGATGCTGGATAGGCTCTTCACTCTGGAATCAAGGCTCAAAGCCATGCCCCGCGAGGCTTTTTCGGGACACAGGCTGTCGCTTAGGGAAAGAACTAGACGGAGTGCCTTGTTCCCCTACTACGCCGTCTTTTTTGGGCTGGGTTTTGGGCTCGTCGAAGTGCTGTCGGTAGCCGCCCTCAGCAGACTGATACCGGCTCAGCCAGAAGCACTTGAGCTCACTCGAGGCTTGACACGGACAATTTTTGGCCTGCTTGGAATTTTGGGTGCGGGCTTTCTTGGCTTTTATACAGGCGGAGTTTGGCGTTCCCTTATTGCGGCTGTGATAGCAGTTGGGGGCAGCCTCTTGGCGATTCTGACCCCGATTCCACCCTTCGGTCTTGAGGTCTTTAGAGAAACAGCCGCCAGCCAGAGCTTTGCCATCTGGGCTGCAGGAAGCATTGCCTTGGCCGTTTTCGGAGGCGGGGCGGGGGTTATTGACGGCCGCACTGCCCGCAGGCGAAAAGCACGAGCCAACGATCCTGCCGCTCTTTTGTCTGAGGTCATCCTGCTGAGAAGAAGACTACAGGCAGATCAGCAGACCATCGTCGTCATGGCGGTGGATGTGGCCCGCAGCACCATGCTGAAGCAGGATCAAGACCCGCTCGACGTCGAATTCTCCTTTAGGGAATACCAAAAGCTGGTCGCCGAAGTGGCAAAACAGTGCGGCGGTGAAGTCTTTTCAGAAGCGGGTGACGGAGCCCTGGCAAGCTTCAGAGATGCTTCTCAGGCCCTCAGGGCTGCCCGCCTTCTCCAAGCGCACATTCAAACTTTCAATGCCATTACCAACCGATTGACGGGTGACTTCAGACTCAGAATCGGGATGCATGCCGGCGAAGCCCAGGCTGGTTTTGCCGATGTCCCCTACCATGAGCTCATTGATATCGCTGCCCACGTCGAATCGGCTGCCCCTGTAGGTGGCATTGCCGTGACGAGCGATGTTCGACGCCTTCTTCCCGATGAAGAAATGGCAGAAGTCGCGGCCCAAGTCGATGGTCACCCTGTTTGGATCATTCTCAAGCCCATACTTTTCGAATGACTGCACGTCTGATGAACCTGGGGACCAGGAGCTACCTGGAAAGCTGGGAGATCCAGAAGCAGGTCTGCCAGGAAGTTCAGGAAGGGGCGCCAGACACTCTGATTCTAGTTCAGCACCCGGCCGTCATGACCCTGGGTGCAGCTTTCCAGCAAGGAAACCTGCTGCTGACTGCGGCCGACTATGAGGCAAGGGGCATTGAAGTCGTGACGACTGACAGGGGCGGCGACGTGACTCTGCACAACCCTGGCCAGCTGGTCATCTATCCAATTTTCAACTTAGAAAAGCACGGCCGCGATCTTCATTTTTGGATGAGGCAGCTTGAGGAGACCATGATCCAGGTCTGCGCGAAACTTGGAATCGAGGCTGGACGCCGCCCCCCCAACACTGGCTGCTGGATTGGCGACCTGAAAGTCGCTTCGATGGGAGTCAAGGTGAAGAAGTGGGTGTCACTTCACGGCATCGCTTTGAACTGCTGCAACGATCTGGCCCCCTTCGATCTCATTGTTCCCTGCGGAATTCCGGGCAAGCCCATGACCTCGCTGACTGAGGTTTTGGGGCGGGAAGTCTCTGTCTCAGAAGCAGCATCGCTGACCGTCCCCGCTTTTGCTGATGTGTTTGGAGTCTCCTTTCCTGACCTTGACCTTCAGAGCGTAGACATCTAGCTGAGCCAAAAAGAAAGCTGCGGCAATAAATTGCAGCAGCTTTCATATTCAGCTCTACAAGGTTCTTCCTGACTAGCCTTCGCGGAAGGTGATCGTTGCAACACTCATCGCCGGAAGATCGAACTCCACCAGCTCGCCCGACACGTTCACCTTCAGCTCCTTCGGCTTCACCATATCAGGCTCATCGAAGGTGTTGCAGGCCTGCATAGTTTCTGCGTTCAGAACCTGAGCCGATTCGAGCTTGGCTCCCGCAGGAAGCCCAGTGATGTGCAGAGTTCGACCCCCATCGGGATCGAGACATGAAGCAGAAACCTGCCAGACCCCATCCTTTCGTGAAGCTGTCGCAGAGACAGAAGGCACAGGAGTCTCGCCACCGATGGTCTCTTCACCATGAATCGTGAGGTCAACCCTCTGCGCCGTCTGATGGCACGAATACATGTGGAAGACCCAATAGGTGGGGGTCAAGGCCATCTTAGGACCGTCCGTCAACACCATGGCCTGAAGGACATTGACCATCTGAGCGATGTTGGTCATGCGGACCCTTTCGCAGTGCCGATGGAAGATATCAAAGTGCACCGAAGCCACCAGAGCATCTCTCATCGTGTTCTGCTGGAACAAAAACCCTGGGTTTGTGCCTTTTTCGACCGGATGCCAGGTGCCCCACTCGTCGACTACCAAGTTCACTCGCTTGGATTTGTCGTATTTGTCCATGATCTCACTGTGCTTGGCCACGATTTCATCCATAGCCAAGGCAGAGTTGAGAGTTGAGAACCACTCAGTCTTGCCGAACTCACGAGCAGACCCGCTTGGCGGCCACTTTTTGTTGAGAAGAGTGTAGTAGTGCAGCGAAAGGCCATCCATATGATTGGCGGCCCGCTCCATCATCACTTCCGTCCATTTATAGTCAGTGGTGTTGGCCCCGCAGGCGATGCGGCCGACTCTCTGACCTCCGTAGTTCTTGACAAAAGTGTTGAACTGCCTATAGAGGTCGGCATAGAACTCGGGCCGCATGTTGCCACCACAACCCCAGCTTTCGTTTCCGACCCCAAAGTGGGCCAGCTTCCAGGGTTCCTGTCTGCCGTGCCTGCGGCGAAGGTTTGCCATGGGTGAATCAGCAGGAGAGGTGATGTACTCGACCCATTGGGACATTTCCTGCACAGTTCCGCTGCCGACATTCCCGCAGACGTAGGCTTCGCAGTCAAGCTGACCGCAGAGTTCAAAAAACTCGTGGGTGCCAAAGTGGTTGTTCTCCACCACCCCGCCCCAGTGAGAGTTGTAGATCGAGGGCCTTTCTGACCTCGGTCCGACCCCATCTTTCCAGTGGTATTCGTCGGCAAAGCAGCCGCCAGGCCAGCGCAGAGCAGGAATCTTGAGATCCTTGAGGGCATTGACAACGTCGTTTCTGATTCCCTTAGTGTTGGGAATGGGGGAATCTTCGCCCACCCAAAGACCGCCGTAAATGCAGTGGCCCAAGTGTTCGGCGAAGTGGCTGTAAATCTCCCTGTGAATCGTGGGCGATTCTGCCTTCGGTTGAAGCTGCAGTCTGATCATTTCCTTCTCCCTTATCCTCGCAGCCTGTAGCTCGAGTCGTTCCAGCGGATCTCGTTCTGAAGCTGGCTGAGCTTGGTGTCCTGGTCGATAACCAAGCACTCCACTCCGGCAATCTCGGCAAAATCCTTGACCATCTGGGTCGAGATGTTGAAGCTGTAGACGGTGTGGTGCGCGCCGCCAGCGTAGATCCAGCCGGCGACTCCGTCTTGGAAGTTGGGCTTCACCTTCCACAGGGCTCGGGCCACAGGAAGGTTAGGCATATCCGGCACCTCAATGGCTTCGACCTCATTGACGATAAAGCGGAATCGATGACCAAGGTCAACGAGAGTTGTGTTTGTGGCTGTTCCGGTGCGGCCGTTAAAGACCATTCGAACCGGATCTGACTTGCCGCCGATTCCGAGAGGGTGAATCTCAAGCTTCGGCTGGGCGTCGGCGATGGTGGGGCAGATTTCCAGCATGTGAGCGCCAAGAACGACCTCTTCACCTTCAACGAGATGGTAGGTGTAGTCCTCCATGAAGCTGGTGCCGGGGAGCCTGCCAGATTCCATGACCTTGAAAGCTCTTAAGAGAGCAGATGTCTTCCAGTCTCCTTCTGCGCCGAAACCGTATCCATCCGCCATCAGCCTTTGGCAGGCGAGTCCAGGCAGCTGATCGAGTCCGTGAAGATCCTCAAAAGTGGTGGTAAAGCCCTTGAAGCCGCCTTCTTCAAGAAACTTCCTGATTCCCAGTTCCTGCCTGGCCGCGTACCTGAGAGCATCGTGCCTTGCGCCGCCAGCGGCGAGTTCAGGAGCGATCTCGTACTCAGATTCATAAATCGAGACCAGCCCGCTGACTTCATCTTCAGTGACAGAATTGACCACCGCCACCAGGTCGCCGATTCCATAGCCATTCACCGCGAATCCGAACTGAGCTTCGGCCGAAACCTTATCACCATCGGTAACCGAAACGTAGCGCATGTTGTCGCCGAACCGGGCGAACTTGGCTCCCTGCCAATCCTGCCACGCCAAAGCGACTCTCGCCCAATCACCAAGCTGATTCTGGGTTGAAGCATGGCTCCAGTGGCCAACTACCACTTTGCGCCTCAAGCCAATCCGGGTATGGAGGTGTCCTGCTTCCCTGTCGCCATGGGCCGCCTGGTTCAGGTTCATAAAGTCCATATCAATGGACTGCCAGGGGAGCTCGGCGTTGAACTGTGTGTGCAGGTGACAGATTGGCTTTGCTGCCTGGGTTAGACCCCCAATCCACATCTTTGCAGGAGAAAAGGTGTGCATCCACAAAATCAAGCCAGCACAGTCGGGGTCGGCATTTGCGGCAGCAATCAGGCTTCTTACACCTTCTGGATCAGTGATGACAGGCTTGAATTCCACCTGAGCCGGAAAAAGGCTGGACGAATTCAGCTCTTGGGCAATGACTGTAGAGTTGACCGCAACCTGCTTTAGAGCCTCGGGGCCGTAAAGATGCTGACTGCCTGTGACGAACCAAAAGGTGGACTTCTTCATTGAGCCTCTTCCTTTAGGGAGCCTTTCTTATTCCAATGTGTGAATACGAATCGCGTCCCTTGAAGCTTAAGGCGAGTTTAGCCGATCTTTTCCTGCGTATTGCAGAACCAACACCTCGGGTACAACGGAATGGGACTTTCCCATGCAGCATCACGTTACCGATCTCGCGGCTCCAGAGAATGTAGCCCTCTTTCGGGCTTTAGGGTCAATGACCCGGGCGCGGATCATCGAGCTGCTCTCCACTCGAGAAATGAACATCGGCGAGCTGAGCGCCGCCCTTGAGCTGACTCAGCCCAGCGTCACAAAACACGTTCAGATTCTTGAAGAAGCTGGCCTCGTCCGCAGCGACTACGTCGCCGCCATGCAGGGCACTCAAAAGCGATGCCGCTGCGTTTTTGAGAGGCTGATTGTCGATTTAGCCCCCAAAGCCGCCGAAGACCTTTTGGTGACAGAAACAGAGCTCCCCGTGGGCATGTACACCGATATCGATGTGCGCCCGACATGCGGCCTAGCAACCAAAGAAAAGTTCATTGGCTTAGTGGATGCCCCTGTCTCTTTCTATCTCCCAGAAAGATCTGATGCTGAGATTATCTGGTCGGCCGGAGGATCGGTTGAATACGCATTTGCCAACACCATGCCAGTGAACGCCGAGGTGAACTCGCTGGAACTTGTGATGGAGCTGGGGTCAGAAGCCCCCGGATACAACAATCAATGGCCCAGCGATGTCACCGTTTGGGTCAACGGAATCGAGATTGGAACCTGGACTTCTCCGGGCGATTTTGGCGGCAGCCGAGGCCAGCTCAACCCCTCCTGGTACCCCGACAACATGAACCAATGGGGCGTTCTTAAAACTTGGACTGTCGACGAGAAAGGCACTCTCCTTGATGGAATGGAACTCTCTCACGTCAAAATCTCAGACCTCCACATCATGCCTTGGGCGCCCACCAAGATCAGGATCGGCGTCAAGGATGAAGCCAAAAATCAGGGCGGATTCACCCTCTACGGCAAGTGCTTTGGAAACTACCAAATCGGCCTCATCCTCAGACTGAGACACCTGCCCCCGGTCGAGGATTCGTCGGCAAAACCACGCCGAAGAGCCAAATCAACTCAGTCCGCCTAGAGGCTGAACGGCCCTTTTTGCGGGATTTGTGCAGGTTCGCCAGAGTTCATTCGCAGTCGACTTTATGAATTTTTAGAAAAACGTATTCTCATTTGGCTATGTCCTGTGGTAAAGTCGAATCAGGCAAGACCAAGGATCAGTGAGATCAGCGGTCGCCCCTTCTTCTAGAGCCTGAGCGTAGGTGCCCCGACTCTTGAAGTGCAATTCTCACAGGAGAGAATCGTGAACTCATCCAAAAAGGCATTCACCCTCATCGAACTGCTCGTTGTCATCGCCATCATTGCGATCCTTGCTGCCATCCTCTTCCCCGTCTTCGCTCAGGCCAAGACAGCGGCTAAGAAGGCATCTTCTCTCAGCAACGTCAAGCAGCTTTCCACCGGCAACATTCTTTACGCTGCCGACTACGACGACTACTTCCCTGACCAGAACCGCAACGCAGATGGCTTCCCCTTCTGGACCGCTGGTTCTGAGTGCGGCAACGACACCAATGGCGGCTGCCGTTTGGGATTCATGGATCCCCTGGCCAGCCAGAACTGGGGCAGATCACTCTTCCCCTATCTTAAGAGCCTTGAAATCTACAAGAGCTCGGCTGCGAAGCTGGGCGGCAATGTGCCCTGGAACTACGCCAACGCTGCCGGCGCCGGCAACACCAGCTACGCCTACAACGGCATCGTTCTGGCCAAGTCTCAGACTCAGATCAGCGACGTCGCTGCCCTTATCGTCTTCCAAGGAAAGATCGATACGGCCCGCGAAGCCCTGGTTCAGCCGACTCAGTGGTCCAACAGCTTCGGCGATGCCACCCCCGCCTGCAATGGCGTTGACATCAACTGGATGGGCAACACCTATGACAAGGGTGACAACTACGGCTACGCCGATGGCCACGCCAAGTACAGCAAGCGAAACGGCATCTCGTTCCGCAACTTCGGAATGCACACGATCGTTCATCGAAACTCTCTGACCGGCTGGTCGGACGTTCCGAACACGACGAAACTTCATGATCCAACCCCTGACACCAACTTCTGGATGTCTTGGGGCGGCTGTGACGTTTCTGCTCTCTAGTTGCTGACGGTGAGTGCGCATGAGAGGGCCCTGAGTGTGGCCCTCTCTCATCCCTCCCATGTCCTGGCCGATATCGGCCAATCCCCCGAATGAAAAAGCTTCGCCTCCCTCTTCTTTCTCTCTTGATTCTCAGCTTCGGCACGGCTCTTGTCGGCTGCAGCGATGAAACTCAGCCCGACCCTGAAATCGCCAAGGCTCGCGACGAGCAGAGGCAGCAGATGGCCCCCAGTCAGCAGGGCGGCGGCACGCCAACAGCACCTCCCGGCGCTGGTCAGTAGCTTTCGAGGGTCACAAAGACGTGCTCATTTCGGCGATTCTCATGGCTGGCACCCTTATCCAGACTCCGCAGACCAATTGGAATGATTGGCTGAAGACTGCGGAAGATGCTGCTTTTCCCTTCGATGGCGCCCGCTACGAAGGAGGCTCTGTTCACGATCCAAGCATTGCCCTTTTCAAAGGCCGCTATGTGATGGTGAACACCAGCGGCCATGAACTCGCCCCAATCAGCACGTCTAAAAACCTTTTCGATTGGGATCAGCATGGTCCGATCCTTAAAACTCAACCAGAGTGGCTGACCAAGGCCATCCCCGACCATCGGTCGGTTTGGGCTCCGGCCCCCCTGGTTGTTGGGGATTCCATCAGGGTCTATTACTGTGCCAGCGAAAAGTTCGGTTCTAACACTAGCTATATAGCTTTCGCAGAATGTGCCAAGTTCAACCCAGGTCGCCCGGCTGAAGGGTGGGTGGACAAGGGTCTTCTTCTCTCAAGCAAGGCAGGAGAATCCAACTTTAATGCCATCGATCCCGATGTCCTAATCGGGCCAGACGGCAGGCATTGGATGGTCTACGGATCCTACTGGTCCGGCATGTACCAAGTGGAGCTTGACCCCAAAACGGGAGCCTTGAAGGATCCTAAGAAGGCTCCGCTTCATGTCGCCAGCAATGACGAGAGGGGCAACCCGCTGGAAGCTCCGGCCATGTTTTACCGAAACGGCTGGTACTACTTGGGTGTCACTTACGGCTTGGCCGCACAGGGAATCCGCAGCACCTACCGCATGGTGGTCGGGCGATCTAAATCTCCGACCGGACCCTTTCTTGGCTACGACGGCAAGCCCATGACCGAAGGCGGACACACGGTTCTGCTCAGGTCCAGCGCACCTATGTTCGGCCCAGGTGGAGGCAACTTCTTTACCGACGCCAAGGGCAGCCACTGGATGGCTTACCACTATTACGATGGCCGCAAATTCTGGACCCGCGATCTGTGGGGAGCACCGACTCTCCAAGTCAGAAGCATCGTCTGGGGATCTGACGGCTGGCCCCTGCCTGGTCTTCCATCTGGAGTCAAGCTGCCCGAGGCAAAGTCGGTCGAAGGTGACTGGCAGATTCAGGTCGACTTCGGACGAATCGAGAATTTGGAGCTCAAAAAGGGCGGAATTCTGATCCAAAACCGCCGCGAAGGCATCTGGGAATTAAATGGAAGCGATTTGAAGCTGAAATGGCCCACTATGGAAGCGCCGGGTGGCGCATGGGTCGATTCTTTGGTTCTGGATGAATCAAGGCAGTACGCAGTGGGGCGCAACCAGGCAGGAGTGGTGATTCGTGCCATTAAAAACAATGTCAAGGCGGCGCGCCAGCTTTAACATTCACGGCCTTCTTCTGGGACTCCTTGTCCTGGTGGCTGTGACTGGAGGGCTAAGATTTTTTCTCACCGGGGGTTCAGCCGCAAATGGCAAAACCCGCATCGCCTTTTGGAATGGCTTCACTGGTCCCGATGGGGTTGTGATGCTGAAGATCATTGAGAACTTCAACAAACAGAACCCAGATGTTGAAGTCGTGATGCAGCGCATCCCCTGGGCCACCTACTACAACAAGCTCACTGTCGCTGGAAGCGACGGCAGAGGTCCAGAGATCTTTGTCGTCCACGCTGATGCACTGGCCCGCATTCGACGAGCTGGCTTCGTCGAGGATGTGACTGACCTCTACGAAGGGCCAGACGGTCTGCCGAAGTCTGATTTCGACGAATCAGTTATTGATCAGGTCGACTTTGACGGCAGAAGCTTCGCTGTCCCCCTGGACATCCACCCCCAAGGGCTCTATCTCAACAAGCAGATGCTGAAGGATGTCAGCTTTGTTGATGAAAGAGGCGAGCCCCGTGCCCCAAAAACCAAAGCCGAATTCTTGGACCTCATGAAGAGGACAACCAAGGAACCCGGCGGCGACTTGAAAGAAAAGCAGTGGGGTTTCGCCCTGACTGGCTGGGGTCCCAACTTTCGAAGCCTTATCCCTCAATTCGGCGGCGGCTACGTTGACGAAGACGGCAACCCGACTCTCAACCGGCCCGAGAATGTGAAGGCCTTAGAATTCCTGGGCGAACTGACGGCCAAAAAGCTGGTTCCTCCGCCCGACAACGGACTTGGCTGGTTTGGTTTTAGAACCAAGCGGGCGGCCATGGTGTGGGACGGCGTCTTTATGCTGGGCGACCTGATCAGGCTCAATGATCTTGAGTACATGGGCGCCCCTTTGCCTGCCATCGGAGATCGACCAGGAACCCTCGCGAACTCGCACCTCCTCTGCCTCAAAAAGAACCTAAGTGAAGAACAGCGAGCCGGGGCGGCAAGGTTCGTCAAATACCTTTCCGAGCACAGCCTGGAATGGGCGGCAGCTGGACAGGTTCCGACACGAAAAAGCGTTAGAGCCAAGCCCGAATTCAAAGATCTGCAGGTGCAGTCTGCTTTTGCCGAGCAGATTCCCACCATGCTCTACCCACCAAGGACTCCGGTCATCTTTGAGTTCATGCTTGAAGTCGACCGCGCCACAGAAAAAGTTCTTCGAGGGCAGGCAACAGCCAAAGAAGCTCTGGATGAGGCTCAAAGAACCTCTCAGACCGTCATCGATCGAGACAGACGCGAGTACCCGGAATCCTATGAGAACGGGACAGGGAGGCCTCTGTGACGGCGAAGCAAAAGGAACAGCTTTTGGGATGGGCTTTTCTCAGCCCCTACCTGCTGCTCTTTTTCATCTTCGTCATCGTGCCAGTTTTGGTATCGATGTGGCTCTCGGTGGTCCAGCTCGACCTGGCCAATGCGAGCGCTTCTAAGTTCATCGGCATTCAGAACTATTCCGATGCTGTCAACGACCAGTTCTTCTGGATGGCGGCTTCGGCGACAGGTCGTTTTTCCCTTCTCATGGTGCCGAGCGTGCTGATACTTGGCACGGCTTTGGCCCTGGGGATGAACGCCATGGTCAAAGGCAGAGACATGGTGCGAGGGCTGATTTATCTGCCTTCAATGCTCAATGTTGCTGCCACAGGAATCCTTTGGCAGTGGTTCTTCAACAACGAGTTCGGACTCTTTAACTACGCGATAAAGAGTGCCGGAGGACCCCAGGTTCCATGGCTGACAGACATCCGGTTTGCCATGCCGAGCATCGTGATCATGAGCCTTTGGTGGACAGTCGGAGGCACCAGCGTCGTGATCCTGACTGCTCTGCAGCAGATTCCGAAGATGTTCTTCGAAGCAGCTGCTTTGGATGGCGCGACCAACCAGCAGGTCTTTAGCAAGGTGATGATTCCCCTGCTTAAGCCAGTGCTGCTCTTCGTCTTCGTCACCACCACCATCGGATCCTTCCAGATGTTCGGGCAGGCGATGATTCTTACCGGCGGTGGCCCAACTTTCTCGACTCGCGGCATGGTGCAGTTCATGTTTGAAACTGCCTTTAACGGGTTCAGGTTCGGCTACGGAGCCGCCATCAGCTGGCTTCTCTTCGCCGGGATTCTTATCTTCAGCATCATTCAGGCCAGGGTTCTTAGAAGCCAGGTGGAAGCATGAAACTCAAGAACGTGATCGTGGTTTACGTCATGGGCTTGATCGGCATGCTTTTCGTCATGCCTTTCATCTTCATGACCTTCGCTTCGTTCAAACGTGAAGCCGAGGTCTTGAGGCCAGATGCAATTCTGCCCAAGTCGTGGGATCTTGAAAACTACCAGTCAGTTCTGCAGAACTCAGTAGAAGCTCCTGTTGGGCTCTGGTTCCTCAACAGCATCTACATTGCCTCTGGCACAACGCTTTTAGTGGTGGTCCTTTCATCCCTGGCCGCTTTTGCTCTGACAAGAATCAAGCTAAAAGGGTCGCGCCTGCTGCTGAACGTCATCGTGGGCACCATGATGCTGCCCGCCCAGCTCTTCCTCATTCCGCTCTATGTGATTCTGAGCCGGATGGGGCTGCTGGATACCCCCTACGCCATGATTCTTCCGGCAGCAGCCGGAGGATTTGGCGTCTTTATGCTCAGCCAGTTCATGCGGAGCCTGCCCTCCGCAATCGAAGAAGCCGCTTTGATTGATGGATGCAGCCTGCCCCAGGTGTTCTGGAGAGTCACTCTGCCTCTTTGCGGACCATCGATTGCCACCCTGGCGGTCTTCACCTTCATCGCCTCTTGGAACGATTACATCACACCCTTGGTGTTTATGGAATCGGTGACCAACTACACGCTTCCGGTTGGAATCGCTCTCTTCCAGAGCAGCTATTCCACCCAGTACGGGCTGACCATCGCAACCAGCCTCCTTTCCACCCTGCCTCTGCTGATCATGTTCTTGGTGTTCCAAAAACAGATCATCGAGAGCATGACTTCTTCCGGCCTTAAAGACTAACTCAGACCCTTATGAAACCGACCACCGTCTTCCTGCATCCATCCTTCACCGTCAGCGAGGTTGATCCTCGTGTGTTTGGCGGATTTCTTGAGCACCTTGGTCGTGCCGTCTACGAAGGCGTTTATCATCCCGGGTCAAAACATGCCGATGAGCGTGGATTCCGCTGGGATGTGCTGGATGCCCTAAAACGGCTGAAATTCACCGCCATGCGCTACCCAGGCGGCAACTTCGTCAGCGGCTACGACTGGCTTGACGGAGTCGGCCCCCGGGACAAGCGCCCCGCCAAAATGGACCTTGCCTGGCAGAGCCTTGAACCCAACCAGTTCGGCACCAACGAGTTTATGGAGATGTCCAATGAGATGGATTGGACTCCCATGATGGCGGTCAACTTGGGCACCGGCACTCCCGCCGAAGCTCGAAACTGGCTGGAGTACAGCAACGGCAAAGAGCACACCTACTGGGCCGACCTCCGCCGCGAACATGGCTACGAAGACCCCCACAACATCAAGCTGTGGTGCCTGGGCAACGAGATGGACGGCCCCTGGCAGATCGGTCATGTTCCTGCCGAGCACTATGCGATTCGAGCTCAGCAGACCGCCCGCCTGATGAAAATGTACGACCCCGAGGTCGAGCTTGTTCTCTGCGGATCATGCGCCGTCAACCTGCCCACCTACATGGAATGGGACCGCAAGGTGCTGGAGTACTGCTACAACGACATCGAGCACATTAGCCTTCACCGTTACGTGGGCAACGAAGACGGAGATACAGAAGACTATCTGGCTGTCGGAGTTTCTATTGACAAGCAGATTGAAGAGATGGAAAGCGTCTGCGCTTTTGTGCAGGGCAAGCTGAAATCGAAGAAGAAGGTAACCCTGAGCTTCGACGAATGGAACGTGTGGTACCGAGCCAGAACCGGCCACCATGTTGATGGCCGAGGCAAGGAGGCTCCTCCTTTGCTGGAAGAGGTTTACAATCTGGAAGACGCCCTGGTCGCGGCTCAGTTTCTCAACAGCTTCGTCCGCCACGCCGATACGGTCAAGATTGCAAACCTCGCTCAGATCGTCAACGTCATCGCTCCGATTCTCACTCGTGGCGACGAGATGGTTCTGCAGAGCATCTTCTATCCGATTGAAATGTTTGCCAACCGCCGAACTGGAACTTCACTCGAAGTGACGGTGAAGGGTCCGGACGCCAACTCGAAGAGCTACCCCGGCGCCAAACAGATTGATGCCAGCGCGATCTTGAACAAGGATGAACTCAACGTCTTCTTGGTCAACCGCAGCACGACGGATGAATCTGAAGTGATTGTTGACTTGGCGACTCTGCACATCACTGGTGTGAAGAATGCCGAGATCGTGACTGGGCCGGACGCTCAGGCTTACAACGAGTTCGGCCAGGACCCCAAGGTCGTGGCTGTTGACTTCGATCAGGTCTGTCTTCAGGATGGCCGGGCTGTCATCTCGCTTCCGCCTTTGTCCTTCTTCGCCGGGACATTCTCCGTGGGGTGACGAAGGAAGGATTGAATCCCTGCATGGGGTTGCTGTTGGCTTGGTTTAACCAACAGCACCCTCTGCTTTACTTTGAAAAGGGTGGCCGGGGCTGCTCTGGCGAGCCTGCCCCGGCCACCCGTCAAGACGGTCGGCTTGCTGCAGAGTAGGGTGCCCCGTCCCGATCAGCTTGCTGTCGGGCGGGAAAGGACTAAAACCAAACTCGTCATTCCCGACCCATCGCTGGTTCCTCGCGGATGGGATCGCGGCACCCAAAACCCTTTGCTCAATTGCATTCTGAGGGCTGAGGGGCCACACCAGCGGAGAATCCCTGGCTGCCCCGATAGGCTGTCAATGGCCCACGAGGGAGTCGCCTGACGACCCCATAATCCAATGGGGAGACCCACTAAGTTATGAAGGTCAGCATCATTGGCGGCGGCGGCCGAGTCGGAGCCGACGCAGCGTTTGCCCTCCAGTTGGGAGGAATCGTTAAGGAAATCGCCCTCGTCGACGCCAACGCCGACGCAGCCCACGGAGAAGCCCTGGACCTGCGCCACGGAGCGGCCCTTTCTTCCAGCCAGGTCTTTACCTCAAGCGGAACCTACGAAATCGTCGACGGCAGCGACTGTGTCGTTATCACCGCTGGTCTGCGCCGCAAGCCAGATGAAACCAGGCTCGACCTGATCAACCGAAACGTTGGCCTCTTTAAGGGCATTCTCGAATCGGTGAAGGCCTGCAAGCTGCCCGAGACTGCAACGATTTTGGTCGTTAGCAACCCGGTCGATATTCTTACCCACATGGCAGCCCATGCCGGAATCCTCCCCCCCAGCCAGGTCATCGGACTCGGCACGGTGCTGGATACTTCCCGCTTCCGCAGCCTGATTGCAGACCACCTGAAGGTGGCCGCAACCGACCTCAAGGCTTTGATCTTGGGCGAGCACGGAGATTCCATGGTGCCGATCTGGTCTTCCGCAACCATCAGCGGAGTGCCCTTGGCCACCATTCCCGGATTCAACGACGAAGTCGCCACGGAGCTCTTTAAGAAGACTCAGACCTCGGGTGCTGAAGTCATTCGACAGAAGGGCGGCGCAGGCCGAGCCGTCGGAATCTCAATCAAGGAAGTCGTCGAAGCCATGGCACTCGACCAGGGCAAGATTCTCCCCGTCTCTGCTGTTCAGAACGGCAAGCTGGGCATCAGCGACATCTCCCTCTCCCTTCCCACCCGGGTTGGCCGACAGGGCGTTGTTGAAATCTTCGAACCAGCCGTCAGCGCTTCTGAAAAGGAACTGCTGATCAAATCTGCCGAGAGCCTGAAGGCTACCTGGGCATTGGTTCAGGGGCTTTAGTTTAAAGACCTGCACATAATAGTGGGGCTGGAGCGATTGCTTCAGCCCCACCTTTTTTCTAAGAGCGGCAGAAAATGACTCGGAAAAATCACTCTGCAAAACGTTCGCGTGAATTACAAAAATAATCATTAGGACCCCATTTGCTTTTTGGTCCTGATTTTCTCTGAACGAACGTTCAGTTACCTCGTCTGGGCGGTGCAGGTAAACAACTTATGAACTCGATTTTGGATCTGACCCACTCACTGGCTTATATTGATGGCGGTTCTGCCAGCATGTTCTTCCAAGCCCTGATCGGCGGTCTTCTGGCTCTCTCGATCATGCTTCCGAACCAGATCAAGATGCTGTGGGCCAAGCTGAAGCCGAGCCCCCGAAAGCAGGAAAACGATATCCACTAGTGAGATCTCGTTCTGCCGCTGACACTCCTTTCAGCGGCAGGATCTGTGTTCCAAGACGACTAATTTTCAGGAACAAGCCCGTTTGTATCTGGGCTTTCTTTTGTTTTTCATTGGCAGTATCGCGAGGAGATGCCCTGATTCTTATTGAGTTTGGATCTCCAGATTTTTCGGGAAGAGTTAAATGATTGGATCAGAAACAGATCCTCAGTCTCCAGTTTCTGGAGACGAGAGTTTGGATGGAAGGGCCAAATCCGAAAAGCTGCCTTTCTATCCTGTCTTTGTAGCTGTCTTCCCCATTCTTGCCATTTTTTCTGCAAACCTCTCCTTGGTGCCAGCCCAGCACCTCGTCAGACCCCTCTTTGCGGCGATCGCGGCGGCGGTGATTCTTCAGACTGGCGCTTCACTTCTGCTCAGAGACAAACAAAGAGGAGCGGCAGCAGCAGCAGCACTCTTGGCCTGGCTTTGGAGCTTCAGTTGGCTGGCTCCCAAGATCGATAACTTCATGTTCGGTGCGGCGATGCCGCTGTACATCATCGGTGGATTGGTGATCGCCGGGCTGGCCGCCCGATTACGTCCGCAAGCTCATCCACTGAACCTCTTGGGCTTGTGCATTACTGTTTACTCTGTCGCAAACATTCTTTGGCTTTCCTTTGGGTCAATGCCAGCCAAGCAGGCATCTGCAGGCACAGCCGTAATGGCCGCTTTGCCTCCTGGCCCAAGGCCCGACATCTTTCATATCGTTCTGGATGGCTTTGGCCGGGCTGATGTTCTGAAAGAGCGAATGGACCTCGATATCAGTGGGTTCACTAAGGATCTTGAAGAGCGCGGTTTTCAGGTCGTCGATCAGGCAAGAACTAGCTATGTTCAAACTGAACTCTCTGTCTCATCCACCTTGAATATGGAGCTGCTGCAGAAGCTGCTTCCAAGCTCCGCTAAAGACCTGACAAAGCGGTGGGTGCTAAAGCCCTTTATTCAAGAGCCTGCTGTGGCCCAAAAGCTCATGGCATCTGGTTATAGGTACGTGGCAGTCGGGACAGGCTTTGATGGTCTGTGGCTTGGCAGATACCAGCTTCCGGAAAGGGTGGAAGGATCCGTTACTCTCTTCGAAGGCACACTTCTCTCGCGCACACCTTGGCGGCTGGCCGGAGCCGTGGCTGCGAGTCAGTACGATCTTCATCGCCGCCAGATCAAGGGCGCATTTACAGAACTGGAAGAGCTGGCTGCCCCCACCAGCAAGCCAAGATTTGTGGTGGCGCACATCCTCGCTCCCCACCCACCTTTTGTCTTTGATCAGAATGGCGGACCGGTGCGTCCTAAGGGTCCCTTCGGCTACTGGGATGGAAGCGACTTTATGACCTTCGCCGGGACCCCGGAAGAGTATCGGGAAGGCTACCGAGCCAAGGCAGGCTACGTTATACAACGGCTGATTTCGCTTATCGATAAGCTCCAGAGTTCGGGAAGAAAGCCAATCATCATCCTGCAGGGCGACCATGGATCGAAGGTAGGGTTGGACCAAAATTCGCTTTCTAAAACAGATCTGCGAGAGGCTTTCTCCAACTTCTACGCTGTCAGCGTGCCGCCCGAGATTCCATTGCAGGTGCCAGAGCTGGATACCTCGGTCAACACCTATCGCAGACTCTTCACCGCGATGGGAGCCCAAGGGCTAGCCCCTTATCCCCCTCAAAGCTGGTACAGCACGGCACCGAAACCCTTCGTCTTCACTGAAGTGTCATCGAAGCTGGATGATTGATCAATGCCCCAAGTTCCCCCCATCGAAAGGGCTGTAGGCAAGCGAGGGACGGCAGCTTCGCCCCGCAGGATTAATCCTGCTCAGTGGTCAAGATAACTGGTCCGGCGGCAGTGACAGCAATAGAGTGCTCGAAGTGAGCCGAGAGCTTGCCATCACCTGTCTTTACCGTCCAGCCATCTTTCAAGAACTTGACCTTCGCCGTGCCTTCATTGATCATGGGCTCGATGCACATGGTCATGCCTTCTTTAATGACAGGCCCGGAGTTTGCCTTGCCAAAGTTGGGAATGTTAGGCGGTTCGTGCAGGCTCTTTCCGATTCCGTGTCCGACCAAATCTTTCACAACTCCGTAGCCGTTAGATTCCGCGTACTTTTGAACCGCGTGGGAGATGTCGCCCACCTTGGCTCCGACCTTGGCCTTTAGGATGCCCTGATGCAAGCATTCCTTGGTAACGCTCAAAAGCCTTTGGGCGTTGGGAGCAATTGTTCCGACCGGAAAAGTCCAAGCCGAGTCGCTGTGCCAGCCTTCAAGAATGACTCCGAAGTCTAGGCTGATGATGTCTCCTTCCTGAAGGACTGTGCCGTCAGGGATGCCATGAACAACAGTGTCGTTTACACTGATGCAGGCTGAGTTTGGGAAGCCCCGATAGTTTTTGAAGCTCGGAATTCCGCCGCCTTCGGTAATGATTCTTTCTGCCAGTGCATCAAGCTCCAAAGGAGTTGATCTGCCGGGAACGATCGATTCGCTGACGATCCTCATTGTTCTGGCCAGAAGCCGACCAGACTCTCTCATGAGAGCGATTTCGCTTTGCTTTTTGAGCAGAATCATGGAAAGAGCTTCTCCAAAATTGCATCGTTGACCGAATGAGGGTTGCCGCTTGAAGTGATTCGAATCAAGGACCCCAAACCGTCATAGTAATCCAAAACTGGCTGTGTCTGTTCGTAAAAGACTTTCAGACGCTTTCGAATCGTGTCCGGGTTATCATCTTCCCGAACAAAGAGAGGTCCGTTGCATCGGTCGCAAAGGCCTTCTCGGTGAGGTGGATGGTTAAGCGAGTGATAGATCTCTCCACACTTGGTGCAGCCCATTCGGCCAGAAAGCCGTTCGACAACAACATCCTCGCTCGTTTCCAAACTGATAACGCCATTAAGATGGATATCTTCCTTCTCAAGCTCTTCGGTCAGGGATTCTGCCTGTCGCAGAGTGCGGGGAAAGCCATCGAGAATGAAGCCATGCCTGCGGACTTCATCGGCTCTCAGCCGCTTGAAGATCATCTGGATAGTGACGCCGTTGGGGACCAGCTGTCCGTGATCGATGTAGTGCTTGGCCAGCTGACCAAGGTCGGTTTCCGCGTCGATTTCTGCCCTAAAAATCAGGCCAGATGAAATGGGGCGGGCCCCCGTGCTGGATTCGAGAAGAGCGGCTTGTGTGCCCTTTCCGACTCCTGGAGGCCCGATGAGTATGACGCGGAGTGCCAAGTGTTGTCTCAGTTGTTGTACTGCTTAACCAGCAGATTCGCCTCAATCTGTCTCATTGTTTCCAAGGCGACGCTGACCAGAATCAGCATCGACGTGCCGCCAATCAGACCGAAGGCTGCAGAGCCGCCAGGGCTGATTGCAGGAACCGCGTACTGAGTGAGAGCAACGGCAGCCAAGAAGACGGCGCCAACAAAGGTGACGCGACTGATGACACCGTTGAGGAATTCGACAGTCTGCTTTCCGGGGCGAACACCTGGGATGTAGGAGCCCGACTTTTTGAGATTGTCAGATATGTCTTCAACGTTGTACATCATGGCGATCCAGATGTAGGTGAAGCCAAAGATCAAACCGACATAAATGACCGCACCGATCAGTCCCTTGGGATCCCTAAAGTTAGGGGCAAAGAAGCTGGCAATTGTGGTCAGGGTATCGCTGATCGGGGTTCCCACAGGGAACATGCTGGCCAGCTGCGAGGGGAAGTAAACCAGCGAGATGGCGAAGATAATCGGCATCACGTTGGCCATGTTCACACTGATAGGCAGGTAGCTGGTTTGGCCTCCCATGCTCTTTGTGCCGTAGTTCCGCTTCATGTGCTGAATCGGAATCCGTCGCTGAGCAGTGGAGAAGAAGACGATAAGCCAGATAGTGACAACAAACATCGAGACGATGAAGAGCAGCTGCCACCACAGAAGAGATCCGTTTGCCAGGCTGGATTGGACCATGACAATAACGTTGGGGAAGGAGATGGCGATTCCGGCAAAAATCATAAGTGACATGCCGTTGCCGATTCCCTTCTCACTGACCTGCTCACCCATCCAAAGAACGAAGAAAGCTCCTGCGGTCCAGAAGATCATGATGGTGGCGATAGTCACCCAGTTGCCTCCACCGACTCCGAGAGCCGAGATCAGCTGCTGAGCCAAGGCACCGCCCTGGACAAGACAAAGAACGAGAGTAAGTGCTCTGGTTCGCTTGTTCTGCTGGCGTCGAGCGTACTCGCCGCCTTCCTTCATTTCCTGCTTCCAGGAAGGGGTCGTCTGGGTCAGGATCATCATGATGATCGATGACGTGATGTAGGGACCCATGCCGAGGGCAAAGATGGAAACCTTCTTAAAGGCTCCTCCACCCATGCTGTTGAGCAGGTTAAAGAATTGGTTCTGCTCAAGCAGTCCGGCGAGGCGGACAGGGTCAAACCCAGGAATCGGAACGGGGATGTGAATCCCAATCGCGAAGAGGGCGAAAATTTTGAGCATGAAGACCAGGCGCGCACGAATATCTTCGTCGCCCCAGGCCAAACGCATGGTCTCAAGGAGTCCAAGCCGCAGGCTTTTATCGGGCCTGCGGCTGCCTCCTCCCATCGAGTTCAACGCGGATGAGGGATTCACTTTGTTCGAATTAGAGGGTTTCGGTGGTTCCGCCGGCAGCTTCGATCTTGGTCTTGGCTGCTGCGCTGAACCTGTGCGCTTTAACGGTGAGCTTCTTGGTAAGGTCGCCGAAGGCAAGAACCTTCAGACCATCCTTCAGTCGGCTGATGAGCTTTCGTGAGAGCAGAGTCTCAACGTCCACCACGTCGCCATCATTGAAGTTCAACTCGAGTGAGCTGACGTTGATTTCAGCGTACTCTTTGTGATTGATGTTGCGGAAGCCCTTCTTGACTGGCAGGCGTCGGATGATAGGTGTCTGACCACCTTCAAACCAACCGCTGATCTGGCGTCGAGCCTTCTGGCCCTTGGCGCCTCGAGTCGCGGTCTTGCCCTTTCCAGAGCCGATTCCTCGGGCTAACCTGCGGCGGCGCTTGGTAGAGCCGCCCTGGGGCTTAAGATCGTTGAGATTCATTCTGTTTCCTCCGTTTTGGCCTTCTTAGCCTTCTTGGGGGCGGGAGCGGCTTCTGCCTGAGGAGCAGCTGCGGCGGCAGCACCACGAATGATGCGGCGTCGGCGTCGGGGCTGATCTTCCACTTCTTCGACGCTCACAAGGTGCTTGATCTTGTGGATCATTCCCTTGATTGAGTCGCTGGCTTCAAAGATATTGGTCTGGCCAATCTTCCTCAAGCCCAAAGCGTGGGCAGTCTTAACGTTGCGAGGCTCGCCTCCGATGATGCTCTTAACCAGAGTCACCTTAAGCATAATGCTCCTCCTTTCTTGCCTTCTCAAGCCATGGCATCAGTTCCTTGATGTCCTTTCCTCGGCGGGCAGCCAAGTCTTCGGGTCGATCAAGTTCCTGCAGCGCCTTGATCGTGGCGTAGGCAACGTTGACTCCGTTGCGGTTGCCAAGGCACTTTGCCAGAACGTTGTGAACGCCGGCAGCTTCGAGGCACTGTCGAACAGCAGAGCCAGCCTTGAGTCCTGTACCAGCCGAAGCGGGGTGAAGGACGACGGTGCTGCTGCCGAAAGTAGCGCGGATTGAGTGAGGAATCGTGGTTCCAACCATGGGGATTCGGAACATGTTCTTTCGGGCAGCTTCTTCTGCCTTTCGGATCGCGTCCGGAATGCCTCGGGCCTTGCCAAGTCCGACGCCGAGAGAGCCCTTGTTGTCTCCCACGACGACGAGCATTGACCAGCTCATGGTTTTTCCACCCTTGTGGGTTTTGGAAACCTTGTTGGATCGGATGACTCGAACGTCGAGCTGTGGACCGCTTTGATCCTGCCCTTGTCGAGATGTCTGCCGACGTCCAGTCAGCCTTGGTCCTTTACGTGCCATGTTAGAAGTCCAGTCCTCCTTCGCGGGCTGCTTCAGCTAGGCTGGCAATAGACCCGTGGTATTTGTAGCCGCCTCGATCAAAGACAACGGAGGTAATGCCGGCTGCCTTGGCTCTTTCGGCCAAAGCGATTCCAAGCTTCTTAGCTCCTTCGATGTTGTCCGAAGCTCCGAGCTCTTTTTCCAGGCTGGAGGCAGAGCAGAGGGTGTGGCCCTTCACATCGTCGATGATCTGGGCGGAAAGATGCTTCGTGCTTCGGTACACCGAAAGACGAGGTCTTTCGGCCGTACCAGCAATTCGCTTGCGAATCCGCGTGTGGCGGATCACTCGCAGGGAGGTTCGTGTTTTGAGTGCCATCTGGGTGCTCCGCTCCTTACTTGCCGGCCCTCTTGCCAGGTCGCAGCTTCACAACTTCGCCAAGGTAGCGCAGGCCCTTGCCCTTGTAGGGGTCTGGCTTGCGGACCTTTCGAATGTCGGCAGCAATCTGTCCAACGGCGGCTTTGTCAATGCCCTTCACCAAAATTTGGGTGGCCTTATTCTTTTCGCCAGCAAGCACCTCAACGTCAACTCCTTCGGGAGGAGAGACGCGCACCTGGTGGGAATAGCCGACGTTAAGAACGAGGGTCTTTCCTTCCATGGCGGCTCGGTAGCCGACACCGATCAGTTCCAGCTTCTTGGCATGACCGTCAGTAACACCCGCCACCATGTTGGCGATAAGGGTGCGGGCCAAACCGTGCTGAGATCGGTTTCGTCGCTGGTTGTTGGGGCGAGAGACGGAAAGTTCACCGTTCTCCTGCTCGATTGTCAATTCGCGGGCGATGCTCTGCACGAGCTCTCCCTTGGGTCCCTTCACCTTGATTGAGGGGCCGTCGACGGAAATCGTCACGTTGGCCGGAACCTTGATGGATTTAAGTCCAATTCTCGACATGGTGGGGCTCCTTACCAGACCTCGCAGAGGACTTCACCACCGATGTTTCGGCGGCGGCACTCGCGGTCGGTCATGATTCCCTGACTGGTGGTGACCACTCGGGTGGAAAGGCCTCCTCTCATGGGCCTCAGCTCACCGGCGCCTCGGTACACACGAAGGCCAGGGGTGCTGACTCTCTTCATGTACTGGATCACCGGCTTGCGGCTGCGGGAATCGTATTTAAGATTGATCCTGATGGCAGGAAATTTGCCTTCAGTGATTGTTTCAAAGCTTCCGATGAATCCTTCGGATTCAAGGATTCGAAGCACTTCAGTCTTCACTTTGCTGTGAGGAACATCCACAGTCATGTGGCGGGCCGTTTGGGCGTTCTTGATCCTGGCCAACAGATCGGCAATTGGGTCGCTATGCATTGCTTACCAACTCGCCTTCGTCACGCCAGGGATCTCGCCGCGATGGGCCATCTCTCTGAACTGGATGCGGCTGATTCCGAAGAATCGAATGTAGCCTCGGGCTCTACCGCTGATTGAGCAGCGATTGTATTCCCGGACCTTGAACTTTTGAGGCCTTTTAGCCTTGATTTCCAGACACTTCTTTGCCATGGTTCACCCGCCGTTGCCGAACCGGTATGCCGCCGTCTGCGTCGGGATTCTGTTTCAGGCAGAACGATTTTTCGTCCAACGATGATAAAGAAAGAACCGAAGGCAGGCACCTAGTCCGTGGCTTGGCTTGTGCTCCCCCAAAGGGGCGCGATGTGGAACGATACCTCAGGCTTGGCTGGCCACCCCTCCCACAGTCCCCCTGGGTCCTACGGTTTGATTCGCCCGGACGGGGAATTAGGGCCAAGGACTGGATTGGTAGAGCCCTGGCTATGCCTGTCTCTCCAGAACCTGATCAACAAAGTGATCTTCGGCAATGGCAAATCCTACTGACTTTAGAACAGAGGAGTTACGGGAATACAATCACGACCTAGTCCTCGCCAGGCTCGGACGAGGTCGTGGCACCCGAAACGGCACCCTAAGTCTCAGAGCTTCTCGTGGCCTGGTTCAGCTCTGCTGAGCCAGGAATGCAAAGCCTAGAACTCTCTTTTTTCTTTGTCTAGCGAATGAGGCACTCCGAACCTTAGTCTCGATCTGAAAGAGATTTTGGGTGCCACGACCCTTGACCGAGCCTGCGAGGGCTAGGTCGTGAACGCAAGCTTTCAGCGAAGTCCTCCTTGCCAAAAGAGGGACAGCGACGATGTTGGCTGAACGTTCGTGGGTTTCACCCACGCCACCCATACTTTCCTTTCTGTCTCGAGAGAAAGACCTGTTCGATCAGCCCCCCTTCGGGCAGGATGTCGGCCCAGCTGACACCAGCCAGAAGAAGCTGATCGCCGCACCGAAAGTGAACGGCCATCCCGCCAACTCTTCAGTCCGCCTTCAGGTTTAGGGGAAACCCCAAAACCTGCGACTCCGTCCAAAAAATCATGCCATTGAGTGCCTGGCTCGTCGCTTCGCTGATTTTGAACCAAGGGGGAATCAAGTCTCCTCAGCCGCAAAAAACCGAAAACGAGCCTCGAACGATTGCCGCCTTTGAGCATGTGGCCAACAAGCTGAACGTGGCAGGCAACGTAACAACTATTGATAACCCAGCTTTGAACGGCAAGCCAGACGCCATTCTGCTGGTCACTCGTCTTGGCAGCTTTCAAGAAACTCCCCCCGCAGTTGGCGTTTGGTTCAACAACGGCAAGTGGACGATTTTTCGCCAAGACCGCCAGCCGATTCGGAACGGTGAGCGGTTTGTTGTTGAAGCCTTTGAAAAGGGCCCCTTCGCTTTTGAAGTCAATAACGAAGGATCGGGCAGCCACATGTGCGATGTCCCATCGCTAAACATGCCGAAGGTAAAGGGCAAGGGCCTTTTTGTGACATCGGTTTACACCGCAAAAGGGATTTACAATACCAATGCCCTTGGGACGTGGCACAACGGGGCGGTTTGGACAATTTTTCACCCTAATCGACAGCCCATTCCGAAAGGGGCTGGGTTTCATGTGGTTTACGGAAAGGCAGAGCAGGTCAATGTTCCAAACGACCAAGACAGAACCTTTCTGGACTTGAACACCTCCTGGCTGAACTCTGCGCCAGAGGTTCTGCTGACCACAGGCAACACCTACGATGACGCCACGAAGGTCTATGTTCCCTACCCCACTTCCACCGCTTACCTCGACAAAAACTGGCGAATCGCGGGTTCGACGCAGGATTACATGGCGCCAGGATCTTCCTTTTTCATCCGCAGCTCAGGAAGTCGGCCACTCACTGCCCCCAACATCATCTCTGGCGAAGCTGCGAAGTCAAACACGTTTACGATTTCTGTGCTTGGCTTTAAGTGTCTAAAGGCCACACCAGACAACATTCTTGAAACCGACGGCAAGGGAGACGAGATCTACTTGGCCATCAGCTCTGGCCTGAGGACCGGAGACCGAGCCGAGACCCTGGGTCTTTACAAGGTGGGATCATTCGGAGAGACAGGCGCAGCGGGGGCAGAGGATCGCACTCGCGCCGGTTCTGCTGGTCCCAATGGTGGTATCAAGACGGGCGACCTCTACATTAATCCAGGTCCGGGACAGCCAGGCGGCCGTCCGCCCATGAACGTCATTTCTGTTAAGCTCAGCGAGGGGCAGACTCTCTGCCTCGTGCCTTCTGTTTGGGAAAAAGACCACCAAAACGACTTGGCGAATCTGAACTACTTTACAAATGTAAAGCCTGCCGAGCAAGTTATTTCAGAGTGGATTACTCTTGATAAGAAGCCTTCTAAACTCAGGCTTGCCTACCTGAAGAACGCAGTCGCAATCCCCCCGACCTATCCAGATATCCCCATTGGTTCGAGTGACGCAGGCATCAGGGCCGAGCATGCGCCGACTTTCGCTTCAACCTACGCATGCTGGTTTCCAATCTTGTTTTATGACTACAAAGAGCTCGGTGCCTTAGCTGATGCCGCTGGCCCCCATGGTCAGGGAACCTTTGTTGTCCAATGTGGCCAGGTGGCAGACTACTCGTTTGGCTGCTACGACGTCATCCTGAAGGTTGAAAGGGTGCTTGCAGCAGGCGGATGACAAAGTGAGGCCTGAACGGAAAGCTCGCTTGGAGAAGCCCAGAGGATGAAAAGTGGGTCGTGTGGGACTCGAACCCACGACCCACGCATTAAAAGTGCGTTGCTCTACCGACTGAGCTAACGACCCGGGTCAAAAAAGAAGGATACCTGCTGACTCAGCCTCTGGCGGGCCCGGTGTGACCAGGGGTGACCCCTTCTTCCTATCACCCTGCCAGGTAGAGTCCTTTTCATGGCTGAAGAAGGCCTCAGCTACCAAAGCAGCGGAGTGGATATCGACATGGCTCAGAGAGCCCTGCGCAATGTCTCTGATGACATTAGAGCCAGCCACAACGCCCAGGTGCTGGGAGGAATCGGCGGGTTTGGCGCCATGTACGCCCTTGACCTTGAGGGAATGGCCCGCGAAGGGATGGCTCGTCCCACCTTGGTCAGCAGCATTGACGGGGTCGGCACCAAAACCAAGGTCTGCGCCATGGCCGGCGATTACAGCAACCTCGGCGCTGATATTGTCAACCACTGCCTAAACGATATTCTCTGCCAAGGCGCAAAGCCCCTTTTCTTTCTGGATTACTTTGGCTGCAGCCGCCTGAACCCAGTTGAGTTTCAGGCTGTTGTTTCTGGCGCGGCTAAGGCCTGCCAAGAAGCCGGAATCCCCTTGATCGGAGGAGAAACTGCTGAGATGCCAGGCGTCTACCACGATGGCGAAGTGGACATCGTCGGCACGATTGTCGGCATCGTTGATTTTGAGCGGAGACTTCCCCGAGCCGGAATCCAGGCTGGAGACAGGCTGATCGGTCTGGCGTCAAGCGGACTCCACACCAACGGCTATTCTCTTGCTCGCCGAGCCTTGTTTGAAGTCGGTGGAATGAGCGTGAGGGATCTGGTGCCTGGCACGGACAAGACTCTGGCGGAGGCTCTGCTGACTCCTCATCGCAGCTATGTCAACTCTGTTCTGCCCTTGATTCAGGATGTCGCTGGGGTCCGAGCCATGGCTCACATTACTGGCGGAGGCTTCTATGACAATCTCCCCCGAGTTCTGCCGACCAATTTGAATGCTGTGATCACTCGCAGTTCATGGGATGTCCCTGCGATCTTCCGGCTGATTCAGAGTGCGGGCGGGGTTTCCGACACTGAGATGTTCCGTGCCTTTAACATGGGAATCGGGATGATCTTGGTGGTCAAGAATGAGGATGCGGCTTACGTGATTCAGAGGCTGAACGAGGCAGGCGAGTTTGCAGGTGATATCGGGGAGCTGCAGTCGGGCAGCCACGATGTTCAGGTTGTTTGATTCTTTTTGAGTCCGTTTGGGTTAGGGCTCAGTCGAATTCCACCCCCTAAATCCCCGTCCACTCTAATGGAAGGGGATTTAGTTTTTTATTGGGCTGTTTTCGACCCTTCGCCTTCAGCTCGGTCGAAAACAGCATTTGGGGGGACCTGATCTTGGTTCCCAGAACCCTCTCTCCAAACTTCTCTTCTAGTCTGCAGCCACGCTCCAATTTCATGCCCAGGGGTGGCCGGGGATGGCTGCGAAGTATGAGCTGCAGCCCCGGATCACGATTGAAAATTGCCTTCGAGGTCAATCGGATTTCCCACCCCCTAAATCCCCCTCCACTTTAATGGAGGGGGACTTGTTTTTTTGTTGGGCGATTTTCGACCCTTCGCCTTCAGCTCGGTCGAAAACAGCATTTGGGGGGACCTGATCTTGGTTCGCAGAACCCTCTCTCCAAACTTCTCTTCTAGTCTGCAGCCACGCTCCAATTTCATGCCCAGGGGTGGCCGTGGATGGCAGCGAAGCATGAGCTGCAGCCGCGGGTGAACGCTTATGTTTTTGAGTTGAATCATTCGGAACCAATGAAGCCCACCTGGACTATCGCT
Source organism: Synechococcus sp. UW140 (assembly GCA_943369295.1). Classification (GTDB taxonomy): domain Bacteria; phylum Armatimonadota; class Fimbriimonadia; order Fimbriimonadales; family Fimbriimonadaceae; genus JAKRSE01. Next base: position 344,333 of record CALRMU020000001.1, on the reverse strand, counting down.
GCAAACCAAACCTGTCCCAAACCATTCATTCCTGGCTGAGCAGAGCTCAACCAGGCCACACCTCACATCGCTGTTACATTTGCGATCATTAAAGATCACCAAAGTCAGCCTCACCTAGCGACAGATTCGCGAGAGGTACCCTCACCCCATGTCCTGGGGACTTGATCCAGACGTGACAGCTTCGGGGACGCTTCCCGGCCGGTTTTACACAGACCCCCAGGTCTACCAAGCCTCCCTGGATGAAGTCTTTGCCAAGTCGTGGCAGTTCATCACAGAAGTTGAAAGCTGCAAGGTGCCGGGGCAGGTCTACCCCTTCCCTCTCCTCGAAGGGAGTCTGGATGAGCCCCTGCTTTTCGCAAGAGACCGCGATGATGAAATCAGGTGCCTCAGCAACGTCTGCACCCACCGGGCGAACATCGTCTGCGAAGGGGCGGGGGTCCACAACAGCCTCAGATGCCGCTACCACGGAAGGCGGTTTGGCCTCGACGGCAAGATGCAGTTCATGCCCGAGTTCGAAGGAGTCAAGGGCTTCCCCTGCGAAAAAGACGACCTCCCCCAGGTGCCCTTTACCCAGTGGAGAAAATGGCTCTTCTGCTCTTTGTCGCCTAAGCAAAGTTTCGAAACGATCTTCGCCGAAGTCGACCGCCGCGTCGGATTCCTGCCTATGGAGCAGTTCGTTCACGACCCTGCCGGGGTGCGTGAGTACCTGATTAAGGGGCACTGGGCGCTGTACGTGGACAACTATTTAGAGGGCTTTCACATCCCCTACATCCATGCCGCCCTCAACGCGACCTTGGATTACAGCACCTACCGGACCGAGCTTTTCGAAGGAGGAAACCTTCAGCTAGGCACGGCCGCCAGCGGCGAGGACTGCTTCGAACTGCCCGCCGGGCACCCCGATGAAGGCACAAGAGTCGCCGCCTACTACTTCTGGATCTATCCCAACCTCATGCTCAACTTCTATCCATGGGGGCTTTCTGTGAACGTAGTGCGGCCCTTGGCTCCAGATAAAACCAAGGTCACCTTCATCCCCTTCGTGCTGGATGAATCTCGCCGGAGCAGCGGAGCTGGAGCGGCCCTTGACAGAGTCGAGAGAGAGGACGAGGCGGTGGTGGAAATGGTGCAGAAAGGCCTGAGGTCAAGGCTCTACGGGCAGGGCAGATTCAGCCCAGAAAGGGAGAAAGGGGTCCATCAGTTCCATTCGTACCTAGCCAAAGACTTAGAGAAATACGAGTAATTTTTCTTTGGGACTGAGCAAATGAAAGCTTTCGACTTTAGTTGACTCTATGTGGTCATCAATGAAAGGAGAGTCGATTTCGGTCAAAGAACTCAAGAGCCAGCTTGAGAAAGGAAGGACCCTGAAGCTCATTGATGTCCGCACCAGATTTGAATTCAAGTCCGGCCATCTTCCTGGTGCCGTTCACCTCCCTGCTCCCGAACTCAGCCACGCGGCGGTCAACTTTGAACCAGAAATTCCTGTCATCCTCATCTGCAAGGTGGGTCACAGAGCAAAGACCTGCCAAAATCTACTTGCCGACAGCGGGCTGAACATTCTAGTCTTAGAGGGCGGAACGGGAGCTTGGCAGGCAGAAGGCCTGCCCATGGTCAAGGCGCCTCGGCAGAGAATTTCGCCTGTAAGGCACGCCTTTTTAGCTTCCAGCCTTATGATCTTCGCTGGTCTGTATCTTGGCCTTACCAAAAATCAGGCTTGGTTTATCTTGGCTGCCCTGCCTGGCCTTTGTCTGCTTCTCACTTCAGTCACCGGCTTCTGCCCCATGCAGTGGATTCTGAACAAGGCTCCTTGGAATAAGGAACTCGCTGCGAATTAGCGAAGCTGAGAAGACAATTCATCCTTGTATATTGAACATCAGATGTTCAATATACAAGGATGAACAAGACTATTCTTCCCTACCAAGGCAGAGAGCGTTCCATGTGGAAGTAGCCGCCAGTCGGGCCATCTTCAGGGAGAGTCGCCAGCCAGACCGAAGTCTTTGCCCCCTGCTCCACGTTCATAGGAGCGTTGGGGCCGCCCAGATCCGTCAGCACCCAGCCAGGATGAGCGGCATTCACCTTGACCTTCGTGTCCTTCAGTTCATAAGCCAGATGGATGGTAAAGGAATTCAGGGCAGCCTTGCTGGAGTTGTAGGCAAAAACCTTGACACCATAGGTCTCTGCCTTGGGGTCGGCCTGAAGATTCAAAGAGGCCAGGATCGAGGAAAGGTTGACGATTCTGCCTGCTGGTGAAGCTTTGAGCAGGGGCAGGAGTCTCTGAGTCAGATCGACAACCCCGAAGAGGTTGACCTGATAGGTTCTCATCAGGTCGTCCTGGCTGATGGTCGCCACTGTGGAAACTCCCATATCCTGCCCCTCAAACCAAACTCCGGCGTTGTTGACCAAGATATCCAGGCTCCCGAACTCGCTCTTGATCCGGCTGGCTGCTTCTCCAATCGAAGCCGCGTCCTCCATATCAAGCTGAATAACGTGGGCGGTAATTCCGTCTTCTCTCAGACTTAGGGCAGCCTGCTCACCTCTGGCCAAATCTCGCGAGCCGAGCAGAATCTCAATGCCCTGCCTGCCAAACTGCCTTGCCGTCTCCAGGCCAATACCCTTGTTGGCGCCTGTGATCAATGCCCTCTTCATAAAATGCCTTAGCCTCTTTGGCCCATTCAGAACTACGTCACGGTCTTTACAGGGCGCGGAAGGGCCAGGACTCCTGCCCAGGGGACATAATTCTATCCATGTCCGCGATTAGCTTCGAAGGAGTGTTCCCAGCCGTCACAACCCAGTTCAAAGAAGACCTTTCACTGGATCTGGATGCCACGGCCAAACACCTCGAAGTGATTATCGACTCTGGAGTCCAGGGCTTGGTCATGCTCGGATCATTGGGCGAGAACGCGACCCTGAGCTACGAGGAAAAGGCCGAGGTTCTGAAGCTCGCCGTCTCAGTCTCCAATGGCCGAATTCCCGTGGTCTCTGGTGTGGCAGAACTTAACACTTACGCCGCCAACAAGTGGGTCGATCAAGCCACTGAAGCCGGAGTTAAGGGCCTGATGGTTCTTCCCGCCTTGGTTTACAAGGGCGACACCACCGAAACCCTCACTCATTTCAGAACCGTCGCAGCCAACACCCAGCTTCCCTGGATTCTTTACAACAACCCCATCGGCTACGGAGTCGATGTCACTCCAGAAATGCTTCACAGCCTTTCTGATGTCGAAAACCTCAGGGCCGTCAAGGAATCCAGCGGAGACGTGAGACGAATCACGGACATCATCAATCTCTCTGGCGACAGATTCACCCTCATGGCCGGTGTCGATGACTTGGCTCTTGAATGTGTCTTCCTCGGAGCCAAGGGCTGGATCGCCGGAATCGGACTCGCCTTCCCCAAAGAAAATCAGTACCTCTGGAACCTGATGATGGCGGGCAAGTGGGATGAAGCCAGAGAACTTTACCGCTGGTACACACCCCTGCTTCACCTCGACGTAGGCGGCAAGTTCGTCCAGAAGATCAAGCTCTGCCTGCAGGAAGTCGGATTGGGTTCGGAGCGAGTCAGGCTGCCCAGGCTAGACCTGACCGGAGCCGAAAGAGAAGAAACTCTGCGAATCATTCGAGAAGGATTGGCGGCTCGGCCCGTTCTGCCGTAAGAAAAGTCAATGGTCAGAATCGTTGATTCCCACACGGGCGGAGAACCCACACGAGTCGTTATTGCTGGCGGTCCTGAGCTTCAGGGCGCGGACCTCACAGCAAAGAAAGCTGACTTCGCGGCAAGGTTTGATGCCTTCCGCAAGGCAGTCGTCTGCGAGCCAAGAGGCTCTGATGTCTTGGTGGGGGCTCTTCTGCTGCCGCCTCAGTCAGAGTCGGCCGTGGCGGGAATCATCTTTTTCAACAACACTGGCTATCTGGGCATGTGCGGCCACGGATTGATCGGAGTGGTAGAGACCCTTCGACACCTTGGCCGCATTCAGCCCGGCCTCCACACTTTTGAAACTCCTGCTGGCAATGTTGAAGCCAGGCTCGAAGCCAACGGAGATGTGGTCTTTTTGGGCGTCCCTTCATGGCTGGAAGTGAAAGATTTCGAGCTGGATGTCCCCGGAGTTGGCAAGGTCACGGGCGACATCGCCTACGGCGGCAACTGGTTCTATCTGATCAGAGATGCCCACTACGAAATCACCTTGGACAAGGCAAGGGAACTGACCGACCTCAGCGCCAAAATCCGTGAAGCCCTGGATGCCAGCGGCATGAAGGGCAGCGACGGAGGAGTCATCGACCACATCGAACTCTTTGGCGCCCCTTCTCGGCCCGGGCTGCACAGCCGAAACTTTGTTCTCTGTCCCGGCTTGGCTTACGACCGATCTCCCTGTGGAACAGGCACGAGCGCGAAGATGGCCATGCTGCACGCCCGCGGCGAGTGGCCAGCCGACCAGGAATACCACCAAGAATCGACAACGGGCAGTGTTTTTGTGGCCCGCATCACCCAAGAACTTCCGGATGGCCGAGTGCGAAGCCTCATCAAAGGCCGAGCCTTTGTGAACAGCGAAGCCACTTTGCTTTTTGACAAGGATGACCCCTTTGCGTGGGGTCTGACTGAGCTGACAGGAGACGCCTAGTGCCCAAGGCCGTTGTGGTGGGGGCAGGAATCGTTGGGCTTTCTTCAGCCTGGCATCTTCAAAAGCGAGGCTGGGAAGTGACGATCGTCAGTCCACAGGAGCCGCAATCGCAAGGCTGCAGCTTCGGCAATGGGGGCCTTATTGTTCCCAGTCACTTCGTGCCTTTGGCTTCGCCAGGACTGCTTAAAACTGGCCTCAAGCTCATGCTTCAGCCTAAGGGTCCTTTTGGATTCAGCAGCCTGCTTGATTTCAAAACCCTTTCATGGGCATTTAAGTTCTTGCTTAGTGCCAAAAAGAGCCACGTCGAAGCGGCGTCCCCCTTGATTCGCGATCTCAACCTGATTGGTCGACGAGAGCACAAGCTCTTGGTGGAAGAACTTGGTGCAGACTGCGGCTATCGTCAGGACGGCCTGACAATGGTCTGTCTCGATTCTCACGCGTGGGAAGAGGAAAGGGAGTTTGGCGAATCAGCAGTCAAGATGGGATTAGGAGTTGACTTCCTGACTCCAGCCGACTTGAGGCAGATTGAGCCCGCGTTTACTCCCCATTTGCAGGGCGGTGTCCGGTTCAAAGACGACGGCCAGGTTGACCCACTTGACATGATGGTCCGGCTTGCGGCGGCGATCAAGGCAAAGGGGGTCAAGTTTGTCACCAGCACGGTCAAGGCGGTGAAGCACGAATCTGGCAAAGCCAAAGCGGTCATCACGGCTGACGGCCAAGAAATCCAGGCGGATGCTTTCGTCCTTTCCGCTGGAGTGTGGAGCCGAGAAGTGGGTTCAAGTTTAGGCATCAATCTGCCTCTGCTGGCCGGCAAAGGCTACGGGGTCAATTTATGGGATGAATCTCGACCCGCAATCCCAGCGATTCTTGTTGAAGCTCGGGTCGCCGTTACACCCTTCGCCGACCGGACAAGGTTTGTTGGAACGATGGAACTTGGTCCGAATAACCTGAACATCAACCGATCCCGTTTGGCAGGCATGGAAGAGGCTATCCGTCGCTTCTATCCCCGTCTTGGCGCTCTAGATATAACACCGGAGGGCAAAAAAGATGAAGCCTGGGTTGGCCTTCGGCCCTGCGCTCCCGATGGACTCCCCTACCTTGGCGCCCTGCCCACAGCCCAGAATCTCATCGTCGCTGCCGGCCACGGAATGATGGGAATGAGCATGGGGCCAGTGACCGGCCTTATCGTCTCCCAGCTTCTGAGCCAAGAATCTCCCGAACTCGATCTTTCTCTCCTCTCACCCACCCGCCATGCCTGATCTCTCAACACCCTCTCACTTCATTGCCGGAGCCACCGTGCTCGGCCAGGGGACGATTCAAGCCGTCAACCCTGTGACCCGCGAAGCATTCGGCGGCCTCTTTCCAGTCGGAGGAGCAAACGAGGTCAAGGCGGCCCTCGAGTCTGCCGTCCATGCCTTCCCAAACGAAGCTTGGCGATCAGCCGCGAAGAGAGCCGATTTCTTGGAGGCAGTCGCGAAAGAAATTGAAGCCCTTGGCGACATTCTTCTGGAAACTGCCTCGGCCGAATCTGGCCTTCCTTTGGCGAGACTGACAGGCGAAAGGGGCCGAACCTGCGGACAGCTTCGCGCCTTTGCCAGCCATCTTCGCCAGCCAGAAAATAGACTGACCCCCTTTGTTGACCAGGCAGACCCGGCTCGACAGCCCCTGCCAAAGCCAGGTTTGGTCCGAACCCTTCAGCCCCTCGGACCTGTGGTCGTTTTTGGAGCCTCCAACTTCCCCCTCGCCTTCTCAACCGCTGGCGGCGACACCGCGAGCGCTTGGGCTGCAGGCTGCCCCGTGGTGGTTAAAGCTCACCCATCTCACCCCAACACCTGCCATCTGGTTGGTCAGGCGATCAATGCCGCTGTCGATTCATGCGGCCTGCCGAGTGGAGTTTTCTCTCAGATTCATGGCTTGGTCGAAACGGGTCAGCTTCTGGTTTCTCACCCCCTGACTGCCGGGGTCGGATTCACAGGATCAAAGGGTGCCGGATTGGCGCTTTGGAGGCTGGCGAACGAACGAGAAGTTCCGATTCCTGTCTTCGCCGAAATGGGAAGCGTCAATCCCCAAATCTTCCTCCCGGCTGTTTTGGAAGAGAAGGGTTCTGCCTTGGCAGAAGGGCTTTATGGATCAGTCACTTTGGGCGGCGGGCAGTTCTGCACCAACCCTGGCCTGAGCATTGGCATTGCCTGCCCCGCCTGGGAAGCCTTTTTGGAAACTCTGGCCGAGAAAGTCAGAACCGGCAGCCTCTGCCAGACCCTCAATGCCGGAATCGCAGAAAACTACGCTCGGCTTTCTAGCGGCATCGAAGCTACTGAGGCGACAGTGAAGGTCGCGCAGGGCCCTGCGGCTGAACCCAGCCGTACCACTCCTCTGCTGTGGCGCACCACGGGTCAGGAGCTTCTCAATAACCCAGGATTGGCCGATGAAGTCTTCGGCCCCTTCCACCTGGCAGTGACGGTCAGCAGTGTTGCAGAACTCAAGACTCTTCTCGGCAGACTCGAGGGCCAGCTCACCTGCAGCATCTTCTTTGCCGATGCCGACAAGGAATCGGTCAAGCAGATAGCCCCCATTGCGGCAGAGAAGGCAGGCAGAGTTATCGCCAACGGATTTCCCACCGGGGTCGAAGTCAGCCCTGCCATGCAGCACGGCGGACCCTTCCCTTCAACCACCGATCCCCGCTTTACCAGCGTTGGATTAGCATCTATGGAAAGATGGCTGAGGCCCGTTTCTTGGCAGGACTTTCCTGCTGATTTGATCGGCTGAACTTGAGTCTGAATAAAGACTGAAGGCCCAACCCCAAGAGGGTTGATGGCTTTGGCTGCCGCCTCTTCAAAGGGTCGAATGAACCTAGAGGGGTATAGTGAATGTGCCCTTGGCTGCAATCAAGGGGGTCTGCTATGTCTCTTTTTGAGATTCTATTGGCCCTTTTGTTTGGGGCGGGCGCCATAGCTGGGCTTGCAGCTAACACACTTCGCGAAGAACACCGAAGGTGGTCGCCACTCCTGGCCTCCCTTATCCCCCTTTCTGGGTTTTTCTGGATCGCGAGCCTGCCCGCCGGGATTATAGAAAGCCGTCCCTGGGCTCCATCGTTGGGCATTGAGTTAGCCTGGCGATTAGATGGCCTGAGCCAAGTTTTTGCCCTGATGATTCTGGGCATCGGTGCCCTGATTCTGGTCTACACAGCCGGAGTCATGGGGTCTGACCCCAAGCTGGGAAGGCTTGTCTCTGGGCTCATGGCCTTCATGGCCTCTATGCTGGGGCTGGTTCTGAGCGACAGCCTCCTCCTCACCTTTGTCTTCTGGGAACTGACTTCAATCACGTCATTCCTTCTCATCGGATTCTATGGCGAAGAGGAGAAATCCAGAAAGTCTGCCCTCCAGGCTCTGATCATCACTGGCGGAGGCGGGCTTGCCCTTCTGCTTGGACTGCTTTGGCTGAGCAATGAAACAGGAGCATCTCGTTTCTCCGATCTCCCTATCGCCTGGCAGGGCTCGGCATCGACCCTTCCGATCCTGATTCTTCTTGCGGCCGGAGTCTGGACCAAATCGGCTCAGTTCCCTTTTCACTCATGGCTGCCCAAGGCCATGGCGGCTCCGACTCCCGTTTCGGCTTACCTTCACTCGGCAACGATGGTGAAGGCAGGCGTGTACCTGGCCGCAAGACTTCAGCCGACTCTTTCCGATCTCCCACTATGGCGAGACCTCATCACCTGGCCCGCCGCAGTGACTTTGATCATCGCCGCCTGGATGGCTTGGGGTGCCAGAGATTTCAAACGGCTTCTCGCTGCCACAACCCTCGGGAGCCTGGCCCTCCTTTGCATCCTGGCCGTTCAGGGTGGATCAAAAGCGGCTCTGGCCTTCGCCCTCTTCCTTGTCGGACACGCCATTTACAAAGCGGCCTTGTTCATGACGGCAGGCCTGCTTGAGAAGGAATCTGGATCCCGCGACCCAGCTGAAGTCAAAGGCTTAGGAAGCAGGATCCCCTGGGTTTGGGCAGGGGCTGGCCTAGCCGGACTTTCCATGATCGGACTCGTCCCCCTTTTCGGGTTTGTCGGCAAGGAATACACAATCACTGCCCTTTTGGGTCAGCCACTGATCCTGACTCTTGTCATTCTCGCTGCTTCCAGCTGGGTTTTTGCCGCCCTTCAGGTAGCTCTGCGCCCCTTTGTTGGCCAGGTTCAAACAGAGAAGTCGGCAGACAAACACGAATCCAAGAAACCTGGCTATGATTTCGTCGCGAAGTCGGCCAAGACACTGCCGATCATCGTTCTGGGTGTCGCCAGCCTGGCACTTGGCTTGATGCTAGAACCCTTCGCTGACGCCTACCTCAAGCCTCTGGCCCAGTCGTTGGCTGTGGGACAGGAGATCAAAACGCCTCAGCTTTGGGCTGGATTCAACCTCGAACTCGGCCTAAGCACCCTCGCCATCATTCTGGGTTCGGTCGCTTACTACGCATGGGGAATCAAGACTCCCGCCGTGGTTGAGCAGAAGGATTACTTCACCCAAGGGGTTGGGCTCTTTAACCAGGCAGCTCAAAAGCTCTCGGACCTGCTGGATCACAGGCGCCTGAGGTGGGACTTCATGGAGTTCCTTCTCGTCCCCTGCCTGCTTGGTCTTTATCTCCTGCTCAACCGATCGCAGGGGTTTGGAGACTTCAACTTCATGCCTATCCAATGGCACGAAGTCATCGTCCTCGCTGCCGGACTGATCGGGGCCGCCTTGACCATGTTCTCTTGGTCAAGGCTCAATTCCATGGCTCTGTTGGGAGCACTTGGCCTTGCGACGACCTCGATCTACATCTTTATGGGAGCGCCAGATCTGGCCCTCACCCAAATCCTCGTCGACCTCCTTACAGTCGTCTTCATGGTTTTGGTCTTGGGCAGACTTCCTCGATTCCGAAGGATTTCTGGAAAGAAGGATCGCCTGCGCGATGCTGCTATTGCGACAGTGATCGGAGGCTTCTTCGGCCTCATCACTCTTTACAGCCATACCTATCCCAATCCACCGGCCGTTTCAGATTTCCATCTCGCCAACAGTGTTTCGGGAGCCAAGGGCCACAACGTCGTCAACACGATCATCGTCGATTTTCGAGCCATGGATACCTTGGGTGAAATCACTGTTCTGGCCTTGGCCGCCTGGGGCATTAAAGAGCTGATGAGACTCAGGAAGGTGGCGAAATGAAAACCTCCTTCCTGCTCGTCCACCTGACTCGGCTGCTGATGCCGATTCTGGCGACGGCATCTATCTTCTTCCTCTTTAGGGGCCACGACCTCCCCGGGGGCGGCTTTATCGGCGGTCTGCTTCTGGCCACAGCCTTTCTGCTTGAAGGATTGAGCGAAGGCACTGCGGCTGTCCGCAGAACCATGAAGATCAAGCCCGATACCATGATCATCGCGGGCCTCTTCATCGCTGTGCTCGGAGGATTGATTGGCATGGCCTATGGCCAAAGCTTCCTCAAAGGCATTTGGTGGCAGTTCCCTGCCTGGCTTGGCGGAATCAAAGTCGGCTCCCCCTTCATTTTTGATGTTGGGGTCTACCTGGTGGTCGCGGGCACGATCCTGATGATCTACCTCTCAATCAAGGAAGGGTGATGCAGTACTTTTATTCTCTCATTGTTGCTCTCTTGTTTGGGTTTGGTGTCTATCTCCTGCTCAGGCGCAGCTTGGTGAAAATGCTCTTCGCCTTTATGCTGATCGGGTCAGGAGCCAACCTTCTGCTCTTCTTCAGCGGACGCTTGGTAAGGGGCCGAGCCCCCTTGGCCCACCCGGGCCAAATGCAGCCAGAGGGAGTCACTTCGGACCCCTTGGCCCAAGCCTTGATTCTCACCGCGATCGTCATCAGCTTCGGCGTTTTGATCTTCGCCATGGTGCTGGTTAAGCGCCAGTTTGTGGAATCTGGAACGGAAGATCTTGACCTGCTTGATTCGGAGGAGCGGACTTGAACCTCGGCGCTCTTCTTATCACCTTGGTCTTCCTGGTGCCCTTTGCAGGTGGGGTCCTGCTCACCCTGCTGCCGAGGCTGGGCATGGCTCGTGGATGGGGTTCCATCGTTGTCTCGACCCTTCACGTCGGGCTGACCTTCTGGCTTTGGCTGGTGGTTCAGCAGCAGGGGCTTCAGCACGTCAACTTTTCTGGCTGGAAGGCACCCTTCGGAATTGCCTTTGCCGCAGACCAGTTTTCGACCACGATTCTCCTCATCAGTTCGGTCATCGTCTGGCTGGGAATCTGGTCTGCACACTGGACCTGCTCTGGCGAAAAGCAGCTCAACCTGCTTCACCCCCTGCTACAGATTCTCACCGCCGGCATCACAGGCAGCTACCTGACGACCGACCTATTCAACCTTTATGTGTGGTTTGAGGTGATGCTCATGTCGAGCTTCATCATCATCGCCCTCAAAGGGGGCCGACGCGAACTGCCCGCCTCGCTGCGCTACATGGGTTTGAACCTGCTCGGAGGCACCTTCTTCCTCACCGGAGCTGGCCTTATTTACGCCATGTCGGGCACCCTCTCGATGCCCCATTTGGCCATCCGATTGCCTGAAGCAGACCCGAACTTGGCAGCTGCCGCTTCTGCCCTCCTGCTGGCTGCTTTCGGGATTAAGGCGGCGGTCTTCCCCCTCTTTACCTGGATGCCCACCTCTTACCGAGTTCTGCCACCCGCTCTGGCCGCCCTTATGGCTGGCACCCTGACCAAGGTGGGAGTCTGTGTTATCTACCGCATGTTTACCGGCCCCCTGGCTGTGACACGCGACGCCTTGGCTCCCTGGATCATGGCAGCGGCGGTGGGATCGATGCTTCTTGGTGGCGTGGTCGCCTACGCACAGAAGGATTTCCGACGAATCTTAACCTTTCATATCATCAGCCAGGTCGGCTACATGCTGGCTGGTGTCGCGATCGGCACACCTCTCGCTCTGGCTGGCGGTCTCTTCATGACCATGCATAACATGATCGCCAAAACATCCCTTTTCTACTTGGCTGGCATGGCCGAAAGCGACTTCGGCACAGGCGGTTTGAAATCGATGGGAGGCTTGAGAGTCGCCCAGCCTCTCACCACAGGAGTCTTCTTGGCTTCTGCTCTTGCACTTGCTGGATTACCCCCCTTCAGTGGCTTTTGGGCAAAGCTCTCTCTGCTTCAAGGGGCGCTGGGCAGCTACGACTGGATAATCATCACTTTTGCCCTCTGTACCAGTCTAGTCACCCTCATGTCGATGATGAAGATTTGGCACGAGGCCTATGCAAAAGCTGGCTCTGCTCCAACTCAAATTCCAGAGAAGAAAGGGCTCTTTGCTCCTGCCCTAGTTCTCGGCCTTGCCGCGAGCCTTACTTTCCTGGCGGTCGAGCCCATTCAGCAGCTCTGTCTGCGCATGGCCCGAGACCTTACAGACCCTCTCCCCATGAGGTCGATTCTTGCTCAAGAAGCTCAGGATGAAGCTTTGACCATCAAGCCTCGGACTGCGGAGGCCAACCCATGAGGATTGGCGTCATTGCCGCCGGAACCCTGACCTGGGTTCTGCTTTGGGGCGGCTGGGATTTGACTGGACTCGTGATGGGTTTACTCGTCAGCACGGCGGTGACTTGGCTCTTTCCAGCCAAAGCGGGTCCGAGCCTTTCTCATATCCTGCGCAAGCTTCCAAAGATCATCGAGCTCTTCTTCTTTTTCATGTGGGAGCTGCTCTTAGCCAACTTGAGGCTGGCCTGGGATGCCGTCACCCCCGGCTTCGACATCAGCCCCTCGATCATTGCTCTGCCGCTAGATGCAAAGACTGACAGTGAGATCTTCTTCTTGACCATGCTGGTCACTCTGACTCCCGGCACTTTGAGCATGGATGTCAGCCCGGACCGCAGCCACCTTTACGTCCACTGCGCCTACGCTGGTGAATCGACCATCGCAGATCTTAAGCATTCGATCAAAAATGGTTTTGAAAGAAGGATTTTGGAGGTGATGAGGTGATTCAAGCGGTCATCCCCTGGGTGCTTGGGCTTTTGGCTGGCAGTTTTCTGCTCACGGCTTTTCGCCTCTTCATAGGGCCGACCCTCCCAGACCGAGTGGCTGCCCTGGATCTGATGGCAGTGATTCTCATGTGCCTGATTGGGGTTTTTGCCATTCAGCGGGGAGAGGGATGGTTCCTTGACGGAGTTCTTGTTTTAGGCCTGCTCGGATTCCTCAGCACTGTCGCTTTCGCCCGCTACATGGAGAAGGAGAAACGCTGATGGAAATTGCCATTTCTGTGCTCCTTGTTCTTGGCAGTGTCTGGGTGCTGATCGCCGCACTCGGCATCGTGCGAATGCCCGATGTCTTCACGCGCATTCAGGTTGTCACCAAGGCGACGACCTTCGGGTTGGGGATGATCATGCTGGCAACAGCTCTCTTCTTTGGCTTTTCTGGTGAATCTTCCCGCGCAGTCCTGGCTGTGATCTTCATCTTCATCACTTCGCCTGTCGCAGCCCACATGCTCTCTCGGACTGCTTATCGTCGAAAGGAAGTCGAGATTTGGGACAAGACTGAGAAGGACGAGTGGGCTCTGATGGAAGGGTCTCCGAGGCCGAAGCCGGTTGAGCAGGAAGACTGAAGTCTGAGACTGGATTGCTCCACAAGAGGTGTTTAAAGCATCAGTCTTAGGTGACGGGGTGCTGCGCTCCGGTTGGCTAGAATTCTCAGTTTCTCGTTAGGTCTGGGTGGCGTGGGTGAAACCCACGAACAATCAAGCTATAAACCAAGAAGACCCGCGGCTGCTCTTCGAGCCATCCACGGCCACCCCTTGTGGTGAGAGTGAGTTTCCAACTGAAGGTGCGCCTTCAAAAGTCTGCCGTTCAGGGGCGCTGCCCCTGCCACCCAGAATTCTTTATTTCTCGTCAGTTCTGTGTGGCGTGGGTGAAACCCACGAATAATAGAGCTGCAAACAATTCAGACCCGCGGCTGCTCTTCGAGCCATCCACAGCCACCCGCCCCGTACAGATGCGACTTGGAAGTCCTAATCCAATCAAAGAGTCAAGTCCGGAACCCAGCCCTTCGAGTGGCTCCGAGGAACGAGGAGACGCTCGATCGGCAGAAGAGAAAAACCAGTAAAGCAAATTGACCCAACTCTGGGAACTGACCCGAGGCTGCTGTGGTTGAAGAGTCCGACAGGTAAACTCGGTAGGTCGCATGCTCTTCCGCAGGGGAAACCCCCAGAGAGAGCGGTTCGAGCGGCTGGCAGAGTCCTGCTTCTCGTCAGTCTACGGAACCGCTTTACGCTTAACCCGAGACGCCGAGGACGCTCAGGACTTGACCCAAGAGGCGCTCGTCCGTGCCTTTGAGGCTTTTGATAGATTTGATGGCAGGAACTTTAAGGCGTGGATTCTAAGAATCCTCACCAACCTTTACATCAATAGATATCGAAGGCAGCAGAGGGTGGGGGGAATCAGCTCCCTCGACGACGAGAACTCGGCCGAACCGGCAGCGCCCGTCGAAGAAGCGCCCGACAGGCAGATTTTTGATGGTCTGCTTGGAGCAGAGGTCGAAGCAGCTCTGGCCCAAGTGCCAGAAGTCTTTCGAATCTCGGTCGTGCTTAGCGACCTAGAAGGCCTTTCTTACGACGAAATTGCTGAAATTACTGAGGTTCCTGTCGGAACGGTGAGAAGCCGAATTGCCAGAGGCAGAGCCATTCTGAGGCGCGAACTTTTAGCTTACGCGCAGCAGGAAGGCTACATTAAGTTAGCTGGCACAATGGACGACGAGGACGAATGAAGGCGACGCGAGAAGATATTCACTCCCTGGCATCAGGCGAGCTGAAAGGCAAGGAAGCTGCAGCGCTGAAGGAGGCAATTAAAGACTGCCACGCTTCGCAGTGCGAGCTGAAATGGGCCGAATCAGTGAGAACGTGCCTGCAGGAAAAAGCCATTCGTCACGAATCGCCCGAATGCTTTAACCGTGCTAAAGAGCAGATTCGCGCCATCGACGCCCGCACCCAGACTGAATCCTTCGTCGGCCGATTCTCATGGGCGTTTGTGGCCGCTGTCGCAGTCTTTATCCTCGCCGGAGTCACCGTCAACCGGATAACGGGCCGCAGTGAACTGGGCCAGGCGACAATGGCTTCTCTCTTCACCGGACTGCAGGTCTCCCCTGGTGCTGAACAGCAGCCAGACCTCACTCTTGAGAGAGTTTTTGGCAGAGTCCCCTGCAATTTGTCGACAGGTTTTCAAGCCATAGAAGTCGCTAACGGAGCCATCAGCGGCTACAGAACGGTAAGGTTCCGCGGAGCTGATGCCTATGGCCCTCTAACCCTTCTTGTCATCGAGGGGGCAGATTCTCTGGCAGGATTTACCGACTCCAATAAAGACTATTCTTCTGGCCAAGTGGTCGGAGGACAAGGCGTCTCTTGGAAGGTCGACGACCTCACCATGGTCTTAGTCGGAGATCGATCTCAGACTGATCTGGTCCAGGCAGCTGAGCTTCTAAGAAGATAGGATTTGCAGCGGGAAGGCTGGGGACGTCGATGGATTTCCCGCCAATTGGAATTCTGATGGGACAATCAGATTTATGGCTTTTTTCCCGAACTCGTTGAAGTGGAAAGGGTTGGGGGAACGAGTCAAGCAAAGGTCTTTGGTAAGTTACTGAAGACAATGCGCAGAAAAATGGCACATCACTTGAAGAAAGTAAATGCTGCATGGTAAACAGACTTAGTTATGTCTAGCGCATTTAGTTTTGACGTCGAACTTAATACTGTTGATACCACAGCTTTTTCCTCTCAAGTGTGGAAAGTGGGAGATTCACAGTTGGAATTGTTCGATACTCATTGCCAGCGACTCTATGTAGACGTGTCTGATGTAACGGTCAAAGCTAAAGGGCAAAAAGTTCTGAGCTTGTTTTCAGGTACAGGCGGCCTAGATATCGGTCTTGAAGGTGCAGGGTTTGAAACTATCGGTTGCGTAGAAGTAGATCCTGATTGCCGGAGAACTCTAGGTTTTAATCGTCCCGAATGGCGACTGCTTGATGGGGATAATCTTACCTGTCCAGGAGATATCCGATTTTTGCGAGGTGAAGATGTTCTAGAGCAACTTCAGCTTGAAAAAGGGGAGCTTGACCTCATGGCTGGTGGCCCACCCTGCCAATCATTTTCCAATTTGGGTCTTAAACGAGGATCTGAAGATCCCAAGAACGGCGATTTATCCTTACACTACCTCAGGCTATGTGAAGAAGTCCTACCAAAAGCGATCTTGTTTGAGAACGTTGAGGGCATTCTGCATCAAAAGCATGATCAATTTCGGTCTCGGTTGCTGGGAACCTTGGAGCAACTTGGATATAACTTACAGACGGCCGTAGTAACTGCTTCAGACTATGGAGACCCGCAAAATAGGCGCAGATTCATCCTAATCGGTCATAGATCTAGCCAAAAGCCATCATTGCCAGCACCAATGTACTTCGCTACTCAGGCCGAGCATCGAAAACTGCTATCCGAACACCCATATCTTGACTTGCCTTTCAAGAAGCACAGAACGGTGCTGGATGCTTTTGAAGAACTTGCAAAATGGCGATTAGATCGGCCCGACAACCTTTCAATGGGCGTTTCGGAAGTGGTACGGAAACGCATGGAATTGGTTGGCCCTGGCCAAAACTTCAAAGTTGTTCCGGATGACCTTCTACCTGACTGCTGGAAATCAGGCAAGCACCAAGGGGCAGATACATTCGGAAGACTCAGATATGATAGACCGTCTGTCACGATTCGGACATCTGCTTATAACCCCGCAAAGGGCAGATACATTCATCCAGCACTGAACAGAGGTCTGAGCACGCTGGAGATGGCAGTGCTTCAATCGTTCCCAGAGTCCTGGCAATTCAGATGTCAAAGTCGTCCAACGCTCGTTGGAATTGGAAAAATGATCGGCAATGCGGTACCTATCAGGCTTGCGGAAGCTCTCGGACTTGCCCTGTGGAAAGTGCTAAGCGCTGGCAACGGCGAGAATTTGGGATAGGACATCACGAGCGTCACCCACAGTTTTTGCCGCGAACACTTCATCAACTGCCGAGTGCGGCATCGTTGCAATACTCGTAATCGAATGCGTGGCTACTGTTTTTAAAGCTTGGATGTCAGCTTTTGTGACAGAACCTGCGATGGCAAAGTACTTGAGAGGACTTGGAACTGTTTGCCAAAGTCTGGTCTGCAGATGAACATGAAGTGCTTTCGTGAGAGAACCTTCGTGGGGTATTTGCAGGCGCCTATCCGGCCTCAAACTAACCTTAACACTGGCGTAACATCGGATATCGCCATATTTGGCCTTATGAATGAACTCTTTGTACATTGAGTCCAAGTTCAAGATCACTTGCTTATCTATATTGATGATTGGATTCGAAAGGGCGGTCTCAACCTTCTCAGACGGCAACATGAACACGAAATCTGGGTTCGACGTCACCAAACTTACTCCTGAATGGATTTCTAACTCATTTCTCAGGTGTTTAATCATGCTATAAATTGGATCTTCATATAGCTTGTATCCATCGAACTGAGAGATGTTCGGTATTGTAAAGGCAAAGCACTTCGGAAAATCACTAACGTGTAAATTCCATGCAAGAATCGCGAGTATCCACTCGAACCAGTCGCCATGGCTTTTGCTCAATCCGCCCTGAGACACACTCCCATGTATCTCAGCCGCCTTTGCGTCAAGCTGAGTCATGATTTCTGAAAAAGTCGTCTCATCCGGAGGCATTAAAGGAAATGTTTCCGTGAAAACCTTAATGGTGTCGATTTGATTGCTGAGCTTTTTCATCTGAAAATGGGTATTGTTATACGTGTTTCCGGGGGCCTAGCGCATTTAAAGATACGTCTAAAATCACACTTCTCCTCTAAAATTCCTTACCTAAACTGAGCAGTATCCTCCAAACGCTGGGAAGATTAACTATGTATCAGTCTTCACTCTTCCTTCTTTCTTCAGACTTCCCCCGTCAGGCTTCTGACCGTTCTTTAATGGCCTGAAGAACGCCTTCAATGTTCTTCACCACCAAACCGTGGATGACCTGGCCGACAAGGGCGCCCAAACCTGGCACCTTGTACTCGTAATCTAGAAACGAATCGAATCTGGTGCCGCCGTTCTCTTCGGTGAACTTCCAGGTCCCTTCAAGCTTGTCGTAATCGCCCGAGAGCTGTCTGAAAGTGCAGAGATGCTGAGCGTCGTCCCACACGTCTTCCTGCTGCCATTTGACCTTGAGGCCGAAGGCAGAGACGATTCCGACATAGTCGCTGACAACCCGGGGCCCATCCGCCTCCACCACAATAAGGGACTGGACGTCCTTCATGAATTCAGGAAAGCGGCTGTTGTCTTTAGAAATCGCGTAGACTTTCTCTAAAGGTGCCTGAATGAAGATGGTCGAATTGACTGTCGGCATGGCTGGTCACGAGACCGAGGCTGATTCTACCAAAGTAATTGTTTAGTTACTTGAGGCAGCCCAGAGCACAAAGACGGTATTTCTATGAGGGGGAGCAGGAGATGAAGGGTGAAAGAATGAAAGGCTTGGTCCTGCATGAACCCGGATCACTCACCCTTGAAGACCTGCCTATCCCCCAGCCAAAAGAAGGCGAAGTGCTAGTTAAGGTCGAGGCTGCTACGACCTGCGGAACCGATCTAAAGGCTTACCTTCGCGGACATCCCCAAATTCCTATGCCAGGAGTCTTGGGCCACGAGTACAGCGGTGTCGTTGTCGAATCGGGCATTGATGCTCCCTTTGTTCCGGGCCAAGCGGTCATGGGGGTGCACAGCGCTCCCTGCCAAAACTGCCGCTGGTGCCGAAGAGGACAGGAAAACCTCTGCGAATCCATCATGGCAACCAAGGTTTTGGGCAGCTACGCCGAATATCTGCTGATTCCAGCACGCATTGCCGCCCTCAACGTGTTTCATAAACCAACCCACCTCTCCTTCCCTATCGCGAGTCTGCTGGAACCCCTGGCCTGCGTCGCTCAGGGCCTGCATGAGTGCCTGCCGCGGCAGGAGGACAAGGTGCTGATCATTGGTCCAGGAGCCATCGGGCTGATGTTTGCCGCATCGCTTAAGCAGTTGGGAGTCAACGATGTGACCCTGGCTGGCCGAAACCCAAGCCGTCTAGGAATCGGCGAAAGGCTGGGCGCCAAACCAGAAAAGCTGACCGATGTTAAGGGTCAGTACGACCTTGTGATCGAGTGCACCGGCCGGGTTGAGGTCTGGGAAAAGAGCTTGGATTACGTAGAACGGGGTGGAACTTTGGTTCTCTTTGGCGGCTGTCCGGGCGGAACTTCGGCCAGTTTCGATACCCGCAAGGTCCACTACGATCAGATCAAGATCCTCAGTCCCTTCCACTTTGGAACCGAAGCAGTGCGTCAAGCCAGACAGTGGCTCTTGGCCGACAGCTTTGATCTCTCTCCTCTTCTCAGCGGGGTCCGCAGCCTATCAGAAGCTGGCAAGGTTTTTGAAGATCTTGAGCATGGCCGCGGTTTGAAGTACGTTTTTCAGCCCTTATGAGCCTGCCTGAAGTGAACCGAGTCGCCCGCTACATGGGCCAAGGAAAGGTGGAAATCGTCGAGGAAGCCATGCCAAGCTGCCCTCCCGGTGGGCTGCTGGTCAAGACTTTGGCCTGCGGCCTCTGCAGCGGAGAGCTGATGGCTTGGTACATGGATAAAAAGATTCCCCATGTGCTCGGCCACGAGGTCTGCGCCGAGGTCATAGAATCACAAGATGAGCGCTTTCCAGTGGGAATGAAGGTCTTCCCCCACCACCATGCTCCTGATCCTGATTCAGCTCTTAGTAAACGAGGGGCCGAGGTTCATGATCCCCTGTGGCGTTCGACCAAACTGGTGCCGGGCGGGATGGCCGATTACTTCGGAGTGCCAGCCGCCAACCTCAACGACTGCCTCGATGTCAACGATCTTCGGCCACAAGAAGCGGCCCTCATAGAACCCCTGGCCTGCGTGGTCAAGGCGGTCAACAGGCTGCATCTGAGGGGCGACGAGACTGTTTCTGTCATCGGGCTGGGTGTCATGGGTTTGATGTTCATGCACCTTCTGCCGGGGGCGCAGGGCATCGATCTTTCGGCTTCACGCCGAGAATGGGCGGCTGGTCAGGGGCATAAGGCAGTCTCTCCCGAAGAGGCGGTCAAGACTGAGGTCGTCATCGTCTGCCCAGGTTCTGATGCTGCTCTCAGGTTGGCCCTGCAGTTAGCCGAACCTGCCCCCAAAATCTGCCTTTTTGCCCCCATGGGGCCAGGTGAAATCACTTCGCTCGACCTTCACGGACTCTACTTTCAAGATCTCACCCTCACCTGCAGCTATTCCTGCGGACCACGCGAGACCAGGGAAGCTAAAGAGCTTCTGGCGGGGGGTCTATTCACAGCCGAGCAGGTCGTCAGCGTCTTCATCTCTCTGGATCAGCTTCCTGAGCACTACATTGAGATGAAAGAAGGGCGGATTTTGAAGCCCATGGTTATGTTTTGACCTTCTTCAGCCCAAACCACCTAATGAGCGCCAGCTAGAAAGTCGCGGATCGTGGCGACAACCTTGTCTTCTAGTTTAGGGTCTTCGAAGAAGTAATGGTCAGTCCCGTGAAGCTCAACCACCTTTGCAGAAGGGAGGTCCTTTTTGAACTGCGCAATGTTCTTCAGCTGATAGGGCAGAATTGTTTCCCAAAAGAACTTGTCAGCCTTCTCTCTCAGTTCAAATGATGTCCGCCTGCTTACGGCTGGGTGCTCTTCAAAAATCGAATAGAAACTCAGGACTGGTGCCTTGATGGCTTTAAAGTTGGGTCGAAAGGCATCCATTCCCTTCCAATGCAGTGCCTGTTCTTTTGATGATGGTTCGGCTGCCCCCATCGGGTCTAGCTTTTCCATCGCCGCAATTGATGATCGGTTGTAAGCGGCTTCCATGTAAACAAGCTTTCTGACTCGATTTGGATGTTCGACGGCAAGATAAGTTGTCTCATCGCCGCCAGCCGAGTGGCAGATGATATTGGTCTGCTTTATGCCCTCTTTGTCTAAAAAGCCTAAGGCATCTTTAGCCAAGGTCGAAATGTCATAGCCTGAAGAGGGCTTGCCTGATTTTCCATAGCCTCGCCGTGTGAGGGCAATGACTCTGAATCGGTCTGTGAATCTAGGAGCAAAGTCCGTAAAAGCGTGGGCAGTGTCACCCGTCCCACTTAAAAGCAGCAGAGGCTCACCCTTGCCACCCCAATCCAGATAGTGCAGTTTTACGCCTTGCACAGTAACAAAGCCGGACACATAAACTGGCCGATCCTGCCCGCCCATGACCTGAACCGTGGCGAGGAGGAGACTGGCGATGACCATAAAGGTCTAGATATTAACCTATGCACCTTCGCTGGAAGATAGAAAAATTAAATAGCGCCAGCGGAGGACTGAACAAAACTCAGGCTTCTGTCACGAGATTCCAGGCGGCCGAGCGGGATCCAGCCCGTCTGTTTTCTCCCGCAGGGTATCGGGCTGATAGATTCTCTGAAGAATCCCTTCGACTTCCCTTTCCATCGCCCTCAGCCTTCGACGGATCAGGCTCAAAGCCAAGCGGGAGGCATCTTTTTCCTTGGATTCAATGGCCTTCTCGG
Organism: Synechococcus sp. UW140; assembly: GCA_943369295.1. Lineage (GTDB taxonomy): Bacteria > Armatimonadota > Fimbriimonadia > Fimbriimonadales > Fimbriimonadaceae > JAKRSE01. Next base: position 323,178 of record CALRMU020000001.1, on the reverse strand, counting down.
CATTGATAAAAAGCTGATTCAAAGCCGTATCGGCTGCCTTCAAGGCAGACTCAACTTCTGCGAGCCTTTGTGGTGCGCGGCGCCCCAAAACATCATCCAATGCTGTGCGCCAAGCAGCCTTTCTTTTCGCCAAAGCTGGGGGAAGAGCCGCCCACTGTTCAGCAGAGGGCTCCTCTCGACGCCACAAAAAGGCCATCTCGGGCAGGTTGGTCAGCCTCCAGCGTGAGGCAGTGTTGGCGGCGCGAAGATAATTGCTCTCCTCGTCTCCAACCATAGAAGCGATGCCAAGACAGCTGCCACCCAGGATGATAAAGGCAACCAGCAGTCCAGAGAGGGTGAACCATAGCCGGGGATTGCTTGTTGTCAGCATTTTGTGTGTCGGGCCCTGTAAGAGCCTAGTTTATCTACGTTCTTTACAGGGCCCTTGGCATCGCCTAAGTTAAAGGCTTGGATTTGGCATCCAGAAAGCCGTTTTTTAGGCCCCAGATCTCAGATTTTCAAACACCCAGGAAGCAAGTGTAGTAGAACCTGTCTCGCTCACCTTTGGCTGCTTGAAGCTGCCTTCTCTGTTAATGGCGTTCAGCATCTGGCTGTAAGCCTCTGCCGATTCCCAGCTTGCGCCGGTCTGCATAAAGCCCTCGACAACTGCCTCGGTCGGCACGTGAACATATTCAACCTTGTGGCCCATGCCCTTGCTCACCTCTTCTAAGGCCTCAAGCGAAGTGAGAATCTGGGGACCGCTGAGTTCCTGTGCCGTCTTGCCAACCCAGTTTGCATTCACCAGCCACAGAGCGGCAGTTTCTGCGATGTCTTTTGTGGCGACGAAGGGCAGTTTCAGATTAGGATCGAGGCTGCTGTAATACTGGCCTGCTTGAATCGCCCCCAACTGAAAACCGAAGTTCTCAAAAAAGAAACCAGGCCTCAAGTGATGAATGTGGGCATCCAGTTTATCAAGAATTTCTTCGGTGATGGCGAGACCGTCGAGAAGACCACGTCCCCTTTCGCTGCTGTTCCAAGCGCCGCTGAGGTGCAGGATTCTGTGCACCCGCGCTCGATTCAGACTTGCTGAGACAGTTTCCGCGACCTGCCGGTAGTAAGCGGAAGGATCTGTTGACGTGTAGTCAGGAGGAGTCAGAAAGAAGACTGAGTCAGCTCCGGTAAAGGCTCGGTCCAAGGCCGCAGAATCAAGCAGGCTGCCTTCAACCACATCGACCTGGTCCAAAACTTCCTTAGAAAGCTTTGAAGAATCACGAAGGAAGAGAGTGGGTCGATGTCCTGCTCGCAGAAGAGAGAGGACGACTTTAGAACCAACATTGCCCGTCGGGGTGGTGACCACGATTTTCATCACAGGGTATGGTACAGCTCTCAGGCAGGACGATGAATGGCTAATTCACCCGAAATCATTGCAGATCGTACACAATGGCAGGCATTTGACAGCCTGCTGACTGGCCTTGAGCTCAAATGCCATTTGACTAGCCGGATCATCATTGCCGAAGACCGCCACGTCAGCTTCCCCGGTGAAAGGGGAGTTCTTAAGTTTCACTTTGTGCAGAAAGGGGCTCTGTGGGTTGTCCTGCCCGGTCATGAGCCTCGGCGGGTCGAAGCTGGCTCTTTCGTCCTTCTGCCCGGCGGACAGGACCACCAATCGGCGACCGATCTTGACTGGCCAGTCGAAACAGTGCACGACTTTGTCGCTTCGCTAAAGATGCCCTGTGCGTCGGGGCTGAACTATGTTGCGGGAAACGGGCCGATAAAGGTGGAGATAATCTCTGGAAAAGCCCAGATGGTGGATTACCAAATGCACCCGATTTGGCATGCTCTGCCTGATCTGGTCGTTATCTCTCCTACCAACGCCTCGGACGTTCAAGCCCTGATGACTACCTTGAGCCTGGCTTTCTCGGAAGCAGGCAATCCTCGCCCTGGCTCGGCAGGAATTCTTGACCGGCTTTTAGAGATAGCCCTGCTTCAGGCAACCCGATGCTCGATCTTTGCCGACGGATCATTCGGTCAAGCCTTTAAGGACCCTGACATCTGCCGAGTCCTGGCTGAGATCCACGGCAACCCCTCTCAGGCATGGGATTTAGCGGCTATGGCTTCCCTTGCCGGGCTCTCACGGACAGCATTTGTGGAGAGATTCCGAAAACTGATCGGGACTCCCCCCGGCGAGTACCTGACTTCATGGCGGATGCATCGCGCCTCCCAGCTTCTTCAAAGGCCAGGAGCCAATGTCGCCATGGTGGCCAGAGCCGTGGGCTACAGTTCCGAGCCTGCCTTCAGCCGAGCTTTTAAGAAGATAGTCGGCTCGGCTCCAATGCAGTTCGGACGAGGTCAAGCAGCGGCGAATCCAGCTTAAAGCATCCCTCGGTACAATGGAGTGTGCTTCTGACTTCGGTGGTCTGCCTGTCCGTCTTGACATCTCCTCAGCAGCCTGCTGCTGCACCGCCCAAAGTCGTAAGGATGCTTGTTGTCCCGAGGGCCACTGAGCCAGCCATCGTGGAGCGTGAATCCAGTCACGCCGCCTACATTGCACCAGATGGAAAGCTGAGAAACCAGCTCGTTCTATTCATGGCCGGAACAGGCGGGACGGGTTTGGGCGCGCTTTACTTCTGCAACACAGCGGCCGAGCTTGGCTACCATGTTGTGAATGTCACCTACAAAAGTGATGTCCCAGCAACCACTGCCAGAAACGATGCTTCCCCCGATGCGATGGCCAACTTTCGATGGGAAATTATTGAAGGCGGAGACAAATCGCCTTACGTGCAGGTGGATAGAACCAACTCAATTGAAAACCGAACGATCAAGCTCCTCACCCATCTTCAGAGGATTCGTACTCAGGAAAAGTGGAGTCAGTTCCTCTCCGCTCCTGACCAGATCGATTGGTCGAAAGTTGTTGTTGCAGGACATTCTCAGGGGGCAGGCCACGCTGCCATCATCGCCACCAAATACGAGACTGCCAGAGTAGTGATGACAGGTGGTCCGAAGGATTACAATCGTCACCTCGGCAAGCCAGCCGCCTGGTACACCACCCCGAAAACACCGATCAATCGGTTTTTTAACTTCAATCACATGCAGGACAAGCAGGGCTGCGACATGAACGAACAGTTCGAAATCTGCCGCTTGATGGGAATGGACAAGGCCGGCGAACCCGTCAGCGTGGATGACACAGCCGCGCCATTCAAGGGGTCAAGAATCTTTACAACCAACTATCCGGGTACGACCCTGACATCCACGGCAGCCCATGTTTCTGTCATCTCAGATGCTTCAACACCTAGGAAGCCAGGTGGGGACCTGCTCTTCAAGCCAGTCTGGCAATACATGCTGACGGCGCCACTTGACTAGCCAAAAGAAGCGGACTAACGCCTCAAGCGTCACGACCAGTGCAGTTGATAACAAGATCAGGCACACTGGGCAATCGATTTCTCAGTTTTTTGTCTTATATTGACAAAAGAGTGGCGTTCAGGCTTTTGGAGGGTGCATCATGGCAGGGTGATGCGCCGTAAGGACCTAATAGGAGCGGGTTAGTGAAGCTGAAACTGAAATCCATAGTGGCGGCCTTTCTGCTCGCCTGCCTGCCCAGCATCATTCCTGCTCAGGGGCTTAAAGTTGACTTCGCTCCTGTTTTTCAGGGCGATTCCACAGGGCCTGTGCTTGTAACAATGCAGAACCCCGGACGCCCCTTAGTCGGCCAGATAAGGTCAAGCGGCAGCGTCAACACAGTTCTCTACCCTGTAGAACTTCCTACTGGAAGTGTGAAGCAGGTCATCGTTTATAGAACTCAGAACTACTACGATTCCGGCCGGATCAAGTTCGAAGCAGGTCCGAGGGTCATCGAAGCGCCTCTCAGCTACTCCTACGATATGCTTCGCCTCCGCTCCGCGGTGATTCACGACGAGCCCGATGCTGTCGTGCAGATGTCGAAGGCTGATCCCTTGAAAAAGCTTTCCGCCGGTCTCTATCCGGCCAGAGCCGAAGCAGCACCAGATCGGACCTCTGGCTACGATTCCTTCTCTTCTGTTTGGCTGGGTCAGGGTTCAGATCGCCTTAACGATGCTCAAGTGCTGGCTGTTAAGCAGTTTCTGCTGCAGGGCGGCTGTGTGGTCTTTATCGGAGGAGCGGGAAACAGCGCTCTTCGCGACCCTCGCTGGCAGGACGTCGTCGGAGAAAAGGCGCAGGGCCTCACCAACGGCAGGGCCAGCCTGCTCAGCGGGATTCCAGCAGCAACCTTTGGTGCCGTCGATCTTCCCAGCTCGGCATGGGCGAATCCACAGTTTAATGGTTACGGAGGCTACAAGAGCATTGGGGCAGGAAGGGCAGTGATTCTGCGCTTTTCACCCTTCGATCAAGCCTTCATCAACTCTGGCACCGCTTCCCGCATTGCGGCCAAGGTTCACACCCTTATTCCCAAGAGAGATTCATTCGATATCTTTATCGACAACTCAGGGTTTCAGCCTCAAGAAGATTCTTACTATCCTGGCTATCAAGACACCACAAACACGAATTCGTCAGGAGCCTTCAAGTACGAAGCTCCTCAGGCCGGACAGCTCTTCACCCCTGTATGGATTTTTGCCCTGATCTTGGCCCCCCTCTCTATTCTTATCCCTCGATTTTTAAAGAGAGCAGAGCTTGCCTGGATATTTGCTCCCTTAGCTGCTGTCGGAGTCGCCGCCATGGTGATGAGCAGCCAAAACGCGCTAAGAAGCTCAACTCAGGCTCAGGTGACAACTGGAAGCATCTTTGCTCATGAAGGAGTGGCGACCAGCGTTGCTGTGTTCAACACTGAACTCTTCTTTCCACGATCTGGCCGATTCAATCTGAACATGGAACTCATGGAGAGAGCAGAGATTCAGGGCGGATCATCTGGCTTTATGGGGAATTCTTCAACCACCTATGAGCTTGGAGGAAGGATGATTCCCCCTATCACGGTCAAGAACCTTGAGTTCAGATCCTTGGCAGCGAGGACAGCCGTTGAAGGCGCTTCTGGCTGGATCTCCTACACAATCAACCCTGCCAAAAAGGAGCTGATCGTCACCAACCGATCAGCCTATCAAATCCGCTCGGTGCGATTAGGAGCAGGCAAAGAATCTGGCCCCTTGGCCCCTGGCAAATCGGCAACAGTCAAGCCTGTCGCCGGACAAAGAGACAACAACCTCATCTTCTGCACCTTTGAAGATCTCGAATTCGGACCAACGATCGGCAAAGCCACCAGCACAATCATCCTCAACTACCGAATGAAGGGGAATACCTGGTGAAGACTTTGAAAAAGCTCTTCATCGGCAATCCACTGATTCTCGCCAGCTTCAGCGATGCCCGCCGTGTGACAAGAGCCATGTCTGGTTCTAAGTCGGGGACGCTTTTGGTCGCCCTAGCCTGCATCCCTCTTGCTTTGGTTGTCACCATGACCCTCGCTTTTGGTTCAAGCGGGGGATCCAGCGCGGCGAATGTCTGCTTCATGATTGCTGTTGTTGCTCAATACCTCATCGTTCCACCGATCTTTTTCAACACGGTGGCGGGAGAAAGAGAGCGAGGCAGCTGGGAGCTTTTAAGAGTCGCGCCCGTGACTACGGTTCAAGTCTTGATCGGCAAATATCTGTCAGGGCTTCTCATTCTTGTGCCGTGGTTCATCGCCTTGGGCCTCTCTGTTCTCACAGTCCACATCGTCGCCTTGTTCGAAGTGAACTCAAGCACCTTCCTTCAAGCCATGGGGATTTACGAGTTTGTCGGAGGCTTTGCCGTAGTTTTCAGTCAAGCGCTGCTCCTCAGCGCTCTGGCTGTGTTTCTATCGAGTCGAATGAAAAAGGCTTTCTCCGCCTTGCTGGCAACCTATGGAATCGTAGCCCTTTCTGCCATTCTCATTCCATTCGTTTTCAACATCCTGGCCGATAGCGGCGACTTTATTGGAAGGCTTTGGGAAATGATGCAGCCGATTGGTCAGATCTCTGTCTTGGCTCGATGGCAGGATAATTCTTTCGGAGAGATCATGCCCTGGCCGCTCTTTGCCCTTATCTATATCATCTTTTCTACCATCCTCTTGGTGTGGTCTGCCTTCACCCTCGATTTCCCAGACCGAGACCTTAAGTTCGTTAAAAATAAAGGAAAGTAGCCCATGCTTGAAGTCAAAAACCTAAAGAAAGATTACAACGGCTTTCAGGCAGTTAAGGATATGTCTTTCACACTTGAACCGGGTGATGTTTTTGCCTTTATCGGCAGCAACGGTGCAGGAAAAACGACGACTATCCGCATGATCGCAACCCTGCTGGAGCCGACATCCGGCACTGCGATTTTAAACGGTATTGATGTCACCCAAGACCCCATGGCGATCAGAAAGCTGATCGGCTATATGCCCGATTTCTTCGGCCTTTACGATGACGTCAAGGTCTGGGAATACCTTGAGTTTTTCGCCGCTATCTACGAGGTTCCGGTCAACAAAAGAAAGGAAGTCGTGGGCAATGTTTTGGAGCTTACGGACCTGACCGCAAAGAGAGACGCCTTCGTCCAAAGCCTCTCACGCGGCATGCAGCAGAGGCTCTGCCTGGCTAGGTGCCTGGTCCACGACCCCGCCCTGCTGCTTCTAGATGAACCTGCCAGCGGTCTTGACCCAAGGGCCAGAGCGGAGCTGAAAGAACTGATTCTTGAGCTTGGCCGAATGGGAAAAATGGTGATCGTGAGTTCGCACATTCTTCCTGAACTCGAAGGCTTCTGCAACAAAATCGGGATTGTCGAGAAGGGTGAACTGGTTTCCTATGGCGCTGTCGAGACCCTGACCCGCACTTTGGGCGCGCAAAAGCGATTCACCCTCACTCTGCTCTGCTCGCCAGAGCCAGTTCTGGAATGGATCTCAGGAAGACCCCACATAGCGAATGCCGAAATCAACCGGGACAAGAAGGTTGAATGCGGCTTTGAGGGAGATGCCCCCGCTCAAGTAGAGCTGATCAAGAGCATCATCGAGGCGGGCTTTCCCCTGCTGGCTTTTGAAGAGAAGAAGATGGACCTCGAAGATGTCTTCTTCCACGTCACGACCGGAGCGGTGAATTAATGGTCGGGGCGTGGCTGAAAGAGACTTTGGGGGGCTACAAAGATAACCCTGTCACTCTGCGTGACTTCCGGGTTCAGTTCCGCAATGCCCGAACAGTCACGCTGCTCATCATCTACACAATCCTGCTCACCCTCATAGCCTTTGCCAGCTATTCGGCAGCGACTGACAATCAGGGCGTCCCCATTTCTCAGATCCAGTCAACCTTGACTTCCACTTACGGGAGCATTCTGGTCTGCCTTTACATCCTTGTCTGTGCGATTTCGGCTTTCAGCGCCGCCTTTTCGGTGACAGCTGAAAGGCAAAGAAAAGCTCTTGACCTAGTCTTCAGTGCTCCGTTTTCACCTCGACGCTATGTGCTCGGCAAGGTCTTGAGCGGGCTTCGCTATGCAGGGATTCTGATCGCCCTGGCCCTCCCTGCCATGACGACCATGGTCGCGGCGGGTGGGGCAACGGTCGAAGATATTCTTTTGCACGCCCTTCTGCTGGCCGCCAATGCCTTCGCCTGGTGCGCAGTCGGAGTCGCCTTTGCCGGGAACAGCAAGAACTTCATCGTTCCCTTGGCAGCAACGAGCGGGGCAGCCCTTTTCTGGAACGTATTTGGCGCCTCTATCAGCTCAGCTGCCCAGTACTCGGCGATGAGCGGCTTGAGTATAGCTGGCGCACCAGTCACAGGCGATCAATCGGTGGATTGGTTTTACAGCTTCGCCTGCACGGGGGTTGGTCTTGGGTTTTCTTCACCGAACCAGCTCGTCAACATATTCGGCATGGGGGTGCCGGCTTGGATTCCAGCCCTGGTAATCCTTGCTCTTCTTACAAGGTTCGCCGTTGTTTCCGCCGCTGCCAGTCTGGAATTCCCTCCAGGTCGAAGTTCCGTCTGGCTTCGCATTCACGGAATCGGCTACACGGCCCTCATTTCTGTGATCCTGGCTCTGGCTCTTCCGCCAATTGCAGGCAGTTTCACTGAATCCAGAACCCTGTCCATTATCATCTCTATTGCCTTCCTTCCGATTCTGCTCAGCCTCTTTTACACCGCCCCCTTTGGACCAGATAAAGAAGCAAGAGTGCCAGACAAGACTGCATTCGATTGGAGAGGGATTCTGCAGGGAAAGAGCACCAGCGCTCTGCCCTTCACTTGGGCTTTAGCCGCCGCCTGGTGGCTTCCCTTTTTGCTCACTAAGGACTACATCAGAACGCCGCACGGCCTGATGGTGATGGTGCACTCCTTCGTCTTTGCCGCTTTCTGGCTTCTGGTTATGCGTTATGGCTGCTACCTTTTTAAGACAGCGATGATGGGAAGGGTCACGATTGTAATGATGGCGGCAGGGGCTGTCGTATTTACAGTAGTAGCCAGCGTTGCCGTCACCATCAATTCGTCTGTGAATGACATGGCCTTCACCGTCATGGATCTCACTCCAGTTCGTCCTTGGTATGGCTACGAAGAGTTCAGCACGAATATGGCCTGGGTTCACATCATCGTTCTTGCCCTGGTCACCGCTTTGGGCTGCTGGCACATGGAGAAGCTGAATGGAAAGAAAACTGCTTGATCCCTTCCGCAGAAGAGTTCACCTTCTTTCGATAAGGAGGGGGGCCCTCGTTGGTCTCGCCATCGGATGCTGGGCGGCCTGCCTCTTTCTGCTCTACGATTGGTTCGTCCGCCCCGGACTGCCTTTGGTCTTGGCGGGTGTCTTAGCCCTGCTCGGCTTGGGGATCGGAGCCTTTGTCGGATGGAGAAATCGACCGAGTGACGAAGCAATTTCTCTCAGTCTCGATAAGAGAATGAATCTGGAGGACCGGATCAGTTCGGCTCAAGAGCTTTCTGGATCAGGAACCAGCTTTGAGCCGCTCATCGAAGATTCAGCCCTTAAGGCTATCCAGTCTGTTGACCCCAAGGACGCTTTTCCATTTCGCTGGACTCTTCAAAGCACCCACGCTTTCACTTCCTTCTTTGCTGCTTCCATTTTGGCGGCTCTCTTTATGCTCCAGCCCTGGGTGTCGGATTCAGAGAAGGGCAAAAGAGAATCACTCAAGGCTGCCATCCCTGAAGTAGAGAGGATAGTAAAGGAGACCTTAGAAAAAAAGAACCCTTCTCCCGAGACGAAAATCGAGGCAAAGAGACTGGCTCAGGAGCTGCAGAAGCTTCAGAAGCAGCTTGAGCAGAACCGACTTTCTCCCAAAGAGGCCGAAGCGAAGGCTATCGAGATTGCCAGCAAGCTTGATGAGCTGGAAAAGAATCGACAGAAGAACTTGGAAAAGCGAGCCGAGAGCCTTGAAACAGCCCGGGAGAGCCTGATCGAAGCGAAGCGGCAGGAGATTGCCGAGCAGAACCCAGAGATGAATGCCCTGGAACCTGATGCAGCCATGCAGACCAAGGAACAGCTGAGGAAAGACGAACTGACCAAGAAGCTGGATGAGCTGCAGAAGAAGTTAGATTCAAACATTTCAGAAGCTGAAAAGAGAAAGATCAAGGCAGAAATGGCCAACCTGCAAAGAGAGCTTGACCAGCTGAAAAAGCTGGAGGAGCTGAGGCAGGAAGCTGGAATGCTGCAGGAAGAATTGCAGAGCCTTGAACAGCAGGAAGCCAGCCTTCAACAGCAGCTACAGAACCCAAACCTCACTCCACAGGAAAGGCAGAAACTTGAGCAAGAGCTAAAGCAGAACCAGGCTGAGCAGGCGGAAATTGCCAAGCAGATGAAAGAGCTGGAAGAGCAGGCCAAAATGGCGGCTCAGATTCAGCAGGCCATGGAAGAGCTGCAGAAGAACGAAGCTTTTCAGGAGCTGCAGCAGATGGCCGAAGAGATGATGAGAAGGGCCATCGAAAGTGGCGAGCAGATGCCAGGCGAAGGCGGCAAGCCCATGACCCTGGAAGAAATGAAGGAGATGCTGGAGCGAATTCAGGAGCTTCAGGAACTCTTAAAGGATGATGCCGCTGCTCAAGAACTGCTGGACCAAATGAGGGAGGCTCTTGAAAATGGAGAGTTTCAGCTTGGTGCGGGAGGCCTTCCCCTTTTGACCGCAATGGGCTTGATGAACATGCCCGGAATGCCAGGTGGTCCGGGAGGCGAGGACCGAATGCTGAATGATGCCGGAAAGGTGAACACCAGCGGCAAAAACGTCGAACCAGGCGGCAAGACAAAAACCACCGCTATCCGCGGCAAGCCTCGTCCCGAAGGCGGGCCATCTCGCTACGTTGAGATCAAATCGCCTTCCTTCGTCGGCAAAAGATCATCGGTGCCTTACAACGAGGTGCTGCCCAAATATCAACAGAGATCTGACCGCGCCATTGAAAGGCAGCAGATCCCCAAAAAACATCAGAACAGAGTCAGGGATTACTTCAATTCCATCAAGTGAGCAGGAATGAGCATCGAGAACGAACTTCAGTGGTTTTCACAAACCTTCAACAAGGTCCGAGACAATGTGCGCCTTGCTGTGGTTGGGCAGGATGACATCGTCGAGGGAGTGCTTGTTTCCTTGGCAGCCAACGGCCATGTGCTGCTGGAAGGCTTTCCCGGACTGGGAAAAACCCTCCTCGTCCGGTCCTTGGCTTCATCGCTGGACCTGCAGTTCAGCCGTATTCAGTTCACATCGGACATGATGCCGGCCGACGTGACAGGCACCACGATCCTGACCGAAGCCCGCACTTTTGAATTCAGAAAAGGACCAATCTTCACCCAGGTGCTGCTTGCGGATGAAATCAACCGCGCCACGCCAAAAACTCAGTCTGCCCTGCTGGAAGCAATGCAGGAAAAATCCGTGAGCGTTGCCGGTCATCGGCATGCGCTGGCCGACCCCTTTCTGGTCATGGCAACCCAGAACCCTATTGAGCAGGAAGGCACCTATCCCCTCCCCGAAGCTCAGATGGACCGATTCTTCTTTAAGCTCGTGGTTGGCTTCCCCGACCAGGCAACCTTGAAGAGAATCGTCACCCAGACAACAGGCACCAGCGAGGCTGAACTCAAGCCAGTTGCTCAAGCCGATGATGTGATTCGAATGAGGAATCTGGTCCGCTCGACCCCCATCGCCGACCATGTGCTGGATTACGGCCTGGAGATGATAGCTGCCACCCACCCTGATCACAAAAACGCTCCAGAATCAGTCAAGAAGTTTGGCCGCTACGGGTCATCTCCACGCGGAGCCCAGAGCTTGGTCCTTGCGGCAAAGGTCTACGCCCTTCTGGCCGGACGCCCTCACGTGAGCAAAGAAGACTTGAAGAAGGCGGTCAAGCCAGCCCTAAGGCACAGAATTCTGCTCAACTTTGATGCTGAAATCGAAGGGGTCACGACGGATCATCTGCTGGATGGAGTCATCGCTGGTGTTGACCAGAGGGATCACGACCCTGTGCGGGTCTAGAGAAGAATGGCGGTTCTCCCCGGCCTTACTCCCCAAGAACAGCAGGCACTCAGCAAGTGCCGGCTGCTTCCTCGGCGGCGAGGCTCGGGCACTCAAGGTGAAAGGTTAAGCCAAACCGCCGGTTTGAGCCTGGAGTTTAGAGATTTCAGAGAGTATTCCGACGGCGATGACCTAAGGCACCTTGACTGGAACGTTCTGGCTCGGCTCGGGCACAGAGTCGTCCGCACCTATCGGGACGAGCAGGAACTGAAGGTCACTCTTGTTCTTGATGGTTCGGCGAGCATGACCATACAAGAGGGTGCGAAGTGGCAGACCGCTCGATCCATCGCCGCCGCTCTTGGCTCGGCCGCCCTACAGGGTGGCGATCTGCTTCAGTCATTCCTGATCGGTCATGGCGGCTCAATTCGGTCTCTGCGCGGACCATCGGCCATGGGCAAGTGGGGTCACTGGCTGGCAGGAATCCAGCCTGAGACCGAAGGCAGTTCGCTTAAAAAGGGGTGCGAGGCGGTCGCCTCCCGACTACAGGCTCCCGGACTGACGATTGTCGTCTCAGATGGCCTTGAGCATGATGCCGAATCCGCCCTCCTCTCACTCATTAGGCGAGAACAGGAGCTTTGGTGGATTCAGGTCTTGGATGAGGAAGAGCTTAACCCTCAGCTCACCGGCGACCTGGAGCTGGTCGATATTGACTCGGGCCAGGCCCGAACCTGCACCGTAACAGAAGATGCCAGACGCGACTACCTGGTGAACCTGGAAAGTCACTGCAAAGCCTTGGCAGCCGCGGCCCAACGCAGCGGAGGCAAGGCCATGAAGGTCACGGCAGGGACCTCGGTGGAGTCTTTGGTTAAAGAAGTCTGGCGGCCTAAGAGGTGGATCGGTTGAACTTCGCCAATCCCGCCGCCCTTCTCGGCCTGCTTCCTCTTTGGGGATTCGTTTTCTTCCTTTACTTTCTGCGGGTTCGCCGCAGGCAGGTTAAGGTTTCTGGCGCCTTTTTATGGCCCGAACACACAGAGTCAGTTCGAGCTGACGCCCCCTTTCAGAAACTGCAATGGAGTTTGCTGCTGCTGCTCCAGCTGATTCTCTGTCTTCTGCTCATTCTCATCCTCGCTCGGCCTCAGTTTCCCCAGCAGGGGCTGCTTTCAGAATCGACAGTCTTTGTGGTCGATGCCAGCGCCAGCATGAAGGCGACCGATGTTGCCCCCAGCCGCTTCGCCAGCGCCGTAAATCAGCTGCAGAAGGCAGTGGAGACCAAGTCTCGCGCCTCCAGAATCGCCATCATTGAAGCCGGAGCTTCAACCAGGATTGCCGCCGGATTAACCAGCGACGAGGTAGAGCTTGGCCGAGCTGTGAGAGGCTTGACTGCCACCGACGCAGAATCTGATATGGGGGAGGCCATGCGTCTGGCCGCCGCTATCTCGCGCAATCAGCCAGGAGCCAAAATCGTCCTTCTCAGCGACGGAGTCTTTCCGGACATCGCTGAATTCAGTGCGGGGAGAGTGCCCGTTGCCTTCTCTCCAATCGGAGATGCGGCGGGCAACGCCTACTTTAAAGCCTTTGCCGCAGGCACCAATGCGGCAGGATCTGGCCTTCTTGTTTCGGTCGAAGGCACCTTTGGTGAAGCTAAAAGCATTCCCCTTGAAGTCAAGGGAGACGGCGAAACTCTGGCTCGTCTTGAAGTCAATTTGAGGCCGGGCGAAGCCTGGACCCGCACCATCCCCTTGAAAAAGGAGGTCGTGAAGCTGGAAGGTCAACTGGATTTTCAGGACGGCCTTGCATCTGACAACTTGGCCTTTGCTCTCGGGCCTGACAGACGAGCCATTCGGGTTCTGCTTGTTTCTTCTGGCAACATGTTTTTAGAAAGAGCCTTGGCGCTTGACCCTCGGGTCACAGTCGATCGCGCCTCGGGACTGCCCGAAAGCGAAAAAGGCAAGGGCAAGTCCAGCTACGATCTGGTGATTTTTGATGAGCTGCCCGAGGAAGCAGTTCGGGCTCCTTACGCCGTCACTTTTGGCCGTCCAGTTGAGTCGGGAGGCATTTCCATCACCGGCACTTACAAGCCAGCCGAGTGGTCTTTCACTCAAGACGGCCCTCTGACTGAAGGAACCACGTGGCCAGAGATCTACATTGAATCTGGCCACAGCTTGAAGCTCGGGCCCGGAGCCAAAGCCCTTGTCCAGACCAAATCCGGACCGCTTTTGGTCGAAAGCACGGCAGGGACGACAAAGAGGCTTGTTCTCCCCTTCAAGCTCCTCGATTCGGATTTTCCCCTTCAGCCTTCCTTCCCCATTCTGATTTCCAACATCGTCACTTGGGCCAGCGCCCAGGGGGCCAGCCAGCAGCGACAGGTGGCAGTGATGAAGCCGGGCCAGCCCTGGATGAATCCTGGCTGGCAGAGAGGAACCCTCTTTAAACCAGATGGAAAACAGGAAAGCTTGACGACCGAATCCGGATCCTTGAGACTCACCAACTTGAGCGAAGTCGGCTGGTACCGCCTGCGAGAAGGAGAGAGAACAGCTGAACTCGGAATGTCTTTGGTGAACTCGAAGGAATCGATTCTGACCCCGGGGAATCCTCAATTCGGAGCTGCGGGAGGCACCAATCTCAGCCCCCTCAGCGAACAGAGATTCGGTGACGTTTGGCGGTGGGTCGCTCTGCTTGCCCTCTGCATTTTCTGCCTTGAGTGGTGGGTTTACGCCAGGAAGAGCTGATGGCCTTTAACGCACCTTTCTGGCTGATTCTTCTGCTGCCCCTGTGGGCTTACACCATTTGGATGGTGCGCCAAATGCAGGGCCTTAGCAGAAGTCAAAGAGTAACGGCTCTGACCCTTAGGCTTCTTATCTGCACCCTTATCGTCGCTGCACTAGCGGGGCCTGAGCTGCGCCTGAAAACCAGCGGCCAGGCCATCGCCTTTGTTTTGGACCTTTCTGATTCCGTGCCGAGCAAGGATCAGCAGAGGGCCAGACAGTTTGTCGATCAGTCGATGAAGAGTTTAGGAGGCAGTGATGTTGGTTCAGTCGTCGTCGCTGGTGCCGAGCCTCTGCTGGAATCTGCCGCTGGACCAAGCCGCCCCATCCCCGCTATTCAGAGCAAAGTCAACCCAGCAAGCTCGAACTTGGCCGCTGCGGTCAGGCTGGGAATCGCCTCCCTGCCCGGCAGCAAAAATCGCCGAGTCGTTCTGCTGACCGATGGAAATGAAACGGACGGCGACCTGGTCCAAGCCTCCGAAGTCGCTTCGGCAGAGGGAATCACTCTCGATGTCGTTTCTTTGGGGTCAGAGCGAGAAAAGGCTGAAGCCTTCGTCGCCGAGGTGACAGCCCCCAGCGATGCAAGGCTGGGAGGCAAATCAGTGATCAGGGCGAGGGTTGTGGCAGATAGAGCCATGCCCGCCCGTCTGACTCTTGACCGCGACGGAGTGAAAAGGGCGACGAGAACGCTTCAGCTCAACGAGGGCGAGAACCTGATCGTCTTCGAAGAGCCCGTTGACAAGCTCGGCCTATCCAACTACCGCGTCACGCTGGAAACAGAAGAGGACGGCGACAATCGCAACAACATCGGATTAGCGATCCTGAACGCAAAGGGGCCAAGCCGAACCCTGGTGCTGGAAAGCGGCACTTCGCCATCGGCTCTCTACAAGGCCCTTCAAGGCAGAGGAATCTTGGTCTCAAGAGCCACCCCAGGTTCAATTCCGGTCCGGCTCACCGATTTCGCCCAATACGACGCGATCCTGATCAACGATCTTAATGCCACCAATCTGACCGACAATCAGATGAAGGCGATTCAGACTTCAGTCCGAGATTCTGGTTCCGGTTTTGCCATGGTGGGGGGTGAAGACAGCTTTCTTCCTGGAGGCTATTACGCCACTCCCATCGCCGACGCTCTTCCTGTTGACCTCAACATCCGCAAAAGGAAAGATCTTCCGAGCACTTCAATTCTCATCATGGTGGACTGCTCTGGCAGCATGTCGATGGTTGAAGACGGCTTGCCTAAGCTGGAGCTGGCCAAGAAGGCGGCTGAGGTCACCTCCACCATGCTTGGCCCCATGGACCGCCTGGGTGTGGCGGGTTCTTCTGATGGCATCGAGTTCGTGGTGCCCATGGGCCCCCTAGTCAAAGAGCAGGCGATTGCAGGGATTAGAAAGCTGGCCGTCACTGGCGGCGGCATTTATATTGGCCCCAGTGTCTCAAAAGCCAACCAGACCTTAACCGCCGAAGATTCTAAGGTTCGGCACCTGCTGCTCTTGGCAGACGGAGCCGACTCGACCGACTGGCGCGATTCGATGCTGCAGGTGACAGACATGAGGAAGAGGGGAATCACCACTTCTGTCATCGCCTTTGGCAAGGGGGAATTTGTTCCTGATCTTCGCCGACTTGCGGCATTGGGAGGCGGAAGATTCTATCTGGCGGAGAAAGCCAGACAGCTTCCCGCCATCTTCTCGCAGGATGCGGCGATCGTTTCTCGGTCTGCAATCGAAGAGGGAGCCTTCTATCCCAAACAGACCGGATCCGACGATTCGATTCGCGGCCTGGGTGAATTCCCCGCCCTGCTGGCTTACTGTTTGACTGACAGCCGCCCCTTGGCCAGGAACGTTCTTAAAACCCACAAGGATGACCCCCTTCTCGCTCGGTGGCAGTACGGGTTAGGCACGAGCCTCGCTTTCACTTCCGATGCTCATCCCAGATGGGCCAGACAATGGGTGGGGTGGGAAGGCTACGACGTGTTTTGGTCTCAGCTTGTGCGAGGCATGGCTCGACGAGCCACCCAAACCCGCTACGAAGTTGAGATCGGTCAGGAAAGCGGCATAGGCACGGTGCTGGTGAAGTCGCCCGACGAAAGGGCACCAAGCTCTGTGAGGGTCGCTGGCCCAGATGGCGAACCCCAGACGATTGAGCTGGAGCCCTCTGCCCCTGGCGAGTACGTGGGGCGTTTCCAATCTTCAAAGCTGGGAAGCTATGTTGTTTCGGTGGTGGAAGATTCTCCCACCGGTTCGCTGGTCCAGGTTGAGAGTGTTTCCCGAGCTTATCCGGCCGAATACCAAGCGGCAACGGCTAACCTGCCCCTGCTTCAGCAGGCGGTGACTGCGACAGGGGGAAGACTTCTTAAAGACGAAAGGGAAGCTGTCCGTCCGGCCTCAAAGGCGGTGGTGACCCCAGTCGAGATCTGGTTCTGGTGCCTTCTAGCCGGCTGTCTTCTGTGGCCTTTTGATGTCGCTTCCCGAAGACTTGTCCTCAAGGGGTTCAGCTTCAAGAAGGCCAAGGCTCCGGTTGTGGACCAGGCTCCGATCACTCGGCTGAAAGAGGCCAAAGACCGGACTCGCTCCGCTCCGAAAAAGGCGGCAGCTCCCTTGTTCGCACCTCCACCAACCGAAGAAAAGAAGACAGCCGCTCCCAAGCAAACAGACACGGGGGCTGCCGCTGAGCGGCTATTGGAGCTCAAAAGGAAGAGAAGCAGAGAGGCCGAGAAATCTCGGCCCAAGCAGGATGCTGAAGAGTGATCAACTCTTAGCCGATTCTTCGACCAACCCTCATCCCCTCAAGCAGCTGAATAAGGGGGGCGGCGATCTTTCTATGGCCTTCCAAGCTGATGTGCCAGTCGGCTCCGAAGCCCCAAGCTTCTTGGTAGACAGGGAGATTAACCCTGTACATGCTTGGGTCCTTCATGTGAGCAATAACAGAGTCGATCACCTTTCCGACTCGTGAGTTGGGGCTGGTGCCCTGCATAAAGCTGCTGGTGCAGAGAAGGATGGGGCTGGCTTTGTGCTTAGACCTCAGGGCCTTGACGAAATCCAGATAGGCAGCATCAAAGGCCTCGCCCGGGTCGCCCTGGGCAAAATCATTGTCGCCCAAGATCACGACGATTGCCGCGGGCTCTGGCCCTTCTGAAAGAGGTGATTCCTGATCGATTAAAGCTCTGCGCCAGACACGAGGGATGGCGCTAGTGGTCTCGCCTCCGTAGCCCCGCATGATTCCCCAGCCAGAAGCCGCAATCAGATTCAGCTCCAGCCCAAGGGCTCTGGCTGTAATGGCGGGAAACGCCGCATCTGAGTTTTGGGTTGAAGGCGAATACTTGATGTCGCGACTGGGAGCTTCGGCGCCATAGCCACAGGAATTCGAGTCCCCAAAAACCGTGAGGCGTCGGTTGGGAGGAGTCGGTTTCTCAATGCTGCCTCCGGGGGATTCCACCCCGTGAAGGGTCACGATGCCGACTTGGCTTTCGGTGCGCTTGCGCACGAAGGCCAAGTGGAAGTTATCCGTAAGCGATTCGGCCAGAACAACCCTGTTCCTGCCTGGCTTGAGAGTGATGCTTCTGCTCGGCCCGCTGTCGATTCTGACTTCGATGGCGTTCGATTGGGTGCCGCCAGCTTTGACTTCCTCTCCCGAAGCCGAGTCTTCAAGATCAAGAACCAAGGAAGTCCCCTTGAACCTCACGTCGAACCCACTTGAAGGCCACTGGAAGGAGAGCTTTTTGTCTGCGAGAAGAGTTGTGCCGACCGGCAGGAGGGTGGTCGAGGAAGGTTCGACAGGCAGGGCGCTAGACATAAGCAGTGCGGCAGCGAGGGAAAACACTCAGGACTCCGTATCTATCATGGCTCAGAGAGAGTCGAGAGAGGGCGGGCGGTTTCTGAAGAACCAAGTGGATGAAGAGGAGAAGGGCTGAAAACAACAAGCCAGCCGAACCCACAAGGGGTTTCGGCTGGCTGTGAAAAGGAAGACTGTAGAGCCAGTCTCAGCGCTTGACGAACTGGAAGCCTCGTCGGGCTTTCTTGTGTCCGTACTTCTTGCTTTCCTTGACTCGAGCGTCTCGGGTCAAGAAGCCAGCAGCTCTCAAGGCGGGCCTAAGGGTCTCGTCGTAAGCGACGAGTGCTCGGGCGATGCCAAGTCGAACTGCACCGGCCTGGCCGGTGGTTCCGCCACCCTTGACGAGAGCTCGGACCGTGAACTTGCCTTCGGTCTGAGCGGCGACGAGGGGAGAATTGACGAGAATTTCAAGAACCGGTCGAACAAGGTAATCCTTGTGGTCGCGGTTGTTGATGATGATGCCGCCTTCGCCGGGCTCGAGCCACACACGGGCGATGGCGCACTTGCGTCGGCCTGTGCCGTAGCTGATTTGGTTTGCTGCGAGTGCCATAGTCTTCCTTTACTTCTTGCTGATATCGAAGGGCTGAGGGTTCTGAGCCTCATGAGGATGCTCGGGACCAGCGTAAACCTTAAGCTTCTTGAAAAGGGCTCGACCAAGCTTGGTCTTGGGGGTCATGCCCCAGACAACCTTTTCGATAGCTCGAACAGGGTTGGTTTCCAGAAGTTCGCCGCGGGTAATGTTGCGGAGTCCGCCGGGCCAGCCTGTGTGCCAGTAAAGCAGTTCCTTGGCCTTGGTGCCAGTCCAAACTGCCTTGTCGGCATTGATGATGACCACAAAGTCACCACAGTCTTGGTTGTAGGTAAAGGTTGGCTTGTGCTTGCCCCTAAGAATCTGGGCAACCTGGGCGGCCAGTCGTCCAACAGGAACGTTCGAGGCATCAATAAGATGCCAAGTTCGCTCGATGGACTCCGGCTTAGCCGAAAAAGTCTTATTCATTGTCGTCTTCCTTTTCGATACAAATCTTGTTCAAGCGGTTGTCCCTGGGGTGTCTTCCGTAGAAGACCTTCATCAAGGTCAGCCCCTTAGCGGGCAGAACAGTCGGCCAATGAAGGCCTTCTGCTTCCGGTTCAGTCAAGAGCCGGACGAGGTCAGAGCTTGGCCTTTGCCCACGGCCAATCTCCCAGAGCGAGCCACTGATCCGCCTCATCATTCCTCTGACAAAAGCGGTTCCTACAACATCAACCCAGATCTCATCCTTTACAGCCTTGACATCGACTGAAAAGAGAGTCCGAACTGTGTTCTCCACTCCGACGAGATCCTGACTGAAGGCATAGAAATCATGCTCTCCGACCAGAGTCTGCGCCGACCGGTTCATCAGCTCGACATCCAAGGCTTTGTACCAATTGAAAGTAAAGCGTGCCCGGTGTGGATCCCTATCTCCCACCTGGATTCTGTAGCGGTACCACCTGCGGTCTGCCGAGAATCGTGAGTGAAAGTCGGGAGAGACAGCTTTGCTTTCCACAATGCTGACATCCAGGGGAAGGCGGTCATTAAAGGCCCTCTTCCACTTTTCAATCGGCATGGGGTTGGTTGTGTCGAAGTGACAAACCTGCCCCTTTGCGTGGGCGCCGCTGTCTGTGCGGCTTGCTCCGATGATCTCGTAATCTTCGCCCGAGATCTGGCGAACAGTTTCTGTCAATGTGCCATGGACCGTTCGTTGGTCCACCTGCGAAGCCCATCCGCAGAAGTCAGTTCCGTCGTACGCGACGGTGAGTTTAATTCGTTTAGCTGACAAGCTCAAGAACAGCCGTGGGGGCTGCGTCACCACGTCGGACGCCGGTTCGGGTCAAACGAGTGTAGCCACCGGGGCGATCCTTGAAGCGAGGAGCAACGTTGTCGAAGAGGTGTGAAACCAAATCTTCTCCGTTGATCAAGCTCCTTTCCTTGAGGATCTGAAGCTTTTCGATGTCAGTCTTGCCTGCAAGCACCTTGGTGGGCTTGGGGCTGGCCTTGCTGTGGCCGACCAGAATCTTTCTGGCTTCTCGTCGTGAGGCCAGGGTGTTGTCTTTGCCCAGGGTGATAAGGTTCTCGACAAGTCGTCGAAGTTCCTTGGCCCTGCCTACGGTTGTGTGAACGTACCCAACCCGAATGAACTGTCGGGAAAGGTTTGTCAGCAGGTGCATCCTCTGATCGTGAGGAAGTCCTAGCTTGCGTCGGTCAATCTTATGGCGCATCGTGGTCTCCTTAAAAAAATCTTAGTAGTCGTCGTCGTCCGGCAGGTCGTAGGCAAAGCCACCCTTAGGTGCCTTAAGCTCAACGCCATGCTCTTCCAGCTTCTCACGAACTTCGCTGAGTGACTTCTTGCCGAAGCCGCGAATGCCGATCAAATCACCTTCGTTCACACCGGCCAGCTGGCGCAGGTTAAGAATTCCGGCGCGTCGCAGACAGTTGAAGGTTCTCTGGCTGAAGTCCAGTTCTTCAATCTTGGTGTCGGGCACATGAGCCAGTTCGGGGGCGATTTCCGCCTCCAAAGCCTCAAGTGGCTCGATTCCCGCATCTCCGAGGTCGAAGAACATGCGGAAGAACTTATCAAGAATGTGGGCGGCCTGAGTGACAGCGTCGTTGGGTGTAACGGCGCCGTTGGTCCAAACCTCAAGAATCAGCCTCTCGTAGTCAGTCCTCATTCCCACGCGGGTCTGGTCGACTAGGAAGTTGACCTTCTTGACGGGGGTGAACTGGCTGCCAGCGGCGATGATTCCGATGACTCCCTTGTAGCGCTCCTGCCTTTCGGGTAGAACGTATCCTGCGCCCCAGCCAACAAAGAGCTCAGCGTTCAGCACATCGTGCTGAGTGTTGAGAGTGGCAAGATAACAGTCGAGATTAATGATCTCAACACCTTCGGGGCAGATGACGTCTGCGCCGGTTACCTTTCCAGGGCCTCTAGCTTCAATCCTCAGAGTCAGCTCTTCGGCCGGAATGGCGTCGGGGTGGATCCTGATAGCGAGGCGGCTGACGTTCAGCAGAAATTCGCTGGCGTCTTCTTTGCAGCCTGGGATCGACTGAAACTCATGGAAGACCTTGTCGATGCGGACGCCCATGACGGCAGCGCCCTGAATGCTTGAGAGCAGGACGCGGCGAAGAGCGTTGCCGATCGTCGTTCCATAACCGCGCTCAAGCGGCTCAAGAACGATCTTGCCGTATTCTTCGGTGAGTTCGAGGGTTTGAATCTGGGGCATGAGTGGTGGTGTGCGTTAGACGCGGCGCTTTTTGGGAGGGCGGCAGCCGTTGTGGGGCACGGGGGTGACGTCGCGAATCGACTTGACGTCAAGACCTCGAGCACTAAGAGCGCGGACGGCGGTTTCGCGTCCTGCTCCGGGACCGTGGATGTAAACATCAACGGAGCCCATGCCGTGACCCTTGGCTTTCTCGACCACCTTTTCGGCGGAGAGCTGAGCAGCAAAAGGAGTGCCCTTTCTGCTGCCCTTAAAGCCCACATGGCCAGCGCTGGCCCAGCAGAGCGCGTTGCCCTGGGGATCAGTGATGGTGACGATGGTGTTGTTGAAGGAAGCGTGGATGTACACGTGACCGTGTGCGACCTGCTTCTTCTCCTTAACCTTTCCTCTAACCTGCTTGCGTGCCATGGTTTACTTCTTCGCCTTCTTCTTGCCGGCGACGGTCTTTCGCTTGCCCTTACGGGTTCGAGCGTTGGCTCGAGTGTTCTGTCCGTGGACGGGCAGGCCTCTCTTGTGCCTGGTCCCACGATAGCAGTTGATTTCAAAGAGACGACGAATGTTGCTGTAGATCTCGCGGCGGAGATCGCCTTCAATCAAGCAGTCCTCTTCGATGATGTTCCTAATCTTCTGAATATCATCATCAGACAGGTCACGAATCTTTGTACGGGGGTCCAATCCCGCTTTGGTCACGACAGCATCAGACACCTTCGGACCAATTCCGTAGATGCTCTGAAGTCCGTAAAGGACAGCCTTATCTCTTGGCAGATCAACACCGGCAATACGAGCCATTCAGTCTTCCTCTTTCCTTAACCCTGCCTCTGTTTGTGCTTGGGGTTTTCACAAATCACGCGGACAACACCTTTCCGCTTGATGATTTTGCATTTTTCGCAAATGCGCTTCACACTGGCACGAACTTTCATAACGGTCAGCCTCGGATCGTTTCGCCAGTTTGGCGCGTCTCAAGGAACAGCGGCTTAAGGCGCGCTAGATCCCCGTAGGGAGCGCCTGACGCAGAGAGGGATTATACGCAGCCTTTGCTCCAGCCCAGGGGCATCCGGGCCCACCTTGTCGTATCTTGGGCCTTTCGCCTAAGTGATGCTTCCCTGCTCCGTCTTAAGATGCTTTCACTCGCAGGTAGTGAGTCAGCTTAGGATCCGGCACAAATGAGGGGTTGTCCGGCGTTCCCATCAAGAGATCGCCGTTGCATTGATCCTTATGGACCGCCGATGGTCGAAAAGCCGCCGGATGCCACACCTTAATGCTTCCATCGGCCAAACCATAAGGCGCGGCCCCCATGTGGCGGGAGTCTTGAGGTTCAAAAACCTTCCATTGGCTCTTATCTGCCTTCTGCAAGGCGGCAAAGCTATCGGTCGTGGCCAGGCGTGCTGGCTTAAAGTAGCGGCCATCCTGGCTGATAAATCTTCCTACGGGAGCCGTCAAGACCAGCCGCTCCATCACGTTGACCTCTGGCACTGATGCAAGACACGCATTCATAGCCACAGTCGCCCCATCTGGCCCCATGTCAAAGGTACGGCGAATCTCTGCATCGCTGTGAGGCAGGTGTCCATCGTAATCTTGTGAATAGATGAGGAGAGCCCGAGTCGATTCGTGCATGACAGAGAGAGTGATGGATTCTCTTATGGATTCACGCCCTCCCTTCCAGCCAGCAGTCAAAAGCACGCCCATAGCCACCATGAGAAGACAGGTCACTGCAACCTCAACAAAGGACAAGCCACGGACGGATCGACGGTTTTTCAATTCAGCCTCTTGACTCCTTCGACGCCCCGCTGCTGGCACAGTTTGGGAATTAGGTCAAAAGCTGCCGTCCGAAACAAGCAAATTTAATCCAGATAGGACCACAGAATTAATAAAAGAATTCTTCACCCATTTGAGCAATAGGCTCAAGCAGGCCTGGCCAGAAAACAAGAGGGCGAGCCGATTTGGCTCGCCCTCAAAATTCCTCTGCCGCTAAGCTGGGTTACTTTAGCTTGGCAATGATCCTGGCTCGTTCCAGATCGTAAGGTGAGAATTCAACACGAACCTTGTCTCCGACCAAAAGTCGAACCCAGTTCCTTCTCATCTTTCCGCTGACAACAGCGATAATGGCTTTGTCCATCTCAGGAAGATGGACGCGGAATTGCGTGTTGGGCAGATTCTCTACAATCTCCCCTTCAAGGACGATGCCGTCCCCTTTGCCCATATTGCCTGGGTCATAGTTCCGCCTTCGACTGTAGCGCGCCATTCGTTGAAGCAGGATACCAGAGGCTGCAGTCTGCCTCTGAGTCCGAGGATAATTAGGTCTTTCTTGGGTCGCCTGAGTTGGAACCTTCTGTCCATTTGAAGGCTGAAGTCGGAATACTGAATACGGAAGCATTGATTCTCGCTGTGATGTGTAAAGTTGTCGCACGGTCAGCCTCCGCCTTCCGATGACTGTCTTCCGTATTCGGTGTTCGGTAATCCGTCTTCGGTCTTCCGTCTTCCGTCTTCCGTCTTCCATCTCCCGCCTCCCCTCAGATTCCGGGACCAATCCAGAGCCCTGCCCCATTTCAGAGTAGAAACAGAAGACTATGAGCCAGCCAGGAACAATCCCTCACTGCCCTATTCCGAGGGTGGATTTTCCTTGCCTGCTTAAAGAGGTTAAGGGCAGGCGGCTGGTCTACTTGGATAACGCCGCCACAACCCAAAGACCCCTGGCTGTCCTTCGCGAAATGGAGGACCTTTACGAAACGGACAACGCCAACGTCCACCGGGGAGTCCACACCCTCAGCCAGAGAGCAACCGACCGCTACGAAGCCGTTAGGCACAAACTCGCCTACCGAATAAGAGCCAAGGACGCCAACGAAATCATCTTCACCAAGGGCTGCACCGAATCGATCAACCTCGTGGCCGCTTCTTGGGGCAGAAAATTCCTGCGACCCGGCCAGGTGATCCTCGTCTCGGCCATGGAGCACCACGCCAACATCGTGCCCTGGCAGATGATCGCTGAAGAAAAAGGCGCCAAGGTCATGCCGATCCCCATTTCAGACGAAGGGGTTCTTGATCTGGAGTCTCTACAGCAGATGCTTAAAGACTTCCCCGTCGCCATGGTGGGGGTCAAGCACGTCTGCAACACCCTCGGCACGGTCAACCCCATCGCCGAAATCGCCAAGCTTGTGAAAGAAGCAGGAGCACTCATTTTGGTAGATGGCGCCCAGGGCGTAGCTCATGAGGAAGTTGATGTCACAGCTTGGGGCATTGATTTCTATGCTGTCTCTGCCCACAAAGCTTACGGACCCTTCGGAGTAGGAGCCCTGTGGGGCAAGGCGGAACTTTTGAACAGCATGCCCCCCTATCAAGGCGGCGGCGACATGATTCGCAGGGTCAGCTTTGAAGGCACGACCTTCAACGTGATCCCAAACAAGTTCGAAGCTGGCACCCCCAACGTGGCGGGAGTAGTTGGTTTCGGGGCGGCTCTCGATCTGCTTGAGAGCGTTGGCTTAGAGAAGATTCAAGCTCACGAATCGGCTCTGCTGCGTTACGCAGAGGAAGCCCTGGGGGAAATCGAGGGACTGAAAATCCACGGAACAGCCCCTGGTAAAGCCGGAATCATGAGCTTCACCTTGGATGGAATCCACCCCCACGATATCGGGACGATTCTTGACGGGTGCGGCATTGCCATCAGAACCGGGCACCACTGCTGCATGCCCTTAATGCACCGCTTGGGCCTCCCCGCGACGGCCAGAGCCTCATTAGCTGTGTACAATGTGAAAGAGGACATTGATGTCCTGATTCAAGGGCTTGACCAAGTAAAGAAGATTCTTGGCTAAACCTGTTCTTTTTCTCATTTTCAAGAGCTGAACCAGTGAACTTCGACGATCTCTACCAAGACGTGATTTTGGACCACGGCAAGAAGCCTCGAAACTTCGGGCCCCTGCCTCAGGCCAACTGCGAAGCCGAAGGCTACAACCCCTTCTGCGGCGACCAGGTTCATGTAAGGATCAAGTTTGAAGCGGGTGTGATCGAAGAGATAAAGTTCGAGGGGGCAGGATGCGCCATCTCAACCGCCAGTGCCAGCCTCATGACTCAGGCAGTCAAGGGCAAAAGCCTGGAAGAAGCTCAGTCCCTCTTCAAAGATTTTCACGACACAGTTCTGGGCCACGAAGCCTTTGATGAAGAAAAGCTTGGCAGCCTGGTCTGCCTCTGCGGAGTTAAGAACTACCCCAACCGGATCAAGTGCGCGACCCTAGCCTGGCATGCCTTGATCGAAGCATTGGAAGGCGCATCTCAGCCTGCCCCAGTTTAAGCCTATGCCCGAACGCATTGATCCCCCTTCTCCTGATGAGAGAGTTTTGAACAGCATTGAGAAATCGATGCTCGAAGCCGAAGTGATTGAGGGAATTCGGACGGTCTATGACCCAGAAATTCCTGTCAACGTTTACGATCTGGGGCTGATTTACGACATCCGGGTGCACGACAACGCCTTTGTCGAAATCAAAATGACCCTCACTTCTCCTGCCTGCCCTGTCGCAGGCACCCTTCCAGGAGAGGTCGAACGTGCTGCCCTGGTAAGGGGTGTCAAGAAGGTGGAGCTCGAACTGGTGTGGGATCCCCCCTTCACCGTCGACCGCATTCCCGAGCACATTCGGCTTGATCTGGGCCTTCTGTAACGGGAATTACCAGCAGGGATCAAAAAAAGTTAAGTCCGAATAGCCAGATTAGGCAAGAAAGGGACATTTTTAGCCAATTTGAAGTGGAGAGTAGGTTATGCTCTCATTGCGGACATGAAATTCAGCGCGCAGGAAGAATACGGACTCCGATGCCTTGTGGCCATTGCTCGCCAGGGCAAAGAGGCGAGCCTGACAATTCCCGAAATCAGCAGGATGGAAGGCCTCACTCCTTCCCACGTTGCCAAGCTTATGGCCATTCTTCGCAAGTCTGGCTTCGTGAAAAGCACCCGCGGCCAGCTCGGCGGCTACTCTTTGTCAAAAGAGCCAATGAAGATCAAGATCAAAGATGTCCTTGAATCCTTGGGAGGCAGATTGTTCCACGACGGATTCTGCGACCGGCACTCCGGAATCGAACCCCATTGCGTTCACGAAGGCGACTGCTATCTACACCCCCTTTGGACAAACATTCAGGAGGCTGTTGATGTCGTCGTCAGCCGCTACACCCTTGAGGATGTGCTTGACCAAAGAATTCCCGAACCCCTAGTACACTTGGGCACCCAAGTACGAAGGGTCTAGATATCGGAGTAGGAAAAAGAGCTTTGAGCCAAGACACCACAACTTCTGCCTTCCCCGTCACAGTGACGGAAGATGCCGCCCGCCATATCTCCCGCCTTGTTCAGCGCAAGGGAGGACCGGGTTCGTTCTTTCGAATCGGTGTCAAAGGGGGAGGCTGTTCTGGTCTTGAATACATGATGAAGCTGGATACCGAGCTTCGGGACACTGATCTGGAGATTGAAGCCGAGGGCATCAAGATCGTCTGTGATCCCAAGTCAGCTAAGTTCCTGCAGGATTCCGTTTTGGTCTTTACGGGGAATCTTTTGGGCGGAGGGCTTTCTTTCGAGAACCCCAATGCAGAAAGATCCTGTGGGTGCGGCACCAGCTTCACTCCTAGATCAGTAAAGTAGCGGCAAGCTTCTTTTGGCATCTGGAGAGTCACCGATCCGCTGACTTCCCTTCATCAAAACAAAAGGATCATCGTTGAACGATGATCCTTTTGTTTCTTAAAAGCCCGGTTTCAACTAGGTGACCCTTCGACCGGTGATGAAGTTGGCAATGAGGATAACCAAAGCAACGACGAGAAGAAGGTGAATCAAACCTCCCATAGTCGTTGAAGTCACCATTCCGAGCAGCCAGAGTACAGCTAAGATGACAATGATCGTGTATAGCATTCTTTTTTCATGCTGACCCGTAAAACTTTTACATGCAAGTCAGTGGTTAAACGTCTCTTGTCATTCTTCCATGGGTTTGTGTCCACTATTGCTTAGACCTTCCTTAGATGCTAAACCTTAGCCTGTCTGGCATCAGAGAGACATACAAACCACTGACTTGTTAATCGAATAAAGCGGCAGTAGGATGATGGAAGATGATTAACAGTTCCATCCAAGCAAAAAGAATCTTGCCCATGCTTAAGGTTCTTGGCTGCGCAGCTGCCTTTGCCGTCCTGCCCCTCTCTCAGGCAGCCTATCAAAGCCAAATTAGGGCCACCGTCGATGACTTGGCCGTTACCTTCCCCGATGTTCAGCCTATGATGGTCCGCGGCAGGGTCATGGTTCCGATCAGAGGAATCTTTGAGCACATGAACGCACAGGTTGAGTGGGATGACCAGGCTCAAATGGTGACCGCCACCAGAGGCATGGATACAGTCAAGCTCCCCCTCAATTCGCGCATCGGCATGATCAATGGAATGCAGGTGACTCTGGATTCTCCGGCAATGCTGAGGTACGGCCGAGCCATGGTTCCTCTCAGATTCATCAGTGAAGCCATGAAGTCCAGCGTTGACTGGAACGCTTACACCAGAACGGTCGAAGTGAGAACCGGGATTGCCACCCAGACCCCGCCCCTGCAGGCTGGCTACACCTACGCTCGCATGAATGCAGGCACAGTCATTCCCTTCTCC
Source organism: Synechococcus sp. UW140 (assembly GCA_943369295.1). Classification (GTDB taxonomy): domain Bacteria; phylum Armatimonadota; class Fimbriimonadia; order Fimbriimonadales; family Fimbriimonadaceae; genus JAKRSE01. The sequence goes on along the minus strand of CALRMU020000001.1, from coordinate 295,386 downwards.
ACGCTCCAAAAGCTGACCTCAAACGAATCGAGAGCAGGCGATACCTTCAAGGCTTCTTTGGAAACCAACGGAGACAGAGACTATCAGGGAATCCCAAATGGGTCAGTTCTTGAAGGACACGTTGAAGTGGCACGAGCAAAGATTGGCGATGAGCCAGGCGTGCTCGGACTTGCCTTCGACAGAATCAGACTGCCAAACGGCACCAGCACCCCCATCGAAGGAGCTCTCATTGGTCTTGACTCAAAGAGTGTCTCTACCGAGAACGGACGAATCACGGCGAAGGCCGCTGGCAAGAAAGACAGCCTCAAGTACGTTGGATACGGTGCCGGCGCTGGAGTTCTGGTCTCGCTCCTGACCAAATCCAACCTTCTCACCAGCACTCTCATTGGCTCCGCTCTCGGACTCCTCTTTGGCGAAATCCAAAAGGATCCCTCGAAGGCAAGGGACGTCAACCTTGAATCGGGCTCGAAATTTGGTGTGAGACTCACTGAGAACTCGGCCTTCAAGGTCCCTACTGAACTGCTCGCCAAAAAGAGCTGATCGCTTTTCCTCCTGTTCCCCAACACACAGCAATGCCCCAGACCTCCTCAGAGGCGAGGGGCTTGCTTTTGTCTGGATGAGCCGCCAGCATGGCAGGACATAGAAAAGCCCCGCCCCATTCACTTGTCAGTGTTGATGGAGCGGGGCTGGTTTGGTCTTTGCTTTACTGCCCTACGCTGTTCAAGATGCTGATGCACCCCATAATCTCGTCGGCTTCGTCTTTCAGGGGAATCACTCTGAGGAAGAGGTTGGCGAACTCTCCCTCAAGTCTCACTTCAGTTTCTTTTCCTTCAATCGCAGCCAGATGAGCGGCAATGGCAGGGTGGGTTGGGTCAGTGGTCTTGAAAATGTCATAGACGGTTTTGCCGATCTCCCACATCACACCAAAGTGGATCGATGGATATTCGCCATTGGCAAGGACGTGGATCTTCAGTTCAGAGTCTGTCGCCCAGACTGTTGATTGGATCTGGTCCATGGCCAAGTGCAGCAGAGCAAGGGCGGCCCTCAGCTCCAGCACGTGGCGTTCACGGTCCGCCACAAGATCAGCAAGATCTCTCCGTTCCAGGTTAGCGGCCCGCAAAGCAGATTCAGCTCTGTCTTTAATAATCCTAACAACAGTGTCAGTCCGGCCAGATCCGCCAACTTTAAGCTTGATTCTCAGCCAGTAGGTGTTGACTGTCCCAACACTCAGGCCGAGTCGCAGTGCAATGGCTTCATTTGTAAGCCCTTCAACACACAATTCGACAATTTCTTTTTCTCTCGGAGAGAGCTCGCGGGCTGCCATAGTTACCTGTTAGAGAGCCAGGAGCCAGAGCCGCCAGACCTTGCCTAATAGGCTTCATTGCCATGCAGGGTCGTTTTACCGAACAGAGGTTGCAGGGACTGTAACCAGCCCTCAATTACAAGGTACCTGCCTTTTTCTGAATTTAAACTTAATTCGGCAAATGGTAAAAGGCTGTTTACAGCAGAGAGTAATCAGGCTCGCTATCCTGCTTGCCCAAAGCTCAGGCGCCAGATTCATTCACTGGCATAAGGCGCAGAAGCCAGACATCTAGAACGAAGAGAATCAGCCCCTGCAAAGCAATTCCCCAGCCGGAACCCGCCGTTTCCGGCTTCCCTAAAAAGGCCATAGGGAGGCCGAGCATGATCCAGCCCAGATTGAGTCCAACGTTGAAGATTAAGAACTCTCTAAAGGGGCGGAGTTCCAGAGGCTTCTTTGAATTCCACGATCCTGCGCAGATAATCAGGTTGACCACTCCCCAGGCTGCGTTCATAAAAGCAAAGCTTTTCAGCATTGGATCCTGAATCAGAAGGGTCCCCAGTAATCCCCCGGCCACGGAAAGACCAGAGATGAGGGCAAGGCGGAGCAAATGGCCCCGCAGTTTTTCTCTTAATCCGTCCATATCGGCTCTACGCTGGTCTTTAGGGCCTAATCAGCTTCAAAACCCCTTTGCCTTGCCAGGGTGAATGCCCTGCCAATCGTGGCACAACCCCACTGGCTTCAGGTTCTAGGCCCGAAACCCTTAAACGCCCCTTGAGGTTTTACGGGTTTTAGCCGATAGACACGCTGGGGTCGAACAACAGGAAGAGCCATGTACGAGAAGTATTGGGGACTGCAGGAAGCGCCATTTACACTGACACCGGATCCGCGCTTTCTTTACATGAGTCGTTCACACGAGGACGCACTCATGATGCTCCACTACGCCATCACCCGCAACAAGGGTGCTGCCATGCTGACCGGAGACATCGGCCTGGGCAAGACCACGGTCAGCCGCAAGCTGCTTGAGACGCTTGATCCTGTCCAGCACAAGATCGTCCTGATCGTCAACCCCATCCTCACCCCCACCCAGATTTATCAGGAGATTCTTGACCAGCTGGGAGTTGGAATCCAGTCGCGAAACCGACAGATTCTTGTTCAGCGGCTTCATGTCGAGCTGATGGAGCTCTACGATCGAGGCCAGAAGGCAGTCTTGATGGTGGATGAAGCTCACCTGATCCGCTCTTTAGGCACCTTTGAAGAGCTGCGTCTTCTGCTCAACTGCCAGATGAACGACCAGTTCTTGATCAGCCTGATTCTGCTTGGCCAAAACGAACTCACTCCCAAGCTCAAAAAGGTTCCCGCTCTTGAGCAGAGAATGGCTGTCAAGTTCAACCTCCAGCCCATGGATGCCACTGAGACGGGCGAACTGATTTATCACCGCATGAAGGTTGCCGGATACCTCGGCGACCGCAGTCCCTTTACTCCTGAGGCAATCCACCTGATTCACAAGAACAGCAAGGGTGCGCCCAGGCTGATTCTGCAGTTTGCCGACAACGCTCTGCTGCAGGGCATGGCGAGAAACGAGAAAATGATTGACGGCTACTTAGCCCACGAACTTGGTCAGGACTACCTGGGAGTGGCAGCTTGAACCTGGCTGATGCGATTAGGAAGGCGGCCGAAAAGGGGCTCCCAGAAGCTGCCCCCGCAAAAGCTTGGGACTCTTCACCTGGACCCAGAGCTAAGCCTGAACCAGTCGAAACCCCAATCCCTCATCTTCAGCTTGAACTTTCTGAACCTGAACATGTAGAGATTGCGGGGGAAACAGCCGATGAACAAGATGAGGTCCGGATTCCTGAACCTCGACAAGAAGATAAGCAGGCTCCCTATTTTCCCGAACCACCCACGGTGACGACAGGAAATGTGGTGAGGCTGGAGCTCTTTTTGAACTCAGAACAGATGACTGGACTGCTGAAAGCCATTTTGGCCGGACAGCACTCAGTTCTCACTCTTAAGGAGGCGGCGGCTTACTTAAGAATTTCGCCCAACTCTCTTCAGGAGCTGGCCGAACAGGGTGAAGTGCCAGGCGTTCAGATGAACGGCGCATGGCGGTTCCCCAAATCAAGTTTGGATGAATGGATGACGCTGAGCGCAGTAAAGCGACTCGGCAGCCAGATGGAGGATGCAGAGAATGTCGCTTAGTTTGTTTAAGAAGAAGTCTTACGTTGGACTTGATCTTGGCACCCACGCTATCAAAGCCGTTCAGGTGGAGAGAGCAGGGGATGCCTGGAAAGTGACGCGAAGCGTCACAGTCCCTACCCCGACAGGGGCCATTAGGGATGGAGTCGTGGCTGAACAGGATGCAGTGGCTTCCGCCATTCGCCAGGCACTGAAGCAGGGTCGAATCAGCGCGACTTCTGCTGTGATTGCCGTTGCCGGTGGATCAGTCATCGTTCGCTCTGTCCGAATTCCTAAGATGCCCGAAGCGACTCTCCGCAAGTCCATCAAGTTCGAAGCAGGGCGCTACGTTCCTTCCTCCATTGAAGACAGCTTCATCGAATTCGAGATTCTTGGCGAGGCAGAAAACGGCCAGATGGACGTATTGATCGTGGCCAGCCCAAGAGAGATTGTCGAAACACGAATCGCTGCCTGCGAAAAGGCCGGACTCGAAGTTGAGACAGTCGACCTGGAACCCTTCGCCATGTACCGATCCTTGGTCGAAGCCAACTTCGACCGATCCATGGCCGATGAAACTGTCGCCTTGGTTGATATCGGAGCAGGAACAACCAACGTCAGTGTGGTCAGCGGCGGAGTCTTTGCCATGACCCGCACCATCCCCAACGCTGGCAAGGGCTTTACCGAAGCTCTGAAGAACTACTTTAAGCTTTCTGACGGTGACGCTGAATCGGGCAAAGCCCAGCTTGACCTTCGCCCCCTTTTGGAAGAAGGCCAGGTTTTGGAGAATCCTCCTTTGCGCATCGTCCAGCCTCTGGTTGACGAGATGATCCGCGAGATTCGCCGATCACTCAACTACTACCAGTCTCAGCAGACCGAAAACGGTTCACCCAAGCCAGTCAGCCGAATCATCCTCAGTGGCGGCGCCGCCAAGATGACCGGATTGGCCAGCTACTTTGAGCACAAGCTCGGACTGCCTGTGACCTGCTCTGGCGTTTTTGATAACCCGAGATTCCTTCAAGCCTCTGGTGACGCAAGCCAGGGTCTCGATCTCTCCGTCGCTTCCGGCCTGGCTCTTAGAGCCTACGCCAAAAGCGCCTAACCCCAAGGAAACCACCCATGCCTCTTGTTAATCTCATCCAAGAACAGAGAAACGCGATCCGTCAAAGGGAGCGTCAGACTCGCATGGTCCTTATGGCCATTGTGGGTATCGGCGCAGTCTCATTCTTGACGGCTGGCTACTTCACCTTCGAAACAGTCAAGTACAACCTGCACAGCGGACAGCTGCGAGCGCAGAAAGAAAAGCTGGCTCCCATGATGGAGGAGCTGGAAAACAAAAATCTTGAAATCGGCAGTCTTCAGCTTCGACGCGACACCCTCAAGGGCGCAGAGCTGGATTCGGCTCGATGGTCTAGCCTGCTGACTTACCTTGGCACCAACACTCCCGATGGAGTCGTCCTGTCAGATTTCCGATCTGACCTGGCGCCAGATCCTGCCACCCCCACCGGATTGACCCTGATCGGTCTCTCGGTGGACCAGCAGCAGGTTGGCGACTTCATTCTTCGTCTCGAATCTTCACCAGAAATGGCTGGCGTTACCCTTAAGTACACGCAGGAAAGAGTCGGGCCGAGCAACAAAAGCACCCAGTTTGAGCTGAGCGCCGGCATTGAAGGCAGCGCCTCAAAGGATCCTAACGCCGTTGACGCAACGGAGGCCGGATAATGAAAGCCCACGGAATCGACCAGAAAACTCTTGTGCTCCTGGCCATCATGGCCCTTATCTTAGGGGGAGGCGCCGTTTACTGGCAGTACAACTCTATGGTTGAGGCCGAAGTCAAGATGAAGGCTCTTGACGAGGAAGTGCCGGATGAAGCGGAATTGACCGCCAGCATGGAAGAAGCCAGCAAGAAGATGACTGCGCTTCAGAAAGAACTGACTCACCTGGAACAGGGTGTGCCCCAGCCTGCCTATATTCCTACCCTTTTGAAGGAAATTGAAGCCACAGGACGCCAGGCCAACCTGACCGTCACAGGTGTTCGTCCTCTTCTGCCTCCACCCCTTCCTCCGGGAATGGAAGCCGAGAAGAAGCCCTACCAAGAGCTTGATATCGACATTACGGGCAAGGGCGACTACCAGGCGATCATCAACTTGGTCAACTCCCTTCGCAAGTTCCCCAAGATCGTTGCGGTCAAAACGGTCAACCTGACCCCCCGCACCGATCCCACCAAAGCGACTTACAGCCACATCGACACGACTCTTAAGATTCGGGCCTTTGTCTTCCCCACCAACAAGGATGGCGGAAACGCAAATGTCGAGATGGCTGGCACCCCAGGAGGTTCATCCTGATGAAGAACAGCAACAACACTAAGCAGATTGCCATCGTGGGAGTTCTTGCAGCAGTTCTGCTTGCAGTTGGGGCCTTTCAGTTCATGGGTCCAAGCCCGGCGCCAGTGGTTCCGCCCGCCGACACAACAACGGCAGCGAACGATGCGGCAGGCACCCCAGTGGAAGGCGGTGATGTGGTTGAAGGAACTATTCCTTCTGACCCGGTAAGAGAAGCTCTGCTCTCTTATGCCACCTCAAATGCCACCCCACGCGATCCCTTTAAGCCATCAGGTTCTTTGGCTGAGGAATACAAATTGCCCCAAGGCAAGGTAGCTCCTGCTTCGGCAGCCCCGGCACCTATCGTGGGCAACCCCGATGAAGGCAGGGTTTCTAGGCCAACAAGAACCCCGCGACAAGATATTGCTGCCATGAATCCCATGGGCGGCAGCTTCCCGGATGGTGGGTCAATGGGCCTTGCGCCAACGGGTCCGATCGCTGAAGGAGCGAATCCAGGGGTCCCCGGCACAATTACTGGAGGTTCCAGCTACAAAGTGAAGGGGATCATCGTCGGTACTACAAGGATGGTTGTGCTTGAAGACGCTGATGGCAATCAGAAACTGGTGCCAGAAGGCGGCTCTGTGGACGGAGACACGACAGTGGTCAAGGTCCAGGGCAATACCGTCAAGATCAGCAGCAAGGGGCGAAGAAAGGATGTCGCCCTAGAGGAGGAACGCCGTTGAAGAGTGTTTACAGGACCGTATCATTAGCTCTGATTACAGCCATGGCTTTCGGAGCCATGGCCCAGGGCGTCATTAAGTCGGTCGAGATCAAACCCCTGTCTCAGGGGATGGAAGTCATCGTCCTTGGCGACAAGCTTGAAAAGCCACGTGATTTGAGGCTGCTTAACGGGCAGTCTTTCATCGCCGAATTCGATGCCAGTCTCGACGTCCGCGGGTTTCGACGCAGAATCGACCGCGGTGGAGTGACCAGCGTTGAGGTTGGCTGGTTTAGCGCCAAGCCACCCAAAGCCAGAATTCACTTCAAGCTGCAGCCCAGCTTGACCCCCATCATTTCTGAAATCGATGGCGGCTGGACCATTAAGGTTGGTCCGGGTGTGACGGCAGAACCTGGGACAGTCATTCCCCCTACCAAGCCAACCGGCAAGGCAGACGATTTTCCCTCCAACACGCCTCCTCTCAAGGCTGCGATCCTTCCTCCCGTGAAGACCGCTGTTCAAGAGAACAAGGCCACAGGCTCTTCTCAGATTAAGACGGATCTGAAAGCTGAGACCAAGCCTGCCAGCAATCTCAAGCCTGACGAAGCACAGGCCAAACCACTGCCTAGGCTCTCCAACGTTCCTCAGCCTAAGCCTTCTGCTGGACTTACAGCTTCTTCTCAGGCTGCTGCTGAAAAGAGAGTCAATCTTGAGTTCGTCGGTGCCGATGTGATCATGATCCTTCGCGCCCTGAGCCAGGAAGCGGGAGTGAACATCGTCACGGCCCCAGACATCAGCCCATCTGATCGTCCCAGCCGCTTGACCGTTTCTCTGAGAGGCGAAACTGTCACCAACGCGCTTAACTATGTGACCGTGATGGCCGGACTTCGCTATGCGAAGCTGGGCAACACCTTTTTTGTGACAAAGGCAGAGAACTTTGCCACGACCATGCGATCCTTCTTTAGAGGAGATGCAGCCAGGTTCGACACCCGCGTGGTGAACCTGCTGTCAGGTGAAGCTGGCCAGATTCGTCAGGCCGTTTTCGCTTCTCATTCTCAGGAAGGAAGCCAGGGCTTCTACGACATTCTTGATCCTGCCGGTGCCGGCCCCGTGGCCACCAGCGCCGAGGAAAAGGAAGCGCTTTCAGCCGCCCAGGGCGCAGCAGGCGCTCAGGCTCAGCCTCGGCAGCCTGCCGATATGTTCCAGCCCAAGCCAACAGGCGGCCCCGCAAAGGCAACCTACCTGATGGTCGTGGGTGAATCTCGACGACTCGATGAGATCGTTCGAGCCATTCAGGACATCGACTCCAAGATTTCCAAGAGCTTCAGCGTCGGTCGAAACGACGACACGGCAGCTGTTGCTATTCCGATTCTTAGCGGCCAGACCAAGCAGATCAAAGAGATGCTTGAGAAGCTGCTGGCTCCTAACCCCCGCAAGGCAGATTTCACTTTCAGCGAATCCACTCTGCGAGAGCTGAGTGAAGGCGACCTGAACACCAACGTGCTTCTGATGATCGGACCGAAGGCCGAAATCGAAGTCATGAAGATGTACGCCCAGTCGCTGGACGAAAACCTCTGCCGCACTGCTGGCATTGCCTACACCAACGAAGCCAGCGGCCTGGAAAGACTCTACGAAGTCGTTGACCTTCAGTTCATCGAACCTGCCATGGCAGCATTCGACCTGAAGAACCGCATTCGAGGACTCTACGTCACCACACTTCCTGATCCTGTCACTCCTGCGGCTGCCGGCATCGGCACCAGAAAGGACGAAAAGCAGGAAGCAACCCGAGCTCCTGACCAGCAGGGCAGCGGCCAGCCTACCGAGGCTGCCAAGAAGGAAGAAATGGAGAAGGTGATCGGCCGAGAGCCCATGAAGCTTGTTCTTCGTGGCACTCGACAGCAGATCAATGAAGCCAAGTCTTACCTGGCCATGGTCGACGTGGCTCCTAAGCAGGCTGCCTTCGAGATGAGAATTCTCGACCTCAGCAAGGAAGAGGCTCTTCGACTCGGCTTCGACTGGAACCTGATTACAGGCGGTCGAGTTCAGAGACTGAACAACTTCATCAGCACGACTGATGGCGGCAACAACCAGATTCAGGGTTCCTCAGGGGCGCTTGGCTTCCTGGCTACGCTTGACCAGGCGAACGGAGGCCGAAACCTCCTGGCTCGACCCAACGCACTGCTTTCTGATGGCAGAGGCCACAACCTCTTTGTGGGAGACACGATCCGCTACGTCGAATCGATCCAGTCCACTCAGCAGGGGATCACCGTCACCACCTCCAGCATCGATGTTGGAGTCACGGTGAACATGGTTGCAAGGCTGGGAGCCAACGGCAGCATCGCCCTTGACCTCCAGACCCTCTTCTCCCTCTTGAACGGCTTCACCCCCGTTCCTGGCGGCGGACAGCTCCCTCAGACCAGCGAAAGAAGGTCCAGCACCTTTGTGAACATGCAGGCTGGTGAAGTGATCGTCCTTGGTGGACTGATTCAGGATGTGGATCGCAAGCGAATCGCTGGCATCCCGATCCTCAAGGATCTGCCCATCATCGGCTCACTTTTCTCCAGAACCGAAAAGTCGAAGGAGCGAACCGAAGTGGTCTTCGTCATCGCCGCCGTCGAAGTGACTCAGGGCAACCGAAAGGACGCCGCCTCACCCCGACTGCGCGAAGAAAGGACTCCAAACCCAGCCGACGAGTACAAGAGGACTGGCGGCAACGCCAACCCCTAAGCTCTAGAGCGAACCTCCTAAAACGAGATGCGAAGCACGCTTCGCATCTCGTTTTTTTGTGCCAGACAGAAAAATCTGGTACGGACTTACGCGTTGACGTAGCTGTTCCCAGCGAGGTCAACCCCTCTGGCCAACCAAACCTGATGGCCAACATTCATCTCGGGAACGATGCGGCTGGAAGTCGGAAAATACCGCATGGTGTAGCCAGTCCTTCTATGATCGCTTGTGTTGGCCTTTGCGCCGTGGATTATTCGAGCCTCGTGCAGAGAGCACTGGTTTGGCGCAAGTGTCAGGGTTACGGCCTTGGATTCATCTACTTCGGTGATCTGAGAGGGGAAAATGTTTTCTGCACTGTCGACTTCGGTGTAGTCGCTAAAGCCATTTGCATGAGTGCCTGGGATCACAGCCATTGCCCCGTTTTCGGGAAAGACGTCATCAAGAGCCAGCCATAAAGTGCAGATGCCAGCCATGGTGCTGACTCTCCCATTCCAATAAGCGCTGTCTTCATGCCATGGGGTGGCTTTTCCGGTTTTGGGAGGCTTGCTGATGAAGTGAGAAGCCCACAAGCCAATGTTAGGCCCCACAAGAGGCTCCACTAGGTCAAGCACATCATCGGATAACAGAAACTCCAAGAGTCTGTGATCCCTGACATGAATCATGTCCAGACCATCTTCTCCGTTGGAGGCCAGATTCTCTTCAAAAATCTGTTTCAATCGGATAAAGGCGTCATCGGACAAGACCGGCTTCCTGTAGATCAAGTAGCCCTCCTTCTGATAGTGTTCGACTTCTTTTTGTGAGAGGCGGCTCTGCATCTTCTGTTCCTACGCCAATCATGTTAGCCTAGAGAGCTGAACCTGTCAAGAGAGGCAGGAGGTTGGAGTTGAGCTCCTTCGGTGACTGCGCCACACAAAGTTCATGAAAAAGCGGAGCTCCCTCAGGAGACTCCGCTTTTTCTCTCTCTTTGTTCAGGCCTTAGTGTTCGCCCTTTTCTTTGTCCTTCTTCTCGGCTCTGTAAACCTTGAAGTTGGGATCAAGTCCGTCAGACCGATTCAGATCTCGGGGAAGAGCGGTTGATGGTGCCTGCTCCCAGCCCTGGACAGGTTCCCAGGGTCGGCTGAAATAGTCGATGAGAATGATGAAGACCAAGGTGAACCAAAGGAATCCACCATAAGCATAGAACTTGATGACCTTGCTGGAGAACTTGACTCCCATAAAGATCTGAACCACCAAGCCGGCCTTGATGAAGGCGATGGCCAAGGCAATACCGTTGGTGATGATCCTGATTCCGGGGGCATCACTGTGCAGAAAGCTCAGGGCAGGCACCTGGTAGGGCAGCACGGCCGCCAAGATGGTCAAAACCATCAGCACCATAAGGGCAAGAAAGGTTTTGGTCAGCTGGCTGATCGGCGTGATGTGGTGGCTGTGTCCGCCACCGTGTGAGTTAGAGTGTTCGGCCATGGCTTTACTTGGGCATCAAATAGAACAAGGGGTACAGGAAGATCCAGACCAGGTCGACGAAGTGCCAATAGAGTCCGACCATTTCTGTCGGAATGTAGTCGGTGATCGAGTTGTGGACCCCTTTGCTTCGGCGCCAAACCAAGAACATAAGGGCAGAAAAGACACCAATACCGATCACGACGTGGATTCCGTGGATTCCCGTCATGATGAAGTAGAGGGAGTAGAAAATCCTCGCAATGCCCGGATTTGCATCCCCGTGATAAGTCTCAGCGAACTGAGGTCCGGGGAAGTAGCCGTGCTGAAGCTTGGGGATGTACTCGAAAACTATCTTCACAAACAAGAAGCCAAGGGCACAAGCCACGGTGACTCCCAGACAGGCCAGCTGCTTTTTGAATTCGGCTTTCTGCGCGTAGTGCACAGCCAAGGCCACAGTGAAGGAACTGACAAGAAGAAGAACCGTGTTGAAGGCACCAATCCCGATATCCAGGCTCTTATGAGCCAGATAGAAGTCAGGCTGGTACTTCCAACGGTAGAGGAAGTAGATGAAGAAGAGTGGACCGAAGAACATGACTTCGGTGACCAGAAAGGCCCACATGCCAATCTGGTAGCTCTCTTGCTGTTGATCTAGATCTTCGTACTGGAAGACAACTTCTTCGCCGTACTTTGCTGGTTCTGCGGCATGGTGAGCCATCAGTCTTCATCCTCCCCTGATTCAGCCTTCCACCAGTCAGCACCACCGGTTGCGGCAAGAACCTTTTCTCGTCGCTCCCTTGTCTTCTGGCTGTCGGCCTCAGAATCGTAGTTGTAGGCATCTTCCGTGACAATGATCTTCTCGCTGAAGTTCTCTGTGATCGGAGGAGTTGCCGCCTTTTCCCACTCAAGGCCCTTGGCACCCCAGGGATTCTGTGGAGCCTTGGGTCCCTTGAAGAAGGACCATGTCAGATAGAGAGCCGGCATAAGGAAGCCGACGCCCAAAATTGTAGAGCCTGCGGTGGAGAGAACGTGATAGATCTGCCACTCAGGAGCCTGATAGTAGAAGTGATAGCGTCGCGGCATTCCCAGGTAGCCCAAGATGAACTGCGGGAAGAAGGTGAGGTTGAAGCCGACAAAGATGATGATTCCGCTTAGCTTCGCCCAGAACTCTGGGTACATGCGGCCTGTCATCTTTGGCCACCAGAAGTGAATACCACCCAGGTAAGCCACGATCGATCCACCCACCATGACGTAGTGGAAGTGAGCGACGATAAAGTAGGTGCCCGTCAGGTGGATGTCTGTATCCACCGAGGCGAGGAAGAGCCCCGTAAGACCACCCACAACGAAGAGGCCGATAAAGCTGAGGGCATAGACCATGGGGCTCGAAAAGTGAATCGAACCCTTGTACATGGTGGTGCTCCAGTTAAAGACCTTAACCGCTGAAGGGATGGCAACCAAGAAGCTGATAAGGGAGAAGATGACTCCCAAATAGACCGACTGGCTTGAGACGAACATATGGTGTCCCCAGACCAAGAAGCCAAGACCTGCGATGGCAACCGTGGAGAAGGCCACAAAGTGGTAGCCGAATATGCGCCTTCTGCTAAAGCAGGTGATGATCTCGCTGATGACACCCATGGCCGGCAGAACCATGATGTAGACCGCCGGATGAGAGTAGAACCAGAACAAGTGCTGGAACAGAATGGGGTCGCCGCCCAGTTCCGGAGCAAAGACTCCAAAGCCCAGAGCGTTTTCGATCACCACCAAGAAGAGGGTGATAGCAACAACCGGCGTTCCGAGAATGATGATGACGCTGGTTGCATAGTGCGACCAGCAGTAAAGGGGCATCCTAAACCAGGTCATGCCTGGCGCTCTCATCTTATGAATCGTGGCAATGAAGTTCACCGCCGTCATGATTGATGAGAAGCCGGACAGGAAGAGTCCGATAAGACACAAGGCGACAGCACTATTTGAGTAAGTACTGGAAAGCGGCGTGTAGAAGGTCCAGCCGACATCGACGCCTCCGATCACCATCGAAGTAAGCACGATGGCGCCAGAAATCATGTAGACGTAGAAGCTGGCCAAGTTAAGCCGCGGGAAGGCAAGGTCCTTGGCGCCCACCATAAGCGGGATAAGGAAGTTGCCCAAGACAGCCGGAACCGCCGGAATCAAGAAGAAGAAGATCATCAAGATTCCGTGAGCGGTAAAGCTCCGGTTGTACATTTCTGAGCTCAGAAGCCAGCCGCGGGGCTGGGTGAGTTCAGCACGGATCACACCGGCAGCCAGGCCGCCGAGGAAGAAGAAGAAGGTGACCCCAATGAGGTACATGAGGGCAATCCTCTTGTGGTCAACCGTCAGGAACCACGACTTGAGGGTGTGGTCTGCGTTAATGTAGTTCTTTGTGACCTTAACTTCGGTCTCTGGCCCTTGAAGGACTGCGCTCATCGAGTTTTGTTCTCCCTTGCGTGGGCATCGCCAGCCGAAACTTCCTTATTGGCAGCATCGGTCTGATTGTCTGGCTGGTCGTTTGTTTTGTAGTTTCGTGGAATATCGCGGTTGTAAAGCTTCTTCGGCCCCTCAACCCCGCCATCAACACCTAAAGTCTTCATGTAGGCAATGAGTCCAAGAACATCTTCTTCGGTCATCTGCCCCTTGTAGGCTGGCATTGTCTTATCCCACCCGGCCGTGATAAGCGACCAGGGTTCCAGAATCGACTGTCGAAGATAATCTTCGTTGGCCACCATGGCGGAGCCGTTGGTGAACTTGCGATTCTTGCCCAGGATTCCGTTGAGGCTTGGCCCCTTCACAGTGTTCTGAGAACCGTGGCATGAAGCGCAGTTCTTTTCCTTCCAGACCAAGGCCCCCTTTTCGGTCATGGTCTTGACGGTGGGCTTGTAGCGGTTGCCGCCTTTAGCTTCCCATTCGCTGAAGTCCTTCTGGCTCATGACATTGACCCAGCCCACCATTTCGCTGTGCTGAGTTCCGCAGTGCATGGTGCAGAGAAGCTTAAATCTTCCGGTCTTGGTAGCCTTGAAAGCCATCTGGGTGTATCGGCCAGGGATGACCTGATACTGAGCGCGAAAGGCAGGGATGTACATGGCATGAATAACATCCTGCGAAATCATTGTGAGCTTAACGTCTCGTCCAACCGGAATCGTGATTTCGTTGTTCTCGCGGATCCCGTTCATGTGCTGAACGTGCCACATCCACCTCTTGCCGATGACAAACATGTCAATGGCATCCTTAGGCATGGTTCGCACCTGAATGTAGTTGCTGGCGCTCCAGCCAAAAATTCCAAGGGCAAGGATCAAAGGCACTCCGGTCCACAAGAGCTCAAGAGACATCGAGTGGGTAGGAGGATTCGAGCGGTCGACTTTGCTGCCTGCCTTGTACCGATAGGCCAGGATGAGAATCGCAACACCAACCAGCACAGTGAAAATGATGGTCAGAAGCGTGATCACTCCGAAGAGCAGATCATAACGTGCAGCATGTTCCGAGGCCTGTGGAGGGGCCATGGGGAAATTCTTGCCGCCCGGAAGATAATTGAAGATATCCATTTCTTATCGGTGAGGCCTAAGCGCCGGCTCCGCCTCCGAGATTTGTAGTTCTGGCCTTTCTGCCTCGAAGCTCCCAGACAATCGCGGCGGTGATCACTCCGATCAGGGTCGCGATTCCAAGAAGTCGAATCAGATTCATAACATTGACAGTGACCTGACCAGAGTGAGGATCCACGCTGATACAGCTCAAAAATTCAGCAACGACTGACCTTTCACCGATCACGTCCTTCGCCGCATCCTCCAGCGCAAGAAGCATCATCTTCTGCGGATATTCCTGACCGAGGAAGTAGCGGGAGATCTGACCTTCTGGCGTCAAGACAACCAAGCAGGCTGGGTGGGTGATGTCACCGTTTCTTTCGTCGATGCGGTACTTGAAGCCAATGGCTTCAGCCAGCTTTTTGACAGTCTCTTTATCTCCGGTCAAAAAGGTCCAGCTGTCATCCAGTGTCTTGTCGCGGACGCTCTTGCCATCCTTCGCTTTATAGAGCTCAAGGTAGGTGTCCTTCTTCAGTTTGGCGAGGTCTGGCCCTTCTGTGGGATCAATCGAGAAAATGACGACATCCGCAAGGCGGCCAACATGATGCTCTGGCCTCTTCATTGAGTTCAAGCTTTCCATCAGCTTGTTCAGCTCAATGCTGCAGATACCCGTGCATTCGTAAAAGATGGGAAGCAGGATGACTGGCCTATCCTGCAGGAGGCTGCCCGTAGTGACAGTTTCGCCCCTTTCGTTCTTGAACTTAAGATCAAGCGGAATGAAATCTTTCAGCTTCTGATCCACCCGGACGCCAGCGTTCAGGGCGTTTGAGGGAACGCGTCCAGAATCCAGCTTGGGCAGCTCGTCGTACTTGCCGTAGAACTGCGCAAAGGCAGAACCAAAAGCAGCAAGACAGACCAGAGTTGAAAAGAGTCTTTTCATTGGGTTTATCACAAAGGATCCTTGCCGTCGACAGGGTTCGGCCGCGAGGGCAGTCCCTCTTCCGCTACGGCTTTCATCGCCTTCTCAATTGGAACCTTAAAGGCACCGGGAGCCGATTCACTGGGCCCGTAAGTGTTCAGGGCTTCCTTGTCCTTCTTCTTCAGATCATAGGTGTCGCCTTGGGCGGTCCTGTTGGACTGAAGCAGGGGATAGCCTGCCGGGGGCATTCTTCTGAACTGCTGCCTTGAATCGCCTTCCTTGTCCACAAGGGTTCGACCGTGAACGGATTCGAAAACCCGAATGACACCGAAGGAGACAAGACACATGAGGACCACGATGACGGCCGAGACCGATACAAACTTGCCAGCCTTTTCAGCTGCCAAATCGCGGGTGTCGTAACCCATCTTGGCCAGCATCGCTGGATCGTCTCTTTCTTCCTTATGCTCCGACATGTTCAGCCTCCGTATGCTCGTCTCGGTAAGGTTCAGCAGTGGTCAAGAGGGGCAGCTCCCTTGAGAAGAAGGAGAAAGCCACAAGCCATATGCCGCCAAACACAGCAAGCATTCCCACATCTGCAATCGGCGGAACCACAAAGGGCTTGTCGTGCAGAGAGGGAGAAATAATGTAGTGAAAATCGACGAACCTGAAAAGGAAGATCCAGCCTGCGATGAATCCCAAAGTCTTAGGATTGGTCTTCAGCCAGGGTGAGAAGGGTCCAACCAAGAGCAGGAAGGGAATGGCAAAGCAGCCAAGAATCATCGCCATGCCTAAAGGTCCGAATCCGTTGATGGATCGCGCCAGGTAGTAGACGTTGAATTCAGGGAGGTTGCCTGACCAGATGATCAGGTACTGGCTGAGGCTGAAGTAAGCCCAAACCATGGTGAGGGCCAGCATCATGTGACCCTGGTCTCGAATGAGGTTGGGGCTGATGATTCCCTTAAAGGGAGCCTTTTCTGCCTGGGTGCAGAGGATCATCATGGCGAAGCTGAGGCCAGCCAAGCCAAATCCGTTCATCATCCAGACGCCGTAGATGGTGCTGAACCAGTGAATATCCAGCGACATCGCCCAATCGGTCATGGCGAAGTTGAAGAAGAGCACATAGACAGCCAGCATCGGAGGAGCAAACCAGCTTCTCGCGACATTCATCTTTCTGCCTGCGCCGAGTTCTTCCTTCCTCAGCATGTTCTGCAGCTTTAGCATGATAAGAGCCAAGCCGCCGAAGTAGAGAATCCAGCGGAGGTGGAAGAACCAGCTTGAAAGGTAGGGCATCTTTCCGGAAACGACCGGATCCTTAGCCACAACTGCAGGGTCCATCCACTTCCAGATGTTGGGTCCAAAAATGAAGGCGACTGGAATGAAGAAGAGGCCCATGAGGATGAGCATCTTGTAGCCGCCTCCAGCTTCCCAAATTCTATAGAGGGGTGAGCTCCATTTGGCTCGAACCACGTGGTGCAGCAGTGCCAGACCCGTCATGCCCAGAGTCAAACAAGCCCAGAAAAGCCAGCCAAAGAAGTAAGCCCGTGAGGCATCCTTGCTGGTGAAGGCTCCGCCAGTGCCGATGAAAGCGGCAATGAGTCCCACGATGAGAAGGACGACTCCAAATGTCAGGAGCCCTTCTCGGAACTTGGTCGGCTTAAGAGTCTCGGTGCTCATTAATGGGCGCCCTCCTTATGGGCGTCAGTCTTTGCCTTCATCTGTTCTGCGGGGGGCAGGGCAGCCTTGGCCTTTTCTTCCTCTGTCAGCTTTTCAGCAGGCATGGCCTGACTCTTCTGAAGAGTTCGAACGTAGGCGGCAATCTTCCATCGATCGGCGGCAGTAATTCTGCTGCCGAAGGGATACATGGCTCCCTGACCGTTGGTGATGACCGTGAAAATGTGTCCGACCGCGATCTCTCGCATTCGATCGGTGTGATAGCTGGGAATGGGCCGCTCGACAGCGAAGCCTCGCTGAGCGATCATTCCGTTGCCGTCACCGAGCTGACCGTGACAGGGGGCGCAGAAAATGATATAGCGCTCCTTGCCTCGCTTCAGATACTCCTCGTCGATCTTGCCGGGAATCTGGGTGACCAGTTTGCCGGTGGTGGTGTAGCCCGTGTAGAACTCGGTATCAAGCTTCGGCTTGCCGAAGTTGACCGTGCCAGCAGGCTCAATTCGGCTGCCCGAGTTGTCCGAGAAGAAATTGCTCTTGCTCTGAGGCTTAACCTTGCCCTGCTCCCACATATCAAGGTGGCAGCCGGCGGTAAAGACCATGAGTCCGAGGGCAGTGAGGATGAGACTAGCTGATCGCTTCATTAGTAGCCCTCCGAGGTTTCGACAAATTCAATTGTAAGGGGCTCCAAAGCCTGAACAAAGCTTTCCGTCTCCTCTTTGGAATAGAGGGCATCATCCGCTTCGATGCAGAGAATGAACCTGTCCTGGCTGGCCCTGGCCATGCACTCCGCATTGAAAATGGGGTGGTGGGGTTTGGGCAGACCATTAAAGGCGAACATAGCTCCAGCCGCCGTTAGGCCTGAGAGCAGAATGGTCAGCTCAAAGGTGACGGGGATGAAGGCGGGAAGACTGAAGAGGGGCTTTCCACCCGTGTTGTGGGCGTAGCCGTTAAGGCCCGAGTAAGCGATGAAGCTTTCCAAGGCTGGCCACCAGGAGAAGTAGTCGCTGATCCTCAATCCGACCGAGGTGTACCACTGCAGACCCATGCCAAGGCAGGCGCCGGTGATGCCGGCAAAAAAGACGGCCCATCCCAAGCGATTGTCCTTGTGACCAAGGGCATCAGTCAAGCCATGCACCGGAATGGGTGAATAGCCTTCCATCTTTCTGTAGCCCTCGGCGTAGCACTTCTTTGTAGCCGCCAAAAGCTTCTCGCCCGAGTCGAACTCGGCGACGATTCCGTAAGGCTTTGGCGCTGTATTTCTACCGTGCGACATTGATTAGTGAGCCGAAGCTCCCTCCTTTGACTTGGAATCGCCATGCTCCTGATCGTGAAGCTGGTGGACGAGTTCCTTCATTTCGTAGATGTTGATGATCGGCATGAACCTGATGAAGAGGAACATGAGGAAGATGAAGAGGCCGATAGTTCCGCCGAACATGGTGAAGTCCCAGATCGTCGGGGTGTAGAAGCCGTAGCTTCCCGGCAGCCAGTCTCGAGTCAGCGAGAGCGGAATGATGACGTAGCGCTCAAACCACATTCCCACGCTGATGCTGAAGCAGGCGAACATCAAGTACTTGTGGTTCGCTCGAACCTTGGGGAACCACAAGGGCATAACCAAGAGAACGTTGGTAAGAATCAGCACCCAGAACGCCCATGAATAGGGAGCCCCGAAGAGGTTGGTTCGGTTGAAGAGAAGGCTTCGTTCCAGCGGCACCGAGGCGTACCAGGCATAGAAGACTTCCATGCAGTAGCCGTAAGCGACGATCATTCCCGTGGCAAGCATGACCTTGGACATCCAGTCCAGGTGCTTGTCCGTGATCAGAGATTCGAGCTTGTACCACTTTCTCAGCGGGATGGCGAAGGTGATAACCATCGCGAAACCAGCAAAGACGGCGCCAGCCACGAAGTAGGGCGGGAAGATGGTGACGTTCCAGCCAGGGACAATGCCCATGGCGAAGTCGTAAGAAACGATCGTGTGGACTGAGAGAACAAGGGGGGTGCTGAGTCCAGCCAGGATGTAGCTGGCGTGCTCGTAGCGCTCCCAATGCCTTGCGGCTCCGCGCCATCCCATCGAAAGAGCTCCGAAAACGGTGCGGGCGATCTTGTTAGCCGCTCTATCTCTCAGAGTGGCGAAGTCGGGGACCAATCCAACAAACCAGAAGACCACCGAGATGGTGATATAGGTGTTGACCGCAAAGACGTCCCAGATGAGGGGACTTCTGAACTGCGGCCACATGTTGAGCATGTTGGGGTAGGGGAAAAGCCAGTAGGCAACCCAAGGACGACCCGTGTGAAGCAGGGGATAGATGCCCGCGCACATGACGGCAAAAATCGTCATGGCTTCGGCGAATCGGTTAATTGAGTTGCGCCACTTCTGTTTAAGCAGAAGCAGAATGGCCGAAATCAGGGTTCCTGCGTGGCCGATTCCGATCCACCAAACGAAGTTGATGATATCGAAGCCCCAGCCGACAGGCTGGTTGTTGCCCCAGATGCCGATGCCTTTCATCAGCAGCCAGACAACAGAGAGCAGCAGAAGCTGAAGAACCGAGAAGCCAAAGGCAAAGGCGACCCACCAGGGGCTGGCCTTGATGCCGGTTGCCTTGGTGAGGCCCGGAATCGAGATGGGAGGATTGTTATGGGTCGACTGGTCGAGAACGATGTCTCCGACCATTCGGTCCATATCTGCCAGGGTGAAATTGCCCTTCAGAAGTTCCTTGTCGATAGGTGCCTGTGCTGGATCAGCCGACATGTCAGTGCTTCTCCTCCTCTGCGGGAGCCAAACTTGGATGGGGGTTGTTGACCCTCATCAGGTAGGTGGTGCGGGGCTTGGTATTGGCCTCTTCAAGCAGCAGATAGTTTCTGCGGCTCTCTCGAGTCTTGGCCACCGCGTTCTCTGGCCTTCTCATGTCACCGAAAACGATGGCGTGAGTGGGACAGGCAGCCTGACAGGCAGTGATGACTTCACCGTCTGCAATCTCCCTGTCACTCTTCTTGGCAGAAATTCTTGCCTTGTTGATTCGCTGGACGCAGTAGGTGCACTTCTCCATCACGCCTCGGCCTCTAACCGAAACATCTGGGTTGTTGACCATCTGCAGAACAGGAATCTGGTCGTTCTTCAGCGTGTAGTGAAGGAAGTTGAATCGCCTGACCTTGTAGGGGCAGTTGTTGCTGCAGTAGCGGGTTCCAACACAGCGGTTGTAGACCATCTGGTTGATGCCTTCATGGCTGTGAACCGTGGCAGCCACTGGGCAGACCGGTTCGCAGGGGGCATTTTCGCAGTGCATGCAGGTGACGGGCTGGAATCGGATCGGGGGATTCGATTCGTTCAGCTCGCCGCCCTGGCCCATGTAGTAGCGGTCGATGCGAATCCAATGCATCTCCCTTCCCTTCTGAACCTGCTCCTTGCCGACAGTGGGAATGTTGTTCTCACTCTGGCAGGCCATCACACAGGCTCCACAGCCGGTGCAAAGGTTAAGGTCGATCGTCATGGCCCACTGGTAGTGGTCCTTGCTGAAATCGAACTCCTTAGGATCGTACATGTCGGGCAGAGGATTCTTCTTGGCCGGCGCATGACCAGCACCCTTCTCGGAATCGTGGGCGGATGATCCTTCTGCGTGCTCTTCATCGTGATGAGGAGCACCCTTGACATGAAATTCCTTGTGATGAGCCAAGGCTCCACCAGCGATATAGCTGGCAAGACTGGCCTCTTGAATCACGTAGCGATCGCTGTCGAACACCTGTGTTTCAAGAGCGTTATGGAACTGAACGTTGGCCAGAGGATAGTAGTCCGGCGACCTTTCCAGCTTGACGCCAGGCTGAATCCAAGGCGCTGTTGATGATCTGAGGGCGAAGGCGTTGAATCCGCCGCCCTTCTTGATATCAGCTGCGCGGACAAACTCGCCGCCTTCGGTGCGTCCTCCGCCAAAGTGGATGACAACCACGCCCTCCGCCTGACCCATCTGGGTGGCCGTGGCGGCTTTCAGTGTTCCAGCCGGAGTCGTTCCGACGGCCATGGGTCGCCCGAGGCCAAGTCGCGACTGCTCAATCTCCTTGGTGCCAAGAACTTCCTTTCGTTCGAGGTTCAGCTTGAGAGCCGTTTCTGCTCCAACAAAGTAGCAGTTGTCCCAAGTGAAGTTGGTGATCGGCTTAGGAAGCTCCTGAAGCCAAGGGTTGTTGGCGTAGCGTCCGTCGTAAAGGGTGGGATCTGGCAGGAAGACCAGTTCCATGTCAGTCGGGGCAGGAGCTGCGCTCAAGGCTGCCGCCGCGTTGGCGACGGGCGTCATGGGCAGATGAATTTCCGGACCCTTGACAAGAATTCCTTCTGAAAGAGCGAATCTCCAGGCTCGGTCGAAATTGCTCTCGACGAGTGGCTCGCCAGCAGCAGGGACCGGAGCCTTTGAAGTGCCGAAACCAGTCAGGGTCGTCTCCTTCGCGCTCCACTCAGCCCTAAGAACTTCGAGGCCAGTTCGGCTCTTGTTTCTAAGAGCATCAACGAGCTCGAGCGCAGACTTGCTGTCGTAGATCGGCTCGATGAGAGGCTGGACGATAGAAATGGTTCCATCAACCGCAACCGCATCTCCCCAGGCTTCAAGCAGGTGGCTTTCTGGCAGAACCCAGTGGCAGAGCTTGGCTGTTTCGTTGATGTGGCTGCCGAGATAGGCAGAGAAAGGCGCCTTTTCGATCAGCTCTCCAAGCTTGAGATCAGCTGGAGCCGTAAAGACAGGGTTTCCGCCCAGGATAACGAGGGTCTTGGCCAGGCCTCTTTCAAGCAGGTCTGCCGCCTTCTTGATCTCAGCCATCTGATTGACTGGGACAGGGTGGACAGGATTGGTCAGGCGGATTGTCTTTCCGTTGCTGCCCAGCTGCTGGTTGATAAGGTGGACGAGAGCGTGAACCTCAGCCGATTGGTGGTCCCCAGCGATGACGATGGAATCGCCGCCAGCAGCCTTCAGGTCTTCGACCAAAGCGTTAGCCACCTTGGGATCAACCGCCGAAGGCAGGCTTCCGGATGCTCCGGCAACCCCCACTTGAGCCGCAATCCACGCTGCCAGGGCCGCAATCTGAGTTGCCTTGACCGGCACTCTGTGGTCTGCAACCGCGCCGGTGAGGGTTGGGAAGCATTCCAGAGCGTAGATGCGGTTCATCTCCTCGGATTCTTCGACCCTTCGGCCGCTCATCAAGTCGCGGGCATAGCGGACTGGAGCGGGGCCGAACTGCATGAAGTCAGAGTCAAGACTGACGATGACCTTGGCCTTATCGAAGTGATGAACGGTCTCGACATCCTGGCCGAAGGCTCGGATCGCTCCTTCGCGTCGGTTGTCTCGGTTGACTGGTTCGTATTGAATCCAGGCACCCTTCATTTCCGTCACGAGCTTCTGAATCGAAGAAGCCAGGGTCGGGCTGCCGACCGTTTCGGTCAATACAACCAGGCCTTCACCCGATTCAGCCAAAACCTTGCGGATCTCGATCAGGAAGTCTTCCCAGTTCGAGGGGTCGCGCTTGAAACTCGGGCTCTTGGCTCGATCAGGATCGTAAAGGTTGAAAGTTTCGGCAAGACCAAAAGCGCTGACCGAACCCAAAGAAGCCCAGTGCAGAGGACTTCCCTCGATTTTGGTGGGGCGTCCTTCGTGGCTTTCAACCAAGATTCCCTGGGCATAGCCTGAAAGGGAGAACGAAGAGGCAAAGTGACGGGCAACGCCTGTCACAGCATCTTCTGGCTGAACCACAAAAGGAACGATCTTCTTTTCAGGCAGGAATCGGCAGCCCGAGGCCAAGCCGGCCAGGGCAATAGATCCCCCCACGAGCTTCAAAATGTCTCGTCGAGAAATATCGGGGATAGACCGGCGATGAGGGAACTCGTCGCCGACCCACTGGGTGTATTCGGGCGATCCCTCAAGCTGTTCCCTGCCCTTTACGTAAAAGGGCTTCTGGGCGGCCTGGTCACTGCTGGTCGTCTTTTCCATTCTTCTTCGGGGGGTGATCAGTGGTGGCAGATGTAGCAGTCCGCGAGCTGCTTGGTGGCGATTTTGCGGTCCTTAATCAAAAGCGTTCCTTCCTTGGCGCGCTTGTGAAGCTCGTCGTTGGGGACCCTTTGAGTCAGGCCCTTGGCCAGCTTGATTTCTACATCACTGAGAGATTCTCCAGCGGAGATCTTGCGGTAGAGCTCGAAAACCTGCTCACGAGGAGACAGGGCCGGCTGTTCCGGATCTGGCTGGGTGGCGTACATAAACTTTTCTGGGTCCGTGTGGCACTCAAGACACCAGGACATTGAGAAGGGCTGTGACTTCCAGGTGATGTGCATTTCCTGCACCTTTCCGTGGCAGTTGTTGCACGAGACGCCCTTGTTGATATGAATCGAGTGGTCGAAGTAAACGAAGTCGGGAACCGAGTTGACCTTGACCCACTGAAGAGGCGTTTTGGTCTCTTCGCTCTTTCTCAAAGGCTCCAGCAAGGGACTATTGGTCCAAACTTGGCTGTGGCACGTCATACAGACGTCAGTTGAAGGAACTGAAGCATGAGCAGAGTCTTCCACCGTCCAGTGACAGAACCGACAGTCAATGGCCAGCTCCTTAGCATGGTGCTGGTGGCTGAAGGGAATCGGCTGTTCCAAGGGAATTCCCACCTTCGTGTTGTAGGGAGACCGGCTGAATCCAGACCCGATGACGAAAATGAAAGGGACCCCCGCTGCCAGCACAAGGCTGAGCGTGGCGATGGTGTTGGCGGCTGGCTTAAAGAGCTGGGCCATTCCTTAACTAAGCGCTCCTGAACGCATGACTGATGAACCAAATTCCGACGCCATCACCCGATCACCCATGACCGGTCGACGGCAATGACAATAAACAAAAGAGCTAGATAGAGCATCGAGTACTTGAAGAGTGCTCGAGCACGTGGGGCCGAAGTATTCCTCATCAACTGCAGACTCTGCACGAGCAGCACGATGTTGAGGACGACTGCCCCTGCCAAATAGAGGATTCCTGCCTCTCCCATGAAGAGGGGAATGATCGAAATGACGGCAGTCAAGACAGCATAGAGAACGATCTGAATGACCGTGACCCTTTCTCCCTTGACGACCGGAAGCATGGGAACCCCTGCCTTGGCGTAATCGTCTTTGATCAAGATCGCCAAGGCCCAAAAATGGACGGGAGTCCAGAAAAAGATGATCCCAAAGAGGATCCAAGCAAAGACTGAAAGCTCTCCTCGCACTGCGGCGTAGCCAACGAGGGGAGGAAAAGCACCGGCCGCTCCGCCGATCACGATGTTCTGCCAGGTTCTGCGCTTGAGCAGCAGTGTGTAAATCAGAACATAGAAGACCAATCCAGCCATGGCCAGAAGGGCGGAAAGAGCGTTGGAGCTGAGGGTGAGAATAGCGCAGGACCCAACCGCCATGGCGATGGCGAAGATCAAGGCGTTTCCGTTGGTGATGCGCTGAGTGACTGTGGGACGGCTCGCCGTCCTTTCCATCGCGACATCAAGGTCCCTCTCGACAATCATGTTGAGGGTGTTGGCAGCACCAGCAGCCATGTAGCCTCCGATCGCCACCAAAATCATCTGCCACAAAGGAGGCCAGGCGCCATTGGCGATGATCATGGCCAGGACAGTAGTGAAGAGCAGAAGACTGATCACCCTTGGCTTCGTCAGGGCAATGTAGTCCTTGACGATAGCCATGAAGCCTTCATTTGGCTTTACGGACACTGCTTCCTGCTTCAAGGGTTCACTGCTTTCATCTGTGCCGCCACCGACAGTTTCTTCCTTTTCTGCGGTGGCAAAGGCGTGAAAGCTCATCATTGAAAAAGATCCAAAAGTAAAGACAGCGGCGGCGAGATGGAAAAGCTGAAGAGCAACCGGAGCCGAGGCAATCAGGTTGACCAAACCAAGAAGCATTTGGAAGACCATGCTTCCACTTGTCATGTTGGACCAAAAGCTGACCTGTTCGGAGGGACGCCTCCTTACCAACTGGCGACAGGTAAGCAGAATGAGGATGAAGGCCCCCGTCGCGATGAGGGGATGGGAGATGCCTCCCTTCAGCAGAGGGTGGGCATCTGCTGCCATGTGCAGCTGAAGGCGATCGGAAAGCCCCTGAGCCGTGGCAAGCTCATTGCTGAAGGCGGTTTTGCCCATCGCAGAAAGGGCACCTGTGCCGCCCAGGACAAACATGGCCGTCAGGGATCCCCAGACCAGCCCCCCAACCTCACCCTGCTTTCTGAACCTGATCTTGTTGACGATTTCTGCCGGAAGGGCCAGAAGCAGCAAGGTGCCAATCAGAAAATAGTTGTTGACCAAGTGCAGGGGCATCGTGATGGCCCGGGCCGCACTGCGGTCGAACTCAACCCACTTGTTCAGGACCAGGGCCGCCCCAATGGCAGCCGAGATGAGAACTGAAACAAGGGTCAAGAGGCCAGCCTTGCGATGAAGCGACCCCTTGGGAAAGAGGCGGAAAGAGGCGATTGCCAAGGCTGCAGAAAGAATAATCAGGAACCCAGAAGTGGTTCTGTGGGTTAATTCAATGTAAGTCTGCAGCGGGGCGCCTTTAGGAAGGATTGACCCGTAGCAGTCAGGCCAATGGACGCCGCAGCCGTCTCCTGAAAGAGAGGCGCGAACGAAGGCGCCAAAGATGATGACGAGAAGGGAGTAACCGAGAATCCAGAGGGCTGCCTGCCGAAATGTTCGTGCAGAAGCCTCGTTAAATCCGCCGCGCATTGCCTGCGTGTCGGATTCGCTTTGGTCGCCAGTCGATCGACTGTCCGGGTCCTCGCTCATCTAAGTTACTACTCTAGCTCCCCAGAGACCCCGCCGTCAAGATAGACAAGCCATCGTCAGGGAAGAAAATGGCAAGAATCCCCCTAAGGACCCATTAAAGTGCAGATTAAGAATCCTTTTCCTTACCCCTTGTGACTCGCCCAATGAGGAGCCCTTCTTGAGTTCACTTTTTTGTAAAGATTCACCTTTCAATAGCTATTGAAATTTCAAGTTCTTAAACTTTCAATGATTCTTGTGCTTTAGAAAGCCTGTCACTATCATTCGTTCCAGCGATCATCTGTGCCTCTGGCGGCCCTGATTCAGCCCAGGGACCAGCAGTTCAGGGGAGGCCAAAGAATCGCTCGGCATTGTCCGTGGTGATCGCCGCAGATTCCTCCGGCGAAACGCCCCAGCAGTCGGCAAGTGCCCTATTGACGTGCACCACGTAGGCTGGACGATTGCCTTTGCCTCTGTAAGGGACAGGTGCCAGCCAGGGGGCGTCTGTCTCGATGACGACCTTATCCTTGGGCAGCCGGGCAAAAAGTGCTCTGCCTGCCTCATTCTTGGGATAAGTCAAGGGGCCATCAACCCCGAACCAGCAGTCGAGGGCCAGGGCTCGGTCCGCATCTGCTTCATCGCCGCTGAAACAGTGGAAGAGCATTTTGGTTTGTGGGCGTCGGTCTTCCAGAAGGCGAAGCAGATCTGGGTAGGCGTCACGGCAGTGAAAGACCAAGGGCTTCCCCAATTCTTCGGCCAGATCAAGCTGTGGATACAGGCAGTCTTCCTGCTGCTGACGAGTGGCGTAATCCCAATAGAAGTCAAACCCTACTTCGCCGATAGCGACACATTTGGGGTGAGCCGCCATTGACCGAATGACTTCGATATCGGTGGCTTTATAGTCAGCGGCGTGACTGGGATGCCAACCCACCACACCATAAACCCCCTCAAACTGGTCGCTTAAGTCCAAGGCGATCTGGCTCCACTCATTGTCGACCGCCACCACGATCAAGCGGTCCACCCCGGCAGCCCTGGCTTCCTCGATAGCCTCGGCTGGGTTCGGAAAGGCCTTGGCATCGTTCAAATGGCAGTGGGTATCGACCAGGCGCATCAAGGCTATTGTGAACTGGCCCGCAGCAGGTGGTCAGGCGCCTTCCCAGATGAACTCTCGCCAGGCATCAAGATCAGCCTGAGTGATGCCAGGCACAGAAAGCAGATCCTCAAGCTTCAAGTCCGGTTTAGATTCCCTGAGCTTTAAGACCCCGAGGGCACGACTGCGCGACATCCCTGGCAGCGCCATGATCCCCCTCAAGTCGTCACTCTTGAGGTCAACCCACCCCTTCGGTCTTGCCTGACTGCTGACCCTAGGGGTTTTTGAATCAGGCAGCACCTGAATGGGCGCAGTCGGCTGATCTGCCTCAATTGTCGGAGCTGGCTCAGGCGGTTGAGGCTCCTTTTGATCAAGCGCCTGACGACCCACCACCAATCCAAAAAGGATGGTGAAGAGGATGAAGAAGACCATGACCGCTCCACGGCCAAGATCGAACTTTTTCTCCCCCAGGTCTGGTGGTTTCACCACGGCGCGAGTATGTCAGAAGTTGATGGCTGCCATCAAGGCTCCCTTTAACTCAGTCACGCCGCTGCAGGTGATTTCCGGCTAGGCACCCCGTAGCAGGTCCGCCTTTCCCTCACCTTGCCAGAATCCGCCACCTGCGTAGATTCACCATAGGCCACGATCCTGGCCAAAGGTTCAGAACTAAAAAGATCCCCTTGTCCGAAATCCAGTCCCGTGAATCCAGACTTTCTTCTCTGCCCTTCCTTGACAATCTGGCCAATAATCTCCGGCCCCCGGCTGCTGGCCAAGTCATCAAGGGCCACTTCAAATGCGCCCAGATTCTTGAGCGCTGTCAAAGCCTCTTCCTCACCGGCATCAGTCACGAGGGCCAAAGGGGCAAGCCGGCCTCTCAGGCATTCCAAGGCTCCCGACCAAGTCCCCCCTCGCCGAAAACGGGGGCCAATCGAAAGAGACCCTTCGCTCAGGGCAAAAATGATTCTGTTCCTCTGGTGCGCCCAGCGCCCCTCGAACTCCTGCCAAGGAGCGCAGAGGCTTAAATGCCAAGCCCATGGCCAGCGACACCTCAGCTTTTGGCCTGCGGCCGTACCCAGCCCGTGAGGATGAAGAACCACGCCCCTGGGGGTCATGGTTCCCCCGACAGTGTCAAGAGCAATAGAATCCACTCCCACTGCTCCTCCCGTAATCAAGGTCCATCCCCCCTGCTGAAGGGCCAGAGCCGCTGAGGCCGCCCCCTTCACCCTCACCGAATCAGTTTCACGGCTGCCCACCACAGCAAACAGACGCCGCGGAAATTCCGTCGGGCTGGATTTCAAGCAAGGGACAGCGCACCACAAAGCATAGGGCAGGGTGGCACCGCGATTCCAAATCCACTCGGCCTCAGGATGAAAAGGAGTCAGGACAGCCCCTTCGACAACGAACTGACGAGCGAGCTCCAAAAGCCCAACCTGTTCCAACCGCGAAGCTTCACTGGCAAAACCGTGCCGGCGCAGCAGTTCTGGAGCTTCGGTCAAACTCGGCGGCCCTTCGCGTAAAAGATCGACCAAGCGTCGCCCTCCGCCATAAAGGGCCAAGCTGTCTTTAGCTGTTAAATTCAGCAAGTCGCCGACCCTTGAATCAGCGCAGGGTTCTAATCCGCCGCTTAGTCTTAAATCATCCTTCGATTCAAGCTGTTTTATATATTTTTGCGAGCAAAAATTATATCTAAGCGACTCTTCCCTCACCTTCCCAATCACGCTTTGTCCTTCAGGACACTGGCGAGATTTGAGATAGATTTCTTCTATTCCCGGCAGATAAAGCCCAGCTAAGAGGGTCGATAGCACCAGTCTTTCACCACTAACCATAGGCCTCATTGTACTCTCACGTCTTAAGGCCCCAAGTAGGGGATCCAGCCCATGCTCAAGCATCCAGTCCTTACCCACGACCGCATTCGCCAATACCTTCAGAGGGATCTATTCGACCACGTTCTTCTGGACGCCATGCCGCTTGAGGCTGAGCTGCTTATCCAGGACTGCGCTGGAGAAGCTGAAGCCAGATCCGCCAAGGGTTGGAAGCCGATCAAAAAGGGTGAAAGCTGGGGACCCACCTACCAGCCAGGCTGGTACTGGGTTAAGGGACAGATTCCATCTGAGTGGAACGGGCGCACTGTCGTCCTCACCTACGATGTTGCTGAAGTCAAATGGGAGAGATGGGGCATGGTGGAAGGCACCATCTGGCAGGAAGGCCAGCCCACCGGCGGCCTCGACTTTGGCCACCAGTACTTCCGCCTGACCGACAAGGCAGCGGGTGGCGAACCCATCGACATCTTGGTTCAAACCTACGCCCACAATAAAGAAACCACGGTTCACGCGCCAGAAAAGCCGAGAACGCCCGAGCCTGAGGACTACAAGGGCTTTCTTTTGGCCACACTCGACACCGACATCCTCGATTTCGCCTACGACATTGAGGCAGCCCTGCACCACTACGAGGCCCTCCCCGAGAACGATCCGCTTGGCCATCACCTGCTGAGGGCCATGAACGATGCCATCAATTCAGCCGCTGGTGCCGGACGCAAGGGAATGCTCGCCGCCCGCAAGACACTGCGGGACACCCTCAGCTCCTTCAACGGCGAAGTTTCCCACGAGATCACAGCCGTCGGCCACGCTCACCTCGACACCGCCTGGCTTTGGCCCCTGCGAGTGACCGAGCTGAAGATGATCCACACCACGGCGGTTCAGCTCAACAACATCGACCGCTACCCCGACTACGTTTTTGTCCACTCTCAGGCCAGCCAGTACGAGTGGCTGAAGGATCAGCAGCCAGCCCTGCTTGAAAGAATCAAGAAGGCGATCAAGAAGGGCCAGTGGGAAGCTGTGGGATCCATGTGGGTGGAAGCCGACTGCAACCTGACCGGTTCAGAAGCTTTGGTCAGGCAGTTCCTTTACGGACGCCGCTGGTTTAAGCAGAACCTTGGGGTCACCACTGAAGACATGTGGCTGCCCGACGTCTTCGGCTACTCAGCCGCTCTTCCCCAGATTCTTGCCAAGTTCGGAATCAACTACTTCCTCACCCAGAAGATGAGCTGGAACGACACCAACAAGCCCCAGCACCAGACTTTTTGGTGGGAAGGCATTGATGGCAGCAAGGTTTGGGTTCACTTCCCCCCTGCCGATACCTACAACGGCAGCTGCAGCCCCAAAGAATTTCTTCATTCGATGAAGAACTACAAAGACCACGCCCGCTGCGACCAGAGCCTTTATCTCTTTGGTCACGGCGACGGAGGCGGCGGCCCCACCGAGTTCCACATCGAAAGGCTTCGCCGATCTAAGGCTGCCGCTGGCCTCCCCGTTTTCACCAAGAAAGCACGAGCCATCGACTTCTTTAAGTCTGCCAAGGAAGCCAGCAGTGACCTTTGCACCTGGAGAGGCGAGCTTTACTTCGAAAAGCATCGAGGCACCTACACCACCCAGGCGAAGAACAAAAAAGCCAACCGCGAAACCGAGTTCCTGATGAGGGACATTGAGTGGCTGAGCCTCTTCGCTGGCGGAATCGAGTACCCCAGGGCTCAGATTGAGAAGCTGTGGAAGCTGGTTCTGCTCAACCAGTTCCACGACATCATCCCCGGTTCATCGGTCAAGGAAGTCTATGAGGATTCTGAGCGCGACTACGCCGTGATTCGAACGGAAGGCGCCGAACTGGTAGAAAACGCCCTGCAGGAAATCGGCAGCCGTCTGGACGCTGATGGCCACGCCGAACCCCTGGCCCTCTTCCACAACGCCACCCTCGCCGGCCAGGGAGAAATCCCCTGGAACCGCGACGAAGTCCCTGCCAGCATCGTGGTGGATGACGAAGTCAAGCCGGTTCAGCTCATCGAAGCCTTCGGCAGGAAGAGCCTTGTTTTCGAAACACCCCAGGCAGCCCTGGGTGCCGTCGCAGTCGGTGGATTCAGCGACAAGCCAGCCACCAGCGGCCGATTGAAGGCCAGCGGACGCAAGCTGGAAAACGACCAGTGGGTGGTGAAGTTCGATTCCAACGGCCACATCACTTCCATCACCAGCCTGGACGATGACCCCATTGAGTTCATTGCTCCTGGCTCGCCCGCCAACGTCTTCCAGATTTTCGAGGACACGCCTCTTTTCTGGGACGCTTGGGATGTGGACGCCTACACCTATGAAAAGCACACGGAAATCACCAAGTGCGAATCTTTCGAGATCGTAGAAAAGGGCCCCGTGAGAGTCGCGGTGGAGATCGTCCGCAAGTTCGGCAAGTCCACCATCAGGCAGAGGATCAGCCTTGGCCCCACGCCAGGAATCAGGTTCGATACCTGGGTGGATTGGCAGGAAGACCACAGGATGCTGAAGGTCGCTTTCCCTGTAAACGTTCATTCCACCCGCGCCACCTACGAAATTCAGTGGGGACACGTTGAAAGGCCAACCCACCAGAACACAAGCTGGGATGTCGCCCGTTTCGAGGTCTGCTGCCAGAAGTGGTTCGACCTGAGCGAAGGCGGCCAGGGAGTCGCCCTGCTGAATGACGGCAAGTACGGCTGCGACACCCTGGGCAATGTCATGAGGATCTCGCTCCTCCGTGCACCCAAGGCTCCAGATCCCACCGCCGACCGCGGCGAGCACTACTTTAGCTACGTGCTGCTTCCCCACTTCGATCAGGTTCAGCACAGCCAGGTGGTGGCAGCGGCTTATACCCTTAACACCCCTCTGCGCCACGCTTGGATCAAGCCCGCCGAAGGAGCTGCCTCCGCGACTCCTCTCCTGGCTCAGGTCGGTGACGCCTCTGTCAAGATCGAAACCCTTAAGAAGGCAGAAGATTCTGAGAAGATCATCGCCCGCGTCTACGAAGCCCATGCCACCCGAGGCCGCACCGAGCTTAAACTCGCGACCCCGATTAGAAAGGCTTGGCTTGCCGATATGAACGAGGACCCCATTCAGGAACTCGAGGTCGAAGAGGGCCGCGTGAAGTTCAGCTTCAAGCCTTTCGAGATCATCACTCTGCTGCTCGAAGTCTAGTCAGACCCTAAGCAGATCCAAGCGCCCTGCCCCTCATCGTGAGAGGCAGGGCGCTTTTGTTTGACTCTTGTCAGCTCGATAGTGAAACCAAAGCTTGGACAGCCACCTTCCAGCCTCGATAAAGCTCATCCGCCGCTTCAGGCGAGGCCTTCGGCAGAACCGGATCTGAGCTTCTGGAAGGCAGCCAGTCAAGAGTCAGGTCTGGGTTCATTCCCAGCATTCCCGCCGACCAAGCCCCCAAAGCCGAGGCGTTGGAATCTTGGCAGGGAGTCAAGGGCACCTGGCAGATATCGGCCATAAGCTGCATAAGCCAGGGGTCTGATGAAGCTCCGCCATCGACCGCCAAGCTGGAGACCTTGATTCCCAAGCTCGATTCAAGGGCCTCAATCTGGTCGCGAATGGGGAAGCAGAGAGATTCGAAGACCGCCCTCACCATGTGGGCCCTGGTCGTGCCCAAGCTAAGGCCCAGGAAGGCAGCCTTTGCCCCCGTTGACCAGTAGGGCGAACCCAGCCCTGTGAAACTAGGCACAAAGACGACCCCGCCTGAATCGGGGACGCTGGCCGCCAGGGCGCTTGCTTCTTCGATAGACTCCACCAGTTGGGCAGAATCCCTGAGCCACTGCAGAGCCGCTCCCGCGATATAGATCACCCCTTCGAACCCATAAGCTGGCTCGCCGCGAATCACCCAGGCCATCGCTTTTAGCAAAGGCGTCGGCTGCTGCGGCATGGCTGACTGCCCCTTGACCAGCAGAAAAGAACCTGTGCCGATGGTGACCTTGGCATCGCCAGGCTGAAGACATTTTTGAGAAAGAAGCGATGCCTGAGCGTCGCCCATCACTCCACAGATGGGACTGGGTGATTTAAGCAGCCCGCCTAAAGTGGTGATGCCGAACTGCGCATCACAGTCTTTGATTTCAGCCAGCCACTCAGTTTTAATCCTAAAGGTCTCGGCAAGATGGCTGTTCCAGGTTCTTGTCTCAAGGTCAAAAAGCAGGGTGCGGCTGGCATTGCTGGGGTCGGTGGCGTAAACCCTCCCCTCAGTGAGGCGATAGATTAGGTAGGTGTCAATCGTGCCGATCAAGGCCGTGCCTTCTTGAATGGCTTTCGCAGTATCCGGCTCGTTCTGCATGATCCAGGCAATTTTTGAGCCTGAAAAGTAGGGGTTCAGCTTCAGCCCTGTCTTCTGCTCAATCTCTACTGCCCTGCCCTCTTGGGCGAGGTCTTGGCAGATCTCCTGGCTTCTTACACACTGCCAGACAATGGCTTTCCTAAGGGGCTGGCCCGTGGCGCGGTCGAAGACAACGAGGGTCTCTCTTTGATTGGTGATGGAGATGAAACTCGGCTGGTCCTCTTGGTTTGTCTCTTCCAGGAGTTCATACAAAACGGCGAGGGTGTTCTGCCAAATCTCCTCGGCATCGTGCTCCACCCAGCCTGGTTGAGGGTAGTGCTGGGCGTGGGTTTTGGCAGCGGTTTTTAAGACTCTTCCTTCCTGGTCAACCAGCAGGGCCTTGGTGGCCGATGTGCTTTGGTCGAGGGCGATGGAGGTCATGGTGGGGATGAGGATACTCGGAGGAAGATCAGTTCACTACGGGTTTGCTTCGCTCTCAGGCGCGGGTTTGTCCTCAGTAACAATTGGGATGTTGTTAGCCAGAGCGAATTTTAGTGCGTCGAGACCCGAGACCCCGAGATCATGCCTTCTGCCGTACTGGGTTACAGCTTGCACTCTGATTCGAAAAAAATCTGCATGAACGGCAAGGCAACGCAGATCATGGGCACTCAGTGACCAAATCACTTCATCTTTCTTGATTCTTGTCACAGTTTCCGTTCCATACAGCAAGCCAGTTCTGCCTTTACGCTTCGAATAGAAACTGATCTGTAAAGCGACAGAAATCAAACAGAAAAACAGAACAATCAAGCCCGAGACCAAAGGCTTCATCCACGTGTCCTGCGGAAGAAGCAGCATGATCGCGATTCCAACTAACGGCAGCATAGTGGCTAGAATTCTCTTAAAATCAAAAAACATGATTGGAACGTATACCCGTCCATCTTCTGCAAGACCAAATAGTCGAACAATATTAATCGCTATCGGAATACTCATCTTTTGTGCAGTGGCCACTAGTTTAAAAAAGTTTCCAGCGTAAATAGCTGGCAGCTGTCCTATAACCGTGCCATCTAACTTTTTGATAGTTGACCTGTTGAACACCATGCCAACCTCAATCAAAAAAGGGGCTTCTGCTGCGTTTTCAACTACCACTTGTTTCTCAATCAAGAATGAGGACCACTCAATTCGGTCCTTGTACATCTTGATCCAAGATTTCTCCTTCTTCAACTGCATAGCAACGGCGCAGCCTAAAATCAAACAAGAAATCATGATCAGAGTGGAGAGCGGCAGACTGAACAGAAACGGAATATAAAAAACTGCCATCCACATAGCCAAAATCAGAGTGATGGCTATCATCCATGTTGTCATCTTTACAAGACGCAATTCGTCTCCCTTGCATTGAAACACAGGTTCATCCTCAGATTTTTCAAGACTTGTAGGCTGCGATATGGGATCCAGCAGTTCTTTAATTCGATCGTGACTATCCAGAGACTCTACAGCAGTCTCCTCATCCTTACTTTTGGTATGCTTGGGTTCCATTTTGCTTCGCCCTGATTATTAACCTTTACTGCCGGTCCTCCTTCAAAGACCAGTCTTCTTGAAGCTGATCGGCTTCTCCAGTTCAGCCTGCATTTCTTCATCTTTCACAAGTTTGAGACGTCGCCAAAGAGCAAAGGGCAGAACAACGTTCCAGGCCGAAGGGAGCGTGTATCTGCGTCCGTAGTGGGTTACAAGAACAAATCTGCAAATGTCACTTTGGGCCGCAAAGCCAATATGTCGAATTTCACTCACATCCACACTCCAGACTGTCTTTCCTGATCCGACTTTCTTTATTGTACTTCCGGATATCTCAAATCTATTTCGGCTGGTCAATTTCTTTGCGGTTTTTCCCAGTACAAACGCAACAATGAGTGAAACTGGAAGAGGCAAAATCCAGATACTAACCGGCAAAGAAGTAACAAACGCAATCGAAAGTGCTCCAAAAAAACCTACTCCTGGAAGGGTCATCGCCGCAATCCTCAACCAGTTGATTTGGTATGTCTCGTATGTGAAAATTCCAAGGGATGCCTGAAGCCAACTTTTTTCTGAAGGCAACTTGATGGGAACACCTAGATTTATTGAAACAGCCAGTAAGTCTATTACATCTGCTTTAGCTAATTGTGGGAGCAGTCCAATAAGTTTCCCTTCAGAATTTTCAATGACGATTCGCATATCGCTCCGAGCCATTCGAATTGAGTAGTCGGCAGTCTCCATCGCCTCCCCCCATCTTCGCCACTCGATTTTGTTTCTGTACAGCCTAACAAAGCTCCTATCTGG
This sequence comes from Synechococcus sp. UW140, assembly GCA_943369295.1. Classification (GTDB taxonomy): domain Bacteria; phylum Armatimonadota; class Fimbriimonadia; order Fimbriimonadales; family Fimbriimonadaceae; genus JAKRSE01. The sequence goes on along the minus strand of CALRMU020000001.1, from coordinate 260,374 downwards.
TATGAGTTGTACACAGATCGCCATTCCTAAGGCCGCGGCACAGACGGCCGACACTATGGGCCAATTGGTTCGGACACCTTGCAGGTTGATCAGTGGCGCGAGTAATAAAACTACGGCGATCAACCAAATCATTATCTTTAGGTTAGTCAAAGCCGTACTGGAACCTTCGAAGATCGGAGTGTCTTCAGCTTCCTCGGACTTCAAAACAACTTGATCTGTGTTGGAGAATAGCAGTTCCTCGACAGGATCGGACACAGGGGGATGCTCCATCTGATCTTCGGCCTTCGACCGCCTAAATGACAGTTCCAAATCTCTTTTGTCCAATCCGGACCACCTTACTGAATCTACTTGAATCCAAGCTCTGCCGTTACCGGCATGTGGTCAGAGGGCCACTTGCCTCGGAACTTATCCATCACGACTTCTGCCTTCAACACCTTCCAACCAGAATCTGCGAAGACATAATCGATCTTGTTGGGTGCGTAGTCGTCACCGAAGCCATTAAAGGTGCCAGGCTGAGGAGCGGTCGGATTAATCACCCGCCAGGTGTTTACAAATCCACCCGATTTCATGGCCGTGACTGCGGCATTTTCTTCGGGTGCATTAAAGTCGCCAGTGACAATGACGGGATCTTTGAATTCCCTTTCTTTAATTCTCTGCAGAATAAGGGCGACGCTTTTTTCGCGGCTTGGCTGTGACTGATGGTCGAGATGGGTGTTAAAGACGTAAAACTTCCTCTTCGTACCCATCTGCTCAAATCGGGCGACCGTGCAGATACGCGTGATGTTGTTTCCCCAAGTTTTAGAAGCCACAACCGAAGGAGTATCAGAAAGCCAGAACGTGGAGAAATCAAGCACTCTCAGCTTGTTAGAATCGTAGAGAATTGACGAAAACTCTCCTGCTTTCTTGCCATCATCTCTGCCGACTCCGATCGATTCATAGCCGGGCAGCTTGGCCAAAATTTCCGTGATCTGAAAGTCCAGGGCTTCCTGCAGCCCAATCACGTCGGTGCGGTGGCGCCTAATCACCTCGTGGGTTCTGGGTGCTCTCACCTCCCATCGGTCGGGGCCATCGTTGGCGGTGCCAAACCTGATGTTAAAGCTCATGACCGAGATGGGCGGGGCAGGGGCGGCTGCCATAGCCGAGGCGAGAAATAGGCTGAGCATTTTCTTACGATACCGGAGAGAGAGGCCAGCAGGGTGCATCTAGATTGGCGGTTTTCCTTCTCTTAGCCTGCCTAAAAGTCATTCAGGCGGTGCATCGAGCCATCCCCCCAGCCCCCTTCCATAACAAAGCATTTGAAAGGCAGAAAGCACGTGGATGGAAGGGGGTTTCATTTTCCTCCCCATCGAGCATCCCCTCGTTCCTCGGGGCCACTCGAAGGGGGTGGTTCCGGAGGCGCTGACCCTGCCACTCAAACTCGAACTCGAACTCCGACATGGTGACGGTGCCCCGGTCTGGCCGCGAAGAATGAGCGGAAGGCCGGGAATGAAAACTATTTGAACCCTCGGAGCCTTCGGCTCGATCGAAAACAGCATTCTTTTTATCATGGTTTAGCCTGATTCTGTGTTTGACATGGATTGACTCGAACCACCCCCCAGCCCCCTTCCATCACAAAACATTTGCAGGGCAGAAAGCACGTGGATGGAAGGGTGTTTCATTTTCCTCCCCATCGAGCGTCCCCTCGTTCCTCGGGGCCACTCGAAGGGGTGGTTCCGGAGGCGCTGCCCCTGCCACACCAACCTGCGAATTGGAGTGACACTTTCTCAATGTGTCTGGTTTGGGTGGCGTGGGTGAAACCCACGAACCAAGGGTTCTCAACGACTCAAACTCGCAGTTAAGAAAAAAGGGACTGCCTTACAGATCATTCCCTGGCCCCCTTTAACGTAAATCTGGCTCGGTCGTAAACCGCGAGTGGTTAAGGAAAGCCAAACCAAAGAACATCACCCGACTAAACCCAAGGCATGAGCGATCGCCCTGGCGTCCTCTGCCGGTTCCTCGGCCCGATTGCTATAAACCAACCAATCGCAGTCAACAGACTGTTCAGTGAACTCGGCGTGCAGCATCGTAATAACTCCGCTCAAAATCGAGTAGTCAAAATCCTTGGTGGTTCTTGTCTCGTTTCTTGCTAAGGCCTCATCCAGCGTAGGCAAGAGCAGCACCTTATAAACCCTGCGGCCAGCCAGATAACTCTCCACCATGCCATCAAGGTGCTCAAGATGCTGGCAGTGATCAATTGCCACAGCAAAACCTGCATCCTGGTACCGACAGGCCACAGATGCCGCGGCAGATTCTGCCAGCCGAAACTGCCTAGTTGTTTCGTCGGTCCAGCCTAAAGGACCGGCTAAGCCAGAAACCACCCACTCGCGAAGGTTGTCAATGGGAATATGAATCCCATGAGGAAAGAGCTGCATCAGCTCTTTAGAAAGAGTCGTCTTTCCCGAGCCTGGTGAGCCATTGAAAATGACGATGGGCTGCATGAGTTACTTATCCAAAAAGACTCCCAGCGAGCTTTCCCTCGGGGTTGGGGCAGCCGTGATTACATGGCCAGCGAGCTCGGAGTTTTTGGCCCAGGCAGCTGCGGCGGGGTAGCTGTCTGTGCCGCTCAGATCCATAAAGACCCCCAGACAGATCGCCCTTCCCCTCAGGCTCTCAGCCGGGTTCTCTGAAGCACGGCCCAGGGTGATTCCAGCCGAAGAGTAGGTGTCGTTCCCCCCCATCTCCAGCATCCAGCCAATTCCGTTGGCGTTGCCAGCGCCAAAGCTCAGGTTGGGAGCCACGTACTTGTCGTTGCCTCCTCCGTCACGCAAGAAGCCCAAGCTGAAGTCGTGACCCGCCCCCTGCGCCATGTTCATCGGGGCAAGGTAGCTGTCGTCCCCGCCGTCATCTTCAATAATCCCAACGGCGAAGTGGGCGCTGGCTCCCTGGCTGTACCACTGGCCCGAATAGCTGTCCTTCCCTGCCAGATCCCACAACAATCCAACCCCCATCCAGTAGCCGACTCCCTGGCCAAAAACTCCGCAGGAATAGGTGTCGTCGCCTTGGCCGTCCATCAAAATTCCGACCCCTCCGGCCATGCTTCGCCCGTCGCTGTAATCGGCTCGGCGGCCAAACCCTGCCCCCTGAGACATCGAAATATTGTGCTGAGCGCTTTGAGCCGAAGGAAAATCGATGAGAGAATCGTTGGCCGTGTAGGTGTCGATGCCACTCCTATCTGCAAGCAGACCAAGCCCCATGGTCACCCCTGTCCCCTGAACCTGATAAAAGCCTCTGTAGGTGTCGTTTCCACCCAGATCTTCTAAAATTCCTCCGCCAAAGTGGCCGAACCCAAGGCTGTCTGTGTAGGTGTCGTAAAGGTCGTCACCCATCTTATCCAGCAGCACCGAACAGCCAAATCGAGCCGATCCAAAGGCGGGGCGATGAGATCGGTAGAGGTCGTCACCCTTGCCATCGATGAGTACCGAGAGCCCAAGGGTCGCCGATGCCGGACCAACTCCGGCGGGGCCTTTTCTGCCTTCCCACTTATCAATTGAGGTTTGGGCCAGAGCCGCATCAGAGAGGTAGGCGTCGTCACCGATCGTATCGATGTGAACCGAGATTCCGTTGCCACGGGGTCCGGCATTGGCTGCTCCGACGGTCATGTCGTCGCCTCCTGTGTCGATCATCAGCAGGGTCGGGCCAAGGGTGTCATTGTCGTCGCTTCCTCCCCTAAGAACGATAAGCCCCTGGGTTGTCTCAATTCTCACGTCGTACTGAGTTGAAAAAGGAACCACCGCTGCCCATTCGGCCGCAGTCTGAGAAGCAGCCGTCAGGTCGTGACCAGCCGCCGCCATAGATGAAGTGTTGAAAGCTCGGTAAAGGTCAAGCTGCTTCCCGAATGGATCCGTTTCTCCCGGGATCGTGCCTGCCACTGCCTGGTGAGCCGTTTTAAGGTCTCCGACTTTGGCCAGGGCAGTTTTGACTGATGGCTGAACTGCAAGGCATGAACTCAGCACCAAAGCCGCCGCCGATTGAACTTCAGCCGGAACTCCTTTAAGATCAGGGAGAGGCTTGGTAATCCAACCCCCTTTAACCATTTGGTCAAGCACGGATTTTAGCGAATCTGGCTTTTTGGCATCTGCTTCTAAAGCGGCATTGGGGTTGCCAAGCAAGGTTCGCCTGACTCCCCAGCCCAGCCACGCCCCCCCGGAAGAAAGAAGGTCTGACGGCTTGCCTACCGCCTTGGCAAACTCCGCCCGCTTAACGGCTGTGTAGACCGGGGTCCGCCATGGGTCGGCGCTGAGAGCCGTGTAAAGGTTGGGAGCGAACTCGCCTTTCTGAAACATGCCGAGAATGGTGGGGTCAATTCTCGCCGTTTCCTGAGTCAAGCCAATCTTTCCCAGGGCGAGGTTCAGGTCCGCTTCCCAGGCGGGGGTCTGCAGGCTCGCCGCCAGAATCAGGGAGGAAAGAAGGCTCATGTAAGCTATCTTACTGGGAGAGTCAACCCCGATGCCATTCTAGTACTTCCTAGGTTTGCCTCAATACATTACTAGATTCGTGCTCTCTGGTATAAGTTCAAGGACAAATGTACTTTATTTACGTAGACGAAAGCGGCGATGTTGGAATGCAGAATAGTCCAACAAGGTTCTTCATCTTGACTGGTCTTGTCTTTCATGAGCTGCGCTGGAGGGATACTCTCGACGGATTGATAAACATCAAAAGGGATCTGAAGCAAAGGCACGGCCTAAGATTTTATGAAGAGTTCCACGCAGGTCAACTTTTGAGCAAGCCTGGACAGCTAAGCAGAATTCCGAAGTATCAGAGGTTCTTGATGATCCGACACTTCACCCAGGAACTTGCGTCACTTCCAGATGTTTCTATAATAACAGTCGTCGTTGATAAGTCAACAAAACCTCCTTCGTATGATGCATTTGAGATGGCTTGGAAGGTGCTGATGCAGAGGTTTGAAAACACAATCGCATATCGCAACTTTCCTGGGCCACAGAATGCAGACGATCGCGGCATGATCATTGCAGATGATACAGATGTGACTAAACTCAGAGCGCTTCTGAGAAAGATGCGCAAGTTCAATAATGTCCCTAGTCTGCCTCAGCATTCCACCGCAAGAAGAAACTTGGCGATCAAGAACTTAGTAGAGGACCCGGTTTTTCGCGACTCAAAAGACTCCTTGTTTATTCAAGCCGCTGACCTTTGCGCCTTCTTAGCTTATCAAGCAGAGTCACCCAACGCATACATTAGGAAACAAGGAGCTCAAAACTTGTTTGCGAAATTATCACCTGTCCTTTGCAAGGTTGCTTCCAAGACTGATCCGCTGGGAGTGGTCAGACTTTAGGTTTGGAAAACAAAAAAGGGGCTTGCGCCCCTGGGGGATCCTACTACACGGGCTTGTTCCCGAATTCAGATCCATTCTTATTATAGCATGCTTTGCCTCCTCTTTTAGGAAGCGAGCTAACATCTTCAGGTGACCTGCCTGTTCCCAAGCCTATGGGTCAGAGTAACCTCCCCCGCAAGATGAAAGAGAACCTGAGAATCGGCCAAAACTGGAGCCGAATCGGCCTTGGCTGCTGGCAGTTGGGAGACGACTGCTGGGGCGATGTGACCGAAGACGCTGCCCAGATGATTCTCAGAGAAGCCTACGAAGCAGGGGTCACCTTTTTTGATACCGCTGACGTTTACGGCAGCGGCCTTAGCGAGCAGAGAATCAGCCGATTCCTCAAATCCACTGGCGCTCAGGTGGAAGTCGCCACAAAGATCGGGCGATTCAGCGATCCAGGCTGGCCTGCCAACTTCAACAAGCCTGCCATGAGGCAGCACATCGAAGCCTGCATCTCTCGCCTGGGAGTAACGGCGCTCGATCTGGTACAGCTGCACTGCCTTCCGACAGAAGTTCTGGCCCAGGGTCGAGTCTTCGACCATCTCAGAGATTTCCAGGCAGAAGGTTTGATCAAGGCATGGGGAGTGAGTGTTGAGAGTGTGGAAGAAGGGCTGCTCTGCCTGACTCAGCCAGGCTTGGCTTCGCTCCAGGTGATTCTCAATGTGCTGCGCCAGCACCCATTGCAGGCTTTGCTGCCCCGCGCCGAGCAGATGGGGGTAGCCATTATCGTCCGCCTTCCTCTTGCCAGTGGAGTCTTGGCCGGCAAATACACCAAAGAAACCACCTTTTCAGATAAGGATCACAGAAAATTTAATGCCGACGGCCAGGCTTTCCATGTCGGGGAAACCTTTAACGGACTGCCTTTCCACCAAGCGGTGGAATTCGCCGAGACTTTGAAGCAGGATCTGCCGGAAGGAAGGAACCTGGCCGAAGCATCACTTCGATGGCTGCTGGACCAGCCAGCCGTCACAACCATCATTCCAGGGGCCAGCAAGGTCGGCCAAGTGACCAGAAACATGAAGGCGCTGGAACTCCCATCCCTTCCTGCCTCAACCCACGAAAGATGGAGTGAGTTCTACAAGGGCACTGTCGCCCCACACCTTAGAGGGATGGTCTAGCTTTCGCTGGGCACGACTTCTGCGATATCGCCGGGCAGCCACTCAACCTTGCCGTAGCATAGAAAGTGGTGTTTGATCTCACCAGTTGAGATGGGTTCTGTGATCGTTTCACAGGGAATCTTGATCAGGACCTTGTGGGCAAGGCTCTCTTCGCCATTCACCAAAACGCGCCAGGTTCGCTTTTCGGGGTCCTCGGCAAACTTGGTGTTGAACCGCAGAAGAATTCGGCTGCTCATAGAGATTCCGTTTCAACACTACCACGGCAGGGTGAGGGGGGTCAAGAAGACTGCCCATTGGCGGGAATCCCGAGCTCACTGGCATAAACGGACGAGGTGAGAAGATTCAAGACGGCAAGGAAGCTCTGCATTCCAAGCAATGGTCAGGCGCGCCACATTGAGGCGATGCCAAGTCCGGGCGGCATGGGTGAAACCCACGAACGAGAAGCTGAGGCGATCTCTGATGTGGGGTGCCCGGTCCCGATCAGCCTGCTGTCGGGCCGGAACTAACAGCTTTTGGGGCTTTGCCGCCTGGGCATCACATGTCTTTCAGGGGCGCTGCCCCTGCCACCCAATCCCTGCATTTGTTTTCTATCTAGGGGTGGCGTGGTTGAAACCCACGAACGAAAGCCTTAAGCGATCTGAAAAGTGGGGTGGCCGGTGCCGATCAGCTTGCTGTCGGGCCGGAAAGGGCAGGCTTCATGGCTCTTCATTCCCGACCCACCTCTCGTTCCTCGCTGATGGGTCGGGGCACCCAAGACCTCTGCGCATGACGAACCTACTTCGGCTAAGCAAGCTGAACAAACACACGATTGATTTACTGAAATGTGGGGTGCCCGGCCCAGATCAGCCTGCTGTCGGGCCGGAACTGAGAATTCTTGGGGCTTTGCCGCCTGGGCATCAATTGTCAATCAGGGGCGCAGCCCCTGCCACCCTAACCCTGCGGTGTTTCAAAACTAAGGGTGGCGTGGGTGAAACCCACGAAAGTTAAGCATCTAGAACTCTGTAGTGAAGCCGTGGCTGCCTTTCAGGCCATCCACGGCCACCCATTTCAGAATTCTAGACTCACTCCTAACGAACAAGCGTTCCTAAAGCCTCGGATCCACCGGCTCACTCTCCAAGGCCAAGACCCCGAAGACACACTCGTGAACAGCCCTGAGGCCATCACCCCGGACGAACCTTTCTAAAGCCTCGATTCCCAAGCCAAATTCTCTGACCGCCAAGCCTCTCTTTCTCCCTAGCCCTCGCCGACGAAGTTCCTTGAGGTTTTCCTCTGCCAAATATTCAGGGCCGTAGATGATCCTCAGGTATTCCCTGCCACGGCACTTGACCGCGGGCTGAAGAATTCCTTCTTCACCGTGAGCGATAAAGTCAAGCGGCTTCACCACCATCCCCTCGCCCCCGGCATTGGTCATCTCTTCCCACCAATTGGTTACAACTTCAATCTCACTCGGAGAATCCAAGTTGACCAGGTGCCAAGGGGTCTTGCGCAGCAGACCGAGTTCAGCATCACATAGCCTGGCCAGAGTCTCCATGTGCCACACATGGTTCTTATCCACATGGACCCTCTTCTCACTGGCCAGAAGGTGGAAAGGTGCCAAGACATAGTCTTCCAAACTCTTCACAGTCCAGCAATACCGGCGATAAGCATCACGGAACTTGGCTGAAGAATCGTGGAAAGCTGCCGCAGATTCCACCAATTGGTCAGAGTTTTCCACACCCCGCTTGGCGGCACCACCAGCAACAGACTGCCAGAAATCCGCCATGGCTGTCGCGGCTGCTCCGACCGGAGCGTACTGCTCTTTAAGCAGGCCAATGGCCTTCGCCGACCATGGCATCAGCTCTAGGTCGAGCAGCATCCAGTTGGAATCCAACTCGGCAAAAAGTCCAGACTTCTCTGCCGCTGCTGCAAGCCGTAGGATGATCTGCTGCTCCAGCTCAAGATCTTCAAAGAACCTTCGACCTGTGCGGGTAAGAATGGCTCCCTGTTCACCCATTGGCACCCCGAACCTCTTCTGAGCAGCTTCCTGGCTCTGGCAGACCACGGCCAAAGCCCGTGACCCCATATGCTTTTCTTGGCAGACAACCTGCTTAACCCCCGCCTTGGCGTAGTAATCCAGCGCCTCGTAAGGATGTTCCAAGTAGCCATCCTTCTCAGAGGTTCGGCTGGGCGACATGGTCGGAGGCAGGTGAATAAGCCACCGGGGATCAGCCGCAAAGCGCGACATCACCTCAAGAGCGGCGATCGCGTTTTCTTCACGGATCGAGACTCTTCGGGCCAAGCGGGTTTGAATCGCCCGCCGCCCCAAAACATCTCTGATGTCCAGCAGATCATCCTTCTCGTCGTTGTAGGCCGCATCGGCCTTCCAACCAATTGGTCGAGCTGGTTCAGCATAAGTCTCCAATGAAGGAACACTGACAAGCTCCCTTTCCGGATACCTCAGCGCCGTCAAAGATCCGCCAAAGCAGCAGCCAGTATCGATATCAATCGTTCCGTTGATCCACTCTGGCTCAGGGACGGGGGTATGGCCGTAGACGACCATGGTCTTGCCCCGGTAGTTCTTAGCCCATTCGTAACGTACAGGAAGGCCAAATTCATCGATCTCCCCGGTGGTTTCTCCGTAAAGACAGAAGTCGCGGACAGCCCGAGAGCCTCTGCCCTGCATTTCTTCCCTCAAACCGGCATGGGCCACACACAATCTGCCCTCATCCATCACGGCATGGCTGACCAAACCTTCGGTGAACTCTTGAACTTCGTTCCGGAACTCTTCTGTTTCGGCCCCCAGCTGCTCCAAAGTCTCCTTGAGACCGTGGCCAAGGGTAACTTTCGCCCCCTTAAGTGCCCTTGCCAGCTTGGAATCGTGGTTGCCAGGCACGCAGATAGCCTTGCCATCCTTGACTGCCTGCATTACCAGCTTGAGCACCCCGACAGAATCGGGACCGCGATCGACAAGGTCGCCGACGAAGACCAGCTTTCGACCTTCCGGATGGGCCAATTCTGGCTCCAGACTCCAGCCCAGCTTGGTAAGAAGCTGTTTGAGCTCTGTCAGACAGCCGTGAACGTCCCCGATGATATCAAAGGGACCTGTTTCTTCCGGCCTTCGGCTCCAAAGTCTCTCTCGAATGATTTCGACCGAATCAATCTCGCCAGGCTGGATGACATAAAGCTTGTGCCATCCTTCTTTTCTAAACTGGCTGAAAGATCGCCTAAGGTCTCGAATATGGTTGCGGACAACGTGAGGACCAAACTGCCGGTTGGGCCTTAGCTTGTTGCGCTCGTGACAGACCTCCTCAGGAGTATCGACAATGATCGCGACCTTAAGGGCGTGGTATTTGGAAGCAATTTGAAGCAGGCTTGCTCTAGCCCCAGCTTGGACGTTGGTGGCATCGACCACTGTCAGGCGGCCGAGTTCCAGCCTCTTGGCCAGCATGAAGTGCAGAGCTTCGAAAGCTGGAGTGGTAGCCTCCAAGCTATCCTCATCGTCCATCACCAAGCCACGAAAAGTATCGCTGCTCAGAATTTCGGTCGGCAGAAAGTGCTTTCTACAGAAGGTGGATTTGCCCGACCCGCTTGGGCCGATGACAGTCACCATCGCGAATTCGGGGATGTAAATTTTCATCGTGTAAAAACCCCCATCTGGCTGGGCGAACCATGGGTTTCATCCGCGGCCCCCAGGCCTTCAAAAGTCACCTTGTAGCCGTGCCTTTCTGCCACTCCTTCGGCCCAGGCGGCAAATTCCGCCCGCGTCCACTCGAACCTGTGGTCGTTGTGTCGCAGATCATCCAGGTCGTAAAGGGTGTTGTATTCCCGGTTAGGGGTGGTGATGATGACGGTTTGGGGCCGGGCATGGCCGAAGACCACCTTTTCGAACGCCGCAAGGCGCGGCGGATCGAGATGTTCAATCACCTCAATCACAGTTGCCACATCGTAGCCAGCCAGCCTCTCATCTTTGTACATCAGGCTGCCGTGAAAGATCTGAACCCTTTCTTTCAGCGCTGGTCCGGCATCATCCAGCCGCAAGCGCCTGATCGCCTTCTCAACGTCGTAGTAGCTCACGTCCATTCCCGTGATCTTCTGCAGACCCTGAATCGGCATGAGCCTTCTGAGGAGGGCGCCTTCGCCACAGCCAAGATCAATAACGCTCTTTGGCTTAAGCTCCCTCACCATTTCGACAACCCTCTCGTGCCTCTGCTGGTGAAGGCTGACCTTTCGCTCTTGGGCCGGAGTGGGTTCGAGCTGCTCCTCTTCTTCCGCGACTGGCCCAACTCCAGCCTCGGCCAAAAGTGCTTCGTCAGATGCGGCCAGCTGCTCAAAGGCTTCACGCATCAAGGATGGCTTGCGGCCCAGAGACCCCTTGACAATCGCATCCCTTTCAGGATGGGCTGCCAGCCATCCTTCTCCCTTGGCCAAGAGCTTATCGACTTCGGCCGGATCCATGTAGTAATGCTTTCTCAGGTCCAGCACTGGCAGCAGAACGTAAAAATGCCTCAAAGCCTCCTTCAGAAGCAGAGTGCCTGTAAAGGTGGCATCGTAGTAGCGGCTGTCGCCCCACTCTTCAAACTGAGGGTCAAGAGGCAGAACCTTCGCTTCAACTTTCCAGCCTAGAGGCTCGAAGAGGGCGGCGATCCACTCGGCTCCTTTGCGGCAGGGCAGAACAGGAATTCTGATTTCAAGCGGAATGGGGGTCTCGGCCAGTTCCTGCCTATCTTTGCTTCGGCCAGACATAGCCGTGCTGAACACCTGACCCAAGGCGACGCTGAGAAAACTTGAAGCCACATAGGGGCGGTCGTTGACGTACTGGTCAAGGGTTCCGCTGTCTCTTCCCTTACCTCTCACCAGACGAATAGGATCGATTTCTACCAGCAAGGCGGCCGAAGTCTTATGTTCCCCGACTTCTTGATAAACAACATGAGCCGCCCCAAAGGTGAGGTTTGAAGAGTGAATTCTATCGGGGTGCTTATGCAGCAGGTAGCCGAGGTCTGTGGCTGGCCTGTGAGTGGTGGATATGAGGATCATTTTTTTGTTTAGTTTACGCCTTTCGCTGACCCTGCCAGGCGGACTTACAAAAGCTAAGGAAGAAGCGCCCCTGGTTCGACCAAATGGTTAAGAGGCTTGTTCTGCAGCCAGAGCTCCAGCTCATCGATAACAAGGTCAGACATTCTCCACACTTCTTGACCAATAGCACCCGCTATATGGGTGCTGATATGAACATTCGGCAGATCCCAAATAGGTGATTCTGAAGGGAGTGGTTCGGGATGAGTGACATCCAGCAGGGCTGTGAGGTCTGGCCTTGCTTTGAAGGCATCGTAAAACTCATCGTTACGCAGAGTCTGCCCTCTGCCAGTGTTGATAAAGGTTCCTCCATTAGGCATGGCAAGCCACTCAGCAGCCCCGATCATCCCCTGAGTTGATGCGTTGTTGGGCACATGATTAGAAACAATCAAGGCCTGCTCAAATGCCTCGCTCAGACTGACTTTATTGACGCCTAGCTCCGCCGCTTTTTCATCTGAAAGGTAGGGGTCAACAATCAAAACCTTGAAATCAAAGCCCTTAAGGTGAGCAATGACAAGCTGAGCAATAGCCCCCGCCCCAATAAGAGCGACTGTCACCCCTTTACACCCAGGGCCAACCATAGCCCCTTCTCTGCTTCTCTTCGCCTTGTAATCGGCCGAATTTCTAAACCACCCCCTGGCCGAGAGGAGAATCTGGGCGAGAGTGAATTCGGCGACAGGCACAGCGTTCGCTCTCCATGCACTGACTATCTCGATTCCTCGTTTGACCAAAGGCTCTGAAAAGCCTCTTACATCGCCAGCCGCATAAAGAACCAGCTTGAGGTCGGGCATGAGGTCCAGCTCTTCATCTGTAAGCAGCGGCATCCCCCATGTGCTCAATATCACCTGCGGACTTGGGTTCTGCTCAAGATGCCCCTTCAACTCCTGGTGAGTGATTGGCTTTTGATCCAGAGCGACTAAACCCTCCAGCCGCTTCATCTGGTCTGGCCCATAGACAGCCTTGATTCTTTCTGGATCGCCGAGCAGCAGGGCTTCGATTCTTTCGGATTTACGGGCGGGGGAGGACATTTCTTAGAATAGCCGGATTCTGAATCTGGATTGTCTGTTTGTCACTCGCCAAACAGAACCTAAATGAGCCAAGATGAACCCTGATGCCAGGCATTAAGGTTCAAGGCGGAATCTGGGGCGGAATTCTGCTTGCCATCGGCTTGGCGGTGGCAGGATCAGGATGCAGTCGAGCGACTGCCTGCCCTAGCGGCAAAATCTGCCTGCGCTACATGGCCTGGGGCAACCCCGAGCAGCTTGAAGTCGAACGAGAAATGGTCTCTGACTTTAACGCCCAGAACCCTGACCTCCATGTAAAGCTGTTTACTGTTCCGGGCAGCAGCTATGGACAGAAAATGACCACGATGCTGGTCTCTGGCACTGCTCCGGACGTTATGCGAGTTGACCACTACGCTTTTCCTTCGATGCAGAAAAAGGGCTACTTTGTTGACCTTACCCCCTATGCCGAAAGCGACCCCACTTTTAACAAAAGCGACTTCTACCCAGCAACGATAGAAGAAGGGACAGTTAATGGCCGCCTTTACGGGCTGAATGCTCTTTTCGGCGGAATTATTATTTACTACAACAAGAAGCTATACAAAGAAGCAGGCCTAGAAGACCCCTACGAAAGCTACAAGAAGGGCACCTGGACCTGGGAGAAGTTTAGAGCGAACGCCAAGGCCCTGACCAAGTTCAAAGACGGCAAGCCTCAAGTTTTCGGAACAGATATTCCTCAATTTCCCATGACGGCGCCAGTCATCTGGGCTCATGGCGGAGAACTGCTGAACGAAGATTTTGCCGAGAGCCGCATAAACTCTCCCGGAGCAATTAAGGCTTACCAGTTTCTTGCTGATCTGGTGTGGAAAGATAAGGTTTCTGCCACGCCAGCCCAAGGGGCCAACGCGGCCTTTACTTTCGAGAGTGGCAAGCTGGCCATGACCATGAACTGGATGGGAATGACCCCTAGGTTCAGAACCCTGATTAAAGACTTTGAGTGGGATTTGGTACCAATGCCGAGTGCCACCCATGGAGGTTCTACGATTCTAAAAGGCAACCAGCTTGTTGTCGCCAAGAACAGCAAACACCCTGATGCTGCCTGGAGATTTATTAAGTTTCTGACATCTTACGAGACAGAAATCAAGCTTTACGCTGTTATTCGGCGCTGCTTCCCTACTCGTATTGCCGTGGCGGAATCTGATACATTTCTCAACTCAGATGTATCGCCTCGCAATCCACGTGCCTTCATTGACTCGGTTGAATCTGGCCGCCCCCTGCCTATTAACGAAAGATGGAGCGAATGGCTGCAGGTCTTAAACTCAGAACTGGACAACCTAATGGCTGGCAGGGAAAAGTCGGCTGAAGTGGTGCTTAACCGCGCCCACGAAAAAATCAACAAAGTGCTTTCAGAGGAGCCAGGATTCTGATGATCAAAAAGCTTGGAATGAAGCAGCAGCACATTCTGTGGGCTTACCTTTTTCTGCTCCCTTGGATTATCGGCTTCCTGGTCTTCACGGCCGGGCCCATGATCACCAGTTTTTGGCTGTCTTTTCATAAGGGCGATTTTGTCGAACTCGAATATGTAGGACTGGAGAACTACCGAAGACTCTTTACCGAAGATCCCCTCTTTTGGAAGTCTCTTCAAGTCACCATCGTCTACGCCTTAGTCTCGGTTCCTTTAGGGATCATGGGTTCGCTTGGCTTGGCAATGCTGCTGAACAGCAAGGTTAAAGGAATCCCTCTATTCCGAACCCTTTTTTACCTGCCGTCCCTTGTTCCCGCCGTTGCGACTGCCGTGCTTTGGCAGTGGCTGTTTAACACAGACAACGGCCTTTTGAACCAGATTCTTGGCGTGTTTGGCTTCGTTGGCCCCCAATGGCTGCAGGATGAACAATGGACCCTCCCCGGCTTCATCATCATGTCTTTGTGGGGCATTGGAGGAGGAAGAATGGTCATCTTCCTGGCTGGCCTGCAGGGGATTCCTGACTCTTACAAAGAGGCAGCCATGCTGGATGGCGCAAACCCCACCATGGTCTTTCGCCATGTGACTCTGCCCCTTCTTTCACCTGTTGTTTTCTTCAACGTGGTGCTCGGAATCATAGGAACTTTTCAGTACTTCACTCAGGCTTATGTCATGACAGGTGGAGGCCCCAACAACGCTTCTCTTTTTTATGCCCTCAACCTTTTCAGGAACGCCTTTGAATACTTTAAGATCGGAAAGGCCAGTGCTATGGCATGGGTACTTTTCGCCGTTCTGTTAATCATTACTGCCATTCAATTCGGCATGAGCAAGCGATGGGTTCACTACGAAGGTGAAAAGGCGTGAAATCTAACAAGAAGCTGGAAGCCATTAAGCAGGTTCTCACCTACTGCGCCCTGATTTTGGGATCAATCGCCTTCATGATCCCCTTGATCTGGACCTTTGCTACAGCCCTAAAGTCTCAAGAAGAGATTGCGGCTCACCCAGATCGACTTATTCCTCAGCACCCAACCTTTGAGAACTTTACAAGTGCCTGGGTGGCTCTGCCTTTTTCAGATTTCGTCTGGAACACGGTTTTCGTTACGGTCATCGCCACAACCGGGACCCTTCTTTCGGCATCTCTGGTCGCTTTCGCCTTTTCTCGCTTCGAATTTCCAGGAAGAAAGTGGCTCTTTATGATTTTGTTGGCGACCATGATGCTGCCTGGTCAGGTCACCATGGTACCAGTCTTTATGATCTGGAGATTTTTTGGGGCGATTGATACTTTTGTGCCTTTAACTCTGCCAGCTTTCCTCGGCGGAGGAGCCTTTAACGTCTTTCTCCTGCGTCAGTTCTTCCTGACCATTCCGCGCGAGCTGGATGAAGCCATGCTGATCGATGGCGCGACTCCGATAAAGATTTGGTCAAGCTTAATTATTCCTCTCAGTCAACCCGCCTTGGCAACAGTGGCTATCTTTAGCTTCATCGGAAACTGGGATAGTTTTGATGGCCCTCTCATCTACCTTAACTCACCCGAAAACTACACGGTTTCAATTGGGTTAAGGCTTTTCCAAGATTCTTTCGGTACCAATCTGGGCCAGCTGATGGCAGCTTCCCTTATTCACCTTGCTCCAACTTTCCTGCTCTTTCTTGTAGCGCAAAGGTTCTTTGTCAAAGGCATTGCGGTTTCGGGCCTTGGAGGAAAGTGAGAAGCTTTCAGCCTGGACTCGTTTCTATCACCTTCCGCAAGCTGAATCCAGCGGACGTAGTGGCATTGTGTCAAGAATCCAGCCTCCAGCTAATCGAGTGGGGTGGCGACATTCATGTTCCTGCCGGGGATAGGGCGACAGCCGAAGAGGTCCGTTCCCTCACAGAACAAGCCGGGTTGACAACCTCCTGCTACGGCTCTTACTGGCGCGCAGAAGAAGATGCCCCTTTTGAACCCGTTCTCCAATCGGCCATCGCCCTCGGAGCTCCCAAGATCCGCATCTGGCCTGGAGCAAAATCTTCGGAACGAACAAGTGACATCGAGTGGGCTGAGATCAGAGACCGCATTCTTTTTGCCGCCGACCAAGCCGAGGCACACGATATCAGCCTGACCCTAGAAATCCACCCCAACACACTTACCGATTACGCTCAGCCGGCCCTGCGCCTCCTGACTGCGCTGGAGAAACGAGTCTCAGCTCATTGGCAGCCCTCGCCCTACCTCAACCCCGAGCAGAACATCGATTTTCTCCAGCTCGTCGCTCCATTCATATCAGGGTTTCATGTCTTTCACTGGCTGACAAAGCAGGGGGAGGTTGAGCGGCGCCCCCTGACAGAAGGCCTGAAGGATTGGCAGCATTTTCTCTCTCTAGCTCCGCCCGGCAGGCACCCCTTAATGCTCGAATTCGTCCGGGGCGATGAGCCGGGTCAGTTGAACGCGGATGCCACGTCCCTTCACCAGCTTGCGGCACAATTGAACCAAGATGGCGGAGCTTGAATCGGAACCCTTGGCTCGGGCGATCCTTGCCAAGCTTGGTCTGGCTGGAGGCCAGCTGCAGCGATCCAAATTCGAAGGTATCGCTAACGAAGTCTGGCTGAACGATTCTTACGTGGTAAGAATCAACAAAGACCCCGAACTGCGCGAAGACCACTTCACCGAATATGTCGCTGCCCCGGCGGTTTGGAAAGCAGGGGTCCTGACTCCGGAGCCCCTAGCCTTCAGCGATGGCGACGAACTCACCCCCACTGCCTACAGCGTCTTTCGCCGCGCCGCCGGAATCCCCTTGGGGCACGCCCCCTCCCTTCCAGATCCAGCTGACTTCTATAGGCGGCTGGCCAAAGAAATCAGACTGCTCCACCAAATGGTTATGATGGTCAGCGATCCAGAAAATCTGCTGGATCCGGCCTGGGTGGTAAGGGTGGATGACATAAGGGATAAGTGCCTTCACCCCGCCAACACCTACCTGGCCTACGAGGCCAACAACCTGGCGGAATCTCTGGATGGACCTGACTTTTTCGGCTTCGTTTTCTGCCATCAAGATCTGCACCCGGAGAACATTTTGACCCTGGACGGCGACCTGACCGCGATCATCGACTGGGGTGACGCTGGCTGGGGCGACCCTGCCGCCGACCTGCGCTACATCCCTGCCCGCCACCTTCCTTTGGTGTGGGAAGCTTACGGCGCTGACTCTGATCTTCGTCGTCGGTCGGCTCTGCACGTGCTGGATCAGTTTCTTTACTGCCGCATGATGGAGCGCGGCTACGGCCCGAATGGGGAATCGACTTGGGAAGAGGTTAAGCTGGTCTGTGCTCTGGCTAGGATTTGATTGATTGTCCATCTTTTTCGAAAAAGGAAAGAATTACACAATGCAGCTCTGCTCATTTTGAGACAGATTCCATCTATTCGGCTATGATTTGAACATGAAGAGCGAAGAAGAGTGGACGATTGAAGATGCGGCTAGCGCAGGCAACATCGAACTATTGAATAAACTGTTAAGCACTTTCGATAGATCTGCCCCTGGAGCTCAGCAGGAACTATCTGGTGCGTTATTCATGATCGAGAGCCCAGAATGCGCTCTTTCTCTGCTAAAAATGGGAGGCGCAACAGGGATGTTTCTTGACCATGGAAGATGGGCGTTGCTTGGCATTCCTGGATGGGAGCACGAGTACGTCAAGATAACTCAAGAAGAATTTACAAAGGGGCGAAAGATTGAGTTCGGGTCATCAAATCCAGAAGAGGTCATGACACCTTATCTCAGGTTTGCCATTCGGTCTCGCTACCAGGGTTACAGTCTGTGCAGCCATTGTGGATCAGATGAGTGGGGCTATCTGGCACCGATTTGGAGTGCTTATCGATTCGGCCAAAGCCTGACCCAACTGCCCGATGGAAGGTGGGTGGAAATAGGCGGTCTGCACAACGACTCCCAGGATACAGCCATCTTCAATGACGTTATTGTTACTACGGAAGGGGAACCCAGGCTTTTCCGTTATCCTGAAGCTGATTTCCGTCCTGTTTACCGCCACGCTACGGTGCTTGTCGAAGACAATATCTATGTCATTGGCGGCAAGCCTTGGGTGCCACCTCCTGTTGATCATGAAACTGAAGTTTACAGGCTGAATCTTGATTCGATGGCAATCGAAAAAGTGAACGTTTCAGGGCCCTCGCCTGGCTACATTCATAATCATTCTGCCTGGCTTATTGAAGGAAACAAAATTCAGATCTTTGGGGGTGAAGGAAGGTTCATTTCTTCTGAAGAACAGGAACCTCCAGAAGGCAGATCAAACTTTGAATGGCAGATCGATCTAGAACGAATGGCTTGGGACCAAAACGCGGCTAGACAATCAAGTTAGATTTGCCTGCCTTTCAGCTCTTCAATAAATGCCTTCGCCTGATCAATTGCAGGCTGAGCCATCAAAGGCATTGGACTTTCTCCTCTGCTCATAGCATCCTGTGCCCGTACTGCATTGTGAAGGCTCTTCTCCGCCGACTCAAGACTTCGCACAGCCTTTGCCGCCTGAAGCCAAGTAGTGGCTTTGAACAAGAAATAGGGAAAATTCTCTTCGTCGTCAGCAACATGGTCCAAAGCTTCTGCAGCGGCCTTGGCATCAATCACATTGCCGCTTTGTGAAAACCGGGTTGACAAAGCTGAAGAGAGGGCCAAATAGGCTCCAGCCCCCGCACTCGGCTGCAAATTAATCGTTTCCTGAGCGAAAGAAACGGCAGCATCTGCATCATCAATCTGCTGAAAAATCATTGTCTTCTGAAGAAGAAGGTACGAGAGATCGAAGCGGATTCCCTCCCACGTCTCAGGCTGGGCTTCGATTGAAAAGACGGTCAAGGCTGCTTCGTATTCACTCTGGGCCAGGTCAAGATATCTTCGCTGCTGAGTCTGTCGGCCAAGCATTTCAGCCACTTTCGCCGTCCCAGTCTTGTGCTCAGCCCAGGCAAGAGGGTCATCAGATTGGCTGATTTCAGGAGCGAGCAGAAGGCAGAGATGAAGGGCCTCTCTCAGGCTATCGATAGAGTTTTCCTCTCCAGCCTTTGCCACCAGGGCTTCAATCTTCCTCTGTTGATTCTGTATTTCTGCCCTCTCCATTTCTTCGCCTCCCAGCTGTCCAGCAGCCAGAATACCGGAGGCAGAGTGACTCACAAAGGCTGATTCGGGCTCAAACCGTGCCCCAAGCCACCATTTAGGGGTAAACCTGCCGTCATGTTCTTCCGCACTTCCGGGCGCATCTTGGCCATGGCCGCCCTGGTCTGTTCCCTTCCCGCTTTGGGCACGCCAGCCGGGCAGGAAAAGCTGCCATTCGAAGATGAGATCAAGGCATTTGAAGCTAAAGACAAGGTGAAGATGCCAAAGAAGGGCGGGATTCTTTTCATCGGAAGCTCCTCCATCCGCCTGTGGAAGACCCTAGAGAAAGACTTCCCTGGCCAGCCCGTTATCAACCGAGGCTTTGGCGGCAGCCAAATCAGCGATTCCATCCGCTACATCCCCCGAATCGTCACTCCTTACAAGCCAAAGATGATCGTTTTCTTTGCAGGAACCAACGATATCGCCTCAAAGAAATCAGCCGAGAAGGTAGCGGATGACTTCTGCACCTTTGTCCAGACGGTTCGGGCCGAACTCCCCGAAGTCAAAGTGGCTTTCCTCTCCATCACTCCCGCCCCTTCACGCTGGTCGATGCTGGATGAAGTTAAGAAAGCCAACCAATTGGTGAGGAACTACTGCTTTGCCACAGAGGGACTTACCTATATCGATGCTTTCCCTTACATGCTGAGTTCCGATGGTGGCCCAAGGCCCGAGCTTTTTGTGTCAGATCAGCTGCATATGAACGACAAGGGTTACGAGATTTGGCGCAAGCTGGTCCGCCCCCTCATGCCCTGGAAGCTGTAGGTTTCCCCTCTAAACCGCGTCAAGGGAAAGACAGAACTGGAACTTCCCACCCCCTCTAATCCCCCTCCATGCCGCTTTAGGTTCAAGCAGGTTCCTTAGGCGGATGAGAAAGGGCCGGAAGGGGTTTGGCGTAGATGAGCGTTCCAGCCTCACCTTTTGCCGCCCCCTGACTAGGAAGAAACAAGGTGAAGACAATCCCTGCCCGGCCATCGGGCAGGCCAATATAGGTTCCAGTCGGGTTGGCAAAAGACTTTGATCCACCTTTAGTTTTGGGGCTGACCCTAAACCACTCGTTCCCTCTCTTCCTCAACAAAATTCTCCAGCTTGACCAGTCGTTCTTCGCCAGTTGGGCTTCCAAAAGATCAAAGGTGACCCCCTTTAGATAAAAAGTGTCTCTGTCGCCGATGTTGCCTTTGTAAGTCGGCTCCAGCGGAGCGTTATCCACCCTTTCAACCTTTGATGCCCAGGTGTCAAAGGCTGTCAGGGTTCCCGAAGCTTGGCGGTCAACATCGCCATCCCGGTAGTAGTGAAAGCGAATCAAAAGGTCAACTTCATTCCACTTTCCACTGCCGACGCTTGCGCCATCAATCGATGGGGTTCCTTCGGCAAACCTGCTTAACTGCCTCGGAAGGTCCTTCAGTACAGAATGTCTTCCCGCTTCAAGGTCGGCGGTCGAGTCGTAGCCCCGAACCTGAATCCAATTTCCGTCTGGGCCATCTTTCTCCATCGCCAAAATCCACCTTCTATCAAGCTGATAAAGGGTGCCCTGGTGAGTGTGGTCCTCAAACTCATGCACCACCTTCCAGGTTTTTAGGTCGCTAGATTTAACCAGTCGAGCCCGAAACACACCCCTCTTATCCATCGAGTGGCAGATTCCCAGGTAGCCCTTCTTCCACACCATGGCAATCTTAAGGCAGTCCATGCCCCTGCCAGAATCATCTTTGGCTGGATAAACCTTGATGGGGCTGGATTCCACATCCTCCATCAGGCTTTTCAGCATCGGAACGGTGGGCGGAGCAGCCATTGCTAATGTCAGGGCTATGCTGAGCATGGCTTTAGTATAGGGCAATAATCAGATTCTTAATCTTTTGCCGAGCGATGAATTGTCGCCTAGACTTCCCGCATCGAATCTAAGCCCCTACAGACTCCAAACCCTAGCGGCGAATTCGGCCTGAACCCGAAAATCCTCCGGCCAATGACCGTGTTCGCCTCTGCGCCACACCATCTCTGGAGCCTGCTCCGAACCCAAGAACTCCCAAACCTTAGCCGCCTCGGCATGAGTCACCTCGACCCCCGCCTGGTTCGCCCAGAGGTCATCGACGCTGCCCGTATAAAGCAATGCCCGGGGAGCGACCATGGCCTTAAAGTGGTTAAGATCGAAGCCCATTTCTTCTTCTCTCCCCACCCACTTCGCCAGTTCGGGGCTGAACCAGAAAGGAAAATTCCCAACTATGTCGCCCAGCCTCTCGCCTTTTTCACCAATGTGCAAAAGGCTGGCCGAACCCATACAGCCCGATTGATTGTCGCAGGCGACGCTCAGCCTTTCATCCAAAGCACCAGCAAGCAGAGCCGTCTTGCCTCCGCGTGAGTGACCCGTCACGCCCAGTCGGGCAGGGTCAACACCAGAAATCTCTTCAGCCGCATCAATGACAAGGCTTATCCCCCAAGCCCAGCAGGCGATGGCGCCCGGCACAGGTCCGCCAGAATCTGCTATCGCCCGTCTAAGGCCGCTGACACCAAGGTTTGGTTCATCCGGCGCGAGCTCCAGCCGATTGAAGGCCAGAACCCCGATCCCTCGAGAGTTGAAGTCAGCGATGACTTCCTTTGTCATGCCATCCCAGCAGGCATCGGCCCAAATCATGCAGGGGTGGGGACCCTCGCCATCGGGCAGATAAGCGCGAAGCATAAAGCTGGCCGTGGGCCAAGATTCAGAGTAAATCCTGTACCAATCCCAGCCTAAAGATTCAGCTCTTCCGGTGGCCTGGGGGGTGGCGCCGAAGCACTCCCTCGTCAGCCACTCAGCAATCTCCCCCCGCCTCACCTGCCACTCCTGCAGAGTAGTGATGGGGCGGCCATCAGAGAAAGTTAGGATCTCCGGAAGAGCTGACATGAGTTCAGCCTCGACCCAAAATCGCATCCATCGCGCGGCTGGTGTTGGCGCACCGAACCTCGGGGTAGAAGCGGTAATGAGGAATCATTTCTGCCACCAGGGGACCTTGGTAGCCAATCTCCTCGATAGCAGCCACGACCTCGGGCCAGTTCACATCGCCTTCAAGAAGATCGACAAAGCCTTCGGCGGTGCCAACAGCGCGTCGGAAATCCTTAAAGTGAATTCCAGCCACGCGGTCGCCGAGAGTGCGAATCCACTGCTCGGGGTAGCCCCAGGGCAGGCAGTTGGCGACATCGACATAGGCGCCCAGGTTGTTTGAACCGAACGAATCGATGAAGTCAGCAACCTCAACTGGAGTCAGAAGAATCTTGTTC
This sequence comes from Synechococcus sp. UW140, assembly GCA_943369295.1. Classification (GTDB taxonomy): domain Bacteria; phylum Armatimonadota; class Fimbriimonadia; order Fimbriimonadales; family Fimbriimonadaceae; genus JAKRSE01. Next base: position 238,013 of record CALRMU020000001.1, on the reverse strand, counting down.
CACACGTTCTCCAAGGCAAGGGTCACTCCGGCTTCTTCTGCGATGGGCAGAACCCGATGCAGCCCTTCACGAGCGTGAGACATGATCTTGTCGATCGGCTGAACCGGCCGTTCGGGGAGGAAGAAGACGTCAACAGCTCCGATAATGGTGAGGAGAGATTTGCAGCCCAGCCAGCCAGTGATCCTGGCCATCTTTCCAAGCTCATCCTGAGCCTTGGCGCGGACCTCGGGGTCCAGGTCGCCGAGCGATGCTCCCCAATAAAGTCCGCTGGCGACGCTGGCCACCTTGACTCCGGCCTTTTCTGCCGTGGCAATGTAGTCTTCGCACTGAGCCTGGGTCGTGTTGGGGGTCAGGGCTCCTTCACCTCCAACACAGAGTTCAATGGCCTCAAAGCCATCTCTTTTCGCCTTGGCGGCGAAGTCGGCGACGGTCAGGCTTCCGTCGAATCCGCCGGGGTAGCTCCAATAATTGATTGACTTGAGGTTGGTCAGGGCCATGACGGCTTATTTTGCCCCAATCGGCTGCATTTCCAGCCAGTTGAGGCCCACCTTCGCATCAACCTCTACCGGAACATCATCCAGCATCAAGGCCTCTTCCATCACCTGGCGAATTGGCTCGACCAAAGATCTGTCCCCAGCCGGGATCTCGAAGACCAATTCGTCATGGACCTGAAGCAGCATGTCCCAGCCTTTATCTGCCAACAGTGGCCGAACCTTGATCATGGCCAGCTTGATCATATCGGCGGCTGTGCCCTGAATCGGAGCGTTCATTGCCTGGCGCTCGGCGTACATGCGCATGGTGCGGTTGGCGGCGTGAATATCAGGGAAGTGCCGTCGCCTACCCCGAAGAGTAACGGTGAATCCCTTAGCTCTGGCTTCTTCAACAACGCTTTCGGTAAAAGCCTTGATCTTGGGGAAGCGCTCGTTGTACTGCTTGATCAGCCCGCTGGCGTCGCCCTGGCTAAACCCTTCGCCGAGCTGATTTGCCAGGCCAAAACCAGAGACCCCGTAGAGCACGGCGTAGTTCAGCATCTTGGCTAAGCGCCTCTGCTCCTTGCTCACCATGTCTTCCTTCAGGTCAAACATGAGAGCGGCAGTGACGGTGTGAACGTCGACCCTCTTCTGAAAAGCCTCAACCAGGTTCTCGTCTTTGCACATGGCGGCAAGGATGCGAAGCTCAATCTGAGAGTAGTCCAGAGAAAGCAGCTCTCTGCCTTCAGGAGCACCAAAAGCACGGCGGATCTGCCGGCCAAGTTCAGTTCGAATGGGAATGTTCTGCAGGTTCGGCTCGTTGCTGCTCAAGCGTCCGGTTGCCGCGACAGTCTGGTTGAAGCTGGTATGAATCCTGCCGTCGGCGCCGATCATCTTAGGAAGAGCATCGGCGTAGGTTGACTTGAGCTTGGTCAGCTCGCGATAGGTGATGATCTCACCCGCCAGAGGCACGGTAGGAGCCATCTCAACCAGAATCTCTGCCCCCGTCGCCCAGCCAGTTTTGGTCCTGCGGCCACCAGGCAGAGCCATTTTCTCAAAAAGAATTTCGCCGATCTGCTTAGGAGATGAGATATTGAACTCTCCCCCTGCCAGCTCCCACACTCGCTTCTGAGCGGCAGTGATCTCTACTTCAAGCGAGCCAGAAAACTCTTTGAGCATTGAGGCCGAAACCTGGATCCCCAAGTTCTCCATCTCAGCCAAGATCGGAATGAGAGGCAGCTCGATTCCCTTCAAAACTTCGGTCTGAGATTCCTTTTCTGTCCTTTCTGTAAGCTCCTTATCAAGTAAAAGCAGGCCAGCCGCCGAACCAGCCCCGCTCGGGACAGTCACGTCATCCAGCCAGGCAGTAAAGAGGTTGGGGAGATCGTAGGTGCTTCGGCCAGATTGAAGAACGTAGGCCGAAACCATCACGTCGTTCTTCGGCGTTGCCCCCAGCCTGTTGAGGTGATGATAGAGCCCCTTAAGGTCATGTCCCACCACTTGGTTGGCTTTTTCATCCAAAAGGTTAAGAATAGCCTCGTACTTGACGGGCCTGACCTCGTCATCCTTGGCAATCCACCATAGCTCTGGTTCATCCGTGGCAAAAAGATCAGCTTGAACCTTTGTCTCCTGAGGAAGAATGGCAAAGGGGCTGCTGCCCAGCCAGTTCTTCAGCACAGTTCCACTTACTTCGTTCAGAACTTCAAAGCGAATGGCTTCCTGCTGCACCTCAGCTTTCGGGGCCCTTTCCTTCTTCTCTGCTCCCTCGACTTCAGGAGCATCGGTTGAGCCGGCCTCGCCACCGATCACGTAGCGGCCAAAGGCTTTATCCATGCGCCGCACGAGGCTTTTGAACTCAAGATCCATCAAGGCCTGCTTCGCTTCTTCCAGCCCACTCGGAGTCACCGAATAGCGGCAGAGGTCAAACTCCATCGGCACCTCTCTATCAATGGTCACCAGCTTTTTGCTCAGCAGCATGGCATCGATGGCTGGCTCAATCTTCTTGCGGAACTTGGGCTCGACTTCTTCAATCCTCTCGACAATCGCCTCGACCGTGCCGAACTGGTCGATCAGGATCTTCGCCGACTTTTCCCCAATGCCAGGCACGCCAGGAATGTTGTCGCTGGAATCTCCTGCCATCGCCTTGTAATCGCGAATCTGATCGGGATGAAAACCGTAGCGTTCCATCACCTCTTCGGGGCCGTAGCGCTTGGGGGGCACGGGTCCGTTTTGGGGCATGAGCACATTGGTGGTTTCCGTGATCAGCTGAATCGAATCGTGGTCGCCAGTGAAAAGCAGTGTCTCCCATCCTTCCTTCTCTGCCCTCAAAGAAAGTGTGCCTAGAATATCGTCAGCTTCGTAGCCTGTGATCTCGCAGATCGGAATGTTCAGGTCAGTCAGCAGCTCCCGGCTGAGAATCAATTGGCTGATCAGTTCATCCGGGGTTTCTCTTCGGCCACCTTTGTATTCAGGAAAGTCGGCGTGCCTAAAGGTCTTGCCCGGGGCATCCAGGGCAACAAGAATCTGGTCAGGTCGGGTGCTCTCGTCTCCGAACAAAGAGAAGAGCATGTTAAGAAACCCGAACAGCGCGTTGGTGGGGCGGCCATCGCTGGTGCTAAGCATGCGGCTTCCGTAAAAGGCTCGGAAGAGCAGGCTGTAGCCATCGATGATCACCAATCGCTGACGGGACATGGCCTGTGAGGTTACCCGGCAGTCAGGGACTCCAGAGCGAGTTCGGGAGTTGAACAGATATCGCAAGAGCCCGATAGAGGGTGTGCCACTGGCAGCGCCAGTGTCGCCTCCAGTCAAATTGACAGGAGTAGCGGTGACGGCCATGGATTGTCCTGGCTTGGTCGCGCTAGAATGCAAGTCTTGCCCGAATAAGCACTGGCGCTGCCAGTGGCACAGATTCCTCTCACTTCCAAATCAACACCTTGAACGGCTAAGTTGTCCGTGGGTCCATAAGGTTGCTTCGTGGATTTCTCACATGCCACGCAAACCAAGAAAGCAGAGAATCTTGGTGGCAGGGGTAGCAGCCATGAACTGCCATGCCAAATCTTTTCCTGCCCCTAGCCCTTCGAGTGGCCCCGAGGAACGAGGGGACGCTTGAAGGGCAGTCAATATGCAGCAAACCTGGCTGAACGACTGCGTCGTACAACCAGGCCACGAACAGCCAAACTGACACGACCCAATATTCCGATCTAGCAGATGACAGAGAATCATTCACTTACATCCATGCCTGCCAAAACCAGCCAAAAACTCGGGCAGAAAAGCCTCCTTTTTCGGTATCATCGAAAGCGATGAGGCTGATCGGATCGCTCCCAACGAACCGGTCAGCCTTATTGTTTTGAACCTAACGAGGGGGGATGACCAAAAGCAATGGTTTATAGACCTTTGCGCTACGAGCAAATGATGAAGGCTGCTGATGGCCTTGATGTTCGGGCAAGACGCATGCACGACGGCATGGCCGTTTACTCAGGTGAGAAGATGTTCGCTTACCTGGCGGGGGAAGATGTTGGACTCAAGCTATCGCCAGAGGATCAACAGGCCGCCCTTTCAATGCCAGGCGCCGAACCCCTGACCACTTCGACCAATGCTGCTCCCATGAAGGAGTATGTCAGGATGCCTAGAATCATTCTGGAAGACCAGGAAGAGTTCGTTACTTGGGTTAAGCGCAGCGCCAGCTACGCCAACGGCCAGTGCGTTCATTGATATTCATTCGTACAGACCAGACCCTAAGGGCGGACAGATGACCGTCCAAATTGGGCAGAATAGAAGGGCTTTCTAACCCCTCAAGCTTCCACCGCAGTAGGCTTGAACAAGGTAAGAGAGTCCTTTCTCGTTTTCCGGCGAGGAAAGGGGGCAAAGCCGCCCTGTTCTTCGGAGCCAGCATGAAGCGGATCGGCGTGATTACCAGCGGGGGCGATGCTCCCGGAATGAACTCAGCGGTTAGGGCAGTTGTCCGGGCTGCCATTGCTCGTGGCGCAGAGGTCTTAGGATTTCAGCATGGCTGGCGCGGAGTCATGACGGAGGAAATCACTCCTCTCGACAGCAAGGCGGTTGGAGGCATTATCAGCCTTGGCGGCACCCTGCTCAGGTCTGCCCGCTGTCAAGAATTCCGTGAAGAAGCCGGCCGTGTTCAGGCCATGGATGTCCTAAAATCCAATGGAATTGAAGGCTTGGTCGTTATTGGAGGCGACGGCAGCCTGACCGGCGCAAAGAAGCTGCTGGAAGAGCACAACCTCCCCATCATGGGAATCCCTGGTTCAATCGACAACGATATCCCAGGCACGGATTACTCAATCGGTTTCGACACGGCGGTCAATACGGCTCGTGATGCGATTGACAAGGTCCGCGACACGGCTTACTCTCACGACAGAGTTTTTGTGATCGAAGTTATGGGCCGCAACAACGGCTTCATTGCTTTGGAATGCGCCCTTGCCTGCGGAGCCGAGGCAGTTTTGCTGCCAGAGGTTCCCTATTCCCTGATGGAGATCTGCGAGAGCCTGAGAGCTCAGAGAGCCAAGGGCAAAAGCAGCTCTATCGTCGTGGTTGCTGAAGGTGCGGCTAAGGGAGTCGACGTCTGCGACTTTATTGCTCTTCACACAAAATTTGAGGCCCGTGCTGTTGTTCTTGGCCATATGCAGCGAGGCGGAACCCCGACCGCCTTCGATCGCGTTTTGGCCTTGCGGCTGGGGGCCAGCGCGGCCAACCGCCTGATCAGCGGATTCAGTGGAGAAATGGTCGGAGTTGAATCTGGCCGGATTGTTTCGCATCCTCTTAGCTATGTTCTGAGTCAGAGCAAGAAGATTGATCCTGACAAGCTGAGGCTTGTTGAACTGATGTCTTCTTAGGGGCGACCAATGAGTGGGTGTCCCGCCCGCATCAGCTTGCTGTCGGGCGGGAACTGTCTGTTTTCCTTAGATGCTATTCCACTGGCCTGAAAACATGAGCGTTTCAAGCACCACACCAGAGATTTCTCTCTTCACCTAAGTCGGGTGACCGGGGATGGCAGTGAGGCACGAGCTACAGCCCCGGATTCAAATCTAAGCTCAAAAAATCCAGAGCCTTCCCCCTCCCAGAAAGATTGCTGTAAGGCGAGGACTGCTCTAGCAGCCACTTTTCTTTGCACTGGTCACGGACCAGTGGCACCCCGAAAAAAAGTCCGGCAAGGGTGCCACGGCTCCTTGAGCCGTGCAGGGTGAGCACCTGGCCAGAGGCAGCTACTCACTTTTTCGAAAGTTCGTGGCCCGATTGTGGCGAAGCCTCAGCCAGGTTGCCGATGAGCCATCGTCTCTTTCGTGGGTTTCACCCACGCCACCCAAACCTCTTCAGCAGATGAAAGTTCTGGCTGGCAGAGGCAGCTCCAATGAAACATTTCTTCTTAACCTCCTCCGGAACCTAGCCCGTCGAGTGGCTCCGAGGTACGAGGAGACACTCGATTGGCAAAGAAAAGAAACCCCCTTCCATCTCCGTGTTTTCAGGTTCGCCTTGGCTTCGTGATGGAAGGGGGAATGGGGGTTGGCTAGGATTTCCCTGCGACCCAGCTTAGGGCAGTTCTCTGACAGTGAGAGAACCTGGCTGAACGACTTCGTCGTACAACCAGGCCACGAACGAGCAAGGGATTTTCAGTTCGTTCTGGGTGACAAAGTCAGCACCCACAGATCCTGCTGCCCCACCCCGATTGGAATCCAGACCAAACCACCAAGGAACTCCCAACCCTTGCCATACTTAACCAGGCGTCATGATTCTAACAATCACCCTTAACCCCTGTGTCGACCTGCTGCTGGGAACCCAGGGGCTGCACCTCAACGACACAAACCGAGTCGTGACCCGAGAAGAGGATGCGGGAGGCAAGGGGACGAACCTCTCACGAGTTGCGGCAGAGCTCGGAGCCAAAACGACGGCCTGCGTCTTCTTGGGTGGGGGAACCGGCGCCCATGTGCAGTGTGTGCTGGAAAAACAAGGCGTCGTTCCCGCAATCATCGCCACCGAAGCCCAGACGAGGGTGAACGTCTCGGTTCAGGATGGATCTGACCAGCCACCCACAACCTTCAACATGAAGGGTGGACCGATTCTGGACGAGGAATGGCGGCAGATGATCATGACCGTCGCCGACCTGGCGGCCCATGCGGATTGGGTCTGCATGGGTGGAAGCCTGCCCAGCGGGATCCCCGAAGATGCGTGGCGGACTCTGATTAGAACGGTCAAGAGTCGTCCAGTCAAGATTCTGCTCGATGCCGATAATGAGCCCATGAAGCTGGGAATGGAGGCCGGGCCCCACCTGATTAAGCCTAACGTTAAGGAGGCCTCACGCCTGCTTGGCCATGAGATTTCTGGTGTAGACCAAGCCGCTAGTGCGGCTGAAGAACTGCGGGGACGCATGTTGGAGAATGGAGCCAAAGAAGCCGCCGTCCTGCTGAGCATGGGAGCCGAGGGGGCCGTCGCCGCGACGGCTGAAGGCAGGTTCTTCGCCTCTGCCGTCCCCATCACTCCCAAGAGCACGATCGGCAGCGGTGATTCTATGCTTGGAGGGCTGCTGGCATCCTTTGAAAAAGGAATGAGCTGGGAAGAAGCTCTGCTGTGGGCTTCGGCAGCGGGGGCCGCAACAGCCACGACCGACGGCACTGAGATTGCTCGGCGGCCGGTAGTCGAAAGGCTGGTGAGTCAGGCCAAGGTCACGCGCCTGCCCTGAGCCTTGCTTGGCTTGGCTGGTATCCTCTTGTTCCTTCCCTGCCGGGATGGCGGAATGGTAGACGCGACGGTCTCAAAAACCGTTGGCCGCGAGGTCGTGAGGGTTCGAGTCCCTCTCCCGGCACCAGCATTTTCTTCTCAGAGATTGCATTTCAGGGGTGCTGCCCCTGCCACCCTAGATCTTTGATAGCCCTCTAGGCGTCTCAAAGGCATTTTCTGAACTTCTTCAAATGAGGAAGCTAAGAACCCGGACAAGGCTTCGCCCCAACCGAGCCACGATCTTTCGAGATTAATAACTGTCGATTCGTGGCCTGGGTGTACGACAAAGTCGTTCAGCCAGGTTTGCCGCTTGTCGGACCTTTGCCCTTCGCTAGATCAGAGGGACACCATAGCCAACCCCCATGCCCCCTTCCATCATCTAGCCGACTCGAACCTGACAGTACACAGATGGAAGGGGGTTTCTTTTTTCTGCCCATCGAGCGTCCCCTCGTTCCTCGGGGCCACTCGAAGGGCTAGGTTCCGGAAGAGGTTGAGGGCCTGCCCGTATCCCACGAAAGATTACTGGCCGTCTGGGCAGATGGAATCTGTGATTCACATAAAAGGGTGACCGGGGATGGCTGCGACGAAGGAGGAGCAGCCCCGGATTCGGAAGGCTTTTAAGGAGCAAGTTATTGCCCTTCTCCATGAGATCCACGGCCACCCTTTTTCAAATGAGGAAGCTAAGAACCCGGATAAGGCTTCGCCCCAACCTCTCCAGGAGAAACCCAGCCCACTACTCTTTCTGACCCGCCTCGAAAGGCTTCAAAGGCAGACCCGCGTCTGCACTGGCCTGAAGCATCCCCGCCACCAGAGCATCTGTAAAGGCAACCCGAGGGTCGCCCTCAACTCCCTCAAAATCAGAGTACTTAAGGGGCTTGCCGTAGACGACCAAAGCCCGAGACCGCTTAAAGCCTTTGCCGCCGCGCGGCATCATGATGTGGCTGCCGTAGACCCCAACAGGCACAACTGTTGCCTCAGACCTCTTGGCAAGCATGGCAATGCCCGACTTAACCTCTCCCATCGTCACAGCATCACCGCGAGTTCCTTCCGGGAAGACCAAAAGACAGCGGCCCTCCTTAAGGATATCAATAGCCAAACGGATAGCTGATGAATCATTGGCTCCCCTTTCCACCGGAAAAGCGCCATAGGAACGGATAAGACGACTGAAGATCGGATTCTTGAAGAGTTCTTTCTTTGCCATGAAGCAGAGAACCCTGGGGCAGGAGCAGCCGATGACAGGAGGATCCATGAGGCTGACATGGATTGGCGCTATGAGCACCGGGCCAGTTTTAGGAACGTTTTCTATCCCCTTAGCCTTCAACCCACCCAAGGCCCCAAAGAAAAAGGTCTTAACAATCCAACGGCAAGACCTGTACCAAAAAGTTCCTTCTGCCATAGGCGACTGTTGATTCTACGCCTTTTCAGATCAGCCTTTCGGAACCAACCTGTTCCATCCAGCCTTCACCCGTCTCGCTAGGTTCGAGGGTCAAGATGGCGACTTCGGGTGGGCAGCAGAATCGGCTAGGCGGACCAGTTGTGGCAAGGCCTCTGGTCACATAAAGAGGGCACTGAGTCTCAGGAAAGAATCCAGAAAGATAGTCGCTTCCGCCATGAGATGTCATCGGAGCCCATCCCCATGGGGTCACAAACTGTCCGCCGTGGCTGTGCCCGCTCAGCATCAGATCTAAACCAGAAGGAAGGTACTTAACGTAATCTGGTTCGTGCCACAAAACGATTGAAGGATATTGATGGTCGGCCTGAGCAATTGAAGCGTAGGGCAGCGCCTGCCCTGAATTGCCAGAATCGATGCCGATGAGATTAACATTCTTTACCAGCTTAGATTCATTTCTTAGAGTGGTAAAGCCCATTTCGTACAGAAAGGGAAAGAGACCATCTGGAGTTCCTGGCCCGGCATATTCATGATTGCCAGCAATCGCAATCACTTCGCTCTTACAGCCAACTAAGGGAGCCAAAGAAAGCTCGACGAGATCAAGAACTCCTGGCTGCCAAAAGGAGATGATGTCCCCGGCGATGACGATAACGTCTGGCTCCTGCTCTTTCAGCCATTGAAAGGCAGCCTGACTGACCCTCACCGATTCGCCATCCATCCTTAGGTGAAGATCGGCGACAAGACCCACACGGAAACCCTTGTGAGTCTTTGGCCAAGATTTAAGATGAAGGGTGCGGCGTTCTGCGACCAATCTGTCGCTTGTCCAGGCACCGTAGGCGAGAATTCCTGCCCCGACACCTGCGATTCCCGCCAAAAGGGGCAGCAGCTTCAAGATCGGTAGGCTACCCTCGGCTTAGGATTCCAAGGACAGAATCTGGGCGAGCGTCCCGACTTCTTGGGCCTGATCTCGCAATTCCAACAGGGCCTCCTTCTCTTCCGATCCCGGAGCTTCCGGCGTCCTTTCGGTCATCTGCGGACCCATCACGTCGCCAAGTCGCGAGCTGTCATCCAAACCAAGAACGTGGCCGAGCTCATGAGCCAAAGCATGGCGGAGAGTCATGAGAGGGCACTCTGTTCCATTCAGTTGAGTTCTAATCTCAATCGTAGCCGTCGTTCGGCTGCCATAAGTTCCCCACCCGTAGTTCAAAAGCTGGCGCGACCACGTAGCTCGAGCCATAGAGCTTGTGCCGCCGTAGCTGACATTCTCGGCGAACTTCACGGAAACCTGCCCTTCACCCGGAGAAACCATTTTGAATCTGAAGCTGCCTTCCAAGGCTGTTTCCCACATTTCTGCCGCCTCGGCAAGAGCTCTCCTTTGAAGAGATGTGGCGTGGTAGGGCACCTCCAGACTGATTTCTTGAATCTTCACGAGCTCCACCAAGGCCCCCGCCTTGCTCCACTGCCCCGATTCAGCCGCTGCCCGGGCGGCATTCAGGTTCTGAACCATCTTTGGAAGCACTCGATTTTCCCAGGGAGATGGGGAGGCGAGCGCTGCAGAACCGATTAGGAAAACTGCGCAGAAAAACCTCATTGTAAGAATATTTTTGGTTAAAAAACCTGCTGGCGTTAGTGGTGAAATTGCCAGGCAGGTAATTTAATGTGGAACAACAAAAAGAGGAATCAATGGGTGAGTTCAAATGTCTTAAAAAGTCACGATTGAGCCGTTAACTATGTCAGCGAATTTCTGCCATTGTGACCATGGGATTCTTTACAATGTTGCGCAGATAAAGACAGGAAAATCGGAATCGAAAAACACAATAAAGGCGGGAGACATGCTCCCCCGTTTTTTGCTGCTGCTGTTTGTAATATTACTATTTTGCTGGCTGAGCGAGCTTGGCGACCATCTCGATCTGATAGGCCTCCCAATGGAGTTCGGAAAGGGCGGCAGCCTCTTCGTAAGAAGGTGCAGTGGCTGGCCTTTCTGGGTTGTGTGGGCCCATGATGTCGCCCAGCTTGCTGCTGTCGTCCAATCCAAGCACGTGACCCAACTCGTGAGCCAGGGCGTGGCGAATTTCTTCTTTTCTGCACTCCTTGCCAAACAGCTGAGTTCGAACCTCGATGCTTGCAGAGATGTGGGTGCCGTAATTGCCCCATCCAAAATTGACCAGCTGCCTGTTCCAAGTAGCGCGGCCCATTGAAGCCACACCTGCAAAAAAGACATCCTTCTTGAATCCGACTCGAACCTGGCCCTGGCCTGGTTCGACGATCTGAAAATCAACTGCTCCGTGAAGAGCGTTTTCCCAAATCGCAGCCGCTTCGATCAGGGCTTCCTTCTGCTCGGTCGTCGCGTCAGCGGGGAGCTCCACCTTGATGTCGGGGCAGCGAACCAGCTGGACCAGAGCCTCCGCCTTGGCGTAATCGCCAGAGTCAGCGGCGGTGCGAGCGGTGTTGAGGTCCTTCAGCATTTTGGGAAGGAGCCGTTCCTGGCCATCGAAGGGCAGAGCAAGTGCCGCGAAGCCAGCAAGCAGAGCAGCGCAGAAAAACCTCATCACGATAAGGTTTTTCCCTAGATTCCACCAGGCACCCCAGGGAGGATTGCGGTGTAACATGAGACATTGTGGAAAAGGTGAGATTTGGCCTGATTGGGTGCGGTGGCATGACCAGGGCGCACATCCCTCAGATACTGGCCATTGAGGGAGTTGAGATCGTCGGCCTGGCCGACCCAAGCAACGACCAGATTCAGCGGACCAAGAAAAGCGACCCCAAGCTGGAGTTTGCCCCGGCCTTTTCTGATCACCGCGAAATGCTGGCAGCGATTAGGCCAACAGCGGTTTTGATCAGTTCTCCCCACGCTATGCACGTTGGGCAGACCCTGGATGCCTTTGCCGCTGGCGCAAATGTCTTGGTGGAAAAGCCCCTAGGCAACACAGTTGCCGAATGCCGCCAGATGATTGCGGCACGTGACGCCAGCAGGCTCGTTGGAGCCATTGCTTATCAGCGCCACGGCCACCTGATCTTTCAAGAGATCAAAAACCTTATCGCCAGCGGAGTCTATGGCAGGCTGTTGATGATGAACAGCCACCTTAGCCAGGAGTGGCTGAGGCTGACCAAGGGCAGCTGGAGGCAGGACCCCGCTCTCAGCGGAGGCGGTCAGCTTCATGATTCCGGCAGCCACATGGTGGACATTCTGCTCTGGATGACAGGGCTGGAAGCCAAGGTCGTCAGCGCTTTTGCCGACAACCGCGGCGCCCAGGTGGATATCAATTCGGTTGTCAACATTATTTTCGACAACGGAGCCCTCGGCAGCCTTACCGTCATCGGCGACGCCCCCATGTGGCAGGAACGCCACTCTTTCTGGTTTGAAGGAGCTGCAATTCAGATTGTTGATGGCCACCTTGCCATCACAGAAAATTCCGGCAAAAAGCTTTCAATGGAGTTCCCTGATGGTGGCAGTGGCCCCATCGCCAACTTCATTGGGGCTCTAAGGGGCACGGCTCAAGTTGCCGCTCCTTTTGAGTGTGGATTGAAGACCATGAACCTTACCGAAGCAGCCTGGAAATCCGCTGCCCAGGGGGGCGTTCCGGTCCAGATTCAGGAAGCGTAACAAACCGGATAAGGATAAGGGACCGCTGCAGGCTGACGACCTCTCCATCCATCTGGTAGTGTGAATATATGGAGGAGAGGTCCGACCTCGTCGCTCTCTTCCGCGCTTTGGGTGACCCCACCCGGGTGCGGATCTTCGACTATCTGTGTGCAGTAGCCGAAGAGGAAACCCGTGACTGTCCGGGTGGCAGCGTTCTGCACAGAGGAGCGACTGTCGGCGACGTCTGCTCCCACGTTCTTGGTGTTAAAACCAGTTCTGCCATGAGCTTTCATTTGAAAGAAATGAAGATGGCCGGGCTCATTCATTCCAACCGCAACGGTCGTCAGATTCTGTGCACCGTCGCGCCCGAGGCGGTTGAGGTTTTGCGGGACTACCTCGCCCATCTGCCAGATGTTGAGGAGGATTCCTTGGAAGTCATGGCTGAGAAGGAACCCGAGCCTGCCTTGGTGTGAGGGGGCATTCGTTCTCCTTTCAGATCTTAACCGCCACAGCCCGGAGCCTCCGGTAATCTGCGACCCACTTGTCGCCATCCCACAAGTGGGGGCGGACCATGTCTTCGATCGTCTGAAGCTGATCTTCGTCAAAAGACAATCCGGTCGCACTGCCGAACATTTTCACCCAGTTCTTCATGCCCTCCGTACCTTCTAAGGGTGTTGGGCGGTCGTAGAGAGTTCCGTAGACGACCTCCAGCCCGGCCGCTTCCAGCACAGATCCGTACTCAGCCAGTGAAAGAAAATACCAAGGGCTTTCATTAAGCTGTCCAACTTCCATCAAGGCGGCTTCGATTCGAGAGACGTTCCTCTTCCCTCCCATTTCAAACACCAAGCGTCCGCCAGGCTTAAGCGCATGAGCCATGGACTGGGCTGCTTCTGCCGGAGGCTTGATCCAATGAAGAGCGGCGTTGGAGAAGATCGCGTCGAAGTCAATCCCCAGATCAAACGCGGCGCCATCAGCCAGATGAAACTCGACCGAAGGGTAATCCTGTCTTGCCGCTTCCACCATTTGTGGCGAGGCATCAAGGCCCAGAGCCGTCGCACCTCTGGCTGCAATTTCAGCGGTCAGCCTGCCCGTCCCGCAGCCAAGATCCAGAACTTTTTCGCCTGCTTGAGGGTTAAGCAGATCGATCAATGATTCGCCCAAAGTTGTTACAAATCCGTGAGCGCCATCGTAGAGCTTTGCATCCCAGCCAGCCATAGATATCATTCTGACAAGCTGAGGCTAGGCTCAATTCGCCACAATAGGCACGGTCCTTTCAGATTTTCTTAAGATCTTACAAATCGGACACTAGGCAAAACAAGTCCTGTGATTCTCACATCAACAATCACCGCAATCTCACTTCTAGCGCAGAATTGCTCACTCTTCTGTAATCTGTGAGACAGAACGAAGCCTCTTGGTAAAATCGCGGGCGATGCTTTCAAGTGCTGTCTTGGCTCTCGTCTTGTCCACCACTGCCTATGCTCCCCAGGCTTCGACCCCGCAACCCATCGGCGACGCTATTCGCCGAGTCACTAACGAAACCGAAAAGTTCTACGGCAAACAGTGGCAGATGTCTGGCGAAACCCTGAGGGTGGCCATGCTTGAGCCAGGTGAGAAGATGAGGTTTTCTGGAGCCTTCACGACCGAGACGGTCAGCTTCTCCTACGCAGGTCAGAACAACACGACCAAGTTCGCAATGAACATCCTTGACCCCGGAACCAAAAAGGTTGTTGAGACGGCCGAATCAGATTCTCTGGGCAGCATTTACTTCATGCCCGAGAAGAACAAATCCTACTCAATCGAGCTGGTCAACAATGGCGATCTGCCTTCCGTCGTTGCTCTGATCCAGGTTGTCGGCGGCCTGGGCGCCCAGCTTCCTCTCAGCAAGTACAAGTTCCTTGCCAGCAGCTCTGGCCATGCCCTGTGGGAAATGGCTGCCGCGGGCGAGATCACGATCCCCGTCAACACCACCTTCTTTAAGGCAGCTGTTGTGCCAGCCAAGGGAAGCTTTGTGGCTCCTCTCGCTCTTGGCCAGGGCAGCTTCCAGGTGATCGGCTACGGCGACACAGACACTGCGAAGGTCAAGGCTGACCTCTTGGATAAATCGAACAAGGTTCTTGCCACCCTGACCGATGATGGATCTGGCGCTCGCTTCAAGAACTATCCCAATGGTTCAAGCACCGTCGCCAAGATCCGCTTCACCAACCCGACTTCCAAGAGAGTTGTCTACTCCTGGGCTGTCGTCAACAAGAACTAAAGTCAGTTCCGCCAAACACTAGTCGAAGGAGGGCCCCTTAAAGGCGCCCTCTTTTTTTGCTCGGACAAAGCTGCCACGAAGCCCAAGCAGATAAACTCCATGCTATGACGTCCTGCCTCCTGGCCGCCCTGATTCTTCAGCCAAACGTGGCCGCCCTTTCTGCCCCTCGCACCGACGCCTGGTGGCAGGAAAGACACAAGGTGCACCTGGAGCGCAGCAAGGGTCCGCTTGATGTCGCCTTTTTGGGAGACAGCATTACCCAAGGCTGGGAAGGCGCGGGCAAAGACGTGTGGGCCAGAGAGTTCAGCGGAATGAAGGTGGGCAACTTCGGCATCGGAGGAGACCAAACCCGCCATGTGCTGTGGCGTCTTCAGAACGGCGAGCTGCTTCCCACCCAGCCCAAGGTTGCCGTCATCATGATTGGCACCAACAACACGGCAGCCCGCGAATACACCCCTGAAAACACTGCCGAGAGCGTGAAGAACATCGTCTCCACCATCCGCAAAGGCAGCCCCAAAACCAAGATTCTGCTGCTGGATGTCTTCCCTAGAGCCTTGAACAAAACCGAGGCGCCAAGGGTTTATGTCGACAAGATCAACTCGACCCTGCGAAGCATGAAGTGGGACAAAAACGTTCAGATGCTTAACATCGGCCGCCATTTTTTGAACGAAGCTGGCGTGCTGGATAAAGAGCTGATGCCAGACCTTCTGCACCTTAGCCCCGCTGGCTACGACATTTGGGGTCGAGCCGTGAGAGAAAAGATTCAGGAGATGCTAGGCAAGAAAAAGGAGAATCTGAAGGGCAGCAAGTGGGTTGACCTCTTTGACGGCAAGACCCTAAAAGGCTGGTCAATCGTTGCCGGCAAGGCCACTTACCGGGTCGAAGATGGCACGATCATCGGCACCACCAGCGTCGGAGGTCCGGATACCTTTCTGCGGACCGACAAGGAATACACCGACTTCGAAATGACTTTCGATGCTCGCTGCCATGTGAAGCTCAACTCAGGAATCCAGTTCCGATCTCGCATGGATCCCGGCATCACCGGCCCTCAGGTTGAAATCATGCTGACCCCTGGCCACTCGGGCCATTTTTGGGGTGCAGGCATGAGCACTGGCTGGCTGAGCAAAGAACCCAGCAACCCAGTCCCCGCCCTCAACACCAACCGAGTTTTTAGAAACGAGGAGTGGAACAGCTTTAGAGTCGTGGTTAAGGGCGCTCACTTCCGCACCTGGATCAACGGTCTGCCGGTGGGAGACGTGGTTCGGGAAGATACGGTTAAGACTCACCCTAAGGGCTTTATCGGGCTGCAGGTTCATGGCATCCCGGCCGGTGAGGGTCCTTACGAGGCCGCCTGGCGAAACATCAAGCTCCGTGAGCTGAAGTAGCTAGACTGCCCCTTTTGTGATCTCCAGATTACAAAAGTGGCTTTTTTGGGTGTGGGGGGAGTGCAAATCGGCTGTTTTGTGATTTAAGAATCTCAAAATGGCCGATTTAGATATTAATTCGGTCAAAAAATGCCATCATGTGATTTAAAGATCACATTTCTCATGGACGACTCACCCTATTTGAAGCTGAGCAGACAGATTCGAGAGGCAAGAAAATCAGCGGATCTTTCTCAAGATGACCTCGCGGCCCTGTCTGAAACATCCCGCCGACCCATCTATCTGCTCGAAAGCGGCAAAGGCTCGATCAAGGTTGAAACCCTTATCCAAATCTTGGACGCCCTTGGTCTAGAAATAGAAGTGAGGCCAAAGAGGCCGCTGAAATGATCAGCTATTCCTCGATCGAAGAACTTGATGTTTTTAGGGAAGGACAAGCGATCGGCAGCCTTAAGCGGCTGCCCAAAGGATGCATTTTTCGCTATACCGATGAGTTCCTAGCGAGTTCACAACCTCCTGTAGCTCTGCATCTTCCCAAAACTCCTGATGGTTTGTTGGTTGAAGGTTTGTCCAACCTCCCAACTTTCTTTGCTGGTCTCCTGCCAGAAGGTGTCATGTTTCAGGCCATTCGGACTGTCATTCGGACAGCGGCAGATGATCTCTTCTCCCTGCTTGCGGCAACGGGCAGAGACACTATTGGTGACATCGAAATCAGAATCCCAGGTGCCTCTGACCTTAGAACTCCTCTGGATTTAGCCCAGGCAGAAGAGCTAGTTGACCTCATCCTGAAGAAGCCATTTGGACTCAATCCGGCTTTAATCTCTGGGATTCCTGGGGTTCAGCCAAAACTCTCAATCGGAGGGTTGGTCCGCGCGTCTCGGGCGGAAGTCTACATCGCTAAGTTTGAGTCGAGCCTCTTTCCCAGAATCAATGCCAACGAAGAGATCTTTATGAACTTGGCTAGACGCTGTGGCCTGAAGGTTCCAGATGTGAGGCTTATCGGCAGCACCCTGATTATTAAACGATTCGACCGAACAGCTTCAAAACGCAGAACAAAAAGGAAGCTTCACGTCGAAGATATGCTGCAGGCAATGGATCTTTTTCCGAACAGCAAGTACAGCCTTGAGTACAGCGAACTGCTGGCCAGAATGGTTGAACTACAGGTCTCAAAGGCGGCCCTGTTGGATGCCCTGAGACTCTATCTCTACTCATGGCTGATCGGGAACAGTGATCTTCATGCTAAGAACGTAAGCCTTATTCAAGATCCTGTCAGCCTACAATGGAAGCTATCTCCCTGCTATGATCTTCTTTCCACCCTTCCTTTCAGCGATGTGATCAAAGATGGTGGGAAGATGGCACTCGCTCTGCACGATGAAGCTCACGGCAGATTTGAGCTAAGAGACTTTGTCGATGTAGCAGCCATGTTTGACCTGCCCGAGGGTGCCGTGATTAGGATGGTGAAGCAGACATCCCAAGCACTTAAGAAGCAGATTCACACTCTGCCGGTCGATCTGTTGGGTGAAGAGACCATTCAGACGATCCGTGATCGTGTGACAGGAATGGCCGACTAGTAAGAGAAGTTTGGTGGAGGCGGGGAGAATTGAACTCCCTTCCAAAATCGCCGTGTCAGAGGCATCTACGAGCGTGTCCTCGACTTCTATTTTCGACCTTCTACTCTCCGCGAGGCTGGCTGAAGAAGGCTTAGTCTGGTTTATTGAACGCTCTGGACCTCAGACGGGGGTCCGCACGCGATTCGGATTTAGCTACGCCCGGGAAAGACCCTACCGAATCGGGCCAGTCGGACGACACTGGTTATTACGCAGCGTAGGCGAAGTTATCGTTCGCAGTTGCTTTTTTCCCGCTTTTTACGAGGCCAGCGGGTCCTCGGCTCGCAGCCAGTGAGCGGACCGACCCTGTCGAAGCCTGTCGCCCCCACTCTCTACATATCACTTGACGCGCAAAGACTTGGTCAGGTTCCAGGGGACCTACACCCGCCAAATGGAGGAAAAGAGCCAGGAGCAAGGCAGGTTAAACTACTAGCTTCTTAACCAAGGGTTAAATTTCGGCCCATTTCTTAAGTAAAACTACAGTCGAAACGGGCTGCTTTCAGGATCTTCAGGAAAAGTTTGGCGAGGAATCTGCAGGCAGTACCAATCATTCATTAAGGATCACCCTATGCTTCACCTGCTGGACCACAACGCTTTGACAGCCTACATCGATGGAGGATCGGCGAGCCTCTTCTTTCAGGCTTTGATCGCCGGTATTCTGGCGACAGGATTTATGATGAAAAATCAGCTTGCCATGGTGTGGCAAAAAGTGCGGAGCGCCTTTAACAAAAAGGACCCCAGCATCAAGTGATGGCCGATTCAGAAAGGCATTCCGCCTCTTTTCGCGACCCCAGCGGGTTTATGTATCACCGCGGGGGAGTTCTGCTTCGTCAGGTCAACGAATCCTACCGGCCCGATTTCGATCTCCTAAAATCATCGGGGCTGCTTGAAAAGCTGTGGGAAAAGCAGCTTTTGGTGAGCCACCAAGAAGCTGATCTCTGCCTGGCCCAGGCTCCAGGAGCTGTGGCGGTGCTGCAGCCAGAGCTTCTTCCCTTCATCAGCCACCCCTGGGAATGGCCTTTTTCTCTGCTAAAGCAGGCAGCCCTGCTGACCCTTAACCTGCAGAGCTTGGCATTGGACCATGGGATGAGCCTTAAAGATGCCTCTGCCTTTAACGTTCAGCTGCATAAAGGCAAGGCCATTTTCATCGATACTCTCTCGTTTGAGAAGCACGTCGCCACCGACCCCTGGATCGCCTACGCCCAGTTCTGCCGACACTTTCTGGCTCCCTTGGCCCTGATGGCTTACACCGATGTGCGCCTGCAGGCTTTGCTTAGCGAGAACCTCGATGGCATTCCGCTGGATCTCGCCGCCAAGCTGCTTCCTGGCAAAACCAAGCTGAATTCTGGACTGCTTATGCACCTCCATCTCCACGCTAAGGCAGAGAAATCTGGCGGCAGCGGTCAAGGCGGAGAGGCAAAAAAAGCCGTCTTTTCTGATGCAGCCATGAGAGGGCTGATCGGCAGTCTCGAAAAGACGATTCAAGGTCTGGAATGGCAGCCCCAAGGGACAGAGTGGGCGGACTATTACAACGACACCAACTACACGGCCAAGGCGGCTGAAAGCAAGCATCAGATTCTGAAAGGGTGGATTTCCAGCCTGGCCAAACCCGGCGCGACCTGCTGGGATCTTGGCGCAAACGATGGCCGCTACAGCCGAATCGCCGCGGAGGCAGGGTTCTTTACCCTCGCTGCCGATATCGACCCCGCCGCGGTTGAACAAGCTTTTAGGTTCATTACCAAAAACCAGGTGACCAACCTTCACCCCCTGCTGGCCGACCTCAGAAACCCATCACCCGGACGCGGCTGGATGAACAAAGAGCGAGCCAGCCTGGCTGAAAGGGGTCCGGCTGACCTCGCTCTGGCCTTGGCCCTTATTCATCACCTGGCCATCGGCAGCAACGTGCCCCTGCCCGATGTCTGGGCAGCCCTGACCGGGTTAGGGAGGCAGGTGATTGTGGAATGGGTGCCCAAAGATGACTCGCAGGTTCAGCGAATGATGCACGCAAGGCGAGACATTTTTGACCGCTATACCGAAGCCGATTTCGAATCTGCCCTACCGAAAGGCTGGAAGATTAAGGCGAAAGAGCGAATTCCGGAATCTGGCCGCATACTCTATTGGGCGGCAATGGAATGACCGAAAGCGAGAGGAAGGAAGAAAAGGCGCAGCCTGATCACGAGCCTCTTGCTTGGTATCCGGTTTTAGCCACGGCCATCCCTGTTCTGGCCCTTTTTTCCTCTAACCTCGGGCTTTTTCAGCTGCACGAAGTCATCCGCCCCTTTTTTATTGCCCTCATGCTCGGGGCCATTTTGTGGGGTCTGGGCAGCTTTGCCTTTGGCGATCAGCAGCGCGGAGCCGCGGCAGCCTTGGTGGTGGTCGGCAGCCTTTGGGGATTTAGCTTTGCTAACCGCTTGGTGGGCGGATTTGTTGGGCCACAGGCCGGGATGATTCTTGTCCTCTTGGTCACTGTGGGCGTGGCGATTCTCGCCGCCAAATGGGGGCCAAAACCAAACTTCCTTAATGCTGCTTCAGCAATTCTTGCTCTGCTTATAGTGGGCAGAACCGCAGTCGGCATGGCTTCATCTCCCAAGTCCGATGGGTTGGAATCTGCCAAGGTAGAACCTCTTCCCCCCGGTCCCAGACCCGATATCTTCTTTATCATCTGCGATGGCTTTGGCCGGCTGGATGTTCTGAAAGAAAAGCACGGAATCGACCTGGCCTGGTTCAAAACTGCTCTTGAGCAGAGAAGCTTTTCTGTGGTTGATGGCAGTCGGGCCAGCTACATCCAGACCCAGCTCTCTCTTTCTTCGACACTCAACCTGGCCTACCTTCCAGATCTGATCAACTCTAAACAGGTTGACAAAGAAAAGCGCGCCTTCCGCGCTCTTATGGAGAATTCAATCGCTGCAAAGAAGCTAGAGGCGGCGGGCTATGAACACGTCTCGATCGGGACAGGATTCGATGGAGTCCGCTTTGGGGGCAAAACCCTTCCTCTTGCCAAGACCTCCGCCGTCAATCTGTTCGAGGGGAATCTTCTGCAGAAGACTCCTTTCGGACTCCTGCCTTGGGTCGATGAAAGCCAGCGAAGCCGCCACAGAACCTTTATCAAGGGGGCTCTGGCCCAGATCGCGGACCAAACAGGAACCCAGGATAAGCCGCTCTTTGTCACGGCTCACCTTCTGGCCCCCCACCCTCCTTTTGTTTTCAAGCCAGATGGCAGCGCTTTTAACCCCAAGGAAAAGTTCGCTGTTTCTGATGCGGATGACTACATGGAGCGGGTCGGCGGGCCAGCCGATTACCGCGAGGGCTACAACAATAATGTTCAGTTTATGGCCCGTGCCTTGCTGACCGCTATCGATGCTCTGCTGGCCAAGCACAAGAGCCGCCCACCTGTGATCTTGATTCAAGGCGACCACGGTCCGAAGCTGGGGGTCAGCCACAAGAGCCTAGAGAGGACCGATGTTTCGGAGGGCTTCCCTAACCTCTACGCCTACTACTCGCCTGAAGGGGTTGATTTAAAGGTTCCGGCGGGGGATTCTCCGGTCAACACCTTTCGACGGCTGTTTACTGCGATGGGGGCGAAGGGGCTTTCTCCTTTGCCTGCTAAGAGCTTTTACAGCACGACGGCCAAGCCTCTCGACCTGACCGATGTGTCGAGCCAAGTGCCATGATGAATCTGTATGAAGGAAGCGGTCACGGAGCTTTCTGCCCTTCTCTCGCCGGATAGAGTTCTGCACGGCGAGGCGGTGGAGCGTGCCTACGACTGCGACGCCTACACGGTCGATAAAAGCCAGCCCCAGATAGTCGTTTTGCCCGAATCGACCGCTGAAGTCCAGAAAATCATCAAGTGGTGCCGGGCCAACCAGGTGCCCTACACCCCTCGCGGAGCCGGAACGGGCCTAAGCGGAGGAGCCTTAGCCGCCAAGGGAGGCCTGATCATCTCGACCAAAAAGATGACCAAGATCCTCGAGTACTCCCCGGTCGAGAGGCTGATGCGAGCCCAGGCAGGGGCGGTCAACGTGAAGCTCAGCCAGGCCGCCGCCGCTGATGGGCTGCACTTTGCCCCGGATCCTTCGAGCCAGTCGGTCTCCACCCTCGGCGGCAATATCGCAGAGAATTCTGGCGGCCCCCACACCCTCAAGTACGGGGTTACGGCTCAGCACATTTTGGGCATGACCGTGGTGGACCACGAGGGCGAGGTGCTTGAGTTTAAGTCCCTGAAGAAGGATAAGCCCGGCCTGGACCTGACCACCCTGCTGGTCGGCAGCGAGGGCACCCTGGGCTTTGTCACCGAAGCGGTGATAAACCTGACCCCCAACCCGGCCAGTGTTCAGACGGCCCTGGCTGCCTTCCCCACCCTGCGCAGCGCAACAGAATCGGTGGCGGCGATCATTGCTGCCGGGGTGATTCCGGCCGCGCTTGAGCTGATGGATGCCTTTATTCTTGAGGCGGTCTCGGTGGCTTTCGGCTTCCCTGTTCCGCTTGGCACGGCGGCGATGCTGTTGATCGAATGCGACGGCTCACCCGATTCGGCACAAAAAGAGATTGAGGAAGCTGTGGCTATCTGCCAAGCCAAGGGCGCTTTTGAAGTCAGCCTCGCCAAGAACCCAGAAGAAAGGGCCAAGCTTTGGACCGCTCGCAAAAAAGGGGTCGGAGCCCTTGGCCGCCTAGCCCCGACCATCGTCACCCACGACGGGGTGATTCCTCGAAGCCAGCTGCCCGACATGCTGGAATACGCCGCCGAGGTGGCAGAAGAAGCCGGGGTGAAGATCGGGAATATCTTCCATGCCGGAGACGGGAATCTCCACCCTATCTTCTGCTTTGACGAGAGGGTTCCAGGTTCGATTGACAGGGTGGTTGAGGCAGGGGAGAAAATTCTGCGCCGATGCGTTGAGCTGGGGGGAAGCATCACTGGCGAGCACGGAGTCGGGGTTGAAAAGCTGGATATGATCCAGCTGATGTTCGATGAAGATGACCTTCATCTGCAGAATCTGGCTCGATCAATCTTTCACGAAGATGGCCTGGTGAACCCCTGCAAAATGATTCCCAACCAAAAGGGCTGCACCGAACATCGTCGTCGATGGCGGGGGGTGGCGACATGATGACGCCCGGCCTCTGGCGGTCGGTCAAACCCCAATTGGCCGAGATCGCGGCGACCATGCCGACGGCCTTTACCTTGGTGGGGCAGAACACCAAAGCAGCCATGCTGACAGAGCCGTGGCGGGAGCCTTGGTCTTTGCCTGCTATGCCAAGCCCCTTGCTCAGCTTTTCTCCTGACGACCAACTGGCCGTGGTGTGGGCTTCGGCATCGGTAAGTGAAGTGCAGGAGGCTTTGCTGCCAAGCGGGCTGTGCCTGCCTCTGCCGAGTTCAGGGAATTCTTGGGTCGATGGCAGACCGGGTTCGATTGGGGGGCTTTTCGCCTGCAACCTGCCCCACGGATACTCGGCAAGGTTCGGGTCCCCGCGAGATTGGCTGCTGGGCGGAGCCTTCATTCTCGCCGATGGAAAGATCGCCAAGGCAGGCAGCACGGCGGTTAAGAACGTTGCTGGCTACGATGTTCATCGCCTCTTCTGCGGGTCACAGGGGACCTTGATGACCATGGCTTTGGCCTTCATCAAGCTGGCCCCGATCAAGGGTCTGCCGTCTCTGCTGACCGAGATTAATTCAAACCTAGACCCAGATGCTGTTTATATCCAAAGACTCTTCCGAAGAGATTTTGCCAAGGCCCGGCAGAGATCGCAGAGCCTCATTGCCAGTGACGAAGAAAGCTCTACCCTGTGGCACGCCGAGGAGCCAAAGCGCTCTGACCATGATTGGCTGATTGGCCCCTCGGGCAAAATCGAAACCGACCCCCAGCCCCGGCACCTCGTAGAAAGAGCTAAGCAGGTTTTCGACCCCCACCACCGATTCAACCCCCACATTAAGCTATGATCCACCCCCTACTGACCGAAGTCGAAGACTGGCTGAAAAGCGAAGTCAGGCCGATTGCCAACCAGTTGGATGGCGATCCAGCCCTGCTGGCCGAGGTCTACAAGGTCATGGCAGCCAAGGGATGGATAGCCTTAAAGGTCTATGAATCTCAGGGAGGACCGGGGATTTCTGAGGAAGTTTTTAGGGAGTTTCAAGAGCTCATCGCCCGCTATTCGGGAGCCCTTGCCTTTCTGCAGACCCAACATCAAAGCTGCGCCAATATCTTGATGAAGTCAACAAACCCTGATCTGGAGAAGAACCTGGTGCCCTTGATGGTGAAGGGAGAAAGACTGGTCGGGCTGGGGTTCAGTCAGCTTCGACGCCCAGGCGAACCCATCATGAAGGCAGTCGAGACAGAGGGCGGTTATTTGATCACGGGCCACGCGCCCTGGATCACAGGCTGGGGAATTTTCGACACTTGGATCGTCGGGGCGACGCTGCCAGATGGACGGGCTGTGTTTGGGCTGCTTCCGCTGGAGCCACGGGAAGGCATGAGCTTTAGCGACCCCATGAAGCTGGCTGCCTTTGAGTCGGCTCAGACCGTCACCGCCGACCTTGCTGATGTTTTTCTGCCTCATGACCAGGTGGTGTTTGTCAAGCGTCCTGGCTGGATTCAAACCAACGACATGATCAATATCACTCTTCAGGGCTGGTTTGCCCTGGGCTGCGCCAGGGCAGCTTTAGATGTCATGGAAGAAGCCTACCGAAGGCGAAAATCTGACTTCATTCTGGAAGCCGCCCAGGCTCTGGAGAAAGAAAGATTGGAGTGTCGCGAGGCGCTTAAGCGAGCCGATGACCCCGAAGACGACAGGCTGAGAGCCAGAGCTTGGGTGATCGATTTGGCCGTCCGCTGTTCGCACGGGGCCATCATCGCCAGTTCCGGAGCCGCCAATTCCTTGGCTCACCCAGCGCAAAGGGTCTACCGAGAAGCCTTGGTTTACAGCGTCTCTGCCCAAACAACCCCCATCATGCAGGCCAGCCTAAGACAGCTGATGGCCAGGGGCGGAGCGGCCGGTACATAGCCTAGCCAGGGGGTAGAGTTTAACCCGTGAGGCTTGGCTTCGTTTTGTTGATGTCGGTTGTCTGCGGGGCGGCCCTGGCAGATAGGGTGATTCTCACCCCCAACGGCAGCCGCTTGAGGCCGGGCACGATTCGCCTGGAAACCATGGCGACCGCCGGCAAGCCCATGAGAACCTGGCTGGAAGCAGGCATCACCACCCATCTTGATCTGGGGCTCACGTGGGTGGCCGAATCTGGCCGCGGCCCTTCTCTCGACCTCACCTGGAACTACCTTCTGCCCATCACAGATATCACTCCTGGCCTCTCGGTGGGCGTTATCGATTTCGCCAATGAGAGCCCCGAAGGCAGGGCTGGCTACCTGGCTTTGACTCAGTATTTCGGGAATCTCGGGGATAGAAACATGGATATCCCGACCGAGTTTTCGTTAGGGGTTTGGTCAAGAAACAAGGGCCAAATGTTCGCCAGCATCGTGCTGCCCTTCTCAGAAGAGTTTAGGTTGATCGCGGAGGCTGCTTCGGGGAAAATCAACGCGGGGTTCGATATTCGACCGGTGAAGCCGGTGAGCATTCGGCTGACCTTCCTTGATGGAAAGCCGACGGCTGGTCTGAGGCTTACTCAGAGGTTTTGAGATCCCTGGCGGGGCTAGGAAAGCCGATTCGGCTGCGCCTCACTTGTTTTCCACCCCCTGTTTCCCCCTCCAAATTCGCTTCGCGGTGGAGGGGGATGTTTTCTTTTTGGCGGTTTTCGACCCTTCGCCTTCGGCTCGGTCGAAAACCGCATTTTGGTTGGATTCCGAATTGTCAACAATTGTTGAAAATAGCTAAAAAAGTGACAATTGGCGAATAGTTGAACTCAATCCCAGGCTTTAATCACTCGTCCAGTACAGTCGCCGAAGCCGATCCGGAAGCCATCTCCCTGAGCCCAGGCCCGCATAATCACCTCATCGCCATCTTCAAGGAAGGTGCGAGTTTCGCCCGTCTCTTCAATGGTGATGGGCTTCTGCCCGCGCCAGCTGAGTTCCAGCAGGCTGCCAAACTCGCCTTCGTTCTCTCCACTGATCGTGCCCGAGGCGTAAAGGTCGCCGAACTCCACCTGGCAGCCGTTGCTGGTGGCGTGGGCCAGCTGCTGAGCCATGGACCAGTAAAGATTGAGGGTGTTGGATTTTGCGATGACCTGAGGCTTGCGGGCCTTGGCGGTGCGCAGAAGAACCTCTAGATTGATATCGAAGTGCTGAGCCCCCTGCCTCTTAAGGTAGGGCAGAACCTCTGGGTCCTGATCCATGCCGTGCTGCCTAAAGGGCTCCAAAGCATCCAAGGTCACGATCCAAGGGCTGACCGTGGTGCCGAACGACTTGGCCAGGAAGGGTCCGAGGGGCTGGTACTCCCACCTCTGAATGTCGCGGGCTGACCAATCGTTGACAATCACGACTCCGAGAATGTGCTCTTCGGCATCTTTGCAGGTGATTCTCCTGCCTGCATCCTGCCCTTGAGAAAGATAAAAGCCCATCTCAAGCTCAAAATCCATCTCTTTGGTGGGAGCAAAGTGGGGGGCAGCAGCATCGGCCGCCCTCATCTGTCCCTTAGGACGACGGATGTCGGTGCCGCTGGCGACCACAGTAGAGGCTCTGCCGTTGTAGGCAATGGGCACGTGGCGGTAGTTGGGCAGCAGGGGAGCCTGATCTGGCCTAAACATCTTGCCGACGTTGGAGGCGTGATGGATTCCACTGTAGAAATCGACGAAAGCGTTGGGGGGAATAGGCAGATCCAGCTTGAAGTCCTTCAAAGGCTTAAGCGCCCTTTTCCGAAGGCTCTTGTCGTCGCGCAGGGTTGGGTTGTCTTCCCTCAGAAGTTCGTACACCTGTCGGCGTAGAGAGGAGATTCCTCCTTCGGGAAGGTCGTAAAAACCCCAAAGAGCCGGAAACTCTTCTGTGTCCAGCAGGCCCGCGTCAAGCAGTTCCTGCAGCACCAATGCCTGGTCGCCAATAGCGACAATAAGGTGGTCGGCCTGGCCGAAAGGCAGGTTCTGAATAGGAAAATCGCTTCCCTTGGCGCCTTCCACCCAGGTTTCCGCGTTGGCGGGGACGACGAAACGGCTCATGAGGGGAGTCTACTGAATAGCCAGGATTTGCTTCTGGCACCTGCGAAACTATGTTAAGAAACTGCTGCCGCCTGCAATAATGCTTTCATGCTCCGGCGACTTTCTTTTGCAGCAGCCCTTGCCGCTGCCGCCGTCCTCAGCCAGGCAGCCCCCAAGATCTCTGGCGGGCCGATGATTGCCTACACAGAAATTTCTGAAGCGGCCATTTGGGTTCAGACCACCGAAAATGCCAAGGTCCAGGTGAGATACAAGCCCTCTGGCACGGCCCTGTGGATGACATCTGGGGCGATTCAGGCGACCAACGAAAAGGACAACATCGCCCTTTTTGAACTCAACAAGCTGACCTTTGGCGGCACCTATGACTACCAGGTGCTGATTAACGGCCGCCCCCAGGGTGTGGTGAGCCAGTTTAATACTCAGCCCCACTGGCGCTGGCGCACCGAGCCCCCTGCCATCAAGTTCATTATCGGCAGCTGCGCTTACAGCACCGATACTCCCTATGATCGACCCGGCCAGCCCTACGGCGGCGACTATGAGATCTTCGATTCGATCTACAAAGAAAAGCCCGACTTTATGGTCTGGATGGGAGACAACTGGTACTACCGTGAGCCAGATTGGCTGACCGAAGCTGGTCTGCGCTACCGAGCCAGGTTCGACCGATCCCAGAGCTACTATCAGCCCCTATGGCGCAGCTTCCCCCATTACGCCACCTGGGATGACCACGATTTTGGCCCCAACAACTCGGACAAAACCTACAGGTTGAGAGACCAGGCCAGGAAGGTTTTTAGCGATTACTTCCCTGCTGTTCAGCGAGGCACTGCCGAAACCGAAGGAATTTTCTTCAGGTACGAGTGGGGCGATATCGAGTTCTTTATGCTCGACGACAGAAGCCACCGAACCCCCGAAAGGTTTGATGGGACGCCTTTTGCTCAGATGCTTGGTCCAGGACAAATGAAGTGGCTGAAGGAGAGCCTCATGTCAAGCAATGCCCCCTTCAAAGTGGTGGTCAACGGCATGCAGATGCTCAACCCCATGACCTTTTTTGAAGGCTTTCCCAAGTTCCAGGCAGAGCAGAAGGAGCTGATTTCCTTCATCGCCGAGAACGACGTGCGAGGGGTTGTGTTTATGAGCGGTGACAGGCACGCGACCGAGCTGATTAAGACTCAGCCCTTTGGCATGCCCTACCCCCTGTACGACTACACGTCATCGCCCTTGAGTTCGGGAGCTGGCCACAATGAAAGAGAAGCCAATAACCCCGATCGAGTGCCTGGCACCTGGGTGACGCGCAAGCGCAACTACGGCGTGATTAAGGTGGATGGCCCGAGGGACAACCGAGTCATGACCATGGAAGCCAAGGACAAGGACGGGAAGCTTCTTTGGAGCCATTCGGTCTCGGCGAGAGAGCTGCGGGCTCCCGCTCGCAGTTAGGGGTCTTGACCAGTTAACTGAAGCCGACTTGGGTTAGATCCCACCCCCTTTTATCCCCCTCCAAATTGCTTCGCTGGAGGGGGAAATTTTGTTTTGTGGCGCTTTTCAACCCTTCGCCTTCGGCTCGGTCGAAAAGCGCATTTTTCGCTGCACAGCCGAAATGTTGAGCCTGGCCAATGACAAGGCAATGGAGATTTCCGGTTTGATGTAAGACTGACTAGTGGACTTCATGGCCGGGATTCCCACCACTAACTATCGCCGAGGCTTCGCTGGAGGAGGAAATCTATCCTAGAGGCGGCTTTCGCACCTGGCCTAAGGGCTGGGTCGAAAACCGCCTCCTTCTTTCTTCCAGGCCTTCTCTCCTCCAGTCTGATTAAGCCTCAATTTCAACTTGTCCGCTGCTGTTAGGGGTCGGGCTTCGTCTTTAGCCATGGTGAGCAAGCCCGCTTTTAGGCCCCGTTTGGGAGAGCTGTTTTCAGGACCAGGCGGCTTGGGGCTCGGTGCCCACCTCGCCGGTTTTGATCATGCTTGGGCCGTAGACCTAGATCCATCAGCCTGCCAAACCTATCTCAACAACATTCCTGGTGCGACCAAATCCAGCGTCATCTGCGGCGATGTCACCCAGGTCAAGCTGACCGAGCTTCCCCCCATCGATGCCCTCGCCTTCGGTTTTCCCTGCAACGACTTCAGCTTAGTCGGGGAGCAGAAGGGATTGGAAGGCAGCTTCGGGCCGCTTTATCAATCGGGAGTCAAGGTGCTTAAGCATCACAAACCCTTGGTTTTCATGGCAGAAAACGTGGGCGGACTGATGAGCGCCAATGGCGGCCAAGCCTTTATCGCGATTCTTGCTGACTTAGAAGCGGCCGGCTATAAGGTCCACGCCCAGCTTTACAAGTGCGAAGACTACGGAGTGCCCCAACGCAGGCACCGCGTTATTTTTGTCGGATTCAGGAATGATCTTCTTCATATCTTCACGCCTCCTGCGCCGATAACGCCTCACGCCACCCAAAGGAAGTCTTCAAGGCAGGCACTGGCCAATATTCCTCCTTCTGCACCGAATCACGAAAAAACTCGGCAGCATTCTCGCGTTGTGGAGAGGCTTAAACATATCAAACCTGGACAAAACGCCTTCACGGCCGATATGCCGGAAGAGCTGAAACTCCAGGTGAAAGGGGCGACTATAAGCCAAATCTACCGGCGCTTGAACCCAGATCTGCCGAGCTACACCGTCACAGGTTCAGGAGGAGGGGGCACCCACCTCTATCATTGGGAAGAGGACAGGGCTCTAACTAGCAGGGAAAGAGCAAGACTGCAGACTTTTCCTGACGATTACGTCTTTTATGGCACCAAAGAAGCAGTGCGAAAGCAGATTGGAATGGCCGTGCCGCCAGTTTTTGCCGAACAGCTCTGTCGAGCCGTCCTCGATCAGCTTTTCGAAGTCTCGG
Organism: Synechococcus sp. UW140; assembly: GCA_943369295.1. Taxonomy (GTDB): domain Bacteria; phylum Armatimonadota; class Fimbriimonadia; order Fimbriimonadales; family Fimbriimonadaceae; genus JAKRSE01. Next base: position 208,637 of record CALRMU020000001.1, on the reverse strand, counting down.
CGAAGACAGATTCGGGCATCTGAGCCTTCCTCATACCCTTGAAGAAGAGCCCTAAAACAGCCGATCCAGCCATGCCTAGTCCCATAAAAATATACATACCCTGCAATCCAAGAGCGTAAATCAGGGGGCCAGCAACCGCATAGCCAAAGGGGCCGACTCCCATCTGCACCATGTTCCAAGTCGCAGAGACTCGGCCACGCACCTGATCTTCAAAAGCAGCCTGAAGATAGGTCGCCATGGGAAGCCAGGCAAAGGCAACCGTGATTCCACAGAGGGCATTGAGCAGGACAAAGAGCCAGAATCTGCCTTCACCAAAGGCCATCAAGGCACAGAGAAGACCAGTGCAGATCCACGAAAAGCTGAAGGCAAGCCCGATCTTCCTTAGCTTCAGCTTGCTGACCACCATGCTGGAAACGGCAATGACGGCAAAGAAGCTGAGTTCAAAAAGGGCCAGATTGGCAAAATCGCCGTTGTACCAGCCATTGTTTGTGGCCAGGTAACACACCATCCAGCCCGAGATAAAAAGATGGCAGATGCCGTTGACCATGATGGCCGGAGCCATCATCCCGTTCTGCCTTAGAACTGCAAAGCCTTCCTTAATCTCCTTCCAAGCGCCAGGGTCTTCTCTGCCCTCTTGGTTCGGAATCAGCTTGGGGAGACCAAGAAGAAAGATTGACGAACCGAAGAAGGTGGTCGCATTGATTAAGCAGGCGACAGGAAAAGCAATATGTGGAGCCTGCTTGAAAAGAGCGCTAAGCAGAGTGATGGAAATGGCATGGGCCAGCATAAAGACCATCTGCTGGGTCGAGACAATGAGAGCGTTAGCCTCCATCAGGCTCGATTCGGGCACGAGAGACGGAATTGAGGCAGACCTGGCCGGGGCAAAAAAGGCGTTGACCGAACTAAGGCAGAAGCCGACAAGGGCGAGAACCCAAACCGAAGGAGTCGGATCGAAAAAGGAGTAGGCCGCGAGCCCAATGGTGATGATTCCACTGAAGACGTCGGAGAGAATCATAATCCTCCGCCTATCCATGCGGTCGGCTAAACGCCCGGCCAAGGGTCCGAAGAGCAGAAAGGGGATAGCGGTGGCAAAGCCCACCAAGCCAACCATTCTTGAATCTCCGTTCGAGGCCTTATCGGTCATGAAGAGAATGACCAAGTAATAAAGGCCATCGCCCAGCATAGAAACAGCCTGGCCCCAAAAGAGGCGGCGGAAGGATTTATGCTTAAGGGCGTTGATACCGGGAATCACGGGGGGCGATGGAATGCTACCGCTCAAACCCTCAGGCCAGAAATCACCCCCCGACCTTCAGCTAGATTGAACCCTGAAGGTCCTGATGCAATTAAATTGCATCTCATAATGCAAGATTATGGCAAATAGAGCCTTTACCCTGATTGAGCTTCTGGTGGTTATCGCTATCATCGCTATTCTCGCCGCCATCCTCTTCCCGGTTTTTGCCCAGGCCAAATCAGCCGCCAAAAAGGCTTCCAACACGTCAAACCTCAAGCAGATTGGTCTGGCGAGCCTGCTTTACGTGGCTGACTACGACGACAACATGGTTCCCTACCTTCTGCCGGGCGATGGCCCAACATCGGGCGTGGGCAGCGGCACCATGTGGTGGCACGGAAGAACCATTCGAGAAGGAGGAGCCTTCCCGCTCAGCTACTACCGCAGCCAGGGGCTGCTCTTCCCTTACATGAAGAGCGCGGAGATTCAAGACTGCCCCGTAGGCAAATCAATCACCTCACCCTTCACTACCTGGCAAAGAGGGCAGGAGGTTCCTGCCTACGGCACCAACAGCTTTCTTTGGGTTCAGCCAAGGCTTGCGACCACTACATCCGCCGAAGTCTTCTCGGTAAACCTCAGCCAGGCAGAAGAGCACGCTCAGACCATCTCAATGGTAGATGCGGTCAACGCCTGCAGCATCTCTGGTTCCAGCATCAGCCAAACCAAGTCGTTTTTTGCCAACGCGCCTTACAACGTCGATCTTCTCAACCCCGCCAACAACCGCGATAACGGTTCGGGCGCCGGAACGGCCGACTGCTTTGCCCCAAGGGTCCACGGAAGGCACAATGGACAGGCAGTTGTTCTGTGGCTCGACAGCCATGTCACTTCGCGCAGACCAACTTTTCGATCTGCCGGAACGGTGAGGCAGGAAGCCAGAAGGGCCGCCAACATCGGCGAGCTGGCCCCTGTAGCCCTCCCATCGACCATTGCCCCCGGAGACCCCTTGATTCCAGAGTACAACCGATATTGGTCTTTGAACAAGGCGGCTGGCCGATGAATTCACTTCTCGCTGTCTCAATTCTCTCTGCCGCTGCCCTGAGCAATCAGGGCGGCGTGCCGAAATCAGAAGTCTTCCCGATCGAAACTCTGCCTGCTGAAGAAAGGGTTCTGGCCGAAAAGTGGCTGCTTAACATGCTGGATCGAGAAGGGCTCTACACCCTTATCGGAGGGCTAAAACCTATGAGCAGCGGCTGGATGTCGGTAGACACCCAAAAGGGTCTGGCCGGGCTGGAAGTCGATCAGGCTCAAAGAGTCGTCCAGAAGCTGAGGGTCGGGTCTCTTATTCAAGCCAGCGTTCTTCCCTTCTCTCGAACCTTCAATGGCAAAAGAACTTTGGAAGGCCATGTCTTTCACACAGGCTCATTTGTCAGGGCAGTTAGTGAAAGGCAAAGGTTCTTCTCTCAGTTCGGAATCACCCCCGGCATGCCTCCCGGTGAGGCTGTGATGGCCTTTGAATCCGATGCAACTTCAGAGAGGTTTAGAGCCTACGGCCACTTTTTTGGCTACCCAGATTACGCGGTGGAGTTCTTCGCCCAGGCGGCAGATACCCAGAAAAATGATCCGGAGAAGAAACTGGTTCCACGCAGGTTTCTGTCGATTCCGACATTCAAGCTGCCAACCAACGGATTCGTTTATGCGGTCCCCCTTGACCACACTGAACGAGATGAAGATCTGCGTCTTCGCAAGAGTGCTGAACCCATTTTGGCCGAGTACAAACGCCGGCGCAGCTTATGGATCAAAGCCGATGGAACAGGTGCTGCTGCTTTGTTAAGAGATTGGATGTGTGATTCCGATTCGAACTGCTCACCTGAGATTGCTCTTGCAAAAGCAGAAAGAAAGTAATCAAGAGGAACTTAAGAACCGTAACGAGAAGAAGGCAGGCCAGGATCTTCAGAAAGCTTTCTGGCTTCTTCTTTGTTGCCAAGCGTTAAATGGCACCAGATCAGTCGCGACCATGCTTCAAGCCTTGCGACTTCATCAGTCTCATGCTCCTTAACATATTCAAGAACTGGGATGGCGTCTTCGTGGCGAATCATTTCAAGGGCCAGTTCAGCAATCTGCCTTCCTGCCCGGCAAAGTTCACCGGATGGACCGTGGCGTCGGCTGGTTTCCTGAAAGGCAACCAAGCTGGCGCTCAGTCTTCTTTGTGCAGCGTAGAGCTGAATCAACCTAACTGAAACTTCAGTAGTCTTCCAGTCAGCGGCGGCACTACGAATAGATTCTTCGCTGCCAAAAAGCTCAATCAGGTTCTTTAGCGCATCTTGGGTCACGGCTGGGCCTTCAAGCCGAGCGAACTCTTCGCCATTAACCCTCAATATCACTACTGCTGACCTTTCACAAAGGCCCAGCTTTTCTACCGTGCTCCAAGACTCGCTTTCTTCAAGCTGAATAACTTCGAAGTCACTGGTCGTGATCAATCTACATTTCCACAAAATCAATCTGGGGCGCGGTTCACCAGAAAGTGCCGCACTGTCAGCAAAAGGGAATGCGTTGTTCGGAACAACGGCATTTAGGTTATCAGGTCTAATCATAATAAAAACATTTCCAGGCAAGGCAGACTTTCTGCGAAAAAATGAAAGCATGTGCTAAAGCTTGGTGTCTGATATCAATAAAGGCTGATGCGTTTAAAGCAGGGATGTGCAGATGGTTGAGATGGGGGTTGATTTTTCCACTTTATGCTGTATCATTGATGCGGGGTGATTTATCCAGCCATTTACAGAGTCGTTTGTTGGCCCTCATACCGACATAGCTGAGGCAGTTTGGCAGTCTGTTTCAACTCACCAGGTCACAGCCTTGTGGGGAGCACCAGGAAGTGGACGCAAATTTCTTGCTGAAGAAATATTGAAGATTGCAGCAAGGATTTGTGCCCATCCCTTGATGGTCATTGATGTGCTAAAGTCCCAGACTCTCGCCGCCGCCCTAAAAGCCCTTGAGAAAGAAGGACCCCAAGAACTCCCCCGCATCCTTTATCTGAAAGATGTAGAGTTTGATTCAGAAGATTCCGCCATCCTGATCGAAAAGGCCCTCGAACTTAACTGGCACAGAATCTTTAGCGTCTCAATCTGGGCATCAAAGCACCCCCTTGAGAACGGCTTTTGGATCGGACCTCTACATCCTGTAGAAGCCTGGGGAATCATTGAAGAGATCCTGATTCAAAAGGGTGTCACCCCCCACCCAATTCATAAGCAGGCAGCTGAAAAGTTTGGAGGGCACTACATTAGTGTTCTAGCTGGAGCAGAGGCTATGGCCGCCCTTCCACCTTCTGAACTGCAGCTAAGGGGTGAATCGGCAGAAGAACTTTTGGAGCTCAGCCCAAGAGCTGCAGAACTTGACTCATTAACGGCAGCAGCTCTAGCCAACCTTCCTAAAGAGCTGCAGGCACCGGCAAGGAGAATGGGCTTTTTAGGGACCCCCTTTAGACCAGGGACGAGAGAAGAGTTGCTTGAGAGCATGACCTCATTATCTCTGGAACCGCTGGTTGAGGCAAGCCTAGCCACTTGGGATCACGGATGGCTTAGACCCCTGCCACATCTTGTTTGTCATGTAAGAAGGCATAGGTCTGACTGGCTGAAGGAGGAAGAAGCTGCCTGGGTGAGTTTTGCCCGCCTGGGCCTTGAGTTCTGCGATGAAACGACTCACGCCAATCTCATAGTCTCAGAAGTTTTAAATGCGAACAGAGAAGCGAATGCCAAGTCTTGGGCGAAGTGCACAACCTGGACCCAAAGGGCTGGCTTTACGAAAGAAGAAAAGCAGCTCTTAAATGTGGGAGCAGCAGCGCGATGCCTTGCTGCGAGGTTGACCGAGCAGGCAAAGGAGCTTCTGCTCCAGGTGTCAGAAAGTCCAAAAGGTCATGAAGGATCAATTGAGATCATTAAAGGCTGGATGAAAGGACAGGAAGGAAAACATGAAGAAAGTGTCGACCATCTTCATAGAGGAATAGAGGAGGCCATGTCTGCAGGCAGGAACGCCCTGGCTGCCGCAGGTCTGTTCCGCCTTGGCAATGCCTACTTCGACCTTGGCCGAACAATCACCTCAGAATTTGCTTATCGACAAGGCGCTGAGCATGCCGCTAATCTCGGGCTCAGCATCTACCCTTCGCTTCTTTCACGACAGGCCTTTGCTGTCAGCTACCAGGGCCGGCATGAGGAAGCCCTGGCCATTCAGCTCAAAGCAGTTAAGGAGTGGGAGGCCTTTTCAGATGCTCCAGCAGCTCAAGCCCTTTCAAAGCTCGGCTACGCCAGAATCTGCTACTACGGAGGGAGAATTGACCAGGCCGAAGCAGATCTCACGGCCATATTGCCCGATCTGATTGAACAGGATCTACTGCAGGATGCCGCCATCGCCTGCCTCTTTTTAGCCCTCATCTGCGTCACATCCGGTCGATTCAGCGCCGGGCTATCCTACGGACGACAATCGGAAGGCTTTTCAGAAAGATCAGGTTCAGGGCTGATTCAGACTTATGCACTGGTCCAGCAGACCTGGTGCCTGATGGGCTTGGACAGGCAGGAAGAAGCCAACGAACTGATCGACAGAGCCGCAACGAACATCCTTCACGCCAAGCACAAAGTCGCGACGGCAGTGATTCTGGCTCTCTTTGCCGCCCAAGCCTCAAAACGCGGAGAGCATCAGCTGGCACTAATGGTTTTAGGGTCTGCCGAAGCATGCTGGGATAAATCGAGCAGAGCCCCGAGCACAGGTGAAGAGAAGATTCTGGAACGATTTTTGAAGCCAAGCTTTGAAAGTGTCCCTCCCGCCGAAGCTCGATCTTTAAAGCAGGCAGGCAGCCTGATTCCACCTGAGCAGATTGTTTCGCAGCTCATGATCGACCGTGATCAGCTGCTGAACCCAAGAATCGGGAAAACTTCTCTGCCCGGACTGCACCAGCTTTCCCCGCGAGAGCTTGAAGTCTTTGAACTCCTGGCCGAAGCCAAAACCAACCGGGAAATGGCCGAGCTGCTGGGAGTAACCGAAGGCACAGTCAAGCGACAAGTGCACAGCTTGAGCGTGAAGCTGAAGCTGGAAAACCGCTTTCAACTGATCCAGGCGGCAAAAAGAATGGGGCCCCCCACTGAAGAGGAGCCCCAAACCCAGACTCAGCGCCGGCCAGTGTAGCCGTTACTTGATGGGAACCTTAACGTCTCCGTTAAGGCTCAGCCCTTCAAGCGAATCGCCTGCACCCTTAAGAAACACGGTTCGGCCAGGCAGAACCGTAAAGGACCGCGGCGAGAGTTCTGACCGAACAAGCAGAACATCAATGGCCGGTGCACCGGTCACGGTGACTTCCACAATTTCGCCCTTTCTCACTGCCTTAAGCTTTGCTTCGCCTGCGACAGTTTCCTTGGGAGGCTGAAGCAGTGAGACGCAGGGGGTGACCTCTCCCCAGACGGCTTCCATCACCAAGCTTTCCGTGCCGAAATCGGACCTCTGCCAAGTGTGGATCAGCTTCTTTTCGCAGGGGCCAAGGCTCTGAGCTGGGAAGGACCAGGCGCCCTGGGCGTCTCCCTTTTCAGTCGAAAAGACAGTGGCCTTCACGTCTCCCATCACCGTTTCGCGAGAATCGTTGACGATCCAGAGTTCAACCAGACCTTCAGTCACCTGAATGGCAGTCATGACCGGGGCAAAACAGCGAGCCATTTCTTCACCCGCAGGCTTAACAATCTGGTGGAAATCAACCAGTGCCCAGCTCTGAACCGGCCAGCAGTCGTTAAGCTGCCAGATAAGCGCGCCTCGGCAGGGTGCCGCCGTCCTAAAGTGATGCAGAGCAAAGCGCATGGCATCTCTCTGGTTCATCTGGCTGAAATAGACCAGATCGTTCATCGTTTGGATGGGCGGATAATGCGCTTCGATATAGCCGAAGTAGGTGTCGTAGCCCTTAAGAGTCTTGTCGTGCCACTTGACAACTTCGGATCGAGGATCGTAGTCCTCTGGGCCAAGGCAGGATTCCCAGACTTCATGGCTGGGCGAAGAAGAGAAACCGAATTCGCTGACAAAACGAGACTTTGACTTGCGGTAGTTGTGCCAATCGCCTTCGCCGTGCCACACGTTCCAGTAATGCACGTCGCCCCTATCGTCGCCATTGGCGTGGCCCTTGGTTCCGGTGGGGCTGGATGTCGTGTAGCTTCGGTCGGGGTCCAAGCGGGCCACAACTTCAGCCAGATCTTCGTGCCAGATGACCTCGCCGTAAAACTTCTTGGGAGCCTTGTCGCCGCCCCAAGGACCATCGAACATGGTCTCGTTTTCGTTGTTGCCGCACCAGTGGATAAGGGAGGTGCGCCACCTCAGCCTCTTGACGTGGTGCTCCGCTTCCTGCTTTACAGTATCGCGGAACTCGGGATTCTCTGGAGCATAAGCGCAGCCGAAGGGGAAATCCTGCCAGACAAGAATTCCCATTTCGTCGCAGGCATCGTAGAAGTCTTCTGACTCCATAAGGCCGCCACCCCAGATGCGGATCATGGTGGAGTTCATCTCCTTGGCGATCTTAATCTGGCTGAAGACCCTTTCTCTTGTGATGATTGAGGGGAAGGAGTGATCTGGAATCCAGTTGGTTCCGGCCGAGTAGATGGGGGCTCCGTTGACGACGAACTCGAAGCTCGCACCGTCGGCATCAGGAGTCTCTCTCAGTTCGAAAGTTCTCAGGCCAATTCTGCCTCGCCAGGTATCCAGCACTTCACCATCGGCGACCAGATCGGCTTCTAAGGTGTAAAGGGGCTGGGCGCCGTGGCCGTTGGGCCACCAAAGCTGAGGGCTGGAGATAAGAATCTGGGCCTCGGGGTCTTCGGCCTGCCAGCTTTCTCCGGTGGGAGAAGTCAGTCGGTAACGAATGCTGCCTTCGCCTTGGATGTCAGCCGAGAGAGAAAGCATGACCGAACCATCTTCTCTATGCTGCTGGCGCGGCCAAACCGATTCGAACCAAGATTTTCCGACTCTGAGCGAGACAGGCTGCCAGATTCCGGCTGAAGCGAGAATGGGGCCCCAATCCCAGCCATACATGTACTGTGCCTTGCGCACAAAGGCGCGAGGATCAAACATCGCTGTGTCATCAGCCAGGCCTTCTTTGCCAAAGTAATCGGCTCGCCAGGCTCGACCCATCTTCTGAGGAGATTCGAAAACGATCTCCAGGGCGTTGTCGTCCTGCAGCTTGTCGGTGAGGTCCAGATCCAAAGGCAGGTGCATGGATTGGAAGCAGGCGACAGATGCTCCGTTGAGGAAGATGGTGCCGACCGAATCCAGCCCTTCAAAGCGAAGAACAATTCTTTCTCCGGGGAGAGCTTCTGGTTTCTTAAAGTTGGTGGTGTAGATCCAGGATTCCTCGTCAATCCAAGAGGCTCCGATTTCCTGCATTCTAAAGAAGGGGTCTTGAATGACTCCGGCCTTCATGAGGTCGAGATGAACGTGGCCGGGGACGGAGGCAGGCAGCGCCGGCCAGGCGGTTTTTCCTGCCGCTTTGACTCTCCAACCTTCGTTTAGAGAAGAGATTCGGATCACTGCGCGAGTCTACACATTTGGGGTCTCGCTGGTTGCGTGCGAGAGGCTTGGTGGGTCAAAGGATTCAAGAGATTCGATACACTTGCTGGGGTTTGGAGCGGACGGATTTTTTGGATGTGGTCCGCCTGGCAGCAACCCTACTCACGCCTTCGGAGCAAAAACTGCACTGGATACTTGTGATCCCAGCTCGAACTTTCAATGCTAACTGCTTCGAGCAGATCATTCTGATTAAAGTAGAACACTCCGCTGGAGCAGTAGAAGACTCCCTCAACCAGGCCACATCTTCTAGTGCGAAAACCCGGGCTCTCATCGAACATCGTCGGACGATCAGAGATCGCCAATCGATGCTTCTGGAGAATTGAGTCAACCTGGCTCCGGGTCATGCCAAGGTGCATTTTCAGAGCGGCGGACTTTATATCCTCTTCATGATCTCTGTAAGTGATGACTTTGACCAGAATGACCAAAACAGCCACGACAAAAGCGGCTGACAAGATCCGCAGAATTATTTGAGTTCGATTAGTCACTGCTGTTCTGTTTTTCTAGTCGATGTTTTCATCAGGGTTTTTGGCAAGCTTAATTAACTTGAAAACAATAAATAAATAGACCAAAATGGATATGGCATCAATCCAGAGTGTAAATCCGTACCAGGGTAGGACTGCGTATTGTGCATGAATGGAATCCAACTTCAGATGTGGCTGCCGATACAAAGATATAATAGGAGAAGACAAAACCGCCAGAGCAACTCCCTGTAAAAGCCCAAGAACTGAGAAAACGGCCGCTGATCCATTTGTAAAACCAAGCCAAGAATCTCCCTTCTTAGCTGCGAAAAAACTGAGGCCGATCACCAGCAGGAAGTGCACCGGAGTCGCAAAAGTAATGAGACCCGAAAGAATCCCCTTCCAATGATGATAGTCGCCAAAAGCGAACATAGGGAGCCAAGTGGCACTTGGATTTTGATAGGCCTGATACCCTAGCCAAAGGCAAAGAACTCCAGGCGAGATAAACAGCGAGGTCCACAGGAACACTAGTGAACTCGCCAAGTGTTGCCGAGCCATTACCCATTCATTTGACTTTACGTTCACGGATTTACTCCACCACCGAAGCGGGAGGCGTGGCTGTTATTAGACAGAAGTTGAAGCGCATTGTAGTTAATGCCTCAACCCTGCGAGGGTTGAGGCATGGAAATAGTCAGCAGGCTAAGAACTCAGGCTTTTCCGGTCGCTGCCCTGAGCTCTTTCTCAAGACCCTTGGCATACTCAACACACTCTTTGTTTCCAGTACCGCTTAGTATCTTTATGAAGGAAGTAAGGGGCCAAGCCTCTTGCACTTCCTTCAGGTTTTTCGATTCAGAAATTTCCCTCGTGAAAGCCATTGCCTGGAGTGGAGAGAGCTTCGCTAGGGTTTTGAAAAGAAACATGTTGCGGTACGTCTCGCCCGATTTGAAGTGCTTTCGAAGCTGCACCGAAGCACTTTCCTTATGCTTTACTTCTAGTACAGTGAAAGCTGTGCAAATAGCAAACACGACCGCTTCCTCTTCACTGCTGGAGCCTAACTTGCCGAGAACATCGATTAGTAGGTTAGAAGCATCAGGGCCCTTTGAAGACATGAAGTAATCAATTGCTAGTATTTTTTGATCTGTCGTACCATTGCGTACGAACTTCTCGAGAGTAGGCTTGCACTCTGAATAGGCTTGCATCAGCTTGTGATCAGCTTTTATGGCTTCGCCCGTGACGTCTCCCAATTCACTTTTGAGTCGGCTGTTCAGTACGTCACTGAACAAACCTTCACAATCAACGCGGGCCTCCACAGTGCTTTTGCATGAGGTCATGACAAGCATTCCAACGATTGCAAGAGTGCACAGAGTTGCGGAGTATCGAAGTAGATTCATGCTTGTGGCTCTTCCATTAGACATATTAGGATACGATATTGGCAGGGTATATAACAAGCATCAGTCCTCAATCCTAGTATAGTTGAGCACTCTCATGCCTATCCTTAAATCTCTAGTGAGAGATTATCCATGGCTAGGCAGAGCAGATTCGTCTGGCCACGCCTCAACCCTGAGAGGGTTGAGGCGTGAAAACAGGTTCATGGTCTGGTCTTCTTAATCATCATCCCAAGACACACTAAGCACGCAAGGCCGGATGCCCCCGCGACAAAGAGAGTCACCCACGCCAGCCATTCAGGCAGGAAGGGCGGCCACCCAATGTAGGTTCCCATTGTGAAAACGTGAGTGATGCCAAGCAGTAGAAAGATGCCGCCTAAATCTATGGATTTTTGGTTGTTTGCCATGTTTCTATCAAACCAATTCTGTAAGTTCGGCCCATTTCCAGATGACATCAAAACCCAACAACCAACAATCTCATCTTCGTTCCATCAGGGGAGATATCCAGAAAGCGGCTTGAACCAAGAATTACGGAGACCTTGCCATCCTTCACTTCTCCGACCGTCGATGTCCCGAACGATATCCCATCTTCACTCGATCTTGAATGCATGAGATAGCTTGGTGACGGCAAGAAATCTGGATCCTTCTTCAGTTCTCGCCTGACCATTTCTAATGTTGAAGCAGAAAGCCTGATCTTTCTAGGCTGAACTTCGTTGTACCAAGGAGCGTTGTCATCCACATAGCGGCAGCAGCTCTTTTCGGCCAGACGGTCATCAACCAAGATCCCCCTTCCTTCTTCGGTTTCTGCAATCTGCTGGAGAAATAGTTCGATGCGAGCTTCTCTGCTCACTATGGGCGAGGGCTGTCCGATGAAGAAAAGTCCAAGTGACATAACCACTAAGTTTCGCGTTTTTGACTTGAGATTCGTCATTTAAGTCCCTCGTTAGACCAGTCTAGATTCATTATATAGGATGAACTGACAATAAACTGAGCTAGCTGTTCTTACCAGCCCATCCCCCAACCCCTTCCCAGCGGGAAGGGGTGAAGCTTTTATGGCGGTTTTCGACCCTTCGCCTGCGGCTCGGTCGAAAACCGCAGACTCGGGAACCTATGTGAGGCACGATCCTCGCCCTGCGAAATGAAAAGGCATAGGAACAAGTCCAGAATTGATGAGTGAACTACTTTGCTGCCTTCAATCTAGATTCAGCATACTCTCTGCTTTCATCATCTTCAGATTTAGCCAAGATTTTCAAAAATTCAGAAAGTGGCAGACTTGCATTACTTGACTGACTATTCTCATTTGAAGTTGAGTCTTTCAAAAAGTTCATTGACTGTACAGGATCCAAATCCACTGCAACTTTGAACAAGCGTAGATTCCAACGCTCCTCATCTGGCGTGATCTTGCTTAAGAGCGCTTTAACCGCTCTTGGCTTTGATAAGTTTTGCCCATTCCTGAAAATGCTTGTCAACACGGATAATTGATTAATGTTCTTTTCTTCACCCTTCATGTTTTGAAGGACTTGAATGAAAATTTCGATCCTTTTTGGATTATCATCACTGTAAGCAATGAAAAAGAGAGCATTCTCCTTCAGGACACCTTTCTCATTCAAAGCTGCATCTTTTAAGGTCGCCTTACACTGCTGATACGATTCCTCAAGGAGTCTGGCAGCCTTGTCTTGCAAATCACTTGACGAACTGGAAGATGTATCAGAAGCTTGACGAAGAAGCGTCTCGCAGTATGCATCCTTTCCGAGCGTTTGCCCATAGAAGAAAACTGCACCAATAATCAGAATAACTGCTGCTATTCCAGCAACTACCGACTTTTTCATAATTTTCCCATATGCATGAGAGAGGGAACTATTCCCTGATTTGGGGTTTGCTAGGCACCAGACTCTTTAGCGATTGATGAATAGGGCCAAGCCTCTTGGCTCTACTCCACCGACCAGCAGAAACGACTGAACGACAGTCTGTTTGGTCAGTTTACTACCAATCTAGAGACACTTTCCTTCCCTCTCCCCCAAAAACAACAAGACCCCTCTCGGCCGGTGCCGAGAAGGGTTGAAGCATGGAACAAAGATAGCGATTGGGAGCTCCTTGCTCAATCAAAAAAAGCTCATTCTTTTCTCAAGAGCATTGAGCTCCGGGTCTTTAGCGCGTCGAAGATGACCACGAATCTTGTCCAAGGGCCATCTATCTCTTTCACTTTTGCTCGCTTTCCACTTGTCCAGATTATCGTTCAGGAACTTGATTGCCATCTCAGGCTGTTTTTCTGCCAAAGCACCGAATGCTGCCGAACACCTTAGGTGGTCATCAGCGACAAGGCTGTCACTCAATAACTTCCGAGCGGCCTCGTCATCCCTGCTTCCGATAATCATCAAAGACATCATCACGACACTGGGATTCACTTTCGTTGATTCCTGCGAAAATTCAACGAGACTCTCCCATGACTCACCTGACTTATCTCCCACCAAAACTGCAATCAATTGGGCACGAGTTTCATCGGCACCTTGCCTTGATCGCTTGATGACTTGCTGGACACAGTTCGGCATCGCATCTTCCAGAGCTCGCGCCGTGGATACACTCGCCTCTTGTTCCAAGTATTGGTCAATCAGGGTGTCACACGGATCAGCGGCTCGCCCCTTAGAAGCGCTGCTAGGAGTGCAGGCTACGAGGAAAACGAAGAGTCCGCAGAGCATAAGTGCAGAGAGTTCCTTGATCATCATATCTATGATATACCATCGCCTTGCTTCTGACTATCAGGTGAGAGAATAACCATTTCGGCGTGTGGCCCGCACTCGGAGATCTGATTTCTGCAGAGAGTTTTATGCGTTGCCAATGGCGACGCCCTGGCCCCAAAAACAACAAGACCCCTCTCAGCCGGTGCCAAGAAGGGTCTGTGCGTTAATGCCTAAATCAAACTAGGCGGACTGGAGGCTGCGCTGTCGAGCGAAGGCCATAGCGATGGTAAGGAGACGTCGTCTCCGAGCTCTTTTCAATCGAGTTCTTCTCATTTTTAGTTTTCGCGGCTATGCTGGCGCACCAGTTTTAACCGATTGTTAAGCCACCCTTCCCAGACCCAGGAAGGCTGGTTCGAGCTCACGCACGAGTTCCGGAGAAAGTTCATCGCCGGCGGATTCGGTGAGGGCGGCCAGGGCAGCCTGAGGAGGCATGGCAGGTTTGTATGGTCTTTCTGAGACCAGAGCGTCATAGATGTCAGAGGCGGCCAGAATCTGCTGGTCCAGGTCTAGATCGCTGGCGGTTAAACCTCGCCAAAATCCTCTCTGGTCCAGGCCTTCATGGTGGGCAAAGGCCAGCCGACAGATCTCATCGAAGCCTTTTAAGCTTCGCAGAACTGTTTGAGTGTAACGTACCTGGACTCGAAAGGCTGCAGCCTCGTGGGGCTGAAGGGCCTCTTTCTTATCCAAAATCGCAAAGGGGACACCCAGCTTTCCGATGTCGTGCAGCAGGGCGCTCCACCTTAACTGACGCCTTCTCTGCTCGCTGAACCTCAGCCTTTCCGCCAACGAATCGGCTAAGTGGGCGACTCTGGTCGAGTGCCCTGCCGAGTAGCTGGATTTGGCATCGATGATGCGGGCGAAAACACTGCAGATCAAATCCATTTGGCCATCAGTGGCCGGAGGATCTGATGTTTCGAAAGGATAGGTGCGGATTCCGGTTTGGAGTACTCGCTGATAGTCGTTCCAAAAATCCTTGTCGTAGCTAAAGGAATCCATAGCCTTAACGACTTCTGGGTCAAACCATCGGCCAGACCTTTCCAGCAGAACCGCGAAGCCGACCGTCATGCCAAAACGGGCAGCGAAGACATCGAACACCTGAGCAGCACCGATCATGCGGGCGTTGAGGGGAATTTCTTCTCCCTTCAGGCCCTGGGGCACGCCTTTGCCATCCCAGTGTTCATCCAAACACCTAATGGCCTGGGCGACATCGGGGGGGCAGCCCAGCTCTCCGGCAGCCTCGGCGCCATGACGGCGGCGAGCTTCGCCGATCTCCATCATCACCTGGCGTGGCCAGCGGACTCCTTTGGCTGTACGGTGAAGCCACGCCGACCAGTTGAATCCTGGTTCGGTATAGCGGATTCCGCTTTGAAAACTGCGCCTGGCCGAAGACCAATCGATGAACTTAACCACCGCCTTGGCCATGTGGTCTTCTCCGCCAAAGATGCGATAGACGCGGCTAGATGAAGCCGAGCAGCCCGTATCTTTCAGCAAGGAGGCAAGCACGACACCTCTCTTCTGCATCTCGTTGAGACCCAGAGTTTCAGCCAGCCTGGCGCTGACCATAGCCGTCCTGATTGCGTGACCTTCGGTTTGCCCTTCGACAAGGTCGAGGGCACAGCTAAGGGCGCTCAGGATTTCGAGAAGTGAGGCGCGTTCTGACACCAGTCTTTTTACTTCGGTTCATTTGGACTCTCTCTGCATAGTGAGAGGTTCATTTGCCAAGTAATTTTGCCAGGTTCTTGGGGCTAATCTCTCCTAATTTACTAGAGTTTTGTCAGTACCAAACCGCAGCTCAAGAGCGGACCACCGAGATTCCGGCCAAGGTTGGCCCTGGCCTTTCTTCTCTCGATTCAAGTCTTAGACGGACCGAATCCTTGCCCTTAATCAGTTCTGAAGGCACAAAAACCTCGAGGTTGAAAAAGGTGTTAAGGGGTCGGTCGGTTAAATCGTGCTGAGAGATTTCCACACCATCTATTAACAATGCAAAGCATGCTTCAAGTCGATCGTTGCCCCAAAGGTTAAGAACCAGCTTGTTGTTCACAGAGTTATCCACCTTTAGGTTGATTTCCATCCACCCCTTGGTCAAGGGGGTTCGGATTCCTCTACCATTCACTTCCCTCACATCGTTTTTCTCGCAGGTCAGGTCGTGGTCGCGTTCTGGCTGCATTTCGCCAAGGGTGCAGTGGTCAATGGTTCGTTCTTTCAGCAGCCTGGCTTCTTCTTCGGCGGCTCGGTATTCAGCTTCTTTCTGCTGCCATTCAGTTGGTGAAAACTTGTCAAAGTAGACGGCAGTTCTATTATCCGGATGGTCAAAAAACGGCCTTAACTTCAGAGCGTTTGGTTTCGCCGCATCAGTCACCGTAAAGTGGCCAACCGCAGCATCTTCCTGTGTGATCCAGGCAGCCAGGTCTCCCGACTGTTTGATGAGGACGGGGCTCCAGGGTTCTGGCTCATCGGGTGATCCCAGGTCCGCGGCCAAAACCAGAGGGCCATACATGAGGGCTGCCTTCTCAGGGTTGTCTGGGGTCGGCTCTTCGTGGAGTTCTAGGGGAAGTTCGAAGCTGATTTTGTCACCCTTCTGCCATCGACGGTGGATCGATACATAGCTCGAAGGCTGGTCCGATTGGGCAACAGTGCTGCCCTGCACTTCGATAACTAGGTTCCCCTTGTGCCACCAAGGGTGACGAATCAGCAGCTCGAATTCCGCTTCCCCTTCTTCAATAACAAGCTCAACACTGCCTCCAGCAAGCTGGCTCGTGGTCTGGCTGAGAGTGATTCCCGCCTCCTCCCAAACCAACCGACTGGTGACAAAAAGGTTCACCCACAGCTTGTCAGAGCCACTCAATGAGTAAGCAAACTCGCCATGCTTGGAGTGGGTTTCCATCCCTGTGCCGTGGCAGCAAGTAAAGTCGTTATGAGGGCTGCTGAAGCTGCGGCTGCCGCCAGAAACCAAAGGAACAAAGTAGGTGTAGCCCCCCTTATCGGGGTGCTGAGAAGCCAAGATGTGGTTGAAAAAGGCTCTTTCATAAAAGTCAGCCAAGGCAGCCGAAGGCTGCCAGGCAAAGAGCTTTTGGGTTAAGCGCAGCATGTTGTAGGTGTTGCATGTTTCGCAGGTGTTGCTGCTCAGCCGGCTGGATAGCTGCCCGGCCGGACCGAAGTATTCGCCGTTGCTGTTGCCCCCAATCACATAGCTGTGGTGGTAAACCACTCGATCCCAAAAGAAAAGGGCTGAGTTCTTGTCCTCTTCGTGCCCCTCAAGTTCGTAAAGCCTGGCCAGCCCCAGCACTTTCGGAATCTGGGTGTTGGCATGCTTGGCCGCGAGTTCATCTTCCCAGCTCTTTAAGGCATCTAAAACCTTGTGGTCGTAGAACTTTCGGGCAAGGCTCAGATATTTGGATTCATGGGTTAGGCCGTAGAGGTCAGCCAGGGCTTCGTTCATTCCTCCGTACTCGCAGTGCAGCATGGTCTGCCACTGCTCATCATCCAAGCCTTTTGTGATCTCCAGCGCCCAATCGGCAAACTTCCTTGCCGTCTGCAAGCCCAAGTCAAGTCCACAGAGGCGGTAGGTGTCCATCAGGCCAACCAAGATCTTGTGGTGCACGTACCAAGGCGCCCACATGCCGTTCAGGTCGAAGCCAGCGCTCTGCAGCTTTCCTTGGCTAATATCCAGCCAAGTCTGGTCAAGGCGAGCCCTGTCAAACCCATCAGGGTAGCGAAAGGCAGAAAGGAATCCATCGCCTCTCGCTTCCTGGCACCTCGCCAGACCCTGGACAATCGCATCGGCTTTCTGAAGAAAGCGCGGATCCTTCGACCGAGAGAACTCCTGCGAGACTGCGGTCAGGTAGTGGCCAATCGAATGGCCGGCCAATCCCATGGCTTCCCATCCGCCGTAGATTTCGCCTTGCGGCTCCAAGCCGCTGTTGATCAGAAACCCAGCCAACAGCCGATCAGGGTCCAGGCTCAACAAGTAGTCAGCGGTCAGGTCTCTCGCCTTGGCAAAGGGGCCATCGTGCAGGTGAATTGAGGCGAGCGAAAAAGGAGCAGCCATTGATTTGAGCCTGTTTCTATTGTGAACGAGAGGGCAGACCGAGGGTGTTTTGAGCGAGAATAGAAAGGTCTGAAAGCCAGACACATTTTCATGTCTATCTCTCTTGCCCTCGGACTGCTTTTTACTGGGGCCGCCACCATGACTCAAGCCGGCCAACCTGCACCACCGCCACCTTCTAACCTCGCCTTGGAAAAAGGCACGATTGAGCTTGCCGCCAAGGATTTCTCGGTCAAGCTGGGTTCAGCCACAGGAGTCGCCCTTGAGCTGAGGCCGACAACGGCCAAAACTTTCGATTTCCTCCCTTCAGACAGGCTGACCAAGAGGTCATCTGATGGCTTTGTGCATCTCGGAGACCTTAATCTGAGGGTCAAAGAATCTGGAGCGGCAGATTGGACCGACTTCTCCTCCTTTAAAAAGCGAGTTGATCCTGTCAGAAAAGCGGCAAGACCAGACGAAGTCACGGATGAGATCGCCGTAAGCAAGTCGCTCAAGGTGGTTCGTTCGTGGAAGGTCGTCGAAGGGGCGCTTCAGCTGCACTTCCAGCTGATCAACACGGGGTCTTCTGAGGTTCAGGTGGGGTCGCTGGGCTTGGCCATGCCCTTTAATAACATCATCATGGACCGGAACCTGGAAGAAGCTCATGCGGTCTGCTCCTTCACCGATCCCTATATCGGTCAAGATGGCGGCTTCCTGCGGGTCACCCAGCTCAACGGTTCTGGATCGAACATGGTGGTCACGCCTTTGGGAAAAACTCCACTTGAAGCCTGGCACCTTATCAGAGAGCCTCTGGCACCCAACCAAGTTTTCGAAGGAATGATGGAGTGGATGGTTCACACCAAAGCCCATGCCGAAAAGGAGTGGAAAGGCGTTGAGCAGTGGAATGAACCGACTTCCTTGACTTTGAAGCCTGGTGAGACCAGCAGCTATGGGGTCCAGTTCACCTCGGTCCCCACGATCAGGAAGATCGAAGACACACTCGCATCAATCGGCCACCCCGTTGCCGTCAGTCTGCCGGGCACGATTCTGCCGATGGATCAGAAAGGCAGGCTCTTTCTGAAGCACGGCAGCGAGGTCGAGTCGATCTCCTCTCATCCTGCAGGAGCCCTTTCCGTCAAGAAGATAAAAGAAGGGTCAGCCGCTTGGCAGGCCTATTCGGTGGATGGAAAGAAGTGGGGTCGATCTCGCCTGACCATCAACTACAAAGATGGCCGAGTTCAGACGGTCAGCTACTACGTCACCAAGCCAGCAGATAAAGCCGTCGCCGATCTGGGCAAGTTCCTGACGACCAAAGCCTGGTTCGACGACCGATCTGACCCCTTTGGTCGAGCCCCCGCCCCCATCTCTTATGACAGAGAAGAAGACAAGCAGGTTCTGCAGGATTCTCGAGTCTGGATCGCCGGTTTGGGTGACGAAGGAGGATCTGGCAACTGGCTCACCCTGGCCATGAAGCTGTACGGTCAGCCGAAAGCCAGCGAGATTCGCAAGTTCGAATCATTCATCGAAGAAGTTCTTTGGGGAAGGCTTCAATACAAAGATGGCCCCAACAAGTACGGCGTTCGTAAAAGCCTCTTCTTTTATGAGCCCGCCTTGATGCCGAACTTCAAATACGACACGGACAGAAACTGGAAGAGCTGGACAAGCTGGGACAAGAAGCACTCAGAGGACATCGGGCGGGGCTTCAACTACCCCCACGTTGTGGCCGCCTATTGGTCGATGTACAAAATCGCCCGCAGCTACCCCCACTTGGTCAAATCACGAGACTGGAAGTGGTATCTGCAGCAGGCCTACAAAACAACAGAGTTCCTTACCAGCACCGATGAAAAGGGTCAGGACAGAGTTGGCTACATGAGGCTGGGCTTGATGGAAGGAACAGTCTTTACTCTGATGCTGGATGACTTGAAGCGAGAGGGATGGAAGACCGAAGCAGACCTTATTCTGAAGCGGATGCTGGAACGCGCCTCTCGCTGGAAGCAGGAGCCCTACCCCTTCGGCAGCGAAATGGCTTGGGATTCAACCGGTCAGGAAGAGGTCTACGCATGGTGCCGCCGATTCGGGTTTGAAGATAAAGCTCAGGTCACACTCAACTCGATTCTTTCCTACATGCCGACTGTTCCCCATTGGGGCTACAACGGCAACGCCCGCCGCTACTGGGATTTCCTTTACGGAGGCAAGCTGTCACGAATCGAAAGGCAGATTCATCACTACGGGTCTGGCATGAACGCCATTCCTGTGCTTACCGAGTTCCGCGATCATCCGGATGACTTCTATCTGCTCAGGGTCGGATACGGCGGAGCCATGGGCGCCCTTTCGAACATCGATCAAGAAGGCTTTGCGTCGGCGGCCTTCCACTCCTTCCCTTCGACCCTTAAGTGGGATGCCTACTCTGGTGATTACGGACCCAACTTTGTCGGCCACGCCCTGAATACAGGCACCTACATAACCAAGACCGACGACTTTGGATGGCAGGCCTTTGGCGGCAATCTGACAGTCTCTGGTGATTGGGTAAGGACTTCGCCGAAGGATTCCTTCCGAAGGAAGGCCTTTATCGCTCCAGCAGCCTTGAAGATCACCTTGGATTCGGGTCGGCTTGACCAAGTCTCCTTCAACCAGAAGACAGGAGAGGTGCGCCTGACACTGAGGCAGGATGCGGGGGTCGAGGCGGCTCGGCTTCACCTTGAGCCGGGTGATCAGTATGAGATCGTCAAGGGTGCCGACATCAAGCTCGATGCAGGCTTCCATGTCATCCCCTTCGCAAGCACGAAGCGAGAAATCACTCTGAAGCCCAAGAAGGCTTGAGGAAGATGCAAGGCACCCTGCCCGATAAGGTGGGGTGCCTTTAGCTTTCGCGGGCGACGACGAAGCTGCTGACCGATTCCAGCATGGTTCGGTAGGGGCTCGGCTCAAGAATCGAAAGGTGCTCGAGAGCTGAATCGACGTGGCTCTTTGCTCTGGCGACAGAGTCAGTGAAAGCGCCTCGGGCATCCATCCATTGACTGATGACGGAAAGCTCCTCATCAGTTACTCCATTTCCGAACTTGCGACGGACGAAGAGCATTTCTTCTTCTGAAAGCTGGCCACGCAGCGAGATGAGAGGGAAGGTGACGCAGCCTTCACGGAAATCGGTTGCCAGGGGCTTGCCCGTCTTGACCTTGTCTCCTCGGAAGTCAAGGATGTCGTCGGCGATCTGGAAAGCCATGCCAAGGTGGTGGCCAAACTGCCCGAGAGCTTCTTCCTGAGCCTCCGTCGCTCCTCCGATTCGTGCTCCGGTTCGGCAGCAGGCTTCGATGAATGCGGCTGTCTTCATGCGGAGGATGGAAATGTGCTCTGCCTCAGACAGATCGAAGTCGTTGCGGACTTCAACTTCCTTCACTTCTCCCTCGGCCATTTCGACAACTGACTGGCTGACCAAGCGGATGATGGAGAGGTCGCCATCTTCGGCCAGCATCTTCATTGCCTTAGCCAGGAGCACGTCTCCAGAGAGGATTGAGGCAGTGCCTCCGTGAACTGTTCCGGCAGTGGGGCGGCCTCGTCTTGTGGCAGCTCCATCAATCACATCGTCGTGAATCAGGGTCGCCATGTGGATCATCTCCAAACAGGCGCCAAGCTTCACAGCTCGATCTAAAGAAACATTAGGATTCACCGCTCTGGCCCCGGCGGCAGCCATGAGGGGTCGAAGGCGCTTTCCGCCACCTTCCAAGGTCAGCAGGCCAATCTGCTCTACCAAGTGAATGGCACTGCACATCTGGGCATTGAGTTCTGCCTCAACCGATTGGGCAAAGATGACCATGTCGCCCAGAGCCTGGGGAGCTACTTCGGCCTGAACCTTTTCAAAAAGTGCTGAACTCATTGGCCTGCCTCAATCTTTTCTCCCACCACCAAGCCAATGTTGCCGAGCATGAAGTTCTTGGTTCGTGTAATCACAAACCCTTCTGCCTCCATTGCCTGAGCCAGTTCTTTGAGAGTGAAGAACCGACCAGTCGATTCCGGCAGGTAGGTGTAGGCTTTGCCGAATCTGAAAATCTTGCCCAAAAGGGGAACGAAGGTTTTAAATACCCAGGCTCCGAACATCCCCCAGGGGGTGACGGGGCGGACCATGTCCAGGATCGCCAGCCTTCCGCCTGGCTTCAAGACTCGGGCAGCCTCTCTCAGAGCCAGACCAGCGTCGGGGACGTTTCTCAACCCCCAACCCATTGTGGCCGAATCAAAATCACTGCTTTGCTGAGGAAGATCGCAGGCGTCGCCTTCAATCAGCCTTGCTTCGTGGCCTTTCTTCTTGGCCGCGCCATCCAGCATGGGAGCGCAGAAATCAAGACCTTCAACATAGCCCTCAGGTCCGACTGCTCTTCGAAGGGGAATGAGAAAGTCACCCGTGCCGCAGCAGAGGTCCAGCACGCGTCCGCCTTCTTTCACCTCAAGGGCACGAACAGCTGCTTCTCTCCACCAACGGTGAAGAGAAAAGCTCATAAGCCCGTTGAGGAGGTCGTACTTGGGAGCGATTTCGGCGAACAAAGACCGAACCGCTTCCCTTTTCGCCTCACCTTCGGCCAGCCAGGGGGCCTCTTGGGGAGTGGACATGGATGCGTCTCTAGCTACGGTTTATACCGCCGACCCTGCGAACTTTCACTAAAAAGTGAAACTTAGTGCCCGCTAGGGGGAGGTCCAATTGCAGAAGATGGGGAGAATGCAGGTGATTTTCCCTTTGAGACAGGCAATTGGCTTAAAGATCGACGACTGAAATGACGGTCAAACCACCCTTCCGAACCCCTTTTATGAAAGAGCGGGATCGGTGCTCGAATTGTCAGAGCAGCGGCTGGGTGGAACTGCTCCACCCAGCCGCGAGAGGCTAAGAAGCGCCAGGGCCGTAAATGGAGAGCTGGGCCGGGAAGGAATCAGTGCTCTCCCCGTTGTCAACTTCACTCGCCTCAATAAACGAAACTTCCCAACCTTTCGGCACTCCTGCGACCGCCTTAAGGTTCCATCCGTTGTTGGCGGGGGTTCGAGAGGCTTTGACTTTGGCGGAACTCAATCCAACCTGCTTCAGCGCATCTGCCCAGGTCGCGGGTGACTTTTCAAAAATGACTTCTGCAACAAGCGACTTGCCACCCTTGCCGTAGTAAGCGATGCCAATAGATTTGAATCCGGAACGCTTGTAAGTTCCGCTCATATCTTCTTTGTTGTAGGCAACGGGCTTGCCAAGAACCTTGTCGACCTCAGCTTTCGACTTGTTCAAGACCTGCAGGATCCAAGAAGGCTTGGCCTTTGGCTGTGACTGAACAAGTGCAGGAAGAACCAAGACTCCAACGATCAGAGCGCTCATTCCGATTTTGCATCTATCAATATTCATGATTTTGATTCCCTGTGATCTATCGCCAAAGCTCACCCTGGACACCCTCGCAGACTCCCTTTAGCTAGGAAGAGCTCTGGACAACCCATCGAATAATGGCGACTACCCCCGAGGGCCATCGTATACCACAATTTACAAAAAGCATACAGTTGCGCGAGCTGATGCGCTGATTTTTCGTGACTGAAATGGTTTTGTAAGGCCGAGATCTGCAGCTAAAGCAGTGAAAGCATAAAGGTGCCGCTCTCAACTAGCGGTCAAAAAAGCTCATCGGCCCGGTGAGGAGGTCGCAATTGGGGGCCTCTCTAGCGGCGGTCGATGCCACCGACTCAAGAAACTCTCACTGGAAAACGAAACACTGCGCCCGCTTGGGAGAGGTCCAATTGCTGAACTTGGGAACAATAGCGGTCATTTACCATTCCGAAATGGTAAATAGACATTATGCTGAGACCGCTGGATATCGTGATTCTCTTGAAAATTCACTGCAAAAAGGATCAGCCCTGGAGCCAGATGAGCCTGGCCAAGGAGCTTCATATCAGCTCTCGTTCTGTGAACGAGGGTCTGAAGCGGGCGGCGGAGTCGAGGCTTTATAGTCCGCGTAGCCGAAAAGTTAATTCTGCGGCTCTGGAGCAGGCCTTAGTTTCAGGGGTGCGATGGTACATGCCTCCTGTTAGGGGTGGACTTGTCCGAGGCATGCCGACAGGATGGGCTGGCCCACCCCTCGATGAAAAAATCATCGCATCGTCTGATGATCTTCGACCTGTCTGGCCAGATCCTGAAGGCGAGGTCATGGGGCTTTCCCTTGATCCCCTTCACCCCTCAGTACCACTAGCCGTCAAAGAAGACAGACCGCTCTATGAGGTCCTTTCGCTTGTAGATGCGCTTAGGGATGGCAGAGCGAGAGAAAGAAGTATGGCGGCAGAAGAGATTTCCAAGAGGCTTAACTCGTGAGGCCAATAGAACCCCTTGGCCTGATAGACATGGCTGCAAATATGCTGGGCGACTACTCTGACGAAGTCATTTATCTTGGAGGCTCCGTACTGGGATTCCTCATAACGGACCCACATTCTCGCAAGGCGAGGATGACAGATGACGCCGATGTCATTGTCGAAGCGACAACGAAGCTCGAGTATCACAAAGTCGAGGAACGACTGAGACACCTAGGTTTTGAGCACGATCCCTTCGGCCCGATCTGCCGATTCAGGCAGGGCGGCTTGATACTCGATGTGATGCCTGTGGACGAAACTGTCCTCGGCTTCTCAAACCAGTGGTATCCCTTCTGCCTGAAGGATTGGCACTGGGAGACGACACCCAAAGGTCGCAAAGTGCGCGTTATCAGTGGTCCGTGCTTTCTTGCCTGCAAGTTCGACGCCTTTCGATCGCCAACAAGGGAAGGGAATGGAGACTACTTGGCAAGTAGAGACTTTGAGGATGTCGTCTCCGTGCTAGATGGAAGACCTGAGCTGTTAAAAGAGCTTCTAACGACACCAAATGAAGTTCGTGCGTTCCTGGCAGATCAAGCGAAGCTGCTGCTCTCAGATCCAAAGGCGGAGTTCGGCATCGAATGCTGCCTTGACCCAGATGCCGCGAGTCAAGGCAGGGTCGGGCTTATCCTCAATCGACTTCGGAACCTCGCGGCCACGCAATAGACTCAACCGGGCAACCAAACCCCCTTTTGGGCCATAGTACCAATTGGTGCTGGGTCTCTATCTTGCACTCGCAATAGTGGGTGGTGGGCTTGTTCTTTTGGCTGCTCTCGGAGGAGTCCTAGGAGGCCACGACGCCGAAGTTTCGGCCACCGACACTGATGTTCATGTGGATGGACCTGATCTGCACATGGACCACCCCGGTTCGGTGGGAGACCACTCCCCCCACGAGTTGGAATCCCTTCTCCACCACACAGCCGAACTCCCTCGGGACCCTGCTGTCTGGCTGCCCTTCCTTACTATTCGGTTCTGGATCTACCTGGCTGCCACCTTTGGCCTGACAGGCACTGCCCTCACCCTCTTGCGGGCTTCTCAGGAGCCATTTACCCTCATTGCGAGCCTCCTTACAGGGGTCTTTGTTGCCCTTGTAGGATCCTATGCCTGGAGAGTTCTCAATCTTTCACAAGTTGACGCTTCCACCAAATCCAAGGACTTCATCGGCTCCAGTGGTCGGCTGAGCGTAGCGGCAAGGCCAGGAAGCCTGGGAAGAGTGAGGCTTTATGTCAGGGAAGAGTGGATCGATATGACCGCTATAAGTGATACAGGAGTAGAGATACAAGAAGGGGAAGAAGTCATTATCGTCTCTATAGTTGGAAGCACTGCAAGAGTGATTCCGAGTCAAGAAATTGTTAAGGAACTCAACCAAGAGAACCTTTAGAAAGTATTTTTTGTTGTAACACACACATGGAAATCGCAATGCAGAACACAGTTGCTTTAGCTGGCATCGGCCCAATTGGGCAGATTGTCGTGGGGGCCGTGGCTGCCCTAGGAGTCATCATCCTCTTCGTTCTCTTTATCAGAACGATGTTCGTCATCTGTCCGCCCAACCAAGTCATGGTTATCAGCGGCCTAGGCAAAAAGCGGCCGAAAATCCGGAGCGGTTTGGGATTTAGAATCCCGGGTCTGCAGCGGGTTGACCGCATGTCGCTGAACCTCATGGAAGTGCCGATCGCAGTGCGAAACGCCTACTCCAAGGGTGGCATCGCCATGAACTTGGAAGCAATCGCCAATGTCAAGATTTCCAGCGACGAGCGCATTATTCACAATGCCATTGAAAGATGGCTGAACCGAGATGTTTCTGAGCTGAGACGAGGCGCCAAGGAGACCCTAGAAGGCCACCTGCGAGGCGTTGTGGCCAACCTGACCCCAGAACAGGTGAACGAAGACCGATTGACCTTTGCCGACAGCCTGGCCAAGGAAACAGAGGAGGACTTGATGAAGCTTGGACTTCACCTGGATACCTTCAAGATTCTCCACGTCAGTGACGAGGTCGGCTACCTTGATGCGACTGGCAGAAAAGCCATCGCAGCTGTTTTGCGAGAAGCTGAGATTTCTGAATCAGACGCAAAGCGAGGAGCCGAGCAGTCTGAATCGGTCAACGTCGGACGAAGCAGTGTCACCCGCGCCAATGTTGATTCTAAGGTTCTGGCTATGCAGAACGACCTCCGCCGAATCAAGGCAGAAGTCGACTCTCAGGTCAAGTCCGAAGAAGAAAAGACATCTGCCGCGGCCCGCGAAGCACGAGCCATCGCTGAAAAAGAACTTCAGCAGGTAAGAAGCCAGCTTGAAACCTTGAGGCTTCAGGTCGAAGAGGTTCTTCCGGCAGAAGCACAAAGGACCGCTCAAGAGTTTCTCGCTCGCGGCGACGCAGCAAAGATTCGAGAAAAGGGCCGCGCAGTTGCTGAAGCCCTCACAGTTCTACACGACAGCTGGAAGACAGCCGGACCTGCTGCCAAGCAGATCGCCCTTATTGAAGAGCTGGACAAGATTCTTGCCGCCGCCGTAAGCGGTGTCTCCAAGATCAAGGTCGAGAACCTCTCGATCATCGATGGCGGCCAAGGGCACAGTCTTCCCAACTACCTTTCGGCATATCCCGATATGCTGCAGTCTGTCTTTGATGCTGTTGACCGAACGGTGGGCATCAACATTCCTGGTTCGATTTCGGGTCGAGATGACCTGGCGGCAGAGGCTCGTGCCGATGCCAGAGCCGATGCAAGGGCAGATGCAAAGATCGCTGCCAGAGAAGCAGCTGCCCTCGAAGCAGCGAAGGAGGAAAACAAGTGACTTACGTGATCATCGGTGTTGTCGTAACGCTGCTGTTCCTCATCGGAGCAGGCATTTGGGGTCACCTTCATCAGTGCCCTCCCAACCAGATCCTCGTCTTCTCAGGCGGATCAGGAGCCAGGGGATACCGCTTGGTCAAGGGAACTCTGGGCGTTCGTCGCCCCTTTGTTGAAAGGGTTGACACGGTTGACCTGACTAACATGACCATTGAGCTCAACGCCACCAACGCCTACGCAAAGGGCGGCGTGCCGGTGAATGTTGTCGGAGTTGCCAACGTCAAGATCGCCAGCCACGAACCCTTGGTTCACAACGCCATTGAGAGGTTTTTGGGCAAGAGCCGAGCAGAAATAATGCAGGTGGCCAAGGCCACCCTTGAAGGCAGCCTTCGAGGCGTTTTGGCAACCCTGACCCCAGAACAGCTCAACGAAGACCGAAGCCTTTTTCAGGAAAGGCTGGTTCAGGAAGGCGAGCAGGATATGAATGCTCTTGGCCTGGTGGTGGATACCTTGAGGATTCAGAACATCACGGACGACGTGAAGTACCTGGACTCGATTGGTCGAATCCGCAATGCTGAGCTTCTAAGTTCGGCACGAGTAGCGGAAGCCATTGCCCGCGCTGATGCCTCGGTTCGATCCAGCGAAAACAGCGAAAGAGAAACTGAAGCTCGAATCGCCGCCCAGATTGACATCACCAAGGCAGAAGGCGAAAGATCAGTCCAAGACGCAATCACCCGCCGCGCAGCAGTGATCGCAGAAGAGCAGGCTTTGGTCGCTGCCAAGGTGGCCAGAGCGAGAGCCGAGCTTGACGTTCAGAAGGCAAGGCTCGACCAGGTTCGTGCCCAGCTTGATGCCGACGTCATCGCCCCCGCTAAAGCACGATGTGAGGCAATGGAAGCGCAGGCCGCTGCCAGTGTCGCGAGCATTATCGAAGATGGCAAGGCCCGTGCCTCCGCCCTTTCCCAGCTTTCTGAAGCTTGGACACAGGCCGGTGACAATGCACGAGAGATCTTCTTGATCCAAAAGATCGAGCCGATCATTCAGCAGCTCACCGCCACTATCGGCCAGACCAATGTGCAGAAGTACACGGTCATCGATACTGGATCGGGCGGCGGCAGCGATGCTTCTCGGCTGGTAGGAGTCGCCGAGCAGATCAAGGAGCTTTTCGGAGTTGATGTTGTAGCCAAGCTGCAGCAGATGGCTCCGGTGGAAGGCGCCCAGTCAGCTCCTCAGCTTCCTTCGCCTGCCATCGAAACGAAGGCAGAGGAGTTCACCGTTCCAGCGGCTCAGATTCAGGAAGACTTCCCCAAGCCTTTCTTCTCCACTCCGCCAGTTCAGCGGTAAGCATCGCCTCGACTAACAAAAAGAGCCTGGCCAGATTGGTCAGGCTCTTTTTTGCGAGATCTTAGAACCCAAGCGCCGAAACCAAGCCCGAGAGATCAGCACTGCCATCCTGACCCGGCAATGGCTGCTGCTCGTAACCAGTAAGGACAAGCCAGGTCGGGCAGCCCGCTCTGCGTCCTGCATCAAGATCGGTGTCTTCCCTATCCCCCACCATGATCACTTGATCAATGCTGAGATTGAGATCAGTAACAATTTGGTGAATCATCAGTGGCTCTGGCTTGCCGATCACGATATCGGGGCCACGACCCGCCGCCGCTTCGATGGCAGCCACGATGGCTCCCGAACCTGGCTGGAGTCGCCCTCCTTCCAGCGGGTAGCTGCCGTCACGATTGGTGGCAATCCAGAATGCCCCGCTAAGCAGAACCTGAAGAGCCGAATCGAGCATTTTGTAATCGAAAGTTCGACAGATGCCTGAGACGAGTAAAGGAGCTTGACTGTCATCTCTCAGGCTGAATTCAGCTTCAGAAAAGGTCTGCTTCAGGCATGGCTCTCCGACAACCATCGCTTCTCTGAATCCAAGCGATAGAGCCTTGGCTGCAGCTGCCGGACCTGTCCCAGCCACCCAGCTTGGCTCGCAAGGCACACCCATTGCATTGAGTTTGTTACTAATCTCCTCAGGCCGAGCGGCTGAGTTGTTGGTCAGATACCGGACGGCCAACCCTGCTTCAACCATTTGGTAAACTGCCTCAGGCGCACCGGGGATCACCTGTGAACCTCGATAGACTGTGCCATCGAGGTCAAGCAGAACCGCCCGAATTCCGCTTAGATCTGTGTCATTCACGCCCAGCCACCAGACGCTCGATGAAGAACTCCATCATGCGGGCGAAGTTCATTCCGCTGTGCCCGACATCAACTCCGACCTGGACTTCAAAGCTCTTGTTGGCTCGCTGCAGAGCACGGATCACCTGAAGGCTGTTGCTGGGGTGGGTGTTGTCGTCAGCGGTTCCGTAGTAGATCATCAGCCAGCCTTTAAGCTTGTCAGCCATCAGCACTCCAGAACCGGCATCATAGGCTTCCTTGCTTTCGGGCAGAACCCCCATGTAGCGCTCGGTGTAGATGGTGTCGTAGTTTCGCCAGTCAGAAACACAGCTCTGCGAAGCGGCGGCATGAAAAACATCGGGATGGCGCAGAATCGCCATGAGCGAAGCGTAGCCGCCGTAAGAAGTCCCTTCGATTCCAACTCGGCTGAGATCGAGCCTTGATCTGCCGACAAGAGACTTGACCCCAGCCGCGAGGTCGTCAATTTCGATCTGACCCATCTTTTGGTAGAGAGCGTTGCGGAAAGCTCGGCCCCGGCCGCCGCCTCCCCTGACCTCTAGCTTGACGACAGCAAAACCATAGTCGGCGGCGTTCGAAGGAGTTTCGAAATCTTCGTTCCACGAATCAGCAGAGAGGCCAAGGGGACCGCCGTAAACCTGAACCAGAATGGGGCGAGGGCCAAGGTAGCTGGAAGGCGGCAGGTGAACCATGCCATTCAGCATTGTCACTCCATCGGCTGACCTAAAGGTAAAGGCTTCTGGACGAGGATACTTTTGTGCTTCAAGCACTGAGACATCAGATTCCTGCAGAACCTTAACAACCTCGCCCTTGCTGTTTAAAAGCCGAACACTCGGAGGTGTGGCTGCGTTCGAGACACGATCAATGACAAACTCACCATTTGGTGAAATCTGTACTTCGTGGTGAAAAGCAGGATCGGTGATGCTACGGAACTGACCCGTGGCAAGATTGAGGCGATAAAGCTGTCTCATGCCTTTGGTGCCAGGAATCGCCATGACATCGATCTCTCTCTTTTCAAGGTCGATTCTAGCGATGCTTCGCAGGTCGAAGCCAACTCGGGTCAGAGGCGTTCTGCCCCCCTGCACTAGGTTCAAACGATAGAGATTGGTGTAGCCGCTGGATTCGCTGAGAATGAGGGCCGAATTGAGATCGGACTCCTTGGCACCAGGCAGATTCTCCAAAAAGGTCAGGGCAGTCGGATCCTCAACCCAGGCAGCCGGGTTCTCTTCTCGGTCAAGAACCTTGACCCTTTTGGTAGAAGGGTCCCAAGAGCAGATTTCTCTCACTTTGTGCCTTCTATCCAAACGGTGAAAAATCAGATTGTTTGAGGCGGGACGCCACTTGATGTTGTAAACATAGTGGCCGATCCCATCATTAAACTCGCCAGGGCGCACCTGAACCTTGTGAGGTTCTCCTGTCTCGGTGTTGGCGACATATAAATCAACCAAAGGGTTAGGCTGGCCTGGTTTAGGATAGGCTTCCACTTCTAGCCAAGTCTGGGGTGTGGCCTGCCCGAGAGCCAAATGAGTGTCCTTGACCTCAGTTTCATCGAAACGATAGAACCAGAGCCACTTGGAATCTGAAGAGAAGCCCATGGCTTCGTTCTGGCCCAGCTCTTCCCCATAAACCCAGGAAGCCTGTCCGTGCTTGATCCTTGCTCCGCCCATTTCTGGCTTGGAAATCTGAGTTTCCTTACCATCCTTGACCAGAAAAACGTGTCCGCCCTTGGAGACTGCCTTCACCCCAGCAGCTGGAGCATCCACCTCTGCTGCCTGTCGGCCACGGCCAGGGCCCCTCCTGGGGCGATCTACAGCCGGACCAGCATCAAGCTTTACTTCCTCCAGAGTCTTTGTGTTCAGAGCCACCCAGCTCGACCCATCCTGCCAAGCAGGAAAGCCCTCTGGAGTCCACCTGACCGAAAGCCGGGCAATTTTGAGTCCCTTTGAAAGCTCGCCTCGAATCTGCTGTGCCTTGGCTGCCCCCGGCATCTCGGCCAAGCGGCTTTGGCTTAGACCGTAGGCAGGGACAACAAAGAGAGCCGCCAGGGCCAGACCCTTAAGGCCAAGGCCGAGGCGCTGAGGAAAAAAAGGGCCCATAAGTTCGACTATTATGAGCGACTTCGAAGCTGGATGTGAGTGTAACCAAGCTATGTCTGGTGGTAGAGTCCAAACAGAATGCAGAAGATCGGAATCACTGGCGCTGGCTTCATGGGCAAAATGCACGCCCAGGTTTACAAGGGTCTGCCCGGAGCTGAACTGGTAGGAGTCTTTGACCACGGATCCGAAAGGGCTCAGCCCTTTGCCGAACAGTTCGGAATCCGAACTTTCTCGAGCTTGGAAGAGCTTGCCGAGCACTGCAATGTGGTCGATATCTGCACCCCCACCGACACCCATGCCGCACTCACCATTGCCGCCGCAAATCTGGGGCTCAACGTAGTGTGCGAAAAACCCATGGCCCGCACCCGCGAAGAAGCGGCTGAGATGACCAAGGTCTGCGAAGAAAAGGGGGTCAAGCTCTTTATCGCTCACTGCATTCGCTATTGGCCGGAATATGTGAAGCTGAAGGAGCTGAATGACAGCGGCGAACTGGGCGCTCTGCTCAGTGTCAACCTCACCCGTTACGGCGGCTTCCCTGCCTGGTCAACTGACCAATGGCTAAGGTCAGAAGAAAGAGCTGGTGGCGGTGTGCTTGATATGCACATCCACGATACCGACTACATTCTTTATCTGCTTGGCGAACCAGACACCATGGACACCTGGGGAACCCTGGATGAGAAGGGTCCGAGCCATGTTTTCACCACCATGAGCTACAGAGGAGGCAAAACCATTGCCCATCTAGAAGGGGGCTGGAACCTGCCAACAGGATCTCCTTTCAAGATGGCCTTCAGGGCTGTCTTCGAAAAGGGCGCTGTCATTTGGGATAACTGCCCGATCGGAGTTTATCGGCCTGACGCCGAACCAGAGTTCCCTGAGATGGTGAAGATCGCCGCCGAAGGCGGTGGAAACCTCAGTGACCTGGGCGGCTATGCGGCTGAACTGGCTGACTTTGTGGACTGCCTTAACACCGGCCGCGCCTGCACTGTAGTCACTCCTCAAACATCACAGCAGTCGCTGGATTACGTTCTGAAGGAAATTGACCAGATTAAAGCTAAGGCAGGCTAGAAGGGAGTCTCATCAGAGACTTAAAAATCAATAGGACGTTCTGAAGGAAAAAGAGCGTCCTATTGATGCACTTTACAGCTTCGAAAGCAACCGTAGAGTTAAAGAAAGCCGGGAAAACTTGATGTGTTTAAAGGGGCTGGTTAGGCCCTAAGTGACTGTTTTTCATTCCTTAACATTCCCTTTACACGAGAGGGCGATACTCGCACCGCCATGGTCTTTCGGCCCCGTAGAGGTGGGTTCACCCTCATCGAGCTTCTTGTCGTCATTGCAATCATTGCCATCTTGGCTGCGATCCTCTTCCCCGTTTTTGCTCAGGCTAAGGCCGCAGCTAAGCAGACTGCCAATCTGAACCAGATGAAGCAGCTGGCTACCGCAGCTCAGATTTACGCTTCTGACTACGACGACACGATCATGCAGGATCCGCCCAGCGGAACCACCTTCTGCCCCTCCGGCGCAGGCGGCTCCATTGACCGATGGGGCAACTACTACTGGCCCTTCATCATGGAGCCCTACGTTAAGCAGAAGGCCGCCAGCACATCTGGCCCCAAAGGCTTCTACTGGTCCCCAACCGCTCCGGCAAGCAACCCCAGCAATTTGAGCGGTGACCGAGCTGCCTGTGTTTGGCCACAGCCCGCCCAGTCATGGGGCCTCACCTGCGCCAGCGGTTCCTGCGATTCAATCCAGTACTGGTCCAGCTACGCCTACAACGAGCACATCGGTGACTGGCAGGGCAGCGGCGCCGGCAACCTGACTATGTGGGAATCTCCCGCCGAGTCATTCTTCCTGCTCGAAGCCACTGACTCTGAGATCGAAGGCGACGAACTGGACGAGCTTTACAGCCGAAAGGTCAACTGCTCCAACTTTCCAGATCCTGACAACGCTGACGCCACGAACGGCGGCCACAATGAAGGCACCACAATTGCCTACCTTGACGGTCACGCCAAGTGGCGCAAGACCACCTGGGGAGCCAACGGTCCCTGCACCCTGGACAGCCGTGGCAACCCCGGCCTCGAGTGGCCCCCCTCGACCCGAGGCGGCAACAGTGTTGCTATGAAGGGCTGGACTCCAGTCATCGAGCCACAGAGAAGATACTAGGATAGGCTGAAAAGCCAAAACTCCTGCCTTACCAATTGGAAAGGCAGGAGTTTTTTTGTTTGAATAAACTAGATTTTGTTATAAACAACTTAATTCTTGGGCTAAGCAATCCTGAGTGTTCAGTTTAAGATGGTGGCTTGAATCTGCATAAACAGCCATCCCCAACCCCTTCCTGGGAAGGGGTTTTTCTCTTTTGGCGGTTTTCGACCCTTCGCTTATCGGCTCGGTCGAAAGCCGCATTTTGGTTGAGAGGCTTTCTTGGTCAGACGCCCTTCAGATTAGAACTCTAAGATGGACATAGAGTCGCTAAGAAGCGAGCTTGAGAGGCCCCTTACGCTTGGCTGCCGCCCGTAAAAAGGCGTCGGCGATATCTGGATCAAACTGAGTTC
Organism: Synechococcus sp. UW140; assembly: GCA_943369295.1. GTDB lineage: Bacteria > Armatimonadota > Fimbriimonadia > Fimbriimonadales > Fimbriimonadaceae > JAKRSE01. The sequence continues at coordinate 175,263 of CALRMU020000001.1, read as the reverse complement.
CGGCTGAATCCTGAATCTCCTTCAGAGCCACTTCCCATGAAAGACCCTTTCGGTAGGGGCGATCGGTCGTCATAGCGCTGAAAGTATCGGCCACAGCAACAAGGCGTCCGAGCATGGGAATCTCTTCACCCTTAAGCTCATCTGGGTAGCCCTTGCCATCCCATCTTTCGTGGTGGTGCTGAACAATATCCAGAATGGTTTCCATGCCAGGCACGCCAGAGACGATGAGGGCGCCAAGGCGAGGGTGACGCTTGAGAATCTCGAACTCTTCTGGAGTCAGACGGCCAGGCTTGCGCAGAATCTCATCGGGGACTGTGATCTTGCCGACGTCATGCAGAAGAGCGCCAATGCGGATCGTCCTCAAAGCATCTGGCGAAAGGCCGAGCTCTTCGGCAATCCAAAGCGAGTATTCGGCCACGTCTTCGGAATGTCTTCTGGTGTAGCTGTCCTTGTTATCGACCGCGGTAACCATGCCGTCAAGAACGGCAAATGAGTTCTCGTTCCTCAACTGGCTGTTGACCCTTTGAGTATCCGATGTCATTCGGATGCCTTCATCAGACCTCTTGGCAGCATAGAGGTTGCTGTCAGCCATGGCAATCAGCTCATGGCGAGATCGGCTGTCTTGAGGATAGGAGGCGATTCCGAAAGAAAGTGTGATGGGGATGACTCGGCCATCCTGAGGGTTGGGGACGAAGCCAGACCGTAGGAGCCTAGCCTTTAGATGCTGAGCCATCTGCCCAGCCTGCTCCTGCGTAATTCCGGGCAGAACAGCAAGGAATTCGTCACCGCCATAACGGCCGACTGTTCCAGCTGACTGGACGGTCTCGGCCAAGGCCTTGGCGACTCTTCTAAGTGCCTCGTCACCTGCGGGGTGGCCGTAGGTGTCGTTGAACATCTTAAAGTTGTTCATGTCCATCATCATCACTGTGATGGATCGCTTGTCGGCATCGGCTGTTTCCAGCGTTTCATCCAGCCTTTGATGAATCGCTCTGTGGTTAAGCAGGCCAGTGACAGGGTCAAGGTCGGCGGCCGCGCGAGCCTGGGTGTACTGCTGGGCGTGCTTAAGTGCTGTGCCTGCTTCCAAACCAATGGCTTCAATCAGTTCCCAGTCAGTTTTGCTGAATCCGCCCGTGTAGCGCAGAACTCCAATCATGCCGATCAGATTCTGCTGACCCACCATAGGAGCCATGAGCAGAGTCGCGACGGGGCCGGTAGGTGAATTGGGCTCCATCGGTAGGGGAAGGCTTCGCACCTGATCAATAGGAGTGACGGAGAAAAGCTGCTGGCTGAGTTCGGGCTGATTGCTGAGCCCCAGCTGCAAGGCTCCCTTCATGATCGTTCCGTTCTGGCGATCTTTCTCGGCCAGCCACAAAACGACGGCATCGGCTCGAAGAGCGGTGCGGCCATGAACAGCAGCCATGCTCAGCACCTCGCGCGGATCGAGGGTGTTGCTGACGGCCTTGGTCAGCTGGTGAAGCGCTGTGAGCTGTCTGGTTCTCTGGGCGATCTTCTCTTCCAAGCCGCCCGTCACCTGCCTCAGCTTTTCTGTGAGCAGTTCGTTGTCCCGAAGCATCGCCTGGCCGCGCAGCAGAACAACTGCCTGACGGGCCATGGCTACTCCCATAAGCACAAATCCGACAGCCACGATGATGGGCGAAACGTGCCCCTTGGTTTGAATTTCGTGGATTGCTGTAAAGACAAAGGTGCCAAGGCTCAGCACGTTTGGCACGATGACTCGCGCCAGAGAAAGCTGGAAAGGTTCGGAAAGAACTTCATCATCCGAAACCATGCGCCAGTCGCCAGAGTCTCCCCAAAGTCCAGCCAGAGCACTGAGGGCAAGGACACCCAGTCCACCAGCCAAAACCAGGCCAGCAAAAGAAAGATAAGGACTGACATCCGGTGCGCCGTTCAACCTCAAAGCAAGCTGATAAGATTCAAGGCTGCCTCCAAGAGCGAAGAGAACAAGCCCCGTGACGACCAAAGCTGGTCCGCCTCGAACTTTGCCTCGCCTGTTAAGCTGAGCGATAAGGGTGACAGCTGCAAAAAGGCAGGCGGTGTAGCCAAGGGGCTGCAGCGCCACCATGGCCCGGGTGAAATCCCATTCACCAGGAGCCAGCCAAACCCGGGTGACAACAAAATGCCAGGCAGGGAGCCCCATGCCGGCGGCTGCAACCGCACCATCAAGAAGAGGGTTGCCTTGTTCGGGGGTCTTGAGGTTCTGATAGAGGTCTATGCCAGCGAGGAAAAAGACCCAAGGGGCCAAGCCGCTGGCACCCGCCAAGACGAGAGGAAGGATCCCTTTTGCATCCTGACCAATAAAGTGCTGCCCGCAGGCAGAGACTGCCAGAAGGAAAGTGCCCAGGGCAAAAAAGCCGGCGGATGGCACTGACTTCAGCTCCTTTTTGCCCTTGAGCATCAGGAAGAAGGAGGCAAAAAAGGCGACCACAGTGACCGAAACGTGGCCCCATTCTAGGAGAGATGTGCTCGATTCGGGCCCAAGCGCCTGAGATCCGGTCAGCAAAGCCCACATGCCCAAGCAGAAAGCCATACCAGTCAAAAAGCTTGACTTTATACCTTTCGGGTTATCTGCCTGGGAATGACTAGCGCGGCTCATTGGTGTGGCACAAAGCGGAGATCACGTCAAGATTGTTAAAACCTGGACCGTCCCTAAGAGTATCGGCAGTCTTGGATGAAAGCCGAAGGGAAAAAATCTCTGAGACCAGGCTGATTGGCACTGTTTTTCACACCATTTCTGCGGGGCTCCTTTGAGACCCCTTCCAAATGGTCTCTTCCATGAAAATTGCTGTCCTGCCTTTGCAAAGCGCGGGGTAAGTTTTGAGCCGTGTCTGTAGAGCAGAGACTGGCGGAGCTAAGGCAGGAAGTTGAGCGGCACAATCGGCTGTACCACGAACAGGCCGCGCCGGAAATCAGCGATTCGGAATACGACGCTCTCTTTCAAGAGCTGCTTGCCATCGAGGCGGCTAATCCTGAACTAGTCACCCCAGACAGCCCCAGCCATAGGGTCGGAGCTGCACCCCTTAAAGAATTTCTCCCTCACAAGCACCTCGTGCCCATGCTCAGCCTCGACAACGCCTTTGGCGATGACGACCTAAGGGCCTTTGATGAAAGAATCCGCCGGCTCACGGGTCTTGAAGAGATTGAGTACCTGGCCGAACTAAAGTTCGATGGCGTTTCTTTATCACTGACTTACATCGACGGGGTGCTGCAGACTGCTGCCACCCGAGGTGACGGCGAGACTGGCGAGACAGTGACTCCCAACGCCAAGACGATAGAGGGAATCCCCTTTAGGCTGAAATCTGACTTCTCTCCCATGGTTGAAGTGAGGGGAGAAGCGCTCATCCCCCGCAAGAGTTTTACGGAAATAAATGATGAGAGACTCGGAAAGGGTCTACAGCTCTTTGCCAACCCTCGTAATGCGGCGGCAGGCGGACTGCGACAGCTTGACTCAAAAGAAACACGGGCTAGGCGTCTGGAGTTCTTCGCTTACGGAGTCGGAGCGGTAGAAAAAGCCGCCTATGCCAGTCAATCCGAACTGCTTCAGCTCCTAAAGTCAGCAGGATTTACTGACCGAACTGATGCGGCGATTTGTAAAGGAATTGAAGCATTACTTAACCAAGTTCAGACATTTAGAGAAGCAAGGGCTTCCCTGCCCTACGATATTGATGGCTGCGTGGTTAAGGTCAACAGCCTTGCATTGCAGGCTGAACTGGGCTTTACCTCCCGAGGTCCAAGGTGGGCCATCGCCTGCAAGTTCCCAGCCGAACAGGCCTTCACTCTTCTGGAAGGCATTGGCCTCCAGGTGGGAAGAACGGGAGTCGTGACTCCGGTCGCCGAGCTGGCGCCAGTTCAGGTGGGTGGTGTGACGGTTCGACGCGCGACTCTTCACAACTTTCAAGAACTCCATCGCAAGGATGTACGAGTTGGCGACACAGTCATCGTCCAGAGGGCAGGCGATGTGATCCCTGAAGTGGTCGGTCCTGTTTTAGACAAGCGGCCCGAGGCCGCCGTGATTCAAGAACCTCCAACCGAATGCCCCGTCTGCCAGACAACACTGGTGCAGGAGGCAGGAATGGTCGCCTTGAAATGTCCCAACCGCAAAGGCTGCTCGGCCCAGGTTCAAACGGCACTGGAGCACTTTGTCTCTCGGAACGCGATGGACATTGAAGGACTAGGAGAAAAGCAGATCGAACGCTTTCTTCAGCTTGGTCTGCTGACCGACATCCCTTCGATCTATCGACTTGAGCAGCGAGAAGAGGAGTTGAAAAATCTTGATCGGATGGGGGATCAGAGCGTCGCCAACCTCATCGCCGCCATTGAAGCCAGCCGAACCAGGCCCCTCAATCGCCTGATCTTCGCCCTCGGAATTAGGTTCGTGGGCGAAAGAACAGCTCTGGACCTGGCCAAGGAGTTCAGATCGCTAGAAGCCTTTCGTCAAGCAAAATCTGACCAATTGGTTGAAATTCCCGATATCGGACCAAGAACTGCAGGCGAGATTGAAGCATGGCTGGAAGAGGAAGCAAATCAGGGCATGATTGCCGAGCTGCTTGCCGCCGGTGTAAGCCCTCTTGAACCCGAAGCCCCCAGCGACACAACCTTTGAGGGAATGACTTTTGTCTTCACAGGCAAGCTGGAAGGCTTCACCCGCGAGGCAGCGGAAGCCATGGTCCAGAAGATGGGAGGCAAGGCGGCAGGCTCCGTGAGTGCAAAAACAACCTACGTTGTGGCTGGCCCAGGGGCGGGCAGCAAGGAAGCTAAGGCAAAGCAGCTCGGGGTGGCCCTTTTAAGCGAGGAAGACTTTTTGAAGATGCTGCCCGAAGGGGCCTTTGATTCGTGAGCTTTACGCTCAGCTTCAAGCAGAAGGGCATTGAGCCCGGCCTTGTTCTGCGCATGGGTCAAGTCTTTAGGTTTCAGTCTCCTTCGTCCGGGGTTCTGTACGGTGCCGAGGGAGAGGCATGGTACATCCTTTCCAAGGCTGGCGACGACTGGCAGATTGAATCCAACCAAGATTTGGTAAAGATTGAACGATTTTTTAGGCTAGATAATCCCCCTCAGGAGATCTGGCAGAAGGTGAAGCAGATCGACCCCCGCCTGGCGAGCCTGCCGACAGAAGGTGTCGAAGGGCTGACCCTTCTGCGGCCCTCCAGCTTTATCGAGGCCCTCTTTGGCTTTCTTTGTTCGCAGAACAACACCCTGCACCGAATCATGCCCATGACCCGCCATTTGGGCAGCTATGGACCAGTGATTAAAGAAACTAGGTGGGGTGCGCTGAATGCTTTTCCTGGCCTAGAAACCCTGGCTGACCTTCAACCCGAGCAGCTCAAAAGTGCCGGTTTTGGCTACAGAGCACCCCACATACCGAGAGCAGCAAATGCTGTTTTGGAAAAGGGAGGCGAAGCCTGGCTGGATGAACTGAAAGCGATTGATTACGAAGAGGCGGTTGCGAGGCTCTGCACACTTCCGGGAATTGGCCGGAAGCTGGCCGAGTGCATTCTTCTTTACGGAGCTGACAGAACAGAATCTGTCCCCGTCGACACCCACCTTTGGAAGACAGCCGCACCGCTTTATCTGCCCGCAGAATTCCAAGAACCCCTAACGCCTGGCCGCGCCGCGCGTCTATCTAGTGTAATGCGAGATAGATTCGGTGAGTTGGCCGGGTGGGCGCACCTGCTTCTTTTTGCAGCGAGCCTCACTCAAGGGCCCAGTAAATCACTGATGAAAGAAAATCTTAAAGGATAAAGACTTGATTGTTAAGAACCCTTAACAATGCTCTTGAGTATTCTCTTAACATGAAATCCCTTTGGTCTCTGCTGGTTCTAGGAGCTCTTGGCTGTGCAGGCACAGGTGGTTCCAATATGAACCTTCCTGCTTCAAACGGTCCAATGGGAGCGAGCCGTCTGGACGCTCAGGCCATGCCTCAGCAGACTGCCCTCACACCAGTCAGATCGACTGAAGCTCTGCCTAACGATGCTGATGATCCTGCAATTTGGATCAACCCAAAAGATCCTGCTCAGAGCCGAATCTTGGGAAATGACAAGCACGAAGGCACGGGCGGACTCTATGTTTTTGATCTCCAGGGCAAAATCGTCCAGAGAATCACCCCCCTCGATCGCCCCAATAACGTCGATCTGGTTCAGGGCGTGAAGGTGGGTGACAAAACCCTCGACCTCGCGGTCGTTACTGAACGCAAGCAGGAACAGCTTAAGATCTACGCGATTGATGAAACAGGAACCCTGGCTGATGTGACGGGCAAGACCAAGATTCTTCCCGAATCAACCGGCGAGCAGAAAGCTCCGATGGGTGTTGCCCTGTGGAAGAGACCCGACGGCACGGCTGACGTTTTTGTAAGCCCGAAAGAAGGCCCGAAGCTTGGCTACATTGCCCAGTACAAGCTGGTGCCAGGTGAAGGCGGCAAGGTGGATATCACCTTTGTTCGCAGGCTGGGAAGCTTTAGCGGAATGGACAAAGAAGGCAACGGGGAAATTGAAGCCATGGTTGTTGACCAGGGCGCCGGAATGCTTTATTTCAGCGACGAGCTTGCTGCCATCAAGCGCATGCCCGCCGACCCCGCCTCGAAGATGGGCGAGTTTTCTTTCGGCCGCGACACCTATAAGGGTGACCGCGAAGGCCTGGCCGTGATTAAATTTGACAAGAGCAAGTGGCTGCTGAGCAGCGACCAGATCGAAAACGGCTCCCGGCTGTTTGTCTGGGATATCGGTGGCCGCCTGCCTCGACGCGCTGCCATCATTCCGACCCCGGCCGATTCAACCGACGGACTGGATGCAACGACGGCCAACCTCGGAACAGAATTCCCCGAAGGGATCCTGGTCATGATGAATTCTAAGGATAAGAACTTCATGATCTTTGACCTCAGAGAGGTCAAAAGGGCGGTCGCGGCTGGTCGAAGATAGCTTTAAAGAATTGAGTTGTGGGTGCCCCGCCCGATCAGCCTGCTGTCGGGCGGGAAACATACATTCTTCAATCGTTTTCTTGCACTGGCGATGCCAGTGGCACAGAACTGTTGCTCATATGCTGAAGCTGTGAGTGGCCTGGTTTAGCTCTGCTAAGCCAGGATTGCTCAGGTTCAATCAGGTTTCCCGAATACTGTGTTTGGTGTCGGGCGGGAAACATACATTCTTCACTCGTTTTCTTGCACTGGCGCTGCCAGTGGCACTGAACTGCTGCTCATGTTCTTAAACTGAGCATTCCTGGTTTAGCTCTGCTAAGCCAGGAATGCTCAGTTGCAATCAGGCTCTCCCGAATACTGCATCTTAGGGTGCCCCGCCCCGACCAGCTTGCTGTCGGGCGGGAAACGTACATTCTTCAATCGATTTCTTGCACTGGTCACGGACCAGTGGCACCCTTGAAAACATGCCAGAGCAGGTGCCACGGCTCCGCGAGCCGTGAAACGTCCATCAAAATCTCATATCCAGTGTTCTTGTCCGGCACTCGAGCGAGGCAAACTGCGAAGGTTGGCGCTGACCACACAAATTCCAACCGATCTCCTGGTAGATTCTGACAAGGCTGGAGCAAAGAGCATGGCAGAATCATCCATTCAAGATTGGCTTGACCTTTGGCACAGGTTATTGGATCAGCCAACGATTCCACTCTTCAAGTCGCCAGACGATATGGCTGGTGTTCTGGCTGATCTGCGACGCCACCCCGACCGGTTGGCCGAGGCCTTTGCTCCCCTGCCCTGCGGAGATGAGGTGCTGGCCCGTGTCAAGTTTTGCATTGAATCGGAACGGCATCACGAAGGAATGTATCTCGTTCCGGACGTTTTGCAGGCAACGGACGATGAACTTAGGGCGCTGGTGAACGATGCCTTGGCCCGAGGCTGCCAATCCTGTGGCATTGAAGTCCCTGCCTACCCGATCAACATTATCAGGCGGGCCATGACGAATGAAGAGATTCGCTGGTCGGGCCCGATCCTTGAAGAGCTAGGTGACCTCTATATCAAGTTCGCCTATGATTCACGCGGACTTAAAAGCGAAGCAATGCAGTTTCTTAAAGAAGCTTTGTACACCCTCGCGGCGAGTTTTGAAGTCAAAGGCTATTGCCTCACTCCGCTCTGCCCCGATGAGATTCAACGCATTGATCCCTATAAACCACAGGTTGAGTTGTGGCTGAGAGGTGCTCTTGCTGTCGCAAGATGGGATGATTCTGACAGGATTTGGATAGACGTTTTTGTCGATTCCTGATTAGATTTTTGTGCGTGAATGGCTATGCCTTGGGGGGTCAACTGAGGCTGGACAAACCGAGACTTCAGGCTGTCATTTTCAAGTCAGGAACACAGAGCAAGAGGCATAGTGGAGCTGACCCTCTTGCCGGGTGAAAAATCCACATAGAGCTGGTTAACCCGACTTTGAGTAGGCCGAGCTCTTCCCTCTTTACTGCTGGCAGCCTGCAGATAGAACTGGGAACCAGTTAACTTTCAAGCGATTTCTTGCACTGGTCACGGACCAGTGGCACCCTTGAAAACATGTCGGAGCGGGTGCCACGGCTCCTTGAGCCGTGAAAAATCCACATAGAGCTGGTTAACCCGACTTTGAGTAGGCCGAGTTCTTCCCTCTCTGCTGCTGGCAGCCCGCAAATAGAACTGGGAACCAGTTAACTTTCAAGCGATTTCTTGCACTGGTCACGGACCAGTGGCACCCTTGAAAACATGTCGGAGCGGGTGCCACGGCTCCACGAGCCGTGAAGATAGTCAATCAGCCTTTCCAGCGAACCTGAACGGCTCCCCAGCTGAGACCGACTCCAAAGCCAACCATCATCAGGTTCATCCCTGGCTTCAGGCTGCCATTTTCAAGGCAGGAACAGAGAGCCAGAGGAATGGTGGAGCTGACCGTGTTGCCGCACCACTGCATAGCAATGGGCATACGCTCTTCGGGGATGTCACACGCGACCTGAAGCTGCCGAAGCATGTATTCGTTAGCTTGGTGAAGAAGAAAGAGATCGAAGTCGTCCTTCGTCTTTCCGGCCTTGGCACAGAGGTCGTCGATGACTTTGGGGACGGTATCCACCCCGAAGTTAAGGACTCTGCGCCCGTTCATGTAAAGGCTTTCTCGGCTGCGGATTGAGCCGTGATCTCCTTGAATCTCCACCGCTGTTTCTGGGCTGCGAGGCTCTTTCATTGCCCCGGCAGGGACAATAAGATGAGCCGCGCCGCTGCCATCGGTTCCGTAGACGAAGGGGCCGATCTGGACCTCGTCTTCTTCCACCGCTTCAATCAGGGTCGCAGAGGCTCCATCTCCAAAAATCGTCCTCACGCTGCGGTCGAGGGGGTGGACCAGACGGGTGAAGGTGTCGGCAGTAATGAACAGAACTCGGTTGGCCTGGCCCGTTTCCACCAAGCCCTTTGCTAAGCCCAGTCCGTAAACATAGCCGCTGCAGCCCAGGTTGAAATCCAGAGCTCCGGCCGTTGTGGGGATTCCTAACCGTTCCTGCACCAGGCAGGCGGTTGTGGGCAAAAAGTAATCGGGGGTCTGGGTGCAGAGAAGAATGAAGTCGATGTCTTCTCGGTTGACAACCCCTTGGGCGAAAAGCTTGTTGGCAGCCGAGACCGCCAAGTCTGAAGTGAATTCATCCACCCTCGCCACACGGCGCTCTTTGATGCCGGTTTTCGATTCAAACCTTTCCGCCGACCACCCCGAATAGAGTTCGGCGAGGGCATCGTTGCCCAAAATTTCTTCTGGCAGATAAACGGCTGCTGCCGTAAGAGCGGCTTGTCTTTTGCTCATGCGCTCAATTCAAAACCTGGCTTCAACATTCTTATCTCTCTCTTCGGCAGTTTTGTGGCTGCAGCCAGCACCTTTCTAAGTCTACGAATGTATCACAGCCCGACCAAGGGATGGCTCCTTATAGACCCAGAGGCGGGGCCTTGGGGTGCGTTCTCTTCTACGAGGCAGGCCCTAATCCGTCGAAGGTTCTTTGTATGCTGAATGAGTTTCGGGCGGGGTAAGCCCTTGAGACTCATACAGCTTCTTGAGTCGAGTCGTGAGGGCTGGGTGGGAAGACATTCGTTCATCCCAGGCAGTGAGCCGATGGGGGGAGTGATTGATGTCGTGAATCTTGATCAAGGTCCGGGCGACCAGATCCAGGTCGCCTGTGACTTCAACCGCGAACCGGTCAGCGGCCAGCTCCGCCTTGTGCCTGGCTGGAGCCATCAGGAAGCCAAGGATCACAGGCAGAACAAAGATGTTGATCATAAAAGAGAAAGCCCGCACTACCCTGCCGATGCTGTTGTCCATGGCTCCTATCCAGAGAACCAGCCCCAGCCAAGTTAGCAGCAGCACAAGGCTTGTCCAGAAGAGGCGAGGGACATCCATTCCTTTTAGGTGGCCAACTTCGTGAGCTAGGATTGCGCGAATCTCCTCTTCGTTAAACTCTTCTTTAAGTTTAGAGGTGACCCCTACTGTTCCGTAGAAGGTAGCCCAGGCGTTGGCAGAATCGCTTTCCTTCAGCCTTACTTTCTTCACTTGAACACCGGCTCTCTGTCCGATGGATTTGGCTTCAACAAAGATAGGATCATCTTCCTTAAGATCCTCACCTTTTTCAATATTTCTCGTCTTGAAATGAACTACAGCACTCCAAAGGAAACCGGCCCCTATTAAAAGGAATATTGGTGCTAGACGATATGGTCTTGGAATATTCGAAAAGACGCCTGGAAAAGCTAAAATTATCAAATAGAGAAAAGACATTGCTGCCATTGCATACATCATTGGCATTATGCGCGACATCACAGCCTTATCGATTTTTTCTTGAGGGGTGACCTCACCACTCTGCTCTTTGATCCTTCGATTTTTGTGATTCAGGATAATCAAGAGAGGCAGGGCTAAGAGCATTGGCGCGAAGACCCAAACCATCGATCTTGGCGTCACATAGTCGAAAATTGGAACAGGCAGACCATAAGCTGCCTGCTTAAGATAGTAGTCCAAGTCTAGATCAAGAACATTTGCAAGAAGCACAGGGGCTACGATGAGAAGTGGCGCCATCGGAGCTGCTTTCTTCCACCAAGGCCTATTTGCTGTTTCGTCGTATTTGGCCTGCACTTCTTCTGGCGTTAAAAGTGGCTGGCTTACCGGCGCTTCTACTTTTGATTTCTTATAAGCACCTATCAGCATTCGGATAGTTGCAGCATACAGTCCAATCAGAAACCCTGACAGCCCCAAAAGCAGCACCCAGCCAGCTATGGGCGACCAAGAAGCAACGGAATCTTTAACACTAAAAGTTTCCCACTTCAGTGCGTCTTCTTTGGACATTAAAGTCCATCCGCTGCCCAGTGTCTTAGGTTCTGCTTCACCCTTCAGAAGGGCCATGTCTAAGCTTCCGAGAAAGGCAACACGAATCGGCTGAGGGAACTCTCTCTTCTCAATTTCATCTATCAATCTTCGAACTGGAAAGACAAAACTGCCAGATGTTTTTGTGACTGTCATCGCATCGTTGAACTCCATATCAACGGTGCTTGTATCTGTTCCGCTTCGCACAAAGAAATCAGTTTTTGGCAGACCGACAACTAGGGCCGTCTCCTGAAGCTTCTTAAGAGCATCGTCCTGCTTCAATGTGCTAAGAACGGTAAGATCTGCGTTGTCTTTATCTGAAGTGAAGAATAAGTAAGTGCCGGTCTCTCCGTCGATTAGCTGCGGCCAATCTAGGTTCTGCTTCTTAGCTTCTCGCCTCACTTCCCTCAGGAGGCTTGTGGGGGATTCCATCGGCCGGACCGTCTGAGCAGCCCCGAGGCAGGCAACGAGAACCAAAAGTAAGGAGCAGACCGCTCTCATTCCATTATTATTGCCAATAGCAGACTTGAGCAGTGTTAAGGAAATCTTACTTTTTTGTAGGTGCTTTCAGAATAGCCAGATTGTCGGCCCTAGAAGGGATAGACTGAAGAAGATGCCTCGGCGCAAAGCCTTTTTCTTGGGGGGAGCCGCCTTTGTCGCTGTCTTGGCCGTCGGTGGAGCCTTGCTCGCTCGCCCAGCCTTACGCAGAATGCTTCCCAAGCCTCTGCCCAAGGGTGAATGCACCTGGTACGCCTCGGAAAGAGCCGCTGAATCGGGATGGGAAATCAAGTTCGATCTGCCCTACGGGCGCCACGCCAAGGAGTGGCCGAAGCGTGTTGTTAACGCTTCGCTTGTTGGCACTCCGGAGAAAGGGGATCTGCTGATTCTTGATGCTTGGCCTGGCAACCCCTACGGACACGTAGCTTATGTGGAAGAGGTCAAGTCCCCTGAATCAGTTGTGGTGACTCATGCGAACATGAAGGGTGGCAAGGAGGCCAGGAAGCTGGATGGGGTGACCGTTCGGAGAGCAGAAGTAAGTCTTGGCAAGAGCGGAGCGGTGTTTAGCAAAGGCTCAAAGCCGCTGCCCGTGATCGGTTTTCTGAGGCGGGCTGATTAAGGGAAAACGTCTAGTTTTCGAACTATTTCTTGCACTGGTCACAGACAAGTGGCACCCAAAACCACCTTGCCGTGAGGGTGCCACGGCTCTCTGAGCCGTGAAAAAACCATACACTTTGCTATCTCAACTTTGACTGGGGGGCGAGACTAAATCGGTGGTTCTTCTTTAGAATCAACTGGACTTTGCCCTTTCTCCGGGGCTGCCTTGCAGGCCATCCCCGGTCACCCGTCACTAAAAAATAAGGAGCCCGTCGGTGCCCCGGTCTGGCCGGAAATGCCTCATCTACAGAAAGCCAGTTCCCCGCCCGACAGCAAGCTGAAGCCAGCAGAAAAGTCCTTCTCGGACTCTCCATCCCCTGCCCCTTCCTCTCGTTTTTAACGAAAGGAAGGGGTTTTGAACCATGCGAACCGACTACTTAAACCCAGGAAGGAAGGCTTCCTCGGCTTCAAACAGCTCCTTGGCCATAGCCAGTGGCTCTGAGAACCTGTTTCCCTGTTCCTTGGTGATTCACATGCGCTTCCTTGGCAAACCTGTGCCACTGGCAGCGCCAGTGCCTCAGGCAATCCGATTCTCTATTGCTGAATTTCCTCGACTTGACCTCATCCAAAAAGAAATCGGAGTTTGCACTGGCGCTGCCAGTGGCACACTTTACAGGCTAATTGGTCAAGGGAGAAATTGAGTCATTGAAAGCAAAGATTGTCCTGCTCAACAGCAAGCTGGTCGAGCAGGGCATCCCCGGTCACCCCGTCACTGAAGAATAAGGAGCCCAGCGGTGCCCCGGTCTGGCCGGGAATGCCGCATCTACAGAAAGCCAGTTCCCGCCCACCCGTAAGTTAAAGCCAGCAGAAAAGTCCTTCTCGGACTCCCCATCCCCTGCCCCTTCCTCTCGTTTTCACGAAAGGAAGGGGTGTTGACCCAAGCGAAACGCCTACTTAAACCCAGGAAGGAAGGCTTCCTCGGCTTCAAACAGCTCCTTCGCCATCGCCCGGATCTCGGCCGGACAGCAGACAGCAGCCGTCAAGGGATCCAGCATCAGAGCGTGCTCGGCCATGGCGAAGCTGCGATGGATGCAGGCGTCGGCGGCGAGATCGTACATTCGCATTTCCCAATCGCAGATGGCCGCCATCTGCTTAGGAAGCTTTCCGTAACGAATCGGCTGAACCCCGTTATGGTTGACCAAACAGGCCACTTCAATCACGCCATCTGAAGGAAGGTTTTCAATGCAGCCCTCATTCATCATGTTGCCGTGAATGTAGGTCGGGGCGTGCTTTTCAATTGACTCGATGATCCAGGCGCCGTATTCGTAGCTGCGATTGATATCGGGTTCGGCTTCGCCCGCCATGATCTTGCGGCGGTTGTCGTCGTTCTTCTGCCTCCAGCTTGGCCAGTTGTTGGCATAGAAGCTTTCTTCGCCTCCGTAGCCCGTATCGGTGTATTTATCCAAAAGGTCTTTACGCTTTCGGTAGTAGGGAAGGTACTCGCTAAGGTGGCCAGAGCTTTCTGTGATAAAGGCGCCGAAGTGCAGCATCATATCGCTGCGGACTGGTTCGGCCTTGGCGAATTCGCTTTCACGGTCAGCCGCCATTTCCATCAGCTTGGGGTAGAGGCTGTGGCCGTCGGGACCGTTGAGTTCGACAAACCAGGCGAGGTGGTTGACCCCGGCGCAGGTCCACTGCATTTGGTCGTACTCGACCCCGGCGTAGCCGGCCAGCATCTGGCTCGTCCCCTGCACCGAATGGCAGAGGCCTACGGTCTTCATGCGGCTGGTGCGGGCGGCGGCCAGGCACATGATGCTCATGGGGTTGGTGTAGTTAAGCACCCAGGCGTTGGGGCAAAGCTCTTCGGCATCTTTAAGAATCTGAAGGTAGACGGGGACGGTTCTGAGGGACTTCATCAGGCCGCCTGGGCCGATGGTGTCTCCGATGTTTTGGCTAACCCTGTACTTAAGAGGGATATCGTTATCCCACCTAACACAATCAATTCCGCTGACCTCGATAGAGTTGACGATGTAGTCAGTACCCGGCAGAAGCTCACGACGATCTGTGCTGGCTTTCAGGGTCCAGAGGTGAGATTGGCCCGTCTTTTCCAGAATCTTTTCCATCAGGCCGCGGCTGAGTTCCAACCGCTCGGCATCCACATCAATCAGGCGCAGCTCGCCTCCTTGGTGGTTAGGAATCAGGACGACATCTTTCAGCACCGCGTTGGTAAACCCGGACCCGGCACCGATCATGGTGACGTTGATGGGTCGGCGGATTGAACCGGGGAGGCCCAGTTTGCTGTCTGCTTTTGAGTGGTCGAGATGAGATTCGCCCGATGCCATGACTGCTTGAGCATAGCCCACGGCAAACGCTTGTGCAAGGGCCGCCAGGCTTCATGAGACCAATATCGATACAAAGAAAATCCACAAAACTGACCTGCAGCAGACCACGCCATCTGATGCCTCAGTGTGCTAAGGAATTTAGAGGCTGCCAGGGGTAGCATTTGAACTGATATGAACACCTACGCCATCTGGGTGGACCTTGCCAGCGGGGTAGGCGACCTTGAGTTCTGCAAAGCCTTGAATGGCTACCTTGGATTTCTGAAAAGCAAAAGCCTGATTGAAGGCTACAGGGTGCAGAGACGCAAACTGGGCTTTGGCCCAAGCGAACTGGGCGAATGGTTTATCCAGATTGAAACCAAAGATCTGGCCCAGCTGGACGAAGCCTTTAGCCATGCCGCTACCCGCGATGGAGAATTTGAAACCCACCACGCCGAGGTTTTTAGGCGGGTCAAAAACTTTCGATCCGGCCTCTATAGAGATTTTCCTGACTCTGTAAGAACAGGCCCCAACGCCTAACTTTTTGCAATAAATATGGACCGAATCAAAGTCGATGTCGTCATCTGCGGTGACAGCCTGGGGGGCTGTTCTGCCGCTCTGCAGCTTCTCGATCTTGGCCTGCAGGTGGCCATGATCACCGATTACGAGTGGGTGGGAGGCCAGATGACGAGTCAGGCGGTTCCTCCGGATGAGCACCCCTGGATTGAGGAGTTCGGCTCGACCTGCCGGTACCGCGACTTTAGAGAGAGGATTCGGGCTCACTATCGAACCCTGTCCATGACCGACGCGGCGAAGGCCAACCCTCGACTGAACCCCGGCGGAGGCTGGGTGAGCCGAATCTGCCACGACCCCAGAATCAGCGTGATGATTCTGGAAGAGATGCTGGCGGAGGCGGGCCAGCTAGCTCGCGTTAAGGGTCCGGCGTTGAGGGCAGAGGTGAAGGGCGACCGCATCATTGCTCTTGAAACCGAAACTCATCGGCTTGAAGCCGACATGTTTTTGGATGCGACGGAGTTAGGCGATCTACTGGTTCTCTCTGGCGCCGAACATGTGGTGGGCAGTGAAAGCAGAGCCGACACCGGCGAGCCAGATGCCCCCGAAGTCGCTGACGAGCGGTGTCAGCAGGGTTTGACGTGGTGTGCCGCCTTCGGCTACGAAAAAGGCGCCGACCACACGATTGATAAGCCAGCCGAATACGACCGGTGGCGCAGCTACACTCCGCCCAATTGGCCAGGGCATCTGCTGAGCTTCACCTACCCCAACGTCCAAACCGGCCAGCCCACCAGCCTGCCCCTGTTTGTTGACAGCGGCTTGGGGTGGTTTAGCTACAGGCAGATTGTTTGGCCAAACCATTGGGTGGAAAAGCCTCTGCCGATTTCTTTGGTCAACTGGCCCCAAAATGACCTGCTTGAGGGCAGTGTTTTGCTGGGGGAGGATGAGAAAAAGGAGACCCTTTACCAGTCCAAACAGCTGACCCTTTCTCTGCTCTACTGGCTGCAGACCGAGATTGGGGAGAAGGGCTTCTTTATGGCTCCTGATATCTTGGGGACGGATGATGGCTTTGCCATGGCCCCCTACATTCGTGAACCCCGCCGAGCCAAAACCGTGACGAGGCTGTTGGAGCAGGATGTTGCCGCCAAGCTGAACCCTGGGCTCAAGCGGATGACCCCACGAAACGATGGTGTCGTTGTTGGGGCTTATCGGCTGGACCTTCACCCCAGAATCAACGGCGACCCGACCCTGGATATCTCTTCCCTGCCCTACCAGATTCCTTTGGGGTGCCTGGTTCCGGTGCGGATGACCAATCTCATTCCGGCCTGCAAGAACATCGGGGTGACTCATATTGTCAACGGCTGCACCAGGCTTCATCCGGTCGAGTGGTGTATCGGTGAAGCGGCGGGAGTTCTGGCGGCTCAGTGTTTGAGGCTGGGCAAGACTCCGCAGCAGATTGAGGGGTCGGTGGCGGAGACTTCTGGATTGAGGGATCTTTTGGTGGCGAGAGGGGTCGAGGTGGACTGGCCGTCGGGTGCGGAGCTCCGCCCCTTGTGATGTTGGGGTTCATTTCGTGACCGAAGCTGACTCCTCTTCTGCATATAAGCCTGGCGATCTAGAAGCTCTTACTGCCTTCTGTGTTGAAAATAAAGAGCTAGACGACCTGGAAGACATCCTCAGCGAATTCAACATCTTTGACGCCATCGGAATGTCGCGCCAAGAGATAAGACATTCGACCTTTTTGGCTTTCCTGCTTGACCCAAGGGGTCAGCATGGTTTTGGAGATAAGTTTCTCACACGGTTTCTTCAGAAGGCTGTTCACAGCGAAGCTCGAACAGAATCCACTGTCAATAGATTAGACATTGAGTTAATGGATCTCTATGATGTTATAGTCCTTCGAGAACATCACAACATAGATATTCTCATTGTTAGCGAAACCAACAAATTGGCAGTTGTCATCGAGAACAAAGTCGGGACATCTGAACACTCTGATCAGCTAAATCGATACATGCAGACAGCTCAAACACTCTATCCTGAGTATCGAAAAGTGCCTGTCTTCCTAAGCCCAGAGGGCGTTGAACCCAGCCTTGAGGATTTCAACCCAATAAGTTACGAGGCGGTTGTTTCGATACTTGATTCTCATCTTTCATCTGGAAAAACAACCATTGGCAGTGAAGTCCAAGTGGCGATTACTCATTACTGCAAACTAATTAAAAGGTATATAGTGACAGATTCCGAACTCGATAAACTTTGCAATCAGATCATTCTAAAGCATAAAAGGGCGCTTGACATCTTGACTGCAAAAATGACCA
The DNA here is from genome assembly GCA_943369295.1 of Synechococcus sp. UW140. Classification (GTDB taxonomy): domain Bacteria; phylum Armatimonadota; class Fimbriimonadia; order Fimbriimonadales; family Fimbriimonadaceae; genus JAKRSE01. Next base: position 157,728 of record CALRMU020000001.1, on the reverse strand, counting down.
GCCCTGGCAATTACCAAAGAACAATCGTCTTTGGCATTCTTGAGGATTTCGGCTGGACTACAACAACAAATCGTGCATGGCCCTCACAGTGGAATGTTTGGCTTCCCAAGGGTGAACTAGATCAGCCCATCATTAAGTTTGACTTCATCGAGAGAAAGGGAAAAATTACTCTTTACGGCTATATCTTCCCCGGTGACCAAAGAATTCGAGAGGCGATTTACACGGAATGCTCGAAGCATCCAATTCTTTTCAGGAAACCCAAAAAGCTGACTCCTGCATACACAAATATCATGCAAGTTCCTCTTGGCAAATCCCTCGATAGAGAGCAAGATGACGAAGAATCGTGGGTCAATGATCTCCGAGCCATGCTCAATGAGTTCTGCTCTGGAAGATTGCAGCTCTGTGAAGAGGTTCTGAGATCTGCAGTGGCAGATCTTGGCTTTGATGATGCCGACAGGCCATAGCATGAAAGTCTCTGACCTCCGCGACTACCTTTGGAGCCTGCACCCAAATCTGAACCGAGAAACTACGGTCGACCAGATCATCCACGGCCCAGACCAAGAGATCGCCAAGGTCGCTGTCTGTTGGATGCCCTTCTCGGAGACAATCGTTGAAGCCCACAGGCGAGGGGCGAATGTTATTGTCGCTCACGAGCCCACCTTTTACGATCACCGAGAAATAGATAACAAGACAGGTGAAAACTATAAAGAAGCTGCCAGAACCAAGAAGCAGCTCTTGGATGAGACAGGGATCACCATTCTTCGCTGTCACGACGTGTGGGATGCCGTGCCGGACAAAGGAGTCCCTGACTGTTGGGGGGTGTTTCTTGGTCTCAGTGACCTGGTTGCTTCCACCACATACCTAAGGGTCTATCAGATTCCGCCCACTTCAGCCCACCAGCTTGTACAGAACTTTGCTTCGAAGACAAGGACAAAGGGGCAGTCCACTTGGGGGTTTTACGGAGATCCAGATAGGGTGATCACCAAAGTCGGAACGGGAACTGGCTGCTGCTCCAATCCTCACGAGCTCTTTGCTCTTGGAGCTGAATTGGCCGTGAGCGTGGATGACATCGTAAGGGCCTGGATTGACGGGGAGTGGGCCAGAGACACAGGCCATCCCGTAGCGGTTGTGAACCATGGAGTCGCCGAAGCGATAGCTATGGATTCTCTGGCTGATGAGCTGCGTTCGTTCCTTCCTGGAGTAGAGGTCTCGGTGATTGACCAGGGCTGCAGCTACCTTGAAATCAAGGCTGATTAACGACGACACTGGCCTGCGCCAGTGAGCTAAAGTAGATTCATGCCCGAGCCGGGATTTTGGTCTGCACAGTGGGTCGCACCCCGTCGAAGCCCCCAAGAAGATGTCGGAGCCTTTGTCTTCCGACGATTTCTTGACCTGGCGACAGTTCCGGATAAGCTGCCCATCAAGGTTTCGGCAGACCAGAGGTTTCGGCTTTACATCAACGGAAAGCTGGCCGCCCACGGCCCGGCTCGCAGCGATCTTCGGCATTGGTTTTTTGATGAACTGGATATCGCTCCCTACCTGACCCCGGGCGAGAACCTGATTCATGCTGTCGTCTGGAGCTTTGGCCACGCCGCCCCTATGGCGCAAATGACCTTTCAGACCGCCTTTATCCTGGAAGGTGAAGGGGTTTCGACTCCATCTGGATGGGAATGCCTCAAGGTCCCTGGCTACGAGTTCGAATTCAATCTTGATGCTATGCGGCCAACATATCTGGTGGTCGGGCCAGGTGAAAACATTGATGGCAGCCTGATTTCGAGCTGGGAAACTGTGGGTCGGCTTGAAGGTGACTGGCAGAAGATTGAATCGGTATGGCCAGGCCGCAAAGATAACTCCAAAGTGAAGGGTCCAGTCACCCTGGGGCCAGGAAAGGTAGAGACATCCGGAGTGGGCGACATGCCCTGGTGGATGGTTCCTCGCAGCATTGCTCCTATGCTTTACAAGAGGCGGGAATCGGTGCCTTTTGCCGTCAACCGAAGTACTGATGACAGGTCGCTCTTTATGGGAGGAAGCCTGAAAGCAGGTGAAGAGATTCTGCTCGATTTCTCTGAACTTCTTAACTGTTATCCTAAAGTAAAGCTTAAAGGAACCAAGGGCGGCGAGGTGGAGATCTATTACGCCGAAGCCTTGTTTGGAGAAGGAAACAATAACAAGGGTCACAGAGGAATAACAAAAGGCAAGGAGTTTGTCGGGATCAACGATGTTGTGATTCTTAATGATTCAACTTCCACCTTTGAACCTCTATGGTGGCGATGTTTTAGATATGTTCTGATTAAGGCCAAGGCTGACTGCACAATCGAAGCCTTTGATGTTATGGAAACGGGCTATCCGCTAAACGATGAGGCCAAGTGGAAAAGCTCTGAGTCAGACCACCCCAAATTGTGGGAAGTAGCTTTAAGAACGGCCAGACGCTGTGCCGGAGAAAACTACTTCGACTGCCCCTACTACGAACAGCTTCAGTACACAGGGGATACAAGAATTCAGGCTCAAATTGGGAGATACTTCAGCCGAGACAGAAGACTGCAGAGACAGGCGATCAAGGCCTTTGCCTGGTCAGAGATCCATAGCGGGCTGCTTCAAAGCCGATACCCATCACGAGTAAATCAAGTCATTCCTGGCTTCAGCCTTTGGTGGATTCATATGCTTTATGATTCTTACCTCTATGACCAAGAACCCCTTGATCCGGCATGGCTGAAACAGGCAGATCGTATCATGATGTGGTGGAAAAAGGCCGCCAGTGAAGGCAGAGAGAACATCTACTGGGCTTTTTCGGACTGGGTGGATTCCTGGCCAGCCGGCGTCAACCCGGGAGGTGTCGCTGGGACAGTCCAGCTTTTACACCTTTTGTGGACGGAGATTGTTTTAGAAAAGATCAAAAAGCCTGGGACATCTCTGTCTCATTTCGGGATTCTTTTGGATGAATTCCAAGAGAAAGATGGCAGAGTCTTTCATCCCGATTGGGACCCTAATGCTCCGCCGGCAGAACACAGTTTAGCCCTTCGAAGAATGGTTCAAAAGGAGATAGGAAGCCCGATTGATCCTTGGCCCGCCAGTCTGCCAGCAAACATCTGCAAAGCCACGCCTTATTACTCTTGGTATCTGCACCAGGCTCAGCCGAATGCAGAATACGAAGAGCTGATTGCCCCTTGGCGAGAGATGATCGCCATTGACCTAAGCACCTTCAGCGAAACCTACGATCCCACTCGCAGCGACTGCCACGCCTGGTCGGCTCACCTTACTTTGGGCTGGCTGCAGAGAACGGCTGGAGTCACCAGCATCGCCCAAGGCTGGAGCAAGGCGCGCATTGCCCCCTCGCCTGGCCGTCTGACCAGCTTCTCTGCCACAGTTCCCCACCCTAAGGGCGATATCACTGTCGTGCTCGATGGGGGTCGCCTCACCGTCGACTGCCCGGTGCCTTTTGTTCTCGAGTGGAAGGGTCGGGTGAGAGAATTGGAGCCGGGAAAGGTCGTCGAGGGTTAAGGGGGAATGAGGGAGGAGGAATTCCTCATTCCCCCTCCCTGAAGACTCTCCTACTTCACTGGAGCCAGCTTAGCGAAAGGCTGCTTGGCGTAGGTGGTGACAAAGGGACGGGCGCCGAGAGCAAACTCCTTCGAAATCTTTACCGCCTCCGGAGCCGTGGTCACCTGACTCTCACCATCCAATGCGGCTTCAACCCTCTTTACAGGCTTGCCGGATCGATCAAACCAGCGAGTCAAGGTCTGTCCGCCGTAGTCGATTCTCGCGGCGCGGTACTCAACGCAGGCGAGCTTTCCATCTGGCCAGTAGTAAGACTGGGTGAAATCAAAAACGTCTCCAGAGCTGCTTCCGGCAGTTTCTCCGACAACGATAAACTGCTTTTTGGCGTGGGTAACGCTGACAACCAAAGAGACCTTGTCGTCCCACATTCCTTCCTTGGTGAGATGAGCGTTTTCGTTCTTCATCTTCGACCACCGGCCCGATTTCTTCATCACCCAAGTGGTGGGCTGGACGCTGTTTTCAAGAAGCGCTCGGGCTGAAGCAACAAGCTTTTCAGCTTCAGCGGCAGGGGACTGGGCTGGCTGGCCGAGAACGATCAAAACTGCGGAGAGCATAAGAAAGAAACAATACCTTCGAGGAGGGCTGAGGCATGCGTTCGCCTTACAGGTCAGCCTGCAGACGACGGATCGCTTCAGCTGCCCGGTCTAGCTCTCGGTAGAGATCAGAGTCTCCCGAGACTTCAAGCACGGAGTTAGGAGTCAGTCTCACGCGCCTCACCACTTCACCATGAGGTTCATTTCTCATTCTAGGGGCATTCACCTCTCTAGACTGGCTGCGCCTCGATTCCGACTTCATCTGGGGCACATGAACCATGGGAGTCATCAGCTCTTCAAAGGGAGCAAGATGGTCGCCAGCAGTGATTTTTTGGGCCGATTCCTCAAGGCTTATCCCTTGGTCCAGCCATTGGCGCACGGCAATAATGCGGCGCAGATGCTCCATGGTGTAGCGGGCAAACTTGGGTCCTCCGCTGGGTGGGGGCAGGAGGCCGCTAGAAACGTAGTAGCGGACGGTCCGAGACTGAACAGCCAAGACGGGCCGATCTCGAAAAATGGAGTTCACAGCCGAGACAAGCTCCTCCATTGAAAATGGAGCCAGAGCTTCGTAATCTTCTGGCCGCGGCATAGGCTTAGTTTACTGCAGGCTAACCCCAGGCAGTAAACCAAGCCAATGCAGCCTTAAATGGCGGCGAAGTTGAAGCCAGAATCAACAAAAATGATCTGACCTGTGACGCCCTTGCTCAGATCGCTGAGAAGATAGACCGTCGTCGCGGCCGTTTCATCCTGACCATAGGGGCGCTTAAGGGGAGCGCGGTCGTGAACGTAATCAATCATGCCAATAAGGCCCTTGACTCCGCGGGCTGCCACGGTGTTAATGGGGCCTGGGCTGACTGTGTTGACTCTGATTCCCTTAGGACCAAGATCGACGGCAAGGTAGCGAATGCAGGATTCCAAAGCAGCTTTGGCAACGCCCATCACGTTGTAGTTGCCTGCGGCTCGGGTGCTGCCCAGATAGCTCATGGTCACAACGCTGGAATCCTCGTTAAACAGGGGCTCAAGCTTGTTACATAGAGCCACCAGGCTAAAAGCGCTGACATCCATCGCGATGCCAAAGGCTTCGCGGCTGGTATCGATAAACCTGCCTTCCAGGGCCTCACGCGGGGCGAAGGCAGCGCTGTGGACAAGAAAGTCGATCTTGCCGTAGGTTTCTTCAACCATCTTGGCAAAGGCATCAAGCTGGTCGTCGTACGAAAAGTCGAGCTGGTGGACATGCATATTGTCCTTGCCCTCAACCAGTTCGGCAACCTTCGGCAGAAGGCGCTCGTTCTGGGCAGTGATGCCAACCTGAGCTCCGTGCTGAGCAGCCAGTTCGGCCACAGCCCAGCCAATTGAGTTCTTATTGGTCACACCCACGACCAAGCCCTTTTTGCCTTCCAAAAGCATTTATAGATTCTGGCTCAGAATGGCAGTTACAAAGGGGGGCTGAGGGCCAGACTGGCAAAAGAGAGGCAGCTTTAGGCAAAAAAAGGCGCACCCTCTATAGGCGCGCCCAGACCCTCATTGCTTTTTCCCTGTCGCCTTTGCAGGCGTGGTGAGCTCTGCTTTCTTGGCAGAGCGTTCTATACAAGCAATAATTGGAAGGCCTGTTAAAATCTTTAGGGCAGGTCCTGCAAACTGGCTTAGCGGCCTTGGTTAATGTGCTGTTCGCCTAGTTCCTGTTCGGCTTCCTTCACTGCCTTAAGCTCACCCAGCAGGTAATCCAGCGAAGCTGCTGACTGTGTGGTTGGCAGCGTGGCAGGATCGACTTGGTCCGAAGGGGCCGGCATCTGCTCTAGTTCATCGGCCAGAGCCTTCAGCCTTTCGGCCAATCCGCGACACGAAGGAAAAACAGACTGGGCATGGGGCGACTGATGAGCGTAATCGCGCCAATCGGACGACGCCATTCTCTGCAGGCCACCCAAGGCCTCGGCGATATCGAGCTCGAAAAGGTCCTCGAAAATGCCTTCAATATCGTCCTTCTTTTCCTTCAACGGCTTTCCGATTGAAGGCTGAACAAGAACCATAAGGTCGAGCATGGCTTCATCGGCGGCCTGCTTGGCTTGGGTTCTTAACTGAGCCCTGCCTCCCGATGAAGTGAGCCAAGTTGTTCCATCGAGAATCGTGGTGACCCGAGCGTAGTGATAAGCCGCCGCCTCTAAAATCTGCAGCAGAACAGGGTCCACCCAAGAATGCAGTTTCTTTTTGCCCTTAAGGTCTCTGAATGCGGACAGCGCATCAGCCCATCCCTTATAGCGAGCCGCAATGGCAGGGTCCAGCTTTTTGGTTCTCTTTTTAACCAAAGCCCCAAGGACGGCGCCGGTGGCAATGCCCAAGGGCAGAGCTAAAAGGAGTCCCGGCCAGCTAAGGAGAGAAACAGCGGCAAAACCCCACAGAGGAGTTGAGGCCAAGGCGCCGAGGCAGCCAAAGCCAAAAGCCTTCTCCGTGGGGTTATCAACCACAGGAGATGAGGCCTGTTCCAGATATCCAAGCAGATATCTAAAGTCTCTTTGTCGTGGGCGCGCCATTGAAATCGCTGTCCTTCAGGTTACGTCAAGTTGACTAAAGGGGTTGTGTCAGACCCATTAAGTTGAGTGCAGACAAGAGTTGTCGTTACCCCCTGGCCAGGGTGTTTGTACTGACAGTGACCCCTCAGTAGGGACATTTACAAGCATTGCTGGGCATTAACATTCTTCTTAACAATTCGTTAATTCACCTCGGATAGAGTTCAAGCGGCTCCTTCTGGGGGCTTGGCTGTTTGAAAATCTGCTCTGCCATGCTAAACTAGGCCCCGCTTCGCGGAGGTTTTCCCAGTTGGCCAGCGCCTATACACCCGGATTGACAGTCAGCGCCGATACCCTTGTTGAAAAGGTGCGGCGGCTTCCCATTAAGGGGGAAGTTATGGTGAAGGAAGGAGAGCTTGTACGCTACGACACAGTCGTGGCGCGGGCAATGCTTCCAGGTCTGCTCCAGACGATCAAGCTCTCTGAAAAGACGGGCATGGATCCGAAGGATGCTCTTGCCATCTTTCGCCCCAAAGTGGGCGACAAGATTGAAAAGGGCGAGCTAGTCGCTGAGACCAAGGGGATTTTCGGCCGATTCTTCAAAACTGAAGTCTATAGCGACTTTAGCGGAGTGCTGGAATCAGTCTCGGACATCACGGGCAACGTGCTAATCCGAGAGCCATCCAATCCGATTGAGATGAGAGCCTACATGACCGGCTCGGTAAAGACGGTGATGCCTGAAGAGGGCGTCGTCATCGAAACCCGCGGCGGCATGGTTCAAGGAATCTTTGGAGTGGGAGGAGAAAGAAACGGCATCATTAGGGTTGCTGTTGCTGATCCCTCAGTCCGGCTGGAAGCAAGTGACATTTCTCCCAGCGACGAAGGCATGATTCTCGTCGGAGGTTCTGGCGTTACGATGGAAGCCTTGGTGAAAGCCAATGAGCTGAAGGTCGCCGGAATTATGGTTGGCGCCATCAGAGACGTCGACCTTATTCAGTTCCTTGGTTACGATATCGGAGTCGCAATCACTGGACAGGAAGAGATCAACACTACGATCTTGGCCACCGAAGGATTTGGTCAGTTGACCATGGCAGAGCGGACTTTCAAGCTGCTCAAGTCGCTGGAAGGTCGCCGCGCCAGCATGAATGGCGCGACACAGATCAGGGCAGGTGTCATCAGGCCCGAGATCATCGTTCCGCAGGAAGGAAGTGAAGTTGAATCGGCTCCGGCCCATCAGCCCTCTTACCTGACTATCGGAACGCCGATCCGGGTGATTCGTGAACCCTACTTCGGTCGCTTGGGCAACGTGACGGGGCTGCCATCGCAGCTTATGACCGTTGAATCAGGCGCAGAGGTAAGAGTTCTTCAAGCGAAGCTTGACAATGGCCAAGAGGTGCTCGTGCCCAGGGCCAATGTTGAGATCATCGCTTCCGCATGAAGATTCTTATCGTAGACGACGAAGCGGCCATTGCCGAAACAATTGAACTAAGGCTGAGAAAGGAGGGCTACACCACCTTTCTCGCCGGTTCTGCCGAAGAAGCTGGACGGATTTTCCGTCTGGCCAAGCCCGACCTCATCCTTTTGGATGTCATGTTGCCCAACCGCAGCGGTTTTGAATTCTGCCGCCTTGTGCGTCGAGATTCTGCCGTCCCCATCATTTTCCTCACCGCCCGCACGACGGAAGAAGACCGCGTACAGGGACTGGAGATCGGCGGCGATGACTACATTACCAAGCCATTTTCTTTGGCCGAAGTGGTGGCGAGAGTCAAGAGCGTTCTCAGAAGATCCAGCTCAGAATCTCCGGCAGAGGTGATAACGGTCGGGAACCTGCGGATCGACAGCCGCACCCACGAAGCCTGGCTGAACGATAGCCCCATCACTCTCTCACCAAAAGAATTTGCTCTTCTTTACTTCCTCTCCCGCAACCCCGGGCAGGTTTTCTCCCGCGAGATTCTGCTTGACAGAGTGTGGGGTCAGGACGCCTATGTCACCTCTCGCACAGTTGACGTGCACATTAGGTGGCTGAGAGAGAGGATTGAGGAGCAGCCTTCTCAGCCTCGGAGGATTCAGACAGTGAGAGGAGTCGGCTACAAGTTTGTGGGGTAGTCGGCTTTTTCGCAGAAGCAGCGGCCAGCCTTGTTCGTCTGACAAATGTGATGGTCGCTTCGTGCCTTCTTTTGGCCGTTGCTTTTGGTCAGGCAACGGAGCCACCAAAGTTTCGAGCCACCTTTGTAGAACCTACTCTTGAACAAGGAATTGACGACTACATCATCCGCGATGCCAAGTCTGACCTGAGCGCACTTGGATACAGCACGACCAGCTCCCTTGACACGATCCGAGCATATCGCATCTGGATTGAAAAAGGGAAACACATCGAAAAAGCAGTAGGTTTTTGGCCATTTGCTTTCATCGATGATTCTCAAGTGCAGGGATATATAGGCGACTTTTGCCCATTTCTGTTAGGAAAAGAGAATCGTTTGAATGTCTTCACAGCCAGCGCTTCGGGACGGTCACAAAAGATTGGCAGGCAGCCATCAGTTTCAATTGCTCAAAAATCTGCGCTTCAGTTTAAACCCTTAAAGGAGATCACGACGTTTGATCCTTCTTGGTGGCCCAAAAGCAAACCAACATCGGAAAGAACTCTTGATGGTAGTGATTTGAATGCTGAATCTGCAGAGACTGATGCCGGAACTTTTGTCAATCTAGATTACAGCCCGATTACTCCTGGGTTCGACTTCTGCTTACCGTTTATGAGTGAAACCGCCCCGCTCATCAAAACACCCAAGGGTTATGAGAGGCTGGAAAGTCACCTGGTGGGTTCCAAGGATCTTGAACTCGGAAAGATAGTCTGGGCAGACAAATCTGGTTGGGTCATTGTTGTGTGCAAGAACGGCACTCAACGGGGACTCGCTTGGCTGGTACCGAATCGTGGCTGAATCGAGAAAGCTTGGCCAGTAACTGCACTTCGAGACACTAACTGGCTGGCGGACGGATTTCAGTCCGTAATCGGAAGAGATCTGCAAAGGCGATTTCAGCCGCAGGATAGAGGAGACAATCTCATCGGTTTCCTCACTTTTCACCCTGCCATCGGGCAAACTAGGCTCACAACACTATGACCCTCGCCGCCCTGCTCACACTAGCTCTGATAGCGCCTCCCGGACAGCCGAACCCAAAACCAACCGAGATCGTAATCATCGTCGGACCAGACAGTCACGCCCCAGAAACCCACGAGGCAGCATCCGGAGGCAGGCTCCTTAAACATCTGCTTGAGAGCAGCAAATCGGGTCCAAAGATCAAGGCAAGCGTCTACGAAGAATGGCCCAAGAACGAATCAGACCTAAACAATGCCGCAACCCTTGTCTTTCTCGGCGACCTCTTCCCTCCCAGCCAGTTTCCTCAAAAAGATAACAACATGGAAGTACTGGGCCGCTTAATGGATAAAGGAGTGGGGATCGTCTGCATTCACTACGCAACAGGAATCCACCCTAACGATCTCCCTAGAGAAGGAGAACACCCTTTGATCAAGTGGATGGGCGGTTACTTTGCCAACCCAGGCACGCCAGGCCACAGCTCGATATCAAGGATTTTTCCCGAGGCCAAAATCACGCCCACAAACACCACCCACCCCATCAACCGAGGCTGGAAGGAGTTTGTGATTCACGACGAGCCCTACACAAACAACTACTTCGGCAAGACCGGGCCAGGAAAGGGAGTCACTCTGCTCGCAACATCTATGCTCCCACCAGAATCCCCGAAAGAAGAGACTGTTGCTTGGTCAATTCAAAGGCCAGACAAGGGCAGAGGATTCGGAATCGTCATGCCTCACTTCTATAAGAACTGGCTGAATCCCGATCTCCGAAAGCTGATCCTCAATGGAATCGTCTGGACCGCAAGACAGGAAGTTCCAAAGAATGGAGTTGAGTCAGAGGCTCCAAATCTCGAACAGTTCAAAAAGCCATGAGGGCCTGGCCTCGAAGCCAGACCCTCATGAACAAGGAACGGATAGCTACAGCCCAGCCATGGACTCAAAGACATCCAGAGTCCCCAAGCCGAGATTCACATCAGGATGAGGGCGGCTTTTTCCAAGAATGCTCTGCAAGTCGCTGTAGGTTGACTGAGGCTTAACCCGGGTCACCTTGGCGGCAAGGCCAGAAACCAGGGGAGCTGAGAAGGAGGTTCCCCAGCCGCCGGCCCAGCGATTGCCGGGGTAAGGCAGCAGCATGGCCTCGCCGGGGGCAGCGACCCATGTCATGTCGACGCCTGCATTGCTGAAAAGGCTCCTGCGATTCAAAGAATCAACTGAGGCGATTCCAGTGGCCTTGCGGGTTAAGGAGAGGTAGCAGGCAGGGTTAGTACGGCTGTCGTTGCCAGTCGAAGCGACCAAGATCGTGCCCTGATCAGAAAGCTCATCAACACTCCTCACCAGTTCGGTCGACTGGGAAACGGTGTTCATGCTGAGGTTGATGACCTTGGCGCCTCTTGCCTGTGCCATGTGCATGGACTGAATAACGGTGAAGAGGCTGGCCAAGCCATTCTGGTGGAAGGCCCTGATCGGCATGATGCGGGCGTTGGGAGCCACCAGCCTTACAGCTCCGGCGACCATGGTTCCATGACCCAGCCCGATGGGCAGAGATCCAACCAAAGGACTGGAAGCAACCCTTGCTTCAAAGAAGGCGGCACTGCCGTTGCTCAAGTAGCGAGGAGCGGCCAAGAGCGGAGTTGTGGTCGGGTTGATGAGGGCCCGCAGGTCGGCAGGCAGTCCGGTCAATTCAGAACCCGATCCTCCCGCCGTCAAGAGGTCGAAGCCGCCAACAATGCGACCAGCAAAGAAAGGATGGGAAACGTCAACACCAGTATCGATGACGGCCACAATTCCAGATCCCAACCCGTGAGTGGTCCAGGATGTGTTAGCCCTCACTTGTCGAATCGGAAGCTGGGTGACAACTCCTTCGGGAGCGGTCATGCCAAAAAAGGGCACCGCCCTCCTCCTGCTCATAGAATCAAGCAGACTGGTCATTCCACTGGCTTGGCGTGTCTGCAGCGATCGGATAGGCAGGTTGACGATTTGGTCAACTTCAATCGACACATCATCATCAGTATCGTTCGAAATTCGCTGAACTAGAGCCGCCGGGTCACGCCTAAGGGGGTCGCGAACCAAGTAGATGGGTTTGCCAGGAACAGCAGCCTGTCCGACGAGCTGGTATCTGGCCAGGAACCGAGGCAGAGGCTCACTTTCTGTGTACCTAAGAATGTAGTTCTGGTTGGCCTGGACGGAAACGGAGAGTCCAAACAGAACGAGCAGCAGGGCAGATTTCTTCATTTTAGGTCCAAGTTATAGGTTTCGCCGGTTGTGGCGTTGACAAACGAAAGCTGACTAAGGCTCTGGGGTGCTTCCAGAACGAACTGTCCAAATTCATCGCACCAGGCTTCATTTTTCGGTCCAGCGACAGCCTTTACGTGCTCCGGAACATCGGCCGAAAAAATGCCTGCAATCGAGATCTTCTCCGAATTAGCAATCGGTTCAATCCTCAAATCACAAGATGCCTGGTCAAACTCAAATCGCATATCTCGTGCCAGGGTCTCAGTGGATCGAAAACCTGGCATCATCCCTGAGTTCTGAAAGACCAGACGTCCCTGCCACACCTTGGCTGCTGCGGGCAGCTTCGGCATAAGAGCCTTGGCTCGATTGATGAATGACTCTGGGACATCCACCTGCAGGGCAGGACTGATGAGGGAAAGATTCTTGGCTTTAGCCAAGGCCTCAGAATCAGCCTCCACCAAAGCCTTAACCTCAGGCGAGGCAAGCCCTCTGGCGTAGTTGACAATCATTTCCCAAGTCGGTTTCATCTGCTCTCACTCTTCTAGGACAGGGCACAGGCCATTTGATACAAGAAATTTACGAGGGGGCGCCAAAAAGGGCAAAGGGTGCCCAATAGGCGGGGTGGGGGTGACTCTTCATCAGATCAGTGCAGGCCTGGCGATAGGCTTGCCGCGAACCAGACTGAGGCTGCTCACGGTAGAAGACCTCCATCCATAGCCGGGTCGCTTCATCAGAAACCTCCCACAAAGAGGCCAAGACCGATCTGGCTCCGGCCGCCAATAGAGCCTCGATAAATCCTTCCGAGTCATTGCTCTCTCCTGGCACCGCCACTCCCGTGGCGCATCCACTCAGGGTGACGAGATCTGCGGAGAGAGAAAGCTGCATGATGTCGAAGACGCTCAGCTCGCGTTCGCCCAAGATCATGCTTGAGAAGAGGGGCCTGTCTTCACGGGTCAGCCCATGGGCAGCCAGATGAATCAGCTTGGCGGATGGCGCTAAGGCCTCCAGCTCATCGGGGTCATGAGGAGCCACGGCAAGAAGCTCAGAAGTCTCTTTGACTTCCCTCGCAATCTGGGGGGCCATTTCGTCAGCACTGCCAACAATCAAAGGCGCACCTGTGGCGGAAGCCGTGCGGCTATTGACCGCTCTCCAGGCTGCTGCACTAGGAGCATAGACCACGTGCATCTGTTGAAAAAGAGGCTCGCCCTTTACGAGGGCGGCGTGCAGAGGAATATTGGCAAGGGGAAAGTCTCGACCGATATAGAGGGTTTCCAAACCCTGAGGAATGACTGTCGCCAGCCTATCCCCAAACCAGGCAAGGACAGAATGAGCCGCCCGAGGGTCAGCATCCCTGCGAGAGAGATGGAGCCTGAGAAGCCGGACCTGTCTCTGAACCTCATCCAAGGTCCCCAAAACATGCTCTCTCACCTCCTTTCCGCAGCAGATGAAGACATAGATCAAGCCCTCATCCTGAAAAATCTCGGCAAAGGCGGTGGCTTGTGCCATCTGGGGCAGAAGAAGGTCGGCAATCAAACCGGGTTCGGCTTCTATCCTCGCCTCTCTCCACCTGGCCGCCAGTGCGCTTTCGGCATCGTGCCTTTCTGCCCTGGCTCCCTGAAAGACCGCGCTCCGAGTCCGACGGAGATCAGCCTGGTCAGCGGTGGATTCTGGCGAGAGGGTGATTTCCGCCAAAGACTGATTCTTCAGCCGCGCGACAACTCCAAGCCGATCCTGAGGATTCCTTAACGACCGGAAGCATTCGCGGAGTTCTGATTCTCTGGCTGCCGCCGTAGCCTGACGAAGCAGCGAGGGTCCAAGAGTGATCCTATCTCTATCATAGGCAGCTAGGGCAGAGTGAGCAAACTGCTGAGCTTCACCATCTTTGCCGCTCGCCTTGGCGAACTTTGCCCGGTAGGCAGCCGAAGCCTCTTCTGACAAAAGCTCAGCATCGGCCATGCGGCCGGTTTCGATAGCCAAGGCGACTAGAAGATCCTTGATTCTCGGGGCCCTTTCGCTGCTTGGTCCGAAGCTATGCGCCTTTCGCAGTTCTTTATAAGCGGGGTCGATCTTCCTTTCAGCCAGGTTCAATTCGGCTAGCGCCTGGTGAATCAAGGCGTGCCAGTTTCCATTTGGCTCTTTGGTCAATCGGCGCTTCGCATCCTTCAGCTTTTCTTGAGCCTCGCTGGTGCGTCCCCGCTTGGCAAGCGACCATCCTTCAATCAGCCTGGCCTTGCCGAGTTCGAAATTGACCCCGAGCCGTTCAAAAATCTCTCCTGCTCTTTTGGCAGCTTCTTCAGCGTCGGTCCATAAGCCGACTTCGAGCATAAAATCAGCTTGATCCAAAAAGCTGTGACCCGCCTCGAACCCCAATTCTGCTGGCAGGCTGTCGCGAAGGCGGCGATAGGCGATGATCGCTTCTCGAATCATGCCGGTTCTTCCCAAAAGATAGGCCCGGTTTAGATCGATTTCGAGGATGAGCGACTTTTCGTCAGCTTCGGCAAAAACTTCCCTTGCCCGACTGTACATGTCATCGGCTCGGGAGAATTCCTGCAGACCCATGAGGCAGACCCCATAGTTTCTGGCCACAATGGCGAGGTCGGCGATGGCACCAGCCTCAGTAAGAGGCGGAATCGAGAGTTCGTAGTGGGATTGGGCTTCCGGAAGGCGATCCAGCCGATGCAGGGCATTGGCCATGTTCGCCCTCACACGAGCTGCCCTAAAGTGGTCGCCTGCTTCAAGAAAGGCAGCCAAAGCTTCTTCGCCAATGCCGAAAGCTTCGTCGTAATCACCTGTGTAAGCCAGGGCCTGCAGCATCGCTACTGCCGTAGCAGCTCTTTCTAAAGGAATCTCAGCAAAAGCCTCTCGCGCAGCTCGATAGTAAGGAATCGACTTTTTGGCTCGACCAGCCAAGAGCTCGACGTGGCCCGCAAGCCGCAGGCTGGCCCCAAGGTCAGAGGAAGATCTAAGCTTTTTTGATCCAGCAATGGCAGTCTTGGCCAAGTTCCCTGCATGCACCAAGTCTTTTCTAATTACGGCCATCCCTTCTGCCACCAAGCTCTGAATGTTCTCAGAAGAAAGCAGACTCTTCGGAAGAGACTGTCTTTTCTCCTTTGAACTTTCGATCAGCTTGTCCAGGGTCATTGAATTCCCCTCGCCTTCAAGGCTCGTTCAAGGGCCTCAAGGCATCTTTGTCGGGTCATGCCTAGGCTGGCGACCTTGATGCCCAGGGCTTCAGCCACTTCGGCATAGGGCTGAGGCGGATCATCAAAAAAGAGCCTGACAATCAGTTCTCGGCAGCGGTCCTGAAGGCCGTCAACAGCTTCTCTTATATGCTGAGCCTGGTCTGCCTGTATAACTTCAGCTTCCAGACCATGAGGGTCAGCGACAGCTTCAACTTCAGATAAAGAGGGGCCTCGTTTTGCCTGCTTTTCTCTCAGCCTCACCGCATGGCGCAGGGCAGTCTGTCTGAGCCAGGGAGCCAGAGAATCGGTCCTCGTGAGGTTTTCCAAGCTCTTAAACAGCTCGACGAAAACATATTGAAAAGCATCTGCCTCCTCTGACTCAGGGACTCTGGCCGACCTGAGGATTGTATAGACGTAAGGAGAATACTTTTCAATAATCTCATGCCAAGCGTCTGGGTTGCCCTTGACCGCTTCACGGACAAGCTTGGAGTCCTGCCCCTTGAAAGGACCTCTCTGCACGCTCGACACCTCCCCAATTTACGCCCCAACACGGGACAAAATCTGCATTTTTAAAAATTCCTGTTATGAAGTCCCACCCTGGCTGCCCTTGACTTGTACAGCCGGCTCGGATCGGCTCAAGGAAAACAATGAAAAACAGCCTTCTGGTTCTCACGCTCGGACTCATCGTCGCCAGTGCCTCTGCCAACAACGTTTCAGCTCAGATCTCAAGCAACGACCTGAACCTTCAGGGAGATGCTTTCGGCAACTCGATCCGCGTTGATCGAACCATCAACGGTGTTCTGATCACGGGCCTCAACGGAACTCTGGTCAATGGCCTCCCCAGCGTCAGACTTCTCTCCGGTCCCCTCGTCAACATCACCGCTCAGATGGATGGCGGCAACGACTCAGTCCTTCTTCGCAACATGGGAAGCCTCGGCGACGTGATCATCGAAGCCGGTCAGGGCAACGACACTCTCACAGTACAGGGAAGCAACTCCTCCGCCAATTTCAACCTGAAGGGTGAAGAAGGCAACGACACTCTCACAGTCAGCAACTCCTTCGCTTCTGGCGACATTGCTCTTGACGGCGGCCAGGGAGCCAACGTGATGAGAGGTTTGGTCAGCACTTCTGGCTTCAACTTCAGCGCGATCGGCGGCGAGCTTGCTGACCGAGTTGAACTCAGCCGATTGACGGTTGGAGGCAACCTGGAAGTCTTTGGCGACATGGGCGACGACATCGTCACCGCAGCCACGATCACAACTGGCCTGTCTGGATTCTTCTCAACCGATGCTGGCAGCGACAGAGTGACCGTGACCGATATGAGGTCTGCCGAAGACTTCAAGGTCGAGACTGGCGACCAGAACGACCTTGTGAGCCTGCTTAGAGTCAGCGCCTTGAAGAACATCGGAATCAACCTGGACGCCGGTGCCGATACTCTCAGAGCAACGACCGTCTCTGCTGGCCTCGATGCCATCGCAATCGGCGGAGCTGGAATCGACACCTTTGTTCGCAACGGCTTTGCTGGCCGAGTGAAGACAGAGGTCGTTGAATTCGAGCGCTAAGGTCTGCTTTCTGACTCGAACAACAACAGGCCCCCCGGAGATAACTCCGGAGGGGCCATTTGATTTTGCCCTGCAAGACTCTCTCTAACCCTTAGTCTTCGTCGACTCCCAAGTCTCCGTGGACCAAACCGCGCGAGGCTAAACCTCTACCATGGGGACCCACAACTTCCATAGGGAAACGGCTGTTGGGGAAGACGGTGAACCAAGCCTGCCTATTCCTTTCCACTTCCATTCCTCTATCTGGACCGCTAAGGTCAAGAGCCACGACCCCTTCCTTCTTCTCATTGATCTCGTCCAAAGGCCAAGTGTTCTTGAGAGCCGTAAAGGGCCTGAGATCTGGCTTGGATTGGAAGCACCCGCTCATGAGAGGAGCGATAGAGTCGAAGTAAGTCATGGGGGGCAGGCCGAGAATCCGCCTCATCGTCCCGACGACAGAAGACTGACTGTAGAAAGCAGAATTGACTCCCGGCCTAGAGTAGGGGCTGATGACAAGCCCAACTGACCTGTGACCATCAATGTGATCAAAGCCACCCTGAGGGTCATCTTCGACGACAAAGATCGCAGTCTCTTTCCAGAAGCGACTCTTCGAAATCGCCTCGACAACTCGGCCCAGGGCGAGATCGTTGTCGGCAACATGAGCACGCGGGGTCGGCATTCCGGCCTGAGCACCTGAGTGGTGGTCCTGCGGCAGATAGACAATGGTGAAGTTGGGGAAGCTTCCCTTCTTTTCCATTTCTTTGAATTCGTCAATGAAGGCTTGTGCCCTTACGACGTCAGGAATCCCCATGTTCCATCCGGGATAAGTAGGTGAAGAGTAGCGCCTCAGTCTTTCCACCCCAATCTTCTGAGTGAATTTCACTTCCCTTTTGCCTGATTCAAAGTCTCTCAGGATGGTCAGGAAGTCTTCTTTTTTGGATGGCTCGGCGTAATCAAACTCGCCAAAGTTTCTAAAGGTCAGGCCCTTGTCAAGAATGGCGTCCCAAATGTAGCCCTGAGAAGAAACAGCCAAGGGATCGTCGCCAAAAGGATAGCTTCGTGTCCAGCCGCCAAAGCTTCTTTCAAAGTAGGTCGTGGCCTTGCCTTCCACGGTCCAGGCGTGTCCGTCAGCACTGTTCACCCCGTTGCAGTAATAGTTGTCCAAAAGCCCAAACCTGTCGGCCAAGGCTCGGTGGTTGGGGGTCACTTCTTTGCCGAACATGGCCAGTTTTGGCTCCCCATCCCCCAAGGGGTAGTCGCCGTAAACCTGGTCGTAAGTGCGGTTTTCTTTAATCACGTAGACCACGTGCTTAAACACACTCGGGTCTCCCAGCTTGGCTGGGACAGGAACTGGTGTGCGGCTGGCCTTAAGGTCAGCCTCTTGGGCCGCCACCGCCTGCTTGACAACCTTGGGTGTCCACTGCTGAAGCTCAGTCAGTTTAGGCTCATTGAGACTGGAAACGATGCCCTGGAACTGATAGACGCCTCTTTCTGTGGGGTCGATTCCTCCTCTTGATCCATAACCCTTGATCGAGGCAGCGGCAAGTCGGCCCTTGGCGATATCGATGCCACCTGGGTACCAGCCGGTTGGAATCCAGCCCTGCACTCGGCCGCTCGCAAGGTCAATGGCGGCGAGGGCATTTAATCCTCCGCAGGCGGCATAGAGGGTCTTTCTGTCTTGGCTTAAAGCCAGTCCGTTCGGGCCGATCCCCTTCTTCATTCCCTTCACAGGCAGAAGCGAAATGCGCTTAACCATCCTGCCGGTTGAGGCAGAGATGACTTCGATCGCTTCTTCGCTGCCGCAGGCAAGATAGATCAGACCCTTGTCTTCAACCATCGCCATGCCTTGTCGGCCGATGCTGGTGCTGGTCGTTTTGCCTGTCTTGAGGTCAAGAAAGACAAGTGATCCTCCCTTGGCGACTCCACCCTCACTGATAGGGACTGGAGTGCCGCTGGATTCCTGTGTCTTTTCTCCTTTTGCCGGTGGACGCGACCAGCAGGCGACGGCGGCTCGGCCATCGGCAAGCACTTTTATCGCGACAGGACAGATATCGACGTTGAAGACCTTGACGACCTTTTTCTGACTCACCGAAATCAAAGCAACCTGATTCGACCGCGACATGGCGACCAGAGCTTCATCAGCGTTCAGCCAAGCGATTCCACAGGGATGAGGATTTCCTTTAACTGGTGCCACAGGAAGGGTGATTGAATCGCCCCACTTCCAATCACCAAATTCATCTTGAACTGCGACCTGAACCTGGCTGCCAGAATCTGAGGTGAGCAGCGTTCTGCCATCTGCACTCAGGGCCAAACCTGTCATGGAACTGCCAGTCTTTGAATCCAGCTTTTGAAGAATCTTGCCGGAGGGTCCATCGACTACCAGCAGCCCGCTGATTGTCTTTGCAATGATCTTCTGGCCGCTTTTGTCCCAGATCACTTCCAGAGGTCGGCCCGGAAAGAGAGTCAAAGAACCGGCAGGATCCACTGCCTGTCCCGTAGGAACCCAGATTCCGTCGGGAGTCTTGTCTCCCACCCTCACTTCCGTCTTAACCGCAAATCCTGCCAGCGCGCCGCCCAAGGCAAGAACCGCCAGCACTCCCCAACTCTTCACCACAGGCAGAGTATAGGCACGGGCTTGGGGGCTTTAAGCTTTTCTTAACAAAGTTAACTAGTCAGCGCCAGCCTGCCCTTTTCCATCCCGACAATCCTCTTCACTTCTGCGGCGACAGCATCCCCTTGGGCGCCAGGCAGCAGAGGCAGTCGAGGGGCGGGTGAATCCAAAAGCCCCCAAAGGGCGAGAACGGACTTATGAGTCTCTGGCTGGATGTGACGCCGAAACTCTTCGAGAAGCGGCTGAATCAGTTCAAATTTTGCCTGGGCTGATTCATTAGGCCAGTCTCGGACGATGGGCACTAGCCAGGGAGAAAGCAGGTTGGATGCCCCAGAGATTGTTCCGTTCCACCCCTTATTAAAGGCGGCCGGAATCATGCGCTCGTCTCCCACCCACAGAGCCTGATCCTCTCGCACCGTCTCTCTCCACCAATCCAGCTCATCTTCCTTCACCGAAGAGTTCTTGACCCCAGCGCACATGGGGTGAGAGAGGAGTTCTGGCAGACGCTCTCGAGGCAGAGCCGTCCCGTTTGCTGGTGGATTTTCGTAAAGCAGAACCGGAACGGAAGCAGCATCCAGGACAGTTTTGAGCCACTCAAACAAGCCGTCTTCAGAGGCTCGCCTCCAAAACGAAGGGGGGGAAAGAAGCAGAGCGGCAGCTCCCTTTTTTCCTGCGGCTCCGGCCAGCCACGTCGCTTCTGAAAGGCTGTTGACCAGAAGACCAAGAATGAATCTCTGATCGGGATCGCAGACTCTCGCTGCTTCCAGCAGGTCTCGCTTCTCTGCTCCAGTCAGACTTGCGCCTTCGCCATTTGTGCCTGCCAGAACGATTCCGCTGACTCCGGCCGCCTTGTGAAAACCGAGAAGTCTTGCCAAAGAAGGCGCATCCAGGACTCCTTTTTCGTCAAAGGGTGTGACAAGGGCGGGATAGACGCCTTTCGGGAGCATGTTATAATCTACCAGCCCAGACTTCTGAGGCGAACCGAACAAGCTGAATCAAAGCCATGAGCTCCGACCCTCCTGAACGTAACGCGCTGCCATGAACCTAGGAACTCTAGTTTCGGGCATCCTGCTCTTGATAGGAAATGCGCTTTTTGTCATGGCCGAATACGGTCTGCTCAGTGTCCGTCAGACACGACTGCAGTCCCTGGCCACATCTGGGAATCGTCGAGCCCAGCTTGTCCTTAACGCCGTAAAGGATAAGCACAGCTATGTTGCCGGCATTCAAATAGGCATCAGCCTTTTCAGCATCGCCATTGGTGCGATCGTCGAACCCTCCCTCACTGCCGCCATAGGCAGCGTAATCAACTTTCTCCCAAAGTGGGTCATTTCCACCCTCTCCCTCATCGTCGTTACCTACGCTCTTGTCGTCCTGGGAGAACTGGTCCCTAAGTATCTGACCCTGGTAAATGCCGAGAGAGTCAGCCTCACCCTCATCATCCCGCTTAGAATCTGGATGATCGCAGTCAAGCCCCTCATCTGGCTTTTCGATCGATCAGGCAAGGTGATCCTCAGGATTCTAAGGATTCAGACGGAAGGCCTTGAAGACGAGGTCTTAAGCAAAGACGAACTTCAGATGGTTGTGCAGGCCAGTGAAGACGCCGGAGCCTTTGATGAAGACCATGCTGATCTTGTCCTTAAAGCATTAAGGCTGGACCGCCTTGCCGCCAGAGACATCATGATCCACCGGCTGGATATGGAATGCCTGCAGGTCGATCTTTCTGGCGATGATCTGATTAACGAACTGAGAAAGATCCGCCACTCGCGGCTTCCCGTCTACGGCTCGGATCTTGATGATCTGAGAGGCATTGTCTATCTGCAGGACATCATTCGGCACTGGAACATGCCTTCGTTCAATTTGAGCGAGGTGATTAGACAGGCTAAATTCGTTCCGGAAAATCTCTCACTTGACCGTGCCCTTTCGATCATGAGAGAATCGCGAACTCAGTTTCTGCTGGTTCAAGATGAGTACGGCGGCACCAAGGGAATGCTGACCCTGGAAGACATTGTCGAAGAGATTCTTGGCGACCTACAGGACAATATTGAAGCAGAGCGGCCTGAGATCGAGCAGATCACTCCTAACCGCTTAAGGCTGAGCCCATACGTAAGATGGGATCAGATTCTGGACTTTTTGGACGAGCCCCTTTCGGAAGATTCCCCGACTGATGCCGTGGCTGCCATGGTCACCAACGAGCTGGAAAAGATTCCGGTGCAGGGCGACTTTATCGAAACTCACCTGGGCAGGCTGGTGGTTGAACAGATCACCCGCAGCCGAATTGTTCAGATGGGTCTCTACCTGAATCTGCCCTTTCCGAGGCCAGACACCGACGCTCTGGACTAGCTAGATTGTCTTGCGCTTGAGAGGCTTTTTGGGGCCGCTGTGGATAGTGTTTTCGACAAGCGACCTCACCTGTTCGATGCTGCAGGGGACCCCGTGGCCAGCAAAGACTCGGCCGCTGCCTCGCCTTGCAAGAATCTGCAGACTTTCCAGCATCAGATCCTGATCTTCGTAAAAGGCGTTCACCACGGGGCGCCCGGCTGGGTTGACGGCCAGAGCGTCTCCCGCCATGAGGCTGCCATCTGGCAGAAGAAGCGAGGCATGAGGAAGAGAGTGCCCGGGAGTCTGCAGCACTTCAATGCCCAGCTCAGCCAGTTCGCTTAGGTCGCCATCGGGGTGACACTTAGGCATGGGTCGCCTTGTAAAAGCCCAATGAATGGCCGGGCGAATAGGAGTGAAGGGATTGATAAAGCTGGGGACCAAGACTTCTCCCGAGCTCAGAACCGGAATATCAGCTTCCTGCGCCAAAAACCTAGCCGAAGGAATGAGCTTGAGAAGATCGCAGATTCCCCCCGCATGATCGATATGAGCATGAGTCAGGGCAACCCACTTGGGCTCGAGATTTCGACGAAGCAGCTCGCGGGCCAGGGCTCGACCGGCCCAAGGCGGACCGGCATCGACCAGAAGCCGCCCTTGAGGCAGGTGAACCAGCCACGAGTTGACCGTGGTGGTGGGAAGAGTGAGGTGAGGATGAATGTTGCCCAGAACAAAGCTCTGAACCTTAATGTCTCCTTCATAGACCCGCACCTTCATGGTTTAACCTCGCCAAACTCACCTTGCGACACGCAGAGTATTTGTCTGACACTTCATTCTAGGGTCAGGATTCAATCTTTTAAGGTTTGCTCGCAAATTGCCCTGTAAATCAGGACTCAGGGAACTTGGGCCACGTAGTGCGAATTCAGGGCGTAGAATGGGAGGCGCATGGAGTCTTGGTGTCCTAGCCAGAAAGAAGCCTTAAAGGAGCTGGAAGAGCTTGCTCCTGGGGTCCCCTTTCTGGCACTTGGTCAAACAGTTTTTTGGGATGAACCCCTTAAGGGGATGATCCTGCAGGCTTCACGCAGGTTCGGAAGCGACCGAACCTTTATTGCTGGCGTCCACGATACGGACTACTTTGCCAAGCACCCTGGCCAGGGCCATAAGAAGTCTGGCTTTGCTCTTTTGCCCCATAACGACACCACCACCCAGAATCTGTGGGCGGCAGCGGCAGAATTTTCTGTGCTCTTTGGCGGCGAAACCGTTATTTCTCGCGAGAAGCTGCAGGCAGCCGGAGCCAAGATCGGCCGCATTGAAAAAGAGCGTCCGGGCTGGCTGGATGAAGTGACAGAAGCCTGGGGCTGGAGAGGCTTGGTAAGCCTTAATCCTGGCCAAAGAACCATCGCCGAAGAGCCTCTGGACCCCCTCTTCAATGAGCTTTTTGGCGGCCTGGATTGGGGCATGCAGGAAACGATTAGTCACCTGGCCGGCCCGAGCGCAAAAGTCAGGCACCCCGCCGCTGACCAGCTAAAACAGATTTTCTGCCGTCACGTTGATGCCGAAGAAGGTCAGAACCTGAGCGGATTTTATCAAAGGCTTCTCCCCGACTTTTACAGCCTGGCGGCTGGTGAAGAGCTGAATGTTGAGACAACCTCGACGACTCAGCTTTTAGCCTTTAACCCCGCCACCGCCGACCTGCCAAGGTTTAGGCTTCTGGGTCACTTTTTGAACCCAGCCACCAGGCAGAAAGCAGAAGACTGCTACGACCAAACCGTGACAGGGACTGAGATGTACACCCTGGACCGCTTTGGCGTGGGAGCCCTTCCCTTCGACGTTTTTATTCCTGGCCGAGGACGCGGCACCTTAAGACTCGGCACCCGTGGCGGCCTGATCATGACCCCAGAGCCTGTGGGCTTCAGCTTCAAAAAGGCGCCAGAAACTCCCAAACAGCTCGCCGAGCTTTTGGAAAAGAGGTTCGGCACGGGAGTCGTTCTGATTGGCAAGGCCGTGACCCTCATCGGCATGCTTGCCGCCGAGCACGTTTTTGTCTTTCACGAAGGTGCAAGCGGCTACATGCCCCGCTCGCAGAGGTTCCACCAGCTGCTCGCCTCGGCTGGCATGGATCTGACTCTGCACCCCATCGTCAGAATTCACCTCAAAACCTGGCAGGCATTGGAAGATATTCAGGCCTGGTTTAAACTGCCTCAGCCACTGCAGCGCCCCTTCGGAACCGAAGAACTTTCAGGACAATCCTTCGCCTCCCGATGGGCAGAAGTTGCGTCAGATCAGAAGAAGATCCTGGCCTCTCTGGCTGAGCTTAAGCGGCCATTGGCTCTGGTTCAGTATTTACAGGTCGAACTGGGCGGACAGTGGAACTGCCTGGCTAAGGAATACCAAGCGATTCATGAAAGGCTGTTGGCTCTGAAGGAATCTCTGAAAGCGATTCAGCTGAGGAAAAAGGAAGTTCTGACCCGAATCAAGACGCTGAACCTCAAGATCGACTCGGTCCAAAAGGAAAGAGGAGTTCATTGGCGGGCAGCCATCTTTGAACTTTCTCCCTCTGCCGAAGACTTGGCTCACCGCGAAAAGCTGATCCATGAAGAAGAGCGGCTGAGAGAAGAAGTCAAGATTTCGTGGGATCAGTGGCGTGGCCTGCAGAACGAGCAGGACACTTTGGTCAGCGCAGATGAAGTGGTGCGAGCTCGCGCCAGACGAAGCGATATTGCCCTTGAAGCGGAGCTTGCCCGAACCCGCCTGATTAGAGAAGCGGTGATTTCGACCGAAGGCTTGTGCAAAGCGGGCAGACGCCCGGCTTTCTGGTGGATTCCTTTGGTTTCTCCTGATGGTGCCTGGAGAGAGGCCATCGCCCGCCGCACATCCTTCCGGGTTGAGAAGCTGATTTAGGGCCCTGCTGGGTCTACTTCAGCACGATTGGCGGTGGCTCGGGGTATTCTTTTCTTTCATCGCGCAGGTGGTGGAATTGGTAGACACGCTACCTTGAGGTGGTAGTGCTCACAAGGCGTGAAGGTTCGAGTCCTTTCCTGCGCACCAAATTTTGGAAACGGAGTTCTCTTTTGAGAGCTCCGTTTGTGATTTTAGGGGGTCGGGGTTTCGCCTGCTGCTTTACGGGACAGGGTTCGGAAGTAAGATTCAAGAACTGCGTATCCGATCAGGGCAGTGAAGCAGAAGGTGAAAAGAACGATGGTGAGGAAGGCGCCGGTCGAGAAGCCAGCCTGGCCTACTCCGCTCAGCGTTTCATGGTCGATTCTTGACAGCAGATCTGAAGGAATGAGATTGTCTCCCGTCCCAAATCTGCGCTGCAGTTCATCCACCTCCAGGTAGCTGAGGCTCCTAATCGTTTCGCGCCGAAACTCATCTCTCAGCAAAAGTCCAACGTTTAAGGTGAGGCTGGCTGCAAAAATTATCGCAAGGCAGGCGGCAACAGGGCGAACAGCGAGCTGCTTTGGCGTCATTAAAATACTACACCTTGACCCTCTATTGGGTTGCTTATGGAAGGCATATGAACAAGGCCTGCGAGAGCCTTCGTGACTGAAGTGAAGAGCTGTATGTAAGACCAATCTTGAGTCTGCCATCAGCCTTGTTTCGCATCAATATAAACAAAGTTTCATCTTCAAGCTCAAGAGTGATCGCATCATTAGGCAGTCGTTCAGCACCCTTGTCCAGCTTGAATCCCAACTTTTCTGCTCCCAGAACTATCTCTGAACGTACTGCTGCATCTTCAAATTTACGATTCAACACCAGTTCAACAAATCGGTCAGGAAAGCTACGCGCGTCCTCTGAATCCAAACCCATAGATCTGAGATAAGCCTCTGTGTAGCAGCCTTGTAGAAACCCACTGTTTGAATACTTTCCAGAAAGATCTCGCAAATACTTGAAGCCAGAGTTTGTTGTGGTGACTCCTGACCATTTGAGTGTTGCTCTGCCAAGAATGAACGCAAACAGCAGGCTAGCCAAGATTAAAACGAGAGCCTTAAGCCATCTTCTGCTCTTGTCAGATTTCAACTTAATCTCCTTGCTCTTCTAGTGCAAAATTTTACTCTCAAGCTCACCTTTGCCGTCATCATTACCCAGAAAGGCACCTGCCACAAAGTGACTCTTCGCACGTGAGACGAATATCTTTGAGTCCCACTGAAAGATGCTAAGGCTGTCTTCGTCATCGGTGTGAATCTTCTCAATCCCAAAATGGAACCTAAGGTCAAACTGGAAACAAGCGCGGAGATCGCAAATGCTGCTGCAATTCCATTCAAAAGCATCTTAGAACTTCTCTTACGAAGATCGAGAGTCTCAGGATCACTCTCGCTCATCTTTAGTTTTTCGTCAGTCCACCCTATAGTAAGTGGAAGAGGCAGCGATTAGTTGAGAAGTGAACCAAAGGCAAGTCTCGCCCCCAGCGCAACAGCCAGCAGTAATGCAAGGATTTGATAGACCTTCAAAAGAATCTGTTCCTCTGTTACTTTTCGCTTTTCTGGCAATAGTAACAAGAACTGAAAAAAGAAAGATATTGAGAACGAAATGAGAAACAAAATGGGAACTTTGTCTGGTTTCATCTGATCCGCCCGCATAACGAACCACCAGATAACTCCGCCTGCGCCACCAATTATCAAGCCATTCAAGATGGCATTGAATATTTTGCCTGCAGAGAGTGGAGCCCTTACTCTTTCTTTGTCATCCATTTCTTCTCCCTTGAATCTTCTGTCTATCCAGCTTCTATGGCCTGAAGTGCGGCAAGAGCGTAAGTTCCTATGACGGATGTGTTTGATTCTATTCCTCGCAGAATTTCTCGACCGTGCGCTTCGCAACCGTTGTCAAGCATCCATATTGCCACATTATACAATTACTCTTGCGAGTTAACGCCTGACTCCAAGCATCCAGAAACAACCTGCGAGAGCGTTGTCCATTTTGGAGCTCGCTTTGAAAGATCCATAAAAGCATCTGACGGCTGCTGCATGCTGAATTATGCCCGATAGATACGAAAAGGCCTCCTTACAGGGCAATCAAATTATTGAGAATCAAATAATTTCAGTCGATCAGAACTGATCTCCAGTTCCTTCTTCAAGTCTCTCTCAACCTTGCGATCATGAAAGCCCCCAGCGCCCCTCCCCTCTCGGAGCCGAGAAGCCCCCCGCCAGGCCTTGGCGATATCCTCCACCAGCAGGCTGAACCCGCCATCGTAAGTCTTGGTCGACTGCCTGATAATGTAAGCCGGATGCAGGGTGGCCATGAGAGCCTGGGAGAGGTCCGAGCGAAAAACCATTCCCCGCTCTTGGGTGATCTTGAAGTTCTTCTTGATCAGGTTCTTCGCCGAGGGGGCGCCAATGCAGAGAATCACTTCAGGAGCGACAAGGTCGAGCTGGGGGTAAAGCCAGTAACGGCAGGCCAAAGATTCTTCCGGAGTCGGAGGGCGGTTCATGGGTTTGCCGGTGCTCCAATCGGCGGCCCGACACTTTACCGTGTTGCAAATGTAGACCTGGCTTCTATCGAGGCCGCATTCGGCTAAGGCTCTATCTAAAAGCTGTCCAGATCGCCCAACAAAAGGTCGACCAGATTGATCTTCCTGTTCGCCCGGCCCTTCTCCCACCAGCACCAAAGGAGCCGAGGGGTTCCCTTCGCCGAAGACGACGTTTCTCCGCTTCTCATGCAGGCCGCACTTCTGGCAATGCTTGGCTTCTTCGGCAAGTGTTATCAGGCTCAACACTAGGCGGCTCCCTGGGCAGCGGATTTGATCAGTTCGTAAGCCTTTTCCAAACTTTGAGGAATCACCCTCACGCCTCCCACCGGGGTCATGTAGTTGGTGTCGCCCAGCCAACGGGGGACGATGTGCCAGTGAATATGGTCCGGGATTCCGGCTCCGGCAGCTCGGCCCTGGTTGACCCCGATGTTGTAGCCCTGGGGCTGATGAGTCTGGTCCAGCCACTGGGTGGCATCCCTCACCAACTGATTGATTTCCAAAAGCTCGGCATCGGTCAGTTCTGCCATCGAACCCACATGCCGGTAGGGGGTCACCATCAGGTGGCCAGAGGTGTAGGGGTAGCGGTTTAGCAGGCAGTAAGCCAAGGGCCGACGGGCCACAATAAGGGCTTCCTGCTCATCTTCGACCTGAGGCAGGCCGCAGAAAAGGCAGCCTTCCAGCTTAGGGGCCGTGTCCACCGAGGAGACGTAATCGTAACGCCAGGGCGCCCACAGCTGCTGAACCATGGGTTCAGTCTATCTGGTTTTGTGTTGGGGGTTTCAAGGTTAGCGGGTCAACGGCGCCTTATCCGCTCAATGCGGTGTCTGGTTTCCCACCCCCTTTTATCCCCCTCCGAATCGCTTTGCTGGAGGGGGAAATTTAGTTAGGTTGAAGCCTGGACGAGCAGGAACCTAGCCGGGGCCGAACCAATGCATCTCGGCGTCGCCGTTGATGGCCTGAACGTAGTTGATCTGGCCGTCGTGATACATGATGTGGGTGGCGGTCAGGTGAGCCAAGGCGTAGGCAGAAAAAGCCTGGCCCCAGGGCATCATAATCTCGCGAGCAAGGTCTTCATCTGAAGCAGCCTTGACTGCCTTCGCCAGTTCAACTGCGGCTGCATTCACCGCGTGGCCTGCCTTGGCCGGAGTATCCAGCTCGATTTCTGCTGCCTTCATCACTTCATCGCCGGGCATGGCCATACCGCCACCCTGGACAATTTTCACCGTTCCAGAGGTCAAAACTGCGACTTCGGTGGCAATGTTGCGTGGGCTTCGGGTCACTCCGCCGTAGGTGTTGTTGTACTGCTCTTCAGAAAGGGCGGCGAGGTCTTTGGCAAAAAAGTCGGCACAGCTCATAACCCAGCCGGCGTAATGGGCGCGATAGTCAATCATGGTTCTTAGTTGAATCTCCCGAAGAATTTTACGCCCAGACTGACCGGCGAGCAGCGCGGGATTAGGATTTCTTTATCAAACGTTCAAATAAAGCCAGGGAGCAAGGCCGTCACCTACACGGTTGACGCGAATGCCAATCTGCGCAGCATTTTCGCAGAGGGCGCCCAGCCAGTGACGCTCAACGTCAACTTCCAAAGCTTCCTTGTCACAATGCAGGATGGTCCAACAAGTGTCACTTTCACCTACGACAACAATCGAAGATCCCGAGTAGCGGGACGGCAACATGACAGTCGAGAACAGAGGCGGTCTTCGCACCACCTACACCTACGACAGAGAAAACAGAGTTTCTGTGAAAAATGATATCGTCAGATCCCGAGAAGCGGGATGGGGAATCGGACAACCATGACTTACAATGGAGATGGACAAAGGATCGTTCGCCAGACTTCGACTGGCCGAACCACCTTTGTTTGGGACGGAAGCGACTATCTCGGCGAGGTGAACTCCTAATGGCTATGTCTGTTGTCTGTACCACGGTTAACGGTCAGATTCTCTCTGAAAGCAGAGGAGGAACTGTCAGTCACTTCGTGCCCGACCCTCTTGGCTCTGTGGTGATGGTGAGAGACACTTCTGGGAACACTGTTTATGAGGCTGAGTACGACCCCTACGGCAATGTCCAGTCTGAGACAGGCACCAACCCATCAAGTCTTGGTTATGTTGGAACCCTTGGCTACATCAAGGACTCTCCCACGAGCATGTATGTGAGAGCCCGATACCTGCTCAATAACCTCGGCAGATGGCTGACCAAGGATCCCTTGTGGCCCAGTGAGCCAGGGTACGTCTATGCAGCGGCTTCTCCGACTATGGGTGTTGATCCGAGTGGGTTGCAGATGATTGCAATAGGCCCCCCCAAACCTTGGGTAGACATGGGTCAACAAGCAATTGACAACATTGTAAGATGCGTTTTGGCCTGGCCGCACGAATGTGAGAGCTATCCCGGGGGGCCCTGTGCGTATGCGGAAAAAAACGGACAAGTAGGTCCCACAGATGGCGGCGGAGTGGTGTGTTGTAACGGGAAGGCTTACCCTTGTGTTTGGAAGTGGGGCGGCATTGGCTCTCCGGAGGGCATTAAGAAATGCATATGGGCTCATGAAGTGGAACATGTGGGCCAACCAGGCGGCTGTCCATCGGGAAAATATGGAAGAAAACAGCGAACGCGTCCAGACGATGAATGCAAACCCACTTCAACAGAAATTAACTGCCTAGTAAGCAAGAGACAGAGTGAATGTGGGCGCAAGCCTCCAGCACAACGAATGGTATGTGAAAAACTCTACAGAAAAAGGATCTGCGAAGCCTGCCGATACATGGCACGTTTTAACTGTAACCCCAAGCCAAGAAACTGCGATTTCTGCTAATGAGACATATCAAGGTAGCCTGCTGTTCAATTGCGTTTCTTATTCTGCTTTTTTCATGTAAGAAGGCGAATAAGGTGCCGCAAGGTAACGCCAATATTCAGTTTATTGAGTATGTGTCGCAGGAGCTTCCATTGGACAATGATCTCCGGATTCAGTTTGGCTACTCTAATGATCTAACTCTTACCTATACGGTTGAACCGGTTGGAGTTGGTGAAAAATCTGATACTAACGATTGGCAGTTATCTTTTTCGTGTGAGAAAGACAATTGCGAAAAGCCGAAGGTATGGTTTTCAAGAGGCAAACTTTCAGCCAAATTGGAAGACAATTCAGGAGCCACTCGTGGGAAAGGTTTGGTTCTTGCTGTTAATCGATTGGTATCTCGCGACTTGCTTAGGCTTCCGTTCGTTCTACGAACGGTGAAGTTAAAAGATGGATGGTCATTCGTCTTTTTTCAGATTCCAGATGTTATCGGTAGTGATATCGGGGTTGAAGTATCAAGTGATTTGAAGCGGATTGAGGTTAAAGGAGGGCATTGAGAATTCCCATCAAACTTGAGCCTAATCCTTGATTGAGAAATGGATGCCAAAAAGCAACATTCTTGCAATTAGGAATGAGGAAGAGACACATGTAGTGATGAGAGTTTAAACAAGGCAGTAGCCTGGACTGTATCTCTAGCATATTAGTGCATCGATTTGAGTCAGCAAAAAACGGAGTTTTTGTGAGATTGATTTCGACGGATATTGAGCAGGAAGATGGGAACCGGACAATCATGTCTTACAATGGAGATGGACAAAGAGTTGTTCGGCAGACCTCTACAGGAAGGACGACCTTTGTTTGGGACGGATCTGACTATATTCAGGAGAGGAATTCGTGAGCGTCACCACTTTCACTGTTGTCGGCGGACAGATGATGCGCCAGGTCAAAGACGGCGTTGTTCATGACTTCGTGCCAGATCCCTTAGGCTCTGTGGTGATGGTTCAGGATTCTTCTGGAGCAGCCGTCTATAGGGCTGAATACGACCCCTATGGCAATGTCCAGTCTGAAACAGGAACCAACCCATCAAGCTTCTGACTGAAGCCTGATACATCACCTCAGCCGACTGTCAGTCTTGGCAGGTGAAGAAGGCTCCTACTAAGGGGCCAGTAAGGCCAGCATAAACAGACTGACCCGCCCGCTCAAACCCAAAGGCTTGGCAGCGGACAGGCCAGATTTGGCTCAGATTAGGCGGCTAGAGCCAAAGCTTTCTTGGCTGTTTCTGGCAGGACCTTGTCTGCATCCAGCAGAACAATCAGGTCATTGCCATGTCGGCCAACACCGGCAAGGAACTCATCTTTCTCCGCCTTAACCAAGGCGGGGCTTTCCTGAATATCCTCATCGGCGAAGCTGTAAATCCCGGCGACTTGGTCAACCCTCCAGGCACAGCGGTTCTCGTTTGAAAGAACAACAATCATCGAGCCAGGCGCAGCTCTCTGTTCAAGATCAAAACGCTTTCTCAAATCGAGGGCGGGAATAGTCTCTCCTCTCAAATCAAAAACGCCAAGAAAGAGGCTGGCCAGCTTGGGAATCCTGGTGACTTCTTGGTCTTCCAAGATCCTCTCAACCCGGTCAATCGGAACTCCATAAAGTTCCCTGCCCAACTGAAACACAACGTACTTCTCTTCAGCCATTTCCTTGCCTACTTGTTGTTTCCACTCTTCCTCTTTTGTTTTGCAGGCACCATTACCAGCCCAGAAAATGGGCTGTAAAAGAAGCCTTATTTCCGGCTCAACTGGCTGTGAGAATCGAAAAAAAGCAGGGGATATTGGTCCTAGCTCTCAGAGTCAAGGCTGAAAGCAGAAGAAGGAGCTCCAAGAATGGAGCTCCTTCTTTGCTGCTGACTCTTATGACCCTTTAGCGGGTTGGAGCGTACTTTGCGTTAGGGTTAGGCTGAGGTTTTGCAGGGACTGCCCCAGCAGCCTGACCAGGGTTTTCCGTAGTCACAGCATTGGGGTCCAAGGCATCCGTTGTCAAGGGTGGCTCGGCCTTCTCACCGCATCCAGCGATAAGAATTCCCAAGAGGCAGATTCCGACGAGGCTCAGCTTCTTCATTACTCAAGATCCCAAATGTAGACAGACTTGTCGATGACTCGGCTGTTCTGGGGAGTGGCGATGTTGTACTGAACGCCTGCAATCATGCTGTTTGGAGTTCGAGTCGAAACGTGGCCGTCAGTCCAGGATACATTGAACTTGCCAGTGTAGCGGGGATAGGCGCCGCCGTATCTCTGCCACGAGCAGCCGTGGGAAGGATCGAAGAACCATCCGAAGAAGTAGAGAGTCGTGGTGGAATAGTTGAATCCGGTTGAATCCAAGATAGCCGGAGCATCGACTGAATACCAGCCGCCGCCGCTTGGCGTGCAGTTGGGCTGGCTTCCACCAGCACCCCATGCCGTGCCATCAATCAGCATGACCGTATCTGCAACATTGGCAATCTGAGTCTGAGACTTGCCGCCGCCGTAGATTTCGCTGCCAGGAGCACCGACTCCAGGAGCAAGAAAGGCGTAGTTGTAGCCATAGCTGGATCCGTAGCCGCGAGCGGTATCAAGATCCTTCTGAGTGGCGTTGGCGGGGAGTCCCCAGTTGTTTCGGTAGGTGTTGTCGTTGGCCTGTCCGTCGCTGGGATCTCGGAAGATCTGCCAGTTCTTGATGTAGGGCTGAACCAGCTCGGGCCAAGTGTTGACGTAGGAGTAGGGGGCACCATGCTCGAGCATGGGGAAGTTGTCATCGTAGTCTCCCGCATACATCAGCATGCCGAGGCCAATCTGCTTGCTGTTGGAAACAGAGGTGGCCTTTTTGGCGGCCATTTTAGCCTGAGCAAAAACGGGGAAAAGAATTGCGGCAAGAATCGCGATGATCGCGATGACGACGAGGAGTTCAATGAGAGTAAAGCCTCGTCGGTTTACCGAGGAGGAGCTGCTGAATGAGTTGAGTTTCATTTATGACCTTCGTTGGCTGAGAGTGTTTTGTTGACGGATTGAGATTTATGAATCCTAAAAGGGGCGGTACAGCTTTCCGTCGCGAACGACAGGGGTGGCTGCCCCGATGTAGCGGCTGATTTCGCTGAGATCGAAAGTATCCTTGCGAACGTAGTTGTACGCAAGACTCAGCTTGTCAGAATCTGAAAAGTTTGGAGCCGATTTGTGCACAATTCTTCCGAGGAAGACCAAAGTGTCGCCTGGTTCCACAGTCTGATAGACGCCGCGATCGTCGTACTGTTCCTTGTCGGCCACTTCTCTTGCGTTGCTCGAATACTCTTCCTTCGGAAGAACGTGAGGAAGAGGGCCAATCAGGTGAGTGCCGGGAACGACGCCAGTCACTCCAGACTGACCATCCATGTGGTCAAGGTAGGTGATGACCGTGACGTTGTATTCGTTGCTCTGGGGGTCGGAATACTCCGTGTCTTGGTGCCAGTCTCGATAGGTGCCGGGGAAGCCAGGAACCTTGGAAACGCAGGAGGTTTCGTAGAGATTGACGTCAGGACCAATCAGCCCGGCCACCGAAAGGGTGATCTTGGGGTGGAAAATGAACTCGTAAAAGTCATCGTGGAAAAGTGGCAGGTCGAATGCTGCCCAAATTCCCCGAGGGTTGATCTTGGTGGGGGGGGCACCAGGAATGGTCGCCTTCAGCATTCTGCTGTCGTAGGGGTGGTCGGCCGGAGTCTGCAGCATCTCGACCAAGGCGGCTCTGTACTTCGCCACTTCATCCGGAGTGAGGGCGTTTTTGATCAGGTGAAAACCATTGGCCTCAAAGGCCTCGCGGTCAGCATCTGTAATGAAATCGTTTCTGGTCAAAGTCGCTTCAGACATTTCAGTCCTCAACCCCAAGTTTCCATTGGGCAATCGATTGCTCAATTCTACGTCATTCTCCGCCCAGGTGCAACAGGTAATGCAAAACCTTGTGCAAATTCTTGAAAAAACTGGCAGAAAGCCAGCTTATTCAGGCATCAGCACACCTTCTGCCAGGTGGAAATCGACCTTATCACCCTGACGCTGCACACTTCCCCATCCGTGCGGGGTGGCAAAAAAGAACCTCCCCTGATGTCTGACATCGATTTCTTTTGCAACAGAATCGCAAGTGAAGCCGGAGAAGGCCAGGATCAGGCCGTAAGATGCCATTGCCCTGGCGTAATGCGACCCACATTCGAACTCGTTCCAAGGGTTGCGCCTGCTGCCGTCGTATCGCTTGCGGATTCCCCTCACGATCTCCAAGCATTCCTCGGTCATCCCGTTGAGAGCCAAATGTGAAGCCACCTGATACTCGATCCCAGTCCAGACTTCATCGGAGTAGATGAAGGGATAGTAGGGCCGCCCCCCTTTTGGCCAGGAACAAAGAATCAGACCCGGCTCATCGGCGACGGCATAGACCCTTTGAAGATTCTCGTGCCGACCAAGAGGGTTTTTGAAGTTGTATTTGTAGATCGACTGCAGCGTTTGAGTGATCAGGCCAGGATCAACGAGGTCGCCCAAACCGGCGTAGCTGGCACAGAGCTGACCAAAAATTTGATCGCTAAGGCAGCCATGACCGTGCTGATACTTGGGCGAATCGAGTTCTGTGTTGGGGTCTTCTTGAATGAAAAACTCACCCGACCAAAGCCTGGCTTCAGTCTGCATTCTTCCCGATTCGTAAAGGCCGCGATAACCATCGGCTCTTGCCGAATCTCCCAAGTGCCGGCAGATTTCCTCTGCCGCGCGCAAGGCAGCCAGATAGAAAAACTGTGTGAGAGGGTTGGGTCCTTGGAAGTTAATGTCATAGGTGTTGTGCTGGTCGCCATCTACAAATCCATCCTTGTCCCTGTCCCATTGAATCCAGGCGAACTCCAAAGCCTTTTGGGCGCTGGGCCACAGATCCTTTAGCAGTTCTTCATTGCCCGATAGCCGCCAATCTCGGAAAAGCTGAATCACTCCTCCTAACTGGCCATCGCTGGCGGCGTTCCAAAGATTGCTTTCGGTGCCAAGGGGAATATTGAGCCGGAAATCCAATGCGCCTTCTTTGCCCTTGGGTCCGCAGTTGAAGTTGAACTTGTAGTCGGCCCTGCGCATGCTTTCCTGCATTGCAGGAAAAAGCCAGGCATGAGTGAGGGAGTAGTTCCAGACGTGAGAGCAGGTGCCGGCACAGCAGCCATCGTTTGGCGAGCACCCTTCCCACGCCCAGTAGGTGCCATCTTCCAGCCGGATGATGGTGGGAGTGTGAAGAATTGAAGCAGTCGCGCTGACTGACTGCACGACCTCGGGCGGAAGAGTGGAGTTGAAAAGTGAATCTTCGAAAGCCAAGGTTCTTTGCGTTAGTTCTTCATATCGTGTGAAAAACTCTGTGGCAGCCGACCAAGCATCCGGCCACTGAGTCGCATGCCAGGGCTTCCAAGGTTCTCCCTTGACATCCTTTTCCCCCACCCAATACTTGCTTGCCGTGGGGAAAAGCCAAGAGATGAAGAAGGGGATCTCCACCTCTTCTCCTGGTTCCAAAACGACCATGGCTCCAACCGTGCCGGAGGCCCGGTACTGGGTGGGTTGGGCAATATCGGTTTCGACTTTTCCTGTAGCCTTGAAGACATTCCAGAAGGTTTGAACGGCATCGAACCAGCTGCTGCTCTGCCACTGAGGCAGAACCGTAACATGAGGCCAGTTGGTGGAAAGGCAGGCTGTTCCGGCAAGGGGATCACCCGCTTCAAAGCGATCGTTGTGGAACTGGATTCCCGTCACTCCACCTTCCCTTTTCAGTTCATTTCGACAGCGGTCAGTCTCGCCTGAAGCATCTGGCTTGGGCTCTCCGACCGGGTTCATCATCGACCACGCGAGAGTTGCCTCGACTCTCTTTGAAGAGGTGTTTTTAAGCCTGTAAACAAGGGCGGCTCCGGGAAAGCTTGAACTTCTGTCGTCCAAGGGGATCAGGGGATTGAAGGCGCAGAGCTCGACCTCTAAGGGCACATCGTCTCGGTTGAACTTAACCCGTGCAAAGGGAAAAGTGCCAAGAAAATCGATCGAATCAAACCCAGGCAGACCATCCATCTGCTTGAAAAACTGCCCCTGACCCAGCGACCAAAAACCGCTTCCCTCTCCGACCCAATCCTTGACTCTCGGGCCGAGAACCGTCATGGCTTGGGGTTCTTCGCCTTCCTGCTTCACCCACAAAGCCGGAAAGGTGGTCTCCATGAGGGTGTTTTTATTGGGCCGGTTGAAAATCTCCCAATCCCTCAGCCCGCCTCGACCATCAAGGCTGACGCAGCCGGTGCCAATTCCTCCGAGAGGAAAAGCAATCTCCCTGAGGTTTGCGCCCGAAAAGGAATAGGGGCTCTGGTCGAATCCGGGCCGAAAGAGGCTCATGGGGCGGGCAGGTTACCACCAGGACTGTTAAAAATCGAGTGTCATACTCGCGACAACACAACCATGCTGAACCTTGACCTTAGCCGTCACGTGGCCCTTGTTACTGGGGGTTCTGGCGAACTGGGACGCACCATGTGCCGGACCCTTGCCGCGTGCGGCGCGACAGTGGCTGTGCACTATTTGGGCAGCAAAGATAAAGCTCTTGAAGTCGTTTCTTCTATTGAAGAAATGGGGGGGCGAGCCGCCGCATTTCAGGCTGACATTACAGATTCAGCCTCTGTTTCAGATCTTCGAGATTCAGTTGTTGAATTGTTAGGAGCTCCGACAATCTTGGTCAATAACGCAGTGATTCAGTACACCTGGAAAGGTGTTCTTGAACAGGATGCCAGCGACTATGAAAGCCAGTTTAGATCATGCGTTCTGCAGAATGTTCTTATGGCTCAAGCCTTTGTTCCGGGGATGATTGCAAAGGGTGCTGGTGGACGCATTATCGCAATAAACACCGAGTGTGCCATGCAGAACTTTGTCGGACAATCAGCTTACGTCAGCGGAAAGCGAGGCATGGATGGAGTTCTGCGAGTTCTTGCTAAGGAGATTGGGGAGCACCAAATTACAGTAAATCAGGTGGCGCCTGGCTGGACGAAATCGGACAAGTTTAAGGATCTTGACCCTGACCCTCAGGCTGGCTATGCTGCGGCTTTGCCTTTAAAACGGACGGGAACAGATCAGGAAATCGCCAATGTTGTTGCCTTTTTGGCCAGCGATCTGGCCAGTTACATTACCGGAGCCTACATTCCGGTCTGCGGCGGCAATGTGATGCCAGCTATCTAAAATCATGCAGATTATCATTCGCAGTTACTCAGAAGATCTTTCTGAGGTTCAGGAGTTCATTGGTTCTCACCCGGGTTTGGATGTTGAGATTAAGCAGATTGGCAGCGAGTGGAATGCTGTTTTTTCGGCCAAGGAAGATTTTGAAGCTGGTGTTTCGGTGGGTTTTTGCCTCGATCTGCCCGAGGCTGTTAATCCTTACATCTGCATTCCGGCATCTGTTTATGCAGGCAACGACTTTCGTTCTTTCCCCTTCCCCTACCCCTGCATAGTCAGTGATCCTGCTGATTTTCGAGCCGACCTTCCCAACACCATCAGCAATGTCCCTCGCCTGCCGCGGATTCAGCAGCTGGCCGGAGACGCCGCGATGCCGGCAATCGGAATAGGTGATTTTGAAGCTGAGAGAGGGATTTGGCTGCGCACTCATCCTGGCCGGCACGACTTTCAGCCATTGCTCGAGGTCGCTAAGGATGACGGCCTTAGGGCGGCTATCATGCTGCCTGGTGTCCGAACCCCGGAACGCTACTTCGGCTGCGGTGAGAAGTGGGTTCCTTCGACTGATAAAGCATGGAAGCCAAAGAAGGGTGAATCAATTTCGATCACGGTTTTCTGTGATGAGTTTAAAGCTTCATCAACTCACGATCTTTTCAAGTTTCTTTTTGATAAAAGGAACGATATTTGGCCAGAGGGTGGCAGACCTGAGCTCCCTTGGTCTGCTGCTTTTGAGATTCAAGAACAGAAGTATGCAGAATCTAACTGGGATCCGATTCGTCGCTACTATGCAGTCGGAGATCGTCAATCTCGCTACGCTCATTGGCAGATAGGGTGGGTCGGAGGAGGAATTGCCAGCCACGCTCTTCTGGCTTCTGAGTCTTCTGACACCCACAGCAAAGTCGTCGACTCAATCAACTTTATTGTCAACAAGGGTCAATCACCTTCTGGCTTTTATTGGAGCGTTGGCATCGAGGATGAGATGTTCAGCGATATGGTGGATATGGAATGGGGCCATGACTGGCACCTTATTCGCCGAAGCGGTGACGCTCTTTACTTTCTGTGCAAACAGATAGCTATTCTTTCTGAATTCGAATCTGTGAAGCCAGAATGGCTAGACAGCATCAAAAAGTGCGCGGATGCTTTTGTCAAGCTTTGGAAGAGTGAGGGTCAGTTCGGACAATTTGTCAGCCAGGAAACTGGTGAGATAAGAGTTGGAATAACCGCAAGTGGAGCCATCGCTCCTGCTGGATTAGCTTTGGCATCACTGCTGCTTAAGAACCCTGACTATCTTGAGACAGCCAAGCAGTCCGCTGAATACTACTTAAGAGAGTTTCTTGACAAGGGTTACACTTCGGGGGGACCAGGGGAAGCATCGCAGTGTCCCGACTCAGAATCTGCCTTTGGGTTGTTGGAATCCTGTGTTACTCTTTATGAAGTTACTGAGGATCCTTATTGGCTTGCCGAATCGCAAAAAGCTGCCTGGCACAGTGCAAGCTGGACAATGCCTTATGATTTTGTCTTTCCGGCAGAGTCAACTTTCGGCCGCTTAGATATGCGCACGACAGGCAGTGTTTGGGCCAACGCCCAGAACAAGCATTCAGCTCCTGGCATCTGCACCCTCTCCGGAGTCAGTCTTTTCAAGCTGGCCAGGGCGGCCAAGAACTTTGCCTATCTAGACCTTCTGAAGCAGATTGGCCACGGAGTGACCCAATATCTATCGCGCGACGACCGGCCAGTCTTCGGCATGCCCGCTGGGTGGATGTGCGAAAGGGTCAACACGAGCGACTGGGAAGACCCCGTCACGCCTGTCGGAGAGGGCTTTGCCGCATCCTGCTGGTGCGAAGTCGCCTCGCTTTTGACCTATGCCGAGGTGCCGGGCCTCTACATCCAGCCCGACAGCCTAAGCATGAAAATGCTGGATAACGGAATCGCGCAGGTTAAAGAGACAAGGGACGAAGCTGTAGAAGTAGAGATAAAGAATCCGACGAAATTTGATTTGAATCTATCAATTTTCAGTGAACTCTCAACTGAGACAGATCAGATTTTGGGTCAGGATTTTCTGCGCTCCTGCCCCAAACGCTTGGTCTCGGCCGGAGGGTCAACCCTTCTCAAATTCTGCCGTAAAACCGGCAAGCTGCTTTAACTGCCTGGTCGGGTCTGCCTGCCCAATGCACCCGGACGGTAAGTCTGCTGGAACTCCTTTGGGCTCTGGCCGAAAGCACGTTTAAAGGCGCGCGAAAACTGAGCAGGATCGACGATTCCAAGGTGATTTGCCGCCTCGGTGACTCCAAACCCCATCAGCAGGCGGTGGGCAGCCTGCCTCATTCGGCGGTGATTGATCTCATCGACAAGGGTGGTTTTGTGAGCTTCGTTGAACTTGCGCCGCAGGGTTCTTGCGGAAACGCCGAGGGCATCCGCCACCTCTTCAACCGTCACTCTTTGCCCTAAACGGCTGTCGATAAAGGCGATCGCCTTTGCGACTTCGTCACTCGGCTGTTCTTCCTGATTCAAAACAGGATCAGCAGCAAGCGTGTTCATCAGTTCTAAGGCAAAAAGATGCAGGTTGGTTTTGGCCGAAAAATTAGCGATTTGGTCGCTTCCTGAGACGAGGGGCAGGTAGTGACTGAGAGAATCGTGCCCCAAGTCGGCCACCACTCTCCCCTTCTCAAAGGATTCCAAGATCTGCCCCTCTTGTGTGGCGACCCGATCCGTCACTTTTTTGAAAGTCAGAGTGATAAAAAAGAGGTGAAGATCTTTGGTTTCAAATGAGGTGATCTCGTGCACCACTCCGGGCTCAGCCAGGAAAACTGTTCCCTTTGCAAGGGGAAATTCGACCCCGCCATGGATGTAAAGACCCTTTCCGCCTGTCACCAAGCAGATTTCAAAGTAGTCATGCTTATGGGGCGAGTTGGTGAGCTGAAGGTCAAAACTGACAAAGCCCCCCGTCTCAACATCCAGCCGATAAGCCCCAACAATGCGAGAATCCTGCATAGTACTGGCCGAAATAGTCAAAAACTTGGCCTTCTTGACTGTTTCATTAAACCTCCATTCAGGGCTAGAATCTGTCAACTCTCATGAGCCCCATCAAAGAACCTTTTTCGATTCCCGTCGCTGACACAGAAGTTGGCCGCAAGTTTGCCGAGGATGGCTACTATGTGGCGAAGGGAGTTTTTTCACCTGAGGAAGTTGCTGCCCTCGAAGCCGACTTCGACCGAATTGTCGACCGGCTAGTTTCTTCGGGGGAAGAGATTAACGCCACCTGGACCGGGCCAGAAATGGAGAAGATGGAAGCTAAAAAGCTTGTCGTTATCCATACCCACAACGTTCAGCAGTACTCTGGAATTTGGACCAAGGCCTTCATGCAGGAGAGGTTCCTAAAGGCGGCCACCGACATCCTTGGCCCAGACGTGATTCTTCATCACTCTAAGCTCTTTCAGAAGCCGAGTGAAGAAGGCGCCCCCTTCCCTATGCACCAAGACTGGACTTACTTCCCCACCATCAAAGATTCTTTGATTGCGGGAATCATCCACGTCTCCAAAGCGACGGATGAAATGGGCTGCCTTAGGGTCTATCCTGGCTCGCACAAGCTCGGCCGAGTCGATGGCACCTCGGGTCAAAACGAGTCTGATCTGCTGGCTCAGTACCCCCTGGAGAAGGCTCTTCCCCTCGAAGCCGAACCGGGAGACGTGGTCTTTTTCCACTATTTCACCCTCCACGGATCAATGCCAAACCGATCTTCTGAAACACGAAAGACCGTTTTGATTCAGCTCTATGCGGGCAATGACAAAATCGAGGATGGAAACCCTCATCCTGACGAGAAGCTGGTTCTCTCTGGATGGAACCACCACGCGTCTCGGTCTGTGGCAAACCGAAGCAAATAGCTGTAAACGCCGCCTGCCTTGCTGGAACATTTCAGCTAGGCAGGCTTCTTTTTGACCCAAAACGCTCTTCCAAATTCTGGTACCAGAGTGTAAGTGTAGGGCAGAGAGATAGATTCATCCGTAAAGATATCGATCAAAACTGCCTCGCCATCCACTTCCAAATCTTCTGCCTTAATCTCACCAGTCAAGGGTGTGCTTCGCCAGTTGGTGATGCTCAAAAGCTTCTGGTCAGCCGAATCATGCCTCACCCAAACACTGGGGGCACATTGGTCAGCCGCCAGATAATCGTAACCGGGGTTGCTGACTCTCGATCCTGTTACGGCAGCCGAAGCTGTTTTGATCAAATCATGTAGTCTTTGGCTCTCGTCTTTTTTGTGCAGCCACCCTGCCAGTTCTGTGAGGGTTCCGCTGCCAAGCAGGAAGCTGCACCAAAGCCGGTAGTGACTGTCGGGCATTTCGAAGTGGTCAAACATCCCCAGCCCATCACCATCTGGCACCCAATACCGTTGAATTTGATAAAGTCCGCTTAAGAAAGCTGCCCATAAAGCCTGCTCTTCCATTGCAACGACGCTCTGGCATGATCCTTCTGAGTCGGCATAGTAGCGGAACTGATTGAAGTATTTGGCTCGGAAGGGAGTGCCGAAAGGAAGATCGATGCCGTAGAGAAGCAGACCATCTTCTCCCACCGCCTGGCGAAGCTGCCCAAGGAACCAATGCATAGATTCCATTGAAGTTGAGCCTGGATTCCTACACTCAACATCGTGCTGGTCAAAGCCCATGGACCAGTAGTCCAGCTTGCATCCACGGAAGCCCCACTCTTTGAAAACCAGGTTGAGGGTTGACTGCCAATATTTTCTGGCCTCCTCAATCGAGAAATCAAAGAATCTCAGCTCCCTAAAAAAGTGGAGTCGTGCCTTTTCTAAAAACCACTCTGGGTGCTGCTGAACAATCGGGCTTCCATCCAGCACGGCCGGGGTGATCCAGATCATGGGCTTTAGCCCCTTGTCAGCTATTTTTCGGGCTAGTCCATCCAGGCCATCAGGGAAGCGCTTTTCATCTTTGACTTCTTCTGGATAATAAAAGGCTCCAAGGTGCGACATTTCCAGAGTTTCTAGATCTTCTGGATCAGGCATCTTGACTGACTGAGAAGGTCCTGCCCAGCCATCATCGATCTGAACGTACTTTACATTGGGGAGATTTTCTTTCAGCCAATCAGCTGTTGCCAAGATCCGATCCTGGTCGATGTTTCTAAAGTGACCATCGTTCCAAGACCCCCAAAAAAGCTCCGATTGGGGTTCAGAAAACTCGCCCCCTAGCTGCTCGTGAAGCCCGGCAAAGACATGAGGGCCAAAAAGATCCTGGGTCAAGGCTTCCAGATAAACACCTTCAAGCGTAATCTGCGACATGAGGGGCGATTTTTTGCCGATCCCCCAGATGTCGAACTGCAGAGTCAGCTCAAGATAATCAGTAGAAGAAATCCAGCTAATGCTAAACCGATCTCGATCTTCTGACAAAGGCGAAACGAGCAGGGCTGGCTTGCTGCCATCTAGAACCACCATGGGCGGAAAGAGCCCGAAGGATTGGGCGCCAAGCCTTTCGTCAAAGTGATAGCTGGCGGTCAGAGGAGATCGAGGGCCATCTGTGATAAGATCCTTGACTCCCAGCGAGCCTTTGCCGATCATGCGAGGAAAGGCGGCCGAATGCAGCCGAAGACTGCTTGTATCTGCAAAGGGCAGACGCAGCACAAACCGATAAGCCGAGACCCTGTGAGGCTGGCCGAGATCTGCCGTTCGAGGAAGGGTGAAGCCTCGCCCCAAGGGCTGCCAATCAAGGGTCAGACCCATAGAGGCAAAGGGAGCACCCACCTCAGCTTGAACCAAAAATTCGACCTGAGGCAGCTGCACGGCACCATTCTACTGAATTTGAATCGACTTGAGCAATCGATTGCTCAAGCCAGACCTAACTGCCCAGGAGACTAGAATTGGCACGACCTTCGCTGGATTCATGGCAGGCTTCCACAAGCGCCATGGTCTTAAGGGCATCATCTAGGCCAGTCGGTAGAGGCAGGGTCGGATCCTCTAAATGGGCCTGCAATGAACCCATGGTACCGATGAACCCGTGAGGAAACCAGCTTCCCTCAAGCTCAACAGACTGCCAATCCGCCATGTCTTCCGTGATGTATTCCAGCCAGTCTGGCTCGCCGGTGGGATAACCACGAATGAGCCCCATCTGAAACCGAATCGCCCCCTTGTCACCCTCAATTCTCACCGAGGCATCCTGGTGTTTTCCACCCCATTTGTGCCCATGGTGTGTAAAAACCATGCCTCTTGCCCAATCGCCATAGTCCAAAATAGCTGCTGTTCTAGAGGAGTGCACTTTTGGTGAAAAGGGATGCTTGATTGTGCTGGCCAAAACCCTGTTTGGTTCACCCATAAAGGACCGGATAAGATCCAAGTAATGAATGGAGTGATAAATGATCTCCATTCGTGGAGCTTTCTCAAGAAATGTCCACAAATCCCAAGGCATGTGAACATTAACATGAACCTCAACTTCGTGAATTGTGCCAATGATTCCTTGATCGACAAGGCTCTTGGCTGCTAAGCTGTAAGGCGCGTACCTAAGCTGCAGATTGACAGCCATAGTCAGATGTTTTTCTTTGGCGATCTTGGCAATAGCTTCAGCCTGAGCGAGGCTTTCTCCTAGAGGCTTCTGCACCAAGACAGCAGATCCGTTTGGCAGTTTTTCTAAGATCGAAATGATTGCATCAGCTGGGCTGGCAAGGTCGAATACAGCCCCTTCAGGCGCAGCCGAAGCAGCCTCTTCAAGGCTGGCATAAACGCGCTCAACCCCAAACTTCTCTGCCATCAGTCGGGCTCGATCGAGGTTGATATCAAAGACCCCATGAACCGGGAATCCAGCGATTTTGTAAGCTGGCCAATGGCCAACTTCGACAATCGATCCCGCCCCAATGGCAATAATGGGTCGGGGATTTCTGGGGAGAGGGGGAGCCTGGTTG
Organism: Synechococcus sp. UW140; assembly: GCA_943369295.1. Classification (GTDB taxonomy): domain Bacteria; phylum Armatimonadota; class Fimbriimonadia; order Fimbriimonadales; family Fimbriimonadaceae; genus JAKRSE01. The sequence continues at coordinate 113,827 of CALRMU020000001.1, read as the reverse complement.
ATCTTCATTGACTTTGTGGAGGCTGGACGAGTTCGAGAGTTATTCCGTCAGGGTCTGAGAAGTAGATGGTGTATCCGCCCTTGTTTCTACCAGCCATGATTTCAATTGGTTTATCAGACCGGAATTTAACACCTTTGCTAAGTAGTTTATTGAAGAGCAAATGAATATCTTGGACAACGAGGGCGAGGTGAGGAGCCCCTGGTTGATTGTTCTTCACTTTTAGTGGTTCACCGAGAGGGCTGATGTACTGGACCAACTCCAGATGGTGACCGGAAGGGCCAGCATCCAGACCTGGAACTCGCAGCATCGCAACCTCTAGGTGAGCATCTTCAAAACCGACCAGCTTTGATGTGTATTCGTTCTGCTGAGTCTGCCTATGGACCACTTCCATACCCAGAAGTCCACAGTAAAACTGCAGCGAAATCTCAAGATTGCTGACGGTAAAACTGGTATGCCAAATTCCGATAACGCCCATGCTTACCTCATTAAAAATCCGCCATCAATGCCAATTATCTGACCATTAATGTATCCAGCTTCATCAGAAAGCAGCCAAAGCGCTGCATCTGCGACTTCTTGCATCGTCCCGAGCCGGCCAAGGGGAACCCTCTCAGCCTGAGGGGCGGCACCCCGCTGGGCAGCGATCTCTTCCGTGAGGGGTGAATCGATCAGGCCAGGGGCGAGGCCATTGACACAGATTTGATAGGGGCCAAGCACCGCCGCCCAGGTTCTCACCAAACTAACCAAGGCCGCCTTGGAAGCTCCATATTCGACCTGGTCAGGCTTGGGCAGAAAGCTGGAGACGCTGGCCAATGCCAGAATCCGACCGGAATTTCTTTCCATCATCCTCGTAGAGAGAATCCGTGTGATCTCAGCGGGAGCGATGACATTGATCGCCATCACCTTCTGCCAGGTTTCAGGGCAGGAATCCTTCCAAGACTGAGTTGGACAGATAGCTGCTCCATGTACAACAAGATCAAAGTCCAGTTGAGCCAGCAGGTTCGGCAGGTTTTGAGGCTGACTTAGGTCAAAAAGCAGATTGTGATGGCAGGATTCGGATGGCTGCAGGTCGAGATTGGTGACCTCTGCCCCCTCTTGTTTTAGCTTGAGGGCTATCGCCTGGCCAATCCCCCTCCCTGCCCCCGTGACCAAGGCCCTCTTTCCCTCGAATCTCACTAGGCAAGCACCTCTAAAGCAGCGGCTCGAATAGATTGAACTGTCGGTAGAACGACGTCTTCCAAGCTCTTGGCGAAAGGAATTGGGCAGTCGAGGGCGCCAAGCACCTTAACGGGGGCATCCAGCTCATCGAAGAGCTCTTCCTGAATCCGGCTCGCTAAATCCACCCCCACCCCGCACCTCTTATGACTCTCATGGACAATGAGGCAGCGGTGCGTGTGGCGGACCGATTCCGCAATCGCCTCCCAGTCCAGGGGGTTAAGGGTTCTGAGGTCAATCAGATCAACGTCTAAATCCTTCACCGCTTCCTCGGCCAAGTTCAAAGAATAGGAGTAAGTCAAAAGGGTCAGACGACCACCCCGTCTCACCACTCTCGCCTTCTCCATTCCCGAAAAATCACCGGAAATGATGCCCTTTGAGCCGTAAAGCTGCTTATGTTCCAATAAGAACACGGGATTCGGATCCTTGATCGCTGCCTTAAGCAGATGGTAGGCCTCGGATGGATTTGCCGGGGCAACAACCTTGAGACCAGGCACATGAAGCAGCAGAGCCTCCAGCATTTGTGAATGCTGCGCCGCCGCCCCTTTGTAGCCGCCCCCTTGGGTTCTAATCACTAAAGGGACAGAAACTTTGCCCCCGCTCATCAGGGTTGTTTTGGCAATTTGATTCAAAAGTTGATCCATAGCAACAAGGCTAAAATCAACAAACATCAGCTCCACAATGGGCTTTAAACCTTTAAGTGCAGTACCTAAAGCCATTCCCACAAAGGCAGATTCTGAAATAGGAGTATCGATGACTCTCTTCGGTCCAAATTCTCCAAGAAGGCCCTCTGTGACCCTAAACATTCCTCCGTAATGGGCCACGTCTTCACCCATCACAAAGGTCTTCGGGTCATCCCTCATCGACTCTTTGAGAGCGAGGTTTAGAGCCTGGACATAGGTGACATCCTGGCTCATACAAACACCTTGTCCATGATCGCGGCTGAGTTCGGTTCTGGCTGATTCACGGCCCATTCAGCTGCCTCGCTGATCTCTTTCTGCGCATCCAAGTCAGCCTGATCAAAGGCTGCCGTCAGGTCTGGATGAGCTGCCCTGACACGCAGCAGGGGGTCCTTCCACGCCCATTCTTCCACCTCCTCTTTGGTGCGGTATCCCGTGCCAGGATCTAAATGATAATGTCCGCTGATTCGGTAAGTCATGCACTCAATAAACACCGGGCCATTGCCTTTTCGGGCTCTCTCGGCAGCGTCGCTCACCGTTTTATAGACCTGTAGAACATCATTGCCATCAATTTTGACCGCCTCTATGCCAAATCCCTTAGCCTTATCACAAAGATTTGTCACAGAAGTGCTTCGTTCTAACGGAGTCATTTCTGAATAAAGGTTGTTCTCACAGATAAGCAGTAAAGGCAGCTTCATCAGAGCAGCGATGTTAAAGGTTTCCATCACAACTCCTTGATTTGTCGCGCCATCGCCAAAGACCGTTGCGGCAATGCTTCCATCTTCAGAGATCTGGGCGGCAAGCGCCCCCCCGGCAGCTACCGGTACTGCGGCTCCGACAATTCCATTGGCACCCAGCAGGCCCTTTTCAAGATCGATAAGGTGCATTTTGCCGCCAAATCCACCACACAACCCGCCTTCTTTGCCAAGAATCTCGGCAACCATTGTTTTAGGGTCCAGCCCTTTCGTCAAGGCAAATCCGTGGCCCCGGTAAGTGACGGTCAAGGAATCCTGCCTCTGCAGCACCGCGCCTACTCCAGCAGAAACAGCCTCCTGCCCTCGCGCCAGATGAAGAGACCCCCTCAGGTGGCCATCCTTGCTGAGCTGAAGAAGGGTGTCTTCTAAAGCTCTCACCCTCGCCATCGATCTGTACAGCTGTTCAATCATTTGAAAAGGCTCTCCTTAGCCGAGATAACGACAAGCTCATAGCGATCGAGAAGAGGAAGTGTCAAAAGACCATCCTGCACATCGATTTCAATCCCCTGCCTCACCAGTCTGGCTCTTCCCTTCAATTCGCCCAAGCCTAGCTTCACTTGAACTCCTGCCCTTGCTGGACCTGATTCATAAAAAGGAGGATGTCCTGGTGTCGGCCTCCCCATGGTCGAATCAAAAACATGAACCAGCCATTCATTCGTTTGTGCTTTCCAGGCGATGTTGGTTTGAATTGCCGCGCCCTGGGGACATGAGGCCATTGGGTTCGGCAGCAATTTAGATAAAACAGAGGCTAAAAGCTGCCGATAGAATACGAATCCTGTCTCGAAGTAAAGTCGGCCAAGGTCGAACCCAACCAAGCCTAAGCCGCCCCTTGCCTCGGCCACGGCCCTTTCTGTTTTCTTCGCCAAGGGGCCATGCATATGAGAGGTGTAGGCCGCACCTGACCGATTGAATTCAGGTTCGCCGAGCCACGCAATGACTTCTCCAGTTGGAGCCCACGACGAGGCAGGGCCATAGATTGCCCCTTCATAGCGGCCGGAACAAACCCCATAACTCACATCAAAACCTGTGGGTTCGCTTCCCCATTTGGTTAAAAGCTCACCTCCGAGTAAAATGGCTCTGCCGCCCTGCCTCAGGTAGGAGTCAATTCGGTCTGCCAGCCCTATGCTGGGGTTCACAAAAAGGCAAAGACCCCTCTCCTCCCAGGACTGACCAGATTCCATCACGTCGAACTGAATGCTCAGCTCGGCCAATGCCTTAACCGCCCCGCAGATCGAAGGGGTCGCCATAGAATCGAGCGGAAGACCCTCGCTTACCAGCACCGCCTCGGTCACGGGTGTTGAACCGGCCAAGAAAGGCTCCAACACAGCCAACTCCCGATAGGCGGCACCAATGTTTCGGTAGACCTCGTCATCCAAAACCCCTGAAGGCGGCATTTGGTCACCGACGTCGCACTTGGCGCCGAGAGAAACAATCCCGAAGCATTCACTGGTGAGCTGATGAGCGGTTTTCAGCCCGCCAAAGTCGCCCCAGCTCTTATGAAAGCGGCCAGTCATGCCGTAAACAGGCACCCCAAGGGTTCTTACATAGCGGGCCAGGGTCGGAAAATAGTCGTAACCCCACTCGGCAGTGGGCAGGGCTTCGATGTCAACGCTATCCATCAAGTGGACTCTTTCAGTAAGCCCAAAAGAAGGCTGATTGTTGAAGTCGACCTGGCAGCCTGGGCTCAACTGCTCAGCCAGTTCAGCCAGCTCAGAAAGGAAGCTGATGTGGAGCTTCTGCTGATAAATCCTCTGAGTCGCGGTGCAGCGAGGGTCTCCGCCTTCGGCTCTCATTTCAGCGAGGCAGAGGGGGCAAAAGCACTCGCTGTCGCGCGGAATTGGCATGTCGAACCAGATTCCGTCGACTTTGTAGCCGGTCAAAATCTCCTTCATGTGGCCCTTGATCAAGTCCACAAGACCTCGATTGTTGGCGCAGAGCCCGGTCCAGCTAGGAGCCTCTCCCTCTTTCGGCAGATAGGTCTCACCCTGCCGGGTGATGCTCAGCCACTCTGGGTGAGTTTCGGCCAAGTAGTGGTCCCACAAACTGCAGTAGTAGGCGTAGACCTTAATGCCGGCCGCTCGGCAGGCAGAGACCTGCTCACCTAGCAGGTCGCGGTTAAGGCCAGGATGAACTGGCCCAATGACTGACGGATAGTAACAATATCCGTGCATGTCCTTGGCAAAAACTACAATAGAATCAACTTCAGCCTCGGCCAAAACGTCGATAAAATCTCTGGCGTCAAAATCCTGCCCAACTTGGCTGATGTGGCGGCTGTTGTGGTAGTCCAGATGGATCTTGCGCGAAGGCAGATCGGCACCTTTTTGGGCCATGGGAGTTATGTTCCAAGGTTTCGGAGGCGAGGGCATGAGGCAAAGCTGTGAGAAAGTTTGTCGAAAGTGCCGCGATTAGGACTCCGAAGAGGTCAAAGGCATGATATCCTCTTATCTTAGCGCAATCGATTGCTCAACACAATTTTTCGCTGCTTCGCACTAGCGAGAAAGGACTCTCATGACCTCCCACATCATCGACTCCACCTTGTTCCAAGACCTTTTCGGCACAGCCGAAATGAGGCGGATATTCAGCGATGCCAGTCTGCTGCAGAAGTGGCTGGATGCCGAAAGCGCCTTAGCCCAAGCAGAGGCAGGCTTGGGGATTATTCCGGTCGAAGCGGCAGAGGAGATTGTGCGAAAGGCGAAGGCTGAACTGCTTTCACAGGCAGAGATCGCCAAGGGAATCGCTGAGACTGTTCACCCCATCGTGCCTGTCATCCGGGCGCTGGAATCGGTCTGCGAGGGAGAGGCTGGCCAATATGTGCATTGGGGTGCGACCACGCAGGACATCATGGATACGGGCGTCGTGCTTCAGCTGAAGGATGCCCTGGCGGTCATCAGCGAGCAGATGGATCGGATCGAGCGGGCCTTGGTTGAGCACGCAGTCCGTTATAAAGAGACCCCCATGGCGGGCAGAACCCACGCCCAGCATGCGGTGCCCATCACCTTCGGATTCAAGGCCGCTGTCTGGCTGGCCGAGTGGCGCAGACACCAAGAAAGGCTTAACCAAATGAAGCCGCGACTGCTGGTGGGTCAGCTTTCTGGCGCAGCCGGGACTCTGGCCGGAATCACAGAAAAAGGGCTGGAGGTTCAGGCCGATTACTGCAAAATTCTCGGTCTCGGAGTGCCTGATATTGCCTGGCACACCTCGCGCGATGCCTTTGCCGAGTTCTGCAGTCTGCTCGGCCTGATCGGAGGGACCTGCGGAAAAATCGCCCGCGAAATCATCACCCTTCAAAGGAACGAAATCGGAGAGCTGGCCGAACCTCACAACGAGGGCAAGGTGGGCAGCTCGACCATGCCGCACAAGCGAAACCCAATGCTCTGCGAGGCCATTGCTGCTCTCAGCCAGATCATTCGAGGCACGGCCAACACATCCCTTTTCGGCCTGGTGCATGAGCACGAAAGAGACATGGGTCCGTGGCAGGCAGAGTGGCAGTACATTCCTGAAATCTGCATCAACACGGCTGGCTGTCTGGAACTCACTGCCCGCGTTTTGGTCGGTTTGGAAGTTCGGCCCGAAGCCATGCTGAAGAACCTTCGCTTGACTGATGGCTACCTCTGTTCAGAGGCCCTTATGATCAGGCTCGGCGAGATCATCGGCAAACAGAGGGCTCACGATGCCGTCTATCACGCCGCCATGGCCGCCCACGATGAAGGGATTCCCTTGGTAGATGCCGTGATGAGAAGTCCGGAAATCAGCGGACACCTCACGGAAGCTGAGGTCAGGGCGAAGCTGGACCCAACTCAATACTTGGGCTGGGCGGCTGAGTTTGTCGATCGAGTTGTGGCAGGCAGTGTGGAGGGGGTCTCGACCGCTCCATGAAGCTTAGACTGGTTTCCCGCGAATTCGAAGGCTTCGAACGGTCGTTTGGGCATCAGATTGAGTCGTTCAAAAAGCTCCAGCCAGCAGTAGAGATCACCGCAGAGTTTCTCGACCTCGCCACCCTCCACAAGGAGATGCTCGGAGATGGTGGAGCGAAATTAGGTTCGGCCGATATCTTTCTCTGCGTCACAGACTGGCTGCCAGAAGCGATTCAGGCCGGAGCCCTGACTCCTCTCAACAGCTTTGTCGAAGCAGATGCGCCGCAAGATTGGCCCGATGGCTGGTCGCCGAGCATGAGGGGTCTGCAGACCTCAGAGGATGGCCAGATCTACGGGCTTGCCTATCACGACGGGCCAGAGATCTTTATGTACCGAAGAGATCTCTTCGAGGATCCCGCCGAACAAGCCAGGTTTGCAGATCAGCATGGGAGAGCACTCACTCCCCCCAAAACGTGGGACGAATTCGTAGAGGTCGCCAAGTTCTTCACCCGCCCGGAACAAGGTTTGTGGGGAGCCTGCCTGGCCGGATTCCCTGACGCCCACAACAACGTGTACGACTTCATGATTCATCTTTGGAGCCGGGGCGGAAGCCTGCTGACCAAAGAGAATCGAGCGGCCTTCAACTCACCAGAAGGAATCGCCGCTCTGCAGTACCTTCACGATCTTTACCACCTTCATAAGGTGGTGGACCCCAAGTGTCTGGACCTCGATAGTGTCGCTTCAGGAATCCATTACGCTTCTGGCCAGGCAGCCATGATGTGGAACTGGAGCGGCTTTGCCGCCCTGGCTGAAGATTCCGGCATTTCGAAGATCGTGGGCAAGAATGGCGTGGCCGGAATGCCTCGAGCAGAAGGTCCACACGGAAAGGCAGTCTCACTCAACATCTACTGGGTTCTCACAGTCCCATCCGGAACTGAAAAAAAGCAGGCAGCCTACGATTTCATTCGTCACTGTGCCTCTGCGCCGATGGATAAGGCGACCTCTATGCTGGGGGGCAACGGAACCAGGCTCTCAACATGGCGAGACCCTGAGGTCCAGGCGGCTTTCCCCTATTACAAAATCATCGAAGAAGTGCACACTTCGGTCGAGAGTCCACCCTCGATTCCGCAGTTCACCCAGATTGCCGAATACCTGAGCGAGATGGCTGATGACGTGATGAGGCAGAGGAAAAGTGTGGCTGAAGCCCTTGAGACTGCACAATCACGGGTCGATGAACTGATGTCTAGGGTGTAGGATAGAGAGGGAAAGGGCAGAGAGATGGCAACACTCAAGGATGTAGCAAGCCTGGCGAGCGTCAGCACCTCTACCGCGTCGCGCATTCTGCACGGGGGCAACATCAGGGTCAGCCCCGAAACTAGGCAGAGGGTCACCCAAGCAGCAGAATCTCTCAGCTACCAGGCCAATTCTCTGGCCAGAAGCCTGAGAACCAGGGTCACCCGCACTATCGGATTTCTGATTCCTGACATCCAAAACCCTGTCTATTCTCAAATGATCGCGGGGGCAGAAGAAGCGGCTCAGGCACAGGGCTACGCTCTGCTGCTCATGAACTCGAGTTCAGGCGAAAGAAGACGAGCCTTCATTGAGCTTTTGGCTCAAGATCGGCTCGATGGCCTTATCATCGCCGACGCGACCCTAGACGATGAATGGATCGACCGTCTGGAGACTGCGGGCAGAACCTATCTGCTTGTCAATCGCCGGTCTGGACCCGCCGCCCCCTACGTTGTTCTGGATGAGCAGGCAGGCGCTGGCCTTGCCGTGCAGCACCTTATTGAGCTGGGTCACAAAGAGATCGCCTATTTTGCCGGTCCGCCTCTGGTTGAAACCTCTCAGCAGAGGCTTTTAGGAGCAAAGCTGATGTGCGAGAAGCACGGGGTGGCTCTGCCTGATTCCAGAATAATTTCCTGTGGCTACGGCGGCGAAGGCATCGAAGCGGCGGTCGAGAAGATTCTGGAGAAAGAACCCCAGGTCACGGCCATCGCTACAGCCAGCATCGTCATGGCTTTCGCCGTTGCAAAGGCCGTCACAGCGCGGGGACTCAAGATCCCCGATGACATTTCACTCATTGGCTATCACGACACTCACCTGGCCGAATTGGTCCAGCCGGGCATCACAACCGTGGAAATGCCTCTGGTCGAATTGGGCCGCCACACCATGAGAAACATCCTTTCTCGGGCCAGTGGTTTGGCGGTTGCCAATGAAGTGATCACCACCCCAGGGCCAAAGCTGATTCTGCGTCAATCAACTGGGTCCCCAAAAGTTGGTAAATCGATTGCCTAAATCAGTTTTAGGCTGTAAGATTGAAGAGCAATGGTGCAGCTTCATTCGCAAGAGTCTCTTCCTTCACTAAAGCACCCTTGGCGCAAAGGAGTGGCCTTGGGCCGCGCCTACGAGCTTTTGAGGGCAGACACTCAGCAGCACCTTGCCTTTGTGACCAAAGAACTCGGCTTTGAATACTGCCGATTTCATGGGCTCTTCCACGACGACATGGCCGTGGCGGTAAGGCAGGAAGATGGAACCCTGGCTTTTCAGTGGAGCCACATTGACAAGATTTTTGACTTCATGCTCTCCATCGGCATCAAGCCCTTTGCCGAGCTTGGCCCCATGCCCAAGGCTCTCGCCTCTGGCCCCACCACTTTCTTCCACTGGTCAATGAACGTGACTCCTCCGGCCGACTTTGCCGAGTGGGGTCTGCTCGTGGAAAAATTTGCCCGCCACTGCATTGACCGTTACGGGATTGACGAAGTCCGCCAGTGGCGCTTTGAAGTCTGGAACGAACCCAACCTCGATGCCTTCTGGACTGGCACGATGGAGCAGTATTGGCAGCTTTACGAATCTGCCGCCAGAGCCCTCAAGGCAGTAGATTCTGAACTCAAGGTCGGGGGGCCGGCAAGTGCTGAAGCAGGCTGGATTCCGGAATTCCTGGAATTCACCGAAAAGAACTCTGTCCCCGTCGATTTCGTCAGCACCCACGCCTACCCTCAGAACGAGTTCGCCCCCTACGAAACTCGAGCCGAGAGCCCCCATGCCCCCGGCATGTACTTCGTCGATATTGTCAAGGAGAAATCGGCACTGGCCAAGGCTCGTGGCTTGGAGGTTCATTGGACCGAATGGAGCGCCCTGGATGCTTCAAGCAAAGCCGATGTCGATTGGTATGCCAATGAGACGATCGACACTCTCAGCGGGGCAGCCTTGGTCTGCCACGTCTGCAGTCACCTGGATGACATAGCCGACAGTTTGTTTTGGTGGGTGGCGACGGATATTTTTGAGGAAATGGGGATGCCTCAAAGCCCCTTTGCCAACAGCTTCGGCATGGTCAGCATCGACTGCATTCCGAAAAGCTCCTTTCACGCCTTCAAGTATCTAAACCGCATGCGCGGTCGGCAAGTCCCGGTTTCGTTCGAAGGCCCTCATGCAGGATGCGGAGCCCTTGCGGTCCACAACGGCAGCCTGACCAAGATTCTTCTTTGGAACCATGTGGCACCCGGCGAAGATCAAGTCACTTGGTCTGATGGGATTTCGGCCGAAGCCAAGGGCTTGGCGACTCTGGCTCAGGTCAAGGTCGGGGCAGGCTCCGCATATGAAGGATGGGTGGAAATGGGCCGACCCCAAAACCCAACCCCTTTCCAACAGGAATGCCTTCGTGCTCTCAGTCAGCCCGAACACTCCTTTATCAAAACCCCTGGTCAGATCAACTTCAGCCTTGCTCCAGGAGAGATTCTCTTCATCGAGCTGGCGGGCGAACCTGACCCCTACGTTCTTAAGGGCACAGATGCTTCGGCGACAAGTGCTTGGAACCAATCCTTAAGCGATATCCCCACCCAATGAGGTTCTGGTTCTTTGTCATCTTTCTGCTGACGTGGGCAGCATCCTGGGCCAACGCCCCGGTTGTGCTGCGCTACGCCTGCCAGGATGGCAGCGAATCAATCGCCTCGGTGCGGCAGATTGTCGCCGAGTTTGAGGCCGCCCACCCCAATATCAAAATCAAGATCGAGCAGGTGACGGATGAGTTTTTCATGCGAATGCTCACCCAGTACGCGGCCAAGGTCGCGCCAGATATGGCGCAGATGCACGTGGGGATGGTGCCTCAGTTCGCTGTTCGCGGAGCCCTTAAGCCTCTGGAAGAATTCGCTGAAAAGTCGCCTGACCTCGACCTCAGCCTTTGGTATCCCAACGTTCTCAAGTTCTTTTCCAGCGAAGGAAACCTATGGGCGCTGCCGAGAGACGTTGCCCCCTTCGGACTGATTTTCTACAATAAAGCTCACTTTCGAGAGGCCGGGATTCCTTACCCCGATGACACCTGGACCTGGACGACTGGTGTTCGGCCAGAACTAAGGGAAAAAGACTTCATCTGGGTCATGCGCGAGCTGACCAAAAAGAACGCGGCCGGCAAAACAACCCGCTTCGGATTTGCTCCTGATTGGCCCCAGCTCTACTTCTATCTGCTGCTGCAGTCACGAGGATTGAAGCTGTGGAACGATGACGCCGCCCCCACCAAGATCATTGCCAACGACCCCGAAACGGTCGAGCTGATGGAGTTCGCTTCATCAACGATCAACAAGGAGAACTGGATTCCCTCTTGGGATCAAATCGACACAGTGGCTCGGTCAACGGTCTACGACGAGTTTGTGAAGGGGCGAATCTCCATGATCACGACCTTTGCTTCCAAGCTGGGTCAGCTAAGGCAGGATCTTGATCGAAGGGGGGTTGATTGGGATGTCACCCTCTTCCCCGCTTACGAAGGCCGGCCCCTTGCCACAAGCGCGAGCGGATCGGGAACGGTCATCTTCTCAACCACCAAGCATCCTGAAGAAGCCTGGCTCTTCACCCAATGGATGTCTGGAGAGAGGGGGCAAAGGGTTGTCGCCAAGTATGGGGGTCAGCCTGCACGGCGAGATCTTGCCTTGGAGCCAGGCGTCTGGCTGCCTGGCCCTAACGCAGACCCCAAGCTAAAGAAGCCCGCGAACCTGGCCGTGACGGATAAAGCGGCACTGGCGATGCAGTGGGACATGACACCGGAGTATTTTGAGGACACCCGCCTCAACCTCGACTCCGCCGCCTTCGATATTCTCAGCGGCAGCCGCCCCCCCAAGGAGACTCTGGAGAGAGTCACCCGAGAGGGGCAGATTCGACTCGACGCCGCCCTGAGAGCCATGCCGAAAGAGCCTTTCCCTATGGGGCTGGCTATCGGGGTCGGACTGCTATTTGTTGCCGGACTTGTCCTTTGGCTTTGGCTGCCTGAAAAGGGTGTCAACTACACTCTTGCGGAGAAGAAGGAGAGCCTCAGCGCCTACAAGTTCCTTGCACCGCTACTTATTGGCCTGCTTTTTCTCACCCTCGGACCCTTTCTTTACAGCTTTATCCTGAGCCTCACCAACTCAGACATGATTCGCCCTCCACTTTGGCGCGGACTATCCAACTACACCGACGCCCTTACGATTGACCCGATTTTCTGGACCTCGGTAAGGGTGACCCTGGTTTATGCCGCCATCAGCGTGCCCCTCTCGACGGCGGTCGCCTTGGGATTGGCAGTTCTGCTCAACCAAAAGGTCAAGGGAGTTCCCCTCTACCGGGCCATGTACTACATTCCGTCTTTGGTCAGCGGAGTGGCAGCCTCGCTTATCTGGATGAGAGTTCTCAACCCAGAAAACGGAATTCTCAACAATCTGATTTACGGTCCGGATGGACAGAGAAACCTGCTTGGTTTAGGCATGCTGCTCAGCCAGCTTGCAGGCACTCCGGGCGAACCGATCAACTGGCTCGGCAACGAGCACACAGTTCTTCCTGCCTTTGTTCTGATCGGCATGTGGGGCGCAGGAGGCGGCACGATCATATTCCTGGCGGCTCTTCAAGGCGTCCCCCAAATGTATTACGATGCAGCCAGAATTGACGGGACAACACCTGTCGGTCAGTTCAGGCACGTGACCCTGCCCCTCATCACACCGGCTCTCTTTTTTGCTCTCATCACTGGCACAATCGGAGCCTTTCAGGCCTTTACTCAAGCCTTTGTCATCACTCAAGGCGGCCCCAACAACGCGACAATGTTTTACATGCTGAACCTTTACATTTCAGGGTTCAAATCGTTAAAGATGGGCTACGCTTCCGCTTTGGCTTGGCTGCTATTTGCCCTCATCATGGCCATCACCATCGTTCAATTGGTGCTGAGCAAAAGGTGGGTTTATTACGAAGGTGAGGAGCGATGAAAATTTCCAAAACCCTCGCCGTGGTTCTGCTGATCCTGGGCGCCCTCATCATGATGGCCCCCATCTATCAGATGCTGACCATGGCTCTGAAAACCAGAGAGGAACTTCAGGATTCTGGTGCTTGGTCGTGGCCCGCCCAGCCGAGCTTGGCCAATTTCTGGTCTGTTCTCACCAACCCAGAGCTCTCCTTCGCAATCTTCTTTAAGAACACCCTGGTCATCGCGGTGCTCTCCACTGTGGGAACCATCATCACTTCTTCGATGGCTGCCTTTGCCTTTTCTCGCATGAAGTTTCGATGTCGAGACAGGCTTTTTGTCATCCTTCTGGCAACCCTGATGCTGCCAGGAGTCGTGACGATCATCCCGAGCTATATGCTTTTTGCTGGGATCGGGTGGGTGAACACCAACCTCCCCTTATGGGTTCCGGCGTGGCTTGGAGGAGGCGCCTTCAATATCTTCCTCCTCAGGCAGTTCTATATGGGCTTCCCGCGAGAGCTGGATGAAGCGGCCAAGCTGGATGGCGCCAGCTATGCTGTCATCTACTGGAAGATCATTCTGCCGCTGGGCAAGCCCGCATTGGCGACGGTAGGAATCTTCACCTTCGTCGCTTCGTGGTCGGACTTTATGGGCCCCCTCATCTACCTCAACGATAGAGAAAAGATGACTCTCGAAATGGGCTTGAGAACCTTCCAGAGTGTTCAGGGAACCCAGTGGCATCTGCTGATGGCCGCGACTCTCATCACGATGCTGCCTATCGTCATCATCTTCCTTGCTGGCCAAAAATACTTCGTCAAGGGAATCAGCCTGACGGGTGGAAAGTAGCCTTCTGCCATGTAAAGATTGGGGGAAGTGGCGCGATAATCGGCTATCATGAACCTAGATGAGCCTGTCACTGGTCTTGGCCCCCCTCTTGATTCTTGGCGCCCCAGGCGATGCCAAGGATCGATTGATTAAGTGGCGCGCGGCGGCTCCCTCACTTTCGTTCAACCAAACGGTGATCCTCAGTACTCCTGGTCGAAATCCCTTGACCATGAAGGCGACCTACAAGCAGTCGCCTGGTTTGAAGCTGCGGTATGAGGTTTCTGCCCAGGGAGTGACATTTGGGCAGATTCAGAACGGAGAGACTGTCATGGCCACAGACAGTCAGGTCAGAAAGTACGTGAAGTACTACATGATTAATGTGCTCAGCGGCCCCTCGCCCGCCGCTCCACCCGTGCTGAACCAGGCTTTTCCCAGCCTCTTGATGGATAGGGACATGAAGTCGCTGAAAGGGGCAGCTTGGAAGGTTTCGGGCGAACTTCTAACCTACGAAGAGCAGACTGACGCAGGCAAGATCAACATCAAGATTTCGGTGGGACCCAAGGGCGAGCCCAAGAGCTACGAGATTAAAGTTGAAGGCGAAACCAGCTACTCAGCGAACTCCACCTTCTCTAACTTTTCAACCGCGCCGATTGCCGATTCAGCTTATTCTGTTCAGCCCCCCTTGGGATGGGTGCCCACATTCCTCAAAGAGCCTGCCCGTCCCTGGGATATCGGATCGAAACCCAAGATCCGCGTCTATCGAGATGGACTGAAAGGAAGCAGTTTCGATCTGACCTCCGCCGCTATGGCTCAAGGAACCGTCGTCTGCCTTATTGCCGCCGACTGCCCTGTTTCGGCAAGGCTCGTGGCCCGGCTGGATGCCCTGAAGGCTGCCTTAAAGAAAGAGCAGCTTGGCCTCAGAGTCATTTCGTTAGGGTCGACAAAGCCGACAGCCTGGGCTGGAAAGGTGTTTTGGGATCAATCGGGAGCTGTTGAAAAGGACCTGACTCCTCCTTCAACCCCCTACTTCTACACTTTGGACAAAAAGGGCGTCATTACATCTGCCTGGCTGGGCTACGTGTCTGGCGAGGAAGCAAAAATTGCTTCCCAGCTGGCTGTCAAGTCTTGATCTTATTGCCGGAAGTGACTGCTGCGGCTGGACAACAGCCTTTACTTAGCCAGGTACCCTAGACAATGGCTTGGCAAGGGCTGATTCACCGCTACTCACAACGAATGAAGATCAGCCTAGCAGGGGGCGTTGTTACACTGCACGAAGGCAATACCCCTCTTATTCCCGCGCCCAAACTTGCCGAATGGGCCTGCCCCGGGGCAGACCTCTACCTTAAGTACGAAGGCCTGAACCCCACGGGATCATTTAAAGATCGCGGCATGACCGCCGCCATCACCCATGCCAAAGCAGAAGGGGCTGAAACAGTGATCTGCGCCTCAACCGGCAACACGGCAGCTTCCGCCGCTGCCTACGCGGCTCGGGCCGGGATGAAGTGCGCCGTCTTGATTCCGGATGGAAAGATTGCCTTCGGCAAACTGGCAGGAGCCATTGCCTACGGAGCCCATACTGTCGCCATTTCTGGCAGCTTTGATGACGCCCTGAAGCTGGTGCAGCAGATTGGCGAAGTGACCCCCATTGCCGTTGTGAACAGCGTGAACCCGGCCCGGCTTGAAGGTCAGAAAACCGCCGCTTGGGAGCTGTGTGAACAGATGGGTTCTGCCCCTGACTGGCTCTGCCTGCCAGTGGGGAACGCAGGAAACATTTCTGCCTACTGGCTGGGGTTCACCGAATGCGGCGACTGCCCCTGCCTTAAAAAGCCACAGCTTCTTGGGTGTCAGGCTGCCGGAGCCGCGCCGCTGCTTGTGGGCCACATTGTTGAAAAACCTGAAACCCGCGCGACCGCCATTAGGATCGGCAATCCTGCCCGGGGCGACCAAGCCTTGGCCGCGATCAAAGAATCTGACGGCAGACTGCTTGCTGCCACCGACGATGAGATTTTTGAGGCTTATCATCAGGTGGCCAGGCGAGAAGGAGTCTTCTGCGAGCCATCTTCAGCCGCTGGCATCGCAGGGTTGAAGAAGCAGTTTTCGACTGAACCAGATGCCTTTGTCGGAAGAAGAATCGTCTGTGTTTTAACAGGCAACGGGTTGAAAGACCCCGACTCTGTCTTTGACGGAGAACCCCCCGTCACCCGGATCGATGCTGATCTAGAGAGCTTGAAGCGAGTGCTCCTCTCATGATCCGCGTTAGAATTCCTGCCACCACCGCCAATCTCGGACCCGGCTTTGACTGCATGGGCTTGGCCCTTGACCTCTGGAACACCTTTGAAATCAGGCTGCAGGGCGAAGGAGTCAAGGTCCGTACTTTTGGCGAGGGTGAAGGGTCTCTTCCTTCGGATGAGACCAACCTTGTCGCGGTGATCTTTTTTGATGAGATCAAGAGGATGCATCTGCCCCGGCCGGATGGGGTGGAGATCACGCTTCACAACACCATTCCTCCTGCCAGTGGTTTAGGTTCGAGTTCTACCGCGACTCTGGCCGGAATTATGTTCAGCCAGGCTTACCGCGAGCTGCTGATGGGCCGAGACCCCAGCGGGTTTGACCGGGTTGAGACCCTTGCACGATCGGTTGAAGTGGAAGGCCACGGAGACAACGTTGCCCCGGCTCTGTTAGGAGGCTTTGTGATCGTTGTCCCCGACGAAGTAGGGGTCCTCACTCAGCGGGTGCCGACCCTTCCGATCAAGGCGGTTGTGGCTGTCCCCGACTTTCTTTACCTGACCACCGATGCGCGAAAGGCTCTACCCGACAGCTACAGCAAGGCCGATGCGATTTTTAACATAGGCCGGGCGATGCTGGTCGCCGAGGCCCTGAGGTCTGGTGATGACGAGCTTCTGCGAGACGCCATGAACGACAGGATTCATGAACCCTATCGCTTGGCCGCCATCCCCGGAGCGGCTGATGCCAAGGTTAAGGCGATTGAAGCCGGAGCCGTTTGTGTCTGCCTTAGCGGAGCCGGGCCCGGAGTGATTGCTTTTGCCCGCGAGGGCTTTGACCGCATAGGGCGGGGAATGAAAGATGGCTTTGCTCAGGCCGGGCTGAACGCGCGCTACTGGGTTTTGGATGCCACAGACTCTGGCACTCACGTTGGCCGGCTGCCTGTCTAAATTCTCGCCTGGGTTTGGCCCTGGGGGGTTAGGTAGCATCTAACCAAGTCTATGAAGCGCAAGGTCGACCTCAAAAAGATGCCGCTTTGGCGGAAGCTGGATATCGTGATCGGCCTTCTTCGCAGACTGGTTGTCTGCCCCCAAAGGACAAAGTTCGACCTCTCGATTGTTCAGCCCAAGGCCAGCTTTAGAGTCAACAATGGCACCCTGAAACTGGGCCGCTTCAGCGAGTTTCACCGAGGCAGCATTCTGTGGGTGATGGGGATGGATGAACACGCCACCTTCAGCATGGGCCGCCGAAGCAGCATCGGGTTCAACAGTGTGGTCAGCGTCAAGCACAAGGTCACCATCGGGGATGAGTGCGCTATTTCGTGGAACTGCACGATTATTGACAACGACATGCACCAGATTCACGAACTGCCCGAGAACGTGAAAACCAGCACCAAAAAGAACGAAGTGGTGATTGGCAACCACGTGTGGGTGGGGGCGGGAGTCATGATTCTTAAAGGAGTCACGATTGGCGACAACTGCGTCATCGCGGCGGGGTCGATTGTCACGCGGGATATTCCGCCCAACACTCTCGCCGCCGGAGTCCCCGCCAAGCCAGTGCGGGAAATTGAGGGCTGGAGCTAGCCGCCGACCCAGCCAGAGAGACGATTTCGGGTAGGGTTTATTCACCGTGACTGTCACCCTCTTTATTGCGACAAGTTTGGATGGCAAGATCGCCGGACCCGACGACGACGTCAGCTGGCTGTTTACCGATGCCGATTACGGCTACAGCGCCTTTTATAGCGAAGTTGATGCCCTGGTTATGGGGCGCGGCACCTATAAAGTCGTCAACACCTTTGGCGAATGGCCCTACAAGGGCCGCCGCACCTACGTTGTTTCGCGCACCGAAGAAGTGGCCGTCACGACTCCAGACACTGTCGCCTTCTGCGGCACGCTGGCCGATTTGGTAGAGAAGCTGGATGAAGAAGAGCGCAAAACCGTTTGGCTGGTAGGCGGCGGCGAGCTGGTTACATCCTTCCTTCAGCAGGGCCTTATCGATGAGCTGGTGGTTTCTCTTCACCCGGTATTGCTGGGCCGCGGAGTCCCCCTCTTCCCCACTTCCTTCCCCCGCGCGATTCTGGATCTCAAGAGTGTCAACTCCTACGATAGCGGGCTGGTTCAGCTGCGTTACGCTGTGATGAGAGATGACACCGACGACCTTGAAGATGAGTTCGAGGACGAAGTCGAAGCAGAGACCGAAGCGTAGCTTCGGTCTCTGAAGGATGATTTCTGCTGGCTAAGTTCGGCAGAGGTGAATAGTCTTTAGCATGTAGAGGGAGAAGAAGAGATGAAAGTTTCTATATCCTTTGCTGTTGTTTTCATATCCCTTGTTGTTCTGCTTATCGTCTTTTGGGCGATCCGCAAGCTGAACTGGCGCTCAGCGCTCATGCTGACTTCATGCGCCACAGTGCTTTGGCTGTCTTTGGAGCTTAGAACTTACCTAAGCACACTGCTTGATGGAGATATTGAAATCCTGGTGGATAGCATATTGCTTCTTGCCTCTTACGGATTAATGTTGCCAATATATTATCTATTTTACAAATCAGAACCTAAAGACGTCATCCCGGACGATAAATAAGGAGAAGCGTAGATGAAGCTTCTGGCACCATTTCTGTTTTCCTGCTTCATCCTCATTGCTGCGTTCGCCATCTTAGGATTTCGGCGTAAGTTAACCCCGCGCCGAGCCTGGGCAATGACAGCAGTGGCAGCGATTTTCTGGCTTTCGATGGAAACGGAACGACTAGTTCCTAGATATTTCGGTGAAGACAGCTTTATTGAATCTTTAATCAGGGCTATTTCACTAATCGCGATGGTTCTCATATTCCAAGAGTATGTCGTTAAGAAGAAATCGAAAACAGACAAAATGATTGGCCAGAAGGAAGGAAAGCAGTATGGGCGAGAATAGAATCATCCAGGCAGTAATGACGATGTTGTCAAACAAGAAGAACATCCTGGAAGTTGCTGGAGACGGAAACGAATTCTATTTCTTGTACAAGAAGTATGTGTGGTCGATAAGTCCAACAATTAACGATCACTTCAGCCTCTGCTTTTACCCTCATGCATCAAGCCCCTTCAATCTGTTTGACGGTGATGGGGTTTTCATCAGTGACACAATTTTCATCGCTTATGACACGCAGGAGATTGGGACGCCAGAGGCGAAAAAGGCTTTTAAGAACCTGCATCTATTGGCCAGAGACATCTACTTTAAGTCGGATGAAGTTTTAGACGACATTATTAGCGACGGCCTTTCGGAAGAATCGACTTGATCAAAGCTTCATGGATTCTGCAATCAAACAAGGGCCACTAGGCAAGGTGCCAGCAGTTTGCAGACAGAAAACCAAACTCAACTTTGAGAAGACAATATGCCTTTTGAATACAACACTCCGGAGTGGCTTGACGAAGCCTACATCGCCGAGATGCGACGGATTCTGGCCAAGTTGGATGAAGTGTTTGTTCCTCAGATGACCCTGGAAGCACTCTTTCGGTATAAAGCGGAACACGAATTGGACGGCCCGCAGGAGGTGCGAATCCATGTGCCAGATCAGATCATCTGGTGGGGGAAAGGTTATAACATTGGCCATGCGGCTCTGTTCTCCGCACCAGGACCAATCTATCGCGAACTCTTCCCCAGCGCGGCAAGGTCAGCTATAGAAGTTTATGAAAAAGGCCCCTCAGCTGCTGAGGAATCTGACCAAGCTTATCAATTAGCCTGCTCACTCTCGGTCAAGGAGTGCGGATTACAAAGAATTGAAGAAATCGCAATGTCTTTGACCCTGGAGCAAAAGCATATTGTCTGCGATTGTCTGGGTCTGATTTCACGAAGATTGAACGATGAAGGCAGGATTGCGAGCAATGCTGTGCTCGACTTTTGGAAAAGCAGCACTCAGCAAAACTGAGAGACAAATCTGTGTCCGCGTTATAGCCCTTCCACCCAAACTCCCCTCACCGCCGAGTAATCAAACTCTGCAGAAGTTCCGCCATAGTCGGCTGCCTAAGAACCACCGTCCGGACCGACCCGTACCCGTTTTTCAAAAGGTTCGCCGCCACCTGCTGCCCCTGAGGAGTGGAGATAAGCCAGCCACCCGGAATCTGCTTCATATGAACCTCAAAAGGGCCAATCATCTGGCGGACGGCGGATTCGTCATCCGATTCGATGATCGTTTCAATCGTCCCTTCCGAAGTCAGCAGCTCAGAAGTTCGCCCAGCGTAGACGGGTTCACCCCCCTTCAGCACCAGCAGATTGTTGAACTGCTCGGCCAGATCGGGGCGGGAGGTGACAGCCACCAAAGCCCGACCCTGAGTCGTCTCCGCCAGAAGAGTTTCCAGCAATGGCTTTAGCGTCCAGGGGTCGCATTCATCCAACTGACCATCAATCAGCATCAGCTCTTCGTGACCAGCAAAAAGCGGAATCAGCTCGGCGGCGGTGGAAAGCCAGCCCTCCAGCTTGGCAATGGGGGTCTGCCTGTCGTCCCACAAGCCCAGAGCGGTTAATGCCTGAACCGCCCGCGAAGCGTCGCCCCCCGAACATTCCTGAGCAAAGCTCTGAGGTGTGCGGCGACCCCCGTTTCGCGCCGAAACCGACTGGCAGGCCAGAACGCTCTTCCCCCTCACAGGGTCGTCGTCGCCATCCAGAATCGACATCAGCAGGCTGGATTCTGAATTGGGTGGAGCCATTACCGCCCAAGAATCACCAGCGCAGATCTCGAGATCGAGAAGGCGCCCGTGACTCGCCAAGGAAAACTGGCTGAGAGCGGCAAGGGTCCGAGAATTCACCATAGATCAGCCAAGAACCATCAGCTCTTTGGGGAAGAAGGTGAGAATTTCTGGCCCCTCGGGGGTAACCAGCACGTCGTCTTCAATTCTCACTCCACCCCAGCCATCGAGGTAGACGCCAGGCTCAACGGTCCAAACCTGACCGACTTCGATGGTGTTTTTGCTTCGGGGGCTAAGGCCGCCAAAGTCATGGACAGCCAAACCGATTCCGTGGCCTAAACCGTGGCCGAAGTACTGAGCAAGATCCTTCTCATCCAGAATCTTGCGGGCGATGGCATCGATTTCGACTCCTGTCGCGCCGGGTTTAAGGGCAGCGCAGCAGGTTTCTTCGGCTTTCAGCACCAGATCGTAAATCTCTCTGTGCTTGTCGCTGGCTTCTCCCACCACAAAGGTGCGAGTCATATCTGAGACATAGCCTTGGTAGACGGCGCCCAGGTCGACCGTGACAAAATCGCCGACTTCAAAGGGGCGCTCGCCCGGCTGGCCATGGGGCTTGGCACTGTTGGGTCCCCCGACAACAATGGGGTCAAAAGAAGGGGCGGATCCGTTGCGCTTAAGGAAGAATTCGAGCTCAAGCAGAACGTCGTACTCCCTTACTCCGGGGCGAATAAAGCGGGTGACGTGCTCCATCACTTGGTCGGCCAGCTTGCAGGCAGCCTTGATCTTTTCCACTTCCTCGGGAGTCTTGATGATTCTGAGTTCGCTGAAGAGCTCTGGCGCTGCCGTCCATTCCAGGTTCGCATGAGCCTTGGTGGTCGATTCCCAGGCCGAATAAGTCATCGACTTTTCGAAGCAGATTTGGGTCAGACCAAGGTCGGCAAAGATCTCTGCCAAAACCTCATCCTGAGTTTTGGGGGATGAATAGGTGATGACTTCGGCCCCGACGACTTCATCGGCAGCCTGCACTCGGTAGCGGCTGTCGGTGAGAAAAACAGCTCGGTCGGGGCTGACAATGCAGACCCCGCTGGAGCCGGTAAAGCCGGTCAGCCACCTTACATTCAGGCGGTCGGTTACAAAAATGCCGGGCGTGCCCTTGGCCGCCATCAGGTTTCTTAGTCTTTCAATGCTGGTCATGGCATGCTCTCTAACTGGGCTCGCAGGGCTCGTAAGCCAAGAATGTAGCCCTCGGGGCCAAACCCGACAATCTGCCCGACAGTGACGGGCGAAATGTAGGAGTGTCGGCGAAATTCTTCTCTGGCGTGAATGTTGCTCAGGTGGATTTCCACTGCCGGAACTCGAACCGAAGCAATGGCGTCTCTCAGCGAAACGCTGGTGTGGGTCAGGCCGCCAGGGTTGATCAAGATGCCGTCAAACCACTTTCTGTGTTCCTGAATCGTGTCGATCAGCACGCCTTCGTGGTTCGACTGCAGAATCCTCACCTCTTGGTTCAGCACGGTCGCAGTTCGGGTGATGTCCTGGTCAATTTCGGCCAAGGTCTTGCGGCCGTAAATTTCAGGTTCTCTAAAGCCCAAAAGGTTGAGGTTGGGTCCATGAAGAACGAGGATTCTTTGAGGTGTGGTGCTCATGCCTTGTCCCGAAGTGCAAGGTTACCGCGAAGCGCTTGGCAAGAATTCCCCGACACAGGCGCATGGTCGGGTCAGCAGATCATTTCGCGCTTCGCCTTTTCTCCGTGACCCAAGGGGTTGGCCCCAACCCATCTTTCATCAGCCGGCAGCGAGGCAGGCTGATAGCGCGAATCAGTCGAAAGGCGGATTCGGTCGGTTTGGTTGTCTGTTGAACAGTGGAGGGTGTGCATGGAAAAGATGAGGACATCTCCCATCTCGTAAGTGCTGGTCAGCCAGCGTCCTCCCAGGGTTTCGCTCAGGGCTCCCACCGAATCGGGCAGGGCTCCAAAGCCAATCAGCCCCTTGTCTTCCCATTCCGATCTCCCCTGTTTGTTGCTGCAGACCCTATCCACATCGACCTTGCCGTAGGTGGATTTCAGCTCTTCGTTTTTGTGCGATCCTTCCAGAATCGCCAGACCACCAAGGGGCCAATCTATGTCTGATAGGGGAGTCCAGAGGGTGCAGACTTTCTCGGTTCCACGCCCCATGTAAACAATGTCGTAATGAGGTTTTGTGGCCAAACCTGGCGAAACCGCTCTGAGCCAGGTGTAGTCGTAGTGCAGAGCTTCTTCGCCGAAGAGGCCGCTAAAGAAGCTCATCACCTTCTCTGAGTAAAGAAGATCTGGGATCAAAGGCAGGGAGGCGAGATCGGGCCGGAAGGCACATTCGACTCCTCCTGCGACTCTGCCCTCATCGGGGCCTTGATCGTCAAGGATGATCCCCTCGTCTTTGAGCTGCTTCAGCACCGCCCGCCTGGCCTCCATCACCTTTTCGCGAGAATGAAACCCCTTGATAAAGAGGTAGCCGTCTCGTTCAATCGCCTGGCGCAGAGCATCGAAATCTCCCATCAAGTGGGTGGATTCGTTCAAGAAACCCAACCGCTCTGGGGGAAAGGGCGATCCGCTGGAAGTGAGGCGAGGGAGAGTCTGGTTCATGCTGGCTCTTCTTTTTTCTTAGTTAAAAGAGAGACGATGATGAGCACGGCAAAGCCCAAAGGAATTGAGACAATTGCTGGCTGGCTGAAAGGAACGATGGCTGTGGCCGGGTCGAGGCCATAAAGATCTTTGAAGGCCTGAGCACTGAGCAGAATCCAGCCCAAGGATGAAACCATGCCCGTCGTGATTCCGGCCGCGATTCCCTGCGGCGTCGTCCCTTTCCAGAACAAGAGCAGCAGCAAAGCCGGCATGTTAGAGCTCGCCGCGATGTTAAACGCCCACCCAACCAAAAAGTTAACGTTCATTTTGGAGAAAGCGATGCCGAGCCCAATGGCAAAGAATCCAACCAAAACAGCGGCCAGCTTGGCGACCTTCACCTTCTTGGCGTCATCCATCTGGACCTTAAAGTAGTTGGTGACAAGGTCGTGAGCAACCGCTCCGCTTGCCGCCATGATAAGCCCACTCACTGTCCCCAAAACCGTAGTAAAGGCGACCGCAGAGATGACAGCGAAGAGCAGATCGTTAAAGCTCTTAGCCAATAGCGGAGCCGACATGTTAGAGTCGGTGACATCCAAGCCTCCACTAACCATGGCTCCTAAGCCCAAGAAAAGAGTCAGAACATAGAAAATTCCGATGGTTATGATTCCCACCACGGTGCTCTTTCTGGCGCTCGCCTGATCTTTAACCGTGTAGTAGCGGATGAGGATATGAGGCAGGGAAGCTGTCCCGAAAAAGAGAGCGAGCATAAGAGAGAGGAAGTCCAGCTTGTCGGTGAACTTCTCGCTACGCATCTTGCTGAAGGTGGGGCTGGAGCCAGGCACGAGTAGATCGCTGCCCTTCGTCGACTTTTGGTAGTAGATGGTGGTCTTGGATCCATCTGGCTCTGTTATGGATTCGTTCATCCACTGGATGACCTCGGATTCTTGAATCGTCGTGATAAAGCTGAGGGGGTTGAGAGGTCCGGTTTTGTCTACTCCGCCAGGCAGAGATGAAACATAACCGACGGTTTTCAGATCTTCCTGACCTTCGCCCTTGCCTTGGGGCAGACCGTTGACCAGCTTTTTGCCATCTTTGGCCAGGGTCAGCATCTGGGCTTCTGAGTAGATATCCTCGCCATCTTTTCTGGCGACAGTGACCCTGCCGGTGGCTTCTTCTTTCACCCTCACATAAGGCTTGTCTGCCCAGGGCCCCTCGGCGGGAAGCAGGGTGAAGCCTGGTTTGCTGGTCAGAGATTCCAAGCTAGAACCCCTGGCAAAGACCTTGGTCGGGTTGCCCTGGCTGTCTAGTGGCTGGGTAGAGACTCCTCTATTGAGGATGAGGAAGGTCATGAATCCGCAGAGGCAGACGAGCAGCAGACCTTTAATAAACTGCACCCAGGTGGTCGAGACCATTCCCGCTGTCGCGACAATAACCGTGACAATAAGGCCGACAATAATGACCCCGACATAGTGAGGGAAGCCGAGAAGAGGCTGAACCAAGGCTCCGGCCCCGACCATTTGTGGGATGAGATAAAAGACGCTGACGACCAAGGTGCTGATGGCGGCGGTCAGTTTGATGGCGCGGGAATTGAACTTGCTGTCGAGAGCATCGGCGAAGGTGTATTTGCCCAGCCGTTTTAGGGGCTCGGCGATGAGGAAGAGCGCCACCACCCACCCGGCTAGGTACCCGATGGAATAGAGAAAGCCATCGTAGCCGTAAAAGGCGATCATTCCGCAGATGCCTAAAAACGAGGCGGCAGAGAGATAATCGCCTGCGAAGGCGACTCCGTTCACCAGCCAATGAATTCCTCCTCCGGCGGCAAAATAGCCCTTGCTGGATTTAGCCTTGCTGCCCAGATAAAAGCTGATGCCAAGGACGACTCCGATAAAGAAGAGAAAGACAACGACGGCCAAAACCGAAGGACTGTGGATCATAGCTGGGCCTTAACCCTTGCTTTCCCTGGTGCAGAGCACCATGTAAATGACCGCGAAGATGATGGCCAGAACAATGAGAAGGAAACCGTAGATCACCGAAAGGTTGATTCCGGCCAAGGAAGGCGAGCTCATGACCTCGGGCTTAAAGGCGCTAAGCAGCATAAAGCCGCCGTAAAACACCACGTAGATGAGAAACATGATGATGCCGAGGCGCGAATTGCGTTTGACATCAGCCGCGTTTTCAATGGGCTGCCCAGCCCCTTCGTCGGTGTCTTCCTTGTTTGAATCGAATTCCAGCCCAGCCATGCGCTTCCCTTCCCCCAGCCTTCGTCGGCAGGGTGGGCCAGTTTAGCACTGGTTATGCTGAATCAGCAAAAGAACGCTGCGGCACGTTCAATTGCATCAGGGGGCTGCATCGAACCTCAATCCGGAATATCGGTCGGATCAATGGTTGAGGCGTCTTCGTTGGAAGTCTTGATCGCCTCAAAGATCTCTTTGCGGTGAACCTTAACGTCACCAGGCGCCTTGATGCCAAGGCGAACCTGCTCGCCCCTTACATCCAGCACAACAACTTCCACACCATCACCAATCATGATGCTTTGGTTGACCTTTCTTGTCAGGACAAGCATGTGTTATCGCCCTCCGTGGCGTCCGCACAAAACGGACTCGTACTCATCCAATCAGGCTGCCTGTTCCTGTTCTTTCGCCGCAAATGCGCGGTGACGAACCGAATAGGCTTCGTTGTCAAGGACAATCTGCTTTCCTAAGTTGGCGTCGCAGTTTAATACTACGGGACCAGCCAGGTTCAGTGTCATGTCCTCGGGACGACCCGAAGGAATAGTCACGATAGTATAGACCAGCATCGGGGTCGTCTCTTCCAGCTTCAAGGCTTCCGCCGCCGATTTCGGCATAGGAGGAGCGTAATCCGACACATAAAGAGCAGGATCAACCGCCAAAAAGGCAAGATTCGTGTCTTCGACGGAGAGGAGCCACCGGAAAGGCGAGCCTTCCTTATGCTCAACCACAAGGTAGTTCTTCTGTTCAGGGAAGCCCAACAACCCTTCTGGGAAGTGGACGATATCCTCTGGTCCGTAGGCGATGACTCCAATTCGAGTCGTCAAGTACTGCTGCTGGTCGTTCATCTCAGAAAGTCCATGAGGCCCAACTCTTGGGCCTTTGCCGAAAATTGAAGCGCCGAGGTGTACACCAGATTTGCCCTCTGGTACTCGGTAAACGCTTCAGCTAAATCAACTTCTTGAAGGTCAGAAATCTGTTTGGTCAGGTCGTCGACCCGAGCAGAATGGATCGTCTGCTGCTTTTCAACCTGCTGCAGCTTGACTCCGACAATCGACCTCTGGTCCAGAGTCTGCCTCTGGCGAGACTCGATAGCGGTCATGGCATCGGTGGCGTTTCCGCTCCCTACAGCATTGCGGAGCTTTACAATGTCTTGGTGAACCCCTTTAAAGAAGTCGCTTGCTCCTTCTAGGTTCATGCGGCTCCATTCGCCTGGCCTCAGCTCCATCTGCCGGGGCAGGTCGTCGCCGCTAAAGGTGAGGGCGCCTGTGGCGTTGTCAATTTGGTAGGCGTCGCTCTTTCTGCTTTGGCCAGAAAAAATGCCAAGACCTTCTGAATCCGTGGTGTTGGCCAGGTTCTTAAGGCGGTCAGCGATTGAATCGATTTGGGTTGAGATCGCAACTCTCTGATCAGCAGAGAGGGTGGCGTTGTTGGCCTGAAGGCCAAGCTGCTTCGCCTGGGTCAGCAGTGAGGTCACTTCGCCCAGAGCATTTTCGGCAAGGCCGAGGTGCTCTTTGCTCAGGCTGAAGTTCTTGTCCATCGACTCCAGACGATCTTTGAGTCGTGAGGATTGAAGAACTCTGCCGGCACCAATGGGATCCTGCGAGGTCTTCTCGAACCTCTTTCCAGTCAAGGCCTTCTGCTGGGCATCAGCCATCAAGGATTGAGCATTCAGTACTTGACTGCTCAAGGTTCTTGATTGGTGAAAGGTGCTGATTCTCATCGTTCCCCGCAATTTCTACAGAAAGTTTCGCTTACCGGACAATTCCTAGTAAATCTTCGGTCATTTGGTCAGCAATGCTTAGGGCACGAGCCGCAGCTTGATAGCTTCTTTGCAGGCGAATCATGTCCGAGAACTCTTCATCGAGGTTCACACCGCTCAGCGATGCCCTTTGGTTTTCAATCTGACTCATGACAGAAAGCTCGGTATCAGCCTTGTTCTGCGCCTGACTGACTTCGGCGCCGAGAGCCGACATGGCATCTTTGAAGTAGGATTCAAAGGTCCTTCCGTTCAAGGCCCCCAGGCTCGACTGCCTGAGATTCCCCATAGCCTGAGCCAGTCCGCCATCGCCTGGCTGGCCCGTGACTCCCGCCACGATGGCCTGAGCGGAAGCCATGACTTCCGCGCTGACCGCCATATCACCCGCACTTGTCAGGTTGGGATTGAAAAGGTTGATTCCTGTCGCCCCTTGACCGTTGACACCCGTTGAGTGGATGGAGTTGAACTGTGTGGTCAAGGTCGAGGCAAAATCGTTGAGCCACGAAGACTGATTGTCAGCCGCCTGAATGCCTTGAAGGTGCCCGGCCAAGGTGCCGCCCCTTAGCGCGCCTGCCAAGGCAGGATCAACGGTTCCCAAAGCTGGGTTCAAGCCATCGGGCAGACCCTGCGAAGCTCCCTGATCGACAAGGACGACTCCTAAAGCCGAGACTGTGATGCTGTTGTTGGCATGCTGAAAGGTCTCGATCTTAATAAGGCCGCTCAGCTCATCCAATGCCAGATTCCTCTGGTCCATGAGTTCGTTGGGAGACCCATCGACAGAGAACTTGGCGATTTCCTTGTTCAGCTCGGCAATCTTGGCCGTCAGTTCCGAAACCTTGTTAAAGTCAGCCGTGGCTGCCTCAGTGGCGTGGCTCCTCTCCTGCGAGATGCGAGAGGAGGCGTCTCTGATTCTTTCTGTCAAGGTGATGGCAGCCGATCGTGCTTCAGCACGGGCAGCTGAACTGTTGGGGTTGGCTCCCAAAGCTGAAAAGGAGTCGAAGACCTTGCCCAGGGCAGCCGAAATTCCTTCGCTGCTGGGTTCACCAAAGATTCCTTCCAAGCTGGCAAGATGCTGAGCTCTGGCCTGCGCTTCTCCGTGGAGAGACTGGCTTCGGCTGGCGTTCCTGTCAACAAAACTATCGCGGACCCGGTTGATCGAGGCAATGCTGACGCCAGACCCCACAGAGCGGGGACCATTCTGCCAAAACGTAACATCGTTAAGGCTGGAAATGTTGACCTTGCGGCGGGAGTACCCGGCCGTGTTGGCGTTGGCGATATTGCTGCCCGTGACATCGATCGCTCTCTGAAACGCGCTCAGAGCTGACGAAAGGGTCCCGATGCTGTGGAAGGCTCCTGGCATGGCTGGCTCCTTTTAGGCGACCTGGTTCACCAAAACGTTGGCTTCTTTGGTCTTGCCTGTGTACTTCTTGTTCTGTTCGACTGCCTCTCTGGCGACGACGGCCATGGTTCCCTGAACTGTCTCCAGCTCGTTCTCGATGAGTCGTCGGTTCTTGGCAATGACATCCTGCACGTTGCGGCCGACCACGATAACGCGGTTGGCGACAGCCTGAAGCTGCATGCCTTCATCTTTGGGAAGAGCCAAAACAAGGGCCCTGAGGTGAGGGTCGCATCCTTTCTGCTCAGCCAGTTCGCGGGCACATTCGACCGCCTTCAAATCGATTTCTGCCATGAGGGCCATCATCGAATCGAGTTCGGGCTGAATGCGTTCCACGCGGGCAATGTCTCTCAGGGTGAGGGCAGCTGTCTGCTCGTAAAGACTTCTCAAAAGCCTTTCGGCTGTGCTCAGCCAATCCCACCATAACTTTTCCAGTTCCTTTGTTTGTCTCATTCTCTCGCAGTTCCTTTCCTTGAAAATCGTTGTTTAGTGCCTGCCTTCCTGGCTAGCTGTTTCTTGCTCTAATTGCGCCGGTCAAGGTCGCTGGGGCATCGCCTCGGTAGCTGCTCTGTGTCGGCTTGTCCGCCTGGACCAGGGCAGGGGCGGCCACATTGGGTGCTGCCTGCATTGGTTCAACTCTCGTCTGCTGGGTGTCACCAGCAGCTGCTGCTGCCCTTGCGGCAAGGCTGGGAGCCTCGCGAAGGAGAGTCGGTGCCATTGATCTGAAAACTGTTGAAGCCAAACCCATGCCGCCCGAGTTAGAGGCGGTCTGCTCGGCAATGGCTTGATCCATAAAGTCCCTTGCCATTTCGCCGTAGGGTCCCTGCTTTTCAGCAAAGGAAGACTTTCTCATCTGAGTCAGCAGCCCCTTGACGAAGACCGCTTCGAAAGACTCCGCCGATGCAGCGAGACCCTTAAGATCCTTCATGGTCTTCTCTGGCAGGCCGTCAAGATTCAGCTCCTTGGTCGACTCATCCAGAATGGCAGCGAAGGCCTTCTCCATGTCCGTTCTGGTCGCTGAGTTTTCTGACCCCAGAATCCCTCGGAACTCTTCTTTCAGAATCTTCTTGAAGTCATCCCGCATCTCCGATCTGGGAGTCGAGAACTTCATTCCGCCGACTTCTAAGTTCATTGAATCCTGATCCTCGCCTTGAGGGCGCCTTGGTCGGCCAGAGCCTGAAGAATCGCGATGATGTCTTTAGCGCTGACTTTAAGGGTCTGCAGAATCTTGCTCAGATCCTCAATCGTTGCTCCTCCCGCAGTCAGGGCGATCTGAGTCGGAGACTCTTCTGCCGAAACTCGGGGGAGTTCAACCACGACTGTTTCGCCGTTGCTTCGTGGTGCTGGCTGGCTGATAACCACATCGGGTTCGATCTTGACCTGCAGCGATCCGTGGGCGATCATGGCGGGGCCGAGCTTGACGTGGCCACCGGCGACGATCGTTCCGGTGCGCTCATTGATCACGATGGAGGCAGGCAGGTTGGCCTTGACCAGGGTTCCTTCGACTCCCGACAGGAACTCGACGGGGCTTGTTCCTTCTGGGATGGTCAAGGAGATGGTCACGGCATCGACAGCTCTCGGCGATGCCTGAGGGAACTGAGCTTGCAGCTGAGTCGCCACTCTCTGGGCAGTGGTGAAATCTGGTTCGTCTAGGTCGAAATAGACCTTGCCGCCGGTGAAGACAAACTGGGTGGCGACTGTCTGCTGAATATCGCCGCCGTCAGGAATCCTTCCGACTGTCTGGTGGTTCTTTCTCGCACTTGCGCCACCGGATGAAGCCTGGAATCCTCCAAGGCTAAGGGATCCAGCCGCCATGACGTAAACCTGGTCGGGGGCTGTGGCTGGTCCGAGTGGAGTCGGCAGAAGAAAGCCGCCTTCAAGGCTCTTGGCATCACCAATCGAAGAAGCCGTGATGTCGATTTTTCGACCAGGCGCAGCGAAAGGCGGGAGTTCTGCTGTGACAGTGACGAGGGCGACGTTCTTGCCCTGAAGATCTTTGGCGTCGACAATGGATCCCCACCGACCGAGTGCGTTTGAAAGCAGCTTGGCTGTGATGGGAGTCTGCTTGGTGTCGCCGGTTCCGGCGAGACCAACCACGAGGCCGTAGCCCAAAATGACGTTGCTTCGTGCCCCTCTAAAGCCACCGATATCGCCCATGCGAACCTCGATGCCTTCTTTGAGGGCGGTCGACATCTTCTGCTGCTCTTCCTGCCTCTGCTTAAGGCGGTGAGCATCCAAAATCTTCTTCTCTTCGGGGGTCAGAGTTTCGGTAGTGGCTCCGTTCTGGCCGCCGGTCTGGCCTGCCTGGCCTCCGCCGACCCGTCCAGGAGGAAGGTTGGCTCCTGTCTGTGCCGGACCCATGGCGCAGAGCGCCAAGGCAAAGGCCACAAAAGCCAGCCTGGGATCAACGTTCTTCACTTCAAATTTCTTCATGTGATCCTCCTGTTAAAAAAGCCAGTCCAAAACCTGAGTGATCAGCCCCTTGCGCTGACGGTCCATGATCGTTCCCTTGCCTTCCATGCGGATTTCCGCTTCGGCAATCTGGGCTGATTTGACTGTGTTGTCTGCCGCGACATCCTGCAGGCGAACCAAGCCGCCGAGTACGAAGGTTTGAGTTTCTTTATTGGTGACAAGGGTTCGGCGTCCTTCGACGACGAGAATTCCGTTGCCCTGCACTGCCTTGACAATCACGCTCATGCGGGTGGACATGCGGCCCGTGTGCTGGGTCGCACCCTGACCACTGGTCGAACTGGAAGAGTTGGTTCCTGCCGTCAAAGGCTTGAAGAGGTCATCAATAAAGTTGACGAAAGTCTTGATTCCAACCTTGTTCGAGTCGGTTTTGCTCGCATTGGTGCTGGCGGCAAAGTTGGCCAGAGACTGCTCGTCAATCACAACGGTCAGAAGGTCGCCTACTTTGCGGGCGGTTCGATCGGTGAAGATGCTGCCGCTTTGGGGTCCGTAAAGGCTGCCCGAGTTGGTCTTGCCTCCATCATCCGGGATCACCGTTCCTGTGATGTCGGCGGGGGAACCCACCTGAGAGATCACGAAAGCCGCAATAAACTGAGTAATCACAAAGTCACCTCAAGAACACCGTCTTTGCCGAGTCGAGTGGTCAGGGTTACCGACCTCTCCATGTCGACCATCACTTCGCCCGTCAAGGGGCTGATAAGCCGAATCTTTCCTTTGGTCATCACCGAGGCTCCGCCCGACTTGACCCTCACTTGAACTTCCTGACCAATCCGCAATCCACTCAGAGGAGTAGTGACCTTAAAGCTCAGCAGTCTGGCATTGAAGCGTCTGCCTTCGTGGCGAACTTCCACTTCAACCGTCGTTCGATCGCGGCCGACCCTGGGAGGCAGAGCCACAAGCTGAATGTCACCGAGAGGGCAGGACATGGAAGGATTGATGCCTTCTGCCTCCACCGTTGATCCCTGAGGAAGAAGCTTTTCAAGAGCTTCCTTGGCTGTCTTGATGAACTCTTCGTGGGTGACCTCGCGGCCGAGCCTCTTGACCACCACCCTATCGGGGAAGCTGAGCCGCCAGGATCCGCGAGCGAATCCAGAAGCTGTCAAGCGAGTCTCGATGAGGCTGAGAGCGATGGGGCGCGGAACTCCGAGTGCCGGAGTCGTGCCGAGAAGGATATCTCCTGCCTTTTCTGAGCCGAGACCAGAGATATCGGCGATATCCCTCAGGCGGATGGCCTCAGTTGAAAGTGAGTTTTCTGCCCTGACGTTGATTGTCAGAGGTCCGGTCTGGGGGGCAGGGGTCGTCCGGGGTGCCGGTTTGGGCTCTGAAGTCTTTGACGGGGTGGTCTGGCTGGCCTGCTGCTGAGGAGTGGTGGTCACGGGAGGCCGAACCGGCTGAGTTCCAAGAGCAGGTCGTGTCCCGACCCTAATCACTCCAAAGCTTCCTTCTCCGGCAGAGCCCAGGGTTGGGCGATCTGCGGCGATGAACATCTTTCTGACCTCGGTCATGGCCGAGCCAGCAGGAAACTTGGCCAAGACCAAGCGGCCGAGTTCGCCTGAACCCAAGATCAAGCGTCCCTCAAGGTCTGCCTTTAAACCTTCTGTGGTTGAGGCAGCAATTGCAGGCAGAAGGCTGAGGCCTTCTTCGTTCACCAGTCTGCCTTCGCTGATAGTCAGCCTGGCTTCCCTGGCAAACACGGCCCTGCCCTCACGCTCAAACCTCAGCCAGCCTTCACCTTCGACATAAAGGTTAAGGGGCTGGGGAGCCGAGACAAGAAAAGCGAAAATCAGACTAGCGGCCATTTTTATTACCTCTTAAGCTGGTTGAGCTGAGAAAGCATGTCGTCAGCTGTCTGGATGGCCTTTGAGTTGATTTCGTAGGCTCGCTGAGCTGTGATCATTCGGACCATTTCTTCGACAAGCTGAACGTTGCTGCCTTCGACAACAAACTGCTGAATCTGCCCAGTGCCGTTCTGGCCAGGATCTCCGACGACAGGGTCGCCAGAAGCGCCGCCCGCTTGAAAGAGGTTCTGACCCATACGGGTCAAACCGGCTGGATTGGCAAAGTTGGCAACCTGAACACGGCCGAGTTCAGTCGCATCGGCCGCTCCGGGGAGCTTGCCGGTCACGATTCCGTTGGGAGAAATGTTGATGCTGGTGGTTCCAGGAGCGATGGTGATCTGGGGCTCGATGGGGTAGCCATCGTTCGTCACCATCAAGCCATTGGCATCAAGCTTAAAGCTTCCATCTCTGGTGTAGAAGGTGGTGCCATCTTTGACAACCTGAAAGAAGCCTTCGCCGCTGATCGCCATGTTGGTGGGCGAGTTGGTGTTTAAAAAGCTGCCCTGGCTGAAGGTGGTGGCGGTTGCAACAACCTTGGAACCCAATCCGACCTGAGCTGGTTCTGGGTTGGATGATTCTCCTCCGGTTGGGGCGCCAGAAGCTCGAATGGTCTGATACATCAGATCCTGAAATTCGGCGCGCTGCTGTTTAAAGCCAGTCGTGTTAACGTTGGCCAAGTTGTTCGCGACCACATCCAGGTTGGTCTGCTGTCCCACCATTCCACTGGCGGCGGTGTTTAGGGCTCTCATCATAGGTCAGGGTCTCGTGTGCTTAGTTGAAATTGGGTTAGCGCTGGTTAAGCGATTGGATCAGGCTGCCAGTGGCTTCGTCCTGGCTGGTGGCAGATTTCTGCGACATTTCAAAGGCTCGGTGAACCTTGATCATCGAGATCATCTGCTCGACTGCGTTGACATTGCTGGCCTCGACGGCGCGGGCGACAAAACGGGGAGCTTCAACCGGAGTTGGGTTGTTGAGGCTGAAAAGGCTGTTTCCGAGCCTTTGGGCTTCTCCTTGAAAGAGTCCGATCTGAGTGATCTGGACTCCATCGGCCATGACCTGGCCGCCTTCTAAGATGTCGAGCTTGCCAGCTGCGAAAGGAAACTGAATAGGTGCACCCTGGGCGTCAAGAACGGGGTAGCCGTCTCGGGTAACAAGCTGCTTTTGATCGTTGAGGGTGAAGGAGCCCGATCTGGTGTAGCTTGTTCCGGTGGGGGTCTGGACAGCGAAGAGTCCTTGGGGGTTTTGGATGGCGACTTCGAGTGGGTTGCCGGTGTGGATGGAGTTTCCAACTTCCCAGATGATCATTCGTTCTTGAAGGTTGGGTCCAGCGCCGAGCTCGCCAATTCCGGGGCCCTGGCCTCTTTCATCCCTCATTAAACGGAGGAGGCCTTCATTGAAGCTGACGTCTTCTCTTTTGAAGCCAGTTGTCGAAGCGTTTGCCAAGTTATGGGCAATCACATCGAGGTACTGCTCCGCTGCCGTCATCCCAGCAGCCGCGGCGTAAACACCTCTTTGCATCCTGCCTTGGATTTCGGCAGAATTACCGGGTTCATTAGGTTTGTGGGTCTTGGAAAGTGTTTTTTGCTTCCTGAGGCCTGAGATTCAGTCTGCCGATAACTGGAGTAGGAACCTTGGAAGTTGACTCCGGTGCTGCTTATTGGACCGATGCGGCAGCCTCCAAAATTAGAGATTCACGGCAGAAGCTGAGCTGGGCCACTGGATATGTCCAGTGCAAAAACTGCAGTCTCGTCAAGTTCACTCAGAGACTGAACAGTGCCACTGGCAGCGCCAGTGCAACCATTGCACTTTTGCCTAGTTCAACACAGACATTCAACTTTGCCACTGGCAGCGCCAGTGCAAAAACTGCAGTCTCGTCAAGTTCAACGCAGACATTCAACTGTATCACCGGCAGCGTCCAAGTGGAGTTGCCCAATGCTTTTGGCCACCAATCAATCAGAGAACTGTTCAGCACAAAGGTGATTTGCTAGAATTTGAGGACACCAATACTCCAGAGGCCGCAACCTGAAACTCAAAACTAGAAAAAGCTATAACACCATGGGCGATGCTCACTTTCTGACTTTTTCGACACTAAACAGAATGAATCTGCTAAGTGATTGGGAATTGGCAGAGATAGTTGCAAACAAGATTTTTTCTGTATCTCTAGAGATGAGATTTGACACCTGGGGATTCGTTATCATGCCAAACCACTGCCACTTGCTCTGCTTCTGCCGAGAAGACCCTCATTCTGTGTCTGATTACCTTGCCAATATAAAAAGGCAGTCAGCAAGAGAATGCTTCATAGCTAAACCAAGCCTAAGGAATCTCTGTGTCTCTCCCCGACGAGATAGAGAAGACGAGTACCGTCTTTGGATGCCCGGCGGCGGATTTGACAAAAACATCTCAGATCCAGACGCCATCTTAAACTCACTTGAATATCTCCACCAGAACCCTGTGAAGAAAGGATTATGTGAGACTGCTATAGACTGGAGATTTTCCTCGGCGAGCTTTTACGAAACTGGAGTCAGCGAATGGCCTCTTGTCAGATATCCAGGTTGAACCAACGCTTGATTGGCTCAGAGTTTTTTCCTGCTAAGGACTCTCTTGTGATGTCAGTGGCACATTTCCGACGGTTAATGGAGGTTGTCTGGCAAAGCACTGGCGATGCCAGTGGCACATTTCCGATAGGATTTGGAGTTTATGTGGCAAAGCACTGGCGAAGCCAGTGGCACACTTCCGATTGGTTCTGAAGTTTAAGAGCCAAGGCACTGGCGAAGCCAGTGGCACAATTCCGATTGGTTCTGGAGGTTGTGAGCAAGAGCACTGGCGATGCCAGTGGCACATTTCCGATAGGATTTGGAATTTATGTGGCAAAGCACTGGCGATGCCAGTGGCACAATTCCAAATGGTTCTGGAGTTTAGGAGCAAGAGCACTGGCGAAGCCAGTGGCACAATTCCGATTGGATTGGGAATTTATTTGGCAGAGCACTGGCGATGCCAGTGGCCCAATTCCAAATGGTTCTGGAGTTTAGGAGCAAGAGCACTGGCGAAGCCAGTGGCACAATTCCGATTGGTTCTGGAGGTTGTGAGTCAGAGCAGTTATGCTGCCACTTAAAGTCCCTACAGCCTTGTTAGGAGCCCCTCAATTCTCGCTCAGACGAGGCAGAACATCATCCGCTCGGACCTTTTGAGGAGCGCGGGGCATATCTTCCAGGAGTCTTTCGATGCCAGGAATCATCATGGCTAAGCGCTCTACTGTATCGGTCGTCTCCAGCAGATGCTGCCTTTCTAGGTTGGTCGCCTGAACCATTCCAGCCAAAAGAAAGGAGAGAATTTGAGGGTCGTTGTGCAGCTTGACTCGCGCGACCTTGACCTCCGAGCCATCGAAGAGGGCGGAGATAAAGTGCTCACCAATCTCTCGTGCCTTGCTGATGACAGCCAGGCTGCGTGGTGAATCCTCAATCTGTTCCTCGACCAAATGTTCAATGTGGCCAACCATGTAGGGGCGGCTTTCGTCAATCTGCCGAATTCTAAAGCGGCCTTCGCCCCGGACCCTTAGGTCAATGCGGCCGTCGTCATGAATCATGGCCTGCTCGATACGGGCGGCGGTGCCGACCAAGTAGGGTTCTGCCTCGCCCCCCACCTCGCTTCCTTCGCGGATCAGAACCACACCGAAGGGGCGATCTTCGGCCATGCAGAGACGAATCATCTCCACGTATCTCTCTTCGAACACGTGCAGGTGCAGGGGTGAGAGAGGGAAGAGGACCGTGTCGAGGAGAAAGAGGGGCATCTCTTCTAAAGGCCGACCCATTACGCAGATTATAGTCGCCTGGCGTAGTTGAAAAGAGGCTTAGTTTAAGAGTGCTCCGCAGAGGGCCCGTGAAAAGTGAGCCTGGGGTATTCTGCAGGCGAGCCCGAACTTAGGTTCGAGCTCATTGTGCTGATTGCCCATCCGCGTGGACCAAGTCATGAGCAGTGTGCCTCCCCAGGGATCTCAAGAAGAACTTCTGCAGAAGATTGCAGAGCTGCAAAGTCAGCTTCAGAATATTCAGACCGGCAGCCCTCAGACCGCAGCTGGCGGGGCGTTGGTTCCTCCACCTGTGACGCCTGCCGCGCCGACGCCAGCACCCGCTGGCGGATCTGACGGTGGACTAGAAGTTTCATCGATTCAGGATGGCGATGCCACCCTGCGCCGCTTGGTTCAGAGAATCGCTATGATTCTGCAGGCCGAGAAGATCATCATCATGTTCCACGAAAGGGAATCTGGCGAGCTGATCGGCATTCCTCCCACCTATGGTCTTGATGAACACACCCTGAGCCTCTTTAAGGTGAGAGCCACCCAAGGAGTCAGCGGACAGGCTTTTAGAGAAGGCACCCCCTGCATCTACCACAACGCCATGACCGATCCTCGCACCCGCAAGGATATGGTTCAGATGCTGAAGGTGCAGAACGGCATCACCGTTCCCTTGGTCATCGAAAAGCGAGACGAAGAGAACAGAGTCGTCGACCGCACCACCATTGGCGTTCTCCATGCTTTTAACAAGAAGCACGGAGAAGACTTTAACGACGAAGACGTTCGCCTGCTAGAGCGAATGGCCAAGAACGTCGGCGCGATCATTGCCAACCTTCAGCTTTATAAGGAAGTTCTGCAGGAACGCGAACAGCTGATGCAGACCTTCGAGAGCCTGACCAGCGGTCTGATGCTGGTTTCGCCTCTCGGAAAGATCAGCCAGATGAACGCGGTGGCTCGCACCATGTTCCGCATTGAGGACAACCCCCTCACTCAGGACTACCATGACGTTTTGAAGGCAGAGGCTCTGATTGAGTTTCTTGATGCCGGAGCCAAGGGCGAAGAGCCTCCCGCTTTCGAGCTTCACATGGACTTCCACGGTCTCGAGCGTTTTTACAATACTCAGGGCGCCCTGGTTCGCGGCGATGACGGCCGAATTCTCGGCTTCGTTGTCATCTTTAACGATGTCACCGACCAGAAGAACATCGACCGAATGAAGTCGAACTTCGTCGCCATGGCCAGCCATGAGCTGCGAACTCCTCTGACCGCCATCAAAGGATTCAGCCAGACTCTGCTTGATGCAGTCGGTCAGGACATCTACGATGAAAACGACCAGAAGGAATTCCTCGGCATCATCACCAGCGAGTGCGACCGACTTCGACGCCTGATTGATGACCTGCTGAACACGGCAAGAATTGAAGCCGGCGAAAGCTTGAAGCCCAATTACGAAAGGATTCAGCTGAGAGAATTGGTGGATAAGGTGGCTCTGGTTCAGAACCAGGCTTCGCACAAGCACCACGTCTATGCGGTTCACCATAACGAACTGCCTGAAACGTGTATTGGCGACCAAGACAAGCTTGATCAGATCTTTACCAACCTGCTCAACAACGCCATTAAGTACTCACCCGAAGGCGGCGATGTAGTGATTCACTGCAAGACCGACGGCGACATGCTGATGTTTGGCATTCAGGACCAGGGAATCGGCATTCCGCCCGACCACCTCGGAAAGGTCTTTGAAAGGTTCCATCGAGTCAATAACGACGACAATCGAAAAATCTATGGAACAGGTTTGGGTCTCTTCCTCGTCAAGCACTTGGTAGAGTCAGTTCATCTCGGAACAATCTGGGCTGAATCTGAAATTGGCAAGGGCTCGACTTTCTGGTTCAGGATCCCCAAGGAACTTGATATCGAAAAGGCGAACGCCGCCAACGACTAATCTCAAAATTAGCCCTCCTCTGCCTTAGGCAAAGGGGGGCTTATCCATTCCGTTTTAGGCGGGTGGGCTATGAAAGGACTGGCAAGGTTCCTGCTGGCCGCAGGTGCGGTGGCCATCGCGTGGGTTCCCCTGGGAGTGATTATCACCCTGGGGGCTTTGACTTGCTGGAATATCGTTTCCTTCCTCCTCTCTCCCGGCATCCCCCTGGTTTTCGCCTATCAGACCGAGACGGGCAAGGCGACGGTGAGGATTGGCAGCTATGATATTGACCCTGAGGCCCTGAGGGTTTCGCTCAACAACCTTGAGCTGAAGGATCCTGACGGCAAAAGCGTCGTCAAGCTGAACCGAGCCAGAGTGAGGCTTGAAAAAGGTGTTCCCTTAGTTGAACTAGACCACCTTGAATCGAACCTTAGACGCGGCAAAGATGGAGCCCTGATGCTGGGCAGCTTTCTGCCACCACCAAGCGACAAGCAGGATCCTTTTGCCATCCGCCTTTTGGTCAACAAGGCCAGCCTTGTCCTGGTTGATGATCAGCTTGAAGAGACTTATCTGATTGACCTCAATGACTTAGAGGTTGATCATGCTGACGGAAGCACTCTGGTTTTGGCCCAAGCGTCGATTCAGAAAGATAAATTTCTCCCCCTGAACCTCCATGTATCCAGCAAGGGTGATGCCGTCATCCGCACCCAGTTGAACGACCAGGAGCTGGCGCCCCTGGTGCCCCTTTTGGAATCTTGGCTGCCGCCAGAAGCCAAGTACGGCTGGGGAGGATTGAGAGCCAGGAGCATCAAAGCGAGAGGCCCTCTTTATGTTGAACTGAACCCGCGAGAGATGGCAAAGATTGAAGGAAATTTTGAAGTTTCAACCCTAAACCTCTCTGTACCTAACCTGATTAAAGATGTGAGCGCGGCCGGCCAGATGAGAGTCGCGGAAGACAAGGCCAGCTTCGAGCTGACAGCCTCTCGCCCTGGCTCACAGTTTGGATTTAAAGGAGTCGCTGATTTCGGCGGAAAAGTTGAAGGTGAGGGCCTGCTGACAGCGGCCGGAAAATCGAGCCTCTGGCCAGAAGTCGCAAAACTTCTCCCTCCTGGATACAACTTTAGCCGCGGAACCTGGAAGGGTCGACTTTCTTTCGGCAAGACATTCGGGGTTGAAGGGGCGATCACGGCAGCTTCGGCTGATGTTGAAGGCTGGAAGGTGCTTGAGCCAAAGGTTGAACTCGGATTCGATGGCACCAGCCTTGCGGCAGAGTTGAAATCGGCCCAAGTTGAAGGCAGGGACCTTTCTGGCTGGGTTTCGTGGAACAGCAAGACAAAGGTTATTGCCGGGAAGATTGATTCGCCCGAAGCCAGCTTTAGCAAGATTCTTTCACGCTTCAAACTCAAAGACATAGACTTAGAAGGGCCGATCAGCGTCATTCTTTCTGGCACTGATTCAATGCCTGTCGCGACCCTTGAAACGAGGGTTCAGGGCTATTTTCCTTTGGGTGATGATCAAGAGCCTTTGAGGGTGACTCGCCTTGATTTGAGAGGAAAAGCCGACACCAAGGGCTTCGTCATCCACCGTGCCTCGGGCCTGACTCCGGCTGGTTTGGCAGGGGCGACAGGAAGCATCACCTGGAAGGGGGGGCTGGACCTTCTCGCTCAAGCTACTGGTGTCAGGCTGGGCACCTTTGCTGAAGGGGTGAGAGGCACGGTTTTTGCCTCGGCAAAAGTGAAGGGCACCTTCGATCAGCCCCTGGTAGAAGGTGAGGCTGAAGCCTATTCTGTAGAAGTTCAGGGCAGAAAAATCCCCTATGCACGCACAAAGTTCGTCAAGGTCGGCAGCGAATGGCAGGC
Organism: Synechococcus sp. UW140; assembly: GCA_943369295.1. Taxonomy (GTDB): domain Bacteria; phylum Armatimonadota; class Fimbriimonadia; order Fimbriimonadales; family Fimbriimonadaceae; genus JAKRSE01. Next base: position 73,580 of record CALRMU020000001.1, on the reverse strand, counting down.
GCAGGATTTAGTTGCTCAGGCAGGGACAGGGACGGTTCAGGGAAATCTGGCCTGGAACCAAAAGACCAACGGAATAGAAGGAAGTCTCACAGGCAAGAGCCTGCTGGCGACGGACATCCTGCCTGACCTCGTAGGTGGCTTTGACCTTGAATCCGCCGAGATTGGGGGCACTCTAGCTAAACCCCAGGTGTCAGCCAAGGTGACGGCAGAGACTCTGCTCGCCTACGGAATTCCTCTTTCCAACCTCCAGGCGGCCATGCTTTGGTCCGGCCCCAGCGTGACTCTGCAGGAAATTTCTGCTCAAGCCCGCACCGGAAGCGTATCTGGCTCAGGCGGTTTGAACCTAGATACCAAGGTTCTGGCCGGCTGCTTTAAGGTCGATCAAGTACCCCTTGGTCTTGCCCCGATCAGCGCAGAAATCGCCTCACTGGGCGGGACCATTACAGGCGAAGGAGTCATTGCTGGCGACCTCGACCTGCCAAAAATGGATTTCACCGGCCAGGTGAAAGATGCCGAGGTCAACGCCACTAACTTCGGATCTGGAACTGTGAGAGCCGGTTTGCTCGGCCCGAAACTGACCCTCTCAGGCGAGCTTGGATCGCTGGATCGATTTATCATTCTCAATCCCTCTGAGGTTGATTTTGAGAAGGAAACTTTGATGGTTGATGCCGATCTGCTCAACCTGACAATTCCCGATCTCGTTAAAGCATCGCATGAAAGGTGGAAGTCTTTAGAGGCCTACCCGCAGCAGATCGTGCGGAGTTTAGAAGGCCAGATTTCTGGAAAGATTGGCGCTAGCGGAACCTTCAAAGAACCTCTCGTCACCCTGAGCGAGGGACAGGCATCTGGCCTGAAGATTCTGGCCAGGTCAGCCGGAGACATTGTTCTGGCCGGTGGTTACAAAGGAGGAATCTGGAACCTTGAGAAGGGGGTCTGGGATACCAAGTCCGGCGTTCTGAGGCTGAATGAAGCCGCCTATTCGGAGAAGGAAGGCCTGAAACTGACAGGAGAAGTAACCGAGTTCGATCTCTCCTGGATCAATCTCTTTCAGCCTTCGGCCCCTCTACTTTCTGGCACGGCCAGCCTTGCCGCCCAGGTTTCTGGCCCTCTCGATGGATTGAGCGGTCAAGCCAGCCTTTTGGTCAGCGATGTAGCCGTGATTGGTGAGAAGGGGCCGACCAAAGTTTTAGAGAGTCTGGATCTTGGCGACATCATCCTAGATAGAGGCTTGGTTGAGGCCAAGGGTCGCGCAAGGTGGCAGGGTCTGCTGGCCAAGATTGATGCCTTTGTTCCCTTCTCTGCCTTCGACCCCGAGGCAGAAGATCAGCGAAGGGTACGGGTTTCGGCTAGGCTCGATCCGCGGCCTCTCAGTGAATTTATCGAATACGCCCCCGGCCTCAAGGGCGCCACGCTGGATGGAGTGGTTGAGGGTTCGGCCGAGCTCGGAGGCACGGCCGGAGATTGGACCATGGCCCTGGATATTCAGGGCAAGGCCAATGCCATCCGCCTGCCTCAGTCTTCCACTTGGTTCAAGGATTTGACCTTTAGGCTGACGGGAGATTCCACTCAAGCCCAGTTCACGGCCAACACGGCCGGCAGCCGAGATGGATCGCTGGAGGCCAACCTCAAAGCTGCTTACCCTGACCTTCTCTCGGCCGAGACGGCTTACGATCAGCTTCTCGACTTGTTGAAGCTGGATGGCGTCATCACGGCCAAATCATTCAGAGTCGAAGATCCACTGCCGAACGCGACTTCTGCTTCAGGAGCTACGATTTCTGGTCAAGTTGCCGTCAAGGGCACAGGATCGTCGCCAAGAATCTCGGGTGAGATTCGGGCCAGAGGCACGACAGTCAACATGCCTTCTGCCTTCCCAGAAGGCAAAGCCGCCGACCCCTTGGCGAACGAACCCATCTTCGAAGGTTTGACTCTGAGGCTGGAAGACGAAGCCAATATCAACTTTGGCTTGGGTCAAGTAGGAGTTACGGGTCAGGGGGTGCTGCAGGGCCCCCTCTCAGCCATGAACCTGAGGATGCCGCTTGAAGTCAAGCGCGGAGTTCTTAGGCTGCCCAACGCCAGAATCACTCTGGAGGACGGCACAGTCAATGTCAGCATGAGGGGAGATACGGGTGCTGTTGTGCGAGTCGACGTTGACATGACGGGTGAGACTCATGTCGTGGCCCGCCGAGGCCCGGACACCTACGAAGACTACGCCGTGACCCTTACTTTCCGCGGCGACCTTTTGGACCCCAAGGGCTTGAGCATCGATGCCCAGGCAGACCCCGGAGACCTTTCGCGGGATGAGATTCTGGCGATCCTTGGTCAGAAGCAGCTGATTGAAGCTTTGGCCGGAACCGCTCTTCAGGGACAAGGTTCGCTCGGACTGCGTGATCCTTTGTATCAGCTTTTGGCCCCAACTATTTCAGATCCTATCACGGGTCCCCTCGGCCGACTTCTGAAGCTCGACTACCTGAGTCTAGACTACAATCCCCTCGACCAAGCCCTTTCGAGGTTCGGCAAGAGTCTGGGATCTGGCTTCTTTGTGCAGGGCTGGTATCAGCTGAGCGAACCTCGTCTCGGACCCAGAAAGTACGACCTGAGACTCTCTTACCGCCTCCCCCGCATTGCCGGAATCAACGACAGGCTTCGCCTGAGCCTTGGCACCACCCAGGATCGGCCCTGGAGAATCTCCATCGATTGGGGCCGCCGCTTCTAATCCGGAAAGCCGGTCCCTTATTCGGCGGTTTCACGGGCTAAACTAACTGAGTTCATCATGAGCAAACTTCGCACTCTTACCGTTCCTGATTTTCTTTGGCTCAACCAGGAACTGACCAAAAGTCGGCAGAAGTATTCCTTCGCCACTTTGGAAGAAGGAGTGTTTTATCAGTACTCCTACGGCTCATCCAAAAATGTTGTGGAGCAGGCTGCCAGGCTTCTGACCGGATTTGCGAAGCTGAATCCTTTCGAAAAGGGTTCTTCTGCCACCGCCTTGGCCGGAACTATTGCTTTTCTTAAGATGAACGAACTGGACCTTAAGCTCGAACCAACGAGCGCCAAGGCATGGGCAGAATCTATCTGGTCCAACCCCAGCACTGCCGCATCGGCCATCTCAGGCTTGGTCGAAGAATTCCATCTGCACACTCACCACGGCACCGCCCCGAGCAGAGAGATTTTGGGCGAAGTTTTGGCGGCCTACAGCGATGCTCTGGAGGCCCTGATTCAGTCCGAACCAGAGCGCCCCTTGGCCGTCAGGTAAGTCAGATTTTACGGCTTTATTCGGTCCCAACCGCTTAAAGATTTTTTTATCTGCCGCCGACAATCTTACAGAGCGAAGTCCATGGGCGGACTCGCTGGGGCAACTCCGATGCAGTCCGGCCAGGGTGAGATTATAAACGGGTCAACGGCGTCTTCATGGATGGAAGACTCTTTAGCACGGCTGGTTGAGTCTGTGGGAGACGCGGCCTTTACTCTTGACCGCCTTACTGGAACGATCTACTGGATTGGCAGCGGCTACAAAGATCTCCTAGGACTCCCTGAAGGCACCTTCAACCTTGACGCCTGGGGAGAGTGCCTGCTTGAGCACTCAATGAAGGGAAGGTCTTCTCACCTCACTCGAACCGAAGCAGTAGAAGCCTTCTGGAAAGGAGAACTCGCCTCATGGGAATCAGAGTTTTGTTTTCAAAGACCCGATGGCAGCACCCGCTGGGTTCGGAGCCACCTTGTGCCGATCTACAGGCCAGATGGTTCCGTCGGAGGGGGAACCGGCGTCCTCCGCGACATTCAGAAGCGTGTTGATAGAGAAAAGGCACTGGCTGCGGCCGAAGCCAAATCACGAGCGATCATTGAGAATGCTCCCGTAGGAATTCATATTTACGAAGAGGATGAAGAGGGAGTCCTAAGGTTCTCTGGCTGGAACTCAAGGGCAGAAACCCTCACTGGCCATAACTATCCTGAACTCCTCGGCCAGGAACTTCACCACGCATTTAGGATTCATAAGAAGACTCACATTGCTGATCACTACCTAAGGCTGGCAAAAGAAGGCGGCACCTGGGAAGGCAGCATTGTATGGTCGCCACAGCCGGGCCGAACCCTTCATCACGAGATTTCTGCCTTTGCCAGCGAGCCAGGCCGAGTTGTTACCTTCTTTACCGATGTGACCGAAAAGTCTGAGTCGGCAAAGCTCCTTGAGCATAGTGAGCAGAAATTCCGCGGACTGGTGGAAGCCATCAGCGAGGCGGTCATCACTGTCTCTGCTGAAGGAATCGTCACCTATGCTTCGCCAGCCTTGAGCAGCTTGGTCGAAACCCCAGTCGAAGAAATTTTGGGGACTCAGTTTGTCGAGCTTGTTGCCCCAGAGCACGCTCCACTTATGGATAGAGCCATGTACCGAGCTTCGCTTGGAATGTGCGAGCCGATTGAGTTCAAGATCCTGCAGGCTTCTGGCGAAAGAAGATGGGTGCGCGCGCTCTGCCAGCAGGTCATCGAAGACGGCAAGTTTGTTGGGATGAACGGCATTCTGCTGGATATCAACGACCGTAAGAAGAGTGAATCATCTCTACTGGCTGCTGAAGAAAAGCTAAGAATCCTGCTGGACGCAACTGCAGGCAGGGTCGCCGTTGTTGATATCGAGGGCAGAGTCACCTTTGCCTCTCCAATGTGGTACCGAGAGCTGGGTTACCAGGCTGAAGGCGAGCTGCTGGGCAAGAGCGGATTTACTTTTATCTGCTCCCAGTCAGAACCGGAAGCAAGACGAATTGTCGAGGACTGCCTCAAGGGCCATCAAGTCCCCGTCAAAGGTGTTCTGAGGTTCATTTCAGAACACGGAACCGTGATTACCGTCGAGATGGAAGTGACCCCCATGCTGGACAACCCTCTGATTGAAGGGCTTGTCTGCCGCATGGTGGTTCTAGATCGACGCCCTCTGCACTCCGCGGCTTAGCCTATTCGGTGCCTCGCGTCCAGGTCTGGCCTTCATCTGCGGACCACCAAAAGGCGGGGCCCTCTTCTCCTTCTGCTATCGCTGTAAGGGCGAGTCTGCCAGAAAGTTCTGGCAGCCAGACAGCATGAAAGGCTGAGACCTGGACCCGGAGCGCGCCTTCTTCATCTTGAAGAACCGCCTCATCTGACCAGGCGTCGCCTTCGGCTTCTTTCCATCTGCCAACAAGAAATCCTACTTCTGCATCTGGCTCATCTGGCCGCAGAGCAATGAGAATGGTTCTGCCATCTGGAAGCACGACAAGGGTGGGGTGGGTGGCATTTGTGAGCAGGCTCATAGGTTCTGTCCAAGTTTCTCCGTCATCCCAGCTTTCAGCCAAAAAGACCTGAGAGTCTTTGTGCCAGACGGCAATGAGGGTGTCGCGCTCGGGATGAATAAAAGCGCGGGCGAGGGTTCCTTCTGGGTCAATGGTGGATTCAGCCTCTGGTGTGATCCATGAGGATGTGAAACGCTCATGTTCAACGGCGGTGCCTATACTCTTGGTTCTGTGAAGGTGTCCCCATGGCAAAGCGCAGCACCAAGTGCTTTTGAGATCCTGCTTTGCCCAGGGCACAAAGAAAAAGCCGCGATAGGGGTTGACCCTTGCTTGATTCTTCCCAGCAAAAGAGATCGTGTGATCCCATTCTTCAAACCTTGTGCTGGGGAGCTGATGGCCGCGAATCGACCAGCCTTCAAAGGGCAGTTCTTTAGTCAGAAGATCCGGACCTGCTTCGAACTTCATTTCAACCTTTTGGTCAGGGTTCGAGGTGGGGGCTAGGCACCAATGGGTTGCCTGAGTGGCAGACCATGTTTTGGCGCAATAACTCTCGGTCTCGACAAAATCTCCATCTCGATCTTTGTGCGGAAAGTGGCTGAGAGGAGGAACAGAGCGGTAGGTGTTCTGAAGTAGAGCGACAGGTTGATGCTCTCCTTGCAGAAGGCAGACGTGGGTGACCAAGGCCTGAGTAAAGGGGTCGCGGGCGAGGTGGGCCCGCTGAACGTACTCTTCCCCCTCGACAAACAGCTCGGCAATCTCGCCATCAAGACCCTCTTCTGGATGAATCCCCTGCAGGGAAACTCTTCTTTGGCAGAGCCAATCGAGCACCGTGGGGGCGAGGTCTACACCACGAACCATGGGAGGATTTGAGAAAGAATCGCTTGAATAGTTCCACCAAGACAAGTCTCCCCACCTTGTTCCTGGACCGGCCTGACTAAGCAGGGCAGAAGCGCTGGACCGCTCTGTGACGAGCCGATGCTCACCCCATGGGCTGCGCTCCAATTCTGGAAAGCCGACTGTCACGGGCTCTTCTGGATTAAGAGGAGTGACTGTCAGTTTCAGCTTGACCCCGCATCTCCCAGGGAGCAAGCCAAGTGACTGCACCCGGTCTCGATTCGCAAATAGTGAGGCGGAGATCATCCGAGTAGGATGAGTTTCAACCCCTATGTCTTCGCCCAGTCCGGCTCCGAAATCTTGAGCCCAGGATCCTGCTCCTTTTTTGCCTTTCGCCCATGGGAACTCTTGGCTGCCTGGTGCCAGGTTGATCTTCGCTCCATCGGCGGCGATCAGACTCCACTGAAAGGCAGAGCAGTTGGTGGGGGTGGGAAGAGTGATGAATTTCATCCCTTCACTGGTTCTGAAGGGGGCAGAATCCCATCTGGCCAGGTCGATTTCTGCCCAGCCTGCTCCGGGGGCAAGCTCAGCGTGGCTGCCTGTTACTGAACCCAAGTCGTCTTCAAATGTCCAGAACTCTGGCTGATTCAGCTCGACACTTTCTTCGGCGTAGTCGGGCAAAGCCTGGGCGATAAAGCGGGGGACTCCCCACCAAGAGGAGGTTCGACCGAGGTACTGCCCAGCGATCAATCCGGCCAAACCGTTCTGGGTAAGGGGCTCCAAGATGATCGAGGTCCGCTGGTTGGTGGCATCTTCTGATGGCAGGGCAGGATGACGGATCATCTGCTGACGAATCTGCAGCCAGTAATCTTCGGGCGAGGCTTCAGGCGAACCCAGAGCGGGCCAAGCCAGGCTTCCGGCTGATTCGCCTGGAGGGAACCAAAGGAAGAACGACCAGTGGGGAGCCAGCCAAGTGTTGGCCCAAACCGCCCTCCAATCTGGGTGGTTAAGCAGGGGCAAAACGTCATCGGATTGATCAAGATAAGGCCCGAAAGAGACACTTCTCGCCCTTCCTCCGAAGCTGGAAGTTCCGTTCCAGAGCTCGGACCCCGACCTGCCACAGGGAGCGTTAAGGGTGGAAACCAAGGGCTCTTCGATCACATTTCCAGCTTCCTTGACGGCGGCGAGCATGTTGGTATGGCTGGGCAGAACCAAGCCATCTTCGACATCAGAACCCTCGCCAAGAGGAAGGAAGGAGCAGTCGTTGGTCCACCAGCTTGCGCCCCCGACCTGCTTGACCCTGGGAAAGCCTCCACGCTTGACGAGACAAAGAGGGTCCTCGGTCATCCGGACAACATCGCGAGGCAGGTTCGGGCTGGCCATGATCCACCCATTTCCGAAGATCTGGCTTTGAGAGCCAGGGCTGGATGTGAGGGTGCCGAAGGCATCGACTTGAAGGTTCCACGTGGTCGTGCCAGAGAGGGTCGCCATCGGGGGATCCTCTCCCGGGGCATCTCCTGAATCGAGAGCCAAGGGCAGGACAACCCAAGAGCTTCCGTCGTGAAATCTCCACCCGCCGCTGGCTGTCGCGGCGACATTGGCCGTAATCGTTCCCCCTGCCCCACCCGGCAGACAGCCCGACCCTATCAAGCTGTCCATGGTCGCTCCGCATTCGAGAATTGGTGGAATTCCGAGGAGAGGAATCGAAGCTGGGTTGAGGGCCATAGTTGAATCAAGCTGTCCCCCCGCTCCACTCCAAGTGAGGCTGCCATTGACCCTCCATTCAATGGCCGTCCACTTCAGCCGCCAGGTTCCTGTGTGCCGAACATAGAGCTCTAGGCCAAGAAGCGAGAGCAGTGAGGTGGATTCTCCTGTGCCAGAGTGGGTGCGGGTTTCGCTGACTCCAAGGGCAGGAATCGACAGAATGAAGCGACGGAAATCTGTTCCTGCTCCGACGCTGACTTCTGATTCGAGCTTGAGCCCAGTCGCAGCGGTGAGGAGATCGGGGGTGAAGGCGCTTGCGAGGGTTCCCTTCCACCCCACGACGGATTCGGGGAATGGGGGGCTGCCTGAGCCCGACATGACAAGACGCATCTGCCACTCAGTGGCGGTAAAAATTCTTCCGGAGAACATGGTTTGGGGGTTGGGAACCCCTCCCTTTCGTGTCAACGAGAGGGAGGGGCAGGGGTGGGAGAGCGGGGCTACAGGCGTGTGGGATTCACCCACGCCAGCCGGAGTTCTCAGATGAGAGAAGGGGTGGCCGTGAATGGCCTGAAAGGCAGCCGCGGGTCAATTGAGAGCTTTCAGCGAGGCTCTTCCGTTCGTGTGTTTCACCCACGCCACCCGGAGTTCTCAGATGAGAGAAAGGGTGGTCGTGAATGGCCTGAAAGGCAGCCGCGGATCAACAGAGAGTCTTGGCAAGCGAATAAGGTCGGATGAACTCAAATGAAGCAGTTATCACCGGGGCTGCTGCTCATTCTTCCCAGCCTCCCTCCTTCCTCCTTCATCCTCCTTCATCCTCCCTCCTCCCCCATTCCTCCTCCCTCATTCCCCCTCAAAACCCCGCCAGATCGTCCTCCAAATCAGCAACCAGCCGGAGATAAAGCGACCTCACCAGCCGAGCCGCATCGGCCTGAGTCCGACTGCTCGTCAGGCGACCCACCATCGCCCGACCTTCCGGCCACTTCTCCACAAACAGTCGAGCCGCCTCAAGCTCACCCTCCCCTGCCAAGCTCCTTTCAGGTTGAAATTTGCCATTTCTCGGATGCTTGAGCAGCAGAAACGCCTTTAGAAACTGAGGACATTCCCTCTTTTCCAGACTGGCATGGACTCCCGCCGCGACCAGCAGAGTCCGATGATCGCAGATCTCCTCCACGGCATGGACTCTCGTGGCAGCCACGCCTTCGTCAAACTCTTTCTCAATCACACGACGAGTCAAAACCAAAGGCTGAGGGTCTGAAATCTTCTCCAAACACTCGCCCAAAGGGGGCCACCCTCCCCCGCCTGCCGCACGGTGGTGCAGCAGCGAAGCCCAGACGTCCAAGGCAGCCTTAACCCTCTCATCACGCGCCGACCTTAGCTCCAAAGCCGGAGCAAAACTGAATGCAGGAACAGCAGACATGTGTCTAGTATAATCACGAATGTCAAGATGTCAAATAATTATTGACAATACTTGACAAAACTTTTCCACAAGAGCTATCATGAGTTTATGTCACCTCATGCTATCAAAGCCCTGATTATCAGTGAGCTAAAAGATCAAGGTCAATCACTGCGATGGCTGGCCCAGGCGGCAGGTGTCAGTCACGAATCAATCCGCCAATGGCTGACTTCAGATAAGATGCCTCGCGGCGGCATGGCGGAACTGAAAAGGCTGCTGAGCGTGGCTGCCCAAACCAACCCTAGCCCCAAAACTCAGTCGGCGCTCCACCCCCTGCTTTCCCCCCGCAGCCCACTTGGAGAATCCGCCGCTGTGCCCGGATCCGGCCGCCGACTCTATCCCCAAATCGGGGTGACCGGGGCAGCCGCCTTCCCCGCCGAATCGGGCGAGCTCGACCCCGATGCCTGGCTGGATGGCAGTGAAGAATGGCTGAGGACGGGCCGCACCCAAGCCTTTCGAAGAGTCGTGGGAGACAGCCAGCACCCCTACATTTGGGGTCGAAGTTCCGGTGCAGACCCTTGGGTTTTGGTCACTGAATGGCAGCCCACGGACCCCCTTTTCTTTGGCCGATTTTATTGCTTTCAGCCCAAAGACCCGACTCTAGGGCAGGAGGCTTTGATCAAGATTCCGAAGAGAACTGGATCAGGTCAAATCGCTCTCTGCAGCTGCAACCCCGATTATCCACCCGAGCTTTTGAGCGAAAACTGGGCTCCGAGCGGGGTAATTCAGTGCCTCCGCGACCCGATGTTGAAGTTCGAACTCGGCGACCCTGTCGGCCTCTCCCCCTCCACCTACATCCAGCTTCCTTTCTGGAATCATCCTCTGCCTGATTGGCAGGCGGCTCTTGAGGCAATGTGAAGGCTGTCAGCAAAATGGGTCAGGGTGCCACAGGTCCTTGACCTGTGATACCGTGACTCAAGAAGGTGGACTCTCCAAAGCTTTTGTCTTCCTCCTTCTTCCTTCCTCATTCCTCATTCCTCAACAGCCGGAGCAAAAAATCCTTTCTTCTCAGCCTCGTCCACCAGCTCTTTAATCCACCGACCCAGCTCCGGCAGACCAGCCTCAATCTCCCAATTCACAGAAAGAACCCTCTCCTTCGTCAGGTTGTATTCCAGCCAGGTGCCCCCTTGGTTATGAAAGTTGAGCACAAAGGGCATCATCCTATCCAGCCCCGCCGCGAACTTGGCCTCCAGAGATTCCTTCGCTTCAAATTCTTCCCAAAGAGCTCTCAGCTCCTGACCCTGATCTTCCGGAAGCAGGGCAAAAAGCCGATCCGCCGCTGCCCCTTCCCTTTCATGCAGGTCAGCTTGAGCCGCCTTATCGTAATGAAAAGTGTCTCCGACATCGATCTCCACCGTGTCGTGGATCGCCAGCATCTTAATCACCTTGAGAAGGTCAATTTTTGTCGTAGCGTGCTCGGCCAAAATGATCGCGCAGAGAACAACCTGCCACGAATGCTCCGCAGAATTCTCGCGCCGCTCTAGCCCAATCGGAGAAGTCCTCCGCAGCACCCCCTTCAGCTTGTCGAGCTCGGTGATAAAGGCCATCTGCTGCGAAATTCTTGAAGGCATGGCTAAAGCATGGACGAAGTTGGCTGCCAGCCATTGGGCTTCACCACAACCTGGCTCCTTTCGAGAAAGTCCTAAGTTCAGGGGCGCTGCCCCTGCCACCCAAACTGCTGAAGAGGAAAGCTGAGGGTGGCGTGGGTGAAACCCACGAACGGAAAAGCCTCAAAGGGGCAATTCAGCCATCACAAAGTGACGCGTGGCCTGGTTGAGCTTCGCTCAGCCAGGAATGGTATTCACCAATAAGGCAGATCGTGACACTGAGTTTTCAGGTTCAGGGGCGCTGCCCCTGCCACCCAACCTGGGAAAAAGGCAAGCTGCGGGTGGCAAGGGTGAAACCTACGAAGAAAAACCTCAACGCCCCTGGTGCCCCGTTCTGGCCCGAACCTGCGAGGGAAGGACGGGAACGCAAGATTCACGAGAAAAAGGAGTCTTCCAAAACTTCGTGGCCTGGTTGTGCGACGCAGTCGTTCAGCCAGGTCTGCTGCATCAAATGTAAGTTCTAGAACTGGAATCAGAGTGGAACTAGATGAACTTCGTCCAACTGGCTGAGGCTTCGCAGCAACAGGGCTGCTCTTTGGATTCCATTCAGCAAAGTGTTAGCGCTAGACGAAGCTACTTTATCTCACCCTCTTAGAACCAATCGTATCCGGAACATCCAGACTCGATTCAGTAATAAGGACGAAACCAGAATCATTGGTGCCATCCTGTGGCCAAACGATAAACTCTCTATGACGCCCAGTGCTAGTGATATAAGTCAGACGAGATTTCCAAGGAGGAAGAATCGTTGTGAAAAAGCCGTTCTCGTCGAGCCTATGCGGAATGCCATTGATTTTAACCTCCATCCCTTTGTCAAATGTGCAGAAGACCTGATGTCGCCACCACCATATAACCCATACAACACAAGCCACAAACATGAAAACAATCCAGGTTCCTTTGGGCCAAAACTGCTTCTTGATCATACTTCTTTCCCAGACACCAAAGTATTTCCTATTCTATAAAGTGAACGTATCCCACTAAGACTTGCTTCTTATCAAAGTAGAGATCTACACCCGCGTGCCATCGCCCAAAAGATGCAAACGTCTCTCCCCAAATCGTATAGGTGGTGCATCGGTCAGCATCAATTTTTCCCTCTGGTGACCGGGAGACTATGCTTCGTCGACCAGGGTTTTCATTCATCTTGCAAGGAACGGTCTCGTATCCTGTAAAGAGGGCATCAAGCTCCTTAGAATTGAACTTCCCAACTGCCCCGACAGTTACTGATTCCACTGTGCTATCCCACTTAACCCAAGCAGCATCGTAGGCTCTAAGCCTCCACCCGACAATTGCCAGAGGGCCAATCGCCAGTAAAGAAAGTCCAGCTAGGATTATTATTTGCCAACTCTTCATCAATCCCCCTAAGATATAAGGCAGCCACCTACACCATCTTCCGAATCCGACCGTACTTCATCACAGTCGCTTCCATCAAGTAAATCGGATGAACATGAGGCAGATCCGGAATCTTAAACCGCTCCGCAAACGGAACCCACACCTCATCAATCGACTTCTGCTGAATCTCGTTCGGCAGTTCCGGGAACCTATCGCATAGCCTCTTGATGGCCAGGTACTCCTCGGTCGTCATTCCTCTCAAATCACCCACCTGGTCTTCAAGGGGGTGAACACCTTCGCGGTGGGGAGAGGGGTGGTACATCCACTTCGGCTTTCCATCATGAACAACCAAGGTCCCCGAGGCCAAATCGCCAACCCTCTGGCATTTTGGAGTGATGAACATGGCCGTCAGACCAATAAAGGGCAGTCCCAAGTCAGCAAGAAGGATGAGATTTCGGTAGGCTGCTCCCATAAATGAGATGGGAGTTCCATCAACCATCATCACCCTAATGCCAACGGCTTTCTTGCCTAACGTCTGCCCTTTCAAAAGCAGCTCACAGCCAATGAAGTAAAAGAAGATTCCAAAGGCAACAAGGGCACCCAGAACCAGACCTCCCAGGGCCTGCAGCTCGCCTGGCATTAACACCACAAAGAGGCTGCCAGTCATTACAATGCCTGTCATCAGGATGTAAAGCACAACCAGGTCAATGAGCTTGGCCAAAATCCTGCTGCCCATAGTTGCCAAATTAAAGGAAACTACTACCTTTTCTGGAGTGAGGATAAGATGTTGGCCTGTCACGAGTAGAATTCTACCAAGGGATGATTGTTCCTACGAAAAGATTCTGGTTCCTCGTTGCGCTGGGAATTCCCCTCGCATCGCTAGGACTCCTCATCCCTGGGTTCGAATGGGTTCTGCTTCCCTACAACCTGCTCATTTTTGGCGCTCTAGCCGCCAGCTATGTCACTGCCAAAGGCTGGAAGTTTCTTTCTGTCCAGCGCGAAGTTGACCCTATTCTCTCCGTCCGGGTTCCAAACCTGGTGAGGCTAAGGGTCACTAACAACAGCGACAGCCCCCTCCCCTTCAAGATCATCGATGAGCCTCCTGTGGGTTCAAAAGCGACCAAGCATCAGTTTTCAGGCACGGCTCCTGCAGAAGGCAGCCGGCAGTTCAGCTACACAGTGACGCCAAACGAAAGGGGAGCCGATGCCTTTAGAGGCACCTTTATCAGATTTCCCGCTCCACTTGGCCTCTGCGAAGTTCAGCAGGAACTGCCAACAGAAGAACCTGTTCGCATCTACCCCAACGTCCTCGCCATTCGAGAATACGAGATGCTCAAGCAGCGCGGCCGACTGGATCTCATGGGAGTCCGGCGATCGCGCATCAAAGGCTTGGGGCAGGAGTTTCGATCCCTGCGCGACTACAACGAAGACGACTTCCGCCTGATCGACTGGAAAGCCTCGGCCCGACGCGGCAAGCTGGTCGTCAAAGAATTTGAGCAGGAACGCAACCAGGGCCTCATCGTCATGATCGACGCCGGACGCCATATGCTTGGTGAAGTCAACGGTGTCCGCAAGATCGACTACGCTCTTGATGCCGGCCTGATGCTGATGCACTCAGCTGAACGACACGGAGACCAGATTGGTCTGCTCGTCTATAACGATCTGGTCCAAAGGTGGATCTCCCCCCGTAAGGGCCGGGCCCAGGTGGCTGCCATCCTCGATGCCATCCACGATCTTGAAGCCCAGCCAGTCGAATCAGACCCCGCTCGCGCCACCGGGCACCTCACAAGCAAGTGGACCAAGCGCTCTTTGGTGGTCGTCTTCACCGATGCCGAAACCGAAGCTCAGGGCAAGGGTCTGGCAGTCGCCCTCGGCAGCCTGGCCAAGCGTCACCTTGTCATGGTCGTCAGGGTCAGCGATCCTCGCCTGCGCGAGCTGAAGACTATGCCGATGAGAACCGCCCACGATGTCTATCTCAAGGCGGCAAGCGCGATCTACGCCGATGAGCGGGCCAAAGCCTCCCGCGCCCTCTTTACCTCTGGGCTCGAAAACCTAGAAAGTGAACCGGAAGAACTTTCAGCCAAGCTGGTGTCTGCCTACCTGAGGGTTAAGGAACTGAATCTGATTTAAGGGGGTTCGGAGGAGGGAGAATGGAGCACGAATGGCTTTTCCTCCTCAGCTCTCTTGATCCAGGTGCCACGGCTCAACGAGCCGTGCAAAGACTATTGAGGCAGGTGCTATCAAGCGGTAGCAGTCCACTTTGTTCACATCCCCAGAATGGTCCTTTTATAGCGGGGCAATTGCTCCGTCTCCTGCCGTCCCATTCTTATTCAGAAGGTCCTCATGATGCTTCCCCAGCTTTTCGTTCCAAAGACTTTATGCTCTCCTCCGCTGGAAGGTCCTCTGGCATCGTGCCACCAATCTCCTGGATAGTCTTCCGCACCTTTTTCCCAACTTCGTTGTGAGTCTGGTTGGCAGCATCCTTCCCCTTTATTCCTTCCCGCCGAAGCTTGTCCTCTGTTTGGGTCGCTCTAAACAAGTTCGCAGCCAGCTCAGTGCTGCCCATATGGTCCAGAATTTTCTGACTCTTTTTCAATCCTTTCCTGCCATGAATCTCTTTCGTTGTAAGGCCTCCATAAAGGCCCTTATATCCTTCATTCTGAAAAATCGCATAGTCAATCGGATCAACGACACCAGCTTCCTTTGCCGCCCCGGCAAGATTTTTGTTGTGGAATGACATCTCCTCCCTCAACTTCAGCCTCAGGGCGGCATCTCGATCTTGGTCAGATATCTCCTGCCGACGAGTTTGGATGGCAAAGTAAGTTTGGCCGAGGGCGACAACTTCCTTGCGAGGATCAGCATTCTGAATGATGAGATAGCAGGCATAGCGGGAAAGAAGCACAACAGAGACTTCGCGTTTCGCAGTTTTTCCAATTTCGATCATTTCGTCGGCGTCGACGAAATGATCCTTTTCTAAAGCGCCTGACTGGAGGCAAGCCACTCTCGCCTTGGCTATCACCTGCTCAAAATGTCGATAGTCAACGTATTCCAGAATTTTTGCAAGGTCACGACTTGACCAGAATTCTTTGCCATCTTGATCCTGCCTTTTCGCTTCCTCGAACCTTGAATAGCTGCGATCTCGGTCTATTGGGTTGCTCATTTCGAATCATCAGTCTACTATACTTCTACATCTTTTTTGTGCGTTTTTTCAACAATGATCGGTACTGATTAAGTGACCACATTCCGCCTCCGTCCTTCCCAGGCCACCTGCCAAACAGCTAAACTAACTCACTCCCCCCATGTTCAAAAAGCTGATGCAGAACGTCGACCGCCTTCTCGGAAGAGGAGTCATCGACGACGAGCTCTACGAAGAGCTGGAAGAAGCCCTTCTCGGAGCAGATGTCAGCTTGACAATCTGTGAAGAGATTTTGGAATCTCTGCGCCAGGCAGTGCGGAAAGAGAAGATCACTGATCCCGAGGGTATGAAAGCCCGCCTGAGAGAAGAGATCAAAACCAGGCTGGAGCAGGGGCCAGAAGGAATCCTAAAAATCGCCACAAGCGGCCCGACTGTATATCTTTTTGTCGGAGTCAACGGCGCCGGAAAAACCACCTCGATCGGCAAGCTGGCTCATAGGCTGCGAAAGCACAATCGAACCGTCCTTCTTGCCGCTGGAGACACCTTCCGCGCCGCCGCCATCGATCAGCTTAAAATCTGGGCCGACCGCACAGGCAGCGAATTTGTCGGCAGCCAGCCCGGAGGCGATTCCGCCGCCCTGATTTACGATGCCATCATGGCAGCCAAATCACGCGGAATTCAGTACGTTCTTGCCGATACCGCTGGCCGCCAGCACAACAAAGTCAGCCTGATGAACGAACTGACCAAGGTCAGCAAGGTCTGCCAAAAAGCCCTTGGCAAAGACCCCGAAGAAGTGCTTCTCGTCCTCGATTCCAACACGGGGCAGAACGCCATCCAGCAGGCCGAGCAGTTCACCTCCGCCGCCGGAGTCACTGGCCTCGTCCTCACTAAGCTCGATGGCACTTCAAAGGGCGGAGCCCTTCTGGGAATCTGGGAAAGGCTTCGCATACCGATCAAGCTGGTCGGTCATGGCGAAAAACCAGACGATATGTCTCAGTTCGATCCAAAAACATTTGCGGACCAGTTCCTCGATTAGCCTTCTAGGATTCTGCGGCCTCAAGGGTCTCCTCTTCAGACTTCATCCTGCTTGGCGCCGACTACTTTCGACCGGCCGCCAAAAGAGTGTCCATATAAGCCCTCAAATGGCTGACCGAGTTATCGAAAGGAGTCGTGCTTCGGTACGTGCGGGCGACCATCATTCCCCCTTCCATCACCGTCAAACAGTGGACTGCCAAAGACCTTAGGTCTGTGCCTTCCGGAAGCCGGTCCTCGGCTCCTCGCAGAAATCCCTCAACTGTATCAACCCACTGCTCAAAGTTGACCAAAATCAGTGATCTGACTGCCGGGTGAGAGTTGGAGAGCTCCAAAGCCAGCCCTCCAATCGGGCAGCCAAGCTCATATTCAAAAACCAAAAGCATCTGCCGGTAGCCATCCAGCAGGCCAAAAACCTTCTCAATCGGGTCATCCAGGTGGGCTGTGTGCTGATCTAAAAGGGCAGATTTAATGTTGTCTCGGTACCATTCCAGCACCGCAATGAGCAGATCTTCCTTAGTCGGAAAAAGTAGTAAAGGCTGCCGCTGTTCACCCCCGACTTCTTCAGAATCTGTGCGATCCCGGTTGGGGCGTACCCCTGCTGATGAAACAGGTCACGGGCCGTTTCAATCAGCTTTTCTCTTGTTGCACTTGGGGGACGTGTCATGCCTGGCCTCGATCTTTTGTTGAACGATCATCTAACTGTGGCAGACTTCCCCTGCAGGTTGTCAACCGTTCACGGCGTCACCTCTAGATGAAAGTGGCCGCTTACGCCTTATGCCGTCGATCAAACATTAATGGAAGGCCATTCCCGGAAACAGCGGTTTTCGACCGAGCCGTCAGGCGAAGGGTCGAAAACTGCCCATTACAAAAAGTCCCCCTTCGGGTCGGAGGGGGACTTAGGGGGTGGCTGTGTAGACCTCACACGGATCTCTGCCGGGAAAACTCAGTGCTCGCCATGTCGTCCGAACACAGACTTACAGAATCTTCCCGCTCTTCTCGAGGTTGGCGACCAAGTCGCCCAGAATCGCACGGACCTCTGCGCAGGTGATCTCAACCACTCTCGGACCGCCTTCCGGAGCCTCGAACATAAACTCCTCAAGCAGCTTTTCCATAAGAGTGCTAAGCCGACGAGCACCAATGTTCTCGATCTTGCGGTTGACTTCCTGAGCCAAAAAGGCCAGTTCATCAAGGGCATCGTCGCTGAAGGTCAAGGTCACGCCATCAACCGAAAGAAGCTGCTTGTACTGGTTGACCAAGCTGTTTTCTGGCTCAACCAAAATGCGGCGGAAGTCTTCTTCGCTCAAAGATTCCAATTCCACACGAACCGGAAGTCGGCCCTGCAGTTCAGGAATCAAGTCGCTTGGCTTGGATTCATGAAAAGCTCCGGCCGCGATAAACAAAATGTGATCGGTTCGGATCGGGCCAAACTTGCTGGGGACCGTGCTGCCTTCAATCACAGGCAGAAGGTCGCGCTGAACCCCCTCGCGGCTCACGTCGGGGCCTCCGCCAGAGCCAGACTTCATCGCGATCTTGTCAATCTCATCAAGAAAGATGATTCCCGTCTGCTCAGCCCTCTCGACTGCCTCTTTGTAAATCGCTCCCTTGCTGATTCTCTGGCCAGATTCCTGCTGAACCAGCACCACCAAAGCCTCGCTCACAGGCAGATCGCGGGTGACCCGCCTTGTGCCTCCAAAGGGGTTGTGGCCGTTGGTGTCAATGCCCAGCTCTTCCATGCCCTGGGGCGTAAAAACCTGCATGAAGGGGGTGGACTGCTCGTCCATATCCACGCTCACCAGCCTCTGATCATGGTCACCGTTGATGATCTCAGCTCTCAAGCGTCGGCGATACTCTTCCCTCGTCTCCCCGTTTCTGATCTCCTCTTCTTCCTGAGGCTGATCTTCACTCGGCTGATCCCAATAGGTGTGAAAAACCTGCGGCCACTCTTCCGCCAGGATCAGTTCTGTCACCTGATCGATGGCGGCATTCTGAGATTCTTCTGCAACCTCAACCGCCTTTTCTTCTTCCACCAGCCGGACGGCGGCAGCGGCCAGCTCACGGACCATCGATTCAACATCGCGGCCGACGTAGCCAACCTCAGTAAACTTTGTGGCTTCAACCTTAACAAAAGGTGCCTTGGCAAGCCTGGCCAATCTTCGAGCAATCTCAGTCTTTCCGACCCCCGTCGGGCCGATCATGAGAATATTCTTGGGCATAATCTCCGCCCTCTGCTCAGCCGGAAGCTGCTGCCTGCGCCACCTAGACCTCAAAGCGATGGCGACCGCTTTTTTCGCAGCTGCCTGCCCAACAATCGTGCGGTCTAGTTCTGCGACAATTTGTCGCGGCGTCAGCTCTTCCAAGGGCAGATTCATGGTCTTATCAACATTGTGGACCCCTTTCCCGCTTGGCAGGGAAGGGGTCCTGATTTAGCCTTTGCAGTGCTACTTCTTAAGACGCCTGGCCCGCCATTCAGAAACCCTGTTTCTGCCACTTGCCCCGGCGCAGGCAAGAATCACGGCCAGACAGCCATACAAGAACCAGTCGCCAAACGTGCGATAGGGGGTGACCCTTGTGTCATCCGGCAGATGCCGCGCGACCGCGCCTTGCCAGCCAACCGGAGCAAGAGAGTGCATTCTCCCATCCGAACCCACAACCATGGACCAGGCTGTGTTTTCTGCCCTGACAATCGGCACTCCAAGCTCGGCAGCCCGGAAGGTAGTGAAGGCAGCATGAGCGGTTTGGATAAACCCGTTAGGCGATTTAGGATCCAGGGTCGGAAGGGCAATCACTTCGGCCCCCTTGAGCACGGAATCCCTTAGCACCCAAGGAAAGCAGGAATCGAAGCAGATGTTGAGCGCGACGTTTTGGCTTAAGACTTTAACAACCTTGGCCTCAGTGCCAGCAGTCACCATCGCTGATTCTTCACCAAATGGTTGGCGCTTAAAATAAGGCTCTGATTCACCATTTGGTGTAAATGCAATGGCCGCATTGTGCGGCTTGGGCTTATGGTCATCCAGCAGACTCGTTATCACCGTCCAGCCTCCTTCACTCTGAGCAAAGCTGTTCAAAGCAGGCTTATCGTAGATACTTGCACTCAGCTCGGGCCATACAACCCACTTGGGTTTGACTTCTGCCAAAGGCTGCTGAAGCTCGAGCAGCGTGTCCGCCCCCACCTGATCAGTCTGCAGCAGGCCAACCTGGCCCGGCTCTTTCGACGCAAACTGAGCCGGATCAATGGTCAATCTTTGATGCAGCGAAAAGCCCTGAGAGACCAAAGCGCATCCCGCAGCCGCCGAAAATCCGATCATTCTTTGCTTCTGATTGAGAGGAAGCAGGATAGATAGGTTGGAAACCCATAGCAGCCAGCTGACCCCCCAAATGCCAGTGACAGAAGCCACAGCCAAAAGTGGGGAAGAAGCGAATTGGCTGAGGGCAATGTGGGCCGGCAGCTTGATAAAGGTCACCAGTTCCAAGGCCACCCCCACACAGGCTAAAGCAAGCATGGTCTTCCAAGAATGCTCCTTGACTTCAGCGACTATGGCTGTAAAGATCGCCATCACCATGCCGTAAAGGCCGAAGCCGACATAGTTCCAGGCCACTGTCCCCGCTTCGATGGATGAGACCCCGACAAGGGGAGTGGTGCTGACGAAAGCTCCAATCATCGCCGCCGTTATTCCACCGACAAATCCCTTAAAGAACCCAGCCGACTTAGTGGCCAGAAGCAAGGGCATTAAAAACACCCAGCCGAACATCGCCCACCCGGCAAGCGGCATCGAAAGCGCCAGCATGGTTCCGCTTGCTGCCGCGGCGGCAGTTATCAACCCCCATTGCTTCATGAAGCTTGCAACAGATTTTTTGCTGCCAGGCGTTCCCATGGTTGCTTTCGCTGGTAAGACCGGCTTGTGCATCGGCGGATTTTTCTAAAAGACGAGCAAGGGTAGAGAGACTGGATTCAATCAAATCTCAATGGATATGTCTTGAACACAACAAATCCTCCGAAGTCAAACTATCTAATTCTTCACAAAGCTTTATGTAGGACGATCAACCCAGAAAAGAGCCCAAAAACTGAAAACTGGACTCCACAGTACGGCAAGGTCTGTGCCGTGACTATCAATGAAATTGAAGACTGGGTTGCCTCGACAATGGGAGTTGACGCAGAGATCAAAAAGTGTCAACTATGTTTTCGGTCGGCCCCAAAAGCCAAGAAACCTAAATTTCTGACGGAGACAGAAGGTCCGGGTGCCACTGGTCCGTGACCAGTGGATTTCTTGCTCAACTTACGAGTTGTAGTGCTCTAGGCTGTCGAAGTGGATCTAGCTGAAGGCCTGGAACGAGCACTCATAGTTCACCAGTTCCCGCCCGACAGCAAGCTGATCGGGACGGGGCACCCTACTCAACAATGGAAAAGAAAGCCTTGAATGAAAGAATTGTGCAGGCCCATTCCTGGCTTGTTAGATCCAAAGCAAGAGACAAACTTTGGCATTAATCTTCCGGAATCCACCCCATCGAGCGGCCCCACGGAACGAGGGACGCTCGATGGGGAGAAAAGGGAAACCCCCTTCCATCCGGACAGACTTCGTACAGCAAATGAGTCTGCGATGGAAGGGGGCTGGGGGGTTGGGCGGCCGTTTGAGCGCAGACTACCGCGGCCAGGCATCTGATCTCAAATCCTTGGTTATCGTCAAGTGGGCCTTGATCGGGCTGGGGCACCCCACCTCGGTTTCATCATAAATCGCCAAAACCCCGAAAAACAAAGGTCTTAAACGCAGTTAAGGCCCCTTTGACTTTCATCAAAGAGGCCCTATTGAGAGCTCATGGTACAGCACAGATCGACCTGAGTGTGGAGGCATTCCCCAATGGGGCGCCTCGTGCAGACTCTTAAGGAGGTGATCCACCCACACCTTCCGGTACGGGTACCTTGTTACGACTTAGTCCCCCTCGCCCCCCCCACCTTCGGCCGCTCCCTCCTTTCGGTTGGGCCACGGACTTCGGGTGAAAACGACTCGGGTGACTTGACGGGCGGTGTGTACAAACCCCGGGAACGTATTCAACGCAGCATAGCTGATCTGCGTTTACTAGCGATTCCACCTTCATGCAGTCGAGTTGCAGACTGCAATCTGAACTGAGGACGTATTTTTGCGATTAGCTCCACCTCGCGGTATTGCTGCGCTCTGTTTCGCCCATTGTAGCATGTGTGAAGCCCCAGGCGTAACCGCCATGCTGACTTGACGTCATCCCCACCTTCCTCCTGCTTACACAGGCAGTCTCTCATGAGTTCCCGGCTTTACCCGCTGGCAACATAAGACGAGGGTTGCGCTCGTTGCTGGACTTAACCAAACACCTCACGGCACGAGCTGACGACAGCCATGCAACAGGTGTCTTTGGGTCCTCTTGTGGAGGAGGGCCTGCTTTCACAGGCTTTCCCGCGATGTCAAACCTGGGTAAGGTTCTACGGTTAGTATCGTATTAATCCACATGCTCCACCGCTTGTGCGGGGTCCCGTCAATTCATTTGAGTTTCAACCTTGCGGCCGTACTCCCCAGGCGGGATGCTTAATGCGTTAGCTGCGGCACTGGAGGGGTCGATACCCCCAACGCCTAGCATCCATCGTTTAGGGCGTGGACTACCAGAGTATCTAATTCTGTTTGCTACCCACGCTTTCGCGCCTCAGCGTCAGGAAACGTCCAGTGAACTGCCTTCGCCATTGGTATTCCTTCCGATATGATCGCATGTCACCGCTACACCGGAAATTCTATTCACCTCTACGTCCCTCAAGCTCGCCAGTATGCGTGGCAATTTCTGCGTTGAGCACAGAGATTTCACCACACACTTAATGAGCCGCCTACGCGCCCTTTACGCCCAGTAAATCCGGACAACGCTTGCTCCCTACGTATCACCGCGGCTGCTGGCACGTAGTTAGCCGGAGCTTATTCACCAGGTACCGTCCTAAGTCTTTCCTGGTAAAAGGAGTTTACAGACCTAAATCCTTCATCCTCCACGCGGCGTCGCGTGTTCAGGGTTTCCCCCATTGACAACGATTCCTAACTGCTGCCACCCGTAGGTGTGAGGGCCGTGTCTCAGTCCCTCTCGGGGGGATCATCCTCTCAGACCCCCTACCCGTCGTAGCCTTGGTAGGCC
The DNA here is from genome assembly GCA_943369295.1 of Synechococcus sp. UW140. GTDB lineage: Bacteria > Armatimonadota > Fimbriimonadia > Fimbriimonadales > Fimbriimonadaceae > JAKRSE01. Next base: position 51,101 of record CALRMU020000001.1, on the reverse strand, counting down.
ATTACCCTACCAACTAGCTGATGAGTCATGAACCGTTCCTGAAGCGAATTGCTCCTTTGATAGAAGAAAGATGCCAATCTTCTGTCACATCCGGTATTGCCCAGGTTTTCACCTGTATATCCCAGACTTCAGGGCACGTTGTTCATGTATTACTCCGCCGTTCGCCACTAGACTTGCGTCTCGTTCGACTTGCATGTCTTAGGCACGCCGCCAGCGTTCGTCCTGAGCCATGATCAAACTCTCCGAAGAAACTTTGGGAGCATCTTTCGATGCTTATTGTTCCTGTTGGATGAGCCCGCTAAGACAACTGGGACACCAATCCCAACCGCTCAGCGATTTCATTCTTTATTTTGATGTTGACAAGGTATAATCCTCGCCAACCTCAGGCTGCGCTGCACCACTATTGAGCTTTCAATCTGCTTGTCTCAGGCTTGCCTTCCGGCTTCCTGCTGACGAAGATGATTGTTCCCCACAACCACTCCCATGCGCAAGGGGTCCCGGACCAATTGGGGACTCTTTCTGCGACTAAATGGCGATTTTCTTCGTCTTAACTCTTTGGCTAGGTTCAAAACGGCCTTTTCAGTCCCTTAACACTGGTCCCCAAAAGGGTCCCCTCCGGACCCCGAATGGTCCCGACTTGGCCCAAACCTCTGCTTGAAAGGGCCCACCCAAAGCCAAATCAGGCCACAACCACCCGGACCAGGCCTTAACATTGGCCATAACAAAAGGGCCGAAGCCCATGGCTCCGACCCTCCTTTGTCCCGAAAAGACCCTTCCTGCCCCAGCTAGATTCCCGCCGGACCCCTCTGCCTGGCCGCCAAGGGCTCCAAAGCATTCATCCTGGTCCGGGCCATTTCAGACATAGACCCCATGGGGTAAGTCTCGGCAAGCCACTTGTACATGGCCTGGGCGTGAATAAAGCTCAGCTCCTTCACTTCCATGATCATGGCCAAACGATAAGCTGCCATCTGCCTGTCTTCGTCCGTCACCCCGTCAGCCCGGACGATCCAGTCAAAGAGATTCTTGGCCAGCCTAAAGTCATCTGTCTTCTCGACTTCAAGCGCCAAGCGCAGAACCGTTGTCATGGGCAGCTCAGATTTCTCCCTGAGCTGTGAAACAACCCATCCCGCCGACTGAACCTGCTTGGGCGAGGCCAAGATGGCCGGCATCTGCTTTTTGAACCTTGCCACAACCTCAGGATCCAGCTTGTAGCCATCTCGAATGATGCGAGTCAGGCAGGCCAGAGTGATTTCAGTGTTGTCCGGCTGATGAACACCCATCTCTTTCAATTGGGTCGAGTTCAGCATCGTGTAGTCGCCGCCTTCAGCCATGGTGGCTTTGGCTTCACTCACAAAACTGTCATCACGAGAGATTCTAAAAGCAAAGGCAATAAGGAACCCGGCGGCAACTCCACCCAGGTGGGCAAAGTTCCCTGTTCCACCACTTCCGCCTGTCAAAGCAACGCCAACCAAATCCCAAAATACGTAGTAGGCGCCAACAGCCCACATGGGGACATCAATCAAGCCTCCCTGTAAGCGAACCCCCCACAGACTCTGCACCTTGCTGTGAGGAAAGATGTAGAGCGATGCCCCCATGACTCCCATGATCGCGCCGGAAGCACCGATGCCTGGACGATCCGGATGCGCGGCCCCAACCAGCCCTAGGTGAAGCGCGTCTCCCGCCAAAGCCGCCAAAAAGTAGAGGATCAAATACTTCCACCACTTCATGCGACCCTCAACGGCCAAGCCAACAACAATCAAAAACCAAAGGTTGAAGAGGATGTGAAAAAAGTCGCCGTGCAGAAAAGTGCTCGTGACCACCGTCATCGGGCTGAGGTTGTTGAGGGTCAGCCCATAGGTGTTGGCAACCTCCTGCTCTATGGTCATGCCCTTGTTGACAATGGCAAAGACGAGAACATTAATGGCAATCAAAGTCCAGGTCACCCAAGGAAAAGCCTCGGGCGGGTTTTTAGAACGCAAAGGAAGAAACATAGAATGTGGCCAAAGCCACCTCCGAGTATCTCCGGAATCTCCATGGCAATTGCAAGGTCTTCACATCATGGAATGCAGCTTTTATCCGGACAGATTAAGGGCCGATTAAGACGACCACCGCTCAAAGGTCGTCCGTTGGTCCCCAAGCTCAGGTTTTCCGCCAGGAATACTAAACTCACCCCTAAAGATCCCAGCAAATCTGCCGACAATGAGAGTCAAGAGAGTGTGTGGATAAGCGTGGGAAACCACGAGGGAGAAACGTGACGGTGGGAAACCCCTCCTTTCTCCACCACCAGACCCCCCAGTTTTTCCCCATCTCAGGCTCTGCTTCAAATGAGCCTGACTCAAGAGGCTTTTCCCCTAGTTTCAAGGGTCTAAAGAAAAGTAAGAGTCTTATATATCAAGTTCTTTAGAAAAGAAGGCGGGGATAATCTCACCGGACCTCCTGGTCGACCCCTCAAATGCTCGCCAAGCTCTCTGCCGCAAACTTCCGAATCATCGACCGGGCAGAGGTCATTCCTTCAAGCGGGTTCAACATTCTCTGCGGAGCCAATGGCCAAGGCAAAACGACCTTTCTCGAAGCCATTCACCTCGTCTCAACCGGCCGACTTTGGAAAGGCGCCAAAGACGTTCAGGCCATTCAAGACGGAAGAGACGAAACCTTAGTTTCAGCCCAACTGACTCAATCTGGCACCGAGCTGGCAGTTCACATCGTCAGAGGGTCTCGGCGAAAAGCCATGGTCAACAGCCTCGGGCTGCCACGGGCTAGCGATCTTCTAGGCAGACTTCCGACAGTCTCTTTTTCTGCTGTCGACCTCGAGATTGTGAGAGGCGAACCGGCCGACCGAAGAGACTTTTTGGATGAAGAACTGGCTCAGCTTTACCCTGCCTATCTGCGCCACCTGGCTGCCTACAAAAGGGCAGTCGAGCAGAGGAACGCTCTGCTTCGCCAGGCTCGTGAGTACTGGCCAGGCCCAGAAGTTTTTGAACCTTGGGAAGAAAGTTTGGCCGAGCATGGCCAGGGTCTGAGGAAGTTTCGAGTTCAATGGCTTAACGAAATCACCCCGATCGCTGCCGCTCATCACGCTCAGTTGAGTGAAGGTGAAGTGCTGAACCTCACTTACATGGCCAAGGATGAAGATCTTTCTGCCCGCACACTGGCCGCCACCCGAGGCGAGGATATCGCTCGAGGCTCCACCAGCCTTGGCCCCCACCGAGATGAAGTTCTCATCACGATCTCCGGCCGAGAAGGACGAATCTTTGCCAGTCAAGGACAGCAGCGTACCGCGGTTATCTCTCTCAAGCTGGCAGTCCAGAGCCTCGCACAGCGAGTCTTCGGCTATCCACCCGTTCTGCTGCTCGATGATGTCTTCAGTGACCTGGACGCCCGTCGCAGGGGGGCTCTGGTGGACTTTGCGCAGAGCCAGCAGGCGCAGGTTTTTCTTTCCTGCACCGAATCAGAAATGGCGGGAAGCGGCCTCATCAGCCAGTCAACAGTCTTCCGGGTAGAGTCGGGAAGGATCCATCAGGACTGATCTGCACTCACCTCTGAAAAAAATTTTGGTGTCCCGCTCTGGCCCGAGCCCGCGAGAGAAGGGCGAGAATGAAAGGTTAACTAATTGGGAGCTAAGGCTGCCATTCAGAGTTTGCTTTAATCAGTGCTTGTTCGAATAAGAGATGCGGTTTTCGACCGAGCCGAAGGCGAAGGGTCGAAAACCGCCACAAATCAAAAAGCCCTTCCCCAGGGAAGGGTTGGGATGGGCTCGATAGAGTGGTAAGAAATTCGGGGCGAAGTTCATCAGAGTCAGAAAGTAGTCAAGACACAGTCGAGAATAAAAAGCAACTTCCCAACCTTCAGCGCAGCGCCCAACATGAAAAAACTCACCGACCTTTTAGGAAAAGCCGTCCCGCACAAGGAAGTCCTTGTCGCGGTTGAGGCAGAGCATTTCCTTAAGGATTGGCCCACCCTCGTCGGCCCAGAACTGGCTGCCCGAACAAAATTTCTTCAATTCGACCACGGAACAATCCTCGTCCAGGTGACAGGTTCAGCATGGGCCAACGAAATCATTCTTCGCTCCCCCGAAATTGTTGAGAGACTGAACAGAAAAGCGGTAGAAGCTGGTCTGAAAACAGACACCTTCATCAATATCAAGGTCCATGTCGTGACTTCGTTGAAGGGCAAAAAAGCTCCTCCGGAAAGGGTAAGGGTCGAGATGCCAACAAGAGAAGTTGACGAAAAAAGCGGCGAATGAGGAAGACTAAGAACATAGATAAACGGCTCAGAACCCTCTCCTTTCGCTTGTCGAGAGGAGAGGGCAGGGTGAGGAGAGATGCTGGCCGAAGCGGCCAGAAATATAGAAACTGCTCTGAGTAAGAAAAGACACCGCTGCTCCCCGTAGACTGACCGTGCATACTTGAGGAACTCCCATCATGCTGAGCCAGAGCGAATGGAGATCCCGCCCCCTTTTGGTGGGCTGCCTCGCCCTCATCCTTGGCATGCTTTCTGGCTTTGAGCCCTGGCTGGCCTTGGCGGTTATCCCCCTCGCGATCTTGGTGTGGGATCTAAAAGCAGGCTCAATCGCTCTTGTCTGCGGCATGGTCGGCTTCTGGTTGAGGCCAATCCCTCAAACCCCTTTAGCTGAATCTAGCCTCTTTTACGGCGAAGTCACTGTCACTTCTGTTCCAAGAACCCTTCCTCGCGCTATCCTTGCCGAAGCAGATTCGGACCTCGGCCGAATCGTTCTTCGTCTTGCCCCTCACGTTGATGTGAGCTTAGGAGACAGACTCTTGGTCCAGGGCGGATCTCGTTCTCCCCGGCCGCACCAAAAGCGATCAGGCTTTGTGGCTGAGGTCAGGTCCGCTATGACCCCCCAAACTCTTAAGCGCGGACCACCAATTTGGCGATGGGGCGGCGTGATCCGGAAATCCTTCGAAGGGTTTTTAGCTGCGTCTCTGCCTGAACGTCAGGCACCCTTGGTGGATGCTCTGTGCTTCGGAGTCACGACCGGTATGAGCGATGAGGACCTGGAGCTCATTCGAGCCAGCGGCGGCGCTCATCTCATTGCTGCCAGCGGAGCCAATGTCGTTTTTCTGCTCGGGATGGTTTGGGCTCTAATCCGATGGGTTCCCTTGCCTTTATGGGTTCGTGCTCCTCTTTTGGCCCTGGTTCTGCTTGTCTATGCCGGAGCTGCCGGACTAAACCCTCCCATCACCCGCGCCGTTATCATGGCTCTCATCATGGGAGGAGCAATCTTGGCAGAGCGCGAGCCAGACCTTTTGAACGCCTTGGCTGGGGCCGGGATTGTCGGCCTGCTGCTAAACCCCTGGGAGGTTATCAGTCCATCCTTTTGGTTAAGTTTCGCTGCCGTTATTGGCCTAATTCTCTTTGCGCCAGCTCACAAAAGTCTTCTGGTCAGTGGATTCATTGCTTCGCTGGCGGCAAGCATCGCTACCGCACCCCTGGTTGGCTATTGGTTCGGGTCCATTCCCCTCGTCGGCATTCTGGTGACCCTTCTCACTGGCCCTCTCGCCCTGATACTGATGGGATTCAGCCTGGCCGCATGGCTCGTCTGGCTGGCGATTCCAGCACTTGGGCCTTTGCTGGGTGTGCTGTGTGAGGGCATGGCCTCCTGGATGCTTTTGGTCTTTGTCCAGTTCGGGGGACCCTGGTCGCTTAGCCTTGCAGTGCCCGAATTTAGTCCATGGTGGTTGGGACCCTTTTACATCTTGGGAATCTTGATGGCTCCGGGGACGAAGTCCCGTGAAGGGCGGAATTAGGGGTCCGTCACGGCCTGGTGAGGTCAACCCAAATGTCGTCCAGCCCAGCCGCCACTGCCTCATCCGTCATCTGATCCAGAAGCTTCTTCCTCTTTTCTGACCGCTTAGCCCTAAATTCGGCCAAATCTTTCATATAGACCCGCCGATGAGTCCCAACCCGATGAGAAGGAATCTCTCCATCGTCCAGCAGTCGAGCAAGAAATTGCCGTGAAACATTTAAAAAGTCCGCGGCGGACTGGGTAGTTAGTGCCTTGTCGTTCGCGACCAGGGTTACTTCCTCTTTGTTTTCAAATGCCTTAAGGGCTGCCACGACCATTTCAGAGACCTCTTTAGGCAAAACGTGTCGCCGACCCTCCTTATCGACCAGGTAGGGCATCGCCCCCTCCTTCACCATCTGGCTCAGAGATCTAGATAGTTCCGCAGTTTTGTCTTCCATAGTTAGATTCTAACAGATAAACGCTATAACTGCAACCACTCTCGGGCACAGAAATGGGGCGAGGATCCTATCCCCGCCCCAAAACCCAGAGTGACAGTTAGCCTATCCGGCGTACATCTGCAGTCTTTCGAGAAGCCGCACGATCTCCTGATCCAGGTCGGCCAGAGCCTGCCTGTCTCGTTCGACCACTTCTGGCTTCGCCCGGCTGATAAAGTCAGCATTTCCAAGACGACCTGCCAGCTTGTCCCTTTCGGTCTGCTTCTTGGCCAGATCCTTTTCTGCCTTCTCCTTCTCTTTAGCCACATCCACCAGGCCATCGATCGGAAGGTGGAAGTTAAGGTCTCCAGAGGTTGTGCTGAGGAAGCTGCCTTCCGGCCGCCCCTGCTTAACCTCTTGGAACCATGCCTGGCTCTTGAGAATCTCTTCCCCGCCAGCAAGGTCACCCTCAAACCAGATCTCCGGAAGAGTCTTCATTGGGTTTGCGCCAGTTTCAGCGCGCAGAGCTCGTACTGCCCTGACCCCTTCAAACCATCCCTGGACTCTGTTTGAGATCGCTTCATCCATTTGGTTGGAATCGACACCAGGCCACTGAGTCTTCACCAAAATCGTTCCATCATAGCCTGGCAGATGCGAAGCCAGCTCTTCTGTGATGAAGGGCATGACTGGGTGAGCAAGCTGGCAGAAGGTTCTCAAAGCCTTAACCAGCACCCACTGAGGAATCCGCTTCTGAGCCGGATCGTTCAGCCTCGGCTTGCTGATTTCAATGTACCAATCGCAGACGTCGTTCCAGAAGAAGCGATAAAGGTCGTGGCAGGTTGATTGAATGTCTCTGGATTCATAGCCTGCTGTGACAGACTCCACCGTTTGGTTGAGTCGGCTGAGAAGCCACAGATCAACGTCAGCCAATTGGTCAGGAGCTTCCTCTGACCAATCTTCGATGTTCATAAGAACAAAGCGGCTGGCGTTCCAGATCTTGTTGCAGAAGGCTCGGGCCTCGTCGCTCTTCTTTTCTCCGTACCGAATATCCTGGTTTGACCCTGTCTGAGAAAGCAGCGACCAGCGCAGCGCATCCGCTCCCTTGGTCTCGATGATCGGGACGGGGTCGATGCCTGTTCCCAGGCTCTTGCTCATCCTTTCACCCTTCTCGGTAAAGATCGTCGCGTAGATCATGACCTCGCTGAAGGGGATCTCCTTCATAAAGTCCATGCCCATCATCACCATGCGGGCCACCCATAGATAAAGAATATCGCGGGCGGTCACCAGCACCGAAGTGGGATAGAAGGTCTTGAGATCATCGGTCTCGTTCGGCCAGCCCAAAGTGGCAAAGGGCCAGAGACCGCTGGAGAACCAAGTATCCAGAACGTCGTCGTCCTGCCGGATGATTGTTTTGTCGCCCGCCTGAGCCTGAGCTTCTTCCCAGTTCAGGGCAGCAAAAGCCTCGCCAGATTCTGTGTAGTACACAGGAATCCTGTGGCCCCACCAAAGCTGGCGGCTGATGTTCCAGTCGCGGATGTTCTTAAGCCAATCCAGATAGATATCGGTGAACCTTTCCGGAATGAACTTAATCTTCCCTGCTTCCACCACCTTAATCGCATCTTCTGCCAAGGCTCTCTGGTTCACAAACCACTGCTCGCTGGCCAGAGGCTCAATAGCTTCGCCCGACCGAGAGGAGTAGATCATGGGGATGGAATGGTCATCCACCTTCACCAGGTAGCCGCCTTCTTCTAGATCAGCCAGAACCGCCTTTCTGGCAGCGTAGCGCTCGAGACCCTGGTACTTGCCGCCAAGCTCATTGATTCTCGCCTTGCTGTCCATGGCGATCAAAACCTCAAGACCGTGCCTCTGACCCACTTCGTAGTCGTTGGGGTCGTGGCCAGGAGTGATCTTCACTGCGCCAGTTCCAAACTCAGGGTCGGGGTACTGGTCAGCGATCAAAGGAATCTCTCGGTTCATCAAGGGCAGAATCAGCTTCTTGCCAACCTTGCCTTCGTAGCGAGAATCGCTAGGGTGAACAGCCACAGCCACATCGGCCAGCATCGTTTCTGGCCTGGTGGTCGCAATAATCACTTCCCCGCTGCCATCGGCAAAGGGATACCGGACGTGGTAGAGCTTGCCGTTGATGTCCTTTCGCTCAGTTTCGATATCACTAACCGAAGTCTGCAGCACCGGATCCCAGTTCACGACCCTAAGGCCGCGATAGATCAGCCCACGGTTGAACCATTCGATAAAGACCTTGAGAACGGCCTTCACATAGTCTTCATCCAGGGTGAACCTGGTTCGGCTCCAATCAAATGAACAGCCCAGAGCTCGAAACTGGCGAAGAATCTCATCTCCGCTCTCTTCGCGCCATTCCCAGGTTCGTTCGATAAAGGCTTCTCGCCCAATCTCTTGTGGGTTTCTTCCTTCTGCCTTCAGCTTCTTGGCAACCACACTCTGAGTGGCAATGCCGGCATGGTCTTGGCCAGGCAGAATAAGCACCTTGTGGCCCTTCATTCGGTAGAAGCGGCCGAGCATATCCTGCAGGGAGTAGCACAAGGCATGGCCCATGTGAAGGCTGCCAGTGATGTTGGGGGGCGGAATGGTGACGCTGAAAACAGGTCCCGTAGCATTGGGGTCAGGTTCAAAAGCTCCGGATTCCTCCCAAAGCTTGTACCATTTGGGCTCAACAGGAGCCGCTTCATATCGAGGGGCAAGGGTCTCTTCAGACATGCTTTTCTCCGCCTTCAGGTCACGAAGGCTGAAAGCAGTCTACCGGTCCGATGTTTCACGTGAAACACTGGGGCGGGACTCGGTGAACAGAGCAGAGATGACCTCTTCCACCGAAGGCTCTTCCACCGTGATGTCGGCCACTTCGTAGCTCCCTAGAATCTGGCCGGTGATGCGAGCAATATCAACTTTCGGGATCGCCAGCACGGCCGAATTCCCTTCGACTTCCTTTACTTCAAATTCCTTCTCCAGTCTTTGACGCTCTTCTTCAGTAGCAAAAGACAGCCTCAATCGCCTTTCAGATGAGTGCCTCTCGGCCAAAGTCGCCATGCTGCCATCGTAAACCACTGTCCCTAGGTTGATCACCACAACCCTCTCACAAAGCTCCTCAACATCCTGCATGTAGTGGCTGGTGAGCAGAATAGAGCACCCAGATTCCTTTTGGTACTGCTTCAAAAAGCTTCTAATCCTTGCCTGACTCGTCAAATCCAAGCCCAGAGTCGGCTCATCCAAGAAGACGACCTGAGGGTCATGGAGCAGTGAAGCCACCAACTCACACTTCATCCTTTCACCCAGGCTCATTCGACGAACCTGAACGTTCACCTTGTCCTGCAGTTCTAGGTGAGGAAGCAGATAGTCCAGCTTCTGCTTGTACTTTGCATGAGGGATGTCGTAAAGCTCTTTCAAAACCTGAAAGGAATCGACAGCAGGCAGGTCCCACCATAGCTGCTGGCGGTTGCCCATCACCAAGGCGATCTGCCTCAGATAGTCCGGGTTGCGTTTGAAAGGGTCGTAACCCAGAACCTCTGCCTTCCCCGAAGTTTTGTGAAGAATCCCGCTCAGGATCTTGAGTGTTGTAGTCTTTCCGGCTCCATTGGGGCCAAGAAAGCCAACTGTTTCTCCTTCTGCAACTTCAAAAGAAACCTTGTTGACGGCAGTAAAGGTCTCTTTGTTTGGCTTGATAAACGCCTTTACTGAGTTCAAAAACCCCGGCTCACGCTTTGTTCGCGTGTACTCCTTAACTAGATTTTCAACCTGAACTCGTGCCATGCCGCCTCGCTGCTAACACTCAAGAGTGTTTCACGTGAAACACTTTCTCAGCGGAAGAGTCCCGACCAATCCTGAAAGATGAAGAGGGCAGGTGTTGAGACCATCAGGATGGCAGAAGACGGAATGGAGGCCATCAGCATGGAATCGATTCTGTCCAGCATTCCTCCATGACCAGGAAAGAGACCGCCGGAATCTTTGACTCCCATGCGCCGCTTTAGAAAGCTTTCGAAAAGGTCTCCAGTCAACCCAAGAATTCCACAGGTTGCACCAATGGCAAAAGCCGCAGGCCAAGGGACTTCATAAGCAATTCCAAAACCCATAGCGGCTAGGATTGAGCCTACAATTCCACCAATCGCACCTTCCCAAGTCTTGCTTGGAGAGAGAGTAGGCGCGAGCAGTTTTTTGCCAATGGCTTTACCGGTCAGCAAAGCTAGCGTGTCGCCAACCCAAAGAGAGAGAAAAATCAATGCCGCCGGGTTTGGCCCAGGGCTCCCCCAAAGATGAACCGAGATCAAGCAGAAGATCGGGGCAGAAAGCCAGCCCATTCCCAACCAAGCTAAAGGATGAGGCTTTTCTGTGTTGCGAAGAAAAAGCGACAGGCAGCCAACGGCAAAGACAATCGCCTGCATGCCCACCATCACCAGGGGACCATAAGCCGATGCCACCCAGCAGGCTGCGGCAAAAGCGGTGCTGTAAAGGGCTGCCGAAACTCGGCTTTTCCATCCCCAATTCAAGAGTCGGGCAAGCTCCTCGCCGCCAAAGAAGAGGGCGGTGCAGGCAACAAGGGTGAAAGGCCACTTTGCTGGCCATAAAAGGCCGCCAAGAATCAGAGTCATGGCTACTAACGCCGTCCACACCCTCTGAGCCATTGCTGAAGTTAATGATGGCACAAACGTTAAAGAGCCGAGTTCAATACGAACTCAGCTCTTTAACCAGCGAGGCTTTTAGCCTTCAGATCAGCCGTTGACCGTGATAGTCAGCTCGGTTGTGAAGGGCTTTTTCAAGCCATAGACGTCGGTAACGGTAAGGGTGACAACAAAAACACCCGGCTTTCTAAAGCGTCGAGTGATTGCCTGACCCTCGGCGTCAACCGCAACACCATCTGCCTTGTCGAAGTCCCAAGCGAATTTCAAAGGTGAAGATCCGCCAAAACCAGCAGCAGAAAGTGTGACCTGGTCTCCGATAGCCAGATTCATTTCGCGAGTCGAAGGCTCGGCGTAGATTGGGGTTTCGTCCTTCAGAATCTGAAGGTCGCCGATGTAAACCGTGCCAACCGTGTCTAGCGAGAAGGCGACTGTCTTCAGTTGCTTGTTGGTCTTGGCCCATCCGTTAATGGCAGCCAAGGGCACACCAACCTTTCTCCAGCCCCTTTCATTGGGAGCGCTGGACTTAAGGTCTACAAAAACTTCAGCTTTCGATCCATCAACTGCCGTCAGAACGACTCTGAGGGTGTTGACAGGAAGAGTTGAGCCAGAACCAGCACCCATGCCGCCGCCCATCGCTCCACCGCCAGCAGCAGGTCCTCCACCTCTAGCGCCGCCACCGCTGGCAACACCACCACCGCCTCGGCCGGGAGGGCCCCCAGCGCCAAAGCCAGGAGGTGGTCCGCCAGGACCTCCCATGGCACCGCCGCCCATGGTGGCTCCGGCACCCGGAATCATCATGGTGATCAGCAGCAGATTGTCCTTGTTGGCTGTCGAAGCCGCAAGGTCAACCGGAGTGGCGAAGTTCAAAATTGCACCCTGGAAGTAGTTCCTCGAAGCGACGCGAATCGAGGTCGTTCCCTCGTAGGCGTACTCGTCGGTTTCGCTTGCGGTGCCGCTGCCCCAGCTCTTCAACGAAATTCCCTGGTCTTTAATGGACCGGGTCGAGGTGTAAAGGCTCGGGTCGGCCCACACGGCGCCGGCCGCAAAAAGGGCTGCTGCCAGCCCGGTCAAGCGCACGATGTTCATCTTCATCTCCTTCAACTCTCTTTCCACGCACAAAGCTAAGAGGTAGCCCCTTGCTCATACAGACGAATCCGTTCAATGGCCGCTGCGCGTCCTGTTTCCTTATTGACGCTCACAACCGCCCCACAGATTACACTGGGTCCCTTCGCGACTTCAAATCTTTGTGGCATTCCTGTGCGGAATCTTTTGAGAATTATCTCTCTATCCATTCCCAGCACGCCATCTAGGGGTCCGCACATGCCGCTGTCGGTCATAAAAGCGGTTCCTCCGGGCAGAACCCTCTCGTCACTGGTCTGCACATGAGTGTGGGTGCCAATCACCGCCGTCGCTCTGCCATCGGCGTGCCAGCCAAAGCCGATCTTCTCACTGGTGGCCTCACAGTGAAAATCGATAAAAACGTGGTCTGTCTCAAAGCTGGCCAGATTGTCATCCAGCCATCTAAAGGGATCATCCGCAGGATCCATATAGGTTCTGCCGAGTAGGTTGACTACTGCCAGCTTGACCCCTTCCTTCTCAACAAAGCAGACTCCCCGTCCAGGCACCCCCGGAGCGAGATTGGCTGGCCGCACAATCGGCTTGCTGGACTTTAAGTAGTTCTCGATTTCTCGTTTGTTGAACCAATGATTGCCCAAGGTAATGGCATCGGCCCCCCACTTAAAAAGGTCATCAGCGATGTCAGATGTGATCCCCAGGCCGCCTGCCGAATTCTCTCCGTTGATGATGGTGAAAAGGGGCTGATGCTGGTTCAAAAGCCGAGGCAGAAATGCCCTTACAGCATCGCGGCCTGGTTTGCCGACCACATCTCCCAAAAACAAAATCTTGTACTGGCTCAAGGACTCAGCTCCGAGGCTCTAAATTCTCTGATCACCGTCACCTTCACTCCGCCAGAGTACTCAAGGCGACCGCTGATCTCCTTGGCCACCCTCCGTGCCAGGGGGCGAATCTCTTCGTCCTTAATCAAGCGGGGCGAGACAATAATCCTCACTTCCCTGCCTGCCTGAACCACAAAAGCCTTCTCCACCCCTTCAAAGCTCATGGCGAGGTTCTCCAGGTCTTCCATTCTCTGCCAGTGCTTCTCGTCAGCAAACTCTCTAGCGCCTGGCCTGGCGGCAGAAAGGGCATCGGCCAGGATGACGATCCCTGCCGTGATCGATTCAGCCGGAATCTCACCGTGATGAGCACCCACCGCATTCAGCAGGCGTGGAGCTTCCCCTTGCTTCTTCAAAAAGTCTCGGCCGGCAATCGCATGGCCACCGGGCCACTCTGGACCCAAAGCTTTTCCGATATCGTGCAGCAGACAGGCCCTGGCGGCCAGTTCAATATCCGGGTCGCCAAGTTCAGCGCAGAGCAGCCTCGCCATTCGACTTGCCTCAAGGCTGTGCACCCACACGTTCTGCCCCATCGAGTGCCTGAGCCTCAAAGCTCCCAGAACCTTGGCAGTCGCCCCTGTAAAGCCGTGGACTCCCGCCGCTTCAGCCTCTTTGACTGATTCTTCGGCTAAAAGCTGAGGCAGCTCTTCAAGCGTGTGCGCATGGACTTCCTCAATCCGGCCAGGATGAATTCTTCCATCCAGCAAGAGGTTGATCAAAGTAATCCTTGCCGCTTCCCGCCGCTCGGGGTCAACGCTGGAGAGGCTGACGTGGCCCGGAGTCTCGTCAATGATCAGGTCGGTTTGGGTGACCAGTTCAAAGGCTCTAATGTTTCTGCCTTCTCGACCAATCAGGCGAGGCTTGTAATCCTCGCTTGGCAGCTCGACCCTCACAGAAAATCCACGAGAAGATGGCCCCGCCATCCTTCCCATCACGGTCGTCAGAATCTCGGCCGACTTGATCTGAGCCTTCTTTTCCGTCTCTTCCAGAATCCGAGTGACTTCTTTGCTCGCTGACCTCTTGGCTTCCGAGAGGACCTTGTCTTTGGCCGCAGCTTGAGTCAGTCCGGCAATTTCTTCCAGCTTTGCTGTCCCCGCCTTCTCCTTGACAACAAGCTGACCTTCCCTCTCTTCAAGTTCAGCAATCCGCTTTGGCCAATTGGACTGTAGACCCCTAAGCTGGGTCCACAGCATCGACGCGAAGATCGAGACCCCAAAGAGCGCGATTGAAACAAAGATCAGCGCAAGAATGAGGGGGTCCATGGCGGTTCGGGTCAGTCCAAAAAGAGTCAGAAGCTAATAAGATTCCCAATCCGGAAAGTGAGATTCTAGGACTGAACGAATCACTTCTTCGTCAAATCCTCTCGAAGCCAGAATTCTGGCCGCCTGGGCAGGCGTCGAACCTTCTTTCAATCGGCTGGCAAGAAGCCTTTCTGCCTTGGCCATTTCGTCTTCTTCGCCTATTTCAGCCAAGACTTCCGAAACAACCTCGTCAGCCAAACCCCTCTGTTTTAGCTTGCTTTCTATTTTGGCTTTGCCGTGAAGTTTAAGATCGCCAAGTTCCTTGGTCCTCTCCGCAACCCTTTCGTCACTCTGCCATTTCTTTCTCTGAACGTAGTCCAAGGCAGAACTGATTTCAGATTCCGGAAGCTTTTTTGCTTCCAGTTTCTGTCTCAGTTCCGCCTCGGTCAGCTCACCTGCCCTCAGCCATTGAAGGCAGAGCTTCAGCGCCTCATTCGAGGGCGGCTGGCTCATTGGCAGGAGGAGTCACGATGGCTCCCTTGATTCCCAGGGCCGCTCTCAGGGTGGTTTCCAGCTCGCTCATGATCTCAGGATGCTCGTCGAGATACTGCTTGGCATTTTCTCGACCCTGACCCAGTCGAACCTCACCGTAGTTGAAGTAGGTTCCGGCTTTGCTGATCAAAGATTTCTCGACGCCAAGGTCAAGAATCTCTCCCGCCTTGCTGATTCCATGACCAAAGACCACATCGAATTCGATCTGCTTGAAGGGAGGAGAAACCTTGTTCTTCACCACCTTGACCTTAGTGCGCGAACCAGTGGCTTCTGTGCCGGTCTTAATGGTCTCGCCTCGTCGGACTTCAAGTCGAACCGATGACCAGAACTTAAGGGCTCGACCGCCCGGGGTCACTTCGGGGTTGCCGAACATCACACCGACCTTCTCTCGAAGCTGGTTGATGAAGATTGCGACTGAGTTGGTCTTGCTGATGCTGCCGCCCAGCTTTCTCAGGGCTTGGCTCATCATTCGGGCCTGAAGGCCAACATGGCTGTCGCCCATATCGCCTTCGATTTCATTCTTAGGCACCAGGGCCGCAACCGAGTCAAGAACAACCACGTCCATCGCCCCGCTCTTCACCATGGCGTCCATGATTTCAAGGGCTTCCTCGCCAGTGGTTGGCTGAGCAACATACAGCCGGTCAATATCGACTCCAAGGGCCTTGGCGTATTCCACGTCCAAGGCGTGCTCTGCGTCGACGAAAAGGGCATAGCCTCCCTTCTTCTGAGCTTCGGCCACACAGTGCAGGGCCAGAGTGGTCTTACCGCTGGATTCTGCCCCGTAGATCTCCACGATTCTTCCTCGTGGCAGTCCGCCGATTCCCAAAGCGGCATCAAGGCTCAAAGACCCTGTGGGGATGGCCGCGATAAGCTCGCGCTCCACGCTGCCCATGCGAATGATCGCGCCCTTGCCAAAGCTCTTTTCAATGTTGGCAAGAGCCATCTCAAGATGACGATCTTTCTCTTTGTCCTGCTTGTCCTTTTCTTTCCCCTCAGCCATCCTCAATCTAGTCTCCTTGTTTGTTTTTTGGGTGGTTTAGTCTGTTTGAACTCAAACAAAACCGTCACCGCTTTAGTAGACGCAAATCTACCCTAAATGTGGCGGAATGGTGAAGCTTTGAGGAGAAAGAGGGGAAAGATTCACCACGACCTTTCTTTCAAAGTCCTCTTGGCTCTAGACCGAATCCGCCAATCCCCTCAGACGATTCAGGTCCCTCACTAGCACCTCAGGATCAGAACGCCACTCAAAGATCGGACCAAAACCCCCGTATTCCAGGGCTGCAAGCCAAGGCCATCCAGCTCTCCCTGCCTTCACTTCATCAAAAATCCATTCGGCTCCAATCCAGTCCGCCTCAGACATGGGCATAGAGTCCTTCAGCTTGCCATCGTGGATCGCCGTGCCTGTGATGTGCAGTTCAGAAAGCCGTTCCAAGGGCAGGCCCGCCATCCACTCTGCCGCGGTCATGCCAAGAGAATCTGATGAGATGAAGGCGTGGGCCGTATCCAGCAGAAGACCAGAATCTGTCTCCTCCAAAAAGACGCCCAAAAGCTGAGTGTCCACAATCGGGCGACACCAGCGGCTGCCCTTTCTTCGCCACACCACGTTCTCGCAGATCAAGGGCCATTCGGGCAGCCTTCGCTTAATCACCTCGACGTTGGCTAGCCACAGATCTCTAATCTCCGTCCAGTCCTCGGTCGGAAAATCTCTCACCTCTGCCTCCATGTGGCAGTTGACAAAAGGAGTCTCCGATTCCCTCAAGAGGTCTGCATAAAGCCCCCAATCATGGTTGGCCTCCAGGGTCTTGTCTCCCAAGTTGAGAGGCAGATGCATCATGCAGGGGCCCATCAACATGGCCCTTTCCACCCACTCAGGCAGGGGATGACACTTTAAGATGTCTGCGTTCAGTTCACCGGTCGATTTAAGCGAAAAGGCCGAATCAGAGGAGTTCACCCCGACTCTGATCCGGCTCTCGCTGCCAAAAGATGGTGAAATCGTCAGACTCCCGAGTCTCTCAGAGTCAAGGTTGCCTGGCGAGTCTGTCCCGCAGACCAAACTGAGAGAACCAGCCTGTCGCCTGGCTTCTTATTCAAGAGCAGGACCTCAAAATCGATGCTGCCTTCCAGCCTCTTTCCGTCCGCCGAAGTAATGACATCCAGCCTCTTCAGGCCTGCCTGCTCCGCCGCAGATCCTCGACCTACTCTGCTGACCACCAGTCCCTTGTCGGGAGGCATAGAGTTAGATCCAACGACCTGAGCCAGTTCCTGCCTTGCTTCGGGGGTGGAAAGGAGTCCGTCTCTAAAGCCGAATCTCAGGCCAGCTTCGCCGTATCTCACCCTGCCAAACTTGATCAGGTCATCGACCACAGTCTTGGCTCGGTGGACTGGAATCGCGAATCCAATCCCGATCGATCCTCCATCCATCGAAGCGATGGCAGTGTTGATCCCGATCAGCTCCCCTGTCGCTGTCGCCAAAGCGCCGCCCGAGTTGCCTTGGTTGATGGCAGCATCGGTCTGAATCGTATCGATTAAAACGGCCCCCTGGGTGGGCAGTGTTCGTCCCAGGCTGCTCACGACTCCGACACTTAAGGTCTGCTCATAGCCAAGGGGGCTTCCTAAAGCCACCACCCACTGGCCAATCTCGATCCTCTTGGAATCACCCATAGTGGCGGGAGTCAGATTGCCGGCAGTGATCTTGAGCAGGGCTAGGTCAGAGCGAGGATCGCGGCCAACGAGAGTCGCAGGAATCGTCCGGTTATCTGCCAGCTTGACTCGCAGAAAGTCGGCTCTTTCAACAACATGGTTGTTGGTAAGAATGTAGCCATCCTTGCTGATGATCACCCCCGAGCCGCCGCCTCGCTTGGAAACAACCTCTTCGCCGAACATCAAACGGCCGCGCTGAAAGTTATCAACCGAGACAACACTAGGAGAAAGCTTTTTGGCCGCCTGGGTGAAATCAAAGGCTGGCCTGGGTCCCGTTGCCTGAGCGGGCAGAACCACCCCTTCCGGGGCCGGATCCATCATGGTCGAAACCCGAGAATGAGAAATCATTCGATCAACCTGAAGCGCCGCCATGACGCCGGTAAAGACCAGAACAAAAACTCCGATCCCTGTCAGTACTCTCTTGCGTGCCTCCATCTTTATGACTCTCTTCTTCTACCAACGCTTAAATGAACCTTTGAGGTTTCCGAGCCCTTGGTACACTGAATTAAGTGGACCTGAAGCCCTCCCTTGCCGGCCTAAACACATCTGAGCTCCAGGATCTTGTAAAGGAACTGGGTCAGCCGGCTTATCGTGGCAAGCAGATAGCCCACTGGATCTACAAAAAGTTCGCCACCTCTTTTGATGAGATGGCCGATCTTCCTGCCTCATTACGATCCGCGCTAGCCGAAACGCACCGGGTTCTTCCGCTTCAGGTTGCTCAGCACAAAGTCAGCACAGATGGCGTCGACAAGCTGCTGGTCCATAGGGGCGATGGTGAAGTTTATGAATGCGTCCACCTTCCCTACTCCGAACGGACCTCCTGCTGCATTTCCAGCCAAGTTGGCTGTCCCATGGGCTGCACCTTCTGTGCAACAGGCTTAGGCGGCTTCGACCGCAACCTCACTGCCGGAGAGATTGTTGGCCAGGTGCTGCTCCTCCAGACCATCGCCAAGACCCGAATCAGCCATGTCGTCTTTATGGGAATGGGCGAGCCCCTGCTCAACCTCCCCAATGTCGTCAAAACGCTGAATCTACTGCATGAAGAAGTAGGTCTCAGCTACCGGCACCTCACCATTTCGACCGTCGGCCTTGTTCCTCAAATCTTAGAACTGGCCAAGCTGAAGCTGCCTATCCACCTTGCTCTTTCCCTCCATTCGCCCCTCGATGAGATTCGCGGACGCCTTATGCCCGTCAACAAAAAGTGGCCGGTGAGAGAAGTGATTGAAGCGATGAAGGAATACCACCGTTCAACGGGGCGAAAAATCACGATCGAATATCTTTTGATCAACGAGGTCAACGATTCTCTCGAAGAGGCCAATGTCCTCGCCCATCTGATCAAGGGGACCCCCAGCGTGGTCAACCTTATCCCCTTCAACTGGGTTGATACTGGCCAAGGATTCAGCCGTCCCACCCGCGAAAGGGTCAATTCGTTCCGAGGCGCCCTTGAAGCCAGAGGCGTCAACGTAACCGAGAGAGTAGAAAGGGGCCACGATATCGCCGCCGCCTGTGGGCAGCTGGCTGGACAGCACAAAGGCAGATTTTCAAAGCGAGAAGGGCTTAGCACCCTTCCCCAAAAAGAATCATGAAGCTCCAGGCAATTCTTTCTGGGGTGGCTCTGATAGCGGTTGGAGTCCTGGCTGGCTGCCAGCTCTCCCATCCCAAGGTTCCCGAGACTGTAGAGCCTACAAGCAAGGCCGAAACTGACCCAGAAAGGGTGGCAGTTGCCACAGAGAATTCTGTTCTGATCCGCCGCAGCGAAGCAGGCGAGGTTTTGATGCAGGCCCGGTCAGAATCTTCGACCACCAGTTTTGACCGCAAGGACAGGTCCGACGCCAACAGCATTCTCAAAGGCGTCACAGGCGAGCTTTATCAAAAGGGAGTGATAGTCAGTCGATTCAGAGCTCCGCAAGGCCGATTTCTGCAGAACGAAAAGATTCTTGTTCTCGAGGACGGAGTCACCATCACCAGCGAGGAAAAAAAGATCGTCATGACCTCAAATTCCGTCCAGTGGAAGGAGGCTAGTGGTTTGATTACAGCCCAAGGCAATGTGTGGCTCAAGGGTCAAGGCTTTGAATCAGGTCCCGCACCCTCCCTCGTCACCACCCCCAATCTGGAACGATTCGGGACTCCTGACCGGTTCAAGTGAATGACCGCGCCCAGACCAAACGTCAATAGGGTGCCCCCACAGATTTGCCGCGTCATTCACAATGTTTAAAAGAGAGAAGTTTTCATCTGCCATGCCTTTAACTCGTTTTGCTGTCTTGGCCCTTTTCGGGGCGGCTGTTATCGCCGGAGGCAGTGTGCTGGCTCAGAAGCCAAGCGAGCAGGTGTTCAAAGATAAGCAGGGACGGCTTAAGCTCTGGAACATGGATTCTCATGAGGTGAAGGTTCAGAATAAAGGACCTCTCCTCTTTGAAGGCACAGGCAGACCAATCCGTGGCCAAAGCCAGGATCAAGGCATCAACTTAGAGGCCCTGAAGCTTGTTGCCGAGTTAGAAAACCTCAAAAGCGGCTACGTTTTGAAGTCCGCTGACCTAAGCGGGGCAGTGAACCTGACTCAGGAAAAGGCAGGCACCAAAACCAACCTCCAAAGCGCCGAACTCAAGATTGACGATTCGGGGACTGAAGCCAAGGTGGCACTGGCCAAGCCCTTCACCATGGTCCAAGATTCTGCCGCTACGGCCACAGAGTCAGCCTCGAAAAGAACCCTCAAGGCGGGCAGCGCCACAATCCTCCTCGATTCCTTCCGCCTGCCAAAGGGCAAGCTGAGGTCGGCTGACGCACGAGGATCTGTAGACTTTAACCTTACTGAAGCTGTCCGAAGGCTCAACCTTAAGAGCGCCTCGGCCAAGCTTGACCAGACTGCCGAGACTCTCACATTCACTTTTCCCAGTGCCTTCACCCTGGTCGGTTGGAACCAGCCGAAGCCGGGCGAAGAAAACGACATCAATGCTGCCGCCGATTCCGGCACTGGCAAAGTCGCCGAAAAGGTGAAGAGGGGCGAAAACAGCCTCATCTCCCTTGACCTCAAGGGCAATGTCATCCTGAAAGCCATCTCGAAAGCCAAGGTCACCGAGGGAGAAAGAACCCGAGTCCTTAACGCCAAGGGCGCAAGACTCACCTTCGACCGAGCCACCGGCCTCATGACCCTCTCTGGCGGAGTCACCTACACCATCGAAGTCAGAGAGCCAGGCGAGGAGCCTATCGAAGCCGAGGGCGCCTCAGAAACCCTTCTCGTCACTTTTGACCAGGCAGGAAACCTTCTGAACGCGACGGCCAAGTCGGGCAGCACTAGAATCAGCGAGGGACAGAAGCCATGAAGATCCGTGCAGAAAACCTGCAAAAATCTTATAAACGGCGTCCCGTCGTTCGCGGTGTCAGCCTAGAAATCGATCAGTCTCAAATCGTTGGCCTCTTAGGGCCCAACGGAGCCGGCAAGACAACCACTTTCTACATGATCATGGGCTTGGTCAAGGCCAACGGAGGCGATGTCTTCTTCGACAGCACCAAGGTCACCCGCCTGCCCATGTACCAGCGAGCCAAGCTCGGGGTTGGCTATCTGCCGCAGGAAAGCTCAGTTTTCCGCCGTCTTACAGTTCGAGAAAACATCGAGCTGGTGCTCGAACAGGCTCGAGTCCCCAAGAAAGAAGGCAAACGAAGAATTGAAGCTCTGGCAGATGAGCTGCACATTGGCGGAATTCTTGACCGCGAAGGTGCCGTCCTTTCCGGCGGTGAAAGAAGACGCGCCGAGATCGCCCGTGCCCTAGCGACCGAACCCAAATTCATCCTTCTCGATGAACCCTTCACCGGCATCGACCCCGTGACGATCGAAGAGCTGCAGCACCTGATTCAAGATTTGAAGAAGAGAGGAATCGGCATCCTCATCACCGACCACAACGTCGATGCCACTCTCAGCATCACCGATTGGAACTACATTCTTATCGAAGGACAGATTCAGGCTCAAGGGAAGGAAACAGAAATCCGGGCCAACGAGCAGGTGCGCCGCTACTACCTGGGTCAAGGGTTCCGCGCCATCGCGGAGGAGCGCTAGGTGCTGCCTAAGCTGGACCGCCTGATCCTCAAAGAGCTTTTCCCCCTTTGGGCTTTCGGGGTCGCAGTCTTCTCCGTCCTGATCATGGCGGGGTCTTTCCTCTTCGAAATCACACGTTTTCTCAGCGAAGGAGCGAATCTTTGGGCAACTTTAAAGCTCGTTCTTTTATTGATGCCAGGAATTTTCGCCAAAACCTTCGCGATGGCCATGCTCCTGGCTTCTCTTCTCGCCTTCGGGCGGTTAAGCGGAGACAGTGAGATTGTCGCCATGCAGGCTGCCGGAGTTTCTGTCTGGCGAATCATGCTGCCCGTTGCCATCTTTGGTCTCACCATCGGGGGAGTTGCCTTCTGGTTCAACAATTCGGTTGTTCCCTGGGCTTCATTCCAAGCCTTTTTAACCAAAGATGAAATCAAGGCTGATCTCGACCAGAAGAGTGAGCAGGCAACCTTCAGAGCCGTTTACGATGAAGGCCGCCTTCAGGCCATGGTAACAGCCCAGAGCTTCGATATCATCGAGAGGGTTTTGACTGGAGCCAACCTCACCTTCTTCGATAAAGCTAAGAAGCCTACGTGGTACATGACAGCAGACAAACTTGTCTATAACGGCGAAGAAGATTGGCGGATTCAGGGATCAGCCAAACTGCTTTCAGCTGATGGCAGGAACGAACTCCAGCTGAAAGATGGAGCCTGGCCCGCTGGCCTTGCCAAGCCTCGATTCACGCCCGAAGACCTCTTCTTCCAGAACGTTCGAGACCTTGATGCCCTTTCGATGCAGCAGCTTAAGGCGCAGATCGAAAGAGACAAGCGCAACCCCCAGGTTGCCAGGGACAAAGTAGCCAACATGGAATTCGGCTACTGGAACAAGATCTCTCTGCCGCTCGCCGCTATTATCTTTGGCTTGGTGGGCGCGCCCCTTGGAATTCGAAGCCACCGGACCTCCACGGCCAGCGGCTTTTGGATGTCGGTTATCATCATTTTCGCCTACATGCTGCTCACCAACGTCATGGCGATCATTGCCCAAGGGGGAGCTATTCCTTCTGTGGCCGCCAGCTTTACCCCTATTGCCGCCGGGCTCATTGCCGCTGGTGTATTGATAAAGATCAAGAACGGTTAATTCTATGGATCCGATCTCGCTGGTCTTTGTCGCCCTCATGATTCTGATGACAGGAATCATGGCGTGGGCTGGTGACCAGCTTGGCCGAAACTTAGGCAAAAAAAGGGTCAAGCTTGGCCCCTTAAGGCCAAAACACACAGCCGCCCTGCTTACTGCTTTAGCTGGCTCTGGGGGCGCCCTCATCCTGGTTCTTATCCTGATGGCGGTTGCCGAACCTGTCCGAGTCTGGATCATCTCAGGCACCCAGGTAAAGAACGACCTGGACCGCACCCGAAAGGATCTTGAAGCGGCTCAGACTCGACTGAAAGAAAGCGCGGCCGAATCCATCAACATCAACAAAAAACTGCTGGAACAGGATCAAAAGCTGGCTAAATCCATTGCTGATGGAAGCAGGCTGACCTCCGATAACCAAAAGCTGGCTCTGACCTCAACCGAGCTGCGTAAACAGATCGCCGATCAGCAGGCCAAGGCAGCTAAGACCCTGGAAGAAGCTAAGAAGGCTCAAGCCGGACTCCTGAAAGCAGAGGCCGAAGTCAAGGATCTGGAAAGAGCCGCAGATACGATTAAAAAGAACAATGTCGATGTCGCTAAAGAAAATCTGCGCCTGACCATGGCCAACGCCAATTTGGAAGAGACCGCCGACGAACTGAAGACAGTCCGCACTAAGCTGGAAGCAGAAACAAAGGAACTCAAAGATTCAATCAGGCGGCTTCAAGAGAACTTTGAAGCGACTTCAGAGGTGCAGCGAGAGCAGCTTCGAGAAGCCCAGCGGCTGCTAGATGCCGCTGAAACTGAACTAAAAAGGTCGGGAGAGGTCCTCGAAGCAATTCAAAGCGATGTTGCCCGTCTTCAGCGAGACAGAGTCTCCCTCATGAATCTGGGCGAGGCTGCTCGAACTCGCTCCATGGTGGCATCGCTGGGCGATGAGCTCACCAGAATCCCGGTCGGTGCCAACCTCACTATCGTCGAAGCTCAGAATCTGATGAAGGCGGCAGAAGAAAAAGCGGCTCAAGCTGCCAAGTCGCGTGGCGCAGGTCTCGGACCGGCAGCGAATTACGCACAGTTCATCGACCTCAGACTGACAGGACAGCCGATTCTGACGGCAGAGGCTCAGAAGCAGGGCATGATTCGCCTCATGGCAGGCGGACCACAGCCTCGCATTCTCCTCGTCAAGTCGCTTTACAATGCCTTCCAAGGAGAGTTCATCCCCCTGGCCGCCGAGCTCTACGAGAATCCAGTCATCTTTAAAGAAGATCAGCTGATTTCAGAATTCAGGCTCAACGGAGCGGCCACGCAGGAAGCTATCGCCTCTGAGTTAGCCACCTATGTCGAACAGAGGCTCAGCCCCATCCTCCGCGGCTCCGGACTCATTCCCGTCGCAGGCAGCAGCCAGCCCTTCGGAGAGGTGCCCCGCGAGACAGTAGTTCGTATCGTCCAAGAGGTCAAGTCCAGAGGAGTAAGTGTTCGGGTCCAGTTCCTATCTGCCGCCGAAACTCGGGCCGGCGATCCCTTCCGACTCGCCTGGCGGTTAAGGTAGCCCCATGCGGACAAAGAAGACTGTTTTAGCAGTCGATCCTGGCTTCAAAAAGAACGGATTGGCTCTTGTTAGGCGAGAAGAATCCGGCGCCATTAATCTTCTTTGGAGGAAAATTGCCAACCGTGAGGATGTCGCTTCATCCATAGCCGAGGCAGCCGCCATCTCATCCTATGAGATCATGGTGGTCGGCAATGGCACTCGCAGCAAAGAGACCGTTGATCTCCTGAGAACCGAGTTCCCTTCCGCCGCTATTCTTCTGGTGGATGAAACCAATACGAGCCAGGCAGCCAGGGAGAAGTACTGGGAGCATCATCCACGGCCCTGGTGGCGGCGTCTGCTTCCTTCTTCCCTCCAGGTGCCTCCCGTAGAGATTGATGACTTTGCGGCGCTTGTCTTGGCAGAGCGGGTTCTTAACGAACAGTAGTTTTTAGGCGAGGAGACAAAAAAGAGGGGGAGCCAAAGCTCCCCCATTTTCAGTCAGCCTGAACTTGACCTCTACTTCAGAATCCCCAGCTCTAACGAGCTGGCATAGCGCCCGCCCGTCAAAACAGAGATTGAAGCTGCTTTGAAGTCAGAATCCTTCGCCGTTCGAATCTCGGTAAAGACGTTGGGGTTCCGGTCAGCAATGGGGAACCAGCTGCTCTGGACCCGAACCTTGATCGTGTGACCCTTGCGGAAGCGATGAAGAACATCGTTCAGCATAAAGCGCACTCGGGTCGGAACACCAGGCACGATCGGCTTCGGTTTTTCAAATGAGTCGCGGAACTTCGCTCTCATAATCTCGCCTCTAACCATCATCTGGTAGCCAGCCATTGAATCACCGTTGGGAGCCTTGTCCTTGGTATCAGCCGGATATTCGTCAATCAGCTTGACCACAAAGTCGCCATCAGTTCCCGTGGTGGTGATCCAGAGATCAGCATAGATGGGTCCGGCGATTCGCAGATCTTCAGTCAAGGCAGGAAGAGTGAAGGTGGCTGTATCCTGCCTGCCTTCGCTGAATTTCTGATTTCTAGCCAGCCAGTCTCCAGGAGCTCGGGTACTCGTTTCCCAGTCAGCAACGTAGGGCGTTGGCGCGGCAGGGTCGGCTTGATAGCTGGCCTTGCTGGCTGCTTTGGGCTTCTGCCAGCTTAGACCAGCAGCGCCATCCAGATAGAGATTCTTCTTAACTGCATCTTTAGGCGGCCACTGAGCAAAGGTTCTAAAGCGGTTGAATCCTGTCTCGAAAACCGTAGCCTCGGGGACTGGAGCCACCTTGCTGTCGCCCCTCAGGTGTCTTTCAAAGAAAGGAAACTCAACGTTCTCCTGGTACCACTTCGAAGTAGGTTCTCCGTAGACAAGGCTGGAAAGGCTGCCTCCACCCTGGCCCGCCCATTGGCCATGCGACCAGGGCCCCATGACGATGTAGTTGTCAGATTTCGGGTTCTGCTTTTCGCCAGCCTTGTAAAGCTGCCATGCTCCGAAAAGGTCTTCTTTATCAAAAAGTCCCCCAACCGTCAGGACGGCGCAGTTGACATCTTTAAAGCTTCGCCACAAGGCACGAGACTTCCAGTACTCGTTATAGGTGCTGTTTTCCATCAGTTCCTTCCAATAGGGCAGCTTGCCCTGAAGGAACTTGGGTTCGAAATTGCTGAGCGCACCTGCTTCCAAGAAGAACTGATAAGCAGATTTGCCCTGGCGGTTGACTACTGGCCTCTCACCGCCTCTTGGGACATTGAATCCAATGCTGAAGTCAAAGACTTCCTGCACAAAAAATGCTCCGTGATGATGAACGTCATCACCCATGAACCAATCGTTGACCGGTGCCTGGGGTGAAACCGCCTTGAGCATGGGATGATTGCGAATCGCTCCTGCTCCGGCATAGAAGCCAGGGTAAGAAATTCCCCATAGGCCAACTCGCTTCGAGTTCTGCGGCACGGTCTTGGTCAAAAACTCGACCGTATCGTAGGTGTCGGTGGATTCATCAATGCCCTTTGCGCCCTTTTTCAAAGTCGGCCGCACATTAACAAAGTCGCCTTCGCTTTTGCCTTTTCCTCTCACATCTTGAAAGGCAAAAATGTAGCCTGCTTCGGCGAGTTTAGGAGTCGTTCTTTGGGGGCCACGTTCGGGCGATCCGGCTCCGTAGGGGGTGCGCTCAAGCAGAATGGGGAAGGGTCCAGTCTTGCCCTTTGGCACGTAAGCCAGAGTGTAAAGCTTCACTCCATCTCGAGCCGGAATCTGATACTCGTAAACGTCGTATCTATCCTTCCAGGTGGGCCCGAACTGGGCGAAAGAGGCAGAAACAAGCAGAAAAGGCGCCGAGACAAGCAGAGCGCGCCAGGGGCGCAGCGAAAGCATAGTGGATGATGCCACAGAACTGCATTAGTAATGGCAGATTGCATCTGGAGAAAATCTGGAGAAAGTCGCCTAATTCCGTCATATCGTGGTATCATGATTTGACGTGAACGACATTGTGCTTTTGGGGAAGGCCTTTGCAGACCCCACCCGAGTCCGAATTCTCTACGCTCTGCTTGAAACAGACTTCTGCGTCTGCGAAATGGTGGATGCGCTGGAAATGGGACAAAGCACCTTGAGCGCCCATTTGCAGACCATTCGGCAGGCTGGAATTGTGGAAACAACCCGGCGGCACAAGATGGTCAGCTACGCCCTTACAGAAGAGGCTCGCCCTCTGGTAGAGGCGGTGATGGAGAGCTACAAAGCTTCTCTGACAGTGGATAAGCGAATTCAGAGAGATCGTTTGCGGACACAAGAAAGGCTGAAACTGAGAAAGATGGGTGTCTGCACCCTCGGACCCGGCCAGCTTGATCGATCGGAGGATTCAAAGAAATGAGCGAACCCACAACCTGTCCCTGCTGCGCCAACGGAAAGTGCGCCTGTCCCCCCTGTCAGGACGGCGAATGCGTCTGCCCCTGCTGCGCAAATGGCAACTGCCCCTGCCCAGAAAACTGCCCCAACTGCGACTGCTGCTAATTTAGTTCAGCAGTCGTCTTAGAACAAAGCAGAAATGAAGCTAGGCTTTGGAATGATGCAGAAAGCAGCTGTGCTTTTAAGCGCACTGCTTCTGCTTGTTCAACTTCATTGGTGCGAAGGTCTCTTTCGCACCGAGTCGGGCGAAGCCTGTCCCGAAAGCCTAGCTCTTCACACGGTCGAACATTCCGATCACGATTCGGCACTGCATGGCCCCCAAGAGGACTGCCACAAAAGCTGCCAGGCGGCTTTCTGTTCCGATCACCCCTCAACCGATTTTTCTGCGTCGGTCAGTCAGCTTCAACCTGATATCGACCTGATCGCCCCAGACGCACCAGAACCCCTGGTTCACTTAGCCAATGAGGCGAGAGTCAAACGGCTCTTTCACCTTGTCGGCAGTCCGCCGACAGGCCCGCCCTGTTGGGTTAACCCTCGCGGACCTCCCACTTCTCTTCTGACTGCTTAGTCCCTCCCGCCGGGGGGTGCATGGCTATGCCCTGCTCCGCTTGGCAACGAAGCTACAGAAGAGATTCCCGTTTGAAACCCATACCATTTTTACTGCTCTTTGCAGCAGCGACGGCTGCCTATGCAGATCAGCCCTTGAGCCTATCTCAAGCGCTGAAGACTGCCCAAAACCGGCCGAATCTTGTCGCCGCCCGGCTCAAGGTCGCCTCCGCTCAGCAGAGCGGCAAGGTGCTCGGAGCCCTTCCTCCTCTCAGTGTCGGAGCAGGCCTCTCCAGCCATCCAGACCTCGGAGCGACTGATGAAGACCTTTACCTTCGCCAGCCGCTAGACCTTTTCGGCCGCTCATCGTCAGGCAGAGCACTCGGCCGAATCAGGCAATCCAAGGCTGAAGTCGAAGTCAAAACTCTTCAACTTCAAGTTCAAACCGAGGTCCTCACCAGGTTCTTCGAAGCTGCCAGTGCAGAAGAATCAGCCAAGGTGGCAGGGGAAGTATCTGCCCTTGCCGAGAAGGTTCTGGCAGCCACGACGCGGCGATTCGAAGAAGGCCGAGTCCCTGAAATCCAGGTTCTGAGAGCCAAGATGGAGCTCGACCGGGCAAGACAGCAGGAGAAACTTCTCCTGGCTCAAAAAGCATCTGCCTTCAAGCTGCTGGCTGCCGCGATCGGCATCGACCAGACTCCAACGTCATTGGAAGCTGCCGAACTTAGTTTTGCGGCACCGGCTGATCTGGAATCGCGCCCAGACCTGAGGCTTGCCCAGCTCGATGCTGACGAAGTCCGGGCAGAAGCGAAGTCGGCCAAGTCTGCCCTCATGCCAGACCTTGACCTTTATGGTTTGAAATCTGGCTGGAGCAGCACCGACACCCGTTTCGGCGCAAGACTTCAGCTCACCTGGAACCTGTGGGATTCTGGCCGAAGCCGATCGGAGGCTAAAGCCTTTTCCCTCAAGGAAGCTGCCCTGAAAGCAGAAAGAGAAGATCTGCTTATTCGGGCCAAGGCCGAAGTGGAATCTTTGAACCTCGAAATCAAAGCGGCAGAAGAACAGCTTGCTGCCTACAGGCTCCTTATCGATCAAGCCAAGGTTCTGGTCGAAAAATCGCAGAAAGGCTTTAACGAAGGCGTGGGAACGCTTTTAGAAGTCTTGGAATCAACAAGATCTCTGCGCGAAGTTGAACAGGAATCGATTGCTGTTCGGCTCAGACTCAAGCTTTTAAAGGCGGCTTCTTTACAGGCCACCGGCACTCTCCTGGAGACAAAACAATGAAAAAGATCCTATCACTCATCATCGTCGCTTCCCTTCTTCTGGCTGGCTGTGGCAGCGCCGAAGCTCCACAGGATGACCACGCGGGGCACAACCATGCCCCTGGCGAAAACCATGACCATTAACGCCAAACTGCTGCTGCCCCTGGCCCTTTTTGCTGCCCTGGCTGGCTGCCAGGGCGGCGGATCGGCAAAAGCTGAAGATGATCACGCCGGCCATGACCACGCAGCGGCAGGAAGCGATGATCATGCTGGCCACGACCACGGACCGGAAGAAGCTGCTCACGGTGAAGAGGGTCACGAGGAAGGGGTAGTCGCCCTAACCCCAGACCAGGCGAAAACAGCAGGAATCGAGACTCAGATGGTTACTTCCACTGAGATTCAATCCAGCCTCACCACCCCTGGCACCATCACCGCGACATCCAGCGGCAAAGCTCTCGTCACCCCTACAGTCGCCGGGCGGTTGGTGACCCTTTCTGTCTCACTCGGACAGAAAGTTGTACGGGGCCAGCAGTTGGGAACAATTGAATCGACCGAACTGGCCGAAGCTTGGAACAGAATATCTGAAGCCAAACGTCAGCAGGAAGCCGCTCTTGCTCAGCTGAAAGATCAAGAATCTCAGGTGAAGCTGGCTGCTTCAAAGGTCGCGGCCTCAACCCAGACTTTGGCTCGGCAAAAGCAGCTGGTCAAAGCAGGAGCCTTCAACCAGGCTCCCTTGCAGACCGCGCAAAGCGAACTGAACGATGCTCAAAGCGATCTGCTGAGCGCTCAGAAAGAACAGGCTTCCCATGCTGAAGAACTGCGTCGAACCGAAGCCCTCTATCGTGATGGCTTGGTGTCTCGAAGCGAGTTCGAAGCCGCCCGGCTTGAAGTCCAGCAGGATGAAATTAGGGTTAACCGCGCTAAAGCTAGGGTTGATCTTGCCCAAAACGCTTACGAGAGAGAAAAGCGAATCGCTGAACAGGGGCTGCTCAACTCTCGAGAAGTTCAGACAGCCGAAGCTGAGTTAAGGTCTGCCAAGCTGGAACTTGATCGGAGCCACATCGCTCTTCGTTCTTCTCGCGAACTCCTAAACTCCTCCGCAAAAGCCGTCGCCAATGCCTCGGCCAGCTACCGCACCTATTCAGGCGGAGCCAAGGCGAGTGGCGGAAAGGTCGCCCTCACCTCCCCCATGACCGGAGTTGTCACTCATCTCGATGTCACGCGAGGCCAGGCGGTAGACCGCACCCAGGCCCTCTTTGAGATTGAGGACCTGACTCAAGTCTGGGCAGCCGCTCAGGTGCCAGAAAGAGATGCCTCCCTGATCGCTAAAGTAGCCAGGGTCATGGTGACCGCTCAGGCGCTGCCAGGCAGAACCTTTGCTGCTAGCGTCCAGACCCTCGCCTCAAGCATCGACAGCAAAACCCGCACTCTGGCTGTTCAATGCCTTGTCCCCAACCCGCAAGGGCTGCTGAAGCCAGGCATGTTTGTCTCGGTGGATTTTGCCGGAAGGGCAAAGACGAAAGGCATTTCTGTGCCTGCAGAAAGCGTGATTGAAGAAGGCGGCAAGTCCTTTGTTTTTGTACAGCATGACAAAGAATTTCATCGAGAAGAGGTTAAGTTAGGATCGAAAAACGGCACTCAAGTGCAGATACTTTCTGGCCTTGAAGCAGGTGACAATCTGGTCGTCAAGGGCGCTTTCATCCTCAAAAGCCAGTTGAAGAAAGACGAGCTGAAGGGGCACGAGCACTAATGCTTGAGAAGATTCTTGAGTTCAGCCTTACCCAAAGGCTGATCGTTATCCTCGGGGCAGTGGTGCTTGTCGTTCTGGGAGTCTTGGCCTGGCCCAAGGTCAACTTGGATGCCGTCCCCGATATCACCACCAACCAGATTTCGATCAATACAGAGACTGGCGGCCTGAGCCCCGAAGAGATTGAAAAGCTGGTGACCTTTCCCATCGAAACCGCGATGGGTGGCCTGCCAAAAGTGGAGCAGGTTCGGAGCCTTAGCCAGTTCGGACTCTCTCAGGTTAATGTCACTTTCAGCGATGAAGTTGATATTTACTTCGCCAGGCAGCTTGTCAATGAACGCCTTACCACGGTAAGAGAAGAGCTCCCCAGTGGAGTTTCTGCCCCTCAAATGGGTCCGGTTTCGACTGGCCTTGGGGACATTTACATGTACTCCCTGGAGAGTCCAGACCGGTCTCCAGCTGAGCTGAGAGAGCTACAGGATTGGGTGATCGCCCCCCAGCTCCGCACCGTTCCCGGCGTAGCCGAGGTGAACTCGACCGACGGCAGCGTTAAGCAGTATCAGGTCGTGATCAATCCCCAGCAGATGCTCGCCCGGGGAATCACTTTCGATGCAATAGTCGAAGCTCTGCAGAAGAACAATCAGAATGCCGGCGGCGGATTGATTGAGCAGGGAGGCGAGAGGATCTTGATCAGATCTTTGGGCTTGGCCAAGTCTGCGTCGGATCTAGAACAGATCGTCGTTCAGGCCGAAGGGGGAATCCCAACCCTCATCAAAGATGTGGCCTCTGTCGAACTTGGCGTTCCCGTTTTAACGGGAGTTTCGACTAAGGACGGCAAGGAGAGTCTTGTCGTTATCGTGATGATGCTCAAAGGAGCCAATGGGCAGACCGTGGCCAATGCCGTTGACAAACGGATTGCGGAAGTAAAGGCTCAGCTCCCTGCAGATGTCACCCTGACCACCACCTATAACCGGTCAGAGTTTGTCACTGGCGTTCTGCATACAGTGGAGAAGAGCCTTCTCGAAGGCGCCGTGCTAGTCATCCTCGTTCTGCTCGTGCTCCTTGGCAGTGTGAGAGGAGCCTTGATTGCGGCCGTGACAATTCCCCTCGCCATGATCTGCGCGATTATTGGCATGCAGAGGTTCGGCATTAGCGGCAACCTCATGAGCCTGGGGGCTATCGATTTCGGAATCATTGTCGATGGCGCCGTGATCATGGTAGAGAACTGCGTGAGGCGTCTGGGCGAAGCCAGAGCCCGGCTCGGGCGACCCTTGACCAAGCTTGAACACAGCGAAGTTGTCAAAGCTGCGACTTCTGAAGTCAGAAAGGTCACTCAGTTTGGCGAAATGATCGTCATCGCCACTTTCATCCCGATTCTCGCCCTGGAAGGCACTGAAGGAAAGATGTTCAAGCCTATGGCGCTTGTCTTCATTTTTGCTTTGGTGGGGGCCTTGGTGCTCTCGCTCACCCTCGTTCCTGCCCTCTGCTCTGTGTTTCTTGGGCCCAACACGCAGGAAAAGCACAGCCGCTTGATGACGTTTTTGGGCAAGCTCTATAGGCCATCACTTGTTTTTGCCTTGGCAAACAAGTGGCTGGTGGCAGGTTCTGCCTTGGTTCTGCTCGTCGTCAGCGGATTTGTTTTCACTCGATTAGGATCAGAATTTGTACCGAAGCTAGACGAAGGATCTCTGGTTATTCAACCAGTAAGGCTCCGAACAGTCGATCTTGAACAGACCTTAAAACTTGTGACAGCTTATGAAAAGAAGGTCCGCGAGGTGCCGGAGGTTTCGACCGTCTTTTCAAGAACCGGCACGCCAGAAATCGCCACTGACCCCATGCCGCTTAGCATCACAGACAGCTTTGTGATGCTGAAACCCAAATCGCAATGGCGAAAAGGGATGACGAAGGAAAAGCTGGTGGTCGAGCTTCAGAAGAAAATCGAGGAGGTTCCGGGGCAGGGCTACAACTTTAGCCAGCCCATTGAACTGCGATTCTCCGAAATTGTTTCTGGCGTCAAAGCCGATGTCGGCATCAAGATTTTTGGTGACGACCTTGACGAATTGAAGGTAAAGGCTGACGAAGTCGCAGCTTTAATGAGAGAGATTAAAGGAGCTTCTGACGTTGAAGTTGAACAGGTCGATGAGGTTCCGGTTCTACAAATCGAGATTGACCGGGCTGCCATTGCGAGGGCTGGCGTCGCGGTGGATGACATTCAGCACATTGTCTCTTTCGCTCTTGGCCGCGAGCCTGTCGGTCAGATTATTGAAGGCGACCGCCGATTCGATCTGGCCCTGCAGCTGCCAGACTCGATGAAGAACGATGTCGAGGCCATCAAAGACATGCGGGTGGAGACTCCGGCGGGCGGCTCGTTGCCCCTCTCCAGCTTGGCTTCGATCACGATGCAGGCAGCTCCGGCCCAGATTTCTAGGGAAAACGGCAAGCGTCGAGTCGTGGTCCAGCTGAACGTGAGAGGCAGAGACTTGGGCTCATTTGTCGCTGAAGCCCAGCGAACTCTGAAGAATAAGGTGAAGCTGAAAGAAGCCTACTACGTTGCCTGGGGAGGCCAGTTTGAGAACCTGCAAAGGGCATCCCAAAGGCTCTCTTTGGTCGTTCCGGCCGCTCTTGCGCTGATTTTCGTCCTGCTCTTCATCACCTTCGGGTCTGTAAAGCAGGCAGTGCTTATCTTCACCGGGGTTCCTTTGGCTGTCACAGGTGGAATCATCGCCCTGGCTGCCCGTGGCATGCCCTTCAGCATCACTGCCGGAGTAGGGTTCATCGCCCTTTCTGGAGTCGCTGTGCTCAACGGTGTTGTTATGGTTTCTGCCATTAACCGGCTAAGATCAGAGGGGCTTAGTTTGGGTGAGGCGATTCAACGAGGGGCGGAAGAAAGGCTCCGTCCTGTGCTTATGACGGCCCTCGTCGCGGCCCTAGGGTTCATCCCTATGGCTTTAAACACCGGCATCGGTGCAGAGGTCCAGCGGCCCTTGGCAACAGTCGTGATCGGAGGGATCCTCTCGGCGACTCTGCTTACCCTGCTGGTGCTTCCTGTTCTATTCGCTCTCTTTGAAAAGGAGGATGGCGGAGCTGTGAAAGCCATTTAGCCTTGATAGAGAGGCAAAGGGCAAGTTAACTCCGGAATCATGCGGTTTTCGACCGAGCCGATAGGCGAGGGTCGAAAACCGCCATTCTTACAAAGCTCTTCCCCAGGGAAGGGTTGGGATGGGCTGAAACTGAAAACCTACCTGCAGAGAAGTCGAGTGGAAACACTCAAGACTTAGCTCAAGACCAGAAACTGGCCGCAGGCATAAAAGTGGTCGGGATGGCGGGATTCGAACCCACGACCTCCTCGTCCCGAACGAGGCGCTCTACCAAGCTGAGCCACATCCCGACTCAATTTCAAAGGATACCTCTTTGCCTCAAAAACAAGACTGGGCTTCATCCCCAAATCTCTTCTGACGAAAGCAGACTTTTATTTATATGTTAAGAATGCCTTGGTTCGGATAATATCCGATCATGTCTCGAATCACCTCTCTTGTAATCATAGGCCTCGCCTGCCTCACCCTGCTTTCCGGCTGCATGAGAGGCGGAATGAGCTACGGCGGAAAACCAGTCGAAACTCAGACCATCAATGGGGTCACGGTCACTACCGGGCTTAAGTTCACTGAAGCCGAAATGGGAATCCCCTACTACCCAGGCGCAAAGGCATCGGCAGACCCTGGCGTGAAAGCTGAAGACGAGCGGCTGGGCACGGGCATGAACATGAAGATGCAGGTCCTCATGACCAGCGACACCCTGGATCAGGTTGTGGCTTTCTACACTCAAAAGCTTGGACAGCCTATTTCCAACATGAACGACCCCAAGCTTGGACAAATGGTGATGTTTGGTGGCGGCGGTGAAACTCAGTCGAGCATGAAGATGGTCACGGTCGGTCAGGAGCCCGGAAAGAAGGAGGTCAGCATCTCCCTAAGTTCAATGGATATGGGTCAGGTCCCCGGGATGTAAGTCCGGAAGGACGCAGGCGGGGTCAGTTCTAATCCATTCTATGAGCAGATCGAGCGTCGGGCCGGCCTGAATGACTCTGCAGCAGAATCCTTTCATTTCCTTGGATTCCAGAAGGCCGGCCTCTCTCAATCTTGGTTCTAGCTTCTCGTAAGCGCGGGGAGTTTCCCAAGAATGCAGGTGGATAGGTTCTGTCTGGCGCCAGTCACCTTGCATCTTCACTTTGCAGCGCACAGGCTCTGGCTGCAGCACGTAGGGCGCCTCGGCAGCTTCTTCGGCGGCGTGGACGAGAGTCAGGCTTTCCAACCCGCATCCAGCCAGCAGAATCTGGCCGTTTTCTTTAGCCAGCCTCACGAGGGGAGAACCAGGTCCACAAGGGGTCAGACAAGTCTCATGCCCCTCTTTCCATCCTGCTGCCCCGCCAAGGCAGAGAAACGAGTGGGTGGGGTGCAGGCTTCTGGCATCGGGTCCGAAGTGCTTCCTGGCTGCTTCCGGAATAATTCCCGTCCAAGATTCTGTTGCCTCAGGGTCAAACTGAGGTGGATCCAGGGGCCCGTCTTCTCTTCGGCCCGTAAAGGTGGGAATCAACAAGCCGGATTCCGCAAAGAGGTCGGCCAGCTCCGTAACCCAGACCTTCGGGTCAGCTCCCCAAGGTTTGAGGCTGCGAAATGATGAATGGATGAGCAGAGGGCGAGAGACATCTATCAAGCCCAAATCCTGCAGAAATTCTTTGGCGCTCACCCTTCCCTCATGGTAGTCGATCTAAGCCAGCCTAGAAGGTGACAAGTCCATTTTCGGATCAACCCGCTAAACTAGACCCGTGATTCGAGTGACGGCAATCATCCGCCCCCACCGCCTAGAAGCGGTGAAGACCGCCATCAGCGGCCTGGGAGTCAGCGGCATGACGGTCAGTGATGTGCGCGGGGCAGGGGCGGGGCCAGAAGGCAGTGCCCTGCTCGGCAGTCAGGCTATCGCCGTCTCACTTTCGCTCAAATCGAAAATCGAGGTCATGGCCCCCAAAGATATGCAGCAGCCCCTTATCGATGCAATCATCGGGGCGGCTTGGACAGGCGAGCCAGGGGACGGCAAAATCTTCGTCGAAGAGATCTGGGACGTTCTGCGAGTTCGAACTAAAGAGAGGGGTGAACCAGCCTTAGGGATGGGGCGTCCAACTTAGGACGGGTAAAACTGTCCTTCGGGTATTTGGGCCCTTTAAACGATTATGAGGATGCGGCTTTTGGGTGCAGCGATCTTGGCTCTCGCGGCGAGCGCCAGTTGGGCTGATGTCAAGCTGACGGTCAACGCTCAGGCGGGTCAGGCAATTAAGGGGTCACATTCCTTTAGAGCCACGGCTCAGTCGACCAAGCTGGTGACATCAGTAGAGTTTTACGTCAACGATTCTTTGAGAGGAACAGATGAGAGCACTCCCTACGAGTTCTCCATCGACACTCTTCAGGAAGATGATGGCCCCATCAAGGTCAGGTTCGATGCCTACACCGAAGATGGCGACAAGGGCACGATCACCCTTAATCTCAAGATTGACAACGGTGTGGCTCTTGGCTTGGCCCACCACCTTGAAAAAGGAAACGATGCCCTGGCCGACAGCCGATGGGATGACGCCATTCTTTCTGGCCGAGTCGCCCTGAAGGTTGATGAGAATTCAGTTGATGCCAAGGCAATCCTCGCCCGAGCCAACTACGGCAAGGGTGTCCGCGATCTGGCTCAGAAGTACCTTGAGGACGTTTTGGCAGTTCAGCCTAACAACTCTCAGGCGATTCTTCTGCTCAGCGCCATCCAAATCGATCTGGCTTTCGATACCGTTGCCTCCAACCCAAGCAACCGCTCCGAAGCTATCGGCCTGATCAGCTCCTCGCTCAAGAGGGCTGCCGAAGGCCGAGCCAAGACTCTCAGTCTTGCCCTCGATGCCATTCCTGCCAGCACGTCAGCCACCGATCCAGCCCGCATCGCCGCCATGCTGGAAGCTGCCCGCTACAACCAGGTGGTCCAGGCACTGACTCCTTTGGCAGAGGGCGATCGCCCCTCGGCTCAGGTGATGAACTCCATCATCTACGCCCTTATCCGCAACGGACAGTTCAAGAGAGCCGCCGTGGTTATGGGCCGGTACGAGAGATCAGGCGCTCCTGATGGCTACGGCTACGCTCTTAAGGCGATTCTCATGCAGTACGCCGGTCTCGAGCAGCAGGCCAAAGATGCCGAGAAAGAGGCTCTTCTCGCCGATCCTACTTCTCCTGCCGTTAAAACCGCTCAGGCTTACCTTGCCCTCAAGAGAGGCGAAAGCAAGGCCTTTAGCCAGCTGGCTCAAGAACTGGGTCAGTCCGAAGCTCCCGCTCACATCAGCGGCTATTTCGTCAGCACCCTGCTCCTTTCTGCCGGTGAGTTCCAGCAGAGCCTCGATTCCATCCGCGCTGCTCTCAAGTCAGAGCCAGCCGCTTACGACATCTACATCGAACGAGCCAACCAGATCGTCGCCTACAGCTTCACTCAGGGCATGGGCAGCGACGAGGTGAGGAATCAGCGACTGACCGCCATCGCCTTCCTTGAAGCCGCCTTGGCTATCAAGCCAGAGTCATTCGAAGCTCTCACCAGTTTGAGCCTGATCAACGGCCTCAACGGCGACCACGCCAAGGCAGTCAGCTTCGGCCAGGCTGCCAGCAAGGCGGGTCCAGAATACGGTCCTGGCTGGTTTGCTCTCAGCGCTGCTCTCAACGGTCAGCGGTCACCAGCCGGACAGGCCAAAGCCGCTCTCGATAAGGCTGCAGAAGTCGATCCCTTCAACTTCCGAGGAAGAACCATCCCGGATTACCTTCAGGCTTGGCGCTACTATGCTCTGCACGGTCGCCTTCCCCTGATGCCCAACCCATAAGCCGCAGTTAAGTGCAGCTGCCGCCTCTGCCCATTGAGTGGGTGGGGGCGGTTTTGTTTTTGGGGCCACCCTGGGCAGTAATTGGGTGCTGCTTCAGAGATGCCCCCGGGACTGCTTGCCCTCTACAAGGCGGGGTGAGTCAGTTAGAAAAGCGAAGAGACCATGATGTCCTTACGGAAATCATGGTCTCTCGGTTCTAATCGTCTCCAGCCCGTCAGCCTAGTTTTCGTCCCAGTCTGGACTGGCAAACACCTGAGGCGGCTCGTTCAGGGTTCTGCCGTTTTTTTCCTTGGCTTCCAAAAAGCGGGTCATAGCCTCAAGGTAGACCAGGGTCTTCTCTCTCACATTAGAAAGGCGCTGCAGCTTGGCATGCCTGTCTGGGTTGTGCTTGGCCAGCCACAGCATCTTCTGCAGAGTGATCAGCTTTTCGTGCTGGCGGCTTGCTTCTGCCTTGAGGAAGGCAAGCTTTTCCTCTTGGGTTTTGCGGCTCTTTAAGAGCAGTCGTGTTTCTTCAACGATCCCTTCTGTAAAGGATCGCTCGGCTTCAAGGAGCAGTCTCATCGTTCACGGGTGTTCCAAGGTCTGGGAGAATGCGTGAACATTCTCTTCCGATGTGTCTGCGAGGTTAGCTGCCGGGTTAGAGCCGAAAGTTACTCTTCTTGGTTTGAGCCAAGATTCACCCCAATTAATGGTTCCCCCGCTCTGGCCCTGTCGGCCAGATTAGACTTATTACTAAAGACGCCCATCGGGCTTGAGCTGTTGCAGTGGCCTGGGGATAAGTTCTTCTTGGCGGGTTCAGCTCATGCCACCTCAAACTTAATTGAGTCTGGGTGGCGTGGGTGAAACCCACGAACGACAGAATCCCAGAGGGCGGGAACGCTTACTGCCCTTTAGCATCCTGGCATGGCTGCATGGCGACATCGACCTCCACGCGTGAAGCTACTGAGACCTCAAAAACTGAGGAGTTTGTGTGGCGTGGGTGCAACCCACGAATCACCAATACTCTTTGCTGTTCGTGGCCTGGTTGTACGACGCAGTCGTTCAGCCAGGTTTGCTGCTGGCCAAAGCTAGATCACATGTACTTCGTCCACCCGGCTGAGGCTCTGCCACAACCGGGCCACTTTGGGCACAGCTGAGCTCGGACCTCAAGTCCCCCGGGCTGTAGAAAACTTCATCCTCGTCATCTGTTTCAACTGAATAATCGTAAACCCAATCAGAATTCCCCCCATCACCCAAGCCGCCGCAGAGGCGTAGCCAAACCTAAGGAACATGAAGGCATTGGTCCAAACTTCCAAACCGATCGTGTGGGTGGAATAAAGCGGCCCGCCGCCAGTCAAGACGAAGACATTTTCCATCGCCTTGAACCCGCCAATAAAGGCGCCGAGCAGATTGATCAGCATCAAAGGAGTCAGTGAGGGAAGGGTGATTCGCGTAATTTTCTTCCACCAATTCGCCCCGTCCAGATCAGCCGCCTCATAGCGCTCTTCAGGAATGTTTTTCAGAGCCGCAAGGTAAAGCAGGCTGCCCGGGCCAGCTCCCGCCCAGATTCCAGGCAGAACAACCGAGAGCATCGCCAGCT
This sequence comes from Synechococcus sp. UW140, assembly GCA_943369295.1. GTDB lineage: Bacteria > Armatimonadota > Fimbriimonadia > Fimbriimonadales > Fimbriimonadaceae > JAKRSE01. The sequence continues at coordinate 12,250 of CALRMU020000001.1, read as the reverse complement.
TGGGGTCGCCCAGCCAGTCGAAAGAGGTCGGCCAGTTCTGCCCCAGCAATCCATTCAAAGAAACGACAACAGGCGCAACCAGGGAATTGAGCAGACCTTCCGGCGATTTGTCGTAAAACCACCGCCACATAAAGGCGATGACGAGCGGGCTGGTCATCGCTGGCAGATAGAAAAGCACTCGGAACAAGGTGCCAAAACGCGGAATCTCGTTGAGGGCCAAGGCTAAAAAGAGGGGCAGAAAGAACCCGATTCCCAGACTCAAACCGACAAAAAGAAAGCTGTTGAAAAGGCTGCGCCAGAAGATGGGCTGAGTGAAAACGGAGATGAAGTTATCCAGCCCCACCCAGGTTGGGGGCTGAGTCACCCGGTAATCCTGAAAGGCGATCACCAATCCTTGAATCAGAGGATAGTAAGACCAAACCAGCACTGAAAGAGCGGCAGGAAGGATGGCGGCGAAAAGGAAGAAAGCCACCTTGGGGCCGCGAGAAACAGGCGGCAGATCCCACTGCATGCCGGTGCGTTTTGTCCAAAGACGCCTCACCCACAATCCACCTAGAATAGAAAGAATCACTCCCAGCGAGATGGCAATCCCTGCCGCCCAGCCTCTTTTGGCCTGCATTTCTTCGGGCGGAATGTAGCCCAGAAGCTGGCGGTTCATTTCCGCCTCAACCTCCTTCAAAATCTGCAGGCTGTCGGTTTTGGGGTCAATCAGAGCCCTATCCAGGGCGCTATCGAGCACAGCGTAAACCTGGCCAGAATTTCTTCCGCTGGGTTCTGGGTGACCTCGTTCAAATAGGTTCTTATTGGCTTCAACGTAGCTGGGATCGACCTTTCTAGCCAGGTCTTCGTAGCCCATTTCGATCAGAGTTTGAGGGTTGACCAGGCTCTCAAGTCCTTGATTCACGAATTGGTCGGTGGATACCTTAGCCGCCTGCTGACTGACAAAGAACTGAACGAACTTCCAGCAGGCCTCCAGCTTTTTAGGATCCTTGACAGCGGAGTTGATCGCCCACATTCCGGCATTGATCTCTCCCACCGAACCGGCCGGGCCAGCCGGCATGGCCGCGATTCCCAAAACGCTCGGAGGAATTTCTGTGATGCTGAGCAGCAGATCGTTGGTGTAGCCAAACCACATGCTGACCTTGCCCTGGTTGACATCATCTGACCAAGAGGTGCTGACCTTGGCGATGGGGCCCTTTTTAGCCCCCTTGCTGTCGGTCCAGGTTTCCAAAGTCAAACGCTTAAAAAAGTCCAGGGCCTTGGCTGCCTCAGGGGTTCCCACCACGCTTCGGGCGTAGCCTCGCTCGGCTGGCTCCAGAACGTTCCCACCTGCCTGCCAGACAAAGTTGGTCCACCAATATGCCTTTCCTCCAAGCCCGCTGGCGAAGACAAATCCGTTCCTCTCCTTCGCTGATTCGGTCAGCTTTCGGCCAATAGAAATAAACTCATCCCAAGTACGGGGAGGTTTAGAAGGGTCCAAGCCCTCCTGGATAAAGTGGTCTCGCCGATAGTAGAGCGCCTGGGCGACCTGATAAAAGGGCGCCGCATAAACCTTGCCATCAAAGCTGGTCAAGGTCTCCTGAATTCTAGGGTGAACTCGGTCGAAGCTGCCTGGCTGAGCCTCAATCAGGTCATCCAGAGGCCGGCAGAAACCCTGTTCAATGTAGTCAAAGTAGGTGCGAAAGTTGACGTAAAGCACGTCGGGGGCGGTATCCCCCGCCATCGCCATCATCACTTGAGCTTCGGCCCTGTCTCCGTAAAGCTCCAAGCCTCCGGCGTTGATCACCCTGATGCCGGGGTTCAGGCGATGAAACTCATCAAAAACAGCGCGCCTCGCCAGGCTGCGGGGGTCGCTGGCATCTGGAGCGGGCAGACCAAAAGCTCCCCCCAGCATGCGGATCGTGATGGGGTTTTCAGGCGTGCCAAGCTCTGGTTTGACCTGAGCAAATGACGCGCAGGACAAGGCCGTTAAAGCCAGGATGAAAAGCCAGAACCTAGCCATTTTATTGAGTGCGGTCTTTTGATGAACCGCGCAAGTTTCTATGTTTTTTGTACCGCTTTTCATCGAAAGACTTCTCATATTCCCATCCCCCAACCCCTTCCAGAGGAAGGGGGGAAAACCGCATTTTCCTTCCAGCTTTAATGTTGACTGCTGTGAAAACTGCTATCTCGACTACTTTGCGGGAAAGAGAAAAAGCAGAATCTCGCCAAACCTGCGTGCCCAGGCGGCTTCGTTGTGCTGGCCGCCTTCTTCTTCAAAGTAGATGAAGTCTTTTTTCGGCTTCATTCCTTTGGCAATAAGGGTCTTTTCAAAGGCTCGGGCTCTAATGGCTCCGTCGCCTTCCTGAGTCCCCATATCCATCCACATTCTCACCTTCCAAGGGAATATTTGCTGCTCAATCCGCTTCTGCATCACGCCGCTATCCCACCAAAGCGAAGGTGAAACGACCCCCAGCCGACCGAAAACATCCGGACGAGTCATGCCGAGGTGAAGCGAGACGATTCCGCCAAAACTGCTGCCGCAGAGTCCTGTATCGCCCGGACCCTTCTTGGTCCGAAAGGTGGAATCGATCAGAGGCTTAACCTCTTCAATCAAAAACTTGCCGTAAAGGTCGGCCTTGCCTCCTACCTCTTCCTCACCCTGCCGTCCAAATTTGGCTCGAGTTGGAAGGTATTCATTAGCACGGTCGATTCCCATGTTAGGAATCCCCACGATGATCAGTTTCTGGACCAACCCCGCTCTAGCCATCGCCCGCGAAGTCTCATCCACCTTCCATTCCTGGTTGGGGATGTAGCTGGTCTTTCCGTTAAAAATGTTCTGACTGTCGTGCATGTAAAGCACGGGGTAGCGGACTGACATGTCCTTTTCGTAGCCTTCCGGAAGAAGCACTGTGACGTCCCGCGTGTTCTTAAGGTGCCTGCTGGTGACACTTTTCACCGCATAGGTGCCCACAGCACTGTCGATTCGTGCCGGTTCGGGAGGCTGTTGGAAAGAAGCTGAAGCAAGGGCGACAATGCCGCAAAGAAACATGCCCTGATTACACCCTTTCGGTCGGCTATCCTGACCAGTTATGAGGGCAGAAATTGTCGCAGTCGGCACAGAGATTCTTTTGGGAGACATTGTCGATACCAATTCAGCTGAACTGGGTAAAGCCTTTGCCCGCCACGGAATCTCTCATCTCCAAAGGCAGTCAGTCGGCGACAACCTGGCCCGATTGACTGAAGCCCTCAATCTGGCTCTCAGCCGAGCGGACCTCGTCTTCACCATCGGGGGCCTCGGACCAACCGTCGATGACATGACTCGCGACGGGATCGCCGCCGCTCTTGAACAGCCCCTGGTCGAAGACCCCGAAGTGCGACAGCACCTGATTCAGCTCTTTGAAAAGCGCCGGCTCAACTGGACGGAAAGCCAGCTTCGTCAGGCCCAGAGGCCAAGCGAGGCCGAAGTGGTCCCTAACCCGAACGGGACGGCTCCTGGCCTTATCTGCCGCAGCAGCAAAGGCATCATCGTCGCCATGCCCGGGCCGAAGAACGAGTTTGTTCCGATGCTGGAAGGCCCCATCGAGAAGCTTCTGGCTGAGCTGGGCGATGGCACAACGATCCATTCTAAAACCATCAAGGTGGCTGGCATTGGTGAAGCTGCCCTGGAACAGCAGCTGCTTGACCTGATGGAATCGGCCAACCCCACCCTGGCCCCCTACGCCAAAACCAGCGAAGTCCATCTAAGGGTCACAGCCTCGGCCGCGACAGAGGCCGAAGCCGAAGCTCTGATCGCTCCTGTGATCGCTCAGGTTCAGGAAAGAGTCGGACGCTATGTCTATGGCTTCAATGATGAAACCCTGGCGTCAGCCGTGATCCGTGACCTGGCCGCTCGGGGCGAAACTCTTGCCGTCGCAGAATCCTGCACCGGAGGCGGCTTGGGCGCAATGCTGACCTCAATCGCCGGATCGTCCGATGTCTTTCAGGGCGGAGTGATTAGCTATTCCAACGAGGCGAAGGCTCGTGAGCTGGGCGTCCCTGCTGAGCTGATTGAAGAGTTCGGGGCTGTTTCTGAAGAAGTGGCTCGGGCCATGGCCGAAGGGCTCCGAGAGAGATGGGGAGTTACTCACGCCCTCAGCATCACGGGGGTCGCAGGGCCTGGGGGCGGCACGGAAGAAAAGCCTGTCGGGTTGGTTTACGTGGCTCATGCCGGACCAAAAGGGACTCGAGTCACTCGCAGCCAGTTCCCCGGATTGAGGTCTGCAGTGAGAGAAAGAGCGGCGAAATCTGCCTTGATTCTTCTGCGGAGTTCCTTGGTTTAAGCAGAACCTCTGCCCTTTGATTCTTTATCCAAGGGGGGTCAGCCGTGCACATAAAGAAACAGCTGACCCCAATAGACTGTCAGCCCATCATCCGACAATTGAGGTGACTATTGTTCACGCTTTGTGTAATTATTATATAAAATCATTATTAAATCAGAAACTGCGGTCCATGGGCTGGTAGTGTCTGATCAGTGAAAATTAGTTCAGCAATTAAAGCGTCTTCCGTACTTGTGTGTCTTGCCAGCCTCATCGGCTGCGCCGGCAGTGGATCAGATGATGACGGTCTCGCCTCGACGATCAATATCTCAGCCATCGAGCCCTGCATCGTCACCCCCGGATCGAACCTCAGGGTTTATGGTGATTTCTCCGCTCCTATCAATACCTTCTTCTTCCAGACTGGCGGCAACGCATCAATCATTTCGCAGGAAGCTAACTTGGCGAATGTTAGGGTGCCAGCCGGGACAACCAGCGGAACTCTGTCCGCATCGCGAACCTCACCCTCTGGGCTCGGAACCTACGCTTACACAGTCGGCAGTCTTGTCTCCATTCCTGAAGTCGAGCCGAATGAAGCTGTTGATGGCAGCAATGGCACTTTGGCCGGAAACAACAGACGAGTCACCGGGGTTCTGAATGACGCCGCTGATGCCGATCACTTTAGGTTCAGCTGCATGGAAAACAAGAGCATGCGAGTAACCGTGACTCCTGCCATCGTCACAGAAGTTATCATCAACGGAAACACGATTCTTTTGGTCGGCGGAACTGGCACCTTTACCTCGACAACCGATTCTATGGTTTTGGGATTGGTCAACGGAGTCGGCAGCTACTCGGTCGCCATCACTCCTGCGTAGGCTGCTTCAACTCTTTCACCCTGGCCCTCCCTCTGAGGGCCTCGGCGATAGAACCTGGCCTCTGAAGGGGTCGAAAAGCTGGATGGTTCATCACTAAGTCTTCACTTGGTCAGATGCCACTCTTCCTGCGTCTAGTGTTTGATATAGCTTTGACGGCAAATATCTCAACAAAACGCTTGTCTGGCCTAGCGATTCCGCGGCCTGCCGCTACAATAGAGGCAGGTCGATGCTCAAGTGGTTTCGCGGCAATCCCATCACCCCTCGTGAATTCTGGACCTGGTTTCAGGCCCACGCTCACGAGTTCCGTTCCCTGCCCCTGCCTGCCAACCATGCCAAGGCTTTTTGGAAAATGCTCGGCAAGGTTCACCCAGACCTTGGCTGGGGAATCCAGCCGGCCGAGTCTCCGACCGAGGACTGGCGGCTTGAAATCAGCGCTGAAGGCAAGGCCCGCCTCATTTCCAAGGTAGAAGAACTCGTCGCTGAAGCCCCACGCCTCCCGGGTTGGGAAGTTGCTGCTTTTCGCCAGCCCCAGCCAGAGCCTCGCGTAACCCTGCAAAAATCCATTCTGTGCCCAGATGACATTTTGTGGGTGGAAGAAGGCTGGGACGAGGAGCGGATGAGCCTGACTATTTTTGTCCCCATGGAGAGCCCGATCCGCGCCGATGACCTGACTCAAGCCGGGCTTTCGATGCTGGATGGGGTGCTGGGCGAATACCTCGTGATCACGAGGGTGGGAGACATGGACTTCAAGCACATCTCGGTGGCGCCAGATCGCGCTCGGCCCTTGCGGGATCTGCCAGCACACCTGCAGGCTCAGATCGGCTAAGCCTGATCCTCGGCAAGGCGCTTCATCACAGTCTCAGACCAAGATTCACCCTCAGCAATGGGGTGAAGAACGTACTCGCGAACCAAGGTCAGCCATTGAATGCGTGCCTTTGTTTCCAAGATCGTCGACAAGGTAGCCAGGACTCCAAAGTAGTCTCCGATCGCCTCGTTTTGGGGAACCAAGTCCTCGCACTCGGCAAGGAACTGCCTCAGCCCCTCAATGGATTGATCGATAAAGGCCAGGCGCTTCTCTTGGTCTATCACTCCCAGGAAGAAAAATCTCAGCCTTAAAAGGTCCGCCGAGTGGGTGATGTCCTTTTGGTCTATGGGAGGGGTCAGCCACGCCTGTAGAGCCTCGACTCCCTTTTTCGTGATCATGATCTCCTCGCCCTTCTCAAATGCTCTTGCGATATGCCCCGAATCAAGCAGTCGGTTGGAAACCGAATAGGCTGTCCCTGCCCGCGATTTGTGATAGCTGGAGGCAGAAAGTGACAGCTCTTTCATGATCGCGTAGATCGTGCAGGGTCCCCTTAGCCACGCCAAACCCAGAACTGTCATCTCGAGGTTTGAAAGGGGGCGGCTGTCTTCTGCAGGGGTGAGCTTTCGTGACATGAACCTAAGCCCGTTAAGGATTGCACATTGCGGAACAGAAAGGAGCCGAATCTGGTATTACAATTTGTAATAATGATCGCGACCACTCTTTCCACGCTCCTCATGCTTTCTGTGGGGCAGACCGCACCTCAGCCGCTTCCACTTCTTTCGGATCTGCCACTAGTTGGGGTGAATCAGCCGACAGATGGTTTGATGAGACGAGGCACTCTCGGCATCGGCTTTCAGCCTCTTTCACCTGCCCAGAGGACAGAACTAAAACTGACTGGTGGTGAAGGAATTCTGGCTCTCAAGCCTCTGCCCGGTCTGACAGCCGACAAGGCAGGGATCAAGGAAGGCGATGTCGTGACTAAGATCAACGACAAGCTGATTCTTCCTGGAATGCTTGGTCCCTATGTTCGCGAGCTGAAGAACGGTTCAACTGTCACCTTTACTGTTCTTCGGGGTGGCAAGGAGCTGACTCTTTCAGCCCAGCTTTCCGAAAAGCCGCGTGACCCGGGCGGACCCAACTATACGGTCACCTACAGCCACATTGTCGACAATGGCAATAAGATGCGGACGATCATCACGACCCCTAAAAAGCCAGGCAAGCACCCGGGGTTCATGTTCATCCAGGGCTTCTCTCCGGTCAGCTACGACTTCACATTGCAGGGTTCGACAGGTGACGTCTCGTCCTTGGATGGCCCCCTGCTATACGAATTTGCCAACAGCAACTTCGTGACGATTCGAGTTGAAAAGCCCGGGGTAGGGGACAGCGAGGGCGGTCCCTTTGCCCCCATGGATTACCACTCTGAAATCGGGATCTACAAAGAGACTCTCAAGCAGTTAAAGGCTCTTCCGGGAGTCGATGCAGACAACGTCTTCATCTTTGGCCACAGTATGGGAGGCGCGTTTGGCCCCATGATCGCGGCTGAAAACCCCGTCAAGGGCATTGCCGTTTACGGCACCGCCTCACGAACTTGGTTCGAGTATCTGCTCGATACCATTCGTTACCAGGGCTTGGTCGGAGGCGACACCTTCGAGAATGCTGATGAAATCGCCAGACAGGGAGCCCGTCTGATGGCTCTCGTTTTTCTGGAGAACAAATCTCCAGAGGAAGTGAAGAAATCGCATCCTCAGCTTACTTCCCTGGTAGATTCCTTCTTCCCCGGCGGCCTGTTCAACGGCAAGAATCTAGATTTTTGGCGTCAGCTCGCTCAGATCAACTTCCCTGCCTATTGGGCTAAGACCAAGGCTCACGTGCTTGCGGTTAGGGGAGCAAGCGACTTTGTCACCTACGATGCCGATCACAAGCTGATTGCCGACGTGATGAACAAGGTTTCTCCTGGCCTCGGCACCTTTAAAATCGCTCCCAACTCCGACCATCTCTTCCACGCTTTTGCCACAGAGCAGGAAAGCATGCAGAACTGGCAGCGCGGGAAGTTCAGCCCCGTTTTCACCAAGATGATGATGGACTGGATTAAAGACGTGATGAAGAAAACAGAGAAGAAGTAAGAATTTTACAAATCAGCATATGCCTTTCCCGCCGGTGTTCTATCGGCGGGATTTTTTGTCTCTCTATGATCTTGGTTTTCAACTGATGCAGAGGTTCTGTGGGCCGGTTCAGCTTTGCCTTCGCTTAGGTTAGTGCGCGTTCGTGGGTTTCACCCACGCCACCCAAACTTTGGGTGCATCTGGAAGGTGAGGGTGGCAGGGGCAGCGCCCCTGTACGAACAAGACTTAGAACTGAGTGCTCGGGTGCCCCGTCCCGATCAGCTTTGCTGTCGGGCGGGAAGTGTAGAGTTAAGGAAGTTCCTTCCCGGCCTTCAGCTCGTCCCTCGCTGCCAGACCGGGGCACAAGTTGTCGATGCATCTAAAAAGATAGGCAACAGTTCGTGGGCTTCACCCACGCCACCCAAACCTTGGGTGAATCTGGAAGGTGAGGGTGGCAGGGCAATCGCCCCTGAATGAACAAGATTGAGAACTGAGTGCTCGGGTGCCCCGTCCCGATCAGCTTTGCTGTCGGGCGGGAAATGTAAAGTTAGGGAAGTTCCCTCCCGGCCTTCAGCTCGTACCTCGCTGCCAGACCGGGGCACCAATCTTCTCTTGAGGTTCTCGATGCATCTAGCTAGATATGCATCGGTTCGTAGGCTTCACCCACGCCAACCAAACCATGGGTCCATCTGCAAGGTGAGGGTGGCAGGGGCAGCGCCCCTGAATGAACAATATTAAGAACTGAGTGCTCGGGTGCCCCGTCCCTATCAGCTCTGCTGTCGGGCGGGAAGTGTAGAGTTAGGGAAGTTCCTTCCCGGCCTTCAGCTCGCACCTCGCTGCCAGACCGGGGCACCAGTTGTCGATGCATCTGAATAGATAGGCATCGGTCCGTGGGCTTCACCTACGCCACCCAAACCTTGGCACAAGACACGCTACGCCGAAGCTTCTTTCGGCCGAGTCGTCAGCCTCTCGATCCTCTTCTCATATCCCTGCCCCAAAACAATTCTGTTCACAAAGGCAGCAGAAGTGTGAATCTCGTCTGGAGCAAGATCGCCGACTTCAACAAGTTCTTCCACTTCGGCGATGGTGACCTTGCCTGCCGTCGCCATCATGGGGTTGAAGTTTCGAGCGGTGCGGCGGAAAACAAGGTTGCCCCAGCGGTCACCCTTCCAGGCTTTGACAATGGAAAGGTCTGCCTTAAGAGCATTCTCCATCACATAAGTTTCCCCGTCAAACTCTCTCAGATCCTTCCCATCAGCGATGATTGTGCCGACGCCAGTCTTAACGTAGAAGGCAGGAATTCCCGCGCCTCCAGCCCGAATCCTCTCAGCCAAGGTTCCCTGGGGGTTGAACTCTAGTTCCAGCTCGCCCGAAAGGTACTGCCTCTCAAACTCGGCGTTTTCTCCGACATAGCTGGAGACCATCTTCCGAATTCGTTTCTCTCTCAAAAGCAGACCCAAGCCAAAGTCATCGACTCCGCAGTTGTTGCTGATGACAGTCAGGTCCTTGACCCCAGAATCGAGCAGAGCCTGAATAAGATTTTCGGGAATGCCACAGAGACCAAATCCGCCTGACATGATGGTCATGCCGTCGAAAATGGCTCCTTCCAGAGCCTGAGCCGCGCTGCTGTAGACCTTGTTCATCTGGCTTCTAGTGTATCAGGTCAGTCTTCGTCGGGGTCTGGTATCTCTTGGGATAGCCTTTGTTCGGCCTGGGCCAGAACCTGATCGAGCTTAAAAGTGAGGACAGAGTTGGTCACAACCAAGTCGCAGCCAGCTTCTCGGCCAGCCTGAAGCAGACCTTTTTCCTTGTGACCTGCGTGGCCCACGACCCAGATTCCTGCCTCCCTCAGCAGAGGCAAAAGCCCATCAACCCCCATTGTCTCGCTTCCAAGATTGACAATGGCGGCTTCAGCTTCAGGCAGCGAGTCCGGAATCTTGGTCAAGACAAGGCTCTCGTGCCCCAAGCCCTTCACGGTCTTCTGCAGCTTGACGGACCACATAAGGTTGTCTTCGAAAATGAGAACTTTCATTGGAGATTGTTTGGCAGGAAAGGGGTTAGGGCTGACACAGGCGAACCCGGCACTCTTCTATGTCCTTGTGCATCTGGACGACAAGAGTATCAAGGGAATCGAACTTCTCTTCTCCCCTCAGCCGCGAATGGAACTGCAGAGTGACAGGGGTTGAGTAAAGCGATTCACCGGGATAGTCGATCAAAAAGGCTTCAACGGTTCTGCCTTTGCCCTCGACCGTCGGTCTCATGCCAATGCTGACTCCGGCCTGGTAGCTGCCGAATCGCGTTTCGGCCCAGGCTGCATAGACGCCATCTTCAGGAAGGACGAGATCAGAAGAGAAGGCCAGATTCACCGTCGGAAAGCCAAGAGTTCTGCCCAGTTTTTGTCCAGAAACGACGACCCCTTTAAGAGCATAAGGGCGGCCCAAATGCTTTGCTGCCGATTCCATGTGCCCTGTCTTGACGGCCCGTCTAATCAGGGTGGAGGAGGATCGTTCGCCATCAATCTCAAGAGGAGAGATCACCTGAGTATCAATTCTTTCAGCCAGCCATTCACAGGTGCCTTGTCTTCCCTTGCCGAGGGCAAAATCGTGTCCGATGATCAGTTTTCCGGCCTTCAAACTGCCGATCAGCACGGAGTTTAGAAAGTCTTGTGCAGAAAGTTCCGCTAAAGCTGCATCGAAAGGCAGGACGACAGCCACGGAGACCCCCGAATTCTCAAGCCATGCCAGCTTCTGATCCAAGGTGCAGAGACTCTTTGGCGTCATGTCTGGCCGAAGCTGAGCAAGAGGATTGCGGTCGAAGGTGACGGCAATGCTGGGGAGCTCTCTTTCCCTGCCTTGAGCGGCCGCCGGAGCAAGAAGGCTTTGATGACCCAGGTGGACTCCATCAAAGACTCCCATGCAGACGATGGAAGAGTTCCACTCTGCCCTGAGCCCCGCCAAACCAAGATGAACGATCATGCTGCGCCCTTGAGACAGGGTTGAGTTCATTTTGGCTCTTTCTGTCTCAAGGGCGCAGTGCCTTACCTGGCCGGGGCTAATCGAAACCGAGCGATGACCTTGGTTCCTCTCAGCAGTTGAAGCTCACCTTCAAAGAGAGCGGATCGATTGACGGACATGAGGGCCTGTAGAAATCGCGTTTCCAACTCCATCTGTTCCTGGGGGCCAGCCATCATGGTCATGGCGCCAGGGTCAAGTTGAAGGCTGGGAGCCGCATAGCTGTACTCCCCACTAAAGCGGTTGACGCCGCCAAATCCGAACAGGGTCTTGCCGTCTTTGTCGAGCATCAGGGTCGGAACTCTTCCGGAGGTTTGAACCTTTTCTCCGTTCAACTCCATCAGCTCCCAGTTTTTCCCGATGAAGGTGGTCGGAGCCATTGCCCTCGTCACCATGAGATTCATCGAAGTCTTCTGACCCGTGATCATTTGGGCCTTGGGGCTCTGAAACTGAATCCTGCCGTCGTACCAGATCTCCGCGATGACTCCCAGCGAGGTGTCTCGGGTGGTTGGGAGCATGGGGTAGGAGAACTGGAAAGCGATGGGCACCTGCTTGCCGCCAGTTACCGACTGATACTGGGCAATCTGCTTCTGACCCCCTCTGAGGCTGTATGAGCTCAAGGTGACCCTGATCTCTGAGCCGGCAGGGAGAGCCATTCTTTCTCTGTAAGAAACTGTGCCAGAAACTTCGGCCAAGCCGCTTCCCTGAGCGGCAATAAGCGTCATTCCCAAAGCCAAGGGTGCGAGCAGCATAGTTATCTTTTAGACCAATCAGAGGATGCCTGGTTCCTAAGGGGCTGGGTCTTGGGGGTGTCTTTAGGTGTCTTTCACAATCTTTCCCTCGTCCCTCGGAAAGGGTCGTGGCACCCAGACCCTCCCGTCCAATGAAAACGGTGGCCTGGCTGTACGACGAAGTCGTTCAGCCAGGTGAGCGAAGCTCAAATCATAGACCGTTGGTGCCCCGCCCCGATCAGCTCTGCTGTCGGGCGGGAAAGGTGCAGCAATAGGGCTTTTAAATGCACTGGTCAAGGACCAGTGGCACCTGTAAGATTAACATTGTTGGGGAAGAGCCTGGTTTGACGCTTCGTGGCACCAGAGTGAAAGACTCGCAAGTGAGATAGCGTGCAGGCTCTCTTCAGCTCCAAGGCTAGAACGGTATCAAGGGAGCCCCGGCCACTACCAGG